>JACRBT010000002.1 GCA_016234445.1 Chloroflexota bacterium | reverse complement strand
TGGCTGACGGTGCGGAGGCAGGTGGGCTACGACCGTTACGCCAGCCGAGAAGCCCACGCCATCCTGGGCCGGCTGTACCCGTTGGTCTGCGCCCAACTCAACTTCTTTCGGCCCGTGCGCAAGCTCGTGGCAAAGGACCGCACCGGCGCCCGCGTCCTGAAGCACTACGACGTGCCACGAACCGCCTACCACCGGCTCCTGGAATCGGGTGTGCTGAGCCCAGAGGAACGTGCCGGGCTTCAGGGACTGAAGGCATCGCTCAATCCAGCCGAGCTCCAGCGAAGGATCGACCAACTGGAACGGAAGCTCTGGCGCCTGGACCGCGAAGATGCCAGTCTCGCCGCAGATGTTGGGTAACCGTCTTATGAGGCAACCCTGCAAACTCCGGTAACCGCTACTTTTGAGGCACTACGGACGCCGACAGCGCCGTTCCTCGCCCCTCACCGCCTGCGCCTCTACCCTGATAACAATGCCCCGACACCGACGCCGCACTCCCACGCCCGGCGAGGGCGAACGCCTCACCCTGCGCCTCGAATCACCCGTTTTCGGGGGCGCTTCGCTCGCCCACGCCCCGGACGGCCGCGTCGTCTTAGTCTCCTTTGGCATCCCCGGGGAAACTGTCGAAGCCGTCGTCGAACGCCCCCACGCCGACTACCTCGAAGCCGCCGTCGAACGGGTCATCGAAGCCTCGGCCGACCGGGTCGAGCCGCGGTGCCCACTCTTCGGCCAGTGCGGCGGCTGCCAGCTCCAGCACATGGCCTATCCCGCCCAGCTCGCCGCCAAGGAAGCCGTCGTCCGCGAACAGCTTCGCCGCATCGGCCGCCTCGACGATTCCGTCGTCCGCCCCATCGTCGGCGCCAGCGACCCCTGGGCCTACCGCAACCACATGCGCTTCTCCACCGGCAAGAACTGGGGCGACGCCGGCTTCATCACTCGCCACGGCCGCGGCCTCCTCAAGGTCGAACAGTGCCCCATCGCCGTCCCCTGGGTGAACGACCTCCTCCCAGCGCTCCAGGGCAAGGCGGCCGGCCTACACCAGGTTCAGGTCCGCCACAACGCCGCCACCGGCAGCTTCCTCATCCAGCCCGCCATCGCCGGCCTGCCGGTCGGATCAGGCCAGCGCACCTACGTCGAAGCGCTCGGCGGGCACCGCTTCCAGGTCAGCGCTGCGGCCTTCTTCCAGGTGAACACCGCCCAGGCCGAACAGATGCTGCGGCTGGTCGGCGAAGCCCTCCCCGCCCGGGGCTCGCTCTTCGTCGACGCCTTCGCCGGCGTCGGGACCTTCGCCGTCTGCTTCGCCGAGCGCTTCGACCGCGTCGTCGCCATCGAAGAGTCCGACAGCGCCGCGAAGGACGCCCGCGTGAACATCGAAGCCTTCCCCAACATCGAAATGCGCGTTGGGAAGGTCGAGGAACTGCTGCCTTCGCTCGAATCCGCACCGGACGCCGTCGTCCTCGACCCCCCGCGCCCGGGCTGCCACGCCCACGTCCTCGAAGCCATCGCCACGTTCCGCCCCTCCGTCGTCGTCTACGTCTCCTGCAACCCGGCGACCCTCGCCCGCGACCTCCGCATCCTGGTCGACCACGGCTACCATCTCGACAGCGTCACTCCCCTCGACATGTTCCCCCAGACCGGCCACATCGAGAGTGTCTCCCGGCTTTCGCTCGCGGAGCCGGCGTGACCCGCGTCGTCCTCGCCTCTGCCTCTCCCCGGCGCCTCGAACTCCTGGCGGCGCTTGTCCCGGCGTTCGAAGTCGTGCCCTCGGATGCGGCCGAAGACCTCACCGGCGATCCCATCGCCGACGCCGAGCGCCTCGCCCTGGCCAAGGCCGAAGCCGTCGCCGCCCGCGAACCCGGTGCCCTCGTCGTCGGCGCCGACACGATCGTCTTCGACGCCGAACGCTCCTACGGCAAACCCCGCGACGCCGCCGACGCTGCCGCCATGCTCCGCGCCTTGCGCGGCCGCCCCCACACGGTCGTCACCGGGGTCGCGGTCGTCGCCCCGGGCAGACGCCTGGCCGGACACAGTCTCGCCCGGGTGACGCTGGCGGAGCTAACCGAAGCGGCAGTCGAGGCCTACGTCGCCAGCGGCCGCCCCCTCGACAAGGCCGGCGCCTACGCCATCCAGGACGACGACGTCCCCACCGTCGCCGGCATCGAGGGCTGCTACTGCGCTGTCGTTGGCCTCCCCCTCTGGCGGCTCCGGGCCATCCTCCGCGACGCCGGGCTCGACGCCTCCGAGCCCTCGGCCGCGCGCGCCCGCTGCGCCTCCTGCCCCGAGCGCGAAGCCTGAGTCCCGGGCGTAGAATGCGCCCACGACCAATCACCCGGAGGACCACCATGGCCCACCTCGACCGCGACGGCGTCAAGATCTCCTATAGCGACGAGGGCTCCGGCCCCGCTGTGCTCCTCAGCCACGGCTACAGCGCCACCGCCACCATGTGGCGCGGGCAGGTCGCCGCCCTCAAGGACCGCTACCGCATCATCACCTGGGACATGCGTGGCCACGGTCAGAGCGACAGCCCCGACGATCCCTCCCTCTACTCTGAACAGGCCACGGTCGAGGACATGGCCGCCATCCTCCGCGCCTGCGGCCTCCAGAAAGCCGTCATTGCGGGCCTCTCCCTCGGCGGCTACATGTCCCTCGCTTTCAACGTCGCCCACCCGGAGATGGTCCGCGCCCTCATGCTCTTCGACACCGGCCCCGGCTACCGCAACCCGAAGGCGCGCGACGGCTGGAACGCGACTTCCGAAGCCCGCGCGAAGGCCTTCGAGACAAAGGGCCTCGACGCCCTCGGCGGCAGCGCCGAAGTCCGCGTCAGCACCCACCGTTCGGCGAAAGGCCTGGCTCTTGCCGCCCGCGGCATGCTCGCCCAGTTCGACTCGCGCATCATCGAATCCCTCGAACACGTCGCCGTCCCCACCCTTGTCCTCGTCGGCTCGAAGGACGAACCGTTCCTCAACGCCACCGACTACATGGCGGGAAAGATCCCCGGCGCCCGCAAGGTCATGATCCAGGACGCCGGCCACGCCGCGAACATCGACCAGCCCGCCGCCTTCAACGAAGCGGTCGTTGAACTCCTCGCCAGCCTCCCGCCAGCCTGACGTTCGGTCGGCCCGGACGCGCTGGCATCGTCCCGAAACCGGCCGCGGCTGCTACATTGGCGGCATGGAGACCACGCCCGCCACCCGCCTTGAGCACGACGCCCTCGGCGGCTTTCCCGTCCCCGCCGAGGCCTACTACGGCATCGCCACTGCCCGCGCCGCCGCGAACTTCACCGGCAGCGGCCTTCGCCTCCAGCCCGCCTTCATTCGTGCCCTCGGCGTCATCAAGCGCGCCGCCGCCCGCGCCAACAACGACCTCGAACTCCTCCCGGACAACCTCGCCGAGGCTATCGTCATGGCCGCGGGGGAGGTCGCCGCTGGGCGCTGGGATGCCGAGTTCGTCGTTGACGTCTTCCAGAGCGGTTCCGGCACCTCCACCAACATGAACGCCAACGAGGTCATCGCCAACCGCGCCAACGAGATCCTCGATGGCGGCCCGAAGGGTGTCTATGCACCCGTACATCCCAACGACCACGTCAACCTCGGCCAGTCCAGCAACGACGTCATCCCTACCGCGACGCACCTCGCCGCGATCGCTGGCGTCCAGAAGCGCCTTCTCCCCGCCTTCTACCGCCTCGAATCGGCCCTCCAGGCGAAGTCCGGCGAGTTCGACGGCGTCGTCAAAACCGGGCGCACCCATCTCGTCGATGCCATGCCCATCCGCCTCGGGCAGGAGTTCCGGGGCTACGCCGGGCAGGTCGAACGCGCCCGCCGCCGTGTCACGGCCGCCGCCGAGGTGCTGCGCGAAGTCGCCCTCGGCGGGACCGCGGTCGGCACCGGGGCCGGGACCCACGAGCAGTTCGCCGCTCGGGCCATCGCCTACATCAACGACTTCGAACGCCTGCAGCTGCGCGAGACCACGAACCACTTCCAGGGCCAGTCGTCGATCGACGCGATCGTCGAGGCCAGCGGCCAGCTCCGGGTCGTCGCCACGTCGTTCCTGAAAATTGCCAACGACCTCCGCCTGATGGCCAGCGGCCCCCGTGCCGGACTCGGCGAAATCACCCTGCCGGAGCTCCAGCCGGGCAGTTCGATGATGCCCGGCAAGGTGAACCCCGTCGTCCCCGAAGCCGTCATCCAGGCCGCAGCCCAGGTCGCCGGGAACGACGCCACGATCGCCATGGCCGGCCAGTGGGGCTTCTTCGAACTCAACACGATGCAGACCGTCGCTGCCTACAACCTCCTCCAGTCGATCGACCTTCTCGCCAACGCCGCCACCCTGCTCGCCGAGAAGTGCGTCGCCGGGATCGCCGCCACGGCCACAGGCCCCGACCTCGCCGCCCGGAGCATCGCCCTCGTCACCGCCCTCGCCTCGGTCATCGGCTACGACCGCGCCGCGGCCATCGCCCACGACGCCGCCGCGACCGGCCGCACTATCCGCGAAGCCGCCGAGGGCCAGACCCCCCTCACCCCCCGCGAACTCGACCGCCTCCTCGACCCCCGCCACCTCACCGGGCAATAGCGCGTCTCCGTCCGCCCTCAGCGCCGGCGTCGCCACCGCCGTCCTCCCTCGCCCCCGAAGGGGGAGAGGGCCGGGGTGAGGGGCCTAACCCACCACCACCACGTACGTCCCGCTCCCCTGCCCCACCAGCCGCTCCGCCCCGTCGAACATCTCAACCGCGCAGTGGCTCACCGACCGTCCCCGGTGCAGCACCCGGGCCCGCGCCGTCAGCCTGTCGCCCTCCAGCGCCCGGAGCCAGCGAAACTCCGCCTGGGTCGTCAACACGCGCTCCCCCGCACCCACCACCGTCGAGAGGGCTCCGCCCATCGCCGAATCCGCGACCACGAGCCACACGCCACCGTGGACGATCCCGTAGAGGTTGTGCGAGGCGGGCGTCGCATCCAGCGTCACTTCCACCCGGCCGTCGTCAGCGTCCGTGAACCGGAACCCGAGCAAGCCGAAGAGCGGTACCGCCTGCATCTCACCCAGCGCGGGGTAGCGCGAAAAGTCCACGGGGCGCCCTACTCCGCGCTCTGCTGCTTCTCCAGCGCCTTTGCCAGCGCCCGCCCCTTGTCCGGGGTCGGGTCGGTCACCAGCCCGTAGATCTCGCGGCCCTCATGGTCCTCCGGCAGGTGCTCCGTGATCGGCAGCCCCTCTTCCGTCACGAAAAGCAGGCAGTGGCAGTACTTGAACTTCTGCATCTCGTCGCAGGCGCAGATCCAGTCCCGCCGTTTCACTTCTTCCTCGCGCGGCAGGTAGAGTCCCTCCGGCCAGTTGCCGTTTTCGTCCTTCGACGGGTAGAAGTTGCAGGGGCAGAGCGGCCGCCCGAACTTGTCGATGTTCGAAGCCAGCCCCAGGACCACGCCTTCGGTGATGAACCGATCCGGGTGAAGGTGTGTCCCCGATTTCTCCGCGAACTTCGCCGCGTAGTTCCACATCTTGTCGATGGACTGCTGGTTCGGCTGTTCCATGGTCGCCCCCGTCCGGTGTCGAACGATCATCGTCGATCGTCGTCCCCAGCGCCACGGCCGTTACCATGGATGGATGGACCGCAAGATCCGCGACGCCATGCACCGTAACTCCGTCCACGGGCTCACTGCAGTTGGGGCAGCCCTCGCCACCGCCACGGTCGCCCGCGAGGGCCCATGGCTCCTCTTCGACAGTGGCGTCGAAGACACCGATTCGAACCAGGCGCTGGTCCTCCTTCCCGCCAAAGACCCGGTCGCGGCGGTCGAATTCGCCCGGGAGTGGTACCGCTGCCGGCGCACTCCCTTCTATCTCTGGCTGCGCGACCCCGACGACCTGGCTGTTCTCGAAGCGGCGAAGTCGCTCGGTTACGCCGAACAGTCCCGCGAACCGGCGATGCTCCTCGAGTCGCTCCCTTCCACGCCGCTCACCATCCCGGGCCTCGACGTCCGGTGCGTGACCGGACCCGAAGGCGCCGCCGCCTACGCCGACGCTGATGCCGAGGAGACCGGCCGCCATAGCCGCCGGCGCGATGGCGACGAGGCGCTGGCAAACGCGGTCAGCCAGCTCCCCGGTATCCAGCTCTTTGTGGGGCACGCCGGGGGCGTCCCCGTCGCCCGCTCGATGGTCGTCGTCAGCGACGGCATGGCGGGGATCACCAACATCTACGTCGCCCCCTCATTTCGGCGCCGTGGCCTCGGCGCTGCCATGACCTCCGTCGCCGCCGCCGCTGGCCGCGAACTCGGCGCCACCGCCGCCTGCCTCGAGGCCTCCGAAATGGGCTTCCCCGTCTACGAACGCATGGGCTTCCGCACCATCTACCACTACGTCCGCCTCTCCCCACCACCTCCAACCCAGTAAGAGAGCAATGTCGCCGTCAGGCGACGCGCGAACGACGCGCCACACTCCCCCTCGCCCGCGAAGCGGGAGCAGGGGGCCGGGGGGTGAGGGGTCAGATCGTCAGCCCCCCAAGCCCCTGCACGCCCCGCACGTACTCGATTTCGCCGACGTGTCGGTACCCGTGGCTCAGGCACACCCCGTAGATCCCGTCCCAGAGCGACATCTCACCCAGCGGCTTGATCGTCACCTTCCGCGCCTCGAACTCCTCCGGCGACATGCTCGCGAGGTAGTCGTCTGTCGCCTTCCAGACGCCCTGCTGGTAGGCCAGCCATCCCGCGACATCGTGGATCTGGACCGCGTTCGCCTCTTCCGTCGTCATCCCCGTGCCCTGGCTCGTGCGCGGCAGCGCGAAGCGCACGTCCCAGCCGCCTTCCATCCAGACGGTAGGCTTCCGCTGCGCCACGAAGTTGATGATGTTGTCCTCCGTCCGGACGTAGTGCCAGAGGCTGAAGAAGGCGCTCACGCCCCCCTCCTGCGGACGGAAGTTGAAATGCTCGGCGGTCATCCCTTCGACCGCCTTGTCGAGCAGGTCGTGCATGGACTTCAGGCTGCTCCGGAGAATCCCGTGGGGTGTCATGTTGATGCTCCTCTTCCCGTGTGACGACCGATCATGGACTCTCCCCCCGCGGCCGTCCATCCGCCCGGCCGTTTGCCGCGAGCCACTTCACAGCCCATAATCCGGCCCCAACACCCGGGAGGTTCGACCATGATCTCGAAGAAAGAACTCGCCGACGGCATCCGCTTTGCCGGTGCCCGCGCCGCTGCCGCCGCTACCTACGTCAAGGACTGGGACCACCAGCTCGGCCACCAGTGGACCACCGCCGACGCCTTCGCCCACGTCGCGGCCACGGCCGGTGGCGCCGCGAACCTCGTCCCCATGCTCGGTGGGGGCATGCTTTCCGGCCTCGGCGTCGATCAGATCGCCCAGATGAACGCCCAGTCCATCTCGAAGCAGGCCGGCAAGACCCGTGACCAGCTCGCCAAGGAGATCGTCGAAGGGCACGAAGCCTCGGCGAAGTTCGTCGAGTCTCTCGCCGATGCCGATCTGGCGAAGACGGTGACGCTCGGCGGCTATGAGATGCCGCTCTCCGAGATCATCGCCCAGATCTGGATCCACCACGCCATCGCTCACTCCTACGAAGCCAGCGCTCGCTGGCCTATCCAGTAGGACGACAGCGGCCCGCCGTCACGCCGCCTGCGGAGGCGTCTCCAGCGCGTAACCGGCGCCCCAGCGGTTGACGATGTACCGCGGCCGGCTGGGGTCGTCTTCGAGCTTCTGCCGCAGGTAGCGCACGTACAGACGCAGGTAGTGGGTTTCGTTCGCGTACTGGTTACCCCAGACCCGCGCGATCAGTGCCTTCGCGGGGACCACTTCTCCCGGGCGTTCGGCCAGCGTCGCCAGCAGCCGGAACTCCGTCGGCGAAAGCGATACCAGCGCACCGCACTTCCGTACCAGGTGCCCGGCCGAGTCGATCTCAATTTCGCCCACCCGCACCACCGGCGGCGCGTCCTTGTGGTTCGCTGCACCCGCGGCCTGGGCTCGCCGGAACGCCGCCCGCAGCCGCAGGTCCACTTCTTCCGTGGGGCATCGCGGCCGGCAGTAGTCGTCGGCCCCGGCTTCCAGGCAACGCAGCATCTCCGCCAGTGTCCCGGCACAGCCCACCACGACGAAGGGCACGTTTGTGACCGCCCGAAGCGACGCCGTCAGACCGTCCGGCGAAGCCACCTCCCGGCCGATGTCGATAACGACCGCGTCCGGCTCCATCTCTGAAACGAACGAAACGGCCCGCGGCGGGTCACCTGAAGCGGCGACGCGGTAGCCGATCGCCTCAAGGCCCCGGGCGCGGTCGTATGCCCGCTCCAGCCCCTGCGAGATGATCGCCACGCGCACGCCGACCAGTGGCGGCAAGCTCCACGCTGACTTCTCGTCCGGACCTTCCAACGCGTCCCTCCCCGGTCGCTCCCTATTGGGGGCCTCCCCCAATACCGGACCCCCGCAGACGCGCCGACACCATCAGCGTGAGGCGCTCTTTGCCGTTCGCTGCCGTGGTGCTGCTGGGCGCTTGCTGCTCCGCTGCTGCCATCCTGGTCGACTGGATGCCGGCCCGGGCTGGAGCAATGAGTCCTGCACTGGATACTTCGGCAGAACCCGCCCCGACTTCCGGTTTCTCCTACGTCCCTCCAACAGTTGTCACGCAACCGACACCGCCTGCTGCCGCCATTGCCACCATCGCGGCGCCGTCCGCCCAGGCCCCTGCCCCGGTCGAAAGCTCGGGCGAGCCGGTCGGCACCCTGCCCGCTGCCATCCAGCTCTCCAGCGCCCCGGCCCCCGACACCGCCCGCGCCGCCGCGCTCCTCGCGGACATGAACGCCGCCCGGGTCGAAGCTGGCCTCGCCGCTCTCACGTCCGACGACCTGCTCGTCGAAGTCGCGCTCGTTCGCGCCCGGGACCTGGTCGCCCGCCACTACTTCGACCACTACGGTCCCGATGGCGGCAGTGCCTTTTCGGAGCTGGGGCTCCGCGGCGTCCGCTACGGGCTGGCCGGCGAAAACCTCGCCCGCAACAACTACCCGGGCCCGCGGTCAGCCACCGTCGCCTTCGATGGGCTCATGGCCAGTCCCGGCCATCGCGCCAACATCCTCGAACCCCGCTTCCGCGCTGCCGGCGTGGTGGCCATCGCGGACGGCGCCATGTGGTACTACGTCACCGTCTTCGTCGACTGACCATTACCCGGATCTCGAGACAACGAAAAAGGGGGCGGCACCCACCAGCCGCCCCCTTCTTCTCGGCCCGCGACGGGCCAGCCACTCGCCGCCAATGAGGAAGTTGGCAGCGAATTTGCCACGCTAGCCCGGCCGCTCCCAGGAGAAGCCGGGTGCTTCGCCAGACGCTAAGAGGTCGAGGGCGCCCGTGGCACGGCCGATCGGCCCTTGATCAGGGTCCATTCGGCCGTTGCCGGTCCGGTTTCCCGCCTGCATCCGCTTGTGTGATGTAGTTCATAGATGGCGAGGCCACTCCTGCTCCATGCTGTGCCCCGCGGCCGCTGCCAGGACTCCAGATGCGGCGGCCAGGAGGACGGCCATGTTTCAGCTCGAACAACAGGCGCTCGCTCGCCACGAAGACGACCTCCGCCACCTCCACCATGCCCAGCTCACGGGCCAGGCGTTCGAACCCGTCGAACGGCTCGAACTCACCCGCCGCGTTGTCGCCTGGTGGGCCTACTTCCACACCAGCGGCCCTGCCAACCCGAACCTCGAACGCCCCTACCTCCACAGCTAGCGCAGTACTTCGCAAGCAACCTTGCAACGTCCACGGCGCCGCTCCCGCTCTCCACCACAGGCGAAGAGCGGGAGCGGCGCCCCTTTCGTGCGTTCGCGAGCCGCCATCCCACCCCCGCTCTGGTTGAACCCGGCCGGGCCGCATCCTATGCTGCTAGTTCCGGGGCGGTTAGCTCAGTTGGTTAGAGCGCGTCGTTCACACCGACGAGGTCACTGGTTCGAGTCCAGTACCGCCCACCAGGAATGCCCCCGCCGCCCCGGTCCCCTGCGGCGAACCCACCACCCGGGAGGCCCCATGGCGCGCATGAAATTCGGCGTGTTCCTCGCACCGCACCACCCCATCGGCGAACATCCCACCCTCCAGATCCGCCGCGACCTTGACCTCGCGGAGGCCCTCGACAAGCTCGGATACGACGAGTTCTGGGTGGGCGAGCACCACTCCGGCGGCTGGGAAACCATCGCTTCCCCCGAGCTCTTCCTCGCTGCCGCGGGCGAACGCACCACCCGGATCATGCTCGGCACCGGCGTCGTCTCGCTCCCCTATCACCACCCCTTCAACGTCGCCCAGCGCATGGTCCAGCTCGACCATCTCACCCGCGGGCGCGCGATGTTCGGCGTCGGCCCCGGCGCGCTGCCCTCGGATGCCCGCACCCTTGGCATCGACCCTGCCCTCCAGCGCGACCGCATGGACGAGGCCCTCGGCGTCATCATCCGCCTCCTCCGCGAAGACAAGCCTTTCACCTACAAGAGCGACTGGTTCGAACTCAACGACGCCATGCTCCAGATCAAGCCCCTCCAGGAAGACATGCCAATCGCCGCCGCCTCGACCCTGAGCCCGGCCGGGATGAAAGCCGCCGGCAAGTACGGCGTGGGCGTCATCTCCGTCGCCAGCCATACCGCCGATGGCCTCGCCGCCCTCCCGACCCAGTGGGGCTTCGGCGAAACCTATGCCCAGGAGTACGGCCAGGTCATCGACCGCAAGAACTGGCGCGTCCTCAGCCAGTGGCACATCGCCCCAACGAAGGAACAGGCCCTGGCCGAAGTCGCCGAAGGCCTCAAGCGCTGGCACAACGAATACAACGTCGACATCCTCGGCCGCCCGAACGCCAACCACATCGAGGACGGCGTCGCCATGGCCACCGCGATGGACCGTTCCGGCGCCGCCATGTTTGGCACCCCCGAGGAAGCCGTCGAGAAGATCGCCCACCTCCAGGAGATCAGCGGCGGCTTTGGCACGCTCCTCGGTTTTGCCCACGACTGGGCCGCGCCCGACCAGTGCCTCCGCAGCTACGAACTCTTCGCGCGCTACGTCATCCCCCGCGTCACCCGGATGATCGAACCGGTCCAGCGCTCGGCCGACGCCGTCGCCGAGCACAAGCAGGAGCTGATGGAGAAAGCCGGCCAGGCGGTCCTCTCCGCGATCCGCGCCCACAACGCCAGCCACCCCCGCCAGCAGAAGCCCGAAGGCACGGACGCCGGCGTCGTCGCCTACGCCACCGCGGACAAGCCGGCGAACTGAGACTCCTGGCCGGCTCGACTCGTCAGGCCGGGCAGCCTCGTCGCTGCTCGGTCATAATGGCGCCATGCCCGGCAGGCTCCTCGTTTCGAACGCCATCCTCGCCCTCCCCGGGGGCCTCTCCCGCGGCGACCTCCTCTGCGAGGGCCCGCGGATCGTCGCCATCGGGCGCAAGGTCGAATCGGCGGGCGCGGCCGTCTTCGACGCACAGGGCTTGACCGCCGGCCCCGGGTTCATCGACGTCCATGTCCACGGCGGCGGCGGCCACTCCTTCTTCCGCCGCGACCCCGACCGCATCCGTGCCTACAGCGCCTGGGCGCCGCAAAACGGCCTCACCTCGTATCTGATCAGCACCATCGGCCGCGACGAGGACGAAACCGCCGCCATCTTCGAAAGCCTCGCCCCGACCGTCGCCGCCACCCCCGGCGCCGAGCCGGTCGGCTTCCACCTCGAAGGCCCGTTCATCAATCCCCTGCGCAAGGGAGCCTTCGACCCCGCGATGCTCCGCGCCCCCCGCCCGTGGGAGTTCGACCGCTACCAGGCCGCCGCCCGCGGACTCATCCGCCAGGTCACTTTCGCCCCCGAACTGCCCGATGCCCTCGAACTCGCTGCCGCCATCGCCGCCAGCGGCGCTCTCCCCGCCATGGGCCACACCGACGCCACCGCCGAGGAGTGCCGCGCCGGGTTCGAAGGCGGCGTCAAGCACGTCACCCACCTCTTCAATGCAATGCGGCCCATCCACCAGCGCGAAGGCGGACCGATCGTTGCGGCGTTGCTCGAGGAATCGGTCACCTGCGAACTCATCTGCGACGGCGCTCACATCGCCCCGGAGCCGCTGCGCCTTGCCTACCGCGTCCTCGGCCCCCACCGCGCCGTCGTCGTCACGGACAACCTCCACATCGCCGGTACTGGCTCCGAAGGCGGCCAATTCGCCGGCCAGGAGGTGAAGGTGACCGGCGCGAAGGCCGAACGCGCCGACGGCACCATCGTCGGCAGTGTCGCCCCCATCGACCAGCACTTCCGCAACGTCGTCGAGTTCCTCGGCCTCGATCTCCCGACCGCGTTCCGGCTTTGTGCGACGAACCCGGCCCGGGTCGCCGGAGTCCAGCGCTCGAAGGGCTGCCTCGAACGCGGCTACGACGCCGACGTCGTCTTCCTCGACAGTGACCTGGCCGTGGCCGCGACCCTCTGCCGGGGCGAAGTCGCCTTCAATCGCGACGAATGGCGCCTGCACCCCGCCTGAGCAGCGCCGCCGCGTCCGTGTCCAGCACGACCACTGCCCGTGGGTGCCGCTGGAGGTAGCTCGCCGGGCAGCCTGGCCCGCTCGCCCCTTCCAGTGCCCGCGCGACGATCCCGGCCTTTGCGGCGCCGTTCGCCAGGAGCAGTGCCGTCCGGGCGCCCAGGATCTCCGCGAGGCCAAGCGTCAGCCCCGTCTCGGGCGTTTCGTCGCCCCAGCACCCGCGGGCAGCGTCCATGGATGCTTCGGTCAGCCGCACCTCGCGCGCCATCGACCCCGCCTCCGATCCTGGTTCGTTGAAGGCGAGGTGCCCGTTCCTCCCGATCCCGAGCACCACGAGGTCCAGGCCCCCGGCTGCTCGCAGCGCCGCCGCCAGCCGCCCGCACTCGGCTGCTCGGTCGGGGGCATCCGGGTCGAACTGCTCGACCGCCGCCGCCCCCGGGATCGCCTCCCAGTGGGAGGCGAAATAGGCGCGGTTCGCGCAGGGGTGGTCGCCCCTCCCGCCGTATTCGTCGATGGCGAACGGCCGCACCCGCGCAATCCAGGCAGCGTCCCCCCGCGCCCGGAGCGCCGCATACAGCCCAACAGGTGTGTTCCCCGTCGCCAGCCCCACGACCGGCCGTGCGACGCCCCCGGTCGCTCGGAGCAGATGCTCAAGCGCCGCCTCCCCGAACGCACCCTGATCCACCACTACAATCTCCACCTGCTGCCCCCGCGTCCCGGCCCCCATCGTCACCCTCTCCCGGTTACTTCCCCTTCTCCACCGAAGGTGGAGAGGGGGCCAGGGGGTGAGGGAGCCAGCAGCGCCCGCAGCTGCCGGATCGCGGCTGGCATTCGCGGTCCGTACCACCACAGCCACTTCCCATCGATCACCCTCGCCGGGGCGACCGCGGCGAACTCGGCGGCGTGGGCCTGACGCCACGCGTAAGGCTCGTCCGGGAGCAACACCATCTCCGGCCGTAACGCCGCGAGAGACTCCAGGGCCACCTCCGGGTACCGCGTGAGATGGGAGAGGACGTTGACGCCCCCGCATCGCTCGATCAAGTCGCTGCCGTATGTCTCGGACCCCAGCCCCAGCAGCGGCTTCCGCCAGACGCCGACGAACACGCGCAACCCCGTTCCCGGCTCGACTCCCGTCAGCGCCTCTTCGATCTCGTGCACCAGCATCTGTGCCCGCTCGTTGGCCCCCACCCGGCGTCCCAACTCCACGATCATCGCCGCCGCCTCGTCCACGCTGTTCGGGTCGGTCAGGAGTACCTCGATGCCGGCCGACCTGAGGGCCTCGACGTCCTCGCGCCGGTTCTCTTCCTTGTTCGCCACCACGAGGTCGGGCCGCAGCGCCTGTACCGTCGCCAGGTCCGGGTCCTTGGTCCCGCCCACGACCGCCGCGCGCTCGACCTCGCCGGCCGGTTCCGTACAGAACCGCGTCCGCCCGACGACGCGGTCACCGCGGCCCAGCCAGAACAGCAGCTCCGTCAGGCTGGGGACGAGCGACACGACGCGCTGGGGTTCCACCAGAGGAGCTTATCGACGGCCCGGCGCCTGCACAAAGCTGCCGCGCCCTGGCGGGAATTGGGAAAGGCGGTCAGGCCGCGGGGGCTGTCCCCAGGGTCACCTTCACGGTCAGCTTCTTCCCGTCGCGATAGATCTCCACGTCCACAACCTCACCCGGATGGTGGTCGATCATGGCGACCGCGAGGTCGGCTTCGTTCCGCACCCGGTCGCCTCCGATCGAAACGATGACGTCGCCAGCCTTGATGCCCGCGGTTGCCGCCGGGCCCCCGTTCTGGACGCTGCGGTCTCCGAGGACCACGCCGCCTTCCGCCGGTATCCCGAGTTCCGCCGCCCGCGCCGGCCGGAGCGCGTCGAAAGCGGTGATCCCGAGCAGGCCGCGGTTGACCTTCCCGTTCTCCTTCAGCTGGCTGTACACCGCCTTCACGGTGTCCACGCCGACGGCGAAGCCGATCCCGGGCGCCACTTCTCCCGTCGTGGGGTCCGACTTGATCGCCGTGTTCACACCGATCACTTCGCCGGCAAGGTTGAGCAGCGGCCCGCCGCTGTTGCCGTGGTTGATGGCGGCATCCGTCTGGATCGCCCCCAGGATCGTCGAGCTCTCCTCGATCCCCCGGTTCTTCGCACTCACGATGCCGCGCGTCACCGAAAACGAAGCGCCCTCACCGCCGCTGAGGTCGAGCGCGAACCCGATCGCCACGACGTCCTGGCCGACCAGCGTGTTGGCGAGGCTCCCGAACTTGAGGGGCTTCAGGCCCGAAAGGTCGATCTTGATCAGCGCCAGGTCCGAACGCGGGTCGACCCCGACCACCTTTCCCGTCTTCACTGCGCCGTCGTTCAAGGTGACCTGCACCGTCGCCAGCGTCCGGCCGGCGGCCGAAGTCACCACGTGGTTGTTCGTGATGATGTCCCCGTCGGCGCTGACAACGAACCCCGAACCCACACCGGAGGTTGTCTCGATCCGCACCACGGACGGCTCGGCCAGCTTCACCAGGTCGGCCACCGACATCTCCTTCGTGGTTGCGAACGACGTGGTCGTGGTGGCGGGTTGGATCGAAGCGGCCGCCGTGGCGCTCGCCGGGGAAGCGTCTGCCTCCGTGCCGGCGAGCGGTGTGCTGTTTTCGGACGAGCACGCTGCCGCCGCCAGGAGGGCGACCCCGGCCAGGGGGATGGCGAAAAGGCGAGCGAAGCGGGGCATCTTCACGGGAACTCCTGCGAGTGGGTGTAGGGCCAGTGTCGCGGATGACCTGCAAATCCGCCGTAAACCCCTCCGGGGAATGCAATGGCCCGGTAAAGGAGAGAGCTTGGCGCGGGGTTTCCCCGGTGTATGATTCGAGCCGAGGCAGCGCATGAGCCTTCGCGGAGATCCAGGCGCCTCTAGTCTACGTAACATCACCGGGACCGGTGATATTGCGGTCCCGGTCGGCGACGACCTCTCCGGCCGCCGAACCTGGAGCGATGAGGCCCTCATGGCAGCCGTCGTGATCCGCGACCCCCTCGCCTTCGCGGCCATCTACGACCGCTACGTCGCGCTCGTCTACTCCGCCAGTCTGCGTGTCCTCGCCGACGTCCACGAAGCCGAGGACGTGACCCAGGACGTGTTCGTCCGGCTCTGGCGCCGCCCTGAGACCTTTATCGCCGAGCGCGGCCGCTTCCTGAGCTGGCTGATGAGCGTCGCCCGGAACCGTTCCGTTGACGAACTCCGCTCCCGCGGCCGGCGCCATCGCCGCGAAGCCCTCAACGGCGATACCAGTGACGACGATCCCGCCACCCTCGTTCCCGCTGACACCGATGACCCCGTGCTCGCCGCGCAGCTCCACGAGGCCCAGAAGCTGGTGCGCGCCGCACTCGTCGGGCTCCCGGCCGACCAGCGCCGTGCCCTCGAACTCGCCTACTTCGGCGGGTTCACCCAGCAGGAAATCTCCGCCGCTCTCCACGAGCCCCTGGGCACCGTGAAGACGCGTATCCGCCTCGGCATGCAGAAGTTGCGCCGGGCTCTCGAGAATCGAGTGTAGGTGCCGACCACGACGATGGAAGCTCACATCTCCCAGGAACAGGCGGATGAATACGCCATCGGCGCGCTCGAACCCGAGTTGGAGCGCATCGTGGCGCTGCACCTCGCCGACTGCACCGCCTGCCGGGACATCGTCCACGACTCGGAGCGCCTGGCGCTTTCGTTTTCACTCAGCGTGCCCCGGCGGAAGCCGCCCCGCAGCCTCCGCGCCCGCGTCTTCCAGTCCGCGGGGATCGCCCGTCCCAGCCCCTGGCGCCGTGCCTGGGGATACAGTCGCGCCGCTGCCGGGCTGGCCGCGGTGGTCGTCGCCATTGCCGCCTTCACGGGGATGGTGTCGGTCCGCAGCCAGATCGACCACCTCCGCGAGGACAACCGCGACCTCCAGGGACAGGTTAGCCGGGCGCTCTCCCAGGAAGTCGAAATCGCCGCCCTCACCCGCCGCCTAAGCGAGGCCGAACGCAGCGCCTTCGAACTCGACCAGGCCACCAGCGACGACCGCGACCTCCTCGTCGCGCTCCTCGCGCCGACCACCGTCGTGGCGGAGGTCGTGTCCGTGGACGAAAAGAGCACCTCGATCGGCCGCCTCGTCTGGGATGAGGACCAGAAGCGCGTTTGGTTTGTCGCCGCCAGCCTGCAACAGCGCCCGGCCGGCGAAACCTACCAGATCTGGGTGAGCACCGGCGGCCGCTACGTCAGCCTTGGCACCTTCAACAGCGATTCCCAGGGCTTCGCGCGCTACGGCGCCCGGCTGCCCCAGGGACTCAAGACCTACGAAAGTGCCCTGGTCACCATCGAACGCTATGGCGGCGCCCCTGAGCGCTCCGGGCCCAGCGTCTTCGTGAGCGACCTCTCCCGCTTCCGCCGCTAATCCGCGCTCTCCACGACGCCGGGAACGGTGCCGCCTCGGCCGCCGCGTCCCGTTCGCTATTGTCTAGGAAGTCAGTCAACTTTATAGTGAGTGGGCGCGGCCATGCCCGCCGGAGGACTCTGTTTGGATCTGCTCCCTGATCGTCTCGCCTGGTACATCGCCGGGCCGCTCATGGGCCTGACCGTGGTCGGGCTCTACGCGCTGGCCAACAAGCCGCTTGGCGCCACCACGGCCTATTCCCAGGCGTTCTCATTCCTGCGCCGCCAGCCGTTCGACCCCTGGCGCGTTTCCCTGTTCGCCGGGCTCGTCGCCGGTGCCTTCGTCGCCGCCCTCCTCCGCGGCGGCCTTTCCTGGAACCTCGACTACGGCAAACTCGG
The DNA here is from genome assembly GCA_016234445.1 of Chloroflexota bacterium. Classification (GTDB taxonomy): domain Bacteria; phylum Chloroflexota; class Dehalococcoidia; order Tepidiformales; family Tepidiformaceae. The sequence goes on along the minus strand of JACRBT010000002.1, from coordinate 473,208 downwards.
CGACCTGGTCCCGCTGGCGGCGCTTGTGCCCCTCCTGCTCGGCGCCGGCTTCGTCATGGGCTATGGCGCCCGGTGGTCCGGAGGGTGTACCTCTGGCCACGGTCTCCGCGGCACCTCGTCCCTTTCTCCGGCCAGTCTTGCCGCCACCGGCACCTTCATGGCCACGGCCGTTGCTGTCACCGCGCTCCTCAACGTGGTGACCGGGGGTGACCTGTGAGAGCCGCGGCGTTTTTCATGGGCGGGGCGTTCGGCTTTCTCGTCGCCGCCGCGCGCCTCAACGACTACACGGTGATCCACGACATGCTCCGCCTGCAGGAACCCGATGTCTTCTTGCTCATGGGCTCCGCCGTGGCGGTGGCTGCCCCGCTCCTGCTGCTGCTCGAACGCCGCCGCTGGCAGACGCCCTTCGGGGGACCGCTGAAGGTGCAACGCGCGCCGGTCACGCAGCGGGCCGTCTTTGGGGCCGCCATCTTCGGCACAGGTTGGGCGGTCGCCGGGACCTGCCCCGTCCCCGCACTGGCGATGACGGTGAGCGGTGGAGGACTCGGGGCGGTGGTCACGGCCGGACTCTTCGGCGGCATCGCGCTCCGGGATGCTATCGACCGGAAGAAGCACATCGCCCCGCCTGCCTGCTGAACCGGGCGCGAGACAGACAAGAAAGCGGGGGTGCCGAAACGCACCCCCGCTTTCTCGGAACTCCGGCGACCGGTTACTCCTGTCCGCTGGCAGCCATCTGGGCTTCACGGCCGGGAACCCGGGCGGGCGATGGCGCGGCGCTCGCCGCGGTCGCCGCGGTCGCCGGGCTGGCCGCCGCCTGGGCGGGGGCGACCCGTTTCACCGGCGGCCGGGCATAAGTGATCCGCACCATCACCCCAAAGATGACCGAGAGGCTCGTGCCGAGAAGGATCGCCAGCACCCAGGGCTTGTGGGCGTCGGTCCCCATCATCAGCCCGTGCCAGAGTGCCCCGCCGAAGGCCAGGAAAGACGTGTAGTGGAGCATCTTCCACGACTTCCCGCCCATCCGTGACCGGAACCAGAACGAGGCGCTGACCACTGCCGCGAGGTAGAGCGACAGGGTGCCCACGGCCGAGTAGACCGGCTTGTAGTACGAGCCGAACGGCACCAGGATGTCCTTCAGCCCGAAATGCGTCCAGTGGTCCGGGATGAGCACGAGGGCGTGGGCCAACCCGAGGAACACCCCGGCGATCGAAGCCGACTGGTGCATCGCCAGCAGGCGCGGCCGGCCGATGAGGCCGTCGAAGAATGCCGACGACATCAGGAGCCCGCCCACGATTCCCACCCAGAGGAAGACGTAGCTGGCGATCCCGGCGGAGCGGCTGGCGTACCAGGCCCCGTGGCTTCCGGCCTCGGGGACCATGGCCGCCGCCAGGTCCGCCCCGTACACGGCTCCGGCGGCACTCCCCGCAACCGCAATCACAGCGAAGAGCACGACGAGCTTCATCTCAGGAGGCCTTTGACTTGGTCGGCGTTGCCGTCGGCTTGGGCTTCGGCGTTGCCGTGGGCGCCGGCGGCGGTGCCGACGTGGGCGCCGGCGGATTCGATGGCGTCCCGCCACCGCCTCCCCCACCACCGCCTGGGATTGGCGTCGGCGGTGGCGTGTTCGCAGGCACGGGCGTGGAAGTCGGCACCCAGCCGGGCAGCGGGGGCTTCGTGGGCGCTGCCGTGGGCGGAGGGGCGTTGGTAGGCACGCCCCCCGCCGCCGGCACCCCCGCGGTTGTCGGGGCGGTCGTGGGCCCGGCCGCCGGGACGGTTGTCTTCACGGTTGCCGCGGTCTTGGGCGGCTGGCTCTTGCCATCGCCCGGCACCTGCACCCAGGTGCCGCCGCCCTTGTCGTCCGGCTGCCACTGGAAGACGTAGTAGATCACATCCTGCTGCTCGACAACGATGACGGGCCGGTCGCCGCTTCCGCCGCTCCAGACCTGGGCCTCGCCGGGTGCGGTCTCCTCCATCAGCAGCCATTCCTGCCGGTCGGGGTCCCAGCGCCAGCCGTCCTGCTCGTAGACCTCGAGCGCTGGCTGTTCGGTTTCCGCCTGGGCGGTATCCCATTTCTTCTGAGGCGCCGTCGCCGCCACCCCGGCCCAGAGCGCGGAGGTCAGGACTACGGCCGAGGCGCCGGTTGCGATGCGGGTGAAGACGAATCGGGCGCCGCGCTTCTTTGCGTTAGCCATCCTGGTTAGTCCTTCTCCACTTCGGGGTGCTCATCCTCGGTGTCCTCGTCATCCTCGTCGTCGTCATCCACGTCGTCGTCGTCCACGCCGCTGCCGCTGGAGGCCGAGTCATCGGGGGGAGCCGTCGCGGGCTCTGGCGCCGGGGTTGCTGTTGGAGGTGGAGTCTTCGTGGCCTTGGGCGTGGAGGTCGGCTTCGCGGTCGGCTCGCTGGCGGGCGCATTCGCAGGCCCGGACGAGGCCGGCGGAGGCGTGGCGGTGGGCTCTTCCTTGGTGGAAACGGGCTTCGGCGTAGGGTCCGCCGCGGGCGCGCTACTGGTGGTGCCAGCCGGGGATGGCGTTGCGGGCGATTCCTTGGCGGCCTGTACGGGCGGATCGCCCTCTGGTTCCTGGACCACGATCTTCGGGTCCTTCTTCACGTAGACGTACTCAGGGTCGCCCTGGGCGGCCGACTGCTGGGCCGTCGCCTGAGTCGGCTTTCCCGGGGGCGGTGGCGGGGGCGCCCACTGTGTGGCCTCGGTGTCGGCCGATGCATTCGCGCCCGTGGGCGCCTCGACGAAGACGCCCTGGGCGACGGCGAATGCGGCGATGACGCCTCCGGAGACGGCGGTGGTGATTGCAGCGGCAATCATGGATGCGGTGCGGTTCATGAGGACCTCCCTTGGTCACTTGGGGTTCGGGAGGTAAGTGGCCACGGGCGCTCAGGAAGAGTCGTAACTGGAGGGTAAAATCAGGGTTCAGTCCGGTGACATGGCGCCCCGGGCGTCCCTGACGCCGCCCGGTCCCATCGCCAGGAGCCCCAGCGTAGAGGCGGAGGCGCGCTCCGTGGCCTCGCGTCCACCGATCAGGACGGCCTTCGCCCAGCATTCGGCGCGCCAGGCCTCCTTGTCGAGACACGAAACCTGGTCGTATGGCGAAGCCGCCGGAAGCCCCGTCCGCGGGTCGATCAAGTGATGGGCGAAGCCGCTGCCGGCCTCCCAGCGTCGCTTTCGCGTTGTCGAGGTGGCGAGCGCGCCCACTATCCTCCCAGCCCAGGCGTCATCGTCGTCGGTCTCGCCGCTCACGCCGACCAACCAGCCGCCCCCGTCTTCGTCCGACCCGGCGCACCGCAGGTCTCCCCCTGCGTTCACGAGGATATCCGGGTGGTCACCGACCAGCGTCTCCACCGCGAGGTCAGCTGTCCACCCCTTGACGATGCCGCCAAGGTCCAGCATTCCCCCGGCGAGCCGCGCGCCGCCCGCGGTCAGGCGCAGCGCCTCCGCTGGCGACGGCACCGCCATCGGTTGCGGGTCCCCGGTGTCCACCTCGGCGAATGTCCTGTCATACCCGGCCTGTCTGAGTGCAGGCAGGACCAGGGGGTTAAAGAGACCGCCGGTGAACTCCCAGGCCTCAATCGCCATCCGGCAGCATTCGGCGAAGAGAGGGTCGGTCACCTCGTCCCCGCGGTTCAGCCGGCTGAGCAAGCTGTCAGGGCGGAAGCGGGAGAACCGCTGTTCCTGCTGTTCGAACAGCAACTTCACGCTCAAGAACGCCGCCATCGGCAGCGAGTCAGCCTCGACCAGGACGTCGACGCCGGTGTCCATCGCCCGGAAGTGGTCGGCGAATTGCATCAGCCCACCGCCGGCAGCCGCACGGTGAAGGTCGTCCCGCGCCCGGGTTCGGATTGCATGGCTATGCGTCCGCCATGCACCTCGGCGATCCACTTCGCGATCGCGAGCCCCAGCCCGGTTCCCGCCGCGCCGGGGCCTCGCGCCGCGTCCACCCGGTAGAACCGGTCGAAGATCCGCCCCTGGTGTTCCCCGGGGATGCCGACGCCCGTGTCGGTCACAACCATCTCCGCTCGTCGTCCAGCCTTCCGCGTCGTGATCGACACCGTCCCACCGCCCTGCGTGTACTTCACCGCATTGTCGACCAGGATGAGCGCCAGCTGGCGAAGCCGCTGGGAGTCGCCCTCGACGATGGCCGGCCGGGCCGCCACCTCCAGTGACACGCCCTTCGCTTCCGCGAGCGCCTTCATGTCCCGGGCGACGTCTGTGACCAGTTCGCCCAGGTCCACCGCCTCCCTCGCGAGCTGCACCCTGCCTTCGTCCGCCCGCGCCAGGGTGAGCAGGTCTCCCACCAGCCGGGCCATGTGCTCCGTCTCGGCGGCGATAGCCTCGACCTGGCCCGCGTTCTGTTCGACGGTCTGTTCCGGGTGGCGGATGAGCAGCTCGTTGTTCGCCTGCACGACGGCGATCGGCGTCCGCAGTTCGTGGGACGCGTCGGACACGAAGCGGCGCTGGCTCTCCAACGACGCCTGGATCGGCTTGAGAGCCCGGCCGGCGAGGAGGAAGCCACCAACACAGGCCAGGCCGATGCCACCAAGCCCGCCGAAGGCGAGCACTTTCCACAGCGACGAAAGTGCGCTGTCGCGGTTGCGGAGCGACTGCCCCACGTGCAGGTAGACCGGCTCCCCGGCCACGGTCGCGGTCGTCGCGTTCGAAGCGAAGCGGTAGCGCGAATCTTCCCCCCGGACATCGTTCCAGGAGTTCCCGCTGTCAGCCCTGGCCACGAGCGCGGTGAAGTCGATGTGTTCCAGGTCGACCCCGCGGGGATTGAGGAGGACGGCGCCGTTCCGGTCGGTCGTGACGAAGAAGACTTCGTTCGAGACCACTTCCGAGGAACCGTCCCCGGGCGCTGGCTGCTCACGCTCGTCGTCGTCGTCGTCACGTTCTCGGTGGTTCTCGCGCAGCGGCGTGTAGTGGCTCGGGTCGAAGGCGGCGAGGTCGGCCATTGCCGTCTTGATCGCCGACCGGACGTCGTCGTCGAGCGAACGGCGGACGCTCAGGTAGGTCGCGGTCCCCACGAGAAGGAGGATGCTCGCGAGCGCCGCCGCGTACCAGGCGGTCAGCTTCCAGCGCGCTTGCAGGAACATCAGGGCGCTCGCAGTGCGTAGCCCACGCCCCGGACCGTGCGGATCAACTTGGGTTCGAAGTCGCGGTCCACCTTGTTCCGGAGGTAGTGGATGTAGATCTCGACGACGTTCGATTCAACGAGCGAGTCGTAGTTCCAGACGCGGTCCAGCAGTTGTGTCCGCGTCAGCACCTGCCCTGGGTGCCGCATCAGCAGTTCAAGCAAGGCAAACTCCTTTGCCGTCAGCTCGATCCGTTTTCCGCCCCGGATTGCTTCGCGCGACCGCAGGTCCAGCTCCAGGTCGCCCACCTGGAGCGACGACGCCTGCCCGTTGTTCATCCGTGACCGCCGCGCCAGCGCCCGGACGCGCGCCAGCAACTCGGAGAGCGCGAACGGCTTCACCAGGTAGTCGTCGGCGCCCGCGTCGAGACCCTTCACCCGGTCCGGCACGGAGTCACGGGCGGTGAGCATGAGGATCGGCGTCACCGCGCCCTCCGCCCGCAAGGTCCGCGCCACGCCGTAGCCGTCGGTACCCGGGATCATCACGTCCAGGAGGAGGATGTCGTAGTCCTCCGAGCGGGCCTGGTCGAGCGCCTCGTTCCCGTCCGCGACCCAGTCGGCGACGTGGCCCTCTTCCTGGAGCACGCGCCGGATCGCCGTCGCCAGCCGTGGTTCGTCTTCCACCAGCAGGATGTGCACGGCCAGATCGTCCCACAGAATCCTCACAGGAACATTTGAGAATTCGAATCTTCTCTCAATCCGGTTGGAATCGCTGGCCCGCATACTCGACTGACTACCACTACGGACGTGAGGCCATGGACAGAAACCGCATCGTCCTCCTCGTTGCCGCCTTCTTCGGCGTGCTCGCGGCGGGCGTATTTGTTGCGAACCCCGGCGCCTTCCACGCGCTGAACCCCACTTCGGCCGTCGCCGGTTCGGCGCGGTCGCTGCTTGGCGGCGAGCACGAGGAGGACGACGACGACGAGTACGAAGACGATGAGCACGAAGAGGACGACGACGACGAGCACGGCGACCGCGAGCACGACGACGACGACCACGAGCACGAGGAGCACGAGGACGACGACGACTAGGCAGTGACCCGGCCCTCGATTCCGCCGTCATCGCCCGTGCGGTAACCTGAGCCCGTGCTCTCACCCGAGGCTCCCTTCTTCATTGTGAACCCGGCTTCCGGCGGCGGCAGGACTGCCCGCCGCTGGCCCGCGCTCGCCCGGGCGATCCGCGAGGCGGGCATCGTCCCCGACGCCGTGTTCACCGAGGCGCGCGGGGAAGGGGCGGCGCTGGCCGCCGATGCCATGCGCGACGGGCGGACCACCCTCGTCGCGGTGGGCGGGGACGGCACGGTGAACGAGGTGGCGACCGCCATCCTCGCGAACGGGGCCGGCGGTACCGTCCGCATCGGCACGATCGGCATGGGCACCGGCAAGGATGTCGCGAAGTGCCTCGGCATCGGCCGCCCCCGCCAGGCCATTCGCGCTATCGCGGCCGGCCACGAGCGCATCATCGACGCCGGCATGGTCCGTTCGGTCACACGCGGCGGCGACTTCGACGAGGTCCACTACTTCCTCCTCGAAGTCAGCGCCGGCTGGATCCCGGGCATCTCCCACTCGGTCCCGCGCTGGCTGAAGCGCCTGGGAGACACGGTGCCGTACCTGATCATGACTGGCGTGAAGATGGCTGGTCCGATGTCCCGCGACTTCGCCCTCACGATCGACGGCGATGCCTACGACGGCCGCTACAACAGCATCAGCGTCCACAACATGGAGATGTGGGGCGGCGACCTCGTAGCCGCGCCCGGCGCGCTCCCCGACGACGGCCTCCTCGACGTCATCCGCTGGGGGGACCTTGGCCGCGGGGCCGTCCTCAGGGCCGTGGACGGTCAGCGCAAGGGCGGCATCCACCTGAGGATGGACGGCATCGACCACCACCCGGCCTCGGTCGTCGAGCTGTCGAGCGACCGGCCCTCGGAGCTCGACATTGACGGCGAACCGGGCGGCTGGCTCCCCGCCCGCATCGAGATCTTGCCGCGGGCGCTTCGCTTCCTCGCCCCCTGACGCTCCGGCCGGGCCATGTGCCTATTGGCCGGACCAGGTGAGCCGCGGCGTCCGCGCGAGCCCGAGGGCGTAGACGGCGGCGGCAAGCGCGCCAAGGACCAGGAAGTCGACTCCAAGCCCGATGAAGGCGTCGCCATTGGCGGCGTAGGCGGCCAGTTCGAGGGCGTCGACGGCGTAGGTCAGCGGGTTCGCATAGGCCATCACCTGGAGCCAGGTGGGCAGTTCGTCGACCGGGAAGAACGCCCCCGAGAAGAAGAGCAGGGGGAAGAGCGCCAGGTTCATTACCAGGTGGAAGCCCTGCATCGTCTGGATGCGGGATGCCAGCGCCTGGGCAAGCCCCGCGAGGAGCACGTTCAGTAGCACCACGGAGAGGAGGGCGATCGCCAGCCCGGCGCCGACCCCGTGCTGCCATTCGAACTCGACGAAGGGGGCGGCGATGAGGAGCACGGCCGCGGCCTGGATGGTCCCGATGGCGACCCCCGCCAACGACTTCCCGAGGAGGATGACGCGGGCCGGGTGAGGGGAGGAGAGCAGCATCCGGAGGACGCCGCTGTCGCGGTCACGATAGAAGGATGCGCTGGAGAAGGTCGACGAGAAGACCGACGTCATGACCACCGACCCCGCGACGAGGTAGGCGGTGAAGCTGCCGGCGGGGAGTTTCGAAGGCGCCAGCCCCTCCGAGACGCCGTTGCCGAGGAAGACGAGGAAGAGCAGCGGCGTGAAGACGGAGGAGTAGAGCTGCGACCGGGCGCGGATCACTCCCCGGAGGTCGCGGAGGAAGAGGGCGGCGCATGCGGATGCGGCGCTCATAACGGCGCCACCGATCCCGCCGGTTGCCGGGCGACGTGCTGGAAGTAGGAGTCTTCGAGCGTTGACTGCTCGATGGTGACGGTGCGGATGGCGCCGGGGGCGATCGCGAAGAGCCGGGGCACGAAAGCGGAAGCGTCGTCGACAGTGATGTGGAGGACCTCGTCCTGGGCGACAACCTGCCCTGCCCCGGCCGCCTGTTCGACCTCGGACAGCTGCCCCGGGGTCAGCCCGTCGACCGTCACCCGGACGGCTTCGCGCCTGAGGCCCCGCTTGAGGTCCGCCGGCGTGCCCGTGGCCATGACTTTGCCCGCCTGGACGAACGCCACCCTATCGCAGACGGCGTCGGCTTCGGCGAGATCGTTCGTTGCGAGGAGGATGGTGCGACCGGCGCCGCGCGTGTCCATGAGCGCCGCCCAGAGCGCCCGCCGCTCGTGCGGGTCGACGCCGGTTGTTGGTTCGTCGAGGAGGAGGAGGGAGGGGTCGTGGAGGAGGGCGCGGGCCATCTCGAGGCGGCGGCGCATGCCCCCGGAGAGGGTCGACACGGCGTCGCTTGCCCGGTCGCTGAGCCCGAACGCCGCCAGGAGGGACGCCGACCGCTCTCGCGCCTGGGCCCGGGGCACGCCGAAGAGGCGGCTTGCCAGCCAGAGGGTGTCGTTGACGGTCATCAGCGGGTCGGAGGCGTTCTCCTGGAAGACGGTGCCGACCCGTGCCCGGAGCGCCGGCGCCGGTGGCTCGCCGAAGACGCGAAGGGTGCCCGAGTCCGGCGCTTCCATGGCGGCGACGAGGCCGACGAAGGTGCTCTTGCCCGAACCATTGGGCCCGAGGAGCCCGAAGACGGAACCCCCCGGCACTTCGAGTGAGAAATCGTCGAGGGCGCGGCGTTCGCCGTAGCGGCGGCCGATTCCGGCGGCAGAGATCGCGGCGCCTTCCATCGCACCGATGTTCACACGCGGAGAGGGTTCGCGACAGCCGGCGGTGTCACGCGGAGGCAGTGAGCCCAGCTACGAGCTGGCCCATCACGATCAGGAGGATGATCGCGGCCATCGGGCTCAGGTCCATCATGCCTGTGTTCGGCATGACCCTGCGGATCGGCTCGATGATCGGCTCGGTGACGCGGAAGAGCATCTGGTAGAGCGGGCCTGACTGGTCGACGGGGAACCAGCTCAGGAGCGACCGCGCGACGATCGCCCAGGTCAGGATCTGGATGAAGGTGAACGTCATCTGGGCGATGTAGGGGTTAATCGGTCGACTCCGTGGCCGCGCGAGCGGGGATCCGTTTCGATGATAGCAAATCGGCGGTGGTATCCAAGCCAACAGGCCTTAACGTGCCGCCGCCTGGTTGACGACGTAGATCATCGCGTAGAGGAGGAAGATCACCAGCATCGCGCTGAAGTCGATCATCCCGGTGCGCGGCATCATCCGCCGGACCGGTTCGAGGAGCGGCTCCGTGAGGCGGTCAAGGAGCTGGACGGCCTGGTTCCGGCGGTCGATGGGGAACCAGCTCAAGAGCGAGCGGATGATGATGAGGACGATGAGGATGTAGAGGAAGGCCGTGAAGATCGTGGCGACCTGGTCGTTCACGCGGGACCGCCGAGTTCCTGGGCGCGCCGGTGGGCGGCCTTGATTGCTTCGATGATGGAGGCGCGGACGGCCCCCTTCTCCAATTCGAGGAGCCCGGCCGCGGTCGTCCCGGCGGGCGAGGTGACCATCGCCCGGAGCTCGGCGGCGCTCTTGCCCGCTTCGTGGGCGTAGACGGCCGAGCCGTAGACGGTCTGGAGCACCATCTCGTCGGCCTGGGCGCGGGTGAGGCCGATGGCGACGGCACCTTCGATCATCGCCTCGATGAAGAGGAAGACGTAGCCGGGGCCGCTTCCGCTGACGGCCGTCGCCATGTCCAGCTTCTTTTCGTCGTCAACGTAGATTTCGCGTCCGATGGCGGCGAGGAGGCGCTGGGCGAGCCCACGCTGCTCTTCGGAAACGTCCGCGGTGGCGGTCCAGACGCTCATCCCGGCCTTCGCCGCAACGGGGGTGTTGGGCATCACCCGGACGATGCGCTTGTGGTGGAACTCGGATTCGATGGTGGCGATCCGCACACCGGCCATGATCGAGACGAGGAGGCCGCCGTCGTTGACGCTGCCGCGGACCGAGTGGATGTCCTGCGGCTTGACGGAGAGGAGGACGAGGTCGGCCCCTCCCATGGCATCCGCGGCGACGGCGGTGGTCGAGACGCCGTAAACGCCCGCGAGCTGCTCGCGGCGGTGCTCGACGACTTCGCAGACGGTGACTTCGGCGGCGGAGAACACGCCCCCTTCGAGGGCCGCGTGGAGGATGGCTTCGCCCATCACGCCGCCGCCGATGATCGCTACTTTCATCCGATACGCTCCCCAAAGATGGCGCGTCCCACGCGGACGTGTGTGGCCCCCTCTTCGATGGCGACCTCGTAGTCGCCGGTCATCCCCATCGAAAGCGAGGGCAGCCCGTGCTCGGCGGCCAACTGGCGAAGCTGGCGGAAGAAGGGGCGGGCGTCCTCCGGGTCCGAAACCAGGGGCGCGACAGTCATCAGTCCCTCCACGCGGACGTTCGGCAGGGTGTTCGCGGCGGCAAGGATGGCCGGGACGAGGGCGGGCGCCATCCCGAACTTGGCCGGGTCGGCGGCGACGTTGACTTCGAGCATCACCCGCTGGGGCGCAGTGGCCGCGGCGTCGATGGCGCGAAGGATTCGTTCGGAGTCGACCGCGTGGAGTATAGCAAAGCGGCCGGTGGCGGCCCGGGCCTTGTTCGACTGGAGGTGGCCGATGAGGTGGAAGTTGGCCGGCCCGGGAGCGCCGGGCGTGGCGGCGAGCGCCTCCATCTTGGCGAGGGCCTCCTGGACCCGGTTCTCGCCAAAGTTGGTGATCCCGGCCTCCCAGGCGGCGAGGACGGCCTCCGGCGGGTGGGTCTTGGAGACGGCGATCAGCGTGACCGAGGCGGGGTCGCGGCCGCTGCGGGCGCAGGCGGCTTCGATGCGGGCGCGGACGGCGGCGACCCGTTCGCGGATGTCGCTGGCGACGCCGGTGGCGGTCATCGGATTTCCGGCGGGTGCTTCGCTTCCCAGGCGCCCCGGGCGGCGACGGCGGCGATGATGAGCACGATCGCGGCCAGCCCCGCCAGGACATGGAAGCTGAAGAGGAAGAACAAGAGCACGAGCCCGGCGACGACGCCGAGGATGATGCCCATCGGCAGCGCGAGGACGCTGAAGACCGCCCAGATGATGAGGATGGTTTCCTTGAACCCACCGGGCTTTTCGTCCTGGGGCGGTTCGCCGGAGCCGTAGTAGAAGCCCATGGAAAAAGTATAGAGGAGGAGGACTGAGGGCGGAGGACTGAGGACTGAGGGGGTGTGGATCGCCGCGCGGAAGAAAAAACACGCGTTGAACGCGTCAATCCGGGTCTGGCGGGCGGCCTGGGGGAGTGTGGGCGGCCGTGGGCGGCGGTCATGAGGCGAGCGTGGGGGAAGGGCCGTGGGAGGTGGAAGGGGCGGTTGGCGCTGGGGGGTGGGGAGGGCGATGCGTCGTGAGTCACCCACATTGATCAATAGAACTGACCGCCAACCCTGTCTAAGTACGTGTCGAGGAAGCCAAGCGCCTCATCAAGTCTTCCGGCATCGCCGTCAAAGGCCCCGGCCTTGAGGATCGACGTTCGGTATCTGACATCCGAGAATCGGGCGCGGGGGCCGCGTTCCTTTCGATGGCGGTAGTTCCACGCAAACCGCCCCAATGGTGTCCACGCTTTTCTTTCCCCGCCGAAATGTGCCAGCGCCAACCACATCTCGTACTCATCGAACCCAGATTCGAAGGCGTCCGGATCGTCGAACAGCCTGGCGAGCAACGGGGCGAGCTGGTCGATTAGGTGGTCGCTCACTGGCGTGTGGTGGCGCTCCTTGCCTGGGAGCGACTTGCCGACGGTTCCGCCAGCTACCAGGAACGGTGCGAGCTTTGCGCAAGCGGGGTACTGCTCATCGCGGTCACGCACGATTGGCCGGTTCAGAAGAGTCCAGAGCGTCCCGTAGCGGCCGTTCGCCAAGGCACCGAGGCCGCAGGAATAGCCGAGAACCATCGCCGGGTAGAGGCGCAGTTCTCGCCAAGCCACGAACCCGTCGGCGGCGGGTCGGGCGTTGGCCATGCGGGTGATGGCTCGAACCCAGTCCCCAGCCTGGTCTGCGTCAGCCCAGTAGGCTCCGACGGCTCCGGAAGGGGCGAGCGGCAGCACCAGCCGGTCATACTCAAAGATGCGAGCGGCTATCGACGTCGGGTTGGGCTCAGCTGAAACGTCAAACGAGGGGCCGGCGAGTACGGCTTCGATTCGTCTCACCTGTTCGAAGATCAAGTCTTGAAGCTCGATGCGGCTGGTCGGCGATGCCATCATTCGCTTGATCGCGGCTGTGGTGGTCGCGACCGACGAGTCCTGTTGCAGCGATGGCGGAGGGGTGTCGGTTTGAACGTCGGCAGCCACGTCCCCCTCGCGGGCCCTCAGCTCGAGTGCGCGTGCCACTTCCCGGACCACCGCACCAACACCCTTCCTCGTTTCGACCGCCATCCGGTCTGCGAGCGTCGGCGAGAAACTGGCGACGGCGGGCTGATCCACACCGTGCCAGATAGGGAGAATGCGCTTTTCCCCATCTGCTTCGAGGGCGGCGAGCCCATCTAGTTCTTGTTTTGGCCAGTGCTTCTCGAAGAACGACCGACTGAGCACGACGACGCCGAATCGGGAACTGAGGAGGCCGCGGTCGATCTTCTGTCGCAGTCTGTCTCCGAGGGTGAGGCTCCACTCCGAATACCAGACCTTGTATCCCAAGCCGTTTAGGGCTTCGGCAAGGGGTCTCGCGATCGCTTCCTGATCTTCACTGGCGTGAGAGATGAAGAGATCGTATTCGTATCGCGAGGACCCGCTCATACCTCACCCGCACTTGTTGTAGAAGCAGTTCCGGCAGGTGAGGCAGCCTTCGGTGTAGTAGAGGACCTCGCCGCAGTCGGGGCAGCCGATGCCGCTCATCACGGCGTTCGCGTACTTGTCGACGGGCGGGTAGTCCGAGGGGGTGCTGGCGACCACCTGGTCGACCGGGATCAGGGCGGGCTGGTTGGCGGCGCGGGCGGCCTCGAACTTCAGCTCCAGCCAGCGGAAGACGTAGTCGACGATGCTCGTGGCGATCGGGATGTCCTTGTTGCCCGTCGGGCCGCTCGGTTCGAAGCGGGTGTTCTTCATCTTCGAGGCGAGCTCGCCGAGGGGGACGCCGTACTGGAGGGCGTAACTCGTGAGCATCGCGACCGCGTCCACCAGCCCGCTGACGGTTGAGCCCTGCTTGCTGGCGTTGATGAAGACTTCGCCGGGGGTGCCGTCGGAGAAGAGGCCGACGGTCATGTAGCCTTCCTGTTCGCCGACGCGGAACTTATGGGTGATGGCGGCGCGCTCGTCCGGGAGCTTGCGGCGGATGGGGCCGGCGGCCTTGAGGACGAGCGCCTGGGCGGCTTCGACGGCCTTCTCGGCGTCGCTCTTGCCATCGGCCTTTTCGGCGTGCTTGAGCACCTGGAGCTCGCGGGAACCGTCGCGGTAGATGGTGATGCCGTTGCAGCCGGTTGCGTAGGCGAGCTCATAGGCGGTGCGGACGTCGTCGACGGTGGCGCTGTTGGGGAAGTTGATGGTCTTGGAGACGGCGTTGTCGGTCGCTTCCTGGAAGGCGGCCTGCATGCGGACGTGCCATTCGGGGGCGATGTCGTGGGCGGTGACGAAGACTTCCTTGGCCCAGGCGGGGACTTCCGGCCGGTCGGCGAGATGGCCGCCCTCGGCGAGGAAGCGGATGAGTTCGTCGCTATACCAGCCGCCTTCGATGGCCGCGGCCTTGAACTGCTCGTTGACCTCGGCGAGCTCGGTGCGCTTCGTGGGGTCGTCCTTGTCGAGGTAGTGGGAGCGGATGAAGGCGAGCGAGAAGATCGGTTCGATGCCGCCGGAGCAGTCGGCGATGATGCTGAGGGTGCCGGTCGGGGCGATGGTGGTGCGGGTGCTGTTGCGCATCGGCTGGGGGCCTTCGGGGCCCTTGGGGCCGTAGCGCGAATCCGACCAGTCGGGGAAGTTGCCGCGGACGGCGGCGAGCTGGGAGGAGGCGGCGTCGGCTTCGACCTGGATGAAGCGCATCACCTTGCGGGCGACGTCGAGGGCGGCTTCGGAGTTGTAGGCGACGTGGAGGTCGATGAGGAGGTCAGACCAGCCCATGACGCCGAGGCCGATGCGGCGGATGGCGTGGGAGGTCTCCGCGATTTCGGGGATGGGGTAGACGTTCATCTCGATGACGTTGTCGAGGAGGTGGACGGCCTGGCGGACGGCGCGGCCGAGGCGGTCGTAGTCGACCTCCACCGCGCCGGGCTCGCCGGTGGTGAAGTGGCCGAGGTTGAGGGAGCCGAGGTTGCAGGAGTCAAAGGGGTAGAGGGGCTGCTCGCCGCAGGGGTTCGTTGCTTCGACGGGGCCGCGCTTGGGGACGGGGTTGGCGCGGCCGGCGTTGATCCGGTCGATGAAGACGAGGCCGGGGTCGCCGTTCTTCCAGGCGTTGGTGAGCAACTTCTCCCAGACGGCGCGGGCGTCGCGCTGGCCGGTGACTTCGCCGGTCTTGGGGTTGATGACGTCGTAGGTGGTGCCCTGGTGGACCGCATCCATGAAGGCGCCGGTGATGGCGACGCTGATGTTGAAGTTCTGGAGGGTGGTCATGTCGGACTTCATTTCGATGAAGCCGTCGATGTCCGGGTGGTCGACGCGGAGGATGCCCATGTTGGCGCCGCGGCGGGTGCCGCCCTGCTTGATGGCCTCGGTGGCGGCGTCGAAGACCTTCATGAAGGAGACGGGGCCGCTGGCGACGCCCATGGTCGATTGGACGCGGTCGAGCGCGGGGCGAAGGCGGGAGAACGAGAAGCCGGTGCCGCCGCCGGACTTGTGGATGACGGCGGTGTGCTTGATCGCTTCGAAGATGCCGTCGATCGAGTCGGGGACGGGGAGGACGAAGCAGGCGGAAAGCTGCTGGAGTTCGCGCCCGGCGTTGACGAGGGTGGGGGAGTTGGGGAGGAAGTCGAGCGAGGAGATGAGGCGGTAGAAGGTCTCCTCGGCGGCGGCGCGGTCGCCTTCGGTGCCGCCGAAGCGGAGTTCGGCTTCGGCCAGGTTGTGGGCCACGCGGCGGAAGCACTCCTGGGGCGTTTCGACGGCGTCGCCCTTGTCATTGCGGGCCATGATCCGGCGTTCCATGACGACGATGGCGTTTTCGGAAAGTGGGTGGGGTTCGAAACCGCCGCTGGTGGTGCCGGTAGAAGAAGAAGTGCTGACCATGATGTCCCTCCGGGGTGGCTGATGGACTATAGCGAACAAATGTTCGCCGCGCTAGGGGCGAAGCGAAGGAAACGTGGGTTTCTTGATTACGTCCGTCGCGGGCCCCCGGCGGAGACTTCCGCGCGCACCTCGTCCGTGCGGCGGAGGACTGTGCCTCCCATGCCGCGGGTGCTGACCAATCCCCGGCCGCCGCTGACCTGGAGCGACTCGGGCTGGGCGTAGTGGGCGATGAGGGCCTGGGCGGCGGATTCCGGGTCCCGGCCCTGGACGAAGGTGACGAGCTGGGCGGGGCGGAAGTCGCGCACGGCGAGCAGGTAGGCCTTTTCGGAGAGGACGAGGCCGGCGATGTCGGCTTCGCCATCGGGGGTGGTGCGGATTGCGCCGCCGAGCGTGAGGCCGTGGAGTTCCCAGATGCGGTTGCCCATGGCTAGCTCGCAGACTCCGTGGTGTGGCGGCTTTCGACGTCGCCCAGGAAGAGGGGGCGGACGGGGCGCGGGTCTTCGGCGCCGGGCAGCGGCAGCTGGAGCGATTGTTCTTCCAGCGAAAGGACGCGGCCGTCTTCGAGCTGGGCGACCATCTCCTTCAGGGATTCGATGTCGGTGAAGGGGCGATAGACGGAGGCGAAGCGGATGTAGGCGATATGGTCGAGCCGCCGGAGAGCATCCATCGCCAGTTCTCCCACGACTGACGAAGGGATCTCCGGGCGGCCGTCGGCCATGACGCGGGCTTCGATCTCGGCAGCGAGCATCTCCAGTTGGGCGACGGAGATGTTGCGCTTGGTGCAGGCGCGGCGAAGGCCGGCGACAAGCTTTTCGCGGTTGAAGTCTTCGCGGCGGCCGTCCTTCTTGACGATCTGGACGGTGGCGAGCTGGACGTTTTCGGTGGTGGTGAAGCGTTCGCCACAGGAGATGCACTGGCGGCGCCGGCGGATCCCGTCGTCGGTGGCGCGGCTGTCGGTGACCTTGCTGTCACGGAACTGGCAATAGGGGCAGCGCACTCGCCATAATCTCCTGAAGTGAGTAAACGCCTGATCGTTTCCACGGTCAGCCACGGGGACTGTAATCCCATATCTTGTGGCCTGTCAAGAAGATTCTACCAGATATTGGGGCAGGAGTTACGTCGCGTCCTGATTCGGCGGAGGCAACGACGGGGTCAGTGGCCCCGCTTGCGTTGATGAAATTCACAGGCCGGGGTGTCGGTCCAGGGCCCCAGGATGCCGCTGCCGGGGTGGAGGCAGGTGCCGCGGCCGCCGTTCGCGTCTTCGATGAATTCGCGGCAGGTGCCGCAGCTGAGGGCCAGCGCCGTCTCCGGCGGGCGGACGTTGAGCACGGCGAAAAGGTCGTCGCGTTCGAAGGGGTCGACCCGGAACTGGGGGGCCGATTCGAACGCCGACCCGAACTCGCGGTCGCGCTGGGCGGCCCGGCGTTCACGCTTGCGATTGCGGCGGCTTCCCATGGGGCGAAGCCTACCAGAGCCGGGCGCGGGCGTGGCGATCGGGAGCAGGGCGCCGGGCTGGGGTAGAATCGGCGGCATGCTTGCTGCTGTGTGGAATGCCGACCGGACGCTCGCCGTCACCGACCTGCCCGAACCCGAACCCGGCCCCGGGGAGACGCTGATCCGGGTGGAGGCGTGCGGGATTTGCGGGACCGACCTCCACTTCTTCCGGGGGGAGCTGCCGCCGCGGCCGGGGCTGGCGCCGGGCCATGAATTCGCCGGCACGGTGGTGAGCGGCGGCCAGTTCGCGCCGGGCACGCCGGTGGCGGTGGAACCGATCCAGGTCTGCGGCGCATGCAGCCAGTGCCGGAGCGGCAACCCCCAGCGCTGCGCCGCGCTCAAGTTCATCGGCCTGGGGCTTCCGGGCGGGCTGCAGCAGATGGTGGCGGTGCCTTCGGGCTCCGTCTACGCGCTCCCGGACGGCGTCGACCCGCTCCATGGGAGCCTGGCAGAGCCGCTGGCGGTAGCGGTCCGCGGCGTCCACCTGGCCGAGCTGCCGTTGGGGGCGCGCGTGCTCGTCCTTGGCGGCGGCACGATCGGGCTGATGGCGACGCTGCTGCTCCGCGACGTCGCCGCCGAGGTGGCGGTGACGGCGCGCTACGCCCAGCAGGCTTCCTTGGCCCTGAGCCTCGGCGCCTCCGCCGTCTTCGAACCCGGGAGTTCGGACCTGCACGACTGGGCACGCGAGCGCCGGCCCGACGCGGTCATCGAAACGGTCGGTGGCGCCGCCGACACCCTGAACGAAGCGATAATGGCGGTGCGGCCGGGCGGCACGGTCGTGGCCCTCGGGGTGTTCACGGGACCGACGGCCATCCCCGCCTTCAAGCTCGTGAACCAGGAAGTACGGCTGGTCGGGTCGATCATCTACGGGCGGCAGGGGGACGAAAGCGAGTTCGGGATCGCGGTGCGCAGGCTCGCTCGATACCGGGCGGACCTGCCGCTCCTCCAGAGCCACACATTCGCCCTCGGCGACGTGAACGATGCCTTCAGCACCGCCGCCAACAAGTCCAGCGGCGCCGTGAAGGTGACGATCCGCCCGAACGGGTAGGTTTCGGGGGGCGGCCAGGCGAGCACATCCTATTCACGGTGCTGGCCGCTGCAGTTCCCCGGCGCTTCCGGGACGGCCTTTGCGGGAGCCTCCCTTCGCCACAACTGGATCGAGTCTTCCTGGCGCAGCGGCCGGAACCCCAGCCGCGGGAGGGCCGCGACGCAGGCTTCGTAGCCAGTGTCAGGGTCCCAGGCGACGAGGTCGACGAGCACGTACTCGGCATCGACGAGGCGCGGGAAGGTGTAGATGTGGCGCCGTTCGGCGAGGTGGGGGACGTAAGAGGGTTGGGCGCTCACGACCGCGCCGCCCGGGATCATCTCGACGAACGACTGGGCCAGCCTGGCGTGGTCGTCGACATTGAACGCTTCCTCGAAGGCTTCGTCGGAGGGCGGCAGCGGCGAGCGGTCGGCAAAGACCAGCAGGCTGACGGCGGCCACCGCTGCCAGGACCAGCCGGGCCGGCGGCCGCACGTCCCGGAGCCACCACCGCTCTGGCGGCAGGTGAAGATGGAGCGCCAGGCAACAGAGCGCGTAGGTAGCGGGGACGAGGAGATAGTGGAGCTCGAAACTGCTCTGGCTCTGGTGGTCCGAAAGCAGCGGGAGGACCACCAGCGG
Source organism: Chloroflexota bacterium (assembly GCA_016234445.1). Taxonomy (GTDB): domain Bacteria; phylum Chloroflexota; class Dehalococcoidia; order Tepidiformales; family Tepidiformaceae. Next base: position 454,749 of record JACRBT010000002.1, on the reverse strand, counting down.
CGCCCCGGCGATGGCGAGCATGGGCCTCAAGAGGAGCGCGCCCCCTGAGGTGATCACCAGCAGGGCGACAACGGTGACCGCGTCGGCGGTGGCCAGGTGGTCCCAGACCGCCGAGGGATGAGCTGGAATCCCGGCGAGAATCCCCAGGGCGGAGTCGCCGAGGTAGCCGTAGCGTTCACTCAAGGGATTGGAGTTGCCCCCGCGGAAGAGTGGCATGACCACGAGGCTGACCACCGCCGCGTACGCCAGGCCAACCCCTCCGACCACGAGTGCGACCCGCCGCCAACCGAAGGAGACGTAGGCGACGAGCGTGAGTGGGAGCAAGAGCAGGACGGCGTCCTCCTTCAGCGTGAGTAGCAGGAGCAAGGGGATGACGAAGAGCCGCGGGCGGCCCGTCACGAGACCGAGGACGGCCGTGAAGGCGAGAACCGGCGCCAGCGCCTCCGTATGGAAGTCGAATGAGACAGCCCGGCTGACGCCGAGATTCAGGGCGTAGGCAGCCGCCCCCAGGACGGCACCGGTTTCGCCCGCACTCCGGCGGATGGCGAAGTAGAGCGGCACCACGGCGACCGCAAGCAGGGCCGCCTGGGCCAGGAGCAGCCCTTCCGCTGTGTCCCCAAGCCAGCTAAGGGGCACGAACGCGAAAAGGATCGGAGACCAGTGGTCGCCGACATAGGACATCCCGCGGAAGGAGTATTCGAACGGGCGGCCGTGGGCCGTGTTCCAGACGACCTGGGTGAAGACACCGAGGTCCCAGGCGTTCGAATGGAACGACCGATGAAGGCGCAGGCTGCAGCTGGCCCAGTAGATGCCGGGCAGGATCGCGAGCAGGACCGGGACGATTGCTCCCCGTGCTCGGCTCATCGGCCCAGTCTCCGGGGCGGCGTGACAACGGGCGATCTGTCCGAACATCCCGCCTCCAGCCAGACGCCAGGGGGACCGCCGCGGTTCGCTGGATCTCGGCTACGACGTTGGCCCGCACCGGCGGAGGACTTCGGCTGCTTCGAGGTAGAGCGAAGGGTCAACCCCGAAGATGTCTTCCATCGCCGCGGGGACGTCGCTCGGGGCCAGGGTGGTTGTTTCGAGGCCGCCGGGGAGATACCGGCGAAGGACGCCGTCGGTCAGGCTGGTGTAGACCCCGTCAACGAAGGTGGCGTAGGCGAGCCGGTGGAGGAAGCTCCGGGGGACGCTCCAGTCGTTCGCGGCGGTGACGAGGTCGTGCAGTTCCTCGATGCTTCGCGGCGTTGGGTCCAGCTGTTTTGTCGGGCCCGGATTGCGGGTCACGAAGATCCCGTCATCGCGGACGGCATAGTCGAACGTCTCCCGGGGGGTGTCCAGGGCGAACGACTGGAAGAGCGGATACGCCTGGAAGATGGGCGCTGCGTAGCCGACGTCGGCGTAGAACGGGCCCTCGGGCAACTCCACGCGGACGCAGCAGTGCCCCGGGTTCATATACATCAGCGCGGCGTCGAAGCCGAGGTCGCTGAGCAAGAACTGGAGCCCCCGGGCGAGGGTCCAGCAAAGGCCGCCGGCGCGCCGCGTGGCGATGCGCTCCACATACAACTCCAGCGGTGGGAGGAAGTCTCCCCGCCGCAGCCCGTCCTCGTAGTCCGTGAGCTTGGTCAGCGTCTCGAACGGCACGCGGAACTGGTGCTCGCGGATGATGCGATTGAGGTAGTCGAGGCCGGGCTCTTCACGGCCCAGGCCGAGGTGGGCGAGGAGCCGATCGGCGAGCCCGTGCGTCGTTGTCATTGGCTGACCGCTAGCGGATCTGTCGAGCTTAGCTCAGGAGTTCGATGATCTCGTCGACGGCGGCGGTGCGCCAGCCGGCCCAGATCTCGCTTTCGCGCTGCCAGGTGAGGTACTTCTCGCGAGCCTTCGCGCGCTCGGCGGCGATTTCGGCTTCGTCCGGCTCGTGGCCAAGCCGCTTCGCGATGCCTTCGGGCGACATGTCGCCGAGGACGTCGCGGGTGACGTGGAGCTGTTCGTTCGCGAGCTTCGGCCGCTCGATGAAGTGGCCGAGTTCGCGATGGTCCTTGTCGTAGAAGACATAAACGGGGATGGACTCGAACTGGCCGTCCTTCAGGTAGGGCTGGATCATGTCCTTGTGCTGGTCGCGTTCGAACATGCGGAGTTCGATGCCCATCGCCTCGGCGATCTTCTGGGCGACGCCGAGGCCGCGGTAGACGTCGGGGCACCAGTCTTCGCCGATGACGACCATGTGGTGGGGGCCGCCGGGCTTTGCGGCCAGCGCCTTCAGCTTCGCTGCCTGGGCGGGCGAGATGACGAGGCCGTTGTAGTTCTGTTCGAAGAGTTCTTTGTTGCGGATGCCGCTTTCGACGTATTCGCGGAAGGTTTTGCCCTTGGCGAAGCGGTCGGCGGTGATGGGATTGGCGGTGGCCTGCGTCATGACGGTCCTCCGGGGTCGCTGGAAAGAATAAACCCAGCCTACAGGGATGGCGGAAGAGTTGCGAGAGGGGGCGACCACGAACTTCGCCCCTATGCAGTACGCACGGCGGGTTCGAGGAGGGTGGAAGTCCCCCCTCTCAAGTCACGCCAGCTCCCGGGGGTGGTTTCGACGGAGACGCGTCGCCGCGTCGAGACCGTATCCGCACGGCATCGATGATGATCGCGGCGGCCTGGTCGATGGAGGTATGGTCGGTGTTGACTATGAGGTCGTAGGAGGCGGGGTCCAGCCAGCCCGCGCTATAGAATTCGCGGAAGTAGGCTACCCTCTCCGCGTCGGCGTTGTGGATGGCGTGCCGCGCTTCGTCCGGCGAAAGTCCCTGGGCCACGGCGCGGGCGGCCCGGCAATCGACGCTCCCTGCGATGAGCACTCGGAAGATGTCCGGGCGGTTGGCCAGCACAAGCTGTGCCCCGTGGCCGACGATGAGGACATCGCCTTGGTCGGCAAGGTCACGGACAGCGCCCTCCACGAATGCCCGGTAGTCAGCGGATGTGTAGATAGGGCTGAGCTGCAACGGGGTCGGCGCGACCCACATTTCGGCGGCGGGGGACTGGGCACGCGCGAGCCCGTCGAGGACTCGTGCGAAGACTCCGCGGTGTTGGGCTGCGCCCTTGACGCTTTCGGCCGACACCCCGGCTTGCTCGGCTGCGCGCCCGAAGACTTCACGGTCCACATAGCGAAGTCCGAGTTCCGAAGCGACCATCTGGGCGATTGCTTCCCCGCCGGTTCCGTGCATACGGGCTATTGTGAGGACCCGCGCCGGGGGGCTGGCTGGCTGGGCCCTGAGTGCGTCGTGAGTCCCGAGGAGAGCGACGACCGTGGGGCCGTTTAGAGGCAGGCTCTCGAGCGGCAGGATCAGGTCCCCGGCGAAGAAGCCTCCATCCTCCGCGTGAAACTCGAGGGGCCCGGAACGCCCCAACGAAGCAAGGACGGACCGCAGCTCACGGCCGACTGCTCGCGCTTCCCCAAAACGCACGTCTGGCACGCGGGCCACGGCGCCGGAGGGGACAGCATCCAACTCAAGCCCGGTTTCTGGATGGGGCATGACTTCCGCGCCGATCGGCAAGTGGACCCGTGCTGCGAATTCGCCGACGAGGTTGAGGAGTGGCGGCCCGGAGATGGGCACGTTTCGAATCATCGCCCACGACCTCAACTGGTTAGTGGCGACTCCGACATCCTTGAAGTTGAAGTCGGTGGTTACGGCGACTGTGCGGATCCGGTCGCGAGTGAGGTACTCTATTTGGAAATGCATGACATTCGTCCAGTTCTCTAAGCTCAGATGGAAGCAGTGGCTGCGGACGAAGACACGCGACCCCGGCGCTGCCAATACTTTGCACTGAGTTCGTCATCGTAAACGCGGACCTGGCCACACTTCTTGCAGCGGGCGTGGACAAGGGCGCGTTGAGGGGCGCCGAGAAGCCAATGGTGAATGCAGGTTGTTGCGGATGGCATCGAGACGGACATCAAAACCTCTCCCCAGATGTGCACCCACCGGTTCGGTCGCGCAACGCGTACGACCGCACGGGTGAGCAGGAACTCGCCGGGTCCGGCCTGTGGTGAGACCGAACCGGTCGATGTTTGGGATGCGAGTCGACTTGAGGGCCGCGGAAGCGGACACTGGCAATCCCGCCCGGTGTAACCGGCCGACAAGCAGAGGCGGCGGCCCTCGCTCTAGAGGAGGGGGACTTCTTGCAGCCCCAAGTGCCCGGGGACACGTTCCCACGGGCGGCTGCGGAAGCGCATGGGCGACCGGCGACCGGCCACGGGTTTGCGACGGGCGCTGACAAAGTGCTCGGCCATCTCTTCCCCTCGGCGCTAACGGCCCAAAGAGGAGACCAATGGTCTCCGATGTGTCTACGAGGTTAGCTGACGGGTTCGGCGTCGGAAGTCGCCTATGCGCCCAGCGCAATACACCCCAGAGTGGCGGGTCCCCCGTTCCAACAGCGGTTGGATTCGACTCCACCAGCATAACAGGAACGGCGAGGGGCAGGCTACTCCGAGGCGAATTACTCGCTGCTGGGATGCCCTCCCAGGCTGAGCTTCTGGCGGGCCGACGCCACGGACGCTGAAGGCCCGAAGAGGGTTAGTTGGTCGCCGATCTGGATCTGTGTCTTCGCTGTTGGAAGGAACCCGCGGCCAGCCCTGCGAACGAGCATGACGAGCACGCCGCTGAGCGCCTCGCACCGGTCGAGGGTGGTTTGGGCGTCGGGATTCGCCACCGTAACGCGGGTTGCCTCGAGGTTGTCTTCCGGAACTGCAAGGGCATCTAGCGTTGGAGCTCCTGCAAGTACCCCCGCGAGTTCGGAGGCCAGGGCTTCGTTGGGATTGACCACCAGGACGCCGGCCTCTTCGAACACGCCAAAGTTGGCGGGGTCGTCCACGCGGGCGACAACCCGGCGGCAGCCGAACTTGGCCCGGGCGAGGTGGGCGGCCAGCAGGGACCGGTCGTCGCTTCCGAGCGCCACGACGAAGGCGTTCGCTTCGCCGACTCTCGCTCGCCGCAGTACTTCGGCCGAGCCGGGGTCGCCCAGGATCACCTCGAACCCTTCCTCCCGGGCGCGGAGTGCGGCCCCTTCATCGGCTTCGATCAATAGGACGGTTTCTCCTGCCGCCACGAGCTTCCCCGCCAGCCGTCGGCCCGCGTCGTCGGCACCCGCAATCACGGTCGTCAATGGATACACCTTCAACACGCGGGCCAACGGCCCAGCATAGGCTGATTGTACCGAGATCGTCGCAGCAATCACGACGAACACCGCCGCCACGAATTCCGCTTCGCTGACGCCCAGTTTGCCGCCCGCCTCCACCGCGACAACGCCGGCCAGGGATGCGGCCACCACTCCGCGGGGGCCCACGAGAGCAAGGAAGATACGCTCGCGGATGGCGAGGTCCGACCGCAACGTCGCTATCGTCACAATCAACGGGCGCGCCACGAAAGCCAGGACGGCGGTCAAGACGAGCCCGCGCACCCCGAGGTCCCGGAGTTCTCCCAGGTCGATTTCCGCGGCGAGGAGGACGTAGACGGCCGCCACCAGGAAGGCGGTGACGTGCTCCTGGAAGTCGTCCATTGCCTCCCGGTGAGGGAGATGAAGGTTGCCGAGCGCGATGCCCATGACGACCATCGCCGTTAGGCCCGCTTCATGGGCGAGCGACTCGGCCACCGCAAACCCAACCACGGCCCCTCCCACCACGAGAAGCGACATCTCGCGTGAGGACAGCCGGTGCACCACCCGCGGTATCCCCGCGACGGCCAGCGCCCCCGCGGCGCCTACCACGATGCCAGTGACGACCCGCTCTATGACCCACGACGTTGGTCCGGCGGGGTTGATGGACTCCGAGAGCGCCAGTTGAAGCAGGAAGAGCGTCAGCAGCGCGCCAAAGGGGTCGATGATGATCCCCTCACCCATCAGTCCTACGCGAATTCGGTCGTTTACTTTGACCGCCCGCAGCAGCGGTGTGATGACGCTTGGGCCGGTGACGCTCACCAACGCGCCGAATAACGCCGCCACCCGCCACGGGAAGTCGAGAATGAAGTGGGAGGCGAGCATCCCGGCGACGGGGGTAACAACGAGTCCGAGGACGACCAGGTTCCGGACCACCGGGCCCATCACCCGGAGCAGCCGCCAGTTGAGCGCCGTGCCGCCCTCGAAGACGATGAGCGCGACAGAGAGCACGACCACGACTTCGACGACAGTCTGGATGGCCCCGGGGTCGATGACGCCGGCACCCTCGGGGCCGGCGAAGATCCCCAGGGTGAGCAGCATCACGGGGACGGGGATGCTGAGCCGCCGTCCCGCGATCTGCGAAATCGCCGCCCCTGCCGCAACCGCGGCTGCGGCTCGAAGTGACGCTTCGAGTTCCACCGAGGACAGTCTACCTCAACCTGCTGAGGCGCCTTCGACGGTTCCCCGGGAGGCAGGCCACCCTGTCGCTGGCACGGCCCGACTGCCAGGGGAAGCGCAGTGCGCCGCAGTCTTCTGACGCATACACTTCCGGCTGGAGGTGGGGATGTCTGACCCGCAGTGGGCCGAGGAAGTCGCCCGCGAGGTGGACGAGAGCGCCGGCGCGACATCACAGTACTACCTGCTTTCGGCGCTCTCCTGCGTGCTGGCCACCCTGGGGCTCATCACCAACTCCGTGGCCGTCATCATTGGCGCCATGCTCGTCGCCCCACTCCTGAGTCCGATCATGGCGTTTTCGCTCGCGACCGTTCGGGATCGGCCCGGGCTCTATCGCCGCTCGATCCTCGGCCTCGGCACCGGCGCATGCCTCGCGGTCGGCTTATCGACCGTGATCGCCCTCGGAGCGACGAACTTGCCGTTCGACGCCCTATCGACCATCCCGTCCGAAGTTGCGGTCCGCGCCGAGCCCTCGTTGTTCGACCTTGGTGTCGCCCTTGCCGGGGGTGCGGCCGGCGCCTACGCGGTGGCGCGACTGAAGGGGGCGGCCGCCGTGATCGGTGTGGCGATCGCGACGGCGCTTATGCCGCCGCTATGCGTCATCGGGATCGGACTCGCGTTGGGCGACGCCGGCATCGCGCGCGGCGCCTTCCTTCTGTTCCTCACCAACTTTGTGGCCATCTCGTTTTCGGCAATGGCAGTGTTCGCCGCGCTCGGGCTCTCCTCCCGGGGTTTCGGTTGGAGGAGCGCGAAGGGTGCAATGGGCGTTGCTGGTGTGGTGCTCCTTTCCGGAATGCTTTTCGCGCTTACGCTCCGCACGGCCGAGGACGCAAGACAGGAGGGCAGGGTCCGTCGATCGGTCACCGCGGCGCTGGCCCAGGTGTTGCCCGGGTCCGAGCTGCTCTCCCTCTCCCGCGAAACGTCAGGCCAGACACTGCGTTTGCGGGTTCGCGTCCAGGTTCCCGATACCGCCACAGCCGAGCAAGCCCGGCGGATCCAGGAAGCCATCGCAGACGATCTGGGCCAGCGCGTCGAGTTGAGCTTCGTTGGGGTGCCGACGCTCGTTCTGGACGTGGTTGAGCCAGTCGGTACCAGGGCCACATCCACGCCAACCCCGAGGCCAACCGCCACTGCGACGCCCTCTGCCACTCCAACGCCGAGCCCGACACCCACTGTTCCAAGCCCGACTCCCACGGTCCCAAGCCCGACGCCGCCCGGGACAGGTACCGGGAGCGCGGGCTACTAGTGGAGTCGCCGCGCTGCGGCAACGGTGGCGGGTGTCATGGGGTCACGTCTTCGAGTAGAGCCGTGCAGTCCGGGGATCGGCCGCGCGCTCAGAAGATCGGCCCGGAGTCCTTCCCCTGTTCGACTTCGCCGAGGGCATTGGCCGTTTCGAGCAGGCCGTTCGTCGCCACGAGGCGGCGGCGGATGCCGGTGAGGGCACCGTGGTCGGCGCTGCCGAGGGCGCGCTGGACGAGGGCGAAGAGGGTTTCGCCGGTCACGAGGCAGTAGCGGTAGTTCTCGCAGGCGATGCGAAGGGCGTCGGTGAAGCGTTCGCGGCGGTCGTCGGGGGGCATGCTCCGCTGGCCGTTTACGACGATGATGCCGCGAAGTTGCTCGCGTTTCTCGAGGAGGTGCTGTTCGAGGCGGCGCTGGAGGCGGATGTAGGGCCATTCGACAACGGTCTCGCGGCTGCCCTCGACGGTGACGAAGGCTCGGACGCCTTCGCTTTCCGCGGTGAGGATGCCGCCCTCGCCCTCTTCGACGACAAAGCCGAGGGTGCGGAGCGCGTCGGTCACGGCCTCGCCGAGCGCGCGCCCTTCTTCGAAGATCAGGCGGCGGTGGTTCGCCAGGGTCCCCAGGCGTTCGCGGACGGCGTCGAGGCGGGCGGTGGCCTCGGCGGCCGTCTTCTCGGCTTCCTCGGCCTCGGCCTCTACCTGTTCGAGTCCCGGCACGGCGAAGCTCCGCGCCCAGACGGGCTCGGGGGTGGGGTTGGCGACCGAGAGCAGCGTCCGGGCCGCCTCGACCACGTAGTCGGCGCACTTTGAGCGAATGCCGCCGATTTCGTCGGGGAAGGGGGGCAGGAAGATGATGCGGCCGCCGAGGATGCGGAACTCGACCGCGACGGCGACACCCGACCCGCCCGTGGCGATGACCCGAGGGGCGGCGTGCTGGAAGGGCGGCTGGCGGTCGTCGAAGGTGGCGCGGTACTGGAGCTCGCTGCGGAGCTCGCGGATGATGCGAGCCGCCGAGTGGTCGTCGATGGCTATCCGCAGCTGCCTGCCTTCGGCGGCCTTGAGGAATGGCGGGCCCCAGGCCATCCCGGCGGGGGCGGGCAGCCAGCTGTAGCGGTCGCAGCCTTCGAAGCCGGCGACGCCGGTGATCGCGAGGTTGGGCCGCCCCGCCACGAAGACGATGCCGCCGGCTTCGAGCAGCCGTTGGGTCTCTTCGGTCCGGCGGCGCAGCTGGTCGGCCATGGAAGCGGCGGTGGGGCTGCCGGGGACGTTGAGCACGGGGCGCCTGTCGAACGCCTCGTACTCCTTGCCCTCGGAGAGCACCTCCTGGACGGTGGCGGTGATGCTTGCGGGGTCGACGAAGAGGGCGTCGTAGTCGCTGTAGCTGGGCGCGGTCAGCACGTTGTAGTTGTCGATGGCGGGGTCGGGCATGCCGTAGCCAATGGCGAGCAGGCGCATCAGGGAGTCCTCGATTCCAGCAGTTGGCGAAGGTGGGGGACGATGGCGGGGGCGACGTCGGGCCGGGCAAGGCCGGCGGCAACGGAAGCGATGAGGTAGCCTGCCGGGCGGCCGGTGTCGTAGCGGTCACCTTCGTAGGCGCAGGCCCAGACCGGTTCGCCCGCGGCGAGCTGCCCGGCGATGGCGTCGGTGATCTGGAGTTCGCCGTTGCGGCCGGGTTCCAGGCGGTCGATCTGGGCGAAGATCCCGGCGGAGAGGATGTAGCGGCCGACGATCGCGAGCGTGGACGGGGCCTCTCCGAGGGCAGGTTTTTCGACGAGGCCGCGGACGGGGGCGGGGTTCGCGCCGGCGGGAGCGTCGACGATGCCGTATTGGGGTGTCTCTTCGCGGGGGACGTCCATCACCGCGATGACGGTGCCGCCCCGGGCTTCGTGGATCGCCGCGAGCTGGCCGATGACGGGGTTCGACCCGAGGATGAGGTCGTCGGGGAAGAGGAGGGCGAAGGGTTCGCCTTCGACGTACTGCCGGGCGCAAGCGACGGCGTGGGCGATGCCGCGGGGCTGGTCCTGGTGGGCGAAGTGGAAGCGGGCGAGTTTCGACGGCGCCTGGAGGACGGCGAGAAGGGCGGTGTCGTTGCGGTCGCGGGCCCATGCCTCGGCACGGCTGGAGGCCCCGAAGTGGTCGCGGATGGCCTCCTTGCCGTCGGCGACGACGAAGACGATCTCTTCGATCCCGGAGCTGACGCACTCTTCGACGGCGTACTGGATGAGGGGCTTGTCGACGATGGGCAGCATCTCTTTGGGGACGGCCCGGGTGGCGGGCAGCATCCGGGTGCCGAGGCCGGCTGCGAGGATGACGGCCTTGCGAACCTTTGGCATGGGGGCATGGTACGTGGGGGCGGGGTAACCGGATATACAGCAAGCAGCCCGAATGCTATCCTCGGAACTTGTCCGAATTTACCTGGGAAGACATTTGAGGAAACGACCGAAGCTACCCCCGAAGCCCCCGCCGCCGGAACCGCGCATCAACGAACGCATCCGAGTCCCTGAAGTCCGCCTCATCGACGCGGAGGGGCGACAGGTTGGAGTCGTTCGAACGAGCGAGGCCATCGCGATGGCCCGCCAGCAAGACGTCGATCTGGTGGAGGTTGCCGCGCAGGCCAACCCGCCGGTCGCCCGCCTCATGGACTTCGGCCGTTACAAGTACGAACAGTCCAAGAAGGACAGGGAGGCCAAGAAACACCAGGTCAACATGCAGCTCCGCGAAGTGCGGATGAAGCCGAAGATCGACGACCACGACATCGACTTCAAGACGCGCACGGCGGCGAAGCTGCTGAAGCAAGGTGACAAAGTCAAAGTCACGGTCATGTTCCGTGGCCGCGAAATCACCCACCCGCAGATTGGCAAGAACCTGCTGGAGCGGGTGTTCGCCAGCCTCGAAGAGATCGCGATCATGGAAAAGGACGCGATGCTCGAGGGGCGGCACATGACGATCATCCTTGCGCCTGACAAGAAGAAGATCGCTGCGAAGGCCCGGGCCGCCGCGGCTGCCGCTGTCGCGGCGGGCGGGGCGCCGGTGGAAGAAGAAGAGGACGAAGCCATCGTCGCCGCCGCTGCCGCGGCCCCCGTGGTTGGCGAAGACGATGGCGAGGACGAAGGCGAGGACGACCTCGGCGACGAGGAAACGGCTGCCGAGACGACTGGAGAATAAGACGTGCCGAAGCTCAAGACCCACAAGGGCGCTGCCGCCCGCTTTCGCGTAACCGGCGGCGGCAAGATCATGCGTATGCAGGGCAGCCGCAACAACTTCCGCAGGAAGAAGCGCAAGCCCGTCACCGTGCAGTTCGGTCGCACCGTCCAGGTCGCGGGAACACACACCAAGGTCATCCGCGACATGCTCGCGGGCCAATAGCGAGCACGAGGAGAACACTCCATGAGCCGAGTGAAGCGTGGCGTCACGGCGCATCGCCGCCACAAGAAGATCCTGGGCCTGACGAAGGGCCACGCCGGGCAGCGTCACCGCCTCATCAAGCGGGCGAACGAGAGCATGCTCCATGCGCTCCGCTACAACTACGTTGACCGGCGTGACCGCAAGAGCGACTTCCGCGAACTCTGGATCATCCGGATCAACGCGGCGGCACGGCTCCACGGCCTTACCTACAGCCGGCTGATGCACGGCCTCAAGGTCGCGGGCGTCGAACTCGACCGGAAGGCGCTGGCGGACATCGCCGTCACCCGCCCGGATGCGTTCGAGACGCTGGCGGGGCAGGCGAAGGCCGCGCTCGCTTAACGCGAAGCCACCAGCCATGAGTACCAGGGAGCGCCGCAGGGCGCTCTCTTTGCGTCTGGGCTGCGCGCGGGGTGGGGCGCCGGTACACTTTGAGGCGCACTACTTCTCCGAAGGGAACTCGCCACCATGCGTGAAGCTCTGATCATCGATGCCATCCGGACGCCGCTCGGGCGCCGTGGGGGTGTCCTGAGCAAGGAACACCCCATCAACACCTCGGCCCTCCTCCTGCAGGAACTCGTGAAGCGCAACAACTTCGACCCGGAAGTGGTCGACGACGTGATTTACGGCTGCGTCAGCGAAGTCGGGGCGCAGTCGACCAACCTGGCGCGGAACATCGTCCTCACCTCCGGCTGGCCGTACACGATCCCGGGCGTGACGCTGGACCGCCAGTGCTCGTCGAGCCAGCAGGCGGTGCACTTCGCCGCGAACCAGATCGCGAGCGGCGCCCACGACGTCGTGGTGGCGGGCGGCACGGAGTTCATGTCGCAGATCCCGCTCGGGTCGAACGTCGGCCAGAACCTTGGCTTCCCGTTCACGGCGGCGATGAACGAAAAGTACGACCTCACCTCGCAGGGACTTTCGGCGGAACGCATCGCCCTGAAGTGGGGAATCGACCGGGGCGAGGCGGACGAATTCGCCGCCGAAAGCCAGCAGAAGGCGGCTCGCGCCCAGAAGGAAGGCCGGTTCAAGGGCGAGATGATCCCGGTGCCGGGGAAGCGCAAGAGCAAAGACGCCCAGGGCAACGAGACCTGGACCGACGCGATCATCGACTTCGACGAAGGGATCCGGCCGGAGACGACGGTCGAGACGCTGGCGGCGCTGAAGCCTTCGTTCAAGGAAGACGGCGTGCACCACGCGGGGAACTCCAGCCAGATTACGGACGGCTCGGCGGCGGTGCTGCTGACCCACGCAGAGAAGGCGAAGGAGATGGGCTGGAAGCCGCGGGCGCGGATCCTGGCCCAGGCGGTCGTCGGGTCCGACCCGGCACTCATGCTGACGGGGCCGATCACGGCGACTCCGCTGGCGCTCCAGCGCGCCGGGCTGCACATGCGCGACATCGACCTCGTTGAGATTAACGAGGCCTTCGCGAGCGTCGTCCTCGCCTGGAAGCGCGAAATGAACGCCGACATGAGCAAGGTGAACGTGAACGGCGGCGCGATCGCCCTCGGACACCCGACGGGGTGCACGGGCGCGCGGCTCTTCGGGACGATCCTGAACGAACTCGAACGGATAGACGGCCGCTACGGGCTGATCACGATGTGCGTGGGCGGCGGGATCGGGACGGCGACCATCATCGAGCGCCTGAAGTAACAGGGTCCGGTTCGGCTGTGCGGCGCTGCCTCAGCCGGTGGCGCCGCGCAGGCGGGGGTCGGCGGCGCTGTCGGCCCGCGAAAGCGCGTAGCGGACGAAGTCAGGGGCCTGGTCGAACTTCTCGAAGCCTTCGCCGACGGTCTCGCCGGCCTTGAACCGTGCCCAGATGCCTTCGATGATGACGGCGCGCTTGAAGTAGGCGAAGAGTTCGTACCATTCGGCGTTCGAGACATCGATCCCGGAGCGGCGGCCGTATTCGGCGGCGAGTTCAGCGCGGGTGAGGAAGCCGGGCTTGGCGGTGACGAAGGTGATCCTGCCCATCGCGATGACGCGCGGGGGATCGGTGGTCTCGCCCCAGCTGGTGAGCAGCCAGCCGAGGTCGGTGAGCGGGTCGCCGAGGGTGGCCATCTCCCAGTCGAAGATCGCGGAGATCGTGGGGCCCCAGGTGACGGCCATGTTCCCGAGACGGTAGTCGCCGTGGACGATCGTGGGCGGTGGCGAGGCCGGCAGCGTCAGCCGGAGCCGCCGGACGAGCTCGTCGATCTCGGGGAGGTCGCGGGTCTTCGAGCGCGACCACTGTTCCGACCAGCGGCGGAGCTGGCGTTCGAGGAAGCCGTCCGGCCGGCCGAAGTCTTCGAGGCCGAAAGCGCGGTAGTCGACGGCGTGGAGTTTCGCCAGTGTGTCCGCGACGGTGAGGCTGAGGGCCTTGCGGTCCTGGGGCGTGTCGACGAGGCCAGGCGGGAAGTCGTCTTCGTTGGCGACGGCGCCGTGGCGGTACTCCATGACGTAGAAGGGGGAGCCGGTGACCGAAGGGTCGTCGCAGAGTGCGAGGGGCCGCGGGACCGGGACGTCCGTGGGGGCGAGGGCGGCGAGGACGCGGTATTCGCGGCCCATGTCGTGGGCGGTGGGGAGGACGTGGCCGAGCGGCTGACGGCGGAGCACCCATTCCCGGCCGGGCGCGGCCACGCGGTAGGTCAGGTTCGACCGCCCACCGCTGATGATGGCGAATTCGAGCGGGGCGTCGCCGCCTTCGACGTGTGCGGCGAAGAAGCGGGATAGGCCCGCGAAGTCGATGCCCGGGGGTACGGTGTCGGTCATGCCGGGCCCATTATCCGCGCAACGAAGGCGGCCGTGGCGGATGCTGCCTCGTCGATGAGGTCAGCCTGCGACGACGTGGCGCCGCGGGGCGTCTTGAGGTCGTGGTCGCCGCCGGCGAGCCAGTGGACGGCAACTGCCGGCGAGAGACCGTAGTCCGCGACTTCGCCGGGCAGGCCGAAGGGGTCGCGCGTCCCCTGGAGGATGAGCGCGGGCGTCCGCAGGCCTCGGAGATGGTCGATCCGGGGTTTTTCCGGGCGGCCGGGGGCGTGGAACGGGTAGCCGAAGCAGACCAGCCCGCGGCAGCCGAGTTCGTCCGCGACCATGCTCGCCATCCGGCCGCCCATCGACTTGCCGCCGACGAAGAGGCCGCCCCCACCGCCCTGTGCCCGGACAGCCGTCCGCCAGGTGTCGAGGAGCACGGCTTCGCGGTCAGGGGGGCGGCGGACGCCCGTCTCGCGCCGGGCGCGCATGTAAGGGAACTCGAAGCGGAGGACGCGGAGTCCCCGGCTGGTGAGCCGCCCCGCCAGGGCTTCCATGAAGGGGCTGTCCATCGGGGCGCCGGCCCCGTGGGCGAGGAGCAGCGGCGGGCCAGCGACGGGGCCGGTCTCGAGAAACGTGGGTGCGCCGGGGGCGGCCATCCCTATCGTGGCCGCGCCCAGCGGGCGGGGTCGTCGCCGGCGCCCGCTGACTCGGCCGTTTCCTCAGGGTCGGAGGTGGCCGCGGGTTCGGAGGGCCGGGCCTTCGCGGCTTCTTCGCGTTCGGCGGCGAGCGCGGCGGGGCCGAACTGGCTGGTGTCGGCGCCGACCAGCGAGGACAGTCCAGCGCCTTCGCCGGTGGACGGCAAGGCCGCCCGGAAGGGGCCGCGCTCGCTCTCCTGGTGGCGTCCCCAGATGTGCTGCTGTTCATGCGAGAGGAGGCGGCCGTCGGCGAGCTCCTCGACGCGGTCGGCGAGTTCCATCACGAGGCGGTCGTGGGTGCAGGTGATGATGGTGACGCCTTCGCCGCGGGCGATTTCGCGGAGGAGGTCGAAGACGGCGGTTGCGGTGGCGGAGTCGAGTTCGCCGGTGGGCTCGTCGGCAAGGAGGAGATCGGGGCTGGTGGCCATGGCGCGGGCGATGGCGACACGCTGCTGTTCGCCGCCGGAGAGCTCGTAGGGCCGGTGGTGGGCGCGGCGCCCGAGCCCGACAAGGCTGAGGGCTTCGCGGGCGCGGCGGGAGCGTTCTGCATTCCGGAAGCCGGCTATCCGGAGCGGTAACTCCACGTTTTCCTGCGCCGAGAGCAGGGGCAGGAGCCCGAACGACTGGAAGATGAAGCCGAGCTTCGTCCGCCGGAGCTTGTTCAGGTCGCCTTCGCCCATGGTGTCGACGCGGGCGCCGTCGATCAGGATCTGGCCCTCGGTTGGGCGGTCGAGCCCGGCGATGAGGTTGAGGAGCGTGGTCTTGCCCGAACCGGAACGCCCGGTGAGCGCGAGGAACTCACCCGGCTGGACGGCGATCGTGACGTCGCGGACGGCCCAGACTTCTTCCGCGCCGAGCTTGAAGAGGCGAGAAACGCCGTTGACCTCGACTGCCGCGCCAGCCATCGCTACACCCCCCCGTGACGATGGATGGTGTCGGGGAGGACCTCGACGTGGCCTTCGCCAAGGAGGATCTTCGCGCGTTCGCGGATGCTGAGCTTCTCGAGGAACTCGCGTGGGATCTGGAGGCGCCCGGCGGTGTCGACGAGCACGTACTCGTCGTGGACGACTTCCGGTTTGCCGCGGTCGTGGCTGATCCGGCGGAAGATCTCGGTGCTCGTCCGCCCATCGCGGATGGCGACGACACGGTCGACGCGGGAGGCGATGTCAGGGTCGTGGGTGACGATGACGATGGTGACGCCGTAGCGGTTGTTGAGCTCGGTGAAGGTCTCGTAGACGAGGTCGGCGCCGATGGTGTCGAGTTCACCGGTCGGTTCGTCGGCGAGGAGCAGGGGCGGGTTGTTGGCGAGGGCGACGGCGATGGAGACGCGCTGCTGTTCGCCGCCAGAAAGCTGTTCGGGCCGGTGGTGGAGGCGGTGGCCAAGCTGGACCACTTCGAGCAGTTCCGTGGCCCGGCGTCGCGCCTCGCTGGCCGATGCGCCGTCGAGGATCATCGGGATTTCGACGTTTTGGACGGCGCCGAGGTAGGGCACCAGGTTGCGGCCGGTCTGCTGCCAGACGAAGCCAACCTGCTTCCGCCGGTAGGTGACCATGTCCTTTGGGGACATGGTCAGGAGGTCCTTGCCATCGACGAAGGCCCGGCCGGCGCTGGGCTGGTCGAGGCCGGCGAGGATGTTAAGGAGCGTGCTCTTGCCCGAGCCGGAGGCGCCGACGATGGCCATGACCTCGCCCCGGCGGATCTTGAGGTCGAGCCCGCGAAGGGCGACCACTTCGAGGTCGGCGATTTTGTAGATCTTGAAGAGGTCTTCGCAGCGGATGTAGAGGGACGCGAGGTCGCGGTCGGACGGCGAGGTCATGGGCGAGAGGCCCCGGCGGCAGGGATCGTCGTTCGCATTTCCACTCCTAAAGTTCGCCCATGCGCAGTGCGCGGTGCACGGCCAGCCGTGTGTAGGTGAGTATCAGGGAAGCGCTCGTGCCGATGAAGACAAGCAGCAGAAGACTATAGGAGACGGCCACGGTGGGCCAACTCACCTGGGAAATCATCGGTGGGAGGACGTCGGACCCGCGCTCCGTGAGGCCCATGTAGCCGATCATCAGGCGGACCAGGGGGAGGCCCATCATCGTCCCCGCTGCCACGCCGAGGACGGCGACGAAGAACTGCTCGAACGTGACCAGGACCAGGATCTGGCGGCGGGTGAAGCCCATCGTCCGAAGGATGGCGAACTCGAGCGACCGCGTCTGGGCGGCCAGGTGGGTGGAAACGATGAAGCCGAGGGCAGTGAGGACCAGGACCGCGGCGAAGGCGAGGAAGAGGATCCCCTCCCAGCTCGCGGCGACGAGCGGGTCCGCCGTCTGCTCCGCCTGGATGACGGCGCGGTCGAACACCGCTTCGGTGGTGACCTTCTTCTCGTCGCGCAGGGTTTCGCGGGTGAGCGTGGCCCCGTTGAGGCCGCCAAGCCAGGCTTCGTTGGCATAGAGCGCGTCCGAGACGGCGGGCACCCGGCTGGCGGCGAACTGGAGGGCGCGAAGGTCCGCGACGATGAAACGGCGCGACTTGTCGGGGTCGTACGTGGGGAAGAGCTCGAATGTCGAGACGATGCGGATGGAAACGTACTGGGCGTTCATGTAAAGGCGAAGTTCGTCGCCTTCCTTGAGGTCGTGGCTTTCGAGCCAGCTCTTGTTGGCGGCGACGGGCAGGGGGCCCTGGGCCTCATGGAGTCGAAGCCCGGCGACGGGCACCCCGCCGCGCATGCGGAGGAACTGGAGGGTAGCGGTGTAGCGGCCGGCGGTGGCTGTGCCCTCGGTCCGCGTCAGGCTGCCAGGGTCGGCACGGAGGGCAACCCCCGTGACCAGCTCGTAGCGGTCGAGGGTTTCGAAGTCCTCGATGATTGTGCCGTCCTTGAAGCCGTCCTTTCCCCAGCCCACGGGCAGGGCGCCGCCGATGACCTGGATGTCGTCGACTTCGAGCGTGTGGCGCTCGGTGCTGCCCGGTGAGCCGGCGATCCGGACGAAGACGGAGTCGAGGCGCTTGTCGGTGTTTGCGGGGGGCGCCGCGCCGGCGGCCAGGCCAAACCCGGACGGCCGCCGGAGGTCCGCGATGTAGAACCGCCAGCCGTCGGTGCGGGCTTCGCTGCTGCTGAGCTGGCCGGCGTCGTCCCGGATGGACGTGCTGAGGAAGAACGTCCAGAACTGGCCGTCGGTGTCCTGGATCCGGATTCCCAGGCTCCCGGAGTTCGGCGGGAGCGTGAACTTCGCCCACACCCCGACGTAGCGTGTGCCGGCGGGGATGATCGCCGGGACGACGCCCTCCACGCGGGGCTGCTCCAGGCTCTTGAGGAGGCCGTGGAGGCCGCCGGAGGCGAAGTCGTCGCGCCAGTAGGCGACCTTTTCGAAGCCTTCGCGGTCCACGCCGAGCACGACGATGTCTTCCGAACTGTAGAGCGTCGGGCTGTAGGTGGCGTCGGCGCGGATGGCGGGGACGGTGGTGGCGGCGCCGGTGGCGGCGGCGATGGCCTGGACGAAGGCGTCGTTGGACTTGCGGCCGGGTTCGCGGACGCCCTGGAGGCGCGCTTCGGCCCCGGCGGAGTAGGCAGCGCGGTCGGCGTAGCTGCGGTCGAGGGTTGCCCGGAAGCCCGCCGCAAACATGCCCACGGCGGTCGCGAGGAGGAGGAGAAGGATGAGGCGGCTGTACTGGAGCGGGCTCCGGACGAGGTGCCAGAGGGCGAGCGGGATGGTCGCCCCGGCCATGGACCTGGTCCCCCACGACACCACGTGGAGGACAACCGGGAAGAGCCGGAGGAAGACGAGGGCGATCATCAGCATGAAGAGCGCGGGCGTGGCGAGAAGGAGCGGGTCGGCGGAGAGGTCACCGAAGAGCCGGTCGGTGACGAGGCTGCCGCGCTGGCGCAGTTCGTAGAAGGCGAAGGCGCCGACGGCGAGAAGGGCGAGGTCGAGGTAGTAGCGGAGGAAGGCCGGCTGCTGGGGTGGCCGGGCGAGGTGCGTCTTGTAGTGGACGACGCTGTAGCGGGTCGCACGATAGGCGGGCCAGAGCATCGCGGCGAAAGCCATTGCTGCCCCGAACCCGGCGAACAAGAACGCGGTGGTCGTGAGGTGGACCTCCAGCGGGTCGCCCTGGCTGAGGTCGCGGAAGGGTGGCGTGGGGCCGAGGGCGGCGATGGCGGCGGCCGCGAGGATGGGGCCGGCCACCAGCCCGACGGCGCTGAGGATGCTGCCTTCGATGCCGTAGACGGCCATGACCTGGGTGTCGCTGGCGCCGCGGCTCTTGAGGAGGGCGATCTCCCCGGTCTGGCGCTCGACCACCATCGTCGAGACCATCACGAGGTAGTAGAGGACGATGCCGACGACCTGGAGCATCAGGGCGAAGAGCGGCAGGCGGGTGAAGAAGAGCTTCTCCTGGTAGGCCGCGAGGGTTTTGTCGAGGCCGGTGTTCAGGCTGGTGCGGTCGAAGGAACGGGGAAAGTCCGCTTCGAGGGCAGAAATCACGCCTTCGATCTGCTTCGCGTTGCGGCTGTCGATCTTGCCGGTATCGACGAGGCCGAAGAGCTCGTAGGTGGCGTCGATGTCGGGCAGGTAGGCGGCGAGGACGGTGAGGAAGGTCTTTTCGTCGAAGAAGAAGGGGTATGTCGGCCAGGTGGTGGTGGCGTCTTGAAAGCGGTCCACGCGGCCCCAGTAGCGTTCTTCCGGGTCGTTCGGTTCGACAATCCCGGCGACGGTGACGACGACGGGCAGGGCTTCGAGCCTCCAGAACGGGTGGAGGTCGAAGACGTCGCCGGTCTTGACGCCGAACCGGTCGGCGGTGGCCTTGCCGATCCAGACCTGGATTTCGGGGCCGCTGCCGGTTTCCGCGGGTTTTGCGGGCGCGGGGAGGGCGCCGTCGACGAGGGTGACGTGTTCGGCCAGGCGGTCGGCGAACTGGAAGTGGGCGCGCGGTTTGTTGGTGTCGGCGGGGACGGGCTGTCCGGGGAGCGTCAGGTAGAAGGTGGCCGACTTGCCGTAGTGGATGGTCTCTTCGAGGACGCTGCCGAGGGAGCCTTCGACTTTCGAGGTGATCCCGGTGCGGAGCTGGGCGTACTCCTGGGGCCGCGCTCGCTGGCTCGAACTGAAGACGTGGAGGTCGAGGTCGCGGCGGTCCTCCTGGGCGAGAGCGTGCTTGAGGCCGAGGTCGCGGATGGCGTCGGAGTAGATGACGACGCTGGCCATGAGCGCGGACGACAGGACGACGCCCACGATCACGGTGAGCAGGAGACGGCGATTCGCGAGGCTGCGCTGCACAACCACGCGCAGGACGGACGCCAGGATTCCCAACCGGACCCCCTCAGCCGGCCCCGATGGCCGCCAGCGCGCAGTCTACCGGTGATCGGCCGAAGCCCCAAACGTGCCGCGAAGCTGGACGCCGTGTAGTCTTTGCGGCCGGGGGTTCAACGTGGGAAGGCTGCCTGCCGTCTGGTCGGTTGTCGCCCGCCGCAGCGCGGGCAACTGGAAGATGCTGGCCGTGCTCGCGCTCGGGATTGTTGTCGCGGCGACGTTGCTGGCGGCGGCCCCCGTCTATGCCCGGGCGATGTCGGACCTGGGGCTGACCTTTACGATCGACGACCAGCTCGCGGGCCGCCCGGCCTCCCACATCGAATTCCGGGCGCTGCCCCTGGGGACCGCTGAAGGGAGCCAGGTGGTCACCGCCGCCGAGGCCCGGATCCAGGAGCGCGTCGGCTGGTTCTCCGTGGCGACCGGCAGGCGGGTGACGCTCGGGCGCTTCAGCATCGCCCGCCAGAACGAGAACCCACCCTTCCGTTCAGTGATGGGACAGCCCCAGTGGCTGGAGGGCTACCGCGACAAGGTGCGGCTCGTCGAAGGCCGGTTCCCCGAAGGCGGCGACGCTTCGAAGCCGATGGAAGTGCTGATGGGCGTGAACGGCGCGGCCCTGATGCGGCTCAAGGTTGGGGAGACGTTCAGGGTCTCCGAGGACTTCGACACCTGCTTCCGCGAGATCCCGACGGAAGAGATCCCGCCGCCTCCGCCGATCTGCAACCCCGGCGCCGTTGTCCACCGGGAGTTCCTGGCGACGCTCGTCGGCATCGCCGAGCCGGCCGACCCGGACGACCCGTTCTGGGTGAGCGGGGCGGAGCGGCACTTCGAACCGGCCCCCCGGGTGCTCCCCGACGCGGGGCCGATCGTGCCGATGCTCATCGAAGAAGCTGCCGTCGCGGCCTATGGCGCCCAGTTCCCCGGCTCCTACGCGATCCGCGAGTGGAACCTGACCGCAGACTCGACCCGGCTCACGCGGGCGAACTTCGAGCGCGCCCAGGACGACGAACGGCAGCTGAACGACGAAATGTGGCAACTCGGGGGCTTCGCCTACAGCCCGCTGACAGACGCGCTCAAGGACTACGGGCGGAGCTCCAGCTTCCAGCAGAAGCCGCTGACGATCCTGCTCCTCGAAATCGCGGCGATCGCCGTGTTCTACGTCAGCCTCGTCGCCGGGATCGTCATCGAACGCCAGTCGCGGGAGATTGCGCTCTTCCAGGGGCGTGGGGCGAGCGTCGGCCAGGTGGTCTTCGCCTACCTGCTCGAAGGGCTGGCGGTGGGGGTGCCGGTCGTCCTGGTCGCGCCCTTCATCGCTGCCGCCGCGACGGCGCTCCTGGGGCTGACGCCGCTCTTCGAAGACGTCTCCGGGGGCGACTTGTTGCCGGTGACGGTGCCGGCGCTCTCGTTCGGGATGGCGGGAATCGGCGTGGGGCTAGCGCTCCTGGCGCTGCTGGTGCCGGCGTGGTCAGTCGCGAGGAAGGGGGCGCTGGCCCAGCGGCGAGCCGAATCCCGCCCTGGCCCGGGGCTGATCCAGCGGTACTACCTGGACGTCGTGTTGGCCCTGTTCGCGGCGCTTCTGCTCTGGGAACTGCACGAACGCGGCTCGGTGTTCACGCCGTCGGCGGCGGGGGGCGTCAGCTCCGACCCGGTGCTGCTCGCCTCGCCGGCGTTGATCATCGCAGCGGCGGCCGCAGTGACATTGCGGCTGTACCCGCTGATGCTGCGCCTGCTGGCGCGGTCGCTGGCGGCGATAAGCGGCGTGACCGTCGCCATCGGCCTCTGGCAGGTGGTCCGCAACCCGTCGCAGCACACGCGGCTGACGCTGCTCCTGATGATGGCGGTCGCCGTCGGGACCTTCGCGGCAAGCTACAGCTCCACCGCGGAGCAGTCCTACGAAGACCGGGCGAACTTCGAGGTGGGGGTCGAGTTCCGGGCGACGGGCGGCGACGGGCTCGCGGTCGACCCGGTCCTCTCCAGGTTCGACGAGCGGCTTGCGGCGATCCCTGGGGTGGAGCGCGCGTCCGCAACTTCGCGGTGGGCAGGGTCGCTTTCGGCCGGTGGCCCGGGCGGCCAAACGATCCAGCTCCTGGGCGTGGACCCGTCGGCGGCCGGCGACATGCTCTGGTTCCGCGACGACTTCGCAAACCGCCCGCTGCGCGAGGTGTTGGCGCCACTGGAGGGCGGCAGGAAACTTGCGGGGCGGCCCCTCCCGGCGGGGACGACGGAGATCTCACTCTGGGTGAACCCGCAAACGGCCCGCGAAAGCGTCACCGCCTGGGCACGGGTGCGCGATTCGGAGAACCGGCTGCTGCTGGTCGACCTCGGGAAGCTTGAAGGCGAAGGCTGGCGGGAGATGCGCGGCGGTTACGAGGGGCGAGGACTGGTTGGGGCGCTGACGGTGCTCGCGATTGTCTTTACGGGCCCGCCGAATGTCTTCGCGCTGAATTCCGCGCCCGTCTATGTGGACGACCTGGGGGCGGTTTCGGCTTCCGGGCAGGTGACGGTGATCGATGGGTTCGAAGAGCCGGCTGCCTGGGGCGTCTTGCCGGTGAAGACCAACAACAGGGACGCGCTGACAGTGAACGCCGAGAAGCCCCACTCCGGGAAGTTGTCGGGGCGATTCACCTTCGGCACCGGGGCGGGAGAGTCGAGCCACGGGTTTTTCGCGTCTGACCCGTCCGTCCCGTTCCCGGTGGTGGCGGCGAAGGACCTGCTGACGGCCGCCGGGCTGAGCGTGGGTTCCACTGGCTTCGTCATCCTCAACGACGCATTGATCCCGGTCGTGATCCGCGGGGAGTTCGACCTTTTCCCGACGGCCCCGACGAAGGATGGCTGGGCACTCGTAATGAACCGGGAACAGCTGGTTTCGTGGATGGACATGGTTGGCGACAACGGCCGAAAAGTCGTGAACGAAGCCTGGCTTTCGCTGGAACCGGGGGCGGACACTGACGCGATCGAGGTTGCGTTGCGGAAAAAGGATTTCGGCTTCACGTCCGTCCTCGACCGCAAGGAGACCCTGGACACGGTCCAGAAGAACCCGCTGATCGCCGCCGGCGGGACCGGGATCCTGGTTGTGGCGTTCCTTTCGGTGCTCATCCTGGTGGGGGCGGCGGTGCTGGTGACGCTCTGGACTGTGGTCCAACGGCGGCGGGTGGAATTCGCCGTGATGCGCGCGATCGGCCTCTCGCGGGGACAGATCGCGCGGGTGCTGGCGCTGGAATACGGGATGGTGGGCGTCGTCGGTGTCGCCATCGGCGCCTACCTTGGGCTTCTCGTCGGGCGCCAGATGCTCTCGTTCCTGAACGTGACCGAGACGGGCTCGAAAGTGGAGCCAGGGTTCGTGCTGCAGACCGAGTGGTCGTTCGTCGCGGTCGGCGGCGGGGCCGTGGTCGCTATCTTCCTCGTCGCGCTCGTGGTCGCGGTCCGGGTGCTGGCGCGGACGTCGGACGCCCAGGCCCTGCGGACGGAATAGCTTTCGAGGCTACTGGGCTGGCTGTGGCGGAAGGACGAGGACGGCCGTCGTCGCCTCGATGCCGGCACCGGCGGGGAGAAGGAAGGCGGCGCGCCCGCCCTCGACGATCGCTCCCATGTTGGCCGCGACAAGCCGGTAGAGGGGCGGCGTCGCCGAGAGGGTGATGGTGACGGCCCCGGTCGCGCCCGTTATCACCAGCGACTTGTCGCCCACGCTTTCGACGAGGCCCCCGAGGATCGGCCGCTCGGCCTGGTCCTTGGCCGCTTCGTCCCCCAGGAACCCCGCGGGCGAACGCACGAACCCGTCGTCGAGGGGCTTACCAGGGTCGCGGATCACGACGACGGAGCGGATGGCGAAGTTCCGGACTTCGTTGAAGACGCCGAAGACGGTGACCCAATCGCCGGGGCGGACGTCGGTCAGCTTCGAAGAGGTCAGCACTTCGACGGGCGTGCTGTCGGGGAGCGCGAGGTCGCGGACGCTCGCCTTGAAGCGCGCCGCCTGGGGACCGGAGGGGCTGGCGAGGTTCAGTTTTCCGGACTGGGCCTGCTGGACGTCGAAGGCGACGGTCTGGCCGATCGCCGCGGGCGGGACGAACGCCCCGGGTTCCGGCGGGGCATCGGAGGTGCCCGCCTGCTGCGCGAGGACGACGACCGCGATGACCCCGGCGAGCACCAGCACCCCGACCACGAGCGGGACCAGCCACTGGCGGAGTGGCCGGCGCTGGGCGGCAAGGGTTTCGGCGTCGAGCGTCATCGGAGGCGATACTACCTTGCCCTCCGCCCTGCCGCGAGCAGGCCCCGCTGCCGCGCTTTCGGGTATGCTCGACCGACCCGGCATTGGAGGGGCCACCAATGTTCATTGCCATGAACCAGTTCACCGTCATCCCGGAACGCGCCGCCGACTTTGAGACGCTCTGGCGGACGCGGGAATCGCATCTCCAGGGGCTCAAGGGGTTCGTCCAGTTCTCCCTTCTGCGAGGGGACGAGCCGGGCGACTACCTGTCGCACACCATCTGGGAATCGCGCGAAGACTTCATTGCCTGGACCGCCTCTGACGCGTTCCGGCAGGCGCACGCCGCCCGCACCCCCGACGGCATCCTCGCCGGGCACCCCCGCGCCCGGTTCTACGAGGCGGTCATCGTCGAGTCCGGTTCGCGGTCGCCGGCCTGAGCCCGATGGGAGATTCGCCCTTCAGGCCCGAGCACTTCCGCCGCGCCGACGAGACGGCCGACGATCTCTTCTACAGCGTCCCCCGGCTCGTCACGCACATCGACGACGAGGCGATTGCGGCGGCGACGCGCTTCTACGGCGAGATGCTGCCCGAGGGCGAACCCATCCTCGACCTGATGTCCAGCTGGGTGTCCCACCTCCCTGAGTCGAAGAAGTATGAGAGCGTGACCGGCCTCGGGATGAACGCCGAGGAGCTGGCGGCGAACCCGCAGCTGGCCAGCTTCGTCGTCCAGGACCTGAACCGGGAGCCGCGGCTGCCGTTCGCGGATCGTGCCTTCGGAGGCGCTGTCGTCACGGTTTCGGTGCAGTACCTGACGTCGCCGGTGGAGGTGTTCAGGGAGGTGGGGCGCGTGCTGCGGCCGGGCGGTCCCTTCATCGTCACCTATTCGAATCGCTGCTTTCCGACCAAGGCCGTGGCGATGTGGCAGGCGCTGAACAGCCGCGAGCACGCTGACCTGATCGCCATGTACTTCCAGCTTTCGGGGGCGTTCGGGTCGCCGCTCGCCTGCGACCTCAGCCCCAATCCAGGGCGGACGGACCCACTGTTCGCGGTCATGGCCCGGGCGGTCGGCGAGGCGGAGGAGCCTACGAAGCCGGCATGACGTGGAGGTCGCCGGGGGGCAGCTCGAGGAGCCAGTCGCGCTGACCGGCGACCCCCAGCACCTCGTACGGCCGGGCGGCGATCTCGACTTCGAGGGCCGGGCCTGGCCCTACCGGCGCGAACTTCAGCGTGTGAGTGGAGCCGTAGGCGTACTCCTCGACGATCCGCGCCTCAAGGGTGTTGGTCCCGGGGATGCCGCCGCCACGGAAGCGCCGCAGGTTCACCCGCTCCGCCCGGATGGTAACGTCGACGGCTGACCCCGGGGACGGCGCCTGCAGCCCGGGCACCGCCCCGCAGACGAGCGCCATGCCGGCGACGTCGACGGTGATGCTCGTCTCGTCTGCTTCCCGGACCACGCCGCGGGCGATGTTTGCGACACCCGTGAGTTCGGCCACGCGGCGAGATGACGGCCGCCGGAAGACGTCCTCCCGTGGCCCGAACTGGAGCACCCGGCCGGCGTCGAAGACCGCGAGGCGGTCGGCGAGCAGGTGGGCCTCGCGGAGGTCGTGGGTGACGAAGACGATGCTGAGTCCGAGTTCGGCCCGGAGCCGGAGGAGCTCCGATCGCAGGGAGGTCCGGAGGGATTCGTCGAGGGCGCTGAAGGGCTCGTCGAGGAGGAGGAGGCGGGCTTCCCGTCCCAGTGCCCGGGCGAGGGCGACGCGCTGCTGCTGCCCCACGCTCAGGGTCCGGGGGCGGCGATCCCCCGTGCCTTCCAGCCCGAGGGCCTGGAGGAGGCGGGCGGTGCGGCTGGCGCGGCTGGCGCGGTCGCCGTTCATGCCGAAGGCGACGTTTTCGGCGACGGTGAGATGGGGGAAGAGGGCGAGGGATTGCACGACATAACCAACGTGCCGACGTTGGGGCGGGAGGTCGATTCCGCGGGTGGTGTCGACGACCGGCTGGCCGTCGATGACGATCCGGCCCGACTGAGGGCGGAGGAGGCCGGCGATCGCCTGGAGGGTGAGGCTCTTGCCCGCACCAGAGTGGCCGAAGAGGACGACGATCTCGTCGCGGGCCTCGAAGGCAGCTTCGTAGTGGAAGGCGCCGACCGTCATCGTCGCTTCGAATTCGAGGCTCACCGGTAGGCGCCCCCGCGCTGGGCCACCCGGAAGGCGACGAGCGCCAGCAGCGCCACCGCCAGCAGGAGCAACGAGAGGGCGACGGCCCCGGCCAGCCCCGCCGAGCTTTCGAACGCTTCGATAATCGCCAGCGGCATGGTCTGGGTGCGGCCCTGGAAGTTGCCGGCGAAGATCAGGGTGGCGCCGAGTTCGCCCATCGCCCGCGCCCAGCAAAGGACCAGCCCCGCCGCCAGCGAAGGCCACGCCAGCGGCACGACCACCCGGAGGACGGCCCGCCGCGGCGACGCCCCAAGCGTGTGGGCGACCTGTTCGAACTGGGGGTCCACGGAGTCGAACCCGGCCCGGGCGGCGCGGACGAAGAAGGGTGCGGCGACGATGAACTGGGCCATCACCACGGCCATCGTCGTGAAGCCGAAGGTGATTCCCGTGAGTTCGTCCAGGGGTTCGCCGAGCACCCCGCGCCGCCCGAAGGCCGCGAGGAGGGCCACGCCCGCCACCGTTGGCGGGAGGACGATCGGGAGGTCGATGAGCGCCTCGACGAGGGACTGTCCCGGGAAGTGCGCGCGGGAGAGCAGGTAGGCGGCGGGCGTCCCGAAGATGACGGCCAGGGCGGTCGTCAGGGTCGAAGTCCAGAGCGAGAGCCAGAGCGCGTCCCTCGCGGTGCCGGAGGTGATGGAGTCCCACGTGCCGCTGTCGCTGAGGCCGCGCTGGACCAGGCCCGCGAGCGGGAGCAGGAAGAAGAGCGCGAAGCTGGCGGCAAGCAACCAGAGCACGGCGGATGTGGCACGGTCACTCCGGCTTTGCTCGCTCATCCGGGGCCGCCAAAGCCGTGGCGCCGCAGGATCGCCTGGCCTTCGTCCCCAAGGAGAAAGTCGATGAAGCACCGCGCCGCCTCGCGGTGCTTGCTGGCGCTGACGACGGCCACGGGGTAGCGCGCCACGACGTTCACGGCCGCGGGGACGCTGACCCGCGCCACGTCAGCGGGGCCACCGGAGAGGTCGCTTTCGTAGACAATGCCGGCGTCCGCCTCGCCGAGCTGGACCTTCGTGAGGACAGCGCGGACGTTCGGCTCTTCGCTGCGGACGTTCGCCAGCACCCGGGTAGCGAAGCCCGGACCGTAGACGGCGGTGGCCTTCGTGAGCATGTCGCGAGTGTAGCGTCCGGCGGGGACATCCTCGGCGGCAATGACGAGGCGCAGGCCCGGCCGGGCGAGGTCGTCGAGGCTGTCGATGTTCACGCCCTTCGCCACCGCCACCGCGAGGGCGTTGGTCGCGAAGACAGTCGGCGCGGCGGCCTTGCCCGCCTTCGCCAGGGCGTCCATGGGCTCTTCGCTGGCGGAGGCGAAGACGTCGGCCGGGGCGCCTTCGTCGACCTGCGTCGCCAGCGCCTGGGACGAGGCGAAGCTGAAGGCGACCTTCGTCCCCGGGTGGGCCGCTTCGTAGGCGGCGCCCGCTTCGCGGAAGGCGTCGGTGAGGGACGACGCAGCGAAGACCGTGATCGAGGCATCGCCGGAGCCGCACCCGGCAGTCAGCGGCAAGAGGGAGGCAAGGATCGCGAGGGCGGCCAGTCGGCGCATGTCGAGGAGGAGTATACGGAGGGCCGCCGCTTCAGAGGGTCATTGGCTCGCGGGAGGCGAATTCGTAGAGCATGGCGGGGCGGTGGGCGCCCTCTTTGGCGGTCTGGCCGGTCTCGCGGACGATGCCGGAACCGACAACGCGCTTGCGGAAGTTCCGCTTGTCCTCGGGCTCGCCGAGGATGGCCTCGTAGACCCGCTGGAGGCGCGTGAGGGTGAACTGCCGCGGGAGGAGGCTGTAGGCGACGTTCGTGTACACCAGCTTGTTTCGGAGCCGCTCCTGGGCGTAGGCGACGACCTTGTCGTTTTCGAAGGCGAGCGGGGGGAGGCGGCGGACGGGGTGCCATGCCGGCCGCCACTCGGATTCGGCGCGGAGCCTCGCGCGGGCGGCGTCGACGAGGGCGAAGTAGCAGACGACGACGCTGGCGAGGCCGTCGCCGAGGCGGTCGAAGGTGTAGAGCTGTTCGAGGAACACGTCGGCGACGCCGGTTTCGCCCGCGAGCTTGCGGGTGGCGGCACCGTCGACGGTTTCGCCGGGGAGGAGGGCGCCGCCCGGGAGCGCCCACTGGCCGGCCGCGGGCTGGGCGGCCCGTTCGATCAGGAGGACCGAGAGCTGATCCTGCTGAATGGTGAAGATGACAAGGACAACCGCGGCGCTCACGCCCACAGTGTAGCCGGTGGCCCGGGAAGGCTCAGACGCGGGGCGCGACTTCCCGCATGAAGGTGCGCAGCTGTCCGAGGAGTTCGTCCATCGACCGCGCCGGGAGCGAGAGCATGAGCTCGTCGAGCCCGGCGGCGGCGTAGGCGCGGACGTCCGCGGCTTGCTCCTCGGCGCTGCCGCTGAGGGCCGGGCGGCCGGCATCCGCGGGCAGGCGGCCGGGGGGCATGTGGCGAAGGCAGGTCGGCCCTGGGGTTCGCCCGAAGCGCCGGCACTGCCGCTGATACTCCTCGTTCAGGCCCGCGAACTGGGATGGCGAGAGGTTGATGGGGTGCCAGCCGTCGCCGAGTTCGGCGGCGCGACGGATACTCGCCGCGCCGTTGCCGCCCACCCAGATGGGGATGGTCCCGCGCCGCGATGGGGCCGCCTTCGGGAACATGCGCATGTCCCTGTACTGCTTCCATCGGCCCTCGAAGGACGACGTCTCAGTCTCCCAGAGGCTGCGGATGACACGGAGGTACTCGTCGGTGCGGGGGCCGCGCTCTTCGAAGGGGACGCCGAGCGCCTGGAACTCCTCCACGAGCCAGCCCGCGCCCGCACCGAGGATGAGGCGGCCGTTGCTCAGACAGTCAACCGTGCTGAGGAACTTCGCGGTGAAGACGGGGTCGCGGTAGGGGATGATGAGGACACTGACGCCGATTTTCACGTGGTGGGTCTCGGCTGCGAGGAAGGCGAGGGTGGCCAGGGGTTCGTCCATGAACTCGGGGATGTAGCTGGAACCCTCGGGGACGATGATGTGGTCGCTCACCCAGAGGGAGTCGAAGCCGAGGTTCTCGACGGCGCGGGCCATGGCCCGGATGGCCTCGGGGGTGGCGAAGGCGTTCGCGTGGGGGATGGCGACTCCGTAGCGCATGGGATCGCTCCTTGGGGTGAAGGGTGTGTTCGAAGCCTACAGCGGGGCGCGGGGGGCCGCACGGCGGTTGGGCCGTGGGAGGGGCGTGACCCAATTCCCGGGCGGGCTGTACACTGGGTTTTCGCGCGGAGGGGTCGCATAGTGGCCGAGTGCGGGCGCCTGCTAAGCGCTTACTGGTTGTTAAGATCAGTCGAGGGTTCGAATCCCTCCCCCTCCGCCAGCCCAACCCTCCCCGGCCAGGCCTGCCGCACCCACCCGCGGCCTCGAGCGGAATGACGACGAAGTACTACCTCTGGACCGTCGGCTGCCAGATGAACAAGGCGGACAGCGAGAAGCTAGCTGCCGGCTTCGATCGCGTCGGCCTGAAGGCGACCGACCGGATGGAGCGCGCCGACGTCGTCGTCCTCAACACCTGCAGCGTCCGCCAGCACGCCGAGGACCGTGCCTATTCGAAGCTGGGGCGCCTCCGCGAACTGAAGCGCGAGCGGCCGGGGCTGAAGGTCGCCCTTATGGGGTGCATGGTCGGGCTCAAGACCGACGACCTCGAAAAGCGCTTCCCGATGGTCGACGTCTTCGCGCGGCCCCAGCAGTTCGACGGGATCATGGGGCTCGTCGAAGGGCAGCCGGAGGACCTCGGCGGCGAGTTCTGGCCCACCACCTATGCCATCCCGGAAGGCCCGGCGGCGTATGTGCCGGTGGTCCACGGCTGCAACAAGTTCTGCACCTACTGCATCGTCCCCTACCGGCGGGGCCGCGAGAAAAGCCGCCCGATGGACGAAATCGTCCGCGAAGTGGCCTACCTCACCGCCCACGGCGTGCGCGAAGTGACGCTCCTCGGCCAGACCGTCGAAGCTTACGGACACGATCTCCCCGACGCACCCGACCTCGGCGACCTGATGCGTGAGCTGTCGGGGCTGGAGCGGCTGGCCCGGATCCGCTTCCTCACGTCTTACCCCCGCGACATGACCCACCGGATCCTCGAGGCCGTGGCCGAACTCCCGAAGGTCATGGAGTGCTTTTCGCTCCCCGTGCAGGCGGGCAGCGACGCGGTCCTCGACTCGATGCGGCGCGGCTACACGAAGGCAGAGTACCTGGCGAAGCTGGCCGAGGTGCGCGACCTGATGCCCGCCGCCGGGATCACGACGGACATCATCGTTGGCTACCCGGGCGAGACCGAGGCCGACTTCGAGGAGACCTGCGCGCTGCTGGAGTCCGTGCGCTTCGACAAGGTGCACGTCGCAGCCTATTCGCCGCGGCCGGGGACCATCGCCTGGCGGAAGCTGCCCGACGACATCCCGGCGGCGGAGAAGGCGCGCCGCCTCCACCGGGTCGAGGAGATCGAGGAGCGGATCTCCCAGGAGATCAACGCCACCTATGCAGGCACGGTCCAGGAGATCCTGGTCGAGGGTGTCCGGGGCGAGCAGCCCTTTGGCCGCACGCGGACCGGGAAGCTGGTCCACCTTGACGCCCCGGCGCGGATCGGGTCACTCGTCGACGTGCGGATTGAGCACGCCGGGGCGTTCTCCCTGCGCGGCGCGGTCGAAGACGCAGTGCTGATGGCCTAAGCAGCCCCGGCGCGACTACCCGGCGGTCTTCGTCGCCAGCCGGGACATGAACCGCTCGGCGTCGATCACGAAGCGCTGGTGAGTGCCGTTGCCGACCTGTTCGCGGTTGTCGCGGGCGGTCCATTCGTAGTCGACGCGGCGGCCGTCGATCGCGGTCACCTTCGTCTCCACCGTGACGGTGAGGCCGGGCGGCGTGGCCCCCGTGTGGTTGATGACAATCTGGGCGCCGACGCTCATCTGCCCGGGATCGATGTGCTTCGCCAGCCAGCCGGCGGCGGTGGCTTCGACCAGCGCCCCGAGGGCAGGCGTCGAAAAGACGTCCGGCGCCCCGGAGAACACCAGGCTGGCGAAGTGCTGCGGGCCGGCGACGACGGACCCGGTTTCGGACTGGCCGACGAGGTCTGGGGTGAGTGCCATGGTCAGCCTCCGAGCGCCTGGACGGCGGGAATGGGCCTCGACGAGGTGCGGTACTGGCGCTTGCCCTCTTCGAGGAGGTCGTTGCCGCGGCAGTCGTTGACGACGATCGCGGGGAAGTTTTCCACTTCCAGCTTGCGGATGGCTTCAGTGCCGAGGTCTTCGAAGGCGACGACGGTCGCGTTCTTGATGTGGCGGTTGAGCAGCGCGCCTGTGCCACCGACGGCGATGCAGTAGAGGGCGTGGTGCTGCTTGATCGCGGCGCGAACCGCCGGCCCCCTGCCACCCTTGCCGATGATGCCCTTCAATCCGAGTTCGAGCATGCGCGGCGTGTAGGGGTCGAGGCGCATGGCGGTGGTGGGGCCGGCCGAGCCGATGACGGCGCCGGGCCGCGGCGGCGTGGGGCCGACGTAGTAGATGATCTGCCCCGTCAGGTCGATCGGCAGCTCTTCGCCCCGGGCGGCCATTTCGATGAGGCGCTTGTGGGCAGCGTCCCGGGCGGTGTAGATGACGCCCGTGAAGCTGACGTGGTCGCCGACGTTGAGGCGTTCGATGACCTCGTCGGTCAGCGGGGTGGTGATTGCGACGCTCGCGCTCATGGGGTGACCTCCTGGGTGATGGCGCCGGCGCGCGATGGCGCAAGCGGCTTGCTCATGGTGATGCAATGCGCCGGCATTTTCAGTTTCGCCGGGTCCGGGAAGGGGGAGACGCCGGTCTCCCGGTAGCCGAGCTTGTGGTACCAGGGCGGCAGTTCTTCGCGCAGGTTGACGACGACGAGGTCCACGGCGGTGCAACCGGCCCCGGCGGCGCGAGATTCGACTTCGTTCACCAGCAGCCGGCCAAGCCCAAGACCCTGGTGCGCCGGGTCGACTGAGAGCATGCCGAAGTAGCCGCGGCCGTCTGTGATGGACATGAAGACGCCCGCGGCGAGCGTCCCGCCGGCGGGGCCGACCACGAGGAAGCGGCCGTGTTCGAGGTGGTCAGCGATGTCGCGCTCGTTCGTGCGGTCGCCGTTGATGAAGAAGTCTTCGACCCGGTAGGCGAGGTTGACGACGCGGGCGAGCTCGGGGATCTCGGTCCGGCCCGCTTCGCGCACGGACGCCGCGGCGCCAGGGGTCCCGTTCCGGGGCAGCGTCGCAGTCTGGATCCGGGGCGCCTCGGGCGTCACTGGAGGCGCTCCAGGTTCGCGGGGGCCCTCACCCCCTGCCCCCTCTCCCACTGCGGTGGGCGAGGGGAGGGCGGGCGTCGACCGGGTCGCCGCTGCGGTGGGAGAGGGGACGGCGGGCGTTGGCGGGCTTCATCCGGGTCAAGTGGGGAGGGCACTAGAGGATCGCTTCCTTGGTCCGGGCGCTGTGGCACTGGACGTTGACGGCCACCGGGAGGGCGGTGATGTGGGTCGGGAAGGTTTCGACGAAGATGTCGAGGGCGGTGGTCGTCCCGCCGACCGCCTGGGGCCCGACTCCGAGGGCGTTGACGGCGTCGAAGAGCTCGTCTTCGAGGGCGGCGACTTCCGGGTCTTCGCTGCGTGAGCCGATCTTGCGGAAGAGCGAGTGCTTGGCCATCGTCATCGCCTTTTCGGCGGTGCCGCCAACCCCGACGCCGATGACGAGGGGCGGGCAGGGGTTGCCGCCGGACATGTCGACGGTCTCGCAGACGAAGTCGATGACGGCCTGCTTGCCCATGCCGGGGAGGAAGTTCTGGTAGCGCGACATGTTTTCGCAGCCGCCGCCCTTGGGCATGAAGAGGATGCGGACGGCATCGCCGGGGACGATCTCGGTGTGGATGATGCCGGGGGTGTTGTCGCCGGTGTTGGTGCGGGCGCTGAAGGGTTTCGCCGCCATCGACTTGCGAAGGTAGCCTTCGCCGTAGCCCTTGCGGATGCCTTCGTTGATCGCGTCGGCGATGAAGCCGCCAGCGATGTGGACGTCCTGGCCGATTTCGACGTAGACAACGGCCGAGCCGGTGTCCTGGCAGAGCGGCAGCATCCGGTTCCGGGCGATCTCGGCGTTTTCGAGGATTTCGTCGATGATCTGGACCCCGAGCGGGGACTTCTCGGTCTGGCGGGCGGCGCGAATGGCGCCCTCGACGTCCTCCGGGAGGAAGTGCGTCGCCTCGATGGCAAGTCGGGCGACGGTCTCGGTGATCTGGCTGGCCTGGACTTCACGTACTGGCACGATGGGACCCCCGGCGCGATGTTTCTCTTTGTTCAGAGAGTATCGCGGCGGCGGTTCAACCGCACCCTCGCGTGAACTACTTCACACTTGGGGTAGGGCGCGGTTGGTATGATGTGGCGGGAGCCCCCGGAGGCGCGGACTTTGGACGAACCAGTGCTGGTACCGATGGCGGGAATGCCGGTCCTGCGAGTGACCACTCGTTCGGGTAAGGTGACGGTCATCGCCGAACCCAGGACAGACCTGCTCGTGGAGTCAGGCGGGGATTCGCTGGGTGAAGTCGCGACGGATGAATCCGGTGTGGTCTCGCTGAAGGCCAGGAACGGCTCGAAGACGCTCCTGCTGCGCTGCCCCGAAGACACGGCGGTTACCGTCGGGGCGGCGAGCGGCAACGTCGAGCTGCGCGGCCGCTTCTCCCGGGCGAGCGTCACGACGGCGTCGGCGTCGATCCAGGTCGAACGGGCCGGGCGCCTGGACTTGCGAAGCGCGAGCGGGGACATCGACGTCGGCGAATGCGTCGAGGCCTGCCGGATCCAGACGATGTCCGGTAAGGCCCGGGTGGGCAAGGCCCGGAAGGCTGCTGTTTCCACTGTTTCCGGGCGTGTCGACGTGGACGAAGCCGCCGGCGATATCCAGGTGAACACGGCCAGCGGGCGTGTCGAGCTCGGTTGTCGCGGCACCGGTGACGTCAGCGTGAAGACAATGTCGGGCGCCGTCACCGTGCGGCTCCCCGAAGGTATCCGTCCCCAGACCCGCCTCCGGAGTCTCTCCGGCAAGTCACGGGTCGACTGCCCCGAAGGCGACGACTGCCGGGTAGCGGTGTCGTCGTTCAGCGGCAAGATCGAAGTCGTCGCGGGATGAGCGTGGCGGTTGCCGCACCTGATGTGCTCGTGGGCGCGGTCGTCTTCACCGACATCGTCGGCTTCACCGAGTACACCGCGATCCAGGGCGACGCCGAGGCGCTGCAGTTGCTGGCGGTCCAGGAGCGGATCGTCGAGGAGGCGTTGTCGCCGGGCGCCCGGGTGGTCAAGGAGCTTGGCGACGGGCTCCTGCTCTGGTTCCCCGACGCCTGCGACGCCGTCCGGACCTGCCTCGACATGCAAGCGCGCTTCGAATACGAGTCCATGGAGTCGATGCTCCCGCTCTGGGTCCGGATCGGCATCCACTGGGGCCGCCCGACGCGCCGCCGGGACGACATCGTGGGGCATGACGTGAACCTGGCTTCACGGATCGTGAACGTCGCCGGCCCGGGCGAGGTGTTGCTTTCGGAAGCGGCGGTGCTGGCGGCGAGTGGGGCGCTCGCGTCCGTCGCGGAGGTCGAGGAACTCGGGCCTGTGGTGATGAAGGGGATCCCGGAGCCTGTGCGGCTCTACCGGGCGATGCGCGTCTAGCGTTAGACGGCCGGTCAGTGGCCGTGGTGGCCGAAGTATCCGAGCCCGAAGGCTTCCTCCTCCAGCTGTCCCCGGAACGATGGGTGGGCGATCTCGATCAGCATCCGGGCGCGGTCGCGGATGGTGCGGCCATGGAGGTTGACCGCCCCGAACTCCGTCACGACCCAGTGGACGTCGCCGCGGGTGGTGACGACGCCAGACCCCGGCGCCAGCTCCGCCGAGATCCGGCTGATGGCGCCGTCCCGGGCGGTTGAGGGCAGGGCGATGATCGGCAGGCCGCCTTCGGAGCGCGCGGCGCCGCGGATGAAGTCGACCTGGCCGCCGATGCCGCTGTAGAAGCGCGGGCCAATCGAATCGGCCGCCACCTGGCCGGTGAGGTCGACTCCGAGGGCGGAGTTGATCGCCGCCATCTTCCGGTTCGCGGCGATGACGTCGACGTTGTTGGTGTAGTCGACGGGATAGAGTTCGACCTTCGGGTTGCCGTCGAGGAAGTCGTAGAGACGCTGGCTGCCGATTACGAAGGCGCTGACGACCACGCCCTGGTGGACGCTCTTGCGGGCGCCGTTGACCACCCCGGATTCGATGAGGGGGAGCAGGCCATCCGTGAACATCTCGGTGTGGACGCCGAGGTCGCGGTGGCCGGCGAGTTCGGCCAGGACAGCGTTGGGGACGGCGCCGATGCCCATCTGGAGGGTTGCGCCATCCTCGATGAGGGCGGCAACGTGACGGCCGATGGCGCGCGCTTCCGCCGTCTCTTCGCCGGCTTCGTAGGCAGGCAGATCCACGGTGACCTCGACGCCGAAGTCGATGTCGGATTCGTGGAGGGTTGGGCCGATGGTGCGCGGCATCCGCGCGTTGACCTGGGCGATGACCACCCGGGCGTGGCGCGCCGCCGAGAGGGCGCAGTCGACGGAGACGCCGAGCGAGCAGTTGCCGTTGGCGTCGGGTGGGGTGACCTGGATGAAGGCCGCGTCCAGGGGCAAGACCCCGCCCGGCGCGAAGAGAGCGGGGATCTCGGAGAGGAAGACGGGGGTGTAGTCAGCGCGGCCTTCTTCGACGGCGCGGCGGACGTTGGGGCCGATGAAGAGGGCGTTGTGACGGAAGTGGCCCTCCATTTCCGGGGCCGCGTAGGGCGCGGGAGCATCGGTGTGGAGGTGGACGATCTCGACGTCGAAGATGCCCTCGGCCCGGGCCATGAGAGCGTCGATGAGTGCCCGGGGAGTGGCGGCGCCGCCGTGGAGGTAGATGCGGTCGCCGGAATGGATGGCGGCGAGCGCCTGGGCCGGGTCGACGAGCTTCATGGAACCTCCGTGGACCGGGCGTCCCCGGATCGACATCGTAAAGGTGGGGGGCGGCGCCGGCGAAATGACGGCCAACCGGCCACGGTTGACCGGCCCGTTCGATCCTATGGGAGCAGGGGGCCGGTGCAACACAATGGTCTCGCGGACGGGAGGTGGAGATGGAATCGAATCTCGCGGATCAACGTATCCTCACCGCGATGATGGCGGCGGCGGAACCGGTCGTTCCGGCCGCGAATGCCAGCGTGGCGCGCCCCCCGTCGCGGTGGATGGTGGACCTCCGCACGGCGCGGGTGGTGCGGAGGATCGAGCGGGAATCCTGCCCCGGGACGGGAGAGCGGACCCTCCCCGGCGCAGGATGGTAGTCCCGGGCGGCACGGTGCGGCGGAAGCGGGGGGCCAGCAGGCGGCTACGCGGGTAACGGGGCGGGTTCGGCGCCCCGGGAGCGGGCTCGCGGGGCGGTCACGGCCAGGAAGAAGAGGGCGGCGGAGATCAGCCGCACCGCGCCCGAGGCGAAGAACGTCGTCTTGTAACCGGCCGCGTCGATGAGCATGCCCCCGAGGAAGGGGGCGATGAACTGGGCCGCGAAGATGGCGGTGTGGAACACGGCCACGTACTCCTCGCGATGCTCTTCGTCGGTCAGGTCGAGCAGCAGCTGGAAGTTGGCCAACCCGAAGGCGGCCCACCAGAAGCCGCCGATGAGGTTGATGCCGAGCACCATCCAGGGTTCGGTGATGAAGATCCACATGAGCGGCAGGGTGGGGAGGACGACGATGGCGAAGCGGCTGATCCGGAGGGCGCCGCGGCGGGCGAGCCAGTCGCCGCAGAAAAGCTGCCCGAAGAGCCCGGTGAAGGCAGCGACGGTCGTGAGGATACCGACTTCGAAGTTCGTGGCGCCGAGGCCGTTCTTGAGATAGACGTTGAAGAAGGGCCCCGCGATCATCTGGCCGAAGTAGAGGAAGAAGGTCGCGAGGAGGAACGCGCGGAAGCGGTGGTCGTTCAGCACCGTCCCCGGGTGGACGCGGGGGAGGCCCTTCGCGGGGGCCTGCCGGGGAGGGTCGGGCATGAGGGCGAAGGCGACGGTGGCGCCCATGCCGAGGAAGAACGCGGCGAGGAGGGCGGCGATGTAGT
This sequence comes from Chloroflexota bacterium, assembly GCA_016234445.1. Lineage (GTDB taxonomy): Bacteria > Chloroflexota > Dehalococcoidia > Tepidiformales > Tepidiformaceae. The sequence continues at coordinate 417,544 of JACRBT010000002.1, read as the reverse complement.
TGCCCGGGAAGCCGGCGTGGTCGAGGAGGAGCCCGGCCAGCGGCGTGATGGTCAGGACCGAGAGCTGGATTGCGAAGTTGCGGGAGGCGAAGTAGCGGGCACGCAATTGGAGGGGGATGATGTCGGCCGCGAGCGAGGTCCAGGCGGGGACGGTGAAGCTCCCGAGGAAGGCCCGGAGGGTGACGATGCCGATCAGGGCGTAGAGCCCGGCGTTGCCCTGGGAAATGGCGATGGCGAGCGCGGCGACGGCGAGGAGCAGCCGCGCGAGGATGCCCGAATAGAAGACGACCATCCAGCGGCGGCTCGCGACCCTGCGCCCGGCGATGGCGCCCGGGTAGAGCGCGAGCATCGCCCCGAGGCTCTGGCTCGCCGCGAGGATGCCGATCTCGGTCGCGCTGGCGCCGAGTTCGCTGGCCAGCAGCGGCAGGTAGGCGAGGATGATGGAGTCCTGGGCGGAGGCGAAGAGGCCGTCGATCCAGAAGGCACGGAGGGCGCGCGGCACCTGTTCGGCGGTGATCCTGGCGCCGCCGTAGTCGCTCTTCCGGCCGCGTAGCGCGAGCCCGGCGGCGGCGACCCCGGCCATGGAGCGGATGACCTTCTTCAACGGGCTCCTCCGGCGGGGTTCTCCTGATGGTACGGGAGCCGCTTCTACGGTCACCGGGAAAACGCCCGGGGTGGTCACAGGGTTTCCACTACTCCCGCGTGGTGACAGGGCCGATTGTGAAAGCATGAAGCTGCGCCCTTCAGCGTTGGCCCTTGCCCTGATCGCCGCGGCCGCGGGCATTGTTGGCTCGGTTTCGCCCGTCTCCGCCGCCCCCTCCGACCCCCAGAACGTCGCCTCCGAGACCTACTACGACGTCGACCCGGCGGCTGGCGTCATCCACGTCCAGGCAAACCTGACCGTCCGGAACAACCAGTCGAAAGACCTGCCGGTGCTCCTGCTCTGGGCCATGCCCGGCGCCACCGACCTCGGCGTGACCCGGGACGGGGAGCCCCTGCAAGTGAGCGTGAAGCCGATTCTTGGCGACTCGGTCATGCCGTCCGCCGTCTATGTGACGCTCCCGAAGCCGCTCAAGGCGAAGGCGCGGGTCGACCTCAAACTCTTCTACACGGTCCCCCCGCAGCGCACCGAACTCGTGCGGCTCGAACCGGGCTCGATGGAAGGGCTGCTCATCAGCCAGGGCGGCGGCTCATTCGTCTTCGTCGACGTCCCCGCGGACGGCGACAACTACTTCGACCCCGGCTGCCTCCAGGTGGCCGAGCAGCCGAACGCGGTGCGTTCCGCCGGGAAGGTACGCTGGGTCTGCGGCGAAGCCACCCTGATCGCGCTCGCCTCGGACGACGCGGACACCCTCAAGCAATGCGCGATGCTGGATGATCGCTGCCGGCAGCGGTTCAACGATTCGCCCTTCTCCGCGTTCATGCAGTCGGTCACCGACCCGTCGCTCCGGGGCACGCTCGAGGCCGACGTCCAGATGTCCGACAAGACGGTCCACCTGCAGTTGAAGTACTTCAAACGTGACCAGGCGTGGGCTGGCAGGCAGTTCGAAGTGGCGAAGAAGGCGTTCCCCCTCCTGGAGCAGGTGTACGGGTTTCCCTATCCGCACGAGACGGTGACGATGCGGCAGTCGCACCACATCGAGACGATCGGTGCGGCCGGCATAGCCTTCTCCAGGATCGGCGAGGTGCTGCTGGCGACGGACACCGGCATCGACGAGGAAGTAACCATCCACGAACTCTCCCACCAGTGGGCCGGGAACCAACTGGAGACGAGCTGGCTCTGGGAAGGCCTGGCCGAGTACGGGACAAGGGTGGTGGCTCCACAGCTGGGGGTTGCCCTCCGCGACTGGGGATGGGAGCGCATGGGCTACCGGGACCCTCTCGCCACCTGGCACAACGGCTCGACGATCAAGAACAGCTACTACTGGTACGGAAAGTCGGGCGCTTTCTGGTTCGCCTATGAAACGGCCCTTGGTGGCCGCGAGGCGATGCGCACGGTCCTCTCGCGCATTGACGACGACCCCGGCAAATGGCCCCTCGACGGCGAGTGGTTCCTCGACCAGGGTGAACGAGTTTCCGGCGCGAACCTGGACACGCTCTACCTGACGTGGGTCTATAACAGCGATACCTCAGCGCCGCTGCTCCGGGAGCGCCGCGCGGCTCACGACTCTGTGAAGACACTGACCGACCGGGCGGCCACGCTGGGCCTCACCGGGGTCCCCACGGATATCGTGGCGAACCTCGACGACTGGGCGTTTAACAACATCCCGGCCCAGATCGCCACCGCCAACGCCGTCCTTGACTCCTACCAGGCGGTGCTGACCCTGGCGAACGACACCGGCAACGTCACTCCCGACGCTGTCGCGAAGTCCTGGGGGACGGAGACGATGTCGAAGACCGCCGGGCTCGTCGCGAACCAGAAGGCGGCGCTGCAGGCGATTATCGCGGCGCTCGGGATTCTTGAGGGGCAACCGCCGGAGTCGCGGGCGTGGAGCCGGCTGGCGGAAGCGAAGGAGCAATACGCCGCGGGAGCATTCGGAGAGGCTCAGCGGCTGGCGTCGACTTCGAGCACGGACGTCTACAACGAAGGAGCCTCGGCGCGGCTCATGGCCCAGGCGAAGGAAACGCGCGACGCCTTCAAGCCGAACTGGCTTGGCAAGATCGGGATGCTGTTCGCAAACCCGGAGGGCGACCTCGCCGCAGCCGAGGCGGCCTACACGGCGGGAGAGTACGGGCAGGCGCTTGAGCTGTCCGACAGCGCCCTCAAGGCCTGGAACGGGGCGGAATCGCGCGGCCTCCTGCTGCTCTCCGTCCTCTGCGGGCTGATGGCCGCGGTCACCCTGGGGACGTGGTGGCTACTTCGCCGGCTCGCCGACCCGGAGGAGGCGCGCCGGGCCGCGGCGGCCGGTCCCGAGACGCCCGGCCACGTCCTGACGCCCGCCGACAACGGGCGAATATCGAATTGGCGCGATTGGGAAAACACGCGCTGAGGCGTGGTTAGTCTGCCGCCGCCTTCATCGCCAGGCGGATGCCGACGAGGACAAGCGCCGCCGCGAGGGCCCGCAAGATGAACGCCCCGTGGATGCGGCGCGAAAGCTGCGCCCCGGCCTGTGCCCCGGTGGCGGCGCCGACGGCGAGCAGGCCCGCCTTCCCGAGGTCCGCGTTCCAGCCGAGGTTCCCGGTGGTGAAATGGACGGCGGTGCCTTCGGCCGACATGAAGGCGAGGACGAACTGGGACGTGGCCGCGGCGATGTGGATGGGAAAGTGCAGCATCGTCGCCATGACCGGGACGTGGATGACGCCGCCGCCGATGCCCAGGAGGCTGCTCAGGAAGCCGATGCCGGTGCTGATGGCCACGCCCTTCCAGAGCTGGAACGAATAGACGAAGGTGTTGCCCTGGCTGTCCCTGATCTCGCGGTGGACCACGCCCCGCCCGGTGATCGGGTCGCGGATGGCCGTGTTTGGCGAGCGAAAGATGAGGAGGACGCCGATCGCCGTGAGGACGGCTGCGAAGATGCCGTCGAACACCCTGCGGGGGATGAAGCCGACGACGTAGGCGCCGAGCAGCGCACCGGGGAGCGTCCCGATGGCAAACCAGGCCCCACTCCGGTAGTCGATCCGTTTCAGGCGGCTATAGGCGAACGACCCCGAGATGGCGTTCGCGCAGACGACGAAGAGCGAGATCGAGGTGATGGTTTCCGGCTTCTCGTTGGGATAGAGGAGGAGGAGGACAGGGACGAGGACAAAGCCGCCGCCCGCGCCCACGAGCGTCCCAAACGCCCCGACCGCGAACCCGAGCGGGACAAGCCAGAGTTCCTGCAGGTCCAGCGGGCGCCTCCGGTCCGGCCGGGCTTTGCCCGCCAGCCCACAGTGTCGCCCGCTGCGTGGCCGTAGGTCGAGGGTTGCGTCACGGGGATGGAATCCCGGCGGGGGCTTCGTCGCGACCGGCGGCGACGAGCCTCAAAGCGATCCCAGGAACCAGTCCATGATGCGGGGGTTCTCCTCGCGCGGGTAGGTGTGCGACAGGTCAGCAATCTCGCGCAGGACGACCTTCGCGCCGGCTCTCGTGAGTGCGGCGTTCGCTATGCGCGCGAAGTCCACCGGGAACATCCAGTCGAGCAGGCCGTGGACGAGGTAGACGGGAAGGCCGGTGAGCCGTTCCGGGGTGCTCCGGTCGACCAGCGAGAGATGAAAGCTCGAAGAGCAGGCGGCGAGGTGGGTGAACGACGACCGCGGACGCAGGCCGGTGACCAGCGTGAAGGTCCCCCCGTCGCTCATCCCGGTCAGCAGGGTCCGTTCGGGGTTCACGTTCCAACGCTCGCGGACGAACGCCAGGATGTTCGCGATGTTGGCCCCATCGACATCCGGGGAGCCGAGCGACCAGGTCCGGCCGAGCGCAGTCGGGCTCACCAGGATCGCGCCGCGGCTCCTGGCCTCACGGAGCCACGTCCAGAGGAAGTCCGCCCCGTGCCCACTCCCACCGTGGAGGGCGACGATCAGCGGATGGGCGTTGCCCGGGTCGTAGTACTCGGGCACATACAGCGAGAAGCCGCCGCGCGAGTCGAGAGCGTTGTCGAAGTGCAGGACGCCGACGTCCGCTCGTGGGGCGGCTGCCGGCGAGAGGCGCCGGGCAAGGGCCGGGTCGTCACGCAGGGCCGGCTCGACGAAGAAGCGGCTGACGGCGGGCACGGCACGGGCGAGCGGATAGAGCGCCTCGAGTGCGCGCGCGTTGGCTCGCAGGGCACGATAGGCGAGCAGGAGGCCATTGGGGTCGGCAGGGGCCTGTTCGAGGCCGTCGAAGGCGAGACAGACGTGTTCGGCGGCCACCTGGAGCTGTACCTTGAACGTCCCGGGCTGCTCCGGGCTCCCGGCCACCTGGAGCTGACGGAGCCCGTCGCGGACGGCGTTCGCGGCATCCCGGGTTTCCGCGACGAGGGAGGGGAGCCTCGGGGGGTGAAGGGAACGGCCGACGTGTTCGAGCGCTTCAAGTGCCGTAAGCAAGGGCGGGAGCAGGGCGGTGGTTGGGCCGAAGCGGGCGCCATTCTTGTTCACTTCTGAACTGTCGCGCTTCGGCCGCGGATTCTCAACCGCGAGACGACGGGGAACGGTGTTAGCCCGGCGCTGGTTTTTGTTGTCCGGGTAAGGGCGGCTTCGCGAGGCTCGATCCGGGGGTCGTGGAGCGGGAGACGAGGTTCGAACTCGCGACATCCTGCTTGGAAGGCAGGCGCTCTACCGCTGAGCTACTCCCGCTTGCGCCAACGTGTAATATACCACCAGTTCCTCCCTTCCCGGGGGGCATACTGGTGAGTGCGTTCACACGGGCGGCCGTGACCGCGGTCACATTCTTGCGACCCGGCCCCGCGCGAGCCTACGCGCCGAGAGGTGGCCAGCGATGAGCCGGGAGACGCGCGTCGTCGACCTGGATGTGGAGCGCCGCGCGCGCGTCGTCGCAGCGTTGAGCCGCTGCCCGCTGCTGCATGGCCTCACACCCGTGGAGATCGACGGCGTCGCCGACCGCTGTGGATGGGCGACCTTCGACTCGCGTACCGACGTCTTCGTCGAAGCCCAGCCCTGCGACCGCCTCTGGATCCTCGAATCTGGCCGGGTCCGGCTCTACCAGTCGGGGCCGGATGGCCGCCAGCAGGTCGTGGGGTTCCCGGCGCCGGGCGCCGCGCTCGAACTCGGGCCTGCGCTCGATGGCCGCGCCTATGCCACGACGGCGACGACGCTGGAGCCGTCCACGCTCATCTTCCTGCCCCGGACCGCCCTGGGGGCGGTTTCGCGGCGCTACCCTGAAACCGTCCGCAACGCGATCGACCAGCTCTGCCTTGAGCTTCGTCAGCGGAACATCCTGGGGGCCATCGCCGCCCTGAAAGACGCCCGCGAACGGGTCGGCTGCGCCCTCCTCCAGATGGCCTACCAGTACGGCAAGAAGAATGGCGCCGGCGTCCGGATCGACTACAAGCTCACCCGCCAGGACATCGCCGACCGGGCCGGGATCACACTCGAGACGGCCATCCGGATCATGTCTGACCTCCAGCACCGGGGAGTCGTCCGCACCGAGTCGCAGATTGTCGAGCTCGTCGACGTCCGGGGGCTTCGGGACACGGCGGAGTGCGGCGACTGCCAGCTCGACTGTTCCGTCTTCGGTCCCTATCGCCCCACCTGACCCTCCCGGCGCCCCTATGACCGCCGTCATACCCCCGGCGGCTGCCTGTCTCCATGGTGGCAGCGGTGGAAGCCGCCCCCGGTGGGCCGCGCTTCCGCGTGTCTGGCAAGCATCCTGAATGGGGGTAGCGCGATGGCATCGAAGCAAGCCGAAAGACTTGGGACCGGCAACGGGCAGGAGACCACTTCCTACAAAGACCGCTGGACGTGGGACAAAGTGCAGTGGGCCTCGCACTGCATCGACTGCTATCCCGGCAACTGTCCCATGAAGGTCTACCTCAAGGACGGCAAGGTCGTCCGCGAGGAGCCCGCCGCTGTCTTCCCCACGGTCCAGGACGGCGTGCCCGACATGAACCCGATGGGCTGCCAGAAGGGCGCGGGCTGGGCCCGGATGAACGAGGGCGAAGAACGGGTCCTCTATCCCCTCAAGAGGGTCGGCGAGCGCGGTTCCGGGCAGTGGCAGCGGGTGACCTGGGACGAAGCGGCCACGGAGATCGCAGACGCTGTCCTCGACGCTGTCCAGGAGGTGGGTTCGGAGTCGATCATCGCACCCTCGGGCTGCAATACGCCGCCGGCCGCCCTCGCCGCGCGGGGACGCTACCTGTCGATGGTTGGCGGCCTCACGACAGACGTGAACGCCGAGATGAACGACTTCGCGCCCGGCTACTACCTGACGTGGGGCACGTTCGACCCCGTGAGCGAGGTAGCCGACTGGTTCCACTCGGAGATCTTCATCATCTGGTTCGGCAACCCGAACTACACGCGTATCCCCCACATCCACTTCGTCAACGAGGCCCGCTACAACGGCTGTGAGGTCGTCACAATCTCTCCGGACGTCTCGCCGTCGGCCATCCACGCGGACTACCACCTGGCGGTGCGCGTCGGCACGGACGCGGCGCTTGCACTGGCGATGGCCAAGGTGGTCATCGACGAAGGGCTCGTCCACGAAAAGTTCGTGAAGGAACAGACGGACCTGACGCTGCTGGTCAATCCGAAGACGAAGCGCTACCTCCGGGAATCGGACCTGGTGGCGGGCGGGAACGACGAGCAGTTCTACGCCTGGGACACGAAGACCAACCAGGCGGTGAAGGCGCCACGCAACACGCTCTTCTGGGGCGACGTCGACCCTGCCCTTGAGGGGAACTTCACCGTGGCCGGGCTCAACGGCCCGATCGCCCTGACGACGGTCTATGCCCTGATGCGTGAGCGGCTGGCGGAGTACACGCCCGAGCGCGCCCAGGAGATCAGCGGCGTCCACGCCGATTCGATCCGCGAACTGGCGCGCAAGATCGCGCGGAAGCGGACGAACATCCTCGGCTCGCTCGGCGGCGCGGGGAAGCACTTCCACGGCGACCTGATGGAGCGCTCGCAGCTGCTCTTGCTCGCGCTCACCGGCAACTGGGGCCGCCATGGGACCGGCGTGCGCGCCTGGACCGCTGGCCTGCTTGATGGCTCGGGGACGATCCAGATGAAGACGAAGCGGGGGCCGGAAGAGGTCGCCCGCCTCCTGGAAATGCGCGACATGATGATGAGCGCGATGATCGCGCAGGACCCGTCGCAAACGCCCGCTCTCCTCTCGATCGCCCAGTCGAAGTCCGCGTCCGGTGGCATGATCCCGCCGGTGTTCTGGTGGTACCACCACGGCGGCTACCGGGAGGCCTGGAACCGGAAGGAGTGGAGCGACCCCTCGATGACGCGGCCGTTCGACGACTACTTCCAGGAGGCTTTCGAGAAAGGCTGGTGGTCCGGGTCGGACTACCCCCGCAAAGAGCATCCCACCCGGGTGCTCATCGAGATGGGCGGCAACGTCATTCGACGGACGCGCGGTGGCGGGAAGATGCTGCTGAAGCATCTCTGGCCCGGGATAAAGATGGTCGCCACGTTTGAAGTGCGGATGAGTGCCACCGCGCTCTATTCGGACTTCGTGCTGCCCTGTGCACAGCAGTACGAGAAGATCGGCTTCGGCATCCCCAGCACGCACACGATGAACCTGACGTTCTGCGACAAGTCGGTGGACCCGCCCGGTGAGGCCCTCGACGAATGGGAGGCGTTCCGCCGCATGGCGGCGAAGCTCCAGGAGCGAGCCCGGGCGCGGGGTATCCAGCCGTTCAAGGATGCTCGCGGCGTCCTCCACGATCCCGCCAACGCGCTCGACCTCTACACTCGCGACGGCGCCTTCCAGACGGAAGAGGTGCTGGCCGACGAGATGCTGCGGGACACGGCCATGACGGGTGCACTCCCGCCCGAGGCGAGCCTCGCGGACATCCGCACGAAGGGCTACTACCGCTGGACGGGGACGGGCATCGGGCCGCGGATTCTCGCGCAGGCGACCGACCCCCAGCCCGACGAGACGTTCGTCCCGTTCCGGAAACATGTTGAGAACGGCGAGCCCTACCCGACCCTCTCGCGGCGTTCACAGTTCCTGATCGAGCACGAGTGGTTCATCGAGGCCGACGAGCACCTGCCGCGCCACAAGCAGGCGCCTGCGTTTGGCGGCGACTACCCGTTCCAGATTACGAGCGGGCACAACCGCTGGAGCATCCATTCGCTGAACACGGCGACCGAGATGATGCTCAACACGCACCGCGGCGAACCGCACCTTGTGATCAACACCGCCGACGCTGCCAGTGTGGGCGTGGCCGATGGCGACATGGTGCGCGTGCACAACGACCAGGGGGAGTTCTCGGTTATGGCGCTGTGTTCGCCGAGCGCGCAGCCGGGCCAGGTCGTGATGTACAACGGCTTCGACGCGTTCCAGTTTCCGAACTGGGCGGGTCCGAACGACGCCGAGCCCGGGATGATCAAGTGGCTCCACCTGGCGGGCGGCTACGGCCACCTGAGGTACTGGATCACCGAGTGGCAACCCTGCCCGGTCATGCGCGGCACCCGCGTGGGCATCGAAAAGGCCTGATGACGCCCGGGGGCGCGTATGACGGCAGTCATACCCGCCCCCCCGGCGCTCGTGGAGACTCCTGACCATGACAACGACCGAATCGTCCGAGCAGATCTATACCGGAGCCCCCGACCTCTACCGCAAGCGTTGGGAATGGGACGCGGTGTACTGGGGCACCCACTGCGTGGACTGCTATCCCGGGAACTGCCCGATGCGCGTCTACGTCAAGGACGGCATCGTCTGGCGCGAAGAGCAGGCGGGCACTTTCGGCACCATCGAGCCGGGCGTGCCCGACTTCAACCCGATGGGCTGCCAGAAGGGCGCCTCCTGGAGCCAGTCCCTCTATGGCCCTGACCGCCTCCTCTACCCCCTGAAGCGGGTGGGCGAACGCGGCGAAGGCAAGTGGAACCGCGTGAGCTGGGACGACGCCCTGAGCGACATCGCCGATTCCATGATCGACGCCATCCAGGAGAACGGCCCCCAGACCATCTGCCACGAAGGCACGCCCGAGATGGCGACCGTCGCCCCAACGGGCAAATTCTTCTCCACGATTGGCGGCCACGGGCTCGACCTGAACGGCTCCATCAACGACTTCTCCATTGGCCTCTACGAGACGTTCGGGAAATTCAGCCCCGTCTCTTCCGCCGACGACTGGTTCAACTCCGAGATCGTCCTGATCTGGAACATGAACCCGATCTTCACGCGTATCCCCTTCTACCACTTCATCCAGGAAGCGCGGTACAACGGCGCCGAGGTGATCAACATCTCGCCCGACGTGAACCCGTCGCACCTCCACGCCGACTACCAGGTGCCCATCAACGGTGGGACCGACCCGGCCTTCGGGCTCTCGCTGGTCCAGGTGATGATGGCCGAGAACATCGCCCACTGGAAGTTCCTCCGCGAACAGACCGACCTCGGCTACCTGGTGCGGCTCGACACGAAGCGCTACCTCCGCCAGGGCGACGTCGAAGGCAAGGGCCGCGAAGACCAGATGTACCAGTGGGACCCGGCCTCGGGCCTGAAGCTGGCGGACCGCGGCAACCTCTTCCTCAGGGGCGTCGAAGTCGCCATGGAGGGCGTCTTCGACGTCACGCTCGCCGATGGTTCGACCGTCCAGGTGACGCCGGCCTGCGCGCTCCTCCGCGCCCACCTCGACGCGAACTTCACGCCCGAGAAGCAGCAGGCGATCACCGGCGTCCACCCGGAGACGATCCGCATGATCGCCCGCAAGGTCGCGGCGAAGAAGACGAACATCATGCTTGGCTACAACGCCAGCAAGTTCTACCACGGCGACCTGATCGAACGCGCGATGGCCCTCGTCCTCGCCGCCAGCGGCAACTGGGGGCGTAAAGGCACCGGCATTCGCTGCTGGGCGGCGGGCATGCACGACGGCCAGTTCATCGCCACCCAGAAGCCAGGCCCTGGCGCCGCGAACACGGAGATCGTCCTTTCCTCCCGCGATGCCGCCCTGGCCGCGATCAAGCAGACGGACCCGACGATGACGACCGAGATCGCCGTCCGCATGCTCGGGCAGCTCCAGCAGAAGATGCAAGGCCGCAACCTCCGCATGGGCGACGGCGAGAGCGCCGGGTCTGGTGGGACCTCGTCCCCGCCCGCCTTCTGGTGGTACTGGCAGGCCGGGTACGACAAGCGCTGGAACAACAAGGACTGGGGCGACGACTCGATGGCCCGGACCTTCGACGAGTACTTCGAGGAGGCGCTCTCCAAGGGCTGGTGGGACGGCATGGACCGCCCCCGCCCGGGCGCCGAGCCCCGCGTGCTGATCGAGTGCGGCGGAAACATGCTCCGGCGGACGCGCGGTGGCAAGACGGCGCTCCTCCCGAACCTCTGGCCAAAGCTGAAGATGGTCGTCACGATTGACTTCCGCATCAGCCAGACGGCCCTCTACGCGGACTACGTTCTCCCGGCCGCCCAGCACTACGAGAAGGTGGGCTTCCACATCCCGACGCCCCACCTGATGAACCTCACCTTCAGCGACAAGGCCGCGGAACCGGCCGGCGAAGCCCGGAACGAATGGGACATCTACAACGCCCTGCTCGAAAAGCTCGCCGAGCGCGCCGCCGCCCGGGGACTGACCGAATACACCGACACGGCGGGCAGCAAGCGCCGCTACGCCGACCTCGCCCGGATCTACTCGATGGACGGCTTCCTCCTCGACGAAGACCGCCTCGCCGACGAGCAGATCCGCGACTCGGCCCTGGCCGGGACCCTGCCGATGGGCACGAACCTCAGGACGCTCAGGCAGAAGGGCTTCGTCCGCTTCATCGACTGGGGACTTTCGCCGATGGCGGTGGCCCAGGCCTCGCAGATTCTCCCGAACGAAACCCACGTCCCCTTCCGGGACCACACCGAGCGGGGCGACCCGTTCCCGACGTACGCCCGCCGGGCCCAGTTCTACATCGACCACCCCTGGTTCCTGGAAGCGAAGGAAGAACTCCCGACGCACAAGGCGAACCCGAAGATGGGCGGGAACTACCCGCTGGGGATCACCTCCGGCCACAACCGCTGGTCGATCCACACGATGAACCAGGCGAACAAGGTCATCCTTGGCACCCACCGGGGCGAACCGAACGTCATCGTCAATCCCGACGATGCCGCGGCCCGCGGTGTGAAGGACGACGACCTGATCCGGATCTTCAATGACGTTAGTTCGTTCACGTCGCGCGCCAAGGTGGCGCCGAACGTTCGGCCAGGCCAGATCATTTCCTACAACGGCTGGGCCGGGTTCCAGTACACCGACTGGTCGGGCGAGAACGAAATCGAACCCGGAATGGTCAAGTGGATCGGGTTCGCCGGGGGCTACGGCCACCTGCAGCACCTGGGGACGGAGTGGCAACCCGTCCCGAGCAGCCGCTGGACGCGGTGCGACTTTGAGAAAGCAACGGAGGGAGAGCGATGAAGATCGCGAAGATTAGCGGCGGAGCCTCGCTCGCGGACCCAACAGCATCAGCGTGGGCCAGCGTCGAATCGGTCACCGTGCCGCTCCAGCCAGTGCCGCTGGACGCCCAGCCAACCTCATACATCCGGGAGGCATGGGCGGGCCGGTCATACGGGAAGACCGCGCAGGCTTCGGTCGCCGCCGCAACGGACGGCCAGAAGCTCTACGTCCGCCTCTCCTGGAAGGACGACGAGCGCCCGAACAAAGAGTTCCAGGACGCCGTGGCCGCCGTCTTCCCTGACGGTGGCGGCGCCCTCGGGACGCTCGGCGACGCCGAGAAGCCAGTCGCAGTCTGGTTCTGGGAAAACGGGCGCTCCGGCGGGAATTCGCTTACCTCGCATGGCCCTGGGGTCGTGCGGAAAGATCCCGGCTCAGGGCTGGCCGCTGCCGGCGAACTGGCTGGAGGGAGCTGGAACGTCGTCTTCGGTGGGCCGCTGGCAGCAGCCAGGTCCGGCCGGGTTGGCGTCGCCGTCTGGAACGGCTCGAACGACGAACGGGGAGGCCTCGCGGCAGTGAGCCGCGACTGGGTCTCGCTCGAGCAGGCATAAGGAGGGAGCCATGAGCACTAACGGGACTGGAACTGTCTCCACCGGGTCCGGGCAACTCGCCTGGGTCTTCGACCTCAACAAGTGCATCGGCTGCCAGACCTGTTCGGTCGCCTGCAAGGTGCTCTGGACCCGCGAGTCGGGCGAGGAACAGCAATGGTGGTGTTCGGTGAACACCCAGCCGGGGCTTGGCACCCCCAAGGGCTGGGAGTCCATGGGCGGCGGCATCGACGTGGCCACCGGCAAGCCCCGCGCCGGCCATCAGCCAACCCGCGAAGAATTCGGCGGCGGCTGGGACTTCAACTACTACGAGGTCTTCTACGGCGGCACCGCCGGCAAGGCCCACCTCGAACCGCAGGCCCCCCGCGAGAACCGCTGGGCGATGAACTGGGACGAAGACCAGGGGGCCGGCGAATGGCCGAACTCCTACTACTTCTACCTGCCCCGGATCTGCAACCACTGCACGAACCCGGTCTGCGTCTCCGCCTGCCCCACCGGCGCGCTGGTGAAGCAGGAGGACGGGCTCGTCCTTCGCGACGAAGACGTCTGCATGGGCGACCGCTTCTGCATGGAAGCCTGCCCCTACAAGAAGATCTACTTCAACTACGAACGGCACGTTGCCCAGCAGTGCATCGGCTGTTTCCCCCGGATCGAAGCAGGTGTTGCGCCCGCTTGCGTGCGCCAATGCCCTGGCCGGGCTGTCTTCATAGGCCGCCTCTCTGACGAAGACAGCCCGGTCCACAAGCTTGTCAACGAGTGGAAGGTCGCGCTCCCGATGCACGCGGAGTACGGCACCCGCCCGAACGTCTACTACGTCCCGCCGATGTCTCCCGCCCGCCTGAAGGAGGACATGAGCATCGACACCGAGAACCCGCGCATCCCGAACGAGTACCTCGAATCGCTCTTTGGGCCCGATGTCCACACGGCCCTCGGCACCCTCAAGAGCGAGATGGAGAAGGTCCGCGGCGGGGGCAAGTCGGAGATTCTCTCCACCCTCATCGCCTACCATTGGACGGAGCTCCTCGGGCCATTCACGCAGGACCCGGCCGAGTTGACGCCCGTCTCCTAGAGAGGTTTCGCTATGTTTGTTTACTCCCTCGCGGGGCTCCAGATCGACGGCGAAGCCAGCCAGGAGATGGAACTCCCGGACAACGAGATCACCGCCCGGCTCGCGGTCTACCAGTCGCTGGCGCGCCTCATGACCTGTCCCGACGCCGACTCCCACTCGGCCGCGGTCCAGGGCGAGTGGCCGGCCCGCCTGGCCCACGACACGAGCCTGCTGCCGTTCACGTTCGATTTCGGGGCCGCCGCGGTTGACGCGGCGGTCTCCGAAGCCGACTTCCAGGCGGAGTACCTTCGCCTCTTCGAAGTCGGCTCTGGACCGGGCGGTCCCGCGGCGTCGCTCTTCGGGGGCGTCTATGGCGGCGGTGACCGGATGAAGAAGCTCGAAGAGGTCGTGCGCTTCTACGAGTACTTCGGGCTGAAGGCTTCGGCGGAGGACCCGCGCCCGGCCGACCACCTGGCGACCGAGCTGGAGTTCATGAAGTTCCTGACCTTCAAGGAGGCCACCTCCTCCTCGCCGCGGCTGCGAGCCTCGTTCCGGCGCGCCCAGCACGACTTCCTCGACCGGCAGCTCAACTGGTTGCCGGAGCTCGTGAAGCGCACCGAGGCCCAGGCCCCCATGCCCTTCTGGCAGTGGGCCGTGAGCCGCTGCGCGGCCTTCGCCGAGGCGGATGCCGCCCACCTCACCGCGGTCCCCGCGTAGGCGGGGCGGAGCAGCAATGGCAACGAAGTCCCCGGCCACCAACGACACGCAAGAACGGTACCGGGGGAGATGGTCGTGGGATCACGCGACCTACGGTACCCACTGTCTGAACTGTCTCTCCACCTGCTCATACCGCGTCTACGCGAAGGACGGGGCCGTCGTCTTCGAAGAACCCGCGGGGAACTACCGCACGGTCGAGGCCGGCGTCCCCGACATGAACCCGATGAGCTGCCAGAAGGGCAGCGCCTGGAGCCAGCAGCTCACCGCGCCGGATCGGCTGCTGTACCCCCTCCGGCGCGCGGGCGAACGGGGCGAAGGGAAGTGGGAGCGGATCACCTGGGACGAGGCCCTCACCGAGGTGGCCGACGCCCTCCTCGACGCCATCGACTACGAGGGGCCGGAGTCGATCGTCTTTGAAGAGACGGTCGAAGGCGGGCTCCTGGCGCAGGCGGCGTACCTGCGGTTCGCGGGGCTCCTCGGCGCCGTCACGCTCGACGCCAACGGCCTCATCAACGACTTCCCGGCGGGGCATCACATAACGTTCGGGAAGTTCTCGTGCGCGAGCAGCGTCGACGACACCTTCCACACCGAACTCATCCTCATCTGGCACTCCAACCCGTCGTACACCTCGATCCCCTACGCGCACTTCATCACCGAGGCGCGCTACCACGGCTCGAAAGTGGTGGCCATCGCCCCCGACTACAGCGCCTCCTGCGTGATCTCGGACGAATTCGTCCCCATGCGGGCGGGCACCGACGCCGCCTTCGCCCTCGGCATGTGCCGGGTGATCATCGACGAGGGACTCGCCCACCTCGACTTCGTCCGATCCCAGACCGACCTGCCCCTGCTGGTCCGCACGGACACTCGCCGCTTCCTCCGCGGGTCCGATGTCACCGCCGGGTCGCGCGAGGACCAGTTCTACTGGTGGGACGAAGTCGCAGGGAAGCTGGCAGAGGCGCCCCGCGGCACCCTGCTCCTCGGCGAGGCGCGCCCGGCGCTCGAAGGACGGTTCACCGTCAACGGCGCCGACGGCAGCGCGATCGAAGTGACGCCGGCGTGGGAACTCCTCCGCGAACGCCTGGCCGACTACTCCCCCGAGCAGGCGAGCGCCATCTGTGGCGTCAACCCGGAGACCATCCGCGTCCTCGCCCGGGAAGCCGCCCGCAAGCGGACGAAGATCATCGAAGGTTTCAACACCCCCAAGTACTACCACGGTGACCTGATGGAGCGGGCGATGTGCCTCTTCCTCGCGCTCACCGGGAACTGGGGGCGCAAGGGCTCGGGCATCCAGGGCCTGGCCCTCGCGGGGCTCGACGGCTACATGCTCTTCGGGATGAAGCAGAAGGGGGGCGTCGCCGAGACGATCCGCGTGATGGACGGCATCGACGGCGCCATTAACACCCTCCGCACCCAGGACGAAGAAGCCTCGGACGAGATCCTCGGGTACGAGCTCCTCCAGCGCGGCCTCACCTCGGGAACGGCCAGCCCGCCCGCCTTCTTCCACTACCACCACGCCGGCTACAAAGCGACGTGGAACAAGGCCGAATGGTCCGACCCGGCGATGAAGCGCCCGTTCGAGGAGTACCTGAGCGAAGCGACAAAGCGCGGCTGGTGGGGTGGCATCGTCCGCCCGGGGCCGTCCACCGACCCCCAGGTGCTGTTCATCGTCGCGACGAACCCGGTGCGCCGCCAGCGGGGCGGCAGCAGCACCCTCCTCCAGGAACTCTGGCCGAACCTGGAGAAGGTGGTCGTCGTCGACACGCGGATGAGTTCGACGGCGCTCTGGGCGGACATCGTCCTCCCCGCTGCAATGCAGTACGAGCGGCCGAACCTCCAGTACGCGATCACGCACTCCTTCCACGTCGGCTTCTCCGAGCCGGCTGCGCCGCCTCGGGGCGAGTCGAAGACCGAGTGGCAACTCTTCCGTGAGCTTTCCCGGAAAGTCCAGGAGCGGGCCATCGAGCGCGACGAGATCGAGTACCTGGACGGCCGCCGCCAGACGCGAAGGCTCGACACCCTCGCCGAGACCTTCACCCAGAACGGCGCCTACGACAACGAACAGGCGGTCCTCGAAGAGTGGCTGCGCGACAGCGTCGAGGCCGGGACGCTCCCGCCGGAAGGGTCGCCGGACTCGCTCCGGAAGCGCGGGACCGTCCGCTTCTCCGGGCTGGGCATGTTCGCGCCGGGGCTCTCGCTCGCGAGCGACGTGAAGCCCGACTCGACCCTGACGGCGTTCGAATGGCACAGCCGCGACGGCGTCCCCTTCCCGACGCTCACCCGCCGCGCCCAGTTCCTCATTGACCACCCCTGGTTCGCAGAAGCTGGGGAGGACTTCCCCTGCCACAAGGATCCGCCCAAGCAGGGCGGCGACTACCCGCTGATCCTGACCAGCGGCCACTCGCGCTGGACCGTCCATGCGGTTTCGATGGGCAACCCCGTGCTCGCCGGTACGCACCGGGGCGAGCCTCTGCTGACCATCGGGGCGATCGACGCCGAGGCTCGCGGCATCCGCGACGGCGACATGGTTGAGATGCACAATGACCGCGGCACCTGCACCATCCGCGCCCGCGTTTCGCCGCGTGTGCGGCCGGGGCAGGTGATCGTCTACAACGGCTGGGAGCCGCATATGTTCAAGGACTGGCAAGGCCCCAACCAGGTCGAACCAGGGATGGTGAAGTGGCTCCACCTGGTCGGCAGGTATGGCCACCTGCGCTATCTTCCCTTCGGCTGGCAGCCAGTCCCGGCCGACCGCGCAGTCTTCGTGGAGGTGAGGAAGGTTGACGAGCACTGAGCCCAGGTCCGCTGTCACGTCCGGCGAGCAAGAGGCACTCGGCCGGGCATTCGACCAGACGCCAGCGGTGTTTCGCCTCCTTTCCACACTCCGCACCCGGCGCATGGGCCTGGGCTACTGGAGCGAAACCGGCCGCGAAGAGACGCCCGCCTACGCCGGCGGCCGCCCCGTGGTCCAGGAAGAAGGCCCGCTGTCTTACGCGTCAGAGGCGCCGGCGGTCCGCCTGACGGAACTCGAAGAGGCGCTCATCGCCTGGGCGGCGGCCGGGCCCAACGGCATCGCCGCTGCCGACGTCCCCCTCCACGGCGACCTTTCGAGCCTGACGAACTGGTCCGGCCGGACGGCCCCAAGCTCGAGCAACGGCCAGGGCGTCCACCTCTTCATCGTCAACGACGACGGCGTCCACCTCTACAAGCCGGGCCTCGAACGGAGCGCCCCCCTCGAGATCGACGGTCCCGAGGACTACGGCAAACTCCTCGACTGGTACCGCAAGAGCCGCGTCCGGGTGATGGACCGGCGTCCCGACGTCGGCTGGTCGACCGCGCCCCCCGGCACCCACAACGTCCGGACGATGGGCGCCCTCCAGTACAACCTCAACCGCCAGGGCAGCACCTGGTTCCTCCCCGTCGGAGACGTCGGGCTCGAATGGGTCAACCTCCTCCTCTCCTCCTACCAGTTCTCCGGCTTCTACCTGCAGGATCCGGAGACCGACAAGCCCTGCGGCGTGGACGAATGGATCAAGCCCGGCTTCCTCGAAGTCGGCTTCCCGATCCCGACCTTTGACGAGCTCGCGCTGATGCTCCACGCCAGCGAGGCCGCCTGCATGGTCCAGAACATCCGCCTCGCGGCCGAAGCGATCGGCCTCGGCGCCTGGCCGATCGGCGGGTATTCGGACGACCTCCTCCTCGGCGCGTACCCGGAAGTCGCGCGGGGGCTTGGCTTTGGGCATCTCGAACGGCAGCCGGCGCGGAATCCTTCGCGGACCGCGACCTGCACCGGGCTCCCCGGGATCTTCGACGCGACCATGACCCCAAACAAGAAGTTCCCGACCGCCGCATCCCTGGTCGAATACGTCGCGAACCTCCGCTACGGCAGCGGGGCACAGCTTTCGCCCGAGGACAACTGGGCCGCACGGAGTGGCGGGCCCTTCAACGAAGAGACGCTCCAGCGCATCCTCGAACATCCCCGCGCCCACATCCCCGACTGGGTCATCGAAGCCGCGACGGCGACGGTGAAGTACCTGGTGGAGAAGTACGGCTGCGCCCCGGCCTACATCAACCCGGTCCGCGCCAAGTTCTCCGCCCAGGTCCACCATGTCGACCTTGGGTTCTATCGCAAGTTCTACGCCCTGAAGGGCTCCGAGCCTTACCTGGTGACGCCGCAGTTGCACGACCACTTCCGCGACTGGCACCCGGGGACGCCGGACCCGTCGGGCGCTTAAGGAGCGTCAAGTGGACCAGGACCTCTGGGTAGCCAGCCTCTACGCATTCCTGCACGACATCGGCTTTGCGACCTACATCGGTGGCGCGATCGCGATGGAGTACGTGCTCGGACCGGCCCAGGCCTCCATTCCCCCCGCGCAGGCCCAGGTAATGGGGCAGAAGACGGCGGACCGCTTCCTCTGGCTGGTGTGGGGCTCACTCGGCCTCATCATCGTGACCGCGGTGCTGCGCCTCAACCAGACGTTCCTGCCGGGCATCTCCGAGCTTGACTTCAACTCCCCCTTCACCCACGGAAGGCTGACGCTCGAACTGGGCTACGGCCAGACCCTGCTGGTGTTGTTCCTGATCTGGTGCGTCCTCGTCATCAACGGGCTCATCATCACCTTCGTGCTGCGGCCGCGGCTGACGGGCAGGCTTGGCACCGGGACCACGGCCGCCGGCGTGAGCGCCGCCCAGAACCAAAAGCTCAAGGCCGCCGAGTGGATCCAGCGCCTCACCCGCGCCGACCTCGTCCTCGCGCTGATCGCGGCTGTACTTGGCGCCTCGCTGAAGTACGGTGGTCTCATTGATCTCTAGCGAGGCCGCGCCATCGACACGCTCCTGGCCACCGTCCACACGCTCGGCTGGTCCGTCCACGCCGGGGGCGCGATAACGATGGAGTGGGTGCTTCGCTACGCCCAGCGGACGATGCCGCCGTCCCAGGTCGCGGTGGTCTGCAAGAACGCAGGCCGGCGCTACCGCTGGTTCGGCCTCGTCTCCGTGCTTGTCATCGGCCTGAGCGGGCTCTTCATGGTCCTCCGGCTGGATGACGGCGAGCTCGCTGCCCGCGCGGGGAGCCCTGAACTCAGCCTCGGCGACTCCTACGGCCAGACGCTGCTCTTGCTGACGGCCGCATGGGCGGTGCTGCTCGCCTGCGTGTCGGCGATGGCATTCTGGCTCCACCCGGCCCAGGCGAAACGTTCCCGGCCGCACATGACCGAAGAGGAAGTGAAGGCCGAACGCGCCCGGGTCGGCGTCGCCATCAAGCGGATGGAGCATGTGCTCCGGCTCGAACTCGTCGTTACGATCGTTGCGGTCGCGCTTGGCGCCTCGCTCCACGTGGGCGGACTCTGGTAGGGGGAAGGAAGCATGCCGAAGACCATCGCCATCACTCCATCCTGGTACTGGCCCACGGGCGTGGCGCGGCTTCTTGGCGTGCCGCCGTATTCGCTGCCTCATCTCCTCGTCACCGTCCCCGCCCGCGACCGCGCCGGGCAGGTGGCGATCGTCTCCGGCCGCACGGAGCTGACCACGACCGACCTCCAGGCCCGCGTCCACGGCGCCGCCCGGGCCCTCCGCAACAGCACCCAGCCCGGCGCGAAGGTCGTCCTCCCGGGCGACAACTCGCTGGAGACGGTGGTCACGCTCCTCGGAGCGCTCGCCGCCGGGCTCCACGTCCGGATCAGCCCACCCGGCGCGAACACGGCCGCGATCGCAAGCGAATTCGGCGCCGCGACGGTCCTCGAACCGGGCCAGGTCGCCTCGGGTGAGCCCGACGGCGTGACCCCGCTCCTCGGCCGGATCGACCTTCACGCCCCCGCCGTCACTCTCGGCGGCCGCGACTGGCCCGTCGCCCATTCCCATCGATCCTTGCTAGCCGCGGCGGTCAGCATGGCGGCCTTCCTGCAGTCGAGTCGCGGGCGCCCGTGGGTTTCCACGCTCCCGCTCTCACGCTGGGAAGGGCTGCTTTCGGTGCTCGTCCCTCTGTATGCGGGCGCGCCGTTGGTCCTCGCGCCCCAGGGGTCCTCGCTCGAAACTCGGGTCGATCTCATCCGATCCGCCGGCGCCGGCTACGTCTTCTGGGACCTCGACGACGCCCACGAAGCGACGCGCGAGGCGAAGAAGCAGGTCAAGGACGCCCGCGGCACGCTTGCGGCCTTCCTCGTCTCTGTCGACGGGATGTTCGACCCTGATGCCCGCCGGCGGGTGAGCAAGTCGTTCGAATGCCCGGCGCTGACGGTCTGGGGGCTGCCGGAATGCGGCCCCGTCTTCGCCTCACACCCGTCCTGGTACCTGGACGAATCGGTGGGCATCCCGGTGACCAACGCCCACGTCGTCCCCGCCGACCCGCGCACCGGCACGCCCATCCAGGCCCTCTGGGAGCTGGTCGAGTCGGCTGAAGTGACCGTGCGGACGCCGGCGCTCATGGTTGAGCCGGGGGTCGAGGACATCCCGGAGCGTTTCGCCGGCGGCCGCTACCGCACGGGCATGATGGCCTCGTCGGACCCGAACGGGATGATCTACCTGCTGTCTTAGCAGGGCGGCGGCGACAGCCTTCGCGAAGTCTGGAAGAGCGCTACCTGGCGGCCAGTGCCCCGGCGGTACGGTCGTGCTCGGCCGTCGCGAAAGCGGACAGGGCCTCAAGGATTGCAGCGTAGAACGGACCTGGCTCTCGCTTTGGCAGGCGTGAGCGGGTCTCGTCCAGCCACGGGAGGAGGTGGCGGTGGAGGATGTCGCCGGCGGTGCGGCGCGAGGCCTCGGCCGTCGCCGGTGAGGACTCTTCTTGCCAGGAGAGGAACCCGAGGAACTCCAGCACTGTCGGCACGGCATCGGGGAGGTCGCGGGCGGCTTCCGAAAGGCAGAGGCCGGCATGGTGGTAGAAGCGCAGGAGCTCCTCCATCGCTTCCCGGCGCGAGTGCGCGTAGACGCCGGTGTAGAGCGGGCAGGTTGGCCCGCCCGTCGGCAGCTCGAAGAGGCGGATGTACTCCTCTTCGAACGCCGATCTCTCCGCGGATGGGTCGTGCAGCCCGGGCAACGGTCCGAACGCTCCCGCCAGCGACCCGTCGCGGGAGGCGGCCGCGAGGGCATCGCCGGGGAAGGTCAGTGCCAGAGCGAGGAGACCGTATTCGCTGGTCATGGGGTCCTGGCGGGTGGGCGCTCGATCGTGGCCGGGTTCCCGGTGAAAGGCCCGAGGAGGTCGTTCCAGTCGCGCGCGATGAGGATGTCCATCAGCTCGGACTTCTTGCCGGCCGCGACCTTCTCGCGCTCGACCTGGAGCGTGTCGAGGGCCGCGTCGACGCCCTTGCCGAACATCTCGCGGAGGTAGTCGATCGGGATCCGCGACTCGCTCTCGTCGAACTCGCCCTGTTCGTTGAAGGCGAGCGGCGACATCGGCGGGACGTAGTAGACGTTCGGTTCGACGCCGAAGTCGGGACGGAGGGGGAGGGCGACCTTCCACTTCTTCACGAGCTTGTAGATGTGGCCGTCCTTGTTGTCGACGAAGTCCAGGTGCCTGACGCGGCCGGGGCACTGGCGGACGCAGGCCGGCGCCACGCCGGCTTCGAGCCGCGGGTAGCAGGAGATGCACTTCTGGGCGATGGCCCGCTTCTGGTTGAAGTAGACGCGCTTGTAGGGGCAGGCTTCGGCGCAGAAGCGGTAGCCGTGGCAGCGCTCTTCGTCGATGAGGATGATGCCGTCCTCTTCCCGGCGGTAGATCGCGGTCCGGGGGCAGGCTTCGAGGCAGGCGGGCTTGCTACAGTTCGCGCAAACCTGCTGGAGGTAGAAGAAGTAGGAGTTCGGGTACTCTCCGCCGCCGAGGTCTTCGTCCCAGTTCGGGCCCCACTTCGGCGAGGTGCCCCCGGCTTCGCGCGGCTGGAGGTGCTCGCCGCGCTCGGAACCGCTGGCAAGGACGGCCTCGTAGTCGAAGTCCCAGGCTTCACCGAAGTCGGCCTGCGAGGGGAACCGCCCGGGGACGGGCTTGCCGTTCTTGTAGCCGCCACCGTGGCTGAAGACGTCGCGCGGGGTGCCCAGCCCGGGCATGGTGTTGACGATGTTCCACCACATGCCGTCCATGCCGGGGGTGTCGGTCCAGAGCGTCTTGCAGGCGACGGTGCATGTCTGGCAGCCCAGGCACTTGTTCAGGTCAAAGACCATCGCCATCTGGCGGATTGGCGGTTTGGCGGGAACGGCCATCGGACCTACCTCACGAAATGACCAGCGTGGTCCACGCCGGCGAATGGGATTTCAGACCCGCACGTTCGCTGTTCGCGCCGGACCATGCCGCGAACGCGACCCGGACCTCGCGGCTGTTGGGCACCGCGAAGCCGGCATTGTTGACCGGGCAGGCGAAGGCCACGGTCCAGCGTCCGTTGGCCCAGTCTGCCTCGATTGCCAGGCTGTTCGACTTCGTCCGGTCGACGGTCCCCAGCCCGCTTGCGGTGCCGAGGAACGCAGCCTCGGCGCCCGCGCGCCAGTGCCAGAGGGTGACCGGCTTCTCTGGGCTGCCCATCGTTTCGAGGGGAGCGTCTTTGCCGTCCGTCGGGAAGAGCAACGCGCAGGCGTCAGGGAAGACGTTGTTGTCGGTGATCGCCGGGCGCGGGTCGGCGGCCTCCCAGGAGAGCCTGGCGTGCAGGACGCCTCCGCAGGTGGCGAATCGCGCTTCGATGGCGGGGATGACGCCGTGCTGGCGGTCCTTCCACGAAGCCTGGACGTAGGCCGACGGCTGCCGGTCGAGGGGCGTCGGCCGGAGCGCGATCGTGGCCCCGGCGACTTTGGCCCAGGCCTTCGCCGTCGGGTCCGGCTTCGACCCCAGGCCCGCGACCTCGGCGGCGGTGAGCTTCACTTCGGTGGCGGCGGTCATCCTTCACCCCCCACGCGGACGATTTCGACGGCGGCTTCCTTCGGCACGTGGTTCATCGTGTACGAAGCCATCCGGTAGTGAAGCTGCCCGTAGTTGCCCACCATGTCGATGGGCTTCAGGGGGCTCGCGGCGACGTCGTTCTGGGTCTCCCAGCCGGGGAACTGGAAACCCTCCCAGGCGTGGTAGACGACGACTTCGCCCGGCTGGACCGCCGGCGAGACCTTCGCCCGCAGTTCGAAGCCGCCGACGTCGTTGAAGACGCGGATGCGGTCGTGGTCGGCGATGCCGCGGGCGCGGGCGTCGGGCACGGAGACGTAAGCGACGGGTTCGCCGCGCTGGAGCCGGAGGAGCTTCTCGTTCGCCCGCCAGATCGAATGCATGCTCCAGCGGGTGTGGCCGCCGGTGAGCCGGAGCGGGTGGTTGCCGCCCGCGGCCACGGGTTCCTTGTGCGTGATCAGTTCCTCGCCGGCCTCCAGGAACCATTCGTGGTCGATGTAGAACTGCTGGCGGCCGGTGAAGGTCGGCCAGGGGTTCTTGCGGTTCACGAACCAGCCGCAGGAGTTGATCGGTTCGTCCTCGGTGTAGTCGCTGAAGACGGAGTTGAAGAGCAGGGCCAGCGCCGATGGCTGCACCTGCTTGATCTTCACCATGCCGGCTTCCGCGGCCTTCCCCCAGGCACCCTCGCCGAGGCCGCTGTGCCGGGTGATGGCGGAGTACTGGAGGATGTAGTCGAGGGCGCGTTCTTCGCCGGCGGGGCCGGGCTGGTAGGCGCCGTCGGCGGTCAGTTCGTCGTGCATCTTGTCGAGGAAGCGAGGCATCCCCCGGCTGTCCGTGATGGTCCCGATGCCACGTTCGCGCGCGCGTTCCTGGATCTTCTCCGCAAGCAGGAGGGCGATGTCCCACTCGTGCTTCGATTCGTACAGCGGCGGGACAGCCCGGTCACCGACGATGACGTAGGGGATGTAGCTGCTCGTGTACTTGATCCCGGGCTTCTCGTAGTAGCCGCAGGCCGGGAGGATGTAGTCCGCCCAGAGGCCAGATGTGGACATGCGGAAGTCGGTGGTGACGATCGTGTCGATGCTGGCCCAGAGGCTGTCACGGATGACGCCCGGGTTGGGCCAACGCCGCAACGGGTTCGGCCCCGAGAAGTAGAGGAACTTCGGCCGCTTGGGCGGCTTCGGCGAGACCGGCTGCCAGTTCTTCTCGAAGATCTCCTTCATGTAGTCGGCGATTGGCCGCTTGAGCGAGGGGTCGTTGTATTCCTGCTTCGCGGCGATCGCGGCCCACTTCGGGTCGTGCGCATAGAGCCAGGGGATGAGCGGGCTGGCCGTGCCCATGCGCCCGGCTTCGAAGGTCATCTTCGAAAGCTCCTGGACGCCGACGCGGTCCACCGGCAGTTCGGGCGCGGGCTCGGTGGCGAGACGAAGGCTGGGGCCCGAAAGCCCGCCGCCGGTGAGCACGCCGTTTGGAGGCGGCCACCAGGTCGAGACTTTAATCCCGGAGCCGGGCTTCCCGCCCGAGTTCCCGGTGAGCGCGCAAAGGTAGGCCATCCCGCGCTGGAAGAGGTCCGAGTGGTAGTGCTTGCAGGCGCCCCAGGAGGCGTAGATCATCGCCGACTTCGCGGCCGCGAACTCCCGGGCCACGCGCCGGATGTTCGCCTCGGGGACGTTCGTGATCTCGGCGACGCGCTCCAGCGGGTATTCGTTCAAGCGGCGCTTCAGGAGGTCGAACACCGGCCGCACGGTTACCCGACGGCCGTCCTTGAGGGCGACGCGGTGGCTGCCTTCGAGTTCGGGGTCGATGTTCCCGAGGGCGATGGTCTGGCGGCGGGAGCCCCAGGTCCCGGGCGGCGAGACCTTCCGGCCCGTGTTCCTGTCCCAGACGTACATGACGCCGTCCGAGCCGCCTTCGACGACGTCGCTCTCCCGGAGGAAGCGGCCGGTGTCGATGCGGACGAGGAAGGGCAGGTCCGTCTGCTCCTTGACGTAATCTGCCTTGTAGAGCCCTTCGTCGACGATGACGCGCATCATCCCGAGGGCGAGGGCGGCGTCGGTCCCGAAGCGGACGTTGAGCCAGCGGTCGGCGTGCATCGTGGAGGCGTTGTAATCGGGGGCGATTGAGACGACCTTCGCGCCGCGGTAGCGGGCTTCCCAGAGGAAGTGCGCTTCCGGCACGCGCGTGTAGGACGGGTTCCCCACCCAGAGGAGGATGTAGTCGGAGAGGAACCAGTCGTCGGCCGTGCCTTCGCTCATGTAGAGGCCCCAGGCCTGGATCAGCCCGACGGGGAGGTCGCCGACGCCGGCGTAGGAGTCGATGGTGGTGGCGCCGAAGCCCTGGGTGAAGAGGTGGCCTTCCATCGGCGAGCCGATGCCGAAGTCGAGGTTCGTGGTGCCGTTGTCGTAGACGATGCACTCGGGGCCGTCTTCGGTGGCGACGTCGAGCAGGCGGTCGGCGACCTCGGTCAGGGCCTGGTCCCAGGAGAGGCGTTGCCACTTCCCGGAGCCGCGGGCGCCGGCTCGCTTCATCGGGTACTTCACCCGGAGCGGGTCGTACATCTGGGTGCTGTAGACGCAGCCCATGGGGCAACCGCGAGGGTTGAAGTCGGGGACGTCCTTGAACGCCTTGGTGTAGGTGGCGTTCTGCTCTTCGCGCCAGACGATCCCGTCCTTCACGTAGGCGTCGATCGAGCAGGCGGAGATGCAGTTCACCCGCGTGTGGGTGACGCGGACCACCTTGTCCCAGGACCACTGGTCCCGGTAGACGTCCTCCCAGCTGCGGTACTCGTAGGACCGCGAGAGGAGATCGTCAAGGCGCGCGCCAGCATCCAGCGGCGCGAGCCGGGTAAGCTCGGGGGCAGCTGTGGCCATGAGGGCCCTCCGGGAAACCTGGGCTAGGAGCGGGACTTCTTCTCTTCGGCGTTCGGGCGTGGCGCCTTCGTGCCCTTCGCGCGCTTCGGAGCCTCGACTTCTTCTTCTTGCTCCTGGAGCTTGCTCAGGTCGATGTTGAGGGCGGGTGCGAACATGTGGTCTCTCCTCCATGGATGCGCCGTCGCCGTGGGGCACGCCGCTCCGAATACAAGCTATCGAGCCCGCCGTCCGCCCGGCATGATCTAAGTCATAGAGGGGAAATCCCTGCGCGCCTAGCATTCCGGCGATCAAGCAGGGAGGCGTGCCATGCTTACCGATATCGAAGCGGAACTTACCGGCCAGGAGCGGGCCGTCCGCGACGCAGCACACAAGTTCGCACTCGAAGTCATGCGGCCAGCGGCAAAGCAACTCGACGCACTCGCCGATCCGGCCGACGTCATCGCCCCGAACTCCATCCTGTGGGACGTCTTCAAGAAGCACAAAGCCGCGGGCCTCAACGACATAGAGGCCTCGACCGCGGAGCTCACGGCCCTCCAGCGCGCCCGGATTCGCGCCCTCTACAGCGAAGAGATGGGCTGGGGCGACTCCGGCCTCGCCATCAGCCTCGGCGTCGCTAACTTCCACAAGACCTTTGTGATGATGTCCGGCCGTCCCAGCCTCGTGGACCGCTATCTCAAGTCGTCCTCAGCGGGCGACGAGATCGGCTGCTGGGCCGTGACCGAGCCGGACCACGGGAGCGACCAGCTCGGCTTCACCGAGCCCCACTTCACCGACCCCTCCGTGCGGGGGAACTGCATCGCCACCAGGGACGGCGACGACTACGTGATCCGCGGCCAGAAGTCGGCCTGGGTCTCGAACGGCACCATCGCCACCGTCGCTGCCCTGTTCTGCCAGGTCGACCCGTCGGAGGGCCTGCGAAGCGGCGGCGTCGCGGTCGTGCCCCTGGATCTGCCGGGCGTGTCCCGGGGCAAGCCCACGGACAAGCTCGGCCAGCGCCCGCTCAACCAGGGCGAGATCTTCTTCGACGAGGTCCGCATCCCGGCCGAGTACATGGTGGTCGGCAAGGAGAACTACCAGAACATCGTCCAGATGATCCTGACGGGCGCGAACGCGAGTATGGGCCAGATGTTCGTCGGGCTCGGCCGCGCCTCGCTCGAACACGCGATCGGCTATGCGGCGGAGCGCACCCAGGGCGGCCGCCCGATCAACCAGCACCAGAGCGTCAAGAGCCGGCTGTTCAAGATGTTCATGCAGGTCGAGGCCGCACGCGCGCTGGCCCGCCGGGTTGCCTACTACAACGCGACGAACCCGCCGCTACTCCAGTACTCCATCGCCTCGAAGGTCTTCTGCACCCAGACCGCCTTCGACGTCTCGAGCGAGGCGGTCCAGATCTTCGGCGGCGTTGGCCTCACGAAGGAGTTCCCGGTCGAAAAGCTGATGCGCGATGCCCGCGCCTCCATGATCGAAGACGGCTGTAACGAGATCCTTGGTCTCGTCGGCGCGGCACTGCTGTAAGCGAGGAGAAACACACCCAAATGGAGCTACGCGAGGCGATCGGCAACCGCCGGTCGATGCGATTCCTACTGCCCTACAAGCCGGTTGAGCCGGAGAAAATCCAGCGCATGCTTGAAGCGGCGCGCATCGCCTCGCACTGGGGCAACGTCCAGACCCTCAGGGCCGTCGTCGTCTTCCGCGACACCGCCCCGAAGGAAGTGGTCGACGCGATCGTCGCACCGGTCGCCGGATTCCAGATCCGGCAGGCGCCGGTCGTTATCGTCTGGTACCTCGAAACCGCGGCCGTCGACGAGCAGTCCGACCGCCTCCGCGAACTCCTGCGGGCCGGGGCGCTGGGCTTCGGGGAGGGCAAGGAGGAGGCGCTGGAACGCCAGCTCCTGCCGTTCTTCGCGGGCATCCTCGACCGCCTGAAGCTTCCGGGGATCAGCGAAGTCGACTGCGGCCAGGGCATCGCCCACGCGACCCTCATGGCCTTCGAACAGGGCCTCGGCACCTGCCTTCTCGGCGGCGGCAACACCGAAAAGATCCGCCAGAACCTCGGCCTGCCGGAGTCCTGCCGCATCCTCATCCTGCAGACGGTCGGATACCCGGCGGAGAGCCCCGAAGCCGGCGGCCAGCGCCCGCGGCTGCCCTTCGAGAAGCTCTTCCAGATGAACGGGTACCAGAATCCCTTCCCGCGAGACCCGGCAGTGGTAGACGAACTCAGAAGGGATAAGATGTTCCAGGCACCGGCCCCGCTGCCGTATCGCGAAGACGAGCTGAACTACCTCAAGAACGCGCTCGGCATCAAGGGTCACGGGCTGATTTGACGAGCCTGATGGACGCATTGGAGGCGAACCCATGAAATTCAACGCTGTCGTCGCCGGCGTGGGGATGACCCGCTTCGGCAAGCACATGGACCGGGGACTGAAGTCCATCGGCGCCGAGGCGGTGCGTGCCGCCATCGCCGACGCCGGGATGCAGAACTCGGACATCGAAGCCGCCTTCGTCGGCAACGCCGCGGCGGGCCTCGTCACCGGCCAGGAGTGCATCCGCGGCCAGGTGATCCTGCGCTCCGCGGGCATCGGCAAGATCCCGGTCATCAACGTCGAGAACGCCTGCGCCAGCGGTTCGACCGCGCTCAACCAGGCCTGTGCCTACGTTTCGGCCGGCCTCTACGACGTCGTCCTCGCCGTGGGCGCCGAAAAGCTCTATCACGAAGACAAGCGCAAGAGCTTCGCGGCGTTTAGCGGCGCCGTCGACGTCGAAGCCCTCGAAGAGATCATGAACCGCCTGAAGAGCGCGGCGAAAGACAGCGGCGCCGAGAAGGCCGCCGGTGGCGCGGGCGAGAATCGCTCGATGTTCATGGACATCTACGCCTCGGCCGCCCGCAACCACATGAAGCGCTACGGCACGACCGTCCAGCAGTTCGCGAAGGTTTCGGCGAAGAACTCCTACCACGGCAGCCTGAACCCGCGGGCCCAGTTCCGCGAGCAGCTCACGGTCGAGGATGTGCTCGCCGCTCCGATGATCGCCGAGCCGCTGACCCGGCCGATGTGCTCGCCGATCGGCGATGGCGCCGCGGCGGTCGTCGTTGTCAGCGAACGCAAGGCGGCCCAGCTCGGGCTCACCTCGCCAGTGCGGATCATCTCCAGCGTGCTCCACTCTGGCTGGGACCACGGCCCGGACGAAGGCGGCAGCCTCGAACTCTGCGCCAGCGAAGCCTATCGCGAAGCTGGCGTCGGCCCGAACGACCTGAGCGTCGTCGAACTCCACGATGCCTCCGCCCCGGCCGAGATCACCGGCTACGAGTCGCTCGGCCTCTGCGGCAAGGGCGAAGGCGGCGTGCTCATCGACTCCGGCGCAACCTGGCTCGGTGGCCGCGTCCCGGTCAACACGTCGGGCGGGCTCCTGCGCAAGGGGCATCCCGTCGGCGCGACTGGCGTTGCCCAGATCGTCGAGCTTACGGAGCAGCTCCAGGGCCGCTCGGGGGATCGCCAGGTGCAGGGCGCGAAGATCGCCCTCGCCCAGAACGGCGGCGGCTCCATCGGCAGTGACGCCGCCGCGATGTGCGTGACGATCCTCGTCCGCTAGGGCAACCCGGCGCTGGCCGGACCGCCCACCACCGACCGCGGCGAGCCCCGGGGGCTCGCCGCCCACCGGAGGAGGTGACCCCTTGACCACCGCCGCAACGCCGGCCGCGAGCATCGAACTCCTCGCCGAGGGCCAGGGCGCCTACCACCCCGTCGACCCCGATGGCTTCCGCGCCTGGGTCCGCGACAACAAGACCCGCTCACTCACCTCGAAGCTGATGACGGCGGAAGAGGCCGTCCGCCGCTTCGTCTCCGACGGCGACTACCTTGCCTACGACTGCAACTACCTCATGCGCGGGCCGAACCTGCTCATGCACGAGATCATCCGCCAGAAGAAGCAGAAGCTCTGGCTCGCCGGCAAGTTCACCTATGTGGACGTTGCCCTGCTGGTCGCCGCGGGCGTCGCAAACCGGGCCGACTGTGGCTTCTTCCTCGCGACGCCGCCGCTGCAGCACGCCATACGCGAAGGCCGCCTCGAAGTCTTCGAATACAGCAACGTTGTCATGACGATCCGGCTCCAGGCGGGCGCGATGGGACTACCGTTCATGCCGGTGCGGTCGTTCGGCGGCACGCAGGGGTTCGACCACTCCGGGGCGAAGCTCATCCGCGACCCCTACACGGGGCAGCCGATCACGCTCATCCCGGCGCTGAACCCGGATGTCGCGATCATCCACGTCCACCAGGCCGACAAGTACGGCAACGCCCGCGTTTTCGGCACTGGCGTCGCTCACGCCGAGTCCGCGATGGCCTCGCGCAAGGTCATCATCTCCGCGGAGGAGATCATCGACACCGAGGAGATCCGCCGCGACCCCGGCCGCACGAGTATCCCCTTCTACGCCGTCGACGCGGTCGTCGAAGCGCCCTTCGGCACCTATCCCGGGAACTGCCCGGGTGTCTACGCCTCGGACCCGGCGGTCGTCTTCGAAGTCTTTCGGGCCATCTCGTCGAACGCCGTGAACGACTACCTGGACAAGTGGGTCTACGGCGTCTCTTCCCACGAGGAGCTCCTCGAACGCCACGTCGGCGAAGCCAAGATGCGCGAGTTGCGCGAACGCGAGGTTATCCGGGAGGGGTACAGGGCATGACCAGGGCAGACGCCTTCAACGACCGCGAAGTGATGATGTGCACCGTCGCCCGGATGGTGGAAGACGGCCGGACCTACTGGGCCGCCGGCGGCGGCACACCCCTGTATTCGATCCTCCTGGGCAAGCGGCTCTACGCGCCTGAGGCCCAATACGTCACCGAGGACGGCGTCATCGCGCCCGAGCCGATGTTGCCCTACGAGCCGATGATGACGATGGTCGCCTCCCGGGCCGCCTACCGTGCCCTCTCGTGGGGGACGATGAACACCGCGGGTATCCACGCTCAGCTCGGCTTCATGGACTACGGCGTGCTCAACACGCTCCAGGTCGACCAGCACGGGAACATCAACTCCACCTGTCTGGGTGAATACGGCAGCGACACTGCCCGCCGCTTCGGTGGCCCTGGCGGCGCCGACACGATCGCGGCCTGCTGCTGGCGCACCATCCTCATGACCGACCAGGATCGCCGCAAGTTCGTCCGGCAGGTCGACTTCATCTCCTCGCCCGGCTTCCTCGATGGCACCGTCGGAGCCCGCGAACGGGCCGGGCTCCCGCGCGACACCGGTCCCTGGCGCGTCGTCACGCCGTGGGCGATGTACGACTACGAAGAGCGCCGTCTCCGCCTGATCGCCAGGGTGCCCTGGGTGACCGTGCAGGAGATCCTCGACGAGTGCGAATGGAAGCCGCTGCTCGCGCCGGAGATCGCGGTCCTCGAACCGCCGACGGAAGAGGAGCTGCTGATCCTTCGGAGTGAACTCGACGTCCGCGGGCAGACGACCGACGCCGCCGGCGGCTGGGTGACCTGGGACGGCGAGAAGTACGTCCGCCAGGTCGTGTAACGAGGTCCCAGCGGCGGGCGACGGTTATGGACGGGCGGTCCAGCCGGCGCAGGGACGGCAGCGCGGCCCTGCGTCCGTCATCACGTCGCGGCCGTCGGAAACCTCTTCGCCGCAGGTCACGCAGTTCACGCGGCGCCGCGGCGGCCCCGGGAGGTCGAACTGGTCCGGCGCGAAGTCGCTTGCGCGCCACTCGAACAGGTCCGCGGCGGGCATCGAGAGGTAGGCGAGCCGTTGTGATTCGAGGCGGTCCGGGGTGAGCGCGAGGGCTTCGGCCCGGCCGCGAAGGTCCCCCCGGGCGGCCACGCGGACGGCGGTGCCCGTCCATTCGTCGAAGAACGTCGCCGCGAGTTTGCCGTAGTCGAGGAGCCGGAGCGTGCGCTTCCCCGGCCGGCATCCCGTCACCACCTGGATGGCGTCGACGGCGCAGCGATCGGTTTCGGCCGCGACCATCAGCCGCTTCGTCGTGTCCGGCGCTTCCACCCCCAGGAGTTCACAGCCAAGGAGGGCGAGCCGCGTGCCGAGCACGAGGCCGGCGCAGGCGTGGCCGGGGCCGTGGCCGCCGCTGTGCTGGTGCATCGCCGCTCGCAGCGCGAAGGCCAGCGCCCGGTCGCCGGGCAGCATCGCCAGGACGACCTCGGACACTTTCGCGGCGGCGGCATCGACGTCGTCGAGCAGCCAGCGGCCGATCACGTGTTCGTCACGGCCCGGTTCCAGCAGTTCCGAAAGCACCGTTGGGTAGGGTTCCGGGCTGTGCGTCTCTAAGAGCACCAGGTCGACGGCGTCCGGGACGAGCGCGAGGAGTTCGGAGGCGGTCCCGGAGCCGGCGGGCAGTGTCAGCTGGGTACGGTCGGGCGCGCGCATTACCATCGCCGCGGGCTGCCGCGCCCAGACGCGCCCCGACGCCTTCGCCGGGAGGTCGAGCTCGTGGTGCGTCCGCTTCAGGTAGGCGACCGTCCGGCCGTGTTCGGCCAGCAGCGCGATGACCCGTTCCGCGAGTGCCGTCTTCCCCGATCGCGACGGCCCGCGGACGGCGACCACCAGAGGGCCGGGATAGGGGCCGGGCTCCGTGTGCATTGCGTTACGATGGCAATCCGGCGGCAACTCCGGCCATGATCGCGATCATCCTCGTGGCTGTCGCGTGGTTGGGAAAGGACGGTGGCATGCCTCTTCACATTCGCGCGAATCCCGGCGAGGTCGCGGATGCGGTCGTCCTTGTCGGCGACCCGGGACGGGCCCACCGCGCCGCGGCGATGCTGGAAGCCGCGGCGTGCTACAACGACAACCGCGGCCTGGTGGGGTACACCGGCCGTTTCGCGGGGAAACGCGTTTCGGTCCAGACCACCGGGATGGGCGGGCCCTCGACCGCCATCGTCGTCGAGGAACTGGCCGACCTCGGCGCCAGCGTGCTCATCCGCGCCGGGACCTGCGGGGCCATCGCGGACAGGGTGAACGTGCTCGACCTCGTGGTGGCGACGGCGTCGGTCCCGATGGACGGCACGACCCGCCAGTACGTCCACGGCGATCCCTTCGCCCCGGTGGCTGACTTCGACGTGACGGCCGCGCTCGTCGCCGCTGCAGGCGACAGCGGCCACCCTTTCCACACCGGCCTCTACGTCTCCGAAGACGCGTTCTACCACCAGCCGGACGACTGGCAGAAGTGGCGCGCCCGGGGCGTCTTCGCCGTCGAGATGGAGGCGGCGACGCTGTTCACCGTCGCCCTCCACCGCGGCCTGCGCGCCGGGGCCATCTGCCTCGCCGTCGACCGCGTCGGCGACCGGGAAAGCTGGGCCGACGACACCGCCATCGCTGCCGGGACAACGGTGATGCTGGAAGCCGCCTTCCGCGCCGCGGCAAGGCTCACCAGCGAAACCTGACGCGCGCTTGCAGGGCGCACCGGCGAAGCCAACAATGCCCCCACCAAGGAGGGCGACATGAAAGTGGTCCGCGTCTACACCGGCAACGACGGTGAGTCCCATTTCGAAGATCTCGACGTCCCGCTCAAGGCCGGGCGTTACGGGAGCCTGTCGGACCTCGTCCCGTCGTCGGGCGTCATCTTCCGGGAGACGCCGATGGGGATGCACATCGACTTCCACAACGCGCCCCAGCGCCAGTTCGTAGTGACCCTCTGGGGCCGCACCGAAGTCGAATGCGCCGACGGTTCGAAGCGCGCCTTCGGCCCCGGGGACATCCTCCTCGCCGACGACACGACGGGCCGCGGCCACATCACCCGCGACATCGAAGGTCCCCGGCGCAGCCTCTTCATCCCCCTGCCGGAAGACTTCGACCCGTCGCCCTGGCGGGTCGCGAAGGGGGCCTGATCGTGGCCACGCCAAGGCTCGAAGGCAAGGTCGCGATCGTCACCGGGGCGGGTTCGCAGACGGAAGGCATCGGCAACGGCCGCGCGGCGGCGGTCGTCTTTGCCCGCGAAGGCGCCCGCGTCCTCCTCGTCGACCGCAAGCTGGCGGCGGCCGAACAGACGCGCGAAATGATCGCAGCCGAAGGCGGGGTCGCCGACGCCTTTGAAGCCGACGTCACGAATTCGGCTGACTGCCGGGCGATGGTCGCGCGGGCCGTGGAACGCTGGGGCCGCCTCGACATCCTCGACAACAATGTGGGCATCGGCGGGGCCGGTACCGTGGTCACCGTCGACGAGGACGAGTGGGACCGGGTGATGCGGGTCAACGTGAAGGGGATGATGCTCGCGAGCAAGGCCGCGGTCCCGGCGATGGCGGCCAACGGGGGCGGCGCCATCGTCAACATCTCCTCGATCGCCGCCCTGCGACCCCGCGGAATGACCCCCTACTCGACCTCGAAAGGCGCCGTCATCGCGCTCACGAGGGCCATGGCCGTCGACCACGCCCGCGAGGGGATCCGGGTGAACTGCATCGCGCCGGGGCCGGTGTACACGCCCATGGTCTATGCGGCAGGGATGCCGGAGGAGGTGCGCGAACGCCGCCGCCGGGCCTCGCTCCTCCAGCTCGAAGGCACGGGCTGGGACATCGGCTACGCCGCCCTCTTCCTGGTCTCGGATGAGGCGCGCTACATCACCGGCGTCGTCCTCCCGGTCGACGGCGGCGTCACGATCTCGGTCGTCGCCCGCTAACCGGGGGCTGATCGATTCGCCGCGGGCGGGTAAGCTTCCGCGAATGGCTGCTTCGAAACTGATGACCGCCCGCGACGCCATCGCCCGCTTTGTCGACGATGGCGACACCATCTACGCGGGGTACACCTGCATCGCCTTTGGGCTGTGCTACGAGATCATCCGCCAGCGGAAGAAGCGGCTCGAGGTCGTCGGCGGTTCCGTGGGCCAGCAGGCGACCCTGATGATCCTCGGGGGCTGCGTCGACCGCGTCCGCAGCGGCTATCTCGGCGGCGCCCTTCGCCCCGGCGTCATCACCGAGATGATGTCGGACGGGCGGCTCCGCTACGAGGACTACAGCAACCAGGGCATCGCCCTCATGCTCATGGCCGGCGCCCTCGGCATCCCCTTCATCCCGACGCGGTCGTTCCTCGGCACGGATTACCTTCGCCCCGAGTTCGCCGAACACCCCGGCGCTTACCTCGGCGACCAGAAGTGGGCGGAGATGGAGTCGCCCTTCGACGGCCAGAAGGTGGTGCTCCTCCCGGCGCTCCGGCCGGACGTCGCGGTCCTCCACGCCCAGCGGGCCGACGAAGAGGGCAACGTCCACGCCTGGGGCCACCAGGGCGACTCGAAGTGGGCCTATTGGGCGGCGAAGAAGGTCATTGTTTCGGCCGAGGAGATCGTCCCGTCGTCCGCCATCCGCAGCGACCCCAGCCGGACGATCGTCCCCGGTTTCCGCGTCTCGGCCGTCGTCCATATGCCGTGGGGCGGCCACCCAACCAGCATCACCGGGTACTACGACTACGACTACGGCTTCCACGCGAGGGCAATGCGCGCCGTCACGCGCTCGGTCGAAGCGTACGAAGCCTTCGCGGCGGAGTGGATCCACGGCGTCGAAGACCACGCCGCCTACATGGCCCACTACCGCGAGGTGTTCGGCCAGGAGGCGATCGACCGGCTTGTCGCGACCGATGGGCCCGAGCCTGAACTCCCCGTGCGCTACACCCACGCGCCGACGCTGGGGCTGGGGTAGCCATCGATGCAGTATTCCGAGGACTACACCCTCGCCGAGATGATGTGCGTGGCCGGCGCCCGCGAATTCCCGAAGTCGGGCGTGGTCCTGCTCGGGATGGGGTTGCCGGTCATCACCGGCGTCCTGGCGAAGATGCTTCATGCGCCTGAAATCGCCATCTGCACCGAAGTCGGCGCCTTCGACTACCTGCCCCGCGCCGACATCCCCCGGGCCTCCATCGGCATCCACGACATCATCCTCAACGACGGCTCGGCGATGGTGTCGGACATGGTCGACGCGCTCGGCAGCCTCCTGATGGGCGGCAACGTGGACTTCGGGGTGCTCTCGGCGGCGCAGGTCGACCGTTTCGGGAACCTGAACACGCTCGTGATCGGCGACTACCGCGACCCCGAGCGGCGCCTCGGCGGGACCGGCGGCAACACCGAGATCGCCTGCCTCGCGCCGCGGGTGATGACCCTGATGCCCCAGGAGCGGCGCCGGTTCGTCCCCCGCGTCGACTTCAACACGAGCCCCGGCTACATCGACGGCCCGGGCGCCCGGAAGCGGGCCGGCCTCGAAGGGCAGGGCGCGAACATCGTGGTCTCCACGGTCGGCGTCTTCGGTTTCGACACTGCGGACGGCGGCGAGACCGGCTCCTGCGAGATGGTCCTCGAAGCCGTCTTCGCCAACCTCTCGCCGGAGGTTGCGCAGTCAGAGTGCGGCTGGGACCTCCGCCTGGCCCCGACGGTGGCCGAACTCGAACCGCCGACGGTCGAAGAGATCTCCCTCCTCCGTCGCCTCGACCCGTACCAGTTCTACGTCACGCCCGGGCGGTACTAGGTTCCACCCGCCCCGGTCTGCCGCAGGCGCGCCACGGTCCAGTCGAAGGCCTCGAAGAACGCTCGGCGCGCGTGCAGCGGGAACAGGGCGGACGCGAGGAAGTAGTTGCTGGTGGCTGGATTCCGGACGTCGAGGCCGGGTACGGTTCGGAACCGCTGAACGAGCTCTTCGTACTGAGCGCCGTCCGCGAACGCAGGGTGCCTCAGGAGGTTCGGCCGAAAGTCGATCCACATCCGGCCGCAAGTCTGCAGTCCGACGGGCGCTATTGGCGGTGCCGCATCGGCTACGGTTGGGAGGAAGGTTCCGATGGGGCTCCTCCGCGCTGTCAGCCCCAGAGCGGCAGCGTGTTTGACGAAGTCTCGGGCAAACTCAACCGCCTCTGGCGCTTCGACGGCCATCGCCCGCAAGAAGCGAACCTCGTCCCATTCGTCTTTCGGGGGCCGTTTGCGAGCCATCGACCTATCCTTTCAGCGGCAGCGACACGCGAGCGGTGCCGGGCATGAGGACGTTGCCGTCGGGGTCTTCTTCCCAGACCTCCAGGTCGACGACGCCGCGGCCGCCTCCGCGGGAGACGCGGGTGACGCGGCCGCGGAAGGTGAGGTCGCGTTCGGGGAGGCCGCTGCGGCGGTTCTGCCAGGAGAGATTCAGCATCCGCCCGCGGGGGCCGGCCCAGCTGGTCACGTACTGCGAGAGCCAGGCGCCCTGGAGCGGCCCGTGGACGAGCACGTCCGGGTGGCCCTCGGTGGCGGCATAGTCCTTGTCATAATGAATGCGGTGCGGGTTCCAGGTCGCCGCGCTGTAGAGGAACAGTTGCGCGCGCGAGGCATTCTTCACCATCGCGGGGAGCTCCATGCCCTCGTGCACGTCCTCGTAGCAGATCTGCGCGCTCATCGTCCTACCTCGCGATCCCAATCTGGCGCGCCCGGGCGACGACTTCGCCCCGCCGGTTCGTGTAGGTGGTCTCGCGGGTCGTCAGCACGAACGCCCCCGAGCCTCCCTGCTTCTCCTCGATCGCCTTCAGCCGCGACTCCGCCGTGATCGTGTCGCCCACGCAGGCCGGTTCGAGGAAGTCCCACTCCTCGCCGCCGAACATGCTGCGCCGCACCCGGAGCGGCATCGCCCGCGCCCCCGTGCGGAAGAGGCCGTCCTCCCGGAGGCGGTCCAGCGGCTGCCCCTGGACGACGACGTGCGAAACGAACGTTGGTGGCGCGACGAGTCCCCGGTAGCCCGCGGCTTTGGCGGCCGCTTCGTCGAAGTAGATGGGGTCGAGGTCGCCGACCGCCTGGGCGTAGCGCTGGGCCTCCTTGGCCGTGATCTCCGCCGAGACCGGTTCGCCCAGCAGCTCGCCAACCATCGCCAGGGTCTCGGGCGGGATGAGCCCGCCGGTTTCTTCTGCCATCGCCATCACCTCCAGGTCCGGATTCTACGCCGGTGGGATTCGCCCTGGCCGAAACGACAGGAGCTGTCGCACCCATCAGGCACAGTGGTCGGAGAAAGGGGTCGCTCCATGGAATCCATTGTCTCCGCGCTGGAGGCCTGCGCCGTACTGGAACCGCAGTCCTTCGCGAATCTCCAGCTGTTCCCGCTCGTCCTCGCAGAGGATCGGGGCGCGCCGTACTCGGTCCTCGACGACGCACTCGCGACCGGGGCGTTCCTACTGACCGAGGTCTCTGAATCGGCAAGCGTCGGCGACCTTCGCGCCCAGAACCGCGGCGACCGCCCCGTCCTCCTCGTCGACGGCGAGGAAGTCGTGGGCGCGAAGCAGAACCGCGTCTTCAACATCTCCATCCTCGTCCCGGCCGGGGCGACGGTCATCATCCCTGTCTCCTGCGTTGAGCACGGGCGCTGGCGCCACGAATCCAGCTCGTTCTCGTCTGCCGACCACGCGGAGTATCCCTCCGCCCGCGAGGCACGGAACAGGCAGGTCTCGGACTCGCTGCGACACGAGGGCCGGGCGCGGTCGAACCAGGGCGAGGTCTGGCGGGAGATCCAATCGAAAGCGGCGCGCATGGAAGCCGGTTCCGAAACGGGCGCCATGCGCGCCATCTACGAACGGCACCGCGGCCGCATCGAGGACTATACGGCGGCGTTCCGGGCGCTCCCCCTCCAGGCGGGGGCCGTGTTCTCGATCGGCGGCCAACCCGCCGGCCTCGAGCTGTTCGACGCACCGGCGACCTTCGCCCGCGTCCTCCCGAAGCTGGTGCGGAGCTATGCGCTGGACGCGATGGAAGGTGCACCGGTGTCGCCCCCGCCAGCCGATTGGCTCGTCCGCAACTTTCTCTCCCGGGTGGGCCAAGCCGGCGTGGAGCGCTTCCCGACCGTCGGCGCAGGCGAGATGCTGCGGCTCTCGGGCGCGGGCATTACCGGGTCCGCGCTGCTTGAGGCCGAGCGGATCGTCCACCTCGCCGCCTTCGCTTCCCGGGTGGGCTAATCCAGCCGGGAGGAGTAGCTCCCGAACGCCTGGGTCGTGGCCCGGGCGTAGGGGTCGACGACGACGTTGACGATGGCCGGCTTTCCCGCCGCAAGCGCGCGGAGGAGAGCTGGCCGGATCTCTTCGGGCTTCTCGACGTACTCGCCGTGGGCGCCGAAGGCCTTCGCCACCTCGTCGTAGCGCGTCATCAGGAGGTCGCGGCCCGGCACCTTGCGGTCGCGGATGGCGCCTGTCCAGCCGCCGTTGTGGGAGATGACGGCGACGAAGTTGAGGCCGTGGCGCACGGCCGTGTCGATCTCCTGGATGTTCATGCCGAAGGAGCCGTCGCCGCAGACGAGTACGACCTGGCGCCCCGGGTTCGCGGCTTGCGCGCCCACCGCGAAGGGCAGGCCCACGCCCATGCAGCCGTTCGGCCCCGCGTTCAACCGCGCCCGGGGGACAAACGAAGGGATGCTCTGGCGGGCGAAGTTCAGGATCTCGTGGCCGTCCTCGACGATGATCGCGTCGCGGGCGACGGCGTCGCGGATCTCGCCGCAGAGCCGGAGCGGGTGGATGGGCGTCGCCGGGTTCGTGAGGTCGGCCTCCGAGCGGTCGCGGCGGGCAGCGTCGACCTGGCGGAGGTGCTGGACCCAGGCCGAATCGCGCTTCGCCGGCAGGTTGGGGCTGGCGAGCATCTGGCGGAGGACAAGCTTCGCGTCGCCGGCGATGCCGAGGTCGATCGGGCGGTTGTGCCCGAGTTCGGCCGCGTCCGAGTTCACCATGATGAAGCGCGCATCTTCGGCGAACCGCGGCGAGGCGCCGAACCCGATGATGAAGTTCATCCGCGTGCCAAGGAGGAGGACGACGTCCGCTTCGTGCCAGGCGGCGGAGCGCGCCCCGAGGAAGGCGAGGTCGTGGTCTTCGGGGACGGCCCCGCGCGATTGCGGCGTCGTGTAGAAGGGGATGCCCGTCCGGTCGACGAAGGCGGCGAGTTCGGACTCGGCGTGGCCCCAGGCGATGCCGCTGCCGCTCAGGACGATCGGCCGCTCCGCCGCGCGGAGCATCTCAATCGCGCGGGCAACGAGGTCGGGGTCGCCCGGCGCCGGGACGCGCGTCGCGGCCGGGGGGAAGTAGACGTTGTCCGATTCGACGCGCCGGTAGAGGACGTCGCCGGGCAGGTCCAGGTAGGCCGGGCCCGGCTTCGCGCCAATGGCGTGCCGAAAGGCGGTGTTCACCAGTTCGGGGAGGCGGGCCGTGTGGAGGGCGCGCTCGGCCCAGCGGGTGACAGGACGGAAGCAGCCGACCTGGTCGAACTCCTGGAAGGCGTCCGTCCCGAACTGGACGGTGGGGGCGGCGCCGCCGAGAGCGATGACGGGCGCGCAGTCGGTCCAAGCGTTGGCGATGCCGGTGAGGAGATTCGTCGCTGCCGGGCCGGAAGCGGCAAGGCAGACGCCGGGCTTGCCGGTCGTCCGGGCATAGGCGTGCGCCGCCATCGCCGCCGCCTGCTCATGGCGGACGTCGACCGTGCGGATGCCCGCCTCCGCCGCCTGCCCGGCGAGTTCGATGATCGGACCGCCCATGATGTAGAAGAGCGTGTCCACTCCCTCGCGCTTCAGTTGTTCGACAACGAGCTTCGATCCCGCGGTTGCAGCCATGTCGCGCCTCCCAGCAGTGCTGCCGCATTCTGGACTGGCGGCCGCCCCACCGTCCACGCGCGGGCTCAGCGCAGGGTGACTTCCCCGCGCGGCGACTGGATCGTCGCGATCAACGCCGGCGATGGGCCTTCCCGAACCTCCAGCTGCTCGCCCAGGGCAGCGAGCATCTTGAGCACCGCCTCCGGGTCCGGGTGCTCCGCCTCCAGCCGCAGCAGCCGGCAGCCCGGCGCACAGTTTGCCGACGGGTGCGGCGTTGTCCCCCAGTCGATGAGGAAGGGGACGAGCCCGTCGCCCGCCGGTTCGTCGCGCAGCGTAAGCCGCCATTCGAGACGTTGGCCGCCCGGGGTCATCCGCGACATCTCCCGGACGGTGCCCGGGTCGAAGCCAGCCGCCCGGGCGTTGGTCACCACCACCTCGATGTTTGGCGCCTTCGCCGCCCAGGTGACGAAGCGCGGCGCGACAAGACCATCGAGCCCGAAGGAGCGCGGCGCGGCGGGCGCCGGCTGGCCCGGGTCAGGCGCGATGATCTCGAGGTAGCGGCCTTCGCCCAGGTCGAGGAGGGCGTTCCAGGTCCCCCGGCCCGTGTGACTCCCGCCCGGGCTGGCCCTCACTCCAAGGCGTGCCTGGAGCTCAGAGATCCCGGCCTCAAGGTCTGGGACGGCGTAGACGAGGTGGTCGATCATGCAGTGCCCTCCAGTGGTGTCGCCGGGAGCATAGCGGGCGGGACATGATCTTTGTCACGACGGGGGCTATCGCAGACTGGTATACTTCGTGTACCTTCCGTTCTCCGGAGCGCCCCCGAGAGCGCGGGAGTCACCGGTCAGAGAGGTTGGGCGCATACGAGCCAGCAGGAGAGACTCCCCCAGATGGCAGGCCGTTACGGGGTCCCCGCACCGCGGCGATCGTTGCTCCATCGGGCGCGATTGACCGACGCCCTGCACCGTGGCGTCGGGAATGGGCTCATTCTTGTCCAGTCCCCGGCGGGGTTCGGCAAGACCACGCTCCTTTCCGACTTCGCCACGGAAATCAAGGACTCTTTCAACGTCCGCTGGCTTGCCCTCGACGCATCCTGCTACGTCCCCGAAGTCTTCGCCGAGCAGCTCTCCAGCATGCTCAACGGCGAATTCGACTCAACGCCGCCGGCCGCCGCCGCCCGCACCGAAGACCTGGTCGCCTACCTTGCCGTGGCGGTCAAACGGGCCGCGGCCGCATCCGACCTTCCCCTGATGCTGGTCATCGACAATGCGCACGAACTTCGCGGCGCCGATGCTTCGCTTGAGCTGCTGCACGTGCTTTTCTCCGCCCTTCCCGATGGGAGCGAGGTCGTCCTTTCGTCGCGCCAGGCTCTGAATCTGCGCCAGCTGGACAAGCGGATCGTCGCCGGGGAGTGCCTGCTGCTGGGTGCGAGCGAACTCTCCTTCACCGTCGAGGAAGTTGGCGAGCTCGCGGTGCGCCAGCCCCGCGAGGTCACCGCCCACGAAGTTATCGCCGACACCGGGGGATGGCCCGTCGGGGTCATGGCGATCCTTGCCGGGAGCGTCGCGCCGCGCGGCCGCATGCGGCTTCCCGCCGGCGCCGCCTGGCAGCGTTACCTCACCGCCGAGGTCTGGAAGACAGTGCCACCGCGCCTCCAGCGGCTCCTCCTTCCCCTGGGCCTGCCGCCCGTCATCACGGAAGACGTCGGCGAGTTGCTGCTCGGGCGCCCCGCCTGGCTCGAACTCTGTGCATGGCTGGAAGAGCGCGACTTCCTCTTCGAGGCGCTCCCCCAGGGCGCCATCCGCCTGAATCAGCTCGTCCGCCAGTATCTCCTGAACCTCTACGAGCAGCAGCAGCCGGAGGCGTTCGCCGAGACCGCCGAGCAGGTGGCGCTCTACCTCGAACAGCAAGGCCGCGTCCCCGATGCGATCGAGCTGGCCCGCGTCTGCAAGGCTCGCGTCGTGCTCTCTGAGCTCCTCGAGCGGCATGGCGCCCGGCTCATCCACCAGGGGTCGTTCGCGCTGCTGTCCCGGGCCTTCGACGGCGTGGGCACGCGGGCAAGCGAGCGGCCGCTTCTCCGGGCCATCCAGGCGCGGGTCACCGCCCACACGGGGAACCCGCACCAGGCCATGAAGATGGCCTCCGAGGTTTACGACGATGCTACCGCCAGCGGCAAAGCGCGGCTGCACGCGCTCCTCGCCAAGATTCGCGTCCTTCGCACGCTCGGGCAGGCCGAGCAGATGCTGCAGATCTTCAAGGAAATCCGCTCGGTGGATGACTGCGACGACCCCGGCGTCGCCGCCGAGTTGACTTACCACGAAGCGGACATCGAGCTCATTGTCACGCGGAACTTCGCCCGGGCGGAGCGTCTCCTCCGGGCCAGCATCGAACACTGCCAGGCCGCCGACGCCTGGGTGCTCGAACTGCTCTCCCGTTCCACCCTGGGGCAGCTGTTCGTGATGCAGGGGCGTGGCCCCGAGGCCGTGAACGAACTCGTGAAGGCCGCGCAGGGCTGGCGGGACGTCCGCGGCACCGCGAACCTGGGCTGGGTGCTCAACAACCTCGGGATGGCCCACGTCCTCGTCGGGGACTTCGAAAGCGCCATCCCGGTTATCCAGGAGGCTATCCGCGAAGGCGAACTCTGCGGGAACCTTCGCAACCTGGCTTACGCCAACGGTTCCCTTGCCGACGCGGAGCTGGCTCTCGGCCATTTCGCCAACGCCAAGGCCGCCTACGAAGAATCCATCCGCCTCTGCGCGACGGCCGTGCTGGACGAGTCCCTCGCGGCGATGTGCATCACTGGCCTGGCCGGGGCCGAACTCGGGCTTGGCGACCTCCCTCAGGCCGAGTTCCTCTCGCGCCGCGCGCTCCTCATCGCGCAGGCGATGGACAACCCGCTGGAGCTGGGAATCTGCGCGCTCCAACAGGCGATGGTTGACTCCGTGAGCGGCGACCACAACGCAGCCATCGCCGGGGCCACGGAAGCTGTCGCCCTCTTCGAAGGGATCGACGCCCGGACCAACCTCCAGCTCGCCCTCTACCGGCTGGCGCTCTGCCAGTTCCGGGCGAACCGCCGGGCCGACGCGGCCGCGACCCTGGAGCGGCTCAGCGCCGTCCTCACCGAAGCATGGATGATCCCCGGGCTGCTCCCCGGCCTGCGAGAACACGCCATGTTCGCGCAATGGGCGGCTGCCCGGGTGACCGCACCGTCCTTCCGCGAAT
Organism: Chloroflexota bacterium; assembly: GCA_016234445.1. Classification (GTDB taxonomy): domain Bacteria; phylum Chloroflexota; class Dehalococcoidia; order Tepidiformales; family Tepidiformaceae. The sequence goes on along the minus strand of JACRBT010000002.1, from coordinate 373,791 downwards.
TCGTCACTCAAACGCTCGCGCCCTCGGAGACGGACGACGCCGAAGACGCGCTGCCCCTTTCCCCGTACCCTCGGGTTGTGGCCCGGAGCCTGGGCCAGGTCGAAGTGACTGTCGGCGACCGCGCGCTCACCGGTGAAGATTGGTCCAGCCAGCGCGCCCTCGAACTCTTCTTCCTCTTCCTTTCGCGCCGCCAGGGGGTCCGCAAGGAAGAGGCAGTCGAACTGCTCTACCCCGGGATCCCGGCCCACAAGTGCAACAGCGCCTTCCATTCGAACCTTTACCGGGTTCGCCGCGCGCTCTATCCCGAAAGCATCGTCCACCGCTCGGGAGCCTACCTCCTCAACTCAGAGGGCGAGTTCAGTTGGGATGTCGACGACTTCGAGGCCGGGATCAGCCGCGCCGCGAGCCTCGCCGGTGGCACGGTCGAACGGGCCGACGCCTACCGTGGGGCGCTCGAACTCTACGGTGGGCCGTTCGCCGAGGCCTTCTTCTCCGAATGGGCCGACGCCGTGCGTAACCGCGTCGACGTCAAGGCGATGGAAGCGCTTTCAACCCTCGCGGGCTACCACGCAGGCCGGGGGGAGTACGAAAAGGCCGCCGGCTGCCTCGAGCAGGTGCTCGAACGTGACCGCTACAACGAGGAGGCGGCCTACGCCCTCGCCGGCCTTCACGTCGACAGTGGGCAGCCACTGGTGGCGCTCAAACTGCTTGACGATTACCGCCGGACGTACGAATCCGGGCTCGGGGCGCCCGTCCCGGAGCGCTTCAGCACGCTGCGGGCCAGGATCGCGGCAGGGTCGCGCGCCTGACAATGTGTCATGAGTTGCATTAAGTGAGCCCGCCGCGAGAGTTTCGCGAGAACCCTCCCGCTAGTTTCCCCGTGACGGCCAACCACCAAATCTCTCCGGCCGTCGTCAGGGGTTTCTCAATGTCTCGCGCCATCGCCATCGCCTTCGCCGTCGCTTCCCTCGCTCTCGTCGCCATCGCCGGTGCCGCACCGGTCCAGCCCTGGTAATCCCGTGTCAGACGCCCACGAGCAGCGGACGGGCGGCGCTCGCCGCCCCGAGCGGAAGATGCTACTCGTGGGCGTGCTCGCGCTCTCCTTTGCCGCCCAGCACGTAGCCCTGCGCCAGCTCCCCGCCGAGGGACTCAGCGGCTGGCTCCGAATGGGCCTGTTCCTGGTCAGCGCGGTCGCGCTCCTGGCACTGGCCATGCAGTTCCGGAGGTTTGCCGGGGCATGGCTCATCGCCGCGGGCATCGCACTCAACTTCCTCCCCATGGCCGCTAACAACGCGATGATGCCGACTTCCTATGAGGTCGTGCATGCTTCGGGCGCCTTCCCGGAGATAACCACCGCCGACGTCGGTGAACAGCTCGGCCGCCACACCGTGCTCTACCAAGAAGACATTCGCTTCTATCCGCTGGCAGACCGCTATTACCGCGAATTCCCTGTTCTCGGCCGGAACATCTTTAGCGTCGGCGACGTCGTGGAACTTGCCGGCCTGCTGCTGGTCGTTGCCCAGGGCGCGGCGATGCTCGTCGTTGCCGCGGCGCCCAAGCGCCGGCCTGCTGGCAGCCTGCCCGCCGGGCTCTAAGCGCGCCTCCGCTCCGGCTCAGGCCGAAAGCGAGCGGACCAGGTGCCATCCGCGGATGGTGTGGCGTGAGGCGAACTCGTCACTGCAGGTGCCGCAGAGCTTCCCGGAATAGCGTTCCGTGCAGGCCGCCGTGTTTTCGATGGCGACCTCATATTCCCCCGGGATCCCGCAAATGAGGCAGGTTGCGCCCCCGGCGAGTTCCTCTTTGCTGCATATGGTGCAGGTCAGGGTGCCCATGCGCCACGGCGCAAACTCATGCCTCCCCGGTGCACAGTACCGGTCGAGCCACATCTCCACCCAACTTCCCTGGACTGGCATAGAGGTAATATAACCCCGCCGTCAAGCCTTGCAAACACTCGGTTTCGTTCTTGCCGGCCACGGTGGAACCTGAGTCACAGTCGCCCGGGTGGACTGCCGGGCCTGACGGCGCCAGGACGGCTATCCCCGGCGGAGGATGTGGATAACGCAGACGCCTCCAACGCCCACCATGTGCGCCAATCCCGCCCGGGCGCCCTCCACCTGCCGGTTGCCTGCCTGCCCGCGGAGCTGGAGGACGGTTTCCCAGACCTGGGCCAGGCCCGTCGGCCCGAGCGGGTGGCCACGCGAGAGCAGCCCGCCGTCGGTGCTGAATGGGATCTTGCCGCCGATCGTCATCTCGCCGCGCTCCACCATCCGTTCGCCTTCGCCCACTTCGCAGAATCCCATGCTTTCGCAGTATTCGATTTCCTCAACCGTGAAAGCGTCGTGGACCTGGACGAGGTCGATCTCCTTTGGCCCCATGCCCGCCTCGGCGTATGCCTCCATGCAGGTGAGCCGGGTCGTGTCGGCATCCTGAGATTCCGTGTCGCCTGCCAGCGTCGGCGTGCGGAAGACCGAGGCTTCGATGGTAACCAGCGGTCCATACCCGAGCGCCCGGGCCCTATCCTCGCTCATCAGCACGGCGGCGGCCGCGCCATCGCCCACCGGGCAGCAGTGCGGCACCGTCAGCGGGTCCGCGATCATCCGCGCGGCGAGGACTTCTTCCACCGTGAGCGGCTTCCGCAGCTGGGCGTAGGGGTTGAAGGAGGCGTGGCGGCGGTTCTTCACGGCCACCATCGCGAGCTGTTCGATCGTGCAGCCGAAGTCGTGCATCCGCCGCCGGCTGCGAAGCGCGAAGACTCCGGCGGGCGGCATAGCTCCCTGTGCCCAGCCGGCGAGGTTCGCCCGGTACTCGGCGGTGCCGTGGCTGGCCGGGGGGCGAAGGTCGCCAAGCGACCGCCCGGACTTGCCGATGCCGGCCGCGATGGAAACGTCGACCCGCCCGGAGGCGATGTCCATGTAGGCGGCCCGGAAGGCGCTGGAGCCGCTCGCCGAGGCGTTGTCGATGTTCACGATCGGCAGGCCCGTCAGCCCGAGTTCGTTTCCGACCCGGGTGCCCGGCGTCATCCCGCCGCCGACCACGCCACAGAACATCGACCGGGCGTCCTTCCAGCCCAGGGAGGCGTCGCCGAGCGCCTCCGTGACCGCGTCCGCGCCCAGTTCCCCGAGCGTGCGTTCCGGGTGACGCCCGAAGGCCACCATGCCGACGCCGACTACCGCTACCCTTCTCACCTGGTTCCCTCCCCGGCTGGCACGAAGCAGTAGGTTACGACGCCGGGGTCCATCCCCGCGTTCGGGACGGCCGTCAGGCCGGTCCGGACGCGCTGGCCGATCGCCACCGTCTCGGGCGCCGCGTCCACAAGGCCCTGCACCCGCAACCCGGCCGAGAGGTCGACCTGGGCGACCACGTACGGTTCGAACTCCGCCCGGTGGCCGCCGAGTTCGCGGATGACCGTCCACGAATAGACGGTGCCTTCGCCCGGGGCTTCTTCCACCACCAGGCTGGTCCCGCAGCAGGCGGCGCAGCGCTTCCGGGCGGGGAACGCGACGGCCCCGCACTGACCACAGCGCGAAATCAGCAAATGGGGCAAGCCGTCGCCGCCGCTCATCTCGAAGAGCCCTTCTACCACTGGAGTCTGCATCCCGCCTCCGATCGCCATACGCGGCCTGTCCGCGCCGTTTCCGGCAATGGTGACACAGGTTGGCCGGTAGGCGCGCGCCGGACGTCCCCGTGGGCGGCCGCCGGACGGACGGAGAGGCTTCGAGCCCCTACACTGACGCTGATGGTGGACGGGTGGACGCGGCGCCGGGCGCTGGCCGCTGGGGGCGGGGCAGTCGTGGTCGCCGCGGCGGCGGCGCTTCGCAAGCTCCCTTTCCCAGGGCCGGGCACCACGGCGACGTCCGCGGTCCTCCGGATCGACGAGGCCGACCCGGCGGCGGTGCCCCTGTTCATCCTCCCCACTCCCACCGCTACTTCGACGCCTTCTCCCACGTCCACGCCGACCGCTGTCCCGACGCTCACGCCCACCCCCACGCCGCTGGCCGCACGCCGCCCGCGATGGGAAGCCGACCTCCTCCGCCAGGTCGTCCGGACCGGTCCAACGGATCGCCCCCGCGTAGCGCTCACCATCGATGACGGATGGTCCGCACGCGACGCGGTCCTCGGCGTCCTCCAGGAGAAGAGGGTCCAACTCAGCCTGTTCCTGACCGGCCGGGCCATCCCGAACGACCGCGGGTTCGTGGCCCGGGCACTCAACGCCGGCTGCGAAGTCGCCAACCACACGATGGACCACTACGACCTCACGAAGATGGCGGGCGAGACGATCCGGAAGGACATCCAGGACTTCGAAGACCTGGTGAAGGCGGTGGTGCCGGCCGCCACCACGGTCCCCTTCATGCGGCCCAGTGGCGGTGCCCTGAACCAGACCGTGATCGACGTCTCGGTCGCGCTTGGCTACCGGCCCATTCTCTGGAGCGCCTCCGTTGGCGACGGCTCGGCTTCGACAACCCCGGCGGACATGGTGCGCAACGGGCTTGCGGGGGCGAAGCCGGGCGCGATCATCCTGATGCACTTCAGCGACCGCGCCGTGGCGGCGTTGCCGGGACTGATCGATGGCATCCGCGCCCGGGGGCTGGAACCGGTGTCGCTCTCCCGGCTTTTCGAGCCGGTCCCCTCTTGATGCCGGTCCGGGCCTCCGCGCGTAGGGGAAACACCTAGGGATTCCCCGAATTGCCACTCGGCTTTCCGGCCTGCAACACTCTCTCGATAGCTTCGAAGGGCCAGGAGAAGACGCGGCCCGGCGAATTGAGAGCGCAGGAAAGGCGATGCACGTCCTTTGGGTGAATCCCCGTGTCGGGGGAGCGGACCAGACACGAGGGGGCCTGGGAGCATTGGCTCCGCGGGTAACCCTGGCGACGGCTGCCTCTCTCGACGCGGCGCGCGCGTGGCTCGCGGAGAATGCCGCCTGCGACCTTGTGGTTGCCGACCTCGGCGTCCTCGGCGGTGATGGCAGCGCCTTTGCCGACGAGCTGGCCCGGCGATCGCCTCCTCTGCCATTCGTCGCCGTAAACGGCGCGGAGGGGGTCGGTGCGTTGGCCCGGCTGCTTGCCACACCCGCGGCAGCGATGGCCCTGACGCCCGACTGGGACCTGGCCGCGACTGTCGTCCAGGCGGCCCCGGTGATCATCCTCATCCTCGACCTTGAAGGCCGCATTCAGCATGTGAACCCCTGCTTCGAGGCGCTCAGCGGCTATTCGTTGGCAGAAGTCGAAGGCAAGGACTGGGTCTCCACCTTCCTCCCGGAGGGCGACCACGACCGTATCCGGGCGCTGTTCAAGACAGCCACCGGTGGGGTCCCCACGCGGGGCAACGTCAACCCAATCGTGACGCGCACCGGAGAGGTCCGCGAGATCGAATGGTCCGACCAGCTGGTCCGGGACGCTACCGGTACTCCCGCCGGCCTCCTCGCCATCGGCCAGGACGTCACCGACCGGCGCCGGGCCGAACAGGAGCTTCGCGGCACACGCGACAGCCTGGAAGCCACGCTCCAGGCTGTGCCCGACCTCCTCTTCGAACTCGATCGGGAGGGGCGCTACATGGACTACCGGGCGCGCGACCATGCGCTTCTTGCCGTGCCCCCGGCCGAGTTCCTGGGCCGGCTGGTGACGGACGTGCTTCCCGCGGAAGCCGCGGACATCTGCATGGAAGCGATCCGGGAAGCCGAAGCCCACGGCATCTCCACCGGCGCCCAGATCTGCCTGGTGACTGGCGGTGAGGAACGCTGCTTCGAACTCTCGGTTGCCCCGAAGCGGCCCGGCCCGGGCGAGGCTCAACCGCACTTCATCATCGTCGCCCGTGACGTCTCCGCACGGAAGGCTGCCGAACTCGCGCTCCGCCAGGGCGAAAGCCGCCTCCGGGCAATCATCGACGGGATGTTCGCCTACGTCGCGCTGTATTCGACGGATGGCATCCTTACCGAGGTCAACCAGCACACGCTCGACCAGTGGGGGCTCGCTCGCGAACAGATGATCGGCCGGCGGCCGTGGGAGACGGAACGCTGGGCCAACGCCCCCGAGGTTGGTGAACGGCTCCGGGAGACGTACGCGAAGGTTGCGCGGGGGGAGCGCGTGCGGGCCGACATTACCGCCACCGTCGCCGGGGACCGCCGGGTGACGACCGACTCCACCCTGCAACCGCTCTATGACGACCAGGGCACCGTTGTCCAGCTGCTCTCTTTCGCGGTGGATGTGACGGACCGGAAGGCCACGGAGGATGCTCTCCGGGCGAGCGAGGCGCGGCTGCGGGAGGCCCAGCGCGTCGCTCAGCTCGGCAGCTGGGAACTCGACCTCGTCGGCGGCGCGCTTCACTGGTCGGATGAGATCTACCGGATCTTCGAAATCGACAGGGAACGCTTCGGGGCGTCCTACGAGGCGTTCCTCGACGCGATCCACCCGGATGACCGGGACGCCGTCGACCAGGCCTACACCTCTTCGGTGGCGAGCCGCCAGCCTTACGAAATCAGCCATCGGCTGCTCATGAAGGATGGCCGCGTCAAGTACGTGCAGGAGCGCTGCCGGACCCACTACGCGGCCGATGGCACTCCCCTTCGGTCGCTGGGGACTGTGCAGGACATCACCGAGTTGACCCTTGCCAGCCGGGCCGTGGAGCAAAGCGAAGAGACGGCCAACGCGCTCCTCAACGCCTACACCGACGTGGCGCTCCTGATCGACGCCTCCGGGACCGTGCTCGCCACGAACGAGGCCGCAGAGCGGGCGCTGGCCGGCGCTGGTGGCCTGGTCGGCAGCTCCGTCTTCGGTGTGCTCCCGGCGGAGGCGGCGGCAGGCGGCCGGGCCCGGATAGCTGACGTTGTCGCGACCAGCGAGCCGGCCACCTACGAGGATCAGTGGAACGGGCGCGTCTTCGAAATCCGCCTCTACCCGATCGTAGACGCCGGCGGCAGCGTCACGAGGCTGGCCGTCTATTCCCGCGACGTCACCCAGCAGCGGGAGGCCGAGGCGGAACTGCGACTGACGCACCAGGCGATGGAGTCGGCCATCGATGCTATGGGCATCGCCGCTCTTGACGGCACAAGCACCTACCTGAATCGTGCCTTCCTTGACCTCTGGGGATTCGAGAAGGCGGAGGACGCGATCGGCCGTCCGATCACGTCTTTCTGGGAACGCCCGGAGGACGCGCTCGCCATCGTCAAGGCGTTGTTTGCCGACGGCCGCTGGATCGGCGATCTCGTAGCCCGCCGCAGCGATGGCAGCAATTTCATCGCCCGGGTCTCCGCCCACATGTTCCTGGATGGCGAAGGGCAGCCATCGCACATGATGTCGTCTTTCGTGGACGTAACAGAAGTCAGGCGAGCGGGCGACGCGCTGCGCGAGAGCGAGGAACTCTTCCGCGCCACTTTCGACGAGGCCGCGGTCGGCCTGGCCCTTGGCGGCCCCGACGGCCGGGTGACGCGGGTCAACGCGGCCCTGGCGAACTTCCTCGGGCGTTCCGAGGAAGAGGTCGCCGGCATGGACATGGAAGCGATTGAGGCGCTTTCGCCGCCCGAGGACACGGCGAGGGACAGGGCTCTGTTCGGGGAGCTGATCGCGGGCCAACGCGCCAGCTACCAGCTCGAAAAGCGCTATCGCCACGCCAATGGCAGCGTGCGCTGGGGACTCTTTAGCGCCACCATCCTCCGCGATGCGAACGGGAACTTCCTCCACTCCCTTGGGCACGTGCTCGACATCACCCCCATCAAACGCGCGGAAGAGGCGATCCGGGAGCTGAACGCCCAACTCGAATTACGCGTGCAAGAGCGCACGGCCCAGCTCGAGGCGGCGAACAAGGAGCTGGAGATGTTCACCTACTCCGTCTCCCACGACCTCAAGGCGCCGCTTCGGAGCATCGACGGCTATAGCCGCCTGCTGCTCGACGACTATTCCGCCGCGCTGGGAGACGAAGGCCAGCTCTTCGTCCAGAACGTCCGCAAGGCGACGGTCCAGATGGGCCGCCTGATCGACGATCTCCTCGCCTATTCCCGGCTCGAACGGCGGCCGCTCGAATCCGGGGTGGTCGACTGCGCCGGGCTGGTCCATGCCCTCCTTGAAGAGCGCGCCGCGGAGATCGCTGCTCGCGGGGTGGCGGTGGACGCCAGCCTGCCCACCATCATGGTCCGGGCAGACCGCGATGGCCTCGCGATGGCGCTCCGCAACCTCATCGAAAACGCCATCAAGTTCCTCGGGGACCAGCCCCACCCCGCCATCGAAATTGGCGCTCGTGAGGGCCCCTCCTCCGTCACGCTCTGGGTCCGGGACAATGGCGTCGGATTCGACATGAAGTTCCAGGACCGGATCTTCGACATCTTCCAGCGCCTCCACCGCGCCGAAGACTACCCCGGGACGGGGGTCGGACTCGCCATCGTCCGCAAGGCCCTGGACCGGATGGGGGGCCGTGCCTGGGCCGAAAGCGAACCGGGAAAGGGAGCCACCTTCTACCTGGAATTGCCGCGATGACCGACGTTCGCCCTCTCCTCCTGGTGGAAGACAACCCCATGGACCTCGACCTCACGCTCCGGGCGTTCAAGCGGCGGAACCTCGCCAACCCCATCGAGGTCGCGCGCGACGGCGAGGAGGCGCTCGCCTGGATCGCGCGCTGGGAGGCAGGCGAACCGAGGCCGGTCGTCATCCTCCTCGATCTCAAGCTACCCCGGGTCAGCGGGATCGAGGTGCTCCAGGCATTGAAGGCCGCGCCGATCGCCCGTACCATCCCGGTGGTCGTCCTCACGACATCCTCGGTGAACCAGGACATCGACGCGTCGTATGGTCTCGGCGCCAGCTCCTACATCGTCAAGCCGGTGGACTTCGAACAGTTCCTGGAAGTAGCGGCCCAGATCGAACTGTATTGGACCGTCACCAACCAGCCCCCGCCGTGAGCCGCCAACGATGAACGTCCTCTACGTCGAAGACAACCCGCAGGACGCTGACCTCGCCCGCCGCGAGCTGGATCGCCGCGCCCCGGCGTTCTGCGTCGAAGTCGCGGCAACCCTGGCCGAGGCCCGCGCCCGGCTTTCGCGGGAGCCCCGGTTTGACCTCGTGCTCACCGACGTCAATCTCCCCGACGGTGACGGGCTTGAGCTCGTGGCAGAGATTCGCCAGTCGGAGATGCCCCTGGCGGTCGTGGTCCTCACCGGGCTCGATGCTGGCGCTGTCGCGGTCGCCGCCCTGAAGGCCGGGGCCGAGGACTACCTCGTGAAGGGTGATGACTACCTGGTCCGGCTCCCGGGCGTCCTCAACGGGGCGCTCTCCCGTTTCCGCGCAGAAGCGGAGCTGCTCCGCCGTCCGCTCCGGGTGCTCTTGCATGCGGACGATCCGGGCAGTGCCGAGGCGGCCGTCCGCCACTTCCAGGAACATGCGCGCCACTTCGTCCTGGAGACCGAAGCCATCGCGTCCGGGATCCTGGGCCGGCTCCCTGGCGAAGCGGCCGGGCAGCGTGGCTTCGACGTCCTCCTGCTCGACTACGGGGTGGCCCGCATCGATGCTCTGGACCTGATCAAGGCCGTGCGCCACGAGTTGCGGCTGGACCTGCCCATCGTCCTTGTCTCCGGCGAAGGCGGGGGAGAGATCGCCGCCCAGGCGCTTCGGTTCGGCGCCTCGGACTACCTGGAGAAGCGGCCCGGCTATCTGCTGGAGCTTCCCGCGGTCATCCAGGCCGCACACAGCCAGGCCGAAACGGCGCGCGAACGGGCCGCGCTCCACGCCAGTGAACGCCGCTACCGCGAACTCGTCTCGGCCATCCCCGGCGCGGTCTATGAATTCCGGATCGACGCGGACGGCCGGCGATCGATGCCGTTCGTGAGCGAAGGCATGCGTGCGCTCTCCGGTCTCGACCCTGCTGACATCGAGGCGGACGTCGAGGTCGCCTTCAGTCGCGTCCCCCCGTCGGCCGCGCAGGCACTGGATGAGTCGATTGCGGAATCGTGGCAAAGAATGGCGCCGTGGAACCATGAATTTCTGCTGGTGAGCGCGGCGGGCGAGGAAAAGTGGGTCGCCGGGAGCGCCCTTCCCCGCCGCCATGAAGACGGCTCCACCACCTGGCACGGCGTGATGATGGACATCACGGAGCGCCGCCGGGCGGTCCTCGGCCTCGAAGAGAGCGAAGACCGCTACCGCGACCTCGTCGAAAACAGCCAGGACCTTATCTGCACCCACGACCTCCAGGGCAACTTGCTCTCCGTGAATGAGGCGGCCGTGAGGCTCACCGGCTACTCCCGCGAGCGGCTTCTCACGATGTCTCTCGGGGACCTCCTGGTCCCGGAGGCGAAGCCGCGGCTCGCTCGCTACCTGGCGGGGGTCATGGCAAATGGCGTCGCCGACGGAGTCATGGTGGTCCGCACCGCCACGGGCGACGTCCGGGAGTGGGAGTACCACAACACCCTTCGCGATGGCCCCGAGCCGATTGTCCGGGGCATGGCGGTCGACGTCACCGAGCGCCGCCGCGCCGCCCGCGCCATCGCCGAGAGCGAAGCCCAATTCCGGGCCGTCTTCCACGCCAGCCCAATCCCGTTCACCATCGTGAGCGCCGACCGCGTCCTGGTCGACGTGAACGGGGCGTTCACGGCCGTTTCCGGCTTCTCCCGCGAAGAGGCGGTTGGGCGTCCGCTCGATGACCTTGGGCTCTGGCCCAACGCTGCCGAGCGAGACCGCTTCCAGGAACTCACCCGCCAGGGGCGGGCACAGAACGTCGAAACCACCATGCGGATGAAGGACGGTTCGTTCCGGACGCTCCTTCTCTCGGCCAGCATCGTCCCCATCGGCGGCGAACCCCACGTGCTCACGGCCGCCGTCGACATCACCGGGCGGAAGCAAGCGGACATCGCCCTCCGGGAGAGCGAATCGCGATTCCGCGCGCTCTTTGACGAGAGCCCTGTCGCCGAAGCCCTCCTGAGCCTCGATCGCGTCTTCGTCGACGTGAACCAGGCGTTCGTCGACTCCATCGGCTACGAACGCGAGGAAATGCTTGGGCGTGGGGTGCTTGAGGTCGGCTTCTGGTTGAGTTCCGAGGACCGTGAGCGGTTCCTGGGGACGTTCCTTCGCGATACCCGCGTGACCGACTTCGAGACGGTCGTCCGCCGCAAGGACGGGCGCGACGTGGTGATCCTCCTTTCAGCCCGCATCGTCCCGGTCTCCGGCGTACCTCACATTCTCGTTTCTTCCATCGAAATCACCGAACGCAAACGCGCCGAAGAGGAGGTCCGCAATACACGCGACCGCCTCGACGCGACCCTCGACGCCGTCCCCGATCTGCTCTTCGAACTTGACCAGGGTCACCGCATCGTCACCTTCCGGGCGAAGCAGCCCTCGCTTCTTACGGTCCCGCCGGAGGCTTTCCTGGGCAAGACTCCCCGGGAGGTGCTTCCTCCCGAGGCGGCAGCCGTGGTCGAACGCGCCCTTGAACAGTGCGCGGCTTCGGGCCAATCCATGGGCGCCCAGTATCGCCTGCCAACCCCGGCCGGCGAACGCTGGTTCGAACTCTCGGTTGCCCGGAACGCCGCCGCGGCGCCGGGCCAGCACCGGTTCGTTGCCCTCGCTCGCGACATAACCGATCGCAAGGAAGCCGAGGTCGAGATCCGCGAATCGCAGCAACGCTACGAGCGCGTCGTCCAACACATGAGCGACGCGCTCATTCTCGACGACGCCGAGGGGCGGGTCGTGTTCGCCAGCGCCCGGTTCTTCGAGCTGTTCGCCATCCCCGAGGACCGGCGCGACGGCATCACGATCGAGGACTACGTCGCCCCCGAATGGCGCGATGCCCTGGTCGAACGTCACCGTCGCAGGATGGCGGGGGAGCCCGTCCCCGAGCACTTCGAGTACGAAGGCGTGCGCGCCGACGGGACGCGGCTCTGGCTTGAAGTGGTCGTTGCGCCGGTCGCCCAGGACGGCCGTGTCGTCGGCACCCAGTCCACCATCCGCGACATCAGCGAGCGAAAGGTGCGCGAAGACGCGCTCCGGCTGCTCTCGACGGGTGTCGCGCACCTCCGGGGCGAAGCGTTCTTCCAGCGAATGGCGAGCGAAATGGCGCGGCTTCTTGGACTCGACATCGGTTTCGTGGGCCGTCTCATCGAGGGCACGCCGCGGCGAATCCGGACGCTCGGCTGGTTTGTGGATGGGCAGGTCCTGCCCGATGTGGAGTATGACCTCCCGGATACCCCCTGCGAACGCGTCGTTGACGCAGAGACGGTTGTCTTTGCATCCGGGGTGCAGGAGGAGTTCCCCGCCGACACGATGCTGGTGGAGATGGGCATCACCGGCTACGCAGCCGTCCCACTCTTCGCCTCGGACGGCCAGCCGCTTGGGCACATCGGTGTGATGAGCCGCCGGCCCCTCGACCAGCCTGGCCAGGTGGAGGCGATCCTTCGCCTGTTCGCGGTGCGGACGGCCGCGGAAATCGAACGGCAGCGCACCGAGGCGCAGTTCCAGGACCTGTTCAAGTACTCCCCGGACGGCATCATCATCGTCGGTCAGAACGGCGCCATTACCGCCGCCAACCCCCAGGCGGAGTCACTCTTCGGCTACACCGGCCAAGAGCTCGCCGGGCTGGGGGTCGAAGCGCTTGTCCCCGGGGAACACCGCGGTGGCCACGGCGCGCTCCGGGCCGGGTTCATTGAGGGGGGCATCTCCCGGGCCATGGGTTCTGGCCGTCCGAATCTCAGGGCGATGAGGAAAGACGGCACAACTTTTCCCGTGGAGATCAGCCTCAGCCCAATGGAGGTGGAAGGTGGGCAGGTCGTCGTCGCGACGCTCCGGGACACCACCGCGCGGGTCGCGGCGGAGGCAGAACGTGATGCGCTCGAGGCCCAGCTGCGGCAGGCGCAGAAGATGGAGGCCATCGGCACGCTCGCGGGCGGCATCGCCCATGACTTCAACAACATCCTCGCGGCCATCATCGGCAACGCCGAGCTCGCGGCCATGGACCTCGACGCCCACCACCCGGCGATGGAGACCGTTGGCGAAATCCGCCGCGCGAGCAACCGTGCCAAGGACCTCGTCCGCCAGATCCTCGCGTTCAGCCGTCACCAGGAGCAGCCGCGAGTCACGATGCTCCTCGACCCCGTCGTCGTGGAGGTAACACGCCTCATCCGTGCCACCCTCCCCGCCGCGGTCGAAGTGGCCATGTCGGTGGACCACGGGGCGCCGCCGGTGGTCGCCGATGCGTCCCAGGTCCACCAGGTGCTGATGAACCTGGCGACCAACGCATGGCATGCCCTCGACGGGCACCCCGGGCGGATCGACATGCGGCTCGACGGCGTCGACCTCGACGCCGGCTTCGCCCGCCACATGGGCGACCTTCAGCCCGGCCGCTACGCGCGCCTTTCCGTCACCGACACCGGGAAAGGGATGGACGCGGCGACCATCGAGCGCATCTTCGAGCCGTTCTTCACCACGAAAGAGGTCGGTTCTGGCACCGGGCTCGGCCTGGCGGTCGTGCACGGCATCGTCCGCGGGCACGGCGGCGCGATCAACGTCACCAGCGAGCCGGACCGTGGGTCCACCTTCGAAGTCTACCTCCCGGCGGCAGCCTCTGGCGGCCAGGAGCAGGCGCAAGAGGAGCTCTCCTTCCCCAGGGGCGAGGGTGAACACGTCCTCTACCTCGACGACGAAGAGCCCCTCGCCGCCGTCGGCCGCCGGCTTCTCGAACACATCGGGTATCGCGCAACCGCCTTCACCGACCCGGCCCTGGCAATTGCCGCCGTGACGGGGGACCCGGGGGCGTTCGACCTCGTCCTCACGGACCTGAACATGCCGGGAATATCGGGCCTCGACGTGATTCGCGAAGTGCAGCGGATCCGGCCGGGGCTTGCCACAGCCCTGATCTCGGGGTTCACCAGCGCGGAACTCCACGCCGAGGCGGACACCCTGGGAGTCGCCGCGTTCATCAACAAGCCGGTGGCGGTCGCCGATCTCGCGGTGGCGGTCCACCGCGCGCTCGCCAGCCGTGTGCAGGCGCAGCGGCGAGGGCCGAGGACTCCCGGGGCGGGCTAGGAATCGAGGCGGCCGGGGAGGTCGCGGCCGAGGCGGCCGGCGCGGAAGTCGGCAAAGGCCTGCCGCACCTCGTCCTCGCTGTTCATCACGAACGGCCCTGCCCAGGCGACCGGCTCCCGGATCGGCTGGCCGCCAAGCAGCAGCAACTCGAGGTTGGGCGCCCGGCCTTCCTGGGTGGTATCGGCTACCAGGGAGACCGAGTCGCCGTCACCAAAGACGGCCGCCTGCCCCATCACCATCGGCCAGCGCTCGGCGCCGGCGAAACCGCGGCCGGCGAGCACGTAGGCCAGGGCGTTGTAGTGCGCCGGCCAGGGCAGGTGGACCCGGGCCCCGGGTGGGATGGTCAGGTGGACAAGGCTGATCGGCGTGTGCGTGATCCCCGGGCCGCGATGCCCGCCGAGGTCCCCCGCGATGACGCGGATGAGCGCCCCACCATCGGCGGAACCGGCGAGCCCCAGCTGCCCGCCGGCGATGTCCTGGTAGCGCGGGTCGGCCCACTTCTGTGCCTTCGGCAGGTTCACCCAGAGCTGGATCCCGTGGACCACGCCCCCGGCCCGGAGCAGCTGCTCGGTGGGCGCTTCGATGTGGAGGATCCCTCCGCCGGCGGTCATCCACTGCGTGTCGCCCTCGCCGATGATGCCGCCGCCACCGTGCGAGTCCTCGTGCCGGAAGCCGCCCTCGAGGAGATAGGTCACGGTTTCGAAGCCGCGGTGGGGGTGCCAGGGTGTGCCCTTCGCTTCGCCCACAGCCCATTCCACCTCGCCGATCTGGTCCATCATGATGAACGGGTCGAGATAGCGAAGGTCTATCCCGGCGAAGGCGCGCCGCACCGGGAATCCCTCGCCCTCCAGGCCGTGGGGAGCCGTGCTCACGCCGAGCACCGGCCGCTCCCGGCCCGTGGATGGTTCGGCCACGCGCGGGAGACTGGCGGCGTCGGCAAGGCGGGCTGGTGGCATTGTGGGGAACCTCTAGCAAGAAGTGGCGGGCGGCGTCTGGCGCGGCCGGCCTCCTTCGACCTTACCACCCGGTGCATTCGGAATCACCGGCCGGCAGCGGCGGGACGGTGGTTCCTGCTGGCAGTGACCTCGCCGGTCACGGCCAACCGGGCGTAGAATCCGGCCCGCAACCCCCTCAACCGGAGCCCGCCATGTCCACCATCGCCGGAATGTCCACCGACCGCCTGAAGCGAATCGACTCCTTCCTCGATCAGCGCTACCTGCAGAGCGGAAGGTATCCCGGGGCGCTCACCCTCATCTCGCGCAAGGGCGAGACCGCGCACTGCTCCGCCCAGGGGCTGATGGACGCCGAGCGTGGGAAGCCTGTGCGCGAAGACACGATCTTCCGCATCTATTCGATGTCGAAGCCGATCACCTCGGTTGCCCTGATGATGCTCTACGAAGAGGGCGCCTTCCAGCTCGACGACCCGGTCCACAAGTTCATCCCGGCGTGGGAGCGCCTCGGCGTGTGGGTCGCCGGCGCCTGGCCGAACTTCGTCACGAAGGCGCCCGAGCGGGCGATGAGCATGCGCGACGTGCTCTCCCACCAGACCGGCCTGACTTACGGCTTCCACGTCCGCAATTCGGTCGACGCCGCCTATCGCCAGCTGGGAATCATGGAGCGCCCCGGGTCCACGGTGCTTGGCCCGGCGCGGGAAGCCGCGGCGGACGCCGAGGAGGAGCCGCTGGCGGCGCACATCGAGAAGCTGGCGAAACTGCCCTTGCTGTTCACGCCCGGCACCGCCTGGAACTACTCGATTTCGACCGACGTCTGCGGCTACCTGGTGGAGGTACTGAGCGGCAAGCCCTTCGACGTCTTCCTCCAGGAGCGGATCTTCGGGCCGCTGGGGATGGTCGACTCCGGCTTCAGCGTGCCGGACGGGAAGCTCGAACGCTTCGCGGCCTGCTACGCCGCCGCGCCGGGCGGAAAGCGCGTGCTCCAGGACGACCCTCAGACGAGCGTGTACCGGAAACCGGCGAAGCTGTTCAGCGGCGGAGGGGGGCTCGTCTCGACCGCCGGCGACTACCTGCGGTTCTGCCGGATGCTGCTGGGCGGCGGCCAACTCGACGGCGTCCGGCTGCTGTCGCGGAAGACGGTCGACCTGATGACGACCAACCACCTTGCCGGGGGCCAGGATCTCGCGGCGGTGGCGCCGCCGGGCCAGTTCAGCGAGGCCGTCATGAGCGGCACGGGCTTCGGCCTCGGGTTCTCGGTCCTGCTCGACCAGCGGCTTGCCCAGATCAGTGGCTCGCCCGGCCAGTTCGCCTGGGGCGGAGCCGCGAGCACGGCCTTCTGGATCGACCCGCGCGAGGAGCTCATCGTCATCTTCATGACCCAACTCCTGCCGTCGAGCACCTACCCGGTCCGGCGCGAACTCCAGGCCCTGGTCAACTCGGCGATCGTGGACTGAGTACGCCGGGGGTTCCCCGGCCGGGCACAGGTTCGAGTAGGATCGGAAGATCACTGATCCCTGAACTGGAGCGTCCCTGTTGATTGAGCTTACGGAAGAGATGCGCGCCGCATTCGACACCGCCCTGACCGACGGCGTCCCGGCCATTGTCGCGACCGCGGGGGAGGCCGGCATGCCCGACCTCGCCTATAAGGGCAGCCTCATGGTCTGGGACAACGACCGCCTGGCGTTCTGGGAGCGGGTCCACGGCACGACGCTCCAGAACATGGTCGAGAACCCGCACGCCTGCGTCCTTTACCGCAACCCGTCGACTCGGCTGGCATGGAAGTTCTTCGGGGCGGTCACGCTCGAACCCACAGGCGAACTCCGCGATGCCGTGATGGCGAAGACGAACGAGATCGAGCTTTCGCGTGACCCTGAGCGCAAGGGGATCGCGGTGCTGATCCGCGTGGACAAGGTGATGGCGGCCGGCCGCGTCCTGATGGAACGAGAGTGAGCATGAAGATCGGCGTCGTCTTTCCGCAGTCCGAGATCGGGAGTGATCCCTCCGTCATCCGGGACTTCGCCCAGGCGGCCGAGTCGCTCGGCTACTCGCACCTCCTTGTCTACGACCACGTGTTGGGCGCCCACCCGGACCGCGAGCCGCGGCTCATCGGCCCCTACACGCACGAGACCCAGTTTCACGAACCCTTCGTGCTCCTCGGCTACCTCGCCGGCCAGACGACCACGCTGGGCCTCGTGACGGGGATCATCATCCTTCCGCAGCGGCAGACGGCGCTCGTCGCCAAGCAGGCGGCGGAAGTCGACATCCTTTCCGGCGGCCGGCTCCGGCTGGGCATCGGCACCGGGTGGAACTACGTCGAGTATGACGCCCTCAACGAGGACTTCCACAACCGGGGCAAACGCCAGGAGGAGCAGGTCGAGGTGCTGCGGAAGCTGTGGACGGAGCCGCTGCTGGACTACACCGGCAAATGGCACCGCATCGACCGGGCCGGCATCAGGCCGCTCCCGGGCCGGTCGATCCCGATCTGGTTCGGAGGGTCGGATGAGCGCGTGATGAAGCGCGCGGCCCGTCTTGGGGATGGCATGATCCCGCAGTTCGCCCCCAACGATGCCGGCAAGGCGGCGCTGGCACGGCTGGACGAATACCTCGCGGAGAACGGCCGGGACCGCTCGTCGTTTGGGATCGAAGCCCAGGTCAGCCTCGCCGCGGGGCCGGAGAAGTGGGCCGCGCACGCGGAGTCCTGGCGCGAGCTTGGCGCCGACTACATCTGTGTACGCACGATGAACGCCGGCCTGGAGTCGCCGCGGGACCACATCGACGCGATCAGGCGCTACATGGCCGAAGCCGGCGGTTGAGCCTGGTCGCCGCGAATAGGCGACGCGTCAGGGCTCGACTTCGTTCAGGAGCGTGTTCTCGAGCGAGAGCGCCTGCATGAGGTACTTCAGCTCGGCGTCGCGCCACGGCAGCGGCGCCGGGGCCTGGGTCATCTTCGCCTGGAGCAATTCATCCTCCACGCCGGGGTCGGAGAGGAACGGCTTGCCGACTTCCATTTCGTAGAACATCTCGGCCAGTGGGGGCTTGGGCGTCTGTCCGCCCGCCTCCCACGACTCGGCCGGGTAGCCGAGCGCCTGGATGCAGACGGGGGTCGCGGTCTCGGGCAGGTTGAAGAGCTTCGCCACCTTGTCCAGCCGCGGGCTCGCCATCAGGCAGGAGCCGAGGCCCTCTTCGTAGGCCACCAGGGTCGCCTGGGCAATCGCCTGGCCCACGTCCATGAACGCCAGGGGGGCCGCGCCCATCGCCTTCCCCGCCATCAGGAACCCCGGCCGGAGCTTCTCGTTGATCTCCTTCTTCGTGGCCTCCACGTCGACGCCGATCCTCCGGGCGTCGGCGAGGCGAAGGACGCTGTCGGGCCAGGCGTCGCCGATGTACACCGCGGCCTCGTTGTACCAGAAGATGAAGACCGGCGCGGTATGCATCTGCTGGTAGCCGATCCGGGGGGCGATCGCCTTGATCACCTTCTCGGTCGCCTTCTCTCGCCAGATGACGATCGCGCGTACGTTCATGACGTTCCCGGCGCAGGACGCCCGGCGGGCCGCTTCCAGCATCTTCTGGACCTTGTCGCGCTCCACCGGCTTGTAGGGCAGGAAGAACCGGATCGTCCGGCGGCGGCCAATGACTTCCTTCAGTTCCATTCGGGCAACTCCTCTTTCGGCCTCGCCAGTGGCAAGCGCCGCGCGTATTTCGCTAGTTCTCCGCCATCGTCCCGCGGCGCGCCATGATGCAGGTCAGGAAATCGGGAGGGAAATCGCGGGCCGGAGCCCAACCGGCACGGGGGCCGAGATGTACCAAAGCTCCCGTGGCGGTAAGTTTGGCTGACCGAACGCTGTCCAGGCCGAGGAGGCCGGGCAGGTTCAGGGTCTACGGAGAGGTGCCCGAGAGGCTTAAGGGAACCGTCTTGAAATGTGGCCAGTACACTCCTAACGTACACTCCAGGCATTTCCTACAGGTTCAAAGTGTCGATGGGTGTAGACTGTTGCCGAGGGGCTTGTCGGTCACGTAGTAGGTCAGCGGGGCGGTCGAATCTTCAGGAAAACCTTCAGTCAAAGCTACTTCATTTCAAACGGCCAGGGTTCCCTGTCCCAGCTCTCCATCCGGTCCATCGTCCATTGCCGCAGCGCCTCGGTTGGGATACGCGTCGCACGCCCGACCCGGACGACTGGCAGCCGTCCACAACGGAGTTCGCGGTATACCATTTCCCGGGAGAGGCTGAGCTGACGGGCTGCCTCGGTCACGTTTACCAACAGTTTCTCAGTCATCGTGTAGCTCCTTCACCTTGGTCTTGGGATGGTGCGGGGGTCGTCGTCCCCGAGCCATCGGATGTTCTCCCCGCCGCCGGCGCGAGCAAAGTCGCGCTTAGCCGGAGCGTATTGTCTGCCTGCGAACCGCCTGAACGACTGGTGGCCCTTTCTTGCCGGCGGATCCCGATTTCTTGCGTTACCCCGCCTGCCCCAGTTCGTCATCGGCAGACCGCGTTAGCTCTACATACTCAGCATACCGCAGTGGCCGGGTTCAGTGCTGGACTCTATGCAGGCCACGGACAAGAAGGCTTCGCGCTTCCGGAAGCGCGTACCCTCTTCCAGACCAACGTCAGAGTGGGTCTCCTCCTGATGTCCCGGGAGTCGCCTTCCACTGTCGGGTTGGCGCGCAGCAGGTGGGTTCGCAGTTGCCGTAAGCACTTGGACCACTGGATCGAGGAGCGGTTAGGTCCAGGCGTATGCCCGATGGCGTTCGCCGCAGGACACGCCCGTATCCGAGTCGGCGCCGGCATCTGCGCGAGATCTCGTCAGCGGTACTGTCGGGATGGGCCCGGGTGTGTTGGTCTACGAGCGCAGCACCAGCTGCCCTAACCGCCCGCCACGTCTACTCAGTGCGGAGGGCCCGCACGAACGCCCTGCCGGTTCGTCTGACCCTGAGCCCCGCTCGGTTCCAGGGCCGCGGCCAGGCTGATGCTCTTCCCGCTCTTGATGGCCTTGGTGCCCGGGTCGCCCTTGTCGACCCAGACGTAGACCTTGTCCCCGTCCTTGCGCACGTGGACAGCGAGGCGACCGTGGCGGTTCCGCCACTGGATCATGGACTTGTAGAACCGCTCGACTTCGGTCGGGTCGCCAGTCACCCGGAGCTTGCCGCTGGCCGACTTCTGTGCCGCCTCGTAGGCATCGCGGCTCACGCTCTTGCGAGGGCCGCGCTGGGTGGAGGGCGGCGGGATTTCGGCTATGTCCTCGAACTTGAGCGTCTTCATCTGCGCTTACACCGTCTCTCAGATTGCCCCAGGGCGTCGTTACCCACGGTGACATCAAAGTATGGGGTGCAGTGTGCCCGGTCAACCGGTACCCGGCAGCTGGAGTCCGCCGAAGGATGATGTCCCGGGACTGGACGAGCAGCGCTCGGCCGGACTGATCGATGGAGCGAAAAGGTGGCCGGTGGGCTGCCGAGGGCGCTGTGCGGGCGACCACGCCTCATGCCTCGTGGGTGGAGGATGCATTCCATGGCTTGCGCCGTGGGCGGTTGGCGTTAGGCCGAGATCTACCGTTCCCTCCGCGGCATGGCCGTGGCCTTGGACATCCCCGTCTGGACTGCCTCCCAGGCCAACCGCGAAGCCCTCCGCAAGCGCACCTTTGGCATTGAGAACGTCGCAGACAGTTTCGACAAGGTGAAGATCGCCGACTACGTCATCGCCCTCTGCCAGGACCCCACCGAGAAGAAGGACGGCGTTATGCGTCTCGCCTTTGCCAAGTCGCGTAACAGTGGACAGGGGGAGGAAATCCCCGTGAAGGCACGTTTCGACCTCTCCCGGTTCGAGGAGGACCTGGCTTCATGAGCGTCCTCACGCAGAACATCCACCGCTTCGACATCGTCGCCTTCCTTCGCAACAAGCACGAAACCGTGAAGGAGGCAGGAGATTACATAACGACGCCGGACGCCTTGACCGGAGGAACTCAACGTTGAGCGGGCAGCGGACCGGCGGCAGCGCAGTCGGGAGGGCAGCCTCGAGGACTATCGCCCCTATCTTGCAATCTTTCAGGTATTGACAGAAACTTGGAGAGGCGCTAGCGTGACCGGCGTTCGCCGTCGTCCGCGCTACGCGGTGGCACTGAGTCGTCGAGGTGGGCGTGGGGTGGGGAGGTCCAGGCCACCAGGGACGCAAGCACTGGGCTTACGACGACCGATCTCGGAGAATGCTAATGCATCTGAATATATTCGCGAGTGGGCTCGAACCTCTAGACATGACTGAGACTGAGGAGTTCGAGAGCCTGGTGCGAAGTGCCGCCGACCTTGGAGTCAAACACGCGAACGTGCCGCGATACCGGTCACTGAACGTCATCCTTCGGCACCACAGGTTCCACCTGCTCGAATGGGGCGAGCCGGATTGCTCGCCGCTTGTCCTGTTGCACGGAGGTCACCAGTCCGCGCATTCGTGGGACCTGGTCAGCCTTGCTCTCGCGGACCGCTTCCACGTGGTGGCCTTGGATCAGCGAGGACACGGCGACAGCGAGTGGGCGCGTGACCAGGACTATGCTATCGACACGATGGCAGCCGATGCATTCTCGTTGATCGAGCAGTTGGGAATGGATGCTCCGATCATCGTCGGCCACTCGATGGGTGGCATGGTGACAATGACCGTCCTGAAGAACCACCCCGGAGTTGCACGTGCCGCTGTCCTCGTCGATGTTGCGCCGGAGGTAAGCCTGGAGGGAGCCGCCTCCATCCGGTCGTTCGTAGAGTCGGCGGTCGAATTTCTCGACGTGAACGAGTTCGTCGAGCGAGTCCGCGGATATGACCCGTTTCGTTCGAAAGAGCACATAGAACGGACCGTCCGCTACAACCTCCTGGAGCGGGCCGACGGGAAGTACGTGAGCAAGTGTGATCCGACCATCGTCGGTCGAGCAGCGGACGACGCTCCCCGAGGCCGGGTGTCCCTTGCCGAGGCGGAACAGTTCGCATGTCCCGTCCTCGTTGTCAGAGGTCAGTACTCGAACATTCTGGAGCCCGCCGCTGCGCGGCGGTTCGCGGACGCTCTCGCCCGGGGCGAGCTGGTCACTGTTGGCGACTGCGGACACAACGTCCACTCGCAGAACACCGTTGGCTTCCTGCACGCAGTCAGGCCGTTCCTGGAGCGCCACGCCACCTTCCCCGTCTAGGGTGCCGGTGGCCCCGAGGGGCCGCGCAGCCAGGGAGCGAGCAAGACGCCCTGAGCGTTACTCGTCCTGCTGCGACGCAGCAGAGAGCAACTCGTCCATCGTGTGAATCGCCTGAAGACGTTCCTCTCCGAGCCTCAGCCGCATCCGGCGCTGGTCCATGCCGGCACCGTTTCCGCGAGGCTGGTAGTCGGGCTCGTCGCCGGCCATTTGCATCCGGTGCATGCGATCGTGGCGATAGAAGCTCCGAAGCCACTGCATGACGGTCAGTTCTCCGAAGACGGGGTGCAACGCCGTCCGGTCGTACTGATCGAGTTGCAGCTGGTCGAGAATGGCGAGGGTCCTCGCGCGCTCGGACTCGACCACCGCCAGGAGTTCCGGGACCGAATGCTTGTTGGCGCGCTCTATGGTAACCGCCGGCTGGAGCATCGGCAGTTTCCCGATGTCGGGCCGATCGCGTTCGAGGGCAGCCAGGATCCAGGAGTCATAGAGGAGCTCCATCTCCCAAAGGTGGCTGAGCTGCTGAAGGGGCGACCAGCCTTCCTCTCCCTCTCGGTCCGGCCGGCCCCTCTTCGCCTGTTCGGCCGTGAGGCTCGTTGCCGTGGTGACCAGACGACTGTGTTCTATCAGCAGCTTCTCGCGCAGTTCGCGGACCTGCCCTTGGGTGACCATCTCGATGAACCTTACCCTCTCTCCCAAACCGCGCCGGTTTGCCGGCACGGGCTGACGCGCAGGCGCGGCGACTACGGCGGGGCCGCCTGCCGTGGACGTGGCACGCGAACGGGGCGGCGAGCCGCCGGAAATCTACACCAGGATCCGTCGAGTATCAAGTATTGGAAGTATGAAAGAATAACGACCTGATCAAGGAGTAGGCGGGGCGCCGGATCGCGAGCGGAAGCGGCGGGCAGCACGCCTCCAGGGCGTGCTGCCCCAGGGGGAGGCGGAGTTTGTGGATGAGCAGAGTTCGTGTCTTTCAAAGGTTGACACATTGTCGGGACGAGCCTAGAGTGGCGGCGCGGCTTCGCGACCGAAGCTCACCCGCGACGACGTGGAAGAGGAGGGAAGGCCCGTGACTACCGTGCTCATCTGCAAAGACGCACTCGAGGACTCTGTGCTCGGGAACATCGCTCTCGGGCGTACGCTCGCCAAACGCCAGGGAGATGTGACCGTCGTCTTCGTCGGCGAGGCTCTGTGGGCGCTTGCCGGTGGCACATTCGAGTGGGCTCAGAATTTCAAGGGGCGGGAGATGCGCAGCACCGTCATCCGGGGAGCCGACAGGTTGGGACATGGCATCGCAGACGCGGAACGCGATCCCCGGTGGACAGACATTCGTGCGTTCGTGCGGTCCGCCTCTGCCGAACCGGGCCTCCGGCTTGTCGCCTGCCCCATCTGGACGGCATTCCTGGGGCTTGACGCTGACCCGGACTACCTTCAGCGCATTGACGAGCAGGCCCTCGCCGACCTCATCACATCCGCGAACACGGTGATTGGGAGCTACTGATGACTGACTGGACTGATTGGGAAGCCGTGGACGGGCACTCCTACTCGACGATCCTGTACGAGCAGCACCACCGGGTGCGAGAGGGCGTGCGCTGCGGCGGAGTCGCTCGCATCCGTTTCAATAGACCAGACCGAATGAATTCGTTCGGTCTGGAGACGTCGGCGGAACTGATGGACGCGCTCCTGGACGCAAACAGTAGAGGCGACATCGGGGCCATCGTACTATCGCATACCGGCAAGCATTTCGGCGTGGGCGGTGACGTCGAGGAACTGTCTAAGATGGGTGACCGGGGGGCCGCTGCGTCACAACTCGGCGGTATCAGTCCGGATACAATCATTAAGCGCTGCATCAAACCGGTGATTGCGGCTGTACGTGGTTACGTTGTCGGCATGCACAGCCACATGGCTTATCACTGCGACTTTACCATCGCGGGTGAGAGCGCCGTGTTCGGCCAGAACGGACCGCGCGTGGGGAGTCCAGCCAGTGGTTACATCGTCGCGAGTTCCGCTCACGTTGTTGGGCTGAAGCGTGCGAAGGAATACTGGATGCGGTTGCGGCAACTGACCGCGCAGGAAGCACTGGAGCAGGGAATTTGCAACGTCGTCGTCCAGGATCGCCTCCTCGATCGCGAAGTTGATCGTTGGTGCGACGAGCTGCTCGACCGTGTCCCGAGCTGCATAGCGGCCGTCAGACAGAGTTTCGAGATGATCGACGCAGGACTTCACTACTCGGATAACTATCTCCAGATGATCGATCCCCACTTTATCAACCGGACCGAACGGATAGAGGCCGCGCAATCGTTCTACGAGAAGAGGCCCCCAAACTTCTGGACGGAGGAAATGACGTCCACGCGGTTTTGACGGCCGACTGAGCAGGTGATGGCCAGGTCGTCCCCCCAACCAAGAAGGTGTATCTCCGGAGAACCGCCATCGACGCCGGTCGGCTACGACGCCGGCCTCCCCGCAGGCCGGGGAGGTCGGCCGCGTTCGGCCCACCTCCCCGGCCGTGCGAGCGGTTCCCAGCCTCTCCCGGGGGAAGAACGCCGTGCCCCTATTGCATGGATTCCCTGTGCGAACAGCTCTGCCGGGGGCGTATGAGAGCGGTTGGCGACGCGACTCCTCCTCCAGCGCGACGGCTTGAGGAGGGAGAGCACGACCTGGCGTCCGACCGCTGGTCGGGGCCAGTCGCGATCGCCGCCCTTCCCCTTTGAAGTTGGAGGATGTTCGGATCCCAGGCGCCACGGAGCGTCCTGGAGTTTCGCGCGGACAGGCACCGGGGGTGACTGACGGGAATGGGGGGTGACCCTGGCGCGGCCGGGACGGAGGGGGAAACTCCGAACCGCGCCAGGGTCGGCTGCAGCCGAGGTGGTGTTGAGCTCGCGCACATCGCGCATCGAGTCTAAAAGGGCCGAGGGAGCGTCGTTACGAGGGTGACACCGGTTGCACGAGGGGAACTGATCTCCAGCGTCTCTTCGTTAGCGTTCGCTGTAATGCGGAAGGGGACTGAGACTTCTACGAATCTGCAATCATCCGTCATCTCACTCAAGCCCTTTGCTGCCATGAAAAGGATGTCTTCTATCACCTCTGTGCCCCAATCAATGAACGACACCTGGCGTTTGATCATGGAAGCATACCTCGCAGTTAAAAGTATCAAGGTCAGAGATAGCGATGGCCATTCTTCTGATGAGTTCCCGTGAGATGTAAGCTGGCTGCATATCCGGCATGGTGGGCGGGTGGCAGAGAGTCGGCGTCCACATGAGCAGAGCCGCAAACAGTTGCGACCGATACTGGTTCCAGGCGACTTCAAAGGACACCTTCAGGTCGCACGACTCACGCATGGCGTCGAGGTAGCGCATGAGCAGGTCTTTCTCCCAGAGGCGCCGATCTTCTACCTGGAGCGTCGTGGAGATGGCGTAGGCGAAATCCCGCGCCCAGTGGCCCAGCGCGACACAACCCCAGTCAGCGAGGCCCATGCGCCCGGCTCCCGTGACGTACCAGTTACCTAGATGGACATCGCTATGGAGGAGTGTGAGCGGCTCCCGATGGTGGAGCTCGAGCATGCGGACGGCGGTGGGCCAGATATCGTCCTTACGCGCGAAGACATCGGGTGGAATCACGTCCTCGGCTTCCACCATTGCCCTGTCGTGGCTCTCTTTGATCCCGAGCCGTGCGCCTCCCTGAAACCAGGCGTCGTAGGTGACGAACCTCTGGTCCGTCGGCAGGGCGCTGCCGTAGAAGTGTCCATGGAGAGCAGCGAGCGTATCGACGATTTGGTCCGCTCTATCTCGTGATATGTTGGTGGAGATACCGCAAAAGGCGGCAGCCTTGGTAGCTACCAGGTCTTCGAAGATGTGAAATTTACGACCTGACGCGCGATCGCTAGTCGAAAAGTACAGTATTGGTAGCTCGATCGGCACCTGAGAACCAAAGCGCGTCAAGAATCTAGCTTCGGACGCGGCTCCCACACCTGATGCCAGGCGCGTGAGCAACGTAGGCGTGGACTTCGTGTAAAGAGCGGTGGGTAGCCCGGCGCGCTCGCCGATATCGTTATAGGCGACGCGCAGGGCCCGTCGGACATTGCTGCCGTCGTGGCCGCCACCGACCTGAAGTGACTCGACCCTCGCGCCGGGAACCTTGTCGCAGAGGGCGGCAGTAAGCCACTCTTCGGACAAGCCACGTGGTCCCCACGGCACATCGGCAGGTTCCCTGGCGATCGGTCGAATCATGTAGTCCCGCAGTACGTTGGCGCTGATCCTGGCCCGTACCCCAAGGTTGTGGCTGGGTTCCATGGAGGCCTCCACCGTTGGCTATAGCGGTCAGGACGAAGACTCGGCGACGAGGTTACCTCTGGAGGAGGTGCATGAAGCAGACCGCGCCCGCCCCCGTCTGCTGGACGAGGCCGGTCTTCGCGCCGGCCACCTGCCGATCGCCCGCGTCGCCTCGCAGTTGGAGGACGATCTCGTGGACCTGCGCGAGGCCGGTTGGCCCGAGCGGATGGCCGCGTGATGTCAGTCCGCCATCAGTGTTGACCGGGATGCGCCCTCCGGGGCCCGTCGCGCCCTCAAGCACCATGGCGTCGGCTTCGCCTTCCCGGCAGAGCCCGAGCCGTTCGTAGTAATCCAGTTCCTCACTTGACGTGGCGTCGTGAAGTTGAATGACATCGAGGTCTGAGGGGCCAACGCCTGACATCTCGTACATTTCGCGCGCGGCAACCGCGAGGGTGTTTCCTTCGCTCCAGGCACTGGCCTGCTGGAAGACTTCGCCTTTCATCAGCGAGGCCGTGACTCGAACCGGATGGAGCTGGCCGAGCCGTTCCGCAACGCGACGCGTGGTCAGAATCGCCGCCGCCCCGCCGTCGCCCACGGGACAGCACATTGGCAAGGTCAAGGGGCTCGCGATCGGTCTTGCCGCCATGACTTCGTCGAGCGAGTACTTTCGTTGAATGTGGGAGTTCGGGTTCAGCGCGCCGTACAACTTACTCTTGACGGCTATCCGGCCG
Organism: Chloroflexota bacterium; assembly: GCA_016234445.1. Taxonomy (GTDB): domain Bacteria; phylum Chloroflexota; class Dehalococcoidia; order Tepidiformales; family Tepidiformaceae. The sequence goes on along the minus strand of JACRBT010000002.1, from coordinate 346,697 downwards.
AAGATTTCCGGCGACGTGCCATACTCGTGCATCCGCCTGCGGGCGGCCAGCGCGAATATGGTCATGGCGTTGCCGTACGCCTGCGCCAGGTACTTGCGTGTTTCTGCTTGGCTGCCAGCGGCGTTGAGCATGGTCCGTCCAAGCTGGCCGACTCCCATCGCCAGGGCCACGTCGCATTGCTCCGTCGCAACGGCCAGGAACGCCTGGTGGAAGGCAGAGTTGCCGCTCGCCGAGGCGTTGTCCAGGTTCACAATCGGGGCTCCGGTCAGGCCCAGTTCATGCCCCACCCGGTTGCCGGCGAACGGACCGATCCCGCTCGCCCCGCAATACGCTCGCTGGATCTCGCTCCAGCCGAGGCCGGCATCCGCCTGGGCCTTCACGACCGCCTCGACTCCATGGTCTATGTAGGTTCGGTCCGCGAACTGCCCGAATCGGGTCAAGCCGACGCCTGCTACTACGACTTCGCGCATCGGTTTACTCCTTGGGCCTAAAGGCGTAGGTGGTCAATGTCCCCGTACCTTGGAGAGCCGGCACGCTGAACGGGACGAGGTCTACACGGGAACCGATCGCCGGTTCGGCATCAACGCCGGCGTCGACGAACCCCTGGGCGAAGGGCCCATCATCGAGTCGCACCTGTCCGACGAGGTGCGGGCGCCCGAGAAAGGTGCCGGTGTGGTCGATAGTGACCGAGTGAAGCTCAGCTTCCGGGCCGAATTCAGCCTCGACGACTTCCGCTGAGTAGCACGCCTTGCAGCGGGCTGTCTTTGGAAAGAAGGCGATGCCGCACGCCCTGCAGCGTTGGCCCACAAGGACCAGGCGCTTTCGGTCCGAGGCCCAACGCATCCATTCAGGGACTATGAAGGCCGATCCTTCTTGTTCTGCCTGGCTCACGACTGCCTCCTCAACCTGGGGTATCACCCACCGACGAGTTCTTCCACAGGGCCGCCGACCCGCGGGGAGGCGCCGCTCCGAGCGCCGTGGTTGGACTTTGGGCGGACAGCGGTGGGCCTGGTACACGGTGCCGGACGGCCGAGCCCCCGGGACCTGACCTGACCGTCGCGAGCGAACGCTATCAGGCAGGATCGTGGCTGTCAACATCTGAAATGTTGAAGGTTCACCTATAATGGTTCTTGGTACTCCCAGACAGGTGGTGGCTGCGAGGAGTCCTATTGGCGGCCCAGGGGAGTGCGCGGGGCATCACCGACTCGCAGGTTTGCTTACTGTCAATGTATAAAACTTTGCCAGATGGAAGATTTGAGTGGTAGGATAGGGCCCCGACGTCCGGGAGGAGTGGCTTTAATGAAATTGCCGGGGATCGAGATCAAACGCGCGTCCCAGGTCGTGGCCGGCGAGTTGAGGCGAATGATCCTCTACGGCAGCCTCGCTGGCGTCGAACGGCTTCCACCGGAGCCTGAGCTCGCGCAGCAACTCGGGATCAGCCATCACCACCTCCGTGAGGCTCTCCGGTTGCTGGAGCAGGATGGCCTGCTAGAAGTTCGGCGCGGCCACAGTGGCGGGATCTACCTCCGCTCCCCGGACGCCGATGTCCTTGCCCGGACGTTCGAGGGAATCCTCGCCCGGAACCGCACTCCCCTGGCCGACCTCATGGTCGCGCGGTCCGTGATCGAGCCGGCCTGCGCCCGGCTGGCCGCCGAGAACGCATCCGAGGCGGAACTGGACTTCCTTGATTCGACGATCGAGCAGCAGGCCGAGTCCGAGCTCTACATCCCTGAACTCAACGCCCAATTTCACGTCGGAGTCGCAACGGCCGCCCATTGCCAGACTCTGCTCCTGCTGATGCGGTCGATCGAACGCCTGGTCCGAGACCTGGACACGACCGTCGACGACCCGCAACTGGTCGTAGAGCAAGGTCGCGCCCACCGGGCGATCGTCCGCGAGCTCCGGAAACGAGATGGGCAGCGTGCCGAGTACGTCATGGGGCGGCACCTGTCGGGCTTTGAGGATCGACTTCGCGCCGACGGGTTTGATCTTTCCCAGCGGACCGTTGCCGATGCGCTCATGCGCGCCGACTCGATCCAGCGTCAGGGCGGACTCCACCTCCGCGGGTTCGTAGGAGAGCGAGACGACCGGTGATGGAACGGGAGCTGGATGGCTCAGCCGGCCCCCTGTGTGGGGTTCGCGTGCTCGATTTCACCTGGGCGCTGGCAGGCCCATTCGCGACCCTGCAACTGGCAGACCTCGGTGCCGAGGTCGTCAAGGTGGAGCATCCCGGGCTCACAGAGCAGCAGCGAGGTTTTGGCCCCTACTACTCCGGCATCTCGACATTCTTCTTTGCGGTCAACCGGGCCAAGAAGGCGATTGCCATCGACCTCGCGACAGCTGACGGAAAGGACCTGGCGCTGAACCTCGCGCGCGAGGCCGACGTGGTGGTGAACAACTTCCGGCCCGGCACGATGGAACGACTGGGACTGAGCTACGCGTCCATCTCCTCGGTCAATCCGAGAGTGATCTACGCCCAGATCAGCGCCTTTGGTCAGTCGGGACCGTATCGGGACCTCCCGGGCGTCGACGCTGTCGCCCAGGCTCTCGGCGGAACAATGAGCCTCAACGGCTATGCCGGGGGCCCCCCGCTCCGCATCGGCGTCAGCGTTGGGGATACCGTTGCATCGCTCTATCTCGCGGTCGCCGTTCTGGCGGCGCTCCACGAGCGGCAATCCACGGGCCTCGGACAGGCTGTAGACGTTGCCCTGACTGACGCACAGCTGGCCCTCGTCGACAACGAGGTGGTGCGGTTTGGCGCGACGGGAGAAGTGCCGACACGGCAGGGAAGCCGGCACGCTCTGATGGCACCCTACGGTCCGTTCGCGACGTGCGATGGGCACATCGTCGTGGCGAACGTCAAGGACTGGCCGCTCTTCTGTGGCCTTATCGGCCGTGATGACCTTGCGTTGGATGAGAGCTTCTCTTCTAACCCTCGACGGGTTGCGGCCGTCGACGCGCTGGAAGCCGAGCTCTCGCGAACGTTCTCCCAAAGAACGACAGCAGAATGGTTGGGAGTCCTCCAGCCGGCCAATATCTGTGCGGTCAGTCGGGTCAACACGATCGGTGACCTGTTCACCGATCCACAATTCTGCTCTCGCAACATGATCATGGACGTGCCCCTTCCCTACGGGCTCCCGGGCTCTCTCCCCCTCCCCCGCTCGCCGATGCAACTGTCGCGGACGCCGGCGTTGGCAGGCCGCCGTATGCCCGGCCACGGCGAGCATACGGACAGGGTGCTGATCTCATGGCTCGGAATGAGCCAGGCGGGGATCGACCGGCTCCGAGCAGCGGGTGCCGTCAAATAGCGGAGGCACAAGTCGGGCGAGGGTTCCGGTGGCACCTTCGTGCGGTTGGCGGTTCTTTCGAACAGCGGACCCCCAATCGCGCCCGGCCGTCGCGGCACCCCGGTCGGTTCGATCGGATTGCGGCAAACATTCAAACAAACAACTCTTGACGGATCCCCGAGAGGAGGCTAGTCTGCCGGGGGTCTGGTCTTTCTGCAGCCACTGAACCCATGGGCGGCCAGCCACGGAACAGAGGAAGTCATCCCATGTTGTCTCACCTCCGCGTTCTCGACCTAACGGACGAGTGGGGCCTGCTGGCCGGCTCCATGCTTGCCGATCTAGGCGCCGATGTGGTGCAGATCGAGCCTCCCGGGGGATCTCCGGCCCGGCGGTTGGGTCCCTTTGCCAACGACGAACGCGGTCCTGAGCAGTCCCTCTTTTGGTGGGGCTACGCCCGGAACAAGCGCGGAATGGTGCTCGACCTCGACTCGGTTGCGGGCCGAACTGAGTTCCTCGACCTCGTGCGCTCGGCGGATTGCGTTCTCGAGTCGTTTCGTCCCGGGTATCTGGAAGGGTTGAACCTTGCCTACACAGACCTCGCCCGAGTGAACCCCCGTCTCGTGGTCACGTCGGTCACGCCGTACGGCCAAACGGGCCCAAAGTCCACGTGGCCCGCAACCGACCTTACCGTCATGTCGGCGTCAGGCTACCAGCTGCTATCCGGCGATGAGGATCGCGCGCCGCTGCGAATCGCGGTGCCCCAGTCCTACGCGCACGCCTCGATGGATGCGGTGGTCGGCACGCTCGTGGCTCTTCATGAGCGGCGCTGGAGCGGCCTGGGTCAGCACGTCGACGTGTCCGCACAGGAGTCCGCGGCGGTCTGCTGCATCCCGAGCGTGCTTGCCCGTTCCTGGGGGGACGAGCCTCTCAGCCGCACCGCCAGCGGCTTTAAGATCGGCCCGCTGCTCTTTCGCAACACCTACCCGGCCAAGGATGGTCATGTCTCGATCACGTTCTTCTTCGGCAATGCGATCGGTCCCGCGACGAAGCGCCTGGTGGATTGGATCTATGAGGAAGGCGGCTGTGACGAGTCCATTCGCGACAAGGACTACATCGCCTACGCCGAGCTCCTGTTGTCGGGGAAGGAGCCCCTGGGCGAGCTGGAGAGAATCGAGGACACAATAGCGTCGTTCACGGCGACGAGGACGAAGAGGGAGCTCTTCAACGCCGCGATGGCGAGGCAGCTGCTGATCGCGCCGATCTCGACCGTGGCCGACGTCCGTCACGATCCGCATCTCAACGCTCGTGGGTTCTTCCAGCCCGCCTCTCCCCATGGGGATGGGATTGCCTATCCGGGCCCGTTCGTGAAGTTTACAAATGCCTCCCTCAGCCTTCGAAGGCGCGCTCCGCGCCTGGGTGAGCACACCACGGAGATCATGGCCGACTACGGGACAAGTGCGAAGCCCGTGCGGCAGCAGGATGCCTCCGGTGAGGCCGTCCGCCGGCCATTCGAGCGCCTGAAGGTTGTCGACCTGGGCTGGGTCATGGTCGAGCCTTCGGCGATGAGGGTATTGGCGGATTTCGGGGCCACTGTCATCAAGATCGAGACTGCCGGGCGCATAGACACGGTTCGGACGCTTCGGCCGATGAAGGACGGTGTCCCCGGACCGGAGCGCAGCGGTCCATATCACGATTTCAACGCAGGAAAGCTGGGGCTCGCGCTTGATCTCCGCAAGCCCCAGGCGCAGGAGATCGTCCGCCGGCTGGCAGCGTGGGCAGATGTCGTTGGCGAGTCGTTCACTCCCCGGGCGATGCGCGGGTGGGGACTCCACTACGAGGCCCTTCGAGAGATCAATCCGCGCCTGATCTACGTGAGCTCGTGTCTTGGCGGTCAGGTCGGGCCATACAGCCACATGGCTGGCTACGGCAATCACGGCGCGGCACTTGCCGGCTTCAACGATCTTTGCGGCTGGAAGGATAGGCCCCCGGCAGGCCCGAACGGCCCCTACACGGACTACGTGACGCCGAAATTCATAACAACGGCAGTCATCGCCGCCCTGGACTATCGCGATCGGACCGGCCTGGGGCAGCACATCGACATCTCGCAAATGGAAGCTCCCGTGCACTTCCTTACTCCGGCGATGCTGGATTACGAGGTGAACGGACGCGTGCTCCAGCCCGACGGAAACCGCCATGGCGAGATGGCGCCCCACGGCGTGTTTCCCTGCCTGGGGGTCGACCGATGGGTTGCGCTGGCGGCCGAAGACGACGGCCAGTGGCAGAGACTCTGCGCAGCGATGGAGATGCCAGGACTGGCATCCGATGCCCGGTTCGCCTCCCTCGCTTCCCGCAAGCTGCATGAGGACGAGCTCGAGGTCATCATCGCCGCCTGGACGGCGGCGCTCCCGGCAGAAGCCGTCCAGGAACGAGGTGTCGCCCTCGGTGTTCCCGCCCACGTGGTGGCAACCGCCGACGACTTGCACAACGACCCTCAACTGCGCCATCGAGACCACTTCTTGACGGTGCCGCACCCGGACCTCGGGGACATCGTCGTCGAGGGGGGACGCTTCAAGCTGAGCCGCACGCCGGCGCGTATCGAGCGGCCAGGTCCGACATACGGCCAGGACGCCTCGCACGTCCTCATGGATATCCTCGGTTACAGCTCCGACCAGGTCGCCGAAATCGCCGCAGCTGGGGTCCTCCAGTAGCACTTGCCCCGATAAGGAGACTGACGTTGGCTGAACCATTCGTACTTGTTGAGAGCAGTGAAGGCATCGGCTGGATCACCCTGAACGAGCCGGCTCGCCTCAACCCGGTCACCGTCGAACGTGTGCAGGAACTGAACGACGCGTGCCTGGCGATGTCGCGCCGCGACGACGTCCGCGTGGTGATTGTCACCGGAGCCGGCCGTGGGTTCTCCTCCGGTGCCGACCTTTCGTCGCCCGTCCCGGAGGACTTGAAGCCGACGCCGGGCAGTGGCTCCATCCTTGAAGAGGGTCCCGGCCTGTGGACACTCACAGCGATGCGCCAGCCCGTTATCGCCATGGTCAACGGACCGGCTGTCGGCTATGGCGCCGAACTGGCGATTCAGGCGGACATCAGGGTGGCCGGCCAGTCCGCTCGTTTCCGGCTGCCGTTCTCCAGGCTGGGCACCGTGAGCGACACCGGCGCCGGCAGTTGGTTGCTCCCGCGACTCATTGGCTGGGCCAAGGCCGCCGAACTCCTCTACACGTCCCGCTTCATCGACGCGAGCGAGGCCAAGGCCATCGGCCTGGTGAATCATGTCGTGCCCGATGCCGAATTGCGGTCGTTCACCACGGCGTTGGCTCGGGAGATCGCCGAAAATTCCGCAAAGTCGCTAATAGACATCAAGCGCATGCTGTTTGCCGGTCTCGACGAACGCAAGCGTGAACACCTGGTCGAACAGTACTTCCGTTTCCGTGACCGGAACCCAGATGCCGGTAGTGAAGCATACACCGCCAGGTTCAGACGTTGAACCTTCTATGACGATGATTCGCCTTGATCCCGTTTCACGTCGCCCGCGATACCTTCACCTTCGTCGCAATCCCTAGGAGTGAGATTCAGTGGACACCGTCAATGAAGCGAAGATGACTGAGGCAACGTTGACCGAAGAGATGATTGCGTCCATGAAGGAGAAGGTAGGTCTTGATCTCCGCATAGACCACTCTATCTTCAACGAAGAGGCGACGCGCCTGGCCATAGCAAAGTTCGCCGCAGGAATTGGCGACATAAATCCATTGTGGACAGATGCTCAATACGCTGCCGGGTCATGTTATGGCGGTCTCGTTGCCCCACCGTCGTTCGTGATCGGCGTGTTCTCCGGCCTGCAATTTGGATGGCCTGGACTTGGCTCCTTCCACAGCGGAAGTGTGCTTCGGTTCTTCAAACCCGTGCTCCTGAACGACAAGCTCACCCCTACCTGCCGTTATGATGGGTTCGTCGGCCCAAAGAGGAGCGACTTCGCCGAAATGATGGTGATGGACACGTTCACGAACCGCTACTCCAACCAGCGAGACGAGCTGGTCGCTGAAATCGAGTGGTCCGTGATCAACGTCGAACGGCAGAAGGCGAAGGCGAGGGGCACGGAGCATGGTATTCCCCTGCCTCACCCCTGGTCCCCGGAGGAGCTCGCGGAAATCGAGGCGCAGGTGCGCGCGGAATGCCCCCGTGGTGCCACGCCGCGGTATTGGGAACATGTGTCGCGTGGCGACCAGCTGGCCACCCTGACGAAGGGGCCTATCGGGATGACTGACGAGGTGGCGTTCGTGGCGGGCGGCGGAGCGCCGATCCCACGTCTCGCGGCTCATGCTGCAGCTCTGAAGGACTACGAGAGGCACCCCGCCTGGGCGTTCCGTGATCCCGAGTTTAGTGCGCTGGAACCGGTGTACGCCGTGCACTACAACCGTCACGCGGCTCGGGCGATGGGCGTTCCCTACCAGTACGATGTGGGCTTCCAGCGCCAGTGCTGGCAGATCCAGCTCCTCACCCACTGGATGGGTGACGGCGGGTGGGTGAAGAACGCGCGGGCCCAGTATCGTCGCTTCGTCTACCTCTCGGACGTCGTTCGGCTGAGCGGCAGCGTGACCGAGAAGTACATCGACGAAGATGGCGAGCCGTGCGTCGACGTAGAAACGAGTGCGGTGAATCAGCGCGGGGAAAACGTCATGCCGGGGTCAGCGACGATCGTGCTTCCATCGCTGGACTTCGGCTCGTCGCCGGTCGCGCGTCGGCTCAAGCGCTGATCCGGTGTGGGGTCGGTCGTCAGCTGGCTTGAGTCGGGGCGAACAAGTCGATAGCCGGGGGACTGCCTCCTCGGCCCGGTTCTGGCATCGTTGGCGTCGGCGTCGAGTTGCCCGCTAGGCCGGCTCGGCCCCAACCTACCTGTGGAGTAGCTCTCGGGCGAGGACCTGGAACTTGTGAACCTCGGAAGGTCCTTCGTACAGCCGCATCGGACGAAGCTTGTTGTACCAGTGGGCCAGCGGCAGCTCGGTGGTGACACCGTAGCCCCCGTGAACCTGGATGGCCCGATCAACGATTCGAGTTGCCATCTCGGTCCCGATGAGCTTCAGCATCCCGGCCTCGACGCGAGTGTCCTGGCCAAGATCGTTCTTACAGGCGGCGTGCTGCACCGCGAGCCGGGTGGTGTGGATGTCTATCCACGAGTCGACGATCATCGCCTGGATGCTTTGCTTGGCTGCAAGTGGTTCGCCAAAGAGCACGCGTTGCTTCGCGTACGCCACCATCATGTCATAACTGCGCGTGGAGATGCCCAGGCACTCTGCACCGATGTTCATGCGCTGGGTGCTCAGCTCCCTCTGAGCCAACCTGAAACCCTGCCCGATGCCTCCGAGGACGCTTGAAGCTGGCACGCGCAAGTCCTCAAAGTAGAGTTCCCATGGCTGGTAGAACTTGTCGTTGCCGTTGGCCGCCATGATCGGAATCGGCCGAACGAGGTGCAGGCCAGGGGTGCCTTTGTCTACCAGGAATGCCGTGATCCCGCCGTGTTGACGGCGCTCGGGGTCGGTAACGGCGAATACAACGATCACATCGGCCCGTCCGGCGCGGGAGATGAAGACCTTCGACCCATTGATCACCCAGTCATCGCCGTCGCGAACGGCGGTCGTCCGCATCTGATTCCCAGGGTCGGAACCGCCGCTGGGTTCGGTTTGCGCGAAGGCGAACTTCTTCTCGCCCCGGATGATTGGCATCAGGTAGCGGTCGCGCTGTTCTCCCTCACAGGCGAGGAAGACGAACGGGTTTCCCCCGAACTCGATCGGGAACAACGTCCGGTAGTTCTGCTCGATGACGACCACGGTGTCGAGCGTGCTCAGATCGGCCCCACCGAGCTCCTTTGGGAGGTTTAGCCCCCAGAGCCCGGCTTCCCTGGCGGCATCGACGAGGCGCTGGAGGTCTTCGTCGGTAACTTCCTTTCCCCGGAGGAACTCCGCCTCCAGGGGCAGGCAGTGCCGTTCCACAACGTGCTGGACGAGATCCTTTATCGCTCGCGTGTGTTCAGGTAGTTCGAAGTCCATGTCAAGCCTCCTGGAGGAATTCTTGCGAGGTTATGGCTTCGCGAGAGGCCGGCGCCGCCAGCTTGCGCCCAGATGGGCTGGCAGTTGGCGGACGCCAAGTCGGCGAAGGCCCCTTCGACGGCGACCGGCTCGCCCAGTACGCCGGAACCTGTTGACGTGCTGAGACGAGGCCTTGGTCGCGGCGGGCGACTCCCCGACGACCCCACGGGCTGCGTAGCCTCGAAGGCTAGCCTCCTCAACGGCTTAAGTCAATACTTGAATATTTGAAACAGACGGATTTTGACACAACCAGGATGACACTGCTACGGTCGCGGGTGCCAGCGCAGCCCCGCTGCCGTTGCGGGTGGGCATCGGCGAGGCTGCCAGTCCGTTTGGCGGCGCTGTGCTCCGCCTAAACGAGAAAGGGACCGGAGGCGCATGGGAGAGCCCCCCAACAGCAACGACGCCGACCCGGTATCAAGAACCCTCCGGATCGATTTCCACGTTCACTCCCGCCTGGGGTCCGCTGATAGCGGGACGACGCCCGAGCAGCTTGTAGACGCAGCGATCCGTTGCGGCCTCGATGGCGTCGTGGTGGCGGAGCACTATCGCGTCTGGGCCGAGGGGGAAGCTGAGCGGTTTTCGACGGCGAGCTTCACGGTCTTTCCAGGCGCCGAAGTCACAACAGACTTAGGACACGTCATAGTCGTCGGTATGAAGGAGTATCCCCGGCACCGCCGACTCGAGGACCTCGCCATTGAAGCGCGGGACGCCGGGGCGATCCTCGTGCTCGCTCACCCGTTCCGTGGCCTGTTCGACGTCGGCCTCCCCGAAGCCGGGAACACGATCCACCCGCGCCTTCGGAGGATCATCGAGGCTGGCCAGGTCCACGCCATCGAAGTGGAAAACAACGGATGCACCGATTCCGAGAATCACGCTGCTCGCAGCCTGGCCGCCCTTGCCGCGCACGTGCCCGTCGCCGGGAGCGACGCTCACGTGCCGGCCGGGATCGGGCGCTCATGGACGTCGATACCGGCGTCAGCGGCTACCCCGGACTCCAGGTGGCTCGCGGGAGCGGTCCGCGGGCTGTATGAACGAACGCCCTGGCACCGAGGTTCCCGATAGGAGCGGGGGCTCGGCCGCCGCCTCTGATTGGAGCGGGGTCATGCGTTGCTGAAGTCTGCGGTGGAAGTGACGGGACATGCCACGGAGAGCTGGTGGTGGGCTCGTCCGCAGGTCATCAAACCCTGCAACTTGCAAAGTTTTATCTATTGACAGAAGCTTCGGCCGGATGCTAGCCTAGCGCCCGATCCTCCAGGGCGGGTGGAGCAGTCATAGCCGGAGGAAGCAAGGTCGCCAGGTCGGCCATTCAGAGCAAGCACGGGAGGGATGTCATGAGCCACGCAAATTCCGGCCAGGAGTCGCAGTATTGGTCCCGCTTCTGGGCCCGAAGGGCATCGCGGCGGCGGATCATCGCCGGTGCCGGCGTTGGGTCCCTCGGTCTTGCGGGGCTGGCAGCCGTGGGCTGTGGCGATGACGACGACAACGGATCCACTGAGGCGACCAGCACTACCTCGTCCTCGACCGGTTCACCTGCTGCCTCGACGCCAGCTCCCAAGAAGGGTGGGGTCACGCGCTTTCGCACGTACCAGCAGGGCACGCTGAACTACGACGTCTTTGCGAATACCGGCCTCCGCGTGCACGGACCCGCCAGCTTCATCTACGAACCACTGGTCACGATGAAGTACGACGCCGCCCCGGGCTCCTTTACGGTCGAGCCTGGGCTGGCGGGGAAGTGGGAGCAGGTTGACGCAACGACGTATACGTTCCACCTGCGCCAGGACGTCAAGTTCCACAACAAGCCGCCGGTGAACGGCCGGGCGTTGGTCGCCCAGGATGTCCTCTACAGCCTTCAGCGCCGCATGGATCCGAAGTCGCTCTTCTACGGGGCCATGTTCGCGAGCGTGGACTCCGTGACGGCTCCTGATGCCAACACCGTGACGATCAAGACGAAGACGCCGTTCGCCCCGTTCCTTCGCTACATGACAACCTACTTCGCCACCATCGTCGCGCCCGAAGTCGAGAAGCAGTTCGGCGACTACACCAAGCCGGAATCGGCGATTGGCACCGGACGATGGGTCGTGGACAAGGTCACGCCCGACGTCGAAACCGTCTACAAGCGAAACCAAAACTACTACCTGACTGGCGTCGGGCCGTACGTCGATGAGCACCACGAGGTCGTTGTTCTCGACGACCAGACGGCTATCGCAAACTTCAAGGCGGGCGACCTCGACTACATCGGGCAGGGAAGCACCCTCCCGGCCGACCTGGCAGACCAGCTGAAGAAGGACTACTCGAAGGCGATCATCAAAGAGGTCGTTGGCGGCGCCTCGGCCGGGCCGCGGATGATGATGAGAGCCGAAGTGCAGGACCTGCCGTTCAAGGACGTGAAGGTTCGCCAGGCCATTTCGCTCTCTCTTGACCGTGACGGGCTCCTCAAGGGCCTCTTTGGCGGCAGGGGTACACTTGGGCAGATCATCGGCCCGAACTTCGGGCCGGCACTGTCCCTGCCCTTGGACAAGCTCGGTGAAGGCAGCAAGTACTTCAAGCGTGATGTCACGGCGGCAAAGGCGCTCCTGTCCGCCGCAGGCTATGCCAACGGCATAGACATCACGTTCGAGACCCTCACGTCTCCGCCATCGCCGCCCTGGTTCTTCGATGAGTTCACGCAGTTTGTGGCCAATATGAAGGACGCGGGGATCCGGGCCAAGGTCGAACTCCAGGACTACGCGAGCTTCATCGGAACCACTCACGCCGGGATGCCGAAGCAGATGGGCATGACGGGCCCCGGGGCGCTCCCCGACCCCGATTCCGTCACCTACCGCTGGTATTATCCCGGCAGCGCCACCCGGTATGGGCGGGTCGACGATGCCGCGTTCACGAAGATGCTGGAAGCTCAGCGCGCGGAGTTCGATAACGCCAAGCGCCTGACAATCCTGCAAGACATCCAGCGCTATGAGGCGGTGCAACAGCAGTGCGTCTACGGTGGGTCCCTGACTTCGTACGAGGCGTTCCAACCCTGGATAAAGGGCATGGACGTTGCTGGCTTCTATGGAAGCGATCCCTACTGGGGGTTCATGATCGGGAACGCGATCAGCAGTGCGTGGATCGACAAAGGATAGTGCCGACCGCGATCGCCGGCCTGCGCCGCAAGCCAGGTTGGCCCGCCCGGTACCGGCGCTGAGGGGGGTCCGCAGATGAGTTCTGTTTGCGGGCCCCGGCTCAACCCCGCCTTCCCGAATCGGAGTCGCTCATGCTGAGCTACGTAGTAAGACGGCTCGCGCTGGCTCTGCCGACGCTGATCGGCGTGACCTTCATTGTCTTCGCGCTCGTCCGGTTCTTGCCCGGGGACGCCGTGGACATCCTGGTGGAAGACTACCGGTATGCCCCAACCAAGGAAGCCATGCGGGAGGACCTGGGACTGGACAAGCCCATCTATGAACAGTACCTGTCATGGCTGGGAGGCGTTGCCCGCGGGGATTTCGGCTCCTCGCTGATCACGAAGCGAGACGGCTTTGCGGAACTTCGGCGGACGTTCCCGGTCAGCTTCGAGCTGGGCTTGATGACGCTGGCGTTCGCCGTGGTGGCCGGGATTCCAATCGGTATCATATCGGCTGCGCGCCAGAACACCGCTCGGGACTACGTGAGTCGCTGCCTGGCGATCCTGGCGCTTTCGCTCCCTAGCTTTTGGCTGGCAACGCTCCTTATCGTGTTTGGCTCGCGGTGGTGGGGATATAGCCCACCGCCCGTACTGATTCACTTCACCGACGATCCAGTTGCGAACCTCAAGCAGTTCGCCGTTCCAGCTGCCATTCTGTCTTGCTTCTACGTGGCAAGCATCATGCGAATGACCAGGTCCATGATGTTGGAAGTGCTCCAGCAGGACTACGTGCGAACGGCCTTGGCGAAGGGTCTGCGGGAGCGGGTGGTGGTCACGCGCCACTGTTTGAAGAACGCTCTCATGCCGGTCGTGACGTTCATCGGGCTCCTGGTCCCCGGGGTCCTGTCTGGGGCCGTGATCATCGAGTCTATCTTCGGCCTACCGGGGATGGGCAGATTTATCCTAAACGCCGTCAGCCAGCGCGATTATCCGATGATTCAGATGCTGAACCTGGTGATCGCGCTCATCGTGGTGTTCACCAACCTCGCGGTCGATGTCGCGTACGCGTACCTGGATCCGCGGATAAAGTTCCAAAACTGAGGGAGCCTGAGTGCCTGTGACCGGAATGCCAGCCTCGGAAGCCCAGGGGGAGCTCCTAGTCCCGCCGCGGATGGACGCCGGGGCGACGCGGGCGGGGCGCCTGAGAAGAGCGATCCGGCCGTGGACGCACAAGCCCCTGGCGGTTGCCGGCGGGGCGATTGTCCTGGCGATCGTCGGCGTTGCCGTCTTCGCCGATCTGATCGCCCCGTATGCGGTGGACACGGTGAATCCAATAGACAGGCTGCAGGGGCCGAGTCTCCGGCACCTGATGGGCACGGACAGCTTGGGCAGGGACTCGTTCAGCCTCGTCGTTCATGGGGCTCGCACGTCGATCTATGTCGGGTTCGGGGCGGTTGCAATATCCACCGCCGGAGCGCTCATCATCGGGGTGGTGGGTGGCTATTACGGTGGCTGGCTGGACACCGTTGCCCAGCGCCTTGTGGACATGTGGATGTCGTTCCCATGGCTCGTCATCATCCTGACGATCGCCGCGATCGCCGGGCCGGGATTGACGACGGTGACACTCCTGCTCGGATTCGCCTACACCTTCCCGAATTCACGGGTCGTGCGGGCGGCCACACTAGCCACGAAGCAGAACCTGTACGTCGACGCGGCGAAGGTCATCGGGGCCGGTGACGTGCGCATCATGCTGTTCCACATCTTGCCAAACATCACGGCTCCCGTGATCATCCTGGCCACGCTCGGGCTGGGGAACGCCATTCTCGCCGAGGCATCGCTCAGCTTTCTTGGCCTTGGCGTGACCCCGCCGGACGTGTCCTGGGGAACCATGCTGAGCGGAGGCAGCCGGCAGTACTTCTTCCGTTCTCCCTGGCTCGCCTTCTGGCCCGGCCTGGCTCTCAGCCTGGCGGTTTTCGGATTCAACATGCTCGGAGATGGCCTCAGGGACGTCCTCGACCCGCGTCTCCGTAGCAGGTAAAGGAAGTCACCGGCGCAGGCGATGTCGGGTTCCCATGCCTGCTTGCGGAGAGACACTCGCAACTCCTGATGGCGGAGCTTCCTCTGCAGTCGGGCGACCCATGAGCTTTCCCAGCGCCCTCGAACCCGTCCTCCGGCCTTGTGCCCCGCCTTATTGAAGCACCCCACTCGCCGCGAGGTTGGCGACTTCGTCGGGACTGTAGCCGGCGATTTCCGTCAGCACCGAGAAGGTGTCCTGCCCGATCGTTGGCGCGCCGCTCAGCGTTCGGCCTGGTGTCCGGCTGAGCTTCACGCGTGTGGTCTCCACAACGATGTCGCCGAGCGTCGCGTGGGGCACGGAGACCCAATGGCAGCGGTGCTGCAGTTGCGCGTCGTTGTAGAGATCCCGCGCGTTGGAGACGACGTGGGCGGGAATGCCGGCCGCAATGAGGGAGTCCTGGACGGTCTCGGGCGCCTGTCGCGAGGTCCATGCTCCGACTTCCTGCTCGATTGCGTCCTCGTTCTGTTTGCGCGCAGCAAGCGAGTTGAAGCGACGGTCGCGCGCGAATTCGGGCCTCCCCAGCAAGATACAGAACGTCGTCCACTGGGCGTCGTCTTCCACTGCCAGCGCTACCCAGCGATCGTCACCCAGGCACGGGAAGACGCCGTGGGGCGCCATTTCCTCCGAGCGATTGCCAGCTCGTTCGAGCACGCGGCCGTTGACCTCGTAGTCGAGGATAGCCGGGGTTAGGAAGTGCACCGGGGCCTCGATCTGAGCGATGTCGATGTGCTGCCCCTTGCCTGTGCGGTCTCGATACTCCAGCGCCGCCAGCACCGCGGCAACGATGAAAGGCGGTGTGGCGTAGTCCGTGTAATAGCCATTCGGTCCGGCGGGCGCGCGATCTGGCCAGCCACAAAGGGCGTTGAAGCCGGTTAGCGCCGCGCTGAGATTCCCATAGCCAGCCATCCCGCTGTAGGGACCGAACTGTCCGCCAAGGCACGTGCTCAGGTAGACCAGCCGATCGTTGACCTCCCGGAGGGCCTCGTAATGCAGATTCCACCGGCGCATTGCCGAAGGCGTGAACGATTCGCCGAGGACGTCGGCCCAAGCGGCAAGCCGGCGCACGACCTCCTGAGCCTCCGGCTTTGTGAGGTCGAGAGCGATGCCCGTTTTCCCGGCGCTGAAGTCCTGGAACGAGAGACTGCAATCGGGATCGAAGCCACCATTGCGGGTGCCGACGCTCCGCAACGTGTCGAACCGTTTCGTACTCTCTACCTTTATGACTGTTGCACCAAAGTCTGCAAGAACACGCATCGAACTCGGCTCCACCATAGCCCAGCCGAAGTCGAGGACCTTGAGCCCCTTCAACGGCAGCCCCCCTGTTGGGTGGTCGCCCGCTGCGGGCGCAGTCTTCGGCCGGCTCCGCAATTCGGCGACCACCTCAGACGTGTGCTCGCCGATGCGAGGCGCTCGTCGTGCTTTCTCCAACGGCGCCCCGGAGAACTTGCCAAACGGGCCTGGGACATGCACCTCGTTGGCGCCGACCTGCACCGGCTCGTAGAAGCCGCGTGTAGCCAGATGTGCGTCGTGGCGGACCTCGGCGATGGTGGCGCATGGGGCGATCAAGAGGTCGTGGTCCTGGGCGGCTTTCAGCAACTCTGCCTTGGTCTTCGTGCCGGTGAAGCGGGCTACGGTCTCGTGGACTCGGGCCAGCTCGCTGAGCGGTTCGTCGCCGCCCATCAGCCGGGCTCCCATGGCGACGTAGTCCTTGTCGCGAACGGACTCGTCGCAGCCGCCCTCGGAATACATCCACTGGACCAGCCGCTGGGTCGCCGGCCCGACAGTGCTCCCGAAGAGAAACGAGATGGAGACGAAGCCGTCCTTCGCGGGGTAGGTCGTCCGGGTGAAGATGCCGCCGTGCATGTACCCCCCCGCGCGCCTAACCATGGGCGATTCGCCCCATGGCTCGGCGAGTTGGGCGGGCACGGAACAGCATGTGGCTGCTTCCTGCGCGGAAATGTCGACGTGTTGTCCGAGACCGCTCTGCGCGCGCTCGCGGAGGGCGAGGAGTGTACCCACCACTCCCGTCATCGCGGCGTGAGGGTAGGCCTGCGGGACGGCGATTCTGAGGGGAGCGCGGTCATGGTCGCCGCACGTGTACTGGTAGCCGGAAGCCGACATGATCGTGATGTCTGTGGCGGGCCACAGGGCCTTGGGCCCGGTCTGGCCAAAGGGGGTGATGGAAGTCACGATCAGTCCGGGGTGTTTCTCTGCAAGGGCGGTGTAGCCCAACCCCACGCTCGACAGGTAACCGGGCTTCGTGGATTCGATGAGGCAGTCGGCGCCTTCGAGGAGCGCGAGGAAGGTCTCCCTCCCAGCCCTAGTCGCGACGTCGAGCTCCACGCTCCGTTTGTTCCGAGCATATCCCCACCAAAAGAGGGATTGCTCCGGGTCTGCACTCTTCCCCTGCGCGAACGGGCCGATGCGACGCGCGGCGGAGCCGCCCGGCGGTTCTACCTGAATGACGTCGGCTCCCAGGTCGGCAAGGATGGAGCCCGCCATCAGGCCCCATTCGTCGGTCAGGTCGATGACCCGGAGAGCGGAAAGCAGACGGGCGGAACTCATTTGAATCTCCACAATGTTGACGCCCCGGGCGGATGTCTCCACCGGGGGCTCTTCCGGCCGACGGCGCCAGTGAAAGGCGTTAGGCAGCCGCGCGCCACGATAGCACCTCCCACGTCCGCTGCCGACTATCAGCGTTCGCCGGCGACCCACTCCCTGGCGCCCAGGCACCTCGTGAGCGCAGGATTCCTTTCACGGCGCGACTACACCGTGGCTTCCGCCCTCAGGCTCTGGATTCGTTCGTGCGAGTAGCCGAGCTCGCCGAGGAGCGCTTCTGTGTGCTCACCGAGGCTGGGGGCCGGTCGGGGGAGCGTCGCAGGCAGGCCAGAGAACTGCAGCGGATTGCGGACGTGCCATCTCCCCTCTTCTCCCCGGCCCGGCATTCGCGCGAACAGTCCTCGTGCCAACAGTTGAGGGTCCTGGATCACTTCATCGGGTGAAAGCTTCGGCGCGGCCGGGACGTTGGATTCATCGAAGAGGGTGAGCCAGTCGTGGCGGGGTCGGTCGAGAAGGCGTCGCGCGATGACGTCCCGCAGCGGCTCTCGCCGGTCGCGACGTTCCTGAGCGTTGAGGCTGGCCAGATCACCCAAGTCCAGGCAGTGGCACAGGTTGCTCCAGAAATGATCCTCGTGGGCGATGCTCAACGTGATCGATTCGCCGTCTCCGCAACTGAAGATGCCATAAGCAGGCTCCCTCTGTGACGAGGGGCTTGCCTCTCCATTCAGGAGCGGTTCGATCACCGCCCCCATCCACGAGACCAGGCCGTCCGTCATCGAGACGTCGACGTACCGCCCGACCCCCGAGCTCGCCCTTTCGATGAGTGCGGCGAGAATACCGACGGTGGCGAACATAGCGGAAGAGAGATCGGCTATGGCCAGTCCGGGGTGCAACGCCCCCTCGCTCTCATTGCCGAGTGCTCCCGCGACCCCGAGGTAACTCAGGTCATGGCCGGGCCGGTTGCGGTACGGGCCCGACTGGCCGTACCCGGAAATCGAACAGTACACGAGGCGGGGAAACTCGCGACGCAGCTCCTCATGGCCAAGCCGGAGGGCGTCCATTATTCCTGGGCGGAACCCCTCGAGGAAGACATCTGCAGTGGCCGCCACTTCCAGGCAGATGGCCCGACCAGACTCTGACTTGAGGTCTGCGGTGAGGCTTCGTTTGCCGCGGTTTACCGCGGCGAAGAACGGCGGGAAGGCGCGTGCGGGATCGCCCTTCTTCGGTTGCTCCAGCAATATCACGTCCGCCCCGAGATCCGCCAACAGCATCGTGCAGTACGGCCCGGGATACTGTTGGGCAAGGCTTAAGACCCGAACACCCTTCAGAAGCATCGCTCCCCCATAGGACCATGGAGGCGAGCTGGCGCTGTCATCGCGCTGGCCGCCCCGGTGAGTCGCAGATATCTCGCGCTGCCTGGATGTTACCCTCGCTGGATGTAAGTTTCAATCTTTCAGCTGTTGACAGACTGTCGACACCCTGCTAGCGTTCGCCGGCAACCTAAGCACTTGCCCCGCGACGCCACGCGGACGGTCGGGCGGCAGGTGGCCGGCGCAAAGGCCTGCCTCGTCCAGCAGACGGGTGCGGGCGCGGTCTGCTTCATGCATCTCCTCCAGAGATGACCAAGCAGCCAGACCACCAGTTTGGAGATGCACGATGACGACCTTCGAAACACTGATTCTCGAAAAGCGCGATGGCTTTGCCTATTGCACGATTAACCGCCCCGACCGCGCCAACACGCTGAGCCGCCAGTTGATGGCTGACTTCAACTCAGCGCTGGACGAGATCGAGGTCGACGAGGACGTTCGCATCGTCCTGGTGACAGGTGCCGGCGATCGCCACTTCTGCGGGGGGGCCGACCTTCGCGAGAACGCCTCAGCGCTCGGCGACCGCAGGCCCCGGTCGATGGGCCGCGACTTCATGTCCCGCTTTGAAGAGATCCCGCAGCCGGTCATCGCCGTGATCAACGGCGCGGCGATGGGTGGCGGTTGCGAGATCGCGTCGGCCTGCGACTTCAGGTTCATGGCCGAAGAGGCGAAGATCGGTGTTCCCGAGATCCTCTTTGGAGCCCTGCCCGCTGGCGGTGGGACGCAGCGCCTGCCTCGCATTGTGGGGATGCCAAAGGCGAAGGAGATGGTGCTCACCGGCAGGCACTACACCGCCCAGGAGGCGCTGGCGATGGGACTGGTCACCGGCATCGCGCCGCGTGCCCAGGTCATGGCTGTCGCAGAGGCCTTCGCCCGGGAGATCGCTGACCTTGCACCCCATTCCGTGCGGACCGGCAAGATGCTTGTCCAGCGTGCCCTGGACATGGAACTGGGGACGGGGCTCCTCTTCGAGCGTCGGACGATTCTGACGATGGCCTCGCCGGAGGAAGCCAAAGCTGCGCAGGAACACGCCATGGCCAAGAGCGGCACGTACAAGAACATCTTCTCGAAGGCGTAGCTCCTTTTCCTTCGGGGGCACGCGATCCTGGCGTGGCCGGAACCTAGGCCTGAACGAAACGCGCTGACTCATCTAACACATGCGAGGTACGAAATGGCAGACCGTGTGGGCAACATCCTGGATCTCAACGGCAAGGTGGCACTGATAAGCGGCGCCGGTCAGGGCGTCGGGCGCCAGATCGCTCTCCACATGGCCTCTTATGGCGCGGCCGGTGTCATTGTGAATGACTTCTACGCCGAACGCGCCGAGGCCGTCGCCAAGGAAGTCCGCGAACTGGGCGGCAAGGCGTTGGCCGCGCAGGGAGACGTCGGCGACTTCGACGGCGTGGCGAAAATGGTCGAGGCCGGCCTGAAGGAGTTCGGCAGCATCGATGTGCTCGTGAACAACGCCGGCAACATGGGGCCTAACCCGGACGTTACGCGGTCGTATTTCGTCGACAGCACCCCCGAGGGCTGGAAGCCGTGGCTCAACGTGAACATGTACGGCGTCCTCAACTGCACCCGGCACGTGCTCCCATCGATGATCGCCAACCGCCGGGGGAGCATCATCACGATCATCTCGGATGCTGGCCGCTACGGCGATCAGAACTCCGAGGTCTACGCCTTTGCCAAGGCCGGCGCCGCGGGCTTCACGAGATCCGTCGCGAGGACCAACGGGCGGTTCGGCATCCGGGCCAACTCCGTGGCGATCGCCGCGACGCGCACACCCACCACGGCAGCCGCCTTCGAGAGCGAAGGGAACATGCAGAAGATCCTGCGTCAGTATCCGGTGGGCAGGATCGGCGAACCTACTGATGTCGCCAACATGGTCCTTTTCCTGGCTTCAGACGCATCGAGCTGGGTAACGGGCCAAACGTACCCCGTGAACGGAGGCTTCACGTTCGGACTCTAGTTCCCACCGGGCGCCGGGAACGTTGGAGAGCCTCAGTGAGTCGCCCTTCGGCCGACCGCGCACGCAGGTCGCGCTTACAGGGACCGGGCGAGAAGGGGTGCGAGAGATGAAAGTCGAGCTGATGCTCGATGTGCGGGACCTAAGAACCATCGAGGCCCAGGCCGAGGCGGCCGAAGCAGCCGGTGCTGACGCTGTGGTAACGGCTGAAGGCTACAGCGATGCCCTGTTGGCTGCGATGCTAGCGGCTCGGGCAACCCGCCGGGCGAGCGTCGCGACGGGAATCGTTGTTGCGTTCCCGCGCAGCCCGATGGCAACGGCGATCGCGAGCTGGAACCTCCAGGACTACTCGCAGGGGCGATTCGAACTTGGACTCGGGAGCCAGGTCAAGGGGCACGTCCAGCGCCGGTTCTCGACGGAGTGGGTCCCGCCGGTCCCGCGCATGCGGGAGTACGTGCTCGCCTTGCGCGCGATATTCGAGTGCTGGGAACACGGGGGGCCCCTGAACTTCTCGGGCAAGCACTATTCGTTCAGCTTGATGAGCCCTGAGTTGCGACCCAGGCCGTTGGGATATCCCCCCATCCCCATTTCCGTCGCAGCCGTCAATCCTTTCATGCTCCGCATGGCCGCGGAACTCTGCGACGGCGTGCGTTTGCATCACTTCGTGTCGCGCCGCTTCCTGACGGACGTAATTCGTAAGGACCTCGAGCGGGGATTGATGGCCTCAGGACGCTCGTGGCATGACATCGACATTTCGGGTGGCGCACTGATCGGTATCGGGCGGGACGAGGTGGAGGTCCGAAGAGTCCGGGAAGATCTTCGCCGCCGCGTCGGGTTCTACGGATCGACCAGGACCTATGCCGGGAGCCTCGAAATCTACGGATGGCAGGACCTGGCTGCGAAGTTGCACGAGTGCTCGATTTCGAATCGATGGCAGGAGATGCCGGGCCTCGTTCCGGATGAGGTGCTCGACGAGTTCGCGATCGTCGGCACCTACGCGGAGGCTGGGAAGACGATCGTTGAGCGCCTGGGCGGCATCGTGAATCGCGTCACGCTCACCCTGCCGCTGTCGTCGCCAGCCGATACGGATGCCGCGGCCGGCCTGATCGCGGAGATCAAGCAGCGATCGAGCCGACTCGCCGCGCCAACGCAGCCGGGGTAAGAGCAAGGTTCCAGGACCCGTGAGTGGACTCCGGTCACACCGATCGCGGCAGGAGAAGGAAGGACACGTGGCTCTGTTCGACGGGAAGGTAGCGGTGGTGACGGGGGCCAGCCGTGGAATCGGAAAGGCCGCCGCGCTGGCACTGGGTCAGGAAGGCGCGGCGGTGGTTTGCGCAGGTCGCACTACGGATGCGGAACCGGCGAAGATCCCGGGGACGAACGAGGAGACCGCGCGGAATGTCGTCGCCCGCGGCGGCCGCGCCATCGCTGTGAGGTGCGATGTCCGCGACGAGGCCAACGTCGAGTCGCTCCGCAAGACCACGATAGAGGCGTTCGGCCGCTGCGATATCCTCGTCAACAACGCAGGGATCTCGTTCCCCGGGAACGTGCTAGACCTTTCTCAGAAGCGATGGGACCTCGTGATGGACGTTAACCTGAGGGGACCACTCCTGACGTTCCGCGCGTTTGCTCCTCACATGATTGGCGCGGGAGGAGGGACAGTCATCAACGTGTCATCGGCAGCCAGTACGCTCTCCGTCGCCCCTGGGAGAGTTAGTTATTCGGTCTCGAAGGCTGCCCTCGATAAACTGACGATGGGGCTGGCGGCCGAGGTCCGGCAGTACAAGATTCACTGCATTAGCTTCGGCCTCGAACTCTTGATCCGAACCGAAGGCATCGCTCTGGTTCTTCCCGACGATGGCCCTGACGTCGCAGGCGGATGGCATAGTCCTGATGTCGCTGCTGCCGCAATCGTTTGGTTGGCAAGGTTTCCTGAACGATATTCTGGGCGAGTCGTTACAGTTGGCCAGCTGACCGAAGATTATAAGCAAGACCAACAGAACCGAGTCCCTGAGTGAAAGCTTCCCGCGCCAGCACGACTGCGTAGCGGAAACTAAGGAGTCGAAATGATCAATTCGCTCTCCATCCCCGTTATCGTGGCGCCCATGAGCGGCGTATCTGGTCCAGAGCTTGTCTCTGCCTCGTGCCGAGCTGGCGTCATCGGTTCCTTTCCAGCGCATGAGGCAACATCCTCCGACGAGCTCGACGCCTGGCTGCGGAGAATCCAGCTAGACCGCCAGCGAGCGAGCGACGCCGGACTACACCCCGCTCCCATGGCGCTGAACCTGGTTATGCGTCTGAAGTCTCGACTTGAAGGTGATGTGCGCATGGCCATCAAGCATCGTGTGCCTCTCGTGATCGCCAGCGTTGGCTCGCCCCGTGACATCATCCCGATCCTCCATGATTCGGGCACGCGCGTGTTCGCCGATGTTGCGAATTTGCGGCACGTCCACAAGTGCCTCGGAGCTGGCGCCGATGGCCTGGTCTTGCTCACAGCAGGCGCGGGCGGGAACACCGGGTGGGTCAACCCATTCGCGTTCGTCCGGGCGGTCCGCGAGTTCTACGAGGGACCCGTAGTTCTGGCAGGGGGCGTGAGTGACGGCGTCTCGTTGCGAGCGGCGATTATCCTCGGCTGCGACCTCGCGTTCATGGGAACCGCCTTCATCGCCACCACGGAAAGCCGCGCCGCGCCCGCGTATAAGGCTGCGCTGCTCGAATCGGACCTGGACCGAGTGATCGCAACCACCGGTCCAGAGGGACTAACCACAAACATGATCAGGGATACCAGTTGGAGCGCGGGACACTCGGTGTCTGGCGTCAAAGGCGTTTGTTCAGTGGCAGAGATGGTCGCGAGGTTGAAGGTGGAATGGGACGGTTCCGAGCCCACGAGCGCGAGGCCTGCTTGGGAGTAGCGCCACTGGGCGATGCCCCGGGGCTCGACGAGTCGCTGAGCCGGCTGTCCCGAGATGGTTCCCGGCGCCGAGGTCTGTGCCAGACCACTCTTCGGTTCACCCCCACGCCTGTGGGGACGACGAGAACGACGACGCCCAGGAGAGCATCCTCAACGGCTCACCCCCACCCGTGTGGGGACGACAGCTCGCCCGAAGGGTGCGAGTTGGAGGCGGCGCGGCGGTACTTCGGAGGCCGGAGCGCGGTTTCAATCCTCACCCACCCCGAAGGGCGGGTGCGAGGCGGCAGCGTCGCCTTTAGAGACGGGCCGCGACTTGTTTCAATCCTCACCCACCGCGAAGGGCGGGTGCGAGGCGGCCCAGAAGATCACCGGCGGCGACGACAAGTTTCAATCCTCACCCACCCCGAAGGGCGGGCGCGAGCCGGAGGAGATTGCGGCGTGGGAGTCGATGGCGTTTCAATCCTCACCCACCCCGAAGGGCGGGCGCGAGATCTCCAGTCGTTCGACGGGAACACCCGGTCAAGCGCGTTTCAATCCTCACGCACCCCGAAGGGCGGGTGCGAGGTGATCCCGGTCGCTTCCGGAGTGCCGATGGCGGCGTTTCAATCCTCACCCACCCCGAAGGGCCGGCGCGAGCAGGCCTTGAGCATCCCGTAGCCTCGCCGAGGTTGTTTCAATCCTCACCCACCCCGAAGGGCGGGTGCGAGTACCGATAGGAGGTCCATGATGGCCGTCACAGAGTTTCAATCCTCACCCACCCGAAGGGCGGGTTGCGAGCACAAGCTACGCTGCCCGGTTCGCAACTTCAGAGTTTCAATCCTCACCCACCCCGGAGGGCGGGGGCGAGGCCCCAGCGCCATGCCGCTCTTCACGTGCGCCATGTTTCAATCCTCACCCACACCGAGGGGCGGGTGCGAGAGGTGCTCGCGAAGGGCCGCCAGATGCCCGCCATGTTTCAATCCTCACCGACCCCGAAGGGCGGGTGCGAGAAGTACACCGAGACCGAGCCCACCACCACCGGCGACGTGTTTCAATCCTCACCCACCCCGAAGGGCGGGTGCGAGCTGGCACGGGCACCCCGAAACCATGCAGTAGTCGTTTCAATCCTCACCCACCCCGAACGAAGGGCGGGTGCGAGGGCGAAACGAGCCTACGGGCGGCGATAGCCACGGTGTGTTTCAATCCTCACCCACCCCGAAGAGCGGGTGTGAGGAGGCTGGCCACTCCCGTCCGTGGGGAGCCGTTGCCGGTCGAAAGATCACTCCGCCAGGGTCGTCAGTGTCACGCCGGGCCGCACCTCGCCGTCGGCGGGCCGGGTGACGGTGTAGTCGGCGAACTCTCGCGGGGCGTCAACGGCACTCTTCGGCGCCTGGATGAGTTCGAAGAGCTTGTGCGCGGGGGCGTTCCCGAGGCTGCTGTCGTGGGTGAACACGTAGAGCCCCCTGCATGCCATCAGCCCGCGAGCGGCGGACCGGTCGGTGTCCCAGGTGTCCTGGAGCGCGCGCCAGAGGAGGGTCAGATCCTCTTCGCTCACGCCGGTCTGCTTTGCGAAGTGCGGGTTGAAGAACCCGTGGGCGCGATAGAGCGCGTACGGGACGAGCGACTTCCGGCCCATGGTCCCGAAGGTGGCCGGTTCGCCCTCGTCAGCATCCTTCCGGACCTCCTTCGCATTCTGGGCGGGGCCGACGATGCTGAGGTCCAGGGGGATGATCGGGTCGATCGACCTCGCGAAGGTGATTTGCACGGGCCCTCGGACCTGGCCGGCGTTGTTCTCCTTCATCGACATGACAGCCCCGAACATGCGGACATCGAAGAACTCGTCGCACATCCAGGCCCGCCCGTCGGCAGGGGACGTCTTCTTCCCGCCGGAGCGCTCGGCGAAAACGCGAGCGCGGTTGTCGGCGAGGAAGGCTTCGTGCTGAACATAGATCTTGAAGTGCTGTTCGCTCCCCCGGGCAAGGTCGACGTAGTCGCGGACCTTCCGCTTGATGGCAACGTCGGTGACGAGGCCCTGCATGGTCTCCGGGTCGACGCGAGGGAGGTTGCCGGCGTCCGGGTCGCCGTTCGGGTTCCCGTCGGTGACGTCGAACAGGAGGACGAAGTCATGGCGGCGGGCGGGGTCGTTCACGATGGGGTTGGTCATCACAGTGCTCCTTGGTTGGTCGTGGGAGTGTCGTTGTCGGTTGTGGTGTCGGCGTCGGCGTCGGCGCGATGGCCACGGTGGGCGCGCTGGTGGTAGTAGCCGAGCGCGAAGAGGCCCTGCTGTTCGAGCGTGAGCGTCTTTGGGAACGCCGGAATCTGTCGGGTCACGTCCTCGAGCTCGCGCTGGAGGTTGATGTACGCCCCACGCCGGTCCCGTTCGAGCTTCGACAGGTGCGGCTGAGAGCCACGAAGCAGCCGGCCGAAGACGCTCGCGGGTGCCGATGACGCGGTACCGAAGAAGCGGTCGACGATGGTGGCGTTCAGGTTGGGCATAGCCCGCCGCTGCACCGATTCGAGCACAGCGAGCAAACGCCCGCAGTGGTAGGCAGTGTCCGGGTGCTCAGGTTCGAGACCGACCATGTACTCCTCCGTGTGGGGGGTGGTGTCCCGCGAGAGCAGGACGAGTTTGATGAGCGCCGCTCGCTCGCGGGTCACCTTCTGCTCGGCCCGGTTCCGCCGGACCGCTTCATAGAGCAGCCCCGGCTGCACGGGTGTGCCCGTGAGCGCGGCGTGAAGCAGCGCGCGTGGCGTTGCGCTGCGGATGTCATCGGCCTTGAAGACCGTGGCCCGGGCGAGCTGGTAAAGGCCCAGTGGCCTACCTTCGCTGCCGTCCCACTCCACGATGCGTTGGAGGTCGAACCACCGGGCAAGCTGGCGTTGGACCTCGCCGACGGTGGTGTCCACCCAGTCGCGGACGGCGGTGCGCCCGCCGCTCCCGGAGAGGGCGGCAGCGTAGAACGCCGTGCTCTGTACCGCTGATGCGGGGCTCCCGCTCCTCGCCGAGTCCAACAGCCCCTTGACCTGAGCGGGATCCGGGTCGGTAAGGAACGACGTGAGGGAGAAGCCCGTCTCCGCAACCGTCCAGAAAATGAAGGTTGCGTTGCCAAGGTGAAGATGCGTGGTGTCCGAAGCGATCAGCTCGTTGGCAGCCTTGGTGAACCGCTCGCCACAGCCCGCGCATGTCGGGGCGATGAGCGATGCTTCGAGTCCGAACGACTCGAACGCCTCGGCGTTGGCAGAAATGATGGAGGTGCCCGAAGTCTGGCCGCCCCGCACTCCTTTGATCTTGCCCTGGAGCCGGCTGAGAACAGGCCCCACGGAACCGCAGACGAGGCACTGCATCGTTGCCGCTCCGGCGGCCTCAGGGTCGTTGCGACCGGCCCAGAACTGCTGCACTGCCGGGAGGTCGGTGGGGAACACGGCATCTCCGCCAAAGTGCACGCGGAACGTTACTTTCGCCGCCAGGTCGAAGTCGTCCGGCAGATCCAGGGCTGCGACCCCGCCGTTCGCGTAGAAGTTGCGGACCGCGTCGACCGCAGGCTCGTGGGCGGCAGCGGCGCAGTCATCCAGGAGCTCCCGGTAAGCCCTGTGGCATACGTCGACTCGTGACTGCTTCCCGGGATCCCGCGCGAGGCCGAAGGTGTACTCCGACTGGTCGGCAAGGAGCAGGGCCTTGACCCCGGAAGACCTCACGATGTCCGGGGCGAACCGCCGTACGCCGCGGCGCGTGGCGGGATTCGTGGGGTCCATGGTCGGCGTCGGCACCCGGCTCAGAGGCCGGCCGGCAGAGTCGATTTCCACGATGTAGCCAATCGGGGTCTCTGAGTACAGGCACGGCGGCAGCTGCATACGCTGGTCCGCGTACGCTTTGAGCCGCTGGAGCAGCATCAGGTCACCTCCGCGAAGCGGCCGGGTACACGCATCACCCCGGCGTCGAGCGTCGCCCGGAAGAAGCGGGGTTTCCCGCGGCCACTCCCGCCCGGCTCATAGTCGATGTCGAGCAGCATCGGTCCGAGGTCTTCGCTGCGGGGGATGGCAACGTCGTTGCCGTCGGGTTCAGCGAATGCGGCTGAGAATTCGCGGCATCCCAAGAACGGCGTCGCGAAGCAGCGGCCTTCACGGACCCGCCGCCGGAATTGATCCCGGTACTTGGCGATGTCGTCGCTGACGCCGGGTTTCAGCTCGACCTGGGCCCGGACCAGGTAGGCAACGTCGCGCAACGCGAGGGTGTGGCGCTGCGCCCGGTCCGCGCTCGCGTCGTAGCCGCCGCCGTCGGACCGCCAGCCCTCGGCGACCCGTTGGCTCTGCCGGCTGTTGACCTCGTTGCGGAGAATCGACGCGTACTGAATGGGCCTGAGCACATGGATTTCGCCCACATGCCAGGTGATCTGCGGCTTCCAGAAGATCGCTTCGAGCGCGCCGCGCGCTGCTGAAGGCGTCATGACCGGATACGAGACCCGTTCGACCTTCATCTCCGGGCGCGTGAAACATGCGAGGTCGCCCCAGAGCTTCACTTCCATTGGGGGGAGAGGGTTTGACATGGAACCTCCTTAAATGCGGTGGGTGGAAATGCACCAGGCAGCCTTCGATAGTGCCTCCTCAGACGATGTAGTCCGGGTCTTCGGTCACAAGTCCGCGAACCGGTTCATAGCGTCCGCGCCAAAGCCCCAGGCCCGGCATGACGTCTTCGATCAAGCCTTCAGCCCGGAGCCGATCGGCTTCCCTGGCGCGCAGCGACACGAGGAAGGGCTGCAGCCGTCTCATGAGCAGCCGGGTTCCCGGCTCGCCGGCACCCAGGCGTTGGAGGATTTCGCCCACCTCCGCTTGCTGTTCAGGGCGACCGTAGCCAACCACGACATCTTCGGTCTCGTCGTCGATCATCCGGAAGTCTGCCGCGACCCGGGGGTAGTTCAACGACCGTCGCGAGGCCTGTATCCCCTTCGCGTCGGTGTCGACCCCGCCCTCGAACAGGAGACGGAAGTAGCGCCGAATCCAGTCCGGGTCGTGGGGGTCGAACGAGGTGTTGCCGGCAAGGACGCGCGTGGTCGCCGCCCCCGTGGGATACGCACCCGAGGGCAGTGTCCGGTCGGCTGGCTGAAACACCACGACGCGGCCGGTCGTCAGGTGGCCCTCGCGGTTGCAGCGGCCGGCCGCCTGAATGATGGAGTCGAGCGGGCCGAGGGCACGGAAGACGGCCGGGAAGTCGATATCAACGCCGGCCTCGACGACCTGCGTCGACACGACGCGGCAGGGCCGACCCGCAGTGAGGCGTGCTCGCACCTCGGCCAGGACATCCCGTCTGTGCGCGCCGCAAAGGAGTGTCGAGAGGTGAAGCGCGTCAGGGTCGGCAAGGCTATCGAGGAGGTCGATTGCCTGGCGCTTTGTGTTTACGATCGCCAGCGCCGACTTCTCCAGTCGCATCCAGCCGGCCACTTCGGACCAATCGTGCTCGCTGTTGGCCCGCCAGTCGTAGGTAACCCGGCGCAACGCGGCGAAGTGCCGACTGTGATCGGGTACGATTTCCCGCGCAACGACCTGGTTGAAGGACGGCACGGATTCGAACGCCGGTTGGGTCGCCGTCGAGAGGACGACCGTCGCACCGAAGTGGGCTGTCAGCTGGTGCAGGCCGTCGAGGATGGGACTGAGCAAAGGGGCGGGAAGAGACTGGGCTTCGTCCAGGATGATGACGCTCCTGGCGAGGTTGTGGAGCTTCCGGGTCTTACTCCGGCGGTTCGAGAAGAGGCTTTCGAACAGCTGGACCGTGGTGGTCACCACCACTGGCGCATCCCAGTTCTCGGCCGCCAACCGCTGCCATAGCCCAGGGCCGGAGCAGTCTTCATCGTTGCCACGGCTTTCGATCGCCGCGGAGTGGTGTTCGAGCACGACCGGAGACCCGGGGGGCCCCGCCTGGAAGATTTCCCGGTACTGCTGGGCCGTCTGTTCGGTGATGGTCGTGAATGGCACAGCCACGACTACGCGCCGAAGCCCGTGTCTTACCGCGTGCCGAAGCGCGAAGGCCATGCCCGAGCGGGTCTTGCCCCCGCCCGTCGGCACCGTGAGCCGGAAGACGCCTGTCGGCTCGTCGGCCGCGTCGCGACATGCCCGGTAGACTTCCGCCCGGACGTCGTTGACCACGGAGGCGTCGGTCGCAGCGTGTGCCTGGTGGTAGGCGTCGAAGCGCTCCCATAACTCCAGCATCGAGACAGTGGCGCCGCGGGCCGTCGGCTGGCCCGCCAGGTGGTGCCGCTCGGTGTCCAGCGTGTCCGCGTCTACCAACGCAGAGAAGGCGAGGCGAAGGAACATCTCCGCCGCGAGAGGTTCGCGCAAAACGCCGGGAGGCAGGTCGACCGGGAGCTCGGAGGCAAGACCGGGATTGCTTCTCCGGACCGCAGCGAGGGCTGCGCTCACGCCCGGCAACGTGGCATTACGGTCGTACCAGCTCCGGAACGCTTGCCTGTCCTGGAGTCCTCCGTGATGGGCGTGGATGAGCAACGCGACCGCCTGCTGCCCGCTGTCCAGGGCTACCTTCGCGCCCGCACACTTGTGGTCGGGCCCGGTGCCCCTCGTTCGGGTGCCAGCTTCGTTCTCCAGCAGGTAGCGCTGCCACTCAGGGTCGGCCTTCCCGAGGTCGTGCCAGAGGCCCGCAGCATGAGCGAGTGTTTCGCCGCCGAAGGGACTCGCTAGCAGAGCCGCCAGTCGTGCAACCTCCCGAAGGTGCTCGTCGAGGGGCTGGCGCTGGCCTGCGCTGTTGATCGAATGTGCCCACACGGTCGTCACCCCCTCCATTCCGAAGAGTCGCTAACGGTAACGGATATTGATTCGCCGCGGATAATAAGTTCCGGAGGCGACAACTGTTGTCGCAGGAATGGCGGCGAGCAGAGTCCGACGGAGAGCGCGGGGTTCAGACAGCCCGATGGACCCCACAGACTAGCCGGATGCATGCTGGCCACGGACTCGGCTCGCGTTGGCCGCCTGCGCGCGCGGGGTGACGATGCCTTTGCTGCCCTCGGAAGCGCGCGGCCACGAACCCCGGCCCGCGACAACTCTTGTCGCATTTCGTCCGCCCCCTTGCGGCCGAATGCTCGCTTAGCCCACACTCCCAACCACGATGCCACCACCGCCACGGAAGTCAGCCGGTGCCACCCGCCGTCCCGTCGGGACTTGCTGCCCCGAGCGTGGCGCGACCGACGGCCGCGGATGGCGGCCGCAGCGGCGCGTCGGGCTGAGGCACCAGGGCGTGGCGACGTGACGTCCGCAGCGGATGCGCGCGTCCGGGACAGCATCGGTCGCTGGCAAGAGCAACTCCTTCAGTTGGACCGGCGCAATCGGCTGCTTTACTGGAAGGAGTCGCGAACCTCGTCGGTGGAAATCACCTGCGATGATCTCGACAAGTTCCTTGACCGCCTTGAGTCAGCCAGAGGCGGATTGTCGTTCCCCCTCACTCTAAGAAAACCACGCACCCTCGGGCTGTTCGACCCGGCGTCTCCCGATCCCGAGCCGCTCACCTTCGAGCCCGGACAAATCGAAACGCCGCTCGACGCGGAGCGGCTCCAGTCACGACTGGGCTACCTTCGCCGGAAGGACCGCGAGTTTACCGAGGAACAGGGCGTCAACGTGCTGTTCCTCGCCGCCGGGTACCTGCTGTGGGAGGACGAGGAGGGGCAGAAGGGCCGCGCACCGCTGGTCCTCGTGCCATGCGACCTCGACCGCGCGTCGCCCCGGGACCACTTCTATCTCCGCAAGGAAGACGACGACGCATCCCCCAACGCGACGCTCCGGTTCAAACTCTCCAAGTTGGGACTCACACTCCCGGACTTCGACGGCGGCAGTCCGGTGGCCGATTACCTCGACGAAGTCAGCCAGCTTGTCGCCGGGCGTCATGGGTGGGCGGTCGAACCGCGGCTCGTCCTTGACACCTTCCAGTACTCGAAGGCCGCGATGTGGGAGGACCTTGAAGGGCTCAAGCAAGGGGAGGTAGACCAGCCGATGGTTCGAGCCCTCGCCGGCGACCCGGATGTGAAGCAGGGAGCCATCTCCGGACCTTCCGACTGGTTCAACCTTCACGAAGGCGATCTTGCGGGAGCGGTGTTGGACCATCATGTCCCCGACCCCAAGACTCTGCCGCTAGTGGTGAAGGCCGACTACAGCCAGATGCAGGCGGTGGGCGCTGCCGCGGCCGGCCTCAACCTCGTCATCCACGGCCCGCCAGGAACCGGCAAGAGCCAGACGATTGCGAACATCGTCGCGAACTTCATCGCGTCTGGGAGAACGGTCCTGTTCGTGAGTGAGAAGACGGCCGCGCTCGACGTCGTGAAGCGCCGCCTCGACGAATGCGGCCTCGGTGTTTTCTGCCTCGACATGCACTCCGAACGTGGGAAGAAGGCGAGTGTCTATCGGCAGCTGAGAGAGTCGCTGGAAGACGCCCGGAAGACCGCCACGTCCGGGTTCAACTACACTGCGCTTCTTGCGCATCGCCAGCAGCTCAACGACCTCGTCCGCGCGCTGCACACGAGACGCCAACCCCTCGGGCGGAGTGTTTTCCAGGTGCATGGGCGCGCCGCCCAGCTCCGCGAACTCCCGGATGTGGACTTCTTCATCTCGAATCCAGGTGCGCTCGACTCGGTGGCTCTGAACCAGGTGGTCATGCTCGCCGCGCGCCTGGTGCCCTATGGGGTGCAATTCGGCGAGCATACCACCAGCCGCTGGCGCCCACTCCGCGTTTCGCTCTCTCCCGTCGGGCTCGACGACCTCGTGTTGCGGGATGCCGGCTCGGTCCATCGGGCAGTTGGCGCGCTCGATCCACTAGCCGGAGAACTCGCGGCATGGTTGGGAGTGAGGTCGCCGGCGTCTCCGGTCGCCGCCGACCGTCTCACGCCGATGCTTGAGACG
The DNA here is from genome assembly GCA_016234445.1 of Chloroflexota bacterium. Taxonomy (GTDB): domain Bacteria; phylum Chloroflexota; class Dehalococcoidia; order Tepidiformales; family Tepidiformaceae. The sequence goes on along the minus strand of JACRBT010000002.1, from coordinate 314,467 downwards.
CTGGCAACCGCCCCCGGTGTCAGCTCTGCGTGGCTCGATTCGAACGCCCTCACGCGGCTGCGCCGAATTGCGGCGGAGCGCGCTGAAGCGCAGCGCCGCCGCGCCGGACTTCGAGTTTCGCTTTCCGTCCAGCTGCTCAGCCCCGGGAACCTCGCCAACGCCAGCGCATTGGCGGAGCACCTGCACGCGGCCGAACTGGCGGCACCGAAGGTCGGCAATCTGCTCGGGACGGCGGGGTGGACGGCGGTCGCCGTCCAGACCTCCGGCACCCTTGCCGCTGCTGCCGAAGCCATCAGGGGCCGAGCCGAGCTTGCGGCTGCGACGCTTGCAGTTCTGAGCAACATGCTCGGCATGGCCAGCCCGGAGAGCCGTGCTGAGGCGCGGTCAGGCCTCGAACTCGCGGCCCGGATTCGAACGCTCGCGCCCATCCCTCCCGGCTGGCTTGATCCAGGGGCTGCTGACTGGCGAATTCCACAGGCGGTCGCGGAAGCACGAAAGACGCTCGCCGACCTCCGAGAAGTCGAAGTCCCCCTGCTGGCGGTTTGGGAGGAGACGCTTCTCTTATGCGCGACTCAAGAGATGCTCGCCCGGTACCGCACCGACCATCAAAGCTGGGTCGCCCGCACGTTCGGGAAGGCCTTCAAGGCCGATCAGCGCGTCCTCCGGGCCTGCCTGAAGTCCCCACGACCACTGGACGTGAACGCCGCGGCGACTGCCATCAGCGACGCCCTCAAGCTCGGTTCGTTGCGCCAGCATTGGGCGGCGCACTCTGCAGCGCTCTCCGATACACTCGGGCGGCGCTTCCGTGGTCCCGAGACCGATTGGTCGCAGGTGCTGGCTGATCTCGCCGAGGTCCACGACTTGCTGGCGCACCCGAGCAGCAGTGCGTTCCCACCTGTTCTCGTCACCTCCCCGCCGGAATCCGGTCTGGCGGACGCAATCGAAGCGGCGCTGGGAGCGCTCCGGGCACTCCGTGATACCGAGCTGACGCTGGGGCCGGTCTCAGATCCACTGGGACCCGTTGATCAGTTGGTCCCCGCGGCGACGGCTGCGCTGCCCGCGCTACGCCAGATGGCCGCGCTTGTCGAGGAGCTGGAACCTCAACTCCGCCAGCCGATCTACGAGTTGGCAGCGCTACGGGACTTGCTCGATCGTGAATCGCATCTCCAGGCCTATGAAGAGGAGATGAAACGCCTGACCCCAGCCCTCGCACGCGACTTCGAAGGCCGGTTCAATGGCTGGGAGACCGACTGGAAAGGTGTCGACGCGGCCTTGCAGTGGGCCGATGCCTTCATCTCGACGGCGCCGGCCGTTCCCTCGGACCGGCTGCGAGCCCACGCCGTGACGCCGGACGTGCCACAGGCCTATGAAAATTGGCGTCTCCGCCTGGCTGCCGAGTTGGCGGCGTTTGACGCCGAAATGACCGGAGTGAGCGCGCGTTTCGACGAAACGGCCACGCCCTGGGAGGCCTGGCGAAAGGCGGGTTTCCCGGAACTGCGGGAATGGGCCGACGGCATCGCGTCTGAACCCTCCGGCGCCGCCGCCTGGCTTCGCTACTCCGAGGCCGTTCGCCAGTTGGAGGCGCTCATCGGCAAACCGTCGGTCTCCCGCATCCGCGCAACCACTGCCGCGTCCGAGCAGATCCCTGGAATAGTGGAGCGGCGGGTCCTTCAGCTCTGGCTGGAGAACGTGTACGCGACGGAACCGCTGCTCAGGACGTTCGCCGGGACGGACCACAACCTCCTCATTGCCCAGTTCCGGGATCTGGATGCCGCCATGCCGCTCGCAGCCCGGGCGGAGGTGCGGAAGCAATGCTTTTCCCGGTATCCGGCCCACGTCATGACCTACACGAACGCGGGCGAGGAGAACGTCCTCAGGGACCAGATCTCGAAGCAACGGAAGCAGCTACCAGTCCGGAAGCTCCTGCAGCGCATCCCGGGCCTCGTGTCCCGCATTAAGCCTTGCATGCTGATGAGCCCGCTCGCCGTGAGCCAGCACCTCGCCCGGGGCCCCATCCAGTCAGAGAACCTCGCCTTCGATCTCGTCATCTTCGACGAGGCTTCGCAGGTGTTCCCCGAGGATGCGGCCCCGGCGATCTCCCGCGCGGGCCAGGTCATCGTCGTGGGCGACGAGAAACAGTTGCCGCCGACCGCCTTCTTTCGGAAGCTCAGTGACGACGACGGGACCGCCACGGACGATGACGACGAGGAGGACGGAAACGCGCTCCAGGACCGCGCCAGCATCCTGGACGTCCTGGACGCCAGGTTGGGCCGGGACGTCTCTGAACGCTACCTGTCCGTCCACTACCGCAGCCGGCACGAAGACTTGGTCCGGTTCTCGAACCACTCCTACTACGACAACCGGCTGCTCGTGTTCCCTTCCCCGGAGCGGGAAACGGAGCATCTGGGTGTGCGCGATGTCTACGTCGCCGATGGGCGGTACGGCTCGCCGGCCCCGGGCAAGAACGAAGTCGAGGCTCGCCGGGTAGTCGAGTGCGTCCTCGCACTGATGAGGGCACGCCCTTTGGATGAAAGCATCGGCGTCGTGGCCCTTTCTCGGACGCAGGCGGATCTCATCCAACAGCTGCTGGACGAACATCGCCGCGGCACCGACGAATTCGATTCGCGGTTCTCGGAGGAAGTGCACGAGCCATTCTTCGTGAAGAACCTGGAGAACGTCCAGGGTGACGAGCGCGACCACATTGTGTTCTCCGTTGGCTACGGCCCCGCATCCCCGGGGGGGCCGGTGCTCAATCGATTCGGCCCTCTCAATTCGGATCTGGGTTGGCGCCGGCTCAATGTCGCTGTCAGCCGAGCTCGCATGAGCATGACCGTTGTCCGCTCGCTACGCCCCACGGACATCACGTCGACGACGGCCGGCGCCCAGGCCCTCCGGCGGTACCTCGAATACGCGGCGGCGCCAGCCACCGCCATCCAGGCGCAGCAGGCGTTCGACCCGAATGCCGTGACGGACAGTCCGTTTGAGGACGCGGTCGCCGCGGCCCTCCGGGAGCGCGGGCACCGGGTGCAGCCCCAGGTTGGGGTCGGAGGTTACCGGATCGACCTCGGCATCTATTCGGTCGATGGGACACGGTTCGACCTCGGGGTGGAATGCGACGGCGCCACCTATCACTCCGCGCCAGCCGCGCGGGACCGGGATTGGCTCAGGCAGTCCGTGCTGGAGGACCTGGGTTGGGCGATCCACCGGGTCTGGTCCACGTCCTGGCTCCAGAATCCCTCCGCCGAGGTCGAACGCATCGAGGCCGCCCTCGAGGTCGCCCGGGCTCGCCGGGTCCACGCTAGCGGTTGGACGACTCCGGTCCCGCCGCCAGCTGCGGACGATTCTGACGTGGTGCATGACGAAGCTGACGGGCCCGTCGATGAACCTGCCCCCGAGCACCTGTTCGCCAGGTACCGGGAGGCGTCGCTGGGAGGGATCCCTATCGGGCCGGAGCTTCGCCTCGAGACCGATCGCACCCTGGCGCCGCTCATTCTCCAGATAGTGGACACCGAAGGCCCGGTCCACGTCGACTTGATCGTGGAAAGGCTGCGCCTGCGCTACGGCCTCGGGCGCGCGAGAGAGGAAGCTAGAGAAAGGGTCAACGAAGCTCTCAACAAGCTGCACTCCAAGCAGCAGATCCTTTCAGTTGAGGACGCCTTCTACCATCTGCCGGGCCGGCAGGCCCGGCCGCGCCGCCCGGCCGCCGGCAGCCGGCGCGACGTGACCCGCATCTCACTCGCAGAACTTGAGGCCGGGATCCTTGCGGTCCTTGGGGTGGTCATCGGCCCCACAGCCGACGAGTTGGTAACGGAGACCGCCCGCCACTTCGGCTTTGGCCGCAACGGACCAGAGATCAAGGGGTCGCTGGAGGACGCCTTGAAGCAGCTGGTCGACGCTGGCCGGCTGCACGCTGCCAGCGATGGCACCGTTAGGCCGGGGAGACTCCAATGACTGTTCGGGGCGGCCGCGTCGGCCCCGGTACCGCCCCCGTCGTGGAGGCCGCGGAGTGAGCGAGGGCCTCAGCGAGACGTTCCGCCGTTGGATCGCCGAGAGTGCGTCGGAAGGGCTCACGCTGGAGTTCAAGTCGGGGAAACTGTTGGAGCGTGAGAACCTCAAGCGATCAGGGAGGCATCAGCTCACGAAAGCCGTGGCCTCGATGGCTAACACGGAGGGCGGACTCGTCGCCATCGGTATCGCCGAGGCTCCCGCGGAAAGAGGGTGGAGCGCCGCCGCCAGCATCGAACTTGCTCCATCGGATTGGACCCGTGATCGCGTCCTGCAATGGTTGAAGGACAACGTTTCGCCGCCCATCGAAAAGCTCGACGCCGAGGTTGAGCGCACCGACGACGGCGTCCTTATCCTGATCCACGTCCCTTTGTCGTTCCTCGGCCACCAGAACCGGCTCAAGGACGGCGAGGGCGGTGAGTACCGCACCCGCCGGGCCAACGGCGTCTCGGAACCGCTTGACGGCCGCGAGGTCCGCCAGCTTCTCCTGCGGTCGCAGCTCCCGGACCCAGTGCTTGAGTTGACCGAAACCCGGGGAAGCTGGTTTCTGTTGCTGACCACCCGGGCCGCCGTGATCGACCGCTACCGGATTACCCTTTGGTGGGACGGTTTCGAGTCCGATGTCCAGCTGCCGGACTTCAAGACGAGCGCGACCCTTCCGAGCTTCGGAAGGTCGGAGGGGAAGGTGACCTTCCGCGAGGCACGCGACGCCCTCATCTTTCCAGGGGTCCATCAGCAAGTGACATACGCCAACCTGCGTTTCGACGGCGGGAATTCCCACCACAATCTCGCCTCGTTGGTGCAGGTTCCGGGCGTCCCGGCAAGGCTCTTCGCCTGGGATGTCGACGGGAGCAAGCTCGTCGCGGAACCTCAAACGGAGGCTTGGTGGAGCCGAATCGACCTCCGTGACCCGCTGGGTCTGCCCATTCCCCACGAACGTGCACCGCAGCCCCCAGGAGGCGCCTCCTCGTGACCGGACCAGCTCCCGTACCCGCTGTCTTCGCCTGTCCTCACGACTGGCGGCCCTGGCGCGCATTCGGGGCCGTCGGCTTCAGGCGCGAAGGCCAGCCAGAATTTCCCCGTCCTCAGTGGGCGCGCAGCTGTCGAGTCTGCGGCCTGCGACTACGCGTCGCTTTGGGCGCTGGCGCGGGCGACCCGGGCCCGGATGGCCGCTGCGGCGCGTGCGGCTGGCCCAGGGCGTACCCGGCTCGCGTCCACGCGTGGGGCCCCCGGGACTCGGCCCCTGCGATCACCCGGGCTTCGATTCCGAGTTTCGTCACGATCTGAGCGGATGTTCCCACGTCTTCACTTGCGGGAGATGGGACGAACAAACCGCTTGGGGGCTCCCCCATGGCTGATGAGCCCGCCTCGACGGCAGTCCCAACTCCTTTCCAGCGGCACTTAATGCGGTTTGTTCTGCAACACGGGAGCGGTGAAGGGGTCTGGTTTCGCGGCGGGATGTCCGCGAGTCTGAAGGCGGGCGAGGCGGCAACCCGGATTGATCCGGCCTCGGAGGGCGACCTCAAGGACTTGGCAGATGGCGGCTGGATTGAGCTGACGGATCTTCGCCCGGGAGAGTCGAGGCCCCCGGTGGAGTACTGGTTCAGTCTCAGTCCCAAGGGTGTCGTCATTGCCAACGCCGTGGGGCCACCGCTCATAGACTTTGCCGAAGTCGCTACGGGCCGCCGGTTCCCTCAAGTCGTATCGCGGAGGGTCATTGGCGAGGAGATCAGCGCAGCCTGGTGGGAGGCCATACCTCCGACGGTCCCAGCGGTTGTCCGCGTTGCTGCGGTTCGTGCGCGTGCGGTCGATGAGCTTCGCGGGATCCAGGATGACCTTCAGGCAGTCATCCCGGAGGCGAGCGGTCTTGAGCGACGTATGCTCGAAGTCCTCGTGAGGGGACCGCGGAACGACATTATCGACACCCTCGTTGCGCCTGAGTTGGCCGAGACTTGGGAAGTCGAGGGGCCTCGGATGGGTGGGCTGATCAACCTGCTCGTCGCCGCGACGAGGATCATCTCCGGGGTTGTCGGTTGGGCGGAAGCCCCTGCCTACATCCAGAAGGCGATCGAGATTCTGGCGGCCGGGTAAGCGCACCGTGGGATCATGGGCAGTGACGATGGCGCGTCGTGCCGCCATTGGTGGCGTCGTGGGGCTTGAGCGACGGGTGCCTTCCAAGCCCTCCAAAGACCCCGCCGGGAGGACGGGTCTGGCGTCGACTGCCGCGAATGTGTTGAGGCGTCCGGTGCCGGTATGTTGGCTGCGGCGTCCGTGACCAGACGAGCTTATGCGCAGGCCACGAGTACATCCGTTGCTCGGCGGACAAGAAGTTGCAAGACCGACTCCACCGCAGTCGTTCTCTGTTATGATTAGACTATCAGGGGTTTGGTAGAAGTCGGCAGCGGACGGTTGCCAGTTCTGAGGAGCCAAAGGAATGGTCGAGCAACGTCATAGTCGGCGTGTCAGCGGTGAGGGTAGTATCTACAGCCGGGCGGACGGAAAATGGGTCGGCACTGTGGAACTTGGCTGGAAGGAGGGTAAGCGGGCCCGCAAGGTTGTGTACGGTTCGACGAAGCGTGAGGTGCTGAGCAAGCTAAAGACGGCCAGGCAACAACTCGAACAAGGAATTCAGCCAACCCATGATCGCCTCACAGTCGCCACCTTCTTGAACGACTGGCTCAAGGCAGTCGAGATGACGGTCAGACCATCCACTTTCGAAAGATATCGCCAGGTCGTCAATGTGCACCTCGTGCCGGGTCTCGGAAAGCACCGGCTCAGTCAACTCAGCCCCCAACAAGTGGAGACGTTCCTTGCCGGGAGGCTGAAGACGCCGAAGCCTCGGCAGCTGATCGTCCCGGGTTCCCCACCGAAGATCCTGACCCCGCGGACCGTGAAGGAGATCCGCACCATCCTGGTCGTCGCCTTGAACAAGGCGCTTCGCCAGGGAATCGTGGGCCGCAACGTCGCTGCGCTGGTTGCAGGGCCTCGCGTGCCTCACCACGAGATCAAGCCGCTCACGGCCGAGCAGTCCTTCACCTTCCTCGGCGCGGTTCGAGGCCACCGGATGGAGGCCCTCTACACGGTCGCCCTCACCACGGGTTTGCGCCAAGGGGAGCTACTCGCGCTCACGTGGGACGACCTGGATCTTGAGGGTGGACTGCTCCACGTTCGCCGCGCGCTGCAACAGGTGAAGAGAGAATACCGCCTGGTCGAGACCAAGACGGCGCACAGCCGGCGGAGCCTCGCCCTTACAACGATGGCAATTCAGGCGCTGCGCGACCACCGTCTTCGCCAGATTGAGGAGCGTCTCGCGGCGGGTAGCGCCTGGGATGGGCAATGGAACCTCGTGTTCACCTCAACGAAGGGTCTTCCTCTTCACGGCTCCACGGTGACGGTAGAGTTCCAAAGGCTGCTCGAACAGAACGGGCTGCCGCGGCAGAGATTCCACGATCTTCGTCACGGCTGCGCTTCGCTCCTCCTCGCCCAGGGTGTGGAACTCAAGGTCATCCAAGAGCTGCTCGGGCACAGCGCGATCTCGGTGACGGCGAACACGTATAGTCACGTAATGGGCGATCTGAAGAAGGACGCGGCCCAGCGGATGGACGCCGTCTTCGTCGGACTTGGACGGAAGCCGGCCTAGGTTCGTAGAGCGCTTGGCCACATTCATGGCTACACGGCTGGAATCGATGCCCCATAACCGGTAAAGTCCGAACCTGTGGAGAGGTGCCCGAGAGGCTTAAGGGAACCGTCTTGAAAACGGTCGTGGCTTATCCCCACCGTGGGTTCGAATCCCACCCTCTCCGCCAACATCAAGCCACCGCGGTTCCCGGGACCGCCCGGGGGAACCGCATTTGACCGACCAACCGAGCCCTCTCGCAGTCTTCGCGGCCGACGCCCACTGTTTCGGCTGCGGTCCCGCCAACCCGGAGGGCCTCCACATCGACGTCCGCCGGGTAGGGGAGCATGCGGTCGAAGCCACTTACACGGTCCCGCCCCACTACTGCGGCGCTACGGGGGTGGTCCACGGCGGGATCCAGGCGACTGTCCTTGACGAGGTGATGGGCAAGGCGGCCCAGACGGCGCTCCCCGACGGCGACGCCCGCCGCATCGTCACCGCGGAGATCGCGCTACGCTTTCGCCGCTCGGCCCCGACCGGCCGGCCCCTGGTTGTCCGTGCGCACGTTGCCCGCATCGAAGGCTCGAACGTTTTCATCGAAGCCGCGCTCTGCGACGAATCTGGCGATGAACTTACGACCGCGACCGCCCGCTGGAAGATCCTCGACCGCCTTCGCACGGACCCCTGACAGGGTTCGCGTCGCAGGTCCGATTAGACGGGGATGTCCGGGTGGTCGCCGAAGTCGCGGACGTTGCGGGGAGCAGGGCGCCGGCGGATGCGGTTGAGCGCGGCGTCGATGCGGTCCGTGAGGTGGGCAAGGCGCCGTTCGAGCGTCCCCCGCACCCAGGAGTGGGTCGACCCGGTCTGGCGATAGCGGGCGTAGCGGCGTTCGAGCAGCCTCTTGGGGCGGGTCCGCTGGATGGTGGTCAGTTGGCGAAGGATGGCGCGGCGGAGGAGGTGGGCGGCCTCGACGTGGTTGGTGTGGGCGCCTTCGCCGGGTTCGGGCACGGTCGCGTCGATGATCCCGAGCTTGAGGCAGTCGTGTGAGGTGATGCGGAGGCGCTCCGCGGCTTCACCCGCGCGCGACGACTCCTGGAAGAGGATGCGGGCGGCCTCTTCGGGGCGAATCACCTCGTAGACGGCGTTGTCGAGCATCAGCACGCGGTCGGCGACTGCCATGGCGATGGCGCCCTCGGAGTTCCCTTCGCCCACGATGACGGCGACGGTGGGCACGGGGAGGTCGATCATCACGGCCATGCAGTGGGCAATCGCGTAACCCAGGCCGGCCTCTTCACTTTCGATGCTCGGGAGCGCGCCCGAGGTGTCGATCAGTGTGACGACGGGGATCCGGAACTTGCCGGCGAGCGCCATCGCCCGGGTGGCCTTGCGGAATCCGGCGGGGCGCGCCCAGCCCTCGGTCGCCGGGCCGTCGTGGGGGCGCTGCTGGCCGATGACCATGACCGCTTCGCGGCCGATGGTGGCGAAACCCGCGATGACGGAGCGGTCGTCTTCGCCTGAGCGGTCGCCGCGGATTTCGAAGAAGGAGTCCGTCATCCGGCCGATGAAGTCGAGCGAGGTCGGGCGCTGTTCGTGGCGGGAGAGCTGCACCTGTTGCCACGCTCCATGGGGCGTGTGGACGGGGTGCTGGCCCTGGGTGCGATGGGGGGCGTTGGCGCGATATTCGTCGAGGAGGATGTCGAGAAGCAGGGCGAGGGCGTCGCGAAGGTCGGCCCGGGGGATGACCGCGTCGACCAGCCCGTGGCGGAGGTGCGCCTCCGCCGTATGTGCGCCGGCCGCGAGCTCGTGGCCCTCGGTCTCTTCGAGGAGGCGGAGGGCGGCGTAGCCCACAAGCGCGTTCGGCTCGGCGATGACCACGTCGGCCATGCTCACGAAGCCGGTGTAGGCGGAGCCGGTCGTGGGGTCGGTGAGGACGGTGATGTGCGGGAGGCCGGCGCGGTCGAATTTGCGGACGGCGGCGATGACGCGGGGCAGCTGCATCAGCGCGAGGAGGCCCTCCTGCATCCGCGTGCCAGCCGTTGAGCAAACCGTGACGATGGGTACCCGCCGGGCGGCCGCCTTTTCGAAGGCCCGAGCCAGGCGCTCCCCGGCGACGACGCCGATGGAGCCGCCGAGGAAGGAGAAGTCGAGGACGGCGACCACGCAATCGCGGCCGTTGATGGCGCCGGTGCCGGTGAGGGCGGATTCGGCGAGGCCGGTGCGGCGCTGGGCGTTGATGACCTGGGAGCGGTAGGACTGCCGGCCCTGGAACGAGAGGGGGTCGATCGAGGTGACACCGCGGTCGTCTTCCTTGAAGGTGCCAGTGTCGAGGAGGGTCGCCAGCCGTTCCCGGGCGGTCAGGTGGAAGTGGAAGCCGCAGGAATGGCAGACGCGGTAGCGTTCGTACATCCGTGAGCCTTCGAGGTCGGCTTCGCACGAAAGGCAGCGTTCGTGGACCGGTTCTGGGACCTCGACCGGCGCTTCCTGGCGTGACAGCAGTCCGCGGATGTTCCTCACCATGCTCCTAGTGTATCAATCGAAGTCGCTCTGAGGCGTGGCAAGGACGCGCCGGGACTCACCTTCTTCCCGCGGGCCGACGAGGCCCTCTTCTTCGAGAAGGTCGATGAGGCGGCAGGCCTTCACATAACCGATGCGCAGGCGGCGCTGAAACAGCGACGGGGAGACTCGCTGGTGTTCCATCGCCAGGTGGCGGGCACGGCCGACGATCGGGTCGTCTTCCTCGATCGAGATGTCCGGGTCGGCGTTCTGTTCCACCAGTGCCTGTTCCAGCAGGGCGTCGGCGGTCTCGGGGGCGAGGGCGCTGAAGCGGTCGTCGGTCCAGAACTGGACGAGCCGCTCGACCTCCGCGTCGGAGACGTAGACGCCCTGGATGCGGATCGGCTTGGCCGCGTCGGTGGGCATGTAGAGCATGTCGCCGCGGCCGAGGAGCTTCTCGGCGCCGCCCATGTCGAGGATCGTCCGGGAGTCGATCATCGAGGTGACAGCGAAGGCGATGCGCGTAGGGAAGTTCGCCTTGATGAGGCCGGTGATGACGTCGACCGAAGGCCGCTGGGTGGCGACGACCAGGTGGATGCCGGCGGCGCGTCCGAGCTGAGCGAGCCGGCAGAGGAGCTTCTCGACCTCGAACGGCGCCGCCATCATCAGGTCCGCGAGCTCGTCGATGATGACGACCCAGCAGGGGAGTTTCTTGAGGACGCGGGGGTGCTTGTTGTAGGCGTCGATGTTGCGGACGGCGACAGCAGCGAACTTCTTGAAGCGCGCTTCCATCTCCGAGACGACCGCCTGGAGCGCGCCCACGACCTTGTCCACGTCAACGATGACTTCGCTGAAGGCGAGGTGTGGGATGTGGCTGTAGGCGGTCAGCTCCACCCGCTTCGGGTCCACCATCACGAAACGGACCTCGTCGGGCGAGGCGTTCATCATGATCCCGGCGATGATCGAGTTCATGCAGACGCTCTTGCCGCTGCCGGTGGCGCCCGCGATGAGGAGGTGGGGCATCTTCGCCAGGTCGGCGGTCACCGGCACGCCCGAGACGCCCTTCCCGAGGGCGAGGGCAAGCTTCGACTTCCGGGCGAGTTCGGCGAATTCCTTCGACTCCATGACGTGGCGCATGGTGACCACGGTGGCGCTGTCGTTGGGGACTTCGATGCCGACGATCGCTCGCCCGGGGACGGGGGCCTCGATCCGGAGGCTGGGGGCGGCGAGGGCAAGGGCAAGGTCGTTCTGGAGGGCCGTGATCCGGTTGACGCGGACCCTGGTGCGGCCGACTTCGACGCGTTCGGTGCGGGCACGGCCGTCGCCGCCGATGATCGTCTTCCCGGCGACGTCCTTGACCTGGACTTCCTTGGAGCGCACTTCCCAGCCGGGCTCGACCCCGAACTGGGTGACGGTCGGGCCTTCGTTCACTTCGACCACGGTGGCGTCGACGCCGAAGCTGGCGAGGGTGTCGACGATCAGCTGGGCGCGAGCGGCGTTGTCGTGCTTGCGGCTGGCGCTGACCTGGGGGGCGTTGAGAAGCTCGATGGCAGGAAGGGCCCAGGCGCTTTGCCCGCCGAGCTGGAGACCGAGCTGTTGCGGCTCGGCCGCTTCTTCCTCTTCGGCGGGAGGGGCTGCCGGGGCAATGGCCTCGGGCTCGCTCTCCGTGGGGTCGTCGTCGAGGCCGGTGCCGTGGACGAAGGCCGCGGCCGCGCCCGCGCCGACAATGGAGCTCGGCGCCGCGAGGTCGATGGAGGGGCGGTAGACGACAGGCTCCACCTCGAAGTCGGGACCGGGCCGAGGCTGGAGCCGTTCCCGGAGTGTGCCGGCGCCGATGACCATTTCTTCGTCGCGGCTGCCCGGGCGGCGGAAGACGAACGCGAGGAACCGGCCGATACCGGCGAGGATCCGGTGGGGCAGACGGCGTTCCCATGCGGTCGCGGCCCACACCGGGGAGTTGCGGGCGAAGGCGCGGCTGGGACCGGGCGCCACCAGCGCGACGCCGATCACGAGCGTGCTCAACCAGGCGACGATCCCGAGCGGGCCAGCGACGAGGAGCCGGCCGATGTCACCGCCGAGGCTGACATCGCTGAAGTCGACGCCGCCGAGCGACCAGTCGGCGTGGTTCAGGCCCAGCGCTCCCCAGGCGAAGAGCCCGAGGGCGACCGCTCCCGCCGCCCGCCGCGCGAAGGCGAGCGGCCGTTCGTAGCTGCGGTGGGCGATGGACATGCCGCCGGCCACCGAGAGCGCGGCGATGACGAAGATGCCCATCCCGAAGGTGCGCACCACCCAGTCGCGGGCTTCCGCGCCGACTTCGCCGAGGTCGACAAGCCAGGGCAGCGCGGCGATGGCCAGTGCCGCGATCGCCACACCGACGACTTCAGCGCGGAGGAAGCGGTTCTTGCGTGAGAAGAACGTATTCCGTTGCTTGCGGGGACGTGCTGTCCTCGCCGCGCGGGGACGCGTACGCGTGCGTGCCGTCATGGGCACCACTCCTACCCTGCGCCGGCTCCCCGCTTGGCCGCCCGCAGTACCCAAGTCTGGTGGGAGGTCTTCTCGACTAGACCTCCACGGTTACCGTCAGCACCATTGGCCTCCGGCGAGTCTCATCGTACAGGAACTTGCTCAAAGCGTCCCTGATCCGGGCGTTGATGTCGCTAAATTCGGCGATGTGAGATCCGCCGCCGAGCGCCTTGGTGACGATTCCGCGGCTCCTGTCGAGCAGCGCCTCGTTCCCCTCGAGGTCCATGAAGCCGCGCGAGAGGATTTCCGGGGGCCGGATCAGCCGTCCGGTCTGCTTGTCGACAGCGACGATGACGACGACGACGCCGTCGGTCGAAAGGTGGGCGCGGTCGCGGAGGAGGTGCTGGTCGACGTCGCCGATGCCGAGGCCGTCCACATAGACATAACTGGCCGAGACGCGGCCGCTAATCTGGGCAGCTTCCTCGTCGATCTCGAGCACGTCGCCGTCGGTGAGCACGAAGGCGTTGCCTTCCGGCACGCCCACGGACTCGGCAAGCCGGGCGTGGACGACCAGGTGGCGGTATTCGCCGTGGATGGGGACGAAGTACTCCGGTTGGAGCAGCCCCTGGATGATCTTCAGCTCCTCGCGGCTGGCGTGGCCGCGGACGTGGATGTTCGAGACGCGGTTGTAGAGGACGTCGGCGCCCAGCCGGAAGAGGTTATCGACGTTGCGGTAGACAGCCTGCTCGTTGCCGGGGATGGCTGTCGCGGAGAGGACGATCGTGTCGCCCTTCGCGATCGTGATGTGGCGGTGGTCGCCGTTGGCCATCCGCGTGAGCGCGCTCGTCGGTTCGCCCTGGCTGCCGGTGGTGATCACGACGAGCTTCGCGGGCGGTGTGTTGCGCATCTGTTCGACGCCAACGAGGACGCCGTCCGGGGCGTTGAGGTAGCCGAGTTCGCGGGCCATCGCGACGTTGTCGATCATCGAGCGGCCGGTGACAAAGACCTTGCGCCCGGTGAAGACGGCGGCGTCGATGACCTGCTGCACCCGGGAGATGAGCGAGGCGAAGGTCGCAATAATCACCCGGCCGGTGGTGTTGACGAGGATGTTGCGGAGCGCTTCTCCGACGAGCTGTTCGCTCGGGGTGTAGCCCTCCTGCTCGGCATAGGTCGAGTCCGCCATGAGGAGGAGGCAGCCTTCGGCGCCCACCTGCGCGAGCCGGATGAGATCGGTGTGCTGGTCCATCACCGGCGTGTGGTCGAGCTTGAAGTCGCCGGTGTGGACGACGGGACCGAGGGGCGTCCGGATGATGAGGCCGCAGGCGTCAGGGATGCTGTGGGCGACGGTGAAGAACTCGACTTCGAACACCCCGGCCTTCGTCACCTCGCCGGGCTCGACGACGTGGAGCTGGGCGCCCTGGAGGAGGCGGTGTTCGTTGAGCTTCACCCGGATGAGGCCGTCGGTGAGCTTCGTGCTGTAGACGGGGACGTTGAATTCGCGGAAGAAGTAGGGAAGGGCGCCGACGTGGTCTTCGTGGCCATGGGTCAGGAAGACGGCGCGGAGTTTGCCGGGGTTTTCGCGGAGATACGTGAAGTCGGGGATGACGAGGTCGACGCCGAGCATCTCCTCTTCGGGGAACATGAGGCCGACGTCGACGGCGATCATGTCGTCGCCGTATTCCAGGAGCATCATGTTCCGGCCGATTTCGCCGAGACCGCCAAGGGGGATAATCCGGAGTGCCGAAGTTGTCATAAGGTACCTTTGCGATTCAGAAGAGCCGGGGCTGACCGGCAGGGGCGGATGGTGGTGGTTCAGCCGTCGGGGGCACTGGAGCGGCCACGGCCTGGGGCCGGCTGTCGAATGGGAGTTGCGGGGCAAGACCCGCGGGCGCGGTCATCTCACGGGCATGCCGTGCCCGCGCCCGGGCGAGGATCTCCGGCAGGCGGCGGAAGTCCGCGAGGATGGTCTCGCGCAGGGCCTGCTGGTGGAGCGCCGCGGCGGGGTGATACATCGGGACGTAGAAACGCCCGTCGATCTCCTCGATCTTGCCGTGGATCCGGGAGATGGCCTGGCCGGCGAACCAGCGCGCCATTGAGAATCGCCCCAGGGTGACGATGACATCGGGGTTGATGAGGTCGATCTGCTCGTCGAGGTAGTCGCGGCAGGCTTCGATCTCGCCGGGCAGGGGGTCGCGATTGGCTGGCGGCCGGCACTTGAGGACGTTGCAGATGTAGACCTCGGAGCGGCGGAACCCGGCGGCGGCGAGGAGCTCGTCGAGGAACTGGCCGGCAGCGCCGACGAAGGGGCGGCCCTGGCGGTCTTCATTCTGGCCGGGGGCTTCGCCAATGAACATGACCTCGGCGTCGAGCGGGCCCTCTCCGGGGACGGCATGGGTACGGGTTTTCGCCAGCGGGCACAGGTCACAGCCGCGGATACGTTCGTAGAGGTCTTCGGCGCGGCTGGCTGGCGACGTCATACGGTGGTCACCGCCGCGTGGCTATCGTGGACAACGACCGGGGGGCGCCGGAGGGTGCGGGTGGCCGTCCACACCATCTGCGTCCCGATCCCGATGAGGACGGTGGAGACGATCACGCGGAGTCCGCGGTCGGAGACCTGGGCGGCGGCGAGCGCCCCGAAGACGCCTGCCGGGACCGAGACAGGGGCGATCCAGCGCGCGGCGCGAGTGTCGACCGTGCCCTGGCGGCGGTGGGTGAGAGCGCCCGCCGCCGCGGTGAAGACGATGACGCAGAGGGAGATGCCCTGGGCTTCGTGCTGGGGGGTGCCGATGAGCAGCACCAGCGCGGGGACGAAGATGGCGCCCCCGCCGACGCCAAGCGCACCCGCCGAGAGCCCGCCCGCGAGGCCGATCGCCGCGCCGACCGCGGCCTCCGCGACCCCGCTCACCGAAAGCAGGGGATCGACGTCGCGGAAGAGCAGCAACCGGAGCGCGACGAGGGTGATGAAGACGCCGAGGAACTGGCGAAGCCGCATCGCCGGGACGTTTCGGGCGGCGCGCGCACCGAGGACCGCGCCAATCGTAGACCCGCCGAGGAGCATGGCGACGAGGGGCCAGTCGACGTCGCCGTTCAGGGCATAGGTGGTGGCGGTGGCGACCGCGGTGACGAAGATGATGACCAGCGAGGTGCCGTGGGCGGTGTGCTGGCGCATCTTGAGGACGCCGGTCATCAGCGGGATCATGACGGCCCCGCCGCCGCCGCCCACGAGCCCGCTGAAGAAGCCGCCCACCGTGCCGGTGGCGATCATCGTCGTGCGGGCGGTGGAGTTTGAAGGCACGCTCATACGGGTTCCGGTTCGGGCTTTGGCCTGGGCTTCTGGACGATCCACGCGAAGAGGATGCCGACGACATAGAGGGCGAGAAGGGGCCCTGCCACCAGTGACTGAGTCAGCGGGTCGGGGGTCGGGGTCACAACGGCGGCGATGATGAAGATGATGGGGATGGCGTAGCGCCAGAACTTGATGAGCTGGCGAGCACGGACGAGGCCGAGGCGGGCGGCGAGGGCGATCACCATCGGCAATTCGAAGGAGACGCCCACCCAGAAGATGATCCGAGTGGCGAAGTCGATGTACTGCTTGGCGCCGATGACGGGGTCAAAGTTGTCGCCGCCGAAGTCGAGGAGGAAGCCGAGCGAGGCGGGGAGGATGATCCAGTAGGCGAAGGCCATCCCGCCGAGCAGGAAGATGATCACGCCGGCGAGCCCGGGCAGGAGGAGGCGCTTCTCCCGCGGGGTGAGACCGGGGACGATGAAGGCCATCAGCTCGTAGACGAAGACGGGCGAGGCGAGGATAAGGCTCCCGTAGAGGCCGATCTTGAAGAGCACCCCGATCGTCTCGGTCGGGGAGAAGACAGCCAGGGCGAAGTCCGGGTGATCTTGCCGTGCCGGGGCAAGCAGCCAGCCGAGGATGGTCTCCCAGAAGACGACGCAGACGACCAGCGAGACCACGAGCGCGAGAGCGCAGACGATGACCCGGTTACGCAGCTCCTTGAGATGCTCGATGAGCGTCATCTCGGCATGGCCGCCAGCGTAGGTTGGCGGCTCGGGCGGCTGGTTGCCGGGTTCGGAGACGGCTTCGGCGCTCATCTGGTTCAGAACACCAGCGGTGTGGCGGGCGGCTTCTCAGCCGCCGGGGTTTCGGCCGGGGGAGAGTCCACGGGCGCGGGGGTCGATGCCGGCGGGTTGAAGGCGAGGATGTTGGCCGGGCTGGAATCCGCCGGGAGCAGGGGCGTGTCGAGGCCGGCGGTCGCGTCCTTCATCTCCGACTGGAGCTTTCGCTGCTGCTCGCGGAGCGACTGGGCAGTGACGTCGACTTCGCCCTTGATCGTCTTATATTGCTCTTCGACGTAGCTGATCTCTTCGCTGAACTCGTCGCGGACGGCGCGGGCATAGCGCTGCATCTGGCGGACGGCGCGGCCGATCTGGTAGGCGACCGTGGGCATGCGCTCCGGGCCGACGAAGATCAGCACCAGCACCATGACGAGCAGCAGTTCCTGGTAGCCGACGCCGAGGAATTCCAAATCAGCCCCTCCGGGGTCACGGGCACGCGAGGGGGTGACCGCCCGGGCGGTTAGTCCTCGATCCCGTGGTCCTTCAGGTAGTCTACGGCGTCCTGCACCGTGGCGATCTTTTCGGCGTCCTCGTCGCTGATTTCGAAGCTGCCGTCGGCGGCAAATTCCTCTTCGAGGGACATGATCAGCTCCACGAGGTCGAGCGAGTCGGCGTTGAGGTCATCAACGAAGGACGCCGCGGGCGCCACCTGGTCTTCTTCGACGCCCAACTGTTCGACCACGATGGCACGGACCCGTTCGAAAACTGTGGCCACGTTTCAATTCTCCTGCTGTGCTGTGTTTGGGAAGTCCGCCTCGGTGGGCGGCAGGCCGCGTTCGGCCAGGATGCGTTGACTGACGGTACGAAGGACGCCGTTGACGAACCCTGGTGAACTGTCTCCACCGTACCGGTGCGCGAGTTCGACAGCTTCGTTCACGACGGCCGCGACCGGCGCCGAATTATCGGAAAGCAGCTCCCATATTGCAAGCCGGAGGATGTTCCGGTCAACGACGGCCATGGTGTCGACGGGGTAGCGGGTGGCGGCGGCGCCGATGCGTTCGTCGATGGCTTCGCGGTGGGCGAGGACGCCCCTGAGGAGTTCCCGCCCAAGTTCCGCAGGCCCCGCGGCGCCAACGGCGGGGTCCTCTTCGGCGACCTCCCGGAGGCGGCGGTTGTAGGCGGCTTCGGCGTCGTGGCTCGAATTCTCGGATTCGTACAGCGCCTCCAGCACGAGGAAGCGGGCGCGGCGCTGCACGCTCTTGGTCACGCCATCACCATGCCGCCATCGACGTGGATGCACTGGCCGGTGATGTAGGCGGCCCCGGGCCCGGCGAGGAAGGCGACGAGCGGCGCCACCTCTTCCGCCTCGGCGAGCCGTTCGAGCGGGACCTGGCGGAGGACGGCTTCGACCTGGGCCTCGGTGAGGTTCGCGGTGATGTCCGTCTTGATGAAGCCGGGCGCGATGGCGTTGACGGTGATGGCGCGAGACGCCACTTCGCGGGCCACGGCGCGGGTGAAGCCGATGAGTCCCGCCTTGGCGGCGGCGTAGTTCGCCTGGCCGGCGTTGCCCATCACGCCGACGACGCTGGAGATGTTGATGATCCGGCCGCCGCGGGCGCGAAGCATCGGGCGCATCGCCGCCTTCGTCACCAGGAACGCGCCGC
This sequence comes from Chloroflexota bacterium, assembly GCA_016234445.1. Classification (GTDB taxonomy): domain Bacteria; phylum Chloroflexota; class Dehalococcoidia; order Tepidiformales; family Tepidiformaceae. The sequence goes on along the minus strand of JACRBT010000002.1, from coordinate 296,161 downwards.
GCAGGTTCGTGTTGTGGACGGCGTCCCAGTCGGCTTCGGACATGCGCATAAGGAGCCCGTCGCGGGTGATGCCGGCGTTGTTGACCAGGATGTCCAGCCCGCCGAAGCGGTCGACGACGCCTTTGACGAGGGCCGCGGCTGCCTCCGGGTTGGCGACGTCGCCGGGGATGGCGAAGGCTTCGCCGCCGGCAGCGGTGATCGCGGCGACCACGCTTTCTGCTGCTGCGGCGCCGGTGTTGTAGTTCACGCCGACTTTCGCGCCCCGGGCGGCGAGTTCAAGGCAGATGGCCCGGCCAATGCCGCGCGAGCCGCCCGTGACCAGGGCCACGCGGCCGTCGAGTTCTCCCATGTGGTCGCTCCTAGAGCTGGACGCGGACGGAGGTCGCGTCGTTCACGTTGATGCAGTTGGACTTGCGAAGCATGCGCTTGATGATCGCGCTGAGCACGCGGCCTGGGCCGAATTCGATGAACGTCTCCACCCCGTGTTCGCCGAGGAAGTCGACGGTGCTGCTCCACTGCACTGGTCGGCAGACCTGGTCGACGAGTTCGTGGCGGATGGCGAGGGGGTCGCTGATTGGCGTGGCGGTGCAGTTGGCGATGACGGGCACGACGGCGGCCTCGATCGCGGCCGTCGCCACGGGCTGGACCATGCCGTCGCCGGCGGGCCGCATGAGCGAACTGTGGAAGGCGCCGCTGACGCTGAGCGGGATGACTTTCGCCGCGCCCCGGGCCTTCGCGTAGTCGAGGGCGCGGACGACGGCCTCTCGACGGCCACCGATGACGATCTGGCCGGGGGCGTTGACGTTGCAGATCTCGGCGCCGGCCTCGCGGCAGACTTCTTCGCAGTCGGTGATGTCGAGGCCGAGGACGGCAGCAAGCGTGCCGGGGTTCTTGTCGCCGGCGGCCTGCATCAGTTCGCCGCGAGTGCGAAGCAGGCGGATCGCTTCGTCGAAGGGAAGCGCCCCGGCGGCGACGAGGGCCGAGTACTCGCCGAGGGAGTGGCCCGCGACGTACGCCGGCTGGTGGAGGAGCTCAGGGGTGAGTTCGGTCGCGACCTTCAGCAATGCGAGGCTGGTGACGGCGATCGCCGGCTGGGCGTTACGCGTCAGCTGGAGGTCAGCCTCGGGGCCTTCGAAACAAAGGGTGCTCAGCTTGAAGCCGAGGATCTCGTCGGCCCGCAGGTACAACTCACGGGCGGCCGGGAACTGTTCGTAGAGGTCCTTGCCCATGCCGACGGACTGCGCGCCCTGTCCCGGAAAGACAAAGGCACGATCCCGGCGGACGGGAGGCTGGAGGGCGATGAACCCGGTCATCGCCGCGGGCGTCGCAGCTAGCCTTCCAGGTCGGGCGACGGGATCTCGATCACTTCCCGGCCCCGGTAGGTCCCGCAGATGGGGCAGGCGTGATGCGCCAGGCGAGGGCTCTTGCAGCGAGGGCAGTCCACGACGTGTGGCATCTGGATGCCGAGGTGGCTCCTGCGCTTGCCCTGGCGCGACTTGGGGTATTTCCGCTTCGGAAGCGGGGGCATAGGTTGTCTCCTTCAGATTCTCAGCCATTCTGTGCACGCTTTAGCGCTGCGAGTGGGGCCCATCGCGGGTCCGTGACGGTGCGGTCGCACTGGCAGGTTGCGATGCCAAGGTCCTGACCGCAGACCGGGCAGATACCCGGGCAATCCGGACGGCAAAGCGGCTGCATCTCTGCAGCCATCTCGCTATATTGCCGCACCGCCTCCGTAATGTCGATCGTGTGGTTGAGGTTGATGAGGAAGGCGTCGGGTTCTTCGGGGGCCGGCAGGCGGGCGCCGGTGACCACGTCGACCTGCTGGTAGAAGATCTCCTCGAAGTCGATCCTGGCGGGGTAGCTGAACGGGGCCAGGCACCGGCTGCAGGAGGCGTCGAGGAGCACATCGGCTTCAACGTGGACCAGCACCCCGCCCGGCGTGTGCGTGAGCTGGACTTCGCCCCGGTGGACAGGCGGCTCCGCTTCGAGGGCGAAATGACGGATGGCGCCGACGGGTTCGCGGAGGAGGAGAGAGACGTTGAATTGCATGGTGGGTCACCTCGCGGCCGGAGGTAATCCCAGTATAACGGCCCCCGCTACCCGGTCAGCCTGGGGTTCGGTGCCATAATCCCGCCGCTGCGTGACGATTCGGGAAATCCGTGCAAAAAGACCACCCGGACACGTTGAATCGCGCCTCGCTAGCCGCTACGGTTAGGCTCTGGAGGGGCTGTGAGCGAAGTCCTCGACATCCTGACCCTGCAGGGCTTTGACGATGAAGCGGCGGCCCTCCACGCTGCCCTCGCCGACGTCGAGCAGCGCCTGTTGGGCGACCCCGAACTGGTGGAGGCGCGGCGGGTCCTGGGCGAAGCGGAAGCGGCCCTCAAGGCGGTGCGGGCCGACCAGCGGCGCCTCGAAGACGAGGTCGAACGCCTCAGCGACAAGATCGCCCCGGAGGAGAAGCGGCTCTACGACGGCTCGGTCCGTAACCCGAAGGAACTGAGCAGCATCCAGCACGAGCTCCAGGCGCTGACCGCCCAGCGAGGCAGGTTCGAAGACCAGTTGCTGGAGGTGCTTTCGAAGCTCGAAGCGGCGACGAACGCTCGCCAGGCTGCCGCGGCGAAGGTGCAGGAACTCGAGGCGAACTGGGCGAAACAGTCCCAGCAACTCCGCCACGACGCGCTCCGCCTCAACGACGCCATCGCCCGCGCGGACCTGAAACGCGAGGCGCAGAAGGCGAAGATCAGCCCACGGTCGTTCCAGATGTACGAAGACCTGCGCCGTCGTAAGGGGGGCCTCGCGGTGGCGCGGATGCAGGGCGGCGCCTGCACCGGCTGCCGGGTTTCCCTCCCGGACGCGGTCCGGAGGAAGGCTTTTTCGCCGGTCTTCGTGGTGCAGTGCCCAAACTGCGAACGAATCCTCGCGGCGGGGTAAACAATGCGCGCGGTCGGCTACTTCGTGGAGGGTGCCCGGCGCAATGGAGCGAAGCGCTCCATCGGCGACCAGAACCGGGCATACCTCGACTTCTGCCGCCAGCAGGGCTTCGAAGTCGCCGCCACCTTCGTCGACACCGATGAGACGGAGAGCGAGGAGAGCGGGTTCCGCCAGATGCTGGCCTTCCTCCACCGTGCCGACCGGGGCTTCACGGTCGTCGCCGTCGACGGCCTGGGTGCGCTTGGAAGCGACCTCGGGAAGGCGGCCCTGAAGCTGCTCACGATCGAAAGCACCGGTGTCCAGGTCGTTTCCGCCTCCACCGGCCGGGAGACGGCGAAAGAACTGCTGACGACCTGGGCCGACCGCGGCACGGGGACCCCCGTTTCGGAGCGCGTGAAGAGCGCGATGCGCCGGAAGGCCGTGAAGGGCGAGGTGCTCGGCCGGCCGCCCTATGGCTACCGCGTCGGCCCCCGCCAGCGCCTCGAATTGGTGCCGGAAGAGACCGTGGTCGTCCGCTACATCTTCCGGCTCTACCTCCAGGAGGCGATGGGGATCCGCCGGATCGCCGGCCAGCTGAACGAAGAAGGCATCACCACCCGCCGGGGTGGGAAGTGGAGCATGGTGAGCGTCCGCGACCTCCTCCGCAACCGGGCCTACCTGGGGACGTACACGCGATTCGGGGTGAAGGTGCCGGGCAGCCACCCTGCCCTCATCTCGCCCGAGGATTTTCGCCGGGTTCAGGAGCGGCTCCAGAGCCGGGGCGGCGGCGCGATGGAACGAAAGGTCGTGCCCTTCCTCCTCAGCGGGCTCCTCTACTGCGGCCGTTGCGGCAACAAGCTCATCGGCGTGAGCCGGAAGCAGAAGTGGACGACGAAGGACGGCTCCGAGCACAACTCGGCCTACCGCTACTACCAGTGCGAAAGCCGGACGAACCAGAGCAGCTGCGGCTACAACACCCAGCGTGCGGCAGAACTCGAAGCCCGTCTGCGGACCATGCTCGCGGAGGACACCACCGCCGTCAGCCGCGTCCGCCGGGCGGGCAACGTCGACTCCTACGTCCTGGACCTCATGGGGCAGGTGGACCGCGTCGAGTCGCGGATGAAGCGCACCCGCCGCCAGGTGGAGGACCTCGTGGCCGACGCCGCCCACGGGCACATCACCCTCGAACGGATGCGCTCGCTCGGGTCCGAGCTCGCGAACGAGCAGCAAGGGCTCGAAGGGGAGATGGCGGAAGCGCGGGCCCGGCTCGCCGCCCAGCAATCCGAAGCCGAGCGCCGCCGCCACCTGGAGGAGACGCGCCTGAAGCTGGTGCGCGACTGGGAGTCGCTCGACTTCGAGGCGCTCCAGGCCGGCCTCCGCGAGGTTGTGGACCGCGTGGAGATCGACGGCGAGGACGCGAAGCTCTTCCTCCGGCCCTGACCCGTCCTCGCGGCGCCCCGTCGCTACAGTTCTTCCCGCAGGTGAGCGGTGGAGAGGGCGTCGGCGTATTCGTTCCAGCGGGAGCCATCGTGGGCGCGGAGCCATTGGATTCGCGCGAGTGGCCGGGCCCTCGCCAGGGCGTAGGCCTCCTGGACCAGGTCGAGGTTCTTCACGGCACCTTCCCGGCGCTTCCAGCCCGCCTTCTCCCAGCCCGCCGCCCATTTCGTCAGCGTATTCACCACGAGCGCCGAGTCGGAGTAGACGTCGGTGGAGTCGCCCGGCGCGAGCATGGCGAGGCCGCGGATCATTGCGGTCAGCTCCATCCGGTTGTTGGTCGTGGCAGGGTCGAAGCCGTGTTCCTGGGCCACCACCTTCCCGTCGCGGACGTAGACGGCGCCCCAGCCACCCGGCCCGGGGTTGCCCTGGCAGGAGCCGTCGGTGAAGACGCCAGTCTGGGGCCCCCCGGCGAACCGGAGGAGGACATCGCCGAGGCTGAGGCTCTGGGTCCGCGTGACCGAGTTGCCCCGGGCGGGCGGCTTCCCTGCCGAGGCGCCACCGCTGTTGTTGCCCGGCTTGCGGCAATCCATGCAGGCCTTCGGCGTCCAGTTCGGGTATTTCGCCCGGACCGCGGCGGGCAGTTCGAAGGTCTTTCCACAGGACTGGCAGGTAAGCGTCTCGTCGGGCATCGGCAAGGAGTATAGGGTCGAGGGCGCTTACGGCTCCGGCGGCGCGGCCCCGCGGCGGTGGCCCAACGGCCGCCCCGGTTTCGCTGTACGCTGAAGGTGGTCCAGCGGGCCGGGCGGTCGCTGTGGGTTCGCCCATAGAGGAAAGTCCGGACTCCACCGGGCAGGGTGCCGGGTAACGCCCGGGCGGCGAAAGCCGACGGATAGTGCAACAGAAACATACCGCCCGCTTAGGCGGGTAAGGGTGAAATGGTGCGGTAAGAGCGCACCGGCGTCCCCGGCAACGGGGCGGACGTGCAAACCCCACCCGGAGCAAGGCCGAATAGGGGAGAAGGGCGCCCGGCCCGTTATCACTCCCGGGTTGGCTGCTAGAGCGGCGTAGCGATGCGCCGTCGAGAGAGATGACCGCCCATCCCGCTTCGGCGGGTGGACAGAATCCGGCTTACAGGCCCGCTGGACCCCTTTCTTCACGACACGCGGCGGGTGATGGCCCCTGGCCCCCGGCGGCGCCATGGCCCCCGTGCTGTTCCCCGGGAAGAATATGGAGAAGCGCCGGCCGCCTGTGGTAACTTCCCCGCGGGAGGATCCCACTCATGGCTGACATCGCAATTGGCGTTGCCGCAGTCGACCGCGAGGAGCTGCGACGGCGCATCTCGGAAAAATACCGGGACGTGGCACTGAACCCGGAGCTGGGGTTCCACTTCCACACCGGAGCCCCGTTGGCGAGGATGCTGGGCTACCCCGACACGGTCGTCGCCTCGCTGCCCGCGCCAACGGTTGATTCGTTTGCGGGGACTGGCAACCCGTTTCTCTTTGGGGACCTGGCCCCCGGCGAGACGGTGGTCGACATCGGCTGCGGTGCGGGGTTCGACACGCTCATCGCGGCCCGTCAGGTCGGCCCCTCAGGGCGGGTCCTGGGCGTCGACATGACCGCGGAGATGCGCGAACGGACCGTTGCGGGGGCGCGGGCGCTGGGGTTAGGCAACGTCCAGGTGCTGGAGGGTTACGCCGAGTCCCTCCCGGTGGCCGATGGGGTCGCCGACGTCGTGATCAGCAACGGGGTCATCAACCTCTGCCCCGACAAGCAGGCCGTGTTCCGCGAAATGGCGCGCGTCCTCAAGCCCGGGGGGCGCATCCAGGTGGGCGACATCCTGGTCCACCGGGAGGTCCCCCAGGACGCGAAGGACGACATCGAACTCTGGAGCGGCTGAATTGCCGGTGCTCTGCTGGATGCAGAGTGGCGGCAGATCCTCGCTCTTACCGGCTTCGTCGACGTGGTGATGTCGAACGAGGTCGACGTGTTCTCTGGCAGCAAGCACGAATCGGACGCGAAGGAGTTCGACACGCGCGGCGTGACCGTGTTTGCCCGCAAGCCCTGACAGCCCACCGGTTGGCATTTCGGCAAGGCGCGCGGGCAGGTACCATCAGGGGACCGTGAGACTGAACCTGGGAGATCCAACATGGCTGCTGGCTTTGCCGTGCTCGAAGTTTCTGACGCCGATTTCGCGACCGAGGTCCTCGAACGCTCGAAGACCGTGCCGGTCGTGGTCGACTTCTGGGCGCCGTGGTGCGGCCCCTGCCGGGTGCTCGGCCCCGTCATCGAAAAGGTTGCGGCGGAGCACACCGGCGAGGTCGTCCTCGCCAAGCTGAACACCGACGACAACCCGCGCGTCGCCACCCAGTACCGGATCCAGGGCATCCCCGCGGTCAAGGCGTTCCGTGACGGCCGGATGGTCTCCGAGTTCACGGGCGCGGTCCCGGAGCCCCAGGTGCGGGCCTTCTTCCAGAAGCTGGTGCCGTCGGAGGCGGAGCGCGCCGCCCGCGAGGCGGAGGACCTGATCCACGCTGGTGACACCGCGGCCGCGGAGGCGCGCTACCGGGAGATCCTCGCGAAGCAGCGGTCGAACCCGGACGCCGTCATCGGGCTGGCGGGCATGCTGATGGAGCGCGGCGAGACGGAAGAGGCGGCGGACCTCCTCGAACGCGTCCCGGCCGACCGGCGCGCGAAGGTCCTGAAGCACCGGATCTTCCTCGACAACTTCGCGGCGAAGCATTCGGGCGAGAACTTCGCCGCCGAAGTCTCGGCCAACCCTCGCGACCCCCGCGCGCACTACCGCTGGGGCGTCATGCTCGCGGCCGGCGCCCAGTACGAAGCCGCACTCGACCAGCTCCTGGAGTCGGTCGCGCTCGACAAGACGTTCGCGGAAGGCGCCGCCCGCAAGGCCGTGTTGGCCATCTTCGACCTCCTCGGGCTGGAGGCGCCGCTGACGCGCGAGTACCAGCGGCGGCTGTCGCAGCTGCTCTTCTGACCTTCGGCCGAGGTGGCCGTCCGCCGCGGCCACCTCGACGTTCAACCCCGCGCGGTTACCCCCGCGCCCCGATCGGCACGTAGTCGACCCCGCGGGCGCCGGTGTAGACCTGGCGGGGGCGCGCGATCTTCTGTTCGTTGTCGGTGATCATCTCCCGCCACTGGGCGACCCAACCGGCGGTCCGGGGGATGGCGAACAGCACCGGGAACATCTCCACCGGGAAGCCGAGCGCCTGGTAGATGATCCCTGAGTAGAAGTCGACGTTCGGGTAGAGCTTCCGGGCGATGAAGTACTCGTCTTCGAGGGCGTACCGTTCGAGTTCGAGGGCGATGTCGATGAGCGGGTTACGGCCGGTCAGTTCGAAGACTTCGTCCGCGGTGCGCTTGATGATCTTGGCGCGCGGGTCGTAGTTCTTGTAGACGCGGTGGCCGAAGCCCATCAGGCGGCCTTCGCCGGCCTTCACCTTCTTCACGAAGTCGGGCACGTTCTTCTTGTCGCCGATCTCCACCAGCATCCGGAGGACGGCTTCGTTGGCGCCGCCATGGAGGGGGCCGTAGAGCGCCGCCGCCGCGGCAGCGGTCGAAACGAACGGGTCGGGGCGGGAGCTGCCGACGGCGCGCATGGCGTTCGCGCTGCAGTTCTGCTCGTGGTCGGCGTGGAGGATGAAGAGGATGTTCAGCGCCCGCTCGATGACGGGGTTCGAGTGGTAGTTGGGCTCGGACATCCGCCAGAGCATGCTGGCGAAGTTCGCGGCGAAGGAGAGGCTGTTGTCGGGGTAGATGAAGGGCAGGCCGCGGCTCTGGCGGTAGGTGAAGGCCGCGATGGTGGGCACTTTCGCGATCAGCCGCCAGGTCTGCAACTCGCGGGACTCCGGGTTGTCGACGTCGGCCGCGTCGGGGTAGAAGGTCGAGAGCGCGGCCACGGTGCTGACGAAGACGCCCATCGGGTGGGCGTCGTAGCGGAAGCCGTCCATGAACTTGCGGATGTTTTCATGGACGAACGTGTGCATGGTGATGTGGTCGGTCCACGTCTGGAGTTCGGCGGCAGTGGGAAGGTGGCCGTAAGTGATGAGGAAGGCCGTCTCCAGGTAGGTGCTTTTCTCGGCAAGCTGTTCGATGGGATATCCCCGGTATTCGAGGATGCCGGCGTCGCCGTCGATGAAGGTGATGGCGCTGCGACAGGAAGCCGTGTTGGTGAAGGCAGGGTCGTAGGCCATGAGACCGAAGTCGTCGGCGCTGGTGCGGATCTGGCGGAGGTCCATCGCCTTGACGGTGCCATCGACGATGGGGAGTTCGTAGCTCTTGCCGGTGCGGTTGTCGGTGACGGTAAGGGTTTCGGGCATGTCGGACGGTGTGGCTCCATTCAGAAGTTCGGCCCCGAGGGCGCAAGGCCAACTCAAGACCGCCCGAAGCGTAGGCCGTCGCGGATAGCCGTCGCAAGGACACTCGGTCCCCCGTTATTGCCCCTTCCGATCCTCCGTCGAACGGGCGCTGGGGCCGCCGGGCCGGTTCGCGGCTAAGCGGGGGCTGCCGGACAATGAGCGGCAACATAACGGAGACCCCGCCGCATGATCATCCACATGGCCGAGGGCGCCACGCCCGAACAGACCCAGCGCGTCATCGACCGCATCAGCCGCGACTACGGTCTCCGCTGCGAGACCATCGTCAGCGAGACGACCGTCATCGGGATCAAGGGCATCGCCTCGATCGTCGACGAAGGCCGCCTTCTTGAGCTGCCGGGCGTCGAGAGCGTCCTTCGCATCACCGAGAAGTTCAAAGACGCGAGCCGCGCCTTCCACCACGAAGACACCGTCATCGACGTCGCTGGCGTGAAGGTCGGCGGCGAGAACATGACGGTCTTCGGCGGCCCCTGCGCCATCGAATCGGAGCAGCAGGCGATTGACTCGGCGATGCTTGCGAAGAGCGCCGGGGTCGACATCCTGCGCGCCTTTGTCGACAAGTCCCGGACCAGCCCCTATGACTACCGCGGGCTGGAACTGGGCCGCGGTCTCGAAATCGCGAAGGCGATGAAGGAAGCCACCGGCCTCCCGACCGTGAGCGAGCTGATCGACCTCCGCCACCTGGACGCGTTCCTGGAAGCCGGGATCGACGTGATCCAGGTCGGCGCGCGCAGTGCTCAGTATTCGCCCCTGCTCGAAGAACTCTCCCGCGTGGACGTGCCGATCGTCCTGAAGCACGGCTTTGGCAACGACATGAGCGAGTGGCTCTGCGCCGCCGCCTACGTCATGTCCGGGATCGACCGCGAAGGCCGGAGCGTCGGCCACGGGAACCGCAACGTGATCCTCTGCTACCGGGGGATCAAGGCGTTTGAGACCGCGACCCGGTTCGCCGCCGACATCGGGATGATCCCGCTCGTCCGCCAGAAGTCGCACCTCCCCCTGCTGGCCGACCCCAGCCACAGCGCCGGCGACCGCAAGCTCGTGGAGCGCGTGGCCTACGGGTTCATCGCCGCCGGCGCCCACGGCTTCGAGTTCGACATCCATTCGAACCCCTCGGAGGCGCTTTGCGACGGCAAGCAGGCCGTGAACTATGAGGCGGAGCGGATCATCCGAAACGCGCGTGGCATCCATGCGATGCTCGCAGGCGTAGGAATAGAGTCAGGGTCGAGCGTCGCGGTAGCCGCCAAGTAGAGCGGGCTCCTGGCTCCCGGTGGTTCGGATAGCCTGGCAGATTCCCTGGCGTCCGCCCCTGGAGGTGACCCGAATGACGATGCCGGCGATGGAGCCCGCGCGCCGGTGGGCTTTGCTCATCTCTCACCATGTCCGCGATGTCCCGGTGCGGGTGGCAGAAGTCGCGTCCCTGTGGGGGCTCGGTATGTCCAACCGGGATGTGGGCCTGGTGCTTGGGATCGGGAGCGCGACGGTCGACCGCCATGGGGAGCGTGCCCGGGCATTGCTCGTCCCGGCGGACCTCGACGCAACCCGCTCGACGGTTCAGTGCTGGGCCCAGGCCCACTCTGGCTGCTGCATCGCGACCCAGTGGGCGCGTTTCACCGCTGGCTGAAAGTCCCCAAGGACTTGGGTAATTGCGGGCATGACAAGCAAGTGGTTCCGCGTGCAAGCTAAGGATGTGAACAGGGTCTCACTGTTCGCCGCAGTAGCTCGTCGTGTGGAGCGCTCGCGAACTGAGAGAATCGCAAAGCTATGAGCAGGCGGCCGGTCGTCCTCGCAAGCGCAGCCTTTGCGCTTCTCGTCGCCCTGGGTGGCGTCGGGGCGGCAGCCGTTTCCGGTGGCGGGTCGCAGGGGGCGACGCCCGCACGCGCCGAGGCGGAGGACGGCATTGCCGGCTCCGGCGGTGAGGCGCTCGCGACCCCGCCCGCGGCTGTCACCATGGCCGACCGGGAAGCAGCCACGGCAGCGGTGATCGCCTGTCTCCGGGATGCGGGATACGAGGTGCTCATCCTCCTGCCCGGAGAAGGTCTCAGGACGACCCGTTACTCGATCACCGGGGTGAAGGACGTGGAGGGCATCCATGCGGCCAACGCGGCGTGGGCTGAGTGCCGCGCGAGCCACTCGGAGGCGGTCAACCAGGCGTGGTTGGCCCAGCAACGGGCGGAACGTTCGGTGGAACAGCTGGAGGACCTCCACGACCGTCTCATGAGGTGTATGGCGGCCGGGGGCAACCCGCGCCTCACCGATGCCCACCTCGGCCGCGGCGACTTCCAGGGTCACCCGGTTGGCGTTGGTTTCGTGGTGGGCCAAAGTCCCCCATCGCGGGTGACGGACATTCCCCGGGTGAAGGAGAGCGTTGACATCTACGCCGCTGCGCCCTCCAGATGGAGGCCGAGACCGGGCTCACCGCGCCACTCCCCTGGCCGACGTACCTGGATGACCTCGCCACGGGAAACCCCTACAGGTAGTCGCTGCTGTGTGGGGGGACCCAATGGGCGCGTTTCACCGCTGGTTGAAAATACCCAAGTACTTGGGTAATTAGGGGCATGACAGCCGCGCGGGTTCGGGCGTACGGTGAGCATGTGAACAACCGAACGGTACGACCTTCGCTTCGACACTGGAGCGCAGCGCTGGCGGCGATAGCCGCGCTTGTGCTCGGAATCTCCATCGCCCGGGCCGTCAACCCGAAGACGACGTACGGATGGTGGGGCTGCTCCTACGATGAAACGGCCGGGTTCAACTCGTACATGGCGTTGACAACCGTCACAGGAGCGTGTGCCGAGCAGTACTTCACCAGCGGCTGGTATTGGGACGCCGGGATCAGCGCCTACGTTCCGTTCGGCCCCGAGAACTGGCAGGACGTCCCAATCTATCCTTGGCGGGCCTACGTCACAACGACGAAAATGTATGGCTATGGCCAGATCCGCGACACCGCCTACCAGGGCGGCGCCGACAGCCCCACACTCGAAGCATTCGCGAACTGAGAGGAGTCCCACGCCATGCGTGAGCGTTCGATAATCCTGGCAGCCGCCGCCGCGGTCTTCCTCGTAGCCTTCGCGTTCATCGCTGCCACCATGGTGTTCGATGGCGACGCCCCGGCGCCCCCCGCCGCGCTCGCAGCCCCCGCCGAGGCAGCCGCTGCTGCCGGGCTGGCTTCCACTCCCGTCACTATGGCCGATCTCGAAGCGGCGAACGCAGCCGTCAGGACGTGCCTGGGGGAGGCGGGGTACGAAGTGGTGATTCTCCTGCCGGGCGAAGGGCTGCGGCCCACCCGCTACACCTTCTACGGCGTGACAGACGTCGAGGGGATCCGCGCCGCGAACACCATCTGGGCGGATTGCAGGACCAAGCATTCGAACGAAATCAACAACGCCTGGCTGGCGCAGAAGAGAAAGCCGACGGTCGAGCAGTTGGAGGACCTGCACGACCGCCTCGTTGCCTGCGTCGCTTCGGGTGGCGTGCCGCGTCTCACCGATGCCGTGTTCGGCCGCGGCGCGAACGCGGGCCGCCCCGTGAGCGTGGGGTTCAGTCCCGATGCCAACACGCCAACCCGGCTGATGGACATCCGCCGAGGCGCCGTCAACATCTACGCTGGTTGCGCCCTCCAGATGGAGGCGGAGACAGGACTGGCGTCGCCGTTTCCATGGCCGAGTTACCTGGACGACTTCAAGGCCGGCATCTTCCCGCCACCGCCGGACTGAGGCCACGCGTGGCGGCTGGCGCTGGCCGGGCTATGCTGAGGCTTCACTCCCTCCCCGGAGCTTGCCGTGATCGACCGCGACCGCATCGTCCAGTGTTTCCTCGACCTTGTAGCCATCGACTCCCCCTCCGGCGACGAGGACGCCATCGCCGTTGAACTCGAACGCAGGCTGGTGGCGCTCGGACTTGAGGTGGCCCAGGACGCCCACGGAAACGTGCTCGGGCGTCTGGCGGGCGACGGCGAACCGCTCATCCTTTCGGCCCACATGGACACGGTGGAGCCCGGCCGCGGGATTCGCCCGGCATGGGACGGCCCCGACATCATCCGAAGCGACGGCACGACAATCCTCGGAGCCGACAACAAGGCGGGCTGCGCGGTCGTCCTCGAAGTCATCGCATCGGTGCTGGAAGACGGCGCCCGCCACCGGCCGATCGAGGTCGCGATCAGCCGGGGCGAAGAGATTGGCCTCGTCGGCGCCGCGAACATGGACTACAGCCGCCTGAGCGCGAAGGTGGCAATCGTCATCGACAGCGGTGGGCCGCCGACCAGCGTCCAGGGCGAGTCGCCGTACTCCTTCGGCTACCGGGTGGAGGTCCACGGCAAGTCTGCCCACGCCGGCCTCGAACCGGAGAAGGGCATCCCCGCGATCACCATCGCCGCCGAAGCCGTGCTGGGCATGCCCCAGGGGCGGATCGACTTCGAGACCACCGGGAACGTCGGCCTCATCACCGGCGGGACCGTCCGCAACGCCGTGCCCGACTACTGCCGCGTCGACGGCGAGATGCGGAGCATGGAGTTCGAGAAAGTGGACACCCTGGTGAGCCAGGCGAAGGCGCATCTCTCCGACGTGCAGGGCCGCCACCCCGGCGCCCGCATCGAAAGCAGCTTCAGCATGGGCTATCCGGGCTACAAGCTGAGCGACGACGACCCTGCGGCGCAGCTCCTCTTCGGCGTCCTTCGCGGCATGGGGATGGAGCCCGACCCCCACCCGGTTGGCGGCGGCACCGACGGCAACGTCTTCCGGGGGCATGGTATCGCCAGCGTGGTCATCGGCCGGGGCGGCTACAACCAGCACACGAAGGAAGAGTACCTGGTCATCCCCGAGATGCTGGAGTGCGCGCGGGTGGTGGAGGCGTGCGTCCGGAGCTAGTCGTCGCTGACCGCCAGGTCCCGTTCCTGTTCGCCGCGGGCGAGCGTGGAGAGTCGGCGTGGGAGACGGGCGGCGTGTTTCGCCAGCGGGCCGAACTTCCAGGCGACCGCCTCTTCGAACACCTCGGCGGTCGCGGCCGGGATGCCACCTTCGCGGGCCATGATCCAGGCCCCCGCGAGGAGCCTGAGGTGGTAGACGGCGGCGCCCTGGTAGAGACGCGCGTCCACGGCTTCCGCGAGCGCGGCGTGCTCCCGCACCGTCCGCTCGGCCAGCGCGGCGGCCGGCCGGCCGATCATCGGGTCCACGTCGACGATGCGGCCGAACGAGGTCATCAGCTTGCCGTAGTTGTCGTCGGTTATCCGCGGTTTTCGCTTGAACAGCTTCACGTGGCGGCTCCGGGGAAGTGCGGCCAAGCGGCTCGTGCTGCATCTTACCGGGGATGACAACGCCAGATCAGCGTGTGGCCGGGCTCAGCGCGATCGTCCTCGCGGGCGGGCGGAGCACCCGTTTCGGCTCCGACAAGGCCTCGGCGCTGATTGATGGCCGCCCGATGCTTCACCGTGTCGTCGAGGCCGTAGCCGCGGTCTGCGACGAGGTGGTCGTGGTCGCCGCCACGGGGGGCGCGGGTTCGTTGCCGCCATATCCGCTGCCGCTGGTCGTCGTCGAAGACCGCGTGCAGGGCAGTGGGCCGCTCGCGGGGCTGGTCGAAGGGATGCGCGTGGCGCGAGGTTCGCTCTGCTTCGCAACGTCGTGCGACGCGCCGCTGCTTCGTCCTGGACTTGTGCGGCTGCTGGCGGGGCAGATCGGCGAGGCGGACATCTGCTGCCCGCGCGTTCACGGCCGCCTCCAGCCCCTGGCGGCGGTTTACCGGCGCGCCACCTGCCTCCCCGTGTTCGAACGGAACCTGGCCGAGGGCCGCCTCCCGCTCCTCGCCGCTTACGACCACCTGCGCGTCGTCGAAGTCGACGAAGCCGCCAGCCGCACCGTCGACCCCGCCCTCGACAGCTTCCTCAACGTGAACCGGCCGGGCGACCTGGAGGCGGTGGTGGCGCGGTTGAGGGGACGGGGGTGAGCGACAGGTGCGGCGCGGTCAGACCTACAGGGAGGTTGAAAGCACTCGCGGCAGCGCTTCTCCTGCTCCTGACCGCGTCTGCGTGCGACCAGGACTGGCCATCGACGGGTCAGACGCGCGCGCCTGATGACCAGTCCGTTGTGATCCTCGTTGCGAGTTGTGGCTCGGAGAGCGTTTCGAGCGTGGAGGTCACCGGTAGTTCTGGCAATATCCTCTGGCAGGTGTCGGCAGACGAGCCGCAGGACCTGTTCACGTTCGAAATTGGCAAGACCCCGCCAGGTTGGACGGAGGCAGTACCTCTCAATCGGCAATTGCTGCCGGAAGACCCTCTGGAGGTCACGGTCGCCCAAACAACATCATCCGGCCGCAGTTTCACCACGAGAGACTCATTCCCTGTCGGTAGGGTCACCAGTTCCCGGGTCTACGTGGGCGGGGACGAAGAAGTGGGCATCGAGGACTACCAGGCATGGGCGAAGTCCCACGTCTGCGAGTCGTGGCCGGGGCTTGTCGCTCTGGCTCGACACCACCCTGAGCGCGCCGTTCTCGGCGGGTTTGCGGCTATCGGCGGACTGATAGCGCTGACCGGGGCGTTCGGTGCGGTCCGAAACGCCTGGAGGCGGCGATCGTGACCTGGCCGGGGTGAAGCGGAAGCCGCCGTGCGACCGAGTAGGCGACGAACGCAGGGCAACCGCGGCGCATCTGCCACCGGATCGCGCTCGCGCGCGGTGGCCTAGGAGTAGGATGGTCCTGAAATGTGGGGCTTGAACACGACCGGCAGGGCGATCGGCACACCCTTGCGGGTGATCACGGCGGGGCGCCGGGAGAAGGCAGCGTGAGCGTATTGGGGATGTGCCTGCTGGCGGCGGGCGGGGTGCTGCTTCCACTCACGTGGGGGGTGGCCAAGTCACTGCGGCTGGACGGCATGAAGTATGCGCTGTACGTCTGGGCAGTCATCGCCGACCTTGCCCTCTCGATGGCGGGCGGCTCCCAGGTCGCGGACGCAATGCTCGGGCTGCTGATTGCCGTCCTCGGCCTGGCGGCGACGGTGCCGGTGATTGTGGTGTTGGAGAGGCGGGTCGACCCAGCAAACCGAGGGGGTTGAGATTGTGAAACGCAGGCGCCAGACGGGGGATGAAGCCGACAGCGCCAATTGGGAGGCCATCGGCCTCCCAAATTGGCGTTTGGGTCCGTTTGCTTCGCCGCCTCCTCGGGCTGGACCGCACCCGCCGCTCAGGCCGGCGTTCCCGGCACCGAAGGCGCGGGGAACGACCGCGGCGCCGCTAACACCGAACTTGCCCAAACTGACACGGCCAGGCAACTCGCGCGCGGCAGGCTCCGGGAGCGATGATGCGGTGATGGAGCGTCGACGGGTATTCCTGCTGCGGACCATCGCGTGGGCTCTCTCGCCAGGCACAACTTGCCGCGGGACGCTGGAGTTGACGGTCTCCGGACTATCGCTCCGGCCGAGCCAGTCGGAATGGCTCCTCGGCGGATTCGGATGTCGGAGGGATCTGGACGTGCCGGTCGGGTGCATCGCCTCGGTTGGGGCATCCTCGCGGGGGGCTGGGCTTCGGCGGGGGTGGCCGGGGAGCATGCTCGTCGTGAAGCTCGCCTCCGGCCGCCGGCTGCTTTTCGGCGTCCCCAGCATCGCCGACTGGGAAGAGCACGTTCCCACCCCGAAGCGCGAGGCACGTCACTGCCCGGAACTCGACGCCAGGCTGGCAGGGGTGACTCGTAGTGCAGCGGTCGACATCGGGCTGTCGGTGCTTGGCGCGGGCACTTGCCTAGGCCTTGTTGTGTTCGTGGGTGGGGTTGTTGGCTACCCTGCACTAGTCGCGCTCTTCCTCTGCCGGTTCGGCATTCGCGCTCGCCGATGCGTCGCGGGGCCCCTTCGGCGCCACCGGATGCCGGCGGAACCTCTTCCCTAGTGCCCCGCCGCCTCCGCTGGCGCAGCGCCGGTCGCCAGCTTCAGGTAGGCGTCGGCGAAGGCTTCGTTCACGTGAAGGACGGAGCCGTTGAGTGTCGCGAAGGGGTAGCCATCGGCGTGAACCGTCCCGGCGACCTGGAGGCGGTGGCGGCGCGGCTGCGGGGCACGTGAGGGCTTGCGCGCGGGTGTACGATGATGCCGGTCGACCTGTGCTCTCGGTGGGGAGGGCGGATCAGATGCAGCCACGCTGTCGGCTCTTGAGATGGCACCGCGACGCCGCGGTGGGGCGACGTTGCCATGCCCCTGCGGCTCTGGGCTGGGCAATCGCAAGCCCCCGTGCCCGGTTTGAGGTCTCCCGGGGATGACCGTTTCCAGGGTCCGCTACGCCCACACGCCGCGGGGCGTCCCCATCGCCTTCATCGCAAGAGGAGACGGCCCGCCGCTCCTCGTTGTCGAAAACCTCGGGGTCAGCAGCAACTCCCTGGCGATGTCCGACGTCGGGTTCATCACACGGCTCGCTGACGCGCGAACGGTGGTCACATTCGACTTTCCGGGGACCGGGCTGTCCGACGCTGGCCCGGTTGACTTGTCCCTGGGGGCACAGGTGGGCTGCATGGCCGCCGTCGCCGGGGAACTCGGCGCCGGCCCCGTCGATGTGTATGGCTGGGGCCTGAGTGCCGCACCGGCCACCGCGTTCGCAGCGCGGTGGCCGTCGCTGGTGCGCAGGCTCGTGCTCGCCAACCCGTGTGTCGACGCCCGCGAGCTGGACGGGGACTCGCCGCTGTTCAGGCTGCTGAGGCTTTCCACCGAGGACTACGGCTTCTTCGTCACCACCCTCCTCTCGCTGCTCGGCGTCCCCGGGCACCGCCAGCCGCCACTTCATCAGACGCTGCTCCGTGGCGCTCCGACCGCCGTTCTCCCCGCCTGGGTCGAGTCGATGTCCACCTTCGACGCTTCCGAAGAACTGGAAAAGGTGCAAAGTCCGACCCTCGTGATTCAACCGCGGGACCATCCCCTGCTGTCGCCGCATCACGCGACGTCAATCGCCGCCCGGATCCCGGCGGCCACCCTGGTGCGGGTGGACACGGCGCCCATGGGCGGCATGCTCGCCGAGAACCGGGACCTGGTCCTGGACTTCCTCGATCAGGGTGCACCGGAGCCGGTCACAGTGCGGCGCGCCTCGGCCGGGACGGTGCTCAAGATCATCGTCTTCACTGATGTCGAGGACCATACGCAGATGATGGAGCGACTTGGCGACGAGAAGGGCCGCGAGGTGCTGCGGGAGCACGAACGCCTGACACGCCAGACGATTCGGCGCAACGGCGGCTCCCTCGTGAAGGCCCTGGGCGACGGCTTCATGGCGTCGTTTGACTCAGTTCAGCGTGCCCTGGCCTTCGCAACGGAGCTTCAGCGCACGCTGTCGAAGAAGCCAGGCGAACCGGTCCGGGTCCGGATCGGCGTCAACGCCGGTGAGCCAGTCAGCGAGGATGACGACTTCTTCGGCACGGCCGTCATTGTGGCGGCGCGCCTGGCCGCCGAAGCCCATGGCGGGAAGATCCTTGTCTCCAACGTGGTCCGCGAACTGGCAAGCGGCAAGGGGTTCGAGTTCTCTGATCGCGGCACGGTCGCCCTGAAGGGGATCGAGGAGCCTGCGCGGGTGTTCGAGTTGAGGTGGTGGGAGTGACTGCCGTCTGCTTCTCCGGGCCGTAGTGCGCCTGGCAAGAACATCCCGTTGGAACGGAGGCTCGCCATGACGACCAACAACCCCGCTCGGCCCTACTTCAAGTGGGACCGGACAGACCGCCCGGACAAGGACAAGCGCCCGCAGTCCATCATCCGTTCCTACCTTCTCGTCCGCTCGGCAATAGGCATCCTGGGCATATTGCTCCCGCTGGTGCTCCTGCTTGGCGATTGGTGGTTACTCAGCGGCAGCGCCTCGGCGAGAGGGTCCCTCAGCGCGTACTACCACTCCGGTATGCGCGACTACTTCGTGGGGACGCTGGTCATCGTTGGGTTCGCCCTCGTGATCTACAAGTTCTACCAACTCAGCCTGGATAATCTCATAACGTTCGTTGGTGGGTTCGCCGCGCTTGTGGTTGCGTTCTTCCCTACCGGACTCCCATCCACAGGTGGGACGCTCACACCGCTGCAGGACCGCCTGGGCGAAGGCGCAGTCGAGTTCGTCCACTATGCTGGGGCCGGGACGCTCTTTGCAGTACTCGTCCTGCTGTCCTGGAGGTTTGGAAAAGTGGAGGCCGAACGCAAGGACCCCAGGCCGAGGCTGCGGAGAGGGCCTCATCCAGATGCCCGTCAACGCGGCTGGTTCCACTGGGGCTGTGCGGCAGTTGTCACGGCGGCGATCCTCTTCATCGTTATCACAAGGTTCGCAAGTGTCTTCGGCTCGCAGGATATGCTGCTGGGCGAGAGCGTTGCCCTCATCGCGTTCGGCCTGTCCTGGGCCTATAAGGGACTGGAATGGGACACGCTCTTCGCGCGCGCCGGCTCAGGTTCAACGGCTGCCTCCCCGGCTGCTCCGGCACCCAAGGAGGGACAGCGGCCCCCCAACCTTGGCCCGAAGGTCACGCCCTAGTGCCCCGCAGCCTCCGCGGGCGCAGCGCCGGTCGCCAGCTTAAGGTAGGCGTCGGCGAAGGCTTCGTTCACGTGGAGGACACCGTCGTTGAGGGTCGCGAAGGGGTAGCTTTCGGTGATCATGGGCAGCGCGTCGGCGTCTGACTGCTTCGTCACCACGGACCCCGCCGGGATGTAGCGGCCCTCGGGGACCGTCACGCCGATCACCTTGGCCCCGGGTTCGATGACGACGTTCTTGCCGATCACCGACTTGAAGACCAGCGCCTGCATTCCCACGAACGTGTGGTCGCCGACCGCCGCCGGCCCGTGGACCTGCGACTGATGGGCGAGGGAGACGCCGGCCCCGATGTAGACGGCGTACTTCTTGCCGTCGACCTCCACCAGGTTCTTCTCCACGGGCTTTCCGGCGGCGAAGGTTTCGAGGGCGTGGACCACGACCCCGTCCTGCACGTTGGAATTGGCCCCGATGACGATCGGCTGGCCCTCGTCGCCACGGATGCTGGCGAACGGCGCGACAAAGACATTGGCGCCGATGGAGACGTTGCCGATGACCGAAGCCAACCGGTCGACATACGCCCCCGGGGCGACGACCGGCGATTCGACGCTCGGGTTGAAGTCGGTCGCGACGTTGGGACGGAGCATCGCCGCTTCGTCGTGGGCGAGAGTGGCCGCCGCGGCGAACATCTCCCGGTAGACGACGAACCCGCTGAGGAGGACGACGGCCGCGATCAGGGCGCCGTTGATCAGCTGTTGGTGCGTCCACGTTGGAAGCGTGCTGAACTTCGGCAGCCCGGGGATGTCGAAGCTGAACTGGAGCGTCAGGCCGCCTTCGGCCCGGCGATCGACGCTGATCGGGCCTTCCGCCCGGAGCGCGACGACGTTCCCGGCCTGTTCCCCGGGCTGTGGCTGTGGCAAGGCGTCGGTGGCTTCTGCCAAGGCGAAACGCTCCCTGTGGGCTCCCCGTAGGTATCGGCCGGCGCTTGCGGTTTCTGGAGTGGCGTCCCCGGGAGCCCCGGGACTGGTGGTTCGGTTGACATGCCTACCCCGCACCCTATGATCCGAAGCAGGCGGGGCCCCGACACTTGATCCGCGGGGTCCCCAGGCCGAGGCGAGCGGTTCCCACCAATGAGGGCTCGCCCGGCCCCTTCCCGGCTGACGGGCAGGTGTTCATCCCCGCGTCTTTCGGGCTGCGGGAGGAGGAGGATGGCGTGACAACTCTCGAACGGCCGCGGACGCTGGGCGAACTCAAGGCTTCCGGCTACCAGACCCAGCCGGTCCGCGAAGAGATGCGGAAGAACCTGATCAAGAAGATGCGTGCCGGGGACGAACTCTTCCCCGGCGTCTATGGCTACGAAGAGACCGTGATCCCGCACATCGTCAACGCGATCCTCGCGGGACAGGACATCATCTTCCTGGGCGAGCGCGGGCAGGCGAAGTCGCGGATCATCCGCTCGCTCACCTCCCTCCTCGACGACGCGGTCCCCGTGCTGGCCGGCTGCGAAATCCCCGAAGACCCCTTCCACCCGATCTCCCGCCACGGACGCGACATCGTCGCCGCCGAGGGCGACGCGGCGAAGCTCGACTGGCTGGAACGCGACCAGCGCTACGGCGAAAAGCTCGCCACACCCGATATCACCATTGCCGACCTCATCGGCGAAGTGGACCCGATCAAGGTCGCCGAGGGCCGCTATCTCTCGGACGAACTGACCATCCACTACGGCCTCATCCCCCGGACGAACCGCGGCATCTTCTGCATCAACGAGCTCCCTGACCTCGCCGAGCGGATCCAGGTGGGCCTCCTCAACATCATGGAAGAGCGCGACGTCCAGATTCGCGGCTACCGCATCCGCCTGCCGCTCGACGTCTTCGTCGTGGCCAGCGCGAACCCGGAGGACTACACCAACCGTGGCCGCATTATCACGCCCCTGAAGGACCGCTACGGCGCCCAGGTGCGCACCCACTACCCCCAGAAGATCGAGCACGAGATGGACATCATGGAGGCGGAGCACCACCCGGTGCCGGCCGACTTCAACGTCACCGTCCCGGCCTACATGAAGGAGATCATCGCCGAGATCAGCCGCCTTGCCCGCCGCAGCCCGGACGTGAACCAGCGCTCGGGCGTCAGCGTCCGCGCCAGCATCGCCAACTACGAAAGCATGCTCGCGAACGCGCTCCGGCGGTCGATCCTCACCCACGACGACGTCGTTGTCCCCCGCGTCAGCGACCTGCCCTACGTGGTCCCGACCCTCACCGGCAAGGTGGAGTTCGAAACCGTCGAAGAGGGCCGCGAAGACCAGATCATCGACAAGCTCATCCAGGGCGCCGTGGTCGCCGTCTTCAACCGCCAGTACCAGCTCGGCGAGCTCGAGCCCGTGGTGAACCGGTTCAAAGCTGGCGCAGCGGTCGAAGTCGGTGAGACCGTGCCGAGCGACCAGTATGTCCGCCTGGCGGCGCAGATCGACGGGCTCGCGGAAGCGGCGGCAAAGGTCGCCCCGTCTGGCAAGCCGGCCGAAACCGCGGCTGCGGTCGAATTCATCCTCGAAGGGCTGCACCTGAACAAGCGGCTCAACAAGGACAAGGTCGGCGGCCGCTCCCAGTACCGCGGGTGACCTGGCAGGTCCAGCCGCTTCCCACGCGTGGCCCCCTTTTCGAGGGGGCCATCGCTGTCTACGCCGAAGCGTTCGCCGAGCCACCGTACAGCGACCCGGACCGGGGCAAGGAGATCCGCAAGCGCCTGCGCGACGTCCACAGCTTGCGGCGCGGGTTCCGGGCCTTCGTTGCGATTGAAGATGGGAAGCACGTCGTGGGGATGACCTACGGGTACTGCGGCGCCCCCGGCCAGTGGTGGCACGACACCGTGGCCGCCGAGCTCCCACGGGCGTCGGCGTGGGCCTGGCTCAGCCGCTCATACGAGCTCGTTGAGCTGGCGGTGGAACCACGCTGCCAGGGGCAGGGCATCGGCTCCGCGCTGATCGAATGCCTCCTCCACGGCCGCGAGGAAGACACCTGCGTGCTCAGCACCCGGACCGACAGCCGCGCCCACCACCTCTATCAGCGGCTTGGCTTCGAAATCGTTACGACGATGCGCTTCGTCCGCGACGGCGCCGCCTTCTACATCATGGGCAAGCGGCTGACCGCTGGACGCGAGTAACCAGACCCTGTACAACCCGCCCCACGGTCTCCTGGCGGGGGTAGCATGTCGAATTTCTCCTCACTGCTGAAAGAGGCTCGTGAGCGGGCCGGTCTCACGCAGGCCGAGCTCGCCCGCGCGATCGGCCTCAGCGCGGCGACGATCGCGAGTTGGGAGACCGGCCGGCGCCGGCCACGGCTCGACGAGCGGGGCCGTGACGGCCGCCAGCTCGTCATCGAGGCTGCCGATGCGCTCGGCCTGGGTGCGGCCCATCTCAACGAAATGCTGGCCGACCTTGGCCTCGCGCTCGTTCCCGCGGGGAGAATGGTCCCCCTCCTCGACCGCCGCAAGTCCGTCGCCGTCATCCAGGCGGAGTGCGCCGCGTACGCGTGGCCGACCCTGGCGATGAACGAGGACTTCGAGGTGGTCGCCTGGAACGACGCCGCCAACGAACTTTCGGAACTGGACTTCGGGACCGACCTGGCCGAGCCGGGCGCGCGCCACCTCCTCCGCATGGCCCTGTCGGACCACTACCGCGACAAGCTCCTGAACTGGGATGACGTGATCGCGGTGATGGTGGCGATGTGGAAGGTCATCGTCCCCGATGTCCTGTCGTTTGGCAGCGCCACGCCCTATTTCCAGAACCTGATGGGCTACGTGTTTGCCCATCACGGCGCGGAGATCGATCGCCTCCTCCGCATCTGGGAAGAGACCCCGCCCCACACCGAAGGCCGCCGCCTCGAGTTCAACACCGACTGGCGAACCAGCGACGGGACGCTCCTCCACTTCCACTGCCAGCTGACCCCGTGGAGCGACTTCGACGGAACGGGCGCGTTCGACTGGCACCCGGCAGACGCCGCGACATGGGATTGGCTTGACAAGCGGCGCGACGCACGGCGCCCCAGCAGTCCCCCACCGGTGTCTGAACAGCCGGGCCGGCCCACTCCATCGAGCGCCCGCGCGCTGCTACGCCTGGCGAGGGAGCGAAGCGGGCTGTCGCGGCGCCGACTTTCCGAGCTGAGCGGCCTTTCAGAGAGTCTCATCTATGGCATCGAGGTGGGGAACAAGTCGCTGCGGCGCGAGACAATCGTCCGGATCGCGAGGGCCATGTCGCTGGTTCCTACCAGCTTGAACGGAATCCTCGATGCGGGCGGGTTCGATCCCGAACCGAGTGAGCTTTCCGCGTACCTGCTTGGCTACGAGGGGGTGAGTGCGCCACGCTACGCGAGCAACGTCGTCCGTCGCACGACCTCGGCGCCAGCAGCGGTGGCCCGTGAGATCGAACGCCGAGGGTGGCCCCTGCTCGTGGTGAACGAGCGCTGCGAAGTGTTTGCGGCGAACCGTTTGGCGGAGCGCGCCATCGGGCTTGACCTCAGCCGGCTTCCCGCCGGGCCGCAACGCAACCTCTTCGCGATCGTCACGGATATGCCGTTCAGGCAGGCTGCGCGCAACTGGGAGACGGCCGTCGCCAACGTGCTCCCGGGCAACCTTGAAGCGTACATGGCGCCGCCCGGCGGGCACCGTCTTCCGAGCAAGGACGCAGACTACTTCGACAGCGTGGTGCGGTACGTCCGGGATCGTGAAGCGTCGGCGGGCCGCGGCGACGAGGTCATCCACCTGTTGTTCAACGCCTGGCGCGCGAACCCCACCCGGCGTTTGACTGCCCGGGTCGCGTTCCCGTTGCATTGCGCCATGGGCGGTCGGTTACTCAGCTTCAACGCCGTGATCACGCCGTGGAATGCCATGTACGACCCGTACTGGGCGATCGACCTCCACCCCGCCGACGGCGAGACATGGCGCGCGCTGGAGTAGCGCGCGCAGGTGGGTACCGCATCAGATTGAGGTGCGCGGGCCCGTCGCCGGTCTACCCAGCTCTTCTCGCGACTCTTGTACGCGAGTGTGTCCTCTGCCCTTTCCCCCGCCCCTGGCATGCCCTTAGGTTCTGTGAAGCCTTGACCGGAGGTGCTCCTTGCGCCCAAATCACGTCACGACCATATCGCTTCGCATGGTTCTCGCAGTCCTGGTGCTCGCTGCCGCCGGGGCCCTTGCCACGGGGGGCCAGCCGACAACCACGGCGAAAGCCCAAAGCTACGCGCCCGAGTCATTCAACCCCACTTCGGGCCCGGTGGGGACGGTGGTAACGTTCACGGACGGCAGAGACGATTCTTGGTGCGATCCTGCGTTCATCGAGACAATGCGGGTCTACTTTGATGGGGTCTTGGTAGGGGAGGGGACCGTACGCGCGGACTGCGGCGATAGCCTCGTCTTTATTGTGCCCCAGGCCACACCCGGACCGCATGTTGTCGGGTACTGCGTCTACTTTTACGGAGACAGCCCGCACCGGTGCCCCGATGGAGACGAGGACGGCAGGCCCGGGTATACCGTCGGAACGTTCACCGTGACGGCCTCTCCCACGCCACCGCCGGCGCCAACCCCGCCTCCCAGCCCGACGCCGTCACCCAGCCCGACGCCCTCACCGTCGCCGAAGGTGATCGACGTGACCCTCCCAACAGGCGGCGACCTGGCGAAGAGTTGTTCGGCGGTCAGCCAGGCATTCGCCGGGAAGCTCGGCACGTCCGACGCCACGAACCTGGTGATTGTTACGCACGGATGGAACGGCGCGGGGAATGAGCCGGCAGATCAGGCCGACCTCAGAGCGCTCGCTGACGAGATTCGGCTCTTCATCAATACGCGCGTCCAACCTACAGCTGTAGGCTTGAAACTCGAAAACTGGGACGTCTTGTGGTTGCGCTGGACCGCCTATGCTAACGGTCACATCAGGGAGCCATGGGGGGCCCGCAACAACGCGATACGCATCGGCGATTGCCTAGGACAGCTTCCCGAATTGGGTAACTATGAATACATTCATATGGTGGCACACAGCGCTGGGACGGCGCTCATCGACTCGACTACCAACAGCTTAAAGGATCAAGACGCGACGAAAGACCCCGAGGTCCACCTCACGATGCTTGACGCGTTCGTGCCTCTCTTCAGCGACGCGCTGTGGAAGCTAGGAGCGAGTGCTGATTGGGCGGACCACTACTTCCGGCGCGACGCCCTCGCCAGCTGTCGGGTGATCGCGATCGGGCCCGTGTCTATTCCCACCAACACGGCGTGCTTCCTGGGTCTCACCGATCGGCCGCTGCCCAACGCATGCAATATCGATACCACGAATCTCACCACACCGGATGGAGTGAACCAACCCCATAGCGGCCCCGTGGCCTTCTACCGCGACACGGTGGCCACTCCTGGCACGCCGCCGAAAAACTGGGGCTTCGGAAAATCCAGGGAAGTGACCGGCAACGATCCCGCGTTGTGTGCAGACGGCTCGGTTGGTCGCCTCAAGAACGACAGAACGCTCGATCCGGGGCTGTTCGAGGACATCAAGAAGGTCATCACGGGAATTCGCCAGGTCCTGCCCTCGGCCTGGCGCAAGACGACGGGGAGCGGGACAGTCGAGGTTGTCTCCCCGACGAAGGTCCGGATTGCTTCAGGCTCCCCCGTTGCGGCAGAGGCTACCGTCCAGATCGATGACCGGGTCAACGCCTTACAGTTTGGATTCCAGTTCCTGAGCCCGGCGCCCGCCGACGGCGTGCTGGAAATGGACCTCGACGGGCAGCCGTTCTGGGTCGCTCTCGAATCCAGCGGTGAGAGTGACACAGGCGCGATTGTGTTCCTGCCAGCCGGCATCGCAGCGGGTCAGCACACCCTGACCATCCGCCTGGACAACGGCACTGGGGCGAAGTCGGTGGTGGAGATAGACAACCTGGAACTTGTCGACGTGGTGTTCGGAGCCGGTCCCATCCCGCCGCTGCCGCCAGCGACCGGCAGTGGTATGGGGGGCGATGGCACGGACCTGCCGCTGCCGCTCGTCGTCTTCGGGGTCATATTGCTGCTCGCGGGCGGCGCCGTTGTCGCGTACGCGCGCCGAGTCACCATCACGATGTGACGTTGCACCCGTCCCGGCATCGCAACGAGGCCCCGGTACTGCCGGGGCCTCGGCGTCGCTACAGCGCCAGGCTGACCGGGTTTTCGAGGAGGCCCTGGATTTCCTTGATGAAGCGCGCTCCTTCGGCGCCGTCGCTGACGCGGTGGTCGGCGCTGAGGGCGACCTTCATCACCTGGCGGATGGCGATTTCGCCGCCGACCACGACGGGCTTCGCCATTACGGTGCCGACCCCCAGGATCGCGGCCTGGGGCGGGTTGATGATCCCGATGAGGGACTCCACACCGTAGGCGCCGAGGTTGGTGATCGTGAACGTCCCGGCGCTGTACTCGTCGGCCCGGAGACGGCCGTGCTTCGCGCGCTCGACCAGGTCCTTGGATTCGACGGCGATGGTCCCCAGCGTCTTGTGGGCGAGGTCGAGCAGGGCGGGCGCGATCAGCCCTTCGTCGAGGGCGATGCCGATGTCGATGTTGATCGCCTCGTGGAGCCGGAGGCCCTGGTCGCTGAATTCGGCGTTGAACTTTGGGTGGCGCTGCAGGGCGAGCGCGCAGGCTTTCACGACCATGTCGTTGACGCTGACGTGCTGCGCCTCGGAGGCGCTGGCGTTGAGTGCCCTGCGGAACTCCATCGCCGCCGTCATGTCGACGTCGAGCGTGAGATAGTAGTGCGGCTGCGTCTGCTTCGAGAGCGTCATCCGCCGGGCGGTGGCTTGACGGATCTTGCTGAGCCCCTCGGTGGTGGCGGCCGCGGCTGCGGGTGCCGCGCGACGGACCGCAGGCGCTGGTGCTGCCGCCGCCGGGGCGACGGCCGCCGGTTCCGATGCGGCGCCCTTCGCGGCGGCTTCGACATCGCGGCGGAGGATGCGGCCGTCGGGGCCGCTGCCCACCAGCGCGGTCACGTCGATCCCGGCCTCGTGGGCGACCCGCCGGGCGACCGGGGAGATGCGGAGTCGCCCGGCGTTTGCCGGTGGCGTCACGGCCGCGGCGGCTGGCTGGCGCGGCGGCTCGGTGCCGTTCGCGGTGGGGACCGGTTCGGGGACACGGCGGGCGGGCGTGACCGCGGGTGGCATCCGGTCCACGTCGGGGACGGCCTCGCTCGCGTCACCGAGGATGGCGATGACCTCGCCCACGGGCACGGTTTCGCCCTCAGCCACGACATGCTTGCGGAGGACGCCGCTGTCGAAGGCTTCGAGTTCGACGGTCGCCTTGTCGGTTTCGATCTCGGCGATGATGTCGCCGCGGGTCACCTGGTCACCCACCTGCTTCATCCAGCGGACGAGCGTGCCCTCGGTCATGTCGGCGCCCATCTGGGGCATGGTCACTTCGATGGCCACGGCGACCTCCTAGAACATGGCGAGGACGGCTTCGACGACGTCCTCTTCGGAAGGCAGGGCGGCGAATTCGAGGTTGCGGTTGTAGGGCATCGGCACGTCCTTGCCGCAGACCCGGGCGACCGGGGCGTCGAGCCAGTCGAAGGCGCGCTCCATGATCTGGGCGCTCAACTCGCCGGCGAAGCCCCCGAACTTCCAGTCGTCTTCGACAATCACGGCGCGGTTCGTCTTCTGGACCGAGCGGATAACGGTGTCGATGTCGAGCGGCCGGAGCGTGCGGAGGTCGATGACCTCGGCGCTGATGCCCTCCTGCTCCTGGAGCATGACGGCGGCGCGAGTCGCCTGGTGGACGCTGCCTGAGTAGCCGACGAGGGTGACGTCGCTGCCTTCGCGGAGGACGTTGGCCTGGCCGAACTCGATGAGGAAGTCCGGGTCGTCGGGCACGTCGCCCTTGAGGCCGTAGTTTGCCGTGTGCTCGATGAAGATGACCGTGTTGTCGTCGCGGAAGGCGCGTTTCAGGAGCCCCTTGGCGTCGGCGGGGCTCGAAGGGCAGACGACCTTGAGGCCGGGGAAGTGTGCGTAGAGGCCTTCGAGGCTGTGGCTGTGGGTTGCCGCCAGCTGGCTTCCGCCGCCACTGGCCATCCGCACGACCATCGGGACGTTTATCTGGCCGTTCGACATGTGGTAGAGCTTGGCGGCGCTATTCACGATCTGGTCGAGGGCGAGGAAGCTGAAGTTGATGGTCATGAGTTCGACCATCGGCCGCAGCCCGGCCATCGCGGCGCCGATCCCCACGCCGACGATCCCGGACTCGGCAATCGGGGTGTCCTTAACGCGTTCCTCCCCGAACTCTTCGAGCAGGCCCTTGGTGACCGCGTAGGAGCCGCCGTAGGCGCCGATGTCCTCCCCCATGAGGAAGACGGTCTCGTCCCGGAGCATCTCTTCGCGCAGGGCTTCGCGAAGGGCGTCGCGCATGCGCATCTCAGGCATCGCCAGGCTCCTTCGTCACGTAGCGGAAGAGGGTGTCGATCGGTGGGTTCGGGCTGGCGTCGGCGAAGGCAATCGAGTCCTCGACCACCTTCTCCACGCGCTCGACGATCGCCTCCCAGCCCGCCCCGTCGAGGTGTCCGCCCTCCATCAGCCGCGCCTTCAGCCGGTCGATCGCGTCGCGCTTGCGGTACTTCTCGACCTCGTCCTTGAGCCGGTAGAGCTCCGGGTCGGCCATCGAATGGCCACGGTAGCGATAGGTCATCGCCTCGACGAAGTAGGGCCCCTTGCCGGCGCGGCAGTGTTCGACCGCCTTCAGGGTTTCGCGGTAGACGGCGGTGACGTCCATGCCGTCCACGGAGACGGCAGGCATGTTGTAGGCGGCCGCGAGGGTCGTGACCTGGGTCGAAAGCGACTCCTGGAAGCTCACGCCCATGCCGTAGAGGTTGTTTTCGCAGAAGAAGACGACCGGGGTGTTCCAGAGGACGGCGAGGTTCAGCGCCTCGTGGAATTCGCCTTCGCCCACGCTCCCGTCGCCGAAGACACAGAGCGTGACGAAGTTCTCCTTCTTCATGTTCGCGGCGAGCCCGAGGCCGACGGCGAGCGGGAGGTGAGCGGCGACGATGGCATAGCCGCCGAGGAAGCCGATGGAGGCGTCGTAGAGGTGCATCGAGCCGCCACGGCCGCCGCTAACGCCGTCCTGGCGCCCGAAGAGTTCGGCCATCACGCGGTTGGGGTCCATCCCCCGGGCAATGGCATGGCCGTGGTCGCGGTAGTGCGTGACCACCTTGTCCTGGGGCTGGAGGGTGGCGAGGGCGCCGACCGCACAGGCCTCCTGGCCGGTGTAGAGGTGGAGGAAGCCGCGGACCTTCCCTTTCGTGTACATCTCGCCGGTGCGCTCTTCGAAGCGGCGGATGAGCTGCATCTGGTAGAGGAAGTCCAGGAGTTGGTCGATGTCCGGTTCCGCCTCGCGGGCCTTCCGGGCGAGCCTGGGTGTGGCCGTCATGGTGCTCCCTGTGCGGCGGCCGGGCGGGGGAGCTTGCGATGGGCGATGTGGATCGCCTCGCCATCCACTGCGAGGGCAGCCTCTTTCAATGCTTCGGCAAGGGTGGGGTGGGCGTGCACTGCGAATCCGAGCTCAATGGTTGTCGCTTCGAGCAGGGCCACCATGGTCGCCTCGCCGAGGAGGTCGTTCACGTCGTGACCGA
Organism: Chloroflexota bacterium; assembly: GCA_016234445.1. Taxonomy (GTDB): domain Bacteria; phylum Chloroflexota; class Dehalococcoidia; order Tepidiformales; family Tepidiformaceae. The sequence goes on along the minus strand of JACRBT010000002.1, from coordinate 266,369 downwards.
TCATGTGGATGCCGAGCACCTGGCCCGTGGGCGCATCGGCGACAACCTTGACGAACCCCTCGGTTTCGCCGGCCGCGATCGCCTTGCCCAGCGCCGTGAAGGGGAACCGCCCCGTCTTGACCGTGAAGCCGGCGTCGCGGGCTTGCTGCTCGGTGTAGCCGATGGAGCCGATCTGGGGCTGGCAGAAGGTGGCCCGGGGCATCTGGACGTAATCCACCTGGGGGGTCTCCTTGCCGGCGATGTGCTCGGCGGCGAGGACTCCCTGGTGCGAGGCGACGTGGGCGAGCATCAGCTTCCCCGTGACGTCGCCGATGGCGTAGATGCCTGGGACGTTGGTCCGCATCTGATCGTCGATAGTGATGAATCCGCGGTCGGTGGCCACGCCGGCGGCTTCGAGCTTCAGCCCTTCGGTGTGGGGGGTGAAGCCGATGGCGACGAGGACGGCGTCGGCCTGGAGTTCCCGGGCGCCCTCGGGTCCGGAGAGCTTCAGGGTGGCGGTCTTGCCCTTCACCGCGACCGAGTCCACGCGTGTCTTCACCAGGCAGGTGATCCCGCGCGCTTCGAACGAGCGCTTCAGCTGCCGGCCGATGTCCGGGTCTTCGAGGGGGACGAGCGTGTCCAGCATCTCGACGACTGTCACCTGGCTGCCATAGCTCGCCCAGATGTGGGCGAACTCGACGCCGATGGGGCCGCCGCCGATGACGGCCACCCGTGCCGGGGCGTCACGCCGGGCGAGCGCCTCGCGGCTCGTGAGGACGACCTTGGCGTCGGCCGTGACGCCCGGGAGCATCCGGGTGGTCGCGCCGGTTGCGATGATGACGGCGGCCGTCTCATAGCGCTTGCCGCCGGATTCGACCCCGCCCGGCCATGCCAGCGAAGCGGCGCCGGCGACAACCTCCACGCCGTGGTCCCGGAGCAGGCCTTCAACCCCGCCGACAAGCTGATCGACGACCTTTCGGCTGCGGTCGATGGCGCTGCCGAAGTCGAACTTCGGGCTGGAGACGGAGACGCCCCAGCGGGTGGCGTCGCGGACCAGGTTCACGACGTCGGCGTTGCGGAGGATCGCCTTGCTGGGGATGCACCCCCAGTTGAGACAGAGTCCGCCGACGCGGTCGCGTTCGAAGAGGACAACCCGTTTGCCAAGCTGGGCGGCCCGGATTGCTGCGACGTAGCCCCCGGGGCCGCCGCCGATCACTGCAACATCGTAACGTGCCATAGCTGGCTCCTAGACTACCATAGCTTGCGGTAATGACTTCCCGGTTCGCATCTCAGCCCCCGGGAGCCATCGCGGGCCGCCGGAGGACGTAGATCGCGTGCGTTCGAAGCCACGGGATACCTGACAGCGGCCCGTAGGCCCACGGCGCCCGGTCGCCGATCGGTCTCGCCAGCGGCGGCGCCAGCGTGATCGACCTCGCCCGGATTGGGCACTTCGGGAACCACCGCCGGACGTCGTCGACGCCCACGGGGTGGACCGCCGGGTTGCGCGGGTTCCGCCGGATCATGTCGTAGATGAGGATGAGCCCGCCGGGCCGCGTGATCCGGAAGAGTTCGTGGCTGATCGCGTGGGCCACCTCCTCGTCGTGGATGCTGCTGTAGAGCGTGAACGCCAGGGAGACGTCGAACGACTCGTCGGATTCCGGGATTGCGGCCGCCGTGCCTTCGTGGACGCGGATACCGGCCCCGTGTTCCCGGCAGTAAGCGACCGCGTTGGGGTCGATGTCGATGCCGGCGAGGTTGGACGGCTGGGCCCCCAGCTGGACCAGCTCGCGGAGGTTGTAGCCACCCGAGCAGCCGGCTTCGAAGGCCCGCAGCTCCTCGAGGGTGGCGTATCCCTGCCGTGCGAGCAGGCGGGCCACGAAACGGTCGCGTTCCTGGATCATCTGGAGGTTGCCCATCCGGAGGAGCGAATGCCGGTTCCCGCCCTGGTCGGATGGTGGCTTCTGACCGATGATTCTGTTCATGCCGTCCTGTCACTCTAATCGACGCGACCCCGCTGGCGAAAGCGTCGGCAGTGACGGCGGGGTGGAGTATCATCGCCGGTCGTGAGCATCGAACAGCAGTACGTCGACCGTCACCCCGGGTCCGCGCGGCTCTATGACCGGGCCGGGGCCGTCCTCCCCAGCGGCGTGACCCACGACAGCCGCTTTCTCCGCCCGTTCCCCGTCTACGCGCGGGCGGCCTCGGGGTCGCGGAAGACTGACGTCGACGGCAACGAGTACGTCGACTACGTGATGGGCCATGGCGCCCTGCTCCTCGGGCACGGCTACCCCACCGTCCAGGAAGCGGCGGCCCGCCAGATGGCCCTTGGCACCCACTACGGCGCCAGCCACGAACTCGAAATCGAGTGGGCGGAAGAGGTCGTGCGGCTCGTCCCCTCGGCCGAAGTCGTGCGGTTCACCAGCTCCGGGACCGAGGCCACGCTCATGGCCCTTCGCCTCGCCCGCTCGTTCACCGGCCGCCCGGCGCTGCTGAAGTTCGAGCGCCACTTCCACGGCTGGCACGACTACGTCGCGGCGAGTTCGAAGTACGCGGGCGCGGCCCCGGCGGGCGTGCCCGAGGCGACGATGGAGACGGTGGTCATCTGCCCGCCAACACTTGAGGCGGCCCGGGCGGCGATGGACAGCCGGCCGGACATCGGCGCGGTCATCGTCGAGGCCGCCGGCGCCTCGTCGGGCACGCTCCCCATCCCCGGCGGCTTCCTCCACGGGCTCCGAAAGTTGACGGAGGAGCGCGGGGCGCTGCTGATCATGGACGAGGTGGTGACCGGCTTCCGCTGGGCCCCAGGGGGCGTCCAGGAGCTTGAGGGCGTTCGCCCCGACCTGACCACGCTGGCGAAGATCCTTGCCGGCGGGTTCCCGGGGGGCGCCGTCGCCGGACGCCGCGACGTCATGGAGCGGCTGGCCTTCCCGGCGCCGGGCGCGACCGCTGAGAAGGTCGGCCACCCGGGCACCTTCAACGCGAACCCGCTCTCCTCCGCGGCGGGCGTGGCCTGCCTCCGGACCATCGCCGACGGCTCGCACCAGGACCGCGCCCGCGACCTCGCCGCGAAGCTCCGCACGGGCATGAACGGCGAACTCTGCCGGCTCGGCATCCCCGGCTTCGTCTACGGCCAGGCGAGCGAGTTCCGGGTCGTCCTCGGGGGCCAGGCGCTCCCGGAGCACGGCGACTACCACCCTCGCGACCTGCCTCTGCCCCTGCTGGAAGCGGGCACACCACGCCGGGCATCGCAGCTCGTACAGCTGGCGCTCCTGAACCGGGGCGTCCACTTCTTCGGCGACGGCGGGATGACCAGTTCCGTCCATACCGACGGCGACATCGCGGACACCGTCGCGGCCTGGGGCGAATCGCTCGCAGAAGCTCGCGACGAAGGCGCGCTCTAAACCTCGTCCCAGAGTTCGTAGGCTGTGCGGCGCTCGATGGCGAAGCGCCGGGCTGCCTCTGCCGCGGCGCCGGAACGCTGGGCGCCGGCGCGCTTCATCGCCGCCAGGTAGTCGCGGAGGCCGGCCGTGTCCGCCCCGCCGGGCGCCTCGGGCACGACCCGGACCACGACCGTGCACTCGCCGCGGGTCCCGTGGAAACGACTGGCCAGTTCGGATGCGCGGCCGCGGACGACCTCTTCGTGGAGCTTCGTCAGTTCGCGGCAGACGACAACCTCAGGGTCGCCCAGGATGGTTTCGAGTTCGCCCAGGGTTGCCGCCAGCCGGGCCGGGCTTTCGAAGAAGACCAGCACCTCGGCGCCGGCGGCGGCTTGCTTCAGCCGTGCCCCACGCTCGGCCTGCCCCCGGGGGAGGAAGCCCAAGAAGTGGACGTCGCTGCCCGGGAAGCCCGAGACGGAAACCGCGGCCGTGAGCGCGCTCGGACCCGGGATGGCGACGACCGCGACCCCCGCGGCGTGCGCGGCTTCGACCAGGCGGGCGCCGGGGTCCGCGACCACGGGGGTGCCAGCGTCGCTGACGAGTGCGACCACGGATTCGGCGGCGGCGGCGAGGAGGCCGGGGGCGCGTTCGAGGACGTTGTGCTCGGTGAGGCTGACCATCCGCCCGGTCCCGCCCGCGAGCTTGACCAGTTTCGCCGACGTGCGGGTGTCTTCGGCGGCGATGATGGCGGCGGCGGCAAGGACGTCGCGGGCGCGGGGCGAGAGGTCGCCGAGGTTGCCGATTGGGGTGGCGACGACATAAAGGCCGGGCGTAAAACTGCTCACTTGCTTGAGCATCCTACTGAATTGCACATAACCGAAGCGGTAAAGCGAATCTGTGTTGACCCGTCTCCCGGCCGCTGGCTACACTTTGAGTAATCGCAGGTTCCACGCAACCTGTCTCATCCCCCTACCCGGAAAACGCTGATTTGAGTGCTCCCGCCCATCCCCCAATCGCCGCCTCCGACACACTGGAGAGCGGCCTTGCGCCGTTTCAAGCCAAGGAGGCAGCCGTGACCGTCCCGCAGTTCAAGCAACTCCGCCGCGCCTACGGCTTCGACGAAGTCGCCATCGTCCCCGGTGAGTTCACCATCAACCCTGAACTCGTCGAGCTCGGCCTCGACATCGGCCAGCACCACTTCGCCATCCCCTTCCTCGCTTCTGCCATGGACGCCGTGGTCGACCCCCAGTTCGCCATCGAGATGCACCGGGCCGGCGGCCTCGCCGTCGTCAACCTCGAAGGCGTCTGGACGCGCTACGACGACCCCGCCGGGATGCTCCAGGAAGTTGCCGCCGCCAGCCGCGACGAAGCCACAACCATCCTCCAGCAGGCCTACCAGGCGCCGATCCGGGACGACCTCATCGCCCGCAGGGTGAAAGAAATCAAGGCTGGCGGCGCTGTCGCCGCGGTCTCCCTGACGCCGATGTACACGAAGCGCTGGGCGCCGATCGTCCAGGAAGCGGGCGCCGACATCCTCGTCGTCCAGAGCACCGTCACCACCGCCCGCCACGAGTCGAACAGCGCCGAGGGTTTGCGTTTCGACAAGCTCTTCAAGAACATCAGCATCCCTGTCGTCGTCGGCAATACGGTCGGTTTCAACGCCACCCTGGAGATCATGCGGACCGGGGTCGCGGCCGTGCTTGTGGGCGTCGGCCCGGGCGCCGCCTGCACCAGCCGCGAAGTCCTCGGCATCGGGGTGCCCCAGGTGACCGCGACGATCGAATGCGCCGCCGCTCGCGACTACTACTTCCGCGAAACCGGCCGCTACGTCCCGATCATCACCGACGGCGGGATCCGCACTGGCGGCGACGTCTGCAAGTGTTTCGTTGCCGGCGCCGACGGCGTGATGATGGGCTCCCCCTTCGCCGCCACCACCGAAGCCCCGGGCCGCGGCTATCACTGGGGGATGGCCACCCCGCACGCGAACCTCCCGCGCGGCACCCGGGTGACGGTCGGCGTCAACACCACCATCACCAAGCTCCTCTACGGCCCCACCAGCCGCACCGACGGCACCGAAAACCTCGTCGGGGCGCTGCGGACGGCGATGGGGATGTGCGGCGCGCACACCATCCGCGAGTTCCAGCAGGCGGAGATGGTGGTCGCCCCGGCGATCAAGACCGAAGGGAAGATCTACCAGTTTGCGCAGGCACACTCCTAGGCTTCTCGCGCTCGCGTTCATGCTGACAGCGGCTCTCGTCCCGGGGGCCGCTGTTTTCGTGGAAAAGGCTCACGCCTGCTCCCCGATCCCGATCAACTCGCCGGTGGAGTTGGTGCCCACCGCCGGCGTCATCGTCCTGGGCGAGGTGACGAGCGCTTCCTGGCGGGAGCAGTTCACGGTCCATGTCGATGCCTACCTCAAAGGACCAGCGTTGAAATCGGACCTGACCTTCACCTGGGCCAACTTGGACAACTGCAACCGCCTCGACATGCTGGAGGGCAGCCGCGTGGTGATGTTCTTGGGGTCTCCTCCGGCTCCACAATGGCCTAGTGCGTACAGCACATTCGTATTTGTGGACGGCCGGGGCATCAACCTGCCCCACGGGGCTGATCTCAGCGAGGCCGACCTCATCCAGGCGATCCGTTCGATCACCGGCCAATACGCCGTCCCCGCCGCGAACGCCGACGAAGGCGCAAGCATCGACTGGATCGGCACGGTGGTGCCCGTCACGGCGGCCTTGCTCGTGGTCTTCGCCATCGGCCTGGTGCTGATGCGCACCTGGCATCGGATCGACCCCAGCTAACGCGTCTTCAGTCCTTCGCGAGGCCGGGGGCAACCAGCCGGTGGCCGGATGCGGGGGCCAGCGAGACATCGTCGAAGAAGGCGACGACCGGGACAATCGGCGCGCCCGCGGGCACCCCTTTTCTCGCGACCGCGAGGACGACCTTCACCGACCCGGCGCCCGGCGGCACGGTGACCGGAGTCGCTGCCACCGTCCATGTGCTGGCAGACACCCACTGGGTGGACTGGTTCCCCAGTTCATCACCCGAGCAGTTGGGACCGGCATACATCAATAACCAGAGGTAGGCGCCGATGAACTCCGACTGCCCGGGCGGCACCCGGATCGTGCCCCGGAAGTCATAGGTGGCGCCCCCAGGCGGGGCCGGGATGCAACGCTCGATGTAGCCGTGGTTATCGTAGGTGTAGGCATTGGCGTTACGGCCGCGGGCGGAGCCGGACGCAGGGTTGCCGGTCGCGTCGCCGCTGTCCCAATCGACGAGTGCCCCGGACGTGGTCCAGCCGCCGACGTTGTGGTCGAAGGAGCCGTTCGGCACGTAGTTGGAAGGCGGCGGCGGCTCCGCTGCCAGGCCGAAGCTGATGTTGTCGAACAGGACCGCGGTACTGGCCGACGGGACCACCGGCAGCCGCTTGGACGACTGGAGCAAGATCTTGGCCGACTGCGTCCCGGCCGGGAACGTGCCCGAAGCTTCGAGCGCCTCCCACGAACCGCTGCCTTCCGTTGCCGCGCTGATGGTGCCTGTCCATCCGCCTGTGCAGTTGGGTCCCGAATATCCGTCGGCGCCGAGCCCGCCGCCGGGGTTCTGCCCCTGGCCAGCCGCGACAAATGCCGCGCCCGAGAGCCGGTAGGACTCACCCACGACGATGCCGTTCAGGCACTGGGTCGCATAGTCGGCGTTCGGGTAGCTCAGGTTGTTGTCGTTCACCACCCGGGCCGACCCCGAAGACGGGGCGCCCCCGCCCGCGTCGGCAGGATCCCATGTGGCCCCGGCCCACGGGGCGACGGTGGAGTCGAAGCTGCCGTTGGAGACAAGGTTGGCGGGCGCGGCGCCTGATCCCGGCGGCGCGAGGCCGAACATCGCGGCGACAATGACCAGACTCGCCAGCAGGGGGCGCTTCATCAGGGTCTTCCTCCGGTCTGAAAGGCGCGGTTGTGCGCCTGTAGTTCGCGGTAGATGAACGCGTTAGTCCTTCGCGATGCCCGGGACGACGAGCCGGAACTCTCCGGCCACCGCCTGCGCGAGGAAAATATTGTCGAAACGCGCCCAGACGGCGTCCGCGGAGGTGTCGATCCCGGGCGATGGGTGCTTGCCAACCTCCAGGTAGACCATGATCGAGCGCGCTTCCGGCTTGTAGGAGGACGTCACCGATAGGCTCTGCCAGACATCGACGACCGACAAATCGGCGAAGGCGTCGAGCCCTCCGAGGCTGCCGTTGCCGTGGCATCCCGGTTCGGAGAAGCCCTGAGTGTCGATCCCGACCCCGAGAAGAAGAGGTTGCCCGGAGGGCACCATCACCTGCCCGGATATCGTGTACCGCGCCCCGGGGACGATCGTGGCGATGCACTGCTGACCGTAGGCCCAGGCCTCATAGTCGACGTCGTAGGTGTTCGTCACGCGGGCCGAACCGGAGGCCGGGGAACCAGAGGCGTCAAGCGCCTTCCACCCGACAGCGCCGGCCCAGGGGGCCACGACCGTGTCGAAGGTGCCGTTGGTCAGCAGGTTGGGGGTGTAGGCGGATGCCCGGAGGCCGAACACAGCCGCGACAATGACCGCCGCCGGGAGCCAAGCCCGATGGCCACGAACCTTCATAGCAGCTCTCAGTCTACCACCTGGTGCAAGACCCACTGGCTGCAGTTCGGCCTCGCGAATGGCGCGATCAGCGCGCCAGCAGCTCCAGCAACGCCGCGATGGGCTCCGGGTCGCCGGGGGGAAGGACCTCGTTGGCGGCGTCGAGGGCGTAGCGGTCGCTGTGAGGCATCGCATAGCCGCGCCCGGCCCAGGCGAGCATCGGCGCGTCGTTCACGCTGTCGCCGACGGCCACGGTCTCGTGGCGGTCGATCCCGAGGTCGGCGCAGATCAGCGAGAGGGCGTGGCCCTTGTTCGCCTCCGGCGCGACCGCCACGGTCACGGTCGGGAAATCGAGGATATGGAGAGACTCACCGTGGTGGGCGACGAGGGCGCGATGGATCCCGTTCGCCTCCTCGGCCGAGCTGATGATGCCGACGCCAGTTGGCCGGATGCCCGAGCGTTCGGGGTCGGCGCGGTACTCGGGGGTGATCCCTGAGACGCGGCCGTACTCGCGGGTGGCATCGCTTTCGCGGGAGACGATGTACCGCAGCGGGTTGAACCATTCGTAGGCGCGGTCGATCTCCCTCGCGTGGGCGACGAGTTCGAGGGCCTTGCGGTGCTCGATCGGGAACTCGTGGAGCATGGCGCCGTCCGGGGCGTGGACCGAGCAGCCCTGCTGGCAGATGAGCGGCGTCGCCAGCCCGAGTTCGCGCGCCACCGAGGCCGTGCCCGGGAACATCCGTCCGGATGCGAGGACGACCGCGATCCCTCGAGCGTCGAGCGCCCGGATCGCCGTCCGGAGCCGTGCCGATGGCCGGGCATCTTCGCCGCGGGCCCGGCCGGGGATGACGGTCCCGTCGATGTCCAGGGCGACCAGCTTCACTCCCACCGCGCGCACACTACCCGGTCGATGCCGGCGAGGTCCCTGGCCAGGTCCACGGTTGCCCCGGCCTCGCGTGCGAGCGCCGCGACCGCGTCCGCCTGCCCGAAGCCGACCTCCAGCGCAAGCAGGCGAGGCCGCAGCCGGGTGGAGCAATCGGCAATCAGCCGCCGGATGAGCCCAAGGCCGTCGGCGCCGCCGTCGAGTGCGACCCGCGGTTCCCAGCGGCTGACTTCCGGTTCGAGCGCGTCGATCTCCCCGGAGGGGATGTAGGGGAGGTTCGCGAGGATGACGTCGGCCCGCGCCATGGCGCCGGCGAGGCTCGCCCGGACGAAGTGGACCGGCGCCCCGATCATGTCGCGGTTCCGGCGGGCGATCGCGAGGGCGGCGGCGCTGAGGTCAGTCGCGACCACAGTCGCCCCCGGCCTGCCGAGGGTGGCTGCCAGCGCGACGGCGATGCAGCCGCTCCCGGTGCCCACGTCAACGATGACCGGCTCCTGGATGTTTCGTGCCGCCTCGATCCCGAGGTCGACCAGCAGTTCCGTCTCCGGGCGGGGGACGAGCACGCCCGGCCCGACGTGGAAGGGCAGGCCGTAGAACTCGCGGGTGCCGGTGATGTAGGCGCCGGGTTCCCGGGCGGCCCGGCGGGCGACCGCGGCGTCGAGTTCGGCCGGGCGCTCCATCTCGCCGCGGGCGGCGAAGAACTGCGCGCGGGAGAGGCTGCTGACGTGGCGGACCAGCACTTCGGCTTCGAAGCGCGCTTCGGGGACGCCGGCCGCGGCCAGCTTCAGGGCTGCTTCTTGCGCGGCTTCGCGCGGGTTCACGCGAGGCCTTCGAGCCGCTCGGCTTCTTCGGCGGTGGCCACCGAGTCGATGAGGTCGTCGATGTTGCCGTCGAGCCGGTCGGGGATGTTGTGGACCGTGAGGCCGACGCGGTGGTCGGTGATCCGGTCCTGGGGGTAGTTGTAGGTGCGGATCTTCTCGCTGCGGTCGCCGCTGCCGACCTGGAGCCGGCGGGTGGCGCTGGTCTCCGCTTCGCGCTTCTGCTGTTCCATGTCGAAGAGCCGCGAACGGAGCACGGTCATCGCCTTTACCCGGTTCTTCAGCTGCGAACGTTCGTCCTGGCAGACGACGACGATGCCCGTGGGGATGTGGGTCAGACGGACCGCGGTGGCGACCTTGTTGACGTTCTGGCCCCCGGCGCCGGATGAATGGAAGATGTCGACCCGGAGGTCCTTCTCCTCCACGGCGACGTCGACCTCCTCTGCTTCGGGGAGGACCGCCACCGTTGCGGTCGAGGTGTGGATGCGCCCCTGCGCTTCCGTTTCGGGGACGCGTTGGACGCGATGGACGCCGCTTTCGTACTTCAGGCGCGAGAATGCCCCATCGCCGCGGACTTCGAAGACGACTTCCTTGAACCCGTTCTTCTCCGACTCGGAGGCGCTCAGGATCTCCGACTTCCAGTTGTGGCGCTCGGCGTAACGGACGTACATGCGGTAGAGGTCGGCGCCGAAGATCGCGGCTTCCTCTCCGCCGGCGCCGGCCCGGATTTCGACGATGACGTTCCGGGAGTCGCGCGGGTCTTTCGGGAGGAGCGAGCGCCTGATCCGGGCGGTGAGGTCTTCGGCGCGCGCCTCGGCTTCGTCACGTTCGGCCTCCGCCAGGGCGCGCATCTCGTCGTCGTTCTCCGAGAGCAGCTCGCGGGCGCTGGCGAGGTCGGCCGCGGCCCGTTCGTACTGCTCGAAGAGGTCGACGATCGACGCGATCTCGGCGCGTTCGCGGGCAAGTTCGCCCACACGCTCGAAATTGGTGGCGACGTCCGGCCGCCCCATCTCGTCGGTGATTTCGTTGTAGCGCGCGCGGACTCGCTCGAGCTGCGCGATGATCGCGTCATCCATGGCTGATGCAAACGGCCCGCCGAGGCGGACCGTTCTTCGATTACTCCTCGGGGTACTTCGAGTATAGCACCCGGCCGGGCTCAGGCCGTGAGGTGCTGGCGGACGTCGCTCACGGCCCCGGCGATGGCGACGGCGTGCTGGTCGCCGGCGCCGGTGAGGTCCTTCACCATCACTTCGCCTTTCGCCGCCTCGGCCTCACCGATGATGACGGCGACCCGGGCGTTGCTGCTGTTCGCGCTCCGCAGTTGCGACTTGAACGACCGCCCGGATTCGCCGACGACCGCGGGGATGCCGGCGGAGCGAAGGTCGACCGCCAGCTTGAAGGCGACGGCTGCCGCCGCCGCCCCGTGGTGGACGATGAACACCTCGGTCAGCGGCGTGGGGGCGAAGACGACCTCGTTGCGCTGCATTTCCAGGATGATCCGCTCGATCCCGCTGCCGAAGCCGATGCCGGGCGTCGGCGGCCCCCCGAGCAGTTCGATGAGGCCGTCGTAGCGGCCGCCGGCGCCGATCGTTCCCTGCGCCCGCTCGTCGTCGGTGGGGACGATCTCGAAGACGGTGCGGTTGTAGTAGTCGAGACCGCGCACCAGCAGGGGGTCGATGACGCAGGGGATGCCTGCGGATTCGAGTGCGCCCCGGACCGTCGCCATGTGCGCCTCCGCCGCCGGGCTGAGCTGTTCCACCAGCTTCGGCGCGGCCGCCTTGAAGGGCAGGTCACGGTCGTCCTTGCTGTCGAGCAGCCGGAGGGGATTGCGGTCGAAGCGGCGGCGGCTGTCCTCGGAGAGGCGGTCGAGGTGTGGGCGGAAGTAGTCCTTCAGCCGCTCGACGTAGGCCTTCCGCGGACCGGGGTCGTCGATGGAGCCGAGGCGGACGGCAAGGTTGCGGATGCCCAGGCGTTCGTAGAGCCGCCAGAGCAGTTCGATGACTTCGGCGTCGACGAGCGGGTCGGGCGAGCCCAGGACCTCGCAGTCGAATTGGGTGTGCTGGCGGTAGCGGCCCTTCTGGGGGCGGTCGTAGCGGAACATCGCGTGCGTCGTGTAAAGCCGGACGGGCTGGGGCCAGCTCGCCATCCCGTGTTCGAGGTAGGCGCGGCAGATGGGCGGCGTCGCCTCGGGCGTGAGCGCGAGCGTCTCGCCGCCGCGGTCGGTGAACGAATACATCTCTTTTTCGATGATGTCCGTGGTGTCGCCGGTGCCTTTTTCGAAGAGGGCGGCGTCTTCGAAGGCGGGAGTGTCAATCCGGCGGTAGCCATAGAGGCGCGTGACTTCGCGGATGGCATCCTGGACGGCGGCCCAGTAGGGCTGGGCATCGGGCAGGATGTCCTGCGTCCCCCGGGGCGCCTGGAATCGGTTGCTCATGGAGTTCGGATGTTCTTTCCGCGGTGGGGATGCATGGTAGGATAGGGTAGCTTCCCACCCCGGGATAGAGATGCCGAGCCGGACCGCAAGCCTCGACGACACCCCCGCGTCGGCGCGAGACATCGACGCCGTCTACCAGCGCGTCGCCGAGTACATGGCGCCGGAACGCCTCCCCGCTATCCGCGAGGCCTACGAATTCGCCCGGCAGTGCCACGAGGGCCAGTTCCGGAAGACCGGCGACCCCTACATAACCCACCCCGTGGCGGTCACCTTCGCCGTCGCCACCCTGGAGCTGGACCATCACGCCATCGCGGCGGCGCTGTTGCACGACGTCCAGGAAGACTGCGGCATCCCCAACGACACCATCAAGGAGAAGTTCGGCGCCGAAGTCGCGCGGCTCGTGGACGGCCTGAGCAAGCTCGAGAAGCTGCCCATGCGCTTCGCCCCCAGCGACCAGGCAGCCCGCGACGGCGCCCAGGCCCAAAACCTCCGGAAGATGTTCCTGGCGATGGCCGAGGACATCCGGGTTGTGCTCATCAAGCTCTGCGACCGGCTCCACAACATGCGGACGCTCTGGGCATTCCCCGAAGAGAAGCAGCGCCGGATCGCCCGGGAGACGCTGGAGATCTTCGCCCCCCTGGCGAATCGCCTCGGGGTCTGGCAGATCAAGTGGGAACTGGAGGACCTCTCCTTCCGCTACCTCGAACCGGAGAAGTACAAGGAGATCGCCGACCTCCTCGCCTCCAAGCGCGAGGCGAGGGAGCGCTACATCAAGGAGTCGACCGAATCGCTGAAGGCGCACCTCAAGGAAGCCGGGATCAAAGCCGAGGTGACCGGCCGGGCGAAGCACATCTACAGCATCCACCAGAAGATGCAGCGGTATTCCAGCCAGCACAAGACCTTCGACCAGATCTACGACCTCCTCGCCATCCGCGTCTTCGTCGACGACGTGAGCGAGTGCTACCACGCCCTGGGCGTTATCCATTCGCTCTGGCGGCCCATCCCCGGGCAGTTCGACGACTACATCGCGAACCCCAAGGACAGCATGTACCAGTCGCTGCACACGACGGTGGTGTCGCTCAACGGCCGGCCACTGGAGATCCAGATCCGGACCCACGACATGCACCGCGTGGCCGAATACGGCATCGCCGCCCACTGGCGCTACAAGGAGGGGGGCAAACAGCAGGGACGGGACGAAGAGCGCATCGCCTGGCTGCGGCAACTCCTCGACTGGCAGCGCGACCTTTCCGGCGCGGAAGACTTCGTCGAGAGCGTGAAGACCGACATCTTCCACGACCAGGTCTTCGTCTACACGCCCAAGGGCGCGGTCATCGACATGCCTGCGGGCGCCACTCCCCTCGACTTCGCCTACCGCATCCACACGGATCTGGGCCACCAGACCGTGGGCGCGAAGGTCAACGGCCGCATGGTCGCGCTCAACTCCACCGTCCGGAACGGCGACGTGGTGGAGATCATGCGCAGCCGCCAGGGCAAAGGCCCCTCCCGCGACTGGCTCAACGCGAACCTTGGCTACGTCCGGACGACGCATTCGAAGGAGAAGATCCGCCAGTGGTTCCGGCGCCAGGAGCGGGAAGACAACATCGCCCGCGGCCACGAGCTCCTGGAAAAGGAGATGCGGCGGCTCGGGCTGGACCTCGGCGAGCGGCAGTCCCAGATCCTCGCCATGTTCAACTACCCGACCGCCGACGACTTCTACGCCGCCCTCGGCTACGGCGGAATCAGCACGACGTCCATCGCCCGGCGGCTGGGGGCACTGATCCAGGAAGAAGAAGCGGCAGCCGAGCCGCCCCCGCCGCTGCCCTCGCGGCCGGCCCCGGCGACGCTGGGCGGCCCCGGCCTGCGTGTCCTCGGCGTGGGCAACCTGCTGACGACCATCGCCCGCTGCTGCAGCCCCGTCCCCGGCGACCAGATCGTCGGCTACGTCACCCGCGCCCGGGGGGTGACCGTCCACCGCGCTGATTGCCATAACGTCCTGAACGAAGACGAACGCGAGCGCCTCCTCGAGGTCGAATGGGGCACGGTCGCGAAGCTCTACCCGGTCGCCATCCGGATCGAAGCCTGGGACCGCGTCGGGCTCCTGCGCGACATCACCACCCTCGTCACCGACGAAAAGGTGAACATGGTCGGCGTGCGGACGGTCGAGAACGGCGACGGTTCAGTGAACGTCCTCGCCACCCTCGAAACCACGGGCATCGAGCAGCTTTCCCGGCTGCTGAACAAGATGGAGATCATCCGGGGCGTGCGGACCGTCGAGCGCAGCGTCGACCGCAAGCGTGCGAAAGCCGGAGACGCCCCGCTGCCCCGCCTCTCAGCCCGGCGATAGGCGGGTGGCCTCCGCCCGGCCCGGCGATTTGTGTTGTCCTCGGCCTCTTCTCCTTGCCTGGCTCGTGGTGGTGTTGGCAGCGGTCGTGCTTTCGGCAGCGGCGATGGCCTCCGACCGCCTTCCCGGCGACCTCGCGGTGACCGGGGCGGTCCAGGACTGGCCGTTCCCCGGCCGCACCCTCTCTCGCGCTGTCCGGGCGCTCACCGCGACTGGGACGGTGGCCGGCGTGGGTGCGGCAGCGGCCGTCGCCCTGTGGCTCACGGGCCGGAAGCGGGAGGCGACGCTGTTCGCACTCGGCTTGGTCGTGATCGTCGTGCTGCAGGGCGCACTCAAGGACGTGGTTGACCGTCCCCGCCCCGATCCATCGCTCGTCGACCGCCGGGCCGGGTTTTCGAGCAGTTCCTTCCCTGCCGGCCACGTGATGAGCGGTACCTATCTCCTGGGGGCCGCCGCGCTCGGCGTTGTCCGCACGCGGGCCGGAGCGCGCCCGGCACGGGTGGCCGCGGTCGCGGCGCTTGTGGCGCTGGTGGTCCTCAATGGGATCGCGAACGTTTGGATGGGCGTCCACTGGCCCAGCGACGTCGCCGGCGGATTCTCCTGGGCGCTTGCCGTGCTCCTGCCGATGGGGTTCGCCACGCGCCGCCGCCAGCCGGTGTAGGATTCGCGGCACGCATTTCGCACGAGAGGTCTGTAACCATGGGTGTGCTCGACGGCAAGGTGGCATTCATCACGGGCGGAGGGTCCGGCATCGGCAGGGGAACGGCGGAGCGGCTGGCCCGGGAGGGTGCCAACATCTGCATCGCCGACATCGACGTGGAAGGCGCCGAACACACCGCCTCCACGGTGCGCGAATTCGGCCGCGACGCCCTCGTCGTGAAGGTCAACGTCGCCTCCCAGCCGCAACTGGAGGACGGCGTCGCCCGCTGCGTGAAGGAACTCGGGCGGCTCGACATCTCGGTCGCGAACGCGGGCATCGGCCGGGCCGGCAGTGTCCTCGACATGAGCCTGAAGGACTGGCAGGACCAGGTCGACATCAACCTCACCGGCGTTTTCCTGACCGTGCAGTCGACTGCCCGGGAGATGGTGCGCCTCGGCAACGGCGGCCGGATCATCTGCATGTCGTCGCTGGCGGCGGAGAACACGGGCGCGAACTCGTGGTCCTACAGCGCCACGAAGGCCGGTGTCCGGATGATGGTCCGGGGCTGGGCGCAGGAACTGGGCGTCCATGGGATCACCGTCAACGCCATCGGCCCGGGCGTCATCGACACGCCCCTGGCCCACGGCCTCGCCGGGGACGAGGGCGGCCCCATCCGCACCGCCCTCGAAGAGCGGACGCCGGTGGGACGCGCCGGGCGGCCGTCCGACATCGCGGGGCTGATCGCCTTCCTTTCCGGCCCCGACGGGGAGTTCTTCTCCGGTTCCTACCTGCTGATGGATGGCGGCCTTCGCGACGCCGGCCGCGGCTGGGCGGCGGGCGACCCGAACGACCCGGTCACCCAGGAACGGATGCGCCACATGGCCGCAGGCGAGCAACGCCGGGCGAGACTCCAGCCACTCATCGACGAGCGGTAGGATCGCGTTCGCAGCCCAGGGCTCGGCCGTCGCGTAGAATCAGGAGACCACCCCACGGAGAGTTCTCTTTGCAGCACACGCGCCTTGGCCGCACCGGCCTCCAGGTCTCCCGCCTCTGCCTCGGCACCATGACCTTCGGGCTCCAGTGCGACGAGCGGACCTCGTTCAGCATCCTCGACCGCGCCGCCGAGGGCGGGATCACCTTCATCGACACGGCCGACGTCTACCCGCTCGGTGGCGCCGGCGACACCGTCGGCCGCACGGAAGAGATCGTCGGCCGCTGGCTCCAGGGCCGCCGCCACGAATTCATCGTCGCGACCAAGTGCTTCGGGGCCATGAGCCGCAGGCGCTGGGACCAGGGCAACTCCCGCAAGCACATCCTCGACGCCGTGGAAGGCTCCCTTCGCCGCCTCCAGACCGACTACATCGACCTCTACCAGCTCCACGGCCCCGACCCGAACACGCCCGTCGACGAGACTCTCCGCGCGCTCGAAGACGTCGTCCGCTCGGGGAAGGTGCGCTATGTCGGCTGCTCGAACTTCCTGGCCTACCAGGTGGCGCGCGCCCTCGGCCGAAGCGAAGCGATGGGAGTCGTCCGCTTCGACTCGGTCCAGCCCCGCTACAACCTCCTCTTCCGCGAAATCGAACGGGAACTGTTGCCGCTCTGCCAGGAAGACGGCGTCGGCGTCATCCCCTACAACCCCATCGCCGGCGGGCTGCTCAGCGGCAAGCACAACCGCGAGGCGGGGCCGGAGGAAGGCTCGCGGTTCACCCTTGGCACCGCCGCCCAGCGCTACCAGGACCGCTACTGGCACGACCGGATGTTCGACACCGTGGAGGAACTGCGGCCCATCGCCCGCGAGGCCGGGATGACCCTGCCCCAGATGGCGGTGGCCTGGGTGATGGCGAACCCGGCCGTAACGGCGCCCATCATCGGCGCGAGCCGTCCGGAACAGCTCGACGACACGATCGCCGCCGCCGCGACGCCCCTGCCCGCCGAACTGAAGCTGCGCCTCGACGAGATGACCGTCGAATACCGGCGCGGCGACGCTGCCCGGTGAGCTCCGAGCTCGCCGATCTGTTGGCGATCGCGAGGCGCGCGGCGGCCATCGCCGGCGAAGTCATCATGCCCCTGTACGAACGGGGCGTGACGGTGGAACTGAAGGCCGACCGCACGCCCGTGACCGCCGCCGACCGTGGCGCGGAGGAGGCGATCAGGGCGTTCCTGGCGCGGGAATGCCCGGGCCACGGCATCCTCGGCGAAGAGTTCGGCGAAACCCCCGGCGACGGCCGCCACCGCTGGATCCTCGACCCCATCGACGGGACGAAGTCGTTCATCCACCACGTCCCGCTCTTCGGCACGCTGGTCGCGCTTGAACGCGACGGCGAGCCGGTGGTTGGGGTCATCGCCTGTCACGCCGCCGGGGAGACCGCATACGCGGCGAAGGGACACGGGGCGTTCCTTGACGGGCACCCGGCGCGCGTTTCCACGACCGCGGACCTGGCCGGCGCGACGGTGCTGATGACTAGCTTCAAGCGCATGCCCCGCTACCACGCGAACGCGTTTGCGAACCTCACGGAGCGGGCGGGGTTGCTGCGGACGTGGGGCGACTGCTACGGCTACCTGATGGTCGCCACCGGCCGGGCCGACGTGATGCTCGACCCGGTGATGAGCCTGTGGGACGTGGCCGCGCTCTCGCCGGTGCTTACCGAAGCCGGCGGGCGGCTGACGACGTGGGACGGGTCGCGCGCTATTGGCGACAGCGCCGTGGCGACCAACGGGACGCTCCACCAAGCTGTCCTCGAAGCGATCCGGGACTGACCTGGAAGGGGAACCTTCGAGGCGGCGGGACGCGGGAATCCCGCCGCCCGAGGTTCAGCGGGAGAGAAGTCTCAGGCTTTCCCGATCTTGAACATCTTGGTGCTGCAGACCGGGCAGACGCCTTCGGTCGCGGGCTTGCCGTTCTTCATGGTGATGGGCTTGGCGCTCTTCATCTCGCGCTTGGTGCGGCACTTCAGGCAATAGGCTTCCATGTGGTAGGTCCTCCTTGATGTCCCGGTGCTTCCGGGGGGCCGAAGAATTGATCTAGCGACTAAGCGCTTTCTCTTTCAACTGGCCACGGAACGATGATAACCGCGGTTTCTCCCATGTCAACCCCAGATTTGTATCTGGATCGTACATAACTGCGAATTAGGCGCCCGCAAACACCTTCAACGCCCGAATTCCCGCCCCCAGGGTCACTTCCGCCACCCCGACGAAGCTGCCATCGCTGCTGTAGATTCGCGCCCGGGGGGCGTCGCGAAGCGGCTCGACGACGTGCGCGAGGACGTTGCCGTGAGCGAGCAGAGCCGCCCGCTCGATACCCAGGATGGCGGCGTCGAGGTCGGCGATCCCTTCGTCAGCCGGGAGGAGGGCCTCGCCGAGTTCGCCTGAATCCACCAGGCGGGCGACGTCATCGAGCGTGAGTGCCCGGTCGATCGTGAACCAGCCGGCGCGCACGCGGCGCAGGCCGGAGAGGTGGGCGCCGCAGCCGGCCGCCTCCCCGATGTCGCGGGCGAGGCTGCGGATGTAGGTGCCCGCGCCGCAGTCGACGTCGACGCCCAGTTTCCCCGGCGCGACGTGATTCAGCCGCAGCACGCGAACCAACACCGGGCGCTCCGCGAGTTCGACCGCGCCGCCCGCCCGGGCAACCGCGTAGGCGCGCTTCCCCGCCACCTTCACGGCGCTGTAGGCCGGCGGGCGCTGAAGGATAGTGCCGGTGAACGGCCGCGCGAGGTCCGCCAGGTCGTCGTCCGAGAACTGGGGCACGGGCCGTTCCGCCGTCACCGTGCCCTCGGCGTCGTCTGTGTCGGTCGAAACGCCGAGGGTGATCTCGCCGGTGTAGCGCTTGTCGTGCCCGGCCATGTATTCGACAAGGCGGGTGGCGCGGCCGAGGCAGACGACCAGCAGCCCCGTCGCCATCGGGTCGAGGGTGCCCGTGTGGCCGATCCGGCGCTGCCCGGTGAGCCGCCGCAGTTTCGCCACCGCGTCGTGGCTCGTCCAGCCGGCCGGCTTGTCGACGAGGAGGATGCCCTCCGGCCCGGCCGCGGAGGTCATGCTCGCCCCGTCAGTCTTCGCGCTGGACTTCGGCGATGAGCGAGGCGAGGCGGGCGCCGCGTTCGATCGACGGGTCCCAGCGGAAGACGAGTTCTGGCACGCTCCGCATCTTCAGGCGGTGCATGAGCTCGGTGTGGAGGAAGTGGGCGGCAGCGGTCAGCCCTTCCAGCACCTCTTTCCGCTCGTCGACGTCGCCCAGGTGGGAGACGAAGACGGTCGCGCGGTGAAGGTCGGGCGACACCTGGACCTCCGTGATCGAAAGAAGGCCGTGCCCGATCCGGGGGTCCTTCACCTCACGCAGGAGCAGGTCGCTCAGTTCTTCGCGCAGCAAGTCGTTGACGCGGCTGGTTCGCCGGCTCATGGTCAGTTCTCCCTGTGGCTGGCGGAGGGGCTAGTTCGCCCGTTCCTCGTGGAAGAACTCGATCACGTCGCCTTCGACGAACTTGTCGAAGTTGCTGAGGACGACGCCGCATTCGTAGCCGGTCTGGACTTCGCGGACATCGTCCTGGAAGCGCTTGAGGCCCTCGCAGCGAGTCTTGGCGATCTCTTCCTTGCCCCGGAGCACCCGGACGTTCGAGCCGCGCCGGAGTGTGCCGTCGAGGACGAAGCTCCCGGCGATGTTGCCGAGCTTGCTCGACTTGAACACCTGCCGGACTTCCGCGTGGCCATCGATGACCTGGTTGTAGACGGGCTCGTACATGCCCGCCAGCGCCTTTTCGATGTCTTCGATGACCTGGTAGATGATGCTGTAGGTGCGGATTTCGACGCCGGTCGCGTCGGCCCGCTTCCTCGCCGAGGGGTCCGTCTTCGTGTTGAAGGCGATGATGATCCCGTTCGAGGCTTCCGCGAGCATGACGTCGGAGTCGCTCACCGGCCCGGTGGCGGCGTGGATGACCTTGAGCTTCACCTCGGCCGTGCTCAGCCGTTCAAGCGCGCCCTTGACCGCTTCCGAGCTGCCGCGGACGTCGGCCTTGAGGATGATGATCAGCTCCTTCAGCTTCCCGGCGCTGATCTCGTTGAAGAGCGTGTCGAGGTTCACGTGGGCGTGGGCGGTCTGCTCTTCGGCTTCGCGACCACGGCGGCGAGCGTCGACGATCTGGCGGGCCTCACGCTCGTCGGCCACCACGCGGACGCGGTCCCCGGCTTCGGGTACCTGTTCCAGGCCCATGACGACGGCGGGCGCGGCCGGGCCGGCTTCGCGGATGCGTTCGCCCCGGTCGTTGAACATCGCCTTGACCTTGCCGCTGATCTCGCCGACGACGATGGCATCGCCCTGGCGAAGGGTGCCGTTCTTGACGAGGACGGTCGCGACCGGGCCGCGGCTGCTGTCGAGTTCGGCTTCCACGACGACGCCGAGCGCCGGGCGGTCCGGGTTCGCCTTGAGTTCGGCGACTTCGGCGACGAGGTTGACGTTCTCGAGCAGATCGTCGATCCCAAGCTTCTTGGTCGCGGAAACGGGCACCGTGATCACGTCGCCGCCGTAGTCTTCGACCACGACGTTGTGTTCGGTCAGCTGCTGCTTGACGCGGTCGGGGTTGGCCCCGGGCAGGTCGATCTTGTTGATGGCCACGATGATCGGCACGCCGGCGGCGCGGACGTGGTTGATCGCCTCGATGGTCTGGGGCATGACGCCGTCGTCGGCGGCCACCACGAGGATGGCGATGTCGGTGACCTGGGCGCCGCGGGCGCGCATCGCCGTGAAGGCGGCATGGCCCGGGGTGTCGATGAAGGTGATGACCTTGCCGCCGAGCTCCACCTGGTAGGCGCCGATGTGCTGGGTGATGCCCCCTGCCTCGCCGGCGGCGACCTTGGCGTGGCGGATTGAGTCGAGGAGGCTGGTCTTTCCGTGGTCAACGTGGCCGAGCACGGTCACCACCGGCGGCCGGGGCTTCAGCGTCGCCGGGTCGTCGGGCGCTTCCTCTTCTTCGACGATGGGCGCGGCGGCGGCGACTTCGGCGACGGCTTCCTCGGTCGGGTCGAAGCCCAGGTCAACGGCGACGATGGCCGCCGTGTCGTAGTCGATCGTCTGGTTCATCGAGGCCATGACGCCGTTGGTCATGAGCCGCTTGATGACTTCAACCGGGGTGACGGTGAGGAGGTCGCCAAGTTCCTTGACGGTGAGCGCCGCGGGGATGGCGACGGGCCGGGGGCGGGAGGTGGGTTGTACGGTCATACAGGTTCGCTTTCTTCGGCCGGCAACGCCATGCCAAAGGCGCGCAACGCCTCGACATCATCTTTCGCCGGGGTGATCTTCAGTGCGTAGCTAATGGTAGCGCCTTTCAGCGCTTTCTCCCAACACGATTTTTCGCGGTGGAGGTAGGCGCCGCGGCCCCGGGCCTTGCCGGTGGGGTCGACGGTCACGTGCTGGTCGGGTGTGCGCACAATGCGGACGAGTTCGCGCTTGCCCTCTTCCTGGCGGCAGCCAATGCAGGTGCGCTGGGGGACGTGGCGGGGACGGGGTCCCTTCGCCGGCTTCATCGTGCGTCTCTCCTAGTGGATGCGCCCGCTGTAGTCGATCTCTTCCATGTCCTCTTCGGTCTCTTCGACAAAGCGGGGGGCGCGGCGAGCCTTCTTTGCGGCGGCGGCGCCCTTCTTCGCGGGTTCTTCCACCTCTTCAGGGCGCTTCGGGAGCACGTCTTCCGCGAAACGGATGGCGGAAGGCCGCGCCTCCGGCACCACCATCGTCGGGATCTCGTACTCTTCTTCGTCCTCTTCCGTCTCTTCGCCGTACTCTTCGGACTCGCGCTCGTCCCGGTCGGGGACAGGCATCGTCGCCAGGGCGGCGGAGAAGTTGACGTCCTCGTCCTCGGTGCTCGCGACCGCCGGTTCGGCGGTGACGGCCGCGGCCGGGCGGGCGACGGCTGGCGCGACCGGTTCCAGGGAGGCAGCGGCCGCGATCTCCTCGGCCTCTTCGATGATGTCGATGTCCGGGGTTTCGCCCGGGGCGAACGGCTCGAACGAAGTCGGCGCTTCCTCGATGCCTTCCTCGATCCGCGCGGCGGCCGACTGGCTGTGGATGTCGATGCGCCAGCCCGTGAGCTTGGCGGCGAGGCGGGCGTTCTGGCCTTCCTTGCCGATCGCCAGCGAAAGCATCTTGTCCGGGACCACCACCGTCGCGCGGTGTTCGTCCTGGTCGATTGAGACTTCGAGGACCTGCGATGGGCTCAGCGCGTTGGAGACGAAGTTGCCCGGGTCCGGGTCCCACTTGATGACGTCGATCCGCTCGCCGCTGAGCTCGTTGACGATGTTCTGGATGCGGCTGCCGCGAATCCCGACGCAGGCGCCGATGGGGTCGATGCTGGCGATGCGGGAATGGACGGCGACCTTGCTGCGATGGCCGCCTTCGCGGGCGATGGACTTGATTTCGACGGTCCCGGCCGAGATCTCCGGCACTTCCATTTCGAAGAGGCGGCGCAGCACGTTGCGGTGCGCGCGGCTGACGACGATCTGGGGGCCCTTCACGGCCTTCTGCACTTCGAGGATGAGGACGCGGACGCGCTGGCCGGCCCGGAGATGCTCGTTCCGCACCTGTTCGGTGAACGGCAGCACTGCCTCCGTCCCCTTGCCGATCTCGATGACCGCCTGGCGAGGTTCAATGCGCTGGACGGTGCCGACAAGGATCTCGCCTTCGCGGCCGGCGTATTCGTCGAAGACGGCGTCGCGCTCGGCTTCGCGGAGGCGCTGGAGCACGACCTGCTTCGCCGTCTGGGCGGCGATCCGGCCGGCGTTCTCCGGGATCTTCATTTCGAAGTCGAGGACATCCCCGTCGGCCGCGTCCCGCTTGTAGCGGCGGGCTTCGGCGACCGGGATCTCGGTGTTCGGCTCCTCGACCTCTTCGACGACGACTTTCTGCATGTAGAGGTGGATCTCGCCCGTCTCAGGGTCGACGCGCGCGTAGACGTTGGGCTGGTTTTCGCCCTCGCGGCGGTAGGCGGAGGTAAGCGCCGCCTCGACAGCCTCGAAGATGACCTCCTTGGGGAGGTTCTTCTCGGCTGCCAACTGGCCGATCGCGAGCAGAAAGTCGTTCTTCATAGACCTCAACAAAAAAGTGGGCCGAGAGCCCACTCCTTCAGGAATGCCTTCTCAGGCGAGTATAGCACGGCGGCGCAAGCCGGAAACCGGGTGTGCGAGGGTTGTTTTCGGCGCCTTTTCCGGGCGTCCTACCTGCCCAGGATCGCTTTCGCCTTCGCCACTGCTTCAGCAAGGGCGACGACGGAAGTCTCGCCGCTGTGGCGCTCACGGACCTCGACGCCGCCGCGCTCCATCGCCCGCGGGCTCACGGTCAGCCGCACGGGGATGCCGAGGAGGTCGGCGTCCTTGAACTTGATCCCGGCGGAGTCGGCCCGGTCGTCCACGAGCACGCTCATGCCCGCCGCCTCGACCGCCTTTTCGAGTTCCGCCACGGCGGCCGTGACCGGCTCCTGTTCCAGGTTCAAGGCGACGATGTGGACATCGTAGGGCGAGACTTCCGCGGGCCAGGTGATGCCGTTCTCGTCGTGGTTCGCTTCGATGATGGCCGCCAGCATCCGTTCGACGCCGATCCCGTAGCAGCCCATCACCACCGGGTGGCGCTCGCCGGCCTCGTCCAGGTACTGGACGCCGATGGTCTCGGAATACACGGTCCCGAGCTTGAAGACGTGGCCCATTTCCATGCCCCGGCGGGTCTCGAGCGGGGCGCCGCAGTTCGCGCACTCGTCACCGCCGCGGGCGAGCGCGATGTTCGCGACCAGGTCCGCCTTCCAGTCGCGGCCATGGTTCGTGTTCCGATAGTGCATGTCCGGTTCGTTCGCCCCGGCGACGAGGTTCGCGGCCTCGACGGCGCTTGGGTCGGCGACAATCGTCATTCCCCGCAGCCCGACGGCCGAGGCGGAACCGGCGACGAGCCCGGCGGCGCGGACCATCGCATCGTCCATCGGCTCCAGGTCCTTCGCCTTGAGCGCGTTCTTCAGCTTCACTTCGTTCACGTCGAGGTCGCCGCGGATGGCGACGAAGACGGGCTTTCCGTCGACACGGTAGAAGACGGCCTTGCACGTCTGGCGGGGTTCGATCGCGAGGAAGGAGGCGAGGTCGGCAATCGTCTTCTGACCGGGAGTCGACACCTTCTCCAGCGGCGCCGGGTCTGCGGCCACTGGCGGCGGGACACGGAATTCGGCTTTCTCCGCGTTCGCGGCGTACCCGCAGCCCGGGCAAAGGAGGATCTCGTCTTCGCCGACTTCGGTCAGGAAGATGAACTCCTGGCTGTCCTTGCCGCCGATGGCGCCGGAGTCCGCCGCGACCGGGATCACCGGGACGCCGGCCCGGGCGAAGATGCGCTGGTAGGCGGCGAAGGCGGCGTCGTAGGACGCATCGAGCGTGTCCCAGCCGGTGTCGAAGCTGTAGGCGTCCTTCATCGTGAATTCGCGGAGGCGGATGAGCCCGCCGCGCGGCCGCGCCTCGTCCCGGAACTTGGTCTGGATCTGGTAGAGGGTGACCGGCAGGTCGCGGTAGCTCTGGATGCTCCGGGAGGCGAGGAAGCTCATCACCTCTTCGTGCGTCGGGCCGAGCGCGAAGCCGCGCTCCTTGCGGTCGGCGAGCCGGAAGAGGGTCTGGCCCATCGCCTCCGCGCGGCCCGTCTGTTCCCAGAGCTCGATCGGGTGGAGGGCGGGGAGGTGCACTTCCTGGGCGCCGCTGCGGTCCATCTCTTCCCGGATGATGGTTTCGATCCGGCGGATCACGCGCCAGCCGACCGGCGAGAAGCAGTAGAGCCCCGCCGCCAGCGGCGTCGCGAGGCCAGCCCGGAGGAGGAGCCTGTGGCTGGGCAGCTCTGCCTCGGCCGGCGCTTCGCGCAGGGTCTTCAGCAGCAGTTTGCTCATCCGCATGGGGCGCCGTCCTCGAACCGGGTGATGAAGGAACGTTGCGGTGGGCGGCCGGTTCCGGTCAAGCGCGGCGAGGGTGTTCCAGGTCTTCCGAGTCGAGCCAGATGGTGACCGGCCCGTCGTTCACGAGCGCGACCTCCATGTGAGCGCCGAAGACGCCGCGCTCGCAGCGAATTCCGGCTGCCTCGATCCCCGCGCAGAATGCCTCGTAGAGCGGCTCGGCAACCTCTGGAGCTGCCGCCGCATCGAATGACGGCCGCCGTCCTCGCCGGAGGTCGCCGTAGAGCGTGAACTGGCTGATGGAGAGCACCGCGCCGCCGGTTTCGGCCAGAGAGAGGTTCATCTTGCCGCCGGCGTCTTCGAATACTCGCAGCCCGGCAACCTTCGCGGCGCACTTCGCCGCCGTTTCGAAGGTGTCGCCCTGGCCGGCGCCGAGGAAGACGAGGAAGCCCGGGCCGATGCTGCCGCGAATGACGCCGTCAACCGTGACCGACGCCACCGCAACGCGCTGGACGAGCACCCTCACTCAGGATGCGCTCAGGCCGCCACCAACCGGGAGGAGCGCGGCGGCTGCGCGCAGGAGCATGGGGCGCAGGGCATCGAGCGAGAGCGTCTGTGTCCCAATCTCGGCCTCGATCAGCAAGGTGTGGGGGATCCCGATCCGGATGGCCGCGACAATGTCGGCGCGGGCGCGCGCTTGGTCCGCCGGGTAGGTCGCTTCGCACGAACTGAGGAGAGACTGCCACCACGACCGCGCCACCAGGTACCGTTCGCCAGCCACCACCGAGTTCCCCTGGAGGATCTGGCGGAGGGCCAGCCGGATGGCGTCGCGGTCGGTTTCGAGCGCGTCGAGCATGCAGTCGATGAGCTGGGCCAACCACTCGAGGGTCAGGGGCCCCTCGGGGGCTGGCGGCAGCACCGGGGACTGCGGCAGTTCGGCGAGCGATTCGAGGATCTCCGCCTTTGACTGGAAGTGGTAGTAAAGGGCGGCGTCGGTGAGGCCACAGCGCGCGGCGATGGACTTCACTGTTGTCGCTGAGAAACCGCGCTCGCTAAAGAGCACGAGCGCAGCCTCCAGGATGTTCAGCCTGGTCTGTTCGGCTCCCGACCTGGGAGTTGGAAGTATTGGCCGCGCCATCCTGGGATGGCGCGGGGGTAGCGGCACCGTCGCCGCCCACTGCGCGACCTCCGGGGCCGGGCATCCTATCTCGACGGCGGCCGAGACGCGGCTGCGGGTTACCGTGGAGTCGTCCCTGCGGCCGGTGATGCGGGTGGCCCGGATCGTCTCTCCGATGAAGAGACCGGCCCCAAGGACCAGCATCCCGAGGCCCACCAGGTTGCTGTTCGCGCCATACACTCCCTCCAGCTGGGCAGGCGCGGAGGTATCGAGGCCCTGGCGGATCTGGGTGATCTGGCCGGTGGCGTTGTGGTCGCCGTCGAGCGAGCGCAAGAGCAGCGCCCGCCCCGTCGCGAGGTTGTCCGACCAGTACCGGAAGGTCCGGTTGAAGTAAGTGGCGACTGCCTGGTGAGTGCCCGCGGCGCGGAAGTCCAACGCGATTGCCGGGGGCTGTGCATCTTCGAGGACCGCCTGCATGAGGTCCTGCTTCGAGCGGAAATGGTAATAGAGGGCCGGATCCGTTATCCGGCACCGCCTGGCGATTTCGCGGACCGTGGTGCCCTTGTACCCACGTTCGGCGAAAAGGTCGCGTGCGGTGCTGAGGATCAGGGACCGGGTGGCTGCGCCGGTGGTTCCGTAACTGGTTGCCGTTTCCATCTGATCGAATATAGCGAACCCGGTTCGCCCGTGAACAGTGGTACAAACGGACCGAGGGTGAGGCAGATCACTCTATGCCTTGAAACCGGGCGCCTGGGACTAAGAAGCAGCGGCCGCCTCGGGCTTCGAACCGCCGCTCGGGGCCGGCGGGGGCGTCGCGGCCGGTTTGGCCTCCGGGGTTGACTCGGCGGGGCTGGCGTTGTCAGCCATGGCCGAATTCTTCCCCCGGCTGTCGGTCACGTAGAAGCCGCTTCCCTTAAAAACGACCCGCGGCGCGTGGAGGACGCGCTTCGCCGTGCCCTTGCCGCAGTGGTGGCACTTGTGGGTCGACTCGGCCGAAAAGCTCTCGCGGAGCTCGTAGGACTTCTTGCAGGAGGGGCAGCTGTATTCGTACGTGGGCATCTGGCCTCGGAAAGGCGGCCGCGGGTGGCCGTTTGTCGCGTTACCCAATTCTAGGTTGGTTTAGCACTCGCCTGTCAACACTGCTAAGGCTGGCGGCGCTCCACGGGCCGGGGCCGCGATTCCTTCTATCCGCCGAATGGGGCAAGATAGGCGATGCCCTCCGCCCGTGGTGGCCGGAGCGGCGCCCGGTCGGGGCGTAGCGCAGCCTGGTAGCGCACTTGAATGGGGTTCAAGAGGTCCCGCGTTCGAATCGCGGCGCCCCGACCATCAGACTGACAACATCCCCTGCCTCTCGCCCGTCCTCAATGCGCGACGCCAACCCGCGCGAGGAACGCCGCGACCGCCGCCCGGTAGGCTGCGGGGTCGTGATTCCACGACTGGACGTGGCCGACGCCGGGCCAGGTGATCAGTTCCACCAGGTCCGGCCGGCGGCGCTGGAGTTCCTCACTCGTGGCCAGCGGCACCTTCTTATCGTCGCCGCCGTGGAAGACCAGCATCGGCGCCGTGAGCGTCCCCGACGGCGCCAGGTAGTCCATGACCGCCCAGTCGACCCCGAAGCGGATGCCCGACACCCACATCCCGTAGCCGACGACCGGGCCGGAGGTTATCTGCCGCCCGCGAAATTCGATCGTCTCCCGGAAGTTGAGCATCGGCGCGTCAAGGATCACCGCCCGCACCATCGAGGCGATCGGAGAGCGGTAGAGGAAGCTCATGACGATGCCGCCGCCCATGCTGTGCCCGACCAGCATCAGGCCGGTCGCACCGTGAGCCTTGGCGTAAGCCGCGGCCGCGTCCAGGTCCGCCCACTCGGTGTCACCGAAGTGGTAGCGGCCGTCTTCCTCGCTCGCCACGCCCTCGTCGTTGCGATAGGCGATCACGAGCGCCTTCAACCCGGCGGCATGGATGGATTCGAGCGGGCGGAGCATCTCCTGGCGTTTCGCGCCCTGGCCGTGGACGAGGATGGCCCAGGTGTTCGAAGGCCCGTCCACGAACCAGGCGGGCTGCGGTCCCAGTGGCCCCGGGACCGTCACGTCCTCGTAGGCGATTCCCAGTGCCGTCCGCGGGTCATCCGGGAACGCGTAGGTGTCGACGCGGGCCGCGGTCCCGTCCGCCAGCGTGCCCTTGAGGAGCACGAAGTCGCGCGTCGCCGCTCTGGCGGAAACTTCGATGATCGGCCCGATCTGCCCGTAGCCGCCCTCCCATTCGAGGCCGAATGTCCCCGGCGTTTGCCAGAGACCGTGCGAGTTCCCGGAACCGGTCGTTTCGAGCCGGATGCGGCCTTCCCCGGCGATCGAGGCCCGCAGGTTGTAGTTGGGAGAGTTGTGGTGGACGGCAAGGGCCTGGTCCTCGAACGAATTGGAGTAGTACCAGCCAACACCAGCGAGGATCGCTGCGACGATAGCCGCCACGATGGCAACTCCGACCCCAACTCGGCGCCATGAGAACTGACCTGCGGCGCGGGGGGAGGCAGTGGCTACAGGGGCATCCATGGCACGAGCGCCCGCCCTGTCCACCGGGTGTCCGCGGAGGCGGGTGAATCCCGGTGCGTGTTGTGGTCAATATGGCGCCGCGGCGAGGCCCGCGGGGACGGCCATGCGACCCGGAACGAGCGCCCCTAACGTTCGTTTCTTGGGGTGGCGTCGCCAGCCCGGGCTGGCCGCTAGCGCGGCAACCGCGTCGCTGCTCAGTCCCCCGCCGGCGCCACCGTGCTCGCCTGCGGGCCCTTGTCTCCCTCTTCCTCGGCGAAACGCACCTCGGTGCCGGCGGCGAGGCGGTCGAAGCCGTCGGCGAGGACGCTGTTGCGGTGGAAGTACACCTCCCGGCCGTCAGGGGTGGCGATGAAGCCGTATCCATCCTGCGGGAAGATCCGGGAGATCTTGCCGCGCGGCGGCGTCTCCGGCGTCTTCACGTCGCCACGCTGCTTCCGGGCGTAGTCTTCGAGGCGCCGTTCGGCGGCGGCGAATGCCTGCCGCACAGCGACGTGGAGGTTGTCCGCGCGCTGCTTCGTCACCGCGAGGACGCTCCCCGGGACATCCAGGTCGATGCGGACTTCGAAGGGCCCGCCCTGGCGGTGGTGGCCCGTCGGCGCGTCGAGGATGACCCGGCAGGTCAGGATCGTGTCGTAAAACGAATCCAGGCGGGCGGCCCGTTCGCGGATGTACTCGTTGACTTCAGGGGTGAGCGCGACCGGGCCCGGCTTCACTTGCAGCTGGAGCATTTGAGCGTTCTCCATTGTGTTGGATTCAACGGTTCCAGGACGCCCGGAGGATGGTGTCGTCCTCCAGGTAGTGGTAGTCGAAGGTGCCGTGGTAGGCGTGGCGGACCGCCTCGCCGATGCGCCGCGGCAGGTGGATGTCGGTGGTCGTGATCAGCACGCCATCGCCCGCCTCCTCGGTGGCCATCAGGCGATGGAGCGGATGCTCGGCCGTCTCGGCGCGCGACTCGTTCTGGACCAGGTTCAGGATCTCCGTGCGGTGCTGTTGGAAGAACGCGCCCCCGAGGGTGAGGAACCCGGCGGGGTACTTGTCTTCGATCCGCACACAGGCGGGGCACTTCGCCTTCTGCGCGCCCGCCGGGACCGTGTCCATCCACGCCCAGTGGCCGTTGTGCAGGACGGCGCTGCAGGACGGGCACTGGGCGGGTTCGGCCGGCTGTTTACGGTTGCGGTAGGCGTCGTGCCCGGCTTCCGGGACGATGTTGTCGCGCCGGGGCTCCCACGGCTGTTGGTTCACCCCCGAGGGGTTCTGGTTCTGGTTGGACGAGCGACCCATGTGAGCGGCTTCCTCCCGTCGTGTGGCCGGTCGGCGGTGTCGGCGCCGCCGGCCCTGTTAGCACCTTACACCCTGGCGAAAGGGCCGAGGGTGGCCGAATGGCCGCGGTTCCTGTCCCCTTCGGTCCCTTCTCACGCAGGTGCCGCCGAACGTTGCCGTACCACGACTGTAAAGGAGTGGTTTTGGGCGTGCCGGCCACCCACCGGGGATCGGCACCTCAAGCCTCACGATCCTCGGCAACCGACCAACCGCTTCCTCACGGGCGCGGCACGGCTACGAGGGGGATGAGATGACCGGCGCCGCTGCCCGCCGCGCTCAGTGCGTGTTCGCCGCCCCCGTGATGATGTCGCGGACCACCGCCGGGTCGGCGAGCGTTGTCACGTCGCCGACGTTCTCCGGCTCGCCCTCGGCGATCTTGCGGAGGATGCGCCGCATGATCTTCCCTGAGCGCGTCTTCGGCAGGCCCTCGACGAACTGGATCTTGTCCGGCGTGGCGATGGCGCTGATGTCCTTGCGGACGGCGTCACGGAGCTGCCGGGCGAGGTCCGGGGAGCCGGTGAAGCCGGTCTTCAGGAAGACGAAGGCATAAATCCCGGTGCCCTTCACGTCGTGGGGATAGCCGACGACCGCCGCCTCGGCGCAGGCTTCGTGGCCGACCAGCGCCCCCTCGATCTCGGCCGTCCCCAGCCGGTGCCCGGCGACGTTGAGCACGTCGTCGACGCGCCCCGTAATCCAGTAGTAGCCGTCCTGGTCGCGGTGGCAGCCATCGCCGGTGAAATACTTGCCGGGATAGGTGGTGAGGTAGGTCTGGACGAAGCGGTCGTGGTCGCCGTAGACGGTGCGCATCATCCCCGGCCAGGACGCCTTCATGCAGAGACGTCCGGTGACGCCGTTGCCGGTGAGCTCCGTGCCGGCTTCGTCCACCACGCAGGGCTCGACGCCGAAGAACGGCAGCGAACCGGAGCCGGGCTTCATGTCTGTCGCCCCGGCGAGGCCGGTGATCATGTGGCCGCCGGTCTCGGTCTGCCAGTAGGTGTCAACGACCGCACAGCGCTGCTCCCCGACGACGTTGTAGTACCAGCGCCAGGCTTCGGGGTTGATCGGTTCGCCGACGGTGCCGAGGACGCGGAGCGACTTCCGGCTGTGCCTGGTGACGTGCTCGTCGCCTTCGCGGGCGATGGCCCGGATCGCGGTCGGTGCGGTGTAGAGGATGTTGATCCCGAGGCGGTCGACCATGTCCCAGTAGCGCCCGGCGTCGGGGTAGGTGGGGATGGATTCGAAGACCACGCTTGTGGCGCCGTTCCCAAGGGGGCCGTAGACGATGTAGCTGTGGCCGGTCACCCAGCCGATGTCGGCGGCGCAGCAGTAGACGTCGCCTTCGCGGTAGTCGAACACGTACTTGTGGCTGACCATCGTGTGGAGCAGGTAGCCGGCCTGGGTGTGGAGCACGCCCTTCGGCTTCCCGGTCGATCCCGACGTGTAGAGGATGAAGAGCGGGTCTTCTGAATCCATGGCCTCGGGAGGGCATTCGGCCGGCTGGGCGGCGAGCGCTTCGTGCCACCAGAGGTCGCGGCCGGGCGTCATCGGGACGTCGGCGCCGCTGCGCTTGAAGACGACCGTGAACTCCACCGTGTGCCCGGGTTCTGCCAGCGACTCGTCGACGTTGCGCTTGAGCGGCACCGCCCGCCCCGCGCGGTGGCCTTCGTCCTGGGTGATGATCGCCTTGCAGGTCGAGTCGTCCACGCGGTCGCGGATGGAGCGCGGGCTGAAGCCGCCGAAGATGACCGAATGGATGGCGCCAATCCGGGCGCAGGCGAGCATCGCCACGGCGAGTTCGGGCACCATGCCCATGTAGATGGCAACGCGGTCGCCCTTGCGGACGCCGCGGGACTTGAGGACGTTCGCCAGGCGGCAGGTCTCTTCGTAGACCTGGCGATAGGTCAGCGACCGGTTCTCGCCCGGTTCGTCGCCTTCCCAGACGAGTGCGGCCTGGTCCCCGCGGGTCGCGAGGTGGCGGTCGAGGCAGTTGGCCGAGACGTTGAGCTTGCCGCCGAGAAACCAGCCGATCTTGCCCGTGTGGAAGTCTTCTTCCTTCACCTTCGAAAAGGGCGCGATCCAGTCGATGAACTCGTTCGCCATGCCAGTCCAGAAGGCGTCGGGCTCCTCCACGCTGCGGCGGTAGAGGTCGTCGTAGGCGGCGCGGGAGGCGACGAGGGCGCCTTCACGGACGCGCGCGGGAGGGGCGTAGGACTCGTGCACGGGGAGGCCGATCTCGGTCGACAAGGTTACATAACCTCGATGTCATTACTCCGCGAGGCGGGCAGGTTGGCCTATTCTAAGCGCTTCGCCGCTGCTTGGCGCGGGCCACGGCGCGCCCAATCCCACGACCCCGCCCCAACGTGGTAGATTCCGCCGTAGCTCCGCTTTCGAGGCACGCGATGGACATCTCCAACGACACCCTGCTCGACCTCCACCACCGCATGGTCCGCATCCGCCTCTTCGAAGAGGAGGCCGGCAAACTCCAGGAGTCCGGCAAGGTCCCCGGCGCGCTCCACCTCTACGTCGGCGAGGAGGCGGTCGCCGCGGGGGTGATGTCCCACCTCTCGGCAGAGGATCAGATCACCAGCACCCACCGCGGCCACGGCCACCTTGTCGCAAAGGGCGGCGACCTTCGCAAGATGTACGCCGAGCTCTACGGCCGCTCGACCGGCTACTGCAAGGGCAAGGGCGGGAGCATGCACATCTCCGACCTCGACCTCGGGATGCTCGGGGCGAACGGGATAGTCGGGGCCGGGCCGCCAATCGCCATCGGCGCCGCCTTCTCGAACAAGTACCGGGGCACCGATCGGGTGACCATCTGCTTCTTCGGGGACGGCGCCAGCAACGAAGGCACCTTCCACGAAGCGGCGAACATGGCCGCGCTCTTCAAGCTTCCGGTGGTCTTCGTCTGCGAGAACAACGGCTTCGGCGAATTCACCAGCCAGGCGAGGCACCAGG
Organism: Chloroflexota bacterium; assembly: GCA_016234445.1. Classification (GTDB taxonomy): domain Bacteria; phylum Chloroflexota; class Dehalococcoidia; order Tepidiformales; family Tepidiformaceae. Next base: position 233,479 of record JACRBT010000002.1, on the reverse strand, counting down.
CGATCAAGGACGTCGCCGACCGCGCAGCCGGCTACGGTATGCCCGGGATCATCACCGACGGCATGGACGTGCTGGCTGTCTACGAGGCCGCCGGCGAGGCCATCGCCCGGGCTCGCCGTGGCGCCGGCCCCAGCCTCCTCGAATGCAAGACCTACCGGTTCTTCGACCACGTCGGCGTCCGCGGCATGGGCGTGGTCTATCGCGAGGACGCCGAGGTCCTGGAGTGGCGGAAGCGGGACCCGATCACGCTCTTCGAATCGCGGCTTGAGGAGATGGGCCTGCTTACCACCGAGGCCGCGGCCCAGGTGCGAGAGCGCATCCTCTTCGAAATCCGCGAGGCGATCGCCTTCGCCGAGGCCAGCCCGTTCCCGGCCGAAGGCGCCCTGATGGAAGACATCTACACCGTGAGGGGGGCAGCGCGATGACCACCACCGAAGCACCGGCGACCCGCAAACTCGCCTACGTCTCCGCCATCAACGAAGCCCTGGCCCAGTTGATGCGCTCCGACCCGAACATCTTCATCGCCGGCGAGGACGTTGGCCTCTATGGCAGCGTCTTCGGCGTCACCCGGGGCCTCATGAAGGAGTTCGGGGAGAACCGCGTTGTCGACACGCCGATCGCCGAGTCCGGGATCATGGGCCTCGGCCTGGGCGCCGCGGCAACGGGCCTCCGCCCGGTGATCGACATCATGTTCATGGACTTCATCGGCGTCTGCATGGACGAAGTCGTCAACCAGATCGCCAAGATGAAGTACATGTTCGGCGGCAAGGCGACCCTGCCCATCACCATCCACACGATGGCGGGCGGGGGTATGGCGATGGCGGCCCAGCACAGCCAGTCGCTCGAAGCCTGGTTCTGCCACGTCCCGGGGTTGAAGGTGGTCATGCCTTCCGGCCCCTACGAAGCGAAGGGACTGATGATCGCCGCCGTGCGCGACGACAACCCGGTGATCGTCGTCAACACGAAGACCCTCCTTGGCATGCAGGCCGAGGTGCCGGAAGACATGTACGAGATCCCGCTCGGAAAGGCCCACGTCGTCCGCCCGGGCTCGAACTTCACCATCATCGCCACCGGGCGCATGGTCGGCGAAAGCCTCAAGGCGGCCGAGGAACTGGCGGCGGACGGCCTTGACGTCGAGGTGATCGACCCCCGGACGCTGCAGCCGTTCGACACGGAGACCTGCGTCGCCTCGGTGCGAAAGACTCATCGTGCCCTCATCGCCCACGAAGCGGTGCGTTTCGGGGGCATCGGCGCCGAAATCGCCGCCCAGATCCAGGAGGAGGCGTTCGACTTCCTCGACATGCCCGTCGGCCGGGTCGGGGCGCCATTCGCGCCGGTGCCGTTCAGCCCCGTGCTCGAAAAGCAGTACATCCCGGACGCCGCCCGGGTCGTCGCGGAAGTCCGCCGCCTCCTCGGCCGGGCCTGAGCCGCCGGTGGCGAGGGGACCCATCGGCATCATCGCGAACCCCGCCTCCGGGAAGGACATCCGGCGGCTGGTCGCGCATGCCTCCGTTTTCGACAACCAGGAGAAGGTGAACATCATCCGGCGGACGGTGCTCGGCGCGGTCGCGGCCGGGTGCGACGAGTTTCTCTACCTCCACGACGGCCATGCGCTCGTCCTCAACGCGATTGACGGCCTCGACGCGGACGCCACTTTCACGGAAGTGGAGACGCCCGGCACCGCCAGCGCGCTCGACTCCGAACGCGCGGCCGCGAGGATGCGGGAAGCAGGTGCCGCCGTGATCGTCACCCTCGGCGGCGATGGCACGAACCGGGCGGTGGCCCGCGGCTGGGAGGATGCGCCGCTGGTCGCGATTTCAACGGGGACGAACAACGTCTTCCCCCGCATGGTCGAAGGCACCGTCGCCGGCGCCGCGGCCGGCCTTGTCGCGAGCGGGAAGCTTGCGCTCGCGGACGCGGCTCGCCAGTGCAAGCTGGTCAGGGTGGAGGTCGAAGGCGAGCGCGACGACCTCGCCCTCATCGACGCGGTACTGCTGGACGAGCCATTCGTCGGCGCCCGGGCTATCTGGACCACTCGAGTGCTCCGGACGATGGTGCTCACCCGTGCCGACCCCGCGGCCGTCGGGATGTCGGCGGTTGGCGGATTGCTGCACACCCTCACGGATGCCGACGACGGCGGGCTGGTGGTGCAAGTTGGGCCGGGGGGAGGGACGGTTGTCGCGCCAATTGCGCCCGGCCTGTTCGAGCCGGTCCCTATCGCGGAGGTGCGGTCGCTGGCCTGGGGCGAGCGGGTGGAGGTCGCCGGCCCTGGCATCCTCGCCCTCGACGGCGAACGCGAACGGCGTTTGTTGCGCGGCCAACGGGCCTGGCTGCGGGTCGAACGCTCCGGGCCGTGGGTCGTCGATGTCGCCCGGACGATGCGCCTTGCCGCTTGCCGTGGGCTGTTCCGATTCGAAGCTGGAGGCGTTGACGATGCCAACTGACGTCCTGATCCCGAAGCTCGGCATGACCATGACCGAGGGCACCGTCGCCGAATGGCACATCCCCGATGGCGGCGAAGTGAAGGCCGGCGAGATGGTCTACCGCCTCGAGACCGAGAAGATAGAGTTTGAAGTCGAAGCCGAGACAGCGGGGACGGTGCGGCACCTGGTCGCCGCGGGGACGACGCTGCCGCCCGGGTCGGTGGTCGCGTACATCCTCGCGGCGGGAGAAGCGATGCCGGCGGGCGTCCCTGCAGCCCCCGCCGCCCCCAAACCAGCCACTGCGAGCCCCTCTGGCGCCCCCGTCGCGGCGACCGCGGCTCCGGCCGGTGGTCCAGCGCTTTCATCTCCCCTCGCCCGGCGGCTGGCTCGCGAAGCCGGGATCGACATCGCCAGCGTGCGCGGCAGCGGCCCCGGCGGCCGGGTCACGGAAGCGGACGTACTCGCGGCGAAGGCAGCGCCACCTCCCGCGGCATCACCCGGCGGTCCTGCCCGCGAGGTCATCGCGTCCCCGGTGGCCCGCAAGCTGGCGGAGGAACTTCGCATCGACCTCTCGACCGTCAGCGGTACCGGCCCCGGCGGCCGGATCACGAAGGAGGATGTCGAAGCGGCGGCGGCGGCACCGAAGCCGGCCCCTCCCCGCCCCGTGGGGCCAGCGGCCGGCGGCAGCGTGCCGGTCCGGGGAATGCGCAAGGTCATCGCCGAGCGGATGCACGCCAGCCTCCAGGAGATGGCCCAGCTCACCATGGGAATGGACGTCGCCATGGACGACGCCGTGAAGCTCCGCACCCAACTCGTCGCCGAGTGGGAGCCCGAGGGCGTGCGGCCGTCGTACACGGACCTCGTCATTCGCGCCGTGGCGAAGGCCCTGCGGCAGCACCCGTTGCTCAACGCCCGCTTCGGCGACAAGGAGATCGAGCTGCTCGGCGAAGTCCACGTCGGCATGGCCGTGGCGCTCGACGACGGCCTCGTCGTCCCGGTCATCCGCAACGCGGACGCGCTGCCGCTGAAGGAGATCGCGGCCGAGAGCACCCGCCTCGCCACCGCCGCCCGTTCAGGCAAGCTGGGTCTCGACGAGATGGCCGGGGGCACGTTCTCCGTGACTGCCCTCGGCATGGCCGGCGTTGACTTCTTCACGCCGATCGTGAACCCGCCGAACGTCGCCATCCTCGGGGTTGGGCGCATCCACGACACCGTCCGCTGGGAGGGCGACCGGCCGGTCCGGGCACAGACCATGACCCTCAGCCTGACGATCGACCACCGGGCGGTGGACGGCGCCCCCGGGGCGGCCTTCCTCGGGACCGTGCGGGACCTGCTCGAAGCACCCTACCGGCTGCTCGTCTGATGCCGGGCTACGATGTCGTCGTGATCGGTGGCGGGCCGGCCGGCTACGCGGCAGCGCTGAAGGCGGCCGAGCTCGGGGCCGGTGTCGCCCTGATCGAAGCCGAGCGCCCGGGAGGCGCCTGCGTCCACCACTCCTGTATCCCGACGAACATCTTTCTCAGCTCGGCTCACAGCTTTGTCGAAGCCCAGGAACAGCGCGTGATGGGTGTCTTCGAAGCCGGCGAAGCCTTCAACTTCGCCCGCGCCGCGGCCCGCAAGGACGCCCTCGTGGCGAAGATGGCGCAAGGGGTCAGCGCCGCCCTCCGCATGCGTAAGGTGAAGGTCATCGCCGGGAGGGCAGCCTTCAGCGGGCCATCGTCCGTGACGGTGACCGGCGACGGCGGCGCGGAAGAAATGACGGCCCAGGCGTTCGTCGTCGCCACCGGGACACGCTGGGAACCGCCGGCGATCGAGGGCGTCCCCCCGGACCGGGTGCTCACCGCCGACGCGGTCCAGTCGCTCGCGGTGGCGCCGGCGTCGGCGCTCATCCTCGGCGGCGGCCCCGCGGACACTGCGTTCGCGCTCGAGTACGCGTTCCTCCTGAGTGTCGCGGGGTCCGAGGTGGCGATTGCGACCCCGGGCTCCCGGCTGCTCCCCGGCCTCGACGAGGCGGTCTCCCAGGTGGCGCTCGGGATGCTCTCGGCAGCCGGTATCCGGCTGTTCGATTCGGCACAGGTCCGCGGCGAAGGTGACCGCGCAATCGTGACCCATGCAACCGGGACGGACTCGGTGCCAGCGGAGATCATCGTGGCGGCAGACGTGCGGCGCCCCTACTTCGAGACGCTCAACCTTGCCGCGGCCCGCGTCGAAGCGACGGCGACGGGCATCACGGTCGACCGCGGCTGCCGGACCAGCAACCCGGCCGTCTTCGCCGCCGGCGACGTGACCGGGCAGGTGATGCTCAGCAGCAGCGCCAACCACATGGGCGAAGTCGCGGGCGCGAACGCCGCCGGCGGGACCGCGCGTACCCGCCTCGACCGCATCCCCCACCTCCTCCACACCCTGCCCGAGATCGGCTGGATCGGTCTCACCGAGGCGCAGGCGAAAACAGCAGGAAAGAACGTCGCTGCGGGGGTGTTCGACCTCTCCTACAACGCCCGGGCCATCGCCCTCGGCGCCCGCGAGGGACTGGTCAAGGTGGTCGCCGACAGGGATCTGGGCGAAATCCTGGGCGTCCACGTCGCCGGGCCGGGCGCGGCGGAGATCGTCAACATCGCGGCCACGCTTATGCAGGCAGAAGTGACCCTCGCCGACCTCGCGGCGATGACCTACTGGCACCCAAGCATGGCTGAAGGCCTGGTCGAAGCGGCGCGCCGCGCCCAGTCCTAACCGCGGCCCCCCGAAACCACGTCGCCCGCCCAATGGGTAGCCGCGGCCCCCCGTAGCCGCATCGCCGGCAACCACCGATCAGCGTCAGCCTCCATCCGTCTCTCGACCCCGGCACCGCCCCCGCTACACCGCCACGCCGATGAACACATCCCGCGTGTCGCCCTCGTCAGTCATCACCTCGACCCGGACCGCGAAGCCCGCCCCCTCCATCCACCGCACCCAGTCGCCCCGGGGGAAAACACCGAAAATGTGGCGATCGTGCTCCACGTGTACAGCCCCATCGGAATCTCGTAACAGGTAGGCGAAGTCGACCGTGTACGTGGTGTCGCCGGGCCCCGGATCCGTGGTCCACTCCAGGTAGCGGAGCCCTCGCCCGTCCGGACCGTCGTGCCCGCCGTGGTCGGTGCTGGGCGCGAAGGTCTCGCGGACGCAGTCGGGCACGAAGAGCGCGACACCGCCGGGGCGGCAATGGGCTCGCGCGGTCGCCATCGCCGCCCGGAGGTCGGCCTCGGTGGTCATGTACTCCACCGCGTCGTGGACGAAGACGCAGTCGAACTCGCGCCCGAGGCGGACGTCGCGCATGTCGCCCTGAAGGTGTTCGCAGTCAGGGTTGATCGTGCGGCTCAGCGCCAGCATCTGGGGGGAGAGGTCCACGAGGGTGCATGTGTACCACGCCTTCAGGTGCGAGGCCGTGTTCCCGCCGCCACTCCCGAGTTCGAGCAGGGTTCGCGCCGTCCCGCCGCTGGCCGTGTCGAACATCCGGTGGTAGGCGGCAGCCTCGGGGGCGTAGTCGACCGGGGCCGTCAGGAGGTGGAACCACTCGGCGAATTCGGTGTAGAGACGCGGTTGCATCAGCCCTCCGCGCACATCCTGCGCGTTACTTCGTAGACCATCTGGCAGTTCAGCCGGAAGCTTTCCAGGGAGACGCGCTCGTTGTGGCCGTGGACCCCCTTCGCGACCTCCGGCGTCGTCAGCCCGCCCGAGAAACCGTAGGAAAGCTGGCCCCGGTTGCGAAGGACGCTGCTGTCCGTGAAGCCGACGGTCATCCCCGGGACGACGACGGCTTCCTCGATGTGGTCGTGGACGACGTCTTCGATGACCCGGAAGAGCTCGGTGTCGAATGGGTTGGTGTCCGACCAGCCCACGTGCACGCGCTCCACCCGGACTTTCGGGTCGTCGATCACCCCTTCGACGGCGCGCTGGAATTCGTCCGGGTCCACCCCCGGGAGGAGACGGCAGTCGAGCGTTGCCTCGGCCCGGCCCGGGATGACGTTGTGCTTGATCCCGGCGGTGGCGGTCGTCGCGCTGATCGTGTCCATCAGCAGGGCGCGGACGCGGATGTCGTCTTCGGCGGCCTTCGTCAGCGCGGCCACGGTCGCTTCGCCCTTGTAGATCCCGGCGCGCGCGAGCCGCGTGAAGTACTCGCCGAGCACGGGCGAGACCGTGAATGGCCGCTCCCAGCTCTGCACCTTGTGGAGCGCGCGCACGAGGCGGTCGAGGGCGTTGTCGTCGTGGGGCATCGAGCCGTGGCCCGGCCGGCCTTCCGCCACCAGGCGCAGCCAGAGCGGCCCCTTCTCCGTCACGGCGACGTTGAACACGGGCCGCTCGACGCCGAAGACTTCGGTCGTCCCGCCGCCGCCCTCGTTGATGACGTACTCCGCCTCCAGCGACTCCGGGTGGTTTCGCTCAATCCAGCGCATGCCGAATTCGCTCCCCGCCTCTTCGTCTGCCATCGCGAAGAAGACCAGGTCGCGGTGGAGCGGCACTCCCAGCCGCTTGAGGGTGAGGAACGTCATCAGCTGGGCGACGCCGAGGCCCTTCATGTCGAGGGCGCCGCGCCCCCAGATGTAGCCGTCACGGATGTGGCCGCTGAAGGGCTCGTCGTCCCAGTACTCGCGCTGGACGGGCACGACGTCGGTGTGGTTCAGCAGCATGAACGGCCGCCGCGAGCCATCGCCGGGCAAGACCGCCCGGAGCGAGACCCGGTCGTCGCCGGCGTCGAAGAGCTGGTAGGGGATGCCCTCCCGCTTCAGGATGGCCCCGAGGAAGTCGCAGGCGGCCCGCTCCCGCCCGGGAGGGTTCGAGGTGTCGATGCGGATGAACTGGCAAAGCGTGTCCACCGCTTCGTCGAAGAGCGCGTCCCAATCAGGCGCCGGATCGGTCACCACTTGCTCCTGCCGGCGGGCCTCAGGGCACGCTCGGGTCGTATTCGGTCGCGATGTGGCCCCCGGCGCGGAGGGCGTCGATCTCCTCCGGGGACATCTTCAGCACGTCGCGGTAGACGTAGTCGTTGTGCTCGCCGAAGGTCACCGGGGGTTGGGCGAACTCGACCGGCGTGCCCTCCATCTTCCAGAGCGGCCCTACGTACTCGTGCGTGCCGGCGTCCGACTGCGTCTGCTTCCGGAAGAAGCCCCGGCTGCGGAACTGGGGGTCGTCGAACATCCGCGAGGATTCGAGGACCGGCGCCGCGGCAACGCCGGCGGCCTGGAGCCGGTGCATCAGGTCGTAGTCTTCCTGCCCGGCCGTATAGGCGGCGATGTTGGCGTCGATCTCCCGGAAGTGCGCGGCCCGGCCGTCGTTGGTGGCGAACCGCGGGTCTGAGGCCCACGCCGGGCCGCCGATCGCCCTGCCGAACGCTGCCCACTGCTCGTCGGTCTCGACGTGGATCGAGATCCAGCGGTCATCCTGGGTAGCCGCCGTGCCGGGCGACTTCGCCGGGTAGACGCCGCAGGGGAAGCGGCCGTTGACGTCGCGGTTGCCGATGGTCTCTTGGATATGGCCGTTGAGGCTGTAGTCCATGATCGCCTGGGTGAACATCGCGGAGGCGTTCTCGGCCTGGCCGATCTCGATCAGCTGGCCCTCGCCAGTGCGCTCGCGGTGCCAGAGCGCCGTCATGACGGCGAAGGCGCCCTGCGCCCCGGCGAGGTAGTCGCCCGAGTAGATGGCGGTCGTCGTCGAGGGATCGGAGTCGTCATAACCGCGGAGGAGGGTGTGCCCCATCACGGCTTCGAGGTGGACCCCGAGGGCGCGCGCGTCCTGGTAGGGCCCCGTGCTCCCGTAGGCGGGCACCCGGACGAAGATGATCTTCGGGTTCGCCGCCTTCAGGAAGTCGTAGGTGATGCCCAGCTTCTCCATCGTGCCCGTGGCGTTGTTCTCGTAGACCACGTCCGAGACGGCGACGAGCTTGCGGAAGACCTCCAGCCCCTCCGGGCGGCGGAGGTCCACCGTGAAGCTCTTCTTGTTGCGGTAGAGGCTGACGAAGGTGGGGTTGTAGTTCCACGGCCGGGCGCCGGGTTCGTTGCCGGGAAGACCCCCCGCCCAGGCGGCGGCGAGCGCGAGCATCGGCTTCGGCGGACGAGCGATTGCCCCGCGCGTCATCGGCTGGAAGACGAACGGGTTCTCGGGCTTGATCACCTCGGCGCCGAGGTCACCCATAAGCATGGTCGCAAACGGCCCCGCCCAGACCACGCAGAGGTCGATGACGCGGACCCCTTCGAGCGGCTTCTTCGTCACGAGCGGCCTCCTTCGGCGATGACGGTGGCGATGGTTGCCGCGCTGAGCCCGGTTTCTTCCAGGACCTCGCGCGTGTGCTGCCCGAGGAGTGGCGCGGTCCGGCGGACGGCCCATCCGGCCTGCGCCATGATCAGTGGCCGCCCGGGGAACTCGACTTCGCCCATGACCGGGTGCTCCGCCTTCGCCCAGAATCCGCGCCCGCGGAAGTGGTCGTCTTCGAAGAGGTCCTGCATCGTGAACAGGGGCCCGCACATCACCCTGGCGCGGCGGGCTTCGGTCCAGATCTCGCGCTTCGTCCGTTCGACACACCACCCGAGGAAGTTCGCGTTCCACTCCTCGATGGTCGCCGGCTGCAAGCGCTGGATCGGGTCGCTGTACATCGGGTCGAGGGCCCACTCCGGCGCCCCGATCATGTCGAGGACGCGATCGGGGCGGAGGCCGGCGTTCGTGAAGTCCACGTAGCCGTCGGCGCAGGGATAGATGCCGCCGGGCATGCCGGACGCGGCGCCCGCCGCCCTCAGCGTCTTCCGCCCACTGAACTGCGAGGCAATGGCCGTCGCGTGGCGCCGGTCGACGCCCCCCGCCTGGGTCTCGGCGAGGGCGATGTCGACGTGCTGGCCGCTGCCGTTGCGCTTCGCCCCCCAGAGCGCGCCCATGATCGCGACCGAGGACGCAGCCCCGGATTCGAACAGCGCCGCCGTGCCCGCCATCTTCACGGGCTCGCGGTCCGTCATGCCCATCGAATACATCTCGCCCGCGAACCCGTAGAGCACGAGTTCGGTCAGGTTGTAGTCTCGGTAGGGCCCGTCCTTGCCGAAGTTCGAAATCGAAATGAGCGAGGCTTTCGGGTTGACCGACCGGATGTACTCCCAGCCGATGCCGAGACGGTCCATGGTCCCCGGACGGAAGCTTTCGACGATGAGGTCGGCCCGGCGCGCCAGCGCGGTGAACGCTTCCTTCCCGGCCGGGGTCTTCAGGTCGATCACGGCCGACCGCTTGTTCGTGTTGAGGAAGAAGAAGAGCCCGCTCTTTTCGATGTGGGGTTCGTCGCCCTGGAACGGGCCGAGCCGCCGGGCGACGTCGCCCCCGGGGCGTTCGACCTTGACGACGTCGGCGCCGAAGTCGGCCAGCAGCTTGGTCGCGTATGGCCCGGCGATGTGATGCGTCAGGTCAAGGACGACGACGTTGTCGAGTGCCTGCAATCCAGTCCCTCCCGTTGCCGGCGGCGCTGTCTAAAGAAGCCGGTAGATGTCGTAGGTGACAGAGCCGCCGCCGCCCGTACCGGTGCCGACGGCCTGGACGTGGTTCAGCCAGGCGTAGCGTTCGTCACCCGTTTCGAAGAGCGGCGCCGTCCTGATCTGGCCGTCCTTCACGATCCCGTTGTAGCTGACGTAGATGGTGGCCCCGTCGTCGGTGAGGAGCGTGGCCCGGACGTCGAGCTTGCCGGAGTTGTCGGCCCGCAGGTGGAGCCAGTCGCCGCCGCTCGCGGCAACCTTGCCCTTCATTTTCGGGCCTTCGAAGCTGCCCCCGGTGACGTTGAAGATCATCCGGCCGCCCTGGGGGCCGTCGCGGATCACGTCCGGGTCGCTGAGGGTGGCGGTCATGGTGAACAGGTACTCGACGGGCAGGCTCGTCGCGGCCATGGGTATCCCTCCGGGAGTTGTATGGCGTGGTTGCGGCACTCTACCAGAGGCGGCGCGCCTCGGCACCCACGGCCGGCAAGCCCGTGCCGCGCCCCCCGCGTACGATGGGGTCGATGGGCGAACTGGCGGCACTGATAGCGGCATTCACCTGGTCCGGGACGTCAGTAGCGCTCACTTCGCTCAGCGCGCGCACGTCCCCCGTCGCCCTCAGCGCCTTCCGGCTCTCCGCGGGGGCCATTGTCCTCGGCGTCCTGCTGCTGCTCACCGGGCAGTGGGCCGACCTCGGGGGGGCGTCGGCCTCGAACTACCTTGCCATCGTCGGCAGCGGGTTCATTGGCTACGGCCTCGGCGACACGTTCTACATCCGCGCGCTGTCGCTCCTCGGCATGCAGCGGACCTTCCCCATCTCGATGTCGGCATTCATCGTCCTCACGGTCGTCGGCGGGATTGTCTGGCTGGACGAACCGTTCGGCTGGGGGCTGCTCACCGGGGGCATGCTCATCGGTCTCGGCACCTACCTGATCGTCGTCCGGCGCCTCCCGTCTCGCGACCGGATACCCGTCTTCGCGCCCGACGAAGCTGAGACTGCCGGGTCGCCGCCGCCAACCGCTCGCGTGGCTCCCGGCCGGTTGGGCGCCGCCGAGGGGTACGTCCTTATCGCGGCGGTCGCGGTCTTCTGGGCAGCGGCGACTCTCTGGCTGGCGGGCGGGCGGGGCGACCTCGGCGCGCTCCCCACGGGGGCGATGCGCACACCTGCCGGGGCAGCGTCCCTGCTCGCCTTCGGGTTCGCCACCCAGCGCCAGAACATGATCCTGCCCTTCCGCGACCGGCGGCACATCGGCGCCATCGCCGCGGCCGGCGTCGTCGGGACGGCGTTCGGCTCACTCCTCTACGTCTACGCAATCCTCACGGCCGGCGCCGGGCGCACGGTGATCCTCAACGCGACTTCGCCGTTGATGGCGCTGCCGCTTTCGATCTTCCTGCTGAAGGAACCGTTCACTCGCCGCGTGGGGGCGGGCACGGCCCTCTGCGTCGCCGGGATCGTGCTCGTCGTCGCCTGAGCCTCAGGCGTCGTGGTGCTGGATGAATTCGACCCAGTTTCCGTCCGGGTCTTCGACCATACAGATGCTCAGGTCCGGGCGGATGCGTCTCACGGGGATGGCGATCTTGTAGCCGGCGGCCGAGCACGTGTCCGCAACCTGCTGCACGTCCGCGACGGAGACGGTCCAGTAGCGGACGCCGAGAGCGCCCTGGATCCCGCCGGGGATGGCCGCGGGCGGGTTCGTCTCCTGCTTGACGAGCTTGACCATCGTGGTGCCGCACATCAGCCGGTGCATGACGCCGCCGCCGAGTCCCATGGGGGTGTCGGCGACGTGTTCGAAGCCGAGCGTGTCGCGATAGAACCGCAACGCCTTCTCGCTGTCACTGATGACGATGCCGATGTCGATCGAGTCCTTGGTGAGTTGAAAGCCCAACGCGCCCTCCCGCGGCGGAAGTGTGGCTGCGAGGATACGCGATGAGAGGCTCCGGCGTCGGCGGTGCCCGTCAGGACGCCAGCGAGAGCGAGCCGCCCCCAGCCATGCTCCGTTCGCTCATGACGTGGGCGGCGGCTTCGGCGCTTGCCGGGTGGCCCGTCACGGCACTGACGAACTCGTCGCGCTCGAGGGTGCGGAGGACGGCGTCGGTGCGGGCGCGGACGGTCGCGTTGCGGGGCACATCATGGATGAGGGCGATTTCCCCGAAGAACCCGCCGGGGCCGAGCCGGACCTCGTCGCCGCTCGCGGTCAGCACGTCGACTTCGCCGCTTTCGATGGCGTAGAAGAGGTCGCCGGGGTCGCCGCTGGTCATCAGGACCTCGCCGGCGTCCGCTCTGCGCTCGCCCGCGTTCGCCGCCAGCGATTCGAGCACCCGGGCCGGAAGTGGCGCCAGGAAGGGCACGCGTTCGAAGAGCCGCAGCGGCGTCGGCGCCCCCTCCCGGGCATCCATTGAGCGCAGCTTCGGCCAGGCGAGCGCGACGGCAACGGTCGGGAAGATTCCCCAGACCAGCAGTGCCGCCCGGGTGCCGGGGCCGTTGATGAGCAGTGGCGTGATCGCGGCGCCGATGCCGATCGACCCATAGAGCATTCCGTCCATGACCCCGAATGCCCGGCCGAGCACATGGTCGGGCACGATCCGCTGCATCACCGTGAGCGCCGCCACGTCAACGACCGTGTTCGCCAGCCCGATGATGACGAGCGCAAGCACCGCCGTCGCGACGCTGGGGAACGCCGCGACAAGGACGAACGGCAGCCCCCAGAGGAGCACTCCCACGCCGAAGATCGAGGCGAGGCGCCGGTTGCCGGTGAGCGCGAGCGTTGCGAACGCCCCCATCAACCCTCCCACGCCTGTGGCCGCGGCAAGCGCACCCACGCCGGACTCGCCGATGTCCAGGAGGTCGAGCCCAATGGAGACGAGCAGCACCGTCTCCGCGCCGGCAACGAGCGTCTGGGCGCAGTAGAGCGCCGTCAACGTCCGGAGGTCAGGGTGGCCCAGCAGCGCCCTGAACCCGCCGGACAAGTGGTGGACGGCGCCAGCGACCCTCGACCCACGCGGCAGTGCTTCGGCTTCGGCTTCGGGGCTCGGAGTCTTTTCGGGGTGCAGCCTCGGCAGGGGTATTAGCAACAGCGCCGACAGGACAAACGACAGGCCGTTGACCGCGAACACGACCTCCGCATTCCAGGCGGCAAGGAGCGCCGCCCCGAGAGCCGGCCCAACCAGGAAGCCAAGACTCTCGATGGTGGAAGAGGCGATGTTCGATGACACGAGCTCTTCTGGTGTCTTCGCAAGTGCGGGGAGGAGCGCCTTTTCCGCCGGGCGGAACGGCATCCCGGAGGCCGAGGTCAGGGTGGCGAAGGCATAGACGAAACCGGCCGGGCCGTCGACGGTGATGACGACCGCCGCGGCGGCCATCGCCGCTGCGCGCACGACGTCGGCCGCGAGCATGACGTCGCGGCGGGGGAAGCGGTCGCTCAGCGGCCCGAGGAGCGGCGCCGCGATGCCGGAAGTGGCGAAACGGAGGATGCCGACGAGTCCCACCGCCGTCGCCCCGCCCTGGCCGTAGGCGTAGACGGCGAGGGCGACCGAGTAGGCCCAGGTGCCGATGATCGAGCCGCACCAGGCAAGTTGGATGCGACGGAGGTCGGGGTTCCTGAAGACCGCCGCCATCGCGCGGGCGGACTCACCGATTTTCCGTTGGATGACAGGCATCGCGGGAGCATCGCAGGCCCCGCCCTCACGCGCAAAACCGCCGTCCCCGGGGTGGCCGCGCGCACCCGGGAGACGCAAAAGGCGACGTCCCGGCCCCAGCCGTTATCGTCGCCTTCAGATTCGAAAAGATGGTGCCGAGGCCCAGACTTGAACTGGGGACACCTGCATTTTCAGTGCAGTGCTCTACCGGCTGAGCTACCTCGGCTTCCGAACCCCTATCGTAGGGACGCCCGGCTCAGAGGGTCAAATGCCCGCCCACGGGCTGTATGATGCGGCCCATGCCTCCTCGACCCTTCTCCATCCACGTCCCCGACGCCGTCCTCGCCGACCTTCGCGACCGCCTTGCCCGCACGCGCTGGCCAGACCCCATCCCGGACACCGGCTGGGACTACGGCGCCGACGTCGGCTACATCCAGGAGCTCTGTGAGTACTGGCGCACCGGCTATAACTGGCGCAAGCACGAAACCGCGCTCAACCAGTACCCCCAGTTTCTCTCAACCGTCGACGGCGTCGATCTCCACTACTGGCACGTCCGCGGGAGGGGGCCGAACCCGTTTCCGCTGTTGCTGGTCCACGGCTGGCCGGGGTCGATCTACGAATTCCACCACCTGATCGGCCCGCTCACGGACCCCGCGGCCTTCGGCGGCGACCCCGCCGATTCGTTCGACGTCGTCATCCCGGCGCTGCCCGGCTACGGGTTCGGCGGCAAGCCGACGGAGCGCGGCTGGGGACCGTCACGCAGCGGCGCGGCTTTCGACCGACTGATGACCGAGGAGTTGGGTTACGCGCGCTATGGCACGCAGGGCGGCGACTGGGGCGGAATCATCACCGCGCGGATGGGCGCCGCCTACCCCGAGCACATCGCCGGCGTCCACCTGAACTTCATCATCGGCCAGCCGCCTGCCGGTGACGACTCCGAGGAGACGAAGGCGGCAGCCGCCGCGGCGCTGGCGTTCCAGGCGGCGGAGACCGGCTACAGCAACGTCCAGGGCACCAAGCCCATGTCGCTCGCCATCGCCCAGGCTGATTCGCCCGCCGGGATCGCGGCCTGGATCGTCGAGAAGTTCCGCACCTGGAGCGACTGCGGCGGCGACGTCGAGCGCGTCTACACGAAGGACCAGTTGCTCACGAACATCATGTTCTACTGGGCGCCCAACAGCGTCGCCGGGCCGGCCCGGATGTACTTCGAAGCTCGCCGCGACCCGGCCGCCTTCGCGTGGACAAAGGTGACACCGCCGGTCGGTGTGGCCCTGTTCGCGAAGGAGCCATGGCAGCCGCGACGGTCGTGGGTCGAGCCACGGTTCAACATCCAGCGCTGGACCGAGTTCCCGGACGGGGGGCACTTCGCCGCGATGGAACAGCCCCAGGCCCTGCTCGAGGACGTTCGGGCGTTCTTCCGGACGGTCCGGTAGGTCAGCACTACAACTGGTGGGTGTAGACCTCGTTCAGGGTGATGCGGTCGCCGTCGAGGATGACGAGGTCGAAACCGCGCATGTGGCGCTTGCTCCCGTCGGGGAGGTCCATGGTGGCGATCCAGCGGCCGCTGTAGCCCTTGCCGTCGGCGTGCGGCCACGTCTCTTCCGGGTCGTAGCGGGTGGGCGGCATCGCCGCGAAGAGCCCTGCCAGGTACTGCCGGAGCGCGGCGCTCCCGTGGAGCCCGGCGGCGGTCTGTGAATCCTTGTAGACCACATCCGGCGCGTAGTAGCGGTCGACCAGGGCGTCGACGTCCTTGTCGCTCCAGGCCTTGAGCCAAGCGGCGTTGTACTTCTCCATGTCCACGGTGGTCGTCTCCCTTAGCGGCCTTCCAGCCAGGCGTTGAACTTCGGGGCGCGCTTCTCCTGGAAGGCGCGGACGCCCTCGCGAGCGTCAGGGTGGTGGTCGCTGATCGCGGTCTTTCCGGCGATGTCGTCGAGGGCGTGGGCCCAGGTCATCTCCGCCGCGTTGTAGAGCGTCCGTTTCAGGAGGCGCATCGAAACCTGCGGCCCTTCGGCCAGCTCCTTCGCCAGCGCCATCGCCCGGCCCTGGAGCTCGGCGGGCTCGACGACTTCGTGCACGAGGCCGAGGTCGAGCGCTTCCGCGGCGCCGACGATCCGCTTCCGCATGAGGAAGTCCATCGTCTTCGCCACGCCCATGAGCTGGACCAGGAGGAACTGCCCGCCTTCGTCCGGGAGCAGCCCGAAGCGAAGGGTCGCGCTGCCAAGCCGGGCCTCCGTGGAGGCGATCCGGAAGTCGCAGGCGAGCGCGAGCGAGAGGCCCGTCTGGATGGCGACGCCGTTGAGTGCCGCGATGGTCAGCTTGTCGAGGCCGCGAATCGCCGAGTTCAGCGGCTGGGAGAGCACCCGCAGGCCCTCGTACGTGCCGATGGCATTGTGGTGGCCGGGATGGATGTCCGGGACGAGCGCCTCACCGGTGCCCTCCATCGGGCGGCCGCTGATGTCGTCGCCGGCGCAGAAGGCGCGCCCGGACCCGGCGAAGACGACCACGCGGACGTCGTCGTCCATCTGGGCCTGGGTCAGGGCTTCGATCAGGTCGCGTTTGATCGGCTGGTTGAGCCCGTTGAGGCGTTCGGGGCGGTTGAAGGTGATAACGGCGATGCCGGGGTCGTGCATCGCGACGTCGAAGCCGCGGAAGCTGCCGGTGCGCATACGGTCCCTCCCCCGGCGGCGCGCCGGGCGGGGCTATCCTGCCTTCCCCTGCGGCGCGATGCAACCGCGCTGGGCGGAGGGAGCTGCTACGGCGAGAGTTCCACGATCAGGCTCGCGCGTTCGTTGTCGATCGCGTGGATGGCGACGCGAGCCACCCCGGGCAGCGAAGCCAGGCGCTCCTGGAATTCGAGGAGGGCGCCGAAGCCCCGGCCCTTCACGT
Organism: Chloroflexota bacterium; assembly: GCA_016234445.1. Classification (GTDB taxonomy): domain Bacteria; phylum Chloroflexota; class Dehalococcoidia; order Tepidiformales; family Tepidiformaceae. Next base: position 217,059 of record JACRBT010000002.1, on the reverse strand, counting down.
CGACCTGCACCGTGCGGGCATTCGGGGCTTCCGGCGGGGGGCTGCTTGCGGTCTCCGCGGGCCGGGGTTCGGGGGTCCCCCGCCGCTGACCCTTGAAGGCCCCGTGGGAGAGGCTCTCGAGGCCGCTGACGATGCCCTGCATGCTCGCAAGCGCGGCCACGTACTCGTCCCGGAGGCGCGTTAGCGGGGCGTAGATCGAATCTGTCAGGGACGTCGCGGCTGAAGGGGGCGCCGCCGCCGCCGTCGCCGGGGCTACGCGCTCTTCGAGTTCGCCCAGCCGGTCGAGGAGCCGTTCGTAGTCTTCGCGAAGGGTGTTGTAGCGCCGCCGCAGCTGCCGCACCGCGGCGTCACCCGACGTCGCCTCCTGGAGGCGGTCATAGAGAAAGTCGTCGTCCCCGGGGCGGTCGTTCGGCATCTAGCTCCCCACGGCCGAACGTACGCGGGAGTGCAGGGGGAATCAAGCAGTCTGCGAGCCAACCTTTGGCGCCGGCATCGCCCGCTGGCGCCCGCCTTCGAGCCGGTAGCCGAAGCCCCGGACCGTGACGAGATACCGCGGTTCGTCGACCGAATCTTCCAGCTTGCGCCGGATCCGGCGGACGTAGACCTTGAAGACTTCCTGCGCGTCCCGCGGGAGGTATTCGTATTCGTCTGAGGTCGCGTTCAGGATTTCGTGCGGGCGGAGGACGCGGCCGGCGTTGCGGGCCATGTACTCGATGATGCGGAATTCCGACGCGGTCAGCGGTACGAATGCTCCATCGCGTTCGACCTCGCACCGGTTAACATCGACGGTCAGATCCCCCACCTGAAGGATGCCGGGGATTCCCGCTTCGTCCATGACGCCGTGGCGGCGGAGGACGGCGTTCGCCTGGGCGACGACGAGGAGGTCGTCGGCGCTGGCGGCGAGGCAGGCGTCGGCGCCAGCTGAGAGGCAGCCCGCGGCGACGCGCGCGGTGGCTTCGGGGACGACCGCGAGGAGCGGGATGCGCCTGGCGGCGAGGGTCGCGACGGCGCCGGGCACGGGTTCGCCGGCCGGGCAGTAGACGGCGACGAGGTCGAACTCGCCGGAATCGGCCATGCGCAGGGAGGCGTCGTTGAGGTCGCGTTCGAGGACGGCGAAGCTGCCGCCGTGGAGCGCGCGCACAAACCCGAGCGTGTCAGCGTTGTGTGGTGCGAGGAGCAGGACGCTCCGGAAAGGGCGCATCTCGTTGGGCGCCATAAGCAGACAACCTTGCTCCGGGACCCCGCAGCCCCAGCACGAGGGAGTATACGATGCGTGTCAATACTGTCCAGTCGGTATTTAGTTGCGAGGCGAACGTTGCCGGCCGCGGGTTGCCCGACGGCGCTCTTGGGGAGTTCCCCGAGTGTCGAAACGCGGGGCCGCCGTCGATGATGAATCTATGAACCAGGCCGCTCGCACGCGCAACTATGACGACGAACTCCACGAACGGCGGCGTCACCTGGCTGTGGTCCGCGAACCTGTCGACTTCCAGGCTGAGCGGCTGAAGCGGCTCCAGGAAGAAGTCCGCGACACCCGCGACCCCTAGCCTCGGACCCGGCGCCTCGGCGAGCCGCGCGGTTTGCCGGGCCTTCGGAGCGTCACCTATACTTCGGGCAAAGCGAACCGGTTGCTCCCCCGCGGAGAACCGTTGTCTCCCGGAGAAATCCCCCTATGCCCAGTACCTCCAAGCGCGACTGGCTGCAGGGCACCTACGGCAAGGCCGTCGAACGTGCCCCGGAGCGCGCCAAAGTCTTCGAGACCACTGGCAAGATGCCGCTCGACGCCGTCTATGCCCCGGACGACCTGAACGGCTTCGACCCCGCCCGCGAACTCGGCTTTCCGGGCGAATACCCCTTCACCAGGGGCATCCAGCCGACCATGTATCGCGGCCGCTTCTGGACCATGCGCCAGTATGCCGGCTTCGGCACCGCCGAGGAGTCGAACCAGCGCTATCGCTACCTCCTCGACCAGGGCCAGACCGGACTCTCTGTCGCCTTCGACCTCCCGACCCAGATCGGCTACGACTCCGACGACCCGATGGCCCGGGGCGAAGTCGGCAAGGTCGGCGTCGCGATCGACTCGATCGAGGACATGCAGACGTTGTTCAACGGCATCCCGCTGGACAAGGTCACCACTTCGATGACGATCAACGCGACGGCGGCGATTCTCCTCGCGCTCTATGTCGCCGTTGGGAAGCAACAGGGCGTCGCGCCGGCGAAACTCGGCGGCACCGTCCAGAACGACATCCTCAAGGAATACATCGCCCGCGGGACGTACATCTACCCGCCGAAGCCGAGCATGCGGCTGATCACCGACGTCTTCAGCTACTGCGGCGAACAGGTGCCCCAGTGGAACACCATCTCCATCTCCGGCTACCACATGCGCGAGGCCGGGTGCACAGCCGCCCAGGAGATTGCCTTCACCCTCGCGGACGGGATTGAATACGTCGAAGCCGCGCTCCGGGCAGGGCAGGACATCGACGACTTCGCGGGGCGGCTGAGCTTCTTCTTCGCTTGCCATAACAACTTCCTCGAAGAGGTCGCGAAGTTCCGCGCAGCTCGCCGCCTGTGGGCGCGGATCATGAAGGAGCGCTTCGAAGCGAAGAGCCCGCGTTCCCAGATGCTGCGCTTCCACACCCAGACCGGCGGCGCCACCCTGACGGCCCAGCAGCCCGAGAACAACATCGTCCGGACGACCGTGCAGGCGCTGGCGGCGGTCCTCGGCGGCACCCAGTCGCTGCACACGAACTCGATGGACGAAGCGCTGGCGCTCCCATCGGAGAAGGCAGTCCAGATCGCCCTTCGCACCCAGCAGGTCCTGGCCTACGAGAGCGGCGTCGGCGACGTGGCCGACCCCCTCGGCGGCTCCTACCTGGTAGAGGACCTCACCAACCGCCTCGAAGCCGAAGCCCGCGAGTACATCCAGACGATCGACGGCCTCGGCGGCGCCCTCGCCGGCATCGAGAAGGGCTTCCAGCAGAAGGAGATCCAGGAGGCCGCCTACCGCTTCCAGCGCCAGATCGAGGACAAGGAGCGGGTCATCGTCGGCGTCAACGACTTCATCTCCGGCGACGGCGGCGGCGCCGACCTCCTCCGGATCGACCCCGCGATCGGCCAGCGCCAGGCCGAGAAGCTGCGAGCACTTCGCGCGAACCGCGACAACGCCGCCGTCGAAGCCCTGCTCACGCGGTTGCAGCACACCGCCGAAGGCACGGGCAACCTTGTCCCTGTCATGGTCGAGTGCGTCGAGGCGAGGGTGACGCTCGGCGAGATCTCGCATCGCCTCCGCCGCGTCTGGGGCGAACAGCGCGAAACCGTGGTGATCTGATGGACGACGACACGAAAGGCCTTGCGGACGAACGGCGGCGGCTCCTCCACGAGCTGGAGGTCGAGCGCAAGCAGCTCATCCGCAACATCGAGACCTGCCGCATCCGGGACATCGAGCGCACCTTCATCGGCGACTGGTCGCTGAAGGACGTGGTTGGGCACGTTGCCTCCTGGGAAGCGGAGGTAACGACCGGCTTCCGCGATCTGCGCGAACACCGCCACCCCAAGCTGCTCGACTTCGACGAAGGCGAACTCGACCTCTGGAACCAGGACCATGTGGAGCGGAAGCGCGACCTCAACTTCTGGAGCATCCTCGAACAGCTCCGGGGCGGGCGCCATCGCCTCCTCGAAGAGGTCGAGCAGGTCAGCGACGAAGACCTGACGGACGAGCCCGGCGTCCACTACCGCATGCTCCACTCCGTGATCGACCACGACCGCGAACACTGGCACCAGATCGCCGCGCGGCTGGCGGGGATGGAAAGCGCCCGCCACACCGGCCCCGTTTCGATACCGGAAGAGACTCACACGAGCTCCTGAAAGGAACGCCCATGCTCAGCAAAGTCCATCACGTCGGCATCGTTGTGAAGAGCGCCGACGAGGCGCTCAACTTCTATCGCGACGCCCTCGGCCTCCCCGTCACGGCCGACCGGGTCATCGAAGACCAGGGCGTGCGGGGCGTCCTCCTCCAGATCGGCGAATCCGAGATCGAGCTGCTGGAGCCCGTCCGCGAAGGCACCGGCGTCGCCCGCTTCCTCGAAACCCGGGGCGAGGGGATGCACCACGTCTGCTTCGAATCCGACGACGTCGACAAGGAGCTCGACGCCGCCCGCGCGAAGGGCATCCAGTTGATCGACGAGAAGCCGCGGCTTGGGCTCGCCGGGATGATCTGCTTCCTCCACCCGAAGTCGAACCACGGCGTCCTCGTCGAGTTCGCCACCCCGCTCGCCGAAGGGCACCACTGAGCCATGGGCATCGGCGCGACGCACATCGACCACATCGTCATCTCGTCGAACGACAGCGCGGCGACGGCGGCGCTGTTCTCCGAGAACCTTGGCCTGGAGATCAAGCGGACCATGTCCCGGCCCGGCACCGGCGCCCACCTGGAGTTCGCGAAGCTGAAGGAGGTCGTCCTCGAATTCGCGGGGCCGGGCACTGTCCAGCCCTACGACGAGGTGAAGGCGAAGCTCTCCGGGTTCGTGCTCGCGGTGACGGACATGGGCAGTGCGGTCGCGGCGCTGCGGGCCGCCGGCTTCGAAACGACCGAGCCGCGCGCGGCCGTCCAGCCCGGGGCCGTTATCTCCGCGGTGAAGACGGGGACGCACGGCGTGCCCTTCGCGCTCATCCAGTACAACGCCCTGCCGATCGAGACGAAGGGCTAACCAACACCCAAAGAGGCATCCCATGAAGGTAAAGCGCATCGACCACATCGGCATCGTCGTGAAGGACCTTGCGACGGCGCTGGGCACGTTCGAACACAACTTCGGCTTCACTCCGGACTCCGCGAAGGGCGGCGAAGTGGCGGCCCTGGGGATCAAGAACGCGTTCGTCCCGGTGGGCGCTTCCGACCTCGAATTCATCCAGCCGCTGGGCGAAGAAGGCCCCGTTGCCGGCTTCGCGAAGGAGCGCGGCGAAGGCATGTTCATGCTCTCGGTCGAAGTCGACGACCTCGCCGCGGCCGTTGAATCGCTCCGCGCCCGCGGAGCCCGCGTGGGCAACCCGAACGGCGGCGTCGCCTTCGTCTCAATGAAGTCGACGCATGGGGTAAACTTGCAACTCATACAGCGCGGATAGCCGCGCACCCGGGACCCATTCCGCGGCAAGGGCAACCGGCCGCTCAGACCTTCACCAGGGAACACCGCCAACAATGACTGCTCCTGCCACCAAGAAGATCCGTGTCCTCATCGCCAAGCCCGGCCTCGACGGCCACGACCGCGGCGCCAAGGTCGTCGCTCGCGCCCTCCGCGACGGCGGCTGCGAGGTCATCTACACGGGCATCCGCCAGACCCCCGAGATGATCGCCGAGGCTGCGCTCCAGGAAGACGTCGACGTCGTCGGCCTGAGCATCCTTTCCGGCGCCCACCTCGAACTCTTCCCGCGGGTGGTCGACGAACTGAAGAAGCGTGGCGTGGACGACGTCCTCCTCTTCTGCGGCGGGATCATCCCCGAGGACGACACGGCGAAGCTGGAGGCCCTCGGCTTCACGGCGATCTTCCGCCCGGGCACCAACACCCAGGACATCGTGAAGTTCGTCTACGAACACGTCTCCAACTAACCCGGTGGACGACATCCTCGAGCGATTCCTTCGCGGCGAACGGCGGGCGTTGGCGCGCGTCATCAGCCGCGTCGAAAACCAGACGCCGGAAGGCCGCGAGTACGTGCGGGCGCTCTTCCCGCGCTCCGGCAGGGCGCACACGATCGGGGTCACGGGTGGCGCCGGCTCCGGCAAGAGCACCCTCACCGGCGCGCTCGCAGCCGAGTACCGCCGTCGCGGGAGGACGGTGGGCATTGTCGCCGTCGACCCTTCGAGCCCCTTCACCCAGGGAGCCATCCTCGGCGACCGCATCCGCATGCAGGACCTCGCCCTCGACGAGGGGGTGTACGTCCGGAGTATGGCCAGCCGCGGCGCTCTCGGCGGCCTCGCCCCCACCATCGACGACGTGGTTGCGGTGATGGACGCCTTCGGCTTCGACTACGTCCTCATCGAGACGGTGGGCGCGGGCCAGGACGAGGTCGAGATCGCCGGCACGGCCCTGACAACCATCCTCGTCAACAACCCCGGCACCGGCGACGACATCCAGGCGATGAAGGCCGGGATCATCGAGATCGCCGACATCCTTGTGGTGAACAAGGCAGACCATCCCGGCGCGGACGTGCTCGTGAGCCAGCTCCAGGCGTTGCTCGCGCTCGCCCCCGCGGGCAGCCGCCGGCCGCCGATCCTCAAAACGACGGCCATCCGGGGCGAAGGGTTTGGGGCGCTGGCCGACGCCGTCGCGGAGCATCGCGCCTACCTCGAAAGCTCGGGCGGGTTGGCGGAGCAGCGCGCCCAGGACGCCCGCCACCAGGTGCTTTCCATAGCCCGCGCCATCCTCCTCGAACAGATCCGCGCCGCCACGCCTGCCGAAGAACTCGAAGCGCTCGTCCTCAGGGTCGCATCCCGCGAGTTGGACCCCCACTCGGCCGCGGAACTGCTGGCGGCTGCTGTACGGCGATAGTCCCCCGGACGGCAGCCGGTCGCGTGATACCATCGAGGGCATGAGCGCACAGCGGCTGAGGGTCTGGTTCACCAAGGGCGACCGCGTCCGCTACATCTCCCACCTCGACGTCCTCCGCTATTGGGAGCGCGCCATCCGCCGGGCTGAACTGCCCCTCGCCTACTCACAGGGCTTCACGCCCCACCCGAAGATCGCCTTCGCGGGGCCGTTGCCGCTCGGGTTCACGAGCGAGGCAGAACTGATGGACATCACGCTCGACGAACGCGTGGATCCGGCCGAGTTCCGGGAGCGGCTCACCCGCGAAACCTCCGCGGACCTGGCGCTCACCGGCGTCTCCGAGGTCGCACTGGCCGCCCCCTCGCCGCAGTCCGTCGTTATCTGGGCTGACTACCGGGTGACCCTGCCGGATGTTGATCCGGGGGAAGCCGCAGTGGCCGTCCGGGAGTTCCTCGCCCGCGATTCGTTCCCCTGCACGGTGGAGAAGGGCGACCGGACGAAGACCTACGACCTCCGCCCCGCGGTGGCGACGCTGAGCGCGTCTGCGGGTGAGACGGGCACCGTCCTGAAGATGCGCGTCTCGGCGCACCAGGACATGACTGCCCGCCCGGAACACGTCGTCGAGGCGCTCTTTCCCGGCGCGGTCGCGGCAGATATCGTCCGCACGGGCCTGGTGCTCGATGAGACTTCCGCCGCGCGGGACGCCTGGCGCCGAAAGGGGCAGTACGAAGGATGACGATCGAGATTCGGCCATGCCGTCCCTCCGACGGAGCCAGCCTCCACGGGATCTGGGAGGCCGTGCGCCACCACAACGCCCGCATCGACCCCCGGATCGTGCCCGAAGCGGTGTCCCGCGCCGAATTCCTGGCCGGGCTCGAAGCGTCGCTCCAGCGCCCCGCCGCCGCAGCCTTCGTCGCCGTCGACAAGGGAGAACTGGTGGGGTTCATCAGCGCCGCCCTCGAAGCGACCCAGCCGGACCGCGGCGGCGGCAGCCACGCGACCATCGGCTATGTGTACGTCGACCCCCGGATGCGGCGGGCGGGAGTGGGCCAGGGGCTGTTCGAGGCGGTGAAGCGCTGGGCGCAGGATCGCGGCGACGTTTCCCACTTCGAGATGCCCGTGCTCGCCGCCGACGAAGAGGCCGCCGGCTTCTGGCGTTCCATCGGGTTCTCGCCGTTCATCGAACGACTCTGGGCGCCGCTCGCGGACGCCTGACGAATGCTGCTCTACCTCATCCGCCACGGGGAGACAGACCACAACCGCGACGGCCTCGGGCTCGGGCGTGCCGACGTCCCCCTCACGCCGCACGGACTCGCGCAGTCGGAGGCGGTGGCGCGGCGGCTCGCCTCCGAACCCGTCTCCCGCATCCTCTCCAGCCCGCTGCAGCGCGCGGCCACAGTCGCAGCAGCAATTGGGCAGGCGCGCGGGGTCGAGGTCGAGTTGAGGGACGAACTGGCTGAGATGGACATCGGGGAGACCGAGGGTCTCGCCTTCGCCGAGATGCGCGCCCGCTTCCCCGAGTTTCTCTCCCGGTGGACCGGCCCCGCGGCCGCGGCCACCCCCATGCCCGGCGGCGAGAGCCTCGACGACGTGCGGGATCGCATCCTGCCGCTGCTCGCCGGTCTTCGCACCAGCAGCGAACAGGCGGTCGCGCTCGTCTCCCACAACTTCGTCATCCGGGTAATGCTCTGTGAATTGCTGGGGCTGCCGTCGTCGTCATTCCGGTCCTTCGGGGTCGACCTCGCATCGGTCTCCGCCATTTCGTTCGACCGGGGACGGCTCAATGTCCGCTTCCTCAACGATTGCTGCCATCTCGCACATCTTGAACCTTCGCGTTATGGGGCGTAGCGTGGCGAAACAGTGATGGGCTTGTTCCGTCTCGGTCGAAGCCGCCTCGTGTTTTGCGCGTGCCTCCTGATCACGGGCTACTTCGTCTACTCCGCCGGCATCGACGCCTTCCGCAGCAAACAACTCGGCGACGAACGTGACCAGGCGGCCCGCGAAGTGGCCCAGCTCGAAGACAAGAAAGCCTACCTCGAAGCCGTCCGCGACTACGTAGCCTCTGACGCCTACGTCGAACAGCAGGCCCGGCGCCAATTCGGATATGTGCGCAGTGGAGAAGTCCCCTTCGTCGTCATCAGCCCCGCGCTCCAGCAAGAGGAGCAGCCCGCCGGCGACTGGTGGCAGCGCCTCTTCCCCCGCTGACCAGCATCCCGCAACCACGCGCGTCGTTGCCTCTGTGTCCCGCTTCGCCGCCGAGGAACGCATCTTCCGGCGGGTCAAACGCGTGCTCGTGGCAGTCTCCGGGGGCCCTGACTCCCTGGCCTGCCTGCTGCTCCTGCGGGAACTGGCGCAGTCCGCCGGGTTCGAAGTCGTCGCCGCCCACTTCGACCACAAGCTCCGTCCCGGCTCCGGCGCCGACGCTGTTTTCGTCCGCGAACTCTGCGCCGGGCTTGGTGTCCGCTGCCTGACGGGCGAAGGCGACGTGGCCCGGCTGGCCAGCGAACAGAAACTCAGCATCGAAGCGGCCGCGCGGACGATGCGCTACCAGTTCCTCGCCTTCCTGGCAGGGAAGGAAGCGGCCGACGTCCTCGCGACCGGGCACACTGCCGACGACCAGGCCGAGACCGTCCTGATGCGCGTCGTCCGCGGCTCCGGCGTCCGGGGCATCCGGGGCATGCTCCCCGTGAGCGAAGTCCCGGGCGCGTCTGCCCAGCGCCTGGTCCGGCCGCTCCTGGGACTGCGCCGGGCGGACACCGTCGCGGTCTGCCGGGAAGTCGGGATCGTGCCGCTCGAGGACCCGGCCAACGTCAGCCCCGTCCACCTCCGCAACCGCATCCGCAACGAGGTCCTGCCGGGCCTCCGGAGCGTGAACCCATCGGTCGACGACGCTCTCATCGGCCTTGCCGCCAGCGCCCGGGAGGTGTTCGCCGGGGTCGAGCGCGAGGCCCTGGGGACTCAACCCTCGGCGCGGCCCGCGCATGGCTCGATCTTCGCCAGGGGCGCGTTGGCGGCGCTCCCGGCCGAAGCCCTCACCCTGGTCGTCGAGCGCGAGGCGGGCTTCTTCAAGCTCGTCCCCGAAGTGAACCGCACCCGCGTTGAGAACCTCCGGCACGCGCTGGAGTCAGGCACCGGGCGTGTCCGATTTGGCGAGGCCGAGGTCGAGGTGAGTTGCGGGCAGGTCCGGATCGGTCCGCCGCGGTCTGCGCCCGACTCGTGGCCGGCGAAGGTCCTCGAGGTCCCGGGCGTCGCCCTGGCCGGGCCGTGGCGGGTCCAGGTCAGCACAAGCGACACGCCGCCTGCCGCCGCGGCCGGGGTCGCTGTCGCCGCGGTCGGAAGGGACTCGCTGCGGGGCGCGCTCCGGGCCCGGCCCCTCGCTCCCGGGGACCGGATCGAATGGCACGGCATCGTCCGCAAGGTGTCAGACCTGCTGGTGAACGCGAAGGTCCCGGCGTGGGAACGGCCCGGCCTCCTCGCGATCGCCGACGCCGGCCGCGTCCACGCCATCATCGGCCTCGATTCGCCCACTCTGGCCGGCGACGTGCTCTGGATTCGCGCCGAGCGGCTCCCGGCGGGGTAAAGGCGTCGCTGTGGAGGCCAACCCGGCGCCACCGTAGACTCGACTGACCCCCCGCCGGAGACCGCTCTTGAGCCAGCCGCCAGCCGACATTCTCCCCTTCGCCGCCACCGAGACCACGCTCGCCAACGGCCTCCGCGTGATCGTCGTGCCCACCGGGTTCCCCAACCTGGTTTCCCTGCAGATCCCCGTCCAGACAGGCTCCCGGAACGAGGTCGAGCCGGGGCGGTCGGGCTTCGCGCACTTCTTCGAACACATGATGTTCCGGGGGACGCCTCGGTTCCCCTCGCACGCCTACCAGGACGTCATCACCCGCGCGGGCGCCCGCCAGAACGCCTACACCACCGACGACTACACGAACTACCACATCACCTTCGCGAAGGAAGACCTCGAAGCGATCCTCGACCTCGAAGCCGACCGGTTCATGAACCTCGCCTATTCGGAGGAAGACTTCAAGACCGAGGCCCGCGCGGTGCTCGGGGAATACAACAAGAACAGCGCCGACCCCCTCAACAAGCTCATCGAGGTCCAGCGCGACCACGCCTACGGGGTCCATACCTACAAGCACACGACCATGGGCTTCCTCCGCGACATCGAGGACATGCCCAACCAGTTCGAGTACTCGCGCCTCTTCTTCGACCGCTGGTACCGCCCCGAATACACAACCATCATCATCGCCGGGGACGTCGAACCGGCGGCCGCGACGGCGCTGGTCGAACGGTACTGGGGCGGCTGGAAGCCTGGCTCCTTCGCGGTGGCGATCCCGCCGGAACCGGCGCCCTCCGCCGCGGTGGCGACTCATGTGCCCTGGGAGAGCGCGACCCTCCCGTGGTTCTCCGTGGGCTTCCACGGTCCCGCCTTTTCGACGACGGCGCCGGATTTCGCTGCCATGGACGTGCTCCTCGACCTCACGTTCGGCGACACCTCGGACGTCTACCGGCGTCTCGTGGAGGAGGAACAGGTGGTCGACCACCTGTTCCCTTACTTCCCATCCCACCAGGACCCGGGGCTCGCCACGGTCCTCGCGCGGGTGAAGCGGATGGAAGACCTGGCCCACGTCCGCGATGTCCTGTTGGAGGCCGTTGCCGGCGCGCGCCAGGCCCCGCCGTCCCTGGAGCGGCTGGAGGAAGCGAAGTCGCATGCCCGCTACGGCTTCGCCCGGACCCTCGACAACTCCGAGTCCGTCGCGGGGACACTCGCCCGGTTCGTCCGCTTCGAGCGGAACTACGACACCCTGAACGCCCTCTTCCGCACATACGCCGCGTTGACCCCCGGCGACCTCCACGCGGTCGCGCAGAGCTACCTCGCGGGCGGACGGATGGTGGTGACGACGCTCTCGCACGAACCACTGCCCGTGGGGTTCGAAGCCCCGCCTGCGCTCCCCGCGACCACCAGGGAAGCAGGCTTGGCGGCGCCGCTGGTGCTGCAGTCCACGGCCTCGGGCCAGCTCACCATCAAGGTCCTCTTCAGCGTTGGCTCGGCCCACGAACCCGCGGGGAAGGAAGGGCTCGCCGCCCTCGCCGCAGCGATGATCGCGGAAGCAGGCAGCGAAACCCGCCGCTTCGACGAGATCACGCGCGCACTCTTCCCCATTGCCGGCAGCTTCGACGCCCGCGTTGACCGCGAGATGACCACCTTCACGGCCGTCGTCCACCGCGACAACCTCGATCGCTTCGCCGACATCGCCCTGCCGCAGCTGACGCGTCCCGGCTTCCGCGACGAAGACTTCAGCCGCCTCCAGGCGCAACAGCTCAACGCCCTGGTCCAGGACCTGCGCGCGAACAACGAAGAAGAACTGGGCAAGGAGCGGCTCCAGGCGAACGTCTTCGCGGGAACCCCGTATGGTCACCCGGTCGAGGGCACCGTCGCCGGGATCGGCGCCATCACTCTCGCCGATGTGCGGGAGTGGGTTGCCCGCCGGTTCACCCGCGCGAACCTCACGATCGGCGCCGCCGGTGACGTGCCGGGAGCCTTCGTGGAGCGGTTGAACAAGGAACTCAGCGCGCTCCCGGCCGGGGAGCCTGCGGCCGCGCCGGTCGTGGATGGCCATAAGCCCTCGGGGATGGAGGTCGAGATCATCGCCAAGGAAACCCGCGCGACGGCGATCTCCCTCGGCCATCCGATCGACGTCACGCGCGCTCACCCGGACTTTGCCGCGCTCTGGCTGGCGCGGTCGTGGCTGGGGGAGCACCGGGCCTCGAACGGGCGCCTCTTCCAGCGCATCCGCGAAGTGCGAGGGATGAACTACGGCAACTACGCCTACGTCGAGGCCTTCCCGCGGGGCATGTACCAGTTCTTCCCCGACACGAACATCGCCCGGCGCGCGCAGCTGTTCGAGATCTGGATTCGCCCGGTCGTGCCGGAAAACGCCCAGCTGGCGTTGCGGATCGCGGTCCACGAACTGGAACGGCTGATCGAGGACGGCATCTCCGAGCAGGACTTCGAGGACACCCGGAACTACCTGGCGAAGAACGTCTTCATCATGACCAAGACCCAGGAGCAGCAGTTGGGCTACGCGCTCGACAGCCGCTGGTATGGCATGGGCGACTTCGTGACGACCATCCGGGAGCGGCTCGCCGCCCTGACGCGGGAGGGCGTGAACGCCGCCATCCGCCGCCACCTCTCGGCGAGGGACCTCTCGGTGGTCATCATCACCAAGGACGCCGAGGGACTTCGCGACCAGCTCCTCGCCGACGCGCCCTCGACCATCCGCTACGACGCCGCGAAGCCCGAGGACCTGCTGGCCGAGGACCGGGTGATCGGCTCGCGGAAGCTGGGCCTCCGTCCCGAATCGGTCCGAATCACGCCGGCGGAGGCAGTCTTCGCGTGAGCTCCTCGGCCAGCATCGCGGGGGTGGTCGCCGGAAGGCCGCAGACCATGTCCTCGCAGAAGTAGGCGACCGCGCCGGAACCGCTGTCGCGCCCCTCGAGGAGCGGCAGCCCCGCTCCGTCACCTGCTGACGCGAGGACCAGCCACGGGACATAACGGGCGGCGGCGATGCGCTCGTAGGGCGCGCGGCCGTCGTCGGCGCCTACGATGGCGAGCTCCCAGCGGGGCGCGAGCGAGAGTTCGCCGATCTGCCAGGCGGTACCGAACCCCGTCGGCGCTGCCAGCAGCATTTCCGCCACCTGGGCCTCCGACTCCTCCGCCAGCGCTTCCCAGTCTCGCCGCCCGTAGTAGCGCCCAAGCCAGCCAGCGAGCAGCCCCGCGGCGGCGTTCCCGGCGGGGGTGGCGGCGTCAAAGAGCGGCTTCTGGCGCACCAGCAGTTGTTCGGCGGTGGCGGCCGTCTCGAAGAATCCCCCCGCCTCCGGGTCGCGGAACTCGGCGATGATGACCTCAAGCAGCTCCCGCGCCCAATCGAGGTGCGAGAGGTCGCCGGTCAGCCGGTAGAGTTCGACCAGCCCGAGGCCGTAGTAGGCGTAGTCCTCGACCATCCCCTCGATGCGCGCGACGCCGCCCTTCCAGGTGTGGAGGAGGCGGCCGTCCCGCCAGAGCGCCTGCCGGACGAAGGCGGCGTTCCGTTCGGCGATCGCACGGTACCCGGCGTCGTCGAGCACCCGCGCGGCCTCGGCGAAGGCGGCCAGCGCCAGCCCGTTCCACGAAGTCAGCACCTTGTCGTCGAGCCCCGGCCTGGCGCGGCGCTCCCGGACCGCCAGCAGCTTCGCCTTCAGTTCCGCGATTCGCGCTTCGAAAGCGGCCTCCGTCAGTCCGTACCGGGCGGCGACTTCAGCTACGGGGGCGGGCGTGCTGAGCACGTTCCGGGAGCCGAACTCCGGGTGGTGGGGGTCGACAAAGTTCCCGTGCCCGGTGACGTCGAACCAGTCCATGAACATGGCTGCGTCGCTGCCGAGCGCGGCTTCGACTTCTTCGACGCGCCAGACGAAATACTTGCCCTCGATGCCTTCGCTGTCGGCGTCCTGGGCGCTGTAGAAGCCGCCCCCAGGCTCCAGCATCTCCCGCTGGAGGTAGGCCAGCGTCTCCCGCACCACGCGCTCGTAGAAGGAGTCCCGCGTCAGCTGCCAGGCGTGAAGGTACACCCGGACCAGCTGGGCGTTGTCGTAGAGCATCTTTTCGAAGTGGGGGATGAGCCAGCGTTCGTCGACGCTGTAGCGGGCGAAGCCGCCGCCGAGGTGATCGTACATGCCCCCAGACGCCATCTGGCGGAGCGTATGGAGCACCATGTCGAGGGCCGAGGGGTCGCCGCCGTCGCCTCCTGCAGTGCGGGCGTGGTGAGCCAGGAGGAACTCCAGGTTGCCCGGGCTCGGGAACTTCGGCGCGCCGCCGAAGCCCCCCCAGGCGGGGTCGAAGGCATCCCGGAACGCCTGGACCGCCTCGGCAGCGGCCGTCGCCGGGATTCGTCCTGACTGCGCCGGGGTCCGTTTCGCCCCCTGGCGGAGGTGTCCGGTGATCTTGCCGGCGGATTCGAGCACGTTCGCCCGGTCGCGCTCCCAGGCGGTGTGGATGCCTGCGAGGAGGCGGCGGAAGCCTGGCCGCCCGTAGCCGTCCTCCGGCGGGTAGTAGGTGCCCGCGTAGAAGGGCTGCGCGTCCGGGGTCATGAAGACCGTCATCGGCCAGCCGCCCTGCCCGGTGAGCGCCTGGACCGCGCTCATGTAGACGGCGTCGACGTCCGGGCGCTCTTCGCGGTCGACCTTGATGTTCACGAACCACTGGTTCATGAGCGCGGCCGTAGCCTCGTTTTCGAACGACTCGTGCGCCATCACATGGCACCAGTGGCAGGCGCTGTAGCCGACGGAGAGAAGGATCGGCCGGTCCTCGGCCCGCGCGCGGGCGAACGCCTCTTCGCCCCAGGGGTACCAGTCGACCGGGTTCCCGGCGTGCTGGAGGAGGTAGGGGCTGGTCTCCGCGGCGAGGCGGTTGCGGTGGGTCGAGTCGTGCGCCATGTGGGGTGGCTCCGAAGGGTCTTCGATCCACCCTACCGGGCGCGTCCGCCGCGCGCGACCGCATTGCCACCCAGAACGTTTGTTCGTAGAGTATCGGCTGGAGGCGAGCCATGAAACGAGACGCAATTGAGGAACTTTTCGACTACACCGGCTGGGCCTGGGAGCGGCTCGCGCGGGTGATCGAAGAACTCCCCCCGGACCAGTTCGCGGAGCCGGTGGCCGGTTCCGGCTGGCCGAGCCTGAGCGCGTGTCTCAGCCACGTCGTCTCGGCCTACGACGGCTGGATAAACGGCGAGTGGGGACTGCGCCTAGGTGCGCTGGCCTATCCCGGCGAGGAAGCCCTCTCCTCCTGGACGGTCATGCGAGAGTACCAGCGGCATTGCCGCGAGGCTTTCCACGGGGCGCTGTCCGTGGATGACGCCGTCCTCTACCAGAAGCGCGCCATGGACTTCGGCGACGATTCCCCCGAGCTCTTGAGTCGCGCCGACATCCTCGCCAATCTCCTGCTGCACGAACGCGGCCATCACGGCGACCTCAACACCCTCTTCCACCAGCTCGGCATCCGCAGCTACATCTTCGACTACCGCTTCTTCGTCAGCCGCCGGGAAGAGTTCGCGGTAGACACCAGCGGATAGCGGGCGTGCCTGGCGCGTGCGACCCGGAACCGCCTCCATCCTGTAGGCTTCGCTCACGACCGACGCAGCGAGGACGCCATGACCGCCGACATCACCTTCCGCAACGCCCGCATCATCGACGGCTCGGGCGGGCCTTCGTTCATGGGCGACGTCAGCGTCGAGGGCGGGCGTGTCACCCGCGTCGGTGAAGGCGCGGGCGCAAAGTGCGAGGTCGACGCCCGGGGCATGGCGCTCTCGCCCGGGTTTGTCGACACCCACTCCCACGACGACGGCGCCTTCATCCGCTATCCCGGGATGGGGTTCAAGCTCGCCCAGGGCGTTACCACCGAGATCAGCGGCAACTGTGGCTTCAGCGCCGCCCCGTTCGACCCCGCGGGAGAGCAGATGCCGGGCGACATCGCCGGCGGCGGCGCCACCTGGACCGACATGGCCGGCTACTTCGCCGCCTGCATGGAGAGAAAGCCCGCAATCAACAATGCCATGCTCGTCGGCCATAACCGCATCCGGTTCCTGGTAATGGGCTCGGAAAACCGGCGGGCGACCGCCGCGGAACTGGCGACGATGCGGGCCCACGTCGCCCTCGCGATGGAGCAGGGCGCGGTCGGCTTTTCGACGGGCCTCATCTACCAGCCCGGCCGTTACAGCGACACGGCCGAAGTCGCCGCCCTCGCCTCGGAGTGCCGCCCCTACGGCGGGCTCTACGCCACCCACATGCGGAACGAGGGCGACGGCCTCCTCGGCGCCGTGCAGGAGTCGATCGACATCGCCCGCGAGGCCGGTGTTGGCCTCCACATCTCTCACCACAAGTCGGCCGGGAAGCGGAACTGGGGCCGGGTGAAGGCCTCGCTCGCGCTGGTCGACAGCGCCAACGCCGCCGGCGCCGACATCACCCTCGACGTCTACCCCTACACCGCAGGCAGCGGCCCGATGTGGCAGTACGTGAACCTGGACCACATCGACGCGGAGTGGGCGGCGATCGTGATGATCGCCAGTTGCCCCGACTTCCGGGAGTTCGAAGGCCGCATGGTCCCGGCCATCGCCGAGGAGCGCGGCTGGACGCTGGAGGAGGCGGTCCGCCAGATCGTCACCAGCCCCCGCGGCAAGGAGGTCGTCTGCAGCCACTTCATCATCGACGAGGCAGACATCGAGACGAACCTCCGCCACCCGCTGATGATGATCGGCTCCGACGGCATCCCGGACCTCCGGGGTTCGCCCCACCCGCGGCTCTTCGGGACGTTCCCGCGGGTGCTCGGCGAATACGTCCGCAAGCGGGGCGTGCTCTCGCTCGAAGAAGCCGTCCGCCGGATGACCAGCCTCTCCTGCGAGCGCTTCGGGCTGGCTGGCCGCGGCTACATCCGCGAGGGCCAGTGGGCGGACCTCGTCCTCTTCGACCCCGAAACTGTCATCGACCGCGCCACCTACGAGGAGCCGAAGCAGGAGCCGGAGGGCATCCGCATGGTCGTCGTGAACGGCGAGGTTGCCTACGAGGACGGCCGCCACACCGATGCCGGCAGCGGCCGGATGTTGCGGCTCGAACGGTAGGCAAGCCGTCCCGAGTCCTGGCTTCGACCCCGGCGGCCCGCTCCCCGTATAGTCGATCGCACACCCATTTCGACTTTGGAGTACCCGCTTGACCCAGATGCCTGCCCTTTCCCTCGCCGCCGTCCCCGGCCGCCGCCGCGCCACCATTGACCTCGCGAAGGAGATCGAACGCCGCGGGTTCAAGGGCGTGTACTGCGCCAGCTTCGGCGACGGCCTCGGGCTCTGCCTTTCGATGGCCCACGAGACGAAGACGATGCGCATCGGCACCTCCATCGCCAACATCTACGCGCGCAACCCGCTCGACATGGCCCAGACGGCGTCCTACATCCACGAGATCAGCGGCGGCCGATTCGACCTCGGCCTCGGCGTCAGCCACGCGCCCAGCAACGCCCGCCTCGGCGTCCAGACGGGCAAGCCCCTCGGCGACATGCGCCACTACGTCGAGACGATCCGGGGGACGAACAACTCCTTCGGCGAGCTCCCGCCGATCATCCTCGCCACCCTCCGCAAGAAGATGGTGAACCTGGCGGTCGAACTCGGCGACGGCGCCGTCTGGGCGAACGCCTCGCGCTCCCACATGGCCGATTCGCTCGCGGCTGTCCCGAAGGAGCGCCTGGCGGCCGGGTTCTTCGTCGGCAACATGATCCCCACCTGCATCGACGACGACCGCGACGCGGCCGCCGCCGTGAACCGCCGCACCCTGACCGGCTACCTGATGCTCCCCAACTACCGGAACTACTGGAAGGAAGCCGGCTACGTCGAGGAGATGGAGGCCGTGGAGAAGGCCCTGGCGGCCGGCCAGCGCGATCAGCTCCCCAGCCTCATGTCCGACCGCTGGCTGGCCGACAGCACCCTCTGGGGCAGCGTGAAGGAGGTCCGCGACGGCGTCGAAGCCTGGTTCGCGGCCGGCGTCACCACCCCCATCCTCGTGCCCTCGTCGACGAAGGGCGGCCAGATGAAAGCATTCGAGGAGATGCTCGCGGCGTTCGCATGACACAGCTATCGACCTCCGGGCGGGCCCTGCTCGAAACCGAACTCCGCGCGGCCGTCGAAGCTGCGAAGGCCGCGGGCGATCGGGTCCTCCAGATGCGCCAGGAGGGCCTCCGCTACGGCCGCAAGGATGGCTGGGAACTCGTCTCCGAGGCCGACCTGGTTGCCGCCGAGATGCTCCACGCCGCCCTCACGGGGCCCTTCCCGGAGACGGGCTGGCTGAGCGAGGAGCACGAGGATGACTCGGACCGCGTCCAGCGTGAGCGCGTCTGGATCGTCGACCCCATCGACGGCACCCGGGAGTACCTCCAGGGCATCCCCGAGTACGCGGTCTCGGTCGCGCTCGCGGTCGAAGGCCGGCCCGCGCTCGGTGTGGTCTACAACCCGGCCCGGGGCGAGATGCACGCGGCCGTCTGCGTGGACGCCATCGAACGCGAGTCGCGGTTGCTCCCCGGGAAGTTCGACGTCCTGGTCGGCCGCGGCGAGAAACGGATGGACGAGATCCCGTCCCTGCCACGCGGGGCCCGGACGCGCGGCGTCGGCAGCGTGGCCTATCGCCTTGCCCGGCTCGCCGACGGTGAGGCACACGCGGTTGTCACGGGTTACGGGCGGGCGGAGTGGGACGTCGCCGCCGGGGCCGCCCTCTGCCTCGCCGCCGGGCTACGGACCACCGACGTCCTCGGCGGCGAGATTCGGCTCAACCAGCCAGACCCCCACGTGCGCGGACTGCTCGTAGCCGCGCCGGCCCTTCATCGCCACCTGCGCGACCACTTCGACCGCCACTACTAGACCTGCCCGGGGAGGACCAGACGTGAGCATCCGCATCGGCATTGGCATCGCCGGGTTCCCTTTCAGCGGGCCCGGGGCGTTCTTCGACTGGGTCGACCTCTGTGAAGAGCGCGGGGCCGACTCCCTCTGGTTCAGCGAACGGCTGGTGTCGTCCGCGCTCGCGCTCGAACCGATGACCGCCATCGCCGCGGTCGCTGGCCGGACGTCACGGGTGAAGTTTGGGATGAACGCGGTGGTCCTGCCCTTCCGCGACCCGCTCGTGCTGGCGAAGGAGTGCGCGACCATCGACTACCTCAGCGCCGGGCGGCTCCTGCCGGTCTTTGGGGTGGGCAGCGAAAATGCGCCCGAGTTCCGGGCGACCGGGCAGGACCCGCGCGGTCGCGGTGCCCGCAGTGACGAGATCCTGGAGGTCATGGCTCGCCTCTGGGAGGGCGGCCCGGTGAGCTATCAGGGCGAGCACTACCGCTACGATGGCGCCGTCATCAGCCCGCTCCCCGTGCAGAAACCGCTGCCGGTCTGGATCGGCGGCAGCAGCCCGGCAGCCATCCGCCGGACCGCGCGGCTCGGCACTGGCTGGCTGGCCGGTCTCCAGACACCCGCCCAGGTCCAGCCCGTCGTCGCCGCCATCAGGGCAGCCGCCGCGGAAGCCGGGCGCACCATCGATGCCGACCACTACGGCGCTGGCTTCTCGTTTCGCTTCGGGAACCGGGACGAACCCGCGGTCGAGCGGGCCGCTCGCGGCTTCGGGAGGATCGCTCCCGGGGTCGAGATGGCCGACTATGCCGCCGTCGGTGGAAAAGACGACATCCTCCGCCGCATCCGCGAGTACGTTGACGCGGGCGTCTCGAAGTTCGTTGCCCGCCCCATCGCCGATACCGACGCCGAGATGATGGAGCAGACGGCCCGCCTTCTCGACGAGGTGGCGCCAGCCCTGGAAGCGTTGCAGGGCTAACTTACGCGCCTAGAAACCGTCCGGGCAGTGCGGCGCGTACTCCGTCCGGAAGAGGGCGTCGGCCACCGGGAGCGCCCGGGCGTCTCGCACCTCGATGCGCCCGGCCCGGGCCAGGTGGGTGGCCGTCCTCAGCCCCGACAGCAGCGTCGCCAGCGAGTTCACTGGCATGACGAGGTCGGGTTCGCGGCTGGTGCGGGTCACGCTCGCGGTGGGGCCATCCGTTTCGAGGAGGTAGGTGCCGTTGTTCCACTCGCACATCGTGTCCCCGGCGATGGCGAAGGTGAGTTCGCCCCGCGCGCCATAGGGCCGAGCCGGCATCGCCCCTTCGACGTTCACCACCCGCATCCAGATGCCGTCGGTCGTCTGACGCCGGAGCATTCGCGGTTCGAGCAAGAGGTCGGGTGCGGGATCGTCCTCCGGGAGCGCGTTCCACATCCGGACGGTGCCCGCGAGGTCGTGGCCCTTCACATAATTCCACAGCGCCCGGTAGGCCTCGATGTCGAGGGCGATGAAGTCGGCGACGTCCAGCACCTGGTTCGGCCCGGGATCAAAGCTGTCGCCGTGGCGCTCCGCCGTCCGGTAGACCACGTGGCCGCGCGATTCGCCGTGTTCGTTGCGATAGATAGCGATGTAGACCGGGTGGCCCTTCTGGGCAGGGCGAAAGACCGCCTGCTCCCAGAGCGGCACGGAGCGGTGGATCATCAAGTTCCGCGGGGTGGCGTACTCGATGTAGTTGCGCTTCAGGGTCGGGAAGGCGTCGTCGCGGTTCTCCAGCGTGATCGAACCGCGCGATTCGGTTTCGGTTTCGAAGCGTGCGAAGCGGGGGTCGAACGTGTACCAGGCCTGCTGGGTCGCGAGCCCGTAGCCGAAGCGCTGGTAGATGGCGCCCATGCTGGCCCAGAGGATCGCGAGGGGCTGCCCCCGCTCCTGCATGCGGTCGAAGGCGGAGTCCATCACCTTGCGGAGGAGGCCCTGGCGGCGGTAGTGGGGAAGGGTCCCGACCGCCGTGACGCCCGCCATCGGCACCGGGGCGCCGTTCAGCCGGACGGTGAAGGGGAAGGCGCCGAGGGTCGTCGCCATCTGGCCGTCGACGAACGCACAGGTAGTCCACTCCGGCTGTGTGCTCGCTAGTTCGTCGTCGACCACCTCCTGGTCGTTGGACGCGAACACGTAGCGGACGATCTCGCCGTAGCGCTTGAGTTCGTCGCGGTCCGCACATGGGCGAATTTCGATGGTCATGCTCACTCCTCCGCTCGGTTGAGGGAGCGAGTATAGCAGCGTCGCGCCCCGCGTCAGGGCTGGAGCGGGATGAGCGTGACGTCCTCGGTGACGAAGACCTGGTAGGCGCCGCAGGCCTGCATCTCACTGAACTCCCGCGCCCAGTCCGGCGCTTCCGGGGTGCCCCACCCGGACCAGTGAGCCTCGCCGCCGACATTCGCGAAGCGGTAGACCTCGCGGTACTTGCCCGCGATGCTCGCGAGCGCATCGCGCACGTCGGCGGTCGCGCCGATGTAGACGAAGTCGTTCCAGCCGGCTTTCAGTTCGACCGGCAGCGGGAAACTGAGCGCAAACCCGCCGGGCACCTCGATCTGGGAACCGGCGAGGAACCAGTAGGCGCCGCCCGGTTCGAGCCCGGCGAGGGTTGTCGGGCCACCGTTGCTCAGCCAGCGGCTGAAGCTGGCCGTGCCGTCTTCGAGACGGTAGATGGCGGTGACACGGCTGGGGAGGCCGAGTTCCGCGGGGTAGGCCGCGCCCAGCGAAAGCGGGACCGCGCCAAAGAAGCCGCTGTGGTTCCAGCCCGGCGCGAGCGTCACGTTCCCACACTGCACGACCCCGGACCCGACCCGTGCCGCGGGGCCGAACTCACTCGTGTTGCCGGCAGGGTCGGTGACGATCGCGGCCACCCAGTTGCCCGGCACCAGTGGCGGGCTGTCGATCGCCCAGAGCCCCTGGCTGTCCGTGAGCACCGAGCCGGCGAGGACGGGAAACGTCGGCCGGTCAGCTTCGCCGCCGGCTGTGTGCGCCACCATGTAGAGGTCCACCGTGCACCCGGGGCACGAAGCGCCAGCGGTCCCGGCAACCTTCGCCTGCGTCGCTTTGGTGATCACCGGGTGATTGAGCAACCCGTTGGCGCCGGCGTCGGCGTCCCCGGGGTCGTTGGGGTTGGCGATGCCGTCGTCGTTCAGGTCCAGGGCCATGCCGCCCACGGACTCGAAGCGGTTGCCGCGCACCTGGTTCAGAGTGACGGACTTCCCGCCGGTCGTGGCCGCGATGCGGACCGCCGCGCCGTCGACCGCCGCGAACGTGTTGTCCTGCACCCGGGTCCCGCTCGATGGCTGGCGCAGGTAGATGCCGGATCCGGCGGGTCCCGGGTCGCCGCCTCGTCCGCGCCCGATGACGTTCCGGGAGATGAGGACCGCTGCGAACGGGTCGACGCCCGTGCCGCCCACGACCACGGCCACCTGTGCATTCGTGATGAAGTTGCCCGCGGGCGAGGTCGAACCGCCGGCCGTGACCCCCTGGGCGAGAACGTGCACGCCGGTGCCAACCGGTGCGGCGAGGCCTCCTGGCGATACGCCGATGTCGTTCCCCGCCACCGCGGAGTTGGGCCCTGTGACCCGCACCGCCGTCGTGGCGTTGCCGATGATGTTGCGGCGGGCTGCGCTGGTCGCCCCGGCCTCGCCGGAGGCGCCGGAGAGCACGAGCGCAGTGGTGACGGGCGCCTCCGCGCCGCCGGCCGCGAACCCGATGTCGTTGCCCTGGACGACGGCCGACGCCCCCGCGACCTCGATGCCCTGGCCGCAGTCCCCAGCGGTGTTCCCCTCGGATTCACCCCGGTCCCCCCCGACGGCCGCGCCCGCGCCGCCCATCCAGATGCAGGCGCCGGTGAAATGGCGCACCGCCAGGCCGCGGACGACGGCCGAAGTGCCCGACATTCGAAGCCCGTCTGGCGGTGGGACGTCCTCGAGGGGAAGTTCGCTCCCGTCGATGACGACCCCGGCGCCGGACGCGTCGATGGTGACGAGGGCGCGCGTGACCTCGGGCAGCGGCGTCTCGAGGACGGTGATGGTTGCCGGTTCGCCGGCGGGGAAAACCGCCTGGTTGAAGCTGATCGTGTAGCGGGCGACCGTCTCGTCGGCGTTCACCAGTTCGATGGCACGCCGGAGGGTGCACTTGGAAACGTCGGGGCAGACGGATTCGCCCGCCTCGACACTGTCGCCGGCGCTGGTCACGGTCACCGAAAGCGGCGGGTCGGCGGCAAACGCAGGCGCGTCGCCCTTCCCCGCAAGCGCAAAGACACCAGCCCAGGCGAGGAGCAGCACGAGCCGGGACAGTGGGCCGTGGGCCAACATCGCCCCTAGCTTCCCCCGTGCCCGTGCCTCCGGGCAAACGGCGGGAGGGCAGGGGCGGGGATCAGAGCGCCCGGAAGACGCGTTTCCCGTCGATGCGGACGATCCGGCCCATGCCCGGGTATTCCCAGTGCCCGGCGATCCACGTGCGGCCGTCGGCAGCCGCGTCGTCGAACAACCGGTCCCGGGTCTTCGCCGACTGCACCGGGTCGGTGTCGAAGGCCGGCGACCAGTCCGGGTGGTCGAGCTGCACCGGGTGGTGGCTGGCATCGCCGATGATGACCGCCTTGTCGCCCGCGGAGAAGATGCCGACGGCGACGTGGCCGGGGGTGTGGCCCGGCGTGGCGATGAAGGTCAGGTTCTCGTCGAGCGCCCCTTCGCCGCCGAAGAAGCGAATTCGCCCCGTGTCCTTGAGCGGCTCCACGCACTCGACCAGGTGAGCGTTGCCCGGCTCGGCAAGCCGCTCCGGCTGCATCCAGTAGTCCCATTCGGGCTGCTGGATGCAGAACTGTGCGTTCGGGAAGAAGATCCGCCGGATGCCCGCTTCGTCGTCGACGGTGTTCCAGCCGACGTGGTCGATGTGGAGGTGGGTGTGGACCACGAGGTCTATCTCCTCGGGCGACACCCCGGCCTCAGCCATGCGCTCGTCGAGGCGCCCCGGCGGGAAGTTGGGCCGGCGGCGGTTGCCAAGCCCGGTGTCGATCAGGATCGTCTTGCCGGCGGAGCGCACCAGGAACGTGGTGATGCTCATGGTGAAGAGGCCGCGCGAGTCGGCCATGTGGCCGTAGTCGGTGAGGAACTGGTCCGCGTGCTGGGGCATGAAGTGCTGCGGATTCATGAGCACCGGCGTGTCGAGCAGGGGCGTGACCTGGACGTTGCCGACGGTGACGGTCTTGAGCGGCATGGGAGGACCTCCAGTGCCGGGCATTCTACGGGACGCCAGCGACCTGTGCGGGGTTACACGAGCGGCCAGGGGTAGCTGCGATGGGGGCCGGGTGTGGGGAAGTGCCCGCTTTCGATCAGCTGTCGTGCCCGCCCCACCAGCGCCAGCGCCTCGCCAGGTTCGAGCAAAGAAACGAAGGCGGCGGCGGTAGGGTCATGGGCCTCGATCGCGGCTGCCGCCCGGGCGACGTCGTCGAGCCATTCGCCGGGGATTGCCTCCTCCGCCCAATCCCAGATGACCGTGCGCATCTTGTACTGCGCGTGGAAGCAGAGGCCGTGGTCGATGCCCCAGACCCGGCCGTGCTGGTCGAGCAAGCAGTGACCACCCTTCCGGTCGGCGTTGTTCGCGACATAATCGAAGACGGCCATGCGCTGCAGCTGCGGCACCAGTTCGGGGACTTCGCGCTGTTCGAAGTAGTGCAGCTGGCTGTCGTGCTGGACGAAGAGCTGGACGGCGCCAACGCCCTGCGGCCCGTCGCGGACGACAGTCGGCGGGATGAACTCCCAGCCGAGCAGCCGGGACAACCGGTATGCGGCCACCTCGCGCCGGTAGAGGGTGCCGTCGGGAAAGTCCCAGAGCGGGTTTTCGCCGCGCAGGGGCTTGTAGACCGCGGCGAACTGCCGCGTGTCCGCGCAAAGGGTCGCCAGGTAGACGTAATTCGACGAGTACCAGAGCGAGCGGCAGTCCTGGAATTCGCCCTGGAGGAGCAATTCCTCCGCTTCCTGGAACCCGGCTGCCTCGCTCACGCGCTGAGCTTACCAGAGCCCCGGGGGTTCAGACGGTAATGGTGCCCTTCAGCACGGTCACCGCGGTCCCGGCGATTCGCACCGCCGCGGGCTCTTCGCCGTCCCCATCAGGGTCCACTTCGACCTCGACGACGCCCGGCCGGCCCATGATGTGGCCCTGCTCCACCGTGTAGGACCGGTCGCGGACGAGGCCGTACTTCCAGAGGTAAGCCGCCATCCCGCCCGTGGCGCTGCCGGTGACAGGGTCCTCCGAGACGCCGGCGCTCGCGGCGAAGTGGCGGGCGTGGGCGCGGTGGCCCGCTTCGAAGGCCTCCAGCGCGAAAACGTGGACGCTGAAGTAGTGGCCCACCTGTTCGAGGTCGCTGAGGTGCTGGACGTCGGGCCGGAGGCGCTTGAGCACCTCGATCGACCGGACGGGCACCATCGCCTGGGGCGTCCCTGTGCTCACCACCTGGACCGGCACGTTGTCGACGATGTCGGAGGGCTTGATCCCGAGTGCCTGGGCGAAGACGTTCCGGTCGAGGCGCCGCCCGAACTCGGGCTTCGCCTGGGTCATCACCACGCGGACGTTCCGGTCGGCGTCGAGGGCGATGTCGACGGGGAGGATGCCGATGTTGAGTTCCTGGATGACGCGCCTGGGGCCTCCGGAGAGGTCGATGCGGCCTTCTTCGACGAGGGCGTGCATCGTCGCGATCGTGGGGTGGCCGGCAAGCGGGATTTCCTTCGCGGGAGTGAAGAAGCGGACCCGGAAGCTGGCGCGCTGCGAGGGGAAGACGAACGCCGTTTCGCTGGCGTTGAGCTCGCGCGCGATGGACTGCATTTGTGCTTCGGTTAGCCCATCAGCCCGGGTGATGACCCCGCAGGGGTTCCCGGCGTAGCGCCGCGTCGTGAAGGCATCGATGATCTTGACCTGGTAGTCCGGCATGGCCAGCAGGATAGCAGAGCGCGGCCCATTTCCGTACCGCCACCGGCACGCTGCGGCGTCCCCCCACGGCACCCCACCCATCCGTACCGCGACTTCCGTACCGCGACTGGGAAGGAGCGGCGTCTCCACGGCCGGCACACCATCCATCCGTACCGCGACTGCGAAGGAGCGGCTTCTCCCCCGATGGCACACCCCCTGCCCGCGCCCCCAGCCCTCCGCACACGGAAAAGGCCCGGCGACACAAGTTCGCCGGGCCTGGCTGGGAGCGTTGGTGGAGACGCGGGGGAGTTGAACCCCCGGTCCAGAGAAGTGCGGCTCCGGATTGTCCTACAGGCTTTCCCACCGATTGGGATCTCACCGTACCGCTGCGATGGTGGTCCCCACGCGGTCCGGCCAGCCGATGAGTCTTTCGCCAGGCGCATCGGCGTCCCCTGGCGGCATCCCGGCATTGCAGCGCCCTTTCCCAACCCCACCGGGCCGAGAGTCAGGAAGGACGTCGTCGCTACTTAGGCGGCGAGTGCGAGTTGACGATTGCCAACTGTTTTTGGTCGCCTGATTAACGAGGGTGACAACCAACCTCGGCCTGCTATCCGGCTACCTGGCCTCCTGTCGAATCCTTTCGTCCCCACAGGTTGGCGCCCCACGGATGCGGCGCCGTGACACCAGTATAGCACACCTGTTCGGGGCAGCGTCAGGCGTTCCGGCGGACGGCCCGGGCGATATCGCGGTGGACGTCGCGTTCGGCGATGCGTTCACGTTTGTCATAACGCTTGAGCCCACGGCAGAGGCCTATCTCCACCTTCGCGCGGCCGTGCTTGAAGTACATCGCCAGCGGGATCAGCGTCAGCGCCTGCTCTCCCATCAGCTGGGCGATCCGGGTGATCTCCTTGCGATGGAGAAGCAGCTTGCGGTCGCGGGTGGGATTGTGGCCCGCGTAGCCGGCGTTGGCGTAGGGGGCGATGTGGACGTCGATCAGCCAGATTTCGCCGTCCTTGACGCGCGCGTAGGCCCCCTGGAGCTGGACTTTGTGGTCGCGCACGGACTTGATCTCGGAGCCGGTCAGGGCGACGCCTGCCTCATAGCGGCCGAGGATCTCGTAGTCGTGGCGGGCGCGGCGATTCTCCGCGATGCGGGCGTCGGATTTCGTGGTGGCCATCTGACATCGAAACGGCCCCGTCCGCGGTGGCGGGTGCGGGGCCGCTCGTTCCTTCGTCCTTCGAGTGTAGCGCGCCTTTACTTGCCGCGCAGGATCTCAATGGCCTTGAACATCTGGATGTCGCCCTGGTCGATGTATTCCTCGGAGGTCATCGGGATCTCCACGTCGGGCTGCACCCCGATGCCCTCAATCTGTTCGCCCTTGGGCGTCAGCCAGCGGCCGACGGAGATGTAGAGCGCGCCGCAGCCGGCCGGGTCGCCGCAGTTCTTCAGCGGTTGGAGCTGGTTCACCGTGCCCTTGCCGAAGCTGCGCGTCCCGACGATGGTCGCCCGGCCGTTGTCACGAAGGGCCGCGGCCAGGACTTCGGAGGCGCTCGCGCTGGAGCGGTCCATCAGGATGACCACGGGGATCTTCGTCACCATTCCGCCCTGCCTGGCCGATTGCGACGTCTTCTTTCCGGCGGAGTCGACCTCGCTCATGATGATGCCGCTGTTCAGGAATTCGTCGGCCACCTGGAGGACGGCGAGAAGCTGCCCGCCCGGGTTGCCGCGAAGGTCGACGATGAGCCCCTTGTAGCCTTTGCTTTCGACCCCGGCCAGCTTCGTCCTGAGCTCGCTGAGCGTCTTGTCGTGGAAGCCGGCGATGGCGACGAACCCGATGTCGGTCGCTTCCTTCCCATCGCGGTCGACGACCTTCTTACCGCTTTCGCCGGGGATGACTTCCAGGTTCGGTTCAACGAACACACTCTCGATGTCGATGTCGCCGCGGGTGATGGTGATGGTCTCGACCGAGTCGTCGACGTGGCGCACCGTCAGGGTCACCGTCGTGCCCTTGAGTCCGCGGATGCGCTTGACGGCCTGCTGGTCGGTCCAGCCGTCGGTCTTTTCGCCATCGACCTCAAGGACCACGTCGCCCGCGCGGATGCCCGCTTCCTCGGCCGGGGAGCCCCGGAAGGGAGCGATGATCTGGATCTCGCCGCTGTTGTCGGAAACGCTTGCGCCGATGCCCTGGTAGGTCGAACTGAGGTCCGACGACACGGATTCGACGTCCTGCGGCGAGATGTATTGCGTGTGAGGGTCGTTCAGCGAGGCGATGATCCCGTTGATCGCTGCGTCGCGGATACTCGCGGCGTCGATGATGGCGCCATCGACGTGGTTCGCTTTCAGGAGCGAGTAGATCTCGGAGATGATCGCGGCGCCCACGGGGTCGTTCCCTCCCGCGACTGCCGCGCTCCCCGACGGGGTCGTCGACGAGGTGGAACTGTCACTGGAAGAGTCGCGGACAAGGTAGCCCAGCGCGAAGGCGAGGCTGGTGATCGCGAGGAGGAGGAAGACGAGCATCGCCGCGCGCGCGATGCGCTCGGCCGCTGTCGGCGGTGCAATCATGGGACGGGGGGATTCCATCGAGTGGGGGGCCACCTTTCCGGACTCGCCGCCCGGTACTCAGTGCGAGTGTAACCCCCGGGGATCGCCGCCTTCAATTTCGAGACTTACCCGCCGTTTACGTCGCCGGTCCGCCGGGCGGCTCCCGGCCCTACCTGATGACTGTTTTCGCCTTCGGCCGGTAGAAGCCGAGTTCCCCGGGCGCGACCCGTTCCAGCCGCCCTCCGCGTTCGGCTTCCCACGTCATAACGTAGTCTCCGGCGGCGTCGCCGAACGACGTGTGGACTGTGTCGCTCACCAGCCGTCCCGCCAGGACCATCCGCGTGCTGTCGGCCGACCAGAGCGAATGCGACTGGCTGTACTGGTCGAAGAAGCCGAAGTAGATGCGCATGTCGCCCGAGGGGACGAAACCCTCCGTCGCCCCGGCGTAGTGGCCGTCGGGCGTGACGAGCTGGATCGCGTACCGCCCGTCGCCCGACTGGGTGGGGACGACGACGGCAACCCGGCTCCCGTCCGGCGCCCAGATGAACGAGACGAAAGGGCCGTGCCAGATGCGATGGGGCGCCACGCCTTCCTCGGGCGGTAGCGTCCAGAGTTCGTCGAAGCTCCCGGACTCCGGGTCCCCGGTGACCGCCACAGAGAGGTCGTCCGTTCCCGGGCGGAAGCCGAGGGCGACGCCCCCGGCGAACCGGTGAGCCTCGCGGCTGCCGGTGCCCTGGAAGAGCGCACGCATCACGGCCGTGCCTCCCTCGATGGGGACGGCATAGGCGAGGACTTCGGCGTCGTCGCTGTAGGCCGGCGCACGGAAGCCGGCCGCCCGTTCGGCCACGGACGCCGTGCTCCGGCTGCCATCCACTTCCACTACCGAAAGCTCGGGGCCGGCGTGGACCGCGAGGAAGTTGTTGTCCGGGCACCACGCCTGGAAGAGTGGCGCGCCGGTGATGATCGGGTCGGAGACGAAACTGCCGTCGGCGTGGGTGAGGAAGAGGCCAAGTCCGAACGTCGACTGGGAGACATAACTGAGAATATCGCCTCCGGGCGACCAGAGAGCATAGTGGGGCACGCGCGGGGCGATGACCGGGGCCACCCCCGGCGCGGTCTCGTGAGCAGTGCGTACCACCTGGCCGTCGAGGTCCACCAGCTCGATGGCGGAACGGACGGCATCGCCACGCGGTTCGACGACGGAGACGGCGACCAGGTCGTGAACGGGGTTCCAGGCTGGCCAGCGCCCGGCCACGCGGAGGTCCCGGCGAATCCAGCCGCTGTCGTGTGGCGTGTGCAACGCAACCTGTGCCTCGCGGTCAACGATGATGATCGAATGGGCGTCCAAAGTTCGGGCGTTGCCTCCTCCGGGGCGAGCGTACCGGAACAGGCCGGTTTCAGCCTGTGATGAACACATAACTGATATAGTGCGAAGTTAGACTCTTATCTGACCGCACGTCCTAAGATGGCTGCCGAACGCTGCCCGCAGGGAGTCTTCGCCGCCATGCCCGCTCTCCGCCTCCTCGAAGCCGACGCCCTCGAGATCACCACGCTCGTCGACAACCAGATCGACGCGCTCCTCCCCGGCGACGAACAGGTCCGGCGCCGCCCCTGGGCGCCAGGAGTCCACAATCCGCTGATAGACGCGCCGGAGGTGCGGGCGACCCTCCACGCCGAGCACGGCTTCTCCGCCCTCGTGACCGTCACCCGGGGCGACGAGCGTCACACGCTGCTCTTTGATGCCGGGGTGTCGGCCGACGGCCTCGTCGCGAACATGGACCGCCTGGAGATTAGCCCCTGGGAGCTGGAGGCGGTGGTCCTCTCCCACGGCCACTTCGACCACACGGGCGGCCTCGCCGGTCTCGCCGATCGCCTCGGCAGATCCGGGATGCCGATGGTCGTCCACCCCGCCGCCTACCGGAACCGCCGTTCCGCGCCCCCGGGCGGACTGCCGGTGCCGTTGCCGCCGCCGTCGCGTTCCGCGCTGGAAGGCGCTGGCTTCCTGCTGCTTGACTCCGAAGACCCCTCGCTGCTCCTGGCGGAGTGCGTGCTGGTCACCGGCGAGGTGCCGCGCCTGACCACCTTCGAGCAGGGCTTCCCGTTCTTCCAGGCGGAAACGCCGCGGGGCTGGGAGCCGGAACCCCACCTCGCCGACGACCAGGGCGTGATCGTCAACGTCCGGGGCAAGGGGCTCGTCGTGCTCACGGGCTGCGGGCATTCCGGCATCGTCAACATCGTCCGCAGGGCACAGGCGCTCACAGGGGTCGACCGCGTCCACGGTGTCCTCGGCGGCTTCCACCTCTCCGGCGCCTTCTTCGAACCGATCATCGGTCCGACGATCGACGCCCTCCGCGGGTTCGCCCCCGCCGTCGTCGTGCCGGCGCACTGCACGGGCTACAAGGCCCAGATGGCGCTGGCAGCGGCCTTCCCCGAGGCATATGTCCACAACGCCGTCGGGACCACGTACCTGTTCTGACTGTTATGTAACGCAGGCCTGACGCCCCCGCCCCGCCTACTGATGACCGCCGTGGTCCTCCTGTTGTGACGACTGATCGTCGTTCCCGAACCAGCCCCGGTCGATGCCGGTGAAGACCACGAGCGGGACGAGCAGGACCCCGGCCGCCGACGCCATCGCGAAGAGCGGCCCACGGTTCGCCGAGACGAAGCCTTCGCGAGGCCCGCGATAGCTGTTGCCGCTGCCCTCGGCGATGCCCCTCGCCTTGCTCCGCAGCCGCAGGCTGTTCCCCATGACACTCACCGAACTGAAGGCCATGGCGCCCCCGGCGACGATCGGGTTCAGGAGCCCCGCCGCGGCGATGGGGATGGCGAGGACGTTGTAGCCGAAGGCCCAGACCAGGTTCTGGCGGATGGTCCGCAGCGTCGACCGGCTCAGGGTGATGGCTTCCGCGATCTTGGAGACGTCGCCGCTGAGCAGCGTTATGTCCCCTGCCTCGATCGCCACGTCGGTGCCCGTGCTCATCGCGATCCCGATGTCGGCCCGGGCAAGGGCGGGCGCGTCGTTGACGCCGTCGCCAACCATCGCCACCGAGAGCCCTTCGGCCTGGAGCGTTTCCACCAACGCCAGCTTGTCTTCGGGGCGAGCGGACGCACGGTACTCGGAGATGCCCACGCGCCCAGCAACCGCCGCGACCGAGCGTTCGTTGTCGCCACTCATCAGGATGACCCGCAGGCCAAGGTTGTGGAGGGCCGCGACGGCGCGGGCGGCGTTCTGCTTCACTTCGTCGGCGATCCCCAGCACACCTTCGACCCGGCCGTCCACGGCGACGACAATCGCGGTCCGCCCCATCGACTCCAGGCGGACGAGTTCGTCCATGGCGCGGGCGTCCAGGGTGATCGACTCCCCGGCGAGGATGCGGCTGCTGCCGGCGATCACGCGCCGCCCGCCGACAGTCGCCGCCACGCCAAGCCCGACGAATGCGTGGAATTCCGCCGGTTCGGGCAGGACGTAGCCGGATTCCACGGCCGCATCGACGACGGCCCGGCTGAGGGGGTGTTCGCTCCCGGACTCGGCGGCCGCGGCCAGCGTCAGCAACTCCGCCTCGCTCATCGTGCCCGTGGGTATCGCCTCCGTCATCTCCGGCCGGCCTTCGGTGAGCGTCCCCGTCTTGTCGAGCACGACCACGTCGAGGGTCTTGGTCCGTTCAAGCACCTCGGCGTTCTTGATGAGGATGCCGCGCTCGGCCCCCATGCCCGTGCCCACCATGATCGCCGTCGGCGTGGCGAGGCCGAGGGCGCAGGGGCAGGCGATGACGAGGACCGCGACGCTGGCGATCATCGCGTCGACCCAGGAGTCGCCGAGGAGACCCCAGCCGAGGAACACACCGGCGGCGAGCAAGATCACGACCGGCACGAACACGGCCGCGACCTGGTCCACCAGCTTCTGGATCGGCGCCTTCGAGCCCTGCGCGTCTTCGACCATGCGCGCCATCCGGGCGAGGGCGGTCTGCTCCCCCACGGCCGTTGCCTCGGCCCGGAGGATGCCCGCCTGGTTGATGGTCCCGCCGATCACGCGGTCACCCGGGTGGCGTTCCACCGGGATGCTCTCCCCGGTGACCATCGACTCGTCGACGGTGCTGGAGCCGTCGCGGACGACGCCGTCGACCGGCACCTTTTGGCCCGGCCTGACGACGAAGACGTCGCCAACGCGGACTTCGGCAAGCAGGACTTCCACCTCGACGCCCTCGCGAACGA
The DNA here is from genome assembly GCA_016234445.1 of Chloroflexota bacterium. GTDB lineage: Bacteria > Chloroflexota > Dehalococcoidia > Tepidiformales > Tepidiformaceae. Next base: position 184,444 of record JACRBT010000002.1, on the reverse strand, counting down.
CGGTCGCCGATTTCGCCGAAAGGCCGAGGAGCGTCCGGATCGCTTCTGACGACGCGCCTTTCGCCCGTTCTTCGAAGTACTTGCCCATGGTGATGAAGACGAGCACCGCCGCCGATGCGTCGAAGAACATCGTGCGGTGGTCGTTTTCGATCACGACCCAGGCGCTGTAGACGTAGGCGACGCTGGTGCCGAGGGCCACGAGGACGTCCATGTTCGGGTTCAGGTGGCGGAGGCTGGTGGCGCTCCCGCGGTAGAAGCGCCAGCCGAGCACAACCTGCACCGGCGTCGCCAGCCCGAAGATGAGCCACCCCGTGAAGGTGTGGCCGGCGATGGTCACGTCGGCGATGTCCATGCCCATGGCGAGGATCACCGCGGGCACACCGAGGATCGCGCCGAAGACAAGGGTGATCAGCGTCTTCCGGGCGTGGTCTTCCCGGGCGGCGTCGCGGGAGGTGTCGTCGGTGTGCGGACGGGCGGCGTAGCCAGCCTTTTCGACCGCCCCCACCAGCGTCTCGAGCGGCACCGAGCCGGCGAGCGTCACGCGGGCCGTCTCCGAAGCGAAATTCACGGCCGCGGTCTCGACGCCGTCAACCTTCGACAGGGCACGTTCGACCCGGCGCACACACGAGGCGCAAGTCATCCCTGTTATGTCGAGCGTGAGTGCCCGTTCCTTCGTCGCCATCTGCCCTGGCTCCTTCCCTTGGCCCGTGGCCGGCGGTTACCCGACGACCGTGGCCTCGTAGCCCTCTTCCTCGATTGCCGCGAGGATCTTCGCGACGTCGATGACCTCCCCCTCGATCCGGGCAGAGTTCGTGTCGAGGCTGACCTGGGCGGTGGTCACGCCCTCGACGTCTTCGACGGCGTTCGTGATGGCGCGGACGCAGTGGTCGCAGGTCATCCCCTTGATCGCGAGTTGGATGGTCTTGGACATAGCTAGCTCCTCCGGGAGTGTGATTGCTGGGTGGCGGGTCAGCTCTCGGCCGGCCCCTGGACCTTGTAGAGGCGGAGCAGTTCGCCGACGGCGCGTTCGGTCTCGCCGCCGGTCATCTGTTCGATCACGTGGGTGCGAAGGTGGCCTTCGATGACGATGCCGTCGAGGCTGCGGAGCGCCTTCTGGATCGACATGGAGAGGTCGAGCACGTCCATGCAGTACCGGTCTTCGTCGATCTGTTTTTCGAGCGCCTGGAGCTGTCCGGCGATGATCCTCAGCCGCCGTTGGGCCTGTTTTCGTGTCTCTGGGGTCACCGTCGGCTCCATCGGTAGGATACCCCCCCACCCTATGTGCGACCCGGCGCGTTGTCAAGAACCGTCTCTGTGAAGAAAGTCACAGTTCCGGCGAACAGTCGCCTGCCGTATCCTCCCAGCATGCCGAGGGACGACGGCCTCAAGCACCTGAGCCGCGAAGAGAGGGCCGACCTCCTCGGCGAGCTCAAGGACCTTGTGCGCGACGAATTTGGCGAGGACCTGGGCGACCTCCGGGCCGAACTCCTCCTCGAAGCGCTCGGGAAGCTGCTCGGCCCGCGGTACTACAACGAAGCGATCTCGGATGCACGCGCGGTGGCGGCGGCGCGCGCCGAGACCATCCAGGAAGAACTCTTCGGGCTGACCCGCCAGCCCCCGCCCGCTGCTCCCCGGTAGGGGCGGCTATACTACGGCAATGCAACCTGAACGCGGACACAAGACCTTCGCCGCCTTCTGGGATCGCGCCACTCGGAAGGAGAGCCCGCGCCAGCGCGCCGCCCGCCGGGAGGTCGTCGGCGGCGCTCGCGGCCGCGTGCTGGAGCTGGGCGCCGGTGTCGGCACGAACTGGCAGTACCTGCCCGATGGCCTGGGCTTCTCCGCCATCGAACCAGACCCGTTCATGGTGAAGCGCGCCCTCGGGCATGCAGCGGCCAGCGGGCGCGAAGTCGACCTTCGCCAGGCCCCCGCGGAGGCGTTGCCGTTCGACGACGGCACCTTCGACACCGTGGTCGTGACGCTGACGCTCTGTACGGTGCGCGACCTGAGCCGTTCCCTCGCCGAGGCCCGGCGCGTCTTGAAGCCAGGAGGCGAGCTCCGGTTCTGGGAGCATGTCCGGCCAGCCGGGCGTGTGCGGGGACGCATCTTCGACGCCATCACGCCCGCCTGGCGGCGCATAGGCGCCGGCTGCAACCCGAACCGCCAGACGGTCGCGGCGATCCAGGCAGCGGGCTTCGATGTGGCGGTGGCGCGCGAATTCGGGATGATGGGTGCGCCAACCGTGGTCGGCGTGGCGACGCGCAGGGACGCATGAGGATCGGGGCACACTGTTCGAGTGCGGGCGGCCCTCATACCGCGTTCGCCCGCGCCCGGGAGATCGGCGCCGAGGCGCTGCAGGTGTTCATCTCGGCGCCGCAGCAGTGGAAACCGCCGGCGCTGACCCCGGAGCAAGTGGAGCTCTTCCGGGCCGCGCGCGCCGAGGCGGACATCCCGGTCTTCCTCCACGGCGTCTACCTGGTGAACCTCGCCAGCGACGACACCACCCTGGCCAACCGCTCCGCCGGCTCGCTCAAGCAGTACCTCCGTTGGGGCGCCGAACTGGGAACCGTGGGCACTATCTTCCACGCCGGGAGCCACAAGGGCGTTGGGTTCGACCAGGTGCTGGAGCAGGTCTGCCGGTTGATGCGCGAGGCCCTCGAGTTCGCCGCCAACGACCAGCTGCTCATCCTCGAAAACAACGCCGGGCAGGGGAACTGCCTGCCGCGCACCTTCGCCGAGCTCGGCGCCATCATCCGCGGGCTGGACAACGACCCTCGCGTCCGCGTCTGCCTCGACACCTGCCACGCCTTCGCGATGGGCTACGACATCGCCACGAAGGAAGGGTGCGCCATCGCGATGGAGGAGTTCGGGCGCGAAGTGGGCTTCGACCGGCTCGCCGCTGTCCATGCGAACGACAGCAAGATGCCCCTCGGCGGTACCCGCGACCGCCACGAGAACATCGGCGACGGCCACATCGGTCTCGACGGCTTCCGGGTGATCATGTCCCACCCGGCCTTCCGGGACGTTCCCTTCCTGCTCGAAGTGCCGGGCATCGAAGGCGGCGGCCCCGACGCCGAGAACGTCGCTCGCTTGAAGCGCATCCGCGATGAGGTTGGCGTACCCCCCGGCTAAGCCCGTAGGCTGTGCAGCGTGGGACCGACGATCGACGAAGACCAGCACGCCGCCCTCCCGCACGTGGCCCGGGCGGCCGAATGGTTCGCTGGCATGGTGGCGCTCTCCGCGACGAACCTCGGTGTCGAACTCGGGCTTTTCGACGCGCTCCGCGACTTCGGCCCCATGCGGCCGGATGCGCTCGCCGCCACCCTGGGCCTCCAGCCGCGGCCAATCGACGCCTGGGCGAAGGTGCTGGTCCAGAACGGGCTCCTGGTGCCGGGCGACGGCGGGACCGTGGAGATGGCGCCGGGCCTGGCCTGGATGGTCTGCGAACCCCGGACACTGCTGAACCTTGGCCCTTCCCTCGCCTTTCATGCGCGTTATGTAGCGAGAGACTTCCTCGACCTCGCCGGGTTCTTCCGCGACGGCGCGCCCATTTCCCCCGAACGCCACGGCGAAGGGCTTTCCCGCAGCGTCGCCGAACAGAGCGCCGCGATGCACGCCCTCTTCATGGAGGCCGTCTTGCCGGCGTTGCCGTCCGTCGAAACCGCCCTCCGCGGCGGGGCCTCGGTGCTCGACGCCGGCTGTGGCGAAGGCAACCTCGGCAAGGAACTCTGCTTCGCCTTTCCGTCCGTCCGCTACACCGGGGTCGACCTCGACACCTCGGCCCTGCAGCGCGGCGGCAGCGCGATCGCGGGCACGGCGCTCGAATCTCGCATGCACCTTGTCGCCGGCGACCTCGCCGACCTCGGGGCCGACGGGGTGTTCGACCTCGCCTTCTTCTTTCTCTCGCTCCACGAAGTCCCCGCGGCGTCACGCCCGGCAGTCATGGCGGCCGTGTTCGCCGGGCTCAAGAGCGGCGGCCAGCTCATCATCTTCGACGAGTCCTACCCCGCCTCCGTGGCTGAGGCCGCTTCCCCGGAAGCGCGGATGGGCCTTCACTTCGAATACACGGAGATGCTCTGGGGGAGCTGCGTCGCCACCCGCGAAGAAGCCGAGGAGCTGGTCGCCGGCGCGGGCTTCACCTACCTCCAGCGCGTCGCCCCATTCCAGGGCGGCATCGACGTCCTGCTCGCGAGGAAACCCTGATGACGAACGTCTCCCGGCTGACGCCGGAATTGCTGGTCGAGTGCGCCGAATGGGCGTGGGAGCAGCTCCAGGAGGACGGCTTCGTCCTCGCCGGCGAGCTGGTGGAGCTCATCCTCACGACCGAACGGGAGCTCGGCGTCCAGGCCCGACGGCTCGACGAGATTGCGCGGGTCGTCGAAGAGGAGTTCAAGATGCGCGGGGTCGCCGGGAACCCGTTCCCGATCGACGCGGCCCTCATCCGCGAAGTCCTGCAGTGGGAAGACGAGTTCCTGGGGCTGGCCGGCATATCCCGCGCCGAAAGCTGACCCGGCGCCCCCCGACCGGAGCCGGCTACCGGAATTCCCGGCTGACCACGTCGAAGTGGAACGTCGTGCCGTCCTCGGCTGTCAGCTCAAGAACCAATCCGGATGCCCCGGTGACCCACACTACCCCGTGCTTCGTCGGAGTCGGGTAGAAGCCCAGGAAGCGGTGGCCCAGCGTGCTTTGCCGCACGAGCGCCAGCTCCCCCTGCCGAGGGTCCCTCCCCGATTCCACCGTGACCCGGCCAGCCCACACTGCCAGGGCAGCACCGTCACTCTCGTCCACGCACCAGAGATTGGTCGTGGTCAGCACCATCGACGGGAACGGAGGCTGCCACGGATCATCGACGATGAAACCCGCCCCCGCCGGCCGCTTCGGCCAATCCAGCCATCCCGGCCGGACTTCGTTGGAATCCGCCTCGGCGGCCACCGCCTCCCGCTTCTCAGCGAGTTTCTGGGGATCAACGGCCGCCTCGCTCGCGTATCTCTCCTGCCGCTGTGACTCCTCGGCGATCCGGAGTTTCTCCTCGAGCGAGGCGGCGACTTCGGGATGGGGAGAACCCGCCAGTTGCGAACGCAGCTGCTCAACCAGCTCATCGGAATGCGTCGGACTTTGCTGCTGCATCGCGCGGAGCGCTGTCGCGCCGCCGATGGCGGTGGCCATCGCGACCAGCGTGACTGCCAGCACCAGCCGCCTGCGGAAGGTAAACGTCGGAGCCACCTTCGGCCACAGTGCGCGCAGCGAGTGATGCCCGGCAAGACGGACGGCGCTCCCGATTCCTCCGTGTCCGCTTCCGATTGACCTTTCGCAACCCGGGCGCCCACACTGTTCGCAGTCCCCACCGGAGGTGAGCCCGCAACCGAAACCAACCCCACGGCACGCAAAGGGTGAGCAACGCAAGCGCCAGGTCCGCGGGACACCGCGGATGACGAGGCGGGGGCAGTATCGAAACACTCGGCGGGTGGCCCCCCGGCAGCACAGCCGTCAGGCAGCACACAAACCAGCATGGGTAACCGGCTGACAAAGGTGCGCCACGTGCAGGGACCGCAAATCCCTTCCCCTCTCACTCTCATCGGCAGCAGAACAAACCACGGGGCGCATCGCCGCGCCCGCCGCTGCCGCGCCGCGTGCTCCACTCCCCCGGACAACCGGGACACGGACACCACGGGAGTATCAATTCATGTGTGGAATCGTTGGCTACGCCGGCAACCGCCCGGCCGCGCCTATCCTCGTCGCCGCCCTCCGCGACCTCGAATACCGCGGCTACGACTCGGCCGGCATCGCCGTCTTCGACAGCGCCCCCGGGCAACCCGGGCTCATCGTCACCAAGCGCGAAGGCAAGATCGTCAACCTCGAAGCGACCCTCGCCGAAGGCCAGGCGCTCGCCGCCACCGTCGGCATCGGCCACACCCGCTGGGCGACCCACGGCCGGCCCAGCGACCGCAACGCCCACCCCCACCTCAGCTGCAACAGCGAAGTCGTCGTCATCCACAACGGGATCGTCGAGAACTACGCATCCCTCAAGGCCGAACTGCTGGCCAAAGGGCACTCCTTCGCCAGCGAAACCGACACCGAGACCATCGCCCACTTGATGGAGGACCACCTGAAGGCCGGCGCGAACCTGCTTGAAGCCCTGCGTCTGACCGCACAGCGGCTTCACGGCTCCCAGGCCATCGTCGCCATGAGCCCGCTCGAACCGGGCACGCTGGTCGCCGTCAGGCTCGGGAACGCCGGCGGCATCGTGGTCGGCTACGGCGACGGCGAGATGGTGCTCGCGAGCGACCTGGCGGCCATCCTCCCACACACCCGGAAGGTCGGGTTCGTCGCCGACGGGCAACTCGTGCGCATCGATCAAGAGGGCGCCGGGTACATCAACCTCGGCGGCCAGCCGGTGGAGGTCGACCTCCGGACGGTGCCGATCGACCCCGTCAGTGCGCTCAAGGGCCAGTACCAGCACTTCATGCTCAAGGAGATCATGGAGCAGCCGGAGGCGCTTTCCGACACGATCCGCAGCCTCGTGACCCTGGAGCCGGCGGCCGTCCACCTCGACGACCTCGGCCCCGCGGCGGATCGGTTGAAGGATGTGCGCCGTGTTGTCCTCCTCGGGATGGGCACCAGCCTCCACGCCGCGATGATCGGCCGTCGCTACTTCGAGGCCCTGGCCGGCATTCCCGCCGAGACCGACAACGCCAGCGAATTTCGCTACCGCGACCCGGTGATTGGCCCCGACACGCTTGTCGTTTCGGTCAGCCAGTCGGGCGAAACCGTCGACGTCCTCGAAGCGATGAACGTCGCCCGCCAGAAGGGCGCCCTCCAGGTGACGATCTGCAACACCGAAGGCGCCCAGACCACCCGCGTCGCCGAGGGGACCGTCTACACCCGGGCCGGCCTCGAACGCGGCGTCGCCAGCACCAAGTGCTTCACCGCCGCTGTCGCCGCGCTCTACGCCCTCGCCCTGGGCATCGGGCGGGCGAACGGCCACATCTCCCAGGCCGAACTCACGCAGCGCATCGACGAACTCGCCCACATCCCGGACGCCGCGGCGCACACGCTTTCGAACGCGGGGCCCTATCGGACGCTCGCCAACCACTTCCACCAGGCTGGCCACATGCTCTTCCTCGGCCGGGCCCTCGCCTTCCCGGTGGCGATGGAGGGCGCCCTGAAGATGAAGGAGATCAGCTACATCCACGCCGAGGGTTACGCCGCCGGCGAGATGAAGCACGGGCCCATCGCCCTGATCGACCCTTCCTTCCCGACCGTGGCCATAGCGACGAAACACGCGCTCCGGGCGAAGCTCATCTCGAACATCCAGCAGGTCCAGGCCCGTGGCGGCGAAGTCCTCGCCGTCGTCACCGAGGGAGACGACGAGGTGACGATGCTCGCGGACCACGTCCTCCCCATCCCCGCTGTTTCGGAACTCCTTGAGCCGATCGTCGCGACACTGCCGCTCCAGTGCCTTTCGTACTACATTGCTTTGCGGCGTGGCTGCGACGTGGACCAACCGCGGAACCTGGCGAAAACGGTCACGGTGGAGTGAGCGCTCTCCATATGCCAAGAAACGGAATTTCCAATCATCCGCCGTGTGGGTTGGCGCGGCGGGCGAGTATAATGTCGCATCGAGGTATCGGCGCGCACTATGAAAGACACCCGGAGGTATAGCCACAAGTGGTAAGCATGACCCGGTCGGTCGTCTGGTTCTCCGAAGTCGGCCGCGACGATCTGGGGCTTGTCGGCGGGAAGGGAGCCAACCTTGGCGAACTCACCCGCGCCAACATCCCGGTGCCTCCGGGCTTCGTCGTTACGGCGGACACCTACTTCCACTTCATCCGCCAGAACGCCCTCGAACCCATCATCAAGAAGGAACTCTTCAACCTCGACGTCCACGACTCCCGGGCGCTGAACGACCGCGCCGCCCGCATCCGCGAGCGCATCATCCAGGCGCCGATGCCCGCTCACATCGCCGCCGAAATCAAGGAAGCCTACGCAAAGCTCGGGGACGGCGCCGTCGCCGTCCGCAGCTCGGCCACCGCCGAGGACCTGCCCGAGGCGAGTTTCGCCGGCCAGCAGAGCACCTTCCTCAACGTCGTCGGCGCCGACAACGTCGTCCTCGCCGTCCAGGCCTGCTGGGCATCCCTGTTCGAAGGCCGGGCCATCTTCTATCGCGTTGAAGCGGGCTACGACCATCTGAAGGTCGGGCTGGCGGTGCCGGTCCAGCGCATGGTGCAGTCGGAGAAGTCCGGCGTTATGTTCACGGTCGAACCCGTCCACTCCGATGCCTCCAAGATCACGATCGAGGCGGTCTACGGCCTCGGCGAAGGCATCGTCTCTGGCGAAATCTCCCCCGACCTCTACATGGTCGACAAGGAGTCGCTCCAGATCCTCGAGAAGACCCACGTCCCCCAGGAGCGGATGATCGCCCAATCGGAGACCTCCGACGGCAGCCACGAAGGCGCCAACGAGTGGATGCCCGTGCCCGCCGACATGGTCGACCGGATGAAGCTGAGCGACGACGAGATCCGCGAACTCGCCCGGATCGGCCGCTCAGTCGAGGAGCACTACGGCCATCACCAGGACATCGAGTGGGCCTACGAGGGCGGCAAGTTCTACCTCACCCAGGCGCGCCCGGTTACGACCATGCGCGTCCAGCACGACGACGAGGGCGAACACGAGACCGCAACCATCCTCCTCAGCGGCCAGCCCGCCAGCCCCGGCGTCGGCCACGGCCCCGTCCGCATCGTCTACGACCCCCACGACATCGACATCGTGAAGCAGGGCGACGTCCTCGTCGCCGAGATGACCACCCCCGACTTCGTCCCCGCGATGAAGCGCGCCTCCGCCATCGTCACCGAGCGCGGCGGCCGCACCTGCCACGCCGCCATCGTCAGCCGCGAACTGGGCATCCCCTGCGTCGTCGGCGTCGGCCAGGCGACCAAGTCCCTCCCCGTGAACAACGAAGTCACCGTGGACGGCTCCAAGGGCCACGTCTACGAAGGCCGCGCCGAAGCCCGCCTCGCCTGGGCCGAACGCCAGAAGCAGCGCTACGCCAACGCGGTCCAGCTGAAGACGACGACGAAACTCTACGTGAACCTGGCCGAGCCCGAGCTCGCGGAGAAGGTCGCCAAGCGCCACGTCGACGGCGTCGGGCTCCTCCGCGCCGAGTTCATCGTCGCCCAGATCGGCACCCACCCCCGGACGTTCATCGACGAAGGCCGCGGCGCCGAGTTCACCCAGAAGCTGGCCGAGGGCATCGGTGAGTTCTGCAAGGCATTCAGCCCCCGGCCGGTGGTCTACCGCCTGACCGACTTCAAGACGAACGAGTACGCCAATCTCCGCGGCGGCGCGAAGTACGAGATCAGCGAAGAGAACCCGATGATCGGCTACCGCGGCGCCAGCCGGTACATCCACGAACCCGACATCTTCCGGCTGGAAGTCGACGCCATCAAGGCCGTCCGCAAGGAATACCGCAACCTCTACGTGATGGTGCCGTTCGTCCGGACGCCGGCCGAGCTGAAGGGCGTGAAGCAGCTGCTGGCCGAACAGGGCGTCGTCCGCGGCGAGGACTTCAAGCTCTGGATGATGGTCGAAGTCCCCTCCAACGTGATCATCCTCGACAAGTTCATCGACGTCGGCATCGACGGTGTCTCGATCGGCTCGAACGACCTCACCCAGCTGGTCCTTGGCTGCGACCGCGACAGCGACAAGCTGGCCGAGACCTTCGACGAACGCGACGAGGCGGTGATGGCGGCGATCCAGACGGCCGTCAGCGTCGGCCGCCGCCGTGGGATCACCGTGGGCATCTGCGGCCAGGCGCCCAGTGTCTACCCCGAGATCACGGAGAAGCTGGTCGAGTGGGGCATCAGCAGCGTCAGCGTGAGCCCCGACATGATCGACCACACCCGGGAGATCATCGCGAACGCCGAAGCGAAGCTGGGCCGCGCCCCGAAGGGCTAGGCGCTACTGCGCCTGGGCCACAACCCCTAACGGGGAAGCCGTCGTGATCGACAACTACGTGCGGCCGATGTCGGTACGGATCTGCGACAGCACTCCGTCCATCGTTTCGGTGAACCTCGCCATAGGGCCCTCTGCGAGGTCCGACAGCTGAAACGCTGGGTACATGTTTAGCTGATCATCCCGCACGATCAGCGGGACGCTCTCGAGTCGCGCCGCCAGCTCCCGGCGGGCTCCTTCAGACTCGAATGCAGGGTTCCGCAGCAGATAGCCGAAAGCGATATCGAAGCGTCCGGTCGTCCAGACTGAACACGTGTACGCGGTGGTCCCGGGAGCGAGGATCTGAAACGACCCTGACTTGGCCCCCTTGCCCCACGCGACCCGGTATTGCCTGGTTCTTGCCCACGCCAGCAGCGCCCGAGCGGGCGCTACTGCCTCCGGGGCCGATTCCTGCAACGCGGCGAAGAAGCTGGGTTCATCCCACTGTCGCGGCGGAAGGCGAATGCCGGTCTTCTGATCTTGCGCCCGTTCGGTCAGCCCGTAGACCCGCGAGATCATCGTCCGCAGGCCCTCGGTTCCCTGCCCGACGTGCTGCTGCACCTCGACCGCCAGGACCTCGGCCCGCATCTGCTCGTTCATGAACTCGACGATCCGCCGAAGCTCGCGCGGTATCTCATCGGCGACAAACACGAGCCGCACCCTGCCCGCCTCCAGGTTCTGACGTACCTGCTCCCAGAGCTGCTCAGCGTCCACCTCTGCGCCCAGGGCCCCGGCGACGACGGCTGCGACCTGGTCGCCGTGGCGGACTTCGAACTCCGCGCGCATCTCTGCGACGGGCCAGTACGCCACCGCGTTCGCCGCATAGTCGAGCATCTGGCCGACGACTTCCCGGCGGATCCGGCTGTCGCTGGCGCGCTTCACCTCGATCAGCGTCGGCACCCCCTCCTGGTCGACGAACAGGTGGTCGAGGCTCCACCGAGCAGCGCCGTCGAGCGTGTCCGGCACCGACTGTTCCCTGCGGATAAGCAACCAGCGCCGCGGAGACTCGGGGTTCATCTGGCCACCCGCCAGCAGGTCCGGGTACCGGGCAAGGATGTCCTGGAGGACGTCCTCGCTGTCGTAAGGCGCCTGGCGCATCTCAACCAACTCCTCTTCTCCCGAGCCGAGCTCGCCCTTGATAACGAAGATCCCGTCCGACATGTGACCTCCCCGCGATTCGGCGTTGCCGCCAGCACGGGCAGTCTAATCCGCACCCGCGACAGGTGTTGTCGTTCCCGCGCGTAGAATCCGGAGGAGATGGACCTGCACGCCGTCCGCCGCCGGCTCGAAGCCAACGAGGAGCGCCTCAGCCCCTTCGCCGCGCGTTCGGCGGGGGCGCTCCGCCATGTAACCGAGGAGCCGTCGCCGCTGCGGACGGCCTTCCAGCGCGACCGCGACCGCATCCTCCACACGAAGGCCTTCCGCCGCCTCAAGCACAAGACCCAAGTCTTCATCGCCCCCCTGCAGGACCATTACGTCACCCGCCTCACACACACGCTGGAGGTCGCGCAGGTCGCCCGGACGATCACGCGGGCGCTCAACCTGAACGAAGACCTCGCCGAAGCGGCGGCACTGGGCCACGACATCGGCCACGGGCCCTTTGGCCACGCCGGCGAAGAAGCGCTCGCCGAGTGCCTCCCCGATGGCTTCCGCCACAACTACCAGTCGGTCCGCGTGCTCGACCGCCTGGAGAACGGCGGCCGTGGGCTGAACCTCACCTTCGACGTGCTCGACGCCATCGAGAAGTCGAGCAAGGCCCGCGAGGACATCTTCGCCGAGGGCTGGGGCGTGCCACGGACACTCGAAGGGCAGGTGGTGAAGACTGCGGACGCCATCGCCTACGTGAACCACGACATCGTCGACGCCATCCGCGCCGGCCTCCTCCACGAGGAAAACCTGCCCGATGCCGCCCGCCGCGAACTCGGCGCCACCCACTCGGAGCGGCTGAACACGCTCATCTCCGACGCCGTCGAGGCGAGCTGGGCGGCGACCGGCGAGGTTCCCGCCCACGGCCAGCCGGTCATCGAGTTCAGTCCCCGGGTGAGGGCGGTCGCGAACGAACTCCGCGAGTTCATGTTCAAGCGCGTCTACCTGTTCGAAGACACCCGCCGCGACGCCGAGCGGGGGAAGCGCATCGCCATCTTCCTCTTCCACCACTTCGTCGCGCACCCCGCGGGCATCTCGGCCGACTTCTCCCTGCGCGAGGACCCGGTGGAGCGCCGCGCGGCCGACTTCGTCAGCGGGATGACGGACCGCTATGCGATCAGGCTGGCCCGGGAACTCGGTTGCCCCGACGCCGAGGGCTTCGCGCCCTGAACGCGACCGTAAACCCTGCTGAATCTCCGATAACTGTTTGCATTGCCGCTACACCCCGTCGCCCGGATAATCGGAGATGGTGGCGCCTCTCATAGCTACATGACGAATCAGAACCCCCCGTACCCACCCGACGAGCCGATCATCGGCGCGGCATCGTTCCCGCCGCCCCCTCCCGGCCGCCCCGTCGCCCCGCCTTACATCGGCGCCCCGGACGACGGCTACGACGATGACGTGGCCGAAGAGGACGAGTGGGACGACGAGTACGGCTACGATGACGACGCCTACTACTACGACGAAGCGCCTGCCCGTCAGCCAACCTTCTACATGTTCATCGGCCTCGCGGTGCTGCTCGGCGTGGGCTTCGTTGCCCTCCTCTTCTCCCTCGTCAACAACAACGGCGATGACAGCACGCCGAAGGTCAACGCGGCCTTCAATGTGGCAATCAGCCAGCCCCTGAACAATGAAGTAGTGCCGACGGGCAAGCAGCTGGACATCATCGCCTCCGCCAGCTCCAACGAGACGATCACGCGCTTCGAACTCTTCATCGACGACCAGCCCGTTACCCAGGGCCAGCCCGGCCCGGCCGACGGGACCGTCTATCGCGCCACCCTGAAGTGGCAGTTCGACCGTTCCGGCACGCACAAGATGTTCGTCCGCGTGACCTCCGTGTCCGGCGCAACCGCGGACTCGACGAAGGTGAACCTGCGGGTCATCGAACCGATCGACGACAAGCCCGCCGTGATCAAGGGCAAGGCGATCACGACCACGAACGTCAGGCTCGGCCCGGGGGAGCAGTTCGAAAGCATCGGCCGCCTGAACGACGGCCAGGAAGTGAAGATCCTCGCCCGCAGCCGGAACACGGACTGGCTGTACATCGAGTTCCAGACCGGCGGCTGGGTGAAGCGCGCGGCGATCGAGGCCGAAGAGTCGCTCGAGTTCCTCTCGATCAAGGACGTGACCCCGACACCTGCGCCGTCCACGAAGACTCCGAATCCCTCGGCGACGCCATCGGTCTCTCCCTCGGCCACCGCGAACGCCAACGCCCCCGACTTCGTTCCGACCGGCGCCGTCCTTATCGACGGCGGCACCACCCTTCGCGTCACGATCGCCAACACGAGCACGAACAACTACAACGGCCCGCTGGTCGTCTCCGTTGGCGGACTCGTGGGCACCGATGTCCTCAAGCAGGTGTTCTCAGTGAACCTGGTTGCGAACGGGAGCGCGACCGTCGACTTCGACCTCAATCCGCCGGTGACAGTCCAGAAGACCGCCGCCATCAAGGTCGACCCGGACAACGCGATCAAGGAAGCAAACGAAGACAACAACAACGCCAGCATCGGCCTCTCGCCGCCGGTCGAAGCCCCCAACATCGTCATCGATCCGCCGGCCATCAGCGGCGGGACTGTGACCGTCGTGATCAAGAACACCGGCGGGGCGATGCCCGCGTCGAGCGTGAAGGTTCGCATCAAGATCGGTGGGGGCGGCCCCAGCGCCGAATCTGCGACGGCGCAGATAGCGCTCGCCTCGGGGCAGTCGTCCCCTCCGTTCACGGTCGCGAAGCCCGGTTCCGGGGCGGCGACGGTAGAGGTGCTGGTCAACGACCAGGTTGTCGCCAGCACCACCATCAACCTCCCTCCGTAGCGGACGTAACGCGCCCGCCGCGTACAGGTTCGCCGCCCGGTGACACCGGGGCGTCAGCTGTTGACGCCTGACCGCATAGAATCGCCCTGTGGACACCGTCGACGAGATTAAGCGGAAGCTTGACCTGCCCGAGTACATCGGCCGTTCCGTCGTGCTCCAGCGCAGCGGCCGCTACTTCAAGGGCCTCTGCCCCTTCCACCAGGAAAAGACCCCGTCCTTCTACGTCTTCCCCGACCGCGGGACCTGGCGCTGCTTCGGCACCTGTGGCGAAGGCGGCGACCTCTTCTCCTTCGTCCAGAAGCGCGAGAATCTCGACTTTCGCGGCGCCCTGAAGGAACTCGCGGCCGAAGCCGGGGTACAGCTCTCGGCCGAGGATTCGAAGCGCCGCGGCCGGACCGAGAAGCTGGCGGCGATCCTCTCGGCGGCGGTCGACTTCTACCAGCAGCAACTCAAGGCTCCCGGCGGCGCGGCCGCCCGCGAGTACCTGGCGGAGAAGCGCGGCATCACCAGCGAGGCGATCGAGGCCTTCCGCATCGGCTGGTCACCGGACGACTGGCGCGAACTCCGCGACCACCTGGTCAACCGTGGCTACGACGAACACGACATCGTCGCCGCGGGGCTGCTGGTGACCTCGGACGCCGGCGGCGCGCCCTATGACCGCTTCCGGGGCCGCGTCATCATTCCCATCGCCGACGAGCACGGGCTTTATGTGGCGATGGGCGGCCGCGGACTCCACGGCGAGGAACCGAAGTACCTCAACTCCCCCCAGACCGAGCTCTTCGACAAGGGACGCACGCTCTTCGGCCTGGACCTCGCCGCCGCCGGAATCCGCGAGACCGGGACCGCCGTCGTCGTTGAAGGCTATATGGACGTCATCGGCCCCTGGCAGGCCGGGTTCCGGAACGTGGTCGCGACCATGGGCACCTCCCTCACCGAACACCACGTCACCCTCCTGAAGCGGCTCGCGCGGCGCGTCGTCCTGGCGATGGACCCGGACGCAGCCGGCTTCGCCGCGGCAGAACGCGCGGGCGGCCTCTTCCTGGGGCTCGACTCCCCGGAGAACATGGCCCGCTCCGCCCGTTCCGCCGACCGCCTCGTCTCCGGCTTCGACGTCGAACTGCAGGTGGCGCCGCTCGCCCCGGGCAAGGACCCGGACGAGGTCGCCCGCGAGAACCCCGCAGGCTGGGCCGCTGCCATCGACGGCGCCGTGCCCTACCCGGAGTTCCTCCTCAAGCGGCTCATGGGCAACGAACGGCCCTCGTCGTCGGTCGAAGCGCGAAAGCTCGTGCTCGGGCGCCTGCTCCCGGTGCTCATGGCCGTCCAGAGCCCCGTGGACCGTGCCCGCTACGAAGAGCGCGTCGCCCGCCACCTCGGCGTCCCCGAACAGGCCGTCCATGACTGGATCGCGGAGTCGGCGCGGCCTCGACGGTCGCCCCGCGCCCAGGGGGAGCGCGGCGGTCCCGTCGCCCCCGAACAGCTGCTCCTCGCGCTGCTGATCCGCCACCCCCAGCTCCGCCACGAAGTCCGCCACTTCCCGCCTGACCTCTTCACCGACGCGCTCGACCGCGAGGCCTTCCTGCGCTGGTCCAGCGGCCCTCCCGACGCGGCCGAGTCAGCCGGCGATGCCGTCGCCGCCCACCTCCAGCGCCTGGAGAGTCTCCGCTTGCCCCCGCTGACCGAGGACGAAGCCCGGCGCGCCGTTGAAGCGAAGGTGAAGGACATCCTCCGGGAACGGCGGATCCTCCACCAGGCCGCGGTCACGGACGAGATCTCCGCCGCGGAACGATCCCTTGGGGCGAACCGTGTCGCCGAAGTCGCGGTCGAAGCCTTCCGTGGGGAACGCCCCCCGGCCGACGCCCAGGAACTCGCCGAGACCGCGATCGAGGAACTGGAGCTGGGCTTGAGCATTCACCGCCACGAGGAGCCCTGGGCGAGCCAGCGCGCCTGAACCCGCCGCGAACGGCGCGTCCACCTAACCGTCACTGTGAAGTAACTCTCTTGACACGTTATTGTCACGGGTGTATTACATACTGACCGGTCGGAATCGGCCGGAAAAGCGGGAGGTGCCTCATGAGTAGGCTCCGGACGCTCCTCGTTCTCAGCGCGCTCGCAAGTGTCGCGGTCGTTTCTTCGGCCGCCCCCATGCTCAGCGTTCTCTGGTAACTGAGGGGCAAACCTAAAGGGGAGGCGGACCGCAGGGTCCGCCTTTCTCTCTGTCCGCGAAATACCGCCCTTGGAGTCGCTTACGGCGCGGCCCCCGTCTCAGGCGCCGATCGCCCGCTCGAGCTGGCGCTCCACCATCAGCCCATCGATGAGTTTCGTCACGAGCCCGGCCCGGGTGAGCGCTTCGGCCGGCGCCAGCCCCGCGTCCACTCCGCTGTGCGCCAGCCGGGCCACCATTTCCGTCCGGAACCTGCTCAGGCGGTCACGGACTGCGGGCGTGGTGAGCGCCAGGCGCCAGGCTTCGGTCGTGATCCGGGTTAGCAAGTCCGGGTCTCCGCCCGCGAAGAAGCGGTCGGCGGCCGTGGCCAGGGGTTCTCCGATGGCAGCGGCCGGGCCTTCCAGCCGCCGCTCCGCGTCCGCCAGGGCGCGGTCGAGCACGGCGAGGAAAAGGTCTAGCTTCGTTTCGAAGTGGGCGTAGACGGCGCCCTTCGACAGGCCGGCAGCGGCCGCGACCGCGTCGATCGACGTGCCCTCGTAGCCCCGCCCGGCGAACGCGATGGTTGCCGATTCGAGCAGTGTCGCGAGGGTCTTAGCCCGCCGCTCTGCCTGCCTCATCCTCGCTGGCCTTCCAGGCAGGCAGGTACAGGGGACTCGCCCCGCCCTGTTCACCCCGCCATCGCGGAAACGCCGCTTCGAAGGCCTCGACAACCTTTGGATCGAATTGGGTCCCCGCGCACCGTAGTATCTCTTGAAACGCCGCATCTGGCGACTGCCCGTTGCGGTATGGCCGATCCGTGATGATCGCGTCGTAGGAATCGGAGATGGCGAAGATCCTCGCTCCAAGCGGGATGTTCTCGCCCTTGAGTCCGCGAGGATAGCCCCCGCCCTCCCAGCGTTCGTGGTGCGCCAGGACAACCCGGGCCGCCGGACGCAGATAGGGCACCTGGGCCAGGATCCGGTAACCGAAGGCAGGGTGCTTCCGCATGAAGACCCACTCCTCCTCGGTCAGCCGGTCGGGCTTGCGGAGGATCGCGTCCGGGACGCCGATCTTGCCGACGTCGTGCATGAGAGCGCCGCGGTAAATCATGTCCAGCTCTTCGGGGTCCTTGATCCCGAGGAGCTGGGCCAGTTCCAGCGAGTGGGTGGCCACGCGCGTCGAATGCCCCTTCGTCTCCTGGTCGCGCATGTCGAGCGCGGCCACAAGCGATTCGAGGGTCCCGTTGTAGGCCTCGTGGAGCTGGGTCGACATGTCCTTGATCTCGACGTAGGCCACCTGAAGCTGTTCGTTCGACCGTTCCAAGCGGAGGACGTTGTCGCGCGTCTTGTCCAGCACCTGCTTCATCGAAAGCCGGGGGAGGACGAGCGGGACGACGAGGACGATGATCCCGGCCGGCCCCAGCCGGTCGTAGGCAACGGCGAGCCCGCCGGCAACGAGCCCGAGCATGCCGTAGTGCGGCCAGAGCCAGGTGAAGTTCGACCGGTAAACAGGCACCGGGTGGCGGCCTGAACTCAACGACATGATTGCGGTGACGGCCACGCTGGTGAAGCCGAACACCAGCCCGCCGACGAGGGTACCCCCGAGGAGGAGCACCCAGGCGGGCCCTGAGCCGTCCGCCAGGCCCATCGCCGCGGCCAGGCCCGCGGCCGCGAGGACCGCAACCTCCTGCTGCCCGAAGTTGAAGGCCAGCTTCTGGGGAGAGCGTTCGGCGAAGTAGTAGCCGCCCGAGATCGCGATCGCCGCGGCCACCACCGCAGCCCCCGGGGCGCCGAAGGAGAGGATCGCGACGACAACGCCAACGAAGCTCAGGGAGACCCGGCCGTCGAAGTAGAGCTTCACCGAGAACCGCTCGCTGAGGACGGTCAAAATCAACACGGTCGCCAGGCCGGGCAGGTCGCCCATCGGCGCCACGAAGAACGAGAGCGTGAATGCCGCTGCCCCCGCCGCAAAGACGGTGACGACGAACCACGAAACCCGTGAAGGGAAGGCCGTTGGCATCTCTCTAGACTATTCGGCGCTCGAGAGCCAGATGTGAAAGCACATAGGGGAAATTCCTTATGGTTTGCGACTCCGGATTGGCCGATCACGCGTGATCCGTCGCTTCCGGTGACTACGGTTGGCGGGCACCGGCCGGCCTTAGCGCGCCCTCAACAGCAGGGCGGCAGGTTCGCATGCGCCTGGCGGGGGCGCCGGAGCCGGTCCCGGCCGCCCAACCCGTCCGTCCGCAGGTGACAAGAGTGACAATCAGGTGAACGGCCCGGCTGCTGGCGACAGTTTCTGTCGCGTGCCGCCGGGGTGTGCCGATTTCGGTTTCCCCCGGCGGGCACGGTAGACTGCGCGCCATGACCACGCCACTCGCCGGAATTCGCATCCTCGACTTCACCCGCTACCAGCAGGGGCCTTTCGCCACCGTCATGCTCGCCGACATGGGAGCCGAGGTCCTGAAGATCGAGGAGCCAGGTGGTGGAGATTTCGGGCGAAGGATGTGGAAAGAACCTGACGGCTTCAGCGCCTTCTGGGAGTCGCTCAACCGTGGCAAGAAGTCGGTCTGCATCGACCTCCGGAAGCCGGAGGGCCGCGACCTCGCGCTCACTCTCAGCGAATCCTGCGACGTTGTCGTCGAAAACTTCCGGCCCGGCACGATGGAGGCATGGGGCCTCGGCTACGACGCCTTCCGGGAGCGCAACCCGCGCATCGTCTACGGCCAGGCGACGGGCTGGGGGACGAAGGGCCCACTCGCGACCTACCCTTCCTTCGACCAGATTTCGCAGGCCTACAGCGGCTTCGCCCAGCACAGCGGCGGCGGCCCCGGCCACCGCCCTGAGATCCCCTACCCCGGGGTTGCCGACCAGACGGGCGCGATGAACTTCGCCTTCGGGATCGTGACCGCGCTCTTCGTCCGCGAACGGACGGGCGTAGGCCAGAAGGTCGAGGTCTCGCTCCTGGGCACGCAGCTCGCGCTCCAGGCCCCCGAACTCCTGCACTACCTCCACTTTGGCGCCGAGCACGAACGCGACTTCCGCGCCTCGCCCACCGTCGGCCACTTCGAATGCGCCGACGGCGTCTGGATCATGATCGTCGGGATCGACCAGAAGTTCTGGCCCAGGATCGCCGAGGCGCTGGAGGTGCCACACCTGGTCCACGACGCCCGCTTCGCCCGCGGCTTCCCCCGCTACCAAAACCGCCACGAACTGGAGCGGCTGTTGGAAGACGCCTTCCGCTCGCAGGACTCAGTGCATTGGCTCGCCCGGCTGCGCGAATTCGACGTCCCCGCCTCGGTCGTCCAGGACTACGCCGCCCTCGCGGCCGCGGAACAAGTGACCGCCAACGGCTACATCGTCGAACAGGAGCACCCGCGCTTCGGCACCCAGCGGGTCGTGGGGCTGCACGTGCAGTTGAGCGAAACGCCCGGCCAACTCGGCGCCCCGGCGCCGCGGCTCGGCGAACACACGGTCGAAGTCCTCCGTGCCGCCGGAGTCGACGCAGCCGGGATCCGTCAGCTCTCGGAGTCGGGCGTCATCGGCCTGCCGCACCACGCCTGACGACGGTCAGGGGTTGAAGTCGCCGTTCGCGGGGCCCCGGGCACCGGCGAAGGCGAAGCCCATCACCCCCAGCGACTCCCGGATCGCCTCCGCGTCGTCCGTTTCGCCAGTGCCAGCGAGCACCCGGGAGGCCGCTTCGTCGAGCAGATCGAGCGCGGTGGGCGTCCCGAAGTCGTCGTCCATTGCTTCGACGAACGCGGCCCGCACCGGGTTGCCCGCCGAGGCCGCCCCTTCGCCGCGGACCGAGGCAAGCCGGAGCCGCTCGAAGCGCTCCTTCACCGCCGGCAGGGCGTCGCCGCGGTAGTCGGCGTCCACCCGGATCTGCGTGCTGAGGAGATAGAGGCGCAGGTGGTCGGGTTCGTATTCCTTCATCAGGTTCCGGGCGAGGACGAGGTTCCCGAGGGACTTGCTCATCTTCACGCCCTCAAGCTGGAGCATGCCGTTGTGCATCCACCAGCCGCAGAACGGTTCGGCCTGGAAGGCGCACTCGGCCTGGGCAATCTCGTTCTCGTGATGGGGGAAGATCAGGTCGCTGCCGCCGCCGTGGATGTCGATCTGGGGGCCCAGGTGCGTGGACGACATCGCCGTGCATTCGATGCTCCAGCCCGGCCGCCCGAGGCCCCAGGGGCTGTCCCAGCTCGGGTCGCCCGGGTCCACCTGCTGCCAGAGGAGGAAGTCGAGGGGGCCGCGCTTCTTGTATTCGCGCTTCGATTCGGGGTTCTCCCGCTTCGCCAGCTCTTCCAGCGTGACGCCGTTGAGCCGCCCGTAACGCGCGAACCTGGCCGCCTCGAAGAAGACGTCGCCGTCGACTTCGTAGCCACAGCCGTTCTCGATGATCCGTCGCGTCGTTTCGATGATCTCGGGGATGTGGTCGGTGGCGCGCGGGTAAACGGTCGGCCGGAGCACGTTGAGATGGTCGAGGTCGTTCCGGAAGATGGCGTCGTTCTCGTCGCGGATCTCGGCGATCGGGCGGCCGCCCTGGCGCTTCGAGACCATGATCATGTCGTCGTCGATGTCCGTTATGTTCTGGACATAGCGGACGTTGTAGCCCTGCCAGAGGAGGTACCGCCTGAGCGTGTCGAACTGGACGTAGGAGAAGGCATGGCCGAGGTGGGTAACGTCATAGGGCGTGACCCCGCAGACATACATACGGACGAGGCCGGGCGTGACCGTGCGGAACGGGCGCTTCTCCCGGCCCAGGGAGGAATAGAGGCGTAGCGGCACCGGGGGCTCCTGCGGGGGTTCCTGTCAGGCTAGCAGAGCCGCCAGCCGGGCGACACCGTCCCCGCCCCGGCGGGCATCACGTCAGCGCCCCCCGGGCCATCAACTCCGCCACCTCGTCGTCGGGAAGGCCCATCACCCCCGTGAGGACGTCGAACGTGTCGCTCCCGACTTCCCGTGTGCCCGCGTAGGGTGCGGGGCGGCGCCCGTCGAAGCGCGCCGGGAAGGCATCGAGCCCGTAGGCGCCCCACTGGTTTGATTCGGCCGTGGTGAAGAAGCGGCGCGCCGCGAGCTGGGGGTCGCTGGTCGCGAGGTCGGCGGCATCCTGGACGGCGCCGGCGGCGACCCCGGCCGCCTGGCAGGCCGCCATCACCTCGTAGCGGTCCTGGCTGGCCGTCCACGCTTCGATGACTGCGTCGAGCGCGTCCTGGTTGGCGATCCGCGCCTGGTGGCTGGCGAACCGCGGGTCACCGGCCAGCCCCGGCTGCCCCATGACCGCGCAGAGTGCCTGCCATTGGCCATCGCCCTTCGCAGCGACCGCGACCCAGCGGTCCTCACCGGCGCAGCGGTAGATGCCGTGGGGCGCCCAGGCGGCAAAGGGGTGGCGATTCCCCACGGGCTCGGGGTTTACGCCGTTGGCGAGGCAGTCCAGCAGGGCCGGCCCCATCAGCCCGAGGCCGAGTTCGTACTGCGAGAGGTCGATGTCGAGCCCGTGCCCGGTACGGTGGCGATGCTCCAGCGATTCGAGCGTCGCGACCGCGCCGGCGAGCCCGCTGAGATGGTCCGTGAGCGAAAAACCGTAGCCCAGGTAGTGTTCGCCCGGTGGATTTGTCAGGTAGGTTAGCCCCACGAGCGCGTGGATGGTGGGCGCAAAGGTCACGAAGTCCTTCCACGGCCCGGTCTGGCCCATCCCGCCCATCGCGATCACCGACAGCCCCGGGTTGGCCGCCGCCATCGCCTCGCGGTCGAGGCCCCAGCGCTTCAGCACGCCCGCGCTGAAGTTCTCGATGATGACGTCGCACCGGGCCGCCAGCCCGCGCGCGACCTCGCGTCCTTCCGGGGTGGCCATGTTCAGGGTGATGCTGCGTTTGTTCCGGTTCCACGACATGTAGTAGGGGTGCATCGTGCTGTTCGCGCCCCCACTCCGCGCCGCTGTCCCCACCTTGATGACGTCGGCCCCGAGGTCGCCGAGGACCCTCGTCCCGAACGGCCCGGCGAGCACATGGGTGAAGTCGAGGATGCGCACGCCTTCAAGCGGCCGGTTGGAGGGCACTGAACCCGGCTCGGTGCGCGGCGTCTCGCGTTGGTCCCAGCCGATCTCGTCGAGCGCCACCTTCACCGGTGGCGACGGGTGAGGGCCGTCCTCGCTTGTGCGGAAGAAACGCCCGGGGAAGCGCACGCTGCCGAACCCGGGCACCTCTCGTTCCTGGAGATAGCCTCGCGCCGCGATCTGCGGGCTCTGGAGGGCCGTCGCGATGTCCTTGACGACGCCAAAGGGCTGGTGACGGCGCTGCGCTTCGAAGAAGAACTCGTCGACGTCTTTGGTCGCCACCCATTCGCGGAAGACCCGCATGACGTAGGGGAGGTCCTTAATCATCGTGAGGAGGTCGGGGTACTTCTCGGGGTCGCCGAGGTCCTGGTTGGCGCCGTCCTCCCGGAGCCACGGCAGGATCGAATCCATGAAGTTGAGGGCGGCGGTGACCATGATCCCCCCGCCGGTCCGGCCTTCGTAGACCTCGTAGGCGCCGCTCCAGTGGAGGCTGCCCTGGCGGCGCGCCACCTGCGGCCAGTTCGCGCCCGTAGGGAAGAACCATTGCATCAGGACCTGTTCTGTGCAGGAGACCAGCGCCTCGTGGGCGGAGAGGTCCGCGTGGGTGCCCTGGCCGGTGACCCTGGCCCGGCGCAGCCCGGCCAGCGCACAGATCGCCGCGTACAGCCCCACGGTGTTATGGGACTGGTTGCCGTAACCGCTGATTGGCGGGGTCGCCGCGTTCCCCGTGACCGACGCCGAGCCGGAGAGCGCGTTCGCGACGAGGTCGTTGACCACGAGTCGTTCCCACGGTCCCCCGACGCCCATCGGGGTGACGCTGACGCGCACCAGCCGCGGGTTCGTGGCGCCGAGCTCGGCGTCAGTGAACGGGCCGCCGCCCGGCGCCCAGTCCTCGATGAGCACGTCCGCCTCGGCCAGCAGGCCGAGCAGCCGCCCCCGCCCCGCGCCCGAGGCGAGGTCGATGGCGACGACGCGCTTGCCGGCGTTGTACCACGTCTCCTGGATGGACACGCCCGAGCCGCCGAAGAAAGGGGGTTCGCTGGCCAATGGGTCGCCGGGCGGTGGGACGACGCGGACGACGTGGGCGCCGCCGTCGGCAAGGAGCCGCCCGGCGAGCACGCCGTTCCAGCCGGCGCATTCAACGACACGGACGCCTGAGAGCGGGGAAGAGGTCATAGCGGCCGATCTTACGGGATGCTGCGGCCGGGGCAACGGGGGCGCGTTTGACACTTTGTCGTCTGTTATGTCGCTCCACGGTAAATTTGCAGGATTGGCCAACGAAAAAGCCACCACGATCTGTGGTTATCGGCTGGTTTGCGGGTTGTCCGAAGTCGAAGCCGAAGTTAGGGTGCCAGAAGCCCCCGGGAATTCCGAGACAGGTGAAGCGATGCCGATGTCCCCGCACCGGCCGGCCCTGGCAGGCGTCCTGGCCGCCTTTATTGCCGCCCTCCTGGCCTTCGGGTTGCTCCAGGCAACCCACCTCCGGGCGGCGCCGACGTACTCCAACCCCATCGCCATCACGGCCCTGAAGTACGAAGGACAGCACGGCGGCCAGTGCTGGACGTTCGTCCAGCAGGTCGTCTACGAAGCCACCGGGCGGAGCATCGGGTTCGACTACCGCGAGGGCTTTTTCGAAGCCGGCGCTACCGAGATCCTCAAGCTGGCGGACGTCCGCGAAGGCGACATCATCCAGGTCGCCGCCGACTCCAACACCTCGCCGAACGCCGACTACCCCGGGCTCCACACCTCGATCGTCCTCGACAACCTGGGCGGCGGGCTCTTCAACATCATCGACTCGAACTCCCAGTGGGACGAAGTCGTCCGGCGCCGCGAGCGCTACGACCCGGTCGCCTCGGCCGCCGCCAAGGGCCTGCAGTACCACATCTACCGCATCCCCGCGGGCGCGACCACCGTGGTAGCGCCAACCGAGCCGCCGGTGGAGGGCGACCAGGCGCTGGTCAACACTCCCGGCGACTGCCTCCGCCTCCGTGCCGGCCCGGGGCCCGACCAGCCGATCATCACCTGCATCCCCCACCGCAACGAAGTCACGATCACCGGCGCCGCCGTCAAGGTCAGTGGCATCGCCTGGGTCCCGGTGCTGACGCAGTCTGGGCCTGGCTGGATGGCGCAAGCCTACCTCGTGAAAAAGCCGGACGTCCCCGGCGCCGGGGATGGCCCGACCCGTGGCCTCCTTCGCTACCGGACCTTTGCGCCGGCTCTTTCTGGCGGCAGCACCGAACCTTGACCGCCAGTCGATGACGCCTTGTCACTGGCCGCACTCCTGACCGGTGGGCGGCCGGACGATAGCCTGATCGGGATGC
The DNA here is from genome assembly GCA_016234445.1 of Chloroflexota bacterium. Lineage (GTDB taxonomy): Bacteria > Chloroflexota > Dehalococcoidia > Tepidiformales > Tepidiformaceae. The sequence continues at coordinate 159,985 of JACRBT010000002.1, read as the reverse complement.
TCCAACCAGCGCCGGCCCTGTGACCCCATCCCCCGGCCGCCCCGGCCTGCGCCCCGGGCAGGAGACTGCGCTGCAACGGTGGGCCGAGGCCCTCCGCCGCGGCAGCCGCTCCGAACTGGTCGTCGTGCCTGTTGGCTACGGCAAGACGGTGATCGGGGTCGGGTCGTTCGAGGTCGCTGCAGCGCTCGCGGGCGCCGACACCTGCCTCTACCTGACGCCGACGGACGTGCTCCGGACACAGGTCTACGGCGGGGTCGAGCGCGCGCTGGGGCTCATCGGCAGCAGCCGCCCCATCCGCAAGATCCTCGCCGACAACGCCGCCCCCGCCCGCGTCCGCCAGACCGCCGCCAACGTCGTCGTCGCAACCTACCAGCAGGTCGTCGCTGCGCCACGGCAGTACGAGCGCCTCTGCCGCGAGCGCCGCGTCCACGTCGTTTGCGACGAAGCCCACCACCTCGGCGACCGTGGCCGCTGGGCCGACGCGATCGGGGGCCTCACCGCCGTCTCGTCGCTGCTGCTCTCCGCGACCCCCGTCCGCCTTGACCGCGCCGCCATCGCCGGTGTCCGTTACGTCGAGGACGAGGAGGGCGGGCTGGTGATCGACCCCCTCCTCCAGGTCTCGATGCGCCAGGCCTGGAAGGAAGGCCGCATCCTCAAGCACCTCAACATGCAGATGAAGGACTACGCGGTCCAGTTGCGCGACAGCGAGGGCGAAATCCGCGAGTTCACCGCTTCCGAGATGGCTGAGCTCTCCGACTTCGACCAGCGCTGCGTCCGCCAGCAACTGCGCTGGAACGACGACTACGTGGAGCCCCTCGTCCGGGAGTTCGCCCTCACGCTCCAGGCCAAGATCGCGATGGCGCCCGGGAATCACCAGGGCCTCGTCTTCGGCGCCACGACCGAACACGCCAATCACCTTCAACGCTTCTTCGCGCGGTGGCATGCGTCGCTGCGCTGCGCCGTCGTCCACAGTGGCGACATCAGCGACGCCGAGAACGACCGCCGGCTCCGGGGCTTCCACGCGGGCGCCTACGACGTCCTCATCCAGGTGAAGAAAGCGAGCGAAGGCTTCGACGCCCCGACAGTGAGCGTCCTCCTGAAGCTCGACGCCGTTCACAGCCGCGAGCCCGTCATCCAGCAACTCGGCCGGGGGCTGCGCTACAACCACAACCTTCCCGAACGCCAGAACCTGCTCAACGTCTTCATCGGCCGCGACCCCCGCCTTGCCCCAATTGTCGAGCACCTCGAACGCGAAGCACCCCCGCCGTCCGTCCAGCGCCCGGCCGAGGACACGGAAGAAGCCGCCAGAGACGAGGATGACGACATCCTCCCCGCGGCCAGCGACGACGAAGATGCTGCACGCCCGGAAGTCGTCGACGTGGTCGAAGCGGGAGACGCTTACCTCGACCACACCGGGCGCTGGATCGACGGCCAGCAGCTCACGATGTTCGGCGTGGCCGCGCCGCCCGTGAAACAGCAGGAAGCCGTCGTTGCGGCGGCAGTCGACGTCGTGGACCTGGCGACCGAACTCCAGGAGGCGATCGCCTACTGCAGGACATGGACGAACCGGGCCGCCAAGGAACGTGCCCGCCGCTACGGCCAGGGGGACAACCACCACGCCTCGCTGAACCTCGCCTACGGCCGTGAATCAGGCCGCAAGGGGTCGCTCTCCACGCCCCAGGAATACCGGGCCAAGGGCGACTGGATGAAGCGCCGCTACCTCGAACTGCTGGGCTGAGCGGCGGCGAAGTCGAGGACCAGCCGCGCCACCTCTTCCGGCTTCTCCAGCATGGGGTTGTGGCCGCACTGGGGGATCAGGTGCAGCCGGGCGCCGGGGATGAGCGCCGCGATCTGGCGGCTGTTCTCGGGCGGCGTCATGCCGTCGTCTTCCCCGCAGAGGACCAGCACCGGCATTCGCAACGACGGCAAGCGGTCCTTGCTCGACCAGCTGGCGATGGCCTCCTGCTGCCGGACGACGGCGAACCGCCGGGGCGGCGCCTCCAGGTCGGTCCGAAGCAGGTAGGCGAACGCTTCCGGGTCCCGCTCCCGCCAGCCCGGCGCTGCCATGGCGATGTTCTGGGTTTCGAAGATCTGCTCGCGGGTCATGTCGGGGGTGAAGTTCATGGCCCGGGTCACGGCGTCGCTGTAGCCGACCGACCCGGGCCCCCGGTGGCTGGTCCCGGTCAGCACCAGCCCCGCGCAACGCTCCGGGTGGGTGAGGGCGAACTCCTGGGCGATCATCCCCCCGCGAGAACGGCCGTAGACGTAGGCGCGCTGCACCCCCGCCGCGTCGAGCACGGCGGCGACGTCCTCGACCTCGTCCTGGATGGTGTAAGGCTCATCCCGCCGCTCGCTCTGGCCCATTCCCCTGCAATCGAAGGTGATGACGTGGAGGCGTTCGGCCAGCAGCCCCGGCAGGCGGCCCCAGTGCGCAAGCCGGTAGGAAAGCCCGAGGATCATCACGATCGGCGGATTCGCCGGGTCCCCGTGCGTCTCGTAGTAGAGCTTCCAGCCCCCCGACATCGTCTCCGGCATGCGAACCACCTCCCCTGCCCGCGACCGGCGGGCGCCGTCATCCTAGCGGCGATGGCCCGCCGGTGCCATTCGAATCGGTCACTGGCCGAACCTCCCCTGCCCGCGAGAAACGGGGGCGGGCATCCTGGCGGCGATGGCCGGGCGATGCCATTCGCGGGTTCGACCCTATACTTCCACCCGTGAAGCGCTTTTCTCTGCGCGGCCTGTTCCCGGGCGGGCGGTTGGCCGGGGCGCTGCTGGCGCTCGGGCTCACGCTGGCGGTCGGGACCGCGGGCTACATGGTCATCGCCGGGTACTCGTTCATCGACGCCCTCTACCAGACCGTGACCACCCTGAGCACGGTGGGCTTCCGCGAAGTCGAGCCTTTCGGGACCGCCGAGAAGATCTTCACCATCGTGCTCATCCTCTTCGGCACGGGCACGGTGCTCTACACCCTGACGTTGATGGTCGAACAGACGCTTGAGGGCAACATCCGCAGCCGCTTCTACCACCGGAGGATGAAGATGCAAATCGAAGAGCTTGAGGACCACTACATCCTGTGCGGGTTCGGCCGCGTCGGCCGGGAGATCGCCAAGGAACTCCGGGAACGCGGCGCGAGGTTCGTCATCATCGAGCAGACGCCGGCCCAGGCCGAAGTCGCCCGCGCATTCGGCTATCTCGTGGTCGAAGGCGACGGTTCCCAGGACATCACCCTCAACCGTGCCGGGATAAGCCGGGCACGTTGCCTCCTTGCCGCCAGCGACAGCGACTCCGGGAACACCTACATCACCCTCACGGCGAAGTCGATGAATCCCCACTGCTACATCGTCGCCCGCGTCGGTTACCCCCACAACGAAGAGAAACTCCGCCTGGCCGGCGCCGACCGCGTCCTTTCGCTCTACAGCCTTGGCGGGCGGCGAATGGTTCTTTCCGCCCTCCAGCCGCTCGCCGCCGACATCATGGACACGCTCGCCACGGGGCGCCACGGCGACCTCCTCCTGGCAGAGTTCGAAGTCAGCGAGAAGAACGGCCTGGCCGGGAAGACCTGTTCCCACCTGACCAGCCACGCGCCCAACGCCAGCATCCTCGGCCTCCGCCACCGCTCGGGCGCCCTCGTGGTCGGCCCGAAGGCGGAGGACACCATGCACGACGGCGACATCGTCATCGTCCTCGCCGAGGAGCAGGACATCGCCGCCCTCAGCAACGCCGCCGGGGTCTCGATCTAGCCGAGCGGCACCAGCTGCGCCCCGGTCAGCGCCAGCAGGTCGGCCAGGCTGAGGCGGACGTCGAAGCCGCGCTGCCCCGCGCTGACGAGCAGATGGGTCAGCGCCACCGCCCGTGCGTCGATGTACGCGGGGAACCGCCTGTCGAGGAGGGCGAGGGCGCTGATCCCGCCGACCTGCAACCCCGTCGCCTGTTCGGCGTCGCGGTGGCTCGCCATCCGCAGCTTCTTCGCCCCGACCGCCGCGGCCAGCACCTTGAGGTCGACCTCAGTGTCCGACGGCGCCATCACCAGGAGCGGCTTGCCCTTGGGCGGGTCGTGTTCCACCACCAGCGTCTTGTACACCTCCGCCGGCGAGTGGCCGGTGACGGCCGCGACCTCCCCGGCGTCGCGGATCGCCGGGTCGAACGCGAACACCTCGTGGGCGATCTTCCGCTGTTCGAGGAGGCGGACGGCAAGCGGTTTCGTTGCCACCGTCCGCGCCTAGAGGTGGGTCATGACGCCGCCGTCGATGTGGAACACCTGACCGTTCATGTAGCCGGCGGCCTCCGAGGCGAGGAGCACGGCGAGGGCCGCGGTCTCTTCCGGCGCGCCGAAGCGCCGCATGGCGATGAAGCGAAGGAGCCGGTTCGCCCCGATCTCGTCGGAGCCGCGGCCGGGAGTCCAGTTCATCCAGCCGGTCGAGATGCAGTTCACGGTCATGTTCCGCCCGCCCAGCTCCTGGCTGAGCGACATCGTCAGCCCGACGACCCCCGCCTTCGCCGCGCTGTAGGCGGAAAGGTGGTCGACCCCGCGCTCGGCGAAGATCGAATTCACGAAGATGATCCGCCCGGGGCCGCTGCCCTCGAACTCGCGGACAAACGTCCGGGCCGCGTAGAACGCCCCGGAGAGGTTCACCTGCTGGACGTGGGCGAACTCGGCGTCGGTGATTTTCTCGATCGGCTTGACGAGGCTGGCGTCGGCGTTGAAGACGAGGATCGACGGGTGCCCGAACTCCTTCTGGAGCTGCTTCATCCCCACCTGGACGTTCGTCGGCAGGGTGACGTCCCAGCCCTGGGAGAAGCTTTCGCGCCCCAGTTTCTTCACTTCCCTGCTCACGCGCTTCGCTTCGAGCATCTCCTCGGCGCTGGTAGTAGCGGAGGCAGTGGCGACGTCGGCGCCGGCTTCGGCGAGTGCGAGCGCGATCGGCGCCCCCGCGGGGTTGGCGAACCCGACGACGAGCGCTTTCTTCCCGCTAAGGTCGAACCCTGGCTTGCGGTCCCAATCAGGCATTGCTGGCCTCCACGACGGGCGTGAACCCGGTTGGCGCGACCCCGCCGGCAAGCCCGCCGCCGTCGATGACGAACGACTCGCCGGTGACGTACGACGAGGCGTCGGAGCAGAGGTAGACGGCGAGCGGCCCCATCTCCCACGCCTCCCCCAGGCGCCGCGCGGTGTTGAACCGCCCGCGCTGGGCCCGCATCTCGACTTCCTCCGCGTTGCGCGCCGGCGCCTGAGCAAGGAAGCCGGGGACGATGGAGTTCGCCCGGATTTCTTCGCCCGCGAGCATGGCCGCCAGGCTCTTCGTCAGCGCGATGACGCCCGCCTTAGCCGCGCCATAGGCGAAGCCCGTCGGGTTGCCGCGAAGGGCCGTCCCGCTGGCGACGTTGAGGATGACGCCCCCGGGACCCTGCTTGCGGAACTGGCGGGCGGCTGCCCTCGCGCCATAGAAGGTGCTGTAGAGGTTCACCGAGATGGTGTCGTTCCAGTCGGCGTCTTCGAGGTCGTAGATCGTTGAGCCCGCGCCCCGGCGGTCGCCGATGCCGGCGTTGTTGACCATGATGTCGAGCCGCCCGAAGTGGGCGACGGTCCGTTCGATGAGCGCGTCCATCTGTGCGCTCTGCTGGACGTCCGTGGGCACCGTGAGGACGTCGCGGCCGCTGTGCGACTTGATCTCCGCAGCGGCCGACTCGAGCTGCGCCACCGTCCGGCTGGCGATGCAGATCTCGGCGCCGGCTTCGGCGAGCGAAATCGCCATCGCCTTCCCGAGCCCCCGGCTCCCGCCGGTGATGATGGCAACCTTCCGTGGCGGCCCATCCAGCCGCAGTCGTTCGAGGACCATTTGCGAACCTCCAGTGGGGCTAACAATACCCGCTGGGGACGCGAGCGTCAGGCCACCCGGATGCCCCCGATGACCAGCGTCAGCGCCGCCACCGCGAACCGGTAATGGACGAACGTCATCAGGCTCCGGGTCCGCAGGAATCGCAGCAGCGCGTGGATCGCGATGAACCCCACGACGGCCGAAAAGGCGAGCCCTACGGCCAGCTCCCCGTACTCAGCGCCCGTTTCGCCCGCAAGGTCCTTCGCCTTCAGCGCCGCGGCCCCGACGAATGCGGGCGTCCCGAGGAGGAAGGCGAAACGCGCCGCGGCGTCCCGGGTGAGCCCCCGGAACATCCCCGCGCTCATCGTCGCCCCCGAACGCGAAACACCCGGGATCAGGGCCAACGCCTGGGCCATCCCAACCACGACCGCATCGACGACGCCTACGGTCCCCATCGCCCGTTCGCGACGCCCGAGCCGCTCGGCCCCGAGCAGCAACAGTCCCCCGGCGGCGAGCATCAGCGCGACCAGCCACGGCTGGCGGACGTTTTCTTCGATCCAGTCGTTGAAGACGAGCCCCACGAGCGCTGCCGGCACAGAGCCAAGCGCCAGCAGCCAGAGGAGTTGCGAGTCAGGCGCCTGGTTGGCGAAACGGAACCCGTGTTTCCAGAAGTCGCGCCAGCCCGAAACGAAGAGCCGCACCCAGTCGCGCCAGAAGTAGACGAGGAGCGCGCACAAGGTGCCCACGTGGAGGCCGACGTCGAACGCCAGCCCCTGGTCGGGCCAGTCGAAAAGCGCGGGGACGAGGATGAGGTGTCCCGACGACGAGATCGGCAGGAACTCGGTCAGGCCCTGCACGATGCCAAGAATCGCCGCCCGGACCAGTTCCATCGGCTAGCAGCGTGCGCGCCGCCGGGAGTAGGGGCAACGGCAAGCGCGGCGCAAGGGGAACAAAGCGAGCCGCCCGTTCGTCGGATCCCATGAGGCCCCGGTCGGCTGATAACATTGACGCGCGTCACTTCCGGGGGCAGCAGTTCCACGGAGCAGTCGATGATCGAGCAACTGGAAGAGCACTTCGAGGTGAGCCGGGCGGAAGCGGAAGCCCTTCGGCTCCTTGCCGATGGCCTGACGGATGACGAGATCGCCGGCCGCCTGACCATTTCGGTCGCAGCGATCCGCTCCCGCTTGCACGAGTTCTATGACCGGGCCGGGATCCATGGCCGGCGGGCCGTGGCCTGGGCGAAAGGGCACGTGGCCTGTTGCCTGGCCGAGCCACCGCGGGCCGCTTAGAGATTCATCAATTCTGAGGTTCCGGATCGACTCCTGCCGGGTGGACAATCAGCTTCAGATCATGTCGGAGGCTCGTGATCAGACGTATCCGGAGATTCGTGACAGCAGCGGGCGCCCGCCGCCGCGCCGCCATCCTCACCGCGGCCGCCTTGCTCATGGCGAGCGCGGGGTTCTATATCGGACGGCAGACAGGGCGGGATGAAGGAGCCCGCGCGGCGCCGGACGCAGGCACGGTGGTGGTGCCCGGCACGCCAGCTGGGGCCACCCCGGTGGTGCCGGAGACCCTCCCGGTGCCTGCGGCGGGACTCCCGGACATAGACACCACCCGGTCAGGGTGGCAGCTCCCGTACCTCGCTGAATGGCGTGCGAAACCGCGGTTCGACCAGGCGATCAACGGGATCACCGTCGGCCCCACCGCGGTCCGGACGGGCACGGTCTGCGGGTCAGATGTGAAACGGGAAGATGTCCCGCCCAGCGCATTTCGTGGCACCGTGCTGGAGATCTCGCCGGATTACCTCCCTGTGGGAGGGTACGTCCGCGAGGACACGATGGACGAATTCGGGTCCGCGTTCTGTGGCGGGGAGCCAGGCGTCTCAACGCTTACCGTTGGGATCCGGGCAGCTGCGGACGCCGCGGAACGCCTTGCCGCAGGGGAAAGCTGGTTCGTCGTGCCGCACGGTGGCTTCATCAACGTCCACAAGTACCGGTACCGCGACGGCGCGGCCCCGGCGGAGTTCACCGACATCCCCGCCTCGCACTGGTACGCCGATACCATAGGCGGATTGCCGGCGGCGGTCGGGCGCCCTGTGCTCGACGCGGGGCTTGGGGGAGGCGCCGTGCTTATCTGGGACGCGGAATTGCGCGTGTCGACGGTGATTTACTCCTACAACCTGGGGCTTGAGGAGCTCCTCAAGTTCGCCGCGGGGGTTGCGCGATGAGACTTCAACTCTGGATTCTGTGCCTTGTGGCGGTAGTCGCAGGTTTTGTGGCTGGGCTGATGGCAGGCGGCGGGGGCTCCGTGGAAGCCAGCACGGCGAGCCGGGAAACGTCCGCACCATGGGCTGCTAGTAGCCAGCCGTTCATGTCCGATTTCGTGGCGTTCGGCCGGGAGCTCACCGCGCGCATAAACGCGGGGGAGGATCTGGCCCCATTCCTGATCCCGGTTCAGCGCACCTGTCCGCAGTACACCGGCGGTGCGGAGCTGGCTGAAATCTGTCAGGGCATCGCGGCAGGCACGGTGGTCACGGGGTGCATCAGTGGCCGGATCGCCGGTGACGCAAGTTTTCACTACTGCGAGGCCGCCGGGGAGCGCCCTCGTGAGCTTCGGGTGGGCGAATTCGGAGGAGCGGAGCTCCACCTGAACTCCACGACGCTCACTGGGCACACAGTTGGGACGCTTGCCTGCCCGGATTGTCCCGCCGTCATACTCGCGTCCCCGCCAGACAGCGCCGGCCGGCGCCACTTCCTCGAGTTCCAACCGCAGCAAACTGGAGACGGTTGGCGAATCCACTCCTGGGCCGTCGGGCAATCGGGGATTGGGCCCGAGGCCGCCGCGATGTTGAACGGCGGGACCGTCGACGGGCGGACGTTCGTCCTCGTCGGACCCATCGCGCCAGGGACGGGGACGGGCATGGCGCGGCCGCACCCTCCTGGGCCGGTCAGCCTTCCGTTGCTCGCAATCGGAGGCGCCGGGATGGTGGCCGGCGCCCTGGGCTGGCTGACGCTGCGGCTTCGCCGGCCGCGGTCAGCTGGCCGTTAGGAGCGCCCGCCCCCAGGCCCCCGGCCCTACACTCCCGCGATCTGCGTGTACCGCTCGATCACCGGCCGGCCGGCGAGGATGCCGCCGAGCTTCCCGCCCATCGCCTTCATGTGGTCGGTCTGGCCGTGGGCGGCCAGCGCCTCCGCGCTGGCGTACTGCTCGTAGAACATGAACAGCGTGGGGTCGGTGTCGCTCGTGTGGAGTGAGTAGGCGACAGCCTTGCCCGCTTCGTGCTTCTTCACGTTCCCGACCATTTCGGTCAGGATGGCGCGGAGGTCATCTTCCTTGCCCGCGTTGGCCTGCAGCTTGGCGACGATGGTGATCATTGCGTTCTCCGGGTTGTTGGTAGGCCGATTCTACGGGCGGGCCGTGCGTGCGTCTTCCCGGTTCGGTAGCATCAGGGCGTGTACCCCCGGATCGGCCCTCGAAGCTTCGCCCGCCGCGTCCGCGACGCCGAATCCCTGCCCGTCGCCGACGACTCCGTCTCCTACCCTGCCTGGTACGCACGCCGCTGGCACTACCTCCCCGATGGCTACCTTTCGCGCGGCAGCGTCCGCCTCTACGAGTCGCTGATCGCGCGGCTTTACAACGCCTCCCTCGAAGGGCGTGTCCTCCGCCACGTCGCCGCCCGCGTCCGTGCCCTTGCCCCGGCTGCCGCGACCGACCTCGGCTGCGGCCCCGGCCACCTGCTCTCGGTACTTGGCAACACCCTCCCCGGCGTCGACGTGACCGGGTTCGACCTCTCCCCCTTCATGGTCGAGCGCGCCCAGGCGGCGGCCGGCCTCGCCTCCGGGCGCGCCGTCGCCGTGCACGCCGACGCCCGCTCCCTGCCGCTGGCGGACGAATCGGCGCCGGTCCTGGTCGCCACCCACCTGCTGGGCCACATCCCCGATGCCGCCGCGACCGAGGTCTTCGACGAAGCGGCACGGGTGCTCGCGCCCGGCGGCAGGTTCCTCGTGCTCGACCACTCCTGGCACCGCCTCCCGGAGCCGGGACCGCTCGCAGTCCGCGTCAGGGAGCGTCTCCTCGGCGGCATCCTCACCCTCACCACCTATGCCCACCCCGAGCCGGTTGCCGCGGTCCGGCTGCCCGCGTAGCCTTCGGGGACACCCCGCCGGAGGACCGCGATGACCAGCCCCGTTTCCGAAAACGACCGCATCCGAGGCTACCTCCAACAGCAGGCCCAGAAGCCGATCGAGGACCTCATCTCGCGCGTCGAAGAGGCTGTCCTGGAACTGGAGGCCGCGGCGAACGCCGTCCCCGCCGGGGACCTCGACGTCACCGTGACGGGGGAGACCTGGACGCCGATGGACTGCATCCGCCATGCCGCCGGCTCGAACGTCTCCGGCGCCCAGTCGATCCTCTACGTCGCCCACACCGGGGCCCTCCCGGAGGGCGAGGACACCCCCCTTCCCGCTACCCGCGAAGCGATCCTCGCCCGCCACCGCGCGTCCATCGACTCCCTCTACGTCCACGTCCGCGACGCCGACCCGGCCGCCTTCCTCGACGTGACGTGGAAGCACCCCTTCTTCGGCGACCTCAACTGGCGCGAATGGTTCCTCTTCCTTCGCATCCACAGCAAGGACCACGCCCGCCAGCTGACGACGATGACCGGCGCCCTCGACTGACCGCGTCATCTGCTGTCGCGTGCATCGATCGGGCCCTGTTGCGCGCCGCGGCGACCCCGTAGGATAGAAGGATCATGCGAGTGATCCATTTCGCCGACCTCCACATCGGGGTCGAAACCTACGGCCGTCCCCTCGCCGAATTTGGCTGGTCCTCGCGCATGCAGGACTTCCTCGACGCGCTCGACGCCCTGGTCGCCTACGCGCTCTCGGAGGGCGTCGACGCGGTCATCTTCGCCGGCGACGCGTACAAGGCCCGCGAACCCTCGCAGACCCACCAGCGCGAGTTTGCCCGCCGCATACGACGGCTGAGCGAAGCGGGAATCGCCACCTTCCTCCTCACCGGCAACCACGATCTCCCCAACGCCGAGGGTAAGGCCCACGCCCTCGAGATCTTCCGCACCCTCGACGTCCCCAACGTCACCGTCGCCGACAACGACTGGTTCGCCCGCAACGGTTTCGTCGCGCCTGTCCTCCAGACGAGAGCAGGGCCGCTCCAGGTGCCGTTCCTGCCCTGGCCCCAGGTGTCGAAGCTGCTCGCCGTCGACAGCGACGTGACGAACATGACCATCGAACAGGTCCACGCCCAGGTCGAACAGAAAATGTCCGAACTCATCCGGATGCAGGCCGAGGCCCTCGACCCGGCCATCCCCGCCGTGCTCGCCTGCCACGTCTCCATGAACGACTGGCTCGTACGGGAACGTGCCGGGAGCGAACAGTGGATGACGGTCGGTACCGCGCCCACGCTCCTCAAGAGCGAACTCCACGACGGCTACTTCGACTACATCGCCCTCGGCCACCACCACAACAACATGCAGCTGGAGCTTCGCACCCCCACCTGGTACGCCGGTTCCATGCAGCCCGTCGACTTCGGCGAAGAGAACCAGGCGAAGGGGTTTATGGTCTTCGACATCGACCCTGCCGCAGCCCGCGGAGCGCGCATCGGCGGCAGCGGCCTCCCGCGGCTGGAGAAGGTCCCCGCCCGCCGCTTCGTCACCGTCGAGGTGAGCCCCCGCGACGCCGACCCCACGCCTGAAGTCTGCCGCGCGGTCGAGGCCGCCGCCGTGAAGAACGCGATCGTCCGGGTGCACGTGAAGATGTCGCAGGACCAGCAGGCCGCCTTCCGGGCGCCTGAGGTCCGCAGGATGCTCGACGAAGCGCATTATGTCGCGGGGGTCCACCTCGAACTCCCCGACGAGCGCCGGACCGGCCTCCCCGCCGGGGTCCAGCCCGACGCCGCCGACCCCGTGGAAGTCCTCGATACCTACCTGAAGCTGAAGAACACCGACGACGCCCGCCGCGCGCGCCTGCTCACGGTCGCCCGCGACTTCATCCTCGAGGTGGAGACCGCCGGTGCCTGAACGCCGCCCACTCCGGGTCGTCCACACCTCCGACGTCCACCTCGGCGCCTACACCGGGAGCGCCGACGGCAAGTGGGCCGAGCGCCGCGACCTGATGGAGACCGCCTTCAGCCGCGTCATCGACCTCGCGATCGCCACCAACGCCGACGCCCTGGTCATCGCCGGCGACTTCTTCGACAACGCCCGCGTGGACGAACGCACGGTCATGTTCGCCGCCCACCAGATCGCCCGCTTCCCCGGCCAGAGCTTCCTCCTCCCCGGCAACCACGACCCCATGGACCCCGGCGGCATCTACTGGCGGTTCGACATGGAAGCCGTCGCGAAGCGCCTCACCATCGTCCGTGACCACGCCGGGGCGATGCTCGAACCCGAAGGCCTCGACCTCGTCCTCTGGGGCCGCGCCTACATCGACAGCGACTGGCACTTCAAGCCGCTCCAAGGCCTCCCGGAGCGCCTCGACAGCCGCTGGCACATCGCCCTCGCCCACGGCCACTTCGTCCGCGAAGACGGCGAAATGCACCGTTCGCTCCTCATCCGCGAATCCGAAATCGAAGCCGCAGCGGGCCACTGGGACTACATGGCGTTCGGCCACTGGGAACCCCACGCCGACGTCAGCACCGGCGGCGTCACGGCCGTCTATTCGGGCGCGCCGATGCCCCTTTCCGACGCCAACCGCAAGGCCGGCTGGGCGGCAGTGGTCGACTTCGACGAGTCCGGGGTGAACTGGCGCCTCCACCGCGTCGACCCCCGCAGCGTGGAGGGCGATGGGTGATCCCTCGCCGCCTCTCCCTCCGCAACTTCCTCTCCTACCGCGAATGCTCGGTCGACTTCACGGGGCTCCACACGGCGGTCCTCTCCGGCCGCAACGGCGACGGCAAGTCGGCCCTCCTCGACGCCATGACCTGGGCCCTCTGGGGCGAATGCCGCGGCCGCCTCGAAGACGACCGCATCCATCTCGGCGAACAGGAGATGCTCGTCCGCTTCGAATTCGAAGTCCAGGGGGAAGTCTTCGAAGTGGTCCGCAAGCGCACCCGCGGCCGCGGCGCCGGCGCCCTCGACTTCTTCCACCGCGACCCCAGCGGCGCGCTCGTCGCGATGACCGGGGGCACCCTTCGCGAAACCCAGCAGCGCCTGATCGCCACCGTCCGCCTCGACTACGACACCTTCGTCAGCAGCGCCTTCATCGTCCAGGGGCGTTCGAACGAGTTCACCCGCAAGGCGCCCGCCGACCGCAAGGAGGTCTTCCGCAAGATCCTCGGGCTCGAACGCTACGAAGTCCTCGCCACCGCCGCCGGCGACCGCAGGAAGGACCGCGCCCGCGAATCCAACCTCCGCGGCCAGGAAGCGGAGTCCGCCCGCACGGAGCTGGACGAACTCCCCGCGGTCGAGGCCGAGGTCGAGAGCCTGCGCGCCACCCTCGCCGCCCTCGCGCCCAAAGTCGCCGAGCTCGACGAAGGCGTCGGCCAGCTTCGCCAGGCGGCTGCGACCCTCAAGCAGCTGGAGCAGCAGCTGGATGACGCCCGCCGCCGCCGCGACCAGTCCGCGGAGACGCTTGCGGCCGCCGGGAAACGTCTCGCGTCGCTGGAGGAGCGGCTCGCCGGCCTCGATGCGGCCCTCTCCCGGCGCGACGAAATCACCGCGCGCTACGAAGAGTTGGAGGCGGCCCGGAAGGCCGAACACGCCGCCGCCGAGAAACAGGCTCTCGCCGCAACCCACGAAGCGGCCGTCCGCGCCGCCCAGCAGTCCATCGCCATGGAACGGACCCGCCTGGAGGCCGGGCTGGCCGCGCTCACGAAACAGCGCGACGCCGCCGCCGAAGCCGCCGCCGCCCTCCCTGCAATCGAGGCGGCCGCGGCCCAACTGGCGGCCGAACGGGAAGCGATCGCCGCCCTCGACGCCAGCGTCCGCGACTTCCGCGCCCGGGAAAGCAGCGCCCGCGAGGCCGCCGCCGGGCACACCGGCGAAGCGAAGCACCTGGTCGAGCAGGGCAACGAACTGAAGGCCCGGGAGGCCCAACTCGAAGCCGCCGCCGCCACCTGCCCGGTCTGCGGCAATGCCCTCGGCCCCGGCGACGCCCAGCGCCTTCGCGACGACTACGCCGCCCAGCGCAAACAGCTCGGGGAACGCTACCGCGCCGCCCAGGATGCCGCCGCCTCCGCGGTCAGGGAAGCAGACGCGCTCCAGGCGGAGGCCACAGCCGCGGCGCAACAGGTTTCCACCCGCGACGCCGCCCTTCGCGCCCGCGAGAACGCCCTCCACGCGCAGCACGCCGCCGCCAGCGACGCCCGCGACCGCCTGCCCGCGCTCACCGCCGAGGCCATGGCCGCGGAGAAAATCCTCGCCGAGGGCGATTTCTGCCGCGACGAACGGGCCGCCCTCGCTGCCGCCGAAGCCGCGCTTACCGCTGTCGCCTACGATGCCGCCGCCCACAACGCCCTTCGCAACCGCATCCGGGAGCTGGCGCCCGCCCAGGACGAGTACCGCGCCCTCGGAGAGGCTGTGGCCTCCGCCGACGCCGCCCGCGAGCAGATCACACACGACCGCGCCTCCATCGCCGCCGCCGAGAAAGCCGTGGAGGAAGCGAACCTCGCGGTCGAAGCGGGAGAACGCGAACTCGAGGCCAATGCCGACGTCCGCCCCCGCCTCGAACAGGCGGAAGCAGTCCTCGCCGAAGCCCGCAAGCAGCAGAACGACCTCACCCTCACCCTCGGCAGCCGCGAAGAGCGCCGCAACCAGCTCGCCGCCAACCGCGCCCGCCTCGAAGCGATGTACGACGAGATGAAGGCCCTCAAGGAAGAAGAACAGATCTACGGCGACCTCTCCCTCGCTTTCGGCAAGAACGGGGTCCAGGCACTCCTCATCGACCAGTCCATCCCCGCGGTCCAGTACGAAGCGAACGCGATGCTCGACCGGATGACCGGCGGCCGCATCCACGTCTCGCTGCACACCCAGCGGGCGGCGGCCGGGGGGAAGATGGTCGACACGCTCGACATCCGGATCAGCGACGACCTGGGGACCCGGGACTACGAGATGTACAGCGGCGGGGAGGCTTTCCGGGTCGACTTCGCGCTTCGCATAGCCCTCGCCCGGCTTCTCGCCCAGCGCGCCGGGGCCACGCTCCCCACGCTCATCATCGACGAGGGCTTCGGCACCCAGGATGCCGAGGGCATCGACCGCCTGGTGGAAGCGATCACCGCGATCAAGGACGAATTCCGGCTCATCCTCGTGGTCACGCACATCGACGAACTGAAGGAGCGCTTCCCCCAGCGGATCGAAGTGACGAAGGACCCGGACCGCGGCTCCCTCGCGCGGGTGGTGTGACGGCCGGTTCGTTGCCGGGAGTGCCGCCCGTTGCTAGATTGGAAGTTCGTGGCAGGGTAGCTCAGCCGGTCAGAGCGCACGACTCATAATCGTGAGGTCGGGAGTTCAAGTCTCCCCCCTGCTACCAGTCTTCCTGAATCTGCGATTGACGATAACGGCGGCAGCCTCTGTCGCCTCCGTGCTCCGTGCCGGGATTGAAAGCAACGCGGTTTCTACTGTGGGCCTGCGGGAGGGCTGGCCCGGAAGGGGCAGCTACCCGATGGATCCCACTCTCACCGCACGAGACGCCCACCTCGTCGCCGAGTTAACCGCAAGCTACGGGCCGGCCGTTGGCGCCTTTTTCGAGGAAGCCTGTCTTGCCGTGTCCCGCAACCGCCCTACGACCACGCATGTCGTTGGCCATCTCATGCGCGAAGTGGAGGCCAGCATCCGACTAGTCCTTCGGCCGTTGACCGCGAGCGAAGCCACCCGCGATCCAGCGGATGAGGAGAACAACCATCGCGGAGAGGTGGCGACGATTTGTGCGTCGCTCCCATTGCGACCTGACGACCCGCTCCCCCGGCTATGGGACTCGTTGGTCGGGCGCCTCGCCCGCTACGCGCACCGGAGCGGCCAAGTCAACCCCAGACCAGTCGACGACAAGTTCTTGGCCCTCTGGCGCGACTTCCAGTTGTTCCTGCGCCGTGCCGTGGTTCTACAACAGGAGCACTCGACAAGACATCTAACCCTCCTAGACGAGTTGTTGGCCGCATCGGCGCCGACAAAACACCAACTGCGAGCATTCACCCAAGAGATGCCCCACGGGCAAGGCTCGTTGCGCTACTTCTTCGAACGGCTCGACCACCCCGGGTGGCTAGGTCCCTTGCGTGCCAAGGGCTACTTCGCCCAAGTGCCTGAGCCGGTCCGGTACGGAGACGGGTATCGCTTTGTTCCGTGGCCAGCCGCCGCGTACCTGCGGAAGATGGCGAGTATCCGACCGTCGGCGGTAGGGGAAGTGCTGGCGGAAGTCGAGACGAACGGGAACTGGGCTGTCATTGATGACCTCGTCGCCATCGCCTTGGAGCTCGAAGGAACGCCGGCGGCGATGTTTGCGGCGCGTCTGTCCGGCTGGATTCGGGCCGCCGACTGGCTCCCGGGCTTCCAGCCGGAACTGATCGGCAAGCTGGCGGCTCACGTTGCCGCCGGTGGGCACGTCGACGTTGCGCTGGATCTGATGAGTGCGTCGCTCGCTGTCCTCCCTGACGCGCGAACGCGCGACGCGTCAGAGAGCGAGTCCCGCTTGCCAGTACGTCCTCGGACCCGCATGCGAGAATCCTACGACTATCCCCAAGTCCTCGACGCTGCGTCTTCGGCTTTGGCTCGGACCGCCGGGATGGGCTGGGTCGGACTGTTAGGTGACCTTCTCTCCGAATCAATCTCGCACTCATCGGCGCCCGAACGCGAGCCTCCCGACGATCATTCGGTCATATGGCGCCCGGCGATTGAAACGCACCCAGAGAACCTCCCGGACCACGATGCTCGCGACTACCTGACCTCCGCCCTGCGCGACGCTGCGACTCTAGTGGTTTCCGAGGATCCGGCTCAGGTTCAAGCCGTGCTCGATCTCCTTTGGGAAGGGCGGTGGTACGTTTTCAGGCGAATCGCCCTGCATGTCCTCGCCGAGTGCGTGATAGGGGCACCGCTGGGAATCGCAAGAGTGACTCAAGAACGAACCATCCTTGATCTCTACGCATTGCGACACGAAGCCGGCCGGGCACTCAATGCAGCCTGGCCGTCGCTCGACAATCCGGCCCGCGCCAAGATTCTCGACTGGGTAGAGGACGGCCCATCCGATGAAGCTGTGGACCAAGTCAAGCGGGAACGGTGGCAGCTCCGCTGGCTATTGATTCTGGCCGCCGGACTCGACGAACGACGCGCAGCTCTGCTCGAAGATCTGAAGCTCAAACACGTTACGCCCGAACATCCCGACTTCGTCTCCTATACCAGTGGCGTGGCGTGGGTATCGGAGTCTCCGTGGAAGTCGGAAGAACTGTCGCATCTCTCACTCGATGAGATAGAGACCCTTCTGAACGATTGGAGCCCGGCGGGCGGCGCCCTGGACGAAAGCTACGAAGGATTGGGCAGAGAACTCCAGGCAGTGGTCATCGAACGGGCTGCCGAGTTCGTCGAGGGCAGCGCCCGTTGGGCGGGTCTCCGCCACACGTACGTGCGCAGCATTCTGGAAGGCTGCACCGAGGCGGTGCGAGCGGGGGCGAACTTGGATTGGGAGAGCCTGTTGGGGATCTGCTCACGTGTGCTCGCGCAGCCCTGGGAACGGAGTCTGGATCACGTTCCCTTCGGGGATGACCCGGACTGGAGCTGGGCCCGCCAGAGCGCCGCGCGCCTCGTAGGGGCGGGACTCGTCGCCGAGAACCCCATTCCGCCTGAGCTTCGTGGGCTTGTCTGGGATCTCCTCAGCCGCCTGGCCGAAGATAAAGATCCGTTACCGGAGTCAGAGGAACGCGATCGGGATGGGGGCATGGACTCATTCGCCCGCTCGATCAACTGCGTGAGGGGTGTGGCAGTCCACGGAGCCATCAACTACGGTGCGTGGCTTCACCGCCAGGGAGTCACTTCAACGCGTAGCTTCGAGCCGATGCCGGAGCTTCGCAAGCTTCTCGAACGGCGACTAGATCCGGCGGTTGACGCCACGGCGTGCGTTCGCTCCATACTGGCGCACCATTTCCAGAAGCTGGTCTGGCTCGACAAAGCGTGGGCGTACGACCACCGCCCTGAGATATTCAGATGGTCCGCGGCGCAGCGGACACTCTCGCTCGACGTTTGGCATGCATACGCAGGGTACAGCGGGGTCGTGGAGGGCGTTGCCGACGTACTCGTCGACGACTACTTCCAGGCTCTCTACCTGCTTGTCGGCCACGACCTTCCTCATGAGGCTCAGTCCACGTTGCGTCACCTGGTGGTCATGTGGCTCTCCGAGAAGCCGATTGGACTTGACGTGCCAGGGCGGGTGTTCAACTTCGGGGACGACGCGCTATCGGCGGCCTTCGTGGATGCCATCGAGGAAGTGCTGGGCCGACGCGCAGAGTCAACGGTCGCACGCGATGCCCAACAGACGGCGGGCCTGTGGACGTCGCGCCTGGATAGGATTGACGTGGGGGACCACGACCACTCGCGGGAGCTCGTGGCGTGGGCGTCGGTGTTCTCTTGGGTAGGGATTCCGGTCGGGCAGAGCGCTAGGCTCCTTATCCGGACGCTCGACGGTCTTCTGCGCGGCGTGCCCGTTTCGGGAGAAGCGTCCCGATACGACACGCGCCAGATGATCGCGCGGCTTGTCGAGTGCAGCAGGGAGCATCCGCTCCTCGCCATGCAAGCTCTCATCCGGCTTGTCGAGTTGGACCGCGACGGGTGGCTATTCGTGCTCGTTCGCTCCGATATCCGCGAGTGCATCGAGATCGCGGCACGCTCCGGCGAGGCCGAAGCTGAACAGGAGGCGCGCGCCCTGGCGAACCGTCTGGTTGGCCGAGGGCGCCTTGAGTTTCGCGATCTGGCGCGTGCGTAGCGATTCACCGGTGGCAACGATCCTGAGAAGCAAGGTTGAAAGCAACCAGCTGGATCCCGTCCGGAGCGCACCCCTACACCCGCCGTTCGAACACCACCTGCTCCCCGTCCTCGTCGTCCCAGCCCGTGCCCACCTCCACGAAGCCGAGCTTCCGGACGAGTCCCAGCGATGGCTCGTTCGTCGGGCTGATCGATGCCAGGACGCGGCTGATCCCGGGCTGCGCGAGCGCCCACGAGACCAGCGCCCCGGCAGCCTCGGCGGCGTATCCCCTCCGACGGCTCCCGGCATCCACGTCGTAGCCAATCTCAACCGCCGCGGGGTCCTGCCGGCAGTTGACTCCCGGCGGCCCGTGGAAGCCGATCCGCCCCACCGCCTGCCGCGAGCCCTTCAGCACCATCGCCCGGACAAGCCAGCCCGCCGTCGCCGGGTCGTCCTGCATCTGCTTCAGCCGCATCCGGAAGTGCGCCTCATGTTCCTCCGGCCACGACTCCGGCAGGACGAACGGCACCAGGGCCTGCGCTTCGTCCCGCCGCCCTTCGAGCAGCGCCGCCAGGAACTCAGGGGAGAGCAAGACGAGTTCGAGCCGCGGACATTCGATCGTCGTCGCCACGGCGTCGGCATGCGTGGTCTCAGGGCCCCACGGTGCAGGGGCCCGCGGGAAGTCACCCGGCATGGAGGCTCCCGGAAGCGGTGGCGGAGATTTTACGAACCGATGCGGAAGAAAGCATATCTTTCCTGCCGCGGCCACCGGCCTACTGATCGAGATGTTCCGGCCAGAACAGCTTTGACCGCAGCAGCAGCCAGGTCACCGCAGGGATCGTGATTGAGCGAATCCCTCGGAGCAAGCGTCACCTGGTGATGCCGCAGGCGGCCTCCGAATCTTCCATGCGCCCCACCGTTCGTTCGCTCCGGTTCCTGGTCCATGGTGGGCCACTGCCGGGGCGATTCCCGTGGCAGGCGCGCTTGCTCGCTGGAAACGGAGGCGAACCCCCTGATCACTCCCCACCGAGGCGGACCGCCAGTTGGCCCGGGAAGCCACGCGAACGACGGCCCGCGCAGAGCGGCTCTCTATGGAGGCTTTCATGTCGAGAACCAAGAAGCGACCGGCCCGATGGGTCAGGCTCGGCACCACGCTCGCAGTGATGTTCGGCGTCCTGATCTCAGCCCCAATCTCCAGTCTGACGAACACCAGTGCCCATGACTTCGCGAACGACCCCGACGGGCACCTGCACGTCGCCGGCACTGTCCAGGCGTGGAGCGCTTGCGGCACGCTCCTTGGCGGCGCCGAGGGTGCTGGCCACCAGATCAACACGGACCCCGACCCCTACGCCTACGCCATCGATGCGACGGTAACGACGCAGGGAAACACGCCCGACCACCGCTGGGTCCACGATGTGGGCCTCGGAGGTTCACCGCTGGTCTTTGACCTGGGCAGTGCCCGCAGAAACGTGCTGCTCTTCCCGTCGATCGACCACGGGCCCATACCCGAAGAGGCACTTGAGGCCACCGTTTACGGCGGCCCGACCGCTGCCGGTCCATGGACCCAGGGCAACATCCGTGTCATCTACGACGGCGGGTTCGATGCCGGTTGGGTCTCGGACGACTTTGTCTCGCTTTGGGCGTTCCCGGCCGACTACCGGTACATCGCGGTGGTCAACGGCGGCCCTGGCGCGGAGATCAGCGACGACGACGCCGAGATCGACGCCGTTTGCGCCACCACCGACATCCAGCCACGCGAAGTCAATGAGGTAATCTTCCCCGGCGGCAGCGTGGACATCCGGAAGATCGTATCCACGATGAGCCTGCCCCCCGTCTTCGACCTCTGCTTGTTGCAGGACGAAACGGGAAGCATGGGCGACGATATCGCGGCGCTCGCCGCCATCCTGCCCGGACTGGTCGCGGCCCTGGACGCGTCCGGCGTCGACTACGCCACCTGCACGCTGGGGTTCCGGGACTTCGCGCAGTCGACCTGGGGGGATGCGGGGGACTGGCTGTACCGGCGACACACTGACGTCACCGTGGGCGGCGCCGGGATCACGCCAGCCAGCCTGACGGTCGGGGGCGGCGCCGACCTGCCCGAGGGCTACCTCGAGGCCCTGCACTACATCGCCACCGCGCACGCTCCGATCGACAGCAACGGGGACCTGGATTCCACCGATCCGGAGGACACCGCCGCCGGCCTCCAGCCGACCTGGCGTCCTGGTTCACAACGGATCGTCCTCCTGGCTACCGATGACGAGTGCCACATCACCGGCGACGCCGGTGGTTGGCCGGGCGACGCAGGCACTGCCAGCGCCGCCGCGACAGCCGCCGCGCTCAACGCCGCCGGCATCGTTGTTATTGGACTGGTCCCGGACAGTGCCTCCATCGCCTGTGTGAACAGCCTTGCGGCGCTGACCGGCGGGAGCGTCCAGGACACGGGTGCGTCAGGTGAGGATATCGGCGAGGCCATCCTCGCCGGCCTGGCCGTGGTGCCGGTCACCGTGACGATGGAAAGCACCTGTACGGCACCGATCACGACCACCTTCGACCCCGCCTCCCAGGTCGTTCCCAGCGGCTCTCAAGCCGTGTTCACGGAAACGATCTCGGTCGCGGCCGACGCCCCGGGCGGAACCTACGTTTGCCGTGATATCGCCCGTGTGAATGGCGAAATCCTGACCGACGCAAGCGGGCAGGTGATCTCCGAGGTCAAAACGATCCGCGTGCCGGAGGGCTTCCTCACCGGCGGCGGCCAGATCGACAACGGGAACGGCAAGAACTCGGACCTGATTAGCTGGGGCGGCAATGTCGGCTACCTTGCCGACTTCAGCATCGTCGGGAACTGGAACGTGCTCTTCCACAACGTCAAGGGCACAGCCTACGACAAGGGCCACTTCAAGTCCGACTCGTTCAGCGTGCTCCAGTTTGGGAACGTCTGCGGCCCTGCCTCGAACCCTCCGCCGGCGAATGCCAACTCCGGACGGTTCGTGGCGACCGGGAGCTTCAACGGGGTCGCTGGCTACACCCTGGAGGTGTGGTTCGCGGACTTCGGCGAGCCGGGCAGGGGTAACGACGCCATTCGGTATCAGCTCCGGGACGCGGCTAACGCCGTGCTGTACGACTCCTGGATCGGCGGGGCGCCAGCCGGTGACTTTGCCGACAACGACAACCAGTGCGCCGAAGGTGCCGCCGATGTCCATCGCCATCTGCTGGACGGTGGCAACCTCCAGATCCACTCCGGCCTGAAGGACTAGCGCCTCGCCGGGGACCAATTGCCTGGGCGGCGGCTGGGGCCGAGGCCGTCGCTCACCAGCCGGAGTTCAGAGAGAGCGCGGTTCTTTCTTCCTCACCAAGCGCAGGAAGAAAGAACCGCGCTCTCCCGTTAACCGGGGGTATTCTCTTGACGGGATTACGGTTGCGACGCGCCATAAGCTTGGCCGAGGCCACATAAGCAGGGCACGTGCCGCCGTCCCTCGCCACCCTGCTAAGCTGCAGGCGTGAAGGCGAACCCCTGGGTTCTTCGCCGGTCACGGCGGCAGCTCCTGCTAGCCCTCCCCGCCCTCGGGATCGCGGCCTGCGGGGGACGGACAGTTGGTCCCACACCGACGGCGCGCCCCACCACCTCCGGCGCCACACCGCCTGGGCCCACGATCACCGAAGGTCCGTCGGCCACACCAACCCGGACCCCCACCAGCCCACCTCAGCCGGCAGCAACCACGACTGACACCCCTGACGCCCGGGCGAACAGCGAGCCGCGCGGCTTCCCCCTGGACCCCGCGGTGAGGACCGGCCTCGTTGCAGGCCGGGTCGGGGAACGGGTCATCCGTTGGGGGGAAGGGCCTACGGCGATGAGCTACAGCCGCGACGACCAGCCCTCGGACGACCCCGTTCGCGCGAACCGCTGCGGCTGGAACGCGCGAGTGCACGTGGAGTACGAGGGGCAGCCGGCCGTCGACTGGTACCTCCCCGCCGGCACGGAGGTCGTCGCAACGATGGACGGAACGGCGACGTTGCTCGTGAACACGATGTCGAACCCGTTCGATGTCTACCGGGTCAGCCGCGAGCCCTACCTCGGCGACCCGGACAGGCCCCGAGCCCCGATTGTCCCCTTCCCCGGCCCGGGCGGCGGCCAGGGGGTGTTCGTGCGCGTCGAGAACAGCCGCTTCGTCACGCAATACGCTCACCTCGACCTCGGGCGAACCCTGGCGTCCGTCCCCGTGGGCGCGTTCCTCGCCGGATTCGGGCCAGGGTCCGACTTCGCCACGCTCTTCGCACCACTTCGCGAGTTCCGGGTGGCAACAGCCATCGCCCGCTGGGAGCTCCGGCGCGGTGAGCGGATCGGGGCCACTGGCGACAGCGGCTACAGCGAGGCGCCGCACCTGCACTACACCATTCGTCGCACCGAAGCGGTGAATCTCCTCTCGCCCACCGCGGAGCCGGGGTTCGAAGATGCGGGGTGGCTATTCAAGGGCTGACCGCACCAGGCGGGTCACCATGCGCCCGGTCATACCCACCGGGCGCGGGCGCCGCTAAGGTCCGCTCTCGAACATGCCCGCGGCGCGACGGCCGTGAGGGGGAGAATCCGCGATGGCCGGACGGCTCGACGGCAAGGTGGCCCTGATCACCGGCGCCAGCTCCGGGATCGGGAAGGCCACCGCATTCGCGTTCGCCCGCGAAGGCGCCGCCGTCGTGGTCACCGCCCGCCGGGAGGCCGAGACCGAAGAGACCGCGCGGCTCATACGCGACGCGGGCGGCCGGGCCATCTCCGTCGCGACCGATGTGTCATCCGAGCCGCAGGTCCAGAGCCTGATCGAGACCGCGCTCCGCACCTACGGACGCCTCGACATCGCCGTCAACAACGCGGGCATCTTCGGCGCCGAAGGTCCGGTCCACGCGGTGCCGGCCGAGTACTGGGACGCCATCGTCGGGACGAATCTCAAGGGCACCTGGCTCTGCATGAAGCACGAGCTCCCGGCGATGCTGGCGCAGGGCGGCGGCTCCATCGTCAACATGGCGTCGACGGCGGGCGTGGCGGGCTGGGCCGATGCCCCGCTCTACGCGACCACCAAGTTCGGCGTCATCGGGCTCACGAAGTCGGCGGCGCTCCAGTACGCGCCCGCCGGGATCCGGATTAACGCCGTCTGCCCCGCCTTCACGATGATCGAAAGCGTCGACTCGCTGGTCACCCAGGCCCCGGCGGCCGGCGAACGCCTGGCGGGGACCATCCCCCTCGGCCGCATCGCCACGATGGAAGAGGTCGCCGAAGCCACCCTCTGGCTCGCTTCCGATGCCGCCTCTTTCTGCGTCGGGCACGCCCTCGTGCTCGACGGCGGCCAGACCATCGGCCTCTGGAAGTAGTCCCGCCGGCTCGCTACCCCGCCGGGTTCGCCGCCAGGTGGTCGAACCGCCCCGCCGGCCGTTGGTTCCGGTAGGCTTCGACGATCGGCGCGAGTTCGGCCGGGCTCGCCCCGTGCAGGATGACGCCGTCGCAGCCCAGGTCGAACTGGCCCTGGATCTTCGCAACGCAGCGCTCCGGGCTCCCGCCAGCCGCGGGCGCCAGCCATTCCTCCGGGATGAGGGTGGCGACGTGCTCCAACTCCGCGGTGGTGGCGGTCGTGTCGAGCGCGCCCCGGAACCCGGCGACGAACGGGTCCGCCCGGAAACGCGCGAGCACGGCCGGGTCCCAGTTGTTCGTCGAGACCAGGAGGTCGCCGTACGCCTGCAGGTAGGTGGCCATCCGCCCGACCGTCTTTTTCAGCCGCACATCCGCCGGGAGGTGGTCGCCGATCGTCGCGAAGCACGACCAGACCCTCACCGTTGCGGGATCGCGGCCCGCCTCCGCGGCTGCCTTTTTCACGGCGCGCACGCAGCGGTCGGTCGTCTCGTCCGTGAAGAAGGTGTGCAGCACCACGGCGTCGAACACGCGCCCACCGAGTGCGAGCGAGTTCGGCCCGAACGCGGTGAACGTCATCGGGATGTGCTCGTCGTAGCCTGGCATCGCCAACAGCGGGAACTTCCCGGCGGGACCGTCGTGCCCCATGACCACCTCGCCACGCCAAACTCGCCGCATCAGCCCGACGAAGTCTTCCAGCTGGGCGGTCGTGATCCGGGGCAAGCCGAAGCGGTCGAACATCGGGCCGATCCCGCGGCCGAGGCCCAGCGAAAACCGCCCGCCGGTGAGGCGGTGCATGGTCATCGCGTAGGCGGCGGTGACCATCGGGTGCCGGGTGTTGTGATTCGTCGCTGCCGTGGCAATGCCGATCTCGGTCGAAACGGCCCCGGCTGCCCCCGATAGGGTCGCGGCCTCCTTGATGTTGAAGCGCTCCGAGATGAACGCCGAGCCGAGCCCCATCGCCTCGCCCTGCTGGACCTCCGCGATGAGGTCACGCGGCGAGCGAGGCGCCCCTGCCAGCGTGTAGAAGCCGAGTTCGTTCATGCGTTCCATCGATGCCCTCCACCCCCGATCATGCGCCAAATCATACCCTCAGCGGTCCCGAACGCTGATACAGCCCTTATGGACCGCGAATGGGACGTCATCGTCGTCGGTTCCGGGCTGGGCGGGCTCAGCGCCGCCGCGCACCTGGCCGCCCTCGGCCGCCGCGTCCTTGTCCTCGAACAGCATTATGTCGCCGGTGGCAACGCGAGCGTCTTCCGGCGCAAGCGCAAGTTCGAATTCGACGTCGGCACCCACTACATCGCCCAGTGCGAGCCCGGCGGCGTCATGCCCACGATGCTCCATGGCCTTGGGCTCGAAGAGCGCGTCGAGTTCCTGGAGCTCGACCCCGACTGCTACGACACCATCGTCTTCCCCGGCGTCTGCGTCCGGATGCCGAAGGGCTGGGACCGCTACCGCCAGCGGCTGGTCGAAGCGTTCCCGGGCCAGGCCGCCAGCGTCCGGGACTGCGTCACCACCCTCGAGGCCGTCGCCACGCAGTCCCGCGCTCTTCGCGGCGCAGAGGGCCTGCCCGACCCCCGCAAGCTCGCGGCCGAAGCCCCCCAGCTGTTGGAGTGGGGGATGCGCCCCGTGACGGAACTCTTCGACTCCTACGAACTCGGTCCGGAGCCGCGTGCGGTCCTGATGTCTCAGAGCCCGTCGTATGCCACGCCCCCCTCGCGCACGCCGGTCGCCGTCGTCGCGGGCTTCCTCGACGGCTACCTCCATGGCGCCTACTACCCGCGTGGCGGCGGCCAGGTGCTCCCGGCGCGCCTGCTCCAGGTGCTGCGCGCGAACGGCGGCGAGCTGCGAACCCGTGCGCGGGTGAAGCGCATCACCGTCGACGGCGGCAGGGTGTCGGGCGTGGAGCTTGTCAGGGGAAGAAGAACACTCCGCGCGCCCGTCGTCATCTCGAATGCCGACCTCAAGCGGACCGTGCTCGAACTCGTCGGAAAGGAGCACTTCGCCCCGGCAACGGTCGCCCGCGTCGAGGCCTACCGCATGGCACTCCCCTTCTTCGTCGTCTACCTCGCGCTCGACATCGACCTCAGCGAGCAGATCCCCAGGACCAACTTCTGGGGCTCGGACTCCGCCGACATCGAAGCCACCTACCAGCAAACGTTCGCGGGCGAGATGCCGGAGCACCCCCTCATCTTCATCTCCCTGGGCTCGGTGAAGGACCGCGGGTCGCCGTGGATCGCGCCGAAAGGCCACACCGTGCTCGACATCATGGCGCTGGTGCCGCCGAGGCCCGAACTCTGGGCCACGCATGAAGGCCCCGCCCACGGCGAGCGCTACCACCGCAACCGCGGCTACCGCGGCCTCAAGGAAGAGTTCACCGAGCGCCTCATCGACGCGGCCGAGCGCATGCTCCCCGGCATCCGCGAACACATCGTCTGGAAAGAGGCGTCGACGCCGATCACGCACGAACGCTACACGCTCTCGACGGGCGGGACGTCCTACGGCATCGAAATCGCCCTCGACCAGATGGGTCCGAATCGCCCGGAGGCCGCGACGGAGATCCCCGGGCTCTACCTCGCCGGGGCGAACACCCGGTCGGGCCACGGGATTACGGGCGTCATCAGAAGCGGAATCGACTGTGCCAGTGCCATCACGGGGCGCGACCTCTTCCGCGAGGCCAGCGCCGGCGCGGTCTTCAGCGACCCGGGCAAGCTCGCCCCCGACCCTTCCGGCTGGGACCCCTGGAGGGCCAGCCGCTGACGCATAGCTCCCGCCGCGTTACTTGGCCGCGCCGATGGCCGCGTACGCCGCCTCGATGAGCCCGGCGCCGCGGGAGTCGCCCACCAGCCCCGCTTCCATCCGGTTCATCATGTACGCGACGGTCATTCGCTTGTCCTGGTCGATGACGATCATCGAGCCGCCCCAGCCGCCCCAGAAACACACGCGGCCGTCCGGGATGTAGGGCACCATCTCCGCCTGGGGCAGGCCATACCCGATCCCGAAGCGGGCGGGGATGCCGAGCACCAGGTCCACGCCGTTCGCCTGCTCCTGGAGGACGAGCTCGCAGGTCTTCGGCGAAAGCAAGCGGACGCCGTCGACTTCGCCCCCACAGGCGACCACCGACTGGATCCTCGCCACCGAGCGGGCGTTGCCGTGGCCGTTCGCGGCGCCGATCTCGGCCCGCCGCCACGCCTCCGTCCAGGCGACCGTCGCGTCCGGCGCGGGCCCGGTGAAGGTCTTCACCGCCACGCTATCAGGGTCCATGGCGGCGAAGTCGACCGGCAGCGGCGGCGGCGGGACGACGTTGGAGACACGGTGGAACTCCTTCGGGTCGAGCCCGATGTGGAAGTCGGCGCCGAGTGGGCCGGCCACCTCTTTCGCGAAGAACGTGCCCAGCGACTGGCCGGTGATCCGGCGAATGACCTCGCCGACAAGGTGCCCCTGGTTCAGGGCGTGATAGCCCGAAGCGGTCCCGGGCTCCCACCACGGCGCCTGCCGGGCCAGCATCGAGGTCGACTTTTCCCAGTCGTAGATGTCCTCGACGACCACCGGTTGGGCCCAGGCCGAGACCCCGGACGTGTGCGACATCAGGTGCCGCACCTCGATCGCCGCCTTGCCGTTGGCCGCGAATTCGGGCCAGTACTTCGCCACCGGCGCGAACACGTCCAGCTCGCCCCGGTCGACCAGCACAAGTGCCGCGATCGAGGTCATCGTCTTCGTCGTCGACCAGACGTTGGTGATGGTGTCGGCTTGCCACGGCTTCGTCTTGGCCGTGTCGGCCCAGCCGCCCCAGATGTCGACCACCGGCTTGCCGTCGAGCGTGACCGCGACCGAAGCCCCCACGTCCGCGCCCGAATCGATGTTCGCCGAAAGCAAGTCGCGCATCGCGCTGAACCGCGCGTCACAAGTCCCATGAACGTCTGCCATCTCGCCCTCCCCAAACCCTGATGGCCCGCAATCCTACGCCATCTGGCCCGCCGCGTATGAAGAGAGGCCCCTCCCGGGGCCTCTTTCGTTGATGCGATGCCGCCTACAGCGGCGCGGGGCCCCTGCGAAGCGAGCCGCTGACGGGGTTGCGTTGGGTGTTCGCGGCCTGGCTTGGATCTCAGGAAAGAGCAGCGGACTTTCCCCACAGCTGCTCGAACTGACTCGTGACGGCGCTCGCTACGGCGGCGTCTGCAAATTCGATGAGAGCTGAGAAGCGCCTGCCCGCGTCTTTGAGTGACGCACCGCTGAGGAACACTCGCCCGTCTAGGCCGAGGAAGCGATCGTGGAAGCGTTCTGACTCCTTGGCCACGCGATACTCGCTGGTGCCGCCTCTCTCCTGCTGAAATTTCTGCCAAACTCCGACCGCAGGCGGACGGTCTGAGCCGAGGAGGCGGAGCGAGGCCTGCGCCGGTACACGAACGAAGAGCTCAAGTGCCTCCTCCCGGAGGTAGGGGTCTGCGACCCACAGCTCCCTCTTGGCGGAATTGAGTAGGGCTTGGAGGCGCACCCAGGTCGAATATGGCGTGTCCGCGTCGATCAGCACGAACTCCCGGGGCGGTTCCGCGAAAAGCCGGCCCTCGGCCTCCCACACAGTAATGGCGTTAAGCAGCACTTGGACGTGCACCTTCGCGCCAGAGAACAACGGCCAGAGATCGGGGTCGGAAGCGGTGCTCCAGTTCAGCTTGCGCGCCTTGTCCGGAGCGACGCGGGTCGCGACAACCTCCGCCCAACGGAGCACGTGATCGTAGTCGAGCAGCCAGCTCAGGATCTCAGCGTCAATGCCACGCTCCCCCGACCGCGACGAGATTTCTTCGCCGCGCTGGAGCAGGTCTTGCACCTGTTGGCGGAGGCTGCGGAGGTTGGTAGGCTTCCTGTTGGCAGCTGCCATCGCCACTCGGGACATCCTTCCCACTTTTGTTCTCGGGGCGCACGACCATCTCGCCGTTGTTCGTATCGATGTTACCGGCCCGACGAATTTCCCGCAGACGCACTCGTCTTGGCCAGCAGCGCTGGCTATACTCACCCGCACCACAGGAGCCCGTGTGCCTGCCCTCTGCCCGGTCTGCCGGAAACCCCAGCGCCCTCAAGTGAAGTTCTGCATTGCTTGCGGTGCGTCTCTGTCGGCACGGTGCCAGCAATGCGGAGTGCCCTCGGAGGACGGAGACGCCTTCTGCGGCGGGTGCGGTGGTCGGCTCGTTCCTGATGACGAGCCCCTTGCAAACGACATGGAACTTGCCGTCGTTCACGACATGGACCAGGCCGCCCTCCTGGTGGAACTTGGGCAACTCGCGGCGGAATTGGTGGAGCGCGAGCTGGAACTCGCGTCGCTCGCCGGGAGGCTGCAGGCGTTCTCCATCCGGTACCTGCGGACCGTTGGCGCAAAGATGGCCGAACTCGACCGGCTGCGCGCGAGACTGGCCGAGGCCCGGGCGCGCCGTGATCCATTAGACTCGCAGGCTCAAGGGGAGGCGGATGCCGCCCGGGAGTATGCGCGGTCAACCGAGGAAGCGGCGAACCAGGCGGCTCGTGAACCTGCATCCGCACAACGCTTCGAGCCCTCGCCCGGCTTGAAGACGCTGTATCGCCGCGTCGTCAAGAGGTTCCACCCTGACCTTGGCCGTGGGGCGGAGGATGTCGAACGCAGGACGCGCTTCATGCAGCGAGCCAACATCGCCTACCAGGCTGGCGACGAAGACGCGTTGGAAGCCCTCCTGGCCGAGTGGGAACGCTCCGAGGCGCCGACGCCGCGGGCAGAAACCGACCGCCCTGCCAGGGTGGAAGCGGAGGTTGCGTCATGCCGGGCAAGGCTACGGGTCATCGCGGAGGAGATCCAAGCACTGAGGAACACCGAGATGTGCACCCTGATGGAGCGGGCAGCCGAAGCCGAAGCCGAGGGCCATGACCTGCTCGCCGACCTCCTGCGAGTGACAGAACTCGACATCCAGCTGGCGAGGGACCAACTTGAGGCGGTGAATGCGACATGATCGACGAACTTGGCCTTGTTCCACTCCCGCCAGGGTCAATGGCTCTCGCGAATACACTCGCAGGGCGGGGGTTGGAGTTGATGGGCCACATCCTCCGGTTCCCCGAGGACAGGGTTTGCGGGCATCTGACGTTCTACTCCGACCCGGCAGAGGGGGTAAGGGTGGATAGCGCCGACGCTATCGGCACGGTCATCGTGCCGCCGGGTGCTTTCGTCTCCCTGATGGTGGACAAGGGAGGCGCAGAGTATCTCGCTTCCATCAGCCCGGATCGCATCTCGGGGCTTTACGACCTTCGGTTTGATGATGACCAGCGAGTTGGTGATCGTGCACTCGTGGATCTCTCCCGTTTTACATCGCTACGGCAACTCTTTCTCTCCGGACTCGGCGTGACAGATGTTGATCTCCAGCATTTTTCTAGACTGACGTCACTGCAGTTCCTCTGCCTCTCATGCACCAGCGTGACTGACGATGGAATCCGCCACCTCGCTGGCCTTACGTCGCTGCAGACCCTCAACCTCTCTTACACCGACGTGACGGACGATGGACTCCGCCACCTCGCCGGCCTGACATCCCTGGAGGACCTCCGCGTCGGTGGCACCCGCGTGACTCACGACGGCCTCCGCCACCTCGCCGGCCTTACGTCGCTGCAGACCCTCGACCTCTCTGGCGCCAGCGCTTACACTCCCGTGACGGACGACGGCCTCCGCCACCTCGCCGGCCTTACGTCGCTGCAGACCCTCGACCTCCGTTACACTCTCGTGACGGACGACGGCCTCCGCCACCTCGCCGGCCTGACGTCGCTACAGACCCTCGACCTCACTAACACCGAGGTGACGGACGATGGCCTCCGCCACCTCGCGGGCCTCAAGTCGCTGCAGACCCTCGACCTCACTAACACCGACGTGACGGACGATGGACTCCGCCACCTCGCCGGCCTGACATCCCTACAGGACCCCCGCGTCGGTGGCACCCGCGTGACCCACGACGGCCTCCAGCGCCTCTACACTGCGAAGGTCACCCGGCAGTTCAAGGACTTTCTGGCCCGGGCGAAGGCCGCATCCGATGCCGAGCAGGCGGCGTCTGGAGGCCCGCCTGACTGACGGGGTCTACCGATGACATGAAAAGAGGCCCCTCTCGGGGCCTCTTCGTTCGATGCGATGCCCGCGGGCTGGGTCCTACCCCTGCTTCTTCGCCGCGTAGTGCTGTTCGCGGGTTTCGCGGAACGACCACGGGGCCGTCGCGCCGGTCAGGTCCGTGATCTTCGCCCACTGGCTCTCGAACCAGTCCGCGTCCTTGTGCTCGTGGGGGTCGTAGTTCACGCCTGCGTTCCGCATGATCGCGACCCGGCCGTAGTGGCCACCGGCCGCGTCGATGCAGACGCCGCTTTCCTGGCACTGGGGCGAACACAGGTAGGTCACTGCGGGAGCCACGTGCTCCGGTCCCATCACCACCTGGCGTTCCTCGGGGTCCTGCCCCTGGGCACCTCCGAGGTTGTTGGTCATCCGCGTCGCCGCGCCGGGGGAAATCAGGTTGACGTTGATGTTGTACTTCTCGCCCTCGATCTTGGCGACGTTCATCAGGCCGTACATCGCGGCCTTCGCGGCGCCGTAGTTCGCCTGCCCGAAGTTGCCGATGAGCCCCGAGGTCGAAGTGGCCATGACCACCCGCCCGTAGGCCTGCTGGCGGAACACCGGCCAGGAGTGGTGGAGGAGGTTGTAGCACTGCTTCAGGTGCACCCGGATGACGAGGTCCCAGTCGTTCTCGGCCATGTTGTGGATGGCGAGGTCGCGGAGGATGCCGGCGTTCGCGACGACCGCATCCAGGCGGCCCCAGGTGTCCATCGCCTGCTTCACCATGTTGTAGCAGTCTTCGTAGCTGCCCACGTCGCCCGCGTTCGCGACCGCGCTGCCGCCCGCCGCCTTGATCTCGTTGACCACCTGCTGGGCCGGGGTCTCGTCGCTGCCTTCGCCGGAAACGCTGCCGCCGAAGTCGTTGACGATCACTTTCGCCCCGTGCTTCGCGAGGTCGATCGCGTACGCGCGACCAAGACCGCGCCCCGCGCCGGTGACAAGCGCTACCTGACCATCGAGTCGAACTGCCATGGAAGAACCGCCTGGAGTGAGTATGGTGGCTGCATGCTACCCGATCTCCAGCACTCAGGCCCGCGCCGGTGTCCCGCTCCGCCGGTTCGCCCGGAGACCGCAGGGGGCGGTACGCTGGCGTCGCCGTGAACGAACCGCACCAGGAGCGAAGGACAGTGAAGCTTGGGGTCGCCGGCCTCGGGCGCGTGTTCGAACGGCTCTACCTTCCGGCCCTCCGCGCACTCCCCGGCGTTGAGATCGCCGCCGCCTTCGACCCCGACGCCTCCCGCGACCCCCTGGCCGGCCTTCCCGCGCGGCGGGTGGAGAGCTACGAATCCCTCGTCGCAGCAGGCATCGACGCCGTCATCATCCTCAGCCCGCCGCGGTTCCACGGCGAGCAGGTCGCGGCAGCGCTGTCCGCCGGGCTGCCGGTGCTGGTCGAGAAGCCCCCGGCCCTGACCCTCGCCGAAATGCGACCGTGGCTTCCCAGCCCTGGCGACGTCGCGGCCGTGACCCCCGCCTTCGCCCGCCGCTACTGGCCACCCTACCTCCATCTCCGCCGGGAGCGCGTACCCGTGGATGAGCTCCTCCTCTCGACGGACCCCTCCGGATGGGGCTCGGGCGACGCGCAAACCGCCGGCCCTGACGTCGACCTGTTGCCCCACCTCCTCGACCTCGCCCGCTGGCTCTGGCGTGACGAGATCGTCTCCGTCAGCGCCCGGCGCGAGGAGGCGGCAATCGATGTGGAGCTGGCTTTCACCGGGGGTCGCACGATGCGCTGCCGGGCCGCACACGCCGGCGGCTACGAGGAATGGGTCACGGTGAACGGCAAGAGGAGGCTCGTCGGCCCTCCATCGCGCGGGGCGGAGGTCCTCCGGAGGCTCCGCAGCACGCCCCCGAACGAGTCCCTCGGGATCAGCCGCACCCTCCGGCTCTGGCTCCGCGACCTGGCGGCTCCTTCCCCGAACGGCCTTCGCGACGCCTGGGCAGTGGTCGCGGCGATGGACGCGGCGCAAGATTCGGCTGCCGCCGGTGGCCGCCCGGTCGTGCCCCTGACCTTTCCCGTTGACTGAGAAGCCCGGCTACCGGCGCGCCCGGAGCGGTTTGTTCCTGGCGGTGCGCTTGGCCCGGCGGGCGCGTTCCTCCGCCGTCATCTGCAAGCGCCGCTCAGTTACGCGGTCGTAGTACCAGGTGGCGACGGCCAGGCCCGCAACGACCACAAACACCGTCCAGACCGCCTTGTGGTGGGGGTCGGAGACCTGCATCACCCGCTGGATGTCCCCCGCCCACTGGAGGGCGAAGATCGGCAAGAACGCGCCGATGCTGAACGCCATCGACGCCGCCACCAGCCAGCGGCGTCCCGAGATCGCCGCGAACGGGAAGTACCAGACCTGGTACCACGGCAGGTACCCCGGGAGAAGCGCGAAGACGAACACCCAGATCGTCGCCCCGGCAGCGGTCACGACGTCGAGTGGGGTCTTCAGTCTGTGCCGGGCGATGACGGCCGCGAGGATCACCCCGAAGAGCGTGTAGGCGAACGCCGCGAGCCGTCGCCTCGTCTCAAAGTCGCCACGCCCGGGGTCGGCGTCGGGGAGCGTGCTCCAGATGCTCATCCGCGTGAACGCCAGCGCCGGCCCGAGGGAGGTCACCCGCGGCAGCGAGCGGGTCATCAACGCCACGGAGAACCCCACCAGCGCCAGCAGGCAAGCAGCCGCGATCAGGTAGCGCAGTTTCGGGAACCACGCAGCGGCGACGAACGGGGCCGCCAGCGCCGCCGCGAACTTGGCGAGCACTCCGGCCAGGCCCGCCAGCAGTCCGCCCGCGCGCGACCGCCATGGCAGCGCAAGCACGAACGGCAGCCCTGCCACCGCGAAAGCCATCATGATCGTGTCGTTATGTCCATCTCCGGGGAAGACGAAGAGCATCAGGGGGTTCAGCCCGACCATGCCCGCGACCAGGCCCGGATCGCGCCCCAGCCTCCTGGCGGCGAACCCCGAGGCGGCGGCAAGGAGCACGAGGAAGACGCCCGACACCGCCTTCTGCCCCAGCACGTTCGCTCGCAAGTTGTCGCCGACAAACGGTAGCGGCGCGCCGCCGATCGCGTAGGCAACCGGCCCATAGCCGCTCCAGGAGTCCTTGAAGTTGCCCACCTGCTGCGCCACCGGGTCGTCGATGCTTGCCGGGGCGGCGTCCCGGTCCGTCGGGTACTTGCCGTGCAGCCAGAGCGTGCGCACATCGGCGGCGAGGTGCGTGGCGTCCGGCGATACCTGCGGCACCATCGGGAGGATGGCGAGTGCGGCGATCGCGGTCCCCGCCACAGCGGCCGCGTAGCTGTGGGCGAACCCTCGCCGCAGCGCCAGGAGGCAGACGATGTAGGCGGCCGACGCCAGCGCCACCAGGAGTGTGCAGTTCACCAGCGCCTGGATGCCGCCGTCGAAGCTCCCAACCCACCCGGCCGGGGCGGCGGTCGCGCTCATAAAGGGCCGCTGGAACATCCGGATGTCCGCCGACCAGACCGGCACGCGCAGTGCAAACCCGAACAACCAGGTCGCGGAGATCACGGCCACACCGGCGGCATAGACGGTTGCCGCCCGGCGGCCCGGCACGAGCAGGCTATCGCGTCGGGACGGCATCGCGGTCTCCTGCGGCGGCGCGCGGTGTGAGGTCCCACGCCTTGACCCTGGCGGTGAACAGCGCCGCCACCCCCAGCGGGAACCAGCAGAGGCTCAGGAGCGCGTGCGTCAGCGTCGTCCGCGCACCCTCCAGCGAAGGTTCGACCACACGCTCGCGCACGAGCACCCCGAACGGTAGCACCCATTCCAGCGCCACCGAAGGCCCCACGACCCACACCGGGAACGCGAACGGCGCCCGGAGGACTGTCGCCGCCGCCATCCCGCTCACCCCCACGCGGGTGATGAGCCGGGTGGGCGTCAACAGGTAGACGGCCATGTCGAAGGCGCGGGCGTCGCCCGTGGCCGCCCGCCGGGCAAGCGCCGGCCAGGTGAATCGCACCACCCCCAGGTGGCCCCGCACCCACCGAAGCCGTTGCTTCATCGACGACGAGAACTGCTCCGGTTCCTCCACCACCACCTGGACGCCCGGGAGGTAGGCGACGCGCCGGCCGCTCGCGTAGAGTCGCGCGGTCAACTCCAGGTCCTCCGTCAGCGTGTGGGACTCGCCCAGCATCGCCGCCAGGACCGCCGGCCGGATGAAGAACCCGGTCCCGTTGATCGTCGACCCAAGCCCGAGCGCCGCCCGCGGTTGCCACCAGAGGAGGTTCCGGGCCTTTCGCCCAAGCCCATACCCGCTCGCGACCACGGCATGGACGTCGTGCGGGATCGTCTCGGCCTGCAGGCAGTCTTCCCCGGCGCTTGCCGCCGCGATCTGG
Source organism: Chloroflexota bacterium (assembly GCA_016234445.1). Classification (GTDB taxonomy): domain Bacteria; phylum Chloroflexota; class Dehalococcoidia; order Tepidiformales; family Tepidiformaceae. The sequence goes on along the minus strand of JACRBT010000002.1, from coordinate 124,440 downwards.
TGGAACAGGCTCGGCTTCACCCGCGTGTCGGCGTCGAATACCCCGATGAGGTCGCAATGGTCGCCGTAGAGCTGGAGCCCGGCGCGGAGCCCGTGGACCTTGCCCGGCGCTTCGGTTAGCACTTCGACCACGGTTGCGCCCGCTTCCCGCGCCAGCTCCGCCGTCTTGTCCGTGCAGTTGTGCGCCATCACGGCCACGCGCGAGAGGTGCGCGGGGTAGTCCTGGCCGAGCAGCCCCGCCACGGCATCGGTAATGGCTACCTCTTCGTTCCGGGCGCAGATGATGGCGGCGATCGAAGGCAGCGGCCGCCCGGCGTCCTCTTCTCGCGGCTTCGCTGGCCGGCTGGCACGGGCACGCCCGGCGACCGTGATGAACGACTGGTAGAGGGAGAGCGCAAGGATGCCGCCCTGGACGGCGACCGCCGCGATCCTCAGCGTCCGCGAAATGCCATTCACGCTGCTAGTGTGCCGCCTTGCCGGGTTCCGCGCCCGGCATCGAACTCGCGGAGACGCGGCCAATGTTCGTCACGATCACCTGGACCTGCGACTCGGAAAGCTGTTCGTCGAGGAGCGGGAGATACGCTTCGTCCTCGCTCTCCAGGTGGGTCCGGATCAGCGCGTAGAGGCCGTAGAGCAGCGGCTGAAGGTAGCGCTCGTAGGCTTTCAGGTCGTCGGCCTTTCGGGCCGCGTCGGCGACCTTGCCCAGGTCGCTCACCATCGCCCGGATCCGCCGGTGTTGCACCGACATCACTTCGCAGCCCTCCGGGTGGGAGAACACGCTGTTCACGGCGATGAAGAGCGTGAACTCCTCCGCGTTGAGGGCCGGGAGCAGGACCTCGTCCAGGTAGGTTCGGGCCGCGTCGATCGCCGCCGCCGCAACCCGTGGTTCCGCCGACGAAACGGCCTGCGCCGCCAGCTGCAACTGCTTCAGGCCGTCGTAGAGCGGCTGCCGCGCTTCCCGCAGCGGCCCGACAACCCGGTCGCCGCTCTCTCCCGGCGCGGCTATGGCTGCACCGCCGGCATCTCGACGGGATCGTAGTAGTGGCCGTCGCCGAGGGCGTCGACCGCGGCCCAGAACTCCTTGCCGCCTGCCTTCATCGGATCCTCCAGGTTCCACGCCTGCCTGCGAAACGCCCAGTTCTGTGGGTGCAGGCGGGTTGCCTCGTCGAAGTATGCGCGAGCGTCGCCTTCGAAGCCCACCGCGTGGAGGTATTCTCCCATGCGGAAGCAGGCTGTGGCGCGTGCCTTGGCCTCGTCGGGCGGCGCCATCCGCCGGCGGACTTCCTCAGGGGACAGCGCGAACTTCGAGGCTGCTCCCCGTTCCGCCCAGTCGCGCAGCGCCGCAACGTAGGAGGCCCGCGCGTTTCGCAGGTCGGCACGGGCCTCCGCCGAGAGGGCGAACGTCTGGCGATCCATCGCCCGGAAGGAGTCGGTCGTGCCGGCCGGCTCGGGCGGCCGGACGATCGTTCCGGCTTCGTCGATCCACACGCCGATCGGAACGTTCACCATCCCGTAGCGTTCAGCGACGATGTGTGTCGCGTCGACCAGGCAGGGGTAGGTCGCTTTCGCGGCCTCGATCCAGGGCCGCGCCGCTTCCGCGCCACGCGACTCAAGCGCCACAGCGATGACGACGAAGCCCTTGCCTTCGAGCTCCTGGTACAGCGCCTGCCACACGGGCAGGTCGAACCGGCACCCTCACCAGCTCGCCCACGAGACGAGGAACACCTTCTTCCCGCGGTAGTCGTGGAGGGAGTGGAGGTTTCCCTGGAGGTCGGGCAGGGTGAAATCCGGCGCTTCGAGCGAATCCAGCCCGGCCGCCCGCCGCCCGGCGCTCTCACCGATGACCCACGCGTTACGCCGGGCGTCGTGCACCACCGGCTGCCCGAGGTACCCGGCGAGAGCCGCCAGGTTGAACAGCCCCGGCCGCACGAACAGCGACTCCTGCCCGCGGGGGATTGGCACGCACTCCTCGCCCCGGCAGGCGCCTTCCGGTTTCAGGGTCCAACCCGACGCAGGTTCAAGGTCCCCCACGGGGACCCAGAGCGCGTCACCTTCGGACGTGGCGCCCGCCAGCACCGTCGTCCGGTCGCCGCTGATGAGGGTCTGTGGCATGGCGGAAACATATGCGCCTCCCCGTCTCGGGGCAACCTCGGCTGACACCAACAGCGCGCTCCCGTAAAGTTCCGGGGATGTCACGCTGGGGGTGGGGATGGACGCGCTTGAAGGCCTGACGGTCGTCGACCTCACCAGCCACATCGCGGGGCCCTACGCGACAAAGGTGCTGGCCGACCTGGGTGCCCGCGTTATCAAAGTCGAACGCCCCGGCGGCGACCCGTCGCGCCGGCTCGGCCCCTTCCTCGGCGACGAACCTGGGCTCGAACGCAGCGGGACCTTCCACTTCCTCAACACGAATAAGGAATCCCTGGTCCTCAACCTCAAGGAGCCGCGTGGCAGGGAGGTGCTCCACCGCTTGCTGCCAATCGCGGACCTCGTGGTTTCGAGCCGCCCGCCCGCGGTGGCCCGGCGGTTGGGCATCGACTACGAGTCCGTCCGCGCGGTCGCCGACGTCCCCGTTCTCTCCATCACGAACTTCGGCCAGTCCGGCCCCTACCGCGACTACCGCCTCTCGGACACCACGCTCTACGCGATGGGCGGCGAGATGTTCAGCCACGGGCTGGCGGGGCGCGAACCGCTCAAGCTCGGCGGCACCGCGGCCCTCCTCCAGGGCGGCGCCATGGGCGCGATCGCCGCGCTCGGCGCGCTTCACGCCTGGGAGGTCCACCGTGTCGGCCAGCAGGTCGACGTCTCCCTCTTCGACGCCCAGATCTGCTCCGTCGACCGCCGCAGCTCCACGATCATGGCCTACCGCTTCTCCGGCCGCGTCCAGGAACGGGCGCCGGGCGCGGGCGCGGGCATCGCCGGTGGCATCTACGCCGTGGCCGACGGCTACGTCGAGGTGACCGCCGCCTCCGGCGAGTACTGGAGCCGCTTCGTCGAGATGATCGACGACGACCACCTTCGCGGCCCCCGCTGGTCCGAACCCGCCACCCTCATGGACCCCACCGCGAAGGAAGAGGTCGACGGGATCGTCTATCCCTGGATGCTCACCCGCACCCGCCAGGAGGTCTGGGCCGAAGCCCGCCGGGCCCGCGCCATGGTCGCCCCGCTCTTCACCGGCGTGGACCTGGCGAACGATCCCGTCCTCCGCGAACGCGGGCTCTGGACAGAAATCGAGCACAGCCTTCTTGGGCGCCTGCCGATGCTGGGGCGGCCCTACACGCTCGAGAAGACGCCCTGGCGCCTCCGCCAGCCCGCGCCGATGCTCGGCGAGCACACGCGCGCCATCCTCGCCAGCCTCGGCTATACGCCCGCCGAGGCCGCCAGCCTCTACGACGAAGGAGCTGTCGCGTGAACCAATACCTCCCCCTCGCCGGCGTCCGCATCTGCGACTTCAGCGCCGTCTGGGCCGGCCAGACCGCGACCATGTACCTCGCCGACATGGGCGCCGAGTGCATCAAGGTCGAGAACCCGTTCATCTGGAGCCCGATGACGCGCGCCGCCTCGCCGCGGATCAACAAGATCACGGCGAGCTTCATCCCGCCCTGGCTCGGCGGCCACCCGAACGGCGACCCTGGGCCGCGTCCCTGGAACAACAGCCCGGCCTTCATCCACGTGATGCGCAACAAGAAGTCGTTCACGGTCGACAGCCGCCGCCCGGAGGGGCTTGCCATCGTCAAGGCGCTCATCCGCGTCAGCGACGTCCTCGCCGAGAACCTGGCCATAGGGACACTGGAGAAGCTCGGGCTCGACGACGACGCCATCCGCGCCGAGCGCCCGGACATCATCATCCTCCACATGCCCGCCTTCGGCCGCACCGGCGACTACGTCCAGGGTCGCGGCTACGGCGCGCACATCGACGCTGTCGCCGGCTCCACGATTCTCCGCGGCTACCGCGACTCCTCGCCGCTCACGAACGTCCAGATCTTCGCCGGGGACTATTTCGCCGGCATGCACGGCGCCATCGCCACGCTTGCCGCCCTTCGCCACCGCCGCCGCACGGGCGAAGGGCAGGTGGTCGAAGTCGCCCAGCTCGAAGCCTCTTCCCAGATGTTTCCCCAGGCCGCCATGGACGCCGCCTGGAACGGCCGCGCCCAGGCCAGCATCGGCAACCGCAGCATCGAAGGCTTCGTCCCCAACGGCGTCTTCCCCGCCCGCGGCGACGACCGCTGGATCGCCATCAGCTGCCGCGACGAGGCCGAATGGGCCGCGCTTGTGGCGTTCATGGGCTCGCCCGCCTGGGCCGCCCGCAACGGCTTCGAGACCGCCTCCGGGCGCGCCGCCCACGAGGAGGAGATCGAAGAACGGCTGGCGGAATGGACCTCCCGGCACGACCAGCAGGAGCTCTTCCACGCCCTCCAACGCGCGGGCGTCACCGCCGGGCCCGTGTTGAGCGCGAAGGACGCCGCCGAGGACCCCCACCTCGCTGTTGGCTCCTGGCAGACGCTGCCTGCCACGGCGGACTACCCCGAGACGCCCTTCGCCCGCCCGGCTTACCGCTTCTCGAAGTCGGACGTCGGCATCCGCACCGAACCCGCGCTCTTCGGCCAGCACAACGACTACGTCTACCGCGACCTCCTCGGCCTGCGCGACGAAGAAGTCGCGAAGTTCCGCGAATCCGGCCACATCGCCGACACCTACGACCCGGAGATGGTCGCCCGTGCCTGACCTCCCCTGGACAACCCGATTCATCGAGACGAACGGCGTCCGCCTCCACGTGGCGGAGGCCGGGACCGGGTTCCCGGTGATCCTCTGCCACGGCTTCCCCGAACTCTCCTATTCGTGGCGCCACCAGATCCCGGTCCTCGCCGCGGCGGGCTACCACGTGCTCGCCCCGGACCAGCGCGGCTACGGCGAGTCGTCCCGCCCGGCGACGGTCGAAGCCTACGACCTCGATTCCCTCGCAGGCGACCTCGTCGGGCTCCTCCACGCGATCGGCGAGGAAAAGGCGGTGGTCATCGGGCACGACTGGGGCAGCCCCGTCGTCTGGCACGCAGCACTGGCGTACCCCGCGCGCGTGGCCGCCGTGGCGTCGCTTAGCGTGCCTTATAGCGCCCGCGCGTCGCGGCCTCCGCTGGAGACGATGCGCGAAGCGGCCGGGCCGGACCAGGTCTTCTACATCGACTACTTCCAGGCGCCGGGGGCTGCCGACGCCGAACTCGCCGCCGACGTTCGCGCGAGCATCCTCGGCTTCATGTGGTCGATCTCCGGCGACGCGCCCCGCGAAGAACGGTTCCGGCCCATCCCCCGCGGCGGGCGTTTCATCGACTCCATCACCGTCCCGTCGCGGCTCCCTTCCTGGCTGACCGAGGCTGACCTGGATGTCTACGTGGATGCTTTCCAGCGTTCCGGCTTCACCGGTGGCCTCAACTGGTACCGCAACGTCGACCGGAACTGGCGCAACTCCGTGAACCTGGCCGGGGCCGTCGTCCAGCAGCCCGCATTCTTCATCACCGGTTCGCGCGACCCCGCCCGCAACCCGGCGGCTATCGAACAGCTCGAACGCCGGATGCCGAACCTGCGCGGGAACCATCTCCTTCCCGGCTGCGGCCATTGGACCCAGCAGGAGCGCCCCGACGACGTGAACCGCCTGCTCCTCGAATTCCTTTCCGGGGCTGTGCCCACGTAGACTCGGGGCACACCATTCTCGGAGGCCTACTGTGAGACTTGAAGGCAAGGCGGCAATCGTCACCGGCGCGGCGTCCGGCATCGGCCAGGCGACGGCCCGGCTCTTCGCGGAGGAAGGCGCCCGGGTCCTCGCCGTGGACCTCCCCGGCTCCGCGATCGACGAGGTCCACGCGGGCGTCGAGCGGATCGTCCCGTTCGCGGCCGACGTTGCCGCCGAGGGTTCCCCCGAGGACATCGTCCGTACGGCCGTCGTCCGCTTCGGTGGGCTGGACATCCTCATGAACAACGCGGGCGTCGGCTCGAACTACCTGGTCGAGGTGATGCCCGTCCACGAATGGGACCGTGTCTTCTCGGTCAACATCCGCGCCCAGTTCCTCCTCTGCCAGCAGGCCATCCCCGAACTCCGCGCCCGTGGTGGCGGCCGGATCATCAACGTCGCCTCCGTCATGGCGCGCCATACCGACTACGGCCTCGCCGCCTACTGCGCCGCCAAGGCGGGCGTCGCCGGCCTGACGCGCACCCTCGCGCTCGAACTGGGCAAGTTCGGCATCACCGCGAACTACATCGAACCCGGACCGATCTACACCGGCATGACCCGCCAGAACTTCGACCAGGACCACATCCGCCAGGTCTGGGAGAAGAAGACCGCGATTCGCCGCCTGGGCCAGCCGATCGACATCGCCCGCGGCGCCCTCTTCCTCGCCTCCGACGACTCCGCCTACGTCACCGGGACCGGGCTCGTCATCGACGGCGGCCTCACCCTGCGGTCCTAGCGCCCGGGATCATGCTCGGCGCTGGGCCTCGAAAATGGCCCGCGCGTTAACGGCGCAGACCACCGCCGCCAGCCCGAACGCCGCCATCGTCGCCACTCCGGCGCCGCCGAGGACGGCCTTCGCGGCGGTGCCGGGCGCGTCGTTGGCCAGCGCCGCCCCCACGCGCAGCGGCCAGGCGATCATCACCAGCCCGAACGCGGCCGTCAGCACCTTACCCAGTGCCACCCGGCCGGTCCCGAACCGCGCCAGGACGATGTGGGCCATCGCCAGCATCAGCGGCGCCATGAACCCGGCCAAGAACGCATGCCGCGTGGCGCCCGCGGCGTAGAGGCCCGGGTCCGTCGCCGGCGATGAAATGGCCTGACCCACCAGCAGGACCACGTACGCTCCGGCGCCAACCCACGACAGCCCGACGAGCGTCACGAACAGTTCCCCCCGCAAGATCCGCCCGAATACCCGGGGGATCCCCAGCGCCACGGCGACGGTGACGAACCCGGCCGCGTGCGCGAGGTCGCCCGCCAGCCGCAGACCCCACGCCTCCGGCATCTCGACGGCGCCGCTCCCCAGGGACCACGCCACCAGTCCGCCGTTCATCAGCGCGAACGACACGAGCGTCGCCTTCGTGTTCGCCGGGCCCGTCCCGAGGTGGCCCGGGAAGGCGCGCAGTCCCACCCCGACGATCATCAGCGTCACGAAGCCGCGGACCATCAACTCGTTCGCGGCCTGGGCGTCGTCGAGCCTCGCCACCCCGTCCGTCGCCCGAAGCGCCGCCGCCACACTCACGATCGCGGCCACAACCAGCCAGGACATCGCCGCGCGGAAGAAGAGCCAGTGTGGGTCGTCGTTCCATGGCCGCGCCGGCCTCACAGAGAAGATGGCCCCCGCCAGCACGAGCGCGCCGCCCAGCCCAACGATCGTCCCGGCCACCCACAGCCACTCCCAGCCCGCGAGTTGGCCGAGGGCGCCCGCGATCCCGCCGGCCGCGAGCCCCGTTACGGCCGCAAGGCGAACCGACGCCGGCAACGCCGTCCGCTGGTTCAGCCGGAAGATGAACTCCATCGCCAGCGCCCCAACGAAGACCGCGACCCAGCCGAAGAGCTGCAGGTGCCCGTGCGCCTGCACGACCCGCGACCAGTTGTCCGCTGCTGGCCCCATTTCGAACGCCGCCAGGACGCCGAGCAGCAGTCCCCCGAAGGCGGCGACGAGCAATGACACGGCCATCGCCGCCGCGAACAGCCAGCGCATCCCGATCGGAGGCGGCGACGGCTGCCGCATCCTGACCTGCACGATCTCGAGGGGGACGTCGCCGGCCGGTCGCTCCATGCCACCAGCATGGCAGCCGGGGGTGGTCAGTCAACAGGACGAAGGTCACAGGCCGGAGGCTGCGACTCCGAGCGGCCCCGCCGCCTCCCCGTCGAGCGCCGGGGCTTCGCACGCCGGTCCGGTCGCCATCACGGGCATGGGCAGGCCGTCAGGCCCGCGGACGATGGTCATCGGCACCCCGAAGACACGTTCGAGGAATGCCGGGTCAAGGAACTCCGCCGGCCGCCCGTCGAAGACGATTCGCCCGCCGGCCAGGGCGATGACGCGGTCCGCGAACCGGGTCGCGAGCAGCAGTTCGTGCATCACCGCCACCACCAGCACCCCCCGGTTGCAGAGCTGGCGGAGCAGGTGCATCAGCTCGGACTCGTGCTTCAAATCCAGCCATGCCGCCGGCTCGTCGAGGACCAGCACTTCGGGCTCCTGCGCCAGCGCCAGCGCTATCCAGGCTCGCTGGCGCTCACCGCCCGACAGGCTTCCCAGCTTCCGGTCCGCCAGCACCGATGCGTTCGCCAGCGTCAGCGCCCGTTCCACCGCGAGGCGATCTTCCGCTGTCTCGCGGTGGAACGGCCCCCTGTGTGGGTACCGGCCACGCGAAGCGAGGTCGCGCACGGTCAGGTCGAGCCCCCCGGTCGCGAACTGGTGGAGGACAGCCAGGTGGCGGGCGAGGTCGCGCCGGTCCATGCACCGCACATCGCGGCCATCGAGGAGGACGCGGCCGTGGTCGGGCGTCTTCAAGGCCGCAAGCCCGCTGAGGAGCGTCGACTTGCCGCTTCCGTTGGCCCCCACAATCGCCACCAGTTCCCCCGCCGCGAGCGCGAAAGACGCACCCTCGACGACAGGGCGGCCGTGGTAGGAGAGCGAGAGCGATTCGGCGACCAGTTTCATGCGCGGCGCCTCACAAGGTACACGAGGAAGGGCGCCCCGATGATCGCCGTGCAGATGCCCATCGGGATCTCGGATGGCCGGATCACGAGGCGGGCGACGAGGTCCGCCGAGGCGACGAGGACAGCGCCGAGCAGGCCCGTCAGCGGGATCACCAGGCGGTTGTCGTTGCCGCCGAGGAACCGGGCGATGTGCGGGCAGACCAGCCCGACGAAACTCACCAGCCCCGCGATCGCCACCGCGGCCCCGGTGAGGAGCCCGCAGAGCCCCAGCGCCGCGGCCCGGGTCCGGCCGGGATTCACGCCAAGGCCGCGGGCGACGTCATCCCCAAGGACGAGGACGTTCAGCCGCCCGGCGAGGACGAAGGCCCCGCCGAGAGCCACGATCGCATACGGCGCCGCGGTGCTCAGTTCCTTCCACTCCGCGCCGTAGAGGCCCCCGGCGAGGAAGCCGAGGCTGGTCTGGAGGAACGTCCGCGAACTCGAAAGCAGGGCCACGATGATTGCGCTGAGGAACGCCGAGAGCCCGACGCCGACGAGCACCAGCTGGACCGGCGAGTCGTCCCCGCGCGAGGCCGCCGCGAGCATGATCCCGGCGCCCGCGAGCCCCCCGGCGACGCTCGCCAGCGCCAGTGCCCACTGCGGCGAGTCCGGGTACCAGACCGCCACCGCCGCCCCCACGAGCCCTGCCGCCGGCGTGACTCCAAGGAGCGTCGGGTCAGCGAGGGGGTTCCGGGTGGCATCCTGGATGAGCGCCCCCGCGACGGCGAGGGCCGCGCCCGCGACCATCGCGTCGAGCAGCCGCGGGAGGCGTATCTCCCACACGACCGTGTGCGAAAAGGCCGTCGAATCGGAGGTCAGCCCCTGCCAGACATCCCCGAGGGAGAGGTTGATAGCGCCCAGCGCCAGGCTCGCGACCGCCACCAGGAACAACGTCCCGGTGGCGGCTGAAGCAACGGCGAGCGGGCGCTGCGGCATTCGCTCAGGGCGCCCCGACCGCGTCGGCGATTGCGGTCAGGGCCTTTTCGAGCCGCGGCCCCGGCGCCTGGAGGAAGATCTCGACGTCGATTTCGACCACATGGCTGGATGTCACCGCTTTCAGTCCCTTGAACGGGGGAACCTGCGGGACCAGCGCGCTCAGCCTCGGCGCGGGCGCCGGCGCGGGAGTGATCGTGAGGATGTAGTCGGGGTTGAACTGGATCAGCTTCTCCGGCGCGATGGTGGCGTAGCCGGGGAAGGGTCCGCTGTCCGGGAGCGCCGACGCAGGGTTCGTGACGCCGAGTTCGGCGAGGATGCTGCCGACGTACCCGGAAGGCTTTGCCGCGTACAGGGTCTGGTCCTTGTCACCGATGAGCACGACCGCCGAGCGGGGCGCCTTCGCGATCCGTGCCTTCGCGTCATCCCGCGCCTTCGTGATCTTCGCGACGACCGCGTCCGTGGTCTTCGTCGAGTCGAAGACCTGGCCCATGAGCTTGAGCCCCGCCGTCACCTGGCTGTAGCTGTCGGCCCCGACGAACACCACCGCGATCCCGAGCGACTCGATCGACTTCCGCACCTGCGGGTCCGCGTGAATGACCGAGTCGGCGACAAGGAGGTCCGGCTTGAGGGAAAGGATCGTCTCGAAGTTCGGCTGGTACGAGGTGCCGACTTCCTTCGCGCTCTTGGCCTCGGCGGGGAAGTTCGCGGAAGTGGGGCGGCCAATAACGGTCCCGCCTGCCGCGTAGACGAACTCAACCGCGCTCGGGCTGAGGGCGACGACCGCCGCCGGCCGCGCCTTGATCTCGACGCTCCGGCCGAACAGGTCGGTGACCTTCACCGGGTAGGCCGCCGCCGTGGCCGACGCCGCCGGGGATGCCGCCGATGTTGGGCTGGCGGCAGTGGTCGCGCTCCCTCCGTCGTCGTCATCGCCGCCGCACGCGGCAGAGAACACAGCGCCGAGCACGGCGACGGCCGTCAACGCCAGCAGGTATCGCTTGAAACTTCTCACAACTATCTTTTCTCCAATTCGTTCGTCTCACCGCTCAGTTTCTAGAAGTTTGCTCCCACTCCGGGACAGCCGCAAGCACCGAACCGCACCGGCGCTGGCCGCCCCGTAGCTCCCCTGGCGGCCGTCGTCGCCGTTGCGAGAGGCGTGGAGCATACTGTCCCGAATGGTTGCGCCTCCCACCGCCGACGACGTCCGGCTGGTCCCCTATTTCAAATCCCTGACCGAACCGGAGATGGAAGCGGTGGCCGCCGTCATGGTCGCGAGATCGTTCCACACCCGCGAAGTCATCGTCCGCGAAGGCGAACCCTGCCACGGTTTCTGGTTGCTGCGCTCTGGCAAAGCCCGCATCTTCCGGACAGGCTCCGACGGCCGCGAGCAGACCTTCCGGCTTGTCGCCCCCGGCGACACCTTCAGCGAAGTCCCCGTGTTCGACCACGGGCCGAACCCCGCGACCGTCGAAGCGCTCGAAGCCAGCGAGGCGATCCTCATCCCGGCCCGGGCCATGCTCGTCCTCATCGAGCGCTACCCCCAGGTTGCCGCCGAGCTGCTCCGCCACTTCGCCGCCCGGATTCGCGCCTTCACCGGCCTTGTCGAGCAGATCAGCCTCCAGACGGTGCCCGGGCGCATCGCCCGCTACCTCTACCAACTCGCCCGCGAAGAAGGCCGCCAGACACCCGACGGCATCGTCGTCCCCCGTGAGATCACCCAGCAGGACCTGGCCTCCCTCGTCGGGTCGGTGCGCGAAGTCGTCAGCCGCTCGCTCCGGGTGATGGAAGAGGATGGGATCGTCGAAGTGGGCCGCAAGGAGATCCTCATCCGGGACCTCGGCGCGCTCCAGAAGCTGTTCTAGGCGGCATCCCCATCCGCTCCCGGGCCAGTTCGTCCAGCATCGCCGGGTCCCACGGCGGGTCCGTCGCCTCCATCACTTCGACCGCTGCCCCCGGGAAGGCGTAAGACAGCGCCGCTTCGGCCGAACCCAGGAGGGCGTCGCTCATCGGGCAGCCGGCGGATGTCATCGCGATCCGCACCGCCACGTGTTCGTCGTCCGCGTCGATCCCGTACACGAGCCCCAGGGCCACGAGGTCGATCCCCAGTTCCGGGTCGTAGACGTGGCGAAGGATCCCGGCCACCACCGAAGGCTTCATCGCGCCACCAGCGGCCGCGTGGCCGGCGCCATCGGCCTGCTCGAAGTCTTCGGCAGGAACATGTGGAGCATCGTCCCCAGGTGGGCCACGGCCACTGCCGCGAAGATCCCCCCGCTCGCCCGGAGCAGCCAGGTGTTCTCCAGGAGCGCCGCCAATACGAGCACCGCCACCCCCGCCGCATGCGAGGCGAGCACCGCCGTCGCCGCGCGGTCGTTGTAGATGTCGGCCGTCACCGGCACGGGCGCCCGCCCCACAAGCGGCCGGTAACGGTGATACCAGAGCAGGAACGGCAGGATTTTGTAGGTGTTCCCGATGAGCATCGTCCCCATCCAGCCGAGCACGCCGGCCATCGCGTAGGCAACGACGACGTGGGTGTTATTGCGCTCCGGCGACACCACCTGCATCGCCAGCACGGTGAACCCGAGCGCGATAGTGACGGCCAGCATCGTCAGCGAGAGGTACGTCGCCCGGCCCTGGACGTCGAGGTTCCGCCGCGAACGATGGTGCATCAGCCGCAGGAGGTCGAGTCCCCAGAGGATGGGGCCGGCCGCGAGGCCGATGGCGAAGACCACCCGCACCGGCCTCGGCGGCGCCAGCAGCATCACCCCAGCGAACGCGATAAGCGCCGCGACCGTCACCACCAGCGCGACCCGGCTGAATCGCGGTTCGGTCCCCCGGACGACGTTGAACATCGGCACCAGTTGATAGGAGACGCCCATCACCGTCAGGCCGAGCCACCCGAGGAGCCCGAGGTGGGCGTGCGCGGCGATCCGGTCGAACGTGATTGGGAAGAGCGCGTGCCGCATCGCCATCACCCAGAGCAAGCCGAACCCGCCCGTCGCCAACAGGAACGAAAGCGCCGCCATCACATACCACCGCGTCACGCCGGGCCTGCTCCCTCGCGCCAACCCAAGCACCGCGTTGGCCAGGTAGAGGACCAGCGACCCGCAGACCATCATCCCGCCGATTTCGAGCAGGGGGAGGTCCCAGTGGTAGAACGCCCAGACGAAGACCGGCACGGCGCAGACATGGAGCGCGAACTGCAGCCGGACCAGCCACGCCGAGAACAGCCGTCCGCCAAGCACCGCCGGGATCAGTTGGTAGGTGGCCCCCATCATCGTCGTCGTCACCCAGCCGACCACTAGCGCGTGGACAATCGCCAAATTGCGGGGCAGGTTCACGCCCGCGAATGAATCGCTGTTCGCCCCGGCAATGATCACCCCCGCCGCCGCGAGCCCAGCCGGCGCCGCGAGGAAGAACGGGGCCACCAGCCAGAGCGGAGGGCTTTCCGCCGGCGTGACCCGCGCGCTCATGGGCTTGCCTTGCGGATCGTCAGGACATAGCCGTCGCCGGCCTCGGCGAACGTCCAAACGAACCCGCGGCGCTCCAGTTCCGGGTAGAGCAGCATCGGCTCGCGGTCCATCAGGGCGACGAGATCGTCATCGTCCCCAAGCGTCGCCAACGCCGAGAGAATCCGCACCATCGGCTCCGGCGGCATGAGCCCGCGGTTATCCAGTTCCACCTGTGCCATGGCCCCACTCTGCGGCCCCCCACCGCGCCGTTTCCGCGACTTTAGTCACGAGCGCCACGTGGCGTCACCCAGGGCCGAGTCGATCTAGGGTGTCCAGAACCCGGACTGTAGGAAGCGACAGCTACGCTCCCTCCCTTTGATGATCACCGGAGCCAGACCATGCTGTCTGCCGTCCGCGTTCACGCTGAGCGGGCACAAGGTCGAGCCCTGCGCGGCTACGGCACTGTCGCCTGGCCGAAGCCGTCATGCCCCCAGCAGACCACAATGCTGTCCGTCCTCACCCCGCAGGTGTGAAGCGATCCCACGGCCACTGAGCTGAAGTAGCGTCCGGGCGGTGTCGTCTGGCCCGAGTAGTGGTTTCCCCAGCATCTCACGATTCCATCCGTCGTCAGGCCGCAGGTGTGATAGGTGCCCGCGCTCACGGAGCGGAACCGGCCTCCGGGCGGTGTGGCCTGTCCGTAGTTGTTGTTCCCCCAGCATGCCAGGGTGCCGTCCGTCAGCACCCCGCAGGTAGGGCCGTAACCCGCGCTCACAGAGATGAACTGCCCCCCCGGCGGTGTTGCCTGGCCGGAATCGGGGTTCCCCCAGCATGCAATGGTGCCGTCCGCCTTCACCCCGCAGCTGTAGCGGTTACCGGCGCTCACCGTGCTGAATTGGCCCGTCGGCGGCGTCGCCTCCCTCGCATTGTTGGCCCCCCAACAGGCCACGGTTTCGTCGGCCTTGACTCCGCACGTGTGAAGGAAGCCGGCGCTCACGGAGCGGAACCGGCCTCCGGGCGGTGTTGCCTGACCGTGCTCGTTCCACCCCCAACAGGCCAGCGTGCCGTCTGTCCTCACCCCGCAGGTGTGATTCCCGCCGGCGCTCACGGCGGTGAACTGGCCTCCCGGCGGGGTCGCCTGACCGACTTGGTTGTCCCCCCAGCAAGTCAGGGTGCCGTCCGTCTTCACCCCGCAGGTGTGATAGGCGCCCGCGCTCACGGCTTTCATGGTCTTGACCACGGGGGTCGGCGTGGGTGGGGGCGTTGCCAGTAGCGTCGCTGCCGCCGCTGGGCCCGCGGAAACCGCGCCGTTCCCGGACGAGCGCCCCGCTGGCGCTGGCGTGCTGGACTCGGTCAGACGGAGGACGAACACCGTCACCAGCACCCCGATGGCGATGGCCCCCATGGCAACCCCCGCTCCCCGCAGCATGGTCGCCCGAGTGACACGGAAGCCTGCCTTCGGCCCGGATCGCGGCTCAGCGTCCCGGCGGTTGCGGCGCCTCGATGGCAGTGCCGAGCGGGTCGGGAGAGAAGCGGCGCCCCTCAGGGAGGCGGCGAGCAGCGCCTGCGCATCCTCGTCGTCCGGGTCCAGATTAAGGATAGCGCGACATCTGTCTTCTACGTTCGCCCAGTCCCCGAGGAGCGCAGCGGCCTCTGCCTCTTCGAGCAGCTGACCGATCATCCGTTGAATGCGCTCGCTCGCCATGCCGAGGGCATCGTACGCCGCAGAGGGCACGTCCGGGATTTCGTCCTGTGTGGCGGGAAGGTCGCCGGGGGTAGAGTCAAGCCCAAACAACGGACAGCGTCGGTCTTGAGAGTGTCGACTTCCTAGTCGGGAAGGGACCAGCTGTACACGTGGAGAACTGGCGCAGATTCCGAAGCCTGTACGGTTATGGCGGCGTCGCCTGGCCTTGCCGGTTGTCCCCCCAGCACGCCACGGTGCCGTCTGTCCTCACCCCACACGTATGGCCGTAACCTGCGCTCACGGAGCTGAACTGGCCCGCCGGCGCTGAGGCCCGACCGTCCCCGTCGTAGCCCCAGCAGGCCACGGTGCCGTCCATCTTCACCCCGCAGGCATGGCCGCCGCCGGTGCTCACCGACTGGAACTGGCCTGTGGGCGGAGTTGCCGGTCCGAAGCCGTTGGGCCCCCAGCAGGCCACCGCGCCGTCGGTCCTGAGTCCACAGGTGTGAGACGTGCCCGCGCTCAGGGCGCTAACCTGGCCTTTTGGCGGCGTTGTCGAGCCGATGCCATATGCGTTGCCCCCCCAACAGGCCACCGCGCCGTCCGTCTTCACCCCGCACGCGTAGCCATCGCCCGCGTCCACACTGCTGAACAGGTCGGCCGGCGGTGTCGCCTGACCGTAGTCGTTGTTCCCCCAGCAGGCCACGGTTCCGTCCGCCTTCAGCCCGCAGCTGTAGCCGGAGCCCGCGCTCACGGCGCTGAACTGGCCTCCGGGGGGTGTCGCCTGGCCGAATCTCGTGAACCCCCAGCAGGCCACGGTGCCGTCCGCCTTCACCCCACAGATATGATCATAGCCCGCGCTCACCGACCTGAACTGCCCTGCTGGCGTCGTCGTTTGACCGTAGTCGTTGTTCCCCCAGCAGGCCAGAGTGCCGCCCGCCGTTACACCGCAGGTTTGAAGCGCGCCCGCGCTCACAGACGTGAACTGGGTCCGGGGTGCCGCGGCGGAGGGAGTCACCATAGGCGTGGCCGCGGGCGTCGGCGGTAGTGTGGCGGCCGACGCCGGACTCGGTGATGGGGGCCGGACGGTGCTTGTTTCGACGGACGTCGCGCTTGCCCGCGAGGTCGGCGACAGACCTGAGGAAACTATGCCATTCTCGGACGAGGATGCCACACTGGCCGGCGCGGTAGACGAGGTCATCTGCCGGACTAACACCGTCAGCAATACTGCGAGTGCGACGGTCAACACGGAGACCCCCGCTCCGAGCATCACCGTCGCGCTGGTGACGCGGAGGCCTCCCTTCGACGCAGATCGCTGCGCAGCCTCTCGGGGGTTGCGGTGCCTCAATTGCGGTGCAAAGCCGGACCCGGCTCGATAGAGAACCGTTGGGGCAGGGGTGCTTGTAGGGAGCGAGGCACCTGCTCTCAGGGATGCGTCAAAGAGCTCCTGGGCATCCCCGTGATCTGGGTCAAGGTTGAGGACCGCGTGGCATCGCTCCGCTACGGTGGCCCAGTCGCCGAGGAGCGCAGCAGCCTCGGCCTCGTCGAGGAGCCGACCGATCGCCCGTTGAATGCGTTCACCGGCCAATGTGCAGGGATTGTACACCTGCGGCAGAATCTCCGGGATTCCATCATCGTGTGGCGAGATGGCCAACGGGGCGTACACTGAGGCCGCCAGGGAAAGCCGAGCAGCGCGGGCCTGAGAGGGTCACACTCCTGGTTGGGAAGGAGCGGCGGGATGCCGGGCGAACGGGCACAGCGGATGGTCGACCAACTGCTCGACGAGGCGAAGCAGGCAGCGGCAGCAGGGGACTGGACCACGGTCAAAGCGCGCGCGCAGGCCGCGCTCAACCTTGATCCCGGGAACCGCGACGCACAAGGATTTATGGCGGCCGTCGAGAGTCACCACGCTATCACTCAACCTCTTCCCGCCCGTTCCTCGGCGACAAGTCGGCCCGCTCCGGAGATCTTGCCTCCAAAGCCCCCATGCGCGGCGAGTCCGTTCCTTAGGACCAGCCTGCTAGGCCTGCACCTTGTAGCCGCAGCTGTTCTGGTCGTGCTCGCGATTTGGCCCTCCTTCGGGGCGCCGTGGGCGGAAGAGACGAAGAGGGCTGGCGTTGCTCCTCCAAGCCAGTCCGAACAGGTAGCGCTGCCGCCGATCGCGACGTCCACGCAAGACCCCGCATCCGCGACGCCGCCGGCAGCGACCCCCGGCCAGAACCCCTCACCCACCGGCACTCCGCCACCGCCGCAACGCATCCGTTTCGGTGCCGATGCCCTTTGGCCGGCCTTCGTGGCGCGAATGAATGAAAGTCCCGACGGTGCAATGATCTTCCTCCGCCCCGCGCGGCCAGTGCCCAGATTCGAACCATTGTCCTCCGATGCCCTGACGCAGATGGGCGCTCCCCAGGCGGCCATCGACTATTACAGGTTCACCGGCAACTTCCTCTGGAAATACTGGCACTTCGGCACCGTGGACGTGGGGGTCGAGGCCACCAACCCTGCGGACGCCGGCCCAGGACTCTTGGTGCTTCTGAATGGGGCACCCCTGCGTGTTGTTCCGACTCCTTGCTGGGGGTGCCTGCAAGGCCTGCAGACAGCGTCCACCGACGGCGAGGTGAAGAGCCAGCACAATCTGCTCACCGCCGCCTTCCCGAAGGTGTTTACGGACCGCTGTGGGGGTCCGTCCGAAGTACTTGAGTCGGCAGCTTCCTCGGCGACCGGCCAAGAGTTCGTCTTTCAGCACGGGCTCTGGGGCCCGTACGCAGCCTGTGGCGGCGCCCCTGGCTACGTGCTTCGATTCAGGGTGTCATTCGGATCGGACGGGACAGTCATAGGCTTCCCGGACGTTGTCGGGTTCTGCAAAAGCACTGCCTACCCACTTCCAACCGCAGACCTGCTTCTGCCTGCCTGCCCGGCCCGGTACCCGCTTCCGTGAGGCTGACGTTGGGCCGAGATTGTGTCGCGGTGCAGGCAACTCTGGTACCCCCGACAGGACTCGAACCTGTGCCTTCGGCTCCGGAGGCCGACACTCTATCCGCTGAGCTACGGGGGCCTGCCCTTATCCTATCGCGGCCCCCCGCTATCCGCATCGCGCGCCGCTCCCTACGTTTGACCCGCCGCCCGCCCGGACCCACAATCCGGCCCAATGCTCGCCCGGGTCCTCAGCTGTGCCGTGATCGGGCTCGATGGCGAGCTGGTTGAGGTCGAGGTCGACATCAGCCGCGCCCAAAACCCCACCACCACCGTCGTCGGCCTCCCCGACACCGCCGTCCAGGAATCCCGCGAACGCGTCCGCGCGGCGATTCGCAACAGCGGCCTCACCTACCCCTTCAACAGCCGCATCACCATCTCCCTCGCCCCCGCCGACCTTCGCAAGGAAGGCCCCGCCTACGACCTCCCCATCGCCGCCGGGATGCTCCTCGCCAGCGGCCAGGTCGTCGCCGACGTCGAAGACGCCGTATTCCTCGGCGAACTCGCGCTCACCGGCGACGTCCGGCCGGTCCGCGGCGTCCTCCCGATGGTCGCCCTCGCCCGCGACCGCGGCATGAAGCGCGCCTTCGTCCCGGCCGCGAACGCGGGAGAGGCCGCGCTCGTGCGGGGCATCGAGGTCTTCCCGGTCGAAGGGCTGGCCAGCCTTGCCGCCCACCTCCTCGGCTCGGTGCCGTTGCCAGCCGCCGTCCCGTCAGAATCCCGGACCACCGACCTCCCCGACACCATCACCGACTTCGCGGACGTCGTCGGCCAGGAGCACGCCAAGCGCGCCATCGAAGTCGCCGCCGCGGGCGGGCACAACCTGATCATGCGTGGGCCTCCCGGCAGCGGGAAAACGCTCCTCGCCCGCGCCATCCCCTCGATCCTCCCGCCAATGACCGCCGCCGAGTCGATGGAGGTCACGCGCATCTACAGCGTCGCCGGGCTGCTTCCCTCCGGCGCCGGGCTCATCACCCGGAGGCCGTTCCGGTCGCCCCACCACACGGTCTCGAACGCCGGCCTCGTTGGGGGCGGGTCGATGCCGCGCCCGGGCGAGATCACCCTCGCCCATCGCGGCGTCCTCTTCCTCGACGAGTTACCCGAGTTCGACCCCCGTGTCCTCGAAGTCATGCGCCAGCCGATGGAGGACCGGATCGTGACCATCAGCCGGGCGAAGCTCTCCGTCACCTTCCCCGCCAACTTCGCCCTCATCGGCTCGATGAACCCCTGCCAATGTGGTTTCTACGGCGACCCCGACACCGATTGCACCTGCCCTCCCCAGCTCGTCTCCCGCTACCAGCGGCGCATCTCCGGCCCCCTGATGGACCGCATCGACCTCTTCGTCGACGTGCGCCGCGTGCCCTACGAAAAGCTCTCGACGGCGACGCGGGGCGAGCCCTCGGCCGCTGTCGCCGCCCGGGTCGCGGCCGCCCGCGAGGTCCAGTACGCGCGCTTCGCCACCGCCGACGGCCGCGCCGAGCGCACGAACGCCGACATGGCCCCCGCCCAGGTGCGCGAGTTCGCCCAGACGCAGATGACCCCCGCCGCGGAGACCGTGATGCGCCTCGCCGTCGACCGCCTGAACCTCTCCGCCCGCGGCTTCCATCGCGTCCTCAAGGTCGCCCGCACCGTCGCCGACCTCGCCGGGAGCGACGCCATCGACGCCCCCCACCTCGCCGAAGCCATCCAGTACCGCGAGCGCACGGAGTGAGGGCGGTCACTCGCCCCTGAACGCCAGCCGCACCTTGATCTCCATCGCCGCAAGCGCGAAAACGATCCCGGGACAGCGTTCGCGGGCGCTCATAGCCGCATGACCTCAGTCGTCACCGGCTCGCTCCGAGAGTGTTTCGACTGTCACCGGTCCTCCTACTTTGGCGGAAAGCATGGCCGCCAGGGCGGCTTCCGCGCCACGGCCACGGTCCCCCGGTTGCAGTTCAACGTGAATGACGCCCGTGGTCTCATCCATGTACAAGCCCGCGGCGTCGATCCCGGCCGGCAGCGCGGCAGCTACCAACTCGACCCGCTTGCCGGCTTCTGACTCGGCGTAGGGCGCGCCCCCTCGCAGCTCCACTTTCAAGGGTGCTGCCTTGATGATGTCCGACGCATCTGGCAACGAATTCAGATTACCCGTGTACCAGGCCACGAGCCGGAATTCGGGCTCGTGTTCGAGCCAGACCGCGGAAAGCCGGTCCGGCGCCAGTGCCCGCAGCTGCTGCTTGACGGTGTGGGAGGCCTGCTGGAGGTCGATTCGGCGGGCCGCCTCCGCCAGGGAGACGCCAAACTCCTGCGAGTACCAGTGCACTTCGAAGGGGTACTCACTCGGCTGACCGTCGCTCACTGCCGGTGCGCCCGGGCTCTCAGCCCCGGGGCGCCCAGCGAACGGTACGTCCAGCATGAGGGCAGCGAGTACCAGGGCGCCCGTTGCCGCCAGGACCAACACGAACAGGCGGTGCTTCGCACCCACGCCGCAGCGCCCTTCCCGGTCATCCCCGGACGACCGTTCATAGGGGAATACGTCCCCGGTGGCGACACTGGATGGCTTGCCCGCCCGGCGCACAGAACTCATCCAGGGTCCGCGCCTTCTCGACCGGTCCCGCCGCCTCGTAGCGGCGACGGAACGCGAGGCCATACTCGGCGACGGCCTGTTGAGTTCCGTTGACGCAGATCCTTCCTTGGCTGTCCGCCTCTCGCTCCGGCGGGACCACGCCGCCTCCTGAAAGGTCCGCGAGGGGCTGGCCCAGGAGCTGACCCGCTTGACAGACCGCCTACACTTGCCCTGGCACAGCGAAGCCCGCAGCGGAGGTTCGGGTATGCAGCACGGCGTACTGGCCCAACGGGCGCTAAGCCGGTTGGACCTCTTCTCCCATTGGGAGGAGTCGGCCACGTGCGGACCCTGACCGCGCTCGTGCTGCTTCTCGGGGCGGTGGCAGTTGCATCGCTCACTACCGACCGATCGGACGTCGGCTCGCAGATCACGCTGCTCCCGATCCGGGTTTACGTGCCGGCGATTGCCAAACTGGACCTGGACGTTGGCGAGCCGACCCTGGCACTCAGGTACACCGTCATCATCCGCGCAGAGGCACGAGACGCGGAGCCGGAGGCCTGCTGCCTGGACCGCTGGACCCAGTTTCAGCTCGACGCCGGGGACTTTCTGCCCCGGGGGACGAGGGACTCCGGTATCCAGATCTACCGGTGGACCGATCCGTGGCCTGACCGCGCCGGTGAGGACTACGAAGGCTGCAAGTGGAGGCGCCAGCAGGCCTCTCTCGGCGGCATTCGGATCGGGGGGACCGACGATATCTGGAATTACGGTGAAGCGCCGCTGGTGGTCATCGAGGTTGGAGGCCCAGAGTGGTCTTACCAGATCAGCGGTTGCAGGGACCTGGCGAACCCGATTTCGACCCAGAAGCGCAGCCTGGACGAGTACATGAAGGCAGTGTTCCCCGATCACCTGAGCCAGGGAGGGAACTACTTCGTCTTCGACACGCCGCTCGCCCTTGTGGTCGGGCGGCCGTGCGTCAGCCACTATGGTTCGTACAGCGGGGAGGCAGAGAACGTCAACGTCTCGATCGAGATCTGGATCTACCCCGATGGCTGCGCGATCCCGGCCGCCCCCTTCCCCTTTAAGCCGCCGCGGACCTGACAGAAGTGGACGTGAACGCGGCCCGGCAACCGGGCATGAGTGAGCCCCGGTGGCGGCACTGGATGGCTTGCCCGCCCGGCGCTAGAGTAGGCGGGGCGACGAAACGGCCGCCTGATTCCTCCCCCGGGGTGCCCAACATGGACGCAAGCGCGGCCAACGGCCTCACTCGGAACATCGCCCGGTCCGTCCGCGGCATCAGCTACGAAGCCCTCCCCGCCGACGCCGTCTTCCTCGCGAAACAGTGCGCCCTCGACTGGTTCGGCGTCACCCTCGCCGGCGCGGATGAGCCCTTGGCTCGCATCCTCCGGGAGCAGGCCCTGGACGAAGGCGGCACCCCGCGGGCGAGCCTGGTGGGCCGCCCGGAGCGCGTCACCCTCGCCCAGGCGGCGTTGGTGAACGGCGCCGCCTCCCACGCCCTCGACTTCGACGACGTCCAGATGATGATGAGCGGCCACCCGACGGTGCCCGTCTTCCCCGCCGTCCTCGCCCTCGCCGAGGGCCGCCACGCGACGGGCCGCGACCTTATCGCCGCCTTCGTCGCCGGCTTTGAGACCGAATGCCGCGCCGGCGCCTACGTCATGCCCGGGCACTACGCGACCGGCTTCCACGCCACCGCCACGCTCGGGACGTTCGGCTCCGCCGCCGCCTGCGCCCACCTCTTGGGCCTCGACGAAGCTGCCTGGCTGAACGCGTTGGGGATCGCCGGCGCCCAGGCCGCGGGCCTGAAAGCGATGTTCGGGACCATGTGCAAGCCCCTCCATGCGGGCAAAGCCGCCGCCAACGGACTCCTCGCCGCCACCCTCGCCGCACGTGGATTCACCAGCGCCCCCGATGTCTTCGAAGCCCACCAGGGATTCGGCGCCACCCAAACTACAACGCCAAATGCGGAGCGCGCCCTCCGCGGCCTCGGCGACGACTACGCCATCCGCGGCGTCCTCTTCAAGTACCACGCCGCCTGCTACGGCACCCACGAAACCATCGAAGGCGTCCTCCGCCTCAAGGAGAGCCACGGCATCCAGCCCCGTGACGTTGCCGCCATCCAGCTGACGGTCCCGCCCGGCCACCTCTCGATGTGCAACATCCAGAAGCCCGCCACCGCCCTCGAAGGGAAGTTCAGCCTGCGCTTCACCGCCGCCCTCGCCCTCGCCACCGGCGACACCAGCGAGCAAGCCTTCACCGACGCCGCCGTCCGCCGCGCCGACCTCGTCGCCCTCCGGGACCGCGTGTCCGTCGCCGCCGCCTCCAGCACGGCGCCGGGGGGCATCGGCGCCGGCACCGAAGTGCGCCTGACCACCAGCACCGGCGCCGAATTCGTCGAGCGCGTGAACCTCGACGTCCCCGCCACCGACCTCGACCGCCAGTGGGACCGCCTTGCCGCGAAGTTCCGCTCGCTCGCCACGCCGGTCCTTGGCCGCGACGGCGCCGCAGCCCTGCTTTCCGCCGTCCGTGACCTTGACCGCGCCCGCGACGTCGCCGAATTGGCCGCCCTCGCCGTGCCCGGCCGGGAAAGGGCGCCAGCGTGACCGAAGACCTCACCACCCGCGCCAGGTTTTGGCCCAAAGGCCACGCCTACGAAGACTTCGAACTCGGCCAGGCCTTCAAACACCACTGGGGCCGCACCCTGAACGAAGGCGACAACAGCCTCTTCAGCAGCCTCACACTCAGCTATAACCCGCTCTACTTCAACGCCGAACTCGCCCGCGACCACGGCCACCCGGGCATCGTCCTCAACGCCAACCTCGTCTTCCTCACGGTCTTCGGGCTCTCTGTCGAAGACCTCAGCGAAGCGGGCGGGCTCTTCCTCGGCGTCGACGGCCTCACCTTCCACCGCGACTGCTACCCCGGCGACACCCTCACCGCCCGCAGCACCGTCATCGACATGCGCGAGTCCGAAAGCCGCCCCGACCAGGGCATCGTCACCTGGCACACCGAGGGCCACAACCAGCGTGGCGAACTCGTCGTCGACTTCCACCGCACCAACCTGATTGCCCGCCGGAGGCGCCCATCATGAGCTACATGACCGAGGAACGGCTCCTCATCCAGAAGACCGCCCGCGACTTCTCCATGAAGGAAGTCCTCCCTGTCGCCAACGAACTCGACAAGGTGAAGGGCGACATCCCCATGTCGCTCCGCGACAAGATGGGCGAACTCGGCTACTTCGGGATGCGCATCCCCGAGAAGTACGGCGGGCTCGCGCTTGGCGCCTTCGAATACATCATCGTCGCCGAAGAGCTCGCCCGCGGCTGGATGAGCGTCGCCAGCATCATCGCCCGCGGCAACGGCCTCGGCGGCGGCTACAGCGAAGAACAGCGCCAGAAGTACCTCCCCCGCATGGCCCGCGGCGAATTCCTCGGCGCGGTCGCCCTTTCCGAGCCCGAAGCCGGCTCCGACCTCGCGAACGTCAGCTGCAGGGCCACCCGCGACGGCGACGAGTGGGTCCTCAACGGCAGCAAGATGTGGTGCACCTTCGCCGACGGCGCCGACTTCATGACCGTCCTCTGCCGCATCGGCGAGGTCGACCCTGCCCGCCGCCACGCCGGGACGTCCATGTTCTTCTTCGAAAAGGAGCGCGGCGGCCTGCCCCCCGGGATCAACGGCAGCCCCATCAACAAGATCGGCTACCACGGCTGGAAGACCTGGGAACTCCACTTCGACAACTTCCGCGTCCCCCTTTCCGGCCACCTTGGCGCCGACCGGGCCGACGACAGCGGCTTCAAGTCAGCCATGGGCTTCCTCGAAACAGCGCGCGCCCACACCGCCGCGCGCTCCATCGGTCTTGCCCGTGGCGGCCTCGAAGACGCCACGAATTATGCAAAGCAGCGTGTGCAGTTCGGCAAGCCCATCGCCAGCTTCCAGGCCATCCGCTTCAAGCTTGCCGAAATGGCCGCCGAAATCGAAGCCGCCCGCCAGCTCAACTACTTCGTCTGCGACGCCATCGACACCGGCCGCCGCTGCGACAAGGAGTCGTCGATGGCCAAGTGGTTCGCCAGCGAGATGTCGGAGCGCGTCACCAGCAACGCCCTCCAGATCCACGGCGGTTACGGCTACACCACCGACCTCCCCGTCGAGCGCTACTGGCGCGACGCCCGCCTCACGAAGATCTTCGAAGGCACCTCCGAGATCCAGCTGCGGATCATCTCCGACCGCATCATCGGGGACCGTTGATGCCCGGCCCGCTGACCAGCCTCACCGGCGCCAACAACTTCTTCGAGGACTTCAAGCCCGGCGACGCCTTCCGCCACGCCCGCGGCAAGACCATCACCGAGATGGACAACGTCCTCATCACGAACCTGGTGATGAACACCGCCCAGGGCCACTTCAACGAAGACCAGATGGCGAAAGGCCCGCTCAAGCGCCGCATCGTCTTCGGCGGCATCACGGCCTCGATGGTCATCGGCCTCGCCATGCAGGACACGGCCGAGAACGCCCTCCGCGAACTTCGCCTCGACGGCATCCGCTTCCGCTCGCCCGTCTTCCACGGCGACACCCTCTACGCCTATACGGAGGTGGTCGAGACCAGCGAAAGCGACCGCCCCGACGCCGGCGTCGTCCGCTTCCGCCACGTCGGGCTCAACCAGGACGGCAAGGTCGTCTTCGAAGGCGTCCGTGACGTGCTTGTGAAGCGCCGGAGCCATTGGGGCGACCGGTGAACTCTGCCGGGCTTCCTCCAGGCGCGCTCGACGGCGTCCGCGTGATTGACCTCACGCAGATGCTCTCGGGGCCTTACTGCACCATGCTCCTCCGCGACCTCGGCGCCGACGTCGTCAAGGTCGAGCCCCTTGATGGTGACCCCACGCGCGCGAACGCCCTTGCCCCGGGCGACACCGTCCGTTCCTACGGCGGCTATTTCCAGAGCATCAACCGCGGCAAGCGCAGCGTCGCCATCGACCTGAAGACCGCGGCCGGGCGCGACATCGTCCTCCGCCTGGCGCGCGACGCCGACGTGATCGTCGAGAACTACAAGGTCGGCGTGATGGAGCGCTTCGGGCTCTCCTACGAGGCCGTCCAGACCGCGAACCCCCGCATCGTTTACGCCTGCATTCGCGGCTTCGGGGACCCCCGCACCGGCGAGAGCCCCTACGCCGAATGGCCCGCCTTCGACGTCGTCGCCCAGGCGATGGGCGGGATCATGAGCATGACCGGGCGCCCCGGCGAGCCCATGCGCGCCGGCCCCGCCCTCGGCGACATCGTCCCCGGGATGATGACCGCGCTCGGGATCGTCGCCGCCGTATACTCGGCCTCCCGCACCGGCCGGGGCCAGTTCCTCGACGTCGCCATGTACGACACCGTCCTCGCGCTCTGCGAGCAGATTGTCTATCGCTACTACTACCTCGGCGAAGTCACCGAACCCTCCGGCAACGCCCATCCCTTCCTCTGCCCGTTCGACGTCTTTCCCACCTCCGATGGCGCGGTCACTATCGCCGCCCCGCTGGACCACCTCTGGCACCGCCTCTGTCTCCTCATCGACCGGCCCGACCTCGCCGGGGACGACAGCCTCGCCCGCGCCGCCAGCCGCGTGCGCAACGCCCCCCGCGTCCGCGAAGAGCTCACCCGCTGGACCTCCACCCGGACCAAGGCCGAAGTCGTCGCTGTACTCGGCGGCAAGATCCCCTGCGGCCCCGCTAACAACATCCTCGACATCATCGCCGACCCGCACGTCGCCATCCGGGGCATGCTCCCCGAGATCGGACAGCCCGGGCTGGACCACCCCGTGCGCGTTCCCGGCAGTCCCATCAAGATGACGGAAACACCCGCCGGCCCCCGTGGCCGCGGGCCGTTGCTCGGCGAACACACCGACGCCGTCCTCGCCGAAGCGGGATTCACACCCGCGGAGGTGGCCGCCTTCCGCGCCGGCCACGCCATCCGCTGACAGAAAAGGAGACACCACATGCAACGAATCCGCCGGTCCGAGCTTTCCACCCCCGGCAGCAGCGAGGAGATGATGGCGAAGGCCGCCGCCGGCGCCGCCGACTTCGTCTTCCTCGACCTCGAAGACGCCGTCGCCCCGAACGAGAAGGTCGCCTCCCGGGCGAAGGTGGTCCACGCCCTTCGCACCCACGACTGGGGCCGCAAGACGCGCGCCGTCCGCGTAAACAACCTCGAAACCGAGTGGTGCTACGAGGACATCATCCATGTCGTCGAGGAGGCCGGTGACTGCCTCGACGTCATCATCGTCCCCAATGTGAAGACCGCCGAGGACGTCCGCTGGGTGGACACGCTCCTCACGCAGATCGAGGCCAAGCACCGCTGGCAGCGACGGATCGGCATCGAGGTCCTTATCGAAGAGGTCCAGGCGATGATCAACGCCGCTCCGATCGCCGCCTCGACGCCTCGCCTCGAAGCGATTATTTTCGGTCCCGGCGACTTTTCGGCCTCGCAGGGGGTGCGCCCCGACGCCACCGGCGGCGTCAGCAACGACTACCCCGGCGACGTCTGGCACTACGCCCGCAACCAGGTCATCATCGCCGCCCGCGCCGCGGGGATCGAAGCGATCGACGGCCCCTTCGCCGACTTCCGCGACGCCGACGGCTACCGCCGCGAATGCACTCGCGCCAGCGTCCTCGGCTTCACCGGGAAGTGGTGCATCCATCCCTCCCAGATCGGCATCGCGAACGAGGTCTTCTCGCCGTCCGAGAAGCAGGTCGCCCGCGCCCGCAAGATGATCGCCGCGATGGACGAAGCAGAGGCGAAGGGGCTCGGCGCCGTCGCTGTCGATGGCGTCATGATCGACGCCGCCTCCGCACGGCTGATGCGAAACATCACCGCCCGCGCCGACCTCATCGGCATGTGAGCACCGTCCTCCGCCGCCGGAGGGCGGGAGCATCGCGCTGATGGAATCACTCACGGGCAAGCTGCTCGTCGCCGCGCCGAGTCTCGTCGACCCCAACTTCCGGCGCACGGTCGTCATCATCTGCCGCCACAACGGCGACGGGGCGATGGGCGTCGTCCTCAACCGTCCGCGCCCGGACGTCCACGTCGTCGACCACCTGGCGGGATGGGCCGAGCACGTCTCCGCCCCGCCCTGCGTCTTCATCGGCGGCCCCGTGGAACCGACCGTCGGCATCGGTCTCGGCCAACCCCCGCCGGACGGCCCCGAGCCTACGGGCTTCCAGCGGGTCACCCGGGACCTCGGACTCGTCGACCTCAGTCAGCCGCCCGCCGGGGACGCGGCGCTGCTCGCCGGCTGCCGCATTTTCGCGGGCTACGCCGGCTGGTCGGCCGGGCAACTTGAAGACGAGATCAAGGAAGAAGCCTGGTTCGTGGTCGACAGTCTCCCCGGCGACCCTTTCACGCCCGACCCCGAGGGACTCTGGCGCGCCGTCCTTCGCCGCCAGCCCGGAAAGCTCGCCATCTTCGCCTACTTCCCCGACGACCCCAGCCAGAACTGACGCCGCTTACCCCACGCGCCGGAAGTACCGCCCCGCGATGACCCCGGCCGGGCGGCCAGCCGCGTCGAAGTCGACGAACGACCAGACTTGCTTCGCCCCACCACTCTTTGGCGAGGCCAGGAAGTAGCGGTCGTCGAACGGTTCCAGGCTGTAACTCTCGTCCGGCGTCCCGGGAATGAGTGAGCGCCGCTGGTGGACCGTCGCCGTCAGTGTCTCAGCCTCTTCCCTGACTTCCACCGCGGCGCTCAGCTTCTGGTAGTGGCCGACGTAGGCGGCACGGTCGACCTCGACGCCGCCCGGCGGCTCCGGGAGCGGCGGCATCGTGAACCCGGTGAGCCCTTCGAACGCCTCGCCGACCAGCTTCCGGGCGAGCGCCGGCATGTTCCCCCCGTTCGTCAGCAGCACGACCGCGACGCCGTCGTCCGGGGCCACCCGGACAGCCGAGAACTGCCCCAGTGTCCCGCCGTCGTGCCCGATCACGCGGTGGCCGTCCCAATTGAACAGCATCCAGCCAAGGCCCCAGGCCGCCGGATCGCCGGGCCGGTCGAAGCGGTGCTGGGGGGCCTGCATCGCCGCCACCGAAGCGCCCGACAGCACCCGCTCGCCGTTCGTGGCCGTGCCGCCGTCCATGTGCATCTGGGCGAAGCGGAGCACGTCGCTCGCCCGCGCGAAGGGGGTCGCACCCGCCGGGGCGTTCGACCGCGGCAGCGCCCAGATCGGCGCCACCCGCGCTAAGCCGTCCGGTCCCATGACGTGGCCGGCCGCCGCCCGGTGGACGATCGCCTCTTCCGGCAACGTCCCCATGGTGATGGCCCCCACCGGCAAGAGCAGGCGCTCTCGCAACGCCCGGTCCCAGGTCATCCCCGTGGCCCGTTCGATGACGCGTCCCGCGATCGAAAACCCGGCATTGCAGTAGGAGTGGTGCGTCCCCGGCTTGAAGTACTGCGGCAGCACCGAACAGGCGATCAAGTAGCGCTCCAGGCAGTCGTCGCCACGGCCGGTGTCGAGGAAGAAGTCGCCGTCGATGCCGCTCGTGTGCGTCAGCAGGTGGCGGAGCGTCACCTCCCCCTCCAGTTCGTGCGATGCAGTCGTGAACTCTGGGAGGTAGCGCTGCACCGGGGTGTCCAGGTCCAGCTTCCCCTCGTCCACGAGCTGCATGACGAGCGTCGCCGTGAACAGCTTCGTGTTCGAACCGATCTGGAAGACAGCTTCGGGCGTGGTCTCGACACCGGTCGCGACATTGACGACGCCGGTCGCGAAAACGGTCTCTGCCCCGTTGTGGAGAATCCCCAGCACGGCCCCGGGCACCCGGTAGTGGGGAGCCAACTCCTCCAGCCGCCTGCCAAGCCCCGTGATCACCGCTTCCGCGTTCGAACTCATGCCCTCACTCCTCGCCGGCTGGATGGCCGAACCGTACGCAGCCCTCACCCCCGCCGTCAACGTGCCCGCCGAAGGTGTGCCAGCGAGTCCGCTGGATCGACTGATGGCCCGGTGGGGCAACGAAATCGAGCCTTTGGGCCGTTGGGGAGGCCGCCAGGGACAGGTCACGCTCGATCCCGGGTGAGCCGAAGATGCCCCCGATGGAGTCGAACCGATGACGGCTTCGAGATCTTCCCGGCGGCGATCCGGACCAAGGATCCCGGGCACTCTGCGCGGCACCCTCCTTGGCGCCGCCGTCCTGCTGCTGGCCGCGGCCTGCGACCGGGCTCCGCAAGTTGGCGATGCCACACCGACGCCACCCGGCCCGTCAGTGACTGAGCTCGTGCGAGGGACCTCGGCGCTGGGCATCCCCGGGTCGGTGCTTTACACGGCTTCTGGTTGTGTGCAGTGCGACGGACCGGACGAAGCGCTGATCCGGCACGTCACCGATTCTTCTGGGAACACCGCAAGCAAGCCCGTGTTCGACGCTTCCAGCAGTCTCGATTGGCATCCCTGGCAGTTCTTAGCCGCACCCGACGGTTCCGTGTTGGGGGCCGTCGCCTGCGTCCAATGCGTGGGCTCCCCCGGCAAAGACCGCCCGCTGGTCCCGAGCTGGGGCATCCTGGTGTCGGTCGATGAGGGGGCGAGTTGGCAGCGCATCCACGAGTTCACCGGCTCCAGCGCTGTCCTCTTCGGAGTCGACCGCAGGCAGGGACGGACGCAGATGTTGGTCAGAGTCACGGCGAGCGACAGTGCCGCGCCGGAGTGGCTGCTGCTCGGACCCGGCGGGGCGGCCACGGTGAGCCCTCCCGCATCGGCCGGGGAGCGGCCCTACGGTCAGCTGCTTCGTGATAGCGGGGAGCTTGTCTGGCGCACCGCCAATCAGCGGCAGGTCTTCGACGCAAGCGGCCGGTTGTTGTTCGAGCCGCGACTCACCGCCCAGGAAGCGGCGGACCTGCAGCTGGTCGACCGGCTCGAGGACCGCTGGTTCCTGTCCTGGGCTGCTCGCGACCAGCAGACCTCCGCGATCACCGGGACCATGATTGGCGTCTTTCGCCCGGACGGCTCCGTCGAGCGGCTGTTCGAATTGTCCGGTGAGAGTGTGCCCATCAAGCTGCACACGTCCCAAACCCTGCTGACCAGCGTGAACGACGGCGACGTGTCAACGAGCACCCGCATGCTCCCGGCCATCATCAATCTCAAGGATGCCACCGTTACCGTGATCGACCTGCCGTACCTCCGGGGAGTCGCCGGACGCAACCGCCTGGAGGCGCTGTCTCGCTGACGACCATCCCGCCGTTGTCGGCAAGCCCGGAAGATGCCATCGTTCGGAGGCGCCCCGGGGGTTCCCGCCCGGGATTCGAGCGGAGCCGCCGGTGACCACCATCCGCCTCCTGTTTCGTTACCTCGGCAGGTACCGTGGGCGGTACCTGCTTGGCTTCTTCACGCTCCTCGGCGCCTCCGTCATCGTCATGCTCCCGCCGCTGATCCTCGGCCGCGCGATCGACGCCATCCGCGACGAAAGCCCCTCCCGCTGGAACCTCGCGGCCTACGGCGGCGTCATCCTCGCGCTCGCCTGTGTCGAAGGCTTCCTCCGCTTCAGCGCCCGGCTCCTGGTCTCCGGCACCTCCCGCAAGCTTGAATACCAGCTTCGCACCGAACTCGCCGGCCACTTCATGAAGATGGACCAGGGCTTTTTCCTCCGCTCCCAGACCGGCGACCTCATGGCCCGCTGCACCAACGACCTCCAGATGGTCCGCGACCTCATGGGGCCGACGCTGATCGACCTCTGCCGCGTCGGCGCCATGCTCGCCGTCGGCTTCGTCTTCCTCCTCACGGTGAACGTGCGCCTCGCCCTCATCGCCTTCGCCTACTTCCCGGTCGTCGCGATCGTCATCTCCGCCTTCAGCACGGTCGTCGAAAACCGCTACCGCGCCGTCCAGGACCAGTTCGGCACGCTTTCGACCCGCGTCCAGGAGAACATCTCCGGCATGCGGACGATCAAGGCCTACGCCCAGGAAGACGTTGAGACCGAGGGCTTCGCCCGCGAGAACCGCGAAATGATGCGCCGCTCGATGAACTGGGCCTACTACACGGCCGCGCTCTGGCCGCTGATGGTCATCGGTACCGGCGCCTCCACGGTCCTCGTGCTCTGGTTCGGCGGCCACGACGTCGCCTCCGGGAAGATGTCGCTGGGGCAGTTCGTCCAGTTCAACACCTACCTCATCCTCCTCGCGGCCCCGCTGATGTCGCTCGGCTGGACCGTCACCTCGCTCCAGCAGGGCACCGCCTCCCTCAAGCGCATCGGCGAAGTGCTCTTCACCGAGCCCACCATCACCGGGCCTGCCAGCCCCCGCGCGCTCGAACGAATCCGCGGCGAAGTCGAGTTCCGCCACGTCAGCTTTTCCTACACCGGCGAACCCGTCCTTCGCGACCTGGACCTCGGCATCCCTGCTGGCACGACTGTCGCCATCGTCGGCAGCACGGGTGCGGGCAAGACCACCCTCGTCAACCTCCTCGCCCGGCTCTGGGACCCGGACGAGGGCCAGGTCCTCCTCGACGGCGTCGACGTCCGCGAACTTCCCCTCGAACAGGTGCGCGGCGCCATCGGCTTCGTCCCCCAGGAGACCTTCCTCTTCTCGGACTCCCTCATCGACAACATCGCCTACGGCCGCGCCAACCCCCAGGCGGCCGAGATGGACTTCGCGTTGTCGACGTCGCAACTGGTGAACGACCTCCCCCAGCTCACGCACGGCCTCGAAACCGTCATCGGCGAACGCGGCGTCACCCTTTCCGGCGGCCAGAAGCAGCGCTCGGCCCTCGCCCGCGCAATCATCAAGGACCCGCCCATCCTCGTCCTCGACGACGCCCTCTCCCACGTCGACACCCACACCGAAGAGGAGATCCTCCGCCGCCTGCGGGAGTTCATGGCCACCCGCACGACCATCATCGTCGCCCACCGCACCTCAACCGTGTCCTCCGCCGACGTCATCGTCGCCCTCGAAGACGGCCACATCGTCGAAACCGGCACCCACGACGAACTCCTCGCGAAACAGGGTGTCTACTGGCGCCTCTACACGCGCCAGCTCCTCGCCGAACAGGTCGCCGAAGACGAAGGCGCCCCCGAAGAACTCCTGGACGTGCCCTGAGATGGTGATGGACTTCGACGACATCGACCTCGAACACCAGGTCGGCGGCAAGGTCTACGACGGCCGCGTTGCCGGCCGCCTCGGCCGCTACCTCCGCCCCTACGCGCTCCTCGTGGGCGTGGGCGTGTTCCTCCTTGTCGTCCTCGCCGTCCTCGAAGTCGTCAGCCCCCTCATCCTCCGCGAAGCCATCGACGGGCAAATCTCGGAGAAACGCACCGACCGCCTGGCGATGCTCTCGTTCCTCTACCTGGGCGCCCTTGGTGGCATCTTCACCCTGCGCTACATCCAGTCGGTCCTCATGAACTACGTCGGCCAACGCGTGATGATGGACCTGCGCATGGAGCTCTTCGCCCACCTCCAGCGCATGTCCATCGCCTTCTTCGACCGAAACCCCGTCGGCCGCCTGGTCACCCGCCTCACCAACGACATCTCGACGCTGGAACAGGTCATCTCCCAGGGCGTCGTCCAGATCCTCGCCAGCCTCCTCACCGTCGGGGCGATCATGGTCGTCATGCTCTGGCTCGACTGGAAGCTGGCGCTCCTGATGTACGCCTTCCTCCCGCCGCTCATCATCGCCGTCCGTTACTTCGCCTGGACCCAGCGCGAAGGCTACCGCCAGCAGCGCGCCTGGCTCGCCCGGATCAACGCCGACCTCAATGAGAACATCTCCGGCATGCAGGTCATCCAGCTCTTCGGGCGCGAAGAGGAGAACCTC
This sequence comes from Chloroflexota bacterium, assembly GCA_016234445.1. Classification (GTDB taxonomy): domain Bacteria; phylum Chloroflexota; class Dehalococcoidia; order Tepidiformales; family Tepidiformaceae. The sequence continues at coordinate 91,389 of JACRBT010000002.1, read as the reverse complement.
CGCCGCTTCGACCGCCGCAACCAGGGCCTTCTCCGCGCCAACATGATGGTCCTCACCTGGTACGCGATCTTCGAACCCACCGTGGTCCTCTTCGGCGCCATGACCACGGCCGCCATCATCTGGTACGGCGGCGGCCGCGCCCTCGACGAATCCCTCACCCTCGGCACGCTCGTCGCCTTCACCCAGTACATGCAGCGCTTCTACCACCCCATCCGCGACCTCTCCGACCGCTACACGACGCTCCAGTCCGCGATGGCCTCGTCGGAACGCATCTTCCAGGTGCTCGACGAAGAGGAGGAGGTGACCGACACCCCCAATCCCCGCCACCTCGCCGAGATCGAGGGCCGGATCGAGTTCCGCAACGTCTGGTTCGCCTACGACGAGGAGAACTGGGTGCTCCAGGACATGTCGTTCACGATCGAGCCGGGCCAGCGCATCGCCATCGTCGGCGCCACCGGCGCCGGCAAGTCGACGATGATGAACCTCCTCAACCGCCTCTACGACGTCCAGCGGGGTGCCATCCTTGTCGACGGCGTCCCGGTGACCGAAGTCCCCCAGCGCGAACTCCGGCGCCACGTCGGCATGGTCCTCCAGGACCCTTTCATCTTCACGGGCACCGTCGAGGAGAACATCCGCCTGCGCGACCCGGCGATCTCGACGGCACAGGTTGTCGCTGCCGCCGAACTCGTGGGAGCGAGCACATTCATCGAACGCCTCCCGGACGGCTACCAGGCCGTCCTCGCCGAGCGCGGCGCCAACCTCTCGACCGGCCAGAAACAGCTGCTCTCGCTCGCCCGCGTTGCCGCCTTCGACCCCGAAATCGTCCTCGTCATGGACGAAGCCACCGCCAGCATTGACCCCGAGACCGAAGCGATGCTTCAGCGCAGCATCCGTCAGGTGACCACCGGCCGGACGTCGATCATCATCGCCCACCGCCTGAACACGGTGCGTCTCGCCGACCGCATCCTCGTGCTCCAGCACGGCCAGCTGATCGAATCCGGGTCACACGCGGAACTGATGGCGCGGGGCGGCTTCTACCGCCGTCTCTTCGAACTGCAGTACAAGGACCAGGACATCAGCGCCGCCGGCGTGTAGCCCGCCAGGCTACTCCTTCGAAGCGCCCGCCGTGCCCGTCATCCCCCGCATGAAGCGCTGCATCGTCTCCGGGTTGAGCCAGTTCCAGGGCGCGCTCGCGGTCTCCGTGAGCCACTGTTCGAACTCTTTCGAAGCGTCCGCCGTCATCTGCCCCAGGGTCACGTTCGCCGCGACGAGGGCGCTGGCGGCGGAGAACATCTCCCCCCAGCGCGCCAGGACTTCGGCGTACTGCGCCCCGAACGCCAGGGCGCGCTCCGAAGGCCCGTAAAAACCGCGCGGGGCGGTCACGAACGCCACCATCCAGCAGGGGTATCACGCATCGGATCAGCCCTCCCGCCGGGAGTATACGCCTCGCCACCCGGCCTCGAACAAGAAACAGAACATTTGTGTTGACATGCGAACAACCGTTCTTTATGCTCTCCGCACCATACGAACGGATGTGCTGCTACCGTGGTCAATCCAGTCCTCACCATCCTCTTCGACGCCTTCCTCATCGGCTCCGCCCTCGCCATCATCGCCGGCATGGTCTACGAATACCGGGCAAACCGCCTCCCCGCCGTGGGCTCACGGCCACGCACCGGCCGCGACTATCGCCGCGCCAGCGAACCGAGCCAGATCAGCCAGTATCAGGCTCGCCGCCGGTCTCCCCGCCGCATCGTCGCATGAGCCGCTACTTCTTTTCCTCGCCGCGGTAGAGTTCGTCGCGCGACTTCCGGAACGCCTCCCAACCTTGCTCCCGCAGCACGCGGAGGTGCGGGTCGGCATCACGGCTGCCCGGCGCCGCCAGCGCCGCCACGCCGGGGTCGTCGCGGTAGGCCAGCGCTTCCCGGAATCCCGCCAGTTCGTAGGCCCGGTTCACGAGCACCTTGTTCAGCCGCACCGTCTTCTCCGGCAGCGCCGCCAGCTTCTTCGCCACCTCGATCGCTTCGTCCATCAGCCGCTCGCCGGGCACCACCCGGTTCACCAGGCCCAGGCGCAGCGCTTCAGCAGCGTTGATCCGTTCACCCAGCAGCAGCATCTCCTTCGCCTGCTTCATCCCCACGAGGAACGGCGTGACCAGCACCGGCGGCCCGAACCCGTGCCGGATCTGGAGTTCCCCGAACACCGCGTCGTCCGCGGCGATGGTCATGTCGCACATGCCCGCCAGCTGCGTCCCCTGCCCGACGGCATATCCCCGCACCGCCGCGATCACTGGCTTCGGCATCTCCCAAATCTGCATGTTGACGTCCATGCCGCTCGGCGTGGGGTCGCTGTCGGGCGGCGGTGTGGACTGGATGTCGCCGCCGGCGGAGAACGCTCGCCCGGCCCCGGTGAGGATGACCGCCTTCACCTCGTCGTCGCCTTCGGCCTGGTCCAGGGCCACCTTCAGCCGCCGCAGGATCGACCAGTTGATGGCGTTCAGCACCACCGGCCGGTTGAGCGTGATAAGGGCGTACCCCTCGCGCTTCTCGTACAGCACGTCGTCCGGCGACGGGGGCGGGATCTCAATCTGGGGGGAGGTCACGGGCAATCTCCGGGAGCGGTTATGCCCAGAGACTACGGCGGCCGCGGCCGTGGCGCCACGCCCGCCCGCCGGGTTCCTGACCGGGCCCTATGTTAGACTTCGGGAGACCCCACCATCTGAGGTAACCCGCCCGGTGCCCGACAGGATTCTCGTTTGCGTGGCCTGGCCCTACGCCAATTACTTCCTGCATGTCGGGCAGGCGGCTGGCGCCTATCTCCCCGCCGACATCTTCGCGCGCTATGAACGCCTGTCCGGCAACGAAGTCGTCATGGTCTCAGGCTCCGACTGCCACGGCACGCCGATCACCGTGACCGCCGACAAGGAGGGCGTCGAGCCCCGCGTCATCGTCGACCGCTACCACGAGAAGATCCTCGAAGTCTGGGACCGCCTTGGCATCAGCTTCGACTGCTACACGACGACACTCACCGAGAACCACTACCGCACGACCCAGGAAGTCTTCCTTCGCCTGCTCCAGGCTGGCCTCCTCTACCGCCATACCCAGGACCAGCTTTATGACGAGCAGGCCGACCGCTTCCTCCCTGACCGCTACGTCGAAGGCAAGTGCCCCCACTGCGGCTACGAAGAGGCCCGCGGCGACCAGTGCGACAATTGCGGCTCCCAACTCGACGCCGTCGACCTCATCAATCCCCGCAGCCGGATCACCGGGGCCACGCCCATCGTCCGGCCCTCCGAGCACTTCTTCCTGAAGCTGACCGCCCTCGAAAGCGAGTTGAAGGAGTGGGTCGGTAAGCAGGCGCACTGGAGGCGGAACGTCCTGAACTTTACGCTGGGGGCGCTCAACGAAGGGCTCAAGGATCGTGCAATCACCCGCGACATCAGCTGGGGCGTCCCGGTCCCGGTCGAAGGCTACGACTCGAAGCGAATCTACGTCTGGTTCGACGCCGTGATCGGCTACCTTTCGGCGACCCGCGAGTGGGCCCAGCGCGCCGGCAAACCCGACGACTGGAAGCGCTTCTGGCTCGACCCCGCCGCGAAGTCCTACTACTTCATCGGCAAGGACAACATCCCCTTCCACACGATCATCTGGCCCGCCATGCTCCTCGGCTATGAAAGCATGAATCTCCCCTTCGACGTGCCCGCCAACCAGTATGTGAACTTCTCGGCCGGCCAAAAGCAGAGCAAGTCGAAGGGCACCGGCACCTGGGTCCTCAACCTGCTCGACACTTACGACGCCGACGTCGTCCGCTTCTATCTCACCCACATCATGCCCGAGACCAGCGACTCCGAGTTCCGCGAAGAGGAACTCATCCGCACGAACAACGACGTCCTCATCGCGACCTGGGGCAACCTCGCAAACCGCGTGATTGCCATGGTCCACCGCAACTTCGGCGGGGTGGTCCCGGCCGCCGGCGAACTCGCGCCCGAAAGCGCCGCCCTCATCGCCGAAGCCCGCCAGGCCTTCGAAACCGTCGGCTCCGAATTTCACCACTGCCACTTCCGCGGCGCTCTCGGCGAAGCCTTGAAGCTCGCCCAGTCCGCCAACCGCTACCTCGACGAACGCGCCCCATGGAAGGCCGTGAAGACCGACACCGCCCACGCTGCGGAGACGCTTGCCACGACCCTGAACGTCATCAACGCGCTCAAGACGCTCCTCCACCCGATCATCCCGTTCTCGACCGCCCGGCTCCACGGCGACCTCTCGCAGCCCGGCACCATCCTCGATGCCGGCTGGCAGTACCAGCCGATCGCCGCAGGCACCGTCCTCCAGCCCCAGCGCGCGCTCTATACGAAGATCGAGACCGAGGCGGCAGTCCGCGCATGACCGCCCTCTTCGACACCCACTGCCACCTCCAGGACCCGGGCTTCGCCGGCAGCGAATCGGAGGCGGTCGGCCGTGCCAACGACGCAGGTGTCGCCGCCATGCTCGTCTGCGGCTGGGATGGCCCATCCAACACCGCCGCGCTCGAACTCGGGGCGGCCCACCGGGGCGTCTTCCCGGCCGTCGGCTTCCACCCTCACGAAGCCCGCACCGTCACCCCGGCCATGCTGGCTGAACTCGAATCCCTCGCCTCCCTCCCTGAAGTCGTCTGCGTTGGCGAAATCGGGCTCGACTTCTTCCGCGACCATTCGCCCCAGGACGATCAGCGCCGGATCCTCGACGCCCAGTTGGAGATCGCCGTCCGCACGGGGAAGCCGGTCAGCGTCCACAGCCGCGGCGCCGAGGACGCGATCTTCAGCCACCTGGAAGCGTATGCCCGCCAGTCGCCGCTGCCCGCAGAGGGCCGTCCACCCGGGGTCATGCACTGCTTCGGCGGCAACTTCGAACAGGCGCGGCGCTACACCGCGCTCGGATTCGCGATCTCCCTTGCCTGCACGGTCACCTACCCGAACAATCGCGAAGGACGCCTCCTGGCGGCCTCACTCCCCCTGGGGTCCCTTGTGGTCGAAACCGATAGCCCTTACCTGCCGCCGCAAGCGTTCCGCGGCAAGCGCAACGAACCGATGCACCTTCGCCATGCCGTCGAGGCCGTGGCGGCGCTCCGCGGTCTGACCTTCGATGAAGTCGCGGCCGCGACAACCGCGACCGCCGCCCGCATCTTCGCTGTCGCCGTCCCCGTGGCGGTGGCCGCATGATCCAGGCCACGCTGTCGACGCTCTACGGCCCCGTCGCCGAGGACATGATCCTCGTCGAAGACCTCCTCGAATCAACGAAACAGGTCGAAATCCCGGCGCTCAAGAAGATGCTCGACCACGCCCTCGACGCGAAGGGGAAGCGCCTGCGGCCCGCCCTCGTCCTCCTCGCCGGCACCTTCGGCGAATACAACCTCAACCGGCTTGTCCCCCTCGGGACCGCGATCGAGCTCCTCCACACGGCCAGCCTCGTCCACGACGACGTCGTCGACGGCGCCGCCAGCCGCCGTGGGCGCCCCACCGCCAACAGCATCTTCGACAACGCCCTCACCGTCCTCCTCGGCGACTACATGTTCGCCAACGCCGCCGAGATGGTGACCCGCACCGGCAGCCTCCCCGTCACTCGCCTCTTTGCCCTCGCCCTTATGAAGATGACCAGCGGCGAGCTCGACCAGGATGCAGCTGCCTTCGACGTCAGCAAGGACATCCAGAACTACCTCTGGCGCATCGGTGGCAAGACGGCGGCCTTAATCGCGACGGCGACCGAAGGCGGCGCCATGCTCGGTGGCTGCCCCGAATCCACGGTCGAAGCCCTCCGCACCTATGGCTGGAGCCTGGGCATGGCCTTCCAGATCGTCGACGACATCCTCGACTTCAACGGCGACGAGGCGGAGATGGGCAAACCCGTCGGCAGCGACCTTCGCGAGGGCACCATCACCCTGCCCGCTCTGCTCTTCATGGAGCGCTTCCCGCGCGAGAACCCAATCAAGAAGTTCTTCACGGCCCGCCGCGGCCGCGAGGAGTACCTCCAGGACGCCATCAGCCGGATCCGCGAATCCACGGTCCTCGACGAGTCGATGGACATGGCGCGGGAATACGTCCGCCGGGGCACGGACGCCCTCTCCCGGCTCCCCGCGAGTGAAGGCCGCCGCAGTCTCGAAGAGATCGGCGAGTACGTCCTCCGTCGCCGGAGCTAGCCGATCGGCGGGTTGACCGGGGTCGACACTTTCAGGACGCGGCCGTTGTCGTACATCTGCGTGACCTGCGTGGCCCGCACCGCGTTCCCGTAGAGGTCGCTCAGCTCGCCACGCCGGGCCGCGGAGCGCAGATCCTTCAGCTCCTCAAGTTCGCCCTTGCTGCGCTTCTTCTTGGGTTCCGGCTTGTTGATCTCGGGGTGCTCGTTCGGCCGTCCCGAACTCACCAGGCGCGAGACCTTCTTCTCCAGGTGGTAGAACTTCCCGTCGTCGGGGATGCGGCGGGGGTAGCCGTCGCGGAAGGTGAACGCCGCGAACGACGTCGGCATGATCCGGGCCGCGTCCTTGTAGCACTCGGGGCAGGGGACCGGCTCCCGCGCTTCGCGGATGGGCCGAAGTTCTTCGAAGATTCCGTTGCAGGACTGGCAAAAGTACTCGTACAGGGGCATGGGTTCCGGTTACCTCTCGTATCGCCCATCTTCGCGCGGAACGCCCCAGTTCGCCAGTCTCCGGGCCGGTTTTCTTGCCCTGGCGTTACCGCGCCGAAGCTACGCCCGCCGCTATCGTCCGATACCGCCCCTCGCCATGGCTCGCGGCCGTCGCCTGGGGGCCGCCGTAGATCGCCCGCGCGGCCTCCGCGTCGTCCTCGCTGAACGCGTAAAGCATCGGGTTCTTCATGATCCCGGGCTTCGTCGAGTGGTTCACACCGATGCAGTGACCGAACTCGTGGGCCACCACCGTCTCCCTCGCCGCTTCGGACAGCTGTTCGAATACGGACTGGTCCACCCGGATCTCGCACGACGTCAGCCGGCCGCCAGACTGGACGACGTTCGCCTGGGCGGCCTGGCCAGGATGGTCAATCGGTGGGAGCAGCGGCGCGAAAACGACCCCGATCTCCGGCCCAGCGCGGAACCCCAACCCGCTCACGGCCCCCCAGCGGCCGGCGGCGGAGTCGGCATAGGGCTGGAGCGACGCGTCGGCCTCGTACCCCACCACCGCCGTCTCCCAGCGAAACCCGTGGAGTTCGTAGGCACGGGCGTCGATGGTTAGCGCCGCGAACAGGACCACCAGGGCCGTCGCGACCGTGAGGGCGAACCCGGCGAGGAGCGCCCGGGGGCCGGAGCGTGGGTCGTTATTGGCGTGCTCTGCGGCCATCCCTGGCGCATCCCCTGCGTTCGATTCCGGTCATCCACCGCCCGTTCACGGGATCGCCCCGCAGGTGGATGACCGGTTGATCGATAGGGTAATCCCTTAGTTGTCCGCCCGGGGGTCCGCGAGCGAGGAATCGCCATAGGAATAGCGTAGGAATCGCGCGGGCCGCTGGAGTCCGTGCTGCTAGGCCCGCTTACCCCGGCAGCGCCTCGACGTCGCGGAGGTACCGGGGGACGTTCAGTTCGCGGTCGAGGTGGTAGCGCACGACGGCCCCGAGCGCGGCCCGCAGCTCCGCCTCCACCTCGGGCGGCATCCGCAGGGCGCCGAACTCGCGTATCTCGACCGACCGGGCGTGGCGCAGCACCTTGATCACCGCGACGCTCACGAGCCTGCCCTCGCCCGCCACCGGGCGGCAGTTCGCGCACACGAGTCCGCCCGCGGCAGGAGCGAGCAGCGTCTCTTCCGCCGGGAGCCGCCCGCCGCAGAGGGTGCAGGCCCCCAGTTGCAGTTCATAGCCCGCCGCCGCAAGGAGGTCGAGTTCGAAGTGGCGCGACACCGTGGCCTGGAGCCCCTCGTCCAGCGCCTCCAGGAGGGCCACCAGGAGGTGGTAGATCGCCCCCGCCTCGGCGTGCTCGATGGTGAAACGGTCCACCAGTTCGACGCAGGAGAGCGCCACAGCCGTGCGCTCCAGGTCCTCCCGGACATTGCGATAGGGGTCCACCGTCTCGGCCTGGGTGAACACGTCCAGCGAACGGCCCTGGGCGAGCATCAGCCGGCTTCGTGTCAGGGGTTCCAGGTGACCGCGCATCCGGCTCCGCGCCTTTCGCACCCCCCGCGCGACCGCGTCGAACTTGCCCTCGCGTTCGCTCAGCACCGTGAAGATGGTGTCCGCTTCGCCGATGTTGCGGCGCTTGAGGATGACGCCCTCGGTCTTGTACACCCGCGGCCGTTCGGCCATGACTAGATCTCCTGGCGCCCCTCGAAAGCGCGGGACAGGGTGACGTCGTCGGTGTATTCCAGGTCCGCGCCGCTTGGCAGCCCCCGGGCCAGCCGCGTCACCCGGACGCCAAGTGGCCCCGCCAGGCGCTGCACGTACATCGCCGTCGCTTCCCCTTCCAGGCTGGGGTTGGTGGCCATGATCACTTCAGTCACCTCTTCCTTCAGCCGGACGACCAGCTCGCGCAGCCGAAGGTCTTCAGGGCCGATGCCCTCCATGGGATTGAGGACGCCGTGGAGGACGTGGTAGAGCCCCCGGAAGCCCGTCCGTTCGATGGCGAGGATGTCCAGCGGCTGTTCGACAACGCAGATCACTGACTGGTCGCGGCGCGCGTCGGTGCAGATGGCGCAGGGGTCGGATTCGGTGATGTTGAGGCAGCGCGAACAGAGCTTGATCCTCTGCTTCACGTCGACGATCGCCGTCGCCAGCGCGGCCGCTTCCTGCTCCGGCACCCGGAGGATGTGGTACGCGAGGCGCTGCGCCGATTTCGGCCCCACTCCCGGCAGCCGGTGGAAGGCCTCGATCAGGCGGGTGATCGGCTCCGGCGTCCCTCCCTGCCCGCCGGCCATCCCTAGAGGCCGGGCCCGAGGCCGGGGATGTTCAGACCGCCGGTGATCGCGCCAAACGACTTCGCCTGGAGTTCGTTCGCCTTCTCCGAGGCGTCGGCGATCGCGGCCATGATCAGGTCCTGGAGCATCTCGACGTCGTCCGGGTCCACCACCTCGGGCTGGATGGCGATGCCGGTAATCTTCTGTTCGCCGGACATCTGGATGCGCACGGCGCCGCCGCCGGCCGTCCCCTCGACCGAAGCCGCGGCCAGCTCTTCCTGTGCCTTCGCGAGCATCGCCTGGGCACTCGCCAGCGGATTTGCCCCGCCGCCGCCACCACCACCCATTCCCGGGAGCGAAGCGCCACCGCGCCTCATGTAGCGGTTCCGGCCGCTGCTTTTCGCCATCGATCAGTTCTCCTTCTTCACCGGGGTCGCCCCCATCGCCTTCGCCGCCTCGGCCAGGTGGCCGCCCTTCGGCCCCTGCCGTGACGATGACTGGCTGCGCTCGAGCTGCCGCACCCTCAGCGTCACCGGGTGGCCCAGGATCTTCCCCGCCTGCTCCTCCACCAGCGCCCGGCCCTTGTTGGCGACCGTGTCCATGTGGAAGGGGTAGTAGAAGCCAAGTTCGAGCACGTCGCCGTTCATCTCCACGACCTCGCAGGAGCCGTTGAGCATGCCGGCGATCTTGATGTCCGTGTCACGGCAGTGCTGGTAGAGGTCGCGCAGAAACGCCTGCTCCGGGGTCATGTTCGCCCGCGATTCGGCCGCTGGCGCCGTTGCCGCCTGGTTCCGGGGGACGCGCACGGCCTGGCGCTCGGCCGCGCCGCCGCCACCCGCCGCGACGGCGGCCACAGGCGCCTCGAGAGGCCCGAGGATCGCGCTCGCGCAGGCTACCTCCAGCGGGACCGGGCTCGCCGGGTCGAGCCTGAAGTCCGCCTTCGCCAGCTCCGCGATGGCCGCCGCGATAGCCCGGACGTTCCCCCGCCGTTCCCGCAGCCGCTCCAGCATCCCCAGGTAGCGGTGCCCGGCCAGGTCCGCGGCCGGCGTCCCCCGGACGATGTGCGGCAGGACTTCGCGGAGCACGTTGATCGTGTCCCGTGTGAACCGTTCTATGTCGAGCCCGTCGTCCGCGACCGCCCGGGCGATTTCGAGCGCCGCCGCCAGGTCTTCGTCGACCAGCGCCGCCGCGAGCAGTTCGCTGCGCTCGTCGTGCACCAGCCCAAGCGCCGCGAGCACGTCGTCCGTCGATGGCTCTTCGCCGTAGCGGGCCACCACCTGTTCCAGCAACGTGATCGCGTCGCGGAGGCCGCCCCGGGACTGCACGGCGATTGCCAGCATGCCCTCGTGGGGGACCTTGAACCCCTCCTGGCCGGCGATGTAGCCGAGCCGGTCGATGATCGCCTCGTTCGGGACGCGGTGGAAGTCGTAGCGCTGGCAGCGCGACATCACGGTCGCCGGCACGAGATGAAGTTCCGTGGTGGCGAGGATGAAAAACGCGTGCGGCGGCGGCTCTTCCAGCGTCTTCAGGAGCGCGTTGAACGCCCCCGTGGTCAGCATGTGGACTTCGTCGAGGAGGTAGACCTTGCGGGCGAGGTCGCTCGGGGCGAAGGCGATCCGGTCGCGGAGTTCCCGGATGTCCTCGATCCCACGGTTGCTGGCGGCGTCCATCTCCACGAGGTCGAGGGCGTTGCCGCGCGCGATCGCCTCGCACGACGGGCAGGCGTTGCAGGGTTCGCCGTCTTTCAGGTTCACGCAGTTGAGCGCGCGCGCGAGGATCCGGGCGGTCGTGGTCTTGCCCGTGCCCCGCGGCCCGCTGAAGAGGTACGCGTGTGCGACCTGCCCGGTGGCGAGCGCGTTTCGCAGCGTCGTGACGATATGGTCCTGTCCGACGACCTCGTCGAAGCCGCGCGGCCGCCACTTGCCGTAGAGCACGGGCACCTCTTTCCGGGCTGGTTGACCTCAGTATAGAACACATGTGCCGAGCAAGAGAGAGTTCCCGCGCTCCCGGCTCAGTGCTGGTGGACGTGCCCCAGGTCCCCCAGGTAGTGCTCTTCGCGCGACCGCATGCGCGCCTCTTCCTCCGGGCTGCCAACGTGGTCGTACCCGCACAGGTGCAGGATCCCGTGCACCAGCAGGTGCGCCAGCTCCGCGTCGAGCGGGTGGCCAATCTGTTCGGCCTGTCGCGCCGCCGTGGGCAGCGAAATCGCGATGTCGCCAAGCAGCGTCTGGTCGGCGATCCCCTGGACGAAGTCGTCCGCCTCGTCCGGGAACGACAGCACGTCCGTCGGTTCGTCCACGCCCAGGAAGCGGCGGTTCATCTCCCGGACCTCGTCGTCGTCCGTCACGAGGATCGCGAGCGCCGTCTGAGCCGCGACGGACTCACCGGCCATCACGCGCTCGGCCAGGGCCGTGAGGGCGCCGCCGTCGATGGCGGGCGAATCCTCTGTTACTTCGAGCGAGATGTCATACGGGGGCACAGCCACAGCCTACCCGATAGCCAGGGTAGCCACAGCGTCCCGGGCCGCATCGATCAGCGGCATCGGGATGACGCCGAACACCAGCACCCCGGCCGTCGCCGCGGTCAGGGCCAGCATCAGGGCCGGCGAGGCGCCCACAGGTTCCTCGCTTTCGGGGTCGCCGAGGAACATCTGCCGCGCAACGCTCAGGTAGTAGTAGCCGGAGACGACGCTGTTCAGCACACCGATGACGACCAGCCAGGCGAGGTCCGCGTGGATACCGGCGTTGAAGATGTACATCTTCCCCCAGAACCCGACCGTCGGCGGGATGCCGGTCAACGACACCAGGCAGATGCCGAGCGCCAGCGTGAGCAGGGGCGACCGCCTCCACATCCCGGCGTAGTCCTTGATCTGGTCGCTTCCCAGTTTCTGGGAGATGGCGATGATCGCGATGAACGCCCCGAGGTTCGTGAACGCATAAGCCGCGAGGAAGAGGAGCACGCCGCTGGCGCCGAGGGTGAACTCGTCCGCGCCACCGGCCGAGATCGCGGCCAGCCCGATCAGGAACGTGCCCGCCTGCGCCACGGACGAATACCCCAGCATCCGCTTGATGTCGGTCTGGACGATCGCCATCACGTTCCCCACGGTCATGGAGACCGCCGCGATCACCGCGAAGATCATCGACCAGTCGTCGCTCAGGAACTTCGGCGCGAGCCCTTCCATGAAGACGCGCGTGATCACCGCGAACGCCGCCGCCTTGGAGCCGACCGAGAGGAACGCGGCCACCGGCGTGGGCGCCCCCTGGTAGACGTCCGGCACCCACATCTGGAACGGTACGATCGCCATCTTGAAGCCGAAACCCGCGATCAGGAGGACCGACGCGAGGATCAGCAGCGACCGGTTCGCCTCGCCGCCGTCGCGGATAGCTGTCGCGATCTCCGGCAGCAACGTGCTCCCGCTGAAACCGTAGAGCAGCGCCATCCCGTACAGCAGGAGCGACGAAGCGACCGCCCCGAGGAGAAGGTACTTCAAGCCCGCTTCGCTCGAACGCTGGTCTTTCCCCCACCCGGCGAGGATGTACTGCGGGATCGACGACAACTCCAGCGACACGAAGATCGTGATCAGGTCGCGTGAAGCCGAGAGGAACATCAGCCCCGAGCAGGTGGTGAGGACGAGGGCATAATACTCGCCCTGCCCGCGCCCTTCGCGGTCGACCCAGTCAATCGAGGCAAGCACCACCGTCGCCGTGATCCCGGCGAAGAGGTAGTAGAAGAAGACCGCGTACTTGTCGAGCATGAGCGTGCCGTCGAAGGCCGCACCGTACTCGTCCCGGCTCACCCACGACGTCGTCCAGAGGGCAGAAGCCGCCAGCGCGACGAGCGCAATGTACGGAAGCAGCTTTCGTTGCTGCGGGAAGAGTGCGTCGACGAGGAGGATGAGGCCGGCGCCTCCGAGGACGGCTACCTGCGGGCCAACGATGTCGATGCCGTCCATCAGCCCACCCTCTCCACGATGCCCTGGATCGCCGGGTTCAGCATGTCCATCACGATCGCGGGATACACCCCGAGCAGGACCACGAGCGAGGCCAGCCCCAGGACCACGGAGTGCTCCCACCACTGCTTCTGGTCGGTCACGCCGTCCCATTCATGCCGCACCGGCCCGAAGACCACCCGCTGGAGCGTCCAGAGGATGTACCCGGCCGAGAGCACGACGCCGAAGATCGACATCAGCACCGCCCATTCGTAGCGCTGGAACGTCCCCAGGAAGACCGTGACCTCGGCCACGAACCCGGCCAGGGCCGGCAGCCCGAGGCTGGCGAAGCCCGCGAACACCAACCCGGTCGTGATCAGGGGCATCTGCCGCGCGAGCCCGCCGAGGCGGCTGATTTCGCGCGTGTGGGTCCGTTCGTACATCAGGCCCACCATCACGAAGAGGAGGCCCGTCACGACGCCGTGCGCGAGCATCTGGTAGGTCGCGCCGACCATTCCCGTCTGCCCGAGCGCGCCGATCCCGAGGAGCACCAGCCCCATGTGGCTCACCGAGGAGTAGGCGATCAGCCGCTTCACGTCCGTCTGCCGCAGCGTGATGAACGCCCCGTAGAGCACGCTCACCGCGCCCACCGCGGCGAACCAGATGCTGTAGTCGTCGGCCTGCTCGGGAAGGATCGTGACGCACATCCGGAGGATGCCGTAGCCGCCCATCTTCAGGAGCACGCCTGCCAGCATCACCGAGACCGCGGTCGGGGCGTCGCTGTGGGCGTCCGGGAGCCAGGTGTGCAGCGGTACGATAGGTAGCTTCACCGCGAAGCCCACGAGCAGGAAGAAGAACGCCAGCCCCAGGGGGATCACCGGGTTCTCGAACGACGCCTGCTGCCCCAGCTGGACGATGTCGAAGGTGTTCGCGCTGAACGCCAGCGTCAGGATGCCGACGAGCATGAAGGCGGAGCCGGCGATTGTGTAGAGCACGAACTTCGTCGCCGAGTACTCCTTCCGCCCGGACCCCCAGACGGCGATGAGGAGGAACATCGGGAAGAGTTCCAGCTCCCAGAAAAGAAAGAAGAGCATGAAGTCCAGGGCCGTGAACACGCCCAGGACCGACGTGCTCAGGATCATCAGGCAGGCGTAGTAGGCCCGCTGCCGCTGGGTCACGCTGAACGAGACCAGCACCGAGGCCAGCGTCAGGCAGGTGGTCAGGACGACGAGCGGCATGCTCAGCCCGTCGACGCCGAGGTGGTAGCGGAGGTTGAAGGCGCCGACGTCGACCCAGTCCTCGTTGACGACGTACTGGAAGCCGCCGGCGCCACTGTCGAAGTCGAAGAAGAGGTAGATGGAGAGCGCGAGGGCCGCCAGGCTCCCGAGCAAGGCGATGTACTTCGCGTAGCCCTCGTACTGCTTCGGCAGGAGCAACGCCAGGACGCCGGCGGCGGCGGGCAGGAAGACAAGGATCGTCAGTTCCACCGCGCCCCTCCTACAGCGGGTTCGCCGCGAACACCGCGACGACCACGATGACGACGCCGGCAGCAATGCCGATGCCATACGTTTGCATTTGCCCGTTCTGGATGGCGCGGAGCTGGCCGCTCACCCACCGGGCCGAGGTCCCGGCCCCGTTGACGGCGCCGTCCACCACGTACTTGTCGTTCAGCTCCAACAGCCGGTTCCAGCCGCGCTGCAGCACCGTCCGCACGAAGAAGTCCTCGTACAGCCGGTCCAGGAAGTACTTGTTTTCGAAGACCACGGAAACAGGCAGGGCGACGTCGCGGATGGACTTCGAGGTGACCCAGCGCTTGTAGTAGATGACCCACGCGAGCCCGATCCCGGCAAGGGCCACCGCGGAGGAACTCAGCGCGATCCCCCACTCGAAGGCGCTCCCGTGTTCGTGGACGTGCGGAAGGGCGCCGTTCAGCAGGTCCGCGAACCAGCTGTCGATCGGTCCCCCGCTGATGTTGAGCCAGCCCGCCGCGATCGCCGGCACCGCAAGGATCAGCAGCGGCGCCGTCATCACCCACGGCGACTCGTGCGGGTGGGCGGGGTCGCCGTGGAAGTGCGAGTCCTCGTCGTGGTGGTCCACGGGCTCGCCGCCCTTATACGTCCCGAAGAAGGTCAGGAAGATGGCCCGGAACATGTAGAACGCCGTCAGGAAGGCGACGACGAAGGCGCAGACCCAGAGTCCCCGGTTCTCCCTCCACGCGTCCAGCAGGATCTCGTCCTTCGACCAGAACCCCGCCAACGGGAAGATGCCCGAGAGGCTGAGCGAGCCGATCACGAACGTCCAGAAGGTGATCGGCATGTGCTTCCGGAGCCCGCCCATCTTCCGCATGTCGAAGGTGTTCGTGGAGTGGTTCACGGAGCCGCTTCCGAGGAAGAGGAGCGCCTTGAAGAAGGCGTGCGTGAAGAGGTGGAAGATCGCCGCCACGTACCCGAAGGCGCCGAGGGCCAGCATCATGTAGCCGAGCTGGCTCACCGTCGAATAGGCCAGCACCCGCTTGAAGTCCGTCTGGACCAGCGCAATCGTCGCCGCCACGATGGCCGTGATCGCCCCAATCCAGGCGACGGTCTGCGCCGCGTCGTGCGAGGCTTCGAAGACGGGGAAGAACCGCGCCACGAGGTAGACGCCCGCCGCCACCATCGTCGCCGCATGGATGAGGGCCGAGACCGGCGTCGGGCCCTCCATCGCGTCCGGCAGCCAGACGTGGAGCGGGAACTGGGCGCTCTTGCCCGCCGCCCCCGCAAAGATGCCAAGGGCGAAGAGCGTGACGATGTAGCCTTCGGGGCTGCCACTCGCTGCCCATTCCTGGATGGCCGCGATGTCGAAAGTGTCCGCCCGCGTCCACACCAGCAGCAGCGCCGCAAGCAGCCCGAGGTCGCCGATGCGCGTGACGATGAACGCCTTCTTCGCGGCCGCGGCGGCACTCGGCTTGTGGAACCAGAAACCGATCAGCAGGTAGCTGCTCAGGCCCACCAGCTCCCAGAAGATGAAGAGCATGAAGAGGTTGTCCGCCAGGACGAGGCCAAGCATCGACGTCGTGAACAGGCACATGTGCGCGAAGTAGCGCCCGTAGCCCGGGTCGCCGGCCATGTACCCGTTCGAATACACCTGCACCAGCAGCGAGACCGTGGTCACCACCACCAGCATCACCGCCGTCAGGCCGTCCAGCCGGACGCCCAGGTTCACCGTCAGCGGCCCCGCCGTGAACCACTCGTGCGTGTGCTGGAGGATCGCCCCGTCGGCGTCGACCGTCGCGAAGAACGCCACGAACGACATCACGCAGGCGGCGCCAACGCCCGCGATCGCGAGGTATCCGGCGATCGCGGGCAGCTTCCGGAAATAAAGCACGATCAGTCCCCAGGCGATGAGCGGGCTCAGGAGGATCGCCCAGAGCATCCACTCTTCGACGTCGGGGGCTGCGGTCACGGTTTCGGCCAGGAGGAAGGGCATGGGCTAGATCTTCCTCAGGATTTCGCGGGCGACGTGGGCCTTGCCCGTGGGGACGTAAAGGGTGCGCGGGTCGGTCATCGCCGCCGCCTCGCCCCGGCCGATCGGCGGGATGATGCGCACGGAAAGACCCTCGGCGGCGAAAAGCTCGCGCCAGGTCTCTGCCAGGTAGGCGTTTCGGACGGACATGAATTCGACCCACATAGGCTTACGACTTCAACAGGTTGATTCGGTCGATGTCGACCGTTTGGCGGTTGCGGTAGACCGAGACGGCGAGCGCGAGCGCCACCGCGGCTTCGGCCGCCGCAACCGTGATGACGAAGACGACGAAGGTTTGGCCCGCCACCGGCCGTTCGCTCACGGAGAACCGCGAGAACGACAGGAGCGTCAGGTTGACCGCGTTGAGCATCAGTTCCACGCCCATCAGCACGCCGATGGCGTTGCGCTTGCTCAGCGCCACGAAGAGCCCCAGCGAGAAGAGGAGCGCGCCAACAGTGAGGAAGTGTTCGAGTTCGAGCGTCATGCGAGCGCGTCCTCCGCTTCCTCTTCGCGGCTCCGGACCAGCATGATCGCCCCGACCAGCGCAGCGGTCAGCAGCACGGAAGCGAGTTCGAACGGCAGCACCCAGGTCGACAGCAATGCCGTCCCGAGCTCGGCCGTCGCCAGCTCCGGCGACTTGGCCACCGTCGTCCAGTTGGTGTCGTTGACCACGAAGATGAACACCGTTGCCACCGCGATCGCGAGGAGCAACGCTGGCAGGGCCATCGCCGTCTCGCCGTTGTCGCGGCCCGCCCGCGGCGTGAGCAGCACCGCGAAGAGCACCAGCACCGAGATCGCCCCGACGTAGATGATCACCTGCGCCATCGCGATGAACTCGGCCGAGAGCAACACGAAGAAGCCAGCCACGCCGATGAACGCGAGGATGAGGAACAGCACCGCGTGGAGCAGGTTTCGCGAAACGACGACCCCGCCAGCAGCGCCGAGCGTCACGGCCGAGAGCGTCCAGAA
The DNA here is from genome assembly GCA_016234445.1 of Chloroflexota bacterium. GTDB lineage: Bacteria > Chloroflexota > Dehalococcoidia > Tepidiformales > Tepidiformaceae. Next base: position 74,129 of record JACRBT010000002.1, on the reverse strand, counting down.
GGCGAAGTTGACCCCGAAGCCCTCCATCACTTGCCCCCCTTCGCCGCTTCCGGGACCGGGACGTACCCGCCCGCTTCGTTCACCAGCCGCGCCCGGACCGGGTTGCGCTCCGGCCGGTAGCCGAGGAACCGCGACCACGCCCAGATCGCGCCCAGCGCCGCCCAGATGTTCACGACCGCAAAGATGTAGAGGTAGCTGTCGTCGAGCTCCTGCTCCACCCAGAGCATCCGCTCCGTCGCCACCAGCACGAGGTTCAGCAGCGCCACCGGCAGCATGAACTTCCACGCGAACGCCATCAGCTGGTCGATCCGGAGCCGCGGGAGCGTCCCCCGTGTCCAGATGAAGACGAAGTAGAAAAGGTGGGTCTTGCCGATGATGATCATCCAGGGCGGCACCCATTTGTCGAGCCCAAACATCGACCAGCCGCCGAGGAAGACCGTCGCCGCAAAGGCCGAGGCCGCCAGCGCGTAGCCGATGTCCATGCCGTAGAACAGGCCCCACTTCATGCCCGAGTACTCGGTCAGGTAGCCGGCGACGATCTCCGACTCGGCCTCGGCGATGTCGGTGGGCGTGCGGTTCAGCTCCGCGCTCACCGCGATGAAGTAGATCGCCAGCGCCAGTGGCTGGAGGAAGACGATCCAGATGTCGAAGTGCTTCTGCCAGAGGACCATCTCCTGCAGGCTCGTGGTCCCCGTGAAGAGGACCACGCCGAGCAGCGCCAGCACCAGCGGCACCTCGTAGCTGATCGACATCGCCACGATCCGCATCGCCCCGAAGAGGCTGTACTTGTTGTTCGCGCTCCACCCGGCCATGAACGCCGCCAGCACCGGCAACGACGACACGGCGAGGAAATAGAGCAGCGCCGGGTTGATGTCGGCGAGGATCATCTTCGGCCCGAAGGGGATGACCGCGAACAACAACACCGCCGGCGCCACGAAGATGATCGGCGCCAGGTACATCACCGCCCGGTCCGCGCCCTTCGGCGTCAGCGCTTCCTTCTGCATCAGCTTGATCGCGTCCGCGATCGGCTGGAGCAGCCCGAAGGGGCCGACCCGGTTTGGCCCGTAGCGCGACTGCATCCGCCCGATGAGCTTGCGCTCGCCGTAGACGCCGACGATCAGCTGCGACGGCAGGACGAAGATGAGGAAGCTCGCCACGAAGCCGATGAGCGCCGCCAGCACGTAGACAATCCCGTGCGGGAGGATCTTGTCGGCGCCTTCGAGGATCTCCCGCGAGAGGTTCGAAAGGTCGCGAAGGTCGTACCAGTGTTCAGTGACCAGCGTCGGGAGGGCCATCAGCGGTCAATCTCCCCGACGACGACGTCGATCGAGCCGAGCACGACAATCGCGTCTGCGACCGTGCCGCCCACGGTCATTTCCTTCAGCGCGCTGAGGTTGATGAAGCTGGGGGCGCGGATGTGGAAGCGATAGGGCGAAGGGCCGTCGTCGCTCACGAGGTAGTAGCCAAGTTCCCCGCGGGAGCCTTCGACACGGGCGTAGGCCTCGCCCTGGGGCGGCCGCAGCGCCAGCGGCACCTGCGTGCTGTGCGGCCCGCCCGGCAGCCCGTCGAGCGCCTGCTTGATGATCTTGATGCTCTGGCGCATCTCTTCGATCCGCACGATGAAGCGGTCGAAGCTGTCGCCCTGGTACCCAATCGGGATGTCGAAGTCGTACTGCTCGTAGCCGCAGTAGGGGTCGGCCTTGCGGAGGTCCCAGGCGATGCCCGAGCCCCGCAGGAGCGGCCCCGAAAGGCTCGCGTTCGTCGCCTGCTCCGGCGTCAGCACGCCAACCCCGCGCGTCCGGGCGAGGAAGATCTCGTTGCCGACGAGGAGCCCTTCCATCTCGTCGATGAACGGCACCAGTTCCCTGAGCAGCTTCCGGACCGCCGGTTCGAACGCCGCCGGGAGATCGAAGGCGACGCCGCCGATGCGCATGTAGTTGCAGGTGAGGCGGGCGCCGCAGGTCATCTCGAAGATGTCCAGGATCTTTTCGCGCTCACGGAAGGCCCACATGACCGGTGTCTGCCAGGCGCCCGTGTCGTTCGTGAACGCCCCCACGGCCATGCAGTGGCTCGCCAGGCGCTGCAGCTCCGCCATGATCACGCGGATCGCGTCGCCCCGGGCGGGGACGCCGATGCCCGCCAGCTTCTCCACCGCCAGGCAGTAGCCCAGGTTGTTCGCCATCGAGCTCAGGTAGTCGGTGCGGTCGGTAAAGGGGATGTTCTGGGTGTAAGTGCGCTCTTCGGCCAGCTTCTCCATCGACCGATGGAGGTAGCCCATCACCATCTCGGCGTCGAGCACCTTCTCGCCGTCGACGGTCACCTTGATCCGGAAGACGCCGTGCGTCGAAGGGTGCTGCGGCCCGATGTTGAGGACGAACGGTTCGGTCTTGATCGCGTCCGTCATTGCACCAGCCTCGTCGCCGGCTCCGGCCGCCGCGCGGTCCCCGCGAACTCGTTCAGGCCCGGCTGGAGACCGCCCGGCATCGAAAGGAAGTCCTTCCGCAGGGGCCAGCCAGGGTAGCCCTCCCAGAGGAAGATCCGGTGCAGGTTCGGGTGCCCCTCGAACCGGATCCCCAGGAGGTCATAGGCTTCGCACTCCTGCATCCAGGCCCCGTGGAAGACCGGCACGACGCTTGGCGCCACTGCCTTCTCGCGGTCCCAGACCTCGATCTTCAGGCAGCAGATCTGGTTCCGTACGAACGACTGGAGATGGTAGACCACCTCGAAATGGTCCCAGTAGTCCACCCCGCAGAGGTTCGTCAGGTGGACGAAATCCGTGTCCGGCGACGAGCGCAGCGCCTCGATCGCCTCGACCAGCTTCTCGGCCTTCAGGTAACAGGCGCCGGCCGTCGTCCGGGCGACAGAGCCGGGCACGAGCCGCTCGGCGGCCGCAGCCACCTCCTCGCCGGTCCATTCGCGGGTGGGCATCAGCGCCACTCCAGGGCGCGCTTGCGCCACGCGTAGAGGATGCCCAGGCAGAGGATGCCGATGAACCCGAGGCCTTCCACGTAGCCCTGCCAGCCGATCTTGTCGAAGACCAGCGCCCAGGGGAACAGGAAGATGATTTCCACGTCGAAGAGGACGAAGAGCAGGGCGATGTAGTAGAAGCGGAAGTTGAACTGGACGAGGCTCGGGCCCTCGGTGCGAAGGCCGCACTCGTAGGTGTCTTCCATCACCGAGTTCGAGGCCGGGTTCGGCCGGATCCGGACGAACCGCAGCGCCCACGACGTCACCACCGCGCCAAGCGGGAAGACCAGGGCAATGATGACGAGGATGCCGATGTGCCCGAATTCGTACACGCCCGGAGCCGTTTGTGAAATTCGTCCCGAAGAACGACCGGACTATAGCACGGCGCCCCCGCGCGGACAAAAGCGAAACCGCCCCCTACCCCGCCCGCAGAACGAGAATGGCCGCCTACGGAAGACATCACTTGCGCCCCCAGGTGAATTGTCTTCCGTAAGCGGCCAGTAGTCCCCGTCCGGGTGGGCGGGGGCGCGGGTGCGGGACCCACAACCTCAGTATCGCCACCCCCAGGCCGGCCTTCCCCCACAACCGGCAACCTCACCGTAAAATGCCCGTAAACCATCTCGAAGCGAGGCGCTCGTGCCCAATCCTGTCGTCGGCCTGGTCGGGTGCGGGCACATCGGCCGCTTCCACTCCCGCAACCTCCGCGGCGTCATCCGCACCGAGCGCGTCCCCGCCGAGTACTCCGCCGTCTGCGACCGCGTCGTCGAACGCGCCGGCGAATTCGCCTCGATTGTCGGCGCACGCGTCGTCACGGCGGACGCCGACGCTCTCCTCGCCACCCCCGGCCTCACCGCCGTCTACGTCTGCACTGAAACCGCCGAACACCCCGCGATCGTCCGGGCGGCGGCGGCCCGCGGACTCGCTGTTTTCTGCGAAAAGCCCCTCGCCAAGACCCTCGACGACGTCCGCGGGATGGTCGAAGCGGTCGAGCGCGCCGGCGTCGTCAACCAGGTCGGCCTCGTCCTCCGCTACTCGCCCGTCTTCACGGTGATCAAGGACCTCATGTCGGCACCGGACCTCGGCCCGCTCCTCACCGCCCACCTCCGCGACGACCAGTTCTTCCCCATCCGCGGCCACTACGGCAGCCAGTGGCGCGGCAGCTTCGAGCGTGCCGGCGGCGGCACCCTCATCGAACACTCAATCCACGACATCGACCTCTTCCGCTGGCTCTTCGGCGACATCATCGCCGTCCGCTGCCACACCCGCGTCACCAGCGGCCACGAAGGCGTCGAAGACGTCGCCCTCGCCACCTTCCAGCACGCCGGCGGCCACCAGAGCAGCCTCTCGTCCGTCTGGCACGCCCTCGACGAACGGCCCTCGACACGGCGCCTGGAGGTGTTTTTCGAAGGCGGCTGGTTTGCCACCGAATCCGACTTCATCGGCGCCATCACCTGCCAGTACCGCACCGGCGCCGCCGTCACCCTCGACGCCGACGAAGTCCTCGCCCGGTACCGGGCCATCGCCGCCCTCGACGACGTCGAATTCGATCTCGCCCGCCGGGGGATGCTGGAGGACTACGCCTTCCTTCGCGCCGTCGCCGAAGGCAAGCCCTCGTTCCCCGACTTCCGCACCGCCCTCGTGGCCCACGAAGTCGTCGACGCCTGCTACCGGAGCGCCAGCGATGGAGCCGAGGTCAGGCTCGGAGCCCCCGTGCCATAGCCGCTCGCTATGGCAGGACCCGCTGTGCGGTTTACCGCTCGATAAGACACATTTAGACTGCGAAGACGCGCAACCGCGCACTGCGAAGGGATGCGTTCCACGCGCCTGAGGAGCTTCATGACCACCGACACGCTCAAAGACCTCTACGAACTTGGCGAAGCCCCGCCTCTTGGGCACATCCCCACGCGAATGCACGCCCAGGTCATCCGCCAGTCCCGCTTCGGCGAGCCCCACAGCGCCTTCCAGCCCGAAGTCGTCCCTACCCCCGCCATCGGCCCCGACGACGCGCTCGTCTACGTCATGGCCGCGGGGGTGAACTACAACAACGTCTGGGCCGCCCTCGGCCGCCCCGTCGACGTCATCGGCGCCCGCAACAAGGGCGGCGAACCCGAAGACTTCCACATCGGCGGCTCAGACGCTTCCGGCATCGTCTACGCCGTCGGCGACAACGTCACCAACGTGAAGGTCGGCGACGAAGTCGTCATCCATTGCGGCTCCTGGGACATCCGCGCCCCCGAAGTCCTCGCCGGCGAAGACCCGATGTTCAGCCCGAGCTACAAGATCTGGGGTTACGAAACCAACTGGGGCTCGTTCGCCCAGTTCACCAAGGTCCAGGCCCACCAGTGCATGCCGCGGGCGAAACACCTCACCTGGGAGGCGTCCGCCGCCCCATCGCTGGTTGGGGCCACCGCCTACCGCATGCTCACTGCCTGGCCGCCGCACAACGTCCGCCACGGCGACGTCGTCCTCATCTGGGGTGGCGCCGGCGGGCTCGGCTCGATGGCCATCCAGATCGCCTCGCTCCTCGGCGCCCGCCCCGTCGCCGTCGTCTCCAGCGAATCCAAGTACGACTTCTGCCGCAAGCTCGGGGCCGTCGGGCTCGTCAACCGCAAGGACTTCCACCACTGGGGCCGCCTCCCCGACTGGGAAGACGCGGATTCGATGAACACCTTCACCGCCGGCGCCCGCGCCTTCGGCAAGGCCCTCTGGGACGCCGTCGGCGAACGCAAGAACCCCCGCATCGTCTTCGAACACCCCGGCCAGGACACCATCCCGACCTCCATCTTTGTCTGCGAAACCGGTGGCATGGTCGTCATCTGCGCCGGCACCACCGGCTACAACGCCGACGTCGACCTCCGCTACCTCTGGATGCGCCAGAAGCGGCTCCAGGGCTCCCACTTCGCCAACGACGACCAGGCCTACGCCTTCAACGAACTCGTCCTCGCCGGGAAGATCGACCCCTGCCTCTCGCGCACCTTCCGCTTCGACGAGACCGGCGACTGCCACCAGCTCATGTTCGAAAACCGCCACCCGGACGGGAACATGGCCATCCTCGTCGGTGCTCCCCGCCCCGGCATGACGACGCCCGGTTAGGTTCCGCACCCCGGCCGCCGGCGCTCTTGCCCACGGCGGCCCACCCAGACTCCCCGAAAGGCCCGCCGCCCATGGCCCGCGACTTCGCCGCCGACATCGCCGACCCCATCGCCCGGGAGATCGTCTCCAACGTTGGCACCTGGGTGGACAAGGAGGTCAAGCCCCAGGCCTCCGAGTTCGAACACGCCGACACCTACCCGGACCCCCTCGTCAAGGGCATGTCCGACATGGGCCTCTTCGGGATCAAGATCCCCGAGAAGTACGGTGGCCTCGACCTCAGCTTCGAATGCTATGCCGGCGTTTGCATCGAGCTTGCCCGCGGTTGGATGAGCCTCGCCGGGATCATCAACACCCACGTCCTCGTTGGCTACGCGATCAGCGAGTACGGCACCGAGGCCCAGAAGCAGGCCTACCTCCCCCGCCTCGTCGAGCCCGAGATCCGCTGCGCCCTCAGCATCACCGAACCCGACGCCGGCTCCGACGCCCAGGCAATCAAGACCACCGCCCGCCGCGACGGCGACGACTACGTCATCAACGGCCAGAAGATGTGGGTCACCAACGGCCACAAGGCCGGCGTCTACCTGGTGATGACCAAGACAGACCCTGCCGCGGAGCCCCGTCACAAGGGCATCACCGCCTTCCTCGTGGACCACGACGTCCCCGGCTTCATCAAGGGCAAGAAGTTCGAGAAGCTCGGCTACAAGGGCGTCGAGACCACGGAACTCGCCTTCGACGACGCCCGCGTCCCCGCCACCGCCGTGCTCGGCGGCAAGGAAGGCTCCGGCTTCCAGCACATCATGAGCGCGCTCGAAGTCGGCCGGATCAACGTCTCCGCCCGCGGCGTTGGCCTCGCCCAGTCCGCCTTCGATGACGCCATCCGCTACGCCCAGAAGCGCCAGGCCTTCGGCAAGCCGATCATCGAGCACCAGGCCCAGCAGATCCGCCTTGCCGAGATGGCGACGAAGATCCGCGCCGCCCGCCTCCTCACGCTCGACGCCGCCCGCAAGAAAGACTCCGGCATCCGCAGCGACCTCGACGCCGGGATCGCCAAGCTCTTCTCGACGGAGATCTGCCAGGAAGTCGTCCTCGACGCCCTCCGCATCCACGGCGGCGTCGCCTACAGCAAGGAACTGCCCCTGGAGCGCTACTACCGCGACGCCCCGCTGATGATCATCGCCGAGGGCACGAGCGACATCCAGAAGATCGTGATCGCCCGCAGCCTCGTGAAGGACTACCCGATTTAGCCGCTCAGGTTAGCTTCATCCCGGATTCAGGAGTGACAAGATGACGGTTTACGACGGTCGCGACAGGTTCGGCCGCTACTTCGAAGACTTCGAGGTCGGCGACGTCTACAAGCACTGGCCCAGCAAGACGATCACCGAGGCGGAAGACCATCTCTTCTGCGACATCACCATGAACCACCACCCCCTTCACTCCGACCGCTGGTACGCCGAGGAGGAGACCCAGTTCAAGCAGAACGTGGTCGTCGGCAACTTCGTCTACTCCCTCGTCCTCGGCATGAGCGTGCCGGACGTCTCGGGCAAGGCCATCGCCAACCTGGAGATCGAGTCGCTCAAGCACTCGAAGCCCACCTTCCACGGCGACACCATCCGCGCCGAGACCCTCGTCCTCGAGAAGGTCGAATCCCAGAGCAAGCCCGACCGCGGCGTCGTCACCGTCGAGACCCGCGGCGTGAACCAGCGCGGCGAAGAAGTCTGCTACTTCCGCCGCAAGGTCCTCGTACCCAGGCGGCCGTAGGCCCAGCTCGTACCCAAGAAGCAACCGGTCGCGTAGACTCCGCCGGCAGGAGGGAACGCATGGCCGGAGCGCTGGAAGGGGTGCGCGTGCTCGACTGCACGCAGATCATCGCGGGGCCGCTGGCCGGCACCCTGCTTTCAGAAATGGGCGCCACCGTCGTCAAGGTCGAGCCCCTCGAAGGCGAACCCTGGCGGCTCCAGGCCGAGCTCATCCCCAAGGAGAGCCGGAACTTCACCGTCCAGAACCGCGGCAAGCTCGGCATCGCCATCAACTTCAAGGACGCTCGCTCCATCGCCGTCCGCGACGCCCTCGTCCGCTGGGCCGACATCGTCCTTACCAACTACCGGCCCGGCGTCGCCGCCGCCCTCGGCATCGACTACGACTCCGTCCGCGCCATCCGTCCCGACATCATCTACTGCGAAAACACCGCCTTCGGCCCCGAAGGTCCCATGTCGGACCTCCGCGGCTACGACATCATCGCCCAGGCCGTCAGCGGTCTCGCCACCTCGAACGCGAACGTCCGCGACGGCCAGCCCCAGATTGTCGCCTTCGCTCCGGGCGACGTCGTCACCGGCGTGGCGATGGCCTGGGCCATGACCGCCGCGCTCTACCACCGGCAGCGCACGGGCGAGGGCCAGGCGATCAACACCAGCCTCCTCCTCACCTCGCTTTTCCTCCAGCAGGGCTCCCGCGAAATCACCGCCCTCGACATCGAAACCCGCGAAACCTGGCTGACGAAGCTCCAGGCGGCCCGCCAGCGCGGCGCCAACATCGAAGAGATCTACGCGGAGAAGCGCGCCAACACCCCCGAGCTCGTCGGCAACATCTACTACCGCCTCTACCAGACGAAGGACGGTTACGTCGCTGTCGGCTGTCTCGGTCCCGGCCCCCGCGAACGCTTCCGTAAGGCCGTGAAGATCACCGACCCCCGCTACGAAGAGGGCTTCGACCGCTCACCCGAAGCCCTCCGCGCCGCCGGAAACGAGCTCACCGCGACATGCGAGGCCATCTTCCTCCAGCGCACCACCGGGGATTGGGTCTCCCACATGATGGCCCACGGCGTCCCCTGCGGCCCCCTGAACTTCATCGAAGAGCTCCACGAAGACCCTCAGGTCGTCGCCAACGGCTACATCACCGACTACGACCACACCCTTCTCGGGCCTATGCGTGGCCCCATGCCGATCGTCCAGATGACGGCTACCCCCACCCGCATCCAGCGCGCCTCGCCCGCCCTCGGTGAGCACACAGACGAGGTCCTCGCCACGATCGGCTTCTCAAGCGACGACATCGCCCACCTCCGCCAGAAGGGGATCGTCGGCTAAGGGCCCTGCTTCTCGGGCGGACGTGCCCCGGACGCGCCATCCTCGAACTCGAGGTCCAGCCGGGCCCCCTCGGCCCGCCGCTTGAGCCGCCGGCGAAGGTCAGCCTCGATGCTCCAGCGGCGGGCCGGCGTTGCGTCCCCGGCGATCCTGAAGATGGCCATGCTTGCCCCTTCCGCCCGCGTCGCCACGATCCTCGGCGGCTCCGGCATCACGCCCGGGTTCTCCTTCGCCACCTCGGCCGCCACCGTCGCCATCAACGCCGCCGCCTCGTCGCTCTCGCGGAACGGCACCCGCACCTCGACGAAGAAGCGGCTCAGCCCCGGCGTCCGGTTCGTGGCAACGACGATGGCGCTGTTCGGGATGCTGTGCACGTTCCCCTCGCCATCGCGCACCACCGTCCGGCGCGGGTTGATCTCGACGACTTCGCCTGACACCCCGGCTACCGTCACCTGGTCCCCGACCGCGTACTGGTCTTCGAGGAGGATGAAAAGCCCGTTGATGATGTCGCGCACGAGCATCTGGGCGCCAAGGCCGAGCGCCACGCCCACGACGCCAACGCTCGCGACCAGCGCCGTCACGTCGAGCCCGAGTTCGCTGAGCACAAGCCCGACGCCCACGAACCCGAGCAGCACCCGGAAGCCCCAGTTCAGCACTGCCGCCAGTGTGTCCGCCCGGCGCTTCAGCGCCGGCTGGTCTTCGAACCGGAACCGTGTCGCTCGCACCAGCGCGTGGCTGAGGACGCTGCTCACCGCCATCCGGAAGACCACCGCCAGCACCGCCAGCGCCAGGAGGATGATCACCAGCTGGACAAGGTGCCCCGCGTCCCAAACGGGCCACTCCTTGACGTCGGCCCAGTAGTCGAAGAAAAGCGGCGTCTTCATGCCCGGCTCAACGGCGCGAGGCTCTGGGCAAGCCGCTTGATGCCCGCGCCTTCGAACGCCACCTGGAGCTCGATGTCGCCGCGCACGGCCTGGACGCTTACGACCATGCCCTCGCCGAACTTCGGGTGGCGGACGCGGTCCCCGGCCTTCCAGTCGGCCTCAGCCGGCCGGAACTCCTCCCTCGGCGGCGCGACGACGGCTTCGGCGAACGTCCGTGGCGCCGTCGACCCCGCCGGGCGGAGCAGGTGCTTCGGGATGTCCGCCAGGAAGCGCGAGGCCGGGTTCGCCGACCCCGAGCCCATCGAGTAGCGCCGGAACGCCCGCGTCAGGTAGAGGCGGTCCTTCGCCCGGGTGATCCCCACGTAGGCCAGCCGCCGCTCTTCCTCCATCTGGCGGGGGTCGTCGAACGAGCGGATGTGGGGCAGCACCCCCTCCTCCATCCCGAGGATGAACACCGTCGGGAACTCCAGGCCCTTGGCGGCGTGGAGCGTGATCAGCGTCACCGCGTCCGAACCCTCCCGCATCTCGTCCACGTCCGCGACGAGGGCGACGTCCTGGAGGAAGGTCGCGAGGTCGCCGCCCTCGCTCGCCGTCTCCTCGTACTGGCTCATCACGGAGCGCAGTTCGAGCAAGTTCTCCAGCCGGTCCTCCGACTCCGGGTCCCCGTCCTTCAGGTACTGCACATACCCGGTGACCGTGAGCAACGAGTCGAGCAGCTTTGTCAGCGGCTGGTCGCGCCTGGCCCGCAGCTGTTCGATGGCGTGGACGAACGCCCGCACCGCCGCCGCCGACCGCCCCGTGACGCCGGAGACGCTCCTGCCCTCCGCAACGGCCTCGCAGGCGTCCCAGAAGGTGGTCCCGGCGGTCGTTGCCTCCCGGAGCCGCTGCACCGTGGTCGTGCCGATCCCCCGCGCCGGCACGTTGATCACCCGCAGCAGGCTGGCTTCGTCGTGGCGGTTGTGGACCAGCCTCAGGTAGGCAATGAGGTCCTTGATCTCGCGCCGCTGGTAGAACCGCACGCCGCCCACCAGCCGGTAGGGAATCCGGTGCCGCACCATCGCCTCTTCCACCGGCCGCGACTGGGCGTTGGTGCGGTACATCACGGCGATGTCGCCCGGGCTCGTCCCGGCGGCGATCAGGTTGCCCACCTGGGTCGCGGCGAACTCGCCCTCTTCCTCGTCGTTGTAGGCCTCGTAGGTGGCGATCGGCTCGCCGCCCGTTCGTCCCGTCCAGAGTTCGAGCGGCTTCCTGCCCGGGTTCTTGCTGATCACCGCGCCCGCGGCTGCCAGGATCGGCGCCGTCGATCGGTAGTTCTGCTCGAGCAGGTAAACTGCCCGGCCCGGGAAGTCCGCCTCGAAGTACTGGAGGTTCCGGACGTCCGCCGACCGCCAGGAATAGATGCCCTGGTCCGGGTCGCCCACGACGCAGATGTTCCCGTGGATCGACGACAGTTGCCGCGCCAGCCGGTACTGGGCCGGGTTCGTGTCCTGGAATTCGTCGACCAGCACGTGGAGGTAGCGCCCCGCGTACTTCTCGCGCACCTCGTCCGACTCCTCGAAGAGCCTGACTGCCTCGACGAGAAGGTCGTCGAAGTCGAGCGCCGCGGCTGCGCGGAGGCCCTCCTGGTACTTCCGGTAGGCCCGGCCGATCACCTCGTCCCAGTACCCCCGGGCCTTGCGTTCGACGTCCGCGGGCGTGAGCATCTCACTCTTCGCGGTGGAAACGGCCCCGAGCACCGCCCGCGGGGAGAACCGCCGGGGGTCCAGGTGCAGGTCTTCGATGACCCGCTTCATCAGCGCCATCTGGTCGGCGTCGTCGTAGATGACGAAGTCGCGGTCGACCCCGATCGCGGCGCCGTCGATCCGGAGCCATCGCGCGCACATCGAGTGGAAGGTCCCGAGGTGGAGCGCCGCCGCGTCTTCGCCGAGCAGCGCCGCGGCCCGTTCCCGCATCTCTCGCGCCGCTTTGTTCGTGAACGTCACCGCGAGGATCCGCCATGGCGCCACCCGCCCTTCGCGGACAAGGTGGGCGATCCGGTGGGTGATGACGCGCGTCTTGCCGCTTCCCGGCCCGGCGACAATCAAGACCGCGCCTTCCCCATGCTGGACGGCCGCCAGCTGCGGCGGGTTCAGCCCCTCGGCCGGGGAGGCGAGCGGTTCGATCGACGTCACTCCTTTCACTTTATCATTTGCTCAAGCAACTGAGCGATTTCCTCACACGCCCCGGGATGGGATACTTGCACCGGCCGGCGTGTTCCAGCGCCGAGAGGTGAGACGCATGTTCCTGGTCAGTTGGCCGGGCGGAGACTGGGAGACCACCGTCAAGTACGTCGTGGTCGTCCTCTCGATCTACTTCGCCATCCTCTGGGTAACGCTCGTCTTCTGGGCCTACCGCGACATCCGCCAGCGCAGCCGGGACCCCGTCATCCAGGCCGCCGCGGTCCTCCTCGTCCTCCTCTTCTTCCTCCCCGGCCACTGGGTCTACCTCATCCTTCGCCCGCGCTACACGCTCACCGAGCTCTACGAACGTTCCCTCGAAGAAGAGGCCCTCCTCCAGGACCTCGAAGACCAGAAGGCCTGCCCCACCTGCAAGCGCCGCGTCCTCGACGACTACCTCATCTGTCCGTCCTGCCGCACCCAGCTCAAGGAGCCCTGCCGCAACTGCGGGAAGCCGCTTAGCTACGCCTGGGTCTCCTGTCCCTACTGCGCAGTCGACAAGCCCGCGCGTGAGATGCCCCGCCCGGCGCGCCCGCCCGGAGCCCGGCCCACCTCTCAGCCCTCGGGAGGGGCAGCCCGCGCCACCACCCGCCCCCGCCCCGCGCCACCGCAAGCCAGCGGTTACACCGAGCCCCAGCGCGATCCCTTCGCCACGCGCCGCCTCAGCGAAGACGCGCCCGTCATCGACTCCACCAGCGACGCCGGGTCGGTCTAAGGGCTCAGGGCAGCGAAGAGGGCCGAGCCTTCCAGCAGGCTCGCCATCCGGTCGAGCTTCCGTTCACCCTGGAACCGCGTCTGGTCGAACACACCCTCCAGCGCGATGACCGTGTTCTCCGTGTCCGTGCGCGAAAGCAGCACCGGCACGCCATTGGCCGTCGCCGCGTCGAAGAGGTAGTCCGAGGGTCGCCGCCCGCCCGTGAGGATGAGGCAGGCCGGGTCGCCGCGCATCGCCGCCAGGTGCTGGTCCGTCTTGTCGAAGCGCACCACAACGGCCTTCGCCGGGAACCGCCGGAAGTGCGGCTGGCTGGCGTCGGACGCGATCGGGGCGATGACGAGGTGGTCGCAGGTCGCGCCGGCCAGCGCCGGGTCTCCCTCGACGAGCACATCCGCGTTGAGCAGCGCCTGCGCCTCCGCCACGCTGAACCCGGCGAGGGTGCGGTCTTCGGCGAGTACAACGACGGGCTTCCCGCCGACCTCCGCCGCCACTTTCCCCACCCGCGCCGCGGGCACGGCCGTGACGACGACAGCGGCTGCATCGAGCCCGGCCGGGAGCGCCGCCGGGGCAGCCCCGCGAGCCACGAGCACCACGCTCGCCCCCGTGATCGCCGCTTGCGCGAGGTCGGCTTCGACGACCGTCAGTCCGTCGCCCGCCGCAGGCACGGTATCTGCTGGCTCGGCCGGGCTGCCCGGGGCGAACGTGAGCGAAGCGAACCATGCCGCATCGGCCGCGGAGTTCGCGCCGCCAGCCAGGCGGACAAGCCGGACGGCCTTCCCCGCGTAGGCGAAGTGCCGGGCGATCGCCGCAGCGACGCCGCTCTTGCCCTCGCCGGGGGAAGCCGATGTGACGACAACGGTTGGCACGAGAGAACTCCGTGGGCGCGCCGGGCGCCACGCCGATTGTGACGAACGCCACGAATTGCGGCAAGGACGCCTCCCCGCCGCCCCGTCCCGCCGTAGAATCGCACCATGACTGTCACCCGCCGCGTCTCTGTCGAACGGAACCGCCTGCGCTTCGCCGCCGCCCACATGGCCACTTTCCACGGCGGCTGCGAACCCCTCCACGGCCACAACTACGACGTCATCGTCGAACTCGAAGGCGACCTCACCGAGGACTCCTGGGTATGGGACTTCGGCGACCTCAAGCGCGCCACCAAAGCCATCGTGGACCAGCTCGACCACCGCTTCATCCTCCAGCTCAGGAGCCGCGTCCTCACCATCGACGAGGGGGAGGCGAACTGGAAGGTCCGCTTTGGCGACCACGGTTATGTCCTGCCGAAGAGTGACGTCGCCGCCCTCGAGATCGACAATTCCACCGCCGAGCGCCTCGCTGAGTGGGTCGCGACGCGGCTCTCTGCCCACCTTCGCAGCGAGGGTGCCACCACCGCTCGCAAGCTGACCATCGGGATCGAAGAGATGCCGGGGCAGGCCGGCTGGTATACTGTGGATCTGTGAAGACATCCCGCGCCAATGGAGCCCCCTGGAGGGTTTGATGCAGGTGGACTGGGACAAGGCAATCAACGAGATCCTCGCCGAGAAGATGGCGTGCCAGGCATGCAACGCCCTCGGCGAAGAGATGATCGTCGGCTACACCCGCAACGCCGAGGCGGCCGAGTTCGCTCTCCGCTGCCGCGATTGCACCGACAAGTCCGACTGCGACGCTCGCAAGCTCGTCGTTGTCTGCGAAGCCTGCGCCCGCACCTACCGGGTCAACGGCCAGCGGATGGACGAAGCCGCGATGATGGGCGTCATGCTCGATGAGTGCCGCCACAACCTCGAAGAGTCGGTCGACTACCTCGCCGGCTACTGGAAGGAAGACGCCGAGATCGAGTACGAGGACATGGACAAGGGCCTCGACGAGGTCGACCCCGAGCTCTTCCGCGAAGAAGACAGCTGGCGGCTCCGGCTCGAAGAGGAGTACCTCCAGCTCCATCGCTGGTTCCGCGAACACCACCAACCCGTGCCCGACCCCGGCTGGCGCAGCCAGTACGTCGAGGACGTCATCGGCCTCGGCTACACCACCCTCCTCGGCGACTGACCCCGGCGGTTCGCTTTTCCCGAACACCGCCGATGCTATAATCAGGTTCCGGCCGCGGAAGTAGCTCAGTGGCAGAGCGCCTCCTTGCCAAGGAGGAGGTCGCGAGTTCGACCCTCGTCTTCCGCTCCATCCCTCCTCTTCCGAAAGCCCATCGCAAGGTGGGCTTTCTCGTTTCCCGGTTGGGGCGACGCCACAGCCCGCGCTATGATGGCAGGGTTCGACTGCCCCGCTTCCTCATCCCGGGCAGCAGCGGACGCACGCGGGCCGAAGTGGCGGAATGGCAGACGCGGCGGTCTCAAACACCGCTGGGCTCAAACCCATGTGGGTTCGAATCCCACCTTCGGCACCAGCGCTTCCCCACGCCTTGCCCACGCGTTAGCAGCGGCGCGGACCATCTCCCAGCTCCCAGAGCCCCCGAGCCGGCCGCGTGAAAGTGCCGGTGGCCAACGCGCGTGGGTCGCGCCATACTGACCAGCCAGCCGGACGCCTCCCGAAAGGATGTCGAACATGCCCGCAGCGGTCAGCACAACCCGGTGGCGCGATCAGCCTGTCGTACCTGATGACTACGCCGACGTCGGGAGGCTCGTGAAGGTCGCGCGCAAGGCCCGTGGCCGCATCGTGGAGTTCGACTGGTCGTTTACGCGTGACGACTTGTCCAGGTTGCGCCGGGCTGTGTATGAGTGGGGAGTTGCCGACCGCGGAATCTACAAGTGTTTCGACTCCCGGGTGCTCGCGGCCGTAAACAGCGCCCTCGACGAGACAAACAGCGTATTCGTCCTGAAAGAGCCGAAGAACGCCGAATCAACGGACTGCAAGGCGTCGTGCGCTAGCGAAGGAGACGGGTTCCGCCTCCAGGGCCACGCGCCCTTCGACATCGTGTTCGGGTATGGTGAGGCGGGTGTTCAGGAGAGCGGGCCCGGGAGGGCGCACCTCGGACCCACGGCACGAGCGACGCTCGCCGCCGCCGTCGGGATGCTGGACTGGGACTTGCGCCAACTCCAGGAGGAGCGTTTCCGACCGGTACGAAACGCCCTTTATGGCATGGCAGGGAACTACGGGATTCCCAATAACATGGAGCTTCCCCGCGGCCCGGAGGAGGAGGTAACGGTGAAGTTCTCGGGGCCGTTCGCCGCTGTTGATGATGGAGAACGCCGCTGCCTGTTCCGCGACGAGATCGCCACGCGCAGCGGCGTCTATCTCTGGACGATCACCGTCGACGGGGAGGAGCGTCCCTGGTATGTAGGGCAAACGCGGCAGGGCTTCGGGACGCGGATGGCCCAACACTTCGCCAACTTCTTGTCGGGAGCGTACGCGACGTATGACCCGGCGGCACTCGCGCGGGGCGAGAACCAGCTCGCCGATGGCGCTGTCGTTGACACGTGGCCTGAGACGCTTCCGTCGTTCCTGGAAAACTACGAGCGGTTCGCGCCGAGCATCATCGCCCTCGTCCGTCTCATCAACGTCCATGTCGCCCCGCTCACGGGCGACCGCCATCTTCATGACAGGGTCGAGGGCGCTATTGGCCGCTACTACAAGTCCGACCCGGCGCTGCGAAACTTCTTCACCCCGGGCCTTAAGCTTCCGGCGGCGGTCCCGTTCGACAACCCGATCCGCCTCCTGGTTTCGAGCGAAGTGCCAATCGCTGGCCTCCCCACCGAGATACATGAGTAGCCATCGACCAGGAGGGTGAGGGCCCCGTCCGCTCTCCTTCGTGACTACCGTCCGTAGAGCGCCCCCCCCCGAGGCCGCCGCCGCTAGAATGTGCCCGCGCCGCGCCGGCCATCGCAGTCGAGCGCGCTCGGAGCAAAGGCATGCGTTTCGGACTGGTCTACGATTTCCGCAACCCGGCCCAATGGCGAAAACCCTGGCACGAGGTCTACGAGGGGCTCCTCCGGCAGATCAGCTTCGCCGAAGGGCTTGGCTTCGACTCGATCTGGCTCACCGAGCACCACTTCGTAGAGGACGGCTACACGCCGTCGCCGGTGCCGCTCATGGCCGCCATCGCCGCGCGGACACGCCGCGTCGAGATCTCCACGGACATCCTCATCCTCCCCCTCTACCACCCCGTCAAGCTGGCGGAGGACATCGCCACGATCGACGTGCTTTCGAACGGCCGCGTCATGCTGGGCGTCGGCTCGGGATACCGGGACGAGGAGTTCGCCGCGTTCGGCGCCACCCGCAAGGAGCGGGCCGGCCGGATGGAAGAGGGCGTGGCGATGCTTCGCGGGTGCTGGGGCAACGGTCCTTTCTCCTACGTCGGCCGCCACTACCGCTGCGATTCCATCGACGTCGTGCCGAAACCCGTGCAGAAGCCCCATCCGCCGCTGTGGATGGCCGCGACCGCCGAGCCCGCAGCGAGACGCGCGGCGCGGCTCGGCCTCAACCTCCTCCCCCAGGCCGACCGCACCGGCGGCTACGACGCTTGGGTCGACGAGCTCCAGCGCCAGGGCCGCTCTCCCGGCGACTACCGCGTTGGGCTCATCAAGTCCTGGTTCCTCACCGACCAGGGGCGCGACGACCCCCTCTGGCAGGTCGTCCGGGAGCGGGAGCGGTACCGCGGCTCCACCTACGCCCCCTGGCTCGCGGCGGGATACGTGCGCCCCGGTCCCGGCGCCGTCCCCATCGACCAGGGCTACATGCTGGGGTCGCCGCGGGATCTGATCGCCCAGATCGACGACGTGACCCAAGGCCTGCCGCTGACGGACATCATCGGCTGGGGCACCCCTCCCGGCATGGACCCGGAGGACCTCAACCCAAGGCTCGAGCGCTTCGCCCGCGAAGTCATGCCCCACTTCAGATAACGCTGGCGGCCAGGCCCGGGCGCCGGGCTGGCGTGATGCTACACTCCGCGAAACGCGGCCCGCCCGCTGACGCAACCCGGGCCAGCCGCGCTACAGAGGTGAGCGATGTATCGAACTGGCGACTTCGAAGGGATGGTGGCCGAGACAACGGCAGTGCGCGGCGCCGACGGTGACCTCATCCACGCCTACTTCGCGCGCCCCATGGGACCGGGTCCGTTCCCCGGCGTCGTCCTCGTCCACCACATGCCCGGCTGGGACGAATGGTACAAGGAGGCGACCCGGCGCTTCGCCCACCACGGCTACGCCGCCATCTGCCCCGACCTCTACTGCCGCGAGGGCCACGGCGCGCCCGAAGACGTGATGGCGAAGGTCCGCGCCCAGGCCGGCGTCCCCGACGACCGCGTCGTCGCGGACCTGGCCGGCTGCGTCGAGTACCTCCGGGCGCTGCCCATCCTCAACGGGAAGGTCGGCGTCATGGGCACCTGTTCCGGCGGCCGCCACACCTATCTCGCCGCCTGCCGGGCCCCCGGCATCGACGCCGCCGTCGACTGCTGGGGTGGCGGCGTGGTGATGGGCCCGGGCGACCTCTCCCCGAACCGGCCCGTTGCGCCAATCGACTACACGAGCGACCTCTCCTGCCCACTCCTCGGCATCTTCGGCGACGACGACCGCAGCCCCACCGCCGAACAGGTCAACCAACACGAGGAAGCGCTGAAGCAACACGGCAAGGACTACGAGTTCCACCGCTACCCCAACGCCGGCCATGGCTTCTTCTACTACGACCGCCCCGCCGCCTACCGCGCCGAACAGGCAGTCGACGGCTGGGCGAATCTCTGGGCATTCTTCGAAAAGCACCTGGGCGCGACCGCCTGAGCCCGCGAGAGGAAACCGCATGTGCACCTACATCGTTGAGAAGACCGGCATCTCGGGCAGCGGCAAGGGCGCGGGCGGATGGTTCTCCGTCGACCACGCCTACGTCTCCTACGACCACCCGTTCCACGTCCAGCTCGAGCACGCCCTGAACATCGACTTCGTCAACGAAGCGTCGGGCCTGGATGCACGCGTGGCCGTCGAACTGACGCGGGAGTCGGCCCGGTCCCTTGCCGCCACCATCCTCCAGGCGCTCGAACGGGCCGATGCTCACGAAGCCGCAGCCGAATCCCCGGCCGGCTGACCAGCCTCCCCACGGTCAGGCGCGAACGAGCGGTAGACCGCCCGTCGTCTCGACTCCCCCAGAGTCCCCCTGTACTCTCGGATCGGGAGCAACCGGCGCCCGGCGTCTCACGCCAGACGCCCGCCCAGCCATTGCCGAGTGGTGTAACGGTAGCACACGGGTCTTTGGAGCCTTTGGTCGGGGTTCGAATCCCTGCTCGGCAACCACGAATCTAGATTCACCATAACGTCGTGAAAAGCCCACCATGAGACTCGTTCGTGTACAAAGGACTGTTTTCGTTGTCGCGAGTTCTCGTTTCAGTCCTTTGTTCGGGTTCTCCGATCACCGGACGCACTATGTGCCAAGGGTGAGCGTCATCGACCAAGTTTGAGTGCAGCCCGCGGGCGTTGCCTTGTATGTGCCGGTGACTGAATTGCCAGCCACCTGGCCCGTCATCGAATGGTGTAAGGCCCGTCCGGGCGGCCGATGGAACGCGCCGGCGGGCGTGATGGTACGCAGGAACGTCTCGGGTCTCAGACGGACGAACTTGAAGGTGCCGTTGTCGCAGACAGCTCGCGCGGTCGACTGGCCCGTCGTGCCGGCGGGCTGGGAACTCTTCGCCAGCCTTGACGACCAGTAGCTCCTCCTCCACGATCCCCCCAATGCAAACGAATACCGAACTCGCCCGTCAAGTCTTCGACGCCGCCGAGCGTGCCGATACCGCCACGCTCCGCTCGCTCTGCGCAGACGACGTCGGATTTTCCACGAATGGCGGACGGCCAATGAACCTCGAGGCATTCCTCAGATTCAACTCGGTCACCATCGCCGCCGTCCGGAATCCCCGTTACGAAAACATCGTCACCCGCGAAACCTCGGATGGCTTCGTCGAGGAACATGACTTTTGCGCCACGCTGCCCGACGGGACCGAAGCCCGCGTCCCAGCGTGCCTGGTCGCAACCATTGTCAATGGCAAGCTCACCAGCCTCCGCGAATACTTCGATTCCCGTGCCGCCGCAAAAGTGGCTGCCGCCGTCCAGACTCGGTCTTAACAACGCGGGCGCGGCCTAAGCGACCTGCAACGATGCTGCCCGAAGGCCTGATATAGTCCCATGGTTGCCCCAAAACGAGGCGACAACAGGACTGGTCACCGGCGTGACCGACGCGCCATGCCCCCGAATTGACCGGGGCGATCGGGGGTTCTGAACGCAGAACGCCGCCTTTGGAGCCTTTGGTCGGGGTTCAAATCCCTGCTCGGCAACCAGTCAGAAGCTGCGCCGCAACCGCACCTCCCGCCCGCTATCGCCCGCCGCCAGCTACGTCCCCGTTCGCCGGCAAAGGCGCCACCCGGCGCAAGAGCGCGTAGCCCGCGGACCCGGCGGCGATGGTCGCCACGAGGATCGCGATCTTCGCGTCGTCGATCACGGTCGGGTCCTCGAAGGCCAGGGCGGTGATGAACAGCGACACCGTGAACCCCATCCCCGCCACCAACCCTGCTCCGCCGATGTGCCGCCAACCCACCCCCACCGGCAGCGCCGCCAGCCCCATCCGCACCGCCAGCCAGCTGGACGCGAAGATCCCCACGGGCTTCCCGATCAGCAGCCCGAGGGCGGCCCCGGCCCCGGCCGAACTCCCCAGGGCATCCGTGACCGACCCGGCGCTGATCGCCACCCCCGCGTTCGCCAACGCGAACACCGGGACGACCCCGTAGCTCACCCACGGGTGGAGCAGCCGCTCCAGCCGGTCGAGCGGGGTCTCCGCCTCGCGCGCCAGCTCCTCCACGCCCTCGATCACGACCTCCACCTCCTCTTCAGCTCCTCGCGCCCGGGCGGCTCGGAAGCGCCGGGCAAACCACCCGAGGCGGCCTTCGAAGAGCGAACGGTCACCCACGGGCCGTGAAGGCACAAGGACGGCGAGGGCGACCCCGGCCAGCGTCGCGTGGATCCCCGACTCGAGCACGGCCGCCCAGAACACCACCGCGAATGGCGCGTAGACCGCGAAGTTCCGGATGCCGGCTCGGTTCATCACCAGGATCCCGGCAAGCGTCAGCGCGGCCCAGCCAAGCGCCGCGACCGACAACGAATCCGTGTAGAACACGGCGATGACGACGATCGCGCCGAGGTCGTCCACGATCGCGAGGGCGAGCAGGAACACCTTCAGGCCGAGCGGGATCCTCCTCCCGAGCAGCGCCAGCACCCCCACCGCGAAGGCGATGTCGGTCGCCATCGGGATCCCCCAGCCGTGCGCCGCCGGCCCCCCGGCGTTGAAGGCCGTGTAGATCAGCGCAGGCACGGCCATCCCGCCCAGCGCCGCCACAATCGGCAGTGCCGCCCGCCGCGGTTCCCGCAGTTCGCCGTGCACGATCTCTCGCTTTATCTCCATCCCGACCACGAAGAAGAAGATCGCCATCAGCCCGTCGTTGACGAAGTGGGCGAGGCTTTCTTCCAGGCGATAGAAGCCCAGGTCGACGGTGAGGTGGGTGTCCCAGAGGTCGGCGTAGGACGCATCCCAGGGCGAGTTGACCCAGGCGAGGGCCGCCACGGCCGCCGCCAGCAAGAGGATGCCTCCGAAGGCCTCGGTCCGGATGAACGCCTGGAGGGGGAGGAGGATTCGCTGGTTCACCGCGTGAACAGCCGGCCCGCCCCGCCAGCGCGAGGCAGCGATGGGCAGGAACGCCCGGGGGCTGCGGAGACCGCGGGGGCAGCGGCGGACCATGGCTCCATGCGGCTATTGTAGCCGGGACCATGTCTCCGTTCGTATCGTGCGCCCCGCTGATGTGGTTAACTGTGCCCATGCGAGGCCGAAAGCCGGGGCTCCTCCCAATCGAACGCTCCATCCTGGAGACGGGCATCGAACTCCGCCGCGACGGCGCTCCGGAGTTCCACGGCTTCCTCGCCGCCAGCCGCATGCGCGACACCGGCGAGGCCCGGATGCTGACCTCCCGCGGGACGTTGTACAAGGCACTGGACCGGCTGGAGCGGCAGGGATTCCTCGCGAGCCGGTGGGAAGACCCGGATGTCGCCCTCCTCGACGGCCGTCCCCGGCGCCGCCTCTACCACGTCACCCCTGCCGGCGAGCTCGCTCTGAGCAGCCCCCGGGTCCCTTCGGCCGCCGGGGCCCGCCGCCTCCAATCCGGCGGGGCATCCTCGTGAGCGAGTTCTTCACCCTCCTCCTCCGCGAGGCCGAAAGCGGCTGGTTCTGGATGTACACCGCGGCCCTGCCCGAAGAAGCCCGGTCCCTTCGCGCGGAAGAGCTCCACAGCGACGCATGGGAGCATGAAGCCGATGCGCGCCAGCGCGGGGGACGTTTCGGTCTCGAATTCGCCTATCGCGTCATCCTCGGCATGCCCGCCGACGTGGCCTGGCGGGTTCAGCTGGGGCGGCGCGGGTTCGAACGCCGGAGTGGCCTCGAGCTCCTCGTCGCCTCTCTGCTGGCTTTCGGGCTGCTCGTGGCATTGCCGATCTCCGGCCTTGTTCTCCCCCGCTCGGACATGGTGCTCGGCGGCGCACCACACATCAGCGCGTTCCTGCTCGCCCACACCCTGATCGTGATCCTCGGGCTGGTATTGCCGGGCGTCCTCGTGATCGATCGCTGGCCGGTCGCCGGTGGTTTGCTGGTCCTGATTGGGTGCCTCTGTCTCATGGCCGAATTCTGGTGGCTCCGGGAGGCGATGGGCGTACTCCTCGTCGGAACCGCCGCGGCCGCGGTGTGCACCGTTCGCCTCGAATCCCTCCGCCGCCGTTGAAGCACGCCCCATCCATACGCAAATCACGGTGTTGACGAACTAGGAAGATATCCTCCACAATGACGCCGGTCGTCGTCGCAGCCTTTCTTGGAGGAGCCCCATTGAATACGCCAGCCGTTCGCAGCCAGTCCACCACCCTTCGCAGGGTCCTCGTCAGGGCCATCGCCGGGTCGTTCTTGTTCGCCGCCGTCTTCACCGCATTCGGTGCCTTCGGCACATTCAGCGACGAGGCCGACCCGGGCGCCTCCGAGCTCTCCGGGTGGCTTATCGGGCTCGCGGCGATCGTTGTTGCCGCCGCCGTCGTCTGGATGGTTGGCAAGGGCGGCACGGTGGCCGGGAACATCCAGGGCGCCGCCAATCGTGGCCTCGGCTTCGGGATCGTCGCCCTCGTGTCGATCCCGGTGTTTTGGCTGGGGGTCTACGCGGTCTTCGCCGCGGGCAGCTTCGTCCTCGGCGGGGCGGCGCTCAAGGAGCGCGGCGGGTCAACACGCGCGAAGGCGATTGCGGGTATCGTCCTTGCCGCCCTCGGCACGGTCGCCGGCGCAGCCGCCAACATGTTCGGCTAGCCTTCCAGTCCCCGACCGGGAAGCCCGGTGCGCCAATGTGGACTTCGGCGCATCGAGAGACCCGGGCGCTCGGCGGGGACGGGGGGCCGGTCGCCCTCGTTCAAGACTGACCAGGTCCACAGGGTGCCGCTCCTGGGTGAATTCGCGCTGCCATCCCACGTGACCTGACGGAATGCTCGGGCAGTTGCCACCTGCGCCCGGCCGCGTATGCTCCCCGCTTAGCCATCTGGCACCCGCATCGGCACTCACCTCAATGGACCGCTGGAAGTTCTTCGGCATCACGCATCGCGACCATGTGGTCTGCAACCCCCTGAGCGTTGAGAAGGTGGACGAGCTTGTGCAGCTCCTGGACCTGTCCGCCGGGGCGCGCGTTCTCGACATCGCCTGCGGCAAGGCTGAGATGCTCGTCCGCATCTCCGAGCGCTACGAGTGCACCGGCATCGGTGTCGATATCTCGCCCTACGCCGCGAGTGATGCCCGCGCCCGGGCAGGCCTGCGTGTTCCCGGGAAGCTGGACATCGTCGAGCAGGATGGAGCCGGATTCAAGGCGGAACCGGCCAGCTTCGACCTCGCCATGTGCGTGGGTGCGAGCTGGACGTTCGGCGGTTACCCCGGCACCCTCGGCGCGCTGGCCGGCTGGGTCCGGCCCGGCGGCCTGGTTCTGGTCGGCGAACCCTTCTGGAAGAAGGATCCCCCCGCCGATTATCTCAAGGCGACAGGCATGGAACGCCGCTCTTTTCGAGACCACATGGGCAACGTCGCTGCTGGACTTGAACAGGGCCTCACGCTGCTCTACACCCTGACGAGCAGTGAGGACGACTGGGACCGCTACCACGGCCTGACCTGGCGTGCCGGAGAACGCTGGGCCGCTGCAAACCCCGGCGATCCCGACCGCGAGCCCGTGCTCGCACGGCTGCGTACGGCTCGCGACCATTACCTCCGCTGGGAACGCGACTTGTTTGGCTGGGCGGTGTACCTCTTCAGAAAGTGACATCGCATCGCCGTGCGACACCAACCCGTGTTGGGAAGGCGCTGACCTGATGGCGGGAGCCGTCGCCGCCGGGTTGATGCTCCCGTCCATCCCCCGTGTACAATCCACGAACCGGCGGGCCGCTAGCGCTGAGCTGGTTCAAACCGTAGCCCACTCCCCGCGAAACCGCGGCTGAAGGAGGATCGCATGGAAGACTTTCTCTGGGGCTTCTGGAACGGCCTCACCGCCTGGATTCTCCTCATCATCCACGTCTTCGACGCCTGGGAACGTTACCCCGTCTACAACGTCGGCCGCGACGGCGGCTGGTACCAGTTCGGGTTCCTCCTCGGCGCCGGCTCGCCTTTCCTTGGCGCCGCCAACGCGAAGCGGGGAAGGCGCGAGGACCGCTAGCGAGCCCGGCACCCTGCCCGCGGCCCGGCTGGCTCTCCCTGAGAGGACGGCATTCATGACGGCTTCCCCCGGCGCCGACTCCACGGATTTGGCCCAAACGGGTCCGTTCGTCGACTTCTACTGGCTCCCCGTCGCGGCCGGCACCAACTCACGGGTGCGCCTCTGGAGCCTCGCCCTCTGGGAGTTCGCCGACGCCGCGGTGCACCGGCGGTCACGGGGAGCCCTCTACCACTGCGGCCTCAAGCTGCGCCTCGCCCGGGGCGCCACCTTCACCCTGGAACTAACGCCTGCATTCATCGGCGGCGACGCCCCGCCCGCGATGACCGGCCCCGTCGGCTTGCCGGGCGCCGACCGCTTCCGGCTGTTCCGCTATCAGCTTCGCGCTCTCGAAACGGACACCCTCCCCGATGAAGAGTGGGCCGTCGAGAGTCCGATCCGCCTGACCGGTGACGACCGCGTCGCCCGGGATCTGCTGACGCTTGCGCCTTCGATCCCCCGCCACACGTGGGGCCTCCGCGTCCGGGGGACAAAGGAGATGTGGACCTCCAACTCCGCCATTTCGTGGTTGCTCCTCAGGGCGGGCCTTGACCCCACTTCGATCCCGCTCCCCACCGGCGGCCGCGCTCCCGGGTGGGCCGCCGGGTGGCAGGCCGCGCACCGGGACGGCCGGTAGCGGAGACGAGGCTCCAGGCTGTGCCACCTTAAGACGCGTTCAATCTGCGAGGTCGAGCGCGTATCGCACCACTCCCACCTACCCCAGGTGTTCGCCGAAGAACGACCGCACCCGCACCCAGGCGTCGTCCGCGGCCTCGGGGTTGAACCCCACCTTCATCGGCCCCCATGCGGACAGCTTCGCGGCGACGCCATGGTGGTCGCTCACGAAGCTGTGCCCCGCGTCCGGGTAGGTCTTCACGTCGTGCGGCACGGCCATCTCCGAAAGGAACCGCTCCAGCCGCGGCGCCTGCCCCCGGAACACCCGGTCCCGGCCGCCATAGCTCCCAATCACCGGGCACACACCCTCGATGAGGTCGCGTTCCTTTGGCACGGCGCCGTAGAACACGGCTGAGGCGCCGAGCGGAGCCTTCGCCGCGAACAGGAGCGCGAACCCGCCCCCCAGGCAGAATCCGATCGCGCCCATCCGTGAGCCGTCGACCCCCGGTTGGCCCGCGAGCCATCGCCGCGCGGCCTCCAGGTCGTCGAAGGCGCCCCCACGGCCGCGAGTGAGGGTCCGCATCGTCTTCGCGACGCAAAGCAGGCGCGGTCCGCCCGTGTCGTAGAGGTCGGGCGCCATCGCCGCGTACCCCATCGCCGCCACCTGCTTGACCTTCTCGCGGATGTCCGTGTTCAGCCCGAAGATCTCGTGGATGACGATGACTCCCGGCCGCGGTTCGCTCCCCGGCGGTGGAGGCGCGAACGCCCCACGCATCGGCCGCCCGCTCCCGGACGGAAACGAGACCTCCTGCACGCCTTCCACGACCGCCATCAGGCTCTCCCCACGGCTATTTCCATACCTGCGCCGCCACCCGCAGGAAGTTGCCGTTGCAGATTCGCTCAAGCCTGGCGTCGCTGTAGCCGCTGGCCTTCATCGCCCGCAGGACCGCCGTCAGCCCGGTCGCGTCTTTCACGAACGCCGGGATCGGCGCGCCGTCGAAGTCCGTCCCGAAGGAAACGTGCTCGTCGCCGACGAGGTTGATGATGTGGTCGAAATGCCGGAGCACAACGTCCACCGGCACGTCGGCGTCGCCCTGCATGTCCGGCCGCAAGAAGAACGTCGCGAAGTTGATCCCGATCGTCCCGCCCTTGTTCGCGATAGCCCGGATCTGGTCGTCGTCCAGGTTCCGCGCATGGGGCGAAATCGCCTTCACGCTCGAATGCGTCGCGATGATGGGGTTAGCCGACGTTTCGATCATGTCCCAGAAGCCCGCCGGGTTGATGTGCGAAACGTCGAGGACGATCCCCAGCCGGTCGCACTCCGCCACGAGCTCGCGCCCGAGGTCCGTCAGCCCGCTCTCGGGCAGCTTCCCTTCGAACGAAACCCCGTGCGCGAAGATCGTCGAGCGGCTCCAGGTCGGCGCCAGGACCCGCAACCCAAGCTCGTGGAAAACGCGCAGCTCCTTCAGGCTCCACGAGATCGCGTCAGCCCCTTCGAACATGAACACCGAGGCGAACGCGTCGGCGTCGAACGCCCGCCGGACTTCCTCGACCGTTCGGCAGACACGGAAGCGCCCTTCCGAGCGGTCAGCGATCCGGAAGACGTCATTCAGCTGGTCCATCGTGAAGGCGAGGGCGTTCATTTCCGCCCGCTCGGTGCTGAGGTAGATGGAGGTGAAGCAGCCGCCGAGCCCGCCCTTCATCGCCCTGGGCAGGTCGACGTGCCCTTCCTCGGATTCCGCCAGGAAGTCACGGGGCACTGCCCGCAGCGGTGGGTGGCCGCCCGGCCGCTCCTTCATCTGCGTGATGAAGTCCTCGTGGCCGTCGAACACGGGTGGGAACTCGCGGTTGAGCGCCGGGGTCAACTCCGCCGGACCCACTTGCTCGTCTTCGACACATCCTCAACCGGCTGGCCGGCTTTCGCCCAGCCGTTGAACCCCACCTCCAGGTGAGCGACGTTCGTGAAGCCCATGTCGAGCAACACCCGCGCCGCCAGCGCCGAACGGCCGCCCCCGGCGCAATAGACAATGGTCCGCCGGTCGGGCTGAAAGAAGTCACGGTAGTACACCGAGGCCGGGTCGGCCCAGAATTCCAGCATCCCGCGAGCGACGTGCTTCGAACCGGGGATCGCGCCAAGGTCCACCCGCTCCTGGATCTCGCGGATGTCGACGACGAGCGCTTCCGGGTTCGCGGCCATCTCCGCCTTCAGCTCCTCGACGCTGAGGTTCTCGATCCCCTGCTTCGCTTCCTCGACCAGGTCCCAGGCTTTCTTGATGGGCATGGCATCCTCACGGCTCGCGGTGTGCGGTCGATTCTACGGCCTTCGCCCATGGGGAGGGCGGCGAACCGGCGTACAATGCGCGCAGAGGCTCCCATGTCCGGACAACCAGACCCCGCGCGTCGCATCTTCGTCAGCTACATCGACAAATCCCGCGACTACTACGAGGCACAGGGCTACGGGAACCCCTACCGGTGGGCCTACAACACGGCGGCGCCATTCACGCCGCTACCGAAACCCCTCGCCGATTCCCGCGTCGGCATTGTCACCACCGCCAGCCTCATCGACGACAACGACCCCGGCCCCGAGCCCTTCTCGATGCCACGGGTGGTCTACTCGGCGCCGGTCGACCCCCCGCCGGCCAGCCTCTACACGATGCACCGCTCCTGGGACAAGGAAGCCACCCACACCGACGACCTCGGCTCCTTCTTCCCCCTGCAAGTGATGCGCGACTTCGCCATCGAGGGCCGGATCGCCGGCGTGTCCGCTCGTTTCTACGGCGTCCCCACCCAGTACAGCCAGCGCCAGACCATCGCCTCCGACGCCCCCGAGATCCTTCGCCTCTGCCGCGAAGACGGCGTCGACGTCGCCCTCCTTGTCGCCCTCTGACCAGTCTGCCATCAGACCGTGAGTCTGACCGCCCGCCACCTGGAAGAGAACGGCATCCCGACCGTCGTCCTCGGCTCCGCGCGCGACATCGTCGAACAGTGCGCCGTCCCCCGTTTCCTCTTCACCGACTTCCCCCTCGGGAACCCCTGCGGCGCCCCGTACGACCGCACCATGCAGCGCCAGGTCGCGGAGATGGCCCTCGTGCTCCTCGAATCGGCCGCGTTCCCCCGGACCACCGTCCAGACGCCCTTCCACTGGCCCACTGATCAATGGCGCCAGCGCTTCATGGAGGTCGACGAATCCCACGCGGCCGAACTCCGTGAAGCAGGCGAAATCCGCCGCGCCCAGCAAGCCGCCCAGAGAGCGCGGGAAGCCGCCGCCAGGGCCTGACGCCGCGTTCCGCGACCACAAACCAGGAGGCCCGCGCGACCGAAGCGCGGGCCTCGAAGGTGGCGGCAATCCTGTCGCCGGGGGGCGGCCCCATGTGCTGATCAGCTTCCGCGGAGATCGACAACAGTGCGCTCGGGCTCTCCGCGTGCCGCGAGGGTGCGGTTGCCCTCCACCACGGCGTTCATCACTTCGGCTGCCTGTGCGTCCGAGGCCACGACCACAACCGTGTCGAGGAACGGTGGTTCGCCGCTGACGGCCCGAATGACGTTCGCTTCGCTGATGCCAGCCATGACGCCTGCGGCCTGCGCCTCAGAGCCGACGATGTACACGGTCTCGCCCCGGCGGCTCTGGCCCGCCGGGGAAGCCACCGGCGCCCCGGACGCGGCCGGGACGACGGCCGCCAGCGGAGCGACCGTGGCCGAAGGCGAATCGCCGCTGTGGTACGCCCAAACGCCGGCGGCGGCCACCCCTGCGAGGAGGATCGCACCGCCCGCGACGGCGAGGATGAGGCGCCCGGTGCCGTGCTTGAAGGCGCCGGACTCGATCGAAGGGGATTTGGTTTGGACTCTCATCGGGGACTCCTCTGTTTCCCGGCGGTTGGCCCGCCGGCTAAGAGGAGTCTCCTGCTTTCCCTTCGCCCCTCCATCGCCTGAACTGGGGATCTTCAGTACGGCCGGAAACGTGCCATCGCCGAGGCTGGTAACAAGAACTTGTTAGGCCAGGTTCGGTTCAGCCGTCGCTGAGGCCGTGGCGGGCGGCGTAGGTGGCCGCCTCTGCCCTGTTCGCCGCCCCCGTCTTGTCGAAGATGTTCGAAACGTGCCGTGCCACGGTGTTCAAGGCGATCACCAGTTCGTCCGCGATCTGCTGGTTCGTCCGCCCCCGCGCCACGAGCCGGAGGACTTCGACCTCGCGCGTGGAAAGGCCGCCGGGGAGGGTGGGGCGAGCCAGCTCTCGCGACGGCAGGCTCCCGAGCAGTTCCCGTGCTTTGCCGGCGTGGTAAGTCATCTCCAGGCCATCGAAAGCACCGGCTGCTTCAACGAGTAGCTCGCGGGCCCGGGGGATGTCCCCGCGGGCGTGGCGGGCCAGGTGCATCTTCGCCCGGTCAACCTTCGTGTGGGCAAGGAGCGGGTGCGCCTCGATACGAGTGTTCATGGCATCGGAGTCGTCGAAATGGCCCTCGGCGTCTTCGAAGCGCCCCATGGTGGTGGCGAGCAAGCCGAGGTACCGGGAGGCCGATCCGAGGCAGACCGCCGAACTGTCCACGGTGACCACGCAGCGCGCGCGGGGAAGAAGCAGGTCGTAGAGCGCCTCTGCGTGTACGACGTTCCCGGTCGCAAAGCAGGCCAGCGACAGCATCGACAGCACGTACGGCCGGTCCCAGTCGTCCGGAATCACCCCAAACCGGTCCGCGCTCAACTGGTCGACCAGCAACCCCGCTTCCCGCTCGTCGCCCAGCTGGCTGTTCATGAAGGCGAGCTGGGCCCGGATCGTATTCGCCGGCCCGCCCGCCGGCTGCCGAAAGGCGGTCCGGTGTGCCTCTTGAAGCTCGGCCAGGCGTCCCTGCTCCCAACGGAGGACAACCGTGGACGCCGAGAGTAGAGCCGCGGCCGGCGACGCCCAGCCTGCGCGGTACCTTTTGCCGAGGCGTCCCAGGTCGGCATGGGCTCGTTCCGCACCGGACAACGGACCCGAGAGAAGGGCCCGCATGACCCGCAGGCAACTCAGGTGAAGCGCCTGGATGCGCTGCTGCAGTGCGTTGCTGAGCCTCGCGTGGGCCTCGATTCCGCTGTCGACGGCGGCGATGTCTCCCAATATCAGCGAGTCCTGGAGGTGGTCGCACTGCGTCGAGACTTCAAGCTCCTTGTCGCCCAACTCCCGGGCAAGCTGGACTACTTCGGCGGCAGCCTCCCGCCGATCCTCGAGCCGATCGATGCCCCAGCCCACGTAGCCGTTGCGGAGAGCGAACGCCAGCGCTCGGACATCGCCGAGGCGGCGGGCCATGGCGATGCTCTCTTCCCGCATCGGGGCCGACACTGACCGCGACCCGGCCATCAAGTGTTGGTAGGCCAGGAGCGAGAGTATGCGCGATCGGTAGGCGCTGTCTCCCGCAGGGATCGCCGCCAGCGCGTCTTCGAGGAACGGGATGACACGAGCCTCCGGCACCGCCCAGAGCTGGGCTGTCGCCAGGCAGGCGCGCGCGAGCATCTCAGGCAGTTGTGCTGCTCGCGCCGCTTCCGCGGCGGCCAGGTTGATCTTGGTGGAGCCCTCCCAATCGCCGGCCTTGACCCTGGCCATGCCGAGTGCCAGGAGCATCTCGCAGCGGCGGGCCTCGTCGCGTTCGTCGTTCCTTTGGTGAGCGTCGAGCGCCATCTGGTAGAACCCTACCGCCGCTTCGAAGGCGAGACCGGTCATGGCACGTTCCGCGGCCTGGAGGGCGTAACCCATCGCCTTTCCGAGGTCTCCGCGGCGCCCGCCGATGACGAAGTGATGCGCCAGTTCCTCCGCGTGCTCGGCTGCATTCCCGTGATGGTGTGCTTCGAGCTTCTCCGCCACCTGTGCATGGAGCACCATCCGGCGCGGCGCGCTCAGCCCTGCGTAGATCGTTTCTCGCACCAGGGCGTGGTTGAACTCATAGCCGCCGTCTCCTGCCTCCCTGAGGAAGCCGCAGCTTGCCGCCTCGTCCAGCGCATCCATCAGAGGGAGGAGGTCCACGCCGGCCGCGGCAGCCAGCGTGTCGAAGGAGAAGGCGTCGCCCAACGCCGACGCCACCTGGAGGACACCGAGGGTCCCGGGCTGGAGGCGCGCAAGGCGGCTGCCAATCACCTGCCGCACCGTCTCGGGAATCTGCCCCTCCAGCGGCGTGGTCCGGTCCTCCGCCAGGCCGTGGCCTCCCGTGACCAGGTGGCGGACCGCTTCCTCGAGGAAAAATGGATTCCCCCCGGTTCGGCCTTGCAGAGCCGAGAGCATCCGGACGGAGGGCTTCGCTCCAGCGAGTCGCTCGACGAGGCGACCCGCCTCTTCACCTGTCAGTGCTCCGACATCCACCTGTTCGCAAAGCCGTTCGCGGTGCATCCGGGCAACCACGTCGCCGAAGGATCGGGAGCGGTCCACCTCGGTCGTGCGGCAGGCGGCGGCCACCATCAGCGGTGCCTCAGACAGCCGCCTGGCCAGGTGCTGAAGGAGCAGGAGGGTGGCCTGGTCGGCCCAGTGAAGGTCGTCGATGACGAGTAGCAGCCCCGGCGGCCGCGCGGTGGCGGCGTTGAGGAGGAAGCCAGCCACCCCCTCGAAAAGGCGGTAACGCTCCTCCCGGGTGAGCGGCGGGCTGGCCTCAATGCCGGGTATCCGTTCACGGAGCTCCGGCACCAGGAGTGCAACCTCAGCAGCGCCACGGCCCAGCTGTGTGACGAGCTCTCCCGAGGGACAGCCCGTCACGTACTCCCGCAAGGCCTCAGTGAACGGGATATACGGCGGCATCCCCTCAGAGTCGTAGGCCCGGCCGACGAGCACCCGCCACCCATTCGCAGCGGCACGTTCCGCCACTTCCACCAGCAGGCGTGTCTTCCCGATGCCAGGTTCGCCCCCAACCAGCGCCACCCGGCCGCTGCCCCGCGCGGTCTCATCGAGCATCGCCTCCAGCGCGGCCAACTCCCGCTCCCTCCCGACGAAAGGGGTGCGCGCGCCGGCCGGCGCCCGAGGGAGGCCGGGCGTCAGGGCCGGTGCCGGTTCCCACGCGACTTCGCAAGCAGCGACCGGATCGGTAATACCCTTGAGCGGCAGCGCCCCGAGCGACCGGTAGCTCAACCCGGAACGGTCGCCAACCAGCGCGCGGACGAGGTCCGAGGCAATGACTTGGCCCCCGGTCGCGGTCGCGCAGAGCCGCTGGGCAATGACCACCGGCGTCCCGAAGTAGTCTTCCTCTTCGCGGTTCGGTTCGCCCACATGCAGGCCGATGCGGACTGCCAGCGGCTCCCCGTCGCGACGGTTGTGGCGTTCCACCGCCTGCTGCATCGCGATCGCGCAACGCGTTGCCTCAAGGGCGCTGCCGAAGGCCACCATCAGTCCGTCGCCCAGGTTCTTCACTTCCTGGCCCTTGTGGGCAACCACTGCCTCACGCAGGAGCCTGAAATGCGTGCGCCGGAACTGTTCCGCCCCCTCCTCGCCAAGCCGCTGCAGGGTCTCCGTCGACCCGACAAGGTCGGTGAAGAGGAGCGTGACCGTGCCCGCGGCCGCTCTCGTCGCCATGATGACGCGGCTTTCTGCCTCGCGACCGGACCGCCCATCAAGCCGCCAGCGCAACACCATTCTACGCCGTGATGCAAGGCCCGGCCCCGAGAGGGTGCGTCGCATGGTTGCCACCGCCGCAGCCTGGAGCGGCGGCGGCAACCCATCCCCGCGCCGGCATCGCCCGCTCCCGGACGCGCGGCGAAATCAGGATCCAATGGCCCAATTGTGGGGCTCGATTGGCCCTTGTATGGACCCACCGCCAGGGTGCTAGTGGCAAGGTATGGAGGTGTGCCATGTTCACTGTGAGCTCCGAAGGAGTGGCAGTCTCTCGAGTCCCGCTCCCCCTCCTTCCCCAAACCGCGGATAAACTGCGGCAGGCCTTCCCCCTCGACCAGGACGACAGCTGGGTGCTGGCGGTGGCCCACGACCGCGGCTGGGCCGAGGCCAACCGCGACTACCTTGCCTGGCACCGCCAACGCGGCCGCGCCGAGATGGCCGCGCTCATGACCGCCCTCGGGATCAAGAATCCCCCATCTCCCAGGATCGCCGCCGAACTCGTCGCCCTCGGGTACGAGGTCTTCATGCTCCCCCGCGGATTCCAGGGCAGCATCGACCGCCTCACCGACGACTCCATCCGGATCAGCGTCACCGTATGCCCCGTCTTCGAACGCTTCGAACAGAACAACTGGAAGGGCATCACCGCCTGCAGCTCCAGTCACCACCGCCAGGGCTGGTACGACGCGATGGGCGTCGAAGCGGATGACAGTGTGGTCGGCGAAGAGAAGTGGGGAGACGCGTCCTGCGTCTGCGAGGTCACGTTCTCACGCTCGTAGCCGGCCCGGGTCCTGATCACCGGAACCGCTCCGCCGGGCCGGGGTCAGCGCGGAGCGGTTACGCTGGCCTCTCACCAACCGCCGCGGCTCGCGCGGGAGTTCCGCGTGTCACAACGAACCCTAGTAGACCGCTGCGAGAGATCCGAGCACCCGCTCCTTCAATGCGGCATCGGCCGTAGACACTTCCGCAACCTCGAGACGCCGCGCCAGGGCGAGCCGCCCACTCGACGCCCGCATGAAGTCGAGGATGTCCATCGTAACCTCTGTCTCATCGCCCCTGCCCAGCTTCCATGTGCCGCCGGCGGGGCCGTCGACCGTGAGCCGGATGGATTGACCTGGGAGCCGCTTCCTGATGATCCGGTCCATGTCCCGGACCACATGCTCCAGCATCAACCCATCGTGTTCGACCGTCATGCTGAATGGCCGGCCGGTGGCATCGGCAATGTCGAGCCGGTGAATCCACATGTCCCGCGGGAATACCACATGGAGCAAGTAGTCGACCCGGATCAGACCGTAGTCGGGGGCTGGCACCCGGACGAGCCGGGCGGGCCATCGCATGCCTCGACGCGACACGATGGCCTCCGGGGTGCGTGCCCGCACCTCGCCCACCAGTTCCTCTATCGACCATTCCCGGCGCATCTCAACCTGTGCCTCGTTCATAGCATCGAGCGTGTTCATGCCGCGCTTCTTGAAGGGTTTCGCCAGCTTCGGGTTGAGCTGCGAAATCATGCCCCGGAGACCCATCCCTGCCTGCACGTGGCCGCCCTGGTGGGCGACAACGTCGCGGACGCTCCAGAGGTCGCAGGCGGTTGGCCTGTCCCAGTCGGCCCCCTCGATCTGGTCGAGCAACCGGACGAACCCATCGAGTTCGCCGTACGCCAGCTGGTCGGTCTGCTCGCGGGTCAACGGTGGGATGTCGCGGGCGTCGACGATGTTGCCGGGTTCGGAAGCAGTCATTGGTGTCCTCCCGGGACGGGACCGTCCTCGGGCATCCACGCCGCCCGCAGCAGGGCCACGATGTGGGGGACAAGTGCGTCAAAGCGCCCCTCGCCGGCGCCGGCCTCGGGTTCGTTGGCCCGTTTGAGTGAGGTGAGGCCGTGCATGAGCACGATGACGATGTCGCGCGTTTGGTCGACGGGCAGTCCCGACCTGATCGTCCCCGCATCGAGCAGCGCGTTGACCCGGGCGCCCGCATCCGCCAGCAGCCCCTCAGCTTCGGCCATGGAAGCCGCGGACGGTTCGAAGCCGGGCACCGGGCGTTCGAACAGGAGCGAATAGAGTTCCGGGTTCTCGTCGGCGAAGCGCATGTAGTGCCTGATGCTGGCTTCCAGCGAGCCTGGTCCGTCACCCGGGTTCCGTTCGAGTTCTTCCACCTCCGCGCGGTACTTCTGCATGCCGAGGCGGAAGACCTCGTCGTAGAGTGCGTGTTTGCTTTCGAAATAGGTGTAAAGCGAAGGAGCCTTCATCCCCACCCGGCGAGCGACTTCATGGAGGCTCAGCGCCCCAACGCCTTCCTCCCGCATGATTTCGCGGGCGGCCTCGATGATCTGCTGCCGGGTGACAGCGAAGCCGTGGCGCCGGTGGGGAAGCACGAGACTTGTCATACCTAATACCATTCGCTATTTCTAATGGCATTAGGTATAGGGCCTTCGGGCCGGATCTGCAAGCACAGTCTCCGTACCGCCCCCGGCGGCCGCATGCCCTCCGCGCGCTATGCGGTGACCTTGAACGGCGCCCGCATCCCCTTCGCGTAGTGCCCGACCACCTTCCCGTCGACCTGCTCGACCACGTTGCAGGAGAGCTCGTAGTCGCCCGGGGCTAGGGTCAGCGTCAGCTCCTTCGCCTGGCCCATGGTCAGCCCCTGCACCTGCCCAACGAGTTGCAGGCTGCCGTCAGCGTTCTTCTTCATCACCTGGAGGTCGTGGGTGACGCCGCCGTCGGAACTCATGTGCCCGTGGTCCATGTCGTGGACGGCCCAGAACGTCACCGTGCCGGCCTTGGCCTCGGACTGGGCCGGTTCCACTTCCCAGTTCACGAGACCGACCCTGATGGACCCGGCGGGCTGGCTGGCGTTCGTCATGCCGCCGCCCATGCCGCCCATGTCCCCCATGCCGCCTGAGTCCCCGTCTCCGCCACAGGCCGCGGTCACTGCCACGGCCCCGAACAGGGCCCCTGCAACGGCGAGCGAAAGAAAGAAGCGCTTCATTGATTCCTCCGGGTAAGGTTCGACCGCCGCCCGCGGCCGTTGATACGACTTCTGGTAGTAGTATGCCCACATGGCCGCCGTTCGTGCACGGCCGAGGTAATGGGAAGGGAAAAGCCGCCCCGCGGGCGGCCCCTGGCCCCGGCGCCGCCCACGCGCTCACTCAGCGGAACATCGCCTTGAAGTAGAGCTCGACATCCCCCGACTCGCCGGCGGCGTTCTTGACCGGGACGTTGATCCGGAACAGGTGCGGCCCATCCATCCCGGCATGCATGCCCATCGGCAGCGAAAGCGTCACGGGCACTTCTCCGCCCGGCTCGATCGTCGTGGCACCCACGACCGGGTCGGCCGGTCAGCAACCCTCCAGGACTTTGATCGTTGCCCTCCCGAGCGTCACCGGGCCGGTCCCCGTGTTTTTCAGCATCCACTGCTTTTCGACACCGGTGTTGAGCGGCACCCGGCCGGCATCGGCAACCGGCGCCAGCACCTCCACGCCCGCGACCTGGATGGCGCCGTCGGGGAGCGAATGAGACTTCGCGCTCGCGGCCTCGGCCCCGCCACCATTTCCCTCGCCTCTCGTGGAATTCCAGATCTGCATCCCAACCGCGAAAGCGAAAAGCGCGACCGCCCCGCTGATCACCACGACCGGCAGGGTGACCCTCGCCCGCCGCTGCGGTGGCCGTGGCGCCTTCCCCCCGCGGGACCTCGATTGGCTCATCGCATCCTCACTCTCGTGTGTTCGTGGGTGGCCCGTACGGGGAGTACTCGCCGTCGATCCATGCGCGAATCGCGCTGAGTTCCTGTCCCTCCGCGGCAAGCCGCTCCAGGTCGGCCGCCTCCCTCCCGCAGATGAGGCAGACCGAGGCGTGGTCGCTGTATGTCCCGGGGACGATCACGTAGCAGTCGAGCAGGGACTGGTGCCCGAGCGACTTCCCACAGCCGCAGTAGCACGGGATCCGGCTCGCCATCTCCGGGTGGCTTTCGATGTAGCGATAGGCGGCGACCACGTCGGGTGGCTGTGTGCCGAGGTCGATCGTGTGTTCCTTGTCGCTCCTGGTGGCCCCCGAAGAACCGTCTCCCACGAAGAAGCCGAGGGCGGCGCCTCCCAGCAGCACCGCCGCGACGACGCCCGCTACGGCAACCTTCCGCGCTGTCGTCATTCGCTTCCTCCCAACGGCGGCGATGGCGCTCGGCTCCAACCGGCCGCCGCCCATCAGCGCAGCCCCTGCTTGATCTGTTCGAACTCTTCCGCCGTGATTTCGCCGCGGGCGTAGCGCGCCCTGGCAATCTCCAGCGCCGATGGCCCCGCTTCCCCGCCCCTCTTCGCGTAGGTGGCGACGCCCCAGGCGCCGAGGGCGAGGACGCCGAACCAGAACACGGCCATCGTGATCCACATCACGACGAAACCGCCGTCCCCCCAGTCCATGTGCCCGTCGCTGTTCGCCTGGAACCGGGCCGCAATTGTCCCCAGGCCAGCTGGCACCGTGGCATAGGAACCAATCCCGGGCGAAAGGACATCTCGGAT
Source organism: Chloroflexota bacterium (assembly GCA_016234445.1). Lineage (GTDB taxonomy): Bacteria > Chloroflexota > Dehalococcoidia > Tepidiformales > Tepidiformaceae. Next base: position 36,781 of record JACRBT010000002.1, on the reverse strand, counting down.
CCTCGCCATCGTAAGCTCCTCTTCCGGTGAACTACTATCACCTGTCGTACTTCAGTGTCGGCCGCCCGGGGGCCGCTGTCCAACGGACGAACGGTCCCGAATTTCGGGGGCTTTCGGCGCTCTTGACCGGCGGCCAGGGCGCGCGCGGTGGAGCGGCCGGCGCCCGGGAGGTCCGTCATGCTGGCATCCCCCATCCTCTGAACCGCGACCGCTCCCTCGTGATCTTCAAGAGCAAGTAGCCGATCCCCAGGCCGTTCATCGCGATCCCGGACCAGAGAATCGGTTCCCTGTAGTCATTGAGGAACATGGCCGCGCCCGACAGCCCGATCAGCGGGAGGGCATCGGCCACGTGGTGTGCGCAACAGGCGACCATCGCCGCCGTGCTGGTGCCCGTGCTCGCCGCCATCGCGCCGGGGTTCGTCCGCGCGTGGAGCGACCGGAGATAGACGAAGAGCCCGGCTTGCGTGCCGAACCCCCCGGTGATCCCGGCGACGAACCACCGGTCGGCCCCGAGCTGTTCCCGGGCGTGGTCCCAGTCCTGGGCGAGGGTAATGATCCCCAGATACAGGCTCAGGAGTGCGGTCCCTGCCACCAGCCCCCCGCAGACAGGCATCAACCAGTCCCGCCCGTGGGCCGCTGCCCGCCGGCCGCCGATCACCACGTCCACCGGAAGCTCCTCTCCGGGGCGGCGACGTCGCGGACGACCACGGTGACGCCCCGCGTGGCCTCTCCCAGCACGGGGCGCCCATCGACGACTGCCGGGAAGGTCAGCGTCCCCTCCCGGTGATGTCCGCCGGCCGGGGACTCCCACGATGCCGGTGACACCTCCACGCCCTCGTCCGTCCGAAGCACGGCGAGTTCCTTGAGATCGAACCCGTCCAGGTCGACCGCGTGTGTGTCCATCTGCACCGTGAAGACGAGGCCCGAGTCCTGGCCTTCCCAGGTTATGTCCAGGGTCACGCTCCCCGCGTCCGAACTGCGCTTGCCGCCCCCGGCAGACTTCGCCTGTCCGTCCTCGCCCGGCCCGGAGCAACTCGCCAGCAGCACCGCCAGCGCAAGCAGTGCCCCCGCAGCCAGGCCGAACGCCCGCCGCGGCTTTCGCGGCCTCGCTGAAGCTGGCGGATTCGAAGGATGGCTCTGCCTCATTGGATTACTACCTGCCGTCGTACTACCATGGAAGTGTCCGCGACGATGTCCCCGGACGAGACGGCCAGGTGGCCCCTCTTCCGGGGACTAACAGGCCCAAGCCCAGGAGACGTTCGATGCCTTACGATGACACGATGAACGACGGCAACCAGGCGGTTGGGGCCGCGTCGGTCGGCGAGCTTGAGGCGACAGTGCTCTCCGCCCTCTGGGAGTGCGGCGAACTGAGCACCCCCGCGGTCTACGAACAGGTGGGCAAGCCGCGGAACCTCGCCTACACGACAATCCTCACCGTCCTCCAACGGCTCCATCGCAAGGGACTCGTTGCTCGCCGGGGCGAAGGAAAAGCGCACATCTACTCGCCGGCCGTCACCCGCGACCAGTTCTCCCAACGCCGCGGCCACGTCCTGGCGGGGGCGATGGTCGAACTCAGCGGCGCCGGGCTTTCCGCCTTCCTCACGGAGGCGAAGCGGCTCGACCCCGCATTCGTCGCCATGCTCCGGAGCCAGCTGGAGGGAGCCGAGCCGTGACCAGGGGGAGCCAGCTGGCACTCGTCACCCTCGGGCTGATCCTCATCCTGGGGCCCCTGCTGGCGCTGCACCCGGCGGCCACCCACCTCTATGCGGCCGGGTGGTCGGACCTGTCAGCAGAAATCCGGCATCCGCGCGTATTTGGCCTCGTGACGATGGCGCTCATCTCCGCCCTCCCGACAGCAGGCTTCCTCCTCTCGCTCCTCCGCGCAGAACGTGGCCGTGACCACGCCCGGGAACTCTTTCAAGGTAGCCAGCCGGCCCAACTTGGCGACCTTCGGTACAGGCGCTTCCCGTCGGACGGGGTGGTCATATTCACGGCCGGCGTCTTTCGACCGGTCGCCTTCGCGAGCACGGGGGCCGAGCGCTCGCTGCGCCCCGAACAGTTCCGGGCGGCCTTGCTCCACGAACAGTCCCACGCCCGCCGGCGGGACATCCTTTGGCGGCTCATCCTCACGGCTGTTGGCCGGGGGTTCGCCTTTGTGCCCTGGGTCCGCCTCGCGGTTGAAACCGAGACCCTCCGGACCGAATGCAGGGCGGACGACTACGCCATCCGCAATGGCGCCAATCGCCGCGACCTTTTCGAAGCGATCGTGGCGGCGGCCAGCCCCTCGCCGGCCATCCTCGCGGCGGGCCTCACCGATGCGAGCGTCGAGCTACGGCTCTTGCGGCTGGTCCACCCGGAAACCCCGTTGCCTGGACCTCCCACGAAGAGTCTCCTTGTCCTGGCCGCCGCCGCCGCTCTCCCCGCAGGCCTCGCACACGCCACCGCGCTCCTCGCCGCCTATTGCACCACGCACTACATGATGTAGCCGCGCCGCCCACCCTGCGGCACACGCCTTATGGAGGCCCAGCCACCCCGGCAAGGAATTCGTCGCGGCATCCCCTCGCGCAGAAGTAGTACGTCTGCCCGTCGCGGTCACCGGCGATGGCGACGTCTCGTTCGACCGCCATCCCGCAGACCGGGTCGGTCGCCATTTCAACAGCGTTCGTGAACTCCCCGTCTTCCAACCAGAGGACGCGGTCGGCGATCTCCTTGATCCGGGTGTCATGCGAAACGATGACGACGCTCCGGCCACGCTTCTGAGCGATTTCGCGGAGGAGGCGCATCGTCTCGCGGCCGTGGCTTGAGTCGAGGTTCGCGGTTGGCTCGTCCGCGAGGATCAGTGCAGGGTCGTTGACCAACGCCCGGGCGATCGCCACGCGTTGCTTTTCACCGCCAGAGAGCTTCTCCGGCGGGAAGCGCAGGCGATGGTCGAGGCCGAGTTCCGTCAACAGCGCCGCTGCCTTGCTCCGGGCGACTCCGCGGCTCACCCCGGTGAGTTCGGCCGCGAAGGCGACGTTGTCCTGCACGCTGAGGGCCGAAAGCAGGTTGAAATCCTGGAAGATGAAGCCGAAGTGCCGTAGCCGGATATCCGGCAGCTTGCCCTCGGACATGGCGCTGAGCTCAAGGTCCCCGAGCGCAATCGTGCCTTCCGTCGGCTTCAGAAGAGCCCCCAGCATCAGCAGCAGCGTCGTCTTCCCCGAGCCCGACGGGCCCATGATCAGCACGACCTCGCCCGGCTTCACCTGGAGAGAGACATCCCTCACCGCGACTACCTCGGTGTCTGCCGACCCGAAGCGCTTCGTTACGTGGTCGACCCGCAGGCCTGCTTCAGTCATGGCTACCTCCTCCGGATGATGGCGACGGGTTCGAGCCCCGCAATCTGCCGCGCCGGGAGCAGCGCCGCGACGCCGGCCAGCACAACCGAGACGCCGGCGACGCGAAGCACAGGCGCCACCCCAAGCGAGAGCACGATCAACTCGTTGAAACGGGGGATGACCGCCGTCAGCAGCAGGGTGATCGCGAGCCCGGTCACGAACCCCATCGCCACGCTGAGCAGCGCCTGGACGAGCACCACCTGGTAGAGCCTGCTGTTGCGGACACCGATCGCCTTCAGCAGGCCGTACTCCCTGCGGCGGGCGATGGTCGCCGTGTAGACGGTGAGCGCGACGACGGCAAGGCCGGTCAGGTAGCCGGCGATGTTCATGATGTTGATGAGGTCCGCGCTCATGTCCTTCACCAGCCGCCGTTCTTGCGATCTGAAGTCGTCGCGCGTCTGCACGGTGACCCCGCCAACGGACCCGGCGATCCGGCTGGAGACGGCCGCCGCGGACTCCCCTGGTTCGACCTTCACCAGCACAAAGCTGATGACACTGCCTTCGCCCCGGACCCGTTCGAAGTCCTCCATTCGAACGAAGGCGACGGAACTGGCGAGGCTCGATGTCCCGGCCGTGAGGCCCGTGATCCGCATCTCCTGGCCCAGCACCATCAGGCCGTCGCCGACGCCAACTCCCGCTTGCGTTGCGATCGCACGGTCGATGATCACTTCACCCGGGGCGAGCGCCGCCGAGCCTTCCACGATCCGCCAGGGGCTGCCCATCGGGGCGCCCTCTGGCACCCCAAAGACGTAGGTGATGTACTGCTTGCCAGCCGCCTCCACCATGTCTTCGGCGTAGAGGATTGGCACGACTTGCTCGACTCCGGGCACGCTCTCTACTTCGTCCGCTACCGAGGCGGGCAGTGCCGACGAGGACATGTGCATCGTCCGGACGCCCTCCTGGGACACCCACACGTCGGCCCCGGCGTTGTCGATGTAGACCGTGAGCCGGCTGCTCGCGCCAGCGAAGACCGCTCCAAAGAAGAGCACCAGCGTGAGCGCCAGTCCGGTGCCCCCCACGGAAAAGAGGAGCCGTGCCTTGTTCTGGGTCAGGTTGCCGAGTGCGAGGCGAAACACGGCATCTACCTCCGGAAGACTTCGGCCGGTTCAAGGCGGGCGGCCGCCCGCGCCGGGAAGAGGCCCCCGGCCAGGGCCATCACGACCCCGGCTGCCAGGGTCGCGCCGATCGCAGGTGGCTCGATGACCACGAGGAACTGGGGCCGCGCGTTCATCACCACCCAGCCCATCGCGTAGGAGAAGCCAACCCCGACCACGGACCCCACCCCAGCGGCGACCAGCGCCTGGCAGGCCACAACCCGGTAGAGCACGGCGTTTCGCGCCCCGATCGCCTTGAGGATCCCGTACTCCGCCCGGCGCTCGTTCGTCGCGGTGTAGATCACCATCCCGACAACGAGAGCGCCGACAACAAACGCCGCCCCAACCATGAGGAGAATTACCTGGTCGAAGATCCCGGCCACCACCTCCTGGTCGTTTGCCATCACATCGCTCTTGAGCAGCACGTTGGTGCCGTCGATCGCCCGCAGCCGCGCCATCAGTTCGTCCCGCGACGTCCCCGGCTCCGGTGTGACCAGCACGAAGCTGGCGGCCCCGGGCGCGAGGAGCAGCGCTTCGACCATGCCCTTGCGGACGAAGGCATAGCTCCCGGTCCAGGAGCTCGTCTCGTTAGAGAGCCCGACGATCGTCAGCTGGATGCCGCCGATCTCGAAGGCATCGCCCATCCCCAGCCCGTGGCGGTTGGCCAACACCCGGTCGAGCACCACTTCGCCATCGGCTGCCGGGACGCGGCCGCTCGCAAGCTTCCAGGGCCCGCCACCGAGCGCCGCGTCATAGCCGACAAGCTTGATGACGGCTTTCGTGCCATGGAGGTCGGAGAAGCCCATCGTCAGCAGGACAGGCGTGACCGCCTCCACGCCGGGGGTGCCGGCGACCGCCGCCACCGTCTCGGGACCGAGGAACTGCGCCGAGCCCGCGGCGGTGCTGCGACCGCCCGGCGGAAGCACCTCGACGGTCCCAGGGGCGTTGTCGAGGTAGACGACCGCGCTTCGGAGAGCGCCCGCGCGGATGCCGAGCATGAACAGCACGAGCATCAGCGAGAGGCCCACCCCGGCCACGCTGAGGGCGAACCTCAGCCTGTCCTGGAACAGGTTGCGCATCCCCAGCCGCAGCGCCGAGGCCGCGGACCGGAACGGCACCGCCCCCGCCACGCCTGTCACTTCACGAACTCCGCGGGATCGGCGGCAAACCGCCTCCGGCAGCCCTCCGAGCAGAAGTAGTACGTCACCCCCTGGTGGACAGCGGTTCCAACGGCGTCCTTCTCGGCGATCGTCATGCCACAGACAGGATCTCTCTTCATCGGTTCGCGCTCCTTACTTGAGCCGGCAACACCGGCCATGTGTGACAACCAGAGTCGTAGTCGCTGAGAGCCCGCATGCCGCGGTCGCCCGCCACGCCCGGGGCTCTTGAGCGGGTGGCGGACCATTGGCCCGGTTGGCGTTCGTTTCCATCCCGCATCACCCTTCTGACCCGACAGCGGCCCTGGCGGCGGCCGGACCCATGTTTCGCAGGAGGCCGAGGGCCCAGAACGCCACCGCCCCCGCAAGGAGAGCGAGCGCCAGGAATTGCGCCTCCTGCATCCCCCAGGCCCAGGTGCGCTCCTGCCTCAGGAACGTGACCCCGAACTTGCCAATCGCGTAAAGCCCCAGGTACAGGGCGAAAAGGCGCCCGGGCCGGGTGACGCGCTTCCGGATGGTCCAGAGAAGCGCGAACACTGCGACGTCGAACAGCGCCTCGTAGGCGAAGACCGGCTGGAACGGCACTCCGAGTTGCGGCGCCATGGCTGCTGGATTCACGTAGCGCACGCCCCAGGGAAGCGACGTCGGCGCGCCGAGCGCATCTCCCGTCACAAGGCAACCGAACCGGCCAATGGCCTGGCCGAGAATGACCGCCGGGGCCGCGGCATCCGCGAACGCGAGTACAGGGAGGCGGGCGTGCCTTGCGTAGAGCCCGCCGGCCACCAGCCCCCCGATCACGGCCCCCTGGATCGCAAGGCCGCCTTCCTGGAAAGCGATGACGTCGAGTGGGCTTCCACGGAACCTCGACCAGTGGTCGACCACGAAGAGCAGCCGTGCGCCCACCAGTCCCCCTGCCACCGCCCAGCCGCCCACTGCCAGGACCGCGTCCGGGTCGAGCTGGCGTCTCCTCGCTTCGCGGCGGGCGACGAGTAGTCCCGCGGCGATCGCCAACGCCACGGCGATCCCGTACCAGCCGATGTGAAGATGGCCGACGCGAAGCAGCGCCGGGTCGATGTCGACCGTAATCGCGGCGAAGGGACGGGCTGCGGACGGTAGGACTTGTAGCACGCTTTGCGCCTTCCTTTCGGCGAACCCTACGACACGACGATCGTCGCGCTCATCTGCGGGTGGTAGTCGCAAGTAACCTTGTATTCGCCGGGCGCAGTGGCGGTCCAGGCGGTGCTGTCGCCCTTCTTCATGTTGCCGGTGATGTTTTTCCCGTTGATGTTGCCGGTGTGGATAGGCGCCTCGCTGTTCTTGATCAGCACCGTCTGGCCAACCTTGATCGACACTCGCGCCGGCTTGAACGCCATGTCCAGCTGGTCGATCACGGCGGCGTGATCGGTGTGTGCGGGCGTCGCCGATGCGGCGCTGGCGCCCGTGGGCTTCGATTGCACCTGCGGCGTGGAGCCGGCGCCCGGGCTTCCACCGCAAGCCGCCGCCAGGGCCAGCAACCCCGTAACCGCGGCAACGACCCCAATCCGGACGATTCGATCCCGTTTAGGCATGATCTGTACCTCCTTGGAAGCTGCTACGTCGTAGTTGTCATCGGTATGGTCTCGGCGGCCCGCCTTCATCTCCCCGGCCCCCGCCCCCGCCCGGGCGCGCTGTAGCGCCGGAGCAGGATGAGCAAGAAGACGGCGAACGGCGCAACAGCGGCTATCCAGGCAAGCCCGAACGCCAGGCCCAGCCATGCGATCAGCACGAAGCCCACCGCCACCACCGTGCAGACCAGGAAGAAGGCCGCGAACGCCACGTAGGCAAGGTCGTCGTCTCTCATGGCATGCCCCCTTCGCGCAGGCGAACCTCAGCTGCCTGCCCGGGCGCGATGCGTGCCCGCTTCAGCAGCGCCGAGTTGACGACCACCGAGAGGGAGCTCAAGGCCATCGCCGCGGCCGCGATAATGGGGTTGAGGAAGCCAAGCGCTGCAATCGGGATGCCCGCACTGTTGTAGATGAACGCCCAGAAAAGGTTCTGCTTGATCTTCCGCATGGTCGCCCGGGAAAGGCGGATGCCGGTGACAACGTCCCGAACGTCGTCCTTGATGAGGATGATCCCGCCGGTCTCCTTCGCGACGTCCGAACCCGAACCGATCGCGATGCCGATGTCGGCGGCCGCCAGGGCAGGCGCGTCGTTGACACCGTCGCCCACCATCGCCACGACCTTCCCCTGGCGCTGGAGGTCCTGGACCACCCGCGCCTTATCGCCCGGCAGCACTTCGGCGATGACCCGCTCGATCCCGAGGGTGGCGGCGACGGCGCGTGCCGTCCGCTCGTTGTCCCCGCTCAGCATCACAACCTCGATCCCGTCGCGCAGCAGCGAAGTCACCGCTTCGCGGGCTTCAGGCTTGACGGTGTCCGCAACAGCCACGATCCCGCCAACGCGGCCGTCGTAGCCCGCGAGCATCGCTGTCTTGCCTTCGCTTTCGAGCCGCGCCATCTGTTCTTCCGCCGGGGCCGGGTCCAGGCCCGCTTCCGCGAAGAAGCGCCGGTTCCCCAGGAGCACCGCATGGCCGCCCACTTCGCCCCGGATCCCCCGCCCGGCAAGAGCCTCGAACCCCTCGACCGCGGCCACGGCCAGCTGGCGATGGGCCGCCTCCCGGACGATCGCCTCGCCCAGCGGATGTTCCGACCCTGCCTCCACCGCTGCCGCAAGCGCCAGCAAGCTCGCCTCGTCGATGCCATCCAGGGGGACGATGTCGGTCACGCTCGGCTCGCCGCGGGTGAGCGTGCCCGTCTTGTCGAAGATCACCGTGTCCAGCTTCTGGGCTCGCTCGAGGACGTCTCCGCCGCGGATGAGGATGCCGGCTTCGGCCCCCTTGCCGACCCCCACCATCAACGCGGCCGGGGTGGCGACGCCGAGCGCGCAGGGGCAGGCGATGATCAGCACCGCGATGAACGCGAGCAGCCCCTGTGGGAACTCGCCAAGCGCCCACCAGCCAAAGAACGAACCAACCGCGACCAGCACCACTACCGGCACGAAGATGCGCGTCACCTGGTCGGCGAGGCGCTGGATCGGTGCGCTGGTCGCCTGGGCGTCCTCGACCATCTTCACAATCTGGGCCAGGGCCGTCTCGGCGCCCACGCGCGTGGCGGTAAACCGGAGCACCCCGGCCTGGTTCATGGTCCCGCCCATCACCTGGCTCCCGGGCCCCTTCTCGACTGGCATCGACTCACCCGTCAGCATCGACTCGTCGACCGCCGAACTGCCATCCACCACCATCCCGTCCGTGGCGATGCGCTGGCCCGGGCGCACCACGATGGTTTCGCCAAGGGCAACGCTTTCGACCGGAACCTCCATCTCCTGGCCCTCGCGGATGACGCTGGCAGTCGCCGGGCGAAGGTCCAGGAGCTTCCGGACCGCGGCCGATGACCGCTTCTTGATCGCCTCCTCCATGTACTTCCCCAGCAGCACGAAGGCGATGATCACCGCGGACACTTCGAAGTAGACGGCCCGTTCATCCACCGAGACCGGGAGGACGGACGGGAAGAAGACGACGGCCACGCTGTAGAGGTAGGCCGTGCTCGTCCCGAGGGCGATGAGGAAGTCCATGTTGATTGCGCGCGTCCGGATGGCGCTCCAGGCGCCCTTGTAGAACGTCCAGCCCCCAAAGAACTGGACGGGAGTCACCAGCACGAAGAGCCAGCGGCCCCACGTCAGCCAGGGGAGGCCGGGTACTGGCGCCCACGTCAGGAGCGTTGCCCCCGCCGCGAGGGCGATGAACGCGGCGGCCCGCCCAATCGCCAGGAGGAGCACCGCGGTGAGGGCGATCGAGACGCGCGTCCGCATCGCCTTCAGTTCCTGCTCCGGGGACTCGAAGGTTCGCAGGCAGTTCGGGCTGCAGAAGTAGTAGACCCGCCCGTTTCGCTCGGCGTGCAAGGCCGTCGCCTTGTCGATCACCATCCCGCAGATGGGGTCCTTCGCCATCGTCTCGCTCGGCTGCCGTCCGCCTGCTGTCGCTGTCATCGTCATTCGAGCCATCTCCCTGTGTGGGTCTAAATAGGATACCCCCCTATCCTGTATACCACACCTGTCAAGCCCCCGCGAAAGCGCCTCAGCCCGCCCCCACAATCACCCCGAGCCACGGCCCGGGCTCGGCGCCGATCTCGGGCGGCTGTCGTAGCTCAGTGATGCCCGCCGTGGCCGCCCATCATCCGCTGGTGCGCGAAGTACATGGCAACGAACCCCGCCGCGCCGATGACGAGGCCGATCGGCCAACCCACCACCGGGATTAGCAGGAAAAGCAGCACCACGCTCATGCAGCAGGCCATCATCATCACCATCATGGCGATTCCGCCGCTGTCGCCCTGGGGGCGCCCCCCGCCAACTTCGTGTTTGTGGTCGTTCACAATTACTACCTCATGTCGTAGTAATCGAAGTATCGTCCTTCCAGGCAAACGGCGATAGGGGCCAGGCGGTCACGAATCAGGGGCCCATTGGTCACACCCCGGGGACCCGCGCGGCCCTCGCGGAGGGGACGACCACGCCTCTCGCCCTTTACCCCTCCTGGGGTTGCGGGAGACGGCAGGCCGCGACGAGCCTGGTGACTTCGCCGGTGAGTCGCGCCCGGAAGGCGGGATCGGAAAACGGGAGTTCCCCGTCGGTCGGACGCTGGGTGAGGAGCCGGTCCATGAATGCCCCGAAGAGCATGTTCACCACCATGCCCGAGAAGTCTTCGGCGAGTGACCCATCAACTTCGCCACGGTCCGCATAGAGGCGGAAAAGTCGTTCGATGCCCTTCCGCCAACGGTCCATGACGCCAAGGTGGACGTCGACCGCCATCATGTCGCCGATGAGGGCCTCCATGAAGATGACGCGGAGGAAGTCCGTGTTGTTCGCCCAGAGATCGGCGCTGGCCAGCACGTTCACCCTGAACTGCGCCTCCATGCCGAGCTTCCCGGGGAGATGTTCGAGCACCTCGATGGCACGGAAGAAGCCACGCTCTTCGTAGAGGACCTCGAGGATCTCGCGCTTGGACTCGAAGTGCTTGTAGAGGGCCGCGTCCGTGATCCCCACGGCGGCCGCGATCTCCTTCATCGAAGCCCGCGCATAGCCCCGTTCGGCGAAGAGACGCTCGGCCGCGGAAAGGATGGACCGCTTACGGTCGCGCGTGCCCCGGCGGGGGTGCCGGGGCGGGGTCGACGGCTCTGAAGTTGTCACGACACCTGCCTGGCCGCGGATACGAGGACGGCTAGTGCTCACTAGCCTAACGAAGCGCCGGGCATCCGACAAATCCGCTCGCTGCAGGCCGCGGGGCGAATTCCGGCCATTTGGACGCGCTCGTCACGATTTGTGAAGATTCGCGCCCGCGTGCTTGACACGGCACCCTGGCACTCGTAAAAGTAAGTGAGTACAAACTAACCTGAGGCAAGCATGGCCGGCAGTCCCTGGTACTCCCTCCAGCCATACCCCGAGTTCCCCCTCTTTCGCTACCTCGAACAGGCAGCCATCAGCCACGCCCGCCGCCCCGCGCTCCTCACCCCGGAGGGCGAGTCCTGGACGTTTTCCCAGGTCCAGGAGGGCGTCAACCGGGTCGCCCGGCTCCTCCATCCCGCTATTCGCCCCGGAGACCGCGTCGTCTTCCTCGGACCCAGTTCTCCGGCCTATGCGGTCGCGCTCTACGGCGCGATGACGGCCGGGGCGACCGTGGTCCCCCTGAACCCCCTGTTCAAGCCGGCAGAACTGCTCCGCGCCCTCACCGATACCGAACCGGTGGCCGCCTTCGCCGCCGGTGAAGCGGTTGCGCTCATCGAGTCCCTCCGCCCCCAGGTGCCATCGCTCACCCGGGTCGAGAGCCTTGACGGCCTCTGGGCACGCCTCGACTCCCTGCCCGGCAGGGCGCCCGTCGCGAACATCAACGCCCGCGAGGACATCGCCGCGCTCGTCTTTTCCAGCGGCACAACCGGTTCCCCAAAGGGAGTGATGCTCTCCCACTACAACCTCATCGCGAACATGCGCCAGACGCTCGCGACCGGGATGACCCCGCCCTACTCGCCCCTCCTCAACTACATGCCGTTCTTCCACGTCTACGGTTTCGCGGCGATCATGGGCATGGCCTTCGCCCTCGGCATCCCCCAGGTCATCATTCCCCGGTTCGACCCCGACCTCGTCTTGCGGCTTGCCGGCGAACAGGGCATCCACACGCTCTACGCGCCGCCTCCCGCCCTCCGTGCCCTCGTCGCCCAGAAGCGCGCCAGTGGCCGTCCCGCCCCGTCGATTCGCGTCATCGTCAGCGGCGCGGCCGCGACTCCACCGGACCTCTGGAATGACGCCGAAGACGCATTCGGCGTACCCGTCTGCCAGCCCTACGGCCTCTCCGAAGCCACCGCCGCCACGAACATGAACCCCTTCCACCGCATCAAGCGCGGAACCTGCGGGCCACCGCTTCCCGATACCGAAGAGAAGGTTGTGGACCCCGACTCCGGCGCCGAGCTCCCCGAGGGCTCGGCCGGCGAGGTCTGGGTGCGAGGCCCACAGGTGATGCGCGGCTACTGGCGCCGGCCCGATGCGACCGCCGAATGCATGACCCCCGACGGCTGGTTGCGGACCGGGGACCTCGGCCGCCTCGATGGCGACGGCTACCTCACGATCGTCGACCGCCTGAAGGAGATGATCCGCTACAAGGCCCACCAGGTCGCGCCCTCGGATCTCGAAGCGATCCTCCTCGAACATCCCGCCGTCGCCGACGCGGCCGTCATCCCGAAGGCGGACATCGAAGCCGGCGAGATCCCGAAGGCCTGCGTCGTGCTCAAGCCCGGCGCCCGCGTGCTAGCCCAGGAGCTGATGGACTACGTGGCCGAGCGCGTCAGCCCGATCAGCCGCGTCCGCGAACTCGAATTCGTGGACGCCATCCCCAAGAACCCATCCGGAAAGATCCTGCGGCGCGAACTCATCGAACGCGAACGGTCGCGCGCCTCGGGTCAGAACAACTGAAGGAGCCTTTCTTGCGAGCCTACGACGACTACCAGTACATCCTCTTGGAGCGGCGCGACCACGGCGTCGCTGTTGTCACGCTGAACCGGCCTGAGCGCCGGAACGCCATCAACAACGACATGCACTCCGAGCTGGAGCGCCTCTGGATGGAGATCGGGAGCGACGACACCATTCGTGCCGTTGTCCTCACCGGCGCCGGCCGGTCCTTCTGTTCCGGCGGCGACGCCACCTCCATGGACGACGGGTCGTTCCTTCCCAGCGGCCCCGCCACCCCGTTCCGCGCTGTCCGGACGCTCATGCACAACATGCTCGAAGTCGAGCAGCCAATCGTCGCAGCCGTGAACGGCGATGCCGCCGGCCTTGGGGCGACGATCGCCCTCTGCTGCGACATCATCATCGCCGGGGACCGCGCCCGCTTCGCCGACACCCACACGAAGATGGGCCTCGTCGCCGGCGATGGCGGGGTCATCATCTGGCCCGCGCTCGTCGGTTGGGCCCGGGCGAAGGAGTACCTGCTTCTCGGCGACTGGGTCAATGCCGAAGATGCCCTCCGCTTCGGGATGGTCAACCGGGCCGTCTCCCAGGACGACCTCATGCCCACGGCCCTCGCCTGGGCCGACCGCCTCGCCCTGGCCGCCCCCAAAGCCGTTCGCTGGACCAAGTACTCGCTGAACCGGGTGCTCCGGGCCCAGGTCGACCAGGCCCTCGACGTCTCCACCTTCCTCGAGGCGGCAACCATGGACAGCGCGGACCTGCGCGAAGCGGCGGCTGCCTTCCTCCAGAAGCGTCAGCCAATCTTCACCGGCGAATAGGACAGAGAGGAACAGCCAATGAAAACCGCAATAACCGAACTCCTCGGCATCGAGCACCCGATCATCCTCGCGGGCATGGGCAACGTCTCCGGTTCGGCCCTGACCGCGGCCGTTTCGAACGCGGGCGGCCTCGGCGTCCTTGGCGGAGCCTTCTGGCCCCCCGAATACCTCCGTAAGGAGATCCGGAACGTCAAGAAGCTGACCACCAAACCCTTCGGCGTTGACCTCCTCCTCGCCGACGGCGCCCCCGGCATGGAGGAACTCATGAAGGTCGTCTTCGAAGAGGATGTTCCCGTATTCGTTTCCGGCCTCGGGAACCCGGGCGCGCTCGTCGACGAGATGCACGGCCGAGGGATGAAAGTCCTCGCGATGATCGGGAACGTGCGCCAGGCCCGCAAGTGCGCCGACGCCGGCGTCGACATCGTCGTCGCCCAGGGCACGGAGGCCGGCGGCCACACCGGCCGCGTCGCCACCTTCCCGCTCGTTCCTGCCGTCGTCGATGCTATCCGGCCGCTGCCCGTGGCCGCCGCCGGGGGCATTGCCGACGGCCGCGGACTTGTCGCCGCGCTCGCCCTCGGTGCCTCCGCTGCCGTTGTCGGCACCCGGTTCGTCGCCTCCCGGGAGGCCCACGGTCACGACAACTACAAGCAGGCGGTCGTCACCGCCGGTGAAGACGACACCGCCGTCACGCGCGTCTACACCGGCAAGAGTGCCCGCGTCATCCGCAACGCCTACGTCGACGAATGGGCCGGCCGCGACAGCGAGATCGACCGCTTCCCAATCCAGCTGCAGAAGAACTGGGCCAATGTCCAGGCTGCCGTCGAGGAAGGCAACACCGGCGTCGGCATGCTCCCGGCCGGCCAGGCCTCCGGGATGATCCACGCGGTCGAAGGAGCCGCGGACATCGTTCGTTCGATGATGGCCCAGGCCGAAGCGATCATGGCCGGCTTCACGGCCGCCGGCGTCCGCTGAGGCGCCCTGTGACGACGATGCTCGCCGCCCGCTTCCACGCCCCGGGCGAACCGCTTCGGCTTGAACAGGTGCCGGTCCCGGTCCCCGGTCACGGCCAGGTGCTCGTGCGCGTGAACGCCTGCGGGATTTGCGGCTCCGACGTCCACTTCATGGATGGGCACGCCCCCGTCGCACGGACGCCAATCACCCTCGGCCACGAACCGGCGGGAACGGTCGAGGAGACCGGCCCCGGAGTCGCGGGCTTCAGTCCGGGAGACCGCGTTGTCGTCCGTCCCGGTGACCGTTGCGGCGAGTGCCAGGCGTGCGGCTCCGGCCGTGACAACCTCTGCGAGCGCTCAAGCGTCCTCGGCATGCACGTCGACGGCGGGCTCGCCGAGTACGTCGTGGCCAGGGCAGCCGACCTCATCCCCATCCCGGAGGGCGTCCCTTTCGAACAGGCCGCCATCGTCAGCGATGCGGTGGCGACTCCCTACCACGCTCTCGTCGAACGTGGCGGGCTCCGCGCGGGCGAATCCGTCGCGGTCTTCGGCTGTGGCGGGCTCGGCATCCACGCGGTCCAGCTGGCGAGGCTGGCCGGGGCGGAACAGGTGGTCGCGATCGACGTGCGCGACCCGGCTCTCGCGCAGGCGCGGGAATGCGGCGCCACGGCGACCGTGAACGCGGCGGAGGGCCGTGTCTCGCGGCGCATCCGTGAACTGACCGGCGGCGTGGACCTCGCGATCGAGTGCATCGGCCGCGCCGAAACCATCTCCGAAGCCGTGAAGAGCCTGAAGCGGGGCGGCCGCGCCGTCGTCGTCGGAATGGGCGCCGAAGCCATCGCCCTGCCGCCACCCAATACGTTCACCTGGAGTGAGCACTCCCTGATCGGCTCCTTCGGCAGTTCCGCCGAAAGCGTCCGGCGGCTCCTCGGCATGGTCGCCTCGGGCCGGCTCGACCTCCGGGCCTCGGTCTCGGATGTGCTCCCGCTCGCCGAAGTGAACCGCGGGCTCGAACTCCTGCGGTCGCCCGACCGAAACGCCGTCCGGGTGGTCATCCAGCCGGCCGGGGGAGGGGACTAGTGTCCTTCCAACTCGACCCGGATGAAGCCTGTCAACGCCCGCGTTCCCCTCTCCCACCGCCGTGGGAGAGGGGGCAGGGGGTGAGGGCCCCTGCGGCCGCATTCCCCGCCGTGAACCTGGAGCCGCGCTAGCCATGGGAAAGTATGACCTTGCCATGCCCGCCCGCCACGTCGGCCAGTACATGCAAAGCGGCGACTGGAGCGACTACTGGCGCACCGCCATCAGCCTCGCCAGCGAAGGCCGCATCCTCGTCCGCGGCTACCGCATCGAGGAGATCATCGAGGACCTCACCTCGGTCGAGGCACACTGGCTCCTGCTCAAAGGCGAGCTCCCAACGCGCCAGCAGGCCGAGATCTTCGACGTCTGCCTGCGAAGCGGGATGGACCAGCAGTTCATCAGCTCGGCTGCGAGCGCCACCCGCTTTGCCGCTTCCGCCTCGCGTTCCCCGGTGAGCGCCGTCGCCGCCGGCATGCTCGCCACCGGGGTAGTAACCGGCTCTCCCCGCCCCGCCATGGAGATGCTCTACGCCGTTGCCGCCCGCGCGCGGGAGGAATCGCTCACGCCCGCCGCCGTTGCCGCCCTCACCGTCTCAGAATACCGCGCGCGCCGCGAGACGCTCCCCGGGTACGGCCACCCCACTCACCGCGGCGGGGTCGAACCGCGGGCCGAGTCGGTCCGGAAGGTGGTCCGCGCCAAAGGCGGCTGGGGCGAGCACGGCCAGCTTCTCGAAGCGATCCACGGCTCCCTGGAAGCGGCCCTCGGGCGGACGGTCACCATCAACCTCGCGGGCATGCTCGCCGCCGTCTACTGCGACCTCGACTTCGACCCGCTGATGGCCGAGGGCGTCTCCGCCATCGAATACGGCTGGGCGCTCGTGGCCCACGCCGTCGAAGAGATCCGCGATGGCGTCCCCCTGCGGATCATCCCCGACGCGCTGGGGGCCACCTACACCGGCCCCCCGGAACGTCACCTTCCCGGCCGGCATCCCTGAACCCTGATCCGGCGCCAGTCACAGCGAAAGGAGCCACTCATGAGTTTCAACTACATCCTCCTGGAAAAAGGCGGGCCGATCGCAACGATCACCTTCAACCGGCCCGACCGGATGAATTGCATCAGCGTCGACACCGTCCCCGAACTCCTCCAGGCCCTCGCCGAAGTACGGGCCGACCCCGAGGCCCGCGTGCTGATCATGACCGGGTCAGGGTCGCGGGCGTTCTGCGCCGGCGCCGACCTCGCCGACATGGTGAAGCGCTCGCCCAAGGACGCGAGCGACATCGTCGTCATGTACCTGGACTACATCCGCGCCATCCGCGAGCTGCCGATCCCGGTGATCGCCAAGGTCAACGGCGTGGCCGCGGGTGGCGGCGCCTGCACCGCCCTGGCCTGCGACATCCGCATCGCCTCCGACCGTGCCCGGTTTGGATTCGTCTTCGTCGGCGTTGGCCTCGCCGGCGCCGACATGGGTTCCACCTACTTCCTCCCCCGGGTGGTCGGGCTCGGGAAGGCCACCGAGCTCCTCTACGGGGGCGAGGTCGTGGACGCCGAGGAAGCGCTCCGCATCGGGCTGGTCAACCGCGTGGTCCCCCACGACGAACTCGACCGGGCGGTGGACGACTACGCCCGCAAGCTCGCCGCCGGCCCACCCATGGGGTTGCGCTTCACCAAGGAGGCCCTCAACGCCAGCCTTGAGCGCAGCATGGACGCCGAGTTCGACTTCGAAACCTACGCACAGACCATGTGCATCCTTTCCGACGACCACCTTGAGGGGGCGAACGCCTTCAAGGAAAAGCGCGCGCCCCTCTACACCGGGCGATAGGAACCGCGATGATTGGGTTTTCGTTGACCGAGGAACAGCGCCTGTTCCAGGACGCCATCCGCTCCTTCGCCACCCGCGAGGTAGCGCCGATCGCCCGCGAATACGACGAGCGCGAAGAGTACCCCATCCACATCCTCCAGAAGATGGGCGAGCTCGGATACCTGGGCGTGCCCTTCTCACGCGAAATTGGCGGCGGCGGCGGCAACAGCATCATGGCCGCGATCATGTCCGAAGAGATGGGCTACGCCTCGGCCGGCATCTACCTTGGCGTCTACGTCCACGTCTTCCTCGCCCTCAACGCCATTGCCCGCTTCGGCAACGACGAGCAGAAGCGCCGCTACCTGGTGCCCGGGATGGGCGGGAATAAGGTCGGCGCCTGGGGGTTCGCCGAACCCGACGCGGGCTCCGACCCCGGCTCCATGACCACTCGCGCCACCCGCGACGGGGACGACTACGTGCTTGACGGGACCAAGACCTACATCACCAACGGCTCGATCGCCGACTTCGTCGTGGTCACCGCCAACACCGACCCCGCGAAAGGGATGCGCGGGCTCAGCCTCTTCATCGTCGATGCCGGCGCCCCCGGCTTCACCGTCGCGCGCAAGTTCCGCAAGCTCGGCGTAAGGGCCTCCGACACAGCCGAACTCTCTTTCCACGCCTGCCGCGTTGGCAGGGGGGCGCTGCTCGGGGACGAAAGCGGCGGCTTCATGAACGCGATGCGCGTGCTCACCGCGGGACGGATCGTCTCCGCCGGGTTCGCGGTCGGGACAGCCAGGGCCGCCTTCGACCAGTCCCTCAAGCACGTCAGCGGCCGCCAGGCGTTCGGCCAGCCCGTCGGCCAGTTCCAGGGCATCCAGTGGCAATTCGCCGACATGGCGGTGGAACTCGAATGCGCGAAGCTGCTCACCTGGCAGGCGGCCTGGATGGCGGATCAGGGGCTCCCCCACATCAAGGAAGCTTCGATGGCCAAGCTCTACGCGACCGAGATGTGTGCCCGGATCACCGGCCAGGCCGTCCTCCTCCACGGCGCCTCGGGCTACATGATGGAGTCGGACATCCAGCGCTTCTACCGCGACGTCAAGGTCATGGAGATCGGCGAAGGGACATCGCACATCCAGCGCAATACCATCGCCAGACAACTCGGCCTGTAGCACCCGAAGGAGGTACCGCGTGCCCTACGAACTGTTGATCCTCGAACGCGACGGCAAGGTCGCCACCATCACCCTGAACCGGCCGGACAAGCGCAACGCCCTGAATACCGCCCTTCGCGACGAAGTCCGGGTGGCGCTGGAAGAACTCGAAGGCGACGACTCGGTCAGCGTGGCGATCATCACCGGCGCGGGCGCTGTCTTCTGTGCGGGGTTCGATACGAGCGAGTTCGCGACCGTGCCGCCAGAGCAGATCTTCTCCGGCGAGTCGTCGCGCCGCTACCATCACCGGCTCCAGCACTTCGCCAAACCGCTCGTCGCCGCCATCAACGGCTCCGCGATGGGAGGCGGGTTCGACATCGCCGTCCTCGCCGACCTCCGCGTCGCCGCCGAGACCGCCAGCTTCGGCCACCCGGAGATCAAGTTCGGGGCTGCCGCGCTCTACGGTCCGTTGGCCGCCGTCGTCGGTGGCAGCGTGGCCCGGGACCTCTGTCTCTCCGGCCGCCGGATCGACGCGGCCGAAGCCCTGACCATTGGCGTCGTGAACAAAGTCGTCCCACCGGCGGATCTGCTCCGGGAGGCGAAAGCGCTTGCCGGGGTGATTGCGGAAGCGCCCCTGCCCGCGCTCCGGCAGATCAAGGCATCCATCGTGGAAGCGGCGCCGTTCCGGTTCCCGGCCGGCTGAACCAGCCGATGCTGCCGCTCGAAGGTATCCGCGTCTGCGACCTCACCATCGCCCAGTTCGGCGCCCATGCGACGATGATGTTGGCCGACATGGGCGCCGAGGTGATCAAGGTCGAGTCGCCCCGGATGGGCGACCCCGGCCGCGGGATTGCCCTCCAGCCGGACGGCCTTTCGCCGTTCTTCCAGGCTCACAACCGCGGCAAGAAGAGCGTGACCGTCAACCTCCGCCGCCCGGCCGGGAAAGAGATCGTGCGGCGCCTGGCAGCCGGCAGCGACATCTTCGTCCAGAGCTGGTCTCCCGGCACGATCGAGCGGCTAGAGTTGGACTACGAGCGCATCCGCCAGGTGAAGTCCGACATCATTTATGGCTCAGCCAGCGGCTTCGGGCCCCGCGGCCCACGAGCGCATCTTCCGGCGATGGACATGGTCGCCCAGGCGGCGGGCGGACTCGCGATGGCGAACGCGGCGGCGGAGTCGCAGGGACCATCGCCCGTTGGTCCCACCGTCGCCGACCAGTCAGGGTCGCTCGTCCTCGCCTACGGGATCCTTGTCGCACTCGTCCACCGGCTTCGCACCGGCGAGGGCCAGCAGGTCGACGTGTCCCTCCTCGGTTCGCAGATGACGCTCCAGGCGTGGAACATCGCGAACTTCCTGCTTACCGGCGAACAGGTCCGTGGCGGCCGCGTGAACGCCGTCTCGCCCCTCTTCACCATGTACCGCGCGAGCGACGGCTGGTTCGCGATCGCCATCATCGACGAGCGCCAGTGGCCCGTGCTGGCCGGGCTCGCCGGGCTCCCCGCCCTTGCGGATGATCCCCGCTTCACCGGGCGAGACGCCCGCGAACGCCACCGCGAGGAACTGACTGCCCTCTTGGGTACCGCCTTCGCGAGCCGGCCGCGGGGAGAGTGGCTGGCGGCGATGGAACAGGTCGAGATCCCCTGTGGCCCCGTGAACGGCTACGCCGACCTCGAAGCCGACCCCCAGGTGCGGGCGAACGGCTACCTGGCGACCGTCGATGTGCCGGGCCACGGGCCGATTCGCGTTGTTGGCCCTTCCGTCGAACTAAGCCTGACGCCCGCGGCGGTCAAGACTGCGGCGCCCGATCTGGGCCAGCACACGGAGGAAGTGCTCCTGGACCTCGGCTACGGCTGGCCCGAGATCAGCGCGCTCCGCGAAGACCGCGTCATCCTCTGAGCGACCCCTCGCGGCACAACGACTTCGGCGCGGGAGTTGCGAGAGCGGGGAATTCTCGACGCATTATGACAAGTCACGTTGTTGCGTCGATGAGAGTCAGGTTGGCTCCCCGGCAGGTGGCTTCAGGTTTCGCAGGTCCGTAGCGCTTCATCGCCGAGCCGGTCGACTCTGCCATAATACAGCCATGCGTGGTCGCCCTTCCGGCCTCTTGCCTCTCGAGCACGCGCTGCTTGCGGTCGCGGTCCGTTTCGACGCCGAGGGCTCGCCGCTCTTCCATGGATTCCTCGCGGCACAGCTCCTCGAGCAAGCGGGGTTTCAGCCCAAACTGGCAGCGACCGGCACCATCTACACCAACCTCGACAGGTTGCGACGAGCCGGGTTCCTGGAGAGCCGGTGGGAAGACGTTTCGTTGAGCGAGCAGGCCGGCCGCCCACGCCGGCGGTTGTACTGCATCACGGCAACCGGCAGGTCAGCGTTGGCAGCAGCCGAAAAGCAGGTCCCGCCGCAAGTGGGCGGGTTGGCGGGAGTCGAACTGTGAAACGGCTTCTGGCTCTGGCCGAGGAGGCGTGGCTGTGGACCTACACGGCCGGTCTACCGCCTGAGGAAGGGGACGATCGACGCGCTGAGATCAGATCCGACCAGTGGGAATATCAGCATGCTTGCTCCGGGAGACCCCGAGTCGAGCGGCTCGCCAGGCTCACCGGCGGCATTGCCGATGATGTCGCCTGGCGGGCGCGCTTCGGCCGAGACGGGTTGAGCAAGGCGCGCGCCCATGAAACACTCCTGCTCGTAGCCATCGCCGGGTTCGTTGTCTTCACGATTCCCGCCAGCGTCTGGTGGGCCGTCGCGCTGGCCGGCGACCCGGGCCAGCCGGGGCTGCAAGTCTGGTATGTCGTTTCCACCGCGCTCTCCCTCGCCTGTGCCGTTGTAGGCGGCGCCGCGTCGGCGGCGTACTACCCTCGTGCCGGCCGAACGCTGATGTCGGCAGGGGTCCTGGGCATCTCGGGAACGCTCTGGTGGACGCCACTGGCATTCCTCGTGGGTGCCGCAGGGATAGCGACAATCCTCGCCCTCCCGAAGCGGACCGAGGTTCCGCCCTTGCGGAACTGACCAGATATCTTGTAAGTTTCACGCCAGCCACAACGGGAGGTCCGAGCCATGTTTCGAAACATTCGCGAACCGGGGGGTGTCATCGGAGCCTTCGCCGTCGGTTCGACGGTGCTCCTCTTACTCTCGGGCCTGTTCTCGGTCGCGGTCATTGCGAAAAACTCCCAGGACTTCGGAGCGGGCGAACGCACGATCTGGGGAGTTGTGGGAGTGGCCAACTGGCTCGGGTGCGTCGGGTTCGCTCTTGGCCGAAAGCACGCTCTGCCGGGGATGGTGGTCGCGGCGATCGGCGCCCTCGCGTTCTCGGCCTTCTACTTCTGGGCCCTGCTGCCGCTGTTGCTCGGCCCGGCGATCGCACTCCTCGCTGTGCTGCGCGCTCAGCGCTTCACGAGGGGAACCGCCGTCTAGACCAGTACCGCATGGGTGTTGGCTCCCCGGCAGGGATTCGAACCCCGAACCTATCGGTTAACAGCCGAACGCTCTACCGTTGAGCTACCGGGGAAGGCATCTCCAAGTCTCATGGGGCCGGGGCGAAGAAGCAACACGCCCGGCTTCCCCCGTCTCACTTGACACCCCCCCGTTCGAGCCTACCATCGGCGGAAGGCCGGCCCGTAACTTCCCCTCCGGCCCCCCAAGAAGGAGACCTCAGATGGCCGACATCGCTGCCGCCGCCGAACAGTTCGCAAAGGACCTTATCGCCCAGAACATTGGCGGGCTCATGATGATCTTCACCCCCAACGGCATGGGCAAGGCCATGGCCATGCAGGCCCAACGCGCGGGAACCGCCCAGGCCCCCGCCACGGGCTTCTCCGTGAACGTCATTGGCCCCGACGGCGATGACCAGGTTGTCGAGATCACCATGCAGAGCCCCGACGGCGATGGCGTGATGGTCACCCGCTGGAAGGATGTCGCCGGCGCCTGGAAAGTCGACGACATGTCCCTCAAGGCCTGATTCCGCGTCCCCTTCCTTTACCCGGCCGGGGCCGTCCGCGCGGGCAGCCTCTGGTTTTCAATGCCCGCCGTTCCGTAGGATGAATCGATGGCTCGCACTTCCTACACCGGCGCCAGGCCGCTCCCGCTCCACACGCGGGCCCACCGCTTCGCCCTCGTCGGCTGGAACTTCGTCGCGATCTACGCCGGCTACAAGCGCATCCAGCGTAAGAAAGGCCTCAGTCCCGGAGAGAAGGACCGTCGCTATTCGGCCCAGCACCAGCGCGCCGCCGAACGCATCTACAAGCTCGCAACCCGGATGGAAGGCCTGCTGATCAAGACCTGCCAGTTCATCAGCAGCCGCGCCGACGTCGCCCCGCCTGAATACGTCGCCGTCCTCAGCCACCTCCAGGACCGCGTCCCCATCCGCCCGTTCCCGGAAGTCGAAGCCCAGGTCCGCCGCGAGCTTGGCGCCAGCCCCGACGAGATCTACGACGGCTTCGAGCGCACCCCGGTCGCTTCCGCCTCCCTCGCGCAGGTCCACCGCGCCCGCACGAAGGATGGCCGCGACGTCGCCGTGAAGGTCCAGTACCCCGGCATCGAACGCGTCGTCGAAACCGACCTCGTCAACATCTCCATCCTCGTCCGCATCCTCGCCCGCATCGAACGCAACTTCGACTTCCGCGTGCTGATGGACGAAATGCGTAAGTACGTCCCCCGCGAACTCGACTTCGTCCTCGAGGGCGAAAGTGCCGAGCGCGTCGCCCGCGACCTCGCCCACAGGGCCGACATCCGTGTCCCGAAGGTCGTCTGGGAGCACAGCGCCCGCCGCGTCCTCACCCTCGAGTACATCGACGGGATCAAGATCTCAGACATTCCCCGCCTCGACGAGGCCGGCATCGACCCCAACCAGGTCGCGCTCATCATGACCGAGGCCTACTGCGAACAGATCCTCGTCCACGGCTTCTTCCATGCCGACCCGCACCCCGGCAACCTCCTGGTCATGCCCGGTCCGGTGGTCGTCTTCCTGGACTTTGGCCTCGCCAAGGAACTTCCGGACGAATTCCGCCGCAACTACGCCCGTCTCATCATCGCCATCATTGGCGGCGACCACGAAGCCATGGTCCAGGCGTTCCGCGCGCTGGGCTTCAAGACCCGCTCCGACGACCCGGAGTCCCTGATCGCCCTCGGCAAGTCGTTCTTCGAAGTCGGCGGGCCCGAAGCCAAGCCCTACGTCGACGTGGATGTGATGCCGGAGGTGAACGAGCGCCTCGCCCGCATCCTCAAGGCGAACCCCGTCACGGAGATCCCCGGGGACGTGCTCCTGATCTTCCGCGTGATCGGGCTCATGAGCGGCCTCCAGAAGCGCCTCGACAGCCGCGTCAACATGATCGACACGATCACCCCATACGCCGAGGCCGAAGCCGCCGGAGCCGCCGGAGCCGCCGCGGGCTAGTCGTAGCGCCCTGCCAACTCCACCTGGATGAAGGCTGTCCACGACCGCGTTCCCCTCGCCCACCGCAGTGGGAGAGGGGGCAGGGGGTGAGGGGCCGTGCGACGCCCTGGTTAGTTCGCTTCGCCCGGGAGCAGGGGACCGAAAACCGTCGCCGCTGCGTTCGCCACTTCCTCGCGGCCGATGTAGGCGAGCGCGGCGCCCTGGACCGCGATCAGAAGGATCAACCCCGCCGTCAGGAAGCTGCGGACGAGCCCTCGGCGGCGCGCATCCGCACTCTTGCGGGCACGCGCGTGCTGGATCTCGCGGCTGAAGTAGACCTTGTCGTAGTCTCGCCTCAGCGGCGGGCGGGAGAGCACTGCGTAGGCCTCGTTCAGACGGGCCAGCGCCTCCGCCCCAAGCGTGTCCTCCGCCATGCTCAGCGCCAGTTCATCGGAAAGACGCGCGTAGGCGTTTTCGATCCCGGTGAGGTCGGCGGTCGGGGGAAGGTTGAGAATCGCGTAGTAGTCGATGATCTTGGCTTGCGCCACGGTGGAACCCTCTATTCAGAAAGACGACCGCGGCTTCCGGGAATCAAGGGGGCAAAGCGCCGTGTCCCCGAACGTTCACCTGCAGGCAAGTCCGCGGATGTAGTAACGCACCTGCTCGATCGGCGTTTCGCGATCGATGGAGGCCCCGCCGAACACATGGGCAAGGATGAACATGTTCAGGATGCCGGTGATCGCCGTCGCGCAGCTGCTGACGTGGCCCGGCTCGAACGCCCCTGCCTCTATCCCGTGGCGGAGGATCTCATCCAGCGGCTGGCGCACCTGCTCGGCCAGCGTCTGGGCGAGCGCGGCCATCGGCGCGCCCCCAAGCCCGAAGACCTCCCTGAGGACGAGCGCGATGATCTCTTCCTGCGCGAGGAAGTGGTCCAGGTAGCGCTCGGCGAAAGCCAGCACCTGGTCCGCGGGAGGAGCGCCGGCGGGCACCCGGCTGCGGATCGCCTCCGCCATCTCCTCGAGGATCTGCCTGACGATGTGGACGTAGAGGCCTTCCTTCGAGCCGAAGTAGTAGTAGATCATCGGCTTCGTCGTCTGGGCGTCCGCCGAGATCTCGCGCAGCGAAGTCGCCGCGTAGCCGCTCCGTGAGAAGTGGCGAAGCGCGCTCGCGAAGATGCGGTCGCGCACTTCGGGCCCCCGGCCCGGCCCCGCCGAATCAGTTACAGTCGTCACTTCTGCCCCACGGATGGTTGGCGCTGAGGGAGGCGCCGTGCTGGCGCGTCGCCCGCCTCAGCGAGTATAGGACCGCGCCCGGTTACGGTTCACGAGGCCGCCCCACCCTTTCCCGATGGTGGCGCAAAGCCATCTCCCTGTGGCACCCTGATTGGTGGTTGCCGGGCCAGGGCACGGCGCGCGAAACGCCTTCGAAAGGTTGTGCTGGCTCAGGATGGAACTCGCCCGGCGCCTCGCCCTTCTCACCGTCCTGGCAACGCTCGTGCTCATCGGCGTAGGCGTGCTCGTCCGCGCCACCGGTTCCGGTCTTGGCTGCCCCGACTGGCCCACCTGCCACGGCGGCGTCCTCCCTCCCGGAAACAAGCACCCCGTCATCGAAATGTCGCACCGGTTCACCGCCACCGCCGTCGGGCTCCTCGTCATCGCCGTTGCCGTAATGGCCTGGCGCTACTACCGCGACAACCCCTTCATCCTCTGGACCGCGATCATCGGGGTGCCCCTGGTCGGTTTCCAGGGCCTCCTCGGCGCCATCACCGTGGTGAAAGAACTCCCGCCCGAGATCGTCGCCTCACACCTGTTGACAGCGATGATCGTGCTCAGTTGCCAGGTGGCCGTCGCCGCCGCCATGTACATGGAAGACAGTGCCTGGGGCCGCCGCCTGGGAACCTTCTCCTCCGCCGCCCGCCGCCGGATTGGCACAGTCTCTCTGGCGGCGATCGCCTGGCTCGCCGTCGTCCTCTGGGTTGGGGGTTACATGACCGAAAGCGGCGCCAGCACCGCCTGCGACAGCTGGCCCGGCTGCACCGGAGCCGCGTCCCTCCTCCCCGCCAGCAACGACCACGAAGTCACCCACATGCTCCATCGCTACCTCGCCGCGGCGTTCCTGTTCTTCGTCGTCGCCGCCGTCATCCCGGCATGGCGTCAGCGCTCCACGGTGCCGTGGGCAGCCTTGTTCGCCGTCACCACCGCTCTCCTCTACGCGCTCCAGGTGGTCGTGGGTGCGCTCAACGTCTGGTACACCTTCCCCAACTGGCTGGCGATCTCGCACACCGTCATCGCCTCACTCATCTGGACCGCCCTGAGCGCGGCGGTGATGCTCGCGTTGTACGTGCCCGCCGCGGCACGCGATCGGCGCCCGTCCGCCACCGCGAGGGCCACCGCATGAGCAGTTTGGAGGCCGTCGCCGTGCCACGCCCCCAGGTCCTCGATACGTTGCGGAACTACCTGTCGCTGACGAAGCCGCGGGTGATCGTGCTCCTTCTCATCACCACCGTCCCCGCAATGATGGTCGCCGAGCGGGGATGGCCATCGGGCTGGCTCGTCCTCGCCACGCTCATCGGCGGCTCGCTCTCGGCCGGTGGCGCCAACGCCATCAACTGCTGGTACGACCGGGACATCGACGGCGTGATGCGCCGGACCCGGAGCCGGCCCCTCGTCACGGGCGCGATCGAACCCGCCCGCGCGCTCGCCTTCGGCATCATCCTCGGCGCCGCCGCCTTCGCCTGGCTGTGGGCCACGACCACGCTCATGGCGGCGGCCCTCTCCCTCGCCGCGCTCCTCTTCTACGTCTTCGTCTACACCATCTGGCTCAAGCGCCGCACGCCCCAGAACATCGTCATCGGTGGCGCCGCCGGGGCGTTCCCGCCGATGGTCGGCTGGGCCGCGGTAACCGGCGACGTCTCGCTCGCCAGCCTGACGATGTTCGCCATCATCTTCATGTGGACTCCGCCCCACTTCTGGGCACTCTCGCTCCGGCTCAAAGACGACTACACTGACGCCGGCGTGCCGATGCTCCCCGTTGCCAGGGGGCCAGCCGCCACGCGTGTGCAGATCCTCATCTACTCGATCGTCCTCGTCGTGGTAACACTGGCCCTGGTCCCGGCCGCGGACATCGGCTGGATCTACGCGGTCACGGCCGCCGTGCTCGGCGCTGGCTTCATCTGGTCCGCCTTCCGGCTCTGGCGATTCCCGGCCGACGTCCCGCCGATGCGCCTCTACAAGTTTTCCCTGCTCTACCTCGCCCTCCTCTTCGTGGCGATGGGTGTCGATGGCGCCCTCCTCGGATAGGCCCGTGCGGGCGGCCGGGCAGGCCCGTTCAGCGGTTCAAGGCCCTTTCGGTGGCCGGCCGAAAGCCTCTCGTGGTCCCGCGGCCACCTCCCCCGGAGGCCGCCCGGAACGGCCCCGGTTTTCCTTGACGCCCATGGGAGCGCCGGATATAACTGCGATTGCGAAGCCGTTCACAATGCGGCTGCGACCCGTTTTCGTGCCCCGAGTCGAACCAGTGGGCGCCCCGTCGGACCGGGATCCGGGAATGCCAGGTAACAGGAGAACCAGCCTTCATGGACCAGCATAGCGACGCCCATGGTGCCTACGGTGGGCACGGTGCAGGACCCCGCCCCCACCCGACTTCGTGGGCCATCCTGGGCGGGCTGACTGCCCTGCTGCTCGCCGTCGCGCTCCTCTGGTGGAACCGCGATCAGGAAAGCAACTTCGCGATGTCGTTCCTCGGCGCGAGCATCGCCGTGACCGTCGTTGCCGCCGCCGGCTGGGCCGTCGCCGAAGCCTCGGCGAAGCGCCGGGCCAGCGACGCCGCCGCGACGGGTGGCGGCGAAGCTCGCTACACCCAGGTCGTAACCTTCGCCATCGCCGACGGCCAGCTCGACGCCGCCCGCGCCGCCGGTGGCGTCCTCCACGCCCTCGACCACTCCGACAGCGCACTCCGCGGCCTGCGCGGTTTCCAGGACCTCCGGATCACGGTCTCGCCGGCCGCCGTAGGCCCCTCGCAAGCACTCGTCGAAACCACCTGGGCCGCCCGCGAAGGCCTGGCCAGCTACGAAGAAACGCAGCGAACCCTGCTTGACCTGGTGAACCAGCACGCCGATGAGGTGGTCGCCGGGACGGTCCAGGTCTTCGACATGGAAGTCGTCCGCGACACCAAGGAGGTGCGCCTGAGCTTCGGCATGGGCGCCGCCACGACCATTGTCTGCGGCCTCATCGTCGGGGGCTTCATGGTGGGCGCAGGCCTCACCGCCTTCGAAGACGACAACGCCGCCGCCGGTGGTGGCGGCGCGGTCACTCCGCCCGCGGGCGTCGACACCGACTGCTCCGATGGCACCTGCACGCTCGTCGCGCGCGACAACAAGTTCGACCAGACAACGCTCACCGGCGCTGCCGGCAAGGCGGTGGACCTCACCTTCGAGAACAAGGGGAAGGTCAGCCACAACGTCCACTTCCTGACTGCTGCCGGCGGTACCGACCTCGCCAGTGGCAGCAACGGCGACATCATCCCGTCCGGGACGGTGCAGGTGAAGTTCACGCCGCCATCCGCGGGCTCCTTCTACTACCAGTGCGACCTCCACCCTACCGAGATGAAGGGCACGTTCACGGTCAAGTAACTGGTCGCCAAACGGCCGGACAATCGAAAGGGCTGCGATGGGCAGCCCTTTCTTCATTGTCCCCGCCAGCCCACGGGCAGCGCCTTATTCGAACGCCCCTTCGACCAGGAGTTCGGTGTATTCGTCGTCGCTGAGCCCCGCCAGGGTCTTCCAGGCGTATTCGTTGTCTTCGCCAAGGAGCGGCGCCGCCTTCGTTAGCTCAGCGGGCGTCCGCGAGAGCCGGAAGGACGGGCCGTCGTAGGTCCGCAGGCCCATCACCGGGTGCTGAAGCTTCCAGTAGTGGCCGCGAAACGCCAGTTGCGGGTCCCGCTGCAGGTCCTCGGCGCTCTGGACGATGCCGCACGGCACCCCGAACGACTGCATGTGCGCCATCATCTCCTCGGTGGTGAACTTGCGGACGGGCGGCGCTTCGACCCCTTCCTCCGTGTAGAACGGCGAATCCGGCGGCATCCGCGTGAAGTCCTCGATCCAGTAGCCCAGGTGGCGGTCGATCTCCTTTTGCTCGTCGAGCCGCTGCCAACGGCGGCGCATCCGGTCCATGTCGCACCATTCCGGCCGCCCGAGCGCCGCCTTCAAGGCCTCCCAGTGCTTCTCCGTGAAGCAGGCGATGACCAGGTAGCGGCCGTCCTTGCAGCGATAGCAACCGTGCGGCGCCGCTTCCGGGTCCCGGTTGCCCATGCGCTTCTGCTCGTGGCCGTTCGCGGTCCAGTCGAGGACGGCGGTACCGAGCGCGTGGACCGCCGCCTCCATCTGGCCGAAGTCGATGTACTGCCCCTGGCCGGTCCGCCGCCGGTGGTCCAGGGCGGCGATCAGCGCGACCGCCGCGATGTGCGGCACGAGGAAGTCCGTGTAGGCGATGCCCGTACCGATCGGGGGACCATCCTCCCAGCCGGTCAGGTGGT
Organism: Chloroflexota bacterium; assembly: GCA_016234445.1. Classification (GTDB taxonomy): domain Bacteria; phylum Chloroflexota; class Dehalococcoidia; order Tepidiformales; family Tepidiformaceae. The sequence goes on along the minus strand of JACRBT010000002.1, from coordinate 7,478 downwards.
TGAACCCCGAAGCCGCCTGGAGCACGTGCCCGTAGCCCGAATAGCCCGCCCACGGCCCCGTCTGCCCGTAGAGAGGCATCGCAATCATCACCACGTCCGGGCGGATGGCCCGGATCGTCTCGTAGCCCAGCCCGAAGCGCTCCAGGGTGCCCGGCGTGAACGACTCGGTGACCACGTCGCAGGTCGCCAGGAGGCGCTTCACGAGTTCCGGCCCCCGCGGGTGCTTCAGGTTCACGGACGCGCCCAGCTTCGAGCTGTTGAAGTTGGCGTAGTAGCCGGAGTTGTCCATCCCGGGCGTGTCGTCCACGAACGGCCCCACACGGCGGAGTGCCTCCGGGTAGGTCGACGACTCGATCCGGATGACCTCGGCGCCGTGGTCGGCGAGGTACTTCGACACGGTCGGGCCTACGCCAACCCAGGCGAAGTCCGCCACCCGAATCCCGGCGAACGGCTTCTTCAGCACCTTCCCCTCGCTCATACCACCATCCTCATCCGGAGGCGCCGGAGCTCGGCGGCATCGAGGCCGAGGAGTTCGCCGTAGACCTGTTCGTTGTGTTCGCCGACCAGCGGCGCCCGCCCGCGCTGCGCCCAGGGCGTCAGCCCCAGCCGGAACGGTGGCCCCGGGTAGATGAACGACTCCCCGATGTCCTCGTGGCGCACTCTCACCCAGAAGTCACGCGCCTTCAGGTGCTTGCTCTCCACGACCTCGCGGGGCGAAAACACCGGCGCCCAGCCGAAGCCCCGCTGCTGCGCCTGTTCCACGAGCGATTCCTTGGGCTTCGTCTTGCAGAAGGCGGCCAGCGTCTCCTCCACGTAGGCGCGGTCCTTCGGCTCCAGCGGGACCAGCGCCGCCAGCTTCGTCCGCCACGCGAGCGAGTCAAGGTCGCGCGCTTCCCCGGTGGCCGCCAGCCAGTCGATGGCGACACCGGCGCTCGGCCCGATCAGCCCCCCAAGCGCGAGACAGGTCACCCAGCCATCGGCGGTCTCGTAAAGGTAACGGGGGCCGGGGTTGCCGCCGACCATCCGGCCGGTGCCCGGGCCACGGTTGTTGATGTGGCGGATGTCCCACGTCTGCTGCGCGTTGTCGAGGGCGTTGGCGACCGCCTCCTGCATCGAGACGTCGACGTGCTGGCCGCCGCCGTCGTTCACGCCGCGGGCGTAGAGCGCGATCATCGCGCCCACCGCGCCCTGGACGTTCGCTTGGGCGTAGGCCTGCGGCGCGAGCGTGCGCACCGGCCCGCGCTCGTCGTCGCCATTGAGGTACATGTGTCCGCCCATCGCCGAGCCCACGATGTCGGTCGCGAGCATGTCCTTGTAGGGCCCGGCCTGGCCGAAGTTGGTGATGCTCACGACGATCACCCCCGGATTCACCGCCGAAAGCGCCGGGTAGTCGAGCCCGAGTTCGGCCGCAGTCCCAGGCATGCCCGTCTCGATGACGATGTCCGAGACGGCGGCGAGGCGGCGGACGAGGTCACGCCCCGCTTCGAGCCGCAGCTGGCAGGTGATGGAGCGCTTGCCGGCGTTCATCGCCCACCAGTAAAGGCTCGTGTTCGGCGCCGCTTCGTCCCGGAAGAACGGGCCGTTCTGGCGCGTGGGGTCGCCGTCGCGCGGGGGTTCGACCTTGATCACGTCGGCGCCGAGTTCGCCCAGGAGCCGGGCACAGAGCTGCCCCTTCTCGTCGGCGAAGTCGAGGACGCGGTAACCGGCGAGCGGACCCGCGGGGTGAGGGAGCGGCACCGGGGGCGATTCAGGCACCCCCTTGTTCTACCGGCTCAGGGGCCGTGATTCAAACGGCGCGCAAGGATGCATGGCCATCCCCGCGGCCGAGCAGCGCCGCGGTCTCGCCGCCCGTGGGGATGCGGCCGTCGAGGGCGTCCGCGACGCGGGAGAGGAGGAGGTCGAGGCCCCAGCGCTTCTCCGCCGAAACCAGCACTACGTTCGCGGGCGGGCTCCCGGCGCCGTGGAGCACCGCTTTCGCCTCGTCGAAGTCGTGGACGGGGGCGCCCTCCTCGTTGCTCAGCATGTCGACCTTGTTCAGCGCCAGGAGCACGGGCTTCTCGGAGACGCCGAGGTCCTTGAGGGTCGCTTCTACCGTCTGGACGTGTTCGAAGGCGTTGGGGTGGGCGATGTCGACCACATGCAGCAGCAGGTCGGCCTCTTCGAGCTCTTCGAGGGTGGCGCGAAAGGCGGCGACGAGGTCGGTCGGGAGCTTCTGGATGAAGCCGACGGTGTCGGTCAGGAGCACGGTTTCGCCCGTGGGCAGGCGGAGGCGGCGGGTCACCGGGTCAAGGGTCGCGAAGAGCTTGTCTTCGGCGAGGACGTCGGCCCCGGACAGCGTCCGCATCAGCGTCGACTTGCCGGCGTTCGTGTAGCCCACGAGGGCGACGACGGGCACCCCGGCGCGTTCCCGTTGGCGGCGATAGAGCGAGCGGCGGGTGCGGACGTCTTCGAGTTCGCGCTTGATCCGGGAGATCCGGCTCCGGATGAGTCGGCGGTCGGTCTCGATCTGGGTTTCGCCCGGGCCGCGGGTGCCAATGGCCCCTTCCATGCGCTCGAGGTGGGACCACTGCCCGGCGAGCCGCGGCAGGAGGTACTGCATCTGCGCGAGCGACACCTGGAGCCGGCCCTCCGCGGTGTGGGCGCGGGTGGCGAAGATGTCGAGGATCAGCGCCGTCCGGTCGATCACCTTCACGCCGAGCGCCTTTTCGAGGTTGCGTTGCTGCGACGGCGAGAGCTCGTCGTCGAAGATGACGACGTTGGCGTCGAGGTTGGCGCGCGTCTCGGCCACTTCCTCGACCTTGCCTTTGCCGATGTAGGTCGCCGGGTGGGGATGGTCGAGCCGTTGGCTGGTGGTGCCGACGACCTCCGCCCCGGCAGTCCGGGCAAGCTCCGCCAGCTCCTGGAGAGATTCGGCCGCCGGCAACAGCGCCCCTTTCATGTCGGCGGCGACAAGGACGGCGCGGTCGGCGGTGGCGGCGGTGGAGTGGGAGGCGGTACGGGGCATAGGGGTAGTGTACCGGAGTGGGGAGGACTGAGGACTTGGGACTTGGGACTGAGGACTTGGGACTGAGGACTTGGGACCTTGGAACTCGGAACTCGGAACTCGGAACTCGGAACTCGGAACTCGGAACTCGGGACTCGGGACTCGGGACTCGGACTCCGGACTCGGGACTCGGGACGAACAGCTGGCATGCTCCTGGATACTCCGCACGACGATCTGCGTTGAGACAAAATTCTAACAATTCCCCTAGTGCGCGCTCAGTCAGCCAATCTCGAATCTGATTCGGCCCTGGGGCAGGAGTTATCGCGACAGAAACTGTCGCGTATTCCCGCCACAGATTGTACGGAAGGATGAGAGGGGCCATTGACAGGCCATTCACCGTTTCTCCACTCTGCCTACCGCGTGGTAGCTAAGGGAAAACCCTGACGCTGCCGGCCGGCTGGCGCACCCGACGACAGGGCGGGGCGACGGTGGGAGATTCAGGATGAAACGGCTGGTGCTGTTGGTGGCGATGGCCATGATCGCAGGCGCCTTCGCCATGCAGACAACCCCGAATGCCAGGGCGGTAGCCACCGCTACCAACCTCGTGGTGACGCCGGCGACCCCGGTCTATGACTCCAACAACGTCGTCGCCGTCGCGGCGGACGCAGCCCCGGGGTTCTCCACGGGGAGCCTCCAGTCGAACGGCGTTGCCAAGACGGACATGTACTTCACGCCCGAGAGCCGGTTCGGCAGGGCCGTCACGGTTGGCGAGGTGGCGAAGATCAGCTACTGGACCAAGACTGGCGCCACCCACGCTGTCGACCCCCGCGACTGGTACCTGACCATCTACACGAAGCCCTATCCCGGCGATGTCAGCACCCCGAGCTGGTACGGCGATCGCATCGGCGCCGAGCCCTACTTTTCCGCCAGCCTCGCGGACCCGGCAGCCACCTGGAACCAGTGGTCGACCGACGGCCCCAACAACAAGCTTCGCTTCTTCGAGTCGACCGCCGGCGCCCCGGGAGCCACGTTCGGCGCATATACGGACCCTGATTGGGACACCCTGAAAGCCAACAACGCGCTCTCCGGCTCGCCCTACGGCGGGCACGCTATCCTCTTCTTTTCCATCCAGACCGGCAGCGCGTGGGCCCTGGGCTTCACGGGCCAACTGGACGGCTTCCGCATTGAACTGACCGACGGCTCCGTGGCCACGGTCAACTTCGAAGCAGAAGCACAATGCAGTGCGGTCTGCTACGCCGACGCCACCTCAGGCGACGACCTGAACCCCGGCAACTCGACAAGCCCGAAGAAGACCATCCAGGCGGCGATCGACCAGGTCAGCGCGGGCGGCCAGGTGCGCGTTCTTCCCGGCACGTACAGCGAAAAGGCCACCAACCGCTTCATCGGGCTGAGCGGCCCGTACCAGTTCGGGCTCTTCTTCCCCGCGTCTAAGCCGGGGATAACGCTTATGGGGGTGGATGGCGCCGACTCGCCGATCCCGGCCGCCGGGTCCACGCTGGCGACCATCAACACCAACGCCACCAACAGCTTCGGCTACAGCGGCATCTTCGTCGAGGCGGCCAACACAACGATCCAGGGGTTGAGGATCGGCCCGAACGCGGCGGGCGACAACAAGACCGTCGAGGTGATTGGCGACAACTTCACGCTCCGCGACAGCAATACTGCCATCCCCGGCGGCGGCGGATCCGTTTACCTCAACGACTGGTCCCTGGCCGGCAACGTGGTCATGAGCTACCACATCCTCGACAACATCTTCCCGGACGGCACCAGTATCGACATCGCGAGCGGCGCCGGGTCCTCAACGCCACTCGGCCCCACCAACCGGGAGATTCTTGGGAACTCGTTCAACCTCGTCGGCGGGGACTGGAACGCGATCAGCTTCAACGGCTCAGGCACCGGGGTGCCGTGGTTCGTGAACACGGTGGGCGGCGCCGTTATCACCGGGAACAGCTTCGCCGGCGGCAGCCTCCAGTACATCCGCGCCCGCGGCACCTACGACAACAGCCAGTTCGACTGGCAGTCCTTCTGGGACGACAACAGCTTCGACAAGGCCACCGTGGCACTGATCACGGAGATCCCCTTCGACGTTCGGACCTACTCCTATCCGAATTTCTACGGGACGTTCAACAACGTCCGGCGCATTGGCGCGACCATCCAGGGCGAAATCCAGGATGGCGCCATCACCCACGCCCAGGCCGGCGACACGGTCCTCGTGAAAGCGGGAACGTATCCGGAGCAGGTCGTCATCGACAGGAGCTTGAAGGTCCTGGGCGCGGGGGCCGGTCTCTCGGTGATCAGGGCTCCCGCCACCATCCCCGTTGCCTCGAACCCGGACTCTGCCGTGGTGAAGGTCGCTGGCCCGGGGGTCCTCGCGGAGGTCGCGGGATTCACGGTGTCCGGTCCGGGCCCCTCCGGGTGTGGCAGCATCGCGTATGGGATCTTCGTCCGTGACGGAGCTGACGCCGACATCCATGACAACACCATCACAGACATCCGGGACCAGCCATTCAGCGGGTGTCAGAACGGCGTAGGGATCCAGGTGGGCCGAAACTTCCTCGGCACTGCCGGGACAGCGACGATAACGGACAACGTCATCACGGGATTCCAGAAGAACGGGATCACGGTAGACGGGCCGGGGTCATCGGCAAGCATCGTTGGCAACACCATCACTGGTGCGGGGCCAACCACGACCATTGCTCAGAACGGCGTCCAGGTATCGCGCGGCGCGACCGGCTCCGTAACTGGCAACAGCATCTCCGCTCTCGACTACACGCCGGACACGGCCACGTCGACCGGGGTGCTCCTCTACCAGGCGAGCATCGTGACGGTAACCGGCAACCAGGTGTCGACCGCGCAAAGCGGCATCTACGTGATTTCCACTGCCGACGCGGTGATTGCCGGCAACGACATCTCGGGGAGCGGGTTCCTTAGCATTGGCCTGGACACTTCCCCGGGGGCCTCGGTCACAGGCAACACCGTCACCGGTGGTGATGATGGCATCGGAGTGTACGGGGGCAGCGCCAACGCCACGATTACCAAGAACCTGCTGACCGGTTCTCTGAACGGGATCTACGTCGATCCCACGAACACGGGGGTGCTGATCAACCGCAACTCGATCGTGGGCAACACGACGGGCGTTCTTGTTGACGGCACCCCCGCCTCGGACGTCGATGCCACCTGTAACTGGTGGGGCTCCATCACGGGCCCCGGCCCCGTCGGGCTCGGCGCGGGTGACACAGTCTCCGCCGGGGCAACCTTCAGCCCGTGGCTGCTGACTTCCAACCTCGACGGTCCCTGCCCCAATGGGCCGCCGGACCTCACCATCACCTCGCCCACGCCTGGCGCGCTCTTCGCGGTGAACGCGCCAGTCACGCTCACGTCGTCGTACACAGACGTCACGCCCCTCGACAACTACACGTGCAGCATCACGTGGGACGACGGCTCACCGGTTGGGAGTTCCACCTCCGCGTCTGGCGGGAGCGGGAACTGCAACGGCAGCCATGCCTTCACCAGTGCCGGCGTCTACACCATCAGCGTCACGGTCGCCGATGGCGCCGGCGCCTCGGACACCGAGACCGTCATGGTCGTTGTCTACGACCCCTCGGCAGGGTTCGTCACCGGCGGCGGCACAATCTACTCCCCCGCCGGCGCCTTCAGGGGCAACCTCTCGCTCGAGGGCAAGGCCACCTTCGGCTTCGTCTCCAAGTACGTGAAGGGGAAGACCCTGCCCGTCGGCAACACGGAGTTCCAGTTCAAGACGGCCGGGCTCATCTTCAGCAGCACCGCCTACGACTGGCTCGTAGTCACGGGCAACAAGGCCCAGTATCGCGGCTCGGGCGCAGTCAACGGCGTCGCGGGCTTCACCTTCAAGCTCACTGCCTGGGATGTCTCGGGCGGTGACAAGATTCGCATGCAAATCTGGGACTCGGCCGGTTCGCTCGTCTACGACAACCGGTTCGGCCAGTCCGAGGACATCGACAACGCAAACGGGGTGCAGTCGCTCTTGTCGGGGAGCATCGTCATCCACAAGTAGACGTCGAGGCAACAGCCCGCCCCGAATCTCGGCTTCAAGGCCCGCGCTTCCTCAGGAGCGCGGGCCTTCTTTCGACTCCCGGGTACCAGGCCGGGGTTACCGCTCGGGCCTCGGAACTCGGGCCTCGGAACTGCCCGGAGACGCGTTCAACGCGTGTTTTTTTCTCGCGGAGGGCGGATCGGCCCTCGGGACGGCGGTGGTGGTGGCGCTGCGCGGGGGAAATGTTGGCGTGCGGGGAAGCGCCGCGGGCCGAAAGCCGAGAGCCGAAAGCCGTGGGCGTGAGGGGGCCGCGGCTACCGCGCGGCGGCCGCCGGGACTCCGGCGAGGAGGCCTTCGGTGCTCAGGTCTTCGTCGATCTCGGGCCAATGGATCCCGAAACCGGCCCCGGCCACTTCCCAATGGCCTCGCTGCGCGGGTGTGGCATGGAGGAGCCGGGGGAAC
>JACRBT010000013.1 GCA_016234445.1 Chloroflexota bacterium | reverse complement strand
TGGCTGACGGTGCGGAGGCAGGTGGGCTACGACCGTTACGCCAGCCGAGAAGCCCACGCCATCCTGGGCCGGCTGTACCCGTTGGTCTGCGCCCAACTCAACTTCTTTCGGCCCGTGCGCAAGCTCGTGGCAAAGGACCGCGCCGGTGCCCGCGTCCTGAAGCACTACGACGTGCCGCGAACAGCGTACCACCGGCTCCTGGAATCGGGTGTGCTGAGCCCAGGGGAACGTGCCGGGCTTCAGGGACTGAAGGCATCGCTCAATCCAGCCGAGCTCCAGCGAAGGATCGACCAACTGGAACGGAAGCTCTGGCGCCTGGACCGCGAAGATGCCAATCTCGCCGCAGATGTTGGGTAACCGTCTTATGAGGCAACCCTTCAAACTCCGGTAACCGCTACTTTTGAGGCACTACGCGAAGGCGGGCGACGGCTCACAACGGCCCCTGAGCGGCGAGCACCCGCCCGAGGATGGCTTCAGCGCTGCCGTCGAAGGGGCATTCGCGGGCGGCGAAGAGTTCCTGGGCGAGGCGGATGCCGGAATGCGCCGCCGTCACCGCTTCTTGGCTGTACGCCATCGCCCGGCGGTTGCGTTCGAAGGCGAGGATGTCGCGGACGCGGGAGCGGCCGGCGGCGTCGACCATGAGGTCGATGTCGAGGTCAACGAAGTCGATGGTGCGGCCGTCGATCCGCGAGGGAAGCCCGGCGTCGGCCTGCCATTCGAGCACCCGGCCGGTGGCGTCGAAACAGGCGAGGACGCTGAGGGGGCAGTCCATCCCGAAGTAGCGCAGGGCGTGGGCGATGGTCTCGCCGGTCTCGGTCCGATGCGGCGGCGCCTCGTAGTAGACGACCAGCCAGCGGTCGCCGATCGCCTCGACCAGGTGGCCCTCCCAGGGCGCTTTCGCGGTGCCGTCGAACTTGAGCTTCCGCGTCGTGACGGGGTTGTTCATCGGCGCGGGCTCATTCGAGGCGGCGGTTGATCGCTTCCTTCAGTTCCTTGATCTCCGGGTAGCGGCCCTGCTGCTTCTTGGAAAAGACGGTCTCGCCGTTGACCACGACTTCGAACTGGCCGCCGGACCCGGGGATGAGTGAGAGCGACCGGGTGAAGTCGGCGTAGGTGTGCAGGAGCTCTTGCGCCGTCCACGCGGCGCGTGCGGTGTAGTTTCAGGGGACGCAGTAGGTGATCGAGATCTCGAGCCGGCGTTCGTCGGTCATGGACGTTTCTCCCCCCATTGGTCCCAGTATGTTACCGCCTCGACGGGGAGGCGGGGGCCGCTGCCGAAGTGGCCCATGGGGTAGCCGACGGGGATGACCGCGGCGATGTGGGCGTTGGCGGGGATGCCGAGGAGTTCGCGGACGTCGTCTTCGCGCTGGCGATGGAGGGTGGTGAGGGCGGTCCCGAGGCCGAGGGCACGGGCGGCCAGCATCAGGTTCTGGACGGCGGGGTAGATGCTGGAGCCGCTGGCGATACCCGTGTTCACGGCGAGGAGGAAGCCGCAGGGGATGATGATGACCGGGGCTTCGTGGAAGTGGGCGGCAAGGTAGTCCCCGGCGGCGAAGGTGCGTTCGAGCGACCGGCGCTCGGCCTCGCTGGAGACGGCCCGGGAGGCGGCGTTGTCCATCGACCGGTACTTCGCCCACTGTTCGGCGTAGATCTGGCCGAGGGCGCGCTTCCGTTCGGGGTCCGTGATGACGAGGAAGCGCCAGGGCTGGACGTTGCCGCCGTTGGGGGCGCGGGTGGCGGCCCAGATGATCTTCTTGATGTGCTCTCCGGGCACGGGGTCCGGCTTCAGGCGGCGCATGGCCCGCTGGGTGGCGATCACTTCGAAGATGTCGGTTTCGGTCGCGGGCGGCTCGGGCACGGGCGGCCTCCAGGGGCGGGATTGGCGCATTCTACGGGGCGGCGACCCTGTCGTGGGGGCGCCCGCCGGCCGAAGATGCAGGCAGTCGGCCTGCGATTGCCACGGGTAGTTGCATGGCTGCGATAGACGATCGTATGATCAGCCTGTCAGTTGAAACGCGGCCGGGCCCCCGGACCGCCAGAAGTGTTCCTGCAACTCCCACGCAAACACCACCTGAAGAAGTAGAAAAAAGCCTTGCCTCCTGTGCGCGTGCGTCCCGGCAAACGGGCGCCTCGAAATCTCCCCATCTACCAGGACGACGACGAAGAGTCGTATGCCCAGGAGGGCGGCTCCATGGCCGCGCCTCTCAACATCGCCGAGCTCGAAGCGACCTCCCGTGAGGCCCTGATCGAGATCGCGAACCAGATGAACGTCGAAGGCGCGACCACGCTTCGCAAGCCGGACCTCATCTTCAAGCTCCTCCAGACCCAGGCCGAAGCGCGCGGCAACATCTTCTCCGGCGGCTTCCTCGAAGTCAGCGACGACGGGAACTACGGCTTCCTTCGCGGCGAAGGGATGCTCCCCGGCCCCCACGACATTTACGTCTCGCAGTCGCAGCTGCGGCGGTTCGCCCTGCGCCCGGGCGACTACGTCACCGGCCAGGTGCGCCACCCCAAGGACAACGAGAAGTACTACGGGCTCCTCAAGGTCGAAGCCGTCAACGGCATGGACCCGGAGACGGCCAAGCGCCGGCCCTACTTCGAAAACCTGACCGCGATTTTCCCGAACCAGCAGATGAAGCTGGAAACGACCGCGGACAACCTGACCCACCGGATCATTGACCTCATCGCGCCGATCGGGAAAGGCTCCCGCGGGCTCATCGTTTCGCCCCCGAAGGCCGGCAAGACGATCCTCCTGAAGAACATCGCCAACGGGATCGCGGCGAACTACCCGGACGTGCACCTCATCGTCCTCCTCATCGGCGAGCGGCCGGAGGAAGTGACCGACATGAAGCGCAACGTCCGCGGCGAAGTCGTGAGCAGCACCTTCGACGAGCCCGTGGAAGACCACACCCGGGTCGCCGAGATGGCGCTCGAACGCGCGAAGCGGCTGGTCGAAGGCGGGCAGGACGTGGTCATCCTCATGGACTCAATCACGCGGCTGACGCGCGCCTACAACCTCGCCCTGCCGCCCAGCGGCCGGACCCTTTCCGGTGGCGTCGACCCTATCGCCCTCTATCCCCCGAAGCGGCTCTTCGGCGCCGCGCGAAAGTGCGAAGAGGGCGGCTCGCTCACGGTCCTCGCGACCTGCCTGGTCGACACCGGGAGCCGCATGGACGAAGTGGTTTTCGAAGAATTCAAGGGCACCGGCAACCTCGAACTGCGGCTGGACCGCCGGTTGGCCGAGCGCCGCTTCTACCCCGCGATCGACATCCAGGCGAGTTCGACGCGGCGGGAGGAGCTGCTTTTGGACGAAAAAACCCTCCGCGGAGTCTGGCTTGTTCGGCGGATGACAGCTATGATTTCGCAGAACTCACCGAACCAGCTGGAAGCGACTGAGCGGTTGCTCGAACGGCTGGCGCGGACGAGTACCAACGAGGAGTTCCTCACCAGTCTGAAGACGGACCTCTAGGGCAACCTGGGGGAATCCAGCCCGGGTTTTCGTGGAAAGCCGGGGTTGCGAATTCAGGAGGAGAAGAGCAAGGTTAGGCCAGTGCTCGGCCCGGGACGAAGGGGCGCGTCCCGCTAACCTCACAGAATCGCTTATGGGCATCGAGGGAACACGCGCGCGTTCGCACGCGCATGGCAAGCGCCAGGGGCGAATCACCCTTCACGCCGTCGTTGTGACGCTGGCGGCGGTCGCTATCTTCGTCGCCGCACGGTTCCCCGAATCCACCCGCGCAAGCGCCATCCCCGGCGACGCTCCCTCTCTCGCCTTCTCCGGCATGGCCGGCAGCACCAAGTACTCCACCGACACCTACCTGCGGCCTTCCGGCAGCCACCAGACGCGCGACTCGGTCTCGGCGTTGATCACGCGCTCCGACATCGCCAGCGTCCGGGCCGCGGGGGCCGTTTCGCCCACCACCACCTTCTCGGCCAGCGTTTCGGCCGCGACGGCCAGTTCGGGCGTCGAGAACGCGGGCGTGCGCGCCCTCGCCGACATCATCGACCCGCGCCGCCCGTTTGAGCTTTACACCACCGGCCCCGGAGACACGGTCAGCGGGGTCGCTTCGAAGTACGGGATCAAGCTCGGCACGCTCCTCGACAACAACCCCACGCTTGGCGACGGCAACCTCATCCAGAACGGCCAGCAGATCGTCGTCCCGTTCAAGGACGGCATCCTCTACAAGATCGGCCAGGGCGAGACGCTTTCGTCGATCGTCGCCCAGTACAACGACATCACCGTCGAGCAGGTCACGCTCTACCGCCCGAACGCGGTCGCCGAAGACCAGCCCCTGGAGCCGGGTAAGTTCCTCCTCCTTGTCGGCGCGACCCGGAAGCCGCCGCCACCGCCGCCCCCGGCCCCTCGGCCGTCCAGCGGTGGAGGCGGGACCACAGGCACACCGCCACCGTCGAGCGGCGGCCGCTTCAGCCTCCCCCTGAGCGCCTGGCGCGGCGTGAGCGATCCCTTCGGGACGTACCGCGGCGAAGGCCGTATCCACGAAGGCATCGACCTCGACCTCTACGGCTTCTATCACTCGACCGTCTATTCGGCCTGCAACGGCGTTGTCCAGAAGACCGAGTACCTCACCTACAGCTACGGCTACCACGTGATCGTCGACTGCGGCGACGGCTGGACGACCCTCTACGCGCACTTCAGCGAGATCCTCGTGACCCCCGGCCAGCGGGTCTCCGCGGGGACGCCTCTCGGCATCTCGGGCCTCACCGGCTACACGACGGGCGAGCACCTGCACTTCGAGATCCGGATCTACGGTGCGCCGGTGGACCCGGCGTACTACCTGCCCTTCTAGGGCCCCTCACCCCGGCCCTCTCCCCCTGCGGGGGCGAGGGAGTGGCGCGGCTGCGCGCTCCGAGCGCGCCTTCAGCGCGTGGCACCGTGCCCACCCCTTCGCTCTGCGAGCCCAGCGATGCCGTTCGGCTGCCCCACAAGCGGGGACGGGGTACACTCCCGGCACCTCCAGGAGGGTGATGCCCTGTGCGGCTTCCGATCGCGACCCGTGATTCGTTCCCCGAGAACCTCAAGTACATCTATGACCGCAACGCCCGGGATGGCCGTTTGCCGAACATCTTCGCGGCGATGGGGAACAACCCGGAAGTCCTGCGGGCCTACCTTCGCCTGGGAAACGGCCTCTGGACGTCCTGCGGGCTGGATGTCGCGACCCGCGAACTGGCGATCCTCCGCACGGCGATCCTCCACCACAGCGCCTACGAATGGCACCAGCACGTCCGCATCGGCAAGGACGCCGGCCTCACCGCCGAGCGGATCAACGCCCTCCACCACTGGCGCACGGCGACCGTGTTTTCGGCGCTGGAACGGGCGGTGCTCGGCTACGTCGACGCTGCCGCGGCGAGCGATCATCCCCCGCAACTGGTCCACGACGAACTGGCGAAACACGTGCCCGCCGGGACGATCGTGGGGGTGAACCTGCTCGCCGGGTACTACGGGATGACGGCGAAGTTCCTGGGGGCGATGGAAGTCACGCCCGAGGAGGCGTTCGTGGGCTGGCAGGTCGCTGACTGACGAACCCGGAGACCCGCGGGTGATACGATGCCGCCCGAACTGCCTGGGAGGACCCGCATGACGACGACCGCTTCCACCGCCGCTGCCCGGGGAGTTGGGCCAGAGCGCCCCGCCGGGCAGGGCCTCGACCACAACCAGGAGGAGTCGGGCAACCTCGCCATCCACCATCTCCTGACGACCGCCGACGGCCGCGCCTGGACCGACTTCGTCGCCACCTATCGCGAGGCAGCCGACGGCTCCGGCGCCTACGAGGCGTGGTCGCTGCGGGGCATGGTGCGATGGGTGCGGACGTACGCCCCCGGCGGCGGCTACGACTACGAGGTCGTCGAGGTGGTGGGGGAGAACCCGATTGAACGGCAAGACCCCCGGGCGCTTTCGACGCTGGCCGAGGAGCTGGCCGCGGCGGGCCACCCGGCTGACGTCCAGGCGGCCTACGTGGCGGCGGCGAACCTGACCTACCCGTTCGCCTACGAGCGGATTTCGCAGCTGTTCGACAGCCCGAACGCGCCGGACCTCGTCGTGAACTCCCAGAGCTACGCCTACGGGCGCCAGCCGGGCCAGCACGGCAACCTCGACGTCATCCAGTCGCGGTCGCCGCTCATCTTCAGCGGGCCAGGCGTCCGGGCAGGGGCGATGGTCGAGGCTGAGCCCCGCCAGGTCGACATCGCGCCGACGATCGCCCGGCTGATGGGCTTCCCGCTCATCGATGGGCGCGACGTCACCGGAAGGGCCAGCTCCGAGCGCGGCGTCGCCCCCGACGTCTACCTTCGCCGCCAGGACGGCCACGTGATCGAGGGAGTGCTCGACCCCGCGGGCGGCCGCCCCGAGCGCGCCTACCTGTTGCTGCTCGACGGCCAGTCGCACAGCGAGCTGCTCCACCGGCTGGAGACGGAGACGGATTCGATCCCGAACCTGCGGCGGCTGATCGGCCGGGGCTCGATGCTGCGCTGGGGGAGCATCACCAACTTCCCGAGCATCACCTGGCCGAGCCACAACGCCATCGGCACGGGCTGCTGGAGCGGCCACCACGACATCGTCAACCCGACCTACTACCTCCGCGACATCCGGGAGACGCTTTCGCCCCAGGGCATGCAGTTCGACACCGGCCAGTTCCTGAACCCGGACGTGGAGACGCTGTTCGAAGCCTTCCATCGCGTCCATGGGGACTGGCAGGGCACGGAGGGCGCGTTCACGGCGTCTATCATCGAACCCTGCACCCGTGGCGCCGACCACGCGACCCTGGAACGGCGGCTAATCGGCGACCGCGGCGAACTCATCGCCCTCACGCGCGAGACCGAGCACCAGATCAACCCGCGCTGGAAGGAAGAACTCGAAGAGCAGGGCCACCGGATGATGGGCGAAATCGACAACCGGGGGCTGGCCCAGGCGCGGCAACTCTTCCTCGACCGCTCGCACCCGGCGCCGATCTTCGTCTACCACGAGTTCAGCCAGCCGGACGCGGCCGCCCACGACTACGGCCCCCACCACGAGGGCGCGCGGGCGGCGCTCGACGAGACGGACCTGCGCATCGGCCACGTCCTGGCTTTGCTGGACGGGCTGGGGATGTTCGAGTCGACGCTCTTTGTGGTGACGACGGACCACGGGATGGCGACCCAGGACGTCTCGCTGCGGGCGAACGCGGCCCGCATCCCCCAGCGCGACGGGATGGAGGCGATCACGGCCGAACCGCTGGTCTACCTGCGCGACCTGGACGTGGCGATCGAAGTGCAGCACGACGGCCGGACCGCGCGCCTGTTGGTGGTCGACAACGACGCCGACCATCGCGGCGAGAAACCGCCGGTCGCCGGCGCCGAAGTGCGCGTGAGCGACCACCGCGACGGCCTCGTCGCGCGCACCCGGACCGACAGCGAAGGCGCCGCCGGGATCGCCATCCCCGCCGACCTCGACCCCGGCGACCTGCGCGTGGCCATCCGCGCCGACGGCTTCAACCCCCGCCACATGCTCCTCGACGGCACGAACCTGGCCCTCGACCTGCGCCGGGCGCTGTACGGCGTGGGGTAGGGGCTATCCCCCCGTCGCGGGGGCGCTTTCGGCGACGGCCACGGCTTCGATCAGGGATTCCTGGCTGGCGCGGGTGGAGGCGTGGGCGCTGTAGGTGCGGAGTTCGCGCATCTTCGTCCCGATGATGGCGAGGACGGCGAGGCAGCCGGCGCCGCCACTGACCACGGCGAAGGTCGCGCTCGTCGCGGCGGCCACAAGGCCGGATTCGACCGCGCCGAGCTGGTTGGAAGCGCCGATGAAGAGCATGTTCACCGATGTCACTCTCCCGCGGAGGTCGTCGGGGGTCGCGAGCTGGATGGTGGTCTGGCGCATGACCACGCTGATCTCGTCGGAGAGCCCGATGAGCATGCAGGCCGCGAGCGAGAGCGGGAACGAGCGCGAAAGCCCGAAGACGATGGTCGCCAGCCCGAACCCGGCGACGGCGATGAGCAGCGCCCGGCCCGTGCGGTCGACCGGCGGGAGGAAGACGAGGGCGATCGACATGATGAGCGCGCCGCCGTCGATCGCGCCGAGGAGGAGGCCATAGCCGAGGGGGCCGACGTCGAGGATGTCCTCGGCGAAGATGGGGAGGAGGGCCGTGGCGCCACCGAAGATGACCGCGAACATGTCGAGCGTCATCGCCCCGAGGATGACCTGGCGGCGGCGGACGAAGCTGATGCCTTCCTTCACCGCCGAGATGCTGACAGCCCGGCGCTGGCCGTCGCCCTTGCGGGGGTGGACGAAGAGGAGGGCGCATATCGACGTCGCCAGCAGCCCGGCCATCACGCTGTAGGCGAGCCCCGCGCCCGAGAGCGCGATCAACCCACCAGCGACGGCGGGGCCGGTCACGAAGGCGAACTGCTGGAAGGTGCCGCTGACGACGATCGAGTTGTGGAAGGTTTCGGGGGTGACGAGCAGCGGCGCGACGGCCTGCCGCGCCGGCCATTCGAAGGTACTCGCGACCGCCGTCACGAAGACCATCGCGTAGATGAGGGCGAGGCTTTCGCCGCCCGCGACCGTGACCCCCGCCAGCACCAGGGCCGCGGCAAGCTGCACTGCCTGGGAGGCAAGGACCAGCGTCTTCCGGTCGAAGCTGTCGGCGATGGCTCCGGCCAGGAGGCTGAGCCCGAGCGACGGCACGAATCGGACGAGGCCGACGACACCGAGTTGGAAAGCGGAGCCGGAGATCGCGTAGACCTGCCAGAAGACGGCCGCCGAGAGCAGGGTCGCGGCCATCCCCGAGCAGAGGCGGGCGCCGGAGAAGATGAGGAAGCCGCGCTGCCGCAGGGCCGCGAAGGGGTCGTGGCGGGGGTTCGCGCCGGCTTGGGAAGGTGGGGTCAAGGCGAGGCCGTTGGCATAAGGTCAGCCGATCGTGGCGGTTGGGGTGGCAAACGGTCAACGCGCGCCGCGGCGTGGAGAGTGACGGCGGCTTCCGTGTAAGCTTCGGCCACTGACTCTGCCCGGCGGGGAGGGGAACGATGGCGGACGGCGCGCTGCGCGACATGGTGGTGCTCGAACTGGCGACGGGGGTTGCCGGGCCGTACTGCGGTCGGCTGCTGGCGGACCTCGGGGCGCAGGTGGTGAAGGTCGAACCGCCCGGCGGCGATCCCCTGCGGACGGCCCATCCGCTCGTTGACGGCGAGAGCGCCTTCTTCAACTGGCTCAACGCGGGCAAGGCGGGAGTGAGCTTCGAGAGCGGCGATCCGCGCATCGCCGGGCTGGCCGCCCACGCCGACATCGTCCTCCACGCCGAGCGCGGCGCGGCGGCCGACGACCTGGACGCGGCGCTGCGAGCAGCGAACCCGGCGGCCGTCGTGCTCTCGCTTTCGCCCTATGGGAGGAGTGGGCCGCGCGCGGGCTGGGAGGCGACGGAACTGACCGAGTACGCCACCGGCGGCTTCCACTACTTCGGGGGCGACCCGGCCCGCGAGCCGATCTCCCTGCCCGGGTTCCAGGCCGAGTTCCACGCCGGGATGCAGGCCGCCATCGCCGCCCTCGCGGGGGCATGGCACGCCCGCGAGACGGGCGAGGGGCAGTGTGTCGAAGTCAGCCACCAGGAGGCGATCCTGGGCGCCCACGCCTGGCTGACGACGATGTGGACCCACCAGGGCAAGGTGATGCAACGGGCCGGGAGCCTCTACGCGAAGTGCGCCGACGGGTTCGTTTTCCTCTTCAACCTCGCGCCCTACCCGAACCTCTTCGTGCTGATGGAGCGATACGACCTCCTCGAAGACGAGTCGCTCCTGGCGCCGCTGGTCTGGATGACGCGCTTCCCGGAGGTGCTCGCCGCGTTCAGCGAATGGGCGGCGACGCGGACGAAGGCCGAGATCTACCACGCGGGGCAGGAGCTGCGGATCGCCATCAGCCCCGTGAACACGATGGCCGACGTGGCGGCGAGCCCCCAGCTGGCCGCGCGCGAATGGTTCGGGCAGGTGGAGGTCGGGGGCAGGACGCTGACGGCGCCGGGCTTCCCCTACAAGCTCAGCGAGACGCCGTGCGCGGCCCCGGGGCCCGCGCCGAAGCTGGGCGAGCACACCGCGGCGGTGCTCTCCCCCGGCTTCGCCTGGGCGAACGCGGGGAGGGCGCCTGCCACCACGGGGACGCGACGGTCGCTCCCCCTGGAAGGGCTGCGTGTCGTCGAGATGACCGCGAACTGGGCGGGGCCGATCGCCGGGCGCCACCTGGCGGACCTTGGCGCGGAGGTGGTGAAAGTCGAACTCGCGACGAAGCCGGCCACCCGCGCCCTGATCGCGATCGCCGACGACATGTGGCCCGAGCACTACAACCGCTCGGCCTACTTCAACAAGCTCAACCGGAACAAGCGCGACGTCTCCCTCGACCTTTCGAAGCCGGCCGGGCGCGACGTCTTCCTGAAGCTCGTGGCCGGGGCCGACGTCCTCGTCGAGAACAACGCGGCCCGGGTGATGACCCAGCTCGGCGTCGGCTACGAGACCCTGCGCGAGGTGAACCCACGGCTGGTGATGTGCTCGATGTCGGGCTACGGGTCGACGGGGCCGGAGCGGAACTACTCGGCCTACGGCAGCAACATCGAGACGAGTTCGGGACTGGCGAGCGTCCTCGGCTACGGGCCCGGGGAGTACTTCGGCACGGGCAGCTACTACGCCGACCCGGTCACCGGCGGCCACGGCGCCGTCGCGGTGCTCGCGGCGCTCCACGCCCGGCGGACGAGCGGGCGGGGGCAGTGGATCGACGCGGCACTCCTGGAGGCGGTGCTGCCGTTCTTCGCTCAACCGTTCCTCGGCTACAGCGCCACCGGGGTCGTCCCGGAGCCGCTTGGCAACGCGTCGCCGCTGTACGCACCCCAGGGGGTCTATCCCACCGCCGGGCGCGATTGCTGGCTGGCGCTCACGGTGCGCGACGGCCGCGATTTCGCTGCCCTCTGCGGGGTCATCGGCCGCGAGGAGCTGGCGCGCGACCCGGCCCTCGCCACGGTCGAGGGACGGCGGGCGCGGCCGGACGAGATCGACGCGGCGATCCGAGGCTGGGCGGCGGCGCGGGACCACATCGCCGCGGCCGAGGCGCTCCAGGCGCAGGGAGTGCCCGCGGCGCCGGTGATGCCGAACTGGGAGATCGTGACCGACAACCACCTGAACGACCGCGGCTTCTTCGTGAACGTGCGGGGCGAAACGGTGGGGACGTTCCCGTTCCCGGGTTTCGCCTACCGCTTCGAAAAGACCCCCGGCGCGGTACGGCTGGCTGCGCCCCGGTTCGCCGAGCACAACCACGAGGTCTTCAGCGGGCTGCTGGGACTTTCGGAGGCGGAGATCGGGGCGCTCTACGCCGGCGGGGTCACCAGCGACGCGCCGATCTACGCAACCGGCCCGGGGCTCTGAGATGTCCGTGACCGTGATCGTCCCGGAGGGCATGGCGGTGGCAGGCGCGACCGTCTACCGGACGCTTGCCGACGTGCTCGCCGCGCTCCGGGGCGACGGCCCGGCCGTCCTCTGCAGCGACGGTTTCGATGACGGCTGGCTCGAACCCGTCGCTGCAGAGGTCCGTGTGCGCGCCGGTCCGGTGATAGAGGTGCGCTCGCAGCGCTGGGACGGGGTGACGCCGTCGCCGGTCAGCGCGGCCTGTCGTGGGGTCATCTCCGGGTTCGGCGTGCGGGGAGTGGACGCGGCGGTTTCGGTGCTGGCCGACTGAGGCTCAGGCGAGCTTCGCGCGGAGGTTCGGGTCGGCGGCGAGGAGTTGCTGGCCGCGTTCCGCCAGCGCCGGGATGGTCGTCCGGTCGCGGTTCCCGAGCACGGCCCCGACTTCGCTGTTGCTCCGGCCGCGTTCGCGGAGGGCGGCGGCGGCGGTGGCACGGGCGGCTGTCGCGGCGGGCTTGCGGGACGTCCCGGTGACGTCGTCGCGGGTGAGCTGGAAGTGGCGGGCCACCGTCTCGATCACCTCGGTGTCGGGGCAGCCACCCATCACCTCGGAGACGGCCACGCGGGTGAGTTCGGCGTCGAGGCGGCGCATGTCGAGCTGGCCGCCCCATTGGAGGGTGATGGCGTTGTTCACCGCCCCCTGGAGTGCCCGGACGGAGAGGGCGTTGAGGCCGCCGATCCGTTCGATCGCCCAGGACGGGAGGGCGGCGCGGGCTTCGCGGGCGCGGCGTTCGATGAAGGCGCGGCGGTCGGCGGCACCGAACGGCTCGATCCGGGTGACGACGCCGGAACTGAGGCGCGATTCGAGGCGCTCCGGGAGCCCCATGTCGGCCGGGTGCTGCTCGCTGGCGATGACGACGTGGCCACCCGTGTTGGTGACGTAGTCGATCGTGTGGACCAGTTCGTCGAGGGTGCCCTTCTTGCCGGCGAGGTACTGGAGGTCGTCGAGGACGAAGAGGCGGACGTTGCGGACAGAGGCCTGGAAGTCGTCGATGGCGCCGCGGCGGAGCGAGCCCAGGTAGCGGGTGGCGAACTCTTCGGCGCTGAGGCAGGCGACGGGCCAGCCCGCGTTCGCGGCCTGGAGCGCGGCGGCGTGGAGGAGGTGGGTCTTCCCCATCCCCGGCGAGCCGTAGATGACGATGGGGCTCATCGGGAAGCCCGCCGGGTCGAAGAGCGAGAGGCAGCGGTCGACGGCGAGGCCGTTGCCGTCGGCGCGGAGGTAGCTCTCGAAGGTGTGGGTCTTCTTCACGCAGCCGACGACCGTGCTTGCAGGGGCCGGGGCGGCGCAGGGCGCGAAGAGGGCCGCGCTCGCGCCGTCGACCCGGCGGGGGACGAAGAGCACTTCCGGTTCGCTTTCGAGCACGTGGCTGACGGCGCGGCGGACGACGGTGGCGAGCTGGCGGTTGAGCCAGTCGCAGGCGAAGGCGCTCTTCGCTTCGACGACGAGGGTGGTTTCCTCCATGCGGAGGGCGCGGGTCTCGCGGAGCCAGGTGTCGAAGTTCTGGCTCGTGAGTTCGACTTCGAGGCGCCCGAGGACAGCCTGCCACGCGTGGGCGAGAGCCTGGTCTTCGGACGTGCGATAGCCGAGCATGCGCGGGCAAACTCCTCTCTTCCACAACGAAGTGGCGCTTCGCGGAAGGCGGGCAGGTGGGTGAAAAGCGATGGCCTTTCCCGGGGCTCCCGGGACCGGTGGGCCGGCCCGTGAAGGGCTGGCGCTGGCGTACAGTACCCCCGGGAAGGTGCGGGCACAATCGTGTTATGTGCGCCGATCGGGGTTCTCCCGCGAAGTTTCACAGGCCCCGGGGGTTATGGAACAAGCTGCTTCGGAAAGGCCGGGAGGGGGTTCGCCCGGGTCCCTGGGAGTGCCGCAATCTGGACGTTGACGTTCGCGTTAGTGTTGATAGACTAGCGTTGTCACATGAACGACGACAGACCCGCAACCGAGCGCTATCTCCAGATCGGCGAGGCCGCGGACCGGCTCGGGCTCACCCAGCGCACCCTGCGGTACTACGAGGAAAAGGGCCTGCTCAAGCCCCCTTCGCGGATGGAGGGCGGCTTCCGCCTCTATTCGGCCGAGGACATCGAGCGGGTCCAACGGATCAAGGAACTTCGCGACCTGCTCGGGTTTTCGCTGGCCGACATCAAGGAGATGGTCGAGGCCGAGGACGTGAAGGCGCAGGTCCGGGCCGAGTGGAACAGCGCCGCCGATGCCGCCGAGAAGGCGGAGAAGCTGCGGAAGGCGCGGGAGGTGACCGTCGCCCAGATCGCAATCATCGACCAGAAGATGGAGCAGATGGCGGCGATGCGGGCGCAACTGGCCGGCCGGATGGAGAAGTACGAGGCGCGGCTGCGCGAATGGGAACGCGAGCCGGGCGCGGTCGCTTCGCCGCGGGCGTAGGGCCGGGCGGTCCGGGGTTTGTTATGGCTCTAAGGGAGTGGCGGGGTACTATGGGCGCACCCCGGCGGGTCGTTTCGCCTTTACCCGGAGCACAGCTTGACCAGGACCACAAAACCGGCCGGCAACCTCTGGCTTGCCGAAGAGCTTTGGAAGCTCGACGCGATCGAATTCGGTGACTTCACCCTCGGGCGGACGGCGGTACATTCGCCGATGTACATCAACCTTCGCCGCCTGATCAGCAACCCGAAGGCGTTGGCCCGTTGCGCCCGCATCATCCGCGAAGAACTCGAAACGCTGATGTCGATGCGGAACCCCCACGTCCAGCCCTTCTCGCTCGTGGCCGGCGTCCCCTTCGGCGGGCTCCACGTGGCGACGGCGTTTTCGCTGGCCGTGAACACGCCCATGATCTACATCCACCCGCCTTCGACCGACAAGGCCGACGTCATCGAGGGGATCTACGTCCGGGGCCAGACCTGCCTCGTCATCGACGACCTGATCACGGGCGGCGGCAGCATCCTCCAGACGGCGGCGACGCTTTCGGAGGCCGGGCTGGTGGTGCACGACGCGGTGACGCTCCTCGACCGCCAGGAAGGTGGCCGGGCGGCGCTCAAGGCCGCCGGGATCAACCTCATCAGCATCCTGACCCTGGAACAGATCGCGAATTACCTGATGGCGGCGGGCCACATCCAGGAAGAGTCGTACCGCAAGGCGATGGCCTACATCGAATCGCGCCCCGTCCGCTGAGACCAGGCGTCACCTTTTCCCTGCCCGGAGCCATACGTAGAGTGAAGCCGCCGTGAGCGACGCCGGGGTGGGAAATGAAGGGGCCGAATCTGGCCGGGACGATGCCGAGCAACTGGCTCGCCGCGCTGTCCGCCGCGATCGTGACGCCTGGGGCGAGATCTTCGAAGCCCACTACCAGTCCGTCTACACCTTCGTGCGCTACCGGCTCCAGGGCGCGGCCGAAGCCGAGGACGTCGCCGCCCAGGTCTTCGAAGTCGCCTACCGGGGCGCCGACCGTTTCGACTACCGGGGCGTGCCCATCGAAGGCTGGCTCATCGGCATCGCCCGGAATCTCGCCCGCGACCACATCAAGAAGCTGGGGCGAAGGGGATACCAGGAGGAAATCGACGACCTCAACGCCCCGGCCGAGCCAGACGCCGCGCCGTCCGTGGACCTTCGCAACGACCTCGAAGCAGCGATGCACCACCTCACCGAAGACCAGCAGACCGTCCTCTCGTTGCGCTTCCTGCTCGACCGTTCGGTCGCGGAGACTGCCGTGCTGATGGACCGTTCCGAAGACGCCGTGAAGAACCTCCAGCGCCGGGCGCTCGCCGCCATGCAGCGTGCGCTCGCCGGTTCCGGCTATGGGGAGGGCTGAGATGGACACCGAGCGGATGGACGAACTTGCCGCCGAAGCCCTCGCCACCGGGCGCATCCCCGCCGATGCGACCGCGGACGAACGCGAGGAGATCGAACGGCTCCTGGCGGGGGCGCGACAACTCCGGGCCACTCGCGGCGCCGTCCACGATGAGGCGCGGGCTTCGATGCCCGTCGCGCGGGCGCGGTTCGAACGCTTCGTCGCGGCGAACCCCCCGGGCCATGCCCACGCACACCCGGCGCCCGTGCCCGTAAAGCGCGATGGGCTCCTGGCGCGGCTCTTCGGCGGCCACGCGCTGGCGCGGACGGCGGCGGTCGCGGCCGGGATCGCGGCGCTCGCGGTTGGCGGCGTCTTCCTCTCGCAGTCGTTCAGCGGGGTGGAGACGGCGAACGCCCTCGCCCTCGAAGAAGGGGACTACGCCCAGGCGTCGGGGGTCGTCGCGTCCACCAGTGGCGAAGGGGCAGCCCGCAGGCTCGAACTCAAGTCGGAGTTTGGCGCCGTGGTGGTCAGCGTCGGTTCGCTCTCGGCCGAATCCGTGGACCCGGCGTCGTTGAAGGCAGGGGACTCGGTCGTCGTCGAAGGGACGGTTGGCGCTGGCCGCGTCATCGCCGCGACGGCGGTGGTCCGGACCGCTGTGGCCGTCGATCTGCCGCGGGTGGTGAAGTTCAAGGAGCTGCGCGAACTGCGGGACGGCCTGGCGGGGAAAGTGGTCACCTTCACGATTTCGAAGGACGGGACCCATGGCGTGGTGCTGGTCGATGGCGGCGACGGCAACCGCTACGCCGTCAAGATGGACGCGGGTTCGGCGGCGGAGCTGCTGGAGAAGCTGGGGACTGCGCTGGGGGCGCGGGTTGAGATCGTCCACCAGGAGGGGGCCCCGAGAGGCGTCTTCGTCGTCCGGCCCGTGAGCGCGGCGACCCCGGTTGGCGGCGGCGTGCTGGGGCCGGTGACGGGCGTGGTCGTCTCCCGCGAAGCCAACGTCCTCCTCGTGCGGACGGACCGCGGCCCGGTCACCGTTGTGATTCGCACCGACACCCGCATCCTCCTTGGGACCAACGGCCTGACCCTGCGGGGCTTCCTCGCGGGCGAGACCGTCGCCGGGCACAAGATTGCCGTGACGGGCAGGATTGAGAAGGCCACCGGCAACCTGATCGCGGACGTTGTCACCGTCGGCCCGAAGCCCGTGCAGATGGCGCCGGTCCCGCCCGAAGGCGACGAGGCTGCCCCGGCGGAAGCTATCCTCGAAGCGGTGGCGTAGGGTTCCCGCTGCCCTGCCGGTAGCCCGCGAGGTCGAGGGCAACGTGGCGGAAGCCGAGGTTCTCCAGGCGCGAAACGATCTTCTCCCGGTTCCCTTCGGCGAAGGCGAGGGCCATCCCCGCGGCGTCGGTCTCGATCCGGGCGACCTCGCCGTGGTGGCGGACGCGGACCTGCCGGAACCCGAGGGCGCGGAGGGCGGCTTCGGCGGCGCCCACCTGATCGAGGGCTTCGACCGTCACCGGGGTGCCGTGGGGGATGCGGCTGGCGAGGCAGGCCATCGCCGGCTTGTCCCAGGTCGGCAGCCCGAGTTCGCGCGAGGCCTCGCGGATCTCGTCTTTGGAGAAACCGAGGTCGAGGAGGGGGCTCTGGACGCCGTGGATGCGGGCGGCTTCGCGGCCGGGGCGAAAGTCGGTGGCGTCGTCGGCGTTGGTGCCGTCGACCACGGTCGCGCCGCCGGCAGCCCCCGCGATGGCGCCGAGGATGGAGTAGAGCTCGTCCTTGCAGTGGAAGCAGCGGCGTTCGCTGTTGGCGACGTAGTCCGGGTTGTCCATCTCGTGGGTCTCGACCCATTCGTGGCGGATGCCGATCCGGGCGGCGAGGGCGGCCGCTTCTTCGCGTTCGGACGGCGCGACCGAGGGGGAGACACCGGTGATGGCTGTCGCGCGGTCGCCGAGGGCCTCGAAGGCGGCGGCGGCGAGGAAGGTGGAGTCGACCCCGCCGCTATAGGCGACGACGACGCGCCCCATGGACTGGAGGGCATCGTGGAGGGCAGCGCGCTTCGCCGGCAGATCCATCCCGATCATCGTAGCGGCTGGCGGCGGGAGGCGCGCCAGCCGCTCAGGCGGCGCGCTTGAGCGTGTGCTCCCCGCGGCCGGCGGCGGCGAGGGCGGCGCGGCGGAGGCGGCAGGCGGTGATCGTGCCGGTGGCGCAACTCGCGACGAGCAGCGCTTCCGCGAGCCCGCCGGTCGAGGTGGTGGCGAGGAGGAGCGCGGTTTGGAGCGCCCCCG
The DNA here is from genome assembly GCA_016234445.1 of Chloroflexota bacterium. Lineage (GTDB taxonomy): Bacteria > Chloroflexota > Dehalococcoidia > Tepidiformales > Tepidiformaceae. Next base: position 25,724 of record JACRBT010000013.1, on the reverse strand, counting down.
CGACCGCGGCCGGCCAGGCGACGATTTCGAAGACCCGGTAGGCCTCGTTCCTCATGCCGCTCGCCGCATTTGCTGGTAGTCGGCCACGAGGATGTCGACGAAGCTGGTCGCGAGGTCGGGGTCGAACTGGGTGCCGGCGCCGCATTCGATCTGGTCGATCGCCATCTCGAGGGTGAGGCCCTTGCGATAGGGGCGGTCGGTGGTCATGGCGCTGAAGGCGTCGGCCAGAGTGAAGATCCGGGTTGGGGTGGTGATTTCCTCACCCCTGAGGCGGCCGGGGTAGCCGTCGCCGTCGAAGCGCTCGTGGTGGTGGCGGACGAGGTTGACGACGGTGTCGTAGTCGATCACCGCGGCGGTGATGGCGGCGCCCATGACCGGGTGCTCCTCCATGTTGCGGCGCTCTTCCGGCGTCAGCGTGCCGGGCTTCCGGAGGATCTCGTCGGGCACGACAATCTTCCCGAGGTCGTGGATCGGGCCGCCGAGGGTGATGGCGGCGACTTCGTCTTCGGGCAGGTCGATTTCGCGGGCGAGGCGAAGGGCGAGGTGGGTGGCGTGGTCGCTGTGGTAGCGGGTGTAGCTGTCGCGCCGGTCGATTGCCTTGACCAGGCTGCGGAGCGCCTTGAGGTTCGTGACCTTGGCAAGCAGCGTCGGCGCCCCGTCAGACTTCTCGGCGTCCCCGGGCAGGATGGGCGCGGCCGACTTGTCGAGGTACATCTGGTCCTCGGCGTAGGCGATAAGGCTGCGGGGAGTCTCGACCCCGCGGTAGGCGGCGAGCCCGCAGCTGACCCGGATCGGCAGGGCCGTGCGGGCGCCGTTGACGGCTTCGATGTGAGAGACGACCTGGCGGAGCCGTTCGACGACGCGCTCGGCCTCGTGTAGTTCCGCCCCGGGGAAGATGGCCACGAACTCGTCGCCACCAAAGCGGGCGAAGGCGATCGGCGGCCGGAGCGTCGCTTCGAGGGCGCTCGCGACCCGGGCGAGGACGCGGTCGCCCTCTTCGTGGCCAACGTAGTCGTTCAGGAGCTTGAAGTTGTCGATGTCGAGGTAGGCGGCGACGAGGGGTGAGTCTTCCTGCCGGGCGCGGGCGATGGCGGATTCGAGGAACTCGTCGATGTAGCGGCGATTGGGGCAGCCGGTGAGGGTGTCGGTGTAGGCGAGCTTGCGGTAGGCTTCGGCCCGCTCTGCTTCGACGCGCTGGCGGCGGTTGTCGACGGACTTGTTGAGGACGTGCCAGAGGATCCCGGGGTCGAACGGCTTGCCGAGAAAGTCGTCGGCGCCGGCCTTCATCGACTGAACGGCCACGTCCACGTCGACGAACCCCGTGATCGCGACGATGCCGGTGGCGGGCGCGAGTGCCCGGGCCTGGGCGATGACGTCGAGGCCGGACATGTCGGGCAGGCTGATGTCACAGGCGATGGACTCGAAGGTCTCTTCGCGGAGGGCCTGGATGGCGCCGGCGCCGCTGCGTTCGAGGCGGACGTAGCCGGCGTCGGGGCGCAGGACAGCCCGGACGAGCGCCCCGAGGGTCGGGTCGTCCTCGATCACGAGCACGCCCTGGCGCGGGCGCTGGGCCTTTGTCACGAAGTCCATCCCCCTGATTCTCGGCAGAGTCCGGATTCTCCGGAGTGTCAAAAGGGGGGCGCCCACGCTCAGGCGGTGGCGGTCACCCAGATCCGGCGGGCGACCTGCGTGCCCATGACCACCGTGCGGCCGGCGATGGTGGCGGTGACCGTCCCGCGGTAAGGCGCGACGGCTTCCAGGGTCACCGCCGTGCCGGGGCGGATGCCCTCTTCGTCGAAGAACTGGAGCAACTGCTCGTCTTCTTCGAACACGCGGTCCACGGTGACGGCAGAGCCTTCGGGGATGTCGGCGAGGGTGACCATGGAGAGTTCCGGGGGCCGGGAGTCGCCGGCGGGGATGGGGTAGCCGAAGGGGCTCCGCGCCGGGTGCGAGAGGGTCTCGAAGAGGTGACCTTCGGTGATGTCGGAGATGCCGTGTTCGAGGAGGTGGGCCTCTTCGTAGGCGCGCCACCAGGGGATGTGGAGCATGTCCGTCAGGAGGCATTCGGAAAGGCGGTGGCGGCGGACCATCTTCTGGGCCCGGCCCAGGCCTTCCGGGGTGAGGTGGATGACCTTCCTGGCGTCGAGGCGGACGAGCCCGTCGCGCTGGAGACGCTTGAGCATGCCTGCGACGGATGGGGGGGTGATCCCCAGCTTGTCGGCAAGGCGGACGGCGATCGCGTCCTGACCTTCGTCGTAACGGAGGCGGTAGATCGCGGTCAGGTAGTCGTCACTGGCAACGTTCGAAACCTGCTTGGGCATGGGCGCATGGTGCCACGTTCGCCCGCGCGAGGCCAATGATCTGGGTCACGCCGCGCGGGGCAGTTCCCGGGTGAACGTTGGCGCCACCATCAAGGGGAGCGCCGGAGCCGCCGCGGTGCTGGTCTCCTGCCGGAGCCAGGCTTTCACGCAGGGCGGGACCGAATCGGACGCGTCGCAGCACTGCTGGCAGACGCTGGCCCGGAACCGGGCTTCGAAGGGACAGGCATCGTCAATCTTGTCGAACACGGGTCTTGGCAACCTCCACTGATCGAGTTGTTCGACAGGTTGCCGGGGTGGCAATAGGGTGGCGATTGCGGAGCCGGGGCGGGGGCGTGCCCGGTAGGGGTTTACCCTTCGGTAGAATCGCATCTTCCCAAGCGCTTGTAAGGCCGCTACTATTGGGGCGCCCACTACGAGGAGGACCCTGTCATGGCCGCAAATCCCACGATCGAGCCCGGGCTCGACCTTTCCTGGTTGAACCTTTACGACGAACCCGCGACAGCGACGCCCGGGAAGAAGGGGCTCACGCTGAAGGAAATCAACGCTGGACGCTATTCTGACGCGGCCCGCGGCGGCGGCGATATGACCTATCGCATGCGCGGCGCGGTTGCCCGGCCCGGCGCCCACCGCTTCGGCCCGAACTACATGTCGAAGTCCGACGTGTGGTCGGAAAACTGCATCATGCTCTACGAAGAGGCGACCCAGCGGCAGTGGGCTTCCGCCCGCGACATCCCCTGGGACACGCTTCAGCCCCTGCCCGACGAGATCGAGCGGGCCATGTGCCAGCTCTGCACGATGCTCACCGAGGTCGAGTTCATCGCCGGCGACGTCCCCGGCCAGTGGCTCCCCTTCATCAGCGCCCAGGACTTCGAAGCCGGCCTCTTCCTCATGTCCCAGATCATGGATGAGGCCCGCCACACCGACGTCTTCCGCAAGCGCGCCCTCGTCAACGGCGGCGGGCTCCTCGCCCAGGGCGCCGGCCTCGGCCTTCGCACCCTCCTCGAAGCGCGTGACTTCACCGAGATGTCGGTCCTGATGCACGTCCAGGCGGAAGGCTTCGTCCAGTCGATGTTCCGCATGGGCGAACTCATCGGCCAGACCGAAGCCGACAAGCGCATCTTCCGGATGAGCGCCCAGGACGAGTCGCGTCACCTGGCCTTCGGCGTCATGCATCTCAAGTACGTGCTCGACACCGACCCGGACCGCGCCGAAGAGATCCACCACTACCTGGACAAGGCCGAGGGCGATGCCTCCGGCGGCGGCTCCGGCGACGTGACCTTCCCGCCCGTGTTCGAATCGCTCTGCATCCTCCTCGGGGGCGGGGTCGAAAAGTTCGACGAAGGCGTCCAGAAGTTCCTTCTCCTTCGCAAGCGCCAGATCAACGAATACGCCCACCGTCTCGACGTTGCCGGCCTCAATCGCCGCAACCGCTTCGGGCCCCTCATGGCCCAATTCGTCGACCCGGTCTAGGGCCGGTCTTCCGAAACGAAAGGCCCCTTCGCAGCGGAGGGGCCTTTTCTCAGTGTTGATGCAGGGAGGTTGACCTCATGTCCACCAGTGAAGCGCTCGCCGCCGCCCAGGCTGCCCGTGACGCCGCCGCGAACATCGAAATCCCCCAGGAGGCCCGGGACCGCGCCCGCGAACTCGCCTGGGAAGACGGCCTGATCGAACTCGCCCTCCAGCAGGGTCACTCCCTTGCCGAAGTCTGGCAGGCGCTCCGTGGCAACATCGACGGCGCCACCGCGAAGCAGTTCCTTGCCGGCGGTGGGTCCATCGCCCGCCCCGACTTCTGGTGGATGAAAGTGCCGACGGAGTGGGGGATCAAGGCCCGGGCGTCCGACCCGGAGATGGGCCTGACGATCGGCGACCTCAACATCGGCACCTACGGCGACATCCCGGACGTATGGTACAACCGCTCCGAGATCGCGCGCGGGTCGTTCCCGACGCCGACGGTCGAAGACATGGGCTACACCATCTACGACAAGGCGCTGATCTGGGCTGACTGCTGCGTGCCGCTCTACGAAGTCGCTATCCGCGACCGCTGGGTGTCGTCGACGGACCTTCGCTGGAACAGCCTGGAGCCGCTGCCGGACGACATCGAGAAGGCCGTTTGCCAGCTGATGACCGAGCAGAGCGAGCGCGCCTACTACCAGGGCGCCCTCCTCAGCGGCTGGCTCCCGGAGATCAGCTACGGCTACCTGGAGCTGAAGCTCTTCCTCTCGACGGTCATCTACGACGTTGCCCGCCACGCCGAGGCTTTCCGCAAGCGGGCGCTTTCGAACGGCGGCGGCCTCGGGCTCCAGGCGCCGACCGACTACAACCGCGTGCTCCAGGAATGCCGCACCTTCCCCGAACTCCTGGCGACGATGTTCGTGCAGGACAGCATGCTCCTGACGCTCTTCAAGAACGGGGACAAGATCGCCCAGAACCAGCTCGAGCGGGACATGTACGCGCTTTGCGCCCGTGACCGCCAGCGGATCATGGACTACCAGATCGAGCGCATGAAGCACTTCCTCTGGAAGCTGCCGGACCGCCGCGACGAGCAGAACCTCTACTTCGGGAAGGCGGAAGCCCGGATGGTGAAGGAGTGGGGCGACTCCGTGGTCTGGGAACCGCTGGCCATCCTCCTTGGTGGCGGGAAGGACCGGATGGACTCCGGGAAGGCGAAGCTCCAGGGGCTGCGCAAGCAGCAGGTCCAGGACTACGTCGCCAACCTCGAAAAGGCCACCTTCTTCCGGAGCAACCTGAACGCGCGCTTCAAGGACCTGATCGGCGGCTGAGCCAACCGTACCGCGACTGGGAAGGAGCGGCGTCTCCCCCGCACGGCACACCACGTTGAAACAAAGCAAAGAGGGCGGTCCGTCAGGACCGCCCTCTTGCGTATCCCGCTCGCGCGGGGGTGGGCCGTGTGTTCACGGCTTAGCTGGCCTGGCCCCGGCTGATGACGAGGCGGAGGCGGGCGATGAACCCGCGTTCCGCGCCGTCGCGGGAGGCCGCGGGGCGAGGCTCGCGCCGGAGTTCGGCGAGTTGGCGCCGGAGTTCGGCGTCACGAACGTCCGCGGCGGAACGGGCGACACCCAGGCGGGGGTCGTGGAGTTGCGCCAGTTCGGAGAGGGCGAGGAGATGGAGTCGCAGCAATGATTTCTCCTTTCGCTGCTTGATCACCGTTCGCACGACGTGCGCGATGAGGTGATGAAAATGCGTCTATCTGGCGGCGCCGGTGTCCTGCAGAAACACCATGCCATGGCCGTGTGAACAATCCGTGTCGCCGTAACGACACGCCCATCAATAGCGCGGAGCACACGCACTCCCGTACGCCTGGTCCTCACGGATTCGGCGGACAACGGGCGGTGGTGCGCCGGTATCGAGGTAAACAAAAACGCCGTACCGGCTCTTGCGGTACGGCGTCACAGACACCGCTCGGCCGAGCGGGATATCTACTGTGAAGCGCGTCCGCGAACGGATGCGGAGATGCCAGTGGTGCGATCCATGGGGGTCTCCTTCCTTCGGGTTCCTGTGTTGCTATCAACGAGTATGGCACAGGAAAGGTTAACGAGTCAACCTCGCTATCTGTGAAACCGTTCACACTTCTCGTCCCGGGGGGCTACACTGGGGACGTGAAGCGAATCGTTGCAGCCTTCGCCGCCGTCTCCATCGTGGTTTCCATCGCCGCCTTCGTGGTCGGCGGCGATGCCCCCCGGGAGGCGCGCGCCGACGCATCGCCGGCACCGGTGGCGCTGGCCACCCGCCTCCGCTACATCGGCCGCGACCCGGCCACTGGCCTCCCTTCACCCGTCGACGACCACTTCATCGCCGAGAGCGAGGCGGCTATCGCCCGCTACGGCAAGGACGAACGCGAGCCGGTGCCCCCGCCGCCGGTGGACGGCCCCGCGATCGTGAAGCTGTCGTTGCCCGCGCTGGGCGTCGAGGGACCGGTGGCGACCTACGGCGTCGACCGCTTCGGCCGCCTGGACGTGCCCCAGGACAACGCCACGATCGGCTGGCACCCCGCCTACGCGGACCTCCCCGGGAGGGGTGCGGCCACGTTCTTCGCCGCTCACTACGAATACCTTGGCGTGCCCGGGGTGTTCTTCCGGCTCTCGGCGAGCAAGCCCGGCGACGTGGTCGTGGTGAGCCTGGCGGATGGCTCGACCCACCGCTACCTCGTGACCTCGGTGGTGGACTATGCCCTCGCGACGATCGACATGGGCGCGCTCCTGCAGGGGCGCGAGGGCGCTGAGAGCATCACCCTGATGACCTGCAGCGGGCCGGCGAACGAAGGCGAGTACGCCCTCAGGACCGTGGTCCTGGCGGAGCGGCTCCCGGGCTAACGCCCGAAGGCGTCGGCGACCCCGTAGGCGTTCAGCTGGGCTTCGAACTTCGCGACTTCGTGGCTGAGGACGAGGAGGTCGTGCTTGGCGCCGGCGCGGTCCTTCACCTGGTCGCGGAGGAGAGCCTCGGGGCGGAAGCCGATGCCTTCGAAGGCGGCGATGGCGCCCTTCTGGTCGAGGGTCATCTGGGCCATCATCTTTTCGATGCCCTGGGAGAGGGCGATCGCGAACGCCTCCTGGGTGAGGACGCGGCCGAGGCCCTTGCCTCGCATCGACTCGGCGACCATGACGCGCAACTCGGCGACGTGCTGGGACCAGCGGAGATCGTTCTTGTGGATCGTCCCGTAGCCCACGATCTTTCCGCCCTGTTGAGCGAGGACGGTCGTGATCGTGCCCTCGGCGATGTCGCGGAGCCAGGCGTCGACGGCGGATTCCTGGGTGATGTCGCGCCGGAGGAAGAGGAGGTCGTGTTCCGGCAGGGCGCGGGCGAAGGCGAGCATGGCCGCCCGGTCACCCTTCTCCATGAGGCGGAGGGTGACTTCTTCGTTGCCAACGTGGACGGATTCGGGGTAGGTACGCATGCCTTCGGCCATCATACAGAACGCTCCGCCAGCCAGGTATCGAGTTGGGGCCAGAGCCGGAACACGGCGTTGCCGCCGGCGACCAGGCTGACGTGGCCGCCCTTGAGCATCACCTCGCGCTTGTCTTCGCTCCCCACCATGGGGACGAGTTCCTTCGCCGCCTCGTAGGGGACGATGTGGTCGTGTTCGGCAACGACGTGGAGGAAGGGGACCGTGATCTTCGCGAGGTCCACCTTCTGGCCGGCCAGTTCCCAGGTGCCCTTGTAGAGCTTGTTCTCCCACATCAGGTCCTTGGTGTTCTGGCGGAAGCATTCGCCGGGGAAGGGGATCTGGTCGGTGGCCCAGCGGTCGAAGATGCGGTAGGACTTCACGAACTCGTCGTTCCACATGTTGTCCCAGAGGCGGACCGTGCCGGCGAGCTTGGCGACGGGGCGGAGCATGTCGAAGGAGGCGTACATCAGCTCCGGGGGGACGTTGCCGAGCGTGTCGACGATGCGGTCGACGTCGAAGTAGCGGCGGTCGCACCACTGCTTCATCAGCTTCATCCCGTCCATGTTCACGGGGGTGGTGAAACAGGCGAGGTTCTTCAGGGGGCCGTCGGGGGTGAGGGCGGCGTAGATGCTGGCGAGGAGGCCGCCCATGCAGTAGCCGACGATCGAGAGCTCGTCTTCGCCGCTGTCTTCGAGGACGCGCGCGGCGCAGTCGGGGATGAAGTCGAGGACGTAGTCTTCGAAGCGAAGCCGCTTGTCCTCCGGCCTCGGGACGCCCCAGTCGATCATGTAGACGTCGAACCCGCGCTTGAGGAGGAACTCGACCAGGCTCTGGCCGGGCGTCAGGTCGAGGATGTAGGGCTTGCTGACGAGGGACATGACGAGCATCAGCGGGACGCGGTAGACCTCGTCGGACATGGGGCGGTAGTGGTAGAGCTTGAGCGTGCCCTTCTGGTAGATGACGTCCTTGGGGGTCAGGCCCACGGCGGGGTCGCCCGTCGAGATGTATTCGAGCCCCTTGATGCCACGCTGGATGGTCCGCTCGACTTCCTTGCGGACGCGGCTTTCGACTTCGGCCTCGGTCTGCGTCGCGGCGCTTGCCATGTTGTCCAAACCTCCTGGCGGCCGCGAATACTGTACAGCGGCCGGGCGCTCGGGTGCGCTTGTGGTCATGATCTTGCACGACTCCTGTTACGGACTGATGACAGGGGTAAAGACCGCCGGCCGGGCCGGGCGGTGAAGCTGCCGGTTGTTGGCGAAGGCTACTTCGTGGGCTGGGCTGGTTTCTTCGTCCGGGGCGGGCGGGGGACGGAGGCGGCCGGCGATGGCGACGCCGTCGCGGCGCGGTCGGCGGGGACGAGGGCGGCGAGCCGGGACTCGATCCCGCTGAGGCGGTGTTCAATCACCGAGAGGCGGTCGCCAAGGCCCTGGATGTCGGAGCGGGTCGGCAGGTTGAGGGCGTTGAGATAGCGCCCCATCGAGTCGTTCAGCTGCTTCTGCGAGTTCAGGTAGACGTCCATGAAGCGGCCCATGGACTTGCTGAACTCGTCGGTCGACATCATCTCGTTGAGGAACGCGTTCCACTGGCGCTCGGAGTTGCTCACCCAGTCGCGCCACATGGCGAAGGGATCGGGGGAAGTCTGTTCAGCCATGGTGGGTACCTCGGGGGGGTTTAGTCCTGGGGAGCGCCGTCGCCGGCTGCGGGCTCGTCGTCCACGCCGGCGGCGGGCGCGAGGTCGCCGAGGGCCTTCTGGAGGACGGACTGGTAGTTCTGGAGGACTTCGATCCAGCCGGAGAGGAAGAGTTCGCCGGCCTTCGTCAGGCTGTACATCCGGCGGGCGGGGCCGCTTTCGGAAGTGTCCCAGCAGGAGGAGACCATGCCCGTCTTTTCGAGCTGGCGGAGGGTACGATAGACCGTGCCGCTGTCGGATTCGGGCATGCCCGCCTGGGCGAGGCGCTGGCTCAGCTGGTAGCCGTAGGCGTTCCAGTTCTTGAGGAAGGCGAGGAGGCTGGTGGAGAGGAGCTCGCCGTGGAGGCGAGGCTTCATCTCGGGCTGGGACGGGGTGTCCGGGTCTTCGGGCATTGGGGGCGCTCCTCCGTGCTACATGCAGTATGCAGGTAAGGGCGAAATCCTGCAAGATGCGAAATCATGACATGTGCAGGGTGTTGACAAGCCCTCGCAGCTATGTGTATTCTGCATCTATCGACGGCGTGACCGCCGCGGAAACCCGAAAGGAACCCCTCCCAATGCCCGCCAACGAAACCGTCCAGAAGTACTACGACGCCCTCATCGCCAGCTACGACATCCTCGTCGACGCCGTCGCGAAGTCCAACGAACGTGGCCTGAAGGTCACCCAGCAGCTCGTCAGCGACGTGGCCAAGGGCCAGCGCGACGCCCTCGAACTCGGCAAGAAGCTTGCCGCCGAGCCGACCGACCTCGGCCAGTTCTACACCGCCGTCCTCGAAGCGACGACCGCCGCCCAGGGCCGCGCGCTCGCCTTCACCCAGGCTGCCTACCAGGAAGCCGCCGGCGCCAGCACCGACACCCGCGAGGCTGTCCAGAAGCTCATCGCCGCCAACCAGGAGACCACAAAGGCCGCCGTCGAAGTCGCCCGGAAGCTGGCGACCGCGAACCCGCTGGCCGACGTGATGCGCCGGAACGTGGAGCGCTTCACCGCTGCCGCGGCGCCGAAGGCTGCTGCCCCCAAGGCCCCGAAGGCCGAGAAGGCAACCGTCTAGTCCAGCCAGCCGGGGCGGGAGCCCCCATCCCCGCCCCGGCGCCCCCTCTTCCGCGCAAAAGGCCCGCTCGCGGTGGCGGGCCTTTTCGCGTCCCCGGGGAGGCTGGCGCGGATCGACGCGGGCAGGCGATGCGGCCAGAGTCGGCCGCGGCTACCGGTTGCGGTGCGCCCGCGCCGGAGGCGCCGCCACTCCCCCTCGCCCACGAAGTGGGAGCAGGGGGCCGGGGGGTGAGGGGTCAGCGCGCCGCGCTCTCCGCCTCTTCCTTGCGCTCGCGGGTGACCCGGAGGCGGCGGACCCGGCGTCCCGACATGCTCAGGACCCGGAGGCTGAGCCCGTCGACCTGGACTTCGTCGCCCACGGCGGGCAGGCGGCCGAGTTCGTGGATGAGGAAGCCGCCGACGGTGTCGAAGTCCTCGGAGTCGACTTCGTACTGGAAGAGGTCCTTGAGGACGTCCGTCGTGGTGCTGGCGTCGAGGACGACCTCGTCCTCCGAGATCTTCTCCATGGTCGGGCCGGCGACGTCGTATTCGTCCTCAATTTCGCCCACGATCTCTTCGAGGAGGTCTTCGATGGTCACGAGGCCGGCGGTGCCACCGTATTCGTCGACGACGATGCCCATGTGGATGCGCTTCGCCCGCATCTCCGTGAGGAGTTCGTCGAGGCGCTTGGATTCGACGACGAACTCGGGCTGACGGAGGAGGTCGGCGAGCTTCCGTTCGCGGCCGCCGTTGGTGACCGCGCGGAGGAGGTCCTTGGCGTAGACAACCCCGACGATGTCGTCGATCGTCTCGCGGTAGACGGGGATCCGGCTGAAGCCGCGCTCGTTCACGATCGCGGCGACGGCGTCGATGCTGTCGTCGATCTCGGCGGCGGCGATGTCGATCCGGGGGATCATGATCTCGCGGGCGGTCTTGTCTTCGAGGGCGATGACGCCGCGGATCATCCGGCGTTCCTGTTCCTCGACGCCGCCGGCGGCCTCTTCGCGTTCGACCAGGGAGAGGATGTCGGTGTCGTCCCGGGGGGCGACGGCCTGGAAGGAGCGCGCGATGATCTTGGACGGCAGGGAGAGCACCCAGGCGGGGATCCCGAAGACGAATCGCGCCATCCGGACCTCGCGGCTGAGGCGGACGGCGGTGAATTCCGGCCGCCGCGCGGCGAGGAGGCCCACGGTCATCTGGACGGCGGCGACGCCGACACCGCCGGCGAGCCCCATCAGGACGGCGCCCTGGAAGTCCTCATAGGAGCGGACGCCGAGGTAGGCGGAGAGCGAGACGACGACGGACGAGGCGAGGACCCGCGCGGTGGTGAGCGGACCGAGGAATTCGCGCGGCTGCTCGACCGTGCCGGCGATGCTCCGGGCGCGGGCGTCCCCCCGGGCGGCGAGGGCCTGGATGCGGACGTCGTTGGCGCGTTCGAGGGCCGTTTCGGCCGCGGCTGCGGCGGCCATCACGAGCGTCGCGACGACGATGCCAACGACCGCCAGGGTGGTTTCCACGTTCATTCCGTTGGCCGCCTGACCGGGCCGGTGATGCGGGCGGGGACGCCGACGACCTGCATCCCGGCGGGGACGTCCCTGGTCACAACCGAGCCCGAGCCCGTCGCCGCGTCGTCGCCCACCGTCACCGGGGCGATGAGCATGGTGTCGCAGCCGATGAAGGCGCGTTCGCCGATGACAGTGGGGTGCTTGTGGACGCCGTCGTAGTTGTTGGTGATCGCCCCGGCGGCGATGTTCGCCTCCGCCCCGACGCTGGCGTCGCCCATGTAGCTGAAGTGGTGCATCTTGACGCCCTTGCCCAGCCGGGAGCGGTTCACCTCCGCGTAGTTCCCGAGGAAGCAGTCATCGCCGATGGTGGAATTGCCGCGGACGTGGGCATAGGGCCCGACGGAGACGCGGGCGCCGATGCTGGACTCTTCGACGACGGAGTGCTGGATGCGCGCGTCGACGCCCACCGTCGCGTTCCGGAGAGTGGTCCCCGGGCCGATGACGCTGCCGGTGCGGACCGCGGTGGCGCCCTGAAGGTAGCAGTTCGGCATCACGGTGACGTCTTCCTCGATGCGTACGTCCGCGTCGATGTAGGTGGTCGCGGGGTCGACGATGGTGACGCCGGCCTCCATGTGGCGGGCGAGGATGCGCCGCCGCATGGCCGCTTCCGCTTCCGCCAGGCGGGCGCGGTCGTCCACGCCGAGCGCCTCTTCCGGGCTGGCGTCGACGGTGGCGATGCTCGCTCCCTCGGCGCTGGCGATGGCGACCAGGTGGGGCAGGTAGTACTCGTCCTTGGGGCTCACCGGTACCTTCGGGAGGCGTGACCAGAGCCAGGCGGCGTCGAAGCGGTACTGGCCCGTGTTGAGCTCGGCGGGGCCGCCGGGACCGGTCCAGTCGGCGGCTTCGACCACGCCGGTGACGTTGCCCGCCCCGTCGCGGGTGACGCGCCCCAGCTGGAGCGGCGCGGTGCAGGTGACGAAGACGAGCGGGCTCGTGGGCGAAGCGGTGGCCAGCTCGCGGAGGAGTTCGGGCGTGATCATCGGCGTGTCGCCGTTCACGACGAGGATGCGGTCACAGCCGGCGAGGGCAGCCTCGCAGCGCCGGACCGCGTCGGCGGTGCCGAGGAGTTCGGCTTGTTCGACGAAGGTGACGTCGGGCGCGGCGAGGGCTTCGCGCACTTTCGCGCCTTCGTGGCCCGTGACGACCACCAGCTTCGCGGGGGAGAGCGCCCGGGCGGCGTCGAGGATGTGGGCGGCCATCGGCTTCCCGCAGACGGGATGGAGCACCTTCGGTAGCGCCGAGCGCATCCGGGTCCCCTTGCCCGCGGCAAGGATGACAACGCCATGCCTTGCGTCGTTCACGGCAGGGCCACGGGCGCGTTCAAACGGACGGCGTCCTGGTGTCGAAAGTCGGTGGGGTGGCTACTGGGAGGTTCGAGGTCAGTACACATAGGGGACGCGGGTAGCGCGTCCGGTCATGATCTTGGGACGCGGCGGCGAAGGGTGTCAAGGCGCGGCTCTCTCGACACGGCTCCCCACGGGTGCATAGCATTGCTCCCACGACCATGCCGAACCCTCCTCGCACCTCCGACGAAATCCGCGAAGCCTTCCTCCAGTTCTTCCAGCAGCGGGGCCACATGCTCCTCCCGGGCTGGCCGCTGGTCCCAATCGGCGACCCGACGTCGCTCTTCACCTCGGCGGGAATGCAGCAGTTCAAGCCCCAGTTCATGGGCGAACTGCCGCCGCCGGGCAAGCGCGCCACCACCGTCCAGCGCTGTTTCCGGACGACCGACATCGAGGAAGTCGGCGACCTCAGCCACTGCACCGCCTTCGAGATGCTGGGCAACTTCAGCTTCGGCGACTACTTCAAGCGGGAAGCGATCGCCATGGCCTGGGAGCTCCTGACGAAGGTCTATGGCATCCCGGCCGAGCGGCTCCACGTCACGATTTACCTCGACGACGACGAGTCCCACGGCTACTGGCGCGAACAGGGCGTCGGTGAAGACCACATCCACCGTTGCGACGAAGAGAAGAACTACTGGTTCAGCTTCCCGGCCGGCGGCAGCGGCCCCTGCGGCCCGGACAGCGAGATCTACTACGACCACTTCCCCGAGCGCGGCACCGAGGGCATCCGCGTGGCCTACGACGACGAGCGCTTCCTCGAAATCTGGAACCTCGTCTTCATGCAGTACTACCAGCACCCGGACGGCCATCGCGACCCCCTGCCCGCCCAGAACATCGACACCGGCAGCGGCCTCGAACGCGTCGCGGCGGTGCTCCAGGGGAAGCGTTCGGTCTTCGAAACCGACATCTTCCTGCCGATCCTCGAAGCGGCCGCGGCCGTCGTGGGGGTGGACTACCTCGGCGGGCAGGCGACGCCGGAGCAGGCCCACGTCATCCGGGCGATGTCGGAGCACTGCCGGGCGGCGACGCTCCTCATCGGCGACGGCGTGGTCCCGAGCAACGAAGGGCGGGGCTACGTCCTCCGCCGCGTCATCCGGCGGGCGGTCTACCTTGCCCGCAGCGTGGGCGTGGGCGAACCGTTCACCGCGCGCCTGGCCGAGGCGGCGATCGAGAAGCTGAAGGTCGGCTACCCCCACCTGGCGGAGAACCGAGCCTTTATCGAACGGGCGCTGAGGGCCGAGGAGGAGCGTTTCCTCCGGACTCTCGCCGCGGGCTCGCACCGGCTGGAGTCGCTGCTCGCCCGCCTGCGCGAGACTGGCGCGACGGTGGTTCCGGGGGACGAGGCCTTCCTCCTCTACGACACTTTCGGGATGCCCCACGAGCTCACGCGCGAGATCGCCGCCGCCGGCGGGTTCAGCCTCGACGACGCCGGCTTCGAAGCGGCGATGGATGCCCAGCGCAGCCGCGCCCGCCTCCAGGGCAAGTTCTTCAAGGGCGAAGTCTCCCCCGCCCTCCAGTCCCTTGGCGACGAACACAGCGACTTCGTGGGCTATTCCCACACCGAGGCCGACGCCCACGTCGTTGCTGTCCTCAAGGCCGGCGGGCTCGTAGATACCGCCCTCGCCGGCGAATCCTGCGAGGTTGTCCTCTCGGTCACGCCCTTCTATCCCGAGGGTGGCGGCCAAATTGGCGACCGCGGGAACATTCGGACGCCCTCCGGCGTCTTTCGTGTAGAGGACACACAGGCAACCGGCGGCGCGGTCGTCCACCGGGGCCATGTGACGGAAGGGGAAATCCGCGTGGCAGCGACCGCCGAGGCGACCGTCGACCTTGCCCACCGCGCCGGCGCGACCCGCAACCACACGGGGACGCACCTTCTCCATTCCGCGCTCCGGAGCATCCTCGGGCAGCACGTCCGCCAGCAGGGTTCGCTGGTCACGCCGGACCGCCTCCGCTTCGACTTCACGCACCTCGAACAGACGCCCCGCGAGGCGCTCGTCGAAGTCCAGCAGCTCGCGAACGAAAAGGTGCGGCGCGACCTCGAAGTCGCCTGGCGTTCGACCAGTTACCGCCAGGCGGTCGCCGGTGGCGCGCTCGCCTTCTTCGGCGACAAGTACGGCAACGAAGTCCGGGTCGTCGAGATCCGCGACGACGGCGACACCTTCAGCGCCGAGCTCTGCGGCGGCACCCACGTCCACCGCACCGGCGAGATCGGCTTCGTCCACGTCCTCCGCGAATCCGCGGTGGCCGCCGGCACGCGCCGGATCGAGGCCCTCACCGGGCGCGCCGCCGAGGCTCACATCCTCGAGCAGCAGGAGCGCCTCCTCCGCGTCGCCGAGCGCCTGAGCACCGGTCCCGCCGAGATCGAAGAGCGGCTCGACTCGCTCCAGGCCGAACTCGAACGCCTCCGCAAGCAGTCGGAGCAGCTCCAGAGGATCCAGGGCGCCGGGGTCGCCGACGCGCTCATCGAGGGCGCGACGAAGGTGGGCGATGCCTTCCTCGTCGTGGCCAGGGTCCAGGCGCTTTCCAACGAAGCCCTCCGCGAAGTCGCCGACCGCGTCCGGGCAAAGCTCCAGCCCTCACTGGTGATCCTGGGCGCGGAGATCGAGGGGCGGCCGGCGTTCATCGCCGCCGCCACGCCCGATGCCGTCGCCCGCGGTGTCCATGCCGGGAACCTCATCCGGGAGATCGCCAGGATCGCCGGGGGTGGTGGCGGCGGCCGCCCGGATGTCGCCCAGGCCGGGGCCAAGGACCTGGCCCAACTTGACGCGGCGCTCAACGCCGCCTGGGCGTTGGCCCGGGCCGCGCTGGGCGACGGGTAGCCGCCCACTCGGGAGAGAAGATGCCGGACGATCAGGATTTCCCTGAAGACGAATTCCCGCCCGGCGAAGCCGACGATGTTTCGGGGCTCGCGAGCGTCGTCCACGTCGACCGGCATGAGGATGTGGCCGCGGTCTGCGGCCGGGTCGACACGGCGCCCACCTATGCGGTCGTCATCCACGCGCCCCAGGGGAACCGCCAGCTCAGCACCGAACTGGGGATTCGCCGCCTGCGCCGCCACGCCGAGGACAGCGGCCGGGTCGTCGCGATCGCGACCACGAACGTCAACCTCGCCGCCAGGGCGCGCCAGGCTGGCATCCCCGTCGCCCGGCGGCCCGAATACGTCCGATGGGAGTCGGGCGGGCACCGTGTCGTCCGGCTGGCCCGGTGGAGCCTCGTGCTCCCCTCGCTCGGCCGGTACGTCCAGCTCGCGGTGATCCTGGGGGTCGCCGTCGCCTTCGTGGGGGCGCTGCTCACGCTTGCTCCCTCAGGGCAAGTCGACGCCTACCCGCCGACGGAGACGCTTTCGGCGAACGTCGTGATCACCGCCTCGGAGGAGATCGAACAGCCGGACCTCGAGACCCTCCAGGTCCCCGCCCGCGAAGTCACGGCGAAGCGCACCCTGACCTTCGCGGTCCGTACCACCGGCAAGACCACCGTCACGACCGGGCCCGCGAAGGTTGCCCTGGCGATCACGAACCCGGGGACGGCCGCGGTCACGGTCCCGGCAGGCTCGATCGTCGCGACCGCGACTGGCATCGAATTCGCCATCGACGCCGAGACCGTGGTTGCCGCCGGGAAGAGCGCCGCCGCCGCTGCAACCGCGGTGTCGAACGGGGCCGAGGGTGCGGTCGCGGCGGCGGCCATCACGGTTTGGGCAGACGCCCGGTTCAAGGCCCTGACGGTGACGAACGCCGCCGCGGCCGTGGTCCCAACCGCCCAGGTCGCGGCCATCGCGCCCGCCGACCTCGCCGCCCTCAAGGAGCTGGTCCACAGCAGCCAGGCCTCCGAGGCCGTCAAGAAGATCGTCGTCGAGGCCCGGCCCCGGGACGCGGTCTTCCTGGAGACGGCGTCCGTGACGGTGGTGGAGGGCGACGCGAGCGGCGTTGCCGGCGACCCGGGCGAGATCGTCTTCATGGACGCGAGCCTGACAGTCACCGCGCTGGCGATCCTCCAGGAGACGCTGGAGGTGGTCGCCCGCCACGTGCTCCGCGAGGATGCGGCCGGCGAGTTCATCCCGGGCTCGGTGACGGCCGTCGAAAACGGCGCCAGGCGGGCCGCAGCGGACGGAGGGACGCTGACGGCCTCATTCGACGTGAGCGGCGAATTCGCCCGGGGCCTGAGCATGGCGGACATCCGGGCGGCGGTGAAAGGCAAGTCGCCGGGCTCGGCCGAGTCGACCCTCGCTTCCCGGTATGGTATCCAGAGGGCAGACGTCAAAGTCACTCCCGGCTGGGCCCCGTGGCTTCCGCGCTTCGCATTCCGGATAGGCGTGGACCTGCGCAGCGAAAAGGCCGGGACCCCCGAACAAGGCGCCCCCACCGATGGCTCAACGACCACCCCTGCAGCCACCGCCGGAACAACGCCCACGGCGGCTCCTCGCCCTTGACCCTGGCACGCGCCGGACGGGGGTGGCGGTAAGCGACGCCCTCGGGATGTACGCGCACACCCGCCCGGCGATCCTGCTGGACGGCCGCACGAGCCTGGTCGAGGCCGTGGTCCGGCTGGTGGAGGCGGAGGAGGTCGACGAGGTCGTCGTCGGCGTGCCGCTGAGCATGTCGGGCGCCGATTCGGCCCAGGCCGGCGAGGCCCGGGCGCTGATTGCGAAGCTGCGCGAACGGCTGGCCATCCCGGTGACCGAATGGGACGAGCGCTTGTCCAGCGCGGAAGCAGCGAAGGCCGACCCGAAGGCGGCGAAGAAGCGCAGCGGCGAACTCGACTCCCTGGCGGCCGCCATCGTCCTCCAGGCCGTGCTCGACTCCCGGCGAGGGGCATGGGCGTGAGCGACGGCCGCGTCAGCTGGTTCGCCGTCGCGGGTGGCGGGATCGCGGCCCTCATCGTCGTGGTCGCGTCGGTCTGTGTCGCCGGGACGCCGGGGGCAGTCCTCCACGGGCGCCTGGTCGACCCGATCACGCCTGAGACCGGCGGCGAGGTTGCCTTCACCGTCGAGGAGGGCGCCTCGGCCGGGAGGATCGGAAACGAGCTGGAGAAGCTGGGGATCATCCGCTCGGGGCTGCAGTTCCAGGTCCTCGTCAGCCTGATGGGGCTCCAGAACCAGCTGAGCGCCGGCGACTACATTCTCCAGCGCGGCACCCCAATCCTCACGGTCATCGACTCGGTCACGGTGAAGGCAAGCGGCCCCGTCCTCCGCGTCACCTTCCCCGAGGGCATCCGCGTGGAGGAGATGGCAACGATTGCGGCGAAGGCCGGGTTCGGGACCGCGCAGGAGTTCCTCGACGCGGTCGCGGCGGCACAGCTCCCGGCAGAGTTCGCCGCAAGCCTTCCCCCGGGCCAGGGGCTCCAGGGCTACCTCTTCCCCGACACCTACTTCCTGCCTGTTGGCGCCACCGCCGCCGACCTCGTCCACGAGATGCTGAAGACTTTCGAAACGCGGTTTTCGCCGGAGCTGCGGGCGGCGGCGAAAGCCCGGGGGCTGACGCTGCACCAGGCCCTGACGCTCGCCTCGATCGTCGAGCGAGAAGCGGCGATCAGCGAAGAACGCCCGCTCATCGCCGGGGTGTTCTACAACCGCCTCGCTGCCGGCGACATCATCGGCGCGGACCCGACGGTCCAGTTCGCCCTCGCCCTCGACCCCAAGAGCGTCGAGGAGTTCGGCTGGTGGAAGAAGGAGCTGACGCTGGAAGACCTGAAGAACCCGTCGCCCTACAACACGCGGCTGAACGGGGGCATCCCTCCCGGGCCGATCACGAATCCCGGGCTGGCGTCGATCGAGGCGGTCGCAAACCCCGCCCAGACCGACTACTACTACTTTGTCGCCGATGCGAAGAAGGGCGACGGCTCCCATCGCTTCGCCGTCACCGACGCCGACCACCAGCGCAACATAGCGCTCTACGGTTCGCCATGACGCGGCTGGCGGGGATCATCGGGCACCCGGTGGCACATTCGCTCTCGCCGGTCTTCCAGGGCGCGGCCTTCGCCCAGTGCGGACTGGACGTGCGTTACGAGGCCTGGGACACCACCGCCGATGCCCTCGCCGGGCGCGTGGTGAGCCTCCGCGACCCCAAGTACCTGGGCGCGAACGTGACGATCCCGCACAAGGAGACGGTCATCCCGCTGCTGGATGAACTCGGCGGTCAGAGTGCGCGCGTGGGCGCCGTGAACACGATCGTGAACCGCGAAGGCCGCCTCTACGGCTTCAACACCGACGGCAGCGGCTTCGTCGTCGCGCTGCGGAACGAGGCCCAGTTCGATGTCGCGGGCAAGGCGGTGTTGCTGCTGGGAGCCGGGGGCGCGGCCCGTGGCATCGCCTTCGCCCTGGCGGAAGCGCGGGTCGCCAGCATCGGGTTCTGGAACCGGACCCCGGAGCGCGCGGCCCGGCTCGCCGCCGACGTCGCCCGCGACGGCGCCCCGGTCCACACCGTCTCGAACCTGGACACCGCGGGGTACGATTGCATCGTGAACTGCACTTCGGTGGGCATGCACGGCGGCGGCGCCGAGGGCCAAGCGCCCTGCGACTTCGCCGCCGCCCGCCCCACGGCGCTCGCCGTCGACATCGTCTATCGCCCCGAAGAGACGCCGTTCCTCCGGGCGGCGAGCGCGGCAGGGCTGGCGACCCTCGGCGGGCTGCCGATGCTCATCTACCAGGGGGCGCTGGCCTTCGAACTCTGGACCGGGGTGCGGGCGCCGGTCGAGGCGATGTTCGAAGCCGCCCGCAACGCCCTGAAGGGAGAGCGGCGGCGATGATGGTCGTCGGCACGATCGCCACCCTTGCCATCTTCCTCTTCGTCGGCTGGGCCGTGGCCACGGAGATGTTCCAGCAACGGACCTGGCGCCGCCGGGTGGAGTCGGGCGACGTGGCGATCGTGGCGGCGTTGCTGGAAGAAGCGCTGGGTACGTGGCGCCGTGCCCGGCCGCCGCGGGGGACGGCGGCGAACCTCTGGGCGGGCGTCCAGGGCGCCCAGCTGATCGCCGTAACCGAGGACGGGGCGACCCTCTCGACCTCGGCCGAGCCCGAGTTCCGGACCGAGGATGGCCGCCGGGTGCAGGTGTCATCCGCCCTCGACGAAGCGGTCGCCCTGGCGGCGAAGCTGGTCGACATGATGCTGTACGATGTCCCCAACCTCCGGCTCGCCCGCGTCCGCGTCGACGTGTACACGACCTTCACTTCCGGCGAAGGGGCCCCCGTGCAGATGCCCATCCTCACCACCTCGGCCGAACGGGCCGTTTCCGACGGCCTGACCTGGGACGCGATGACCCCCGCGGAGGTGCTCGGGCGGTTCGAGACCACCTATGCCCGGAACGAATCGGGCGAGGGCACGGCGATTACGCTCCCGCCGGTCGTGGGCGGCATCCCCGGCCAGCCCTACGACGAACCGGCGGAGGCCACGTCCTGATGGGCCAGTTCCGCTTCCTCACGGCCGGCGAAAGCCACGGCAAGGGCCTGACGATGGTGATCGAAGGGCTGCCCTCCGGCCTGTCGCTCGGCGAAGACGACATCGCCCCGGACCTTGCCCGGCGGCAGGGCGGCTATGGCCGCGGCGGGCGGATGAAGATCGAGCAGGACCACGCCGAGATCACCGCCGGCGTCCGCCATGGCTTCACGCTTGGGTCGCCGGTGGCGCTCTGGGTCCAGAACCGCGATTGGGTGAACTGGACCGAGAAGATGGCGGTCGAACCCGTCGACGCGGTCATCGAACGGGTCACGCGCCTGCGCCCTGGCCACGCCGACCTGCCGGGAGCGATGAAGTACGGCTTCGACGACGTCCGCAACGTCCTCGAACGGGCCAGCGCCCGGGAGACGGCCGCGCGCGTGGCCGTGGGCGCGGTGGCGAAGCGCCTCCTGGCCGAATTCGGGGTGGCGTTCCACAGCCACACGATCTCGATCGCCGGGGTCCGCTCCTCCCCGCCGGAACCGATCGACTGGGAGGCGGTGGAGGCCAGCTCCGTCCGTTGCGCCGACCCCGACGCCGGCGCTGCCATGGTCGCCGCAATCAACGCCGCCAAGCCCGATGGCGACACTGTGGGCGGCGAGACGGAGGTGCGGGTCAGCGGCGTGCCCCTCGGCCTCGGCAGCCACGTCCACTGGGACCGCAAGCTCGACGGCCGGATCGCGGGCGCCATCTGCAGCATCAACGCCTTCAAGGGCGTCGAGTTCGGAGTTGGGTTCGAAGGCGCCAACATGCGCGGCTCCCAGGTCCACGACGTGATCCTCCCCATCGACCGCTGGGACGGCCTCCCGTGGCGCCACGCGACGAACCGCCACGGCGGCATCGAGGGCGGGATCAGCACCGGCGAGGAGATCGTCGTCCGCGCGGCCGTGAAGCCGATCCCGACACTCGCCCACCCGCTGCCCTCGGTCGACCTCGACACCGGCGAGGAAGTGCTGGCCCACTACGAACGGAGCGACGTCTGTGTCGTCCCGGCGGCGGGAGTGGTGGCAGAGGCGATGGTCGCGGTCGTCCTCGCCGACGCCTGGCTGGAGAAGTTCGGTGGCGACACGCTCGCCGAGACGCGGGCCAACCACGAGCGCTTCCTGGCGACCCTGAAGCCCCGCCACCCGGGGTCCTGAGCCCCCTCACGGCAGCGGCAAGCGGCCTCCCCCGGGTACACTGGGAGGAGTGACATCCAGGGCGATCTTCCTCATCGGGCTTTCGGGCAGCGGCAAGTCCACCGCCGGGCGCATCCTCGCGGAGCGGCTGGGGTGGGCGTTCGCCGACACCGACGCGATGATCGAAGCCGCTGCCGGCCGCTCCATCCCCGAGATCTTCCGGGACGAGGGCGAGGCCCGCTTCCGCGAGCGTGAGGTCGCCGCCCTGCGCGAAGTTCGCGGCCGCGACGGCATTGTCGTCGCGACCGGCGGCGGCGCCCCGACCACAGCCGCGGGCCGTGCCGCAATCGCATCCGGCCTCGTCGTCTGGCTCGACGTCACGCCCGAGGAAGCGGTCCGCCGCCTCCAGTCGGACCCCGGCACGGAAGCACGCCCACTCCTCGAAGGGGACGCGCTTGCCCGGCTCCGCGCGCTCGACGAAGCCCGTCGCCCGATCTACGAACGCGCCGACGCCCACGTCGACGTCGACAGCCGCCCGCCGGAGGAAGTGGCCGAGACCCTGCGCCGCCTCTGGGAGGCCGAAGCCGGCGTCGCCCCGGGGCCGCCGGACCGCCTTGAGTCGCCCTTCCAGGTGGCTGCCACGGTCAGCACCCGGGCCACCTCC
Source organism: Chloroflexota bacterium (assembly GCA_016234445.1). GTDB lineage: Bacteria > Chloroflexota > Dehalococcoidia > Tepidiformales > Tepidiformaceae. The sequence continues at coordinate 3,664 of JACRBT010000013.1, read as the reverse complement.
GCCACCTACCCCGTCGTCGTGGAGGACGGCGCCCTTGGCCGCCTGGGGGCCGTCTGCCGGGCCGTGGGCCTCGGCGGCCGTGCCTTCCTGGTGACCGACGCGGTCGTGGCGCCACTCTTCGGTTCGGCGGCCATGCAGTCGCTCGAATCAGCGGGCTACCGCGCCGAGAGTTTCGCCCTGCCCGCCGGCGAGGAGCACAAGACCCTTGGCACGCTCGCCGTGCTCTACGACTGGCTCCTCCAGCATCGCGTCGAACGGACGGACTTCGTGGTCGCCCTGGGCGGCGGCGTCGTCACCGATGTTGGTGGGTTCGCGGCGGCGACCATCCTTCGCGGCATCGACTTCGTCCACGTGCCGACGACGCTCCTGGGCATGGTGGACGCCGCGATCGGTGGGAAGACCGGCATCGACCACGCCCGCGGCAAGAACATGATCGGCGCCTTCGCCCAGCCGCGGGCGGTCGTCATCGACCCCCTCGTCCTGCGGACGCTCCCGCGGCGGCAGCTCATCAATGGCTGGGCGGAGCTGGTGAAACACGGGCTCATCCTCGACGCGGGCCTCTTCGGCGAACTCGAAGCCGCGGCCGGCGACCCGGAGGCGACGATGCGGTCGCCCGCGCTCATCGCCCGGAGCACCGCGATCAAGGCCGCGGTGGTCTCCGACGACGAACGCGAAGCCGGCCGCCGGACGCTCCTCAACTACGGCCACACGCTCGGCCACGCGATCGAGGCGGTCAGCGGCTACACCACCTACCTCCACGGCGAGGCCGTCGCGGTCGGGATGCGCGCCGCCGGGCTGATTTCGATCGAGATGGGGCTCCTCGCCCCGGCCGACTTCGAGCGCCAGCAGGCCGTGATTCGCGCCTACGGGCTGCCCGAATCGGCCCCCGGGCTGGATGTGGACGCGGTCATCGACGCCACCCGCGGCGACAAGAAGGCCCGCGCCGGCAAGGTCCAGTGGGTGCTGCTCGACGCGATCGGGCACGCGGTCACCCGCGGCGACGTGCCCCCCGAGGTGGTCCGGCGCGCCGCCGAGACGGTCCTCCGGTGACCTTCGGCTTCCGGCTCACCTCGAATCCGACATCCCCCGTCGCGGCCCGGACGGGCGTGGTTTCGACCGCCCATGGCGACTTCCCGACGCCGGCCTTCATGCCCGTCGGGACGCTCGCCACGGTGAAGGCACTCCTCCCGGAGGAGATCGCGGGCACGGGCGCCGGCATCCTCCTGGTCAACGCCTACCACCTCTACCTCCGTCCCGGGCACCGGCTGGTCGAGCGCCACGGCGGCGTCCATCGCTTCATGGACTGGCAGGGGCCGATCCTCTCCGACAGCGGCGGCTTTCAGGTGTTCAGCCTCGCCCGCCTGGGGAAGGTCGACGAAGCCGGCGTCAGCTTCCGTTCGCACATCGACGGTTCGGAGCACTTCTACACGCCGGAGCTGGCGATGGAGGTCCAGCGCGCGCTGGGCGTCGACATCGCCATGCCGCTGGACCAGGTCCTCCCCGGCGAAGCAGCGCTCGATCCGGCACGGGAGGCCGCGGAACGCACCCTGCGCTGGTACATCCGTTCCCGCGAGGCCGCCGGGGACGTTCCGGTGTTCGCTATCGTCCAGGGCGGCGTCCACGCGGAGCTTCGCCGCTGGCACGCGCGCGAACTGGCGGCGCTCGACGCCCCGGGCTACAGCATCGGCGGCCTTTCCGTGGGCGAAACGAAAGACGACATGTGGGCGATGACCAGCACGGTCGCCGCCGAGTTGCCGCTGGACCGGCCCCGCTACCTGATGGGCGTGGGCAGCCCGGAGGACCTCGTGAACGGCGTCGCCCGCGGCGTCGACATGTTCGACTGCGTCCTGCCGACCCGGCTGGGGCGCAACGGGTCGCTCTTCACCGACGACGGCCGCGCCAACATCCGCAACGCGCGCTACCAGGACGAGGGCGGGCCGATCGACCCCGAGTGCGACTGCCCCGCCTGCGCGCGGTTCAGCATGGCCTACGTGGCCCACCTCTTCCGCAACGAAGAGCTCCTCGGCTACCGCCTGGCCTCGCTCCACAACCTTCGCTACCTGGCGCGGCTGACGGAGCGGATGCGGGCGGCGATCGCCGCGGGGACGTTCGCTGCCTTCGCCGCCGAGTTCCTGGCGCGGTACCGGCCGTCGGACCACGGCGTCCGGACGGAACAGAAGCAAAAGTGGCTGGCGCAATCGGGGTTCGAGCTGCCCTCATGACTCCGATGGCGGGGGTTGCGTGAAGGTTTGGGGGTGGGCGTTGACAGCAGCGGGGAGGCCCCCCATTCTTGATAGAGCCGGTCCCACTCGCGGGCCGGCCGCACCGCCCGGCGGGAATGGAAGTTCCCGGGCCGAGGGCGGGAGAGTTGACATCCCCGGCGATTCGGGCTAGTCTTCTCGTTCGGGCCTTTGAAAAGGGGCCGGCGCACTTTAACAACTGGATAGCGGACGAAAGAGAACGTCTGGGAACCCGTTAGGGAACTCGAGCGGTCGCAAGGCCGTTTTTGGTTTTCTTTTTCGGAGAGTTTGATCCTGGCTCAGGACAAACGCTGGCGGAATGTATTAGGCATGCAAGTCGCACGATCACTTCGGTGGTAGTGGCGGACGGGTGAGTAACACGTGGGTAACCTGCCTCGTAGTGGGGAATAACTCGCCGAAAGGCGAGCTAATACCGCATAACACCCCCGGTGAGAAACCGGGTGGTAAAAGCTCCGGCGCTATGAGAGGGGCCCGCGGCCGATTAGCTAGTTGGTGGGGTAAAGGCCTACCAAGGCGACGATCGGTAGCTGGTCTGAGAGGATGGTCAGCCACACGGGGACTGAGATACGGCCCCGACTCCTACGGGAGGCAGCAGCTAAGAATCTTGCGCAATGGGCGAAAGCCTGACGCAGCAATTCCGCGTGGGGGACGAAGGCCCTCGGGTCGTAAACCCCTTTTGCGAGGGAAGAAGTTCTGACGGTACCTCGCGAATAAGCCACGGCTAACTACGTGCCAGCAGCCGCGGTAATACGTAGGTGGCGAGCGTTGTCCGGATTTATTGGGCGTAAAGAGCCCGCAGGCGGCTTGGTAAGTTCGAGGTGAAATCTCCCGGCTCAACTGGGAGGGTGCCTCGAAAACTATCAGGCTTGAGGCATGGAGAGGGATGCGGAATTCCCGGTGTAGCGGTGAAATGCGTAGATATCGGGAGGAACACCAGTGGCGAAGGCGGCATCCTGGCCATGTCCTGACGCTCAGGGGCGAAAGCGTGGGGAGCAAACCGGATTAGATACCCGGGTAGTCCACGCCGTAAACGATGAGTACTAGGTGTCGGGGGTATCGACCCCCTCTGTGCCGAAGCTAACGCGATAAGTACTCCGCCTGGGGACTACGGCCGCAAGGCTAAAACTCAAAGGAATTGACGGGGGCCCGCACAAGCGGCGGAGCGTGTGGTTTAATTCGATGCAACGCGAAGAACCTTACCAGGGTTTGACATGCTGGAAGTAGGAACCCGAAAGGGGGACGACCTGTAAAGTCAGGAGCCAGCACAGGTGCTGCATGGCTGTCGTCAGCTCGTGCCGTGAGGTGTTGGGTTAAGTCCCGCAACGAGCGCAACCCTTACCCTCTGTTGCCCCCGATTTATCGGGGGCTCTCTGAGGGAACTGCCCCGGATGACGGGGAGGAAG
>JACRBT010000012.1 GCA_016234445.1 Chloroflexota bacterium | reverse complement strand
TCCCAATGGCCATCCGCAAACCGCGCCCGTCGGCCGAACGCAGGTCGCCCGAACCGGCGCCGCCAGCCGAGCCTGACCCCCTGCGGTCACCCGGGCCGAAGTTCCAGGCCTTCCTCCGCAGCGACGGGTCGATGACCATTCCCGCCTCCGTGCGACGGCTCATGGACCTCGAACCCGGCGGCGAACTCGAGCTTGAGATCACCTTTGCCGGGCTTGTGGTGCGCCCGGTCCACGAAGGCCGGGACCCCGAACAGTGGTGGTTCTGGACCGAGGCGTGGCAGAAGGGCGAGCGCGAGGTCGACGAAGACATCGCCGCCGGGCGGACCGAGGTCTTCGCGAGTTCGGAGGAGTTCCTGGCTGCGCTCAAAGCGCGATCCCATGCCAAATAGCGCCGAATGCCGAGCTTTGAGTGGAACGCGAGATTCTGGCGCGACTTCCAGCGTCTGACACCGGCGCAACAGGCTGAGTTTCTCCGTGTGGTCCAGCAGTTTGTCGACGACCTCCGCACGGGTACGCATCGCCCCGGTCACCGCTTGAAGGGCGTCTCCGGGCATCCCCGGGTGTTTGAGATCACCTGGGATCCTGATGGTCGCGCCATCTTCGAACGTGGCCGCGAGAAGCGCCCGGGCGACCCCCACGTCATCTGGCGCCGCATCGGCAGCCACGACATCTTCCGCGACCCGTAGCCGCCAACCCAACCAAGTTCTCGGGAGCCAGGCCTGGCGTGTCTGCCCTCACGTCCCGACGGGCGAGCCAAGGCAGCCCCATGCCGCATGGGCCAGGTCGCGAAGTTCCGCGCTCCGTTCGACATCGGCGATCCAGTCGGCCGGGAGCGCATCGATGCCCAGGTGCGCGCCCACCAGTGCTCCGACCAGGGTCGCGATGCTGTCGGAGTCGCCGGGCGTGTTGGCCGCCTCAAGGATCGCGGTTCTGGCGTCGCCGGCATTTCGCGCGAACACATAGGCTGCCGCGGCGATAGCCTCGTGGGCTGCCCATCCCTGGAGTCGCTGCAGCGTGGTCCGCGGCGGTGTGCCATCAACCGCCTCGGCCGTGGCCTGGGCGATCATCGTCGCGGTGTCGGCGCTGTACTTCGCGGCTGTTTCGGGCATTTGACCCAGGACGCTCCCGGGGGACTCGCCATTGAGTAGCGCCGCAACGGCCACCGCCATGGTCGCGCACGCCGCGAACGCAATGGGGTCCCGGTGCGTCAGCCTCGAGTGGTTCACCGCCCAGTCCTCAGCCTTCGCGACATCGTCCGCGAACACTAGCCCGAAGGGGTAGCTCCGCATAACGGATCCGCACCCACCTGCCGTCTCGCCTCCCGCGAGGCGCCAAGGGACGCCCTTCGCCAGGTTCCGAGTTCCGGCCATGCAGGCGTTACCCGGTGCGCGATGTCCACCCTGCGGGTGGTCCATCCACGTGATGAACCCTTCGGCGATCGCCTGCATCACCGGGTCCATCTGGTCCCCTCCGGCGCGGCCCTGGATGAGCGCGCGAAGCACCACTTCGGCCATCTGGGTGTCGTCGGTGTATGGCGCGAAGTGTTCGCCGTCCTGGTCCCAGTAGAGCTCAAAACGCTCTACGCCGGCGGGTGGGTACCGGGCGAAGATGGCGTCAAATGAAGAGATGAACTCGGTGGGGTGGCCCATCGCGTCGCCTATCGCGGCGCCGAGCACCGTCCCCTCGATTCGCGACAACTGTGGCTGTGCCATGCCGTCCCCCTGCTTCGCGGCGAATTGCCTCCGTTGTGAAGGTTATCTTACTACGGCATCCACCCCCGCGCGCGCCCAACCCCTATCGCCTATCGCCTATCCCCTCGACCCTATCCAAATGGCCAAGCGCGTCTTCGATGTCGTCCTCACCCTCCTTGCCGCGCCCTTCGCCATCGTCATCGCCGGGGTCATGGCGGCTGTCCTGGCGGTCGAACTCCGGGGGAACCCCATCTACCTCCAGCGGCGTGTCGGTCTCCGCGGCAGGCCCTTCACCATGGTGAAGCTCCGCACGATGCGCCACGCCAAGCCAGGCGAGACCGCTCCCTACGTCGTCGACGACTGGAGCACCTTCGTCTTTTCGCCCCCCGGGCAGCGCGACCCCCGCCTCACCCGCTGGGGCGCCTTCGCCCGCAAGACCTCCATCGACGAATTGCCCAACCTCATCAACGTCCTCAAGGGCGAAATGAGCCTCGTTGGCCCCCGGCCGGAGATCCCGGAACTGGTTGCCCAGTACCCTGCGGCATATCATCGCCGCCACGACGTCCGCCCGGGGATCGCCGGTCTCGCCCAGGTGAAAGGCCGTTCGGATTTGACCTACCATGAAATCGTTACCTACGATCTCGCGTACGTGGATCGCCATTCGGTAATGACCGATATCCGCATCCTGCTCCAGAGTGTCCTTGCGGTTGCCCGCGGAAGCGGGGCCCGCTGATGACCACCGAGGCCCCCGCCCCGCCCCGGCGAAACGCCATCGGCCGCCTCCTCGCCGGTGACCCCTTCCACACCGTCATCGCCGCGATCCTCGACATCCTCGTGGTCGCCGCCGGCTACGGCGCTGCTCTGCTCCTCCGGTTCGACGGCGAAGTCCCCCGCGTCAACGCCGAATTCACCACGAAGATCCTGCCTTTCCTGGCCCTGGGCTTCATCGCCGCCAACGTGTTCTTCGGCGTCTACCGCACCGTCTGGGCCTACGGCAGCCTCGGCGACATCATGCGTCTCTTCCGGGCCGTCTTCGCCGTCACCGCCGCTGTCTTCGCCATCAACTTCTGGGTGCCCAACCGCGACCTCCCGCTCTCCGTCATCCTCATCGCCGGCATCCTGGTCTTCCCGGGGATGGCCTTCGTCAAGATGCGCGCCCGGCTGCTCTCGCGGCTGCCATGGGCTTCCGTCTCCTCCCGCCGGCTCCTCATCATCGGCGCCGGGCACACCGGCCAGGCCCTTTCGCGCGAACTCCAGAACAGCCCCGGCCTCAACTATCAGCCCATCGGCTACCTCGACGACGACCCCCGCAAGCAACACACCCGCGTCCTCGGCCTCCCCGTGTTTTCCGGCACCCACGACCTCACCGAGGCCATCAAAAAGCACGACGTCGAGGTCGTAGCCATCGCCATCCCCCACGCCAGCGGCCAGGCGATCCGCCGCATCGTCGCCGCCTGCCAGGAGGCGAACGTCGCCGTCCGCATGGTCCCCGGCGTCGAAAAGTGGGTCCTGGGCCACCACGACGCCCTGCGCGACATCACCCTCGACGACCTCCTCGGCCGCGACCCCGTCCAGGTCGACTACGCGGCCTGTTCCCACTCCGTGAAGGACAAGGTCGTCCTCGTCACGGGCGCTGCCGGCTCCATCGGCTCCGAGCTCTGCCGCCAGCTCCTCAGCTTCCATCCCCGCGAACTCCACATGGTCGACAACAACGAGAGCGGCCTCCACGACCTCTATCGCAACGCCTTCGAGTTCTCCGGGCTCTCCGCCGAGACCACCGTTCGTCTCTGGATCGCCAACGTCGTCGACGAGCAGCGTATCGACGAGATCTTCGCCCAGGTCCGCCCGGACCTCGTCTACCACGCCGCCGCCCTCAAGCACGTCCCCCTCATGGAGGAGCACCCGGGCGAGGCCTATCGCGTCAACGTCCTCGGCACCCTCAACGTCGCCCGTGCCGCCCGCACCTACCAGGCCGGCACCTTCGTCCTCATCTCTACCGACAAGGCCGTCCGCCCGTCCAGCATCATGGGCGCCACCAAGCGGATCGCCGAGCTTCTCGTCCTTGCCCTCGCCCGTGAGAGCGAACTGACGAATTACGCCGCCGTCCGCTTCGGCAACGTCATGGGCAGCCGCGGTTCCGTCGTCCCGACGTTCATGGGCCAGATCGAGCGCGGCGGCCCCGTCACGGTCATGCACCGCGACATGATGCGCTACTTCATCAGCATCCCCGAAGCCGTCAGCCTCGTCATCCAGGCCGGCACCTTCGGCGGCCACGGCAACATCTACATGCTCGACATGGGCGAAGAGATCAACATCCTCGAACTCGCCGAACGCATGATCCGTCTCCGCGGCCTTCGCCCGGGCGAAGACATCGAAGTCGTCTTCACCGGCCCCCGCCCCGGCGAAAAGCTCCGCGAGGAACTGGTTGCCGACTTCGAGGACATGACCCCTACCGCCCACCCCAAGGTCATGCAGCTGAAGGCGTCCGTCGAAGTCACCGAAGCGGAGATTCGCCGCCTGATCGACGAACTCGGCCCCGCCATGTTTGGCGACGAGGACGAACTTCGCCGCCGCATCCACCTGGTCGCCCGGCGCTATTCGCTCGAAGACGAGACCCCCGCGTCCGTGCCCGCCGACGAGCCAGCCGCCCCGTGAGCGGCGCCCGCATCCATCCCACGGCCGAAGTCAGCCCCGGCGCCACGATCGGCGATGGCGCAAGCATCTGGCACCAGGCACAGGTCCGCGAAGGCGCCGTCGTCGGTCCGGGCTGCGTCATCGGGAAGGGCGCCTACATCGACGCGGGCGTCCAGGTCGGCGCGAACTGCAAGGTCCAGAACTACTCCTGCGTCTACCACGGCACCACCCTGGAGGACGGCGTCTTCGTCGGCCCGGAAGTGGTCTTCACCAACGACCGTTACCCCCGCGCCATCAACCCCGACGGTTCCCTCAAGTCCGACTCCGACTGGGAAGTGGGCGAGATCCTGGTGAAGTACGGCGCCGCGGTGGGCTCGCGCTCGGTCGTCCTCCCGGGCGTCACCATCGGCCGCTGGGCGCTTGTTGCCGCCGGATCCGTGGTCACCCGCAACGTGCCAGACTACGCGCTCGTCGGCGGCGCCCCGGCCCGGCTCATGGGCTGGGTCTGCGTCTGTGCGCGCAAGCTCGGCCGCGACCTCACCTGCGCCCGCTGCGGCCGAGCCTATCGCACCCGCGAAGACGAAACCGTCGAACCCGCGGGATAAGCAGCCCTACAGGACGTCCCGCAGGTCCCCGAGCAGCGCGACCCCACCGACGGCAACCACCCCCGCGAACACAACCCCCGCGGCCACTCGCGCCACCCTCCACTCCGGCAGCGCCCTGAGCCCTTCGATGCGGCCTCCCAGCAGCCACAGCGCGCCCCCGGCCACGGCGAGCACCGCCACCGGGAAGAAGATGACCGCCGGCACGGCGGCAAGTGAGGTCACTGCCGTGGCTCTTCGCCGCTTCCACCAGAACGTATCGAGCCGCTCCGTCAGCCAGGCGATCAGGGCTCCGCCAGCACTGGGGATCAGGATGAACAGCGCGACCGCCAGCCAGTGCGGTTCGATCAGCGTGAAGTCGACGCCGTCGCCGTGGATCAGCACGGCGCCGCCGACCGCGGCCCCCGCCGCCGCCCACGCCGCCGGCATCCCGCGCGACGGGAGGAACTGCCGCCCGAGGACGACGAAGAGCCCGAAAAGGCTCCCGAGGACCATCGTCACGAACAGCAGGCTGAGCGTGGCCGTGACATCGAAGCGGCCGATGATGAAGCCGTCGTCGCTCTTGAGGCCCCTCACCGAGTCATCTGAGGTGAGCCGGAGGATGAACATTGCCAGTCGCCCGCCAAGGCCACCCGCAACGAGGCCGCCCATGCCACCGGCGGTCACGCCGAGCGAAACCCAGTAGGCGACCGCGCCGGCGTCCGCCCCCAGGCTGCGTTGCCCGGCAGAAGGTTTGATGCCACCGCTCATGCTTGCCCGCCTCCCCGCGGGCGGCGAATCCTAGCACATTGTCGCGGCCGGGCGCCCCGCCAGCGCTAAACCGTGTTGCTTGGTACGCTCGATTCGGAGCCAGCGCGCCACCAGCTGCCCGGCGAAAGGATCCCCGAATGACCGCAGCCGCCCTCCCGGCCATCCCAATCGCGAAGCCACTCGTCGGCGACGAGGAGAAGCGCGCCGTCATCGAAGTCCTCGAGTCGGGCCAGCTCGCCCAGGGAAGCCGCACCGAAGCCTTCGAGTCTGCCTTCGCGCGGTACATCGGCACGAAGCACGCCATCGCCGTCAACAGCGGCACGGCCGCGCTCATCGTCGCCCTCCAGGCCTACGGCGTGGGGCCGGGCGACGAGGTGATCACCACCCCCTTCAGCTTCATCGCCACCGCCACCAGCATCATCGCCTGCGGAGCGAAGCCCATCTTCGTGGACATCACCGCCGACGATTTCAACCTCGACCCCGCCCTCGTCGAAGCCGCGATCACCCCCCGGACGAAGGCCGTGATGCCCGTGCACCTCTACGGCAACCCGGCGCGCATCGACACCCTCAAAGCGATCTGCGACCGCCGCGGCCTCGCCCTCGTCGAAGACGCCTGCCAGGCCCACGGCGCCGAGCACCAGGGCCGCCGCGTGGGCACGTTCGGCGCCGGCTGCTACAGCTTCTACCCCACGAAGAACATGACCACCGGCGAAGGCGGCATCATCACCGTCGACGACGACGAGGTCGCTCGCCGCTGCCGGATCATCCGCAACCACGGCCAGGAGCGCCGCTACTACCACGAACACTTTGGCCTCAACTGGCGGATGACCGACCTCTCCGCCGCGATCGGGCAGGTCCAGCTCGGGCACCTCGAAACCTGGAACGAAGCCCGCATCCGCAACGCCGCCGCCCTGAGCGAACGCATCCGCGCCCTCGAAGTGCCAGTCACGCTGCCCTCATGCCGCCCCGGCGACCGTCACGTCTTCCACCAGTTCACAGTGCGCATCGCAAACGACCGCGACGGCGTCCAGCAGCGGCTGCAGGCGGCCGGCATCGGCACGGGCATCCACTACCCCATCCCCATCCACGAGCAGCCGATCATCAAGGAGATGGGCTTCGGCGAGGCCAGCGTCCCCCTCTCGGAACAGGCTGCCCGCGAAGTCCTGAGCCTCCCCATCCACCCCTCGCTCACCCCCGCCGACATCGACCGCATCGCCACCGCCCTCGACGCCGCCGTCAGGGGGTAGGGACAGGCCCGTCCGCGGAGTTCTCCAGCTTCAGGCGGAGTTCACGAACGTCAGCCAGGATCAGTGGCGCCTCCACAGACGCCGCGTTCCACAGCTCACGAACGTCAACCCGAAAGTAGAGGTGCGTGAGCACATCCCTGAACCGGGCAAGGAGAGACCATGGGATCGCGGGCGCCAGGGACTGGATGTCCGCCGGCACCTGCTTCACGGCGTCGCCGACAATCTGGAACTGCCGCTCAACCGCGGCAACGGTCCGCACGTCGTCGCGGAAACCATCTTCGTCGAGGCCCGTGATGAAGCCGACGATCAGCCCAAGACTCGTCTCGATGTCCGCCAGGAAGTGAGACGAATCACGCGACATCGAGCAGGTCGCGTCGCACGATTTCCATCTGTTCCGGCCGGATCATTTCCGGCGTCGCCAGGTCCACTCGGGTCCCCAGCAGCGATTCGAGCAGCACAAGCAGACCCATGTGCCCGCGGAAGGTGGGTGCCCCGTCGAACTCCACCAGCACGTCCACGTCGCTGTCCGGCCGCCCTTCGTCCCGGGCGACGGAACCGAAGAGGGCGATCCGCCTCACCCCGAACGCGGTGATCTCCTCACGGTGCTCCCGGATCAGCCTGACCGCATCTTCGCGTTTCATGCTGCCATCATATACCCCGGCGTCTAGCGCTTCCGCGTTCTCCCGAATCCCGATACCGTGTGACTATGGCTGACCTTCGCGCCGCCGTCATCGGCCTTGGCTCCATGGGCGCCAACCATGCCCGCGTCCTCTCCGACATGGCCGGCGTCGAACTCGTCGCCGTCGCCGATGCCGACCCCGCGCGCGTCGCCAAGGCCACCCACGGCCGCTCTCTCCCCGGCTTCCCTGGCGCACAGAGGCTCCTCGAAGAGGCCCGTCCCGACTTCGTCTCCGTCGTCGTCCCGACGGGGCTGCACGAGCCGGTCGCGCTCCAGGTCGTCGCCGCCGGCGCCAGCCTCCTGGTCGAAAAGCCAATTGCCGCCACCCTCCCTGCCGCCGGACGGATCGCCGCCGCCGCGGAGGCAGCCGGCGTTGTCCTGACGGTGGGCCACATCGAACGTTTCAACCCGGCCGTCCGCGAACTCAAGCGCCGCCTCTCCGCCGGGCAGGGAGGACGCGTCCTCCAGGTCAAGGCCCGCCGCGTCGGCCCGTTCCCCCACCGCATCCGCGACGTCGGCGTCATCCACGACCTCGCCCCCCACGACATCGACATCATGCGTTACCTCCTCGGGGACGAGGTCGAACGCGTCTACGCCGAGGCCCAGCGCCGCATCAACACCGACAACGAAGACATCTTCGCCGGCATGCTCCACTTCCGCGGGGGCTGCCTCGGCCTCCTTGACATCAACTGGCTCACGCCAACGAAGGAGCGCAGCCTTACCGTCCTCTGCGAAAAGGGGATGTTCGTGGTCGACTACGCGGCCCAGTCGCTCGCCTTCTACGAGAACTTCGCCGCCAGCGCCCGCGAAGGTGGCATCGCCAGCGTCACCGAAGGCCCGATGACCCGCTATCCCATCGAGAACCGCGAGCCCCTTCGCGTCGAACTCGAAAGCTTCCGCGACGCCGTCCGCGCCCACGCCGAACCCGAAGTGACCGCCGCCGACGGCATCGCCGCCCTTGCCGTCGCCGAAGCGCTGGTCCGTTCGGCGCGCGAATCCGCCCCCGTCATGGTCAGCCAGGTGCTCGCCGCCCCATGAACGTCGCCGTGATCGGGATCGGGCGCATCGGTCTCCCCGTCGCCGCCGCCATGGCCGCCCGGGGCCACACCGTCTTCGGCTGCGACATCAACGCTGCCCGCGTCGACCTGGTCAACCGCGGCGAGAATCCCATCCCCGACGAGGCCGGCCTCGGCGAGCTCCTTCGCCGGGTGGTCGCCTCCGGGAACCTGAAGGCGACCACCGACACCGCCGCCGCGGTCGGCCAGTGCGAAGCCGTCACCTTCGCCGTTGCGGTCGACGTCGACGCCGACTCCCACGCCGACCTCAGCAACCTCTTCGCCGCCTGCGAGACCGTCGCAAGAGGCCTTCGTCCCGGCACCCTCTGCATCTTCGACACCACCCTGCCCGTCGGCACGACCCGCCGCGAACTCGCGCCCCGCCTCGAAGCCGGCGGACTCAAGCTCGGGCGCGACTTCTCGGTCGCCTTCAGCCCCGAACGCCTCCTCATGGGCCGCGTCATCGAGGACCTGGCGAAGTACCCGAAGGTGGTCGGCGGGGTCGACCCCGAGGGCGGCCGCCGCGCTGCCGCCTTCTTCGCCGAGATCTACGGCGGCGACGTCATCGAACTCGCCTCCGCTGAAGCCGCAGAGTTGAGCAAGCTCGCCGAGGGCGTCTACCGCGACCTCAACATCGCCCTCGCCAACGAACTCGCGCAGGTCGCCGATGCCCACGGCGTCGACATCAACGAAGTCACGCGGGCGGCGAACAGCCAGCCCTACTGCCACCTTCACACGCCCGGCACCGGCGTCGGCGGCCACTGCATCCCCGTCTACCCCCACTTCCTCATCCAGGGGGCCGGCCCCAGCGCCCTCGCCCGTCTCGGCCGCGAAGTCAACGACGCCATGCCCGGCTACGCTGCCCGCCGGGTCAGGGACCTCCTCGGCGGCGACCTCCACGGCAAGCGCATCCTCATTCTCGGCCTCACCTTCCGCCCCGACGTCGCCGTCACCCCCCATACGAACGCCGTCGACCTCCTCCGCGAGTTCACCGCCCTCGGCGCTACCGTTGAAGGCCACGACGCCCTGCTCAGCGAAGAAGGGGTGCGCGCGCTCGGCTTCGCGCCCGCCGCGCCGCCACTCGCGGGGTACGATGCCGCCGTCCTCCACGCGAACCACCGCGCCTACGCGACCCTCGACTGGGCGGCCATCGCCCCCCTGCTCGTCGATGCCCGGAACGCCCTCGACCGGCGGGTGGTCGAGGCCCGGGGCGTCCGCTACGTCGGCATCGGCCGCCCCGTTTCGGCGGATTGAGGCGCCGCTCTCAGGCGGGCTTCGACGCCTTCAATGAATACATCAGCGGGCAGAGGTCTCGCTCTCCGGGCGGAAGCTGCCAGGCGGTCCGCCGCGCATAACCCCGGGCGGCCGTGGCGCCGTCAGTCCTCACCATCCAGGGCAGAGCCTGCCAGGCGACCTCGCGGTGTTCGTGGAGGAAGTCCAGCCGCAGCCCGGCGTCAATCAGCGCCGTGACGATCTCGCCGAGCCCGTGGTTCCATTCGAAGCTCTTCTGGTTCTCCAGGGGCGGGCCATCGACGTAGGTCGTCTCGCCGGCCCACTCGCTCGGCCGTTCCGTTTCGAAGTAAGGATGGCCCACAACCATCAGCTTGTCGGCCCGCTCGCTGTCGAGAGCCCAGAGCATGGGATGGCCTTCGTAGACGTAGAGGAACCCGCCCGGCTTCAACAGGCTCGAAACGACGTTCGCCCACCTCTGCACGTCGGGGATCCAGCAGAGCGCCCCGATGCCGGTGTAGACGACGTCGAACCGCGTGTGAATGACGGCCAGGGCGTCGTAGACGTTGGCCTGGACGAAGGTTGCGTCCTCCACGCCGATCTCGGCCGCGAGCTCGCGGGCGCGGGCAACCGCGGCCCCCGAGAAGTCGAGGCCGGTGACGCGGGCGCCGAGCCGGGCCCAGTTCAGCGTATCCATGCCGAAGTGGCACTGGAGATGAAGAAGCGACTTCCCGCCAACGTCGCCAACCTCCTCGATCTCCACCGGGTAGAGCGTCTTTTCGCCGCGCAGGAAGCCGGCGAGGTCGTATCCCTCGGAGGCGGCGTGGATCGGGACAGCCTCGTCCCAGCGAGCCCGGTTCGCCGCGAAGTAGGCCGCGTTCTCGTCGCCGGCTGGCGGTGCGGACAACTATTCCCGTTCCAGGCCGGCCGCCGCCGCGTCCGTCGCCGCCCGTTGGTCCGTCTTCACGCCCTGTTCGCGAAGGATTTTCCCCAGCGCCGAGAGGAAGAGCAGCACATTCCCCGACGTCGACGACTCGCCCATCAGCCCGACCCGCCAGACCTTCCCCCGGAGGTCGCCAAGCCCGCCGCCGACTTCGATCCCGTGCCGCTTCAGCAGCGCTCCCCGCACCTCCGCGTCGTTCACGCCCTCGGGGATGCGGACGGTCGTGAGCACCGGCAGGCGGTAGCCGGCGTCGGCGTGGAGCACGAGCCCCATCGCCTCGAGCCCGGCCTGCAGCGCCCGGCCGTTCTTTTCGTGGCGTGCCCACCGCGCTTCGAGCCCTTCGTCCAGGACCAGCGCCAGCGCCTCGTGCAGTGCGTAGATCATCGAAATCGGCGCCGTGTGGTGGTAGACGCGCTGGTTGTTCCAGTAGGCCTCCAGCAGCTGCATGTCGAGGTACCACGTGTTCGACGGCACCTCCCGGGCCCGCACCCGATCCCAGGCCGCCGGCGAGAGCGTGATCGGCGCGACCCCAGGCGGCGCCGAAAGGCACTTCTGCGTCCCCGAATACACCGCGTCCGCGCCCCAACGGTCGGCTTCGACGGCCACCCCGCCCAGCGACGTCACGCAGTCGACCAGGAGCAATGCCCCCGCCTCGTGGGCGACCTTCGAAACCGGCTGCACTTCCGACTGCACCCCGGTCGAGGTCTCGGCATGGACCATGGTCACGAGCTTGACTCCGCCCGCCGCCTTCACCGCCGCCTGGATCCCCGCCGTGTCGGTCGGCGAACCCCAGGGCGACTGCACGCGCGTGACCACGCCTCCCGCCCGCTCGGCCATCAGCGCAACCCGTTCGCCGAAGTACCCGCAGACGCCGGCAACAACCCTGTCGCCGGGCTCCACGAGGTTCATCACAGCCGCTTCCATGCCGCTCGTGCCCGTGCCCGGGGTCGCCAGCGTCACTTCGTTCGCCGTGCGCATCACCTCGCGCAGCATCACCCGGCAGTTGTCCATGATCCGGAGGAACTCAGGGTCCAGGTGCCCGAGGAGCGGGGCGGTCATGGCGCGGAGCACGCGGGGGTTCGCGCCGCTGGGGCCTGGGCCCATCAGGACGCGCTTCGGAGGGTTGAACGCGGGAGTGCTTGACATGGGCGTTATCGTACCCCTATCGCCGGTGGCACCCAACCGCCGCCGGTTTTGAGAGGAGCCATCAATGACCCAGGTCGAAACCCCACCACGCAGCCGCGAACCCCTCCCACTTACCGTCCGCAAGGCGGTCACGGCCGACATCCCTGCCCTGACGGCCACCCTTGCCCGCGCCTTCGATGACGACCCCTTCATCAACTGGATGGCAGCCCAGGACAAGCACCGCGCCCGCCGCGTCTACGACGCCATGGCCCTTGGCGTGAAGCGGCTGACCTTCCCCCACGACGAGGTGTACACCGCCGACGGGACGCCAGGCGGCGCCTGCTGGACGCCGCCAGGCAAATGGAAGCTGGGGTTGCTTCAGCAGCTCATGCTCGTCCCTTCCATGGTGAAGACCACCACCTGGCGGCGCATCCCCACGGTGATGAACGGCATGAACGCCGTTGAGAAGAAGCATCCGCACGAGCCCCACTACTACCTGCTGGCGCTCGGCACGGAACCGGACCTCCAGGGCCGCGGCGTCGGCACCCAGCTCATGCGCCCCATCCTTGAACGCTGCGACCGCGAGCGCATCCCCGCCTACCTCGAAAGCTCGAAGGAGCGAAACGTCCCCCTCTACGAGCGCAACGGCTTCCGCGTGACCGAAGTCTTCACCGTGCCCGGCGGGGGACCGCCCATCTGGCTCATGTGGCGCGACCCCCAGTAGCCTCCCGGAGAAGGACACCCGGCCGCTCTGGCTCTACGATGCCCGAAAACGCGGGGTGAGAGAGATGGAGATCAAGCGCGTCGGGTTCGTCGGCCTCGGGATCATGGGCGCGCCCATGGCGGCGAACCTCCTCAAGGCCGGGTTCGCCCTCACCGTCTGGAACCGGACCCCATCCCGGATGGAGCCGCTCACGAAGGCGGGCGCGGCGGCCGCGGATTCCCCCGCGGGCGTCGCCGCCGCCTCCGAAGTCACCATCACCTGCGTCTCCGACTCCGCCGACGTGGAGGAAGTGATGCTCGGCCCTGGCGGCGTCATCGAAGGGGCCCCCGTGGGCTCCATCGCCATCGACTGCTCGACGATCGCGCCGCCCGTGGCCCGCGGGGTGCACGACGCCCTCGCGGCCCGCGGCGTCGCGATGCTCGACGCGCCCGTCAGCGGCGGCGACGCCGGGGCGAAGGCCGGGACCCTCGCGATCATGGTTGGCGGCGACGAGCGCGTCTTCGAACGCTGCCGCCCCATATTCGAAGCGATGGGGAAGACGATCGTCCACGTCGGCCCCGCCGGCTCCGGCCAGGTCGTGAAAGCATGCAACCAGGTCGCCGGGGGGCTCAACCTGCTGGCCATGGCCGAAGCCATCGCCCTCGCCCGGGGAGCCGGCGTCGACCCGGCGAAGATGCTCGAAGTCGTCAGTTCCGGCGCGGCCGGCTCATGGATGCTCGCGAACCTCGGCCCCCGTGCCATCCGCGGCGACTTCGCCCCGGGGTTCATGGTCGAACTGATGCAGAAGGACCTTCGGATCGTCCAGCAGACCGCGGACGGCGTGCACCTGCCCCTGCCCGGGACGGCGCTCGTCCAGCAACTCTTCCGCGTGCTCGAAGCGCAGGGCCGCGGCCGCGACGGCACCCAGGCCCTGGTCGACGCCCTCGCCCACCTCGCCGGGCCGCTACCGGCGCCGGGGGATTAGCCGGTTGGCCGGGGCCTGAATTCGCCCTCCGCGGCGCTGTACGCGGAGAGTTGCCGGTCCATGTGGTCGAACGCCGCCTGGATGTAGAGGTTCGGCTCCGAGAGGGCCGGTTCCCATGCCGCGAACCCCGCCCGCGCTCGCAGGAAGATACCCGTGCCGTCTTCATTCCGGGCGTAGACAAACGTGCTCAGCCGCGTCCGTGTCCGCTCCGTAAAGAGCGAAGCGCCCGTGGTGTCACATTCGGTCAGGAAGACCACGAAGTGGGTCGTGTCCAGCCGGGCGATAAGGTCCGATTCCCGCGCCTGCTCGTGGAGTACCCCCGCCACGAACCGCGCCGGGGAAGGCGGATGCGGGTTCCCCGCGGACGGCTTGAACGAGGCCACCTTCACTTCGAAGACCGCCAGCGAACTCCGGTCACCGTACCGCCTGGCCCGCGCGATTTCGCGTCGGAGCGTCGCCGCCAGCTCGTGGTAGTTGGGCAGCCCGGTCTCCGGGTCAAGGAGCCGCGTGGGCGGAGGGGGCTTGGGCGCCGGCTCCCGCTGGGGCTCCGGCGCACTCGCTCGCTTGAACATCATCGTTCTCTCCCGCCGGTTCCGGCGGCGCAATCGGTCACTCGCGACGCGCTCATGCGACGTACGGTCCTTCCGGGTCGAATCGGCGCGACTCGAACAGGATCGGCGCGTGCGCCGGGCGGCGGCGATCGATCTGCTGCTCCGCCGCCTCGAAAAGCTCTTCTGCCGTGCAGCCGGTGCCGCTGGCGACGCCGAACGTCACGCTCACGGGAATCTCCCCATCCCACTCCGAGTCGTTCAGCCGCTCGATTTCGTGGCCGATCCGCCGCGCCATCAGCCGCCCGACCTCCAGATCGCCCCCCGGGATGACAATGGCAAAGTCGTCGCCGCCCACTCGCGCCGCGAAGTCCCCGCCGCGGATGCAGCGCGCAATGCCCGTCGCCGCCCGCCGGATCATCGCATCGCCCACATCGTGCCCGTGAGCTTCGTTCACGGTCTGCGTCCCCGCGACGTCCAGGACGACGACGGTCACGGGCTGGCCCCGCTCGGCGCATTCGCCCAGGCACGTCGCCAGGTGCTCGTCGAAGGCGTGGCGGTTGTAGAGCCCCGTCAGGTGGTCTGTTCGTGCTTCGCGTTCGAGCCAGCGCACCATCGTTTGCTTGCGCCGGCCGCCGCGATGCTCCGTGATCGCCCCCGCGATCAGCGCATGCGCGCCCTCTGCCTCCATCAGCGCACTCCGGGCGATCACTGCGTGGACTCCGGCGGGCGTCCCGAGCCGGTGTTCCGGAAGCTCGCCGTCGGTGACGAGGAGGACGCAGAGGTCGCTGCTCCCGGGGTGATTCGCCAGCGCCGCCGAGAGTTTCTTCCACAGGGCCGCGGCCGCAATCACCGCGTCGAACCCGTCGCCGGCGGCGAGCCTCGCCGCTTCTTCGGCGCTCCTCGCCCCGTGCACACGCAGCCCGTCACGCTGCAGGGACTCGCGGAGGACGCGCGTTCCCGCCACGCTCCGTTCGACGAGGAGGACGCGGAACACGTGAGGTTTGGCCGGGGGGCGCGGCTTCGTAAGCATCGTTCAGGTTAAGTATCGGCGGCTCTTTCACCCGCAGGAGCCCGCCGAAGCCGATCTGCGCGAAAAAATGCCACCCGATGGTCACCGGCGCGCCACCGGCTCAGTCGAAGAGCGGCCCCCCACGGTCGATCACGGTCCCGTCCACGGCCACAACTGCCGGGCGCTCTTCGCAGTACCCGTCGTTTTCGCACTTGTCGAAGACAAAGGCCCGGCGTTTCTTGTCGAAGTCGATCTTCCAGCTCCCGAGCGCGAGGTTCTCGGCCCCGGGTTCAAGCTGCTTCGTGAGCACGGCGATCAGCGCCGCCAGTTCTTCCCGTCCCATGAAGTGGTCCGTCCCTGCAAAGTGATCATCGGCCAGGGCTCAGTCGCCCGAGGCGAGGCTGCCCACGGGCACCGCCGGAGGGGGCGCCCGCCTGACAAGCGTAGCATGCAGAAGCGCCGTCCCGCCGGTCACCACCAGCACCAGCAGCCCCATCAGGAAAAGCGTCTCCCGCTCCCCCACGTGGTCCGCGAAGACCCCGAATGGCAGGCCCGCCAGCCCGTTCGCCCCCCACGCCAGCATCGTCACCGACATCACCCGGCCGTGGAATTCCGGCGAAGCCTCCTGCATCACGAGGGCGTTGTTAATCAGCTGGAACGCGCTCGTCCCCGCGCCCATGAGCAGCATCGTCAGTAGGGCGAAGCCGAGATTCGGCGCCCCCGCCATCAGGAGCAACGACGCTCCCATCAGGATCCCGCCGCCCAGCATCAGCCGCCACGCGTGGCGCGATCCCGCCATCCCGGCGATCGCGATCGTCACGGCGAGCCCCGAGATCGCGCTCACCCCGAGCATGAGCGCCATGTTCTTGGGCGAGTGGTGCAGTTCGTCCTGCAGATAGCCCGGCAACACCACCTGGTACGAGAACCCCGCAATCACGATCCCGATGAACGACACCGCCAGCAGCATCAGCCGCGGGCGCTCCCGCATGTGCCGCACCCCGAGCATCATGTCGCCCATCACCGAGACCTTGCGGCCCCCGCTCCGGGCCGTTGTCGAAGGCAGCCGTGCCAGCGTCGCGACGACGACCGCGAAAAGCGCGCCCATGAACAGGTACGTCCCCCCGGAGCCGACGAACGCCAGCGCCACGAGGCCGCCGGCAAGGAAGGGGCCGAAGATCCGCGTCCCCGTCATCGCCACCTGCTGGAGCGCGATCCCATTCGGCAGCGATGCCTTCGGCAGGAGTTCGCCAATCCACGCCTGGCGGGCCGGCGCGATGAACGAGAACACCGTCCCCAGGACAAAGGTCGAGGCCGCCAGGAAGAAGATCGTGATCTGGCCGGTGATGATGAGGACGCCTACGGCCGCGAAGTTCAGGCCGATGAGCACCTGCCCGATGAGCAGGAGCCGCTTCTTCGAAACGCGATCCGCGATCACGCCCCCGAACGGCGCCACCAGGATCGTCGCCACGCCCATCCCCAGTGAGACGAACCCAACCGCCCCGTTCCGCCCCGTCAGGTCGTAGGCGACCACGCTCTGCACCACCGACGACATCATGAAGACGAGGAAGGACAGCGACGTCCCGATCCAGAGGACCCGGTAGTGCCGGTAGCGGAGCGAATCGAACGTGGTGGCGGCCCAGGAACTCATCGCCTTCCATCCTAAGCGATACTCGTGATGACCGGGCGATGCCGCCGCCGTGTGAGATCCTTCTCAGTCCCGAACCGCCGCTAAGTATAGAATGCGCCCTTACCCCTTCCGCCCACCGGAAGACCCACCGGAGTACCCGATGCCACCCACCCCACCCGCACAACTTCCCATCCCGGCGAATTTCCCCGTCGCCTGGGACCGCCCCGGGGACGAGCAACTCTTCTGGATCCAGGACGCGATGCACCTCCCCCATCCGCTCACGCCCCTCGACGCGACGCTCGTCCAGGCCGCCTTCTCGGAGGGCGCATCAAGAGCCATCGGCAGGATGTCCATGCCCATCTCCGGGCTTCGGACGGGCGTCTTCAACGGCTTCTCCTACATCGCCCCCGTCCCCGTGATGGGCACCCCCGGGGAAATGGCGGCCCGGATGGAAGAGATGATCCGGATCACCATGGAACTCGGCGCGACCGTCCTCCGCGACTGGCGGGAGACCTTCGAGCCCCAGGTCACCGCCGAATGCGAAGCCGTCCTCGGCTTCAACTACGCCGGGGCGTCGACCCGCGAGGTCGCCGCCTTCGTCGCCGGGTTCTATGACCGCCTCGTCAAGCTCTGGGACATCCACATGCGCGTCAACATCCCGCCCATGAACGCGGTCTTCGGCATGGAAGAGTTCCTCGGCGCCGTCGTCGGCCCCGACTCTGTCCAGCAGTCCCGCCTCATGCTCCAGGGCTTCGACAACAAGTCCGTCGAGATGGGCAAGGCTCTCTGGGACCTCAGCCGCTGGGTCCGCGCGAACGCCGGCCTCGCCGACGCCGTCAACGTCGCGTCCGTCCTGGAGGGAAAGGTCCAGCTCTCGGGGCACCCCCAGGCCGCCGACTTCCTTTCCCGCTGGCAGGCCTTCCTCGACGCCTACGGCTGGCGCTCGAACCGCTTCCTCGAAGTCGGCTACCCGTCCTGGCGGGACGACCAGGCGACGCCGTTCACCCAGTTCAAGGGTTTCCTCGCCAAGCCCGACAGCGAGGACCCCTACGCCGCCCACCGCGCCCAGGCGGCCGAGCGCGACCAGCTCGTCGCCGAGATGGAGGCGCGCGTCCCGGCGCCCGCCGTCCCCCAGTTCCGCCACATGCTCGAACTCGCCCAGCAGTACATCCCGATCGCCGAAGACCACAACTTCAGCATCGACCAGAAATCCACCATGGTGCTCCGCCACGGGATCCAGCAGCTCGGCGCCCGGCTCGCGGCTGACGGTGTCCTCGCGGACGCCGGGGACGTCTTCTACCTGCGTTTCGAAGAGATCCAGGCGCTTGCGTCCGGCGCCGCAACCGGCGATCTTCGCGGCCCCGTGAAGGAACGCCGCGCCGCCCACCTGCGCCAGGCGCAGATCAAGCCCCCGCCGGTCATGGGCACTCCTCCCCCGGCCGACATGCCGCCCGACCCGCTGGTCTCGAAGTTCTTCGGATTGGCCATCGACGCGAGCTGGCACGGGCGCACCCTCAAGGGGCTGGCCTGCTCCGCTGGCATCGTCACCGGCCCTGCGAAGGTCCTCCTCAGCCTCGATGACGCCTGGAAGCTGGAGCCGGGAGACATCATGGTCTGCCGGACCACCATGCCCGCATGGACCCCGCTCTTCGGGATCGCCGCCGCAGTCGTCACCGACGCCGGCGGGCCGCTCTCGCACTGCGCCATCGTCGCTCGCGAATACCGCATCCCCTGCGTCGCCGGCACCCAGGTCGCGACCCACGAGATCACGGACGGCATGCGGCTCCGCGTCGACGGCGCCGCCGGCACCGTCGAACTCCTCGACGGCCGCACCCCCGCCTGAGCCTACCCCCGCGCCCTCCCCCTCTCCACCGCCGGTGGAGAGGGGGCCGGGGGGTGAGGGGCTACACGAACCCCCGGAGCTGGATGGCCTTCGCCACCCGCTCCAGGCCGATGTCGAACGCGGCCTGGCGGGGGCGGGTGCCATCCTTCTCCGCCCGCGCCATCACCTGCTCGAACGTGCTCACCATCCGCGCTTCCAGTTCCTCGTTCACCCGCTCCAGCGACCACCGGAACTGCTGGATGTTCTGCGTCCATTCGAAATACGACACCGTCACCCCGCCCGCGTTCACCAGCGTGTCCGGGAGCGCCACGATCCCGCGCTCCGCGAGGCCCCGGTCGCCGGAGGGCGTCACCGGATGGTTCGCGCCTTCGACAACGGCTCGCGCCTTGATCGTCCCCGCGTTCTGGCCCGTGATCACCTCACCGAGGGCGGCCGGCACCAGGTAGTCGCAGTCGTACTCCAACAGGCCCTCGTTCGTGATCGGCGTGGCCCCGCTGAAGCCCGCGACCGAGCCCGCGACCGTCACCCAGCGGTCCAGCGCGGCGATGTCGATGCCGTCCGGGTTGGCGATCCCGCCCTTCACGTCGCTCACCGCCACGATCTTGAAGCCGTGTTCGACGGCGATCCGGCAGGTCCACGAACCCACGTTCCCGTAGCCCTGCACCGCGACCCGGATGTCCTTCGGGTGGCTGCCCTCACGGGCGGCGTATTCGCGCATGATCGTCGCGACGCCGCGTCCTGTTGCCTGGTCGCGGCCGTAGCTGCCGCCCAATTCCACCGGCTTGCCCGTGACCACCCCCGGCGTGTATCCGTAGCGCTGGCCGTAGGCGTCCATCATCCAGGCCATGGTCTGGGCGTTCGTGCCCATGTCGGGCGCCGGGATGTCGCGCGAAACCCCAAGGACCATGCCGATGTGCTGCGTATAGGCCCGGGTCAACCGGTTCAGTTCCGTCTGGCTCATCCGGTTGGGGTCGCACATCACCCCGCCCTTGGCGCCCCCAAAGGGCAGGTCCATCAGCGCGCACTTGTAGGTCATCAACATCGCCAGCGCCCGGACTTCGTCGAGGTCGGCCTGGGGATGGAAGCGCACGCCGCCCTTGTACGGCCCTCGCGCCCCGTTGTGCTGCACCCGGTAGCCTTCGAAGATCCGCAGCTTCCGGTCGTCCATCCGCACGGGCACCTGGGCCCGCACTTCCCGCCAGGACGAGCGCAGGAGGTCGACCACTTCCGCGTCCAGCTTCAGCCGCTCGGCCGAGTCGTAGACATTGGTCAGCACGCTGGCCGAAGGCGACACTTTTTCGAGGGCCTCTTCCTGGGCGGGCGCGGTTGGCGTCGGCGTCGTCATACGGGCTCCATTCACGGCGAAGCATCGCCGCCATTCGTATTGTCGGCCGATTGCCCCCCAATCTTCTACCCCGGCCCGAACTTTCCCTTCCGCGAGCGGCCATGCAGACTTGGCAGCCGTGGGTACCGTCTTCATCACGCGCGCTATCCCGGGCGATGCCGTCGCCGTCCTCGAAGCTGCCGGCCACGCCGTGCAGGTCTGGCCCGGCGCTCTCCCGCCCCCGCGAGAAGCTCTCATCCTCCGCGCATCGCTCGCCGACGCGGTCATGGCCATGGTGACCGATCGCTTCGATGCGGAAGTCCTCGCCGCCTGCCCCAGGCTCCGGGTCGTCGCCAACATGGCCGTCGGCTACGACAACGTCGACCCGGCCGTCGCCGCGGAAGCCGGTGTCTGGCTAACGAACACGCCCGGCGTCCTCGCCGAAACCACCGCCGACCTCGCCTGGGCGTTGCTCATGGCCGCCGCCCGCCACGTCGTCGCCAGCGACCGCGACACCCGCGCCGGCGGCTGGAAGACGTGGTCCCCGACGGCCTTCCTCGGCCAGGACGTCCACGGCGCCACCCTCGGTATCGTCGGCCTCGGCGAAATCGGCACGGCCGTCGCCCGCCGCGCCCGGGGTTTCTCCATGCGCGTCCTCTACGCCAGCCGCACCCGCAAGCCCGCGCTCGAAGCCGAACTTGGCCTCGAATACGCTTCCCTCGACGATCTCCTCGCCGCCGCCGACTTCGTCACCATCCACACACCCCTGAACGCGGAGACCCGCCACCTCATCGGAGCCCGCGAGTTTGGGCTGATGAAGCCCACGGCCCTGCTCGTGAACACCGCCCGCGGCACGATCGTTGACCAGGCGGCCCTTGTCGCCGCCCTTCGCGCCGGGACCATCGGCGGCTCCGCCCTCGACGTCACCGACCCGGAACCGCTGCCCGCGGACCACGAGCTCTTCGCCTTCCCCAACGTCATCATCACGCCCCACATCGCCAGCGCGAGCTTTGCCACGCGGTCGAGGATGGCGCGCATGGCCGCCGCCAACATCATCGCCGTGCTCGAAGGCCGCGAGCCGCCGAACGCCGTCAATCGGCCGCCGTCGCCCCGGCGCTGGGCCTGAGTATCACCGGTTCTCGATATGCCGGGCGGGGCATTGCGCGCGCCGTCGCCGGAAGACGGTAAGATGGTTTCCATGTCCCTTCTCGACACCCGCGACCGGCCCCTCCGGGATCTCCGCATCTCCGTTACCGACCGCTGCAACTTCCGCTGCCGCTATTGCATGCCCCGCGAAGTCTTCGGCCCCGACTACGCCTTCCTCAACCGCGCCGAGATCCTCACCTACGAAGAGATCGTCCGCCTCGCCCGCGTCTTTGTGGAACTCGGTGTCGAAAAGATCCGCCTGACCGGTGGCGAACCCCTCGTCCGCCGCGGCCTCGACGAACTCATCGGCCAGCTGTCGGGGATAGAAGGTCTCCGCGACCTCACCCTCACGACGAACGGCTCCCTCCTCCGCGCCCAGGCGCCGCGCCTCAAGGCCGCCGGCCTCACGCGGATCACCATCAGCCTCGACTCGATGGACGAAGCCGTCTTCCAGCGCATGAACGATGCCGGCGTCTCCGTCGCCACCGTCCTCGACGGGATCGACGCCGCCGCCGAAGCCGGGCTCCAACCCATCAAGATCAACGCCGTTGTCCAGAAGGGCGTCAACGACCACACGATCGTCGACCTCGCCCGCCACTTCCGCGGCAGCGGCCACATCGTCCGCTTCATCGAGTTCATGGACGTGGGGAGCACCAACGGCTGGCGGATGAACGACGTCGTCACCGCCCGCGAGATCGTCGAGCGCGTCGGCGCCGAGTTCCCCCTCGAGCCGGCGGAGGCAAACTACCGGGGCGAAGTCGCCCAGCGCTGGCGCTACACGGACGGCGGCGGCGAAATCGGCGTGATCGCTTCGATCAGCCAGCCCTTCTGTGGTGATTGCACCCGCGCCCGCCTCTCGGCCGAAGGTGAGCTCTACACCTGCCTCTTCGCGTCGAAGGGCCAGGACTTCCGCGCGCTCCTTCGCGGCGGCGCCAGCGACGAGGAACTGCGCGAGGCCGTCGCCCGCGTCTGGCGCGTCCGCGACGACCGCTACTCCGAGATCCGCACGGAAGAAACCGCCGGCCTCCGCAAAGTGGAGATGTCCCACATCGGCGGCTGACCGCCAGGGCCTTGCCTCAGCCCCGCGTCTCGATAAGTTCCGGTTCTGGTTTCGCCTTGCGCACCGCAGCGCCGTTGTTGCTTTGCCGGACGCCGAGGTGCCCCAGGACCAGGTCGACGATGCGCTCCGCCGCCCGCCCGTCGCCGTAGAGGTCGCGGGGGCGTGCCATCGCCTTGTAGCCGGACTCGTTCGTGAGCAGTTTGCCCGCCGCGGCGAGGATGGCCGCCCGCGAATGTCCCACGAGCTTCGCCGCGCCCGCCTCGATGCCTTCCGGCCGGTCGGTTTCCTCCCGCAGGACGAGCACCGGCTTGCCCAGCATCGGCGCCTCTTCCTGCACCCCGCCGGAGTCCGTGAGCACGAGGTACGCGCCCGCCACCAGGTGGACGAACGAGATGTAGTCCAGCGGGTCGATCAGCCGGATCCGGTCGCGCCAGCCGAGCATCCGCCGGACGGTCACGGTCACGCTTGGGTCAGGGTGGACCGGGAAGACCACTTCCACGTCCGTGTGCCGTTCGACCAGTTCCAGGATCGCGGCGCAGATCTCGCGGAGCGGTTCGCCGAAGTTCTCCCGCCGGTGGGCCGTCACCACCACCAGCTTCCGGCCCGCGGCGGGGGCACACCAGGCCGGCGCCCGGCTCGACCGGAGGATCTGCTGGAGCGCGTCCGCGACCGTGTTGCCCGTCTGGTGGACCGCCGCCGGGGCGACGCCGCTTGCGAGCAGCGCCTGTTCGGCGCGTGCTGTCGGGGCGAAGTGGAGCGTCGCCAGCGTCGAGATCGCCCGGCGGTTCATCTCTTCCGGGAACGGGCTGGAGACGTCCGCCGCTCGCAAGCCCGCTTCGACGTGCCCCACCGGGATGTGCTCGTCGAAGGCGGCAAGCGCTGCCGCCATCGCCGTCGTCGTCCCGCCCTGGACCAGCACGAAGTCTGGCTTCGCCTCGCCAAGCGTCCGGGATGTCTCAAGCAGCACCCGCGCCGTCAGCTCCGGCAGCGTCTGCTCCGCCCGCGCCAGGTCGAGGTCGCGGTCGGGCTGGATGCCGAAGTCCGCGAGGACCTGGTCCAGGAGGTCGCGCTGCTCCGCGGTCACGCACACCAGCGCCCTCACAGCGCCCCCGCGAGAATGGAGCTCGCGGACGATCGGCGCCATCTTTACCGCTTCCGCACGCGTGCCGAAGACGGTCATCACGGTCAGGCGGCGGCGCTCAGCTACTGGCGGCATCTCGAATCTCCTCTGCCCGGCACGGCCGCGGCTAGACCTCGGCGACCGGGATGCGGCGAATGACCGGGCGCCACGAGCGCGCCGCCCGGGGTTCCGTCACGAGGCGAAGCCCTTCCCGGGCGGCCTGGTCACAGACGTCCTCGAACAGGCCCCGCTTGCCCTGGTGGACCTCTGTTGACTCCCCGGCGCCGCCGGTAGGTGCCGCCGTCCTTCCCTGGAGAGTACGAGCCGTGGCACGGGCCCCCCGGACGATCTGTTCGGCCTCCCCGCGGGCGCGCGCCATCACTTCGTCGGCGTGGCGCCGTGCGCGCGCGGCCGCGAGCTCGGCTTCGAGCGCCGCCTGCGCCGTGATCCGGGACGCCTCCATTCGCGCCCGTGCGATGATCTCGACGGCTTCCCGCTCGGCCGCCGCTGCCTGTGCCCGGGCGCTCGCAAGCGCCTCAAGCCGCATCTTCGCCGCGTCTTCGCCGGCTTCTTCGATGACTGCCAGCGCCCGCCGGATCGCCGCCTCGGTGACCACGCTGCCATCGGCCATCGCCGCGATGTGGTGCATCTCGCGGTCCACAAGGCTCAATGCCGGGGTCTCCGGGCGCGGGTCGGCCGCGGTCTGCCCGCCGGCGACGGTCCTCCCCACCGGTGCCGTCTCGCTGTGGATGCGGGCGAGGGGTGGCGGACCCACCACCGCCCGCCGGGGGCGCGCCTGGAGCGGCAGCGCCGCCGTCGCGATGTGACCGCCGGCGTTCGCGGTTCCCGCCGGGTGCGTGAAGTAGGCGTCCATGTCGTTCCTCCCGTGGTCCGCCGCAGGGCAGCGCAGGGTTTCGTCTACCGGTCCGCCACCCCGGTAGCAGTCTGGTGACCACACGGTGAGCGTACGGCGGCAGCGGCGGCCGAGTCCGTTAGAAGACAGTTAGAACGCGCGTAAGGGGATCGTGAGAAAAGCTCCGCCGCCGGCCTTCGGCAGCCCCGCCGCCGCCCGCCTATACTCCAACCACAAACTCAAACACCCGGAGTTGCACCGTGGCTACCTTCGAAAACATCGCCATCGATCGCGTCGGCACCGACGGGCGGGTCGCCCGCGTCACCCTCAATCGCCCCGAGAAGATGAACTCCCTCTCCCAAGAGCTGCTCTTCGAACTGAACGACTCCCTCCACGACCTCGAAGCCGACGACTCCTGCCGCGTCATCATCCTCCGCGGCGCCGGGCGCACCTTCAGCGCCGGCTACGACCTCACGCCCGCCCGCGGTGGCGCCGACGGCGTCGTCCGCCGTTACCGCGGCGCCGACGACAAGGGCCGCCGCCTCCTCATGGGCACCCGCACCGGCATGCAGCAGATCACCGACATCCACATGTACTTCTGGAACATGGCCAAGATCACCATCGCCCAGATCCACGGCTACGCCCTCGCCGGCGGCTGCGAACTCGCAATGATGGCTGACCTCGTCGTCGCGGCGGAGGACGCCCAGCTCGGACACCCCGGCCTTCGCGGTCTCGGTACCTCGCGCACCGGCGTCATCTGGCCGCTCGTCATCGGCATGCGAAAGGCGAAGGAGCTCTACTACACCGGCGACAGCGTCAGCGGCGTCGAAGCCGAGCGGATCGGCATGATCAACCACGCCTGGCCGAAGGAAGAGCTCGAAGAACGCACCATCGCCTTCGCCGACCGCTTCGCCAACATGACCGCCGACCACCTGGCCATCCTCAAGGTCAACATGAACCGCTTCTACGAGAACATGGGCATCTACTCCTCGGTCCGCAGCTCGACCGACCTCGACGCCGCCGCCCAGTTCACCGCCGAGTCCTACAAGTTCCAGGACAACATGCGCGCGGCCGCGGAAAGCGGTGGCGGCCTCAAGGAAGCCCTCGCCAAGCGCGATGCCCCTTACGCCGACTACCGGATGAAGCGCTAGGAAAACGGCGGGGAACCGTTTACCATCGAACAAACGTTCCCCGAGGCTCCCGTGCCGCCTGTGATCTTCACCATCGGCCATTCGAACCACACCCCCGAGCGGCTGGTCGAGCTCCTCCGCGAGCACGGCATCGAGGCTGTGGTCGACGTCCGCAGCGCCCCTTATTCGAAATACTCGCCCCACTTCAACCGCGAGCGGCTCGCGCGCCTGCTGGCGGCGGAGGACATCCGCTACGCGTTCATGGGCGATTCGCTCGGCGGCCGGCCGGATGGCGACGAGTTCTACGACGAGCACGGGCACGTCCTCTACGGGCCTCTGTCGCGTTCGGCGAAGTTCGTCGAAGGGATCGCCACCCTGGAACGGAACGCCGAGCGTTACCGCCTCGCGTTACTCTGTTCGGAGGCGGACCCGACGGCCTGCCACCGTTTCCTGCTGGTTACGAGGACCCTGCGAGAGCGCGGGTTCGACCCTGCGTCGATCGAGCACATCCTCGGGGATGGCTCTCTCCGCCCGGAAACGAAGCTTGCGTTCCAGGGGAACATGCTGGAGGACTCGTGGAGATCGCCACTATCGGTTTCACCAAGTCGAGCGCCGAGTCATTCTTCGATCGCGTAGCGGCCAGTGGCGTCAAGCGCCTGGGCGACGTGCGCCTCAACAACACCTCGCAACTCGCCAGCTTCGCGAAGAAACCGGACCTCGTGTTCTTCCTGTCGCGGCTCTGCGGTGTCGAATACCTGGAACTGCCGGAATTGGCGCCCGAGGAAGACATGCTGAAGGCGTACCGGGCAGGCACACTCACCTGGGACGCCTACGCCGAGCGCTACCTCCAACTGCTGACGGACCGCAATGTCGCCGTCGCCCTGGGCCGGGAAGCCCTCGAGCCCGGCATCATCTTGCTTTGCAGCGAACACGAGCCCGAGCGCTGCCACCGCCGGTTGGCGGCCGAGTATCTGCGCGATGCCTGGGGCGACATTTCCATCCGCCATCTGTAACATCCCCGGCCAATGCGGATCCTCATCACCCACGTCACCCGTATGGCGCCGGGCTTTTGTTGTGTCGCCGGCATCACCGAGGGAGACCACCGGCATGTCCGGCCCACGCTTGGCCGCCGGCTCGGCACCGAGTTGCTCGTCCCGGGCGGGCCTTTCGACTTCGGCGCACTGGTCGAACTGGGACGCGTGGTGCCCGAACCGTCTCCGCCGGAGGTGGAGGACCACCGCTTCGACCCCGCGGCGACCCGCCAGCTGGGGCACGTGAGCGCGGAGCGGCTGTGGCAGGTGCTGTCAGAGTCGGCGGCGGAGACGCTCGCGGACATCTTCGGCGAAGAGATGGAACGGCGCGGGGGCCGGGGCTTCCTCCCCCTGGGGACCGGGCCGGCCTCGCTGGGGTGCTACCGCCCGGCGGGACCGGTTGACCTCGTCCTCCGCGACGATGGCGACAAGAAGAGCTTGCGGATCCGGCTCCCCGGCGAGGGCCTCGACCTCAGCCTGACCGACGCCCGCTACTTCCAGGACGCCTTCTCAGCGCCGGACATGAGCCGGATTGCCCGCGCGCAGGCGGCCCTCGCGGACGGCGACGAGGTCCTCCTCGGCGTGGGCGTGGGCCGGCCCTTCGCCAGTGCCCCGGACCAACCAGAGGTACACTGGCTCCAGGTCAACGCGTTGCACCTGAAGTCGAATCCCGCCCTCCGGCTGCGCGCTCCGGGAGAACATGAACAACCGTGACACCGGGCGGCGGCCGCGGCTGCTGCCGGCATTCCCGTTCAAGCGATGGCTCCCGGTCGTCCTCGCGGCGGCGTCGGTGGTCGTCCTCGTCATCGGGCTGCTTTCCTCCGATGGCGCGATGACGGCGCTCGGCGCCCTCGGTCTCGCCGCGACGGTCTTCGCCTTCTTCCTCGCGCCGCTCCTCATTGGCCGCGACGGCGACGGTGACGACCCACCCTAGCCCCGCGCTGCCATCCGGGCTTCCAGCGCCGCCTTCACACCCGGCCACTCGGCGGCGATGACCGAGTAGACCGCGGTGCTCCGCACGTCGCCGATCGACGATGCCCGGTTCGCCCGGAGGATCCCTTCGAGCCGCGCCCCGATCCGTTCGATCGCCCGCCGTGAGCGCTCGTTCCGCTCGTCGGTCTGGAGCACGAGCCGGTGGACGCCCCACGTCTCGAAGGCGTGGCGCATCATCAGGTACTTCGCCTCGGTGTTGATGGGCGTCCGCTGGGCGGCGGCACTCAGCCACGTCCAGCCGATCTCGACCGCGTCCACTTCCCGGCGGTTGGGGTTGGCCTCGGGCCAGGGCCAGCGCTCGACGTTCCCGTATCGCGTCGTGCCGATGACCGTGCCCGTCGCCGCATCGATGGTCGCGAACGGCAGCGCCAGGCCCGCATCCCGCAGCGCCAGCGCCTCCTGCACGTAGGTCGTCATCGCGTCGGCGCCGCCGGGCACGAAGGTCCACCGGTACGACGCGCGGTCCACCGAAGCAGCCGCCACCAGCGCCGGGACGTGCTCCAGCGCCAGCGGCGCCAGCTTCACATGCCGCCCCGCCAGCGTGATCGGTGCAAGAACAGCCACGTCGCCTCCCCGTGGGCGAAGTCTACCGCCTACAGGGGTACCAGCCCGCGCCGGATGGCCGCCGTCACCGCCTCCGTCCGTCCCCCGGCCCCCAGTTTCCCGAGGATGCTGCCGACGTGGAACTTCACCGTGTGCTCGCTGATCCCGAGCGCCAGGGCGATGGCTTTGTTCGGGAGGCCGTCCGCCACCAGTCGCAGGACTTCGAGCTCCCGGACGGTGAGCGACTCTGCCGCCTCGTCGAGAGGCCGCCCCTCCCGGGGTTCGCGCGCCAACGCCGCCGCCACGGCCGGGTGAAGCACGACGAGGCCCTCCGCGACGGCGCGGACCGCGGCTGCCAGTTCCCCCGCTGTCACGTCCCGGAGGAGTACGCCGGCCGTGGCACCCGAGAGGCTGGCGGCCCCCTCCCCCGGGTCCGCGCAGAGCACCAGTACCGCCGAGCCTTCGAACGCCCGCGCCACGCGTGAGGGCAGGCCCTCCCGGCCGTCGCCCGCATCGACAACGACCACGTCCGCCGCCGGGAGTGGTTCGCCTTCTTCGATCGCCGCCACCGCCGCCTCGGACACGACTTCCAGCCCTTCGCCTTCGAGCATCGACCGCAGCCCCGCGCGCACGGCCGCATACCCCGCGACGACGATGACGCGGATTGGCCGGGCGCCGGGAGAAGCTGGCCGTTCCACCACCTTCGACCCTAGCACCGCCCGGCCCACGCTGCCCGTCCCTCGCGCGCTTATGCCCGCTCGCCCACGGTGACCGTCAGTTCGCGCTTCGCCCCGCCGCGCATCACCGTGACCGCTGTCGGCTGCCCGACACTGTCGGCGCCGAGGGCGAGGTGCAGGCTCTCGGTCCCGGTGACCGTGTGCGCGCCGATGGCGACGAGGATGTCGCCCAGCATCACGCCGCCAGCCTCCGCGGGGCTCCCCGGCTCGACCGTCACGATCAGCAGCCCCGTTTCCTGCCCGCCGAGTTCGGCCGCGATCGCCGCCGGGAGCTTCACCGGCTGGCTGCCGATCCCGAGGTAGCCGCGCTTCAGCCGCCCACCCGCAAGCAGCGCCTCGGCGACCTTCGCCGCCGCCGCCGCGGGGATGGTCAGGCCCGCCCCGCGCCCCAGCCGCGAGCTGTTGATCCCCGCGACCCGGCCGTCGGCGAGCACCAGCGGCCCGCCCGAGAACCCGGGGAAGAAGGTCGCGTCCGTCCGGTAGTAGCCGTCGATCACGGCCCCGCCGAATGTGCGCCACGGCCCCCGGACCGCCGAGACCACGCCAAGCGACGCGCTCACGCCTTCCTCCGAGGGTCGCCCCAGCGCCAGCGCCAGGTGCCCGACCTTCACCTCGCCCGCGGCGGCCCGGTCGGCCGGCGTCAGCCCCGTGACGTCCGCGCGGAGGACGGCGAGGTCGCTCCCGGCGTCGCGCCCGGCGATCGTCGCCGCCACCGTCCGCCCGTCGGGCAGCCCGATCGTGATGTCTTCGTCCCGCTCGACCACGTGGTCGCAGGTGAGGATGACCCCGTCCGCGGTCCAGGCGATGCCGCTCGCCGGGATCCTCCTTCGCGCGTGGACGGTGACCGTCGACTGTCCCGCCCGTTCCACCGCCGCCGCCAGCCCGTCCGAAAGCTCCGCTGCCCCGAATTCCGTGATCTCGATGGCCATTGCCCTGTCCCTCCCGCGGCCCCCGCGTTGTGATGAGAGCAGGGTCGCGCGCGCTCGCCCCCCGCGGATCACCCGATCGGGCAGGTTGGCACCCCACCTTCGGCGAGTCCCGCGCTGTGCTACGCTCCCGCCACACCCGGAGGACACGCCATGGAGACCTACCGCGCCATCGTCAACAAGCGCGACACCCGCGCCCTTCGCCCCGACCCCATCCCCGACGAGGTGCTCGCCCGCATCCTCCAGGCGGGTCGCATGGCCGGCAGCGCCAAGGCCGCGGAGCCCGTCCGCCTCGTCGTCCTGAAGGACCCCGCCCGCCGGGCCGAACTCGCCGCCTGCGGGAACTTCACGCCCCATCTGCTCGCCGCGCCCGTGGTCGTGGCGATTGTCCTCGTGCCCGAAGTCGACCAGCCGCACGGACAGTTCGCCATCTTCCGGGGGCCCTTCGACGCCGGCCGCGCCGCCCAGAACATGATGCTCGCCGCCTGGGAAGCGGGAATCTCCAGCTGCCCCGCCTCGATGCATCACGCCGAGGCCGCCGCGAAGGTGCTCGGCCTGCCGCCTGGCCACGTCGTCGCGAACACCATCGCCTTCGGCTACCCGGCCGGCGCCGACCCCGTCACCGGCCAGCGCCCCCGGATGCCCCTCGACGACTACGTCCGCTGGGAACGCTGGTAACGGCCGGCCCCGGCGCACATCGCTCCCGGCCGCTACCATAGGCCGACTCTCGCCGAGGCCCGCCATGACGCGCACCGTCTACGTCGTCCCCCACTGCCACTGGGACCGCGAGTGGTACCAGCCCCACGAACTCTTCCGCTGGCGCCTCGTCCAGATGATCGACGAACTCCTCGACCATCTCGAAGCGCACCCCGAATTCGCCTGCTTCAACCTCGACGGCCAGTCCATCGTCATCGACGACTACCTCCTCCTCCGGCCCGAGAACGAAGGCCGCCTCCGCGCCATGATCGCCTCCGGCCGCATCGTCATCGGCCCCTGGTGGGTCCAGCCCGACGAGTTCCTCCCCAGCGGCGAATCGCACATCCGAAGCTTCCAGAAGGGCATCCGCTACGCCGACCGCCTCGGGGGCTCGCTCCGGATCGGCCTCTGCGGCGACCAGTTCGGCCACATCGCCCAGATGCCCCAGGTCATGGCCCAGCTCGGCCTCACGAGCGCTTGCCTCTGGCGCGGGGTGCCGGACTCCGTCCCCGGCTGGTCGTTCCGCTGGGAAGCCCCCGACGGCACCCGCATCCCCACGCTCTACCTCCGCAACAGCTACTCCAGCGGCTGGCGGTTGCCGGTCGATCCCGCCGACATGCTCGAACGCACCCGCCGCCAGGAGCGCGAACGCCGCGACGACGAGCCCGCCCTGCTCATGAACGGCACCGACCACTCACGCGTCGAGAAGACCATGCCCACAGCCATCGCCAATGCCGCCGGCCAGGGCTACGACTACCGCATCGTCACCCTCGCCGGCTATGAACGGGCGATGTTCGAAGCCGGCATCGGCGAGCACGTGCACCAGGGAGAGATGCGC
Organism: Chloroflexota bacterium; assembly: GCA_016234445.1. Taxonomy (GTDB): domain Bacteria; phylum Chloroflexota; class Dehalococcoidia; order Tepidiformales; family Tepidiformaceae. The sequence goes on along the minus strand of JACRBT010000012.1, from coordinate 51,490 downwards.
TCCCCCGACCGCTCGAACGTCCTTGTCGGCGTCCTCTCCGCGCGGGCGAACATCAAGCAGCGCGACTTCCATGTCGCCTCCGCCATCGAACGCATCGCCGAGCCCCTCGAACTCCTCGCCCACCTCCACGGCGGCCCCGACGGCAGCCCCGCCCTCCGCCAGGCGTGGTCCCTCGTCCTCGAAAACTCCCCCCACGACTCCATCTGCGGCTGCAGCGTCGACCAGACCCACGTCGAGATGATGCCCCGCTACGACCGCGCCGAGCAGCTCGCCCGCCAGGTCGCGCGCGAGTCGATGGCCCATCTCGCCACCCGCACGAACGTCCCCCGTGGCGGCGGCGTCGCTCTCTTCCGGCCGGTGCCCTTCGCCCCGGCCGTGGTCGAAACCACGGTCCCCGCCGACTGGGAGGCCGCATCGTTGCGTCTCCCCTCGGGCGAACTCGTCCCCGTCGCCCTCGGAGCCGTCAGCCCCGGCCAGCAACTTGTGCACGAAGAGGTCTCGCCCCGTGGCGCCGTCCGCCACCTCGACTTCATCCGCGAAGGCCGCTACGACGCCCACTTCGTCGAAGACATGCGCTGGGAACTGAAAGACCGCCACCTTCGCGTCGAAACCGTCGTCGGCGATGGGCTCTGCGTTGTCGACGACGAGACGGTCCGGGAAGAGGTGCGCCAGGTCGCCGCCAACAACCTCGCAGACACCGCCGAAGTCATCGTCCGCCGCTCCGGTGTGAGGACCCTCCGGGCGGTCCTCCCCGCCTCGGACACCGTCGGCGTGGAGCTGCTCGTGCCCTCCGCGGAACCTGCTCCGGCGGCCACGGGCATCGCCGCCGGCCGGCGCTCGATCGCGAACGGCTTCTACGACGTCCGCCTCGACCGCAAGGGCCGCCTCCGGGTGCGCGACTGGGCCAACGGTATCGACCTCCGCAACGTCACCGCCTTCGTCGACGAGGCCGACCGCGGCGACGAGTACAACGCCGACATCCTCCCCGGCCCCGTTTTCCAGCCCGAGTCGGTCGAACTCGTGGGCACGACAAGCGACGCCGTCTCCGCCAGCCTCTCCTACATGGCCGTGCTCTCCGTCCCGGCGAAGCTCACGGCCTCGCGGAAACGCCGGACGAAGCGGACGACAGCGCTCCCGATCGTCGTCCACGTCACCCTCTGGGCTGGCCTGCCGCGCGTTGACTTCCGCGTCGCCGTGGTCAACCAGGCGGAGGACCATCGCCTCCGGGCCATCTTCCCGCTGCCCTTCGCGACGGACCACGCCATCACCGAAAACCAGTTCCACGTCGCCGAACGCGGCCTCGCCGTGCCGCCCTGGAACGGCGAAAGCGCCGAGCAGCCCCCGACGACCTTCCCCCAGAAGACCTTCGCCGCCTTCGAAAGCGGCGGGGTCGGCGTCGCCGTGCTCAATCGCGGGCTCCAGGAAGGCGAAGTCGTCCGCGACCGCGAGGGGCGCCAGGCCTACGCCCTCACCCTCGTCCGCTGCGTCGGCTGGCTTTCGCGCCCGGACCTCGTTTCGCGCCGCGGGGGCGCCGGCCCGACCATCGCCACGCCCGACGCCCAGATGCCCGGGGTCCACATCTTCGACTACGCCCTCACGACCTACCGCGGCGCCTGGCGCGAGGCCGGCGTCCAGACCCTGGCCCACAGCTTCGCCCACCCTCCCCTCGCATATGCCACGAACGAGCACGAAGGTTCGGCCGAGGGTTCGCTCCCGCTGGCCGCCTTCTCCAGCGCCGCCGTGGTCCCGTCCGCCTTCCACCGCAGCGACGCCGACGGCTCGCCCCTGATCCGTGTCTATCACGCTTCGGATGCGCCCGGGCAGGCCGCGATCCGGGTCCCCGCGGCGAGCCCCGGCGCCGGGCTCGTCGACCTCCTCGACACCCCTCGCGGCGAGGTCGCGAACGCCGGGGGCGGCGGCTGGTCCTTCCTCCTCCGCCCCTGGGAGATCGCGACCCTCCGCTTCGGCCGCCACCGCTGACTGGCTTGTTCTTCCTCGCCTCGGCGGGCGCCCCGCCCACCGGGCGTCCTGGAAACGGCAGACGCCGAAATCCGCCAGCCGATCGGCAGACCGCATCGGCTGGCGGATGACTGGCCGGCCAAGTCCCGGGGCCGCCGTCACCGCAAGGTGGCACTCCGCCGCCGGTCAGGGCGAGGCCGATGGCGCCGGCGATCACCGCCAGGCTCCCGAGCGCCAGCATGCCGCGGCCGAAGAAGGCCCCCGGTGCGGCTCCCGTTGGCGCCAGCCCTGTCCCCGTGCTCGGTGGGGCGGGCGTGGGGGTAGGGGCACTGACGGCCGAGCTCAAAGGCTTTCCGGGCGTGCCAAGCCAGGTCCAGACCGTCGACGACGGGGCCGCGCCATCGTTGGCCATCCAACCCGGGCGGCCCTCGTACATGACGGCCTGCGAACGCGGACCATGCTGCTCAGCTCCCCCGTCGAGGTAGTGGTAGCTGGTCTGACCAGTCAGGTGGAGCATGAGATGGAACTCGTTCATCACGTGGTTCGGAGTCCTGTATCCAGGGTCGTACTGGGCGCCCATCTGGATCACGTCGATGGTCGACGGGGCGTTGGCCATGGTTCGGCGCCCGACGGCGAAGACCTTGACCCCGGCGGACGAAAGCTGGTGCACGTCGGCGGTCGCGCCGACGGCAAGGAGGGTAGTCGCGAACAGGCGCGCATTCTGGGTACTGGCGTTGCTCAAAGTGAGGCTGGAGCCGGTGGGCGCCACAAGGCCCTTGCCGGAAGCGACGACCTCCGCCTTGCCGTCGACCTCGACGGTCAACTCCCCTTCGATGACGGAAACATAATGCGGCGTCCCCGCGGTCAGAGTCGCTGACCTGGCTCCGGCGCTGAAGTCGATGACGCTCTCGACGAGGTCAAACGTCAGGCCCGGCGTGCTGACGCCGCGGAAGGGGGCGTTGAGGACTGACTTCGCGGCGGGTTCGGCTCCGGCCGCCGAGCTGAGGGGAAGGATGCCGGCCAGCAGTGCAAGGGCAGCTACCAGGAGCAGCTTCGTTGTAAACGGGCGCAGGTTTGGGGTTGCCATGAAATGGTCTCCTTGCGGGATCACCCTCCCGCGGGGGCTGGCCGTGGCGGCTCCAGGTCCCGGCAGGCGGCAACTCGCTGGTCGCGCTACCCGCGGCAGGCAGTGACGGTGACGACCGGGTTGGCCGGGAACATCGTGTAAGTCACCACGATCTGCGCGTTCACGGTCGAGCCCTTGCTGATCAGATTCGTCGTGAACGTATCGCTGAAGGGAACCACGGAGGGCCAACTGAAATGCTCCATGTGGCGCTGGAGGTTGGCGACGTATTCGGTCCCGTCGCTGTCCGTCCCCGTCAAATGGGCCTGGATGTTCATCTTGAGTGTGCCTTCGGGGGTGGTGTACCAGACCAGGTGCTGGAGCCCGGAGAGGCTGATTGGGGTGGTCCCCGGCTCGCAGGGGTTGTCGGGGCTGTAAGCGGCCGGGAGCCAAACGTTCTTGGTGACCTCGGCCGAGGCAGGCTTGCTCCCGACGCCAAGGCTCACGAGTCCCAGGACGAACGCTGCGAAGGCGGCGGTCAACGCTTTGTGAAACATTGCTTCTCTCCTTGCGGGATCGCCCTCCCGCGGGTGCTGGGCCGTGGCTCTGCACCCACGGGAGGGCGCAGCGGCCATGGCGGCGTCATGGACAGCGCGCGCCAGGCGGCGATCCTGCGTCTTGCATCCTCTCCTCCCGCTGTCGGGCTGACCGGTGACCCGCCGGGCGCGTTGGCTTTCGTCAGTCCGCGTCCGGCGAGCTCGCCGGCGGCTTGAAGATGCGGCCAGGGCGCCACGAAAGCTTCCGGGGAACTGCGTAACTTTCCCCGAAGTTCGACCGGCGCCCGGGGCGAGGAATGGCAGGGACTATGTAGCGCTGGCGGGGAGTGCGGACCCGGGAGACGGGGGCACGGCCGCGTCCCTGCGGACTCGGCGCCGGCTCCGGAGATCGAGTGCGAGAGGCCTACTTCGCCGGGACGAGGCCACGGGCGTGCGCGTACGACGCCGCTTCGACCCGGCCATGGGTGCCGGTCTTGAGGTAGATGTTGGCGATGTGGCGCTCAACCGTACGGACACTGAGCACCAGCATTTCGCCGATCTCCCGGCTGCTGCGGCCATCGGCGATGAGGCGGAGGATCTCTGCTTCGCGCGTTGTCAGGCCGTCCGGGATGCCTGGGCCATTGGGGCGGGAGCCGTTCGGTCCAGCGAGCGTGGCGAGGCGGTCGAGCCAGGGCTGGCCAGCCCCGATGCGCCGGTAGCTCGCCTCGGCCTGGCGCCGCAGCGACGCGGCCTGGGCGCGGCGGCGGGCGTTGCGGAGGACGCCGGACCAGTCCTCGAAGGCGCGAGCTTCGAGCCAGGGCGTCGAGTACCTGCGGAAGATGTCGATGGCTTGTTCGAAGAGCGCGGTGGCGGCATCCGGGCCTTTGAGCCGGGCAGCAAGGAGTGCTTCCGCGAGCAGCACCTTGCCCTCGAGCCCACGCCTGGCCGCGGGGCCGGCGAAGAGCTCGCGGCAACGGGAGACGTGGGCACTGGCTTCGGACGCCGCCCCTGCCTCGGCCTGGAGGACCGCAAGCTCCGCCCGCGCGACGAGTTCCTGCGCCAGGGATCCCCCGGCCACGACGGCGGAGAGCTCTTCTGTAAGGAAGGCGGCCGCTCGCTCGGACTCGCCGCGGGCGTGGTAGGCGCGGACGAGCCAGTGCCCCAGGTTTTGGGAGGAACAGCGGTCTTCGCGACGCCTGGCCGTGAGGGCGGCGGCTTCGGCTTCCGCCCATGCCGGCCCATCCCAGTCCCCGGCGAAGAAGGCGAAGGCGCTTCGCTCGATCATGACCTCGATTCGCCCTTCGTCGCGTGCGGTGTGCTCCCGGGCGAGCGCCTGCATCGCCGGCAGGTCGCCGGCGTCGGCGAGGGCGCTCACGAGCCGGGAAGCGATGCCCCATGGAACTGCCGCTGCAGGCGCCGGCCAGTCCTCCAGTTCCGGGCGCAGCGACTCGACCGCTACGCGCGGGTCGCAAAGCCGTTGCGCCTGGATCGCAATCATCCAGGCGGCCAGGCCCGACTGGCTCACATCTCCCCGTGCTCGCGCTTCCTGCCGCGCTTCCTCGTGTGACCGGAATGACGGATCGAGGTCGCCCAGGTGAAACGCGAGCATGCCCAGGGCGATAGGCCTGATGGGGTCTCTGACGACTGAGCCGAGTTCCGCGTTGAGCTGGCGCGCAGCCTCGGCGTGCCGCAGATCTCCCACGCGGAACGCACTTATACCCATCATCGCCCAGCCACCGTACAACAGGGCAATGCCGCGGTTGTCCGAAGCTTCCTTGAGCAACAGCTCCGCGGCCTCGAAGTGCACCCGGGCGGTCGCGAGATCGGTGCTCCGCAGGTTCCCGTTCGCGTGGGAGCGGCCGAGCCGCGATCGGGACCTCCCGATCGCAACGGGGTCACCTGATTCCTCGTGCAGGCGCAGCGCCCGCTGGAGGTAGCCAGTGGCGCGGGGTTGTTCCCGGGCGACATCGAGCACGCCGGCCATGCGCTCCAGGAGTCGTGCCCTTGTGGGCGGGTCGGTGCCAAGAGCCTCCATCAGCGAGAGCGCCCATTCCCACCAGGCGATGGCGTCGTCGAGAGCGAAGGCGGCGAGGGCCGCTTCGGCGGCGGCGAGGGCGTGGGGTAGCGCCTCCGCCGGGGCCGCGGTGTCGCCCGCCTTCCGGTAGTGGGTGGCGAGGGCGATCGGACCCTCAGCCTCCCGCCGCGCCTGCCGCGTCTCGATGGCCCGGGCAGCGCGGAGGTGGAGTTGTTGCCTGTCGGGTAGCGGCAGAGCCAGGTAGACGGCCTGTTGGACGAGCGCATGGAAGAAGCGGTAGTGCGTCTCTTCTTCGAGCAGCAGGCGGGCGCTCACCGCCTCGCCGAGGCCCGCGGCGAGGGTTGCGCCATCGCCGTCCCAGAGTGCCCTGAGGAGCGCGACCTCCGCTTCGCCGCCCAGGATGGACGCCCGGGCGAGCACCTCGCGGCAGCCGGGAGAGAGCCCGGAGAGCCGATTGGCGATTACTTCGCGGGCCGCCACGGGCACCGGATACGCCGTCCCGGTCTCGCCCTCGGCGTCCAGGAGCGCGACGAGTTCCTGCACGAAGAACGGGTTGCCACCGCTGGCCTCGTGGATTCGGCGCGCCTCCAGGGCGCTGATCTCGTGGCCCAGGCTCTGCTCCGCGAACGCTGCGACCTCGCTCGCGGCGAGCGGCCCCAGCTCGATCTGATCGAGGATCCCCTCGCCGTGGAGGTCGGCGATGGCCGCGTGCAGCGGCTGGACAGCCGGGTGGGGCTCCGTGTCCCGGAAGGTCCCGAGCACGAGCGCGGGGACACCCCATGTCCCACGGCCCAGGTAGCGGAGGAGCCTCACGGTGTCGGCATCGGCCCAGTGCAGGTCCTCGATCACAAGCAGGAGAGGGCAGGTCCTCGCCGCCTCGCGCAGGAGCGAACGCACACCCTCGAAAAGCACGAGGCGCCGGGTGGGCGAATCGGCCGGAGACGGCGCGCCCGAGAGAGCGGGGACGAGATCGACCAGCATCGCCCGGGCGGACTCGACGACCACCGATTCCGGCTCCGGCCCGGTGGCCAACTGCCGAAGCATCTGCACGAACGGTTCGTAGGGGACGACGGCGTCCTCGAAGCAACGGCCGTAGAGATTCAGCGCCCCGCCCCGCGTGACCTCGCGCGCGAACTCGAAAGCGACCCGCGTCTTGCCGATCCCGGGCTCGCCGCTGACAAGGGCTACGTAGCGCTCCCCCAGGAGCGCGCGGCCCCACGCGCCATGCAGCCGCCCGAGTTCCAATTCGCGCCCGACGAACAGACCAGGAGCGGTGGACGCACCACCCTCCCTACGCCCCTCTGTGCCCAGCCGTTCCATCAGCCCGGCAAGTTGAGATTCACGACCGACGAAGGTCCCACGGCCCCCCAACGAGAGTGCCATGTCTCGAATTATACGCGCCTGTGCAACTGCTTCTGTGGGCTGGCCGCCCAGCATCAGACAGGAGCTGGTGCTGCACCCCGTCGCCGAAGCGCCTAGAATCCCCGGCATGGCCCCACCCTTCCAGACCGGCGTCTTCTTCCTCCCCTCCATCGGCACCCGCGCCCAGATGGAGGCGGGCATGGCCGGGCGCAACCCTGCCTTCTACCAGGAGATGCTGGCCGACATCCGCTCGCTCGCTGTCACCGCCGACGACCTCGGCTACGACGCCATCGCCTTCACCGAGCATCACTTCCACATCGAAGGCTTCGAGATTTCGAACAACCCCGTCCTCCTCGACGCCTATGTTGCCGCAGCGACGAAGCGCATCCGCGTAGGCCAGCTCGGCATCGTCCTCCCGGCCAGTTCGCCCCTGCGCGTCGCCGAAGACATCGCCATGCTTGACCACATGAGCGGCGGCCGCGCCTTCGCCGGGTTCGCGCGCGGCTACCAGCGCCGCTGGGTCGACACCCTCGCCCAGCAGTACCACTCGGTCCACGCCGCCCCCTCCGGCGAACGCGACGCCGAGGTCGACCGCGTCAACCGGGCCGCCTTCGAAGAGTTCTTCAACATCGTCCGCCTCGCCTGGACGCAGGACACCTTCAGCTACAAGGGCGCCTTCTGGCAGGTGCCGCCGCCGGACATCCCTTGGACGCTGGAGACCACCCGGCGCATGGGCCGCGGCGTCGAAAACGGCATCGTCACCGAAATCGGCGTCGTCCCGAAGCCGCTCCAGCAGCCGCACCCGCCGATCATGCAGCCCTTCAGCTTCAGCGAACCCACGATCAGGTGGTGCGCGCGCAATTCCGTCCAGCCCATCCTCGCCCCCGTGAACGACCAGCTGGAGGAGTTCCTTTTCGGCGTCTACCACGAAGAAGCGCGCGCGTCCGGCCGTGACCTTCGCCCCGGCGAGGGCATCGGTGTCCTCCGCGACGTCGTCATCGCCGACACCGACGAAGAGGCATGGGCGATGTGGCGCAATTCGGGCGCGTTCGTCGGCGCCGCCTGGTTCTCGCCGTTCGGCTTCGGCGGAGCCATCCCCCGCCCCGGCGAAGACCCCCGCAGCATCACGCCGGAGGTCATGCACGAACGCGACCTCATCTGGGTGGGCAGCCCGGACACGGTCCGCAAGCAGATCAAGCGCACCCTCGACCGGCTGCCCCTGAAGTACGTCATGGCCTGGCAGTACAACGGCCTGATGCCCCGGGCGGCGATCGCAAAGTCCCTCGCCCTCTACGCCGAAATCGTCGACAGCCTGGGCTGAGCTCCCTCGACTCGCCGCCCCGCCCGCCTCACGCTACGCTTGCCCGACCACCGGCGAGGCCGCCCGCCCGCCGCCCACACTGGAGCCACGAGTGAACTACGAGCAGATCAGCGTCGACGTCGAAGACCGCATCCTCACCATCACCCTCGAACGCCCCGAAAAGCTGAACGCCTTCACCGAGCGCATGAAGGACGAGATGATCGACGCCTTCGACCGCGCCGACTCCGACGACAGCGTCCGCGCCGTCATCGTCACCGGCCGGGGCCGCGGCTTCTGTGCGGGCGCCGACCTCTCCCGCGGGCCCGACACCTTCGCCAACCGGGCTGAAACGATCGACGTCCACCGCGACGGCGGCGGCCTCCTCACGCTCCGCATCTTCGAATCGAGGAAGCCCGTCATCGCCGCGATCAACGGCCCTGCGGTTGGCGTCGGCGTGACCATGACCCTGCCGATGGACATCCGCCTGGCCTCGGAAAACGCCCGCTTCGGGTTCGTCTTCGCCCGCCGCGGTCTCGTCCCCGAAGCGGCGAGCACCTGGTTCCTCCCCCGCGTCGTCGGCATCAATCGCGCCGCCGAGTGGGTCTATACCGGCCGCATCCTGCCCGCCTCCGAAGCCCTCGACGCCGGACTGGTCCGCAGCGTCCACAAGCCCGACGAACTGCTCCCCGCGGCCCGCGCCATCGCCCACGAGATCGCCGAAAACACCTCGGCAGTCTCGGTCGCCATGGCCCGCCAGATGATGTGGAAGTTCCTCGGCGCCGACCACCCCATGGAAGCGCACAAGATCGACTCGCGCGCCATCTTCACCCTCGGGAAGACAGCCGACGCCCGCGAAGGTGTCGCCTCGTTTCTCGAAAAGCGCGCGCCCGAGTTCCCGAACCGCGTCAGCAGCGACATGCCCGCCTGGTTCCCCTGGTGGGAGGAGCGCAAGTTCTCGTAGTACATGGCCACGATGACTTCGGTGGGGAAGAGGGAAGATGGGGTGCAGGGGCACGGCGCCCTGGCCAGGAGCGTGCGGGTGTCCCACGTTTCCTCAACCAAAGAAGAGGCCCGAAGGGATGCGCAGCGAGCACGCGTCGCGCACCGCGTCGCCGTCGAGTCTGCTGGCCATCAGTGGTTCCGCCGAGCGAAGGTGGCCATAGGGCGCCAGGGCGTATGCACCCATGACTGATCGGCTCGTCATTCGCCTCCTCGAAGAATCAGACTTCGACCGGCTGCACGAGATCGACCTCTCCGAGCACATCACGCTGATCTATCGATGGGTCGATGGTCAGCTCCGGCCCGAACCTCACGACGGGCAGCGCCCGCGATGGGACCAGGCGCACTGGCAGGAACGATTGGCAGAATGGCGCACCAATCTCAAGCCGGATGCCTGGCTGGGCGCGTTTGTGAGAGAGCAGATGGCTGGCATCGCCTCTCTGCGCTATCAGCTTGCGCCCCGATTAGCCCAATTGACCACGTTGCATATCGACCGGGCGCATCGCCGAAAGGGTCTCGCCCGTCAGTTGGTACGAACGGTTGTTGCGATGGCCGAAGAGCGCGGGGCCGATGAGCTCTATGTCTCAGCAACGGAATCTGAATCAGCCGTGGGCTTCTATCTCAGCCAGGGCTTTCGACCGACCGACACCCCGAATCCACAGATGTTCGAGCTGGAGCCGACGGATATCCACATGGTGCGGCCCCTAAGCCCGGCTCTACCCGGCCCAACCATAGTGCTCGAGTAGTAGTTCGCAGGCAGGTCGACACCGCAAGGCGTCACCCCGGTCCGTGGCGCCCGGTGCTCCCTCTCCCGCGAAGCGGGAGAGGGCGGGGTGAGGGGCCTACCGCTGCCCCTTGCTCCCCCGCGCGATAAACAGCGCCGCGCGTTCGATCCGCCGCTCTTCCCGCATCGCCTGGAGTTCGGCCAGCAGCCGGTCGCGCTCCTGCCGGAGGTCCTTCACGTGGTCACGAAGGGCCGCCACGAGGAGGTCGGCTTCGGTGACCCGCGCCCGGGCTTCGCTGCGGACCCGCGCGATCTCGGCCCGGAGGTCCTCCCCCGGCGGCACCACAACCATCCCCCGGTAGCTGTCCACGGCCTAGTCCGCCTCCCGTTTGACCTGGCTGAAGGGCGTCGAAGCCCGCATTCCCCTCGCCCACCGCAGTGGGAGAGGGGGCAGGGGGTGAGGGGCCTTGCGCTGCTGCGAGCGGGATTCCCCAATGTGAAGCTGGAGAGCCACTAGCGGTCCGGCCCGGCGTTGAGTTGGGGATGATAGGCGCCCGGCTGGATTGCCCGGGCGGAATCCCGCGCGAAGCGGAGGTCTTCGAGGTTCGCGTGGAGCGCAGCCGCGACTTCGGAGAACGTGTCCGAACGGGCGCGAAGGGCCGCACGCTCTTCCCGCAGGGAATAGGCCTGCCGCTCCCAGGAGAGCGATTCATCCCGCGCCCTCGCCAGCTCCGCTTCGGCTTCGTTGAGGCGCTCGGCCGCGCTCACCAGCGTCCGCACGAGCATCGCCGCCGGGAGCGTCGCGGCGGCATCCGGGTTGCGAAGGAACGCCTGGAGGTCGATGACGGTCATCTCGTGCTGGCTCTCGTTGAGGCCGTCGAGCAACGTCCGCAGCTCGTCGACTTCGACCCGGACCTGGCGCATCAGGCGCTCGGCGCGAGCGTCGGCCTGGGTCGCCTGGCCCTTCATCGCCCCGAAGGAGATGCCGTTACTGAGAGCGGGCTCCGGCTCCGGTTCGGGGAAGGCCGCGTGGCCGTTCCCGTTGCGGATGGGCCAGGGCGTGGGCAGTTCGGTTGGCCATTCGGAAGCCATCGGCGCGTCTCCTCCGGGCGCCGGACGGGCCGGCGTCGTGGGGGTCGTGTGGTGTCTGTGCAGGCGGAGGCGCACGGTGTCTTCCTCCAGCGGAATCTCCGGAGCCAACACTCTACGCCCGCCGGGGGGTTCCTGTGAACCAGTCCCTACCCGTGAATATCGGCAGGGGACTCCCGCCTCACGAGCCCCGCGGTCCCATCACCACCGCCGACTTCAGCCCTTCGTGCCCTAACCGGGCGGCATAGGCGGAGGCCGCCTCGGCCAGCGTGTAGCGGTTGGTGACGATGCGCTCCAGCAGCGGCAGTTCCCCCACCATCCGCGCCGACCGCCAGTAGAGCGGGAACGGCGCGTTCTGGGTCCCGAAGATCCGCACCTCGTCGTAGTGCACGCGGTTCAGGTCGAGGGTGTGCGAAGCCCCCGGCGGGAAGCCCGCGAAGAGGTTCACCCTCCCCAGCCGCCGGGCGAGGTCGAGCGCGAGGGGGACGGCCGGCGCAAGTCCGACGGCTACCGCCACGGCCGGGAAGCCCTCGCCGCCGGTGAGTTCGCGGCCCGCCGCGAGGGCATCCTCCGGCGCCACCGCCGCGCTTGCGCCGAGTTCTTTCGCGACGCCGCGCCTGGCGGCATCCGGTTCGACCACCATGATCGGTCCCGCGCCCATGAATCGCGCTGCGATCAGGTGGATGAGGCCCATCGGCCCGCCGCCGACGATTGCTAGCGGCGACGCCGGCCGGACATCGAGCGACTCCAGCGAGTTGAGGACGCAGGCCAGCGGTTCCACGAGCGCGCGGATGTACGGGGGCGTGGCCGGGTCGACCGGGATCAGGTGGCCCATCGCCGCCAGCGCCGCGGGGATGACCACGTAGTCCGCGATCCCGCCGTCGAGGTCGTAGCCGAGCGTCTTGCGCGACGGGCAGCGGTTGCGGTAGCCCTCGCGGCAGAACGAGCACCGCCCGCAACAGAGGATCGGGCAGACCGAGACCACCTCGCCCACGCTCCCCGGCGCACCTGCCCCCAGCGCGGCGATCTCCCCCGTGATCTCGTGCCCCGGGACCACGCCGGCCGCCGCCTTCTTCTCGCCCTGGTACACCCGGACGTCGCTGTTGCAGAGCCCGGTCGCATGGACCCGCAGGAGCACTTCGCCGGGGCCGGGGGCGGGATCGGGGACTTCGACGACGGCGACACGTCCGGGTTCGAAGAAGCGGAGGGCCTTCATGGCCAGCAGTATAGGGCGCAAAGGGCGTCGGGGTGCCCGCGGGGCGCGGTACACTGCTCGCCGGAGAGTGCGACATGCCAGCCAGAAGAGATGCCAAACGCCGTTCGTTGGAGCTAGCGATTACAGCGTTCGCCGGCTCGATCTCGGCGGAAGCACACCCCGAATGGGCCACCGACGCCGATGTCGTCGCCTGGGCGCGCCAGATCCGGGCGAGCTGGGCGCGGAACCCCTACGGCCACCCGATGCCGCTGGACAGCCAAACTGCGCGCGACGATCGGTGAGCGCGAGTCGGTAGCAGGGGTCGGTCTACCGGAGTAGTGCCGGCTGGCGGACAGGTTCTTGGGCATCGCTGGTCGCGGCCAAGAGAGGCCCAGTTGGCGCCTCACGGAGCACGCTCGTCAACTGGCCCGTCGTCTCAAGAGGGCGAGCCCCTTCCCGGACGAGGATCTCGTTTCCGGGAACGGGATCTTGGGATCTCAGCGCGTAGAGCGGAACTCCGAGCCGCAAGGCCGTACGACCCGCGGCCAGAGTCCCACCGCGTTCGCCCGCCTCGATGACCAACATGAGTCCGCCCAAGAGGCAGATCGTTGAGTTCCGTTGCATCGCTCGTGGGACCGCCCAGCGCGTTGAAGGTGCGAACTCCGAGACGATCAGGAGACGCCCCTGTTCGATGTCGCGTGCCCATCGACGCCCCGCCCAAGCCTTCGCTCCTTCTGCCAGAACCCCTATGCACCGGCCTCCGGCGTCGATGGCAGCGCGAGCGGCCTCCGCATCCACACCTCTTGCCATCCCGGTTACTAACGTGAGGTTCGCTGCTGCCACGGACTCACCGACGAGTCGCGCCCATCGGAGCCCTCGGTCGGAAGCATTCCGGGATCCGCAGAGGCTGGCCGCAGGCGCCGTCAGCAGTTCGACATCGCCAAGAGCCCATAAGACTGCCGGAGGGGACTTCAGCTTCTTGAGCGCGCTTGGAAATCGCGGAGACAGCCAGCTAACCACCTCCAGGGTGGCGGCAGCTGACCAGATGGCCGGGTCGGCTTCCACCGGAGCGGGAGGGGTAGCGACTTCACTCAGACGACGGAGGGTGCTGGCGTCTGTCTCACCGCCGTCGTAGACGGAGAGCCAGTCGGCGATAGTGGTGGGTACGTTCATGTTTGCCGTTGGTGTTTCACGGATTTGACGGCAACCAGTGCCCAAACCCGGTCCACCCCCCTTTCCCTTAGGCATCTTGCAACCTCTGCGAGGGTGCCGCCAGATCTGCAGAGGTCATCGATCACAACTACGGTGCTCGGAAGCCGGCCGGATGGAAGTTCCCAGCGGCCCCGAGGGCTCTGAAAAATGTCCTGGAACTCCCGTTCGGAGGTCGCATCCCGTTGCCTGTGCTGGCGGTCTATCTTGGTGCACACCGCAAGAGGGACTCCCAGCCGACTGGCTACCGCTGTGCCGAGATCCTTAGAGAGCGAGTGAGATGACTCGACGACCAGGACCATCCCGCTAGCGGCTATTCTCTCGTGATGTGCGGCGTAGCTGGCCATCTTGGCCGCGAGTGTTCCCGCCGCCTGGCTGTTGTCACTCCACTTCGCTCTGCGTTCGAGTCGCCCGGTGTCGGTGTAGTCAAGGGCGGATCCGAGCTCGGTGTACCAGTCGAGCGCAAATGCCATGTCTGGCCCACCCATGTGCTCCGGGAGCATGACAAGCCCAGAGAACAAACTTTCGAGCTGGGCCATCAGGTCGCCGGGATCCCCTTGCGGGACGGCAATCGCGTTGTACCAACCATCTGGCCCGTAAGTCACGGACACCCGCGTCCCGGCTGCGCCCTGCAGAATGGACTCCGCCATGTCCGTCGGCAGCCAGCAATGCTCCGTGATGAACCGTGCCCGGACGAACCCGGGCTCGATGACCACGTCATGTTCCGGGAACCACACGACTTCCCAAGGCCTAGGCATAGAACAAATGTACTACAGGCTGTCAAGTAGTAGAGCCAGCTCATTCCGCCAGCTTCGGGAACAGCTCCGGAAAGCGCTGGAGGTGGGCGCGTGCCATCGCCGGCGCCCGTGACGGGTCGGCCCGCCCGGCGTGCTCCGCCGCAACCTCCGCGAGGAGGGTCTCTACCGTCACATCCCGCGCCTCCGCCTCCTGCAGGAGCCGGTGCAGGGTCGCGGCGTCAATCTCAACACTTACGCGGGGCATGGGCCTATTCTACCCTCGCGGCAGCCCCAGCCCCCGCATCGCGATGATGTTCCGCTGGATCTCGCTCGTCCCCCCGCCGATCGGGGCGGTCGTGCTGTGCATGTAGAACCGCGGCAGCCGGCCCCCCATCGCCGCCGGGGACTCGCGGTCGTTCAGCTGGCCGTACATCCCCGCGATGTGCATGCCCGTCACCGCCAGCCGCACGTCCAGTTCGCTTGAGAACAGCTTGGCGATCGACGCCTCCCGGTTCGGGATCTGCCCCCGCTCCTGCATGCTGATGATCCGGTAGCAGACCAACGCCTCTACCTGCGCCTCGATCGCCCGGTCCGAGAGTTCCGCCCGGATGCTCCCGTTCCGGGCCAGCGTCGATTCGTCCGCGGGCGCCTCCTTCGCGTACTTCACCAGGTCCTTGACGATCAGCTGGTGGGCCACGCTCGTCGCGATCCCGCTGCGTTCGAAGTCCAGCGTCGTCGTCGCCAGGTACCAGCCCCGGTTCTCTTCGCCGAGGAGCGAGCTTGCGGGGATGCGCGCGTCTTCGAAATAGACTTCGTTGAATTCGTGGCTGTTCAGCATGTTCACGAGCGGCCGGACCGTGATCCCCGGTGTCTTCATGTCCACGAGGAAGTAGCTGATCCCGCGGTGCTTGGGCGCGTCCGGGTTCGTCCGGGCGATGAGGATGCCCATGTCGGCGTGGTGCGCCCCGGAGGTCCAGATCTTCTGGCCGTTGACGACATAATCGTCCCCGTCGCGGATGGCGCGCGTCTGGAGGCTGGCGAGGTCGCTCCCGGCGCCCGGCTCGCTGAAGAGCTGGCACCACATGTCCTCGCCGCTGATGATCCGCGGCAAGAGGCGGTCCTTCTGCTCCTGCGTCCCGTAGACCATGATCGTCGGGCCCGCCCAGCCGTGGCCGATCCCTCCCGGCCGGGGCGCCCGCCGCCAGGCGAACTCCTCGCTCAGGATGAACTGCTCCTTCACGCTCAGGCCGCCGCCGCCGTGCTCCTTCGGCCAGGCTGGCGCGCCCCAGCCCCGGGCGTTCAGCTTCTTGTTCCACGAACGCATGAAGTCGACGAACCCGGCGGTTGCCCGCCCGGCGCCGTTGAACAGCCCCCATTCGGTCGGGCGTTCGCCCATTTCCTTGGGGAACTCGGCATCAAGAAAGGAGCTGACTACGCGGCGGAAGCTGGCTTCGGAAGGGTTGTCGCGGAATTCCATGGCAGGGACCTCGGCGCGGGACTGGGTGCCTGCACACTAGCCAATCCAGCCGGGGGATGCAAAGCTCGGGCGGGCGCACCCCCCGCCCCGGGGTAACACTCATGTAACACAAATGTTCGTTGACACCCCCCCGGGGCGCTCGTAGCATTTGACGAGCACACGCGTTGTAGGGGGCCATGCCAAAGTTCATCTTCGTAACCGGTGGCGTGGTTAGCTCGGTTGGCAAAGGCATCACCACCGCCAGCCTCGGTCGAATTCTCAAATCCCGCGGCATCTCCGTCACCATTCAGAAGCTGGACCCCTACCTCAACGTCGACCCCGGGACCATGTCGCCCTACCAGCATGGCGAGGTCTTCGTCACCACCGACGGCGCCGAAACGGACCTCGATCTCGGCCACTACGAACGCTTCGTCGACCAGGACCTCACCCAGCTTTCCTCCGTCACCAGCGGCCAGGTTTACCTCTCCGTGCTCGAACGCGAGCGCCGCGGCGACTACCTGGGCGGCACCATCCAGGCCGTCCCCCACCTCACGAACGAGATCAAGTCCCGCATCTACGCGCTGGCCCAGGCGAGCGGCGCCGAGGTCCTGATCTGCGAAGTCGGCGGCACCGTCGGCGACATTGAAGGCGAAACCTTCATCGAAGCGATCCGCCAGATTCGCCACGAACAGCCCCGCGACACCTGCCTCAGCGTCCACGTCTGCTTCCTCCCCTGGGTGGGCGCGACCGGCGAACTGAAGACGAAGCCAACCCAGCACTCCGTCCGCGAACTGCGCTCCAAGGGCATCCAGCCCGACATCATCCTCCTCCGCAGCGACCATCCCGTGCCCCAGGAGATCGCCGACAAGGTCGCCCTCTTCTGCGACACCGAGCCGCGCGCAACCATCCCCATGGAGACCGCCCGGACCATCTACGAAGTGCCCATCCTCCTGGAAGAAAAGGGCATGGGCGATTACGTCCTCGAGCGCCTCCACCTCCACGGCAGCCGCGACCTGACGGAGTGGCGCCAGATGGTCGACCGTCTCCGCCACCCCAGCGGCGCCGTCGAAGTGGCCGTCGTCGGCAAATACGTCTCCCTCCACGACGCCTACATGTCCGTGAAGGAGTCGCTCGCCCACGCCGGCATCGCCAACGGCGTCGACGTCGACATCCGCTGGGTCCACGCTGAAGACCTCGAAACGCGCCCGGCCGAGGATCTGCTCGAAGGCGTCCAGGGGATCATCGTCCCCGGCGGTTTTGGCGAACGCGGCTGGGAAGGCAAGATCAAGGCCGCGACGTTCGCCCGGACCAACAACGTCCCCTACCTCGGTCTCTGCCTCGGCATGCAGGTGATGGTGACCGAGTTCGCCCGCAACGTCTGCGGCATGGCCGGCGCCAACACAACCGAGGTCGACCCCGAGAGCCCCTACCCGGTCATCAGCCTCCTCGACGAACAGGAGGGCGTGACCAACAAGGGCGGCACCATGCGCCTCGGCGCCTACCCCTGCAAGCTGGTCCCCGGCACCCTCGCCGCGGGCTGCTACCCCGACGACCTCATCCAGGAACGGCACCGCCACCGCTGGGAGTTCAACAACTTCTACCGCGGGATCCTCGAAGCCGCCGGCCTGCGCGTCAGTGGCACCTCCCCCGACGGCTCACTCGTCGAGATTTCCGAAGTCGCCGGGCACCCGTTCATGCTTGGCACGCAGTTCCACCCCGAACTCCAGAGCCGGCCGAACCGCCCCCATCCGCTCTTCCGGGACTTCGTCGGCGCGGCTGTTGCCCTCGGCGCCGTCCACAGCGCCGACCGCGTCCTCCGCGGCCGTTAACCCCGCCGCAGCGTCAGCGCGAAGATCTCCCGGGGCGCCCCGCCCAGCCGCCGCTTGTACTCCTCTTCCCCGCGAAGGAAGTCGAACACCCGGAGCCCTTTCCCGATCGCGGCCTCGATAGCCCGCGCCTTCGAAAGCAGCCCCACCGCGAGGTGCGCGTGGGCAGGGTCGTAGCCGCTGTTGTAGAGGAACGCCGTGGTCTCGTTTTCGAACGAAAGCAGCATCGCCACCGGGGCCCCGTCGAGGCTCAGGGTGCCCAGCCGGAGCATCCCAAGCGCGCTGAACGTCGCCGCCAGGTCGCGGAAGAAGGCTTCCATCGCCGGCGTCAGGAACTCGTCCTTGTCCTCACGGCTCATCCGCATGAAGGCGAGGAACCGCTCCATCCGCGCCTCAACCGCCGCCGGCTCCGAGACGACTTCGTAGGCCACCTCCCCCGCCGCCGCCAGGTGCCGGAGCTTTCGCCGCAGTTCGTGGCGGTCGTGCTTCCCGAGCCCCTGGACGAACGCTTCGAAGTCGCCCGGAAGCTCCGCCCGCGGCGCGACCGCCTCCAGCGCCTCCTCGCAAGACCAGCCGAACCCGGCTGCCGCGTCCGCGAAAGCGCCACGCCAGGGCGAATCTTCGGGGATGCCCCAGAGGTCCAGCCCCGCGGTGAGGTCCTCCATCAGCCATTCGACCACCCCTGCGGCGACCGCGGCCTCTTTCCCGGGGGCGGCCAACAGGCTCGTGTAGTCCGAGACGTTGTGGTCGCCAAGCTGCCGCGCGACCTGCTGGCCGGGGTCGAGCGCGGCCACGCCGATCAGCGCCTCCCCTTCCCGGATCGAAAGGAACACCGGCGCGGCGCCCGCCCCGAAGTGCCGCAACCACGTCTTCGCCCAGGCCGGGTGGCTGAATGGCGTCGCCCCGGGCATGGCTGCATGGAGCACCGCCCATTCCGGTTCGAGCGCCTCAAAGTCCTCCGAGGTGATCGCCGGGGCGGCCTCGCCGTCTTCCGCTTCCGGTTCCGCGCTCATCCCTAGCGCCCCTGCACCAGCGAGAGGAACTCCGCCCGGGTTACATGCGAGGCCTTGAACTGGCCCCGCATCGCGCTCGTCACCATCCGGCTCCCGGGCTTCTTGATCCCGCGCATCGTCATGCAGAGGTGCTCCGCCTCGATCACCACCGCGACACCGTCCGGCGAGAGCGCCTCCATGATCGCTTCCGCCACCTGGCTGGTCAGCTGCTCCTGGATCTGCGGCCGCCGCGCGTAGGCCTCGACCACCCGTGCCAGCTTGCTGATCCCCACGACCCTCCCGTCCGGGATGTAGCCGACGTGTGCTTCCCCGTGGAAAGGGAGGAAGTGGTGTTCGCACATGCTGTAGAAGGGGATGTTGCGGAGGATCACCATCTCGTCGTGCGAGACTTCAAAGCCGACCTTCAGGTATTCCCGGGGGTCGATCGCGAGCCCCCCGAGGATCTCCTCGTACATGTCGGCGATCCGGCGGGGCGTGTCGCGCAGCCCCTCGCGCTCCGGGTCTTCGCCGATCGCGCGAAGCAGTTCTTTGATCGCCGCCTGGATGCGGTCGCTCTCTGGGCCGTTGGGTTGGGACAAGAGTGGGTTCGTCCTTCACGCTGCCGGGATGCGGCGCAGCAGCGGAGATCGTAGCAGCGCGCGGCGACGCCCGTCGACACGCCTTGCCGCCCCCGCTACTTGCGCGCCTTGATGAACGCGTCGTAGCCCTCGCGCTGCATGCTCACGAAGCTGTTCTGCCCGACAACAAGGTGGTCCAGCACCGCGATCTCCAGCAGTTCTCCCGCCGCCGAAAGCCCCTTCGTCACGATGACGTCCTGCGGGCTGGGCTTGGGGTCCCCCGACGGGTGGTTGTGCACGAGCACGATCGACGTCGCCTCCAGCAGGATTGGCTCCCGGAAGACCTCCGCTGCCCGCGCCACCACCGAGTTCACGCTCCCGCCCACCAGCGACGGCGATCCCAGGAGCCTCCCCCGCGTGTCGAGGCTGAGCACGTACAGCTGTTCCTTCGTCTTCCCCAGGAAGCGCGACCCCACGTGGGCGAAGACCGCCTCCGGGGTCGTCAGCTGCGGCCGGTCGTTCGGGTCGACCTCCCGTGCCCGGCGGCCCAATTCCACCGCGGCCGCCAGCTGGGCAGCCTTCGCCGGGCCGACTCCCCGGGTCCCCTGCAGCGTCCGGCCGTCGGCCCGCAAGAGCCCCGCCAGCCCGCCCTTGTCCGCCAGGAGGCGCCGCGCCAGGTCGAGCACGTTCTCTCCCTGTAGCCCCGAGCCCAGGACGATGGCGATCAACTCCGCGTCGCTCAGGACGTGGGGGCCGTGGTTGAGCAGCTTCTCCCGGGGGCGTTCGTCGCCGGCCAGTTCCCGGATCGTGCGATAGACGGGGCCGTCGGGCCCTTCGGCGTCAGCCATCGCGCGATTATTCACCACCCGCCCCCCGCGTGCATGGATGTCCCCGAGTTCTGGTATCCTTCGCCCCACACGAAAGACCTCCCACAGGAGCCCCCGGATGAAGTTCAAGTACGATCCCGACGTCGAATCCTTCCGCAAGGAAGTCCAGCAGTTCATCAAGGCCGAGCTGCCCCCCCTCGAAGAGCGCCTCAGCGGCGACTGGGGCGAAGACCGCAGCAACGAAGAGCAGTACGCCTACACCATGGGTTTCCAGAAGAAGCTCGCCGCCCGCGACTGGCTCGCGATGGCCTGGCCGAAGGAATACGGCGGCGGCGGCGCCAGCCACATGCGCCAGCTCGTCTACAACGAAGAGATGGCATACAACGCCGCCCCCTCGATGAACATGGGCATCGCCTGGGTCGGCCCCAGCCTCATGCTCTACGGCACCGAAGAACAGAAGACTCGCTTCATCCCCCGCATCACCGGCGCCGACGACTGGTGGTGCACGCTCTATTCCGAGCCCGGCGCCGGGAGCGACCTCGCCGCCCTCCAGACCCGCGCCGTCCGCGATGGCGACGACTTCGTCATCAACGGCCAGAAGATCTGGACCTCCGGCGGACACCTCGCCGACTGGGGCTGGCTCGCCGCCCGCACCGACCCTGACGCCCCCAAGCACAAGGGCATCACGATGTTCATGGTCGACATGAAGTCGCCAGGCGTGACGGTCCGGCCGCTCGTGAACATCGCCGACCACCACAGCTTCAACGAGGTCTTCTTCGAAGATGTGCGCGTGCCGGCCAAGCAGGTCGTGGGCGAAGTCAACCGCGGCTGGTACCACATGGCGGTCGCCCTCGACTTCGAACGCAGCGGCATCCAGGCCTTCGCCGGCGGCCGCCGCAGCGTCGAGCGCCTCACCACGCTCGCAAGGCAGCACCGTGACCTCGTCGCGAAGCGCCCCTCCGTCCGGATGGAACTCGCCGACCGCGCCGTCGACGTGAACGTCGGCACCTTCCTCGCCTACCGCGTCGCGACGATGCAGGCGAAGGGCATGGTCCCGAACCACGAAGCCAGCGCCAGCAAGCTCTTCGGCAGCGAGATGGGCCAGCGCATCGCCCTCACCGGCATGCACCTCCTCGGCCTCCACGGCGAACTCCGCAACGGCTCGGACGGCGAAATCGTGGACCTCGCGACCGGCTACCTCAGCTCCGTCTCCGGGACCATCGCCGCCGGCACCAGCGAGATCCAGCGCGGCATCATCGCCACCCGCGGCCTCGGCCTCCCCCGGGGGTAGGGGCCTGGCCGGAGGACGGACTCAGGTCAGCGAGTCGACCAGGAACACCGGTAGCCCGACGTCCGCCCGGGCAACCGCGATATCGTTCGTCAGGAACCCCTCGGCGCCGGAGTACAGAGCCGTGGCAACGTGCACCGCGTCCGGGAGCTTGAGTCCCGTCTCCGCGCGGATCGCGGCGGCGCGGGCGGCTACCGCCACGTCAACTGCAACGATCTCCAGCCCCGGTAGCGCTTCGATTGCCGCCAGGGCGTCGGAAGAATTCTCATCTGTGCGACGGAAGCGAGCGACCAGCATCTCCGCGACGGCGAGCGTGGAAACCACCGACCGCCTGCCCGTATGGATCACGCGCTCCATCACCGCCTGGCGCTGGGCCGATTGCCCCTCAAGCAGGTAGATCAGGCAATTCGTGTCCAGCCCGAGGAATCCCGGCAGGTCCGCCGGGCTCACCGCTCCCACTCATCGCGGAGTTCGCGGATGTAGGCGTCCGCGTCCACGCCCTCGAACACGCCCTTCCAGGCCGCCCGGAAGCGCTCGACCGGGTCGCTCGGCACCGGCTTCAGCACCAGCTGCCCGCAATCGTCCACGCTGGCCAGGAGCGTGTCGCCCTCGTCGATCCCCATCTCCCGGCGCAGCTGCGCGGGGATCACCACCTGGGCGCGCTTCCCCACCCGGACGTAGACCGCCTTTGGCTTCATCGTCATGTCAGACATCCTATACCGGATCTGACAGCCTTCGCCACATCTGATCGACGGCGAGGCCTCTTACTCGGCCGTCTCCAGTTCGAAGGCGGCATGCAGCGCCCGCACCGCCTCCGGCACCCGGCCGGCGTCGATGATGCAGGTCAGCCGGATCTCGCTCGTCGAGATCAGCTCGATGTTGATCCCCGCGTCGAAGAGCGCCCGGAACATCCGTGCCGCGTAGCCGTGCGCCGTCTGGATGCCGACCCCCACGATGCTCACCTTGCCCAGGTTCCCGTCGGAGACGAACCCATTCGCGCCCACCGTCTCGCAGATCGCCGGCATCAGCTCCTCGGCCTTGCGCAGGTCCTTCCGCGAAAGCGTGAACGTCAGGTCGGTGAGCTTCCCGGCGCTCGCGTTCTGGACGATCGTGTCCACGCTGATCCCCGCCTCGGCCAGCGGTTCGAAGATGTTCGTGGCGATCCCCGGCTTGTCGGGCACCTGCCGCACCGTGATCTTGGCGACGTCGGTATCGTGCGCGATCCCGCGCACCCTGTTGCGCTCTTCCAATTGCGATTCTCCGTGGATGAGGGTGCCGGGCGCGTCAACCATGCTCGACGTCACCAGGATTGGGAGGTTGTAGACCGAAGCGAGCTCCACCGCCCGGTTGTGCATCACCTGCGAGCCCTGCGTGGCCAGCTCCAGCATCTCTTCGTAGGTCAGGTCCTTCAGCTGCCGAGCTTCCGGCACCAGCCGCGGGTCGGCGGTATAGACGCCAGTCACGTCCTTGCAGTTCTCGCAACGGTCGGCCCCGAGCGCGATCGCCAGCGCCACCGCGCTGAGGTCGCTGCCACCCCGGCCGAGGGTCACAATCTCCGCGTCCTCGGTCGCCCCCTGGAAGCCGGCGACGATCGGCACCCGCCCGGCCGCCAGTTCCGCCTTCACCCGGTCGGCGTCGACGCGGGCGATTCGCCCCGAACCGTACTGCGCGCGCGTGTAGATGCCCGCCTGTTGCCCCGTCAGCCCGACCGCCTCTTGCCCCATCGCCCGCAGCGCCATCGCGAGGAGCGCGATCGACACCTGCTCCCCGGTCGAGATCAGCATGTCCAGCTCGCGCGGGTCCGGGTTCTCCGTGATCGAAAGGGCGAGGTCGATCAGCTCGTCTGTCGCGTTGCCCATCGCCGAAACCACGACCACCACCTGGTCCCCCGCATGCACCCGCCGGAGGACCCGCCCGGCGACATGCTTGATCCGGTCTGCGTCCGCGACCGACGTGCCACCGTACTTCTGCACCACGAGCATGCCCTTAGGATGCCCCCGAACCGCCCAAGGAACTACGGGGTCGCGGGGAGGACTGAGGACTTAGTCCCGAGGTCCGAGTCCCAACCTCCCCCTCGCCCCGCGAAGCGGGGAGCAGGGGGCCGGGGGGTGAGGGGTCAGCCCGTGAACCGCACGATCGGCGTCGTCCGCCCCCAGAGCTCTTCCAGCCGGTAGTACTCGCGCTTCTCCGGCGAAAAGATGTGGACGATAAGGTCGCCGAAGTCCAGCAGCATCCAGCCGTTGTCGGCCGAGCCTTCCCGGTGGCGAAGGGTCATCCCCTCCGGTTCGAGGCCTTTTTCCAGGTGTTCGGCGAGGGCGCTAAACTGGAGAGGCGACTGTGCCGTCGCGATCACGAAGTAGTCGGTGAACGTCGCCGTCTTCGAAATGTCGAGCAGGGCGATATCAAGTGCCTGCCGGTCCGAAAGGATGTCGACGGCGCGTTGAGCCAGGGATTCGGAATCCAGGGAGTTCGCTCCACCCCGCAAACGCGCGGGTCGAAAGGATCTTACCACAGCCATGAATCGGCCCCGTGTCGTCGTCGGCATGTCCGGCGGTGTGGATAGCTCCGTCGCCGCTGCCCTCCTCCTCGAGCAGGGCTACGACGTCGTCGGCGTCACCATGCGGCTCTGGACCGAACCCCGCCCGGACGAACTCAACGGCCGCCAGCAGTGTTGCAGCGTCGAAGACGTCGACGATGCCCGCGGCGTCGCCCAGCGCCTCGGCATCCGCCACTACGTCGTCAACTTCGAAGACGAGTTCCGCGAGCGCGTGGTTGACCAGTTCGTCGCCGACTATGCCGCCGGCCGCACCCCCAACCC
Organism: Chloroflexota bacterium; assembly: GCA_016234445.1. Lineage (GTDB taxonomy): Bacteria > Chloroflexota > Dehalococcoidia > Tepidiformales > Tepidiformaceae. The sequence goes on along the minus strand of JACRBT010000012.1, from coordinate 27,497 downwards.
CTGCGTCCGCTGCAACGAGCACATCAAGTACCGCGCCCTCTTCGACCGCCTCCCCGTCTTCGACGCCGACTACATCGCCACCGGCCACTACGCCCGCGTCGCCGGCGGGCCCGGCGGTGGCCGCCGTCTCCTGCGCGCGAAGGACCCCGCCAAGGACCAGTCGTACGTCCTCTACATGCTCCAGCGGGACCAGCTCGCCCGCCTCCTCCTGCCCGTGGGCGAATTCACCAAGGACGAGGTCCGCTCCCACGCCGCCCGCCTCGGCATGGACGTGGCGGCCAAGCCCGACAGCTACGAGATCTGCTTCGTCCCCGGCAACGACTACCGTGCCTTCGTCGAGGCGCGGACGGCCGGCGCCCCCGGGGAACTCCGCGATGAAACCGGCGCCGCCATCGGGGAACATCGCGGCATCGCCTCCTTCACCGTCGGCCAGCGCAAGGGCCTCGGCGTCGCCCTCGGCGAGCCCCGCTATGTCACTTCGATCGACCCCGCCGCCAACGTCGTCACGATCGGCCCGGAGGAAGCGCTCTTCGCCGACACCGTCGAAGTGGGCGAAGTCCGCTGGGTCCTCGGCACCCCCCCCGCGCCGGGGACCAGGCTCCAGGCGAAGGCCCGCTATCGCGCCGAACCCGCCGGCGCCGTGCTGCTTGGACTGGAGGGCGGGACCGCCACCGTGCGCTTCGACCGCCGCCAGCGCGCCCTCACCCCCGGCCAGGCCATCGCCTTCTACGACGGCGACGAGGTCCTCGGCGGGGGCACCATCGAGCGCGTCTCGCAGAGCCGGTAGGCCCGCGAGACCTACTCGGTCAGCGCCACCGCCGTCGTCTCGATCGTCGACATCCCGGCCACGTCCACAACGATCCGGGCATTGCTGTTCATCTGGACCGTGTTCGCCACGAACTGGAGCGGCACCTCGGCGTTGCTGTTGTACTGGATGTCCGCGGTCTTCGAATAGATGGCGCCTGAAAGCGTCGTCGCGTTCGAATTGAACTGCAGCGGCGTGTTCGAGGCGCGATCCTGGAAGACGGAGATGTTGGCATACGGGGCCCCGTAGGGCTTGATGTTCAGGCGGGCGTTGCTGTTGAGCTGGAACGTCCCGGAGGCGCCGCAGCTCGCCGCGCACGTGTTGTAGATCAGCACCCCGTCCGGCCCGTTGACCACGGCGTTCGAGTTCATCTGGAACCCGCCGCCCTTCATCACGTAGATCCCGCGCCCGAAGTTCAGCGTCACGTTGCTGTCCAGCTGCATCCCGCCCGCGAACGAGTAGTTCCCCGGCCGGAAGATCGCCACCGTGTTCGCGTTGAATACCAGTTTGCAGTTGTAGATGCCGGGGTCGAAGTACACCGTCCCGTGGGTGTATTCACAGGGCACCGAGCGAGTCAGCCCCGTGACCACGGGCACCGGGATCGACGCGAACGGGTCCGGGACCGCGGGCTGGTGCGTCGCCGGCTCCGGGGTCGCGTGGTAGTTCGCCTTCCCGTCGAAGCCGCCAACGACGCTGATCGCGTTCGCCGTCGCCGTGGCGTTGCTCTCCATCACCAGCGCCGTGTTGCAGTTCGAATTGACGTAGATCCCGCCCCCGGTGACTTGCAGCAGCGCGTTGCTGTTCATGTGCAGCGAGTTGCACCGCGTCGGGTTCAGCGTCACCACCCCGAACCCCTTCGACTCGGTGGTGATCCTGGCCACCGCCCGCGACGTGGTCGACCAGTCGCCCTTGTAGACGACGCCGAGGAAGTACTTCGGGACCGTGTGGTGGATGATCACCTCGAACGCGTTGGGGTTCCCCGTGGCCGGGCCGGTGAGCGGCGGGTTGTTGATCGTCACTTCCGCCGAGTAGCCGTTGGCGGCGGCGAAGCTCGCGCCCTCAGCCATCGCGGCCGAGCGCGTCCCGCCTTCCCGTATCACCGCGACCGCCGCCAGGGCCGCCGAGTCGGCTGCGTTCTGGGTCTTCCGGCGCTCGTGGACGAGATTCCCCACATCCACGCTGAGGGCCACCGCTCCGATGGCGATGACCAGCATCATCGCGAAGAACGGCAGGGCCTGCCCCTGCTCACGGCTCCCCCCCTGCCTGATCATTTTTCGAAAGGCAATGCACACGCGAGCAACTCCTGCAAGGGAGCGGCTCTCTCCCACACTCAGGATGTCGCCCCCCGGGTGCGCCTGGGGAGGGTCCAAACGGTGGCGCTTTGGTTACAGCCCGTGGAGATCGCGGCGCGGCCGGCAATCCGCTGCTGAGCAACGGTTTAGCGCCGAGGTGGACAGCCCTTCCCCCGCCCCTCACAATCCGCCCCGAAGGACGAATGGTGAATGCTGCCCTAACCGTTGAACCGCGTCCCCCCGTCTTCACCCGGGCAGTCGTCGCCGTCACCCTCATCAACTTCGTCTTCTTCACCACCTACCTCTTCTTTTTCCCCACCCTCCCCTTCTTCATCGAAGAACTGGGCGGCGCCGAGGGCGAAATCGGCCTCCTCATCGGCATCTCCAGCCTCACCGCGCTCTTCGCCCGGCCCTTTGTCGGCCTCGCCGTCGACCGCATCGGCCGCAAGCCCGTGATGGTCGCCGGCCTCCTCGCCTTCGCCGTCAACGCCGCCCTCTACCATCTCGTCCGCTCGCCCGCCGGCGTCCTTCCCCTGCGGCTCCTGACCGGCGCTTCGCTCGCCCTGTTCGTCACCTCTGCCGGCACCTACATCGCCGACGTCGCCCCCGCCGCGCGCCGTGGCGAAGTCATGAGCTACTACGGCCTCGCCAACAGCCTCGCCTTCGCCGCCGGCCCCGCCCTCGGAGGCTGGATCATCCACGCCGGCCTCCTTGACGGCTTCGACTCGGCGATGACCTCCCGCGCAACCTGGCTCAGCGGCGCCCGCACCGGCGACCTCCACTTCGCCACCCTCTTCCTCGTCGCCACCGTCGCCGCCCTCCTGACCGCGGTCCTCGCCGTCCGCCTCCCCGAGACCCGCGTCACCGCCCAGGGCCCGCCGCGAGGCCTGGACCCCCGCCAGCTCTTCGCCCGCGCAGCCCTCTTCCCGGCCCTCGTCAACTTCGCGACCTCGTTCGTCTTCGCCGCGATGGTCACGTTCATGCCCCTCTTCGCCCGCGACCACGGCATCGCCAACCCAGGCGGCGTCTTCGCCGTCTATGCCCTCTTCGTCATCCTCATGCGCCTCGCGCTCGGCCGGCAGATCGACAAACGCAGCCGCGCCACCGTCATCATCCCCGGCATCGGCGCCCTCGTGGTGAGCATGGCGGTCCTCTCCCTGGCCACCGGCCCGGCGATGATCTACCTCTCCGCCGCCATCTACGGCGCCGGAGCCGGGACCTTCCAGCCCGCCATGATGGCCTTCATGGTCGACCGCTCAAGCCCCAGCGAACGCGGCCGCGCGATGAGCACCTTCACCCTCGGCAACGACCTCGGCCTCAGCATGGGCGCGTTCGCCCTCGGACTGGTCGTCGAAAGCGCCAGCTACCCGGCCGCCTTCCTCGTCGCCATGGCCGCCGCCGTCGCCGGTCTCGCCATCTTCATCGCCGGCGCCGCCCGCCCCCACCACCAGCACCCGGCGTAGAAGATCGGCCGCTCCCGCTCGCCCACGAGGTGGGCGCCGGCGCGCGCTCCCCCTCTCCCGCGAAGCGGGAGCAGGGGGCCGGGGGGTGAGGGGCCTAACTCTCGATCGCTTTGATCGCGCCCCCGAAGGTCGACTTGAACCGCTCGAACAGTGCGTCCGTCGTCCACGGCTCGTTGCCCTGGAGCACGATCTGCGACTCGATGTTGCTGTAGAGCGTCACCCGGTAGCCGCTGATCCCGAAGCAGCGGCCGCTCACCCAGCCGCCCTCGTCGCTCGCCAGGTAGACCAGCGGCGGCGCGATGTTCGCCGGCGAACGCTCCGGGTCGACGTCGGCCGGGAAGCCGGCCCGGCGGCGCTCCGTCGGCACGGTCGCGGTCATCCGCGTCGCTGCGCCGGGGCCGATGCTGTTCGCGGTGACGCCGTAGCGCCCCAGGGCCCGCGCGCAACTCAGGGTGAAGCCCCAGATCCCCATCTTCGCCGCCGCGTAGTTGGGCTGGCCCGGCGCGCCAAAAAGCCCCGAACCGGAGGTGAAGTTGATAAGCCGTCCGCCCTGCCGGGCCTGCCGCCAGTGGATCGACGCGAAACGCGAGGTCGCGAACGTGCCCTTCATGTGCACCCGCACCACCGCGTCCCACTCCTCCTCCGTCATGTTGAAGACCATCCGGTCGCGGAGGATGCCGGCGACGTTCACGAGGATGTCCATGTGGCCCCATTCGTTCAGGGCCGCCCGGATGAGGTCTTCCGCCTGCTCCATGTCCGCGACGTCGGCGTAGTTGGCGAGGGCATCGCCGCCCGCCGCCTTGATCTCGTCGACCACCTGCTGGGCCGGGGTCGCGTCCGGGGTCTCGCCCGACACCGACACGCCAAGGTCGTTGACCACCACCTTCGCGCCTTCTTTGGCGAAGAGGAGCGCGACTTCGCGCCCGATCCCGCGGCCCGCGCCGGTAATGATTGCGGTCTTGCCTTCGAGTTTGCCTGCCACGACTTGGTCCCCCCGGATGCTGGTGATGATGCGCGCCAAGCTTACGCGAACCCCAACGCCTCGTCTCGCCGGGCTGGAGCGGCCCGCGGCCCACTTCCCCACGAGCGGGTCCCGATGCCCCTTCTAACAGCTAACAGCTAACAGCTTTAAGGGTGGCTTCCCGCCTCTAAAGAGTGCTCCCGAGGTCTTTAAAGAATGCTCCTGGGTCCCTCTAAAGAACGCTCCGAGGGCCTTAAAGGACTCCGGCCCCCCTACAGCAGCACCAGGTTGTCCCGGTGGATGACCTCTTCTCCGTAGGCGTAGCCCAGCGTCTCGGCGATGCGGTCGCTCCGGAGCCCCCGGATCCGCTCGAGTTCGCCGCTGCCGTAGTTCGTCATCCCCGCCGCCACGCGCTGCCCCGCTGCGTCGCGCACTTCCACCGTCTCGCCCCGGTCGAACGTCCCCTCGACAGCCGCGACCCCGGCCGGGAGCAGGCTCCGGCCGCGTTCCCGTAGCGCCGCCGTCGCCCCCACGTCCACAACGATGTGCCCCGCCCGCGTGATGCTCCCGAGGATCCAGCGCTTCCGGCCTTCCAGCTTGCCGGCCGCCGCCGGGAAGAAGGTCCCGCGCTCTTCGCCCCCGGCGATGGCCACCAGCGCGTCGGCCGACCTCCCGTTCGCGACCACGACGTCGACGCCGCCCTGCGTAGCGACCCGGGCCGCGCTCAGCTTCGTCACCATCCCGCCCGTGCCCGGCCCCCGCGCCCCCGCCGCCGAAGCTTCGATCGCCGCGTCGACGCGCTCAACCCGCCGGATCAGCACCGCCTCCGGGTTCGTGTGCGGGTCCGAGTCGTAGAGCCCTTCGACGTCCGTCAGGATGATCAGCACGTCCGCGTCGATCAGGTTCGCGACGTACGCGGAGAGGCTGTCGTTCTCCCCGATCCGCGTCGCCAGCACCTGGTCGAGGGCCACCGCGTCGTTCTCGTTGACGATCGGGACCGTGCCGCTTTCGAGGAGGTCCCGCAGCGTGTTCCGCGCGTTGAGATACCCGAGGCGGTCGCTCAGGTCCCGCCGCGTCAGCAACACCTGGGCGACGACCGTGTCGTGCCAGTCGAAAAGCTCGTCCCAGCTCTGCATCAGGTGGCTCTGGCCGACGCTCGCGTAGGCCTGGCGGCTGGGGGTTTGCCCTTCGCGCAGCCGGTTCCGCAGCCGGTGCCGCCCCGCCGCCTGCGCCCCCGACGACACCACCACGACCTCGCAGCCCTGTGCCCGCAGCCGCACCACCTGCCCGACGAGGCGCGACATCGCCTCCAGGTCCAGCCGGTCGGACCCCGCAGTCAGCAGGCTTGTCCCGAACTTCGCGACCACGCGCCGGTATCGCATGCCTGCATAGTAGTGGCCCGCGCCCCGAGGCACGAGAGACGGCGCTCCGAAGGAGTCGCCACCTCCCCTCTCCACCGAACGGTGGAGAGGGGGCCGGGGGGTGAGGGTCTACACCCCCGCCAGGAACTCTCGCAGCGCCGCCCGGAACTCGGCCGGGTGTTCCAGGTGGATCCAGTGCCCCGAGGGGATGACCATCGTCCGCGCCGACGGCGCCCGCCGCGCGACCAGCGCGTGGTACTCCGGCTGCGGCTGGCCGTCGATCACCAGCGAAGGCTGGGTCCCCAGCGCGTCCACAAGAGCGTCGCTCCGGGCCGCGATCTCTCCCTCCGTCAGGTCGAACAGCGGCGCCCAGAGTGCCTGGCCCACCTCCACCGGCGTCGCCAGCTTCGACTTCGAAATGAGCTCCCGGCCGGCCGCCCCCAGCGCGTCCGTGATCATCGACTCGAAAAGCTGGTCCCGGAACGCCATGTGATGTTCCGGTGAGCGGATGATCGCTTCCACCGCCCGCATCTGGCCCGTGAACCCGCGCAGGTCGAGGGGCTGGTCCTCCACCACGATCGCCCGCGCGAACCCCGGGAAGCGCTGGGCGATCGTCGCCGCGAGAAAGCCTCCAAAGCTGTGGCCGACGAGCACGGGGCGCTCTACCCCGGCCGCCTCGCAGATCGCGACGACGTCGTTCGAAAGCGACTCCGGCCAGTAGGAGTGGTCGCGCGGCTGCCCCGACTGCCCGTGACCCCGCATGTCCGGGGCGATGCAACGGTGCCTGTGGCTGAACTCCGCGACCGTCGCGCCCCAGCTCCCCGAGTCGTCGCACCAGCCGTGGAGGAAAACGAGGGGCGGCCCGCCCTCCCCTTCGTCGCGGTAGGAAACGGTGACCGTGGGGCGTTCAAGGGTGGGCATGGCGGACCTCCGGGGGATGTACGCCGCGATTCGTACACCCGATCCCGGACACCGGCAAGCGCGATCAGCCTTCGGTCAGCGAGTTCAGAGCCTTCGACAGCCGCTCTTTCGCTTCCACCGCCACCGCATGCACCGCCGGGTCCTGGACCAGGCTCATCGCCGCCTCCGGGTCCATCGCCTCCACCAGCGTGCCGCCCTCGGCTTCCCGGACGACGACGTTGCATGGCAAGAGGAGCCCCACTTCCGGCTGGGCCGTGATCGCCCGGTGCGCGAGCGGCGGGTTGCAGGCGCCGAGAATCGTGTACGCCTCCATCTCGACGCCCAGCTTCGCCTTCAACGTCGCCTGCAGGTCGATCTCGGTGAGGACGCCAAAGCCCTGCTCCTTTAGCGCTTCCCGGGTTCGGTGCATGGCCTGGTCGAAGGGAAGGTCCAGCCTTCGGCGAAGGCCATATGCGCGCTGTTCGATTGCCGTCGTGGTCATCGGTGCCTCCAGGGAAGGGGGATGTGGTCCCACCGTACCGGGCCGGTCGTGTCTCCACCACGACCGAACGGCCGTCGCACGGGGGACCGGGTGGCCGCCGTCGAACAGGTGCGGGCGATGCCTTCGGGCGGGTTTACAGGCAGAGTAGGAATTCCTACCATGCAAGTATGAAAGCAGTCGTGTCCGAAAAGGGGCAGGTCACCATCCCCAAGGCCATCCGTGATCGACTCGGGATTCGGCCCGGCCAGGCAATCGAGTTCGATGTGGCCGACGGCGCGCTGGTGGGGCGGTGCGTCCGCAAGCGCGACCCCCTCGATGAACTCTACGGCCGCTTCCCGTCGGCCGAGACCACAGACGAGTTCATCGACGCGCTGCGAGGGCCGGTCGACATCCCGTGACCATCGCCGTCGACACCTCCGTCCTCGTGGATGTGATCCGCGGCGACCCTCGCTTCGGGCCGGCCTCTCGCGACGCGCTCGCGGGAGCCCTCACCTCGGGCCGGGTCGTGGCCTGCGACGTGGTCTGGGCGGAAGTTGTTGCCGGTGTCGACGACGATGTCACGGTGGTGTCGCTGCTCCGCCAACTGCCGCTGGAGTTCGTCCCGATGAGCGAGGACGCTGCCCGGGAGGCGGGCCGTGCCTGGCGTGCATACCGCGCAGCTGGCGGGCAGCGGTCGCGGATCATCGGCGACTTCCTCATCGGCGCCCACGCCCTGGCGCACGCGGACGCCCTGCTTACGCGCGACCGCGGCGTCCACCGGACCTACTACCCGGGCCTGCTGGTCATCGATCCGTCGGCCGGGTGACGCACCCCTCACGGCGCCCACATCCCCCGCTGTTCGTCCCGCGCCTTCTTCTGCGCCGCCAGGAACCGGCTCTGCGTGTACTTCACGTCCGGCGGATACGTCGATACCGTCGCCAGCCCCGCCAGCAGCAGTTCTTCGTTCACCATCCGGCCGTCCGCCAGCCAGATGTACCGCAGCAGCCGCTGGTAGCGATCGACTTCGCTCACGTCCTTCTCCAGGCAGACGAACCTCCCGGAGACGATAGCGGCGTTGAAGGCGCTTGCCTCCCTCCCGAACGGCTCCACCCCGCCGTACACCTCGGGCGTGTCCATGCCGATGTAACGAACGCGCTTCGTCTCCCCACCCAGGTCCACATCCACGGTGTCACCGTCGACCACGCGTGTTACTTTCGCCCACGTGCATGGCGGCAGCGTGACCCCCGGCAGCGGGCCGGGAGTGGCGGTGGCCGTCGGGCTCGCCCGGGAAGTGCTCCCAGGCGAGGCGGATTCAGCTTCGGGTCCGGACGGCGAGGGTTCGCAGCCCCCGGCCAGCAGCCCGACCAGGACCATGGCGACGAAGAAGCGCGGCGTCGGCCTATCCCCCGGCCTGGCGCTTCGCCACCGCTTCGATCCGCGCCTTCCGCTGGTTCGGCTCCGTACCCTTGAAGTTGGGCTTGTAGTCGCTTTGGCGGCCCGCAATCTGGGCGCCGTGCTGGCGGTCGTGGCGGTAGAACGATCGCAGCCACTGGAGCACCGTCAGCGTCCCGAAGATCGGGCTCGTCGCCACCCGGTCGAACCCCTCGAGCGCGATCCCGTCGATCAGCCCGAGCGTGTAGGCCCGCTCCAGGCCCAGCGCCTGGAGCATCTCCTCGATCGTGTGCCCGTTCGCCGCCTCGATCGGGATCGCCACCGGCTCCACCGCGACCGTGCGGAGGTCGGGGTTCTCTTCTCCCAGTGCCGCCCGGACCCAGGAGTCGTAGCTGCGTTCCATCTCCCAGAGGTGGGCCAGCTGCTCCAGGGCGGTCCATTGTTCCTCGCCGGTGGCGTCCTTTGGCACGCGAAGCGCCTCCGCCGGCGAAAGCGACCGCGCCGCCGCGATCAGCCCGGCCCGCTCCTCGGCCATCTTCTCCTTGAGTTCCGCGACCTGTTCAACTGTTGCCACGATGACCCCCCGGCCGGCGGCTCCAGAGCCGCTTCCAGCCCTGCCAGAGACCATACGGGATCGCCGCCAGCAGCGCGATGACCATCACCACGCCGCCGTAGAGCGTCCCGAACAGCAACTCCACCAACCAGTCGGCGACGAACATCAGGCCTGCCCGCCCCTCGCCTCCCGGTCGGCGTGGATCGTCTTGAGCGAATCCAGTTCCAGCGCGAGGACGTGCTTCGCCGCCACCCGATAGGTCCAGCCGCCAGGCTCCGTTTCGCTGTTGAACTGCTCGTCTGTCAGCCCGATGAGCGACCCGATGAAGCGCGCCCGCTCTTCCAGCCACTCGGCCACCAGGCGCTCCATCGGCGAAGGCGTGATCGCCGCCTCGTACCGCGCCTGCGCCACCTGCCCCACATGCACCTTCTCGTGGTCGATGTCGTTCGTGATCAGCGTCCACGCGTCCCGCCCCAGGGCGCAGACGTGCGACGACGGCATCGCCAGTTCGCCCTCTGGCGCCGCCAGCAGCGCGTCGACGGTCTGGAGCGTCGACTCAAGCAGTTCGCGGATCGCTTCGCGCACAGTGGCGGCCATGGTCACTTCTCCCACGCGTGGCGTGATGGCCGCAGTCTACCTTCGGTCGCCCGCCCCGCGCTAACCGCTAACCCAACCCCGTGCGAAAGTGTCCCTGCGATGGCGTTCAAGAAAGTCTTCGGCGGAGGGCCCCGTTTCGCGGCGGATTGGCTCGTGGTCGGCCTCGGCAACCCCGGGGAGGCCTATGCCCGCAACCGCCACAACGTCGGCTTCTGGGTCGTCAACGAAGTCGCGAAGCGCGCCGGCACCCAGCCGAAGGCCACCGGCAGCCTCATGGCCATCGGCGTCGGCGCCCTCGCCGGCCAGAAGGTCGCCCTCGTCAAGCCCAAGACCTTCGTCAACGTCAGCGGTAAGGCCGTCGCCCAGGCGCTCCAGTGGACCGGCTGCGACCTCCCCCACACCATCGTCGTCTACGACGAACTCGACATGGCCCCCGGCGCCCTTCGCATACGGGCCGGCGGCGGCCACGGCGGCCACAACGGTCTCAAGAGCATCGGCGCGTCCGTCGGCCTCGATTTCGTCCGCGTCCGCATCGGCATCGGCCGCCCTGTCGCCGGCGGCGAACCCTCTTGGGAACCGGATGTTGTCGCCGACTGGGTGCTGGGCAACCCCTACGGCGAGGACAAGCGCCTCCTCGACGAGGCCACCACCCTCGCCGCCGATGCCATCGAGGCGATCATGACCGAAGGCGTCGAGGTCGCGGGCAACCGCTTCAACCGGAAGTAGGTTCAGGCCCCCGCGCGCTCCAGCAGGCCCAGGACTGCCTCCAGCGCGCCGTCCCCCTGGTGCGTGCCGATAACCATGCCCGCGCGGTCGATCACGGCAACGCCCATTGCCGTCTCCACCTGGTCGAACCCGAGCGCCTTGATCGTCTTCCCATCCCAGTCCGGGAGGATGAAGACATAGTCGGCCGGGTCCTTCCCCGCCTGGACGTCTTTCGCAGTCTCGTTGTAGCGCCCGCCCATTGCGTTTTCCGCAACCTTCCGGAGCAGCCTCGGGATGCTGCGAAGGTCGACCAGGTTCAGCGTCACCACCTGCGAAGCGAGCGGGTAGTGCTCCCGCACCTTCACCGCCAGCGCGCGTCCCTGTTCCGACGACCCCTGCGTCATGCAGCAGACCACCGCCGGCACGCCCACGCTGTTGAGGACGACCTTCCGCCCGGAACCTGCCGCCTTGAAGGAAGTGGCCGGGGCCGGCCGCGAGGGTGTGTCCATCGGTGTTCCGCCTGTCCTGGTATGGGTTCGAAGTTGAAGGCTCCCGGTGCTTCCGCGCAACCCTCAGGCGTGCCGCATTTCGAGCAGGCACCAGTCGCGTTCGTGCCGCATCGCCGTTAGCCGGAAGCCCTCGGCCGCCATTGCAGCCGCCACCCGCCGCGCATCCACCGCCAGGATCCCGCTGAGGACGAGCACGCCGCCCGGCGCCACTACCGTCCCGAACGCCCGCGCCAGCCCGATGTTCGCGTCGGTGCTGATGTTCGCCACCACCAGCCGGTAGCGCCCCGCGTGCTCCGGCGTCAGCGTCCCCGCGCTCACCCGCACCTCTTCGCCCACGCCGTTCTGGTCGCAATTCGCCCGCGCGATCTCGGCCGCGATCGGGTCGATGTCGATCGCCTCCACCCGCGCGGCGCCCAGCTTCAGCGCCGCGATCGCCAGCACGCCGGAACCGGTGCCCACGTCCAGCATCTCCACCCCCGGCGTCACGAGGTCCTCCAGCGCCGACAGGCAGAGCCGCGTGGTTTCGTGGTGGCCGGTCCCGAACGCCTGCCCGGGGTCGAGCCGGATCGGGAGCTGCCCGGGCGACACTTCGTGCTCCATCCACGTCGGGACGATGACGACGCGCCCGCCCGTGTCCACGACCCCGAAGAACTCCCGCCAGCTCACCGCCCAGTCCTCTTCGTAGAACGGCCGCGCGATCAGCTCTACCGATGGGAACGCCTGCATCGACCGCCGGAGGTCGTCGGTCAGCACGGCGCCCAGTTCGCTGCTCGGCAGGTAGGCCCGGACCAGCACAGGTTCGCCGCCCCGCACGCGGAACCCCTTCTCCGGCCCGAGGATGTCCACCGGCTCCTCGACCGTGATCCCGCCGGGGGAGACCGCGCGCATCAGGTCGCTCACCGCTTCCACGTCGGCGGGCGGCGTCTTTGCCGTGATTTCGAACCACAGGGTCATGGGGCTGTCGTCCCGGCGGCCGCCAGCGCCACCCTACCCGGCAACCGCGTCACGGATGCGCTCGAAGAACCCCTTGCCCTTCTTCGGCAGCACCGGGGTCCCCATCATCGCGGCCAGCTGCTCCAGCAACGCCCGCTGCTCGTCGTCCAGGTCTTCCGGCGTCACCACCGTCACCCGGATCACCATGTCGCCGCGCCCGCCGCCACGAAGGTGGGGCACGCCCTTCGACCGCAGGATGAAGTCCTCGGCGCTTTGCGTCCCCGCCGGGATCTCGAACTGCATCTCGCCGTCCAGGGTCGGGATGGTCACGCTCGCGCCGAGCGCCGCCTGGGCGATGTTCACCGGCAGTTCGAGGACGATGTGGTCGTCGACGCGCTCGAAGCGCTCGTGCGCCGCCACCTGGAGGACGACGTAGAGGACGCCCGCCTCGCCGCCCCGGGCCCCCGCCTCGCCTTCGCCCGTCAGGCGGATCTGGGTCCCGTCGTCGACGCCCGCCGGCACCTTCACCTGGATCCGCCGCGGCTTCCGTTCGCGACCGCTCCCGCGGCACTGGCTGCATGGGTTCGTCACGATCCGCCCTTCGCCCTGGCAGCGCCCGCACGCGGCGACGTTCACGAACTGGCCGAAGATGCTCTGCTGCGCCCGCCGGATCTCGCCGGCGCCGTTGCATTCGGGGCAGGTCTGGAGGTCGGTTCCCGGTTCGGCGCCCTTCCCGGCGCAGCGGTCGCAGCGCTCCAGGCGGTTGTATTCGATCTCTTTTTCGGTGCCGAAAACGGCCTCTTCGAAGGTCAGCCGGAGGTTGTAGCGAAGGTCGGAGCCGCGCGCTGGCCCCCGGCGCCCGCGCCGTCCCCGCTGTCCGCCCCCGAAGAAGGCGTCGAAGATGTCCCCGAAGCCGTCGAACGTCTGGAAACCGTCGAATCCCTGGGGCCCCGCGCCTCCCGCGCCCTCAACCCCGGCGTGGCCGAAACGGTCGTAGAGCGAACGCTTCTCCTGGTCGGAGAGCACTTCGTAGGCCCGGTTTACTTCCTTGAACTTCTCGTGCGCGTCGTCCGACGGGTTCCGGTCCGGGTGGAACTCCATCGCGAGCTTGCGGTAAGCCTTCTTCAGGTCCTGCGCCGAGGCGTCCCGGGGCACCCCGAGCACGTCGTAGTAGTCTTTCTGTCCGGTGGGCATGTATCCCACAGTGTAGCAAACCATCCGCCAGTGGCGGCATTCCCGCCCCGGACCCACAATGCCGGTGTGTCACGCTTTCCCGCGCATCTCCAGGAAGCCTTCGCCCGCTTCACCGCCCAGCCCACGCTCCTGAACGAAGCCGTCAGCGGGCTCGGCGCCGGCGGCCTCAACCGCCGCCTCCCCGGCGAGGACTGGTCCATCCGCGACGTCATCGTCCACCTCGCCGACAGCGAGCTCGTCGCCGCCGTCCGCTTCCGCATGGTCCTCTCCGAAGACGCGCCCGCCCTCCCCGGGTACGACGGCGAGGCCTGGAAGCGCAGGCTCCACTACCTCTGGCGCAGCCCCGAAACCGCGCTCTCCCTCTTCCAGCAGGTGCGCTTCTCCTCCGGCGAGATCCTCCAGCAGTGCGAGGCCGCCGCCTGGGCGCGCACTGGCCTCCATCCCACCGCCGGCCAAGTCACCCTCGCCGCCATGCTCGAAGAGGCCGCCTGGCACGTCGAAGACCACCTCGGCCAAATAGCGAAGATCCGCGCCGGTTGAGGCGCCCCCCGGCGGTGCGCGTCAGCCGCCGCAATGCGACAATCGACCGGCCCACGATGCCCGCTTCTCACTCCTCTCCCCCAGCCCGGCGGCTCCAGGCCGGTCGCCCATGACGGCGGCCCCCGCCGTCCCCTACGCCGGCTGGAAGCGGAACCTCGCCTTCATCTGGATCGGCGTCTTCGTCGGGCTCCTCGGCGCCAACTTCGTCTTCCCCTTCATCCCCTTCTACATCAAGGAACTCGGCGTCGAGGACAAGGCCCGGATCGCCTACTTCACCGGCCTCACGGGCAGCGCCACCGGCCTCTCCCTCACCCTCACCGCCCCGATCTGGGGCGCGCTCGCCGACCGTTACGGCCGCAAGCCGATGTTCCTCCGCGCCCTCATCGGCGCCGGCATCCTCATCGGCATCATGGGGGTGGTCCAGGCTGTCTGGCAGCTCGTCCTCCTCCGCTTCGCCATGGGCGCCTTCGCCGGGACCATGGGCGCCGCCGCCGCCCTCGTCGCCGCCACCACCCCCCGGGAGCGCGTCGGCTACGCCCTCGGCCTGCTCCAGACCGGCGTCTTCACGGCGAACATGCTTGGCCCCTTCATCGGCGGCATCGTCGCCGCGAACCTCGGCATCCGCGAATCCTTCTTCTTCTGCGCCGCCCTCTACGTGCTCGCCGCCGTCCTCGCCTACGTCTTCGTCCGCGAACCGAAAGGCGCCCTCCCCCCGGAAGAGGATGGCAAGGAACACGGAGGCGGCCTCGTCGCGAACCTGAAGGTCGTCGTCGCCGAGCGTCAGATCGTCCTCATGCTCAGCCTCCTCTTCGCCCTCTGGCTCAGCACCACCTACGTCCGGCCCGTCATGCCCATCAGCATCGACGACTTCTCCCATGCCACCACGGACAGCAGCGGCAAGGAACTGGACCGGGTAAACCTCCACATCCTCGGCCGCCGCTGGGAGCTGAAGGAGGAGGCCGCTACCGGCGTCGTCTTCGGCATCATCGGCCTGACCAGCACGATCGCCGCCCTCGTCGTCGCCCCCCTTGGCGCCCGCATCGGCTACCGCAAGTGCGTCGCCGGCGCCGCCGCCCTTTCCGGTGGCCTCTACATGACCGTCGCCTTCGCCGGCAGCTTCACCAGCTTCATGCTCCTCCTCGGCGCGGTCGGGCTCTTCCAGGGGGCGATGGTGCCCGGCACAAACGCCCTCATCGCCGCCAGCACCCCCGAAGGTAAACAGGGCAGCGCCTTTGGCCTCGCCGCCAGCATGCAGTCGATGGCCTTGCTCGTCGGCCCGCTCGCCGGGGGGTTCACCAGCGGTCTGCTCGGGATCGAAGCGGTCTACGTGGTCATCGGCGTCATCCTCCTCGTGGCTGCCGCCGGCGGCTCGCTCTTCATCCGCGAACCCGCGGTCCTCCGCCGCGACGGGGGACGGCCGGGGCCTGCCCGCCACTGACCACCTTCCCGGCGAACCGGCTACAATCCTCGGCACCGCACCCCGGAGGAGTCCCTAAATGTCAGAAGTCGTCCTCTACGACGTCCAGGACGCCGTCGCCACCATCACCCTCAACCGCCCCGAGTCGCTCAACTCGATGAGCGCCGAACTGCTGGACCGCCTCGTCGAAGCTGGTACCGCCGCCGCGGCAGACCCCACCGTCCGCTGTGTCGTCATTACGGGCGCCGGCCGGGCCTTCTGCGCCGGTGGCGACGTCAAGGGCATGGCCGCCGACAACTCCGCGCCGCGCCAGGGTGGCTCCGGCGCCGGGTCGGGCCTCGGCCGCCTCCGCGACCAGGAAGAGATCTCCCGCCTCCTGTACGAAATGCCGAAGCCGACGATCGCCGCCGTCAACGGCCATGCGGTCGGCGCCGGCCTCAGCGTCGCCCTCGCCGCCGACATCCGCATCGCCAGCGAAAACGCGAAGTTCGGCACCGCCTTCGCCCGCGTCGGCTTCAGTGGCGACTTCGGCGGCACCTGGCTCCTCCAGCGCCTCGTCGGTCCGGCGAAGGCGAAGGAACTCTACTTCCTCGCCGACATCCTCACCGCCGAGCAGGCCCGCGCCCTCGGCCTCGTCAGCCGCGTCGTCCCCGCCGATTCGCTGATGGACGAAACCATGGCCCTCGCCCGGCGGCTCGCGTCCGGCCCCACCCTCGCCTATGGCCGGATGAAGGAGAACTTCGCCTACGGCGCCACCGCCACCTTCGCGGACGCCCTCACGAAGGAAGCTGACAACATGCTCGCCAGCGGCCGCACCGAAGACCATCGCAACGCCGCCCGGGCCTTCGTCGAAAAGCGCGAGCCCACCTTCACCGGCCGCTAACCCTCCCTCGACCGCACGCCGGGCGCTGCCGGCGCTACAGCCCCGAGACCGTCATCTCCCGGATCCGGATCGTCGGCGCGGCCGAGCCGCCAAGCCACGTCAGGTCCGCCCCGGCCGCGTCGATCCCGCCGAGCATCCCCTCCATCGTCCCCGAGATGTTCACCTCCGTGACCGGGAACGCCAGCCGCCCGTTTTCGATCCAGAAGCCAGCGGCCCCACGGGAAAAGTCCCCCGTCGTCGGGTTGAATCCGAAGCCGATCATCTCCGTCAGGTAGAGCCCGTCGGCGACGTCCGCGACGATCGCCGCCGGATCCGCCGTCCCCACCTCGAAGACCAGGTTCGACGTCCCCGGCGCCGGCCCCGAGCCGACTCCCCGGCTGGCGCTCCCCGTCGTCCGGTTGCCCGTGCGGCGAGCCGTGTAGACGTCGAAGAGGAACCCCTCGAAACGCCCGGCGGTGACCAGCGGCCGCGGCGATGAGGTCACGCCCTCGCCGTCCCAGGGCCGCGAACCGGGCCGCCCCGGCAGCGAAGGGTCGTCGACGATCGTCACCAGCGGCGAACCGATCGCCTGGCCCGCCTTCCCCGCGAGGAACGTTGCCCCGCGGTAGAGCGCGCTCCCCGAGACGCACCCGGCGAGGTCGCCCATCAGCCGCATCGTCATCCGCGGCTCAAGCACCACCGGCACCTGTTTCGTCCCCACCTTCCGCGCCCCAACCTGGTCGAGCGCCCGCCGCGCCGCGATCCGGCCCACCTCGGCCGGGTCCGCCAATCGGTGGAGCGCCCGTTCGACGCTGTACCACGCCGCGTTGCGCTTCTTCCCGCCCTCGTCGTCCGCCATCACTTCGACGGCGATGTAGGCGCTCGTCCCCGGGTAGCTCCCGGCAAACCCGAGGGAGTTCGCCAGCGCCACCTCCCCTGACCGGGTCACGAACATGCCCCCGTCGGAGTTCGTGATCCGGGGGTCGAAGGCGAGGGCGGCCGCTTCGCAAGCGCGGGCGGAGCGGATCTTCTCCTCCGTCGTCATCGTCTCGATCCGTTCGTCGTAGAGCTGCAGCCCCTGTGCCGTCGCCCGCGAGATCAGGTCCGGCTCCGGAAGGCCCGCGAATTCGTCGGCTTCGGAGATCCGCGCCAGCTCCACGGTGTCCTTCGCCAGCGCTTCGAGAGACGCCTCCGAGAGGTCGGATGTCGAGGAGATCGCCGTCCGTCCCCCGCTTATCACCCGCAGCCCGAGCGAGCGCGAGCCAGCCTCGATCAGCTTCTCCACCTCGCCCAGCCTCACCGTCACGCTCGACTCCGTGAAGGCCGAGAGGAAGACGTCGCACTGCTCCGCCCCCGCCCGGCGCGCGAGCTGGACAACGTGGCGGGCGAGGTCGAGGTTCCTTGCCGCGCCGGGATTCGCCTCAGCCAACGCTGGTCCCTCCAACGGTGATCCCGGAGATGAGGACCGTCGGCAGCCCGACGCCCACCGGCACCGACTGTCCGTCTTTGCCACAGGTCCAACGCCCGTCCGAAAGCCGGTAATCGCTGCCCACCCGGCTCACTTTCGAAAGCACGTCCGGGCCGTTCCCGATCAGGTTCACGTCCCGGATTGGGGCCGTGAGCCGCCCGTTCTCGATCATGTAGGCCTCGGTCACGGAGAAGACGAAGTCCCCGTTCGAAATGTTCACCTGGCCCCCGGAGAACGAGATGCAGTAGATGCCCCGGTCGACGCCCCGGATGATGTCCTCCGGGCTCTCCTGCCCCGCCAGCATCAGGGTGTTCGTCATCCGCGGCATGATGTAGTCCTTGAACGTCTCCCGCCGCCCGGACCCCGTGGGCCGTACCCCGAAGTGCCCCGCGCTCATCTGGTCCTGGAGGTATCCGCGGAGGATGCCGTTCTCGATGAGCACCGTGCGGCCGGTCTCGTTCCCTTCGTCGTCGATGTTGATCGAACCGCGCGAGTTCGGGATCGTCCCGTCGTCCACGACCGTCACCAGCGGGCTCGCCACCAGTTCGCCGATGCGCCCCGAATAGTTGCTCGTGCCCTTCCGGTTGAAGTCTGCCTCCAGCCCGTGCCCGATCGCCTCGTGAAGGAGGATGCCCGAGTCCCCGGCAGCGAGGACCACCGGCAGCGTCCCCGCGGGCGCCTCAACCGCGTCGTGCTGGAGCAGCGCCTGGCGGGCCGCGTCGCGGGCGGTCTCTTCCGGCGTCACCGCCTCGAAGTACTCCATCCCCAGTCGTCCCCCACCGCCGGTCCGCGCCAGCCGCCGCGACCCGTCGCGTTCAGAAAGCGCGCTCACGTTGACGCGGATCAGGGGCTGGATGTCCCCGATGACTTTGCCGTCGCTCCGGGCGACGAGGATGATCTTCAGTTCGTCGCTCACCGAGGCGTCGACGCGCGTGATGCTCGGGTGATAGGCCCGCGCCGCCAGGTCTGCCCGCTCCAGCAGCGCCACCTTCTCGGCGGGCGGCCGCGCCGTCAGCGGGTCTCCGGCCTCGTAGTAGGCGCCCACCGAGCCGGAAGGCGTCGCATCGATTGGCCGCGGCCGCTCCGGGTCGCCGCTGATCCGGCTCGCCGTCTCGGCGGCGCGCCGCATCGCCGCCAGGTCGAGCGACTCCGTGTAGGCGTAGCCGATCGCGTCGCCCTTGACCACGCGGATCCCCACGCCCTGGGCGACGTGCCGCGACGCCGACTTCACGCGCTGGTCCTCCCAGGTGATCGTCCCGTTCGTGCGGTGTTCGAAGAACAATTCGGCGAAGTCCCCGCCCCGGCTCAGCGCCACGGAGAGGATGCCCGACATCACTGCCGGGTCGATGTTGTAACGGCCGGCGAAAAGCGCCTGGGCTTCCGTTGATGGGTTTGGCATGCGATCGATTGTAGCGCCCTCCCCGCTCAGACCGGGGTAAGGCCGCCGCGCCGCCCGCCGATTCTGGTTCCAACGCCCACCGTTGTGTACGGTCAGAAAGACGCTCCCGCGTCCAGGGAACGCGTTGTCCGCTGGCACGATTTCGACCCCTGCCTCCACCGGGAGCGGCCTTACCGCTTCCGGCCGACCCCTCGCCGCTCTCCGCCACCGCGACTTCCGCGTCCTCCTCGGCAGCAGCATGGCCCTCCAGGTCGGCTCCTGGGTGCAGACCATCGCCCAGGGCTGGCTTATCCTCCATGACCTTGGCGGTTCCGCCACCGACCTCGGCCTCGTCGCGCTCCTCCGCGGGGCCTCGCTCATCCTTCTCTCGCCTGTCGGTGGGTATCTCGCGGGCAAACTCGAACGCCGCCGCCAGCTCGTGGTCTACACCTCCCTGAGCGCCTGCGTCGCCGCCCTTCTCGCCGTCCTCACCGCCACCGGCACGATCGAGATCTGGATGGTCTACGCCACCGCCCTTGCCGCCGGGGTCGTCGACGCCCTCGCCGGCCCCATACGCCAGCTGCTCGTCTACGACAGCGTCGGTGGCGAAGACCTCACTAACGCCGTCGCCCTCAACGCCCTCGGGGGGAACGCGATGCGCGTCATCGGCCCCGCCATCGGGGGCGCCCTCATCGGCGCGACCGGCACCCAGGGCGCCTTCCAGATGCAGGCCGCGTGCCTGGTCCTGGCGGCCATCCTCACCTGGCGGCTCAAGCCCAGCCCGCCCGAGATCAGCGAACACGTCGGCATGTTCCGGAGCATCGCCGGCGGCCTTGCCTACATCGTGCGCGACCGCCGGATGCTGGTCATCGTCGCCATGGCCCTCCTCCCCAGCATCCTCGTCTATCCCTACGTCACCTTCCTCCCCGTCTTTGCCCGCGATGTCCTGAACTCGGACGAAAAGGGCTACGGCTACCTCGCCGCTTCCGTCGGGCTCGGCTCGCTCCTCGGCGGCGCCATCGTCGCCTTCACCGCCGGCAAGGGGCGCATGGGCCCCGGGATGATCTGGACCTGCCTCTTCTACTGCCTCGCCGTCGGCGCCTTCACCCTCACCCGCAATCTCTGGCTTGGGGTTGCCGTCCTCGCCGTCGCCGGCATCTTCCACAGCATCTACTCCGCCCTCAACGCCTCCCTCATGCAGCTCAAGGCCGACCCCGAATACCGCAGCCGCGTGATGTCACTCCAGACCATGACCTGGGGGCTCACTCCTTTCGCCGCCCTCGTCATGGGCCAGATGATCGACCGCTGGGGCGCGCCCCATGTCGTCGGTGCTTTCATGGCCGCCGCCTCAGCCCTTACCATCGTCTTTCTCATCACTTCCCGGGAACTGAGGCGAATCTGACATGGATGCCCTCCGCGAACTCCTCGCCCGCGGACTCCGCCGCCTCGAACCCGATGGCAAGCTGATGCCCGAGCCCGCCCCCGCCGACGAGCTCGCCGGCACCGAGCACCTCTTCGTCGTGGACCTGGAGATGAGCGGCTCGAACGCCCAGCTCCACGAAGTCCTTGACCTCGGCGGGGTCCTCGCCTCCCTGGCGCCCGGCCTCCCGGAAAAGGAAGCGTGGGGCGCGCGGGTCAAACCGAAGCACATCGGGAACGCCGTGCCCGGCGCCCTGAAGGTGGTCGGCTACAGCCCCAAGGGGTGGAAAGACGCCCTCGACCTGGAGCGCGGATTCGAGAAGTTCGCCGACCTCGGCCGCGACGCCGTCATCACCGGCTGGGGCATCAGCCAGGACATGGCCTTCCTTGCCGAATCCTTCCGCCGCCTCGGCCAACCCTGGCCCTTCGCGACCATCGCCCTCGACGTCCAGCCGGTCGCCCGCACGATCCTCAACGACAGCCACGTCGATCGCTTCAACCTCGGCCACGTCGCCGACCGCCTCGGCATTGGCCGCATGGGCGAACACGGCGCCCTCGCCGACGCCTACGCCACCTACGACGTCCTCGTGAAGCTCATCGCCCGGGCCTGACGGCGCCCCGGCCGACGGCCGCACCCGACCGTCGCCGCATCGCCGGCCCGCTGGTAACCTGTGGGCTTCCCACCCCCCGCTTGACAGCCCTTAGCCCCTGCCTAACGATACGCATGATGTTCTCGGGGCGGGGTGCAATTCCCCACCGGCGGTGAAAGCCCGCGACTCCGCGCAAGCGGACTGACCCGGTGAGATTCCGGGGCCGACGGTACAGTCCGGATGGGAGAGGACAGTACGCGCTCCTGCCGCATTGCCGGCGGGTGCGCGGCGCATTCGCGCACTCTCCCCTCGTCCCCCGCGAGCACCGATTTCTCCGACGGGGGCCGCGCGTGCACTCTCTCCATTCCCAGCCGGGTACTCTCCTCCCACAGAGGGGGCACGCCTGATGTTCACCGGCATCATCGAAGAGGTCGGCGCCGTCACCCGCGCCGGCGAAGGGTACCTCTACATCCGCGCTCCCCACGTCCTTTCCGACGCCCACCTCGGCGACTCCATCGCCATCAACGGCGTCGACCTCACCGTCGCCGAGATCGACGGCGACGTCTTCTTCGCCAACCTGATGCCCGAGACGTACCGCCGTTCGAACCTGGGCGAACTCAAGGCCGGCGACCTCGTCAACCTGGAGCGCAGCGTCCGCCCCTCGGATCGCCTCAGCGGCCACATCGTCCGCGGCGTCGTCGAAGGCGTCGGCAGCCTTCACTCGATGACCCCCGAAGGCGAAGCGATCATCGCCCGCTTCAACGCCCCGGCCGAGCTGCTGCGCTACATGGTGGTCAAGGGCCCCGTCTGCATCGACGGCATCAGCCTCACGATCATCGCGAAGGACGAAGCCTCCTTCTCGGTCTCGCTCGTCCAGTACACCCAGGAACACACGAACCTTCACACGCGGAAGCCCGGCGACCGCATCAACCTCGAAACCGACATCATCGCCCGCTACGTCGAACAGTTCGTCGCGGGACGGGGGGAACACTGATGCCTGAACGCGACAACGTCATGATGACCGTCCCCGAGGCGATCGAAGAGTACCGCCGCGGCAAGTTCGTCATCATCACCGACGACGAGGACCGCGAGAACGAAGGCGACCTCGTCATGGCCGCCCAGTTCGTGACCCCCGACGCCATCAACTTCATGGCCAAGTATGGCCGCGGCCTCGTCTGCTGCCCGATTACCGAAGAGCGCGTCGCCACCCTCAAGCTCCCGATGATGGCGCAGGACAACAGCTCCCAGTTCGGGACGCCGTTCACCGTCTCCGTCGAAGCCCGGACCGGCGTCACCACCGGGATCAGCGCCGCCGACCGCGCCCGCACCGTCCAGGTCCTCATCGACCCCAAAGCCGGCCCCGAAGACCTTGTCCGGCCCGGCCACATGTTCCCCCTCCGCGCCCGCGACGGCGGCGTCCTCGTCCGCGCCGGCCAGACCGAAGCCAGCGTCGACCTCGCCAAGATGGCCGGCCTCTACCCCGCCGGCGTCCTCTGCGAAATCATGAAGATGGACGGCGAAATGGCGCGCATGCCCGACCTCAAGCGCTTCGCCCGCCGCCACGGCCTCCGCATCGTCACCGTCGCCGACATGATCAAGTACCGGCTCCGCACCGAGCGCCTCATCCGCCGCGTGGCCGAAACGAAGCTCCCGACCCCCTACGGCGAGATGATGATCCTCGCCTACAAGGCCGAGACCGGCCCCGACGAGCACGTCGCCATCGTCAAGGGGCCAATCGACGGCGACCGGCCCGTCCTCGTCCGCGTCCACGACCAGTGCGTCACCGGCGACGTCTTCGGTTCCCTCCGCTGCGACTGCGGCGAACAGAAGGACCGCGCCCTCAAGATGATCGGCGAAGAAGGCGGCGTCTTCCTCTACATGCGGCAGGAAGGCCGCGGGATCGGCCTCCACAACAAGCTCCGCGCCTACGAGCTCCAGGACCAGGGCATGGACACGGTCGAGGCCAACATCGCTCTCGGCTTCCCCGCCGACCGCCGCGACTACGGCATCGGCATGCAGATCCTCGTCGACCTCGGCGTCCGCAAGATGCGGCTGATCACCAACAACCCGGCCAAGCGCGCTGGCCTCGAAGCCTACGGTCTCGAAGTCGTCGAGCGCGTCGCCATCGAGACTGAGCCCAACCCCTTCAACATCCGCTACCTCGACACCAAGCGCCGCCGCATGGGCCACATCCTCGACGGCCTCGAATCCCTCGGCGGGGGCGAATAGCCGTGCCCGAACTCGAAGGTTCCCTCGACGGCGCCGGGCTCCGCGTCTGCGTCGTTGTCGCCCGCTGGAACGGCTTCGTCACCGAGAAGCTGCTCGAAGGCGCCGTCTCGTGCCTCCGCGAACGCGGCCTCCACCACGAGGACGTGACCGTCGCCCGCGTCCCCGGCGCCTTCGAAGTCCCGACCGCGGCGAAGTGGGCGGCCGAAAGCGGCAGGTTCGACGCCGTCGTCTGCCTCGGCGCTGTCATCCGTGGCGAGACCGCCCACTTCGAGTACGTCGCCGGCGGCGCCACCGAGGGCATCCGCCAGGTCGCGCAGGAGACCGGCGTCCCCGTCATCTTCGGCGTCCTCACGGTCGACTCCGTGGAGCAGGCGATGGCCCGTGCCGGTGGCAAGGACGGGCACAAGGGCGAGGAAGCTGCCCAGGCTGCCATCGAGATGGCCAACCTCCGCCGCCTCATCTCCGGGAGCTAAGGTCTCCGCCGCTACCGCTCCACCTGCTCGAGCGCGACGAAGCCCGGCTTGCCGTCGAGCGTCGTCACCGCGTACCACCCCTGGATGTCGCCGCTCGCCGCCCGCTTCAGGAGGACGTTCGCCGGGTAGCAGGCCAACACCTTCGACTGCGGCGACGACTCGGCCCGCACCTCCGCGCAGCCGTCGCGACGGACCACGCGCACGAACGGCCCTCTCATCGCCGCGATCACCCGTGCGGGCGTGTGCTCTCCCGGCCCCGCGAAGGGGACCGTGATCGGGCTGAACGTCCCGGTGTTGTAGTCGATGAGCCCCGGGAGATCCGCGACGGGGACGGTCGTCCGGTTCCCGGGCGGCAGGGTGATGTCGCCGATCACGACACCGCCCCCAATCGCCGCGATCGGCACCACCCGCGCGCCCGTGAAGCCGCGGTCGACCTTCCCCTCCAGCGTGGAGACGGCGTTGTAGCGCGGCCAGTCGTCCGCGTCGCGCTGGCTCTGGATCTCCGAGATCGTGACCAGGTGGCCGTCGTCGAGGAAGTAGACCGGCGGGACCGGCGTCGCCTTCGCCAGCAGCGCCGGGAGCGGCGTGCCCGTCGTCGCCGTCATCAGCCGGAGCGTCCCCGCGGCGTCAGTCCCCACCCAGGCGATCTCGCCCGTGGGGGTCACCTGGATCCGCGCGTCCTTGATCCCGTTCGGGGGCGAAAGCGGCTGGTTCCCGGGGAAGAGCGAGTAGGTCGGGTTCGCGGCGCCGTACGTGGCCAGGACCACGCCATCGCGCGCCACGAGCACCGCCCGCGCCGTGCCCCCCGGCCGCCCGAACTCCGACCACGTCGCGCCGCCGTCGGTCGAGTGGTAGAGCACCGTCTCCGGGTTCGGGACCAGCCGGTCTTCGGGGCTGCAGCCGCCGGTGACGCAGACCGTGACGACGATCTCGCTGGCGTCGTCACGGGCGGCGACTTCGAGGATGTAGGCGCCCTCGGGGATCGGCGTGCCCGACGTCAGCGCCTGGGACGGGCGGGCGGCGAAGAGCGTCTCGGTGCGGATGGTGCCGATGGCGTCGCGGCTCACGCGGCCGACCCAGCGCACCCGGTTGCCCGGCGGCGCGCAGTCGAAGCAGCCCTGCTTGACGATCACCGCGAGGTTGTCGGGGAAGCGCGCGGGGTCGCCGACCTTCCAGGGGAGGAAGGTCACCCCGTCGACCGTCACGGGCTTCGCCGAGTCGCCGTCGCCGCCGGGCCGGCCGTCATCGCCGCCGGTGAGGTAGGCCACGCCGACCAGGGCCGCCGTCAACGCCAGCACACCCAGGAGGAACGCCGCCATCAGCTTCCGGGACCGTGGCTTCGAAGGCTGCTCCGTCACGCACCGCATGGTACGACGGCGCCGGGTTAGGGTTCAGGAATCAGCGGATCAGGTACTCCATGGCGGCGTACCCCCAGCGCCCATCCGGCGCCTGGGCGTGCAGGAACGCCGGCGGCGCGGAGGTTCCGCTGAGGGTCAGCAGGACCCCGTCGGGCACACAGGTGATGACCGGCTCGGCAGTGCTCGGTCCCTCCCGGATGTTGAGGCAGTCGCCCGGCGTGTTTACCCGCGCGAACGAGGCGAACCTGGCGGCGATCACCCGGTTCGCCAGCCCCCGGAAGGGCGGCTCGACGAACGGGTCCGTCAGCACCTGCAGTGTCCCGGAGGACATGTGGATGAGGACCGGGAACTGCTGGCCCGATCGCCCGGTGCCGATCGCCGACGAAGAACTCGCGTCGGCCGTGCCCGCACCCAGGTCAACGTCCGAGAATGCCGCCGGGAATAGCAGTCCCGGTGTCGCCGCCGCGCGCTGAGCCTCGCTGCCCGGTCCCCACGTCAGGATGGCTGGCGGCGTTGCACCCGGCGAAGTCCCGCTCACCACCCACCCACGCGGATACGGGGTCAGCGAGACAACCAGCGTCATCGGAACGCCGAACAGGAACCGGCCGTCTTCGTCCAGGACAGCCGTGTCCGCCAACCAGACCACCTTGCCGTCGCTCCCAAGGTAGGGGCGTTGGGGCGTGTAGCGCAGGTTCAGCGTCGGCGGCGTGAGCTCCCTGAAGACCCCGTTTTCGACCACCAGCCAGCGCGCCGTCGACGTCACCATCGCTTGCTGGACGAGGACGCGGCCCTGGCTGACGCCCATCACGCTGAAGCCCCGGGCCAACACGAAGTCGACAGCCCAGGTGATCCCGCCGTCCCGCGAGCGGTAGTACGTTGCCTCGGAGTCCGGGTCGACCCCCCGCCCCAGGCAAGTCCCCCGCGTGCAGACGGCGACGACGATGTCCGAACCGTCGGCCTGCGCCGCCGCCATAAGGACCTGGCCCGTGACGCCGGCTGGAGGGAAGACGCGGTCGGAATAGGTCTTCCCGCCGAGGCGGTAGACCCGGAACAACCCGGTGCCCTGCCCGGGGTCGGGCGCGATTCCCGTGTTCAGGACGTAAAGCACGAGGCTCTCGGGGAAGATCGCGGATTCGGTGACCTTCATCTCCGGCGCCGGGATGCCGTTCACGACGAACACGGTTGGAGTTGCCGTCACCGCCAGGGGCCCGTCGACGATGACCGCGTCCTTCGTCGCGTCCGCCGGGGCGGGTGTACTCGTTTCGGCCGGCGCGGACGCGTCCCGCCCGTTCCCGCCCGGGGACGGCTCGTCCATCGACCACGCCCAGCCCGCCGCGAAGATGCCCGCGCCGAGGAGCACCGCGCCGCCGGCGACCTTCGCCGCGAGCACCGTCCAGGCCACGCGCCCAGGCGGTTGCACCGGCCCGGATCCCCCGATGATGACTTCCTCCGGCCCGCCGATGATCACCTCGGATTCGACGATCGAGACCCGGCGCTCGGCGTTGGGGTTAAGCAGGTCGCGGCGCTCGTCCAGCTCCAGCTTCCGGAGGATCCGCTGGATGCGCTCTTTGACGTCCCCGACGGAGACGCCGAGGCGGACGGCGATCTCCGCGTCGAGCCGCCCCTCGCGGATCATCGCAAGGACGTGCTGCTCCCCCGGGGTCAGTCCATCCACTTCCGGGTCGAAGGCGCCGCCGTTAGTCACCGGGTTACACCTCCTGCCCAGAATAACGCCGGACAGCGCCGGGAGGTTCCATACGGCTGGCGGCTGGCGGGTGCCACCAGTTCCGAGGTCCGAGGTCCGAGGTCCGAGGCCCGAGGGGTGGCGCCATGCGCACCGCGACTGGAAAGGAGTGGCGTCGCCCCCGCCCGCCAGTTTTTCTCTCGACGGCCGCCGATCTGGGGTCGAAGCGGCCGCGCGAGAAAAAAACATGAGTTGAAGTCGTCTCGACGCCCCATGGGAGGTGCCGAGCCGCGCTGCGGAAGAAAAAAACACGCGTTGAACGCGTCGGGGGCCAGTTCCGAGGTCCGAGGTCCGAGGTCCGAGTGCGGGGGGACGCAGACATGAATCGATGGTCGTGGGGTGGGTGGGGGAGGTGGAAGGGGGAGGTGGCAGGGGGGAGCTCCGGGTTCCGAGTTCCGAGGTCCGAGGTCCGAGGGGTGGCGCGATCCGCACCGCGACTGGAAAGGAGCGGCGTCGGTGGTGTCATCACACCAGGGTCGGGGTCGCGGACGTGAGGGGGTGGTTGGTCGGAACCCGATGATGCGCCGGGAGGGGGTTCCCGGGAACGGACGGTGGAGGCGGGCGGGAAGACCACTCCTTTACAGTCGTGGCACGGCGAAATGGGTCCGAGTCGTAGATCCATACCGCGACTCCGGGAGCGGCGCTGAGTTCCCGACCTCAGCGCCGGGCGGGCTCCCGGGGAACTGGCGGCGGAGGCACGGGGGACGCCGCTCCTTTCCAGTCGCGGTACGGATGGGGTGTGGTGTGAAACTCGGCGGCTTGGGGGGGTGGGACTACCGGCGCCGCTCCCTCGCGGTCGCGGTACGGATGGGGCGCGGTGTGGGTGAGGTCGGGGCTCGACTCGGCGGCACGGGGGGTGGGACTACCGGCGCG
>JACRBT010000003.1 GCA_016234445.1 Chloroflexota bacterium | reverse complement strand
TGGAGACGATCGTCGAAAAGCGCGGCCCGTCGATCGTGCCGAGCGCGGGAAATCGCGCGTTCCGGTTTCTTGCCGCTCCGGCAACCGAGGCGTAGAGGTGACCTGACGGCAGCCGGATAGGCGGCCGGCTGGAGCGGTCACCCCAGCCGGCCGAGCGGCCCGACCAACCGGGGGTCGGACCTGCCCGGCAGTTGGTTTCGCACGGTCCGCCCCGCGTGTCCAGCATCGCCGGTGCCGTCGGTGAGCGGTGCTCCTGCTGTGGGTCCTCATCTGCCCATGGTGCCGGGGAGAATTTGCGATCTGCCGGCCCTGCTACCGTGGGCATCGATACTGCTCCCTCCCCTGCTCGGAGGCGGCCCGCAGAAGAAGTCTACGGCAGGCCGGCCGTGCGTACCAGCAGACCTTCGACGGGCGATGGCAGCACGCCCGCCGCATGCAGAGCTACCGCGACCGCCGGCGCCGGCCCCTTCAGATAGTGACGCATCAGACTTCAGCGCCGGCCGCCGCGCCGATACAGACGACCTTGCCGATCGCCGCGGCGGGCATGGTGCCCGACGCGCCGCCGATGCGGCTGGAGGCCGTCATTCATGTCGTCACCCCCCTGGCTCTCGATCGAGCCGCGCCTGACCGAGACGCGGCTAATGCTCAGCTCCCCGTGCGTCGGCACGATCCTGCGTGCCCGCCTGCCCCCGCTACCGCAGCAGTCTGCAGCGCTGGGGCTACTGCTCCGCGGCTTGGCCGCGTGGCTGGGTCAGCCCTTCTACGCTGCGCTCGATGCGGAGGCCGAGGACGTCCAGCACCACCCGGAGCGCTGGGCCCAACTGCTCGGCGATCTGGACGACACCCTGGTCCACGTCGAGTGGGTCGGTTACAGCACCAACTGGACCGGCCGTGATCGCTTCCTCGAAGCGACCGGGGAGTTCCACCGGGCGCGGCGACTCATCACCTTCGCCGCCACGGGGCAGCGATGATCACCGCCGACATCCGGGGCGAGATGCGCCGCCTGGTCCTGCGCGAGCACTGGCGCATCGAGACCGTCGCTCGCCGCTTCGGCGTCCACCACTCCGTCGTCCGCCGCGCCCTGCGCGAGGACACCCAGACCGAGCAGCCTGCCGCGCGCAGCGCGCTCGACTCGTTCAAACCCTACATCGTGCAGCGCCTCACCGAATACCCCCAGCTCAGCGGCATCCGCCTGCTGGCCGAGCTGCGCAAGAAGGGCTACCGGCACAGCGTCGCCGTCCTGCGGCGCTACGTGGCCAAGGTCCGCACGCCGCGCCCGCGCAAGGCCTACCTGCGCATCGAGGTCGACCCCGGCGAGCAGGCTCAGGTCGACTGGGGTTCCTTCGGCCACTTCCGTGTCGGTGCCGCCCAGCGGCCGCTCTCCGTCTTCTCCATGGTCCTCTCCTGGTCCAGGACCCTGTTCCTCGATTTCTCGCTCGACCAGCAGATGGAGACCTTCCTACGCATGCACCGCCGCGCCCTGGAGTACTTCCACGGCGTCCCCCGCCGCATCCTCTACGACAACCTCAAGAGCGTCGTGCTGCACCACGTCGGCTCGACCGTCCAGTTCAACCCCAGGTTCCTCCACTTCGCCGGGCACTACCTGTTCGAGCCCGTCGCCGCGCCGGTCCGCTACCCCGAGGCCAAGGGGAGGGTCGAGTCGAGCATCAAGTACATCCGCCAGGCGTTCTTCTACGGCCGGTCGTTCTCGTCCCTGGACGACCTGCGCCGCCAGGCCGCCTCCTGGCGGGACGAGACGGCCAATCAGCGGCTTCATGCCACGACACGCGAGCGCCCCGCCGACCGCCTCCTGCGCGAGCATCCCCGGCTGCACGAACTGCCCGAGCGGCCCTTCGACACCGACCTCGTGCTCTTTCCGCTGATCGTTTCCAAGGACTGCCGTGTCCGGCTCGACAGCAACACCTACTCCGTCCCCCACGACTACGTCGGGAAGACCGTCGAGCTTCGAGCCGACGATCACACGGTCCGCATCCTCTTCCAGGGCAAGGAGATCGCCCGGCACAACCGCTGCTGGGAGCGGCGACATCACGTCGAGGATCCGGCCCACGTCGCCGAACTCCTCGCCCGTCGTCCCGGCGCCCAAGGCCGCAAGCGCAGGGACCGTCTGGCGCAGCTCTCGCCGGAGAGCCGGCTCTACCTCAAGGAAGTCGCTCGCCGGCGCATCGACCTGGAACACGAGGTCCGCAAACTGCTGCGCCTCGTCGACCAGTACGGCGAGACCGAGGTCGCCCAGGGCATGGCCCAGGCCTTGGCCCACCGCACCTTCGGCGCCCGCTACGTCCGCACGCTCATCGACCAGGCTCGCTTCGCCCGGGGCCTCCCCGAGCCGCCCGAGCCCATCGTCACCGGCAACCACGCGGCCGACAGCGTCGTCGTCGAGCCGCACGATTTGGAGGAATACGATGCCCTCTACGAACGATCCGAAGACGAAGACCCCGACCCTGATCCCGGCGGCTGACCTCGTGCAGACCATGTCGTTGGCCGACGTCCTGCGCGCGCTGGATCTCCAGCACGCCGCGACCCTCCTCGATGTGGCCGCACAGAAGGCCATCGCCCGCAACGACCCGCCGACCGCGCTCCTCGACCACCTCATGCGCGAGCAGCTCCGCGTCCACGTCGAACACCGCTCTCAGCTCGCGCTCAAGCGGTCCGCCATCTTCCCCCTCACGACCCTGGAGAGCTTCGACTTCGACTACCCCAAGTCCATCGACCGGGACCTGGTGCTCAAGGCCGCCGGCCTGGACTTCGTCCGTGACAAGACCAACTGCGTCTTCGTGGGCCCCTCCGGCGTCGGCAAGACCCATCTGGCCAACGCCATCGGACAGCTCGCCTGCCTGCGCGGCTACCGCGTCCGCTTCGTCCTGGCCGCCGATCTGGTCAACGACCTGGTCTCCGGCCAAGCCCGCAACACGCTTCACCGCCGGCTGGTCGCCTGGACCGCACCCGATCTCCTCCTGATCGACGAGCTCGGCTACTTGAGTTTCGATGCCCGGGGGGCCGACCTGCTCTACCAGGTCTTCAACCGACGCTATCAGCGAGCCGCGACGATCGTGACCACCAACTTGGCCTTCAAGGACTGGGGCACCCTCTTCCACAACACCGCCGCCGCCTCGGCCATCGCCGACCGGCTCGTCCACAAGGGCCTGCTCATCCGCATCACCGGCAAGTCCCGTCGCTCCGACAAGGAGGTCGGCGCCGAGTAGCCTCTCTCCCAAGCCCTCCTGCCCGTCCCCCCTCAGCCCGTCCCTACGCCCACCGGTCGGCCTCGCTCAACTCCACCACCGCGGGGTAACGATCGCGCCGGCCGCGACCGATCCGCCGCGCATCCCCGCGAGCGTCTACATCGAGTCCGTCCCAGTCGCCGGCGGGCATGGGGCAGCGGGCGTTGCCCGTCAGGGGGTCGCATAGACGGTTGGGCGCGCCGTCCTGGCATTCGCAATAGCCTGCGCTTTCCGAGTAGTAGACGCACAAGGGGCCGCCCAGGGAGACGAACGGGACTGGGTTGTCGTTCTCGCCGATGCATTCGCCCTGGGCCTCGGCAGAGTCGGAACCGCTGGGCGGGTCGCCGGGCTCGGCGGGGACGTCCATCCAGTCCACGTCACCGACATTGCCACAGATCTCGAGGACTTTCTCTTCGGCGGCGGCGGCTTCGGTGTCGCACGCAAGGCCGTAGGCGATTACGTCCTCGCCGATGCGATCGGCGACCTCGGCCGCAGTCGAGGCCGCGTCAAGGTAGTGGCGCCAGGAATTCTCATAGCTATCGCTGTCCTCGGTGAGCTCATTCTCCAGCGGCGGCACGAATTCCGCGGTGAGACCGTCGGGCACGAACTCGCCCTTGCTGCACTTGTTGGTCGAGCGCTGGAGAACCTGACTGGTCAGCGTCTCATAGAACCCGGCGGACGGAATGCTGATGAAGGTCGTGGCGGGCGCCGAGGCTGCGGGTACCTGGAGCGTCTGGACGAGCTCGAACTGGCCCGTCGTGTCCCGGAACATGGCGTAGAGCGTGGTATCCCCGGCGACCGGGTCGTGGGTGACGGTGGCGCTCTGCCAGCCCTCACGGATGGTGCTCGTGGGGACGAGGTCATCGACCGCGAGGATGTAATTGCTGCGCTTGCAGGATTCTCCTTCGATCCGGCCGGTGGTGAGGCATCGCAAACCTTGCGTCCGGTCGCTGGACGTGGCGCTCGCGCCGTCCCAGGCGAGGACGAAGGCGCCGTCGCCGTCTGCTGCGGCCAACGTCGCGGTGACCTTGAACTGGCCGCCGCCCAGCGGCTCGTAGCGGGCATCGACGCGCCGGTCGCCGGCAGCGTTGTCGGACAATTGCTGGAGATTGCGCATCATTCGCTTCTCGGTGTCGGAGAGGTCATCGGTGTCCAGGAGGCGCTCGGCAGCGTCGCCGGCGTACGCCATGGCGGAGACGCCCGAGATCCCGGCCCAGGTCTGGTCGAGCGGATCGGTCTCGCTGCGGGCCAGCACGGCGGCGAGCTGGCCGGTCTGGAAGGTTACGGGCAGGACGACCGGCGGGCCGGAGATTCCCGAGCGCTTCTGGAGAGTGCCACGCGGGGTCCAGATCGGATCTCCGACGGAGATCGTGGTCACGCGGGCGAACGTGTCGCGCTCGTCGGCCATGTAGGAGCGCGCGGTCCCGAGATCGGGAACGGTGGTGCCGAGCCGGGCGAGCTCGGCGGCGGCGGTGGCGGCGCTGTCGATCGGGCCTTCGCCGAGAGGTACGCGGATGGCGTTGAGCATGTCGATGGCGAAGTCGGCGTCGGCGTCGGCGGTCCAGAACGGGATGCTGGCCCTGCGGATAAGGCTGACTGCCGCGTCGAGCGCATCGCGGTCGAGCGTGACATCGCACTTGCCCAGGTCCGTGGTGGCCTTGCCGTCGTCGCCGCGGCCGAAGAACCGGAGTCCGGCGGAGAGGCGCGAGTTGCGGGGGGCGTTCCACTCCTCGAACTGGGCAAGGGCCGCGATGCCCTTGCGGGAGCCGGCCTGCGTGGAGACCGCGAACTCGTTGTTCGTGAGCGCGAGCAGCATCTCGTCCAGGCGTTCCGCGGCTTCCTGAAACGACATCAAGAAGATCTGCCGGTCGGAAGGCAGTGGGTCATCGGGGTCCTTGCCGTTGGGTGCCTCCGAGAAGGCGGAGTCGTCGGAATCATCGAGACAACTCGAGGGATTCTCCGCCGCAGCGCCCGACTGGATCACGGCCTCTTTGAAATACTCCAGAGCGACCTCGAAGAGCAGCGTCTTATCGGCAGGCGATTGAGGAGGCAGCTTGATGCGGATGGAGTACGCATCGTGGGACAACCCGCTGCCGTCGAAGACCCAGTTGAGCCTGTAGAGCCCGGGCCGCTGGTCCACGTCCGTAGCCGTGCCGTAGGAGAGCGGCTCGACTTCCAGTTCGAACGCGTCCAGCCGCTCGGCCGCCTCCGCCGCCCGGTAGGCGATGCAGAGGTCCACCTGCTGCTGGCAGTAGGAGTAGTAGCACGCGGGGCCGCTGTCCGGCGGCGGCGGAGCCGTGGGATTCAAGGCCTCTCGCTTGCAGGCGACTGCCGTGACCCCCGTGTTGTAGACGTCATCGTAGCAGACGGTGGCCAGCATGTTGACGAAGCGCTCGACGGCGAGCGGAACGTCTCCGCGGTCGACCGTCTGGTTTCCGTACGAAATCCAGACGCGGCTCTGGACGAAGTCGGTCGAGTCCGACCGCGGATCGGTCTCCAGCGCTGCGGTGGCGGACGACGCTGGCTGGTCCACGCAGCCCACGGTCAACGGAAGTCCGAGCGCGAGTCCGGCAACCATGAACGATCGACTACGCATCATCTTGCCTTCTCCTCATCTCCGGCGCGTCAGTAAGCGCGCCGCGCACAACGGAACCCGCGGACGTCTTCGGGCAGCCACCCTGTCAACGAGTGCCTGGCCGCGATGGACGGAAATGGAAGTGTGCTCGCACCTTGATAGCCGGTCCCCCGGAACACGTGGAGCGTCCCGGTGGATGGTCCGGTCGGGTCCAACGACGGGCTCGTGGAGTAGTAGCCCGCATCGTACCAGTCGGCCGTCCACTCCCACACCCCTTGGTTCATCATGTGGAGCCCGTAGTAGGACGCGCTCTCCGGTCGCGCGTCGACCGCTTCCAACCTGGCGCCGAGAAAACAGTAGTACGCCCTGGCGTAGGCGCAGGTCGTGTTCGGATCTGTTCCCCAGGTGTAGGGGACCTGTCGGGGAGCCGGCCCCTTGGCGGCCTTCTCCCACTGTGCCTCGCTGGGAAGAACCCGGCCGCCGTCCCAGGCGCAGAACTGGGTAGCCTGCTCCCACGTAAGGTTGGTGATGGGGAACGCATCCCAGTCGGAAGTTGGGGTGAGTCCGTACGTGCAGCCGGAGCTCGCATACGGACCAAGCGGAGCGACACAGACCCCCGCGGCGACGCACGCGCGGTACCTGGCGTTCGTGACCTTGTAGACGTCGATAAGGTACGGGGTCAGGGTGACGGTGTGGACGGGCACGTTGTCGGTCTGGATGTGTTGGGGGATGTCGGTGCCCATGAGGAAGGGGCCGCCGGGGACGCAGACCTCATCGTCGAGCGTGCCGCCAATGCGCGGCGCAATTGCGCAGTCCGCCGAACACGGCCAGACCTCGGCCATGTGGCAGTCGGCCCCGCACGTGACCTGATGAACGGCCCCGTCCACACATCCGTCGGGGGTCCAGTACGGCGCGCCGGCACTGGGGTCGCACTCACCCTCCCCGCTGCACGAGGTCCAGGGGAGCCAGTGGCACGTGGCATCGCAGATGCGGCTTCGAGTGCCGCACAGGCCGCACGTTTCCGTGCCGGGCTCCCCGGCGAAGCACTCCTCCTCGTACAGACACGTGCCGGGCAACTCCCAGAGGCCGTCCGAGCCGCAGCGCTGGCTGGCAATCCCGCACCGGCCGCAGTCCACTACGCGCGTCGAACCTGGAGGAGCACACGTGCAGTCCGTCGGCGCCGTGCAACCGATCCACGATCCGGCCGAGCAGTATTCGAGGCCCGTTCCGCAGGCCGAGGTACATTCGCGGGTTGAGCCGACGATGACCAGCGGGTCGTGATCGTCGCAGTCCTCGGAGGCAGGTACGGTGTCTCCGTCCTCGTCCGTGGGTCCACCTTCACCGTCGTCATCGCCGTCGGCATCGGCATCCGTCCCCGGACCGTCACCTTCGACCTCCGCGGAGTCTCCCTCGTCCGCGTCGGCATCGGGTGCAGGAACATCGTCGCCGACTTCCGGCCCCACCCCGTCGTCTTCCCCGTCCGGCACCTCAGCCTCGTCCCCTGCCTCTTCGGCGTCTCCGCCG
This sequence comes from Chloroflexota bacterium, assembly GCA_016234445.1. Taxonomy (GTDB): domain Bacteria; phylum Chloroflexota; class Dehalococcoidia; order Tepidiformales; family Tepidiformaceae. Next base: position 6,596 of record JACRBT010000003.1, on the reverse strand, counting down.
CCGGCGTCGTCCGCGGTCGATGACGCGTCGTCGCCGCACGCGGTCCCCGCCGTCACGAGGACAAGCCAGAACCAGACCGCGCCCCTCTGAGCGCCGCGCCGCGACCGCCGCCCGCCGCGGGCCAACGCCCGCGGTTCGGTTGTGGGAGTCCGGCCGGACAGCAGATCGTCGAGCGAATCGCACGGCCACCCGCACTCTCTCATGGCGGACCTCCCATCCTTGGCGGCGATGGTACTCCGCGCTTGCCGGACTCGCCGTACTCTTTCAGGGACGACCGTTCCGGACCAGCGTTCTGCTCGTCTCAGAATCCGGGGGACTGGCAGCGGCGGAGGCCCAGCGCCGTGAGAATGGTCTCCGTGTCGAATCCACGCCGGCCGGCGGCACCTTCCCCGTCCTCGGCGGCCAAGGTCACCAGCATGAAGAACAACACGCCGAACGCGGAGCGGGGCGAGTAGGGGTCCAGTTCCTGGAACCTCTTGGACCAGCCCGTTAGCGGACGGCCGTCCCTGGACTCGCGGATGTCACGAGCAAGGAACAGGAAGGCGGTCAGGATCTGCTCGATCCACACCTTCGAGCAGCCCTGGGCGCCGATACAGTTCTGGATGGAACCGTAAAGCGCGTCAATCGCCTTGCGGTCGCATCGCCCCCAGAACGAGTCGCGCGCGGCAAGCGCGACCCGCGCCAGCGCGGCGTTGCAGGTGCAGTAGTCGAGAAACGCCGCGAGTAGCAGCGATGGACTACTTCCCCACCTGCCCCCCCCCGCCCTACATTGGCACACACCGCCTCGAACTCAGCGTCGTGGTGGCGCAAGCTGAAAGCGGAGACATGGTTGGAGAAGGACTCCGCGAATGCCACGACGATAGCGGAGAGGATTCCCCGCTTGCTCTGGTACACCGGTCCGTCCTTCTTCTTCTCGTAGATCGACGTCTTGGAAACGTGGGCCTGCCGCGCGATGTCCTCGACGGTGATCCGCTCGTAGTCGAATCGATCGAGGAGTTCCACCGCGGCCTGAAGGACAGGGTCCAACCTGACCGCCGGGCAGTCGACTCCCAACGTGGGATTCCCGTTTCCACCGACCATGACGCATTCTCCCCGTCCCCCGGCTGCGCGCCACGTTCCGTCCACGATGTGCGAGGAGAGTTGCATGCGGCGCGCGGGTCGTCAAGGACGGCCGTCCGCCCGGCTCTCCACCAAGATCCTCCCTGCGGCCCTGCTCCCCTGCGTCTCTGCGAGAAACCCGCCCCGAAGGTTGCACCCCAAGCCCGCCGCGGGCTACAACTCCGCAACTCATCATGACCGACGGCCGACCCACCCTGCTGTATGTCGACGACGAGCCCGAGAACCTCACCGTCTTCGACGCCCTCTTCTCCGCCGAATACGCCGTCCGGACCGCGACCTCGGGCACCGCCGCACTCGAAATCCTCCGCCGCGAGCCGGTCGCCGTCCTGCTCACCGATCAACGCATGCCGGGCATGTCCGGAAACCGCCTCCTCGAAGAAGCCGCCACCCTCCGCCGACACCTCGTCACCGTCGTCGTCACCGCCTACGCCGACACCGACCTCATCATCGGCGCCATCCGCGCCGGCCACGTGCACGACTACGTCCTCAAACCGTACTCGCCCCAACAGCTCCGGGAAGTCGTGTCCAGCGCCGCGGCGGAACACCGCCGCCGCCGGCGCCTGGACGAAGCCGCCCGCGACGCCGGCGCCCTCGCCGAAGACCTGCGGCGACGCTACGACCCCGCCCGGCTCGTCGGCGGCGACGGCGGCCTCAAATCCGTCATGACCCAGGTCGCCGCCGTGGCTCCCAAAGGAACCACCGTCCTCCTCATCGGCGAAACCGGCACCGGCAAGGAAATGATCGCCCGCGCCATCCACGCCGCCTCGCCCCGCGCCCATCGCGCCCTCGTCAAGGTCGACTGCGGCGCCATCGCACCCCTGCTCATCGAAAGCGAGCTCTTCGGTCACGAACGAGGCGCCTTCACCGGCGCCGTCCGCGACAGGAGCGGACGCTTCGAACAGGCCGACGGCGGAACCGTCTTCCTCGACGAAGTCGGCGACCTGCCCCTCGAGCTCCAATCGCGCCTCCTGCGCGTGCTCCAGGATCGAGTCGTCGACCGCGTCGGCGGCAACGCCCCCATCCCCGTCGACGTCCGCGTCATCGCCGCCACCCGACGCGACCTCCCGCTCGACGCCGCCGAAGGAACCTTCCGCGCCGACCTCTACTACCGCCTCGCCGTCGTCCCGATCCGCCTTCCCCCGCTGCGCGAACGCACCGGCGACATCCCGGCCCTCGTTCACCACTTCCTCGCCAAACACGCCCCAGGCTGCGAAGCCCGCTACCAGCTCGCACCCGATGCCCTGGCAATGCTCGAAGCCCACCCCTGGCCGGGCAACGTGCGCGAGCTCGAGAACCTCGTCGAACGCGCCGTCGTCCTCGGCGCCGGCCCCGTCCTCGGCCCCAACGACCTCACCCCCTTCGCCCCGGCCCCCTCGGACGACGAGCCGGCCACCGGCACAAGGATCCCCGGACGCGACGCCGAGTTCCGCGAGCTCCGCACCGCCCTCCGCCGCGCCCGCGGCAACCTCACCCGCACCGCTCGCCTGCTCGGCATCCCCCGCGGTACCCTCCTGGGCCGCCTCCGCAAATACGGCATGCGCATCGGCTGAGCCCCACCCCACTGATCAAAAACGATCATTCTTGATCGTTTTTGATCACCCCGACCCCCACGACCACCTCACCTCCCCCGAAAAATCCCAGCAAGTCCGCCCGCCCCTCCCGCCCCGACCGCCACGGCACGATCCTCGCTATTCCTTCCCGCGCCCGCGAGGGCATCGCGAACCAGGGGCGGCGAAAGTCGGAGGCAACGATGACAGGCACCACCCGCGAAACGACCGAACCCCATGCCTTGACCGCATGGCACGACGACCCGGAACACCTCCGCGACCGATTGCACGCCGCCCTCGAGAACTTCCGCCAATCGTCGCGACCATTCGTGCTGCTCTGCGCCGCCGTGCGCCGGCTCGATACCGTCGTTGCCGCCCTGGGACACGCCGCCGGCCGCACCCTCGTCGGCCGCCTCGCCCAACGCCTGCGACAAGGACTGGAAGAAGACGAAACCCTCGCCCCCCTCGCCTGCGACCGGCTCGCCGTGCTGGCCGAAGGCCCGGCCGCCGCCCACCCATGGGCCCTCGCCGAACGACTCCAGGCGCTGGCCGCCGGACCCTTGCGCCTCGACGGCGCCGAAGTCCTGGCCGAGCTCGTCGTCGGCTTCGCCGCCGGCTCCGCGCGCCACGCCGCCCCGGACGACGTGCTCGACGACGCGCTCACCGCCCTCGCGTGGGCCAGGACCGCCCCCCGCGAGCCCATCGTCCCCTACGACGCAGGACGACACCGCCCCGCGGAAGTAACCCTGAAGCTGGAAAGCGACCTGCGACGGGCGCTGGCCGCCGAGGAGTTCCAAATCCAGGTCCAGCCGATCGTCTTCCTGGAGTCGGGTCGGATCGCAAGCTGGGAGGCCCTCGCCCGCTGGCATCACCCCGTCCGCGGCGTCGTCTCGCCCGCCGAGTTCATCCCCGTCGCCGAACAGTCCGGACTCGTCGTCCCCATCGGCTGGCAGGTCCTCCGCCGCGCCTGCGCCTGGGCCGCAGGCTCCCCCCGCCGCCGCCGCCCGGGCCAGGTCCCGATCAGCGTCAACCTCTCGCCCCGCCAGGTTGCCGAACCCGACCTCGTCGCACGCGTCCGCGAAGCCCTCGCCACCTCCGGCCTCGAACCGCGCCACCTCAAACTCGAAATCACCGAGACCTCCCTCATGGAGGACTCGCGCCACGGCGCCGAAGTGCTCGCCGCCCTGCGCGCCCTCGATGTCGCCGTCAGCCTCGACGATTTCGGCACCGGCTACTCCTCCCTCAACTACCTCCACCGCTTCCCGCTGCAGGACCTCAAGATCGACCGCTCCTTCGTCTCCGACGTCGCCCGCGACCCGCGCAACGCCGCCATCCTCAGCACCATGGTCACCCTGGGCCACGGCCTGGGCATGGACGTCGTCGCCGAAGGCATCGAAACCGAGGAACAGCTCGCCGCCGTGCGCCGCCTGGGCTGCGACCACGGCCAGGGCTACCTCTTCTCCCGCCCCATCGACCTCGACGCCGCCGACGCCCTCGACCCGATCGCCAGCCTCGCACCTCAGTCGTAGCGACCCTTGCCGATCAACGCCATGAACTCGCTGCGCGTCGCCACCGACGCGTGGAACGAGCCCAGGACCGACGACGTCGTCATCAGCGAGTTCTGCTTCTCCACGCCGCGCATCATCATGCACAGATGCCGCGCCTCGATCACCACGCCCACCCCCTCCGCGTCCACCGCGTCCATCAGCGCCCGCGCGATCTGGTTCGTCAGCCGCTCCTGGATCTGCAGCCGCCGCGCGAACGACTCCGCGATGCGCGCGATCTTGCTCACCCCAAGCACCTTCTTGCGCCCGATGTACCCCACGTGACACCGCCCGAAAAACGGCAGCAGGTGGTGCTCGCACAAACTGTAGATCTCGATGTCCTTCACCACGATCATGTTCGACGTCGCCTCGCCGAACAACGCCTGCTTCGTGATCGCCTCCACGTCCGTCCGGTACCCGCGCAACAGGAACTCGAACGATCGCGCCACCCGCGCCGGCGTCCGCCGCAACCCCTCCCGCTCCGGGTCCTCCCCGAACTCCACCAGCAGCTCCCGCACCAATCCCTCCACCCGCTCACGATCCATGCTCCACCTCCCGCCGCAGCTCCTCGGTCAACACCCCCAACGGCTCCATCCCCTCCCGCGTCATCCCCCCCACCACCTCCGCCAGCCGCCGCCCGTCCCCGGGCAGCACCAGCTCCGGCGCCAGCTCCAGGAGCGGATACCCTACGAACGCCCGCGTCCGGATCCCCGGGTCCGGCAGCCGGAGCCCACCCTCCTCCACCACCAGCTCCCCGTACAACAGCACATCCAGGTCGATCGGCCGCGGCGCGTTCCGATCCCCCGTCCGCCGCCGCCCCAGCTCCTCCTCGATACCCCGCAAGACGTCGCGCCGAAGGCCGAACGCGTCGAGCGCCGTCTCGATGCACCATACCCCATTCACGAACGCCGGCGTCCCCGGCGCCCCCAGCGGCACGGTCCGGTAGAACGTCGAGACCCCCGTCACCCGCACCCGCCGCGCCAGCCGCCGCAGCGCCTCCCGTACGTTCCTCTCCGGCTCGATGTTCGACCCGACCCCGACGTAGGCGACCGTCATGCGTCCGCCCGCGTGCGCGAGATCTCCACGCCCACCGTCCGCGCGAACCGCAGCGCGCCCGGCTTCTCCACCAAGACGTCGACCCGCTCCACCCGCGCCTCCTCCAGGCACGCCCGCGCGATCGCCTCCGCCAGCGCCTCGATCAGGAAGAACTGCGACTGCTCCACCAGCCGCACGATGCGCTTCTTCACCGCCCGGTAGTCCACCGTCCGCCCCATCTCGTCGCTGCGCCCCGCCTCGCGCAGCTCCGCATGGAGCGTCACCTGGATCGTCACGTCCTGCTTCTCCCGCCGCTCCCGGTCGTCGATGCCGATGATGCAGCGCAGGCTCAGGTCCCGGATGTGGATGCGGTCCACCTCGCCCTCCTCACGCGCCGGCGCGCAGGTGCCGCCCGCCGTCGACGAACAGCACCTGCCCCGTCACGAACCGGCTCCCCGCCAGGAACACCACCGCCGCCGCGATCTCCTCCGGCGTCCCCGCCCGCTCCAGCGGGTTGGTCTTGAGCAGCCGCTCCACGTACTCCGCACTCTCCCCCGGCGGCGGCAGCACCAGCCCCGGCGCCACCGCGTTCACCTGGAACCGCGGCGCCCACCGGAGCGCCATCTCCCGCGTGAACAGCTCCAGGAGCACCTTCGACGCATGGTACGCCACGTGGACCCAGTCGTACCCGAACGCCCGCGTGTCCAGGAAGTTCACGATGTGCCCGCTCTCCGCCTGCTCCACCACCCGCCGCGCCAACACCAGCGGCGCCCACGCGTTCACGTCGATGCTCGCCAGCAGCTCGTCCCGCCCGAACTCCTCGAACTTCGCCTTCGGGAACATCGATGCCGAGTTCACCAGGATGTCGATCGGTCCCGCCACCCCCCGCGCCTCGTCCACCACCCGCCGCGCCTCCGCCTCCTCCCGCAAATCCCCCCGCACCGCCCACCCCCGCACCCCGCACGCCTCGATGTCCCGCACCGTCGCCCGCGCCTCGTCCGCCGACTCGCGGTAGTGAATCACCACGTCCGCCCCCGCCCGCGCCAGCGCCAGCGCCGTCGCCCGCCCCAACCGCACCGCTCCCCCCGTCACCAGCGCCCTTCGCCCCCGCAGCTCACTCGTCATCTTCCACCCTCCCCCGTCCCGTCCCTTCCCCCCTGCTCGGCCCCCTTCCCCCTACCCTTTCCCCTTCTCTCAGCGTTTGTCTCAGTGCCTGCCCTGAGCCCGGTCGAAGGGCTCTCAGCGCCTCAGCGGTGAATCCGGGTCGGACCTCCGCGCCCTCCCCTCCCCGCCCCTCCCTCCCCTCCCCATCAGCTCGCGTTCCTCCCCGATCCTCCCGCAGATCCGCAGC
>JACRBT010000011.1 GCA_016234445.1 Chloroflexota bacterium | reverse complement strand
GTTCGGTTCACCCCCACTCGTGTGGGGACGACTTTGATCTTCGCTCTCACCGTCGGGCCCACGTGGTTCACCCCCACGAGTGTGGGGACGACCCCACGGACGAACAGATCGTCCAATCGGACCCCGGTTCACCCCCACGCGTGTGGGGACGACCTCCGGGTGGGATGCCGCGACACCAAAGGAACCGGTTCACCCCCACGCGTGTGGGGACGACTGGTGGCGGCGGACTTCAGAGCGCCCTGTTTGCGGTTCACCCCCACGCGTGTGGGGACGACGGACCGGCCGGGACTCGATCAGGGGTTCACGCCGGTTCACCCCCACGCGTGTGGGGACGACCAGCGTGGCAAGGACCAGGACTACCTCGCGATCGGTTCACCCCCACGCGTGTGGGGACGACAGCCGCGCCATCGAACTCCTTGAGCGCCGGTCCGGTTCACCCCCACGCGTGTGGGGACGACTGAGCCAATCAGTGAACGCCAACCCTGCTGCGAGGTTCACCCCCACGCGTGTGGGGACGACGACGGGGTATGGACCCCAAGGGCAGGGCACCTAGGTTCACCCCCACGCGTGTGGGGACGACCGAAGAAGCTTGCGGCCGAGTGTGGACCCGACCGGTTCACCCCCACGCGTGTGGGGACGACTCCCAGGGGGCGGGTCGATTGAGTGCTGGAGTCGGTTCACCCCCACGCGTGTGGGGACGACGATCTGCCGCTTGCCCCCCTTCTCCATGCCAGCGGTTCACCCCCACGCGTGTGGGGACGACACTGCAACCGTCATTCCAGAAATCACACCTCCCGCGGCCCCCGCCGCACTAGCATCAGCCCCTCAAAGTCCTCCGGAATGTACGCCGGAGCACCCCAGATCCGCCACATGAACCCTTGCTCGTTGTTCGTCGTGTAGACCATGAACGCCGAACCTCCCTTCGACTCCTGGCACGCCAGCTCCCACAACTTCTCACGCACCATCGCCGAAACGTCCCCCAGGAAGACGTTGGCGCGCGGCTCAAGCATCCACCGCGAGAGTTCGCCGCGCATCCCCCGCGGCACCCGTTCGAGCATCAAGAGCAGCATTCAGTCCGCCTCATCGCCAACGTCCCGCTCCGGGGCGTAGTCCGGGTAGGCCACGCCGGCAGCGACGTCCCCCGTCGGGTCCCAGAGCCAGCCGGGAGTCGGCACCGGGCCGTCACCTTCGAAGTCGTACCCGGACGCAGCGGCCATTTCGGTGCCAAGCACTCGCCCGATGTCCGGGACAATTCGCTCAAGCAGCTTCCCCCGGTAGAACGCGTCGCGGCAGCCCTGCCGGACCCGGCTCTCCAGGTTCGAATTCCCTTCGGCCACGGCCCGGAAGGCCAGCGGGATCGTGAGCTCGGCCTTGTACAGGTCCGCGATGTCGTAGACGAAGCTGAGCATCTTGCCGGTGTGGATGAAGCCGAGCCCGGGCGAGTAGCCCGTCGCGACGATGGCCGCGTGGCAGATCCCGTAGAGCGCGCTCGCCGCCGTGGAGAGTGCCCGGTTGATCGGGTCGGCACGGCGCCAGTCGCCACGGTCGTAGAAGCGCCCTTCCCAGTTCACCCCGGTCTCAGCGCTCGCCCGTGCATAGGCGGCCCTCACGCGGAGCCCTTCGCGCCCCCGGAGCTGCTGCAGCCCCAGGCCCGCCGGGACCTCCTCTGAGAAGCGAAGACGGTACATGCGATCGATGACTGTCAGCCGTTCCGCCGGGTTCGATGCCAGCTCTGCCTGGCGAATCAGGTTGCGGGCGGAGCGGGTCTCACCAGTCGAATGGGCATAAAGCCGGACGCCGCCCTCACCCGTCCAGCAGACCAGGCAGCCGTTCTCGGCGAGAGCGCGCATCGCCGCGTGTGTCACCGTGGTCCCTGGCCCCAGCAGTAGCAGGGTCAGTGCGGCACAGGGGACCGCCACGCTGCCCCGCGCGTCGAAGATCGTGATCGCTTTCTTGTCCTGCTCTACCTTGCAACGCTCGACATACAGGTATGTGAGGCTGTCGCGGACCTTCGGCAGGCTGTGAAGGTCTTTCACGGCTCCCGGGCGAGCGACAGCAGGCCGCAGCCGAACGCCTTGCCGGGGCCGATGCCCGTCGCCCACGCATCGCGGAACTTCGCGGCGTCGGTGACGACGAGTTGACCTTCGAAGAGGGCGGTGCCGAACGTGACGCGGCGGTCCCGGTCTCCCCCGATAATCGTGCCCGCAGGGTCCGCCCGGGAGCGCCAGAACCGCTGGTCGTCATCGCTGACGGGGGCAACCTCACCCTGGACCAGCCGGGCCGCCTTCAGTTCGAACCCGTCGAATCCCGCGCCACGCCGCGCCAGCCACGCCAGCCGCTCTTCCTCACGCCGGATTTCGACGCGCTTGCCGATGCGCTTGCCGTCTTCGCGTTCCTTCCACCAGGTCACACCCTCGGCCTCCGGCCGGCGGACGATGCCCGTCCGTTCGTGGTCAGGGATTTCGCCGGGTTCGCGCCAGTTGCCCCTGGTGTCCAGCTCACGGGTATCCGGGCCGAGCGTGGCGCGATGATGGACGCGGCGGGTGGGGTTCGCGCGCAGGCGGAAACGGAAGCTGGCGCCCACCACCAATTGCTCCTCCAGGGCCGTCATCTCTTTGGGCCCGTCGACGCGGAGCACCGCCGGCGATTCGATCGCCCAGCGCGGTTGTTCCCGGGACTGCACGAGCACGGTGACTCCAGCGCCGCCCCCCGTCTCTTCCACGCGGAACAGCACGCCGAGTTCGGCGCGGGCCTCGGGCGTTTGGGCCTGGCCGAATCCGGACATGATCGTGCGGTGAAGCTCGTGGCAATCCGCAAGCCATGCGCGAGCGGTGCGGTCGCGGGCGTTAAGCGTGAGGCGGCTGAGGTACATCGTTCTGCTCCTTTTCGAAGAACTCCTGGACGATGGCGCGAAGGCCGAAGGTGCGGTCCCGGAAGGCGGCCCCGAGCGGCTGGTCGTTGCGAGTCTCCGGCCGGACAGGCCCGCTGAAGTCTGTTTCGAGGACGAGCCGGAGCGGCCTCGCCGCCATCTCTCGTGGAGGACGCCACGCCAGCGGCCTGAGCGGCCAGGGCTCCCGGGTGAGCGCTTCCCAAAGGACCAATGCGCGGACGCCGCCCGGCCCCGGGAGGTAGATGGGCACGGAAGGAAGAAAGCTCTTGCGGCCCAGCGAAAGCTGCCAGCGGGGGGCGCGCAGGGCATCCTCCAGTTCTCGCAGGAAGCCACCATCTTCGCTTTCGAGCCCGACGAGGAAGTCCGCGCCGGCGAGGTAATAGCGGTTTGAAAGCACCGAGTTCTTCGAGATTCCGCCGGAAGCGCGAGCGACGCCATCGACTCCCCCCGCGGTGTGATAGTCGTTGGCCATCGTGCCTTCGTGGTCGACCCGCACCCCCATGCGGAGCGCGGCGAGGTCACTCACGTCTTCGGAGCGCGGTCGCCCAAGCGCGGCGCAGATGATACCCACCACGCCGCTCTTCGATGGCTCAAGCTCCGTGTCGCGTTCGGTGAATCGACTCCGCGTCCCCCACGACTGCATCGGCCCGCAGAGCCGGATGAGGAGGGTCGGCATGCTAGCCCCCCGTCCCCGGCCGCGCGGCTTCGAGGGTCCGTTCGAGGAGTGCATCGAAAGTCTCCACGCGGTGGCCCTTGAGGTGCTCGAGCGCGGGCTTGCCGAGCGCCGCCACCGCCACCTGCGCCCCGGCGGGTGCGCCGTACATGCCGACGAGTTCCCCCCAATGGGCATCGAGCGCGGTGATCGAAGCGTCGATCAGCCCGCCGTTGCGGCCGGCGCGCACGGGGTCGGCGAAGGCGTTCGCCAGCGACCAGGCGCCGCGGTCGCGCACGACCGTACAGAAGAAGGAGGGGGCGTTGCGGGCAGCGAACGAGTTCTGTTTGCCCGTGGGGATGGCATCGCGGCTGGCGAGGAGAAAGGCGCGGAGCGTCGCCTCCACCAGCTCCCGGTCGCCGCCCAGGTTTTCGCTGAGCTGGTCGATGTCGATGTTCGCGTAGCGGTAGAAGCAGGCGGAGTTGAACTCGACCGTGCCGATCATGTCCGCGCCGGCGGTGTCGTCCGGCTTCAGGTCGTCCACCGCGGTGTAGTAGTCGAACTCGCTGCTCACCTGGTGGGTGGAGATGGCATGGGCCACCTGGCTGGCGGCATCGATGTTGCGCTCCGGCAGGTCGGCGAGCATGCGGCCGAAGAGGGCCAGGTCTGCCGCCTTGCCGCCATCGAGCGACTTCGCGAGCTCCGCTGCAAGCTTTCTGGTCGCTTCGTCCTTGGTATCCTTCTTGCCCTTCTTCTCGGTAGCCGCGGCGAGAGAGTCCCATTCCTGGCTGCAGAACGCGGCGATCGCGGCCACTTCGCGCTCACCAAGGAAGAGCAGGTACTCCGTCTTCTGTTCCTTGGCGAGTTTGATGTCGAGAAGCGCAAGTCCGGCTTCGGCGACCGCGGGCGCGGCTCCGGCATCGCGGCCGGCAGCAACGAGCCGCCTCGCCACCTCATCCACGAAGCGCTTGCTGCGCGTGGCGCGCTGACCGGCGGGCAGGAGCTCGCCGGTCACGAATTCGCCGCGGATGGCCCGCTTGATGCTCTGGCTGGAGATGCGGGCGCGGCGGTAGCCGCCGAACTCGCAGCTCTTGGGGCTGCCCGTGTCGTCGCGATTGAGGTTGGAAGGGGCGAAGTTCTGGATGATGTGCAGTTCGAGAAGCATGGAATTAGTCCTCCGGGTCCGGGGTGGTCGTGGTCGTGTCGTCGTTGGGTTCGGCGGTGTCGGTGGGCGCTGAGGCCCGTCGCCAGAAGCCGGCCGCCCAGTTGCGCTGGACATGCCGGTCGGCGTCGTCCCAGCGGACGATGTCGTTGTAGAGTTGGCCGTAGTCGATCGGCGCTTCCGGCGCGCGCGACCGAAGCAGCGTCATGAGGTGACGGAGATGAGTTGGGAGTCCTTCGCGGTCGCAATTGAGCAGCGCCCCGAAGCGCCGGGCGACGCCTTCGTCATCGTCGGTAGTGCCTTCGCGAAGGCGGATGCGGGCGAGGCTCGCCCCAAACCCCCGTTGCTGGCGTGAACGTGCCTCCGGCGATGGCTCCCCGTGAGTCGGGTGGAGCCCGAACAGGCTAGCGACCAGGTAGGCGGCATCCACGTGGCCGGCATAGTCGGCGACGGGGATAAACGGCTCAACGTACGGGAACATCTCCGGCACGGTGCCGGGCGGCTTGCCCAGGCCGCGCCGGAGCGCGGCGAGGGCCGCCCGGTCGTCCCGCTCCTTGAGTTGAACGAGCCTCGCGATGAGCGGATGTTGGCGCGCCGGTGGCGCTGGTGCGGTCACGGTGAAACCTCCACGAGTCCTGGTATGAGTTCGGCCGGGGACTCCGGCCGGAGCGGCTTGAGCGCTTCCGATAGGAAGAACCGGAACCGCGGGGCGGCTTCCGCAGCTGCCCGGAAGCCCCGGCTCTCTGTCTCGAGGGCGCGGCAGGCCTGTTCGAAGGCGGCATTCGCGGCTTCCGAGACGCGGTCCGCCCACCACGCGTCCGCCGCTTCGCCGTAGTCGGATGCGTTCTCGGCGGCGAGCCGGACCATGTAACTCCGGAACGGCACGTCGAGCGCCGGCCAGTAGGCACGGTGCGGCGCGAGCGATTCCAGCAGCGCTGTCACACGGTCCTTGTCGGCCGTACCACCGGGGCCAAGGGTCTCACTTGCCAGCAGCCTGGCCCCAGAGCGCAGCGCCTTGCCCGAATCTTCGGCCGCCGCGACCGCACGCCCCAACGCCGCCACGAGGTCAGGTTCTTCTAGGTAGGCAACTGGCAGCGGAAGCTCCTCACGGCGCCAGAGGAACACCTTCGCCCGGTCGCTGGAGAGCCCGAAGGCCGCGAGGTTGAAGGTGCGAGCGCGGTCGATTGCGCCCACGCCGCGCAGGTTCGCGAGCCATCGCAGGGAGGCCGAAACCTGCTTTGTTTCGTCCAAGCTCTGAAGAAGCGCCCCGCTGTCCCGCCACAGTGCCTTGTCCAGCAGAAAGCCGAGCGGCGCCCACGGGTCGGTACCCTTCATCGGGTTCGCGCGCAGCTTGTACGCCGCCATCGTCTCGAACTGGCGGAGCGGCAACCCCGCTGGAAAGCTGAATCCTGCCATAAGCGCCATCCGGCTCACCGAAGCGTCGTCCGGATTCGGAAACAGGAGGATTCGGCGGCTCTGCCAGGTGAGAAGATCCAGGTAGCCGTCGGGTGCGCGCGGGAGGGCTCGGGCTGGCTCGCGCTCCCAGGCTGGCGCGTCCTTTGCGGGGTCGAAGGCGAACGGTTGGTCCGCCGCACCGTCGACTCGGACCATGTTCAGGAGGAGCGTCTCGAAGAGGTTGGCGCCAACGTTCAACAGTACCGCTGCTTTGACGAGGTGGGCGGCCTCGGCGCTCGGCGGATCCCCCGGCAGGCGTCCAATCAGCCCGCCGATGGCGAACAACTGGTGGCCGAGCAAGAGCCGGGCCGCTTTGGCCACCGGGATTGCAGGCAGCGCCGTATCCCACGAGTGGTCGAAGAGGACAGCGTTGTTGCCCGCGCTGAATTCGTGGCCAAGCTTGGCGACGGTCGTCCCCGCCGCCTCCGGCAGCCCGGGCGCCTGGTAGAAGGGCCGGCCGGCGTCGAACAGGTCGAAGCGGTGGCGCCACGCCCCCGCCCAGGCGTCAATCGCCCCGGCATCGAACCTGCCCGCCTCCCAGAGCGCGGACCAGTCGGCCGGCTCGGCGATCCGGAAGTTCCGGTGGAGCACGGCCAACAGCAGCCGGTGCACTGCGATGGTTTCGAGCGGCGAATCCGCCACGATCCCGGTGATGTCCTGGGCGCGACCGAGCGCCTCCAGGAGCGAGAGGTCCTGCGTCGCCCCGGAACCAGCAATGTGGCAGGGGATCCAGGGCCGGTCGAGCAAGTTGAATGATGCGGTCATCAATCCTCCTTCTGAATTCAGGGCGCGGATACTTCGGTTGCGGCGAGGTAGTCCGCGCGGTGGACCTTACGCTGTCGTGGCGACAGCTGTTGTCGCGCGCGACAAGCCGGTCGTGCCACTGACCCGCGGGGGTAACCGCCATCCGAGGCAGCCAGTCATTCCTCCCTTGCGATCTCCAGTCCCAGTTCCGCGTCGTAGCGGAAAACGAGGCGATCCACGTGCACTTCCCCTCTGGCGTCCAGGACGAGCAGGCGGTGGCGGCGGAGAGCCGAGCTCGTCTCGAAGGCGGGCGGCGGCTTCTGCCTGAACAGCACCGGCACGGCCATCCGCGAGGACACAGAGATGGAGTTCAGAAGGAGCTGCTTCACGTGCTCCCGGTCCGGTGGTTTGTTGCCCCCGGGCAACAGAGGCGACCCCTCGGGGAGGAATACGACATCGACGGACGGTTCTGTCAGCCTCGTCAGTGCCTGCAGCGCGGGGTGCAACTCCGGCGAATCCTCTTCCCGCCAGAACCGTTGGAAGTCCGAAGGCAACGCGGTTGTCCCCACCGGCGTGCGGACCCTGCGATGGTCCGCCTCCGATCTCTCGTTCCGCTTCTTCCCTTCCATCCCCTCCCACGTCTCCCGCCAGCGCTTCGCCAGTCCGGTGTCCGCCCCCGTAGGCACCGCTTCGTCGTCTTCGTAGACGCGGTCCACGAGGCTCTGGATGTCGTCCGGCACGGCGATGGAGTCGCGGTCGCGCAGGGCGTGCCATGTGCGGAGGAGGATGTGCTCGTCGTAGACATAGGTGCTCGCCCGGTCGAATGTGGGTGAGCCCTCCCGTTCTTCCGGCCAACGGATGTGGAGCACTGGGGGCGGGCCACCCGGTCGCCGGTTCGCCTCGTGGCGGTGTAGCCGCCCGGAGCGCTGGAGGAGCAAGTCCACCGGGGCGAGGTCCGTCACCATCATGTCGAAGTCCACGTCCAGGCTCTGCTCCCCGACCTGCGTCGCCACGAGCACGAAGCGCCGGGGCCGCTCTACCCCGTCTTCACTAGGCGGACCGAACCTGCGCAGGCAGTCACCCTCGATACGCTGCCGATCCTTCGCAAGAAAGCGTGCGTGGAAGAGGCCGATCTCGCCGGGGAATGATGGCTTGAGCGCCGCGTACGTCTCCTGTGCCCGAGCCACGGTGTTGCAGATAACCACCGCGCATCCGCCCTCCTTCAACTCCTCCAGCAACAGTTTGCGCACTGACTCGGGTGAGTCTTCGATCTTGTTCAGATTCAGCGCGCGCTTCGACCGGTCCGCCGCGGGGAACGACTCGGCCCGGACTTCGCCGCCTTCGAGCCACGTGATGCGTGGGTAGGCTGTCGGCTCGGTTTCGCCCCCGGTGACGGTCACGCCCTGGCCCCGTCGATACGCTTCGGCCAACATCTGCCTTCTGGAGGTCGGCAGCGTCGCCGAAAGGAGCACCACCGGGGAAACCAGGGCGCCCAGCCATTCGAGGAGCCGCTCCAGGAGGCCCGTCATGTAGGTGTCGTAGGCGTGGACCTCGTCGATCACCACTGCCTTGCCCCCGAGCCCGTAGAGCCGGACGAAGACGTGCTTCACCTGGAGCACGGCCATCAACGCCTGGTCGATCGTCCCGACACCGTATGGCGCGAGCAAGGAGCGCTTGCGGCTGAGGAACCATTCGCCGGCGCCGACTGCGCCGGTCCTCGGCGCATTGTCTTCGTAGACGCCAGAAGGGAGGTGTTCGAGTTCCTTCAGCCACGCCCCTCCGTGGGCGAGCACCAAGTTCACATCCTCGCCTGTGCTCAGTTGGGGCGCGAAGGCATCCTTGAGGAAGCCGGCGACGCGGCCGTGCATCTGGTTCGCGGTGGCCTGTGTCGGGAGTGCGATGTAGAACCCGCGGGCGGTGCCGTCGGCCGTCCAGCCTTCCAGGAGATGAAGCGCCGCCTCGGTCTTCCCCTCGCCCATGGGGGCTTCGATGATGACCAGCGGCGGGGTGGCTCCAGGAACCCGGAGGCTGTCTGCTTTCTCCTGCAATGGCCGCGGCGACTTCCCGTCGAACGCCTCTTCGAAAGTGCGCCGTTTCGCACCCGGGTATGCCTTCCACTGCAGCGTCACGAGCGCCTGTTCGGCCCGCCGCTTCGCGCGATCGAAGTAGGCCGCGAGGTCCGCCGCGCCGTTCAGGTCGTACTCGAAGAAACCGGGGTCCTCGATCGACCCGATCCAGTCGGCGATCGAAACGAAACCGCCGAGGAGCATGACTGCCGCATTGGGCAGCGATCCGGTGGGCACGGGGCCGAGATCCATCACCTCTGCGAGCTGGTCGAAGAGCTCCTGGCGCGCCGCTTCCCACGCCCAGCGGACATCGGAATGCTGTTCCCGGATGTCACGGCCCTCGCCTTGACCCCTGGCCAGCAGGGGGAAGACGCCGTGGTGGCCCCCGACTACAGTTCCGAGGCGTTGTGCCAAGTCACGGTCGACGCCCCGCATTGTGAGCAACCCGGGTAGCTGCGCAGCCGTCACGATGCCGTGGCCCGGGTCGGTCGCGTTCGTGGTGGCACTCAGGCCCGTGCCCGCGAGGCGCGCCGCGTGATCCTTGTCGTACTTCGCCTGCCACGGCCGCGAGGCTTTCCCCAGGTCGTGCAAGCCGGCTAAGAAGGCGACCCACTGGCGGGCATCGTCCTGCGGTAGGCCGAGGCCGGCTGCCAGTTCGTGCCTGATGGCGGTCGGCAGGCACTCATCCCAGAGGGCGAGTGCCACGGCCGCGACATCGGCCATGTGACATGCGAGCGGGTGGTAGCTCGTCGCGCCGCCAGTGTTGGTCCGAAACTTCGCCGCAAGACGTTGGGCGCCGTCGCTAACCATCGTGTGGTCCTGGCTCCTGCGCGACGCGTCCTAGGACGAAGCGGCGCCCGCCGAGAGCCTGGCGCTCGGTTGCGATCATTGGCGATTGTTCCAACACGTTCGACCCTCCGGGCCATTTCTAGGGGGCTAGCGGTAAGCGATGTGCTCCGGGAACGGATCATAGACCCTAATCGCGACAGCTCTTGTCGCCGAACCGCCTGCGAATCGCGATTCCCTGGCACGAACTGTGAGAGGTGGGTCCGTTTCGGTAGCAGGAGCGCTGAAGCCCTTAGCCCGCCGAGGCGAAGTTGGCGCTGAGGAAGTCCGCCGAACCATGGGGCGAGATGGACCTCGGGGGGCTTTCGCCGTCACACATGCGCATCCACCCTGCTGGTCAGTCATCGGGCTCTGTCTCACCGGGGGGGCGGAGGTCGTCTCGTCCACCCCCACCCCCGGCGTTGACACAGGACCTCTCGTGATACTTGGGTCGGGCGGAGCTGAGTCAACGGGCAACGACGATGTTCCCGTTGACATCCTGAAGGTGGCACATTGCCCCGCGCGGTAGCTGGCTTGCCGCGAGCAGACTGCCGGTGCTTCCGGAGTGGGCCTGGCTGTTGGCGCGCCAGCTGCAGGCGCCTTGGTTCCGAGCACATGCCGCATGAGTTATTTGGCGTAGAACCGGATCACAGAACTCTCGTCTAAACTTCGACCGTCCCTGAACGGAGCTGACACGACATGACAGACGCAACGTGCTACAATAAGACCATGGTGAACAGCGTGGATTGACGCGTATGGTCGGCAGTAAATCGAAGTTGAGGAGTGTTTTAGATGGTCGAGAAGACTAAACGACGCCGCGCGCATGGTGAGGGCGGATTGCGTGAGCGGGCGGACGGACGTTGGGAAGGATCCGTGGAGGTCGGGTTTACGATTGAGGGCAAGCGCATACGCAAGACTGTCTACGGGTCCACGAAACATGAAGCGTTGCACAAACTGAAGACGGTCAGGACACAGATTGAGCAGGGAATAGTACCCGCACCCGACAGGCTAACCGTAGCCGCCTTCTTGACGGACTGGCTGGGAGCCGTCGAGACGTCCTTGCGGCCCAAGACGATCCATAGGTATCGCGAAGTGGTCAATGTCCATCTCATCCCCGGTCTGGGAAAGCGTCGGCTTGCGCAGCTGACGCCACAGCATGTCGAGACCTTCCTGGCAGTGAAGGGAAGGACGCCGCGTGTTCCTCAAACGAGTTCTCCGCTCACGCCCGCGGAGATCGCCCTTCTGAAGCGTCTAAGTCCCAGGACTGTCCAGGAGATTCGTACCATTTTGGTAGTGGCGTTGAATAAGGCGATGACGTGGGGCCTTGTAGTCCGGAACGTCGCTTCTCTGGCCCCCGGTCCTCGCGTTCCCTACCGGGAGATGTCCCCGCTCACCGCTGACCAGGCGAGGACCTTCCTGGCGGCGACTCGCGGGCACCGTCTGGAGGCGCTCTACGTGGTTGCCATCACCCTTGGTCTGCGGCAGGGAGAGGTGCTTGCGCTCAAGTGGGATGACGTTGACTTCGACGCCGGCCTGTTGCACGTCCGCCGGGCGTTGCAGCGCGTTGATGGGGAGTACGAGCTGGTCGAGACGAAGACAGCGAAGAGCCGGCGGAGTCTCGCGCTTGGGAGCACGGCGCACGCCGCGCTCAGGGACCATCGCGTTCGGCAGCTCTCGGAGCGGCTCGCCGCGGGCAGCGGCTGGCAGGCCGGCTGGAACCTCATCTTCTGCACGAAGTCGGGGCACCCTCTCCACGGCCCGTCAGTGACGTTGGAGTTCCAGCGCCTGCTCCAGGAGTTCGGGCTTCCCCGGCAGAGATTCCACGACCTCCGCCACGCCTGCGCCACCCTTCTGCTCAGCCAGGGGGTGGAACTCAAGATCATCCAGGAGATACTGGGCCACAGCACCATCGCGGTGACCGCTAACACCTACAGCCACGTGATGGAGGAGAGGAAGGTCGATGCCGCTGCCCGGATGGACACGATCTTCTCGCGGCCAGGCAAACGCTGAGATCGACGCTCAGGGGGCTAGTAGGTCAATTAGTAGGTCAAACTGGATCGAAGCCTCAATAACTGGTTAAGTCTGAATCTGTGGGAGTGGGGGCGGGCCGGTGCTCGTCGCCGTCTTCAAAACGGTTGCCCTGTCGCAAGCGCGGCGGGGGGTGGGTTCGACTCCCATGCACTCCCGCCAGCGCTTCTGCCCTTCGGCGAACCGGAGCACCCCGGAGGTGCGCCCGGGGTGGCCGGGGTTGCCGCTAGCCTTCCCGGAGCCCCGGCTGCAGTTCCGGGCCCGAACGGAACTGGCGCGGGAGGAGCACCACGGTCCCGGTGTTGTAGCGCGAGCCGATCTCAGGGCCGTACGGGGTGGCGGAAGGCTCTTTCAGCCGCTGGAAGGCCAGTTTGCTGACGCGTTGGCCATGCGCGATGGCGAACGGCACGTCGTGCGCGCGGACCTCCAGGACCGCGTATGCCCCCTGCTGGGCGCCGGGCCGTTCGCCGAACCCGGGGTCGAAGAATCCGGCGTAGTGAGTCCGCAGCTCCCCTGAGGAAGGGTCGAATGCGACCATCTCCGCGGCGAGATGTCGCGGGATCCGCACGCGTTCCCGGGAATAGAGCAAGTAGAACTCTTCCGGCTCGAGGACAAGGACGCCGCCCGCCTCGCTGGTGATCGGCTCCCAGAAGTCCTGGGGGTCGTATTCGCCCTGGGCCGAAACGTCCAACAGCTTGCTGTTCTTCTTGGCGCGGTAGCCAACGATCCGGTCCGGCGACGCATCCCCGGAGAGGTCGACGCTCAGGAAGAGGCCGTGGCGGACACGGACGTCCTGCAGCGGGACCGGGTCAGCGCCCGTGTAGAGAAGAGGGTCGTTCTTGTGCGCGTCGATGAGCTGGATGTCGTCCAGGTCCGGGTCGTCCGTGAACAGCCTCAATTGGCTGAGGGCGAGGCCTTCGGTGACCTTGATCGTGAAGGATCGCGGCACCACCTCCAGGTAGAGGGGGCCTCGGTATCCTGCCGCCACGTCGTCGAATTGCTCGCCCCCGTCGGTGACCAGGCGCGCGAAGATGTCCAGCCGTCCGGTCGAGCTCCGTGGGTTCACCCTGGCCCGCACGCTTGGCGGCAGGTTCACCTCTTCCA
This sequence comes from Chloroflexota bacterium, assembly GCA_016234445.1. GTDB lineage: Bacteria > Chloroflexota > Dehalococcoidia > Tepidiformales > Tepidiformaceae. The sequence continues at coordinate 106,604 of JACRBT010000011.1, read as the reverse complement.
GCAGCGGGATCAGATATGGCCGGTTCCGGTCGAGCACGGCGCCGGAGCGGAGGTCGAGCGTGCCCATCGCGTAGGCGGGAAGCACGTCCGCGACCCGGCGGCTGCCCGGAAGGAAGCTGCATCGCAGGCGGTAGGCGACCGGGCCGAGGCGGAGGTCGAGGCTGGCCGGCTGGAAGCTCCGCTCGGGGATTGGCGAGGACGCAGTGAGCATGCGCTGCTGGACCGCGGCGCGGAGCTGTTGGGCTGGCCAGGCTGAACCTTCGATGAGACTACGCCTCGTGGGTTCGGTTCCGTCTTGGGTGACCTGGGACGCCTCGGCGCCCGCCGGTGGGCTGTCGGTGGCGTCGGACGTAGCAGTCGAGGGTGCAGAAGACTCCATCGGCCAGCCTCCCCGTTCCGATGCCCGCGGCCCGTCGAATCGCCGCCCCGCAGACGTGGCACGCACCTTCCGCAAGACGCCCAGCAGGGCGTTGGGCATCCGCCACAGGCCGAGAGCGTAAGGGCGGCAGGCGCTGCAGCAAAGCCCCGGCGCTTGCGCGGCGGGTCAATCTGAACGGTTGCTACCATTATGGATGGCGCGACCCCTGAGCCACCACCCGAGCCCGCTTGCTCGCTCGCCGCCACGCGCCACAGCCCCCTTCGACCTCCTCCGGGCCCCTGCGACGCTACCTGCATGGCTGCGCTCGTCGGCACTTGGCACCCGGTACTCGGCACTCCCGATGCGGCGCGCATGTCCTCCGGACGCGTTCAACGCGTGTTTTTTTGTTCGCGCGACACGAGGATGCCTGGATCCGGAGGGGAGAAGTTGGATTTTCTTGCCGGTCGCGGTACGGATGGGGACGCGGCCGCGGCTGGCCGTGCCACGACTGTGAAGGAGTGGTTTCCGGCGTGCCAACCATCTACCGGCGACCAGGGGCTATCGTCGCGGCATCGTGCGGGGTCGGGCCAACCGCTTCCTCACGGGCGCGGCACGGCTACCAGGGCGATGACATCGCCGGCGCCGCTTCCTCGCGGTCGCGGTACGGAAGGTGCGTGGGCAGCGGTTGGCCGTGCCACGACTGTGAAGGAGTGGTTCTGGGCGTGCCAACCGTCTACCGGCGACCAGGGGCTATCGTCGCGGCATCGTGCGGGGTCGGGCCAACCGCTTCCTCACGGGCGCGGCGCGGCTACCAGGGCGATGAGACCGCCGGCGCCGCTCCGTTCCCGTCGCGGTACGGATGGGGACGCGGCCGCGGTTCGCCGTGCCACGACTGTGAAGGAGTGGTTCCCGGCGTGCCAACCATCTACCGGCGACCAGGGGCTATCGTCGCAGCATCGTGCGGGGTCGGGCCAACCGCTTCCTCACGGGCGCGGCACGGGTGGAGGCTGGCGCGGATCGGAGGGGGCAGGCGATGCGGCCAGGGTCGGCCGCGGCTACGGGTTGCGGCATGGGCGGCCCTCGCGGCGCCCCTCACACCCTGTGCAGCACCGACTCGATCAGGACCACCAGCGGGATCAGGTCGAGGCTCATCGGGAGGTAGCCCCGCGCGCCGGCGGAGAGATAGCGGTTCCGCTCGGACTTCGTCGGCAGGGGCGCGAGGACGATCACCGGCTTTCCCTGCCCCGCCAGCTCCGCACATTCTTCCGGAGTCAACGAGGTCGACGCGGCAACGACCACCCCATCGTTGAGTTCGGGTTCGTCCGGCGCAACTGCCACGTGGGGCTCCAGGAGCCGCCGCAGCTGCCCCGCCAGCGCCACCCTCAGCTCGTCATGGGAAACCCTTACTCTCACCAATCCACCCATCGATTCCATGCATCATGGTTTGAACCGTTTCAAGGTCCCCGGCCACGGGCTTTCGGACCGGATTTTCCGCCCCATTCGGTCCTCATCGCCCGTGCGACCCTCCACGACGTCGTCCCTCCCTTACGCGCGCGGGTGCCCCATCGCCTCCCAGACCGGGAGGATGGCGGCGGCGATCCTGTTGGCATACCAGCCGTGGCCGCCTTCGCTCGTGTGCAGGCGGTCGCCCTTCGTCCAGAAGTTGATGTCCTCGCCTTTGCCGGGTTCGGCGGCGGCATAGGTGATGTGGAGCGATTCGCAGAGCGCGGCGACCCGGGCATGGACGAATGCGATGGCGCCGGGCGGGGCGCTGTTCCACGCCGCCGGCGCGAACTGGCCCTGGACGACCAGGCCCGCACCTTCGTGCCGGACGATCCGGCGGACGCAGGCTTCGACGGTTTCGCAGACTTCGGCGGGGGTGAAGTAGTAGGCGGCGCCGATCGTCCGGAGGGCGATCCGGCGGCCGAGATGGAAGACGCGCGTCTTGACGATCCAGGGGGTGCGGCTCGCCTTCAGCCCGGCGCGGCTGATCTGCTTGCCCACCCTCCCGAGCTTCCGTTCGAAGAGGAGCGGCACGGAGCCGTAGAGGTACCAGAAGCCGTTGATCTGGAAGAGGACGATGTCGGGCGAATAGCGCTCCATCCAGCCGTCGATGATGTCCGGGAGCTGGGGGGAGGGCCAGATGACGCGGGGGATGACCTCGACCGCCTCGCCAGTCGCGGCTTCGAGGAGCCTGGCCGTTTGGCTCGATGTCCGGACCTCCGGGGGGAGGTCGCCGTAGACTTCGTCGCTGTTGCTGAGCCAGAGGACCTTCATGCGCGGGAGTCTACGCAATTGCCGCCGCGGGCAATACCGGTCTGGCGCGTGAGCTTCGCCGGGGGTGTCTGGTACACTCGCCGGTGGAGAGGTGTCCGAGTGGTTGATGGTGCCGCTCTCGAAAAGCGGTGTGGCGCAAGTCACCGGGAGTTCGAATCTCCCCCTCTCCGCCACCAACACCCACAGGGCGGAACCGGCCCCTGTTCCGACGACGAGACCCGCCCCCGAAGGCGGGTTTCGCGCTTACGGGAGGACGGCCGGCAGCGGGCCCGCGGGGACGCTGACGCGAAGGGCGCGTGGCCGGACGGTGAGCCTGACCGGGGTTTCGCCGACGGTGTCGCCGTCGAGCTGGATGGGGAACCCCGGCGTTTCGAAGCTGACCCCGGAGCCGCGGTCGACGACGGCCGCGCGGTCGCCGGCAAGGGCGTGGCGAACGGTCTTCCAGGCGAGGCGGGCGCCGTCGCCGGGGCGTTCCGGGCAGAGGGCGTAGAGGTCGAGGAGGCCGTCTCTGGCCGAGGCCTGGTCCGCGATCTCGACGACGCCCCCGTACAGCCGCGTGTTCCCGACCAGCATGACCGCGAGCGGGCGCTCGTACGCGCGCTCCGGGGCGACGCCGCCGGAGACGGACCAGCGCGCCGGGGCCGGCCTCAGCGATGGCAGCATCCGCGCCGCCTCGACGACGTAGGCGAGCGGCCCCATGCGGCGCTTGAGGGCGAGGGAGACGCGCCCGGCGATGGCGGCGTCCCAGCCGATGCTGGCCATCAGCAGGAAGACCTCGTCCCCGGCGGCGCCGAGGTCCATCTCGACCGCCTGCCCGGAGAGGTGGGCGTCGAAGGCCGCGCGAAAGCCCGTGGGGATGCCGGCTTCGCGCCCCCAGACGTTGGCCGTGCCCCCCGGGATCGCCGCGAGCACGGTGCCGCTGCCGGCGAGTTCCCGGGCGACAAGGCGGAGGGCGCCGTCGCCGCCGGCCACGAAGACGACGCCATCGCCGCCCGCGGCTGCTTTCCGCGCTTCGGCCGACATCTCGTCGACCGAACTTGCGACCACGAGCCGAGCCTCGACCCCCCGGCGGCGGACGTAGCGAAGCGCCGCCTCGGCGTCGAACCGCCGGGCGACGATGCCGCGGGCGCGGGGGTTCACGAGGATGAGTCCGCGCTGGAGGTGGTCCGGGAGCATGCCGTCACGCTACCACAGTGACGTGGCGCCGCTGAACCGTAGCGGGGCTTTCCGGTAGGCTTGGCGGCACACATCACCCTCCCGGAGCGTCGTTTGCTGCCCGTCAAGAGAGTCGACCACATCAGCATGGCCGCCGCCGACTGGCGCGCCCAGTCCGCGAAGCTGGAGCGGCTGCTCGGCTTCAAGTTCCTCCACAACTGGGAGGGCAGCGAGGCCGCTCCGTTCGAAGGCTGCGTCAGCCAGGTCCGCGGCACCGGCATCGAATTCGAGATCATCTCCCCGTGGAGCGGGAAGGGGTTCGTCCAGCAATACCTGGACCAGCAAGGGCCGGGGCTGCACCACATCACCGTGGAGGTCGACGACATCCACGCCGCCGCCGCCGAACTCGAACGCCTGGGGATCAAGCCCTTCGGGGGGATCCAGGATGACGGCATGTGGCACCTCACCTACATCCACCCGAAGGACAGCGGGGGCATCCTCTGGCAACTCTTCGTCGCCCACCGCCAGCCGCCGGAGGCCGACCGCAACGCCGGCGGCGGCATCGCCGGGCTGAAGCGCGTCGACCACGTCTCGCTCGCGGTGCCGGACCTCGACAAGCAGGTCGAGTGGCAGGCGCGGGTCTTCGGGATGACCGAAATCAGCCGCTGGCGCGACGACGACCTCCAGTACGAGGGGGTGGTGATGAGCATCCCCGGGAGCCTGCTCGAGTTCGAGATCATCGCCCCGACGACGCCGGCGAGCTTCGTCCAGAAGTTCATCGAGACCCGGCGGCCGGGCATGCACCACATCTGCTGCGAGGTCGAATCGGTCGATGCGACGGCGGCGGCGCTTCAGGCGGAGGGGATCGAACCGTTCGGCGGCATCGTCGGTGACGAGAGCTGGCACCGCCACACGTTCATCCACCCCAAGGACAGCGGCGGCGTCCTGTTCCAGCTGTTCGAGGAGTAACGGTGAACGACTACACGCCCGGCCATCGCGGTATACTCAGCCGGTGACAGAGCTTCCCCTGACCCCGCCCAGGCCCCCGTCCGCCCATGGCGTCGACGGCTACCTGACGCTGCACGGGCTGCGGCACCACTACATCCGTTGGGGTGTCCCCGGGGCAGACCCGATCGTCCTGCTGCACGGGCTGATGAACAACGCCCGCTACTGGGAGCACGTGGCGGCCAAGTTCCTCCCGGAGCACTCCGTCTACGCGCCGGACCTCCGCGGGCACGGCGAAAGCGAGCACGCGCCCGGCGGCTACCTGGTCTGGGCGTTCGCCATGGACCTCCGCGAGATGGTGGAGGCGCTGGACCTGGAGGGGTTCGACCTGGTGGCCCACAGCATCGGCAGCCGGATAGCGATGGCCTATGCGCGCGACCACAGCCACCGCCTGAACCACCTCGTGCTGGCCGACATGGGTCCCCAGATGGCCGACGCCGGCGCCCGGGGGATCCGCAAGACCACCGGCGGGGCGCAGAAGGCGCCGGGGTTCGCGACCGAGGCGGACGCACTGGCGCACTTCGCCGAGATGTTCCCAGGGCAGCCTCAGGAGTTCCTGAAACGGCAACTGGCGGCCTCGCTGGTGCTGGACGAAACGACCGGGAACCTGGTCTTCCGCTTCGACCCCGCCATCCACCAGGCGACCGGGCGGGGCGCGATCGTCGAGATCCCCTACCTCTGGGAGAGCCTGGAGCACATCAAGTGCCCCACGCTGGTGATCCGGGCGGAAAAGAGCAAAGTGCTGTCGCGCGAGATCGCCGACGAGATGGTGCGGCGGCTGCCGCACGGGAAGTTCGTCGAGATCCCGGATGCCGGCCACCAGGTGCCGCTGCACCAGCCAGACGCCTTCGCCGCCGCCGTCCGGGACTTCCTCGCGACGTAGGCGGCTTGCCCGGCTGCCCCCACGGTGGTTCGCTACAGGGGATGGCCGGGACAACTGCGAAGGAAGCGCCCGAACTCGTCGGCACGGCGGGGTACGTCTCGCCCTACCCCTACCTCGACCGCCTCCAGGAGAAGATGGAGGAGCGGCTTGAACGGAAGGTCCCCGCGACCGGCCGCTATTGCGGCTTCTGCTACGGCCGCCTCCGCGCGGACGACACGGTCTGCGGCTTCTGCGAAACGCCGGTGGCCTCGACCCCCACCGTCGGCGAAATCCCGCAGGAGGTCCTGAGGGCATACAAGGCGAAGCAGAAGACCGAAGCGACGTGGGTCCACAGTGGCGCCTTCTTCGGGCTCATCATCGCGGCGGTGCTCTTCATCGTCCTCGTCATCTGGGGGCCGGGGCTACTGGGACACCCGGCGGTGGGCTTCGCGGTGCTGATCGGCGGTGGCTACGTGCTGGCGCAGGTGTTCGGGACGTTCCTCGGGGCCCAGGTTGGCTACCGCAAGGGCGCCCGCAAGCGGGATCGGATGTGGGCGGCGTTCCTCGAGGGCCGCGAGCGCGGGCAGCCCACCAGCAGGTAGCCCCGGGGGAGGCGCGTGCTCCCGTTCGCAAGCGCGGCCCGGCGAACGTAGACTTCGGGCATTCGCACACACGCATCCCCCTTCGGAGGCATCCCATGGCACGACCAGTCGCAGTGATCACCGGCGCCAGCCGCGGCATCGGCAAGCAACTCTGCATCGACCTCGCGGCGGCGGGCTACGACATCGTCGCGGTGGCGCGTTCGAGCGAAGAGAGCCCGAACAAGGCGCTCCCGGGGACGATCGACGAGGCCGTGGCCCTCGCGAAGGCGGCCGGCGGAGCGCAATGCCGGGCCATCTCCGTGCCGCTCGACGTCCGCGACGAAGAGGGAGTGAAGGCGCTGGCGGACCGCGTCTTCGCCGAGTTCGGCCGCTGCGACCTGGTCGTGAACAACGCCGCGATCGCTCCTCCGGGGCCTACCCTCCAGCAGCCGACGGCGCTCTGGCGGAAGGCGATGGACATCAACGTCCACGGGCCGCTCTACCTGATGTACTACTTCTGCCCGCGGATGACGCCGGGCGAGGGCCGGGTCGTGAACATCTCGTCGAACGCCTCGCAGGCGCCGGAATTCGGGCGGATCAGCTACACGACGACGAAGCGCGCCCTCGAAGCGCTGACCGAGGGGATGGCGGTCGAACTGGCGGGCAAGGTCGCGGTGAACTGCATCCGGCTCGAACTGAGCGTCTGGAGCGAGGGCTATACGGCGACCCTCGGCAAGGGCGACTTCTCGAACTTCGAAGACCCGGTCGTCATGTCCGACGCGGTCCTCTGGTTCGCGAAGCAGCCGGTCAGCTACACCGGCAAGGTGCTGACTATTGCCCAGCTCCGGGCGATGGGCGCCGTCCGCGGGGTGACGCGGGTGGGCGACCGGGCGAAGGGGTAGGCCCCGGGGCTCAGGCCTGGTGGACGCCGGACTGGAGCAGCACCCCGTTGTGGATGAGGAAGCTCCGGACGGTGTTACCCCACTTCGCCTGGCGGAGCCGCGAGCCCTCGATCGTGTCCTGCCAGGCGTTGATGGCGTCGGCATAGCGGGTGCGGCCCTTGATCCGGATCCGCCTCTCCCCGTCCTTGATCATGGTCGTCTCCTTGATCATCTGGTCGGGGTCGCGGTTCATCACGCGGCAGAACACCTCGAGGATCGGCAGGCGCTCCGGGTCGTCGGTGGCCGGGTCGCCGCCCCAGTGTTGCCGGAGCCCCGCCATCCAGGCCTGGACGGCGGGGTAGTCGAGCATCGGGCGGAGGGTGACGGGGGCTTCGGCTTCGCTTTCGTTCACCATCCCTACATCGGGAGCCCGTACTTCTCGGCCAGGCGCTTGATCTCGGCGATGCGCGCGGGGTTGTTCGGCGTTGCCGGCTCCTGGATCATCTTCGCCGCCTTCAGGTCCTCCACGACCTTCGGGTCTCGCGGGAACGGCTTGCCATAGGAGCCTTCGTAGTACAGCTCTTCGAAGGGCGGACGCGGGCGCTGGCCGCCGCCGTCCCACGACTCCGCCGGGTAGCCGACGAGGATCGTCGGCATCGGGACCCATTCGTCCGGGACGTTGAAGACTTCTTTCAGGGTTGCGCCGTTGAGGGTCACCATGCAGACCGCGAGGCCTTCGTCGACGCCGGTGAGGAGCGCCTGCTGGACGGCCATCCCCACATCGAAAGTCGAATAGATGGGGTAGCCCGGCCCCTCCGTCATCGGCTTCAGGATCTGCGGGTAGACGAAATCGTCGACGAACTTGTGGCTCCAGCCGTGGGTTGGCGCGAGGGCGCCCACGTCGACCAGCTCCTTCAGGCGGGACCCCTGGATCTTGTTGACGATGCTGAGGTCGTTGAACCAGTGGATGTGGACGGGCGCCATCTCGACATTGAGGGCGGCAACGGGCGTCAGCAGGCGCTGAAGCTGGTCCTTCGTGAGGTCGTCGCGGAAGCTGACGACGGCGCGGGCCCACTGGGCGTTGACGGCGCAGGAAGAGAGGCGGGCGGCCTCCAGCATCTTCTGGATCTTCTCGCGTTCGACGGGGCGGTCGGGCTCGAAGAAGCGGATAGAGCGACGACGGCCGACGACTTCCTTGAATTCCACGGCAAGGCCTCCAATGTCCTGATCGAGGGCATCATCGTCCCGGCGGTGGGGCGCGTCAACGCGAGGGGCGCGGCGTGGGGATGGACGCCTACCCGTAGACGAGCGTGCGGTCGATCATCGAGCGGCTGATGACCACGCGCTGCACCTGGCTGCTGCCCTCGACGATCATCAGCTGGCGGGCGTCGCGGTAGTGGCGTTCGAGCGGGTGGTCCTTCATGTAGCCCTGGGCGCCGAGGACCTGGAGGGCGTCGAAGGCGACCTTGTTCGCCATCTCCGTCGCGTAGGCCTTCGCGATCGAAAGGTTGTGGGCGTATTCGCGCGTGTACTTGCCCTGGTCCACGAGCCAGGCGGCCTTGTAGACGAGGTTGCGGGCGGCCTCAATCTGGATGGCCATGTCCGCGAACATGAACTGGATCGCTTCGAAGTCGATGACGGAGCTGCCGAAGGCCTTGCGTTCGCGGGCCCATTCGAGGGCGTAGCTGGCCGCGCCCTCGGCCAGCCCGACGCCGCGCGCGCCAACGGTCGGCCGCATGCTGTTGAGGGTGAGCATCGCGTGGTTGAAGCCGTTCCCCTCGACCCCGCCGAGGAGGTTCCCGGCCGGGACGCGGACGTCGCTGAAGCTGAAGTGGGCCGTCGGGATGCTGCGGACGCCCATCTTGTCGTCGGTGCGGTCGATGCGGACGCCGGGGGAGTGGGCGTCGACGACGAAGGCGCTGATGCCCTTCGCCCCGGGGCCGCCGGTGCGGGCGAAGACGGTGAGCGTGTCCGCGACGGTGCCGCCCGAGATGTAGACCTTGTTGCCGTTGAGGATGTAGTCGTCGCCGTCGCGGGTGGCGCGGGTTTCGAGGTTGGCGGCGTCGGAGCCGTGGTCGGGTTCGGTCAGGCAGAAGGCGGCCTTGGTCTCACCCGTGGCGGCCTGGGGGAGGAAGCGAAGCTGCTGTTCTTTCGTGCCGCCGAAGACGATCGGCCGGTTGGGGAGCCCGGTAAGGACGAGCATGAGCCCGGCGCCGCATTCATACTTGGCGACCTCTTCGATGGCGAGGCAGATGGGGAGGATGCCGTTGCCGGTGCCGCCCATGTCCTCGGGGATGGCCATTCCGAGGAGGCCGGCCTTCTTGAAGGCTTCGAAGTAGTCGTGGGGGTACTCGCCCGTCTCGTCGAGTTCCTTGGCGCGGGGGGCGACGACCTCGCGGGCGATGCGGCGGGCCGTGTCCTTGATGAGGCGGTGTTCTTCCGAAAGTTCGAAGTCCATGAGCGGCGCTCCGGGGATGGTGTCGGGCCAGTGTAGCCGGGGAGCGGACAGTGAGCAGGGCGGGTGGTGCGCGGTGGCTCTTCGGGTGAAGATGCGGGGGTGACGACGGAGACCTCCGCTGGCGACTCCCTGGCCGGGCGGCTGGCCGCGATCGTGGGCGCCGCGAACGTGCTGACAGACGCCGACCTCCGGGCGACCTACGAGACCGACTGGACGCGACGCTTCACGGGGAGCGCGCGGCTGGTGGTGCGGCCCGCATCGACCGGCGAGGCGGCGGCGGTACTGCGCGAGTGTACGGCGGCTGGCGCGGCAGTCGTGCCCCAGGGCGGGAACACCGGACTCGTCGGGGGCGGTGTGCCGCGCGGCGGCGAAGTGGTGCTGAGCACGCGGCGGATGCAGGAACTGGGGCCGGTCGACACGGTCGCGCGCGAGGTGATCGTTGGGGCCGGGGTGACGCTGGCGCAGCTGAACGAGCACGTTCGCCCCCACGGGCTGCGGCTGGGGGTGGACCTCGCCTCTCGCGACAGCGCCACGCTCGGGGGGATGGTCGCGACGAACGCGGGCGGGATCAACGTCCTCCGTCACGGGATGATGCGGGCGCAGGTGGCGGGAGTGGAAGCGGTGCTCGCGGACGGCCGGGTGGTGAGCCGCCTCACCGGGCTGAAGCGCGACAACACGGGCTACGACCTCGCCGGCCTGCTCGCCGGGAGCGAAGGGACGCTGGCGGTGATGACCCGCTTGCGCCTGCGGCTGGTGCCGTCCTTCCCGAAGGTGGCGGTGGCGCTGATGGGGATGCCGGACGTGGCCGCCGCGGTGGACATCGCGGCGATGGTGCGCGCCAGCCTGCCGTCGTTGAACGCCGCCGAGACGTTCTTCGCGCCGGGCCTCGAACTGGTCTGCCGTCACGCCGGGCTGGCGGCGCCGTTCGCCAGGGAGTACCCCGTCTACCTGTTGCTGGAGGCTGCGGACATCAACGACCCGGCCCCGGCACTGGCCGAGGTGCTCGCGCACGTCGACGCCCCGGACACCGCCTTCGCGACCGAGCCGCGCGATCGGGCGAGGCTCTGGGCCTACCGGGAGCGCCACACCGAGGCGATCAGCAAGGAGGGGGTGCCCCACAAGCTGGACGTCGCCCTGCCGCTGGCGTCGTTGCCGGAGTTCGTGGAGCGCGTCGGCCGGGCGGTGACCGAAGCCGACCCGGGGGCGCGGGCGATCCTCTTCGGTCACATCGCCGACGGCAACCTCCACGTCAACGTCCTCGGCCCGGAGCCCGACGATGAGCGTGTCGACGAGGCAGTGCTGCGGCTGGTCGCCGGCATGGGCGGGTCGATCAGCGCCGAGCACGGGATCGGCGTGGCGAAGACGCGGTGGCTCCACCTGACGCGCTCGGCCGCCGACATCGCCGCGATGAAGGCGGTGAAGGCGGCGCTGGATCCGAAGGGCACACTCAACCAGGGCGTCATCTTCGGGGACTGAGCCCGGCGTCCCGGCGCCGGTGGCGGTATCATCGTCGGGACTGCCGAGGGGGAGGTTGCGATGCGGATTCATGGTATCGAGATCCCGGTCGTGGACCTGGACCGGGCCTATCGCTTCTACGCGGAGGTGCTTGAGTTCCCGGTGGTTGGCCGTTTCGGGGACGGGATGGCGACCTTCTTCCTGGGCGACGTCCACGGGGGGATGGTGACGCTGGTGAAGTCGCCGGGCGCGAGCGACGGCGGGGGGCCGCGCCTGCTGCTCTCGGCCGAGGGGAGCCTCGAAGAGATGCGGGCGAAGCTGCAGGCGAAGGGTGTGGTCTTTTCCGGGGACGATCACAACGTCTTCGGGCCGATCGCCTACTTCCTCGACTCCGAAGGCAACCGCCTGGGGCTGTTCGACCACCAGTTCCTGCCGCGGCTCCAGCAGCAAGGCCGCCAGTCGAACGCGGAACTGGGCGCGCGTCTGCGGGAGATGGAGGCGCGGACCTTCGCCGCGATCGAGGGCTTGAGCGAGGCCCAGGCTGCCTATCGCCCTGCCCCCGCCGAGTGGCCGATCCTTGGGCACCTCGCGCACATGGTCGACACGCTGGAGTCATGCGTCATCGTGGCCGGGGACCTCGCCGCCGGCCGTCAACCACCGCGCGACCGGCTCCTGGAGAAGGAGTACGCGCTGGCTCCGCTCGACGGCAGCACGGCGCGCCTGCGGCAGGCGTTCGCCGAGGCCGATGCCTGGCTGGCCGGGCTCCCGGCGGCGAAGGACGGCGCGGCCATGCTGGCGCATGGCGTCTTCGGCCAACTGAACCACCGGGAATGGGCCGCGTTCATGATCTTCCACGTTGGCATGCACACGGGACAGGTGAAGGCGATGAGAGACGCGGCGGGCTTCCCGGGCCGCTGACGGCCAGGAAGACCTGATCGAAGACCTGATCTATGCTTGGCTCGCAACTCTTGCAGGGGTCTCCGTTGATAAAGTAACCAGCGCGAAAGGGCGATAGCAGCTCACCCGGTCGAGCATTGCTCCCGGGGGAGCGCTGGTGTGCGTCCACGGTACACGGCCACCCCGCTTCAGCTATCCGCCGCCTTCGCCTCGTTGAACTCGACGGTCCGCCCTTCCGTTCGCAGCGCGACCTCGCGCCTGCTCGAACGTGACCCCCACCGGAGGCTGCATGCTCGTCGTCGAATCAATCAGCAGGGAACTCGGAGGCAGGAACGTCCTCGATCGCGTGAGCTTCGCGGCCAACGCTGGCGAGGTGGTTGGCGTCGTCGGGCCGAACGGGAGCGGCAAGACGACGTTGCTGCGCGTCATCGCGGGGGAAGAGCCCGCGGATGCCGGGCGCGTGAGCATCGCCCGCGGCGCTGCCGTCGGCTACCTGCCCCAGGGGCGGCGCTTCGCCCTGGGAACCCCCGTGCGGGTCCTGTTTCCGCGCGTGTTCGCGGAGGCTGGCGGCGACAGGCTGGCCGATCTGGCCGCCCGTATCGCCACCGAGAGCGAGCCGGGGGCGCTGGGGATCCTCGAACGCGAATTCGACGCCCTGCTGGCGCTTTCCGCGGGGCCGGCGGCGCAACTGGACACGGCCGCGCTCCGGTCGGAGTTGGGCGTCCAGGGCATCGGCGGCGAGACGTTGGCGGAGACACTCTCCGGCGGCGAACTGACGAAGCTCGGCCTGGTCGAACTGGCGGCGAGCAAGCCGGCAATCCTGCTGCTGGACGAGCCAACGAACCACCTCGACCTCCCCGCGATCGAATGGGTGGAGCGTTTCATCGCGCGTTTCGCCGGGCCGGTGCTGGTGGTCTCCCACGACCGGACGCTGCTGGATTCGTGTGCCACGTCCATCCTTGAGCTGGACGCGCGCTCACACACCGCCGAGGTGTTCGCCGGGAACTACTCCGCCTACGCCAACGAGAAGGCACGGCGAGAGGCCGACCAGTGGCAGCGGTACGAACAGCAGCAGAAGCAGGAGCGCCACCTCCGCGAGGTGATTTCGAACATCGAAACGAAGGCGCGCGGCATCGAACAGAGCACGATCGACTACGCCAGGCGGAAGAAGGCGCTGAAGATCGCCCGCCGCGCGGTGACGCTACGGAGCCGGGTCGAACGGCAACTGGAGTCGTCGGAACACGTCGAGCGGCCGGAGAAGCCGGTCCACGGCCTGGGAGGGCGATTCACCGCGGAGAACGGGGGGCCCTCGACCCTGCTCGTGGCGGAGAACGCCGGGCTCTCCGTGGGCACGCGGGTGCTGGTCCAGGGCCTGACGTTTCGGGTCGAGCGTGGCGCCCGGCTCGTGGTGGCCGGGGCGAATGGGAGTGGCAAAACGACGCTCCTGCGGGCAATCCTCGGCGACCACCCTGTGGCGGAGGGCGAGCTGAGGCTGGCTTCTGCGGCCGTGGTCGGCTACCTCGCGCAGCAGGAGGAGGCGGACGAGGAGGGCGAGGCCTTCGGGGCACTCACGCCGGTGGAGGCGTTGCGGAAAACGACGCCGATGTCGGAGGTGGAGGCCAACAACTTCCTGCATCGTTTTCTGCTGGGCCGGGACCAGCTCCACACGCCGTTGGGGCGAATGAGCTACGGCGAACGGAGGCGGTTCGCGCTCGCCTCGCTGATCGCGCGGGGGACGAACCTCCTGCTGCTTGACGAGCCGACGAACCACCTCGACGTGGCCTCTCGGGAGGCCTTCGAGGCAGCCTTCAGTGCCTACGAGGGAGCAGCCGTCGTCGTGACGCATGACCGCTACTTCATGGACCGCTTTGCGGACGAAATCCTGGACCTTGGGGTCGTTCCGCGGCGCTGATGGGGTCGGGCGCCGCGACGGGCCGCCCGCCGGGTAAGGACGGGAGGGTCGTGGGCCGGGGCAACACGGGGGCGGCGGAGTTGGCTATACTCCGGGCGCCGGGGAGGGATTCGCGATGACGTACGAGAACCTGCTTGTCGAACGCCGGGGGACACATGGCGGCATCCTCTGGGTGACCTTCAACCGTCCCGAGAAGCTGAACGCGCTCAGCATGCCCATGTTCGCCGAACTCGAAGACCTCTTCCGCACGACCCGGAAGGATCGCTCGGTGCGGGTCGTCGTGATCACGGGCGCCGGGCGGGGCTTCTGCGCAGGCGCGGACTTCAGTGGCAGCGCCGCGGCTCGCAGCGAGGCGCCGTCCGAACCGCCGGCCATCGACCTCGAAGGCGCCCGCCTCCACTTCCGGGGCGAATCGGAGGCGTACATCGCCCTGAAGCGCCTGGAGGTGCCGGTGATCGCTTCGATCAACGGTGTCTGCGTGGGCGCCGGGTTCGACCTCGTGGCCCACTGCGACATGGCGGTTGCTTCGACGGCGGCGCGGTTCCAGGTGGCTTACGTGAAGCGTGGGCTCTTCGCCGACCTCGGCGGGTTCTGGAGCCTGCCGAAGATCATCGGCTGGCGCAAGGCGATGGAGATGATGATGACCGGCCGCTTCATGGGCGCGGAAGAAGCCCACGGAGCAGGGCTGACGAACTACCTGGTGGCGCCGGACCAGCTGGAAGCGAAGACGATGGAGCTGGCGCTCGCGGTCGAGGCAGGGCCGCCGATCGGCCAGAAGCTCGGGAAGATGCTGGCCCAGAAGACGGCGAACATGGACTTCGAAAGCGCCCTCGAACTCTCGGGGACGGCCCTCAGCGTGACCGGGCCGTCGTTCGACCGCCGGGAGGGCGTGCTGTCGTTCGTCGAAAAGCGCGAACCGCGGTTCGAAGGCCGCTGAGAGAGGAGACCGGGATGTCGCTCGAAGGGAAGGTTGCGCTGGTCACGGGGGCCAGCCGCGGTATCGGCGAGTACATCGCCTATCACCTGGCGCGAGCGGGCGCGTCCGTCGCCATCGCCGCCCGGACGGAAGAGGTGAAGGACCCGCGCCTGCCGGGGACCATCCACTCGGTGGCGAAGACGATCGAGGACGCCGGCGGCCGGGCGCTGGCGGTGAGGATGGACATGCGCGAGCCGGAGGAGATCGCGGCAGGGGTGAAGCGGACTGCGGAGCACTTCGGGCGGCTCGACATCGTCGTGAACAACGCCGCCATCCTCGTGCCGGGGACGATCGAGTCGATCCAGCTGCGGCACATCGACCTCATCTGGCAGGTGGACCTTCGCGGGCCGATCCTGCTGATGCGCGAGGCGATCCCGCACCTGCGCGCGGCCGGCGGCGGCCACATCATCAACATCTCGTCGGTGGCGGCCGTGTTCCCGGGGCCCGGCCCCTATGCCCAGCCACGAAAGGGTGGTGCCTTCTACGGGATGATCAAGGCCGGGTTGGAACGGCTGACCCAGGGGCTGGCGATGGAGGTGCAGGAAGACGCGATAGCCGTGAACGCGTTGTCGCCGCAGGGGCGCATTCGGACGCCGGGGAACATGTTCGCCCAGAACGACCCGGCGAACCCGAGCCTGGACTTCGAGCCGGCGGACGCGATGGGGAAGGCGGCGCGCTGGATCTGCGAGCAGCCGGCGTCGTACACCGGGCACATCCTCTTCGACGAGGACCTCTGCCGGGAGCGGGGGCTGTAGGGGCGGGATCAGGGGGCGGGGCTACTCGACAGCTTCACCGCGGAGAAGGCGCGCCTTCACCTCGTCCCAGAAGAAGAACTTATTCTCCGGGTCGGCGAGGATGCGGTCGGCTTCGGCGCCGTCGAGTTCGTCTTCAAGGCGGCGGAGTTCTTCGAGGCGCCGGTAGTCGTCCATGGAGACGATCGCAGCGAGCGGTCGGTTGCGCCGGGTCACGACGACGGACTCATGGGTGTAGGCGACGCGATTGAGGGCGTCGGCCAGCTCTTCCCGGGCGGCGGAGACGGAGATCTTCTTCACAAGGCTGGCCCTCACCGTACGAGATGTACGGATTGTACTACAGCCTACTTCGGCTGGCGGAAGAGCCCCTCCTGGGCGACCGAGGCGACCCTCACCCCGGAAGGCGAGTACATGCCGCCCCAGATGAGGCCGCGGGCGGAATGCGCGACCGGGCTGTCGGTGGTGTAGAGCAGCCAGTCGTCGAAGCGCGGGGGGCGGTGCCACCAGACGGTGTGGTCGAGGCTGGCGGTGGCGCCGCCGGGCTGCCACATGCCGAAGGCGCTTGCGACGGTCGCGATCATGCCGCTGTCGCTGTAGTAGGCCATCGTGGCGGCGTGGATGAGGGGGTCCTCCGGGAGTGGGAGGGCGGGTTTGCCCCAGACGGCGCGGTGGGGGAGGCGTTCGCTTAGCGGCGGCCTCGGCCCGGTCTCCGCGGAGCGGATGTCGATCGGGTTCACCCAGCGGCGGTGGAAGCGTTCGCGCTGCTGCTCGGGGGCGCGGCCGAGCGTCTCCCACCAGCTCGGCTGTCCATCGGGAGCAGGAGCCTCGGGCATGGGGGCCTGGTAGCTGATGCCGTCTTCGGGCGTGGTGAAGCTGACCGACGCTTCGAAGATCATGTCGGTGCCGTCCTGGAGGGCGCTGACGCGGCGGCCGGTGAAGTTGCGGCCGTCGCGGATGCGTTCGACCACGTATTCGACAGGCTTCGCCGGGCGGCCGGCGCGGAGGAAGTAGCCGTGCATCGAGTGGATGACGCCGGTTTCGACCGTGCGCCCGGCGGCCATGACCGACTGGGCGAGGATGAGCCCACCGAAGAGGCGGCCTTCCTCCTGTTCGGTGACGGCTTCGAAGCGGTCGGGGCCGGTGGGCTTGAGGGTGAGGACGCGGAGGAGGTGCGCCATCGCGGCTTTTTCGGGCATGGGCGTGGGCACGACACCGGCGGGCGCCGGCGCCATTCCTTTCGTCAGGGGGTGGGTAGTGCTTCCATCCTAGCGGGCGTCGTGGCGAGGTAAAGCGGCGGCGATGCCGGCGACCCAGGCGCGCTGTTCGTTCGTGTCGGGCACGGGGATGCCGCGGGCTTCGCGGATGGCGGGCCAGACGTGGTCAGGGTGGTGGCCGAGGAGCACGGAAACGGCGGCGATGATCGTCGGGGAGCGGCCCTGGCTGGCCCAGCAGTGGGCAGCGATGCCCCGGCCGGCGCGGGCGGCTTCGGCCAGGCGGGCAAGGATCGGCAGGGCGACGTCCAGCGGTGGCGTCCCGAGGTTGGCAATTGGGAAGCGGACGAACTCGAGCCCGGCTTCGACGGCGAACCGCTCTTCGTCGAGGAGGGAGAGGTCGCGTTCTTCTTTCGGCTGGAGGGCGGAGACGAGGATGTCGATGCCGTCGCGGCGGAAGGCCGCGAGGTCGTCGCCAAGCCAGGCGCCGCCGCGGGGCCGCTCGACGACGGCGAGCCGCACGGGGGCGAGGGCGGGCACCCAGAAGATGGCGGTCACGGCGTTTGGCCGAGGTTGATCGATCCGGTCCGGTTCCTCATCGGTCTCCCCTGCCAATCACTAGAAGCGCCTCCGGGGATTCGTTGAACTCTCGGATGGACCCAATGCTGGACCGGAGGACTGCCTCGACTTCGGTGGTGGTGGAGTTGCCGATGGCAAGATGAATGACTTTGGGCGGTGACCCAAGCAACCGAGCCAGTTCGTTGAAGTCGTCGTCTTTCGAAACCACCATGAAATCGTGTTCGCGGGCGAATTGCCAGACTTCGCGGTCCGTTGCCCTTGCGAGGCCCATAGCCAAGACGTGGTCCGATTCGGGGAAGCCATCCGCAAGGCGGCCGGCGAGGTGCCGGGAGAAATTCTGGTCAAACAGGAGCTTCAACTGCGGATGACAAGCGTCCGGCGGCCCGCGTCGGCGGCGAAGCCGAAGCACGCGAGGACGTCTTCGTGGGTCAGTTCAGGGAACTGTTCCAGCAGTTCCGTCTCGGCCATCCCGGCCGCGAGGTACCCAAGCACGTCGTAGACGGTGATGCGCATGCCGCGAACACAGGGCTTGCCGCCTCGTTTCCCGGGTTCGATGGTGATACGCGACTGCTGGTCCATAGGACTAGTTTACCCGACGGCGCGCCCTGTAACGGTAGCGCGGGGAAGGCGCGGCGGCGCCAGGCTAGCGAGCCCCCGCCTGGTGTGATGCGATGAGCCGCCGGACTGCGGGAACCAGCTCCTTCGGCACCTCCATCATCGTGGACCCGCGCTCGGCCCAGGCAGCCTCGAACTCGGCGAGTTCTTCGTCCTCCGTCTGCGTTTCGTAGTGGGCAGCGACCGCCCGAACGCGATCCTCGTCCCAACCCTTCGGTAGTTGTTGGCTCTTCATCGATGTCTCCGCTTCCGGCGCCGGAGCGCGCGCAGCACCTTGTTTCCCGGGGTGTAGGCGGTGATGACGAGAACGCTGCCGTCGCCACCCTCCTCCACATACACTACCCGAAGCCACCTGCCTCCGCGAGCACGGCCGACGGCAACTCGCGCCCCGTTGTACCCGGAGATGTCCTCAACCGGCGCCGCAAGGACATCCTCGACGTCGATTTCGGAAACGTTGTGCCGGAAGATGTGTGGTTCGCCGGTGTCCGGATCCACGTAGAACCGCAGCTTCACCCGGAGCGCCCCGCCGCGTGGGCGCCGGCGATGCGGCCGAAGACGGCGCCGCGGATGACGGAACTGGCGCCGGGGTAGTTGTAGTAGAAGATCTCGCCGATCGTCTCGCCGGCGGCGTAGAGCCCCTCCATCACGTGGCCCCTCGTGTCGATAACGCGGGCGGAGATGTCGCACTTCAGGCCGCCGAAGGTGAAGGTGATGCCGCCGGTCACGGGGATGGCGACGTAGGGGGGCTGGTCCAGGGGCAGTGCCCAGTTGCTCTTTGGGGGCGCGATCCCGAGGGTGCGCTTGCCGTCGAGGCGGTCGAGGTCGTAGTCGCCGGGCTGGATGGCGGCGTTGAAGTTGCCGACGGTGTCGAGGAGGTTCTCGGCGGGGATGCCCATCTGGCGGGCGAGGTCCGCGAGGCTGGCGGCCTGGAGCGGCGGGCCCACGGGCCGCCAGGCGCGGGCGAACTCCTCCCGCTGGTAGGCTTGCTGGTCGAAGAGGCACCAGGCTTCGCCGCCGGCCTGCTCGACGATGTGCTTGCTGAACTTGACGTAGGTGTGGTCGCGGAAGTCTTCGCCTTCGTCGAGGAAACGGCGGCCCTCCTGGTCGACGAAGATGCCCATCTGGTAGTTGTAGAGCGCGGTGACGCCGCATTCGATCCGGGGCGAGCGGGCGTCGAGGACGGCCGAGTGGTAGTCGCCCCACTGGCCCGCGGGCTGGGCGCCGGCGGCGATCGCCATCATCAGTCCTTCGCCCGTGTTGTAGCGGCTGCCGCGAAGGATGAGGCTGTCGGCGAATCGGCCGAGGTGCTGGACCCGCATCTGGACGTTCGCCTGGAAGCCCCCGCAGGCGAGGACCACGCCGCCGGAAGCTTCGATGTCGACGATGCCTTCGGGGGAGGCGCAACGGACGCCGCGGACCCGGCGGGCCTCGTCGACGATGAGGTCGAGGGCGCCGGTTTCGTAGCTGACGGGGACGCCCATGCCTTCGAGGCGGCGGTGGAGGAGGTCGACGAGGCCCTGTCCGCCGGACTTCGGGCTCCGCCGGTAGCCGGCCGTGTGGGGGTAGCCTGCTTCCCACTCGAGCCCGAGGCCGGTCAGCCACTCGGCCGTCGCCCGGGCGTTCTCACAGAGGGTGCGGATGAGGTCTTCGTTGGCGCGGCCGCGGGAGATGCGCATCAGGTCGGCGAACATCTGGTCGACCGAGTAGTCGCGGGGGCCGAATTCGTCAGCTTCGTGGGGGAAGCGCATCTGGGCGTCGGCGAAGCGAGTGTTGCCGCCGCGGCCGGTGCGGGGCGCTTTTTCGATGAGGACGGGGCGCGCACCGGCTTCGGCGGCGCTGACGGCGGCGGAAAGCCCGGCGATCCCGCCCCCGACGACGGCGACATCGAAGCTGTAACGGGCGATGGCGCCAGGGGCACCGGGGGTCACGGTCATGGGCGAAGTATAGAGGCGAGGCGCCGCGGGGGCAGGCAGCACATAATCGCAAACGCCGTGGTGGCGGTCTCCGGGAGGCGGCGAATCCGGCGAAGACGATAATGCGGGGCGACCATCAACGGTTTGTGAAGCCTCGCTGGAGTCGTCATAAGTGACTATGCAGGGGGCTGGAGGGCGACTACATTTCGCTGCGTTGGAGGCGGGGTGGTCAGGGGTCCCGCCGGCGGGGAAAGGCTGAAAAGCCTGGAAACGCCGAGGGTCACCACAGGGTTCCGGCCCGGTGGTCGACCTCCCGGACCGGGGCGCTCGCAAGGGCGCAGGGCCGCTCCAGCACGGAACGCCGCAAGGCCGCACGTGGTGGACGAACCCGGTGGGCCGCAAGGTTCACTACCCGGCAGGGGCAAGGCGACGGGCGAGCGCTCGCGAAACCGGGCCGCACGCGACGAAGCCAGGACGTCTGATTGACGACCTTCAACGAATGAAGAGGGCGCCCTCCCGAGGGCGCCTTTTTCACGTCCGTCTCATTCGCCGGAAGAGAGCAGCCCGAGGCAGCGGAGCACGGCGCGGCCTTCGTGGTAGGGGCACTTCCAGACGCTGGCCTTGTGGCCCCGGGTTCGGCCGTCCGGGAGCACGGTTTCGTGCCAGCCGCCGTGGACCGAGTCGACCTGGCGGCTGGCGATCCAGGCAAGCGTCTCTTCGAAGGCGTCCCGGAAGCGGCCGTCGCCGGTGCGGAGCGAGAGTTCGAGGGTGGCGTTGAGCGTCTCCGCCTGGACCCACCAGGTGCGGGCGCGGCGGTTGGCCGGCTGGCCGAGCGGGCCGCCGTCGTAGACGCCGCCGTGCCGTTCGTCGAGGCCGCGGTCGAGCGCGTTTTCCGTCATCGCGACCGCCACCGGGAGCATGGCTGCGGTGTCCCCGGTGAGTTCCGCCGCGTCGAGGAGGAGCCAGGCTGCTTCGATGTCGTGGCCGTAGGAGACCGGGAACCCCCGCGGACCGGCGAGGGGCTCCCAATCCGGCGTGAAGCGGTCGGTGCAGCCGAGGCCGGGGCCGCGCCAGAAGTGGCGGATGATGACTGCCGCAAGGTCGTGGGTCCGTTCGACGGCACGGGCTTCGCCGGTGAGACGGGTGTATTCGGCGAACGCTTCGAGGAGGTGGAGGTGGGCGTTCAGGGTGCGGAGGCCGGCCGGCGTGCCGAGGGCCGAGTCCATGCCTGGGGGCAATGGCCGCCACTGGGCGTCGAAGGCTTCTTCATACCCGCCGCGGACGGGGTCCCGGAAGGCGTCGATGCGGTCGAAGAGCGAGCGGGCCATCTCCGCGGGCTCGCCTTCGCCGGAGGCGCCGGCGTAGGTTGAGAGGGCGTAGAGGACGAAGGAGTGGGCATAAAGGTGCTTCTCGGGGTTGGTGACGCGGCCGGAAGGCCCAACCTCCCAGCAGTAGCCGCCGGCTGCGGGGTCCTGCATGACGTCGCGGAGGTAGAGGAAGCCGTGGCGGGCGGCTTCGAGGTGTTCGTCGCGGCCATAGGGGGAAGCGGCCAGTTCGGAGAAGAACCGGAGGGTCCGCGCCTGGGTGATGAGCCGCCTTGGGCCGGGACCACGGGATCTGCCCTTGCGGTCGTGGTTGAGGTGGTAGCCGCCATGCTCGTTGTCGATGGCCGCCGGGTACCAGGCCGGGATGATGGTGTCGAGGAGGAGGCGTTCGAGCGCGGCCCGGCAAGCAGGATCGCCGCGCGGTGGGGGCGGCAGGGGTGGGAGCCCCGGCCCCGGGAAGTGGATGCGGCGGATCAGCCGTCCGGCGAGCACCGGCCAATCCTACCGCGTCGTCAGCGCAGCGGGCTTTCCCGTTCGGGCGCCGGGCGTAGAGTTCCGGGAACAATCGCGAAGGCCCTGGAGTTGTCGCATGGCGAGAGTGGATGTGTCCGCGCCGATGGCGGGTTCGATTAAGGAAGTCCTCGTAGGGGTGGGTGACCGCGTGACCGAGGGACAGGAAGTGCTCGTCCTCGAGTCGATGAAGATGGAGGTCCCGATCGAGAGCCCGGCGGCGGGTACCGTGGCGGAAGTGCTGGTGGCGCCCCCCCAGCCGATTGAAGAGGGGCAGGTCCTGCTCCGGCTGGATGTGTGATGGAGCCGGGCTCCAGCCGCGAAAACCCGATCGTGCGGCCGTCGGCGCGGGCGTTGCTGTTCGATCCTCGGGGACGCGTGCTCCTCTTCCGGGTGGCGGAACTCGATGAGGACAGCGGGCGGCCGTTTTGGATCACTCCCGGCGGGGGACTGGAAGAGGGCGAGGACCACCTCGCTGCCGTCCAACGGGAGGTTGTCGAAGAGACGGGGCTGCGCTCGGTCGAAATCGGCCCGTGTGTCTGGGTGCGAAACCACTCCTGGTTGTGGGAGGACGTATGGCTGATGTCCTCCGAGCGGTACTACCTGGCGCGGACTACCCGGACGGAAATCAGCGAGTCGTATCGCACCGAACTTGAGTTGCAGGCGCTGGCCGAGCACCGCTGGTGGACCATCGACGAGATCGCAGCCTCGACCGATGTGTTCGTGCCCCGGCGGCTGGCCGAACTCCTGCCGCCGCTGCTCGCAGGGGAGATACCGGCGGAGCCCTTCGACACGGGGGTGTGAGGCCTGGCTCAGCGGACTGAGCGGCCGCCGTCGATCGGGAGGATCGCGCCGGTGATGTAGGCGGCGGCGTCGCTGGCGAGGAAGACGGCCGCGCCGGCGATGTCCCCGGCGGCGGCGAGCCGGCCCATCGGGACGTCCGCAAGGAGACGCTCGCCGTGGCGGCTGGCGAAGAGGTCGCTGGTGAAGTCGGTTTCGGTCCAGCCCGGGGCGATGGCGTTCACCCGGACGTTGCGGTCGGCCCATTCGAGGGCGAGCGCCTTCGTCAGCTGGTGGACGCCAGCCTTCGTCGCCGAATACACGCCGAGGCGGTCGAGGGGGACGATGCCGGCGACCGAGCTGACGTTGATGATGCTCCCCGGGCGGCCGGCTTCGAACAGGCGCTTTGCGAATTCGATGCTGGCGAAGTACATGCCCCGGAGGTTCACGCTGGCCACCGCGTCCCATTCGTCGACGGTCACGTGCTCGGCGCGCTTGTAGTAGGGGCTGATCCCGGCGTTGTTCACGAGGATGTCGATGGGGCCGAGTTGCCAGCAGGCGGCGACCATCCGGGCAATGTCGGCGGGGTCGGCATTGTCGCAGCGCCGGGCGATGGCGTTGGGTCCGAGTGTCACGGCCGCCGCCGCCAGGGCCTCTTCCCCCCGGGCGGTGATGATGACCCGGGCGCCGGCCTGGATCAGCGCTGCCGCGACGGCATAGCCGATGCCACGGGAGCCGCCGGTGACGATCGCGGTCCGTTCGTTGAGGCTGAAGGTTGGGGCCATGGGCCAAAGTCTAGCCGACGGTGTTGGCGGGCGCTGCCCATCAGCCGGGACAGGGGGCGGGTTCGACGGCGGGCAGGAGCATGCGGAAGGTGCTCCCGCGGCCTTGCCGGGTCTCGACGTCCATCCAGCCGCCGTGGGCGCGGAGGACGCTGAGGGCCGTGGAGAGGCCGAGCCCGGTGCCCTTGCCCACTTCCTTTGTGGTGAAGAAGGGGTCGAAGATCCGGCTCAAGGCTTCCGGGGGGATGCCGGTGCCGGTGTCGACGACGCGGATGACGTGGTAGCGGCCGGGGCGAGCCTCGGCGTGTGCAAGGCAGTAGGCAGGATCGATGGTGACGCTGCCCGAGGTGACGGTGATGCGGCCGTTGCCGGGCATGGCGTCGCGGGCGTTGACGAGGAGGTTCAGGAGGACCTGCTGGAGGGCCGAGAAGCTGCCTTCGACCGTTGCCGAGGGGTCCGGCGGGACGACCATGAGCTCGATTTGCGGCATAAGGCCGTGGCGCGCCAGCTGGGCCGTTTCATCCACAAGCCGGGCGACGGAGAGCGGCTCTCGTTCCGGGATTGCCGGGCGGCTGTATTCGAGGAGGCGGCGGACGAGGTCGGCGCCGCGTTGGCCGGCGGTGGTGGCGTCCTGGAGGAGCGGCAACGCGGGGCTGTCCGGTGGTAACCCCAACCCTGCCAGGTAGATGTTGCCGATGATCGCGGTGAGGAGGTTGTTGAAGTCGTGGGCGATCCCGCCGGCAAGGGTGCCGACGGTCTCCATCTGCTGGGCGCGCATGACCTGGGCGGCGAGCTCACGTTCCGAGGTGACGTCGCGCATGATCGCGCCGGCCCCGCCTTCCGTTGGGAAGAAAACCCCCACCATCCGCCGTGGTTCGCCGCGGTGGTCCAGCAGCGTGAATTCGAGGTCGGAGACGCGGCCTTCGATGGCGGCGGCGACCGTGTCCCGCATTGGCGTCCGGTCGTCGTTGGCGAGGCGGGTGGCCCAGATCGTGAGGTCCCCGATCTCGTCCTGCCTGAGGCCGAAGGCGGTTTCCAGGTACCTGCTGGCGAAGACCGGGATCCGGTTGCGGTCGTAAAGGGCGATGATCGCGGGGGCATGTTTCGAGAGGGCGTCGAAGCGGGACTGGCTGAGCCGCGCCGCTTCGAGGGCGCTGCGGAGGGCGTCGGTCTGTTCGCGTTCCCGCTCCTGGGCGCCGGTGAGCTTCCGGCGGAGGCCCTCTTCGGTCTGGCCGCGGAGGGTCGCGAACATGCCCGCGGCGAGGATGACGACTGCACTGAAGCCCTGCGCCCAGAAGGTGAAGTGCCCCTCGGCGACGTCGAGTGTGACGTGGGAGGTAACGGCCATGGCCGCGGCCAGGGCCGTCAGGGCTATCGTGTAGCGGCCGCGGAACATGGCCCCGGCCGTGAAGACCGTGGCGACGGCGAGGGTTGGAATGGGGGAGAACTCGTTGTGGTCGAAGCTCGCGGCCGCCGTCAGGACGCCGATGTCGATGACGAGGATGACGGACCAGGCGCGGAAGAGGCGGGCGTCGTCGCGCCGTGCCCGGAGGAAGAGCGAGTCTTCGAAGGCCATCACGACGGCCATGCCGCCCAGCGCGATCCATGCGGCCGCGGCGGGGTCTCTCGTCTGCCCGGCGGCGATGTAGACGGCGAAGACGGCGAGCAACGACCAACGCATGAGGGCGTTGAGGGGATAGGGCCGAATGGGCACGGCGCCGAACGCTGGCTCCGTGAGCTTCCAGGTGGACCACGGTTTCATGTTCGCCCGGGCTCCCCGCCAGATGCGTTTGCGTGGAGACGACCGTAGCCGCTTCCGATCCCACCGGGGAATAGGGGAAAACCCTGACAGGGTCGGGGAGAGTGGCGAATGCCGGGACGAAGCCCTACCGTTTCGTGATGCACCGGACGATCGACCCTGTGGCGGCGGTGGCCCACCTCTCGGCGAACGATCCCGTCATGGGACGGCTGACCGCGGTGGTGGGGCCGTTCACGCCCCGGCCTGCTGGCGGCGAGCCCTTCCGCTCGCTCACACGGTCGATCGTCTTCCAGCAGCTGAGCGGGAAGGCGGCTTCGACCATCCTCTCGCGGTTCGTCGCGCTGTTCGGTGAGGGGGCGGAGTTCTTCCCCGCCCCCGAGGCCGTGCTGGCGAAGGGCGACGAGCAGCTGCGGGCGGTGGGCCTTTCGCGGCAGAAGATCGCCTCGGTGCGGTCGCTCGCGGAACACTTCGTGAACGGCGAACTGAGCGCCGGGCACTTCGAGGCATGGGAGGACGAAGAGATCATCGCCCACCTGACGCGGGTGCGCGGGATCGGGCGGTGGACCGCCGAGATGTACCTGATGTTCCACCTGGGGCGGCCGGACGTGTTGCCGGTGAACGACGTGGGCCTCAACCGGGCGATTCAGCAGCTCTACGGGCTGGCAGGGCCGCCGAAACCGCCGGACGTGCTTCGCGCCGGCGAACCCTGGCGGCCATGGGCGACGGTGGCGTGCTGGTATCTCTGGCGCAGCCTGGAGATCGAACTGCCGGGCTGAGGGCGCGCTCACCCTACAAGGGCAGGCTTACGGTGACGCGGAGGTAGCGCTCGGACCGGGCCCAGTCGACGCTGCCTCTCATGGCGAGGATGAACTGCCGCGAGCGGAAGAACGAGAACCCGGCGTCGGCAGCGATCGGTTTCTCATCGCCGCCCGAGGTCCCGCTTTCGAACTGGAGGCGGATGGCCCCGGGGTGACGGCTTACCGTGAGCCGGACCTGGCCGCTGCCGTCGCCGATGCGGTTGGCGGATTCGGCGAACCCGGCGATCGCGCGGATGACGCGGGGGACGTCCCAGTTGCCGGCGATGGCCGGGACCGGCCCGGCGACGATCTGGATCGTGGGAGCGACCAGTTCGGCGGCGGCTGCGACAGCGGCATCCAGCTCGCAGGGCCCGGACCCGAGCGGCAGCTTGCCGCGTTCGAGGCGGGAGGTCTCCTGGAGGTCGTCGGCGAGTTGCTGGAGGCCGACGATGGAGGCGTTGAGCATGGAGGCCAGCTCAGGGTCGAGGACGAGCTCGCCCCCGCTCGACTGGCGCTTCGCCAGCTCGAGGACCATGCGGATAGAGGTCAGGGGTGTCCTGACCTCGTGAGCGAAGGCGCCCATTGCCTCCCTGCGATAGAGCTCCTGATCTTCCAAGGGCTTCCCAATCATCGGCGCGGCATCCATCTCACAAGTGATACCGCGGCTCCGGCCTCGCTTGCTATAAGTGGTCTACCGTAATCCTTCGTCGGGCGTCACTACGGGTAACAGGGTGGTGGCGGCCCGGGGGCCGGAATATCTGTTTCCGGCGAACCGGGCCTGGTCCTCGGCGTGGTAGGAGCTGCGGACGAGGGGGCCGCATTCGACGTGGCGGAAGCCGAGGGCGAGGGCGGCTGACTTGAGGGCGGCGAATTCGTCGGGGTGCCAGAAGCGGTCCACGGGCAGGTGGGCCGGCGTGGGCCGGAGGTACTGGCCGACGGTGAGGACTTCGACCCCGTTGGCGGCGAGGTCGCGGAATACCTCGACCAGCTCGTCGTGGGTTTCGCCAAGGCCGACCATGACGCCGCTCTTCGTGACTGTCCCGGGGTCGAGTTCCCGTGCCCGGCGGAAGACAGCGAGCGAGCGTTCGTAGACCGCCTGGGGGCGCACCCGCAGGTAGAGGCGGGGGACGGTCTCGGTGTTGTGATTCAGGATTTCGGGCTCCGCCGCAAGGACGGTGGCGAGCGCCGCTTCGTCGCCCTTGAAGTCGGGGATGAGGACTTCGATGGTCGCCGCTGGGGAGAGCTGGCGGACGCGGCGGATGGTCTCGGCGAAGATGGCGGCGCCGCCGTCGGAGAGCTCGTCACGGTTGACGCTGGTGATGACGACGTGGCGGAGGCCCATCCGCGCGGCGGCGGCGGCCACGCGCATCGGTTCGCCGGCGTCCACGGTCCCGGGGCGGCCGGTCTTGACCGCGCAGAAGCCACAGGAACGGGTGCAGGTGTCGCCGAGGATCATGAAGGTGGCGGTGCCGCGGCTCCAGCATTCGCCGATGTTGGGGCAGCGCGCTTCTTCGCAGACCGTGTGGAGCTGCTCGCCACGCATGAGGACGCGGAGGCGCTCGAAGTTGTCGCCCGCCGGGAAACGCACCTTCAGCCACGGCGGCCTCGGCTCGTGGATCGCCATGGGATCAGCGTAGCGCGACGGCCGGCGTTTTGTCGCTGATCTCGCGCGGCATGATGCGACCGCTAGCAGGGAAGCCCGGTACAATCCGCGCGTGAGCAGCGATTCGACGCCCGGCCTCGACCGTCTTTTCAGTCCGCGTTCGGTCGCGGTTGTTGGCGCCTCGACGAACGTCGACAGCGCCGGCCACGATTACGTCCGGTCGCTGAAGGAGTTCGAGTTCCCGGGCCCTGTCTACCCGATCAACCCCAAGGCCGACGAGGTCGCCGGCTACCGCGCCTACCCGTCGCTGCGGGCGGTGCCGGGCGAGGTGGACCTGGTGATCTCCTGCATCCCGGCCGGCGGCGTGCTCGACCTGATCGACGACTGCCGGGAAGCGCGGGTGCGGTTCCTCCATCTCTTCACGGGGCGGTTCAGCGAAACCGGGGACGCGGAGGCGGCGGAGCTGGAGCGGGAGATCGAACGGCGGGCGGCGGCCGCGGGGGTACGAATTCTCGGGCCGAACGGGATGGGGCTCTACTACCCGGCGGCGGGCGTGTCGTTCCGGCCGGACCTGCCGCGGGCGGCGGGGCACGTCGCCTTCCTCAGCCAGAGCGGGAACAACGCCGTCGAAGTCTCGCTCCGGGGCGCCGCCCGCGGGCTCCGCTTTGGCAAGGTGGCGAACTACGGCAACGGCATGGACATCACCCCCGGCGAGATGCTGCGCTACCTGGCGGACGACGCCGAGACCGCCGTCATCGGGGCCTACGTTGAGGGCGTCCCGGACGGGCGAGGCTTCTTCGAGGGGCTGCAGGCGGCCGCCGCCCGCAAGCCTGTCATCATCCACAAGGCCGGACGGACGCGCGCCGGGGCGCGGTCGGCCGCTTCCCACACGGCCGCCCTGGCGGGGGCAGCTGAGTTGTGGTCGACCGTGATCAAGCAGGCGGGGGCGATCGAGGCCCGCAGCCAGGAGCAGTTGCTCGACCTGATGCTCGGTGCGTCGCTTTTGCCGCGAGCGAAGGGCCGGAACGTCGCCGCGGTCGGCGGTGGCGGCGGGCGCAGCGTCCAGTCGGCTGACGCCTGCGAAGAGAGCGGGCTTGAAGTGGTGCCGCTGACCACGGCGGTGCGGGAACAGGTGCGGGCGAAGGCGCCCCAGCTCGCCGACTGGATCGGGAACCCCGTGGACCAGTCGATCCTTGCCGGGAGCGGGCTGTCGTCGAACGGGCTGCTCCAGATGATGCTTGCGGACGATGCCTATGACCTCGCGATCGCGAACGTGGGCGAGGACTGGTTCCTCGGGCGCCCGGACGCGGAGGGCCGGTTGCGCTACGCCTGTGAGCGGCTGGCGGACATCGTCAACGCCTCCGCGAAGCCCGTTGCGGTTGTGCTCGGGGCCACGGAGACGCCGATCGACTGGCAGCGCCCGATCATCGACGGTGTCCGGGACCTGATGACCGCGCGGGGACTCGCCATCTACCCGAGCGTCGAGCGGGCGGCGTGGGCGCTGGGCCGGCTGGCGCCGAGGGCCTGATGAGCGCGACGCCTTCCGCGCCGGCACCGGTGATGGACCCGGAGACCGTGACCAGGCTGCTGCCGCCGTACCGGGTGGTGCTCCACAACGACGACCACAACAGCATGGACCATGTCGTGAAGGCGCTGATGCGGTCGGTGCCGTCGCTGAGTGTGGAGCGGGCGGCGGAGATCATGCTGGAAGCGCACAACCATGGTTCGGCGTCCGTGATCACCTGCCCGAAGGAGGCGGCGGAGCACTACCGCGACCGCCTGGAGTCGTACAGCCTGACGGCAACGATCGAGCCGGCCTGACGGGCTACGCCTCGCGCAGGGGCACGGCGGAATCCCGCCCGAGACGGCGCAGGGCCCCTCACCCCCTGCCCCCTCTCCCACTGCGGTGGGCGAGGGGGACGCCGGGGCTGAGGCTCTCCCACTGCGGTGAGCGAGGGGGACGCGGGCGCTGAAACGCTTCAGCCAGGTGAAGTTGGAAGGACACTACTGGCCATCGCCCAGGGGAAGCGCTTCGCAGGCGGCGACGAAACGGTCGAGCACGGGGAAGATGCGCTGCGCCTTCGCGGTGAGGGAGTAGGCCGGGGCGGGCGGGTAGCCGGCCGAGATCCGGCGTTCGAGCAGGCCTTCGGATTCGAGGTCCTTGAGGGCGAGGGCGAGGGAGCGGGCGCTAACCCCGGGGAGCATGGCCTTGACCTCGCCGAAGCGGTGGGCGCCCCGGCCAACGGCGGCAAGGACGATCATGGGCCACTTCTTGAGGGCGACCTTGAGCAGGCCTTCGCTGCGCACCACTGCCGCCAGTTCGACGCACAGCCTGCCGACCGATTCGCCCGCCGGGGTGAGGACGTATTCCGGGCGAAGGGGATGGCCGTAGCCGGGGTTTCGCATCACGAGGCCGTTCGCGATGAGGCTGGAGAGGGTTTCGCTGAGGGTGTCGCGGCTGGCGCCGAGCCGGTTCGCGAGGACGACGAACCGGCAGCCCCGGTCGCGATAGAGAGTCGCGATGATGGGGACGGACCAGCGGTGGTGGAAGAGGCGGACGGTCTGTTCGATGGCGGTAAAGAAGGCCTCTTGACGTGGAACTAGAGGTAGTATACTTTCCCAACCATTCTCAGCAAGGAGCCTGCCATGAGCGGAGCAATCGCGTTTCAGCCGACCACCGTCGGCGCCATCAGCGTTTCGGATTTCAAGAAGTCCGTGGACTTCTTCACCAAAGTCCTCGGGTTCGAAGTCGAATACGCGGTCGAGGAGATGGGCTGGGGGGAGATTCGGACGAACGTCCCCGGCCTGACCATCGGGATCTCCCAGGTCGAAGAGGGCGCGGGCGGCAAGGGCGGCGCCACCCTGACCTTCGCCGTTGCGGACATCGACGCCGCCCGCAAGCGGCTGGAAGGCGCCGGCGTGCGCTTCGACGGGCCGACCAACGAGATCCCCGGCATGGTGAAGCTGGCGACCTGGTTCGACCCCGACGGGAACACCTTCATGTTCTCGCAGAGTCTCGGGTAGCACTTGACCCCGGCGCGACCGGGGCGGTGACGTTTCTCCTCGGAGTCCGGGGTGGGTTGCCCCGCTCGCCGTGAGCAGCGGGTAGGGGCCGGCCACGATACGGGCCGAAGGGCGTGGGATCTTGCGCCCTTCGGACCTGTGGCGAAGGGCCGTGGGCTGGTGTACTCGGGGGGCCGCCGATGGCGAGAGCGGCGCCACGGCTGGCGAAAGTTGGGCAAGAGCGGAATGACCCTTCGGCGTGTCCCCCTGTCTGTACTGCGGGTGTCCCGGCGCACCCCGGGTGGCGCGTGCCCCGAGGCTCACGAGGGGCCGCCGAAGTTGAGACCGTGATCGGGGCGGGGCAGGCTGGGACTGTCCTCCCTCCAGCTGCCCCGGCTGAACTGGGGGTGGGGTCGGCCGCGACCCCACCCCCTTTCGCCGCCACTTCGAACCTGGAGCCGGTGGGCGTCTCCCGGGCACGATATCGGCTACGCTGGCGGGCGTGGCAAGGCTTCCCGGACGCGTGGGGTTGATCGCCCGCTGGATGGCGCTCGCGACGCTGCTGGCTATCGCCGGGGGCGTCGTCGTGGCGTGGACCGCCGGTTCCCGGGCTGGCACCACAAGTGTTCCCGCCGGCGCTCCCACGGTGACGCTCGCCCACTTCACCGCCGCGGTGATGGTTGCCCGCGATGGGCCGCCGCCGCCACCACGCTCGGTGACCGTGACCGCGGTCGGCGACGTCAGCCTCGCCCGCGGGGTGGTCGAGCGGATGGACGCCGGGGGCGCGGGCTACCCTTACGCGCTCATCCTGGACCTGCTCGCGGGGGACATCGTCATCGGTAACCTCGAAGGGGCGCTTACCGATGGCGGGGAGCCGTGGCCGAAGGCGTACACCTTCCGGACGCCGCCGCACTACGCGGCGGGGCTGAAGCAGGCGGGGTTCGACTTCGTTTCGCTGGCGAACAACCACACGATGGACTACGGCGCCGCGGGCCTCGTCGATACCATGGGCGCCCTCGAGACGGCGGGGATCGCGTTCGCGGGCGCTGGCACGGACGAGGCCGGCGCCTATCGCCCGGTCGTGGTGGAAGCGGCGGGGCTCAGGGTCGCGTTCGTGGCGATGGTGGCCACCCCGGACGAAGGGAGCGGATTCTCCATCTGGGAGTGGGCGCCGTCCGGGGGTTCGCCGGGGGTGGCCATCGGCAGCCCCGAAGCGGTGGCTACGGTGGTGGGGAGAGCGAAACGGCAGGCCGACTTTGTCGTCGTGATGATCCACGCGGGGACGGAGTATTCGACGGCGGCGGACGCGACCCAGCGGGCACTGGTGGCGGCGGCGCTGGCAGCGGGCGCGGTCGCGGTCGTCGGTTCGCACCCGCACGTGCCGCAGGCGATCGAGTGGTCAGAGGGGACGCTCGTGGCCTGGAGCCTGGGCAACTTCATCTTTGACCTCGACGAGGTGG
This sequence comes from Chloroflexota bacterium, assembly GCA_016234445.1. Taxonomy (GTDB): domain Bacteria; phylum Chloroflexota; class Dehalococcoidia; order Tepidiformales; family Tepidiformaceae. Next base: position 74,698 of record JACRBT010000011.1, on the reverse strand, counting down.
ACCTGGCGAACATCCCGGAGCCGCGGGTGACGCCCGTCCTGGAGTTCACGCTCACGGAAGGCAGGGGCGTCACGGGCGTCCGCGTGCGGGCAGCCGTGGTGGACGTGGACGAGGACCGGCCGCGCCCGGCTTCGGCGGCGGAGGCAGCGAAGCTCGCGGAGTACACCGGGATCCCGTGACCGCCGCCGGGATGACGATCAGGCGGCGGCGGGCACCTGGCCGGTGCGGTAGACGTGGCGGAGGTGGGGGCCGATGACGAGCGAGGCGAAAACGATGGCCACGAAGATGCTGCCCGGGACGAGGAAGAGCATCGGTGCGCCGAGGGCGTCGGCGAGCGAGCCGAAGGAGAGGTTCATCACCGCCATGATCCCGCCGGCCGACATCAAGTAGAGGCTCATCACCCGGCCGCGAAGGGCATCGGGCACGACCTCCTGGAGGAGGACGGCGCTGAGGGCCATGAACATCGCCTGGGACGAGCCCATGAGGACGGTGCTGACGACGGCGCTCGGGACGTTCATGGCCATCGCCATGAGGATGGGCGTGAGCCCGCTGGCGAAGGCGGTGACGAGGAGGAGGGGACCGCGCCGGATGCCGGTGATGACCGAGAGCGTGAAGGTGCCGACGAGGGCGCCCATGCCCACGCCGAAGGTCATCATCGTGAAGCCGCCGGAGGGGCTGTGAAGTTCGGTTTCGGCGAAACCGGGGAGCATGGCGTCGAACGACATGGTCAGTGAGCAATGGAAGAAGACAAGGATGAAGATGGCGAGGACGGGGCCGGTGTGGCGGACGTAGTTGAACCCTTCGCCGAGGTTTTCGACGATGTCGCGCAGGTTGGTGACGCCCCCACGGGTGGAGACTTTGACCCGGCGCACGGAGGTGAAGGAGAGGAGGGCGAAGATCCCGGCGATCGCATAGGCGCCTTCGACGCCGATGGTTGCGAGGAGGGGCCCGGCGAGGAGCGGCCCGGCGGCGCGGGAGCCCTGCTGGGTCATGCTGGTGAGGGCGACGGCGTTGTTGAGGTCACGCGGGGGGACGACGTTCGCAAGGAGTGCCTGGTCGGCCGGGATCTCGACGGCGCGGATGACCCCCTGGAAGAGGGCCATGCCGACGACCATCCAGACCTCGATCACGTCGGTCACCGCGAGGAAGAAGAGAGTGCCGGTTGTGACGAAGGCGGCAAGCCGGGTGACGCGGACGAGGATGCGGCGTTCGACGCGGTCCGCGATCATCCCGCCGATGGGGGCAATGAGGTAGGGCGACATGGAGGCGAAGGTGGAGACGCCAACCCAGAAGGACGAGTCGCTGAGCTTGTAGACGATCCAGGCGTTGCCGAGGAGGAGGGTCCAGATCGAAATGCTCGAGCACGCGCTCCCGCCCCAGAGGGCGCGGAAGTCGCGGTGGCGGGTGGCCGGGAGCTGGTGGGTAATGCGTTCGCCCAAGGACATTGTCGGGGAGTCTACGCGGCTGGCGCGTTGCCGTCCTTGACGGCGCAGGCGGAGCCGTCCACGCTACCGCCCAGCCCTGGAGGAGGGGCAGGCATGGGGGCAGGCGAGGTCGCGATTGACGCGGCGCGGATGCAAGAGAAGGCCGGGAAGCTGGGGGGCATGCTTGGGGCGGCCCACGTCGCGGCGATGGTCTACCTGGGCGACCAGCTTGGGATCTACCGGGCGATGCGGGGCGCGGGGCGACTCACGGCGGGCGCGCTCGCCACGAGGATGGGCCTCCACGAACGCTGGCTCCGCGAGTGGATCCAGGGCCAGGCGGCGGAGGGGATCGTCGACTACCGCGGCAGCGGCGAGTTCGAGCTCTCACCGGAAGTGGCGGAACTGCTGGCCAACGAGGGCAGCATGGCGGCGATGGCGGGCGGGTTCGAGGCGCTCATCCAGCGGGTGATGCTGGTCGACCGGCTCCAGGAGTCGTTCCGGACCGGGCTCGGACTCACCTTCGACGACCGTGGCGCGGCATCGGTCCGGGGCATGGGGCGCGCCTTTCGCAACTGGTATCACAATGTCCTCGTCCCGGTTGCGCTGCCCGCGCTTGATGGTGTCGTCGCGAAGCTGGAAGCGGGCGGGACGGTTGCCGATGTCGGCTGCGGCACGGGGGTGGCGCTGATCACGCTGGCGAAGGCGTTCCCGCGTTCGCGATTCCACGGCTACGACATCTCCGAACTGGCGCTGGAACGGGCGCGGGCGGATGCGGCGGTCGAGGGGCTGACGAACCTGGCGTTTCATAACGTGGCGAGCGAGGCACTGCCCGGGGACGCGAGTTTCGACCTGATCACAACGTTCGACTGCGTCCACGACATGACCCGGCCGGAGGAAGTCGTGCGGGCCATCCACGCCTCGCTCAAGCCCGGCGGGGCATGGTTCATCGCCGACATCGACGGGCAGGCGACGTTCGAGGAGAACCTGGAGAAGAACCCGCGTGCCGGGGTGATGTACGCGGTCTCGGTGCTGGCGTGCATGTCGTCGGGCCTTTCCGAAGCCGGTGGCGCGGGCCTCGGGACGCTGGGGCTGCCCGAGTCGAAGATGCGGGCATTGGCCGAAGGCGCCGGGTTCACGCGCTTCCGCCGGGTCGCGATCCCGTCGCCGGTGAACGCGTACTACGAGGCCCGCCCCTGACTGTCCTCGCGACTACGGGGTTGGGGTTCGTCAGGCTGCTTCGGGGTGGGGGGCCGCCGCCGGGAGCGCCAGCGTGAAGGCGATGCCGTCGCCGTCGGTCGCGCCCGTGAGCGTGCCCCCGTGGAGTTCGACGAGATCCCGGGCGATGGCGAGCCCGAGGCCGGAGCCGTTGGTGCCCGTGCGCGAGCCGTCGCGCCGGTAGAAGCGGTCGAAAAGGCGTTCGACTTCGCCCGGATCGATGCCGGGGGCGGCGTTGCGGACGACGACCACCGCGAGTGGCCCCCGGGCTTCGCAGCTGATCGTCGCCTCGCCGCCTTCGGGGGCGAACTTCCGGGCGTTGTCGAGGAGGTTTTCGAGCGCGCGCTCCAGCTTCGGGACGTCGCCGTCGACCGTGATGCCCGGCGGAAGGTCCTGGTGGAGCGTGATGCCGCGGTCGGCGAAGCCCTGGGCGAAGCGGGCGGCGACGGCGGCGGCGAGGCGACCGAGGTCGACTTCGGAACGGTCCAGGATCGCGCGACCGGCGTCGAGTTCGGAGAGGAGGAGCACGTCCTGGAGGCGGGCGGTCAGGCGCGAGGCCTCGTCGTGGATGATCGCGCCCATGCGCTGGGCCTCTTCGGGGGTGGTCGCGCGGCCGTCGCGGAGGGCCTGGGAGAAGCCGAGGACGGAGGTCAGCGGGGTCTTCAGGTCGTGGGAAACGTCGGCGAGGAGCCGCCGCATCTGCGACTGGGTTTCGCCGACGCGGCGGGTCATTTCGGAAAAGGCGCGGGCGAGACGGCCCACTTCGTCGCGGCGGCCGGTGGCGACCTCGACGTCGAAGGTGCCTTCGGCGACGCGCATGGTCGCGAGCGTGAGGTCGTGGAGGGGGCGGATGATGTAGCGGGCGACGACGATGGCGAGCAGCGCGGCGACGGGGAGGGCGATGAGCGCGGCCAGCCCGAGCCCGGGCATCAGGTCGAGCCAGGCGCGGGTGACGGTCTGTTCGGAGACGGCGAGGACGATGGCGAAGCCCTCATCGCGGGCGAAAGCCGGCTCGCCGCCGGGTCCGGAGCGGACGCGCGGGAAATTGGAGGTGACCAGGATGAGGCCGTCGCCGGGCGTGCCATCGGCTGGCCGCCACGACTGGTACGGGGGCGTCGCGGGCTGGCCGAGGATGCGCGGTCCGTTGTTCGGAGCCGGGCCGTTGGCAGGCGCCGGGGGGACATCGATCCGGCTGCCCACCAGGTCGCCACCACTGTCCGCTTCGACGAGGCCGGAAGGGTTGACGACGAGGACGCGGACGTCGTGGTGGCTGGCGGCCGCGTCGGCGATCTCCTGGAGCGAGTCGCCCTGGTGCATGGCGCCGGAGATGAACTGGGCGTAGATGGCGGGGGAACTGGCGACGACGCGATCGAGGGCGTGGCGTTCCTGGTCGCCCCGGCGGATGACGACGAAGACCCCCGAGGAGACGACCAGCGCAACGACGACGATCGCGAGGAAGGCGGCCATGAGCCGGGCCTGGAGTCCGCGGAACGGATTCACTTCGCGCCGGGCTCGCCGTCGAGCGACATCCGGTAACCGGTTCCCCAGACGGTTTCGATCCGGATCGGGCTGCCCTTGAGTTTCTCCCGGAGGCGGGCGACGTGGACGTCGACGGTGCGGATCGCATAGAACGACGTGCCCCAGACCAGGTCGAGGAGGTGCTCGCGGTCGAGGGCGGTGCCGGGGAAGCGGGCGAAGGTGGCGAGCAGGTCGAATTCCTTGGGCGTCAGGCTGAGGGCGGCGCCTTCGACGGACGCGGTCCGCGCGCCGGGGTCGACGGCGAGGGGTCCGAGGCCGAGATGTTCCTGGGTTGCATGCCCGGCGGGGCGGGCGCGCCGGAGGATTGCCTCGACGCGGGCGACGAGTTCGTCGGGGTTGAAGGGCTTGGTGACGTAGTCGTCGGCGCCGATGCGGAGGCCCGCGACCTTGTCGAGATCGCCGGAGCGGGCGGTGAGCATGATGATCGGGATGTCGCTGCGGCGGCGGAGGGCCTGGCAGACCTGGATGCCGTCCTGGCCGGGCATCATGACGTCGAGGACGAGGAGCGCCGGAGAGAGAGAACTGGCCTTGAGGATGGCTTCGGCGCCGTCGGAGGCGGTTTCGACGGAAAAGCCCGCGCGCTTCAGATAGAGCGACACGAGCTCGCGGATGTGGGCGTCGTCGTCGGCGACGAGGATAAGGGGCGCGGCGGGTTCGGTTGTGGTCATCGGGGTTGTCGTGACTCGCTTCCAGTATGCCGCACGGATGCGGCAGGCGGGGGGAAAGCCGCCTGCCGCACCGGGAGGAAGGGAACTACTGGACGTTGGCGGGAGCGGTCGTGCCGGAGCCCGTGGACGGCTGGCCGCCGAAGTGCATGCCTCCGTGGCGGCCGCCTTCGCCCTTCTGGGGCATGGTGCTGTCGATCATGGTGTCGACCTTGCTGGCGAAGTTTTCCTTGGCCGTGGCCGCCTGCTCGGCGGTAAGGCGGCCGTTGGCGACGGCTTCGTCGATCTTCGTGCTGTTCTGTTCGATGAGGTAGGCGCGAAGGGCGTCACGGGACTTGCCGTGGGCTTCGGCCACCTGGGCGAGGGTCTTGCCGCCGCTCAGTTCGTCGTGGAGGGTCTGGTGGTCGATGCCGAGGAAGGTCGCGACGCCTTCGTCGGACATGCCCATCCCGGGGACGCCGGCGCCGTGCTTGCCGCCAGGTCCACCGTGGCCGCCCATGCCGAAGCCGAAGGGGTTGCCTTCGCCGGCGTTGATCTTCGCGGTGATGGCGTCGGCCTCGGCCTGGGTGATCTTCCCGTCGGCGACCGCCTGGGTGACCATGTCGAGCCCGGTCTGCTTGAGGGCGTCGCGGAGGGCCTGCTCGGTGATGCCGAGGTTCGAGGCGAGCTTCGCGATGTAGGTGTCGACGCGCGACTGGGTCGTTGCCGATGATGTGCCGCTGTTGTCCTGGGCAAGGACGACGCCGGTGCCGATGACGCCTGCGAAGGCGGCGAGGGCGCCGGTGGCGAGGGCGATGCGTTGAAGCTTGTGCATGGATGTTTCTCCTTCGTACTGGTGAGTACAGGTTGAAGGTATGCCCCGGCGGGGCGGCAGTCGTTGCGGAACTGTTACAGGTGGCGGGGATTCGGAAAGGGACGTTTCCGGTGCTCGGGTCAGGCGGATTCGCGCCGGAAGGTGGTGGCCGCGAGCGCCACGAAGGCGACGGCGAAGGCGACGACGGTGAGCCAGGGCCAGAGTACGTCGCCATCCCCGAAGCCGTGTCCCTTGAGCATGACGGCGCGGAGGGCGTCGATGGCGTGGGTGAGCGGCAGGAGGCGGGCCGTGACTTCGAGCGCGCGCGGGAGCGACGAGACGGGCCAGATGATGCCGCTGAGGAGCGCCTGGGGCACGAGGACGATGGGGATGAACTGGATCGCCTGGAGTTCGGTGCGGGCGAAGGCGGAGAGGAAGATGCCGAGGCTCACCGCCAGGAGGCTGAGAGCGAAGACGACCAGGAACACCCAGCCGATTGAGCCCGCGTAGTGGATGCGGAGCCCGTAGATGGCGACGAGGACGACGCCCGCGGCCTGGAGCAGTGCGAACAGCCCGAACCCGAGGATGTAGCCCGCGACGAGCTCGCCGCGGCGGATTGGGGCCGCCATCAACCGTTCGAGGGTGCCGCCGGTGCGTTCGCGGAGGAAGGAGACGGCCGTGAGCAAGAAGATGAAGAAGAAGGCGAAGAAGCCGATGAGGGCGGGGGCGAAGAAGTCGGCGTTTTCGTATTCGGGGCCGCCGAAGAGGTAGGAGACCTGGAGTTGGGGGCCCTCGCCGGCCTCCCCGCCAATGTTTGTGCCCACGGTCACGGCCCAGAGGAGCTTCTGGGCGAACGCCTGGCGGACGGCCTGGTCGAGCACCCTGGCGCTCGTGGGGTCGGTCCCTTCGAGGACGAGCGTGAGGGCGTCTTCGCCGCCGGGGCCAGGGTCCATAAGAAGGACGGCCTGGATTTCGCCACCCCGGAGCTGCTTCAACGCCTCTTCGCGGGGAAGGACCACGGCTTCGACGCGGCCGCCGGCGTTGATGGCTTCGGCGATGCCGGCGGTGTCCGTCGGGACGTCGGCGGAGATGGCGACGGTGCGCTCAGGGTCGACGCTCCGCAGCAAGTAGCCGATCAGGGCCATCATCACGATGGGGACGACGATGACCATGGCGATGGTGCGCGGGTCGCGGCGGAACTGCTGGACGATGCGGCGGGCGACGGCGAGTGTGCGGCGAAGGTTCACCCCTGCGCCTCCGCGAGCGTGAGGAAGGCGTCCCCGAGGTTGGCGGCGCCCGACGCGGCGACGATCTCGGCCGGTGTCCCTTCGGCGAGGAAGGTGCCGAAGCGGATGAGGCCGAGGCGGTCGGCGTTCTGGGCTTCGTCCATCAGGTGGCTCGTGAGGACGATGGTGACGCCTTCGCGGTTGAGGCGGCGGAAGTGCTGCCAGAACGACGCCCGGAGGAGGGGGTCGAGGCCGACGGTCGGCTCGTCGAGGAAGAGGAGCCGGGGCCCGTGGACGAGGGCACAGGCGAGCGACGTCCGGTTCACCATGCCGCCGCTGAAGGTGTGGAGCGGGGAGTCGGCCCGGCCCCGCAGCTGGACGATGTCGAGGACCCGGTCGATGGCGGCGCTGTCGCGGATGCCCTGGACGCCGGCGAAGAAGGCGACGTTTTCCCGGGCGGTGAGGTCCATATAGAGGGACGGGGCCTGGGGCATGTACCCGACTTCGGAGAGGATGGCGCGGTCGGGCATGGGGCGACCGCGGACCGTGACCTCGCCGGCGTCGGCCCGGGAGAGCCCGAGGAGGAGCCGGATGAGCGTGCTCTTACCGGAGCCGGATGGGCCGAGAAGCCCGTAGGTCGTGCCTTCGGCGACTTCGAGGTCGATGCCCTTCAGGACGTCGAGCGCGCCGAAGCGCTTGTGGATGCCGTGGGCCGAGACAGCGGCGTTCATCCCCCAAGAGCTTACGCGCCCGGCGAGATCACCGCGGGGACCGGGCTCACATCGGGATGAAATTCGCCGTGCCCACGGCATCCGCGACTCCTTCCTGGCGTGGCGAACCACTCTTCTGCAAGCACCCGCCGTGCGGAAGGTTTTGCATTCGCTTTACCAAAACACAGTGGTCGGAGCGCCGCACACGCTTATGGTGGCGCTGCGGGGGGAGGTAGCTGCACTGATCCGTCGTTCTCTTTTCCTCTTCGCCGGGCCGGTCGCGGCCTGGCTGCTCCTTCTTGCACCCGCAACCGCGGTGCCGACAAATTGTGAAACCTCTGCTGCCGGGCTCGACTCGGAAGAGATCGAGTTCGCCCGGCTGCTGAACGAACACCGCGCTGCCCACGGACTGGCGCCGGTTTCGCTGGCGCCGAGCCTGAACCGGGCGGCAGCATGGATGGCCGAGGACCTTGGCTCCCGGAGCCAGCTGACGCACACGGATTCGCTCGGGCGCGACCCCTTCCAGCGCGCGCTGGATTGCGGGTACCCGACCCGGGGGTCGGGCGAGGTGCTGGCCGGCGGCACGATCCGCGACACGGCCGCCGAGGCGCTGGAGCTGCTGCTCACGTCTCCGCCCCATGTTGAAGTGATGCTCTCGCCCGAGTTCACGCAGGCGGGCGTCGCCCGGGCGTACGTGCCCGGATCGCGGCTGACCTGGTACTGGGCGGTGGACTACGGGACCGCGGACGAACAGCCGCTGGAGGCTCCGGGCGGGGTCCCGCTGGCGGTAGGGGCGAACCTCGTTACCTGGCCGGGACCGTCGCTCGACGTGTCGCTGCTGTTTGCGAAGGCGGCGGCGGTGCAGTCGGTCTACGTGTTCGACGCGGTGAACGGCCGCTGGCTCCACGCAGGCAGGGACGTGCCGGCCTACGCGAACACGCTCCTGTCCGTCAGCGCGGGAGGGACGTACTGGATGATGGCCTCGGCGCCGGTGGTGCTGGAGCCGTAGCTATCCGGGGGCGCCAGGCTTAGAGCTTCTCGACCTGGAGGAAGTCGAGTTCGACCGGGGTTTCCCGGCCGAACATGTTGACGAGCACCTTCACCTTGCCCTTTTCGGTGTTGATCTCGTCGACCGTGCCGACGAAGTCTTCGAATGGGCCGTCGATGATCCGGATGTTCTGGCCGGGGGCAAAACCGACGCGGACGCGAGGCTGCTCCATGCGCATCGCCCGGAGGATGTGGTTGACCTCGTCGGTCGAAAGCGGGACGGGGCGGGTGCCGGAGCTGACGAAGCCGGTGACGCCGGTGGTGTTCCGGATCATGTGCCAGGCGTTGTCGGAGTCGGGGTCGCCTTCCTTGAGCTCGATGGTCTGGACGAGGACGTAGCCGGGGTAGAGCTTCCGCTTCACGGTGCGGCGCTGGCCGTCGCGGATCTCGATCTCGTCCTCGGTGGGGACGACGACGTGGAAGACCTTGTCCTTCGCGTCCATCTGTTCGACGGTGCTCTTGATGGCGTGGCGGACCTTGTTTTCGTGGCCGCTGTAGGTGTGGAGGAAGTACCAGCGCCGGCCGTTGGCGTTGATTTCGGTTTCCGTCAGTTGTTCCTGCTCGGCGAAGTCTTCGTCCTTGGTCCGGCGGCGCGGGGCGGCCGGCTTCTTCTTGAGAGTAGGCGTGACATCGGAAAGCGCGGTAATTGGCTTCGGGTCAATGCTCATGATTTAGAAGAACAGCTTCTCGACTACCCAGCCGAAGATGAGGTCGACCCCACCGAGGAGGAGGCCCACAGCGACGGCGACGATGGCGACGACCATGGTGAGGTAGCGGGTTTCGGCGAACGTGGGCCAGGTGACCTTGCGGAGTTCGGAGATGACGTCTCCCACAAAGCGTGGGGTGAGCCTCCCGAGGAAGGCGAAGGGACTGCGGCGGCGTTCGTGGGGCTGTGGCCTAGCGACGCCGCCGGCCACGGGGGCCGGGGCGGGGCGGGGCAGGTTTTCGCGGACACGCCGCGGCTCGGCGCTGCCGGCGGTTGCGCCGGCGGCGTCCGGGACTGTGCTGGTGCGGCGGCGCGGTGTTCGTGCCATCGAAGCTTACCGAGTCTCCCTGTGGGAACGGTGGCCGCGGCAACGGGGGCAGAACTTCTTCAGTTCCAGCCGGTCCGTGTCGTGACGGCGGTTCTTCTGGGTGGTGTAGGTACGCTCGCGGCATTCGGTGCATGCGAGGTGGATGATGATCCGGTCGCCTTTAGCCTTGGCCATGGTCTTGCCTCTGCCTTCCTGGCGGGTATTTAGGAGATGATCTTGACGACGACGCCGGCGCCGACGGTGCGCCCGCCTTCGCGGATGGCGAAGCGCAGGCCTTCTTCGATGGCGACGGGCTGGATAAGCTCGACCGTCATCAGGATGTTGTCCCCGGGCATCACCATCTCCACCCCTTCGGGCAGCTTGATGGCGCCGGTCACGTCCGTCGTCCGGACATAGAACTGGGGCCGGTAGTTGTTGAAGAACGGGGTGTGACGCCCGCCTTCTTCCTTGCTCAACACGTAGACCTGCGCTTCGAACTTCGTGTGCGGCTTCACCGAACCCGGCTTCGCCAGCACCTGCCCGCGCTGCACGTCGTCCCGCTCGATGCCACGGAGGAGGCAACCAACGTTGTCGCCCGCCTGCCCTTCATCCAGCAGCTTCTTGAACATCTCGACGCCGGTCACCGTCGTCTTGCGCGTCTCGACGATCCCGATGATCTCGATCTCTTCGCCCGTCTTGATGACGCCACGCTCGATCCGGCCCGTCACCACCGTCCCCCGGCCCTTGATCCCGAAGACGTCTTCCACGGGCATCAGGAAGGGCTTGTCCAACGGGCGTTCCGGCGTCGGGATGTAGTCGTCAACCGCCGCCATCAGCTCGGCGATGCACTTGTATTCGGGCGCGGACGGGTCGGTCGAGGCCGACTCCAGGGCCTTGAGCGCGCTCCCCCGGACGATCGGGATGTCGTCCCCGGGGAACTCCTGGCTCGAAAGGAGCTCGCGCAGCTCCAGCTCGACCAGTTCGAGGAGCTCTTCGTCCTCCATCATGTCGACCTTGTTCAGGAAGACGACGAGGGCGGGCACTTCCACCTGGCGGGCCAGGAGGACGTGTTCGCGGGTCTGGGGCATGGGGCCGTCGGGGGCGGCGACGACGAGGATCGCCCCGTCCATCTGGGCCGCACCGGTGATCATGTTCTTGATGTAGTCGGCATGGCCCGGGCAGTCGACGTGAGCGTAGTGGCGCTTCTCCGTCTCGTACTCGACGTGGGCGATGGCGATGGTGATGCCGCGGGCACGCTCTTCGGGAGCGTTGTCGATCGAGTCGAAGGCCCGGAACTGGGAGCCGCCCTTGAGCGCCAGGACCTTGGTGATCGCCGCCGTCAGCGTCGTCTTGCCGTGGTCAACGTGGCCAATCGTGCCCACGTTTACGTGCGGCTTCGTCCGTTCAAATTTCGCCTTCGCCATCGCTGGTAGCCTTTCTCTCTCGTAGAGCCTTTGTAGGGTTAGACCGCGCCGACTGCCTGCTTCGTCAGCGAGGCAGCGATGTTCTTGGGGACTTCTTCGTAGTGGTCGAACTCCATGCTGTAGCTCGCCCGTCCCTGGGAGAGCGACCGGAGGTCGGTGGAGTAGCCGAACGTCTCGGCCAGTGGCACATGGGCGTGGACGATCTGCGTCTTGCCCATGGAATCCGTGCCCATGATCATCCCGCGCCGGCTGTTGATGTCGCCGACCACCGACCCGAAGTAATCCTCCGGGCAGCGGACTTCGACCTTCATGATCGGTTCGAGGATGACGATCCCGGCCCGCCTCGCCGCTTCCTTCACGCCGATCGAGCCAGCGTTCTTGAACGCCATTTCCGACGAGTCGACGGCGTGCATGGAGCCATCGAGAAGCGTGACCTTCACGTCGAGCACCGGGTAGCCGGCGAGGATGCCGCCCTGGAGCGCCTCCCGGGCGCCGGCCTGGACAGCCGGGATGTATTCCTTGGCGACCGCGCCGCCAACGATCTTGTTTTCGAAGACGAAACCCTGGCCCCGTTCGAGCGGCTCGACTTCCAGTTCGACCACGCCGTACTGGCCGCGGCCACCGCTCTGGCGGACGAACCGGCCCTCCGCCCGGGCCTTGTGGCTGATCGCCTCGCGGTAACTCACCTGGGGGCGGCCGACGTTCGCGGCCACTTTGTGCTCGCGGAGCATGCGGTCGACGATGACTTCGAGGTGGAGTTCGCCCATGCCCGAAATCAGGGTCTGGCCGCTCTCTTCGTCGAAGGTCCAGTGGAAGGTCGGGTCCTCTTCGCTCATCTTCATGAGCGAGTCGCCCATCTTGTCCTGGTCTTCCTTGCTCTTCGGTTCGAGGGCGACGCGGATGACCGGCTCGGGGAAGGTGATGTTTTCGAGGATGACCGGGTGGTCCTGGCCGCAGAGGGTGTCGCCGGTGAAGGTCTTCTTCAGGCCCACGGCAGCGGCGATCCCGCCGGCGTAGATGGCGTCGACCTCTTCCCGCTGGTTGGCGTGCATTCGGAGGACGCGGCCGATGCGCTCACGCTCGCCCTTCGTCGCGTTGTAGATATTCTCGCCGGCCTTGAGGACGCCGCTGTAGACGCGGAAATAGGCAAGGCGGCCGACGTAGGGGTCGGAGACGATCTTGAAAGCGATCGCGCTGAGGGGTTCGTTGTCGTCCGGCCGGAGGGAGACTTCGCCGCCGTGCTTGGGGTCGACGCCCTTCACCGGCGGGATGTCCACCGGGCTCGGGAGGTAGTCCACGACCGCGTCGAGGAGCAGCTGGACACCCTTGTTCTTCAGGGCCGAACCACAGAGCACCGGGGTCGCCAGGTTGTGGAGCGTCGCCCGGCGGATCGCGTTCTTCAGTTCGTGAGGGCCGACTTCGTGGCCTTCGAGGTAGCTGATCGCGATCTGGTCGTCGACGTTGCCGATCCCCTCGACGAGCTTCTCACGGGCTTCCTTCGCCTGCTCCAGGAGGTGGGCCGGGATCTCGCGGCGGTCAGGCTTGTCGCCCTTGTCGCCACCAAACCACCACCAGCACATCTCGACGAGGTCGATGCAGCCGTCGAATTCCGACTCCGAGCCAACGGGAAGCTGGATGGTCACCGGGTTCGCGCCAAGGCGGTCGACCATCATGTCGATCGTCCGCCAGAAGTCGGCGCCCGTGCGGTCCATCTTGTTGACGAAGCAGATCCGGGGGACGCCGTAGCGGTCCGCCTGGCGCCAGACCGTCTCCGACTGCGGTTCGACGCCGGCGACGGAGTCGAAGCAGACGACGCCGCCGTCGAGGACGCGGAGGCTGCGCTCCACCTCGGCGGTGAAGTCGACGTGGCCGGGGGTGTCGATGATGTTGATGGAGTGGCCGGCCCATTCGGCCGTGGTCGCGGCGGAGGTGATGGTGATCCCTCGTTCGCGCTCCTGCTCCATCCAGTCCATGGTGGCGCTGCCTTCGTGGACTTCACCGATCTTGTAGGTCTTGCCGGTATAGAAGAGGACGCGTTCGGTCACGGTCGTCTTGCCCGCGTCAATGTGGGCAATGATCCCGATGTTCCGGATGCGTTCGATGTCGATAGGGCGGGGCATGAGTCTCCTGGAACCTTCCTGGCGGGCCGGGGAGCCTTACCAGCGGTAGTGGACGAAGGCGCGGTTCGCCTCCGCCATGCGGTGGGTGTCGTCGCGCTTCTTGATGGCGACGCCGGTGTTGTTGGCTGCGTCGAGCAGTTCGCTGGCGAGCCGTTCGGACATCGAACGGCCACCCCGGGCGCGGGCCGAACCAAGCAGCCAGCGCATGGCGAGAGCGAGCCGCCGGTCGGGGCGAATCTCGACCGGGACCTGGTAGGTGGCCCCGCCGACGCGGCGAGGCTTCACTTCCAGGACGGGGGTTGCGTTGCGGACGGCCTGGCTGAAGACGTCAACCGGGTCGCGGCCGGTCTGGCCCTGGATGCGGTCAAAAGCGCTGTAGACCACGCGCTCGGAGGTGCTCTTCTTGCCGCGCGTCATGAGCTTGTTGATGAGCACCTGGACCTGCACGTTGTTATAGCGCGCGTCAGGCGGCGTAGGTCGCCGTTCAGGCCGGTTGCGTCGTGCCATGGTTCCGTTACTCCCGAATCTCTTTCACGCGTAAAGAACCGGCCTACTTGCGGCGGCCGGCTGGCTGGGCATTCTTGCGAGTGCCGTACTTGCTGCGCCCCTGCTTCCGGTTGTTGACACCGGTCGCGTCGAGGGCGCCACGGACGATGTGGTAGCGGACGCCGGGAAGGTCCTTCACGCGGCCGCCGCGGACCAGCACCACCGAGTGCTCCTGGAGGCTGTGGCCTTCGCCAGGGATGTAGGCCGTGACTTCGATCCCGTTGGAAAGACGGACGCGGGCCACCTTGCGGAGGGCCGAGTTCGGCTTCTTCGGCGTCTGCGTCCGCACCTGGGTGCAAACGCCACGCTTCTGGGGAGAGCCACGCCCCACCTCTTTGCGGAGGCGGCCTGTGTGCGAGTTGAAGCTGAAAAGCAGCGCCGGTGCGCCCGACTTCTTGCCTTTCGGCGTCCGGCCTTTCCGGACCAACTGGTTGATGGTCGGCATTCCTGCTTCCCCTATGAGTTGAGCGGTAAGGGTTGTCGGCCCCACTCGCGTGGAAGGTGGCCCTTCCGTCGGATTCTTCTGGGCACGAAAACAGGCCGAAAAGCCTGTTCGTGAACAGCGCCCCGGCTCGCCCTGCGGCCAGGACCGTCTTCAAGCACTCAGCTTCGCGACCCGCCGAGCTCTCTCAAGCTGGCTCGTCAATAAGCGCCGAAGGATAAGACTAGCACAGGACGACAAACTGTCAACTTGCGGGGGGCTTCCCGGCCCCGCCTGCGCCTGGCCTCGGCCCGGCCAGCGGACGCGCCTCTGCACCTATTTTTCCACCGAACGTTCCAGCACGCCACCCTTGGCCCGGCCCTCTCCCCGGCCGTTATTCCCAGTAGGCGAACCCCTCCTGACCAAAGGGACGCCGGCGACAATGTCCTCCCCGTCGCAGGGGGCGCGGTCTGCTGACCACAGGCCGCCCCCCACCCCAATTCCCCCTCTGTCGCAAAAGAACGTTGCCTCCGCGTGACTCACGTGCCACCATACGGGCGGTGGCGCGCCTGCGAGACGCAGAGGAGTCCCTGTGACGTACCCAACCGTTGGCCAGGACGAATTCCCGGCGGTCTGCCCTTACCTCGGGCTCGCCGATGACGCAGACTCCCACGCGACCTACGCGACGGAAGCGCATCGGTGCTACCGGCTGCCAAGCCCCACGCGCATCGCCACCGGTCACCAGGAAAGCTACTGTCTCGGCGACAACCACACCCAGTGCCCGGTCTATCGCGGCGAAGGCATCCCCAGGACATCGCCACCGCCCGCCGCCGCACCGCCGCCGCGCTCCGAGCCGGTGGCCTCCGCTGCGCCACCGCGTCCAACTCGCCAGCCCCGGCCAGCACCGGGCGGCGCCGGCGAACCGCGCCGCCGCCCCGCCCCGGGAGCAGTCGGCCCCCGGCCCCGGGGCGGCGGGATCAGCATGCCTGTGGCGACCATCGGCCTCTTCGCCGGCGCCATCGTCCTCATCGCCGTCGCCTTCCTCGTCCAGCAGGCTCTCAGCGACGACGACAATGGGGGAGTCTCCCCGACCGACGCCGTCGCCACCAACGCCGCTGCGACCAAGACCGCCTCCGTCGGGAAGACGCCAACCGTCGCCGCCACCCAGACCTCGCAGCCCGGCACTCCCGGGACCGGCACGGCCACCAAGCCGGCAACGACGGGCACGCCCGGCACACCTGGCACTGCCACCACCCCGGGCAACGGCGCCAAGACGTACACCGTCAAGTCAGGCGACTTCTGCGGCTCGATCGCGGAGGCCCACAACGTCACCCTCGCGGCGTTCATGGCCGCCAACCCCGAGATCAACCCCGAATGCTCGAACCTGAATATTGGCCAGGTCGTAAAGATCCCGTAGCCGGTTAGGCGCCGTCTTCGCCCCAGGCCGCTTCGTCCACCCGGCCGGGCAGCCCGCGGTCGAGGTGGTGCTCGCGCACCCATTCTTGGCGCGCCTCCCAGTGCCCGGGATGGGACATCCAGCCATGCTGGCGCTCGTCCACCCATTTCCAATCCGCCCAGGCCAGCAACGCCAGGTCGAGGTCGTGGCGGGCAGCGCGCCGGATCTCCCCGAATACCGGCACCCGCCCCCGTTTCCGCCGCTCCACCTTGTCGGCGATGAGGATGACCTTGGCGATCGTGCTCATCCGGGCGAGACCGAGCGTGTGGTCGCGGACGGCCGCCAGCGCCTCCTCGTCACTGACCGCAAACCGTTCCCGCAGCACCGCCGCCGCGATCGGCCCGTGGAGGAGGACGGGGCTCGCCTCGTCCGCCATCGACACGGGGACACCCGCCTCGGCGGCGAGACGGATCTGGTCCGCCGCGGGGAACGACCGGAAGAGGTCGTGGCCCCAGGTGGCCAGCTCAACACGATCCGGGTCGACGTCCCAGCGCGCTGCGAGGTCGAGCGCCTCGACGAGGACGCGTTCGACATGCCGCACCAGCCCCTCGGGCCGCGACTCCAGTTCGCCCCGGATGGCCGCGATCTGCTCGGCGACGGACTGGCCCATCAGCCTTCGGGACCGAGCTTGCGGCCGCCGAGCACATGGAGATGGAGGTGGAAGATGGTCATCCCCGCGTTGTCGCCGACGTTGAAGGCGAGCCGGTAGCCAGCGTCGTAGACCCCTTCGACCCGCGCGACCTCCGTCGCCAGGGAAAAGAGCCCCGCCAGCATCTCGCCGTGGGTCCAGCCGATGTCTTTCGCGGTCGGCACATGGAGGCGCGGGATGACGAGCGCATGCACTGGCGCCCGCGGGTTGATGTCGCGGATGGCGAAGGCGTGTTCGTTCCGGGCGATCTTCTCGACCGGGATCTCCCCGGCGTGCATGCGGCAGAAAAGGCAGTCGGCCATCGCCGCGATTGTAGCGCGTGTGCCGGCAGAAGGGGTCACCCGTTTGGGAACAGCTCCCGGACGAACCGCCGCTGGACCTTGCCGTTCGCCGTCATCGGCAGCTCCTCCACGGCCACGAACCGGCGCGGGCGCTTGAATGGCGCCAACCGCACCTCGAGCCAGCCATCGAGCACGCCGGGATCGAACCCCGGCTCGACCACGACGGCGGCAGCGACAACCTGTCCCCAGCGTTGGTCGGGGATGCCCACGACGGCCGCCGCGCGGACCGCGGGGTGCCCGGCCAGGGCCGCTTCCACCTCCGCCGGGTAGACGTTCTCGCCACCCGAGACGATGAGGTCGTCGCGACGGTCCAGCACAAAGAGGAAGCCTTCCCCGTCCAGGCGGCCGATGTCGCCCGTGTGGAGCCAACCGTCACCACCCTGGGGCTCGACCCGCCCGTCGCGCCAGTAGCCGGGGGAGACGGTCGCCCCCCGGACGAGGATTTCGCCCGGCTCACCCGGCGGCGAGTCGACCCGCATTTCCGTGGTCACCAGCGGCTTTCCGGCCGAACCCAGGTGCGCGAGCGCGTCCCCGGGCGCGAGCGTCGCCACCTGGCTGGCGGCCTCGGTCAGGCCATAGGTCTGAACAACCGGCAGGCCGCGCTCCATCGCCCGCCGGAGGAGTTCCTCGCTCACCGGGCCGCCTCCCACCAGCACGCAGCGGACGCTCGGCGGGAACGGCCGGTCGTCGGCGACCAGCATCCGTTCGAGCATCGTCGGGACGACCGAGAGCAGCGACACGCCGTCCTCGCGGAGGGCGCGGTTCACGGCTGCTTCCTCGAAGCGCTCGTGGATGACCGCCGTGGTCCCGTAGATGACGCTCCGGAGGAGGATCGAAAGCCCGCCGACGTGGAAGAGCGGCATGCAGGCGAGCCAGCGGTCACCGGGGGACACCCCGATGTTGAAGGCGGACCCCGCGGCGCTGGCCCAGTAGTTCCCATAGGTGAGGGCCGCGCCCTTCGGACTGCCGGTGGTGCCGGAGGTGTAGATGATGCTGTGGACGTCGTCCGGCGCGTGGGTCTCGCGCGGGGCGATCGCCGCCCCGCCTTCGACGGGCAGGACCACCGGCTCGCGGACGCCCGCCCTCGTCGCGGCGGCGGCAGCGGCGTCGGCAGTTTCGGTGGTGCAGAGCAGGACCTCGGCGCCCGCGTCCCTGAGCTGGTAGGCGAGCTCTTCCGCGGTCAGCCGCAGGTTCAGCGGCAGGAGGATCGCGCCCAACTGCATCGCAGCGTGGACCGTCTCGGCGAAGGCGAGGGAGTTCGGCGCGAGGAGACCGACCAACCGCCCGGGCCCGGCTCCCATCTCTGCAAGTGCGCCAGCCAGCCGGAGGGCTCGTCCATGCAGTTCCCGGTACGTGACGATCTCACCCCCCGCGACGATTGCGGGATGGCGGGGAAGCACCGCGGCGCGATGGGTAAGCCAGTCGGGGAGCAGCGGCGCTTCGCTGTTCACGCCCGTGCCTCCCGCCAGGGGCCGGTCGCGAAACGCTCCAGCGCCGCCTCGTCGAGGGCGAGCCCCAGGCCGGGGCGGTCGCCCGGCCGGACGCTGCCCGATTCGACCGCTGGGACGCCGCTGACGATGTCGCCGGCGAGGTGCTCCAGGGTGGCCAGCCCGTGGGCCAGCGAACCGCCCCCGAGCGAGGCGGCAAGGTGCATCGCCACGGCGGTCCCAGGCCCGGCGTCGAACATCGTGGTCACTACCACCGGGATACCTGCGGCGGCAGCGGCGCCCGCCATCCGCCGCGCTTCGGCGAGGCCGGTGACCATCGGCTTGATGACGGCCACCAGCCCGGCGCCGTCGGCGGCCATCTCGCCCACGTCCGCCATCGAACGGCAGGATTCGTCGATGCCCACGAGGAGCGGCGCGACGGACCGCGCCAGGGCGGCCATCCGTGCAATCGCACCGGGGCCCGGCGCGACCGGCTGTTCGACCATCTCAAGCCCGAGCTCCCGGCACCGGCCGAGGAGTCCCGGCGCCCCGTCGATTGGCCACGCCCCGTTGGCGTCCGCACGGAGGGCAATCGCCGGCCCGACGGCCCTGCGCACGGCGAGGACGCGCTCGATGTCGTCCCCGGTCCCGACCTTCAGCTTGAGCGTCTTGAACCCGCGGCGGACGTACGCAAGCGCTTCCGCGGCTGCAGCCTTCGGTTCCCCCGCATCGACCACGGCGTTGACCGCCACCACAGCTTCGGCCGGGCCTTCGCCGCCGCGGAACCATCGCCAGAGCGGCTGTCCCGCCGCCTCCGCCGCGATCGACGCAAGCGCTGTCTCCACCCCGCAGCGGAGGGCAGCGGAGGAGCCAGCACTCAGGCCGGAGGGTGGCATCCAATCCTCGTCGTCCCCGGGCAGGGTCCCGCCGACGAGGGTGGCACCGGCGGCAGGGCAGGCCGCGAGTACTTCTTTGACTGAGCCCCCGCCATAGGACGGCAACGGGGAAGCTTCGCCGATCCCGCGGAGCCCGCTCGCCGTCTCGACGAGCATCACCACGCCGGCGCGCTCGCGCAGCGTCCCGTGGGCGGCGACGAACTCCTCCCGGAAGGGAATGGCGAACGGCCGCCAGGCGAAGCGGGTGACGCCGGTCATGGGGCCGCTAGCCGCGCCGCGGGAACTTCCGCGGGTCCGAGTACTCCGGTTCGCGCTTTTCGAGGAAGGCGTTTCGGCCCTCCTTCCCCTCGTCGCTCATGTAAAACAGCATCGTCGCGTTGTGGGAGAGCTCGGTGATCCCGGCCATGCCGTCGAGCTCGGCGTTGAACGACGACTTGAGCATGCGCAGGGCGATCGGGCTCATCCGCAGCATCTCTTTCGCCCACTTCACGCCCTCGGCTTCGAGGCGGCCGAGCGGCACGACGGCGTTGACGAGGCCCATGTCGAGCGCCTCCTTCGCGTCGTACTGCCGGCACATGTACCAGATTTCGCGGGCTTTCTTCTGGCCGACGTTGCGGGCGAGCTGGAGGGCGCCGAACCCGCCGTCGAACGAGCCGACCTTCGGGCCCGTCTGGCCGAAGCGGGCGTTCTCAGCCGCGATCGTTATGTCGCAAATCACGTGGAGCACGTGCCCGCCGCCGATCGCGTAACCCGCGACCAGCGCGATCACCGGCTTCGGCATCGAGCGGATCAGCTTGTGGAGGTCCGTCACGTTCAGCCGGGGAACATCGTCTTCGCCTACGTAGCCCCCATGGCCGCGCACGCGCTGGTCGCCCCCGGAACAGAAGGCCCGCCCACCTTCACCCGAGAAGAGGACCACGCCTACTTCAGGGTCCTCGCGGGCGCGGGCGAAGGCGTCGAGCATCTCGAACACCGTCTTCGGGCGGAAGGCGTTGTGGACCTCCGGCCGGTTGATGCTGACGCGGGCGATGCCCTCCGCCTTCTGGTAGAGGATGTCTTCATAGGTCGCGGCGGTTTGCCACTCGAAGGTCATGGTGCGACTCCGTGTTGGTCGGCTCCCTCGACGTCTTCGAGGAAACCGCGAATGAGTTCCAGGCAGCGGTCCGGGCGTTCGAGCTGGGCAGCGTGCCCGGCGCCGTCGATGACTTCGAACCGCGCATGGGGCATCGCCGCCGCCATTTCCCGGCCCTGGGCCACGTACTTCGTGTCTTCCGACCCGGCGAGCAGGAGTGTTGGCATCGTCAGCGAGGCGAGGCGCTGGTGCAACGGCTCCTGCGCGCCGGCGCCCATCCCCCGGAGGCTGTTGGCCAGCCCCGCGGCCGAATTCCGCAGCCGCCCCGCCCGCACGCCTGACCGGATTTCCGGCGGCAGGAGCTTCTGGGTCGAAAAGAGGGGGATGTTCTCCCAATAGTCGACGAACGCCTCAACGCCCTCAGCTTCGATCTTGCGGGCGAGCAACTCGTCCGCCGACCGCCGGGCGATCCGGTCTTCGGCGCAGTCGATCCCGGGCGAGGCGCCGATGAGCACGAGTGAGCGGACGGCCTCGGGGAAGGCCGCTGCGACATGCAGCGCTGTCCGGCCGCCCATGGAATAGCCGAGCCAGTGGGCCCGGCTGAACCCGAGGCTCCCGGTGGCGGCCACGAGGTCGGCAACGCACGTCTCCATCGCGTAGTGGTCGAGATCAGGGGGCGAATCCGAGAGCCCGTGGCCAACAATGTCGAAGGCGACGAGGGTCCAGCGTTCGGCGAGAGGCGCGAGCGGGCCCCAGGTTTTCGCCGAGCCGGTAAAGCCGTGGAGCAGTACCAGCGGCGGCCCCGAGCCCTCCACTTCGACGTTCAGCGCGAACCCCGGCGCGAGGGCCATGCGGGTCACGGGACAGCCGCTCCCTCGGGCTGCCAGGCGGCCCGGCAAGCGGCGTCCCATGCCTCGCGGTGCATCGCCGCGTTCCGGGCGCGGTCGGTCGGCACCTCGATGATGTGGAGGCCGGACCCGGCGCCCTCCGTCAGCGCCCGCCGGAATGCCGGCCAGTCCGCCGAGCACGCGTAGGTGGCGCCGTAGAGGTTGGCCGCGTGCCGGAAGTCGAGGCCGGACGGCGTGCCCCACCACTCTTCGAAGACGGCGGGGTGCGCCGCCTGGGGAAGGTAGTGGAAGATGCCGCCGCCTTCGTTGTTCACGAGCACAATCGTGAGGTCGAGGCCGTGCCGCTTCGCCGCCCAGAGGCCGTTCATGTCGTGGTAGAAGGAAAGGTCCCCGATGACGAGCACGACCCGGCCGTCGCCGGCGGCCGCGGCGCCCACCGCGCTCGAGACGACCCCGTCGATCCCGTTCGCGCCCCGGTTCGCCACGAGTCTGAGGGACTTCGAGCCAGATGCGACAAACGAGTCCATGTCCCGCACCGGCATGCTGTTCCCGGCGACGATGGTGGAGCCGGCGGGGAGCGCGTCCTGGAGCTCGGTGAAGACGCGGCCTTCGAAGGGTTCGTCGATGGCCTCGGCGGCCTCGCGCATGGCCGTCGCCGCCCGGCGGCCGGTCGCCACCCATTCGCGCGTCCAGTCTCCGGCCGCCCTCGCCGGGAGTCCACCGGTGAGCTCGTCGCAAACGAGGGCGGGATCGCCGCCGATGAAGCGCGTCGTCAGCGCGTCGGGGTCGCGCCAGCCCCCCGGCAGGTCACAGAGGATGTGGCTGGCGCCAGCCTGGCGGGCGATGAACTGGTTCAGCGGCTTCGACGTCGGCACGGCGCCGAAGCGGAGGATGACGTCGGGCGCCAGCCGGGATGCTTTCGGGTCGCGGAGGAAGGCGTCGTAAGAGTCGACGACCCGATCGCGGTTGTGCCCCCCGGTGCGGAGGCCGCTGAGGGGGTCGGCCAGGATGGGTGCATCGAGCCGCTCCGCCAGTTGGGCGACGGCCGCTGCGGGCAGCCCGCCCGTTTCCGGGCCGGCGACGATGATAGGCCGCTCGCTGCGGCGAAGGACCGCGAGCGCGTCCCCAACGCCCACCGGCGAGGCTGGCGTCCGCCGCGGGATGGCTCCGCGCGCGGCCGGCGGCAGTGGTGCCGGGTGCCGATCGGGCGGCAGCAGGAGGGGTTCGTCGAAGGGGAGATTCAGGTGGACCGGCCCCGCTATCCCATCCACAGCCTCGGCGACGGCCCTCGCCGCGAACGCCTCGAAGCGCTCAACCGCGCGGTCTGAAGTCGGGAGGGGGAGGTCCTGGGACCACTTCACATGCGTGCCGTAAAGGCGGACCTGGTCGATCGTCTGGGCTGCTCCGACGTCGCGCAGGTGCGGGGGCCGGTCGGTCGTGCAGACGATGAGGGGGACGCGGCCCAGGTTCGCTTCCGCCACCGCGGGGAGGTAGTTGGCCGCGGCGGTGCCGGAGGTGCAGACCAGCGCCACCGGGCGGCCCGTCGCCCGCGCGAGCCCGAGGGCGAAGAACCCGGCCGAGCGTTCGTCGAGATGGAGCCAGGGACGGATGGCGTGCTGTTCGGCGAGCGCGAGGGTCAGCGGCGTTGAACGGGAACCCGGCGAGACGCAGGCGTCGGTCACGCCGGCGCGCGCGAGGGCGGCGACGAACGCACGGGACGCCCGCGTGTTGGCCTCGGCCGTTTCCATGTCAGCTTTCCTTGAGGGCTTCCCAGAGTGGCCGAAGCTTCAGCTCGGTCTCCGCCAGTTCTTCCGCGGGGTCCGAACCGGCGACGATGCCCGCGCCCGCATAGAGGGTAGCGCATTCGCCACGGACCAGCGCCGAACGGAGCGCCACCGCGAACTCACCTTCTCCGGCGTCGTCCACCCAGCCGATGGGAGCGGCGTACCAGCCCCGGTCCATCCCCTCCAGCCGCCGGATCGCCTCCCGGGAACCTTCGCGCGGCCAGCCACCCACCGCCGGGGTCGGGTGCACCGCGGCGACGAGGTCGAAGATGTCGACCCCATCGGCCACCGGGCCGGCGACCGGGGTGTAGAGGTGCTGGATGTTCGCCATCCGCATGATCTCGGGCGTTGCCGGGGCGGAAAGGCCGTCGCACAGCGGCCCCAGCGAGTCGCGCATCATGTCGACTACGAATGCGTGCTCGGAGCGTTCCTTCGCGCTGCCGAGGAGGTCGGCGGAGAGCCGCGCATCGACGACCGGGTCGATGTTGCGGGGCCGCGAACCGGCGAGGCAGGCGGCGGAGACGGTGCGCGCCCGGAGCGAAACCAGGAGCTCGGGCGTCGCCCCCAGCCAGGCGTCGTCCCCGGCCGCGAACTTAAAGATGTAGCAGCCTGCATACCGTGCCGCCAGCCGCGTGAGGAGCGGGCCGTGGGAGACCCGGCCGGGCATCGTCACGGTCACGCTCCGGGCGAGGACGAGCTTCCGCCAGTCGCCGCCGCGGATTTCACGGACAGCCTCGGCGACCGCTTGTTTCCAGACTCCCTCGGGCGGCCAGGTGCCCGGAGCATCGCCACGGCGGCCGCCGGGCTGGTCGCCGGCCGTGACCACGGCATCGAGTTCGCGGTCGACCGCCCGGGCGAGGCCGGGTTCATCCTCCGAGCCGTCGAGCTTCCAGGTGAGCGTGCCGGACCAGGCGTCGCCGTCGCGAAGAAGGAGGAGCCGCGGCGCCACGAATTGCCAGTCGCCGAAAGCCTGCCAGCGCGCGTCGCGGTTCGGCTGCGCCGGGTCGAAACACATCCCGCCGAAGATACGGAGCCGTGGGCCGCCATCGCGCTTCGTCGCCCGGGACGCCCCGGTGACCTGCCGCACCGCGGCGGCGACCGCTTCGGGCCCTTCGCCACGTTCGCCCCGGAGGCGCCACGCCTCCCCGAAACCGTACGCCGCGTGACCCTTCGCCGGCTGTTCCCACGAGACGACAGCCCGTTCCCGCAGCCACCCGTCGCCGCGCGCACAAAGCGCTTCCACGACCGCCGGCGGTAGAGGCGCTACCCGGAGTACTTTCGCCGGCGAGCGGCCAGACGAGAGCAACGATCGTGCCAGGAGCGCTGCTGGACTGGTGGTGGGCGTGACGGCGGCGGGTGCTGACATGGCGCCAGCACAGGGTAGCGCGTCCGTCGCTTCCGGGCTGTACGGCGGCTCACCGCGGGGGTCGTCCTGCGGCTCCACGGGGGCGACTCAGGCGAAGAGGACGTACTGCTTCAGGAACCGCTGGACCGAGGTGTAGAACTGCTCGATCGTCTCGGTCTTGCGCCAGCCGTGTCCCTCACCCGGGTAGACGTGATATTCGTGGGGCACACCGCGCGCCTTCAGTGACGCGACGATGGTGTCGCTCTGTTCCCGGGGGACGACGCGGTCGATCTCGCCCTGGAAGACGGCGACCGGGTCGACGATCCTGGCGGCGTGGAAGATCGGGGACCTCGCCCGGTAAACCGCGGCAGCTTCGGGAAGCGGTCCGAGCAGTGTGTCCGAGTAGCGCTGTTCGAACTTGTGGGTGTCGCTGGCGAGGGTGAACTGGTTGGCCACGCCAAAGAGGGCGAGCCCGGCCTTGTAGAATCCCGGCAGTTCGACCAGCGACTGGAGGACGGTGAACCCGCCGGCGCTACCGCCCATGATCACGAGCTTCGTTCCATCCACCAGGCCCTCGTCCACGAGGTGCTGAGCGCCAAACTTGCAGTCCTGCACGTCGTAGATGCCCCAGCTTTCGCGGAGCTTGAGCATGTAGTCGCGCCCGTATCCCGTGCTTCCGCGGTAGTTGACGCTCAGGACCGCGTAGCCGCGCGTGGCGAAGAACTGCGCCTGGGGACTCCACGACGCCTGCGCCTGGGAAGTAGGCCCGCCATGGACCAGGACGACGAGGGCGGGCTTGCCGCTGCCTTCGAAGCGCTCGCTCGCAGGCGGGAAGTAGAGCCCATGAGCATCCTGGCCATCGAAGGACTTCCATGTGACGGGCCGCGGGTTCGAGAGCGCCGCCACCGGGACGGTCTCGCCATCGCTCCTGCGCCGCACCGACGCCGCGCCGGCCCCAAGGTCGAAAACCACGACCCGCCCGGGGATGGTCCCCGAACTGGCGACGCAGGCCACCCGGTCGGCCGCGGGCGAGGCTGCCGGCAGGGCGATGTTGCTGTATCCGGCGCCTGCAGGGATGTCCTCCACTCTGCCGTCGCGGCGGACCCGAACCAGCGTGTCGAAACCGCCGTCGGCCCTGACCGTGACGATGTCGCCGCCGGGCAAGACCGCAAAGTTGTGCTGGCCCTGGTTCCAGGCGGGCTCGCCGTAGTCGGCGGCACCGTCCGTCAGCCGGGTGACTGCGCCGGTCGCGAGGTCGCGGCGGTAGAGGTGGCCCCATCCGGTCGCGTCGGAGATGTAGTAGGCCGCGGCCCCATCGGGCGAGAACCCTGGCTGGAAGATCGAGACGTCCTTCCCGCCCGCGATGACGGCCGCCCTGGTCATCACCGGGAGCCCGCCCTCGGGGAATGCGAGGTCTGCGAGCTTCAGTTCGGTGCCATCCCAGGGCATGTTCGGGTGGTCCCATTCGACCCACGCCAGGCGGGCGCCGGACGGGTGCCAGGCGGGCTGCATGTAGAAGTCGCGGCCTTCGCCCAGCCGTGCCGGCCAGTGCTTCCCGGCCGTGTCGACCACCGCGATCGCGTCCACGTCTTCGTAGGTGTGGACGTAGGCGAGCCAGCGGCCGTCGGGCGACACCACCGGTGTTGAAGCGGCCCCGAACGCCGGCGTGATCGGCTTGGCCTGCCCGCCCGCGAGTTCCTGGCGGTAGATGCGCTGGTCTGCCTGGCCAACGAAGTAGGCAGCGCCGTGCGACAGCGTGAAGTCGCCGCCCCCATAGCCGACGAAGGCGCGGACCGAGATGTCGGTCGTCAGGTCGCGGGTCACGCCGCCGTCGGCGTCCTGGACCACGAGGACGCCGCGGTCGGAGCGTCCTTCAACCCAGCCGAGGGTGCGGCCGTCGGTATCCCAGCACGGCTCGGAGAGGCGGAGGGACACGGAGAGGCTCGCCGGAGTGATTGGGCTGTCCCAGAGACCGTACATCCGCTGTTCAGGCATGGTCGCGACTCCTTGTTCCCGATTGCCGGGCCTGTCCTGAGTATGGCAGTATGATCGGTATGAAGCGCACAACGATCACCTGGCCCGAGGAACTTGCGGATGCGGTTGGCCGTGAGGCGAGACGCCGTCGCGTTTCCGTGTCGGAGTTTGTGCGCGAATCCGTCCAGGCGAACATCCGGCGCGTCCCCGGTAAGAAGCGGCGCATCCCATGGGCCGGGATAATCGACGACCCGTCGCTCCCGGCGGCGGCAGATCTCGATGCCGTCCTCGCTGAACACTGGACGGAAGACATTGCTCGCGATCGTGGATAGCGCCCCGCTGGTGGCCTCCTTCAATCGTCGCGACCCCCACCATCGCGCATCCCTGGCGATACTCGAAGCCCCGCAGTTCGAACTCGTGATCCCGGCGATGGTTGTCGCCGAAGTCTGCTATTTCCTTCAGCGGATCGACGCGCGACACGAAGTTGCCTTCCTCGACGGCCTCAGCGAATTCGAAGTGCTCGCGCCGGAGGCTGACGACTGGCGCCGGATCGCCGAGCTGGTAAGGCAGTACGCGGACTTCCCGCTGGGCGGCACGGATGCCTCCGTGATCGCCCTGGCCGAGCGTCTCAACACCGACACGATCGTAACGCTCGACCGCCGCCACTTCGCCGCGATCCGTCCCCGCCACTGCGACGCCTTCCGGCTGTTGCCGGAATAGCGCCTACCGCTTGCGGGCGATCGCGTCGCGGGCGGCCTGGGCCACCCGGGCCGGGGTCAGTTCGAAGTAGCCGAGGAGTTCGTCCCACTTGCCGCTTGTCCCGTAGCGGTCCACGCCGACGAAGCTCATCGGCGCCGGGATCGTCTCGGCGAGCACACGCGCGACCGCCGATCCGAGGCCACCGGTGGTCTGGTGCTCCTCCGCCGTGACGATCGCGCCCGTCTCCCGCGCCGCGGCGATCACAGCTTCTCGGTCGATCGGCTTGATCGTCGCCATGTTGACGACGCGGGCCGAGATGCCTTCGTTCGCGAGGAAGTCCGCCGCCTTCACCGCCGCCTCGACGAGGATGCCACAGGCGATCAGGGTAACGTCGGAGCCTTCGCGGAGCTTGTTCGAGCGGCCGATCTCGAAGCGGTAGTCCCGGCCGTAGATAGCCGGCACCTTGGGGCGCCCGGTGCGGACGTAGGCGGGACGGGTGGTCTTCCCCACCGCCACGATCGCCTGCCGCGCCTCCTCGAAGTCGGCGGGGACGATGACGTCGAAGGGGATGAGCGAGGTCATCAGGGAGAGGTCTTCGACCGCCTGGGCGCTCATCCCGTCTTCGCCGACGGTGATGCCGCCGTGGCTGCCGACACACTTCACGTTGAGCCCGCCCTTGGGCTGGGCCACCGAGGTCCGCAACTGGTCGAAGCAGCGGCCCGGGAGGAAGGCGGCGAAGCTGGCGATGAACGCGGTCTTGCCGGCGGCGGCCAGACCGGCGGCGATGCCGACCATGTTCGCCTCCGCGACACCGACCGTCATCCAGCGGTCCGGGTGCTTTTCGCCGAACTGGTAGCCCATGGTTGAGACCGAGAGGTCGGCGTCGATCGCGACGACGTCGACGCCGGCTTCGACGAGGTCGAGGAGCCCAAAGGGGTAGGCCTCGCGCGTCGCGGCAGAGGTTGGCGTTGGGGCGCTCATTTCAGGCCCAGCTCGATCTCGGCGATTGCCGTGGCCAACTGGTCGGCGTTCGGGGCCTTGCCGTGGAAGCTCGGGTTGTTCTCCATGTAGCTCACCCCGCGGCCTTTGATCGTGTAGGCGACGACGCACCGGGGCTTCTCGTGGGGCCGTTCGGCCTCGCTCAGCGCCTGGTCGACCGCGGCCATGTCGTGGCCGTCGCATTCGATGACCTGCCAGCCGAAACCCCGGAACATGTCGGCCGGGTGGGTTCGCATGATCGTGTCGGCGAAGCCGTCGTTCTGGATGCCGTTGCGGTCGACCATGGCGATGATGCGGTCGCCGAGGCCGAAGTGGGGCACGGCCATCGCCGCCTCCCAGACCTGCCCTTCGTTCAGCTCGCCATCGCCAAGGAGCACCCAGCAACGGGAGTCGCGGCCGTCCATGCGGGCGGCCTTCGCCTGGCCGATCGCGAACGAGAGCCCCTGCCCGAGCGAGCCACCGGACATTTCGATCCCCGGCGCGGCATTCATCGAAGCGTGGCCCTGGAGCGGGCTGCCGAGCGTCCGGAAGCCGGAGAGGAGGTCCGTGCTGAAGTACCCCCGCTCGGCGAGGAGGCTGTAGTAGAAGGGAGTCGCGTGGCCCTTCGAGAGCAGGAAGCGGTCGCGGTCTGGCCAGTCGGGGCGGGACGGGTCGCAGCGGAGGTGGTTCCAGAAGAGCGACACGCCGAGTTCGACCGCGGAAAGCGAACCCCCGGGGTGCCCGCTCTGGGCGGCGGCGACCATCCGCACGATGTGGGCCCGGACGCGCTTGGCTATGTCACGCAGTTCGTCGACGGAAACGGAAGCGATGGTGGGAGATGACATCGGGGCAAAGGATAAGGGGTGCGGGTGAGTCGGGCGAATGCTCGCCGGGCGATCTCCCGGCCGCTAGTGGCCCGGGAACCGTGGCTCCCGCTTCTCCAGCAGAGCCGCGACGCCCTCCCGGAAATCGGCGCTCTTCGTCATCTGGTCCAGGAGCACCTCCGACTCAGCGACCGCGCTTCCCACGTCGCGATGGAGGTCGGCGTAGAGCTGCCGCTTCGTCTCGCGGAGTGACGATGGGGCGACGGTCGCCGCCAGGCGGCGGGCGTAGTCGCGGACAAACGGCATGAGTTCGTCCCCGGGGAGGACGCCGGTGAGCAGGCCCATCGCGGCCGCCTCTTCGGCGAGAAACACCCTGCTTGAGAAAAGCAGTTCGCTCGCCCGGGAGACGCCGACCAGCCGCGGCAGCAGCCACGAAAGGCCGTACTCAGCCGGGAGGCCGAGCTTCCCGTGGGCGGTCGTCAGCTTGATGCCCGCGGCGGCGAAACGGATGTCCGCGAAGCAGCCAATGACCAGGCCAACGCCCGCGGCAGGGCCGTTGATCGCGGCGATGACCGGCTTCGTCAGCCCGAACTGGAAGGCGAAGTTGTGGTCGAACTCGGGGCGGACACCATAGCCCGGATTCGCCAGCGGTTCGCGGATGCCGGAGTCGTAGCCGCCCTTCTCAACGTGGCCTTCGAGAGCGGCAGAGTCGGCGCCCGCGCAGAACCCCCGCCCTTCGCCGGTGACGATGATGGCCCGCACGGCGGGATCCGACTCGGCCTCGGCGATGCACCAGCGGTATTCGGTGTGCATCCGGCCGGTCCACGCGTTCAGCCGGTGCGGCCGGGCAAGGGTCACCGTCGCCAGGGGGCCGTCGACGTCGTAGCGGGTCGCTTTCAGTTCCATGCCGGTAGCTTACCGCCGCGGCAGGCGTCACCCCAATTCGAGGGTCGCGCGGTCAGCAGGCGCCGCCGGTTTGTGGCAGAATCGCGGCCTGATGCGCATCGAAGACGACCGCGGCATATCCGACCTCCTCACATCCGAAGAGACCCGCCTTTGCGGTGGGTTTGGCTTCACCGAAGGCCCCATCTGGATCCCGGCGGACAGCGCCCTGGTGTTCAGTGACATCCCCGGCAACCGCATGCACCGCTGGCGCCCGGGTACCACGGCCGCCGAGACCTACCGCGGACCGAGCGGCTGGTCGAACGGCCTCACGCTCGACGCGACCGGGAACGTCCTCGCCTGCGAGCACGGGGGGCGACGAGTGTCCCGCGGCGCCTACGCCAGCCCGGGCGCGACCGAAACGCTCGCCAGCCACTGGGACGGCCATCGCCTCAACAGCCCGAACGACCTCGTCGTCCACTCCAGCGGGTCCATCTTCTTCACCGACCCGACCTATGGGATGGACAGCGGCCGCAGCCCCCGCTTCGGCGCCGAGGGCCAGAAACCGGAGCTTTCGTTCCAGGGCGTCTACCGCATCGACCGGGATGGCTCGCTCCACCTGGTGGTGCCGGAAGGCTTTAGCCAGCCGAACGGCCTTGCTTTCACCCCGGACGAATCGCACCTCTACATCGGCGACTCCCAGGAGCGCCTCATCTGGCGATACCGGGTGAACCCCGACCTCAGCCTCGGCGAACGGACGCTGTTCGTCGACCAGCACGCCGACCCCCGGCGGGGCGCCCCCGATGGCATGAAGGTCGACACCGATGGCCGCCTCTGGACGACGGGGGCGGGCGGCGTCTCCGTTCACACCGCCGCCGGCGAGTATCTCGGCGTATTCGAAATGGACGAGCACGCCGCCAACATCACCTTCGGCGGCGCCGCGTTCTCCACGCTCTACCTCGCGGCCGGGACCAGCGTCTTCAGCGTCGAGACCGCGGTCCGGGGGATCGTCCCGGGGTCGCGGTAGCGGCTATCCCTCGGCGGTGAGGGCGTATTCGAGCGCGTCCGCGAGGGCGAGCCAGGAGGCTTCGATGATGTCGGTCGAACAGCCGACCGTGGTCCAGTAGCGCGTCCCGTCGGTGCTTTCGATGAGCACGCGGGTCTTCGCGCCCGTGGCCGCCTGGCTGTCGAGGATGCGCACCTTGTAGTCGACCAGCTTCACTTCGGCGAGGGCAGGGTAGAACTCGACCAGCGCCTTCCGCGCGGCGGTGTCCAGGGCGTTGACGGGGCCGTTGCCTTCGGACGCCGTGTGCTTCAGTTCGCCGTCGACCCGGACCTTCACCATCGCCTCGGCGAGCATTTCGTTCAGCTGCTGGACGTCGTGGCTCTGGCGGCGGCGTTCGACGATGACGAAGTCCTCGAGTTCGAACGGCGCCCGGTAGCCCGGCAGGGTCCGGCGGACGAGGAGTTCGAAGCTGGCTTCGGCGCCCTCGTACTGGTAGCCCTGGCTCTCCTTCTCCTTGACCGTGTCGAGCAGCTTCTTGATCTCCTCCTGCGTGAGGGGGAAGTCGATGCCGCGCTCCTGGAGCTTCATCAGGAGGTTGCGCTGCCCGGAGAGTTCGCTGACGAGGACGCGGCTGGTGTTGCCGACGCGGACGGGGTCGACGTGCTGGTAGGCCGACTCGTTCTTCATGATCCCGGCGACGTGGTAGCCCGCCTTGTGGGCGAAAGCGCTCTGGCCGACGTAGGGCGCCTGGGCGTTCGGGAGCATGTTCGCGAGTTCGCTGACGTAGTGGGAGACCTCGGCCAGGCGGGCGAGTTGCTCGTCTTCCACCACTTCGAGCCCCATCTTGAGCTTGAGGTTCGCGAGGATCGTGAGGATGTCGGCGTTCCCGCAGCGTTCCCCGTAGCCGTTCACGCAGCCCTGCACCTGCCAGACGCCCGCTTCGACCGCGGCCATCGAGTTCGCGACGGCGAGCCCGGCGTCGTTGTGGCAGTGAATCCCGAGGCGGACGTCGTTCATCCGGTGTTGGACCGCGGCGATGGCCCGGAGCATCCCGAAGGTGGTCATCCCGCCGTTGGTGTCGCAGAGGACGAGAGCGTCGGCGCCGGCGCGGGCGGCAGTCGCCAGGCACTGGAGGGAGTAGTCGGGGTCGTCGGCGAACCCGTCGAAGAAGTGTTCGGCGTCGAAGAAGACAGTCTTCCCGAGGCCCTTGAAGTACTTCACCGTGTCGGTGATCATCGCCAGGTTCTCTTCGCCGCTGGTTTCGAGGATCTCGCGAACCTGGAACATGCTGGCCTTGCCCACGAGGGTGATGCCCGGGGTCTCGGCGGCGACCATGCTCTGGATGTTGGCGTCGGTTTCGCAGGTGATGTTCGGCTTACGCGTGCCGCCGAAGGCGCTGACCTTCGCGTTCTTGAGCTTGATCTCGCGGAGGCGGCGGAAGTACTCGGCGTCCTTGGGGTTCGAACCCGGAAACCCGCCTTCGATCCACTCCAGACCGAGCTCGTCGAGCTTCCGCGTAATCCGGACCTTGTCCTCGACGGAAAGGGAGATGCCCTCCATCTGGCTGCCATCGCGGAGGGTGGTGTCGTAAAGCTGGACGCGGTCGGTGGGCATGTGGGGAGACCTTTCTCTCTTCGAAGATACGGCGGGCTGGCGAACGGAAAAGAGCGGGGGAGAAAGGCGCGCTAAATCACAGCCCCGCGGGATTGCCGCGGGGGAACTATCACCGGGGGCTTCGTCATCGGAAGCAGCACCGCGTTATGGTAGCACACCGCGTCAGGTGATGAGCGGCCACGCCCACCAGGCGGCCCAGACCACCAGCAGCGCCACCCCGGCGGCGGCAAGGATGCTCTTGCCCGGGCCGCGCAGGTGTGGGTCCTCGTGGATTCGTTCTACCCGCGCCCGGATCTCTCCTTCGTCGAAGGGATCCTGCTGCGGAAGGCGTCCCAACATGAGGTCATCATACACCGGAGCCGCGGGCTCAGGTGAACAGCCGCCAGAGCGTGACCGCCGCGGTCAGGACCAGGATCACGAGCCCGAAGAAGGCGAGACAGCTGTTGCCGGGCTTCCGGCCCCACGGGTCCTCGCGGTGTTCCTTGACCGCGGACTCCAGGGATTCTTGCCCGAAGTCGCGGCGGTGGCCGACGGGCCCGACCATGCGGCAAGTATACTCATGGGCGATGGACGTCAGTTTCTACGCCACCCTTCGCCAGATCGCCGGGACGAAGCACGTCGCCTTCGACCTCGGCGGCGACGCCACGGCCCGCACGCTCCTGGACGCAGCGGGCGATCGTTTCCCCGAGTTGCGGGCGCTCATCTGGCAGCCCGACGGGTCGCTGAGCGACTACGTGAAGGTCTTCGTGGACGGCCGCGAAATCCGCCACCTCCAGGGCCTGGAAACGCCCATCCCGCCCGACGCGACCGTCGACATCTTTCCCCCGGCCGCGGGCGGATGACGCGGCTGGAGGTGCGCAACGTCCCGGCCGCGCTCCTCGTTCGCGACCTGACGGACGAATTCGAAGGCGTGGCCCGGGACGAAAGCACGGTGACCGGCGACGGTTGGCTCGTGCGCTTCATCCCCGGCGAGCCGGTTCGGATGGGGCTCACGGTGGTCCCCGTGCTCTTCATCGAAGTCAGCGGCGAGCGCGAGGCCGAGGCGGCCGCCTTCGTCCGCCGGAAGTGCATCCGGGGCGGCGGATAGCCACCGCTCACCCCCCGGCCGTTCGTGGCAACCTCCATGATTCCCCTCTCCCACCTGCGGTGGGAGAGGGGCCAAGGGTGAGGGTCCCCTAGACGACCTGGAGCTCCTTGAGCTTGGACTCGGGGACCACGCCCTTCTCCCAGCCGCGGAGCCGGTAGTACTCCTCCAGCATCGCGTCGAGTTCGCAGACCTGGCCCATTGAGCCCTTCGAGGTCGAAGGCTCATGCGTGAACCGCCGCGGCAAGGTGTCCGACCCTTCGCCGAAGCCGGCGAGGTTGTTGTAGTGACGTTCGAGGTTGTAGATGCGCTCGCCTGCGATCAGGACGTCGCCGGCGTCGAACTTGTCGATGCCCGTCATCACCCGGTACTGCTCGGCGTATTCGTCCGCGCCCTCTGCGAAGGCGCTGAACTTGCAGAGGTCCAGGCTGTCGGAAAACGCGTGGAGGTCCTGGAGCAGCTTGAGGAGTTCGCCCTTGCCTTCGAAGGCGAGCGGGTCGGTCTTGAGGCCGATGACGCCCAGCTCGCTCGCGGGGCTGTAGCCGCGCAGGTGGCAGGCGCCGCGGTTCGAGGTGGCGTAGCCGAGGCCCATGCCCTTGAGCCCGCGGGGGTCGTAGGCGGGCGTCGCCTGGCCCTTCACGGTCATCGCCAGTTCCGGGTGGCCAATCGACTTCGTGAACGCGTCGATGCCGTCCGCGAGCTTCGCACCCGGGCCCTTGCGGAAGGCGACCTGCCGCATGAACTCGACCATCTGCTGGGTGTCGCCCCACTGGACCCCTTCGCCGGCGGGGATGTACTCACGCTGGGTGGCTTCCATGACCGCCGAGATGGCCTGGCCGATCTCGATGGCGTCGTAGCCCCAGTCGTTCGCGAGGTCGATCATGAAGGCCACGGAGGCGACGTCGTCGTTCCCGCAGTTCGCCCCCAGCGACCAGGCGGGCTCGTACTCCACCGACTCCATCTTGACCTTGTAGGGGCCTTCCTTGACCTCGACTTCCTTCTTGCAGGCGACGGGGCAGGCGTGGCAGGTGGGGTCGTCGATGAGGTAGTGCTCGTTGACGTATTCGCCGCCGATCTTCTCGGCGTTGGCGAAGGAGGTCTCCTGGCTGTTGCGGGCCCCGAGCGCGCCGATGGTGTTCGTCACGTTCATCAGCATGTTGGTGCCGTAGATCGAAAGGCCACCCTTCTTCGGCGAGGTGATCGTGGATTCGTCCATGATCTTGCCGAGGGCGTTGGCGTGGGCGGTGCGCCAGGCGTCGCGGTTGGCGGCCCGGGGGTAGTTGCGGGCGGACTTGATGACGATCGCCTTGAGGTTCTTGCTGCCGCCGACGCAGCCGGTACCGCCCCGGCCCGCGGCGCGGTCGTTTTCGTTCAGCCAGCTGGAGAAACGGACGAGGTTCTCCCCCGCCTGGCCGATGGCCATCACGCTGAGGTCATCCTTGCCGTGACGCTCCTGGAGCACCTTGATCGTCTCATGGGCGCCCTTGCCCCAGAGGTCGCCGGCGTCGCGGATCTCGACCTTGCCGTCGGCGATATAGGCGTAGACGGGGCTGGCCGCCTTGCCGCCGAAGATAAGGCCATCGAACCCGGCCCAGCGGAGGCGCGCCGCGCTCCACCCGCCCTGGTGGCTGTCGGTGACGGTGCCGGTCAGGGGGCTCTTGGTGACGACGGCCATGCGGCCGCTCATCGTCGCCTCGGAGCCGGTGAGGGGGCCGTTCATGAAGCAGAGGACGTTGGCCGGCGACATGGCGTCGATCGTGGGGCCGGCTTCGTAGACGTAGCGGACACCCAGGCCGCGGGCGCCGATGTACTTCCGGGCCCAGTCTTCGGGGATTGGGCGATAGTCGGTCGAACGCTTTGTGAGGTCGACGTGGGCGACGCGGCCCGCGTATCCACCAAGTGCCATCGGAATGCCTCCAGAGTAGTCGCCAGGGAGGACAGTTCCATCCCCGGACGGCGGGAGTTTACCAGACGGTCGAGGGCGTGGCGCGGGTCATCTTTACTTTCGCGACGATGGCCGGGGAGCGCGCTTGCCCCGGGTCAGTCGCCGCACTGGGCCGTCGTGAGGGGCCAGCGCTCGGTGTGGTTCGGGAAGACGACGAAGATCGCGTCGGGGTCGACGGCAGCGCTTTCCCAGATCTCCGTCTTCCCGCGATGGATACCGGCGTATGCCGCATCGGCCGGCAGCTCCGCCTTCGCGAGATAGGGCCCGCTCTTGCCGGGAACCACGCCCTTTGGGTCACGGACGTAGGTGCTCCAGTACCGGACCTTCAGGAACGTCGCCGAATCCCAGCCACAGTGCCCACGATTCCCCACATCGACCTCCTGCGCCCCGACATCACCGTTAGCGTTCAGCCAGGGCTCATCAGAGCCGCACGCGAGCCCGGCGAGCACAAGGAGCAGCGTCACTGCGGCGAGCGCGGCAATCGCCCACCCGCGTCTCATACGGCCGGCCCGATCGGTACAGCCGCTGCTGCGGCTCGGCTTGCGGGACAGCGCACTCCAGGCTCCCCTTCTGGCAGCATTCGGCGAGGGCGGCCTACTGCCCCGTGGCGGCCAGGCCGCGGAGTTCGGAGAGCGTAACCGTGAACGGAACGCCCTTCTGCCCTTGTGCGGCCTTCAGCCCCTGCGCCGCCACTGCCGCCTGGTAGCGCGCTGTCGCGAGGAATTCGAGCCGGTCTCCATGCACCTTCGCGACGGCCGGCTCTCCGGGCCGGATCCAGATAACCGCGTCAGTCCCGGGGTACACGGGCGGGCGCGGAATCGGCACGAGGAAGAGCACATACTGATCACCCGGCTTGAGCGGGATGGTCTCGTAGTCAGCACTCGACGAGCGGCGCCCCTCGCGGGAGGTGCGCGCGCTCTGGTAGACGCTCAGCAACGTTTCGGGGGCGACGGTGCCCCGGAGCACCTCGCGTACCCTCACCACCTGGACGTGCTCAACGACCTCGGCCCTCGCCCCGCCCGGAGTTGCGCTCCCTGTCACGATGGTGTCGTCGCGCTCTGAGACGAGTTCCACCAGGACGACGGCCTGCGAAGCCCCCAGGATTTCGTCCAGCGAAACCAGATCGCGTCCGGCGCCATCGTCAGCAGATCCGCCGGGCTCGGTAGCGTCTCGGTCGCCGCCGACCCACAGCCCCACCAGCGTGCCGGCGACGGCGAGAGCGGCCGCGGCAAGCGCGATCAGGAATCGCTTGGGGCTCATACACGGGCTACGAAACAGGGACGTGTGCTGGATCCGTCGCCCGCCCTCAGCGCGCCCCGGCCCGATGCGCGTATCCTGTAAGCGAGATGGTGATGGAGAAGGTCCCCCGGCGCACGAAGGCGGAGGCGGTTTACGAATCGCTCCAGGCCGCCATCCTCTCCGGGGAACTCCAGGAGGGGGAGCACCTCCGCCAGGAGGAGGTCGCCGCGCGCTGGGGCGTCTCCCAGACACCGGTCCGGGAAGCCTTCCGCCGCCTCGAATCCGAAGGGCTCATCGAGCACGCGGCGAACCGTGGCGTCGTCGTCCGGGGCATCCCGTGGCGGCCGCCCGCTGCTCCGCTCAACAGCATCGCCCGGCGCTGGTCGGAACTCGTCTCCGACCCCGAATCGGTCCCCGGGAGCGATTTCCCCTAGGTTCGTGCCGATCCCTCCCCCACGTACTTCGGCCCGCCGCCCCTAACGTCCGGGGCGCGGACGGTCGATACAGGTGGTGTATGAACCGCGCCCGCAGCACAAACTCGCTCGTGACCATTACGTGGATGCGCGATGGCACCGCCGCCTCGGCACGCGGCAGGCTCACCGCGACCGCGGAGACCAGCGTGGCCCTGGCGCTCGAAGATCCCGCCGCCTGGTTCCCGGAAGAATGCGTCTACCTGGTGACCTCCAACGGCGACCACGACATCGTCACCGTCGCCCAGTTCTCGCGGCAGCACGAACGCACCGCGGTGTTCGAAGTCCTTGCCCCGTGGCGGCGCTACAACCGCCGCCGCGACCGCAGGTACTTCGCCTCCCTGAAGGCACAGTCCCGCGCGCCGGGGGCAACCGAATGGTCACCCGGGCGAGTGGTCAACGTCTCGATGCACGGGATGCGGATGCAGCTGGCGACGCGCCCGGCGACGCCCGTGGTCGAGGTCGCTCTGCGGGCGCTGAACAACGCCGCGGTCATGCAGTGCGACGTCATGGGCGTCCACGAAGACGCTCGCGGCATCGAGGCGCGGCTTCGCTTCCGTGAACTCGACGCGCAGTCGCTGGTTGCACTGCACGGCGTCTTGACGACGCTGCACAGCCTGGAAGAACAGCGCCCGGGGCTCGTCGGCGTCGCCTGAGGCTCAGCCCACGCCGGAGAGCTTCTTCTTCTTGCTCGCGACGTAGTCGACCAGGATGTACTCGCCCAGCTTGTCCGGCGTCGTATAGAAGACGCGGCCCTTGTTGATCCGGGCCACCTGGTTCACGAACTCCTTCAAGTAGTAGTTGCGGTCCAGCATGAAGGTGTTGATCGTGATGTTCTTCTTCGTGCAGCGTTTCACTTCCTTGAGCGTCTCACGGATGGTGATCGGGCTGGGCGGGTAGGCGAAGTAGCTGCGGCCGCGCTCAAGGTGGGCCGTCGGTTCGCCGTCGCTGATCATGATGATCTGGCGGGTGCCTACGGTGTGCTTGGCCAACAGGTTCTGGGCGATCATGAGGGCGTGGTGCATGTTCGTGCCCAGCACCGATTCGTCCCAGCGGACGTAGGGCAGCTGGTCGGCCTTGAGTTCGCGGGCGTAGGCGCTGAAGCCAATGATGTAGAGGCTGTCGCGCTGGAACTGCGATGAGATGAGGTTGTTCAGCGCCAGGGCCACCTTCTTGGCGGCCTGGAAGCTGCCGCGGAGGGCCATCGACCAGCTCAGGTCGAGCATGATCACGGTCGCCGTCTGGGTGAGGAGCTCGGTCCGGTGGACCTCGAAGTCGGCCGGGGCGAGGTGGACGGGGGTGCCCGGGCCCTCGCGGTACATCGAGTTCATGATCGTCTTTTGAATGTCCAGCTGGAACGGGTCGCCAAACTCGTACTTCTTCGTCGTGTCGGTCCGTTCGCCGCCGGTGCCAGTGTCACGGATCTCGTGCTTGCCGAGGGTTTCCTTCTTCAGTTGGGCGTAGATCTCGCCGAGGGCGCGCTGGCCGATCTTGCGGGTGCCGCGGGGGGTCAGTTCCCAGGCGTTGCCCTTCTTGCGGATGTAGCCGGCCTCTTCGAGCACTTCGAGGAACTGCTTGAGCTGGTCGAGCGTCTCCTTGGCCTCGGGGCCGAGCAGGTCTTCGAGCTTGTCGGCGTCGATGTCCTCGATGTCCCCGCCGTACTGG
The DNA here is from genome assembly GCA_016234445.1 of Chloroflexota bacterium. Taxonomy (GTDB): domain Bacteria; phylum Chloroflexota; class Dehalococcoidia; order Tepidiformales; family Tepidiformaceae. The sequence goes on along the minus strand of JACRBT010000011.1, from coordinate 36,357 downwards.
GTGCGCTCCAGCTGGCGCTCCACCTCGTCGATCGACTGCATCTGGTCCATCAGCTGCATGGCGGCCTGGAGGTCCAGCTGCTCTTCGCCCCGGAAGGGGTACTGGTTGCGGAGGTCGCGCATGGGGTAGAGCTGTTCGAGGTTGTTCGCCAGCTGGTTGAGGCTCTGCTGCATCTCCGAGTCGCCGATCTTGTCGGCGAGGAGGTCCTGGAGCTGCTGGCGCATCTCCCCCGGGAGGCTGTCGAGGAGGCTCTGCATCTGGCCCATCTGGTGCTGCATCTGCTGGATGAGCTCGTCGAGCGACTGGGGAGGGTTGTCGCCAAAGAGGTCGCCATACTGCTGCATGAACTGGTCGAAGTTCGGGTCCTTCCCGTCCATCTTGTCGCGCAGCATCTGGTTCAGGTCGCGGATCATGTCCTTCATCCGCGCCATGTCCTCGGGTGACATGTTGGCCAGCTGGTCGTACATGTCCTTGAAGAAGGTCTCCATCATCGCCTTCTTCAGCGACTCAAGGAGCTCGTTGAATCGCTCCTGGGCCTCAGGGTCCATGAACTCGTAGTTCTGGAGTTCCTTCATCTGCCCGGCGACGTCCTGGGGAAGCTGGTCCAGGAAGTCCTGCTTCCGCTTCGCGATGTTGCGGAGCATGTCGGCGAATTCGCCGGGCTGGGAGCCGCTCTGCTGTTGGCCGGGCTGCTGCTGTCCCGGCTGTTGCTGGCCGCCCTGCTGGTTGCCGGACCGGGGTTGCTGCTGGCCCGCCTGGGGTTGGCCTTCCATCCCGGCCTGTTCGCCATCCTGCGGCTCCCCGCCTTCGCCGGGCTCGCCCTGCTGCTGGGGGCCGTTCACCTCGTCGAGGCGGCGGTCGAGGGTGCCGCGCTCCATCGCGACGATCTCCTCGAGCTTCTGCTTGATGTCGTCGAAGACCGAGCTCAGGTCGAAGCGGTCCAGCTGCTGGCGGCGCTGCTGGCGAAGCTGCTGGAGGAGGTCGCGAAGGCCCTGCATCCGCTGGCCCATGGGGTCCCGCATGCCGCGCTGCATGAGGTTGCGGAGCGCGTGCTGGAGGTCGCCGAAGTTCATCAGGTCGTCGGTGAGGTTGTCGAGGATGTCGTCGGCTTCGAGGGCCGGGACTTCCTGGGTACCATCCCACATCGAATAGCGGAAACGCGTGACCATCGGCGCAAAACCTCCCGGGGGCGCAGGTGGGCCCGCCCCTCGTTCCGCTAACGGTAACGGAAGCGCGGCGGCTTGTCAGTCGGGCCACGGGTTGCACCGGCGGGCTCTTCATGAAGCCCGCGGGCGAGCCGATGATCTGCCCGTATGCCTAAGGATCCGCTGGAATTGCTTGAACGGGTGGAGGATCTGCCTCCGCTGCCGGCCGTCGCCGCGCGCGTCATGGGGATGGCCGAGAACGACAAGACGAGCGCACTCGACCTGGCCCAGGTGCTCAGCACCGACCAGGCCCTGACGGCGAAGCTCATCCGCCTGAGCAACTCGGCCTACTACGGTTTTGCCCGGAAGGTCAGCACGGTGCGCGAAGCGGTCCTTGTCCTCGGCTTCAAGCAGGTCCGCCAGGTGGCCGTGAGTTCGAGCATCATGAACGCCTTCACGGGCAAGAAAGTCGAAGGCGATCCCTTCGACCTCGACCTCTTCTGGGGACACAGCGTGGCAGTGGCGGTGGCGGCCGAGGGAGTGGCAAAGGCGACGCGGACCGCCAAGCCCGAAGACGCCTTCACGGCCGGCATCCTCCACGACATCGGGAGGCTCGTCCTCCGCCGGGCGATGCCGGTGGAGTTCCGCCAGGCGGTCGAGATGGCGCGCGCCAAGGGAACCTCCCTCCACGCGGCGGAAGTGCTCGCGACCGGTTACGCCCATGACGACCTCGGACGGGCGCTCGGCGAACAGTGGAAGTTTCCGGGCCACCTGGTCGACGCCATCCAGTGTCATCACAACGGCCGCCTGACCCCCGCCGCCGACGGCCTCCCCGGGATCGTCGCCCAGTGCGACCGCCTCGCCCATCACTACGGGCTCTACTGCGGCTACGACGCCGCCGGGGATGCGAGCCCGCCGCCGCCGGCCGACCTGGCCGCGATCGAACAGGCCGCGGGCGGGATCGACCGCGTCCTCGATCGCGCCTTCTCCTTCATCGAATCCGCCTCGGGCACCCCGGAAGCCTGGTACTCGACCGCCGCCAGTTAGCCTTCCGGCGTGAGCTGGACGAAGCCCGCAAGAGCGCACGCCCTCACTCCGCACCCACCGGGTGAGAGAGGGGCCGGCGGGAGCGGGGTCTAACTGTAGTGAGTGCAGTCCTGGGGCGGCGGGCCTCAGCCCACCCGCTTCTTGAGGTGGTCGCGGTAGGCCTGGGCGAAGTCGGCGGCGGGGGCGTCGTCCGCGTAGTAGTCCCGTACGGGTGCGGCTCCCGTCTGCTGTCCCCGCGCGCCCGTCGCGCCGCGCCGCGACTGCGGACTCGCCGGGGCAGCGTCACACCCGGCGGCCGCAAGGAAGTCGAAGGCCCCGCGATGACTGAATGCGTCGAATTCGAGGACCGCTGTCGCCACCGCGACGTAGATCGGCAAGCGCCACCGGTCTTCGCTTTCCAGGGGGCGGTTCGTCGCCGCCAGCGCCACGCGGCCTGCAAAGACGGCGCCCTGTGCACGATTTGCCTGCGGCAGGACCACGGCGAACCTGCCATCGCCCAGGCTCGCGACGAAGTCCGTCGCCCGGGCGACGCGGCCGAGCACGCCCGCGGTGTGTGCCACCGCATCCGACGCGACCTCAGCTCCCCAGGCCGCCCGGAGATCGGCCAGGCGCTCGACGTCCACCCGGACGATGGTCATCGGCGCCCCGTGGCGCCGCGCCCGGGCGACGCCGAGGGTAACTTCCTCGATAAGCCGCTGGTGGTTCGGAAGGCCGGTCCGTTCGTCTGTGAAGAGCGCGTGTGGGTCTATCGCTGCCGGCGGCGCCGGTGCATTTCGCGCCGCGAGCATCTCGGTGGAGCGGATGCCCACCAGCAGCGTGGCCGTGCAGACGATCAGCAACAACCCGGCCGTCTGGTTCAGCCAGATGGCGACGCCCGCCTCCCCCGCGATAAGCGCCCCGCAAGCCGCCAGGGTGAGCCGGTTGAGGCGCACGTCGTGGCGCACCGGCTTCTTCTGTCCGGGCACCGCGGCGGCGCTCCTGGGGGTCGGTCGGCCGAAGGGAAAGCGCACAGATCGTCCGGCAAACGGAAGTGGCACGCGAGGCACCCATATTCCAGTATCGGTTCACGGGTTGTAACCGACGGTCGCCAACCGGTGTCGGCGGGGTGACCGCGGGTGGCAGCTTAGGGGCCGCTCACCGCGTTGCAAGGCGCGGCTGGCGGGTGTAGCGTGACCATGACAACTCAATAGCTGTTCGGGATCGCTGGGGGTGCCTTCGGGCTGAGACAGTCCCCTTGAACCTGACCACGGTCATGCGTGCGTAGGAAAGCGATCGGAACCACGAGAGACACAGACACAGCTCACGTGGGGTCCGGCTTTCCGGGCCCCTTTTTGTTGGCCCGGAGAATCCCCCGGCGTCCGGCAGCGGAAAGGCAGGCCGACCCTGCACGCTCCACGCTGTCCGAAATTCTGTCCGCCGGAGGGTCTTCAATGATCGTCGAAATCCAGTGCCTCCCGTTCCCGCCGGGGGACGCCGAACGCCGCTATCGCCACATCGATGCGGCCATCGCCGTCATCCAGCAGTCGGGGCTCCACTACGAAGTTGGCGCCCTCGGCACCACCATCGAAGGCGAACCCGACGACCTCTGGCCGCTCGTCCGCCGCGTCCACGAAGCCTGCCTCGAAGCCGGCGCCAACGCCGCGGTTTCGGTGATCAAGGTCGAACAGGCGCGGCTGCCGGCGAACCAGCCAACCATCGGCAGCCTCACCGGCGACTTCCGCCACTAGGATGAAGCCGCCGCCGCTGGTCCGGCAAAGCCTTGGCGTGGCCGGGCGGTATCTCCCGGCGATCGTTCTCCTCGCCCTGCTGGTCGCGGGGTGGGAGGCGTGGATTCGCGTCTTCGACACGAAGCCCTACGTTTTGCCCGCCCCCAGCCGGATCTGGCGCGCGTTCCTCGAAATCCGGGGGACGTTGCCCGGCCACCTTCGCACGACCAGCACCGAAGCCGTCTACGGCCTCGCCTGGGCGGCCGTCGTCGGTGTCGCCCTCGCGGCGATCATGGCGACGGTGCCCCTCGTCCGGAGGGTTCTCTACCCGCTCCTCGTGGTCAGCCAGACCATCCCCATGGTCGTCCTCGCCCCGATCTTGATCGTCGGCTTCGGATTCGGCATGACCCCGAAGATCGTCGTCGTCGCCCTCGTCGGCTTCTTCCCCATCGTCGTCTCCACGGTCGAAGGCCTCACCGGCGCCGACCGCGAGATGGTCGACCTTGTCCGCTCGATGGGGGCAAACCGGCTGCAGGTGCTCCGCCACGTCCTCATCCCCTGGGCCACGCCCGCCTTCTTCTCCGGGCTCCGTATTGCCGCCGCCTATTCGGTGGTCGGCGCGGTCATCGGCGAATGGATGGGCGCCAGTTCCGGGCTCGGCATCTTCATCACGCGGTCACAAACGGCCTTCCGCACCGACCGCGTTTTCGTCGGCATCGTCCTCATCGCCCTGATGAGCATTGTCCTCTTCGCCGCGGTCGAAGTCCTCGCCCGCCTTGCGTCTCCCTGGATGTACGTCACCAAGACGGAGGAACACCAATGAAACGTCTCGCCCTCTTCCTGTTCGCGACCCTTGCCCTCGGTCTCGCTGCCTGTGGCGGCGACGACGACGGCGGCCTCACCAAAGTCACCGTCATGCTCGACTGGACCCCGAACACCCACCACTCGGGCATCTACCTGGCAAAGGAGAAGGGCTGGTACCGCGACGCCGGCCTCGACGTGACCATCGTCGAACCGGCGGCCGGGGGCGTCGAAGCCGTCGTCGCCGCCGGGAAGGCCGACTTCGGCGTGTCAATCCAGGAGGCCGTCATCCCCGCCCGCGCGGAGGGCGTCCCGATCGTCTCGATCGCCGCGATCAAGCAGCACAACGACTCCAGCCTCATCGCCCTCAAAGGCGAAGGGATCACCCGCCCCAAAGACCTGGCCGGCAAGACCTACGGCGGCTTCGGCGGCGCCCTCGAGACGGCGCTGATCAGGCAACTCGTGAAGTGCGACGGCGGTGACCCCGAGAAGGTTAAGTTCGTCGAAGTCGGCAACATCGACTACCTCGCCGGCATGGAGGCGAACCAGTTCGACTTCGTCTGGGTCTTCGAAGGCTGGGACGCGATCCGCTACAACCAGGTCGAGAACAAGCCGGTGAGTTCGATCAAGTTCACCGACTACCTGAACTGCATCCCCGACTGGTACACGCCCCTGCTCATCACCAGCGAGAAGATGCTGAAGGACCATCCGGACACCGTCCGGAAGTTCCTCGAAGCCACGACCCGCGGCTACGACGAGGCGATCAAGAACCCGGACGCCGCCGCCGCCGCACTCCTCAAGGGCGCCCCAGAACTCGACGAGAAGCTCGTGAAGCTGAGCCAGGCCTACCACACGACGAAGTACATGGACTCCGGCCGCCGGTGGGGTCTCCAGGACGCCAACATCTGGGTAAACTTCGAGAAGTTCCTCCGCGACGCGAAGCTGACCGACAAGCAGGTCGATGTGAGCAAGGCCTATACCAACGACTACCTCCCCAAGCCCTGACCGCGTGACAGGCGGCGGCATCGACGTCCACGGGCTGCGCCACACCTTCAGTGGCGCAGCCGGGGACGTCCAGGCCCTCGACGGGGTCGACCTTGCGGTGCCCGGTGGGACCTTCGCGACCGTCGTCGGGCCCAGCGGGTGCGGCAAGAGCACCCTTCTGCGCATCCTCGCCGGACTGCTGATCCCCGGGGCCGGCGAGGCCACCATCGACGGCGAGACCGTGATTGGCGCCCCCGGCCGGAGCGCCTACATGCCCCAGAAGGACCTCCTCCTGCCGTGGCGAAGGGCGCTCGCAAACGCCACCCTCGGCGCCGAGGTCGCGGGCATCTCCCACGCGGAAGCAAGGCAACGGGCGCGAGCACTGTTCGAGCCGTTCGGCCTGGCTGGCTTCGAAAAGGCCTGGCCGTCCCAGCTCAGCGGCGGCATGCGCCAGCGGCTCGCGCTCCTGCGGACGTTCCTCCTCCCCGCCGGGGCGCTCCTCCTGGACGAACCGTTCGGCGCCCTCGACGCCATCACCCGCCGCGAAATGCACCGCTGGCTCCAGGACGTCTGGCTGGCCGACCGCCGCACGGTCCTCCTCATCACCCACGACGTGGAGGAGGCCCTGTTCCTTTCGGACACCGTCTCCGTGATGAGCCCCCGTCCGGGGAAGATGGTGGCCCACGTGCCCGTCCCCTTCGCGCGCCCCCGGGAAGGCAGCATCGTGACATCGCCGGACTTCGTGGCCCTTAAGGCGAAGCTCCTGGCGGCACTCGACGCAGCGGGCACCGGCTGACCCTTCGCCGCCGCCGTCCCGTACACTGCGCCCATGCCCATCGATACCGCGCGCAACGGCTCCACCTTCGTCATCACCCTGAACCGACCGGAGGCGATGAACGCCATCGATCCCCAGATGTTCTGGGACCTCGGCGCCGCCTGGAACGAATTCGAACACGACGACTCCCTCCTCGTCGCCATCGTCACCGGCGCCGGGACGAAAGCCTTTTGCGCGGGGCGCGACCTCGTGAAAAGCGTCCAGGATTCGGGTAACGACTGGAGCCAGCGCCGGAGCGAGAGCCGCCTGACCCCAGACGGCATCTGGAAGCCGGTCATCGCCGCCGTCAACGGCCACTGCCTGGCCGCCGGCTTCGGCCTCGCGCTTGGCTGCGACCTTCGCGTCGCCGCCCGCAACGCCACCTTCGGGACGATGGCCGCCAAGCGCGGGATCGTCGCCGGCGGGGGACAGACCCAGCGCCTCGCCCGCTACATCCCTTTCGGCAAGGCGATGGAGATGGTGCTTTTCGGCGAACGGATCGACGCCGAGGAGGCCCACCGCACCGGCCTCGTGAACCGGTTGGTCGACGAAGGCCAGGCCCTCGACGCCTCCCTCGAATGGGCCGCGAAGCTGGCCGAGAACGGACCCCTCGCCGTGCGGGCGATGAAGCAGCTGATGTACGAGGGCGGCCTTGACATGCACTTCCACGACAGCCTTCGTGCCGAAGCCCGGAAGTACGCGGAGCTGATGACGACCGAAGACGCCGCCGAGGGGGCCCGAGCCTTCGCCGAAAAGCGTCCGCCGAAGTTTAAGGGCCGCTGACGGGGGCTGTCCGGCTTTCGGCTTTCGGCTCTCGGCTCTCGGGACTCGGAACTAGGGCCTCGGGCCTCGGACCTCGCCGTCGGGACCCGGAACTCGGTACCATACGGGGGTGACCCAACCCCAACCCCCCGCCCTCTCCGGCATCCGCGTCCTCGACTTCACCTGGGCGCTTGCCGGCCCCTTCGCCACCATGCAGCTCGCCGACCTCGGCGCCGAAGTCGTCAAGGTGGAATACCCGGAGACCGACGAGAAGCTCCGCGGCTTCGGCCCCTACTACGAGGGCGTCTCGACGTTCTTCTTCAGCCCCAACCGCGGCAAGCGCGGTATCTGTATCGACCTGAAGGCGGACGAGGGCAAGGACCTCGTCAAGCGCCTCGCCCGCCATGCCGACGTCGTCACCGAGAACTTCCGTCCGGGGACCATGGACCGCCTCGGCCTCGGCTACAAGGCCCTCCGGGCGGAGAACCCGCGGCTGATCTACGCGGCCCTCAGCGGCTTCGGCCAGACGGGCCCCTATTCCTCGATGGCCGCCGTCGATGCCGTCGCCCAGGCGATGGGCGGGACGATGAGCATGAACGGCGCCGCCGGGGGCCCACCCACGCGCATCGGTGTCAGCATTGGCGACATGGTCGGCGGGCTCTACCTCGCCCTCGGCATCCTCGCCGCCCTCCGCGCCCGCGACCTCACCGGCAAGGGCCAGCTCCTCGACGTCGCCCTGATGGAGGCCCAGATGGCGCTCTGCGAGAACGCGATCGTCCGTCACTCCGCCTTCAACGAAGACCCCACCCGCCAGGGCAGCCGCCACGCCCTCCTCGCGCCCTTCGGCCCCTTCCCCACCGCCGACGGCTTCATCGTCATCGCCAACGTCAAGGAATGGGAGCTCTTCTGCGCCCTGATCGGTCGCGACGACATGATCGTCGACCCCCGCTTCGCCACAAACCGGTTGCGGCTTGAGAACATCGACGCGCTCGAAGACGCCCTCCACGAGGCGCTCGCGGCACGGACGACAGACGAGTGGTTCGCCATCATCGAGCCCGCCAACGTCTGCGCAATCGGGAAGGTCAACACCGTCGCCGACCTCTTCGACGACCCCCACGTCGCCGCCCGGAAGATGCTCGTCGACGTCCCCCTGCCCTACGGAAAGCCCGGGACGCTCAAGCTGCCGAACTCTCCCATGCACCTCTCCGGGACGCCCACGGTGGTCGGCGCGCCGATGCCCGAACACGGCGGCGACACCACCGGCGTGCTCCGCGAATGGCTCGACATGCTCCCCACCGAAGTCGAACACCTGCGCGCGCACGCCATCATCAAGTAGGAGCGCCATGTCGAGCAGCCCCTGGAACCCGGACCAGTACCACAAGTTCCGCAACGAACGCAGCCAGCCGTTCTTCGACCTCCTTGCCCTCGTCCAGCCGATACCCGGCGGGCGCGCGGTGGACCTCGGCTGCGGCACTGGGGAACTCACGAAGCTGCTCCACGAACACACCGGCGCCCGCAGCACCACCGGCGTCGACAACTCGGAAACGATGCTCGAGCGCACGGCCGGGTTCGCGGGCAAGGGCCTCCGCTTCAAGCTCGGGACCATCCTCCGCTTCGCCCCCCGGTCACCGCTCGACCTGGTCTTTTCGAACGCGGCGCTGCAATGGGTCCCTGACCACGAGCGGCTCTTCGACCGGCTGGCGGCGGGCCTCGGCGAAGGCGGCCAACTCGCCGTCCAGATGCCCGCGAACCACGACCATCCCTCCCACATCACGGCCTTCGCCCTGGCAGGGGAAGAACCGTTCTTCAGTGAGATGCAGGGCTACCGGCGCCAGTGGCCGGTGATGCCCCCGGAGTGGTACGCGGAACGCCTGGACCGCCTGGGGTTCCGCGAACAGAGCGTCCGCCTCCAGGTTTACGGCCACCACCTCGGCTCGCGCGACGACGTCATCGAGTGGGTGAAGGGCACCCTCCTCACCGACTACCAGCAGCGAATGGCGCCGCCCGTCTACGAGCAGTTCCTCGCCCGCTACCGGGAAGCCCTCCTCCCGCAGCTGGCGGACGCGCGTCCGTACTTCTACGGCTTCAAGCGCATCCTCATCTGGGGGAGGCGCTGAGAACGAGGCGGGCCTCCGCGTTCGCCTCAATGTCGTCCCAGTTGATGAAGAGCGGGTGGTACTCCACCTGCCGCCAGCGGTCCACGTTGTCGGCGTAGTGCGGCGACCCGGGCTGGCCGGAGTTCCCGGGCGGGACGCAGATGCGCGCGGCGTTGAGGTCCGCGAGGTCGAAGACCTGGCGATAGGAGACGCCCACCGCCACCTTCCCGTCGCGCTCGGCATAGGTGTTGAAGGGGCTGTTCCCGTCGCCGCCGACGGGCATCGGGGCCAGGTTCAGGATGGGGGCGAGGGCCTCGTCGCGCCCAAGGTTGTGGCGCCAGTGGATCGCGTGGGCCGCGCCCCAGCGCCAGCCGGCGGGGTCCTTGCCGTAGAGTGCCTCCAGCGTCCCGGCGGCTTCGTCGAGGGCGCGGTCAACCGCCTCGTCCCAGGTGGCGTCTTCGACGAGCAGCAGGGATGAGCCCGAGGTCAGGCCAGCGTGGAGCATGCGGCGCTCCTCCAGCAGCGTTGTCTCCGGCGCCTGGGGGACCTTCCCGAAATAGGCGCGCACCGTCCGGGTGAGGAGCGCCTCCGAGACCACCTCCAGCGCCAGCGCCGCCGCGCTCTCGACGGCGAGATGCCCGTCCCAGCCGGCGAGGAGCGACTGGAGCCCCCGGCCGCGTTCGGTCGTCGCCGGGACCGCTGCCACCTTCGCGGCCTGTTCCCGTGCCTGGATGCTCACCTGGTCCCCCTGGAGCCGCCGCATGTCGTCCACGCTGAAGCGCCCGGTGGCTTCGATCAGCTCCCGCAGCCGGTCGGCGCGGAAGCGAGTTGCCATGTAGGTGAGGTAGTGGGGGTAGTCCGGCTTGGTCGTCCGGTTGTTCGCGGTCAGGAGGTAGCCGTTCGCCGGGTTGTCCTCGGCGGGGAGATCGGCCTTCGCGACTGAGCCGTCCCATTCGTGCTCACCGGTCCAGCCGGGCACGGGGACCAGCCAGGCCGGGCGCTTCGGGATCCGGCCGGTGTACTGGTAGCCGATGTCGCCCTTCGTGTCGGCGAAGCAGTAGTTGCCGCTCACGGAGTCGTACCGCCGGAGGGCGGCGCGCGCCTCCGCGGCGGACGAAGCGCGCAGCATCGCCAGCATCGCCTCCGTGTCGTGAGCGGGCTCGGCCAGGCCCCAGCGGGCGGCGATCACTTCCTCATCGCACGTGGGGTCGCCGAAGATCACGGGGCCGTGGCGGGTCAACCACACGGGCGCGCTCACGGCCTCACCGCCGCGGACCTCGAACCGCTCGTCCAGCCTTGTCAGCGGCGCCCACTCGCCCCGGAAAAGCGCCTCGGGGCCGTCCGCGCCAGGGCGGATGCGCTCGCGGTAGAGGTCCCAGCGGTCGCCCTGGGCGTGGGTCATGGTCCAGGCGACCTTGGTGTTGTGGCCGTAGAAGACAGGCCCCGGGTAGCCGGGGTTGCAGGGGCCGGCCGCGGTGAACTCCGGGCACTCCATGTGGACGACGTACCACTGGCCCGGCAGGGTCATCTGGAGGTGGGGATCGCCCGCGACCAGTGGCGCCCCACTTTCGGTACGGGAGCCGTGGATGACCCAGCAGTTCGAGCCGCCACCGCTGGCCACCGGGCCGTCGGGTTCGCCCATCGCCCGGGCGATGTCCTCCCGGAAGGGGTGCTGCTCGCCCGCCCAGCGCGCCCCCGAGGGCACGATGAGCGCCGCGCCGGGCGGCACCTCCGGGATGAGAGCGTTCAGGGCCTCGGCCCCGAGCGTTGCCGCCACCTGGCCGAACTTCAGCTTCGAGGCCCACTGCTGGCCGCTGTTCACCAGCTTGATGATCGCCAGCGAATCCACGGGCGACCATGGCTGCATCTCGTGGCCGATGGCGCGAAATTCGAAGGGGACCGGCTGCGTCCGGATGGCAGCGTTGACCCCGGCGGCGTATGCCTCCAGGACCGTCCGGGCTTCCGCCCCCTGGTGCGCCCACTCCGTCTCCGCCAGCCGCCCGAAGCCGAGCTTCCGGTTCTGGATGTCCAGCCCCAGCAGCCCCCGGTTGAGCAGGCCGGCGGCGCGCCCGTGGGCCATCTGGCGGATCAACTCGATCTGCCAGGCCCGGTCCTGGGCCATGCAGAACCCCTGGGCGAAGAACGCGTCGTGCGTCGTCCCGGCGCGGATGTGGGGGATGCCCCAACGGTCACGGACAATGGTGACCGGGCCATCGAGCCCATCGACGCGCGTCTTCCCGCTGTGGACCGCAAGGCACTCTTCCGGCTTCATGGCACCCTCCTTCGCCGAGGGTATCTTGCACCATCTGGCGGGAAACGCACGCGCCCCCGGAGTGCCGCTACCGCCCCTTCCAGTCGGGGTCGCGCCGTTCGAGGAAGGCCTGGACGCCCTCCTTGAAGTCCTCGCTTGCGAACATCCGGTTCAGGGTCACGACGTTGTCCTTGAGGTGGTCCATGGCGTCCCGCCCGAGGCCCTGGTAGAGGAGCCGCTTCACCTGCCCGGTCGCGAGCGGACCGCCCCGGCTCACGCTCGCCGCGAGGGCCGTCGCCCGGTCCATCAGCTGGGCGTCGGGCACGACTTCGAGGACGTAGCCGATCTCCTTCGCCCGGGCAGCGTCGATGATCTCGCCCGTGTAGAGCAGCCGGGCGGCGTTCTGGAGGCCGACCACGCGCGAAAGCAGGTACGTCCCCGCGCCCGTGTCGGGGACCAGCCCGCGATGGACGAAGACCCACCCGAAGCGCGCCGACTCGCCCGCGATGCGGAGGTCGCACTGGAGCGTGAACTCGACGCCCAGCCCGACCGCGACGCCGTTGACCGCGCCGATGACCGGCTTCTTGATCGCCAGGAACGTCCACGGCGCCGGCCGGTCGGGGTCGTACCGTTCGGCGTAGGCCTCACCGCGAGCCTGCGATGGCGGGCGGCTGGACAGCTGCTGGAGGTCGGTGCCGGCGCTGAAGGCCCGCCCGTTCCCCGTGACGACAACAGCGCGGACCCGGTCGTCGCTCCCGGCCTGGCGGGTCGCGTCCTCGATCTCCTGGAGCATCTCGTAGGTGATCGCGTTCATCTTTTCGGGGCGGTTGAACCGCATGACCGCGGTCCCGCCCTCGACGGTGTATTCGAACTCTGCCATTGCGCGCCTCCCTCGGCCTTAGCGGATTTCGCTCATAAGAGCGTGGACGTTGCCTTCGCTGTCGCGGAAGAAGGACATCCAGAGCTCATGGTCGGGCATCTTCGCAACCATGTGTGGGTCCTGCACGAACTCTACACCGCGTGCCTTCAACGTCGCTGTGTCCCCGTGGATGTCGGCGGTCTTGAAGTAGAGGACCGAGCTGGGGTGGTCGAATTCGCCTTCGGGCCGGTCCAGCATCAGCCGGACGCCCTGGCAGTCGAAGAAGGCAAGTCCCGGCACCGCGAAGAGGAACGGCAGCCCGAGGGTATCGCGGTAGAACGCTGTGGCCCGTTCCAGGTCAACCGCCCGGACGGCGACCTGCCCGATCTGCGAAATCTCCATCGCTCCCTCCCGCCGGGGCTAGTAGGGCTGGTTCATCTCGAAGATCCGGCGGGGGTTCTTCACCGTGATCTGCTCGATCGCCGCCTCGCTCACCCCGCGCTCCCGGAGCATCGGGACCACGTCCTTCGGGATGTGCGTGAGGTTCCAGGTCGGCATCGCCCCGCGCATCGCCTCGGGCGCCCACTCGAACCGGCAGGAGGTGTCGTGCGACACCGTGATCCGCTCCGCGTAGCCCTTCTCGACGAGCCTGGCGATCATGTCCGCCCGCTGCTCCGAGGTGCGCGGCCGCTGGATGCCAATCCGGTCCATCCCGCAGTAGCTCCCGTTCTGGATGATCTGTTCGAGGTAGCCGATGTCGTCCGAGTCGTCGGAATGCCCGATGACGATCCGGCTGAGGTCGCAGCCCTCTTCCTTGAAGACGCGCTGCTGGTCGAGCCCGGTGCGGTTGTGGGCGTGAGTGTGAGTGCAGATGGGCACCCCCGTGGCGCGATGGGCGCGGGCCGAAGCCCGCAGCACCCGTTCGTTCGCGGGATGCATGTCCGGCTCCGTCGCGCACTTGATCACCCCCGCTCGCACGCCGGTCTTGCCAATCCCAACCGTGATGTCGCGGACGAAGAGGTCGGTCATCTCCTGGTCGGGGCGGTAGAGGAAGTAGTAGGGCAGGCCGTAGTAGAGGCCCGTGGCGACGATGATCTGCAGCCCCGAACGCCGCGACGCCTCGCGGATCATCGCCGGGTCGCGGCCGAGGTCGATGGGGGTGAGGTCAACGATCGTCCGCACGCCGGCCTCGCGGGCGGCGACCAGCGGCGCCACGATTTCGTCCATCTGGGCGGCGCGGTCGAACATCTCCGGGTACTGCTGGATCATCGCCGCCCAGGAGGCGATGACGTGCTCGTGCATGAGCGTGAAGCCGAGGTTGGCGGTGTCGATCGGGCCGGTAGCGGACTGAATCGTGGTCATGGTGGGTGCCTCCAGTGACTGCGCACCATACCTGACGCTGGCGGGCACCGGAAGCGGCAGTGGCGGCCGAAGCCGCCACTGGTGAAATCAGGGGATGGCTGGCAAGTCGCTCAGGCGCCGCCGCCCGCGGCCGTGCCGTACTCCGCTTCCGCCGCGAGTTCCGGGACCGGGGAGCCGTGGGTTGCCGGGGCCGGGACCGCGACCCTGCGGCTGCCCTTCTCGGCGACCCGGTAGATGAGGCCCTGGCCGCTCGCCATCTTCCACTGTGCGTGGAGCGCGGGCAGGCTCGCCCAGAAGAAGGTCACGACCGCCATCAGCGGCCAGAACACGAACTGCCCCAGGAACGCCGGGAAGGACACGTAGGAGGGCCGCTTCGGGCGCGTCATCATCTCGATGATGATCAGCGCGATCAGGGGGAAGAGACAGAAGTAGAAGAGCGTGCCGACCGGGCTAAGGGAGAGCCACGGGTTGAAAGCGTGTGAGAAGTCCGCACGGATCAGGGCGCCAACGTTCCAGCCCGGGCCCGGCAGGGTGACGATTGGCGCGCCCCACCAGCCCGGCATCTGGGCGTGGAGGACACCCGGCAGGCGCGCTCCCAGGGTGATGAGGTACCACTGCGCGACCCAGAGGGAGTGCACCTTCGTGACGGCCCCCGCCAGGAAGAAGCGCCGTGTCGGGCTCAACGGCGTCCGGCCGTTCATCGATGCGCGCCAGGCGTAGGGAATGTCGCTGGCGCCCCATGCGTGGCGGACGCTCTGGGCGTAGTGCGCGTTCATCGTCTTGCGGTAGCTGTCCGTGAGCACGCAGTCGTTCCCGAGCGGCAGGTAGAGCGGCACAACGTTCACCCGGTCGCCGAGGGTGAAGCAGCACTTCAGGTAGATGTGCCAGTCCTCGGGGATCACCTCTTCGTCCCAGTAGTCGACTTCGGTCAGCATCTGCCAGCTGACGGAGTAGCAGGAGGTGGGGAACTTGACGCTGCCCGGGAGGACGAGGTTCGAAAGCCGGTTGATCCCGGAGAGGCCATCCATGATCCGCAGCGGCGCGGGGATGTCCCAGATGTTGTTGCTGTTGAAGATGGTGGGCTGCCAGAACGTCCGGTAGCGGTCGCCGGCGGTGAGGAAGAGGTAGTTCAGGGCCTCGAAGTGGCGGGGGTGGAAGACGGCGTCGGCGTCGCAGCTGGTGATGGAGTAGCGGCGGATGTCGTCCCCTTCGTCTTCGATGAGCCGGATGTGGGCTTCGCGGGCCGCCCAGGCTTCGTTCGAACCCTTGCCCGGGGTCTCATTCGGGAGACCGGTGGGGTGGTAGGTCGCGAACATTTCGCCGAAACGGGCGCGGTAGCGCATCACCAGGCGGGACGCCTTCGCCCGGGAGCCGGGTTCGCGCGCCTCCATCGCCATGACGACGACGAGCTGGTTCGCGTTTGGCTGGGCCGCGAGCGAATCGAGGGTCCGGGAGAGGCCCTCGTCCGTCTCCTTGTAGTTGGGGATGATGACCATGTGGCGGGGCCAGTCCCAGGCGTCCGCTTCAGGGTGGCCCGGGAGCCATTCGCAGTACCTGGCGACCCAGTTCGCCTTCTTCCAGCGGCCAATCCGGCGAAGGCCCACCGCGCAGGCGACGACGACCGCGTACGAGCGGATGACCCAGTACGCGAGGAAGGCGCCGAGCCCGATGGCCAGCACCTGTGGCGCCGCGAAAGGCCCCCAGAAAACCGAGCTCGCGAGCGTGATCGAGATGGCAAAGGGGAGCATGCTCCAGAGCCGTTCGGCCCGGAACGACGACGCCGTAAGGGAAGGGATAGGCTTCCCGGCGGACGGGTCTTCAAAGATGCGATTGGAACGGCCAAGGCGAATGGCCATCGGTAGAAGCGCCTCGAACGAGGTACTTCCCACGCCGACGAGGTTAGCTGCCGGGCTACGGCCGGAGATAGCCGTTCCGCCATCATCGCCACCGGAGAGTGGGACCCCTGCGGACTCGCCCCGAAAACTGGTTCCCCCGCCCCGCCTTTCAGCGGGCTAGGCGTCGCGGCCGAAGCCGCTCAGGGGCATCGTTGGCCCTCCGTGTGCAAGTGTCAAGCGAGTTATGTGCGAACGCCCGTTCTTCCCACACAGGAAAGTGAACAATTCTTCCGGCCCGCCCGGCACAACGCACCGCGCCATCCGCGATGGTCGCCTTTTGCACGCAGTTCGACCCTCCGCCCGCTCCCCTCTAGAATCTGCCGTAGCCAGATATCCGCAGCGAGGTAGCGCGCGTGACCGTCAAGTACCTCCGCGACCAGCGCCACCAGGGGACGGTCGCCGAAATCGCGAACTCCAGGTTCCCCTTCCCCAGCGCCGACCATCCCGACATGGAGACGGTGGTGAACGTCCCGACGCACCGCATGTCCGTCGGCAAGGTGCTCGGCAAGGACTTCTTCCCCGACATCGTCGTGGTCGGGCGGCCCGGCCAGTGGCTCCGGATGATGGTCCAGGTGGAGACCGCCGACAGCGTCACCGAGGACAGCGCCATGACCCGGTGGCTGCCCTGCTCCGAATTCGGCGACCTCTTTGTCTACGTCCCGGCGGGCTACGCCGATGCCGCGAAGAAGCTCTGCAAGAAGCACAAGATCCGGGTGAAGGGCATCCGCACATGGCGGTTCCAGCCGGTCTGGGGCCTCGCCGTCGCCCAGGCGTGAGCCGCCTGTTCCGGGTATGAACGTCTTCTTCGACGTCGACCACACCCTCGTCTTCGTCAACCACGACACCAACGCGCTGCGCCCCGGCGCCCATGACGCCATGCAGCGGCTGAAGGCCGCCGGCCACGCCGTCTACGTCTGGTCCGCCGGCGGCGAACACTACGTCAACCGGATCGTCGACCTCCACGGCCTGCGGCCCTGGGTCGACGGCTGCTTCGACAAGGACCCGCGCGTCGAGCCGCGCCCCGACATCATCATCGACGACGATTGGTACCTGGTGGAGAAGTACGGGGGCTACGTGGTCACCCAGTACAAGGCCGTGAACGACGACGACACCGAGTTCGCCGAGATAATGCAGCGCCTGAGCGACCTCGGGCACCTGTAGGCCCGCCGTGGCCCGCGTCCTCTTCGTCGAACCCTTCCACGGCGGCAGCCATCGGGCCTTCCTCGACGGGCTGGCCCGCCACAGCCGCCACGAAATCGTCACCCTGACGCTCCCCGAAGGCGAATGGCGCCGCCGGATGCGTCTCGGCGCGCAGGAACTGGCGGCCGCGGCCACTTCCGTCACGGGCGACTTCGATGCCCTCATCGCGACGGACATGCTCGACCTCCCGGCCTTCCTCGCCCTCTCCCGGCCGCGGTTCGCCGCCCTCCCCATCCTTCTCTATATGCACGAGAACCAGTTCACCTACCCCCGCCTCCGGGGCACGAAACTGAACTCCTGGTTCGGGCAGATCAACTACCTCTCGGCCTGTGCCGCCAACCGCGTCGCCTTCAACTCGGACTACCATCGCCGCGACTTCCTCAGCGCCCTCCGGACGCTCGCCGGTCAGCCGAACAACTGGCTCCTCCCGTCGGCCATCGACACGATCGCGGAGAAAAGCGAGGTCCTCCCGGTCGGGGTCGAACTGGACTGGCTGGACGCGCACCGTTCCGTGCGCGACCCGGGCCTGCCCCCGCTGGTGCTCTGGAACCACCGCTGGGAATTCGACAAGGCCCCGGAGACGTTCGCCCGCGCCATCCGGAAGCTCGTTGGCGAAGGGCTCGACTTCCGCCTTGCGTTGGCGGGAGCGCCGAGCCCGAACCCGAGCCCGGCGCTGACCGGCCTCGCAGTGGACCTCCCGGGGCTGGTCGAACAAGCCGGCTATCTCCCCGGGCGGGACGCCTACGCCCGCCTCCTCTGGGAAAGCGCGGTTGTGGTGAGCACCGCCCGCCACGAATTCTTCGGCGTGGGCATGGTCGAAGCGCTGCACTGCGGCTGTTTCCCGGTCGCCCCGGCACAGTTCAACTACCCGGCGCTCGTCCCCGTATCCTTGCATGCCCGCTGCCTCTGGCACTCCGAGGAGCAGTTGGTGGAGCTGCTCCGGGGGGCGATCCTCGCGCCACCGGACGACGGTGGGGCGTTCCGGGAATCGGCCGCCCGCTTCGCCTGGAGCCGCGTCGCACCCGCCTGGGACGAGGCGATCACCGCTCTCATCCGGAAAGGTCACCGGCTGGATTCGCGGTAAAGCGGGCGCCGCGATCTACAATACCCTGCATGGGTGCGGCTCCCGCCGGCCAGGAAAACAGTCCCCCGCCCCGCCAGGCGGAGGCATGGGACGTGCCCGCGGCTGACATGACCCCCACCCCGCAGGCCGCCGCCGTCGCCCCTGCCGTCCGCCACCGGCTCGGCGCCGCCGGCCGCGCGCTCGGCGCCGGCCGCGATGGCATCCGCGGCACCTGGCACGGCAGCCCCCACTTCTTCCGCACCCCGGCCACCGTCATCGCCCGCACCATCCGGCTCTACTTCGACGACAACGGCGCGACCTACTCCGCCGCCATCGCCTACTACGCCCTCTTCTCCATCATCCCCCTCAGCCTGATCACGCTTTCCGTGCTCGGCCTTGTGGTCGACCGCCAGCAGATCGTCGACTTCATCTTCAACCAACTGCCCCTGGAGAAGTCGCCGGCGGTCCAGGAGGACGTCAACACCCTCGTCTCCCGTGCCCAGGACATGAGCATCGCCGGCCTCTCCTTCGGCGTGCTCGGGTTGCTCTGGTCGGGGAGTGGCGTCTTCGCGGCGGTCCGGCGAGGGCTCAACGCCACGGGCCACCGTCCCGGGCTCCCCTACTGGCACGGCAAGCTCATCGACATCGGCCTCATCCCGGCCCTGGCCGTCTTCATCTGGCTCTCGCTTTCGCTGACCGCCACGCTCCAGGTGGTGCTCGAACGAACGGTCGGCTTTGGGCCTCTCTCCCTCGGGGCAAACCCCTTTACGACGGTCCTCTCGCGGACGATTTTCGGCATCCCGTCCTTCCTCATGTTCGCCTTCCTCTACCGCTTCATCCCGACGGTGCGCCCCGGCTGGTCCGAATCGCTGGCCGGGGCGGCCTTCGCCACCCTCCTCTTCGAACTGCTCAAGAACCTGGGGGCCGCCTTCGTCGCCTCGACCCCGTTTTCGAAAGACACGGCCGTCTACGCCAGCTTCAGCACTGCCTTCGCCTTCCTCTTCTGGATGTACGTGAACGCGACCATCCTCCTCCTGGGCTCCGAGTTCGTCCGCTCCCTCGGCATCCAGCGCCAGATGACATCGACCGACCCGCTCGCCGTCCGCGAACGCCGCCGCTTCTGGAGCCGGAGCAAGACCGTCCACACCTGAGGCGCGAGGTCAGCCGCGCAGGCCTATAGACGACTTTTATAACAAATACGTCGAAAAAGCTTGGAAACTCGCCCGCGTGGCCCTACACTGGGCTCATGCAGGGTACCCGCCAACGCGTCCTTGAACTTGTCGTGCAGCGCCGCGAAGCCCGCGTCGAAGAACTCGCCGCGGACCTCGGGATCACGACCGCCGCCGTCCGCCGCCACCTCGACAACCTTCGCGCCGACGGCCTGGTCGAGGTCCGCGCCGTGAAGCAGCCCACCGGCCGCCCCTACCACGCCTACCAGGCCACCGAATCCGCGACCGCCGCCGTCCCCGCCGCCTACGCCGACCTCCTCGAACGCATGCTCCGGGGCCTCGGCGAACAGGAAACGGTCATCTCCACGGTGATGACGAGCGTCGCCGAGTCCCTCGCCTCCCGCCACCGCTGGGAAGTGACCTCCGTCGCGACCGCGAACCCCGAAGAACGGGTCGGCCAGGTCACTCGCAGCCTCCGCCAGGAAGGCATTCTCGAAACCTGGCGCGCCGACGACGACGGGTTCCACCTCGTCAACAGCGCCTGCCCCTACCGCAAGGCCGCCGAGATCTCGGCGCTCCCCTGCGAATCCGACCGCAAGGCAATCGAGTTGCTCCTCGGCCTCGATGTCGAACAACTCGACACCATCGTCAAGGGGTCGCCCGTGTGCGAATACCTGGTCCGCGCCGTCCGCGGCCCCCAACTCCTGATTGAAGTGAGCTAGCCCCTATGTCCAACGCACCCCTCCTGGAGGTCCGCAGCCTCCGCGCGAACATCGGCGACAAAGAGATCCTCAAGGGGCTCTCCCTCGTCATCAACGCCGGCGAAATCCACGCCATCATGGGCCCCAACGGCTCCGGCAAGAGCACGCTCGCGAACGTCCTCATGGGCAGCCCGGCGTACACCGTCACTGGCGGCGACGTCCTCGTGCGCGGCGAATCCATCCTCGCCATGGCCCCCGACGAACGCGCCCGCCTCGGCCTCTTCCTCGCCTTCCAATACCCCGTGGCCATTCCCGGGGTGACGATGGTGAACTTCCTCCGCCAGGCCGTGAACGCCCGCCGCGGCGCCGACCTGCCAATCCGCGAATTCCGCGAACTCCTCTTCGCGAAGATGGGGCTCCTCAAGGTCGACCAGGAATTCGCCCGCCGTTACGTCAACGACGGATTCAGCGGCGGTGAAAAGAAGCGCGCCGAGATGCTCCAGATGGCCATGCTCCAGCCCGCCATCGCCGTCCTCGACGAGACCGACTCCGGCCTCGACATCGACGCCCTCCGCACCGTTGCCGAAGGCGTCAACGCGATCATGAACCCCGAAATGGGGCTCCTGCTCATCACCCACTACCAGCGGCTGCTGAACTACATCAAGCCACAGTTCGTCCACGTCCTCATCGACGGGCGGATCGTGAAGTCGGGCGGGCCAGAACTCGCAGAGGAACTCGAAGCGACCGGCTACGACGAGATCGAAGCCGCCCTCGCCACCGCCTGAGGAGGCCGCCATGAGCGCTAGCGCCGGGCTGATCAAGGAAGACGAGTACCAGTGGGGCTTCCACGACAAGGAAGAAGCCCTCTACACCGCCAACAAGGGCCTGACTCCCGAGATCGTCAAGACCATCTCCGAGATCAAGGAAGAGCCCCAGTGGATGCGTGACTTCCGGCTCGACGCCCTCGAACGCTTCCGCAAGCTCGAAAACCCGAAGTGGGCCACCACCAACCAGCTCGAAGAGATCGACTTCGACAACATCCACTACTACGTTCGCGCCACCGACCGCGACGAACGCTCCTGGGAGGACGTCCCCGAGTACATCCGCCGCACCT
This sequence comes from Chloroflexota bacterium, assembly GCA_016234445.1. Classification (GTDB taxonomy): domain Bacteria; phylum Chloroflexota; class Dehalococcoidia; order Tepidiformales; family Tepidiformaceae. The sequence goes on along the minus strand of JACRBT010000011.1, from coordinate 15,388 downwards.
TCGACAAGCTGGGCATCCCCGAGGCGGAGAAGAAGTACCTGGCCGGCGTCGGCGCCCAGTACGACTCCGAAGTCGTCTACCACAACATCCGCGAGGACCTGGAGAAGCTCGGCGTCATCTTCGTTGGCATGGACCAGGGCCTCCGCGAACACGAAGACATCGTCCGGGAGCACTTCGGGACCGTCGTCCCACCCGGGGACAACCGCTTCGCCGCCCTCAACAGCTCCGTCTGGTCCGGCGGCTCCTTCATCTACGTGCCCAAGGGCGTGAAGGTGGACATCCCCCTCCAGGCCTACTTCCGCATCAACACCGAGAACATGGGCCAGTTCGAGCGGACGCTGATCATCGCCGACGAAGGCAGCCAGGTGCACTACGTCGAAGGCTGCACGGCCCCCATCTACAGCACCGACTCGCTCCACTCGGCCGTCGTCGAGATCATCGTCAAGAAGAACGCCCGCGTCCGCTACACGACCATCCAGAACTGGTCGACGAACGTCTACAACCTCGTCACCAAGCGCGCCGTTGCCTACGAAAACGCCGTCATGGAATGGGTCGACGGCAACCTCGGTTCGAAGCTGACGATGAAGTACCCGAGCATCTACCTGATGGAGCCCGGTGCCCACGGCGAGATCCTCTCCCTGGCCTTCGCCGGCGAGGGGCAGCACCAGGACGCCGGCGGCAAGGTCGTCCACGCCGCTTCGAACACCACCTCCACGATCATCTCCAAGTCCCTCAGCAAGGATGGCGGGCGCACCAGCTACCGCGGCCTCCTCAAGGTCTACGAAGGCTGCGAGAACGTGAAGTCGAACGTCCGCTGCGACGCCCTCCTCATCGACGAGACGTCGCGTTCGGACACCTACCCGACCATGGAGATCGACGCGCCCGACGTCCACATCCAGCACGAGGCCTACGTCTCGAAGCTCGGCGAAGACCAGCTTTTCTACCTGATGAGCCGGGGCCTGAGCGAAGAGAACGCCGCCAAGATGATCGTCAACGGCTTCGTCGAGCCGATCGTGAAAGAACTCCCGATGGAATACGCGGTCGAACTCAACCGCCTCATCGAGATGCAAATGGAAGGGGCGATCGGCTAGGCCGTTCGTCCCACGAAGACAGGAAGGTAGCGCAGATGACCTCTGCTGTTGAATCCGCGGCCCCGGCGGGGAACCTCTCGGCCGAAGCGAGCCGCGCCCTCGGCGCCGGGCTGGGCGATAGCCCTCGCCTCGCCGCCCTCCGCCAGGAAGCGGCCGAACTGGCGACCCGGATGGCCATGCCCACCCGCGCCGAGCGCCCCTGGAAGTACCTCGACGTCGAGCGCCTTGACCTCGGCGGCTACCGCCCCGCCCTGGGCGCGACCGCTGCCGAAGCGGATCTCCGAGCCCGCTATGCCCTCGCCGCCGGGACACCGCTCACCCTCCAGCACAACGGCGCCACCATCGCCACGGAAGCGCGGGCGGACGGCGTCACCGTGACCGACTTCGCCTCGGCCGGCGCCAGCCAGCGGGCCCTGATCGACAAGCACCTCGCGGCCGCCGTCCCCGCCGGGCGCAGCAAGTTCACGGCCATCCACTACGCTTTCCTTCGCGGCGGCATCCTCGTGGACGTCCCGGCCAACGTCGAAGCCGCCGGAAACGTCCGTATCGTCCGCGTCCTGGAAGACGACAAGCAGGTCGCTGCCCCCCACACCCTCATCGTCACCGGCGCCAACAGCCGGGTCAGCGTCATCGAAGACTACCGTTCGAACGACGGCGACATCGTCGTCCTCCCCGTGGTCGAGATCGTCCCCGGCCCCGGCTCGGAAGTGCGCTACACGGCCCTCCATCGCTGGGGCAGCCACACTCGCGTCTTCGCCGAACAGCGCACGACGACAGAGCGGGACTCGGCCGTCATCAGCCTCGCGCTCGTCACCGGCGGCCAGGTCGTCAAGGGTCACGTCGAGTCGTCCCTCGCCGGCCGGGGCTCGTCCAGCGAGCTCTACGGCCTCTTCCTCGGCGACGGCCAGCAGCACATCGACTTCTACACGACCCAGGACCACATCGGCGCCGACACCCGCAGCGACCTCCTCTTCAAGTCCGCGCTCAAGGGCGAATCCCGCGCCGTCTACTACGGCCTTACCCGCGTTGGCCTCGGGGCGAAGAACGCCGACGCCAACCAGGAGAACCGCAACCTCCTCCTCAGCCGCCAGGCGAAGGCCGAGAGCGACCCGGTCCTCGAAATCCTCACGAACGACGTGATCCGCGTCAGCCACGGCGCCACCGCTGGCCCGGTCGACGAAGAACAGCTCTACTACCTCCAGACGCGCGGCATCGCGCGCCCCGCCGCCGAGGCGCTCCTGGTGCGCGCCTTCCTCGGCCAGGTCCTCGACCGCGTCCCCGACGAAGCCCTCCGCGACGAACTCGCGGCCGTGCTCGAAGCCCGGATCGAGGCCGCGCCGTGAGCTGGGTGAAAGTCGCCCCCGCCGCCGATGTGGCGGAAGGCCATGCCGCGGCCTACGAGGTCGCCGGGCGCCCCCTCGCCATCTGCCACTCCGCCGACGGCTATTACGCGATCGACGACATCTGCACTCACGACGGCGGCCCGCTCGACCAGGGCCGGCTCGACGGCAACCGGATCGAGTGCCCCCGCCACGGCGCCAAGTTCGATATCGTATCCGGCAAAGCGCTGACCCTGCCCGCCGTCCGCCCGGTGCGGGCCTATCCCACGCGGGTGGAGAACGGCGCGATCGAGGTCGAAATCTCATGACGCTGCTGGAGACCCGGCTGGCCGCGCGCGCGCCCATCGACCCCCGCCGCCTGCGGGCCGACTTCCCGATCCTCGACCAGGACGTCAACGGCTACCCGCTCGTCTATCTCGACAACGCCGCCACCACGCAGAAGCCCCGCCAGGTCATCGACGCGCTCGTCCACTACTACGAAAACGACAACGCGAATATCCATCGCGGCATCCACACCCTCGCCCAGCGCGCCACCGCCGCCTACGAGGCCTCGCGGGTGAAGGCCGCCGCCCACATCGGCGCCCAGCCCCAGGAAATCGTCTTCACCCGCAACGCCACCGAGGCGATCAACCTCGTTGCCCGCGCCTGGGGCGACGCCAACATCCGCGAAGGCGACGAGATCGTCCTCACCGCGATGGAGCACCACTCGAACATCGTCCCCTGGCAGCTGCTGGCGCTCCGCAAGGGCGCCGTCCTCCGCTACGCGAACGTCACCGACACCGGCTACCTCGACTTCGACCACCTGCGTTCGCTCATCGGCCCCCGGACGAAGCTTGTCAGTGTCGCCCACATGTCGAACGTCCTCGGGGTCATCAACCCCGTGGCCGACATCGCCGAGGCCGCCCGCGCCGCGGGGGCGTTCCTTCTCGTCGACGGCGCCCAGGGCGCGCCTCACCTCCCGGTCGACGTCGAATCCCTTGGCTGCGACTTCTATGCGTTCTCCGCCCACAAGATGCTCGGGCCCACCGGCGTCGGCGTCCTCTGGGGCCGCGAAGGCCTGCTCGCCACCATGGACCCCTTCCTCGGGGGCGGCGAGATGATCTCCCTGGTCCACGAAGACATGTCGACCTGGGCCGACCTCCCCCACAAGTTCGAAGCCGGCACCCCAAACATCGCCGACGTGATCGCATTCGGCGCCGCCCTCGACTACCTCCGCGACCTTGGCATGCCCGCCGTCCGCGCCCACGAGATGGCGATAACCGCCGTCGCGATCGACGCCCTCAGCGCCATCCCCGGCCTCCACGTCCACGGCCCGAAAGCTGTCGAAGACCGCGGCGGCGCCGTCAGTTTCGCCGTCGATGGCATCCACCCCCACGACATGAGCACCATCCTCGACTCCTACGGCGTGGCAATCCGCGCCGGCCACCACTGCGCCCAGCTTCTGATGCGCCGCCTCGGAGTCCCCGCCACCAACCGCGCCAGCTTCTACATCTACAACGACACCGCCGACGTCGACCGCCTCACCGCGGCGATTCGTGAGGCCATCAAGGTGTTCGCGTGAGCGAGCCCGGCCTCCCCCTCGACGACCTCTACCGCGAGGTGATCATCGATCACTACCGCAAGCCCCGGAACCGCGGAACCATCGACGGCGCCCGCCACGTCGAAGGCGTGAACCCCGTCTGCGGCGACGAGATCCGGATGGACGTGGTCATCGAAGACCACACCGTCAAGGACATCGCCTTCGAAGGCGCAGGCTGTTCGATCAGCCAGTCCAGCGCCTCGATGATGACCGAGGAGGTCAAGGGCCGGACGCTTGGCGAGGTCGAGGCGAAGATCGCCCACTTCCGGGCCATGATGCTCGACGGCGCCGAACCCGCCGCCGACCTCGGCGACCTCGAAGCCCTCCAGGGCGTCACGAAATTCCCGGTGCGCGTGAAGTGCGCCATGCTCTCCTGGAACGTCCTCCAGGAAGGGCTCGAACCGTCTACCACCCCAGCCTGAGGAGGAGCCCCCATGGCCGACGCCACAACCGCACCCACCTATGAAGAGATGCGCGCGAAGCTCACCGAGGTCAAAGACCCCGAAATCAATATGAGCATCGTCGAGCTCGGGCTCGTCTACGACATCACCTACGACAACGGTGACGTCCTCGTGACCATGACCCTGACCAGTCCCGGCTGCCCGCTCGGCCCCGTCATCCGCGGCGAAGTCTATGCGAAGATGAAGGAGATCCCGGGCGTGAAAGACGTCGACGTCCAGATCGTCTGGAACCCGCCCTGGGACCCCCGGACGATGGCGAGCGAAGACGTCCGCATGGCCCTCGGCATCTGGTAGCCGCGGCCCCCCGTGGCCGCATCACAGCTACGGAATCGCGGCGGTAGGTAAACGGTCAGATGAACGGGAAGATCAGCCGCGACAGCGCCCACAGCGCCTGCACGAAGAGCTCGCCGTCCGTCGGGCCCGGCTCGGTCGTGCCCATGACCCTGGCCACGAGGCTGAGCGGCTCCGGGATGTCGTAGACCCGGCAGAGTTCGCCTACGTCATACCACACCCCGCGGCACACCCCACAGGTGTCGACGTAGACGGCGCCCATCTTCGTTCGCGACATCGGGGCGGCGCAGGCCGGGCAGGCGAGCGCCGGCCGGGTCCAGCCGCAGCGGACGCACTCGCCCGTCTCTCGCAGGTGCCCCATGCACTTCCGGCAGAGTGCCGGGGCCATGGCCGCACGCAACGCCGGGTGCTCGTCCTGCGGGTCCGCCACCCCGTGCGCGAGCGCATCGCCCACCGCCCAGAAGCCGTAGCAGCGCGGGCAGTAGAGGAGCGGCTCCCTCGAGGCGACCTCCATCCGCCGGAACACCTCCAACGGCGGCCGCCCTTCGCACTGCGGGCAACCAGCGATGGCACCACGCGCCCGTGGGGGCTTCGAGACTGCAAACTCAGGAGAGGCCATACAGGGATCCTCGACCGCCGGCACGCCCCGGCTCAGCCCTACGAACCCCCGGGCCCACCGGACCGGCCGTTTGACCCATTCGGCCGTGTCGGTTGCCGACCCGCGGTGGTATCACGGTCCAGAGAGGCGCGCACGGAGCGAGAGATGAGTTTGACATCTTCCCTGGCCCAGCCTGTGTCGGGCGCCGGGAGCGGGGCCGGTCCCGGGGCTGTCAGCCCGGGTGAGCTCCGCCCGCCGCTGCTCGTCCGCTGGAGCCCGACGCTGCGGGTCCTGGCGCCCATCCTCCACATCGCGTTCTTGGGCGTGTTCCTCTTGCCCTGGATCACCGTTTCACATAGAGGCCGGGAGACTGAACAGCTGTCCGGGATCGAGCTCGTCAGCGGGAGGGATCCGGTTATCCGCGGCGCCGTGCCGTCAGGATCAAGACTGCAGAATGACCCGGATGCGGACATCCGGGAGGCCGTTGGCGCGGCCAGAGTCAGCGCCCGGCTCAATCTTGTCGCGTCGGTTGTCGCGGTCCTGGCCAGCGCGATAGGGAGCGCGTCGCTCTCCCGAGCTTTCGGCCGGCTGGTGCTCGCGGGGGCCGTCGTTACCTTAACTGCGGCCCTGGCGGTTGGACTGGTGGGCGGTCTATTCGGCCCGAGCGCCCACCCCCTCGTTGGATTCTACGTCGGCGTCGGGGCCAGCCTGGCGATCGTGACGGTTGACTTCCTGCTGACGCGGGTGATGTGGCTTGCCGCCGACCGGCGGTTCGACTCCTGGCCGCTCTGGCCCGCGCTGCTCGCACTGCCCTTCATGCTCGTCGGCGGCACTCTCCTCTGGCCGTTAGGGGCCTTGTTGTTCGTGCTCGGATTGGGGTTGATCATCGGCGGGAAACCGACGTGGTGGAGCATCATCCTCACCCTCTCCGGAATTCCCGCTGCGGGCGTCACATTGGCCTGGGGGATGGCCTGAGCGGCTTAGCCCTTCGCGCCCCCCGCCGCAGGCCCTCCAGCATCGACTCCCTGTAGACTGAGATTCGCATGAGTTGCGAAGACGAAACCGCGGACCTCCTCCGCCGCGCCGGCCACAAGCTCACCCCCCAACGGATGATGATTGTCCGCGCGCTCCGTCACGCCGACGGCCACCTTACCGCCGCCCACATCGCCGACCAGGTCCGCGAGGTCTACCCCTTCGTCGACGTCAGCACCGTCTACCGCACCCTCGACGTCCTCAAGCGGATGAGGCTCGCCACCGAGACCGACATGGGCAGCGGCGACGCGGTCTTCGAATGGGCGCCCGAGCAGCCCCACCACCACCTCATCTGCACCAGCTGCGAAGACATCGCCGAACTCGACCACAGCTACCTTGACGACCTTGCCGCGCGCATCGAGAAGGACTTCGGATTCGCCCCCGACCTCCACCACTTCGCCATCTTCGGCCTCTGCCGCGAGTGCCAGATCCCCGAAGGCGACCGATGACGACGCGCCGCGAACTCGTCGGCGGCCTCTCCCGCATCTGCGGGGACGCGAACGTGCTCTGGCGGCCGGAAGACCTCCTCGTCTACGAATTCGATGGCACGATAGAGCGCAGCGCCCCCTATGCGGTTGTCTTCCCGGCAAACACGGAAGAGGTCGCCGAGGTCGTGCGGCTCTGCAACGCGCTGGGAGTCGCGATCACCCCCCGCGGCGCCGGCACGGGGCTCAGCGGCGGCTCGGTCCCGGCCCGGCGCGGCGTCGTCATCGCCACCGCCCGCATGCGCCGCATCCTCGAAATCGACCCGGCGAACCGGATCGCCGTCGTCGAACCCGGGCTCCCGAACATCCAGCTCTCCGAGGCTGCCGCGGTCCACGGGCTCTTCTATGCGCCGGACCCGAGCAGCCAGAAGGCCTGCACCATCGGCGGGAACGTCGCCGAAAACGCCGGCGGCCCCCATTGCCTCGCACTCGGGGTCACCACCAACCACGTCCTCGGGCTTGAGGTCGTGACCGCCGCCGGGGACATCACCTGGCTCGGCGGACACGTCGCCGACACCCCAGGCTACGACCTCCGGGGCGCCTTCATCGGCTCCGAAGGCACCCTGGGGATCGCCACAAAAGTGGTCGTCCGGCTGCTCCCCCTCCCGGCCTCGATCGTCACCCTCCTCGCCATCTTCGACACCATCGAACAGGCCAGCCACACCGTCTCCAGCATCATCGCCGCCGGCATGATCCCTGCCGCGATGGAGATGATGGACCGGACCACCCTCCAGGCCGCCGAGGCCGGGCTCCAATGCGGCTACCCGCCAGACGCCGGCGCCGTGCTCCTCGTCGAACTCGACGGCATTGCCGACGTCGTTGAGCCCCAGGCAACCTCGGCCCGGGCCGCCTGCATGGAAAACGGCGCCAAAGAGGTCCGCGTCGCCCGCGATGCGGCCACCCGCGAACTCCTCTGGAAGGGCCGCAAGGGCGCCATCGGCTCCCTCGGCCGCATCGCCCCCAACTACTACATCCTCGACGGGGTCGTCCCGCGCTCGAAGCTCGTCGAGGTCATGGCCCGCGTCGGCGAAGTCAGCGAACGCTACGGCCTCCCGATCGCGAACGTCTTCCACGCCGGCGACGGCAACCTCCACCCCTGCATCGCCTTCGACGAACGCGAACCCGGCGCGACGAAGCGCGTCCTCGAAGCCGGCGCCGAGATCATGCGCGCCTGCGTCGACGCCGGCGGCTCCCTCAGCGGCGAACACGGCATCGGCTTCGAAAAGCAGCAGTTCATGCCCTGGCTCTACAGCGAAACCGACCTCGACAACATGGGCCGCCTCCGCGGCGTGTTCGGCAACAGCGGCGGCTTCAACCCCTGCAAGCTGCTCCCGGGGGGCACCGGTTGCGGCGAGATGGCCCACAACGACGCGGCCATCCGCGCCGCCGGACCCGATGCCTTTGTCTGAGACACTCGCGGGCCACCTTCCCACGGTCGGCGGGCGCGAACCCGAGACCGTCTTCGTCCCCGAGACGCTGGAGGAGCTGCGCGCGATCGTGAGCGCGAACGACAACCTTACGCTCGTCCCGGCGGGCGGACGGACCCAGCTTGACCTCGGCGGTGCACCGGCTGGCCGCTTCGCGCTGCTGGACCTGGCACGGTGCCTGGCGGGGCCTATCGACCACGAACGCGACGACCTCACCGTGGTCGCGCCGGCTGGGGTCACGCTCGGGCAGCTCGCCGGCGTCCTCGCCGCGGGCGGGCAGTGGCTACCGGTCGACCCGCCCCTGGGCGAACGCGCGACCATCGGCGGCACCCTCGCTTCCGGGGCGGCCGGGCCCCTCCGCACCCGCCACGGCAGCCCGCGCGACTTCCTCCTCGGGATGACGGTCCTCCGGGCCGACGGCGAGTTCGTCCGCGCCGGCGGGAGGGTGGTCAAGAACGTCACCGGCTATGACCTCATGCGCACCTGGTGCGGCTCCCTCGGGACGCTCGGGATCATCACCGAAGTCGCCCTTCGCGTCCTCCCGCGTGCCGAAACCGCCAGCGTCGAAGCCACCTTCGACAGCCTGTCCGACGCCTGCGCCGCCGCCGACGCCGTCCTCCGCGCCGACCTTCGCCCCGAAGTCGCCGACGCGATCCGCCACGAAGGGGCGTGGCGCCTCCACCTGCGCCTGCACCCATCGGCGGCACGCGCTTCCGTCGCCCTCGCCGGCCACGACGCCCGGATCGTCGATGGCTCCGCCGCCTACCTCGAAGCCCGCGACCTCGGGTTCCGCGACGGCGACGTCCTCTCTCTGCGCTGCGTTGCCCTCCCTTCCGAGGCCGCCGCAACCGCGGCTAACCTCGACGCTCTCCGCCCGGCGGCGGTCGTCGTCCATCCTCTCGCCGGGGTCCTGCGCGCCTCCTGGGACGCCGCGAGCCTGCCACCGCTGCGGTCCTTTGCGCCGGCGCTGGCGCGGCTGCGGGCGTCCGTCACGTCAGCGGGCGGCTCGGCCGTGGTCGAACGCCTCCCCCGCAGCTTCCGCGAAGAGGTCGACACCTGGGGTGACGTGCCGGGGTCGTTTCCGCTCATGCAGGGTTTGAAGGCCGCCTACGATCCCGCGGGGCGCTTCAACCGGAGCAGGTTCATCGGTGGCATCTAAGCATTCCAACTGGCCGAACCCCGCGGAGGCTCCCGCGCTCGACGACCTCGCCAAGTGCGTCCACTGCGGCCTCTGCGTGAACAGCTGCCCGACCTATGCCGTGACCGGGCTGGAGGTGGAGTCGCCACGGGGGCGCATCTACCTCGCCCGCGCGGTTGAGGAAGGGCGGATCGAACTGACGGCGGCCGTCCAGGGCCACTGGGACCTCTGCCTGCAGTGCCGCGCCTGCGAAGCCGTCTGCCCGAGCGGCGTGCCCTACGGCCGGATCATGGAACACGCCCGCGCCCAGCTGGATACCGCCGCCTCCACGGGCCGGGGAGGGCGCCGTCTCCGCAAGTTCCTGCTCAGGCGGGTGCTGGCGAGGCCACGCATCCTCGCCGCCGCCGTGACGCCGGTGCGCTGGCTCGCGAACTCGCCCCTGCGAGGCATCGGCCGCCGGACCAGGCTCTTGCGTCTCGGCCCCGCGCTCGCTCGCGGCGAAGCCCAGCTCCCCCGCCACATCGGCAAGCCGCTTCGTGCCGGCGACTCCCTGCCGGCGGTGCTGGGGGCTTCCGAAACCGCCGTGCTCTTCACCGGCTGCGTCATGGGCGAAGTCTTCGGCGACGTCCACCGCGCGACCGCGCGAGTGCTCGCCCGCCAGGGGGTCGCCGCCATCGCATCCGCCGGACAGGGCTGCTGCGGCGCCCTCCACGCCCACGCCGGCGACCTGGCCTTCGCCCGCGAACTTGCCCGCCGCAACATCGACGCCCTCGCGGGCACGGCCCCGGCGCCGATCGTGGTCAACTCGGCTGGATGTGGAGCGGCGATGAAAGAGTATGGCGACATCCTCTCCGGCGACACCGCCTACGCCGCCCGCGCTCGCGAATTCGCCGCCCGCGTCCGTGACTTCACCGAATACGCCGCCGCCCTCGCGGAACAGCCTGCAGCCAGCTTCCCGGCCCGGGTCACCTACCAGGACCCCTGCCACCTCGCCCACGCCCAGCGCATCCGCGAACAACCCCGCAACCTCCTCCGAACGATCGACGGCTGCGACCTCGTGGAAACGCCGGGCGCCGACCTCTGTTGCGGCGCCGCCGGGCTCTACAGCCTCGTCCAGCCCGCCATGTCCGCGGAACTACGGTCCCGCAAGGCCTCGCAGTTCCGCGATGCCGCGCCGGACGTCATCGTCACCGCCAACCCGGGGTGCCAGCTTCAGTACGAGGCCGCCGTCCGCGAGGCCGGAATCACCGCCCGGGTCATGCACATCGCCGAACTCCTCGACGAAGCGCAGTCCGCCGCCGCCGACTCCAGCTAGTCCGGACTGTGACGGCTTGGGTCCCCGAGAAATCGCACTGGAAGAGGGAGTTCCTGACTCTCCTGACCCTCTCTTGTGACCCGAAAGGCACGAGCTGCCGGGCGCGAAGAGACGGCCGCGCGGAATTCACGGTCCACGAAATGAAGAGCTGTTCCGTCGTCCGCCGCCCAGCCCTCGTCGAGATCTCCGCTCGCCACCAACTTCCTGTAGGTGGGTTGGCGCCCGGGCTCGCTGTCGTAATGCGGGCAGTGGCTGCCGCGCAGCAGTCCTAGCCCGTCGTGCAACGGCACAAGCCCCTGACCAAACGCGCCGGTCAGGCCCGACTCGAACCAACAGAGTGAGCCGGCACTGATGCCGCACAAGACAACGCCGCGTTCCCAGGCTGTCCGAAGCATCCGGTCGATGCCGTGGATTCGCCAGACGGCGAGCATCGCGGGAGTGTTTCCACCCCCGACGTAGACGACGTCTTGGGACAGGAGATGCGACTCGATGTCGTCCCGAGCGTCGATGGCTGTCTCCGGGAAGTCGTCAAGCGTCTTCGGGTGAAAGAGCGACACGTGCGACGGCCTGGCACGAGGCGGTGCGAAGCTCGCGTAGAACTTGGCGATGTACTTGTCGGCGTCACCGCTGGCGGTGGGAACGAAGCAGACGGACGGACAATCGCTCTCGCGGAGACCCAGGATGAAATCATCGAGCAAGGGGTTGTCGGGTTCCTCGGAAAAGCCGCCGCCCCCCAGGGCTACAACCTGTCGCAGTGCCATCAACCGTCACCTCACTCGCACACGGGTCACGTCCGGCCGACTAGAACCCGGCGCGCCCGCCGCGGCCTCGGAGGCGCGGGTCAAGCACGTCCCGGAGCGCGTCGCCGGCAAGGTTGAAGCCGAGCACGGTCAGCGTCAGGGCCGAGCCGACGAAGAGCGCCATCAGCGGCTTCGCGGGACCCAGTGCCCGGCCTTCGTTGACCATCTTCCCCCAGGAAATCGCGGTGGGGTCGCCGAGACCGATGAACGCCAGCCCCGCCTCGGCGAGGATGTAGGCGCCGATCGACGTCGTGAACACCACGATCAGCGGCGCCAGGATGTTCGGCAGGATGTGCCGCGCCATCACGCGCCGGTCGCTCGCCCCCACCGTGCGGGCCGCCAGCACGTAGACCTCCTCGCGGGCGGTGAGCACCGCCGAGCGCGCAACCCGGACCACGCCCGCCACGCCGATGATCCCGAGCGCGATCGTGTTCCAGTACTTGTTCGGGTCCTGTACCACCTGCGAAAAGACGAGCAGGAGGATCAGCGGCGGGAACGAGAAGAGCGCGTCCGTGACCCGCTGGATCCCCATGTCGACCCAGCCGCCGAAATACGCGCTGACCACGCCGAAGATGGTCCCGAACGTCACGGCAATCAGCGCCGCGCCGACCCCGACGAGGAGCGCCAGCCGCGACCCGTAGATGATCCGCGAGAGCAGATCCCGGCCGCGCAAGTCGGTGCCAAGTGGGTGCGCCCGCGACGGCGAGGCGATCGTTTCGACGATCTCGCCCTGCTGGAACAGCTCCGAGGGGAACTTCAGGCGAATGAGCGGGTCGGTTTCGGCACGGGTGAGGAGGAAGGGGCTGTAGCATTGCGGTGCGGTCGCGAGCAACGGGGTGCCGGCCGCGAGCGCCTCCTGGATGAGCCGCTCCGTCTCCGCGTCGCAGGCGGGGCGGCTGGTCCTGGCGACTGCCTCCGGGTTGTGGGGCGCGACCGCCGGCGCGAACGCCGCCATAAACAAGACCGCGAAGATGAGTGCCACGCCGGCGCCCCCGAGGGGCTTCCGGCCGAAGAAACGGCCCACGTGGACCAGCGCCCGCTGCCAGCCGGGACGGTCGCTCAGGCTCGTCGGGATGCCGTCCATAACCTGTAGCAGGGAAGCTTCGCGTTCAGACATTGGGAGTTATCGTAGCTGTCATCGTCATCCCCGCAAGACAAGCAGGCGGGCCCGGCCTGGACCGGGCCCGCCTGGGAATCGCTTTCTGAGGCCGCCGGCGGCTAGAAGCCGGCGCGGCCACCGCGGCCACGGAGGCGCGGGTCGAGGACGTCGCGAAGCGCATCCCCGGCGAGGTTGAAGCCGAGCACCGTCACCGTGAGGGCCGAGCCGACGAAGAGTGCCATCAGCGGCTTGGCCGGGCCCAGCTGACGGGCCTCGTTGACCATCTTGCCCCAGGAGACCGCGACCGGGTCGCCCAGGCCGATGAAGGCCAGGCTTGCCTCCGCCAGGATGTAGACGCCGATCGACGTCGTGAAGATGACGATCAGCGGCGCCATGATGTTTGGCAGGATGTGCCGGGCCATGATCCGCGGGTCGGAAGCTCCCACCGTCCGCGCCGCGAGGACGTAAACCTCCTCACGCGTCGAAAGGACGGCGCTCCGGGCGATCCGGGTGACGCTGGCGATGCCCACAATCCCAAGGGCAACCGTGTTGAAGTACTTGTTGGGATCCTCCACCACCTGGGAGAAGAGCAGGAGCAGGATGAGCGCGGGGAAGGCGAAGAACGCATCAGTCAGGCGCTGCAAGACCATGTCCACCAGCCCACCGAAGTAGGCGCTGACAACCCCGAGGGTGGTCCCAATGATCACGGCGATGAGGGCCGCGCCCACGCCAACGAGGAGGGCCAACCGCGACCCGTAGATGATCCGGGACCAGAGGTCGCGCCCAACCTTGTCGGTGCCCAGCCAATGGGCACTCGACGGCGAAGCGATCGTCTGGATGACCTCCCCTTTCTGGAACAACTCCGAAGAGTAGGTGAGGCGGACGATCGGGTTGGAGTCGGCCATCTCAATCAACAGGGGGCTGTAGCAGCCCGTCGCCGTCTTCAGCGCCTCCAGCTCGGTGGTCCCGCACTCGGGGCTCGATGTCGTCGAGACGGCCTCCGGGTCGTAGCGCGAAACGAAGGGGGCGAAGACCGCCATGAGGATGACGAGAAGGATGACGACGACCCCGACCCCGCCGAGCGGCTTCGTGGTCATGAATCGGCCGAAATGCACGAGCATCCGCACCGGCAGCGGCCGATCGCTGAGGCTCCGGGGGATGCCCACGCCGGGTAGTTGAATGACGCCCTGCTCTTGAGCCATGTGAAGCCTCGCCTAAGAGAATCGGATGCGCGGATCGATGATGCCGTAGAGCAGGTCGATCGCAAGGTTAACGAAGACGACGAACGTGGCGATGATCACCACGAACGCCTGGACGACCGGCACGTCGCGCTTGTTGATGGCTGTAAGGATGCGGTTGCCGACCCCCGGGATACCGAAGAGGTATTCGAAGACGACGTTCCCACTCAGAAGACCGGCGATCGTCAGGCCAATGACGGTCAGCACCGGGATCAGGGCATTCTTCAGCGCGTGCCGGACGATGATGACCCGCTCCCGCACGCCCTTCGCCCAGGCGGTCCGGATGTAGTCCTGGCGGAGCACTTCCAGCATCTGCGAGCGGAGCAGGCGCATGATCCCCGCGCCGCCAGCGAGCCCACCCGCCACCGCCGGGATGACGAAGAGCTTGAGGCTGCCTATCGGGTCCTCCCAGAGCAACGGGTGCTCGGTGAGCTGGATGTCCCAGAGCTTCCAACGGACCACGTACAGCAGCAGCATCGTCGCGACCCAGAAGTTCGGCGCCGCCACCGCCAGGATCGCGAAGAAGCGCAGGAAGTAGTCGATCGGCGAATCCTGGCGGATGGCCGAGATGATTCCAATCGGGATGCTCGTCAGCAGGGCGATGGTGAAAGCCATCAGCGAAAGCTGGAGCGTGTAGGGGATGCCTTCCCTGAAGTCCCGGATGGCGCTCCGCCCGCTCTGGTAGGAGGTGCCAAAGTCACCCCGGACAAGGTCGCCAAGGTACTTCACGTAGCGGATGGCGATCGGGTCGTCGATGCCAAGGTCCTCGCGGATCTTCTGAATCTGGGCCTCGACCTCTTCAGGGCTGCTGGTGGGGGTTGGGTTGTTCGCGGCGATGCGCTGGGCAACGAAGTCCCCGGGAAGCACGTTGGTGGCGAAGAACACCATCGTCGCGACCAGCAAGATCACGGGGATGTTGATCAGCGTCCGCCTGATGATGTAGTTCCTCATCCGTCCTCCTCAGATTCGCCACCCGGCGGGTGATGCCCCTCCCGGGGGCCAGCAGCGAAGTATAGACCGCACGGCGCCGCCGTGTTCAACGGGGTGGGCCTCCGGTCCTTGCCTGTTCTCCAGGCCCGGACCGGTAGTCACCCACCGGTGGGGTGCGCGGAGTCTACGCGATGCGCCAGAGCGCCGTCGAGTCCCCTCGCGCAATTTGGGGTATGGAACGGCGCCCTCCCACGATGGAGAGGGCGCCGCAAGTTCGCCCGCTGGCGAAGGACCCTGGTTAGGCCGGCCGGCCCGTCCAGGTCGGGTCCTTCTGGTCGAAGTACACGTCCTTGCCGAAGTTCGGCGAGGTGATGAACGGCTGGGCCTCGCCGCCCTTGTAGTAGTTCCAGAACAGGTTGTTGTTGATGTTCACCATGTTGTACGGGATCCCGCCACCATGGATCTTGATCAGCTCCCGGGCCGTGTTCTTGCACAGCTCCTGGCGCTTGGCGATGTCGAACTCCGTGTTCAACGCGTTCGTGTACTCGTCCACCTTCGCCGACT
>JACRBT010000010.1 GCA_016234445.1 Chloroflexota bacterium | reverse complement strand
GCACCGCGATGCCCGTCACCGAAGCCACCTACGAACAGCTCGCGCTCGAAGACCCCGAGGGCCAGTGGGAGCTTGTCTGCGGCCGCCCGCGGAGGAAGCCATCCATGACCCAGGAACACAACACCGTCGCCCGCCAGTTGACCGCCACCCTGATCCGGCAACTCCCTGAGGGGGACTACCAGGTCGCTCTCAACGCCGGCCGGGTCCGGGCCGGCGAGCAGTACTTCATCCCCGACGTAATGGTGATCCCCACCGCGCTCCTCAAGCCCTGGGGCGAAGGGCGCGCCGTCCTCGAAGCCTACGCCGAGCCGCTCCCGCTCGTCGTCGAAGTCTGGTCCGCTTCCACCGGTGACTACGACGTCGAGGCCAAGATCCCCGAATACCTCCGCCGCGGCGACCTCGAAGTCTGGCGCATCCATCCCTACGACCGCGTCCTCACCGCCTGGCGCCGCCAGCCCGACGGCACCTACGCCGAGCGCACCTACACCGGCGGCGATGTCCCCGTCGAATCCCTGCCCGGCGTCGTTGTCCGCCTCGAGTCGCTCTACCGGTGAGCGCCGAGCCTCCCGCCATCGCCCCCGAAGAGGCCGCCCGGATCGCCACCTGGCTGCGCGATTCCAGCAACACCGTCGTCCTCACCGGCGCCGGCATCTCCACCGAGTCCGGCATCCCCGACTTCCGCGGCCCCCAGGGCGTCTGGACAAAGAACCCCGGCGCCGAGATGCTCGCCACCCTCCAGCACTACATGGCCAACCGCGACGCCCGCGTCCGCTCCTGGAAGAACCGGCTGGAGAGCCGCATGTGGGAAGCCCAACCCAACTCCGGCCACGTCGCCCTCGCCGAACTTGAACGCAAAGGCAAGCTCGAACTGCTCGTCACCCAGAACGTCGACGGCCTCCACCTGAAAGCCGGCATCCCCCTCGAACGCCTCGTCGAAATCCACGGCAACATCCGCGAGTTCACCTGCATGGGCGGGTGCGGCGACCGCGGCCCCATCGAACGCGTCCTCGACCGCGTCCGCGCCGGCGACGAAGACCCCCGCTGCCGGACCTGCGACGGCATCCTCAAGAGCGCCACCATCTCCTTCGGCCAGAACCTCATCCCCGAGGACATTGCCCGATCGGAGCGCGCCGCCGCGCGGGCCGAAGTCTTCATCGCCGTCGGGACGTCGCTCACCGTCTACCCGGTCGCCCTCCTTCCCGAGACCGCCCTCCGCGGGGGCGCCCGCCTCGTCATCGTCAACGCCGAGCCCACCCCCTTCGACCAATACGCCGACGCCGTCGTCCGCGGCCAGATCGGCGAGGTCCTCCCCGCCATCGTCGGCCTCGTGTAGCCCCTACCGCGTCGCGGCGAGGACGATGTCGCGCGCGATCGGCCCCGCTTCGACCGACCCCGACTGCCCTTCGTCCAGCACCACCGCCGCCACCGCCCGCGGCGCATCCGCCGGCCGGTAGGCCACGAACAGCACGTGCTGCTGCGCTCCCACGTCCTCCGCCGTCCCCGATTTCCCCGCGAAGTCGGTGTAGCCCGCGTTCGCGAACGCCGCCGAGGCCGTCCCGGTCGCGCTCGTCACCAGCTTCAGCCCCTGGCGCAGGTGGGCGAACTGCTCCGAGGTCAGGGGAATCGCCCCCCGGTCCTTCGCCGTCTCCGTCGAGAGCACCACCGGCGTCCGCAGCGACCCGAAGATGAACGAACTGTAGGCGTTGGCCAGTTGCAGCGGCGTGATAAGGAGCGCCCCCTGCCCGATCCCGAGGTTCACCTCGTCACCGGGAAACCAGGCTTCGTTCTTCGTCTTCCGCTTCCACTCCGCGTCAGGGACAAGCCCCGCTTCTTCGCCGAGGCCCACAACGCCCGTTTCGACCCCGAATCCGAACGCCCGGGCCATCTTCGAAAGCGCCCCGTCGGTCTGGTTGTATAGCTTCAACGCGATCTCGTAGAACACCGGGTTGCACGACCGCATCAGCCCCAGCGCGATCGTCAGCGGCCCCTGCGCCCCCTCCCAGTTCGCGCGCGGCGGGTCGATCCCGTCCCAGCTCGCGCCACAGTAGATCAGGTCCGTCGTCTTGTAGAGCCCCGAACTCAGCCCCGCGGCCCCCGTCACAAGCTTGAAGGTCGACCCCGCGGAATAGAGCCCCGCCGTCGCCCGGTTCGTGAGCGGGGCGCCGGGCGCGGCCGTGATCGCCGCCAGGGCAGCCGCGTCGTTGCGCTCGAAGGCGTCCGGGTCGTAGGCGGGCGAGCTGTTGAGGGCGAGGATCGCATTCGTCGCCGGGTCGATCACCACCGCCGCCCCCGCCCGCGTCCCCAGCCGCGCCGCCGCCACCTGGAGCACCCGTGAATCCAGCGTCGTCGTCACGTTCCGCCCCGCGACGTACTCCCGCGTCGCCACCGTCTCCACCGTAAACCCCCCGGCGTCGACCAGCCGCAGCTCGCCCCCCGGCTTCCCCGCGAGCACTGCGTCCATCGTCCGTTCGAGTCCGACCGCGCCCACCCGGTCGCCAATCCGGTAGCCCTGGCCCTTCCGCTGCTTCAGCTCGTCCGCGTTCAGTTCGCGCGTGTAGCCCACCACGTGCGCCGCCGACGCCCCAAGCGGGTGCACCCGTTGCGTTTCGAAGAAGACCAGCACCCCGGGCACCCGGATCAGCGCCACCGCCGCCTCGGCCTTGCTGTCGGGGACGAACCCGACCGTGACCCGCTGGTTCTGTGCCACCTTGCTGTCGAATGCCGCGTCCACCTGCTCCTTCGTGAACCCGAACTCCACCAGCTGCGCCGTCAACACCGCCCGATCGACGACCACCGCCCGGTTCAGGCCCAGCATCCGCACGTCGCGGGTTTCGGCCAGCGCCGAGCCGTTGCGGTCGAAGATCGTCCCCCGCTTCGGCCGCTGGACGTCGCTCTTGAAGAAGCGCCCGTCGACCATCGCCGGGTGGATGACCGCCGGCGACCACGCCACCAGCGGCTTCCCCGCCGGCCGGGTAAAGGGCAGCGCAATGGTGTATTCGAAGTCCCCGAAATAGGCTGTGGAAAGCCGGACTGACAGCGTCGCCTCGGCCTCGCCGACGGAGGCGACCGTGGCCGCTACCGCCGACTGGGTGGTTTCCCGGCTGAAGGCGTCATAGGCGGCGACGAACTTGTCGAGGGGGAGCGCGCGTTGGGATTCGGGCGAAAGCAGGGCATAGAGCCCCGCCGTGTCATCGGCGCTCCACTTTGCTGCCCATTCGCGGGCGACGGACTCGGGCGAACCTGGCTCCGGGGTCGCCCCCGGCGTCGCGAGCTCGACCGCGGATGAGCCGCCCGTGAAGGCCCGCATCCCGGCGATGACGCCACCCACTACCAGCCCGAGGAGCACGGCCGCGACGAACGTGGCTCGCATGAAGTCTCCCGGCCGCCACCGGCCATACCCCGCGGCCCTGATTGTAACAGTGCTGGCGATCTTCGCCTTCTCCCTCGCTGCCTGCGGCGGCAACGACAAAGCCACCCCCCCGGGCCCGACCGTCGTCCGGCCCCCGTCCGCCGGCGAGCCGCGCAGCCTCCGCCTTGGCTTGAGTGCCACCCCGCCCGAGCGCACCGGCCAGGCCTACGTCAACGCCTTCGCCACCGCCGCCCAGTACGCCGACACCCTCCTCATCCAGCGCCCGCCCCCGTGGACCGACTTCATGCCCGGCGGCACCGTCTCGAAGGAGACCGCGGACAACACCCGCCTCGAGACCTCCCTCCTCAAGCAGTACACCAACCTCGACCTCTTCTACGCGATCGACCCCACCGACGGCGTCGTCCAGCGCAGCCGGATCGCGAACCTCCCGGCCGCGGTCGACCCCGCCGTCGGCTTCCTCGACAAGGACCTCCGCAACGCCTTCGTCGCCTACACCGCTTATGTCGTGAAGAACTACCACCCCGAATACCTGGCCCTCGGCGTGGAGATCAACATGCTCTACGAACGGACGCCGGCCCAGTTCGAAGCGTTCGTGTCGCTCTACGCCGAAGCCTACGCGGTGGCGAAGGCCGCCAACCCCTCCACGAAAGTCTTCCCAACCTTCCAGCTCGAAGACATCGAGGGCCGCTCCGGCATCGCCCACCCACCCCACTGGGAGGTGCTCGACTACTTCCGGGGACGGATGGACGCCCTCGCGATCAGCACTTACCCCTTCCTCGGCGACCTTCGTAGCGCCGCCGACATCCCCCCCGACTACTACACCCAGCTTCGCGCCCGCTGGCCGGCCCCCGGCGAGGTGCTCATCGCCGAAGCCGGGTACTCCTCCATGCCCGTCGAGGGCGCCGTCAACATCGGCACCGAGGAAGACCAGGCCGCCTACCTCCTCCGGCTCCTCACGGAAGCCGAGGCCCAGCGCTTCAGCCTCGTCGTCTGGGCCGCCGCCCTCGACCCCGCCTTCGCCCGCGAGGGCGCCGCCTCCGTCCTCCGCGACATCGGCCTCCGCCGGGCCGACGGCTCCAATAAGCTCGCCTGGAGCACCTGGGAGGAGTGGGCGCGGCGGCCCCTCGAGTGACCCGCTCCCGCCGCCGCCGGAACCAGCCGTGGCTCGGCCCCCAGGACCCGCTCCTCCGCTACGCCGCCATCTGCGGGATCCTCGCCATGGCCCTGACGCTCTGGGTGGGGGCGTCCGGCGCGCCCATGCCCGGCGACGTCTGGCTGGCGAAGCGCATCCAGGACGCTCCCGGGATGGGCGACCTCGCCGGGCTGGTCAACGTTGCCGGCAACTGGCCCCTGCAGGGAGCCGCGACAGCCCTTGCCGTGGCCGTCGCCTTCTTCCACCGCCACCCGAAGCGGCTCCGCCATGAGACTTTTTTCGCCTTCGGGGCTGCCCTCCTGCTCCGTTTCTGGGACCAGCTGCTCAAGGTCATCGTCCGCTCGCCCCGCCCGGGGGAGGACTTCGGCCTCCGCGTCGACTACCTCCGCGACAGTTACGGCTTCCCCAGCGGCCACGTCTACAGCGACGTCCTCGTCTACGGGCTCGTCGCCGTCTTCGCCGCGGGGTTCCTCCCCAGGGCGTGGGCGATGGGCCTCCGGACCGCCATCATCTCGCTCCTCCTCCTGGCCGGCCCCGCCCGGGTCTACGTGGGCGCCCACTGGCCCAGCGACGTCGTCGGCGGCTACCTCTGGGGCACGGCGGCGCTGCTCATGGCCGTCGCCTTCGGGCGCGCCGCGGCCAAACGCGTGTGAAGCGGCGGTAAACGTCCCTTGACAGGCGTGGTAAATACAGGGAGGCAACGACAACTCAACCCACAAGGAGCCACCCACCATGATCGTCGAACGCCAGGTTTTCTACGCGAAGTACGGCAAGGGCGACGCCCTCGTCAACGTCTTCAAGCGCCTCCCCACCATCATGTCCGCGGCCCAGCTCGGCTTCAGCGAACAGCGCATCCTCACCGACATGACCGGCACCATGTTCCGGGTCATCGTCGAGCTGACCTGGAAAGACGCGGCGAGCTGGCAGACGGCGATGCCGAAGGTCTTCGCCCAGCCCAACTTCGCCGCCTGGTTCGCCGAGATGGAACCCCTGGTTGACCGCGGCGAGACCGAACTCCTGAACGTCGTCCAGTAGCGTCCGGACCGGCAACTCCCGCCGGGGGCGTCCCGTTCGCGGCCGCCCCCGGCGCGATGGCGTATCATGCCATCGTGGACGAAGCCTTCCTGGATGTGCGCTCGCACGGCTATGTGCGCGTGGCCGTGTGCGTGCCGGATGGCCGTGTCGCCGACGTCGCCTACAACACCGCCGCCCACATCGACGTCCTTCGCCAGGCCCACGCCGCCGGTGCCCGGCTCGCCGTCTGCCCCGAACTGGGACTGACCGGCTACACCGCCGGCGACCTCTTCTTCCAGGACACCCTTCAGCGCGCCGCAATCGACGCCCTCGCCACCATCGCCGCCGCCACCCGCGACTGGGACATGGCCGTCTGCGTGGGGATGCCCATCGCCGCCGGGGGGTCGCTCTTCAACTGCGCGGTCACCCTCTATGGCGGCCACCCCGTCGCCGTCGCCCCCAAGGCCTACCCGCCGAACTACCGCGAATTCTACGAACTCCGCTGGTTCCGGATGGCCGCCGAAGCGACGGTGGACGAAGTCACCCTCCTCGGTGAGACCGTCCCCTTCGGGACCGTCCTCCTCGTCGAAATCGAAGGGCAGCCCGGCTTCGTCCTCCACACCGACATCTGCGAAGACATCTGGGTGCCGGTCTCGCCGGGGACGCTCGCCGCGCTCGCCGGCGCCACCGTCCTCGCCAACCTCTCCGCCTCGAACATCACCGTCTCCAAATGGGAATACCGCCTCGACCTCGTCCGCGGGTCCGCCGCCAAAAACCTCGCCGTCCAGCTCTACAGCGCCGCCGGCTTCGGCGAATCCACCGCCGACCTCGCCTGGGACGGCCACGGCATCATCGCCGACCGCGGCGACGTCATCGCCCAGACGCCCCGCTTCCGCACCGGCGGCAGCCTCGCCATCGCCGACGCCGACCTCCTCGCCCTCCAGTCCGACCGCATGCGCCAGACCTCCTGGGGGCAGAACGCCGCCGCCTTCGCCCAGCCCGTGCGCCGCATCATCGTCCCGCCCGTCGAAGACCGCCGCCCGCGCGCCGTCTTCGAGCGCCTCGAACGCCAGGTCGAGCCCTTCCCCTACGCTCCCGCCGACCCGGCGAAGCTCGACGCACGCTGCGAAGAGATCTTCCAGATCATGTCGACCTCGCTCGCGCGGCGGCTCACCGCCCTCCCCGAAAAAGGCCGCCACCTCGTCCTCGGGCTCTCCGGCGGCCGCGACTCCACCCTCGCCCTCCTCGTCGCCGTCCGCGCCCTCGACCAGCTTGGCCTCCCCCGCAGCCGGATGATCGCCGTCACCATGCCGGGCTTCGGCACCTCCGAACGCACCCGCTCCATCGCCACCTCGCTCGCCCACGCCCTGGGGGTAACCCTCCGCGAAATCCCCGTCAGCCGAATCGCCGAGGAAGTCTTTTCCGCCATCGGCCACGACGCCGAGGTCGAAGACCTTACCTTCGAGAACGTCCAGGCCTGGTCCCGCAAGTTCCTCCTCTTCTCCGTCGCCGGCAAGGAGGGCGGGATCGACCTCGGCACCTCCGACCTCTCGGAGCTTGCGCTCGGCTTCACGACCTATGGCGGCGACCACATGTCCCACTACGGCGTCAACGCCGGCGTCCCCAAGACGCTCGTCTCCCGCCTCATCCGCTGGACCGCCGACACCGTCTTCGCCGGCGACGCCGCGGTCTCCCGCGCCCTCGGCGACGTCCTCGAAACGCCGATCAGCCCGGAACTGCTACGCCCATCGGCGAGCGGCGAGATCGTCCAGATCTCGGAAGACGTCGTCGGCCCCTACGAACTCCACGACTTCTTCCTCTATTCGTTCACCCGCTTCGGCTTCGGCCCCCGGCGGATCGCCCGGATGGCCCTCCACGCCTTCGACGGCAAGTACTCCCTCGCCGAGATCAAGCGCTGGCTGATTGTCTTCCTCGCCCGCTTCTTCGCCGCCCAGTACAAGCGCGACGCCATCCCCGACGCGCCGAAGGTCGGTTCCGGCGGCTCCCTCTCCCCCCGCGGCGACTGGCGCATGCCCTCCGACGCCTCCCCCGCCGCCTGGCTCGCCGAAGCCGAATCCATCCCCGCGGACTGAACCATTCAGTCCTAAGTCCCAAGTCCTCTACCCTGTATCCATGCCCGACTCCTCCCACCTCCCTCCTCCCTCCTCCCTCGCGGACCTGCCCTTCGCCCACGTCCTGCCGCATACGGCCGCCATCTCCGCCGCCGGCCGCCTCAGCATCGGCGGCTGCGACGTGCGAGACCTCGCCGAGCGCTTCGGGACGCCCCTCTACGTGTTCGACGAAGCCGACTTCCGCGCCACCTGCCGCGAATTCCGCCAGGCCTTCGAAAGCCGCTGGCCGAAGGTCACCGTCGCCTACGCCGCGAAGGCCTTCCTCTGCCGCCGCCTCGCCCGCATCATCGCCGACGAGGGGCTGGGGATGGACGTCGTCAGCGGCGGCGAACTGGCAGCCGCCCGGGCCGGGGGCATGCCCGCCGCGAACCTCTACTTCCACGGCAACAACAAGCTCCCCGCCGAACTCCGCGAAGCCCTCGCCGGCCCCGGCATCGGCCGCGTCATGGTCGACAACTTCTACGAACTCGAGACGCTCGAAGCGATCGCCGCCGAAGCCGGCGTCCGCCAGCCCATCCTCCTTCGCGTCTCCCCGAACGTCGACCCCCACACCCACGCCAAGACCACGACCGGCGTCCTCGACAGCAAGTTCGGGTTCGCCATCGCCACCGGCGACGCCGAGCGCGCCGTGAAGCTGGGCATGGAGGCGAAGCACCTCGACCTCCGCGGCCTCCACGTCCACCTCGGCTCGCCGATCTTCGAAGTCGAACCTTACGAAGAGGCGAACGCCGTGATGTGCGGGTTCGCCGCCCAGATGGGCGACACCCACGGCTTCGAATTCAAGGAATACAGCCCCGGCGGCGGGTTCGCCCTCGCCTACAACCGCGAACAGCACGCCCCGCCCATCGCCGCCTACGCCGAGCGTTTCGTCAGCACCCTCCGCAAGGGCCTCGAAGACCACCGCCTCCCCGAACCTGCCCTCCACATCGAGCCCGGCCGCGCCCTCGTCGGTCGCTCCATGGTCGCCGTCTACACGGTCGGCGCCCGCAAGGAGATCCCTGGCCTCCGCACCTTTGTCTCCGTCGACGGCGGCATGGCCGACAACATCCGCCCCGCCATCTACGGCTCGAAGTACGAAGCGATCGCGGTCGACCGCCCGCTTGCCGCACCCGAGGAGACCATCACCCTCGCCGGCAAGTACTGCGAAAGCGGCGACATCCTCATCAAGGACGCCGTCGTCCCCCGCTTCCAGCCGGGCGAACTCGTCGGCCTCCCCGCCAGCGGCGCCTACAACCTCGCCATGTCGAGCAACTACAACATGGCCACGCGCCCGCCCGTCGTCGCCGTCCGCGACGGCCAGGCCCGCCTCATGGTCCGCCGCGAAACCATCGACGACCTCATGGCGCGGGACGTGCTCTAGCCGCCCTCGCCCGCTGCTGCCCCTCGCCCACGAAGTGGGCACCAGGCACACGCCGCACTCCCCCTCTCCAACGGACGTTGGAGAGGGGGCCGGGGGGTGAGGGCTCACCCCCTCGCCGCGTTCCTCGCCATCGCCTCCACCACCGTCCCCCACGCCCCCGGCGGCAGGTCGTGCCCCATCCCTTCGATGATCAGCAGTTCCGCCCCCGGGATCGCCTCGGCCGTGTCCTTGCCGCCTTCCACCGGCACCAGCGGGTCGATGTCGCCGTGGATGACCAGCGACGGCGCCTTCACCGAACGGAGCGCCTCCTTCCGGCTCGGGGAAGCCATGATCGCGGCCATCTGGCGCATCATCCCCACCGGGTAGAAGCACCGGTCGTAGGACATCGCCGCGCGCTTCTTCGCTCGCTCCTCGTCGAAGGGGAAGCCCGTGCTGCCGATGGTCCTCGATGCCGCCACGCCCTGGGCGATGCGTCCCTCGCGGTCTTCCGCCGCCGGGGTCGTGAGGACGGCCATCGCTTCCGGTTTCGCCTGCGGCAGTTCCGGGTTGCCCGTCGTCGACATGATCGACGTCATCGAGGCCACCCGCTTCGGGTGGCGGATCGCCATCGCCTGGACGATCATCCCGCCCATCGAGGCGCCAACGATGTGGGCGCGGCCGATCCCAAGCGCCTCCAACAGCGCCGCGGCGTCGTCCGCCATGTCGTTGAGGAGGTACGGTGGGTTCTCGACCGGCTTGCCCTGCGCCCTCGCCGTAAAGATGGCGGCCATGTCGGGCATCCCCAGGTGGTCAAGCTTTGTCGAAAGCCCCACGTCGCGGTTGTCGAAGCGGATGACGTGGTGGCCGCGCCCCGCGACCATCTCGCAGAACTCCTCGTCCCAGCCGATCATCTGGGCGCCGAGGCCCATGACCAGGAGAAGCGGGTCGGCGTTCCGTGACCCGAAGGTGTCGTATTCGATCTGGATCCCGTTGGCAGTTACGTTAGGCATGCGCGCAGGGTGGAGAAACAGCCCCGGCGTGTCAAGGCCAGGCTCCCGTCAGCCGGCGTGCACCAGTTCCTCGTCGTCCAGGTTCAGCTTGCCCGCAATCGCGACGACCACCGCCAGGGCGATTCCCGCCGGCACCCCCAGCAACAGCGTCGGGAGGATCGTCGAAGCCAGCGACGGCCGCTCCGTCAGGTCCAGGGAGAGGTACCCCGAGGGGTGGATTGTGCAGGTCAGCGTGCCGGTTCCGGTCGCGTTCGCCTTGAAGGTCACCGTCCGGCCCGCGGGCACCTGGTAACCCCCGACGTCGTGCTCCACCACGTCGTTGTTGATCACCCGGAGCGAGCCCCCCTTGGCGAGGGAAAGCGACGTGGGGATGAATGGCGCCGGGCGCCCCTCCGCCACCGCCGCCGCCGTGCCCTCGGGCACGACGATCTCCAGCGTCTTCGCACCGTCGCCGCTGGGAGAAAGCAGCGCCCACCAGAGCAGCATGATCGCCCATGATGCCACCAGCGAGACGGCCAACCACCCCAGCCCTCGCACCAGCACCGCCGTGACGTTCTTCCGGTTCACTCCTCCCAGCTTAGACCAGGTAGAGCGCCGGGTAGAAGAACACCCAGACGACGTCCACGAAGTGCCAGTACATCACGACGCCGGAGACCGGCCAGTGGTTCTTCTCGTTGTACTTCCCGCGCAGCGCCTGGACCCAGACGAGCCCCAGCATGATCACGCCGCTCATCACGTGGGAAGCGTGGACGCCCGTCATGGTGAAAAACACCGTCCCGAACGCCTCGCCGCGGGTGAAGTGCGCCGTCTTCCATTCGTAGGCCACGCCGCCGGCAAAGATCAGGCCGAGGACGATGGTCGCGAGGATCATCCAGTGCCCAAGGCGCTTCCGGCCGTGCTCGAAGGCAGTCTCCCCAGTAAAGGCAGTCACCGAACTGAGCAGGAGGATCACCGTGATCGCCAGGCCCAGCACCTGGTCGACGGCTTGCTCGTCGCTCCCATGCTTCAGTGGGATGTTCAGCCCCTCGAGGAAAAACCGCGAAGAGAGAAGCAGCGCGAAGATGAGGCTTTCCGAAAAGAAGAAGAGCCAGAGGCCGAGGCGGTTGATCGCGGTGCGATCCGGGCCTTTGTGGTGCATCGCCGGGGCGGCAACAGCCATCAGTGGGCCTCCTCAGGCCGGAACACCCGGCCGAAGTGCATGAAGTACCAGACGATCAGGGCCGCCTTTGCGATCGCCGCCCCTGAGAGCCCATAGAAGCGGATCGCGGTGTCGTCCACGTTCACCGCGAAGATGTATTCGACCACCGTCAGCACGGCGAGGATAACCGCGATGATCATCCCCAGCTGCATTGCTTTGTTCACGGGAGGCTCCTCCTTGGCAGAAGTTGGCCGCGGTCCGCGCGGCGAGAACGGTTCGCGCCGCGCTTAGCCACCGCCACCACCTCCGCCGCCGCCACCTCCGCCCGCGGGAGCGTGTGCCGCCCCCATCGGGAAAGTCGCGTGGACCGAGCCCGGCACCCCGTAGTCGTAGGGATGGCCCTTGATGACCGGCGGGCTCTCGAAGTTGTCGTGGGGCGGCGGCGAACTCGTCTGCCACTCCAGCGTCCGGGCGCGCCAGGGGTTCGCGGCCGCTGCCGGCCCCCGGAACCACGACCAGATGATGTTGTAGAAGAAGACGAGGAAGCTCGACCCAAGGAAGAAGGCCGCGATGCTGATCACCATGTTGATGTTGTCGAACTCCGACGGGTAGTCCGCGATCCGGCGGTTCATCCCCTGGATGCCCGGCAGGTGCATGATGAAGAACGTCACGTTGAACCCGATGAACATCATCCAGAAGTGGATCTTGCCCAGCCGCTCGTTGTACATCCGCCCCGTCATCTTCGGGAACCAGTAGTAGATCCCGCCGAAGAGGGCGAAGATCTCGCCGCCCACGATCGTGTAGTGGAAGTGCGCCACCACGAAGTACGTGTCCTGGAGGTGGATGTCCGTCGGCACGTCCGCCAGGAAGATGCCCGTCACCCCGCCACAGGCGAAGTTGAACAGCACCGCCAGCGCGAACAGCATCGGCGTCTGGAGCCACACCCTGCCCATCCAGATCGTCCCGAGCCCGGCCAGGAAGACGAGGCCCGTCGGGATCGAAATCAGCTCCGTCGCCACCAGGAACGGCGGGTGGAGGTAGTTCGGCATGCCCGAGGTGAACATGTGGTGGGCCCAGACGACGCCGCTCAACCCGACGATCCCGATCAGCCCGCCGACCGCATAGCGGTAGGCAAAGAGCGGCTTCCGCGAGAAGTGGGTCAGCAGTTCCAGCGCCACCCCGAAGCCCGGGAGCACCATGATGTAGACGGCCGGGTGGGAATAGAACCAGAACACGTGCTGGTAGAGCAGAGGGTCGCCGCCGTTCGCCTCGTTGAAGAACGACATCCCGCCAATCCGGTCCAGGAGCACCATGAACAGCGCCACGAAGATGCCCTGCGTGTAGAACAGCGCCAGGATGGCCGTCAGGAACATCGCCCAGACGAAAATCGGCAGCCGGCTCCAGGTCATGCCTTCGGCACGGAGGTAGATGACCGTGACGATGAAGTTCAGGCCACCGAGGATGGAGACGAGGCCGAAGGTCATCAGCGCCAGGTTGAAGAGCGTCTGGGCGCTCTCGGTCTGCACGGCCAGCGGCGGATAGGCCGTCCAGCCCGCTTCAAGGCCGCCCAGGAACGGCGTCGCCAGGAGCATGATGCCCACCGGCGGCACCAGCCAGAACGTCAGCGCGTTCAGCCGGGGGAAAGCCATGTCGTCCGCGCCGATCATCAACGGCACCGCGTAGTTGCCGAACCCGCCGATGACGGCCGCGATCGCGACCGCCACCATCAGGATGCCGTGGAGGCTCATCACCGCGTTGTACTGGTCGTGGTTGAAGAACTGCATGCCGCTCTGGGCCAGCTCCACACGCATCAACATCGCCATGAAGCCGGCCGCAAGGAAGACGACGACGAACCAGACCATGTACTGGATGCCGATCACCTTGTGGTCGGTGCAGAACGTGAAGTAGCGCTGCCAGCCCTGGGCGCCGTTCGCATAGGTCTTCATCCCGAACCACTCGCGCGCCCACTGGCCCCAGAGCCCAATCCCCAGGACCCAGCCCACGAGCCCGAAAACGTAGCCCACGCTCAGGCAGAGGTCCCGCTCCCAGAGGTCCGGGTACCCGAACAGTTTTCGCATGACCATGGCGAAACCGAGGCCGAGGTAGAACCCCATGAGGCCTGTGCCGGTGCCGCCGAGAACCGTCGTTGCTGCGTACATCTCGGCCTACTTGCCCCCTGCCTTCTTGCTTTCAAGCCAACTCTTGTAGTCGTCCTCCGAAACCACCCTCACCCGCGTCCGCATGTCCGCGTGGTTCAACCCGCAGAGCTCCGCGCACTGCACCCGGTAGGCGGTGTCCGTCTCGTAGTCCCCCAGCACGTTCGGCTCCACCGTGATGAACGTCGTCCGCCCCGGGACCGCGTCGATCTTCATCCGGAAGGCGGGGATCCAGAACGAGTGGAGCACGTCCACCGAGTTGATTTCGAACTTCACCTTCGAGTGGTTCGGGATCACGATCTCGTTGTTCGGCAGCGGCAGGACCGTCGCCTCGACCTCGCCCGCCTCGTCCAGGTACTCGTAGTTCCACGAGAACTGCTGCCCCGTCACCCTGATCACGATGTCGGCCTCGACCGAACCCCAACCGTAGCCCGTCTTGTCGTCCTGGAGCTTCGCCAGGCCCGTCAGCCCCGGGTTGATCATCACCACGATCGCGAGCACCCCGGTTACCAGGATCCACACCTTCGGGACCATCCCGGTGCCCTTGTAGGGCGGGCCGTCGCTGTCCGGGGCGCCCTCGCCCCGCGTCCGGAACTCCAGCATCGAGTAGATAAGCACCGCGATCACGAACGTGAACACCGGGATGCCCATGTACAGCAGGAGCTTGAAGATGTCGTCGAAGTCTTTGGCCTCGCTCGACCCCACCGTCGGGTAAAGGTTGGCCAGGGCGCCCGCCTCGCCGATGGCAGTGAGGATGGCCCAGATAATCGCGGTTATGACAAGATGTCGCTTCATCGCCAGCCCCTGCTAATGCTTCGCCCTCGGGGCTGGCTCCTGCCCACCCGCAGAGGCGTGCTGTGTGTGAAAACCACCACAATCTACCCGCCCGGCAACATCCAGAAAAGGGGCCGTTAGGCCCACGAATCCGGTACCGGTCGGACTTGATCTGATTCCGGGCTGCGCAAAGTCATTGACGACTCCCCGCACACCCCTCCTCCGGCAGTCCCGCGTCAGTCTACGCGGACTCCGTCTACCTGTCTTTCGGGGTTTCGCCCCACCTCCGCGCGGGCTCGCCGGGCCTGTGGTCTAATCTCCAGACCCACCACCCACAGAGGCTGACCACTTGGACCTGAAAACCGTCGACCACCTCCTCACCACCACCCGCGCCGTCCGCAAGCGCCTCGACTTCGCCCGCCCCGTCCCCGACTCCCTCATCGCCGAATGCATCGAGATCGCCTTCCAGGCCCCCACCGGCTCCAACCGCCAGGGCTGGTCGTTCGTCGTCGTCACCGACCCGGCCAAGAAGAAGGCCCTCGGCGACATCTACCGCCGCGTCTTCGAAAACTATGCTCAGACCCCCCAGGCCGAGTATCCCGAAGGCGACCCCCGCCGCGAGCAGCAGCCGAAAGTGCGCGATTCCGCCACCTACCTCGCCGAGCGCATGCACGAAGCCCCCGCCCTCGTCATCGCCTGCCTCGAAGGCAAACCGCCCGCCCGTGGCTCCCAGGCCGGCTACTACGGCTCCATCCTCCCCGCCGTCTGGTCGTTCATGCTCGCCGCCCGCTCCCGCGGCCTCGGCACCGCCTGGACCTCCATGCACCTCGTCCACGAACGCGAAGCGGCCGAACTCCTCGGCATCCCCGAAAACGTCACCCAGGCCGTCCTCACCCCCGTGGCCTACTTCACCGGCGACGACTTCAAGCCCGCCAGCCGCATGCCCGCGCGCGAACTCACCCACTGGAACACCTGGGGCAACCACAGGTAGGGGGAGCACACCATGCCCGGCGGACTCGTCGCCGAACCCGCACACCGCCTGGCCTGCCTCATCCGCGACCGCCAGGTCACCGCGCTCGACGTCGTCGAGGCCCACCTGGCGCAGATCGAGCGCGTGAACCCGGCCCTCCACGCCGTCGTCCAGCTCCGGGCCGAGGGCGCCCCTGCCGACGCCCGCGCCGCCGACGCCCGCCTCGCCCGCGGTGAGCCCGCCGGCCCGCTCCACGGCGTCCCCTTCACCGTGAAGGACTGGATCGAGACCAACGACCTTCCCTGCGCGGCCGGCATCGAAGAGCGCCGCAACTACATCCCCGCCCGCGACGCAACCGCCGTGGCGCGCATGAGGGCGGCCGGCGCCATCCTCCTCGGGAAGACCAAACCGGGCAACGACGACGCCGTCTACCCCCGCGCCAACAACCCCCACGACCCCACCCGCACCCCCGGCGGGAGCAGCGCCGGCGAAGCCGCGATCATCGCCGCTTTCGGTTCGCCGCTCGGCCTCGGGAGCGACTCCGGCGGCAGCCTTCGCTGGCCCGCCCATTGCTGTGGCATCGCCACCCTCAAGCCCACCTTCGGCCTTGTCCCGAACACCGGCCACTTCCCCCGCACCAGCCCCCTCTCCGACCCCCGCACCGTCATCGGCCCCATGGCCCGGAGCGTCGCCGACCTCGCCATCGCCCTCAAGGTCATCGCCGGCGTCGACTACCGCGACGCCAGCGTCGTGCCGCTCGCCCCGGGCGACCCGTCGACGGTCGACCTCCGAGGCCTGCGCGCCGCCGTCTACACGGAGATGCCGGGCGCGTCGCCGACCGTCGAGACCGTTGCCGCCACCCGCGCCGCCGCCGCCATCCTGGCCGCCGCCGGGGTCGAAGTCGTCGACGCCACGCCCCCGCGCCTCGAAGAATCGCTCCCCATCACCATCGGCTACTGGAGGCGGCCCAGTTCGTCCGCCTCCCTCACCGAGTGGCTCCCCAGCCCCGAACCCGGCATCGCCACCGGCGACGGCGCCCCACGGCAGCCCCTGACCGCCACCGGCGTCGCCCGGAACCTCTTCGAATGGGACCGCTTCCGCGCATCGATGCTCCGCTTCATCGAACCCTTCGACGCCATCATCTGCCCCGTCGCCGAAACCCCCGCCCCACCCCACGAGACGCCCGTGAACGGCGCGACCTACCTCTACATGCTCCCTTACAGCCTCAACGGCTACCCCGTCGCCGTCGTCCCCGCCGCCACCTCCCCCGAAGGCCTCCCCATCGGCGTCCAAATCGTCGCCAAACCCTGGCAAGACCACCTCGCCCTCGCCCTCGCCGCCGCCATCGAAAGGTAGCCGCGGCCCCCCGTGGCCGCATCGACTGCTACCCATGCCCCGCGCCAGCCTCCGCCACTTCTGGACACCAAAGAGGGCCGGCATCACTGCCGGCCCTCCATCGTCGTCGCTCAGCGGCCGACGCCGATTACTCGATGTCGACGGTCGCGCCAGCTTCGGTCAGCTTCGCCTTGATGCTGGCGGCCTCGTCCTTGTTCACGCCTTCCTTGACCTTCGTCGGCGCGGCCTCAACGAGGTCCTTCGCTTCCTTCAGGCCAAGCCCGCTCACCACTTCGCGGATCGCCTTGATCACGTTGATCTTGTTGTCGCCGAACGACTTCAGGACCACGTTGAACTCCGTCTTCTCTTCTTCCGGCTCGGCGGCGGCAGCAGCGCCACCACCCGCGGCGGGGCCGGCCGCCATCATCATCGGCGCGGCCGCCGTGATCCCGAACTTCTCCTCGATCGCCTTGTTCAGGTCGCGGAGTTCGAGCAGGGTCATGCCTTCGATAAGGGCCAGGGCGTCGTCAATCTTGGACACGGTAAGGACTCCTGTTGTTCTCTGGTGGCGAAGGCCGGCGGCTCAGGCCGCGCTGCCCTCAAGCTGGTTCGCGCGCGCTTCCACAAGCCCGGCGAAGTTGCGAATCGTGCTCTGCAGCAGCCCCGCGAAGTTGTACAGCGGGCTCTGCAGCTTGCCCACCACATCGGCGACCAGCTGCTCTTTCGATGGCAGCGTCGCCAGGCTCTCCACCTCGGCGCGGTCCAGCACTTTCCCTTCGAGCCAGCCGCCATGGATGGTCAGCTGCATGCGCTTCACGCGCAGGTGCTCGGTCAGGAGCTTCACCGGCGCAACCGGGTCGCCGAAACCAATAGCGAGGGCGGTCGGCCCCTGGAGGATCTGGGCCATCTCCGGCCGGCCCGCCTCTGCGGCGGCCATCGTGGCGATGGTGTTCTTGACGACGTTCACGGTCACGTTCGCCGGGCGCAGGGCGCGGCGAAGGTCCGTGATCTGGGCGACGGTAAGGCCACTGTAGTCCGCGCTGATGGCGATCGAGGCACGCGCCATGCGGTCCTTGATCTCTGCCAGCATCGCGACCTTGCGTGGGGTCGGCATGAGGCTTCCCTCCTATGGGCCAGGAACGAAAAATCCCTGCCGCCAAGGCAGGGACACAGGGGACGAACGCGCGATGGTTCGCACCGGGTACCGCCTCGGCAGGCGCCTTTCGGCATTCTCCCCGGCCCGGGTGGGCCGTCGCATCGGGACCTGCGGTCTCTGGCTATTCGACTGTCAGCCCCAATAGTAGGCGGCTCCCACCGTTATGTGCCACCGCCCGGCACCCGCGCCCCCGGGACCGCGTCGTACTCCGGCAGGTAGGGCTTGATGTCAAGCACCGGTGTCCCGTCGATCGCGTCCAGCCCCCGCACTCGCAGCCGCGTCCCTTCGACCGCCAGCAGCTCCACCGCGGACACCCCCAGGTGGTTCGGCCGAAGCTGGCTCCGGGTGGCGAAGATGCCGTACGTGTTCCCGCTCGCGAGCTTCAGTGTCTCCGGCTTCTCCGGCGCCCCCTCGGCAACATCCATATAAAAGACGACGAGCAGGTGGCTGTAGCCGTCGATCCCCCGCATCCGCGCCTCGTGCTCCGGCAGCATCTCGATGACGCTCTCCACGTTCTCCCAGCCGCGCGGCCGCGGTTTCGCCACGGCGTTCCGGACGAACCCCACCGCCTCAAGCGTCACCGACCGCGGGGGCTCCGGCCGTTCGAACGCCGGGGTTCGCCGCCGCCACGGCAGCCTCATGCCGCCATCACTCCGCCCGCCACTCGCCCGTCTTCCCGCCGCGCTTCTCCAGCAGCCGCACGCCCTCGACCCGCATCCCCCGGTCCACCGCCTTGCACATGTCGTAGACCGTCAGCGCCGCGACCGCGACCGCCGTCAGCGCCTCCATCTCGACGCCCGTCTTCCCCGTCGTCTTCACCGTCGCCGTGATCCGGAGACGGTCCGCGCCCTCGGGGGCGAGGTCCAGGGTCACCCCCGTGATCGCGATCGGGTGGCACATCGGCACCAGGTCGCTCGTGCGCTTCGCCCCCATGATCCCGGCCGTCCTGGCCACGGCGAGGACGTCGCCCTTGGGCAGCCCCCCCGCCTGGATCAGCGCCAGCGTCGCCGGGAGCATCGCCACGTAGCCCTCGGCGACGGCCTCGCGGGCGGTGTCGTCCTTCGCCGAGACGTCGACCATCCGGGCCGCGCCCTTTTCGTCGAGATGGGAGAGCGCCCCCGCGGCGGGTTTCGCGCGGCTAGCCATTGTGCCGCCGCCACATCCACGACTCGTAGGCCCAGACAAGCCCGTAGGCGAATCCACCCAGCGCCAGCCCGCCCGGGATGCCCATCCACGGCGACAGCCACGTGTCGGAGGCGATGATCCCCGCCCCTGTCGCCGGGAGGAAGGCCATGAACGCCGCCCGCCGCCGCTCGGTCTCGAACTGTGCCCGCAAAGGGTGCTTCGCCGTCGTCACCCCGCGAGTATACCGTCCCGCGGCGAACCAGAGCCGCCCGCCGCCAACTTCCCCGTGGCGCGGATCGCTGCCGATCTGCTAATCTGCTGGTATGCGTACCACCCTCAACCTCGACGACGACCTCGTGATCGAAGCCAAGCTCCTCGCCGTCCGCACGCGCCGCACCCTGACGGCAGTCATCGAAGAGGCGCTCCGCAAGTCACTGGCGGAGCCGGCCCCTGCGGAGAAAGCTCGCGCCGCCTACGAGCTGCCCGTCTCGACGGCCCGCGGCGGGCTCCTGCCGGGCGTCAACCTCGCCGATAATTCGGCACTGCTTGAAATCATGGAGGGCGAAGGAGATGCAGCCTCAGGCGCATCCGGCGTGGCCTCCCTCCCTCGGTGGGACGGCGGCGGATTCCCGGAGGGCGTCGACATCGACGACAATTCAGCACTGCTTGAGATCATGGAGGGTGACGACGATGCAGCTCCCGGACGTGAACCCCCTGGTCTACGCGTTCCGGCCTGACCTCCCTGAGCATGCTGCCTACCACGACTGGCTGACGCGGCTCCTGCAGGACCGTGATGGGTTCGGCGTCTCCGAACTCGTCTTGAGCGGGTTCCTCCGCGTGGTGACGAATCCGCGAGTGTTCCGCACTCCCTCCACGACCGGCGAAGCGCTGGAGTTCGCCGAACGGCTCCGGCGGCACCCGCGCGCGAAGCCGATTGCCCCGCGCAGCCGCCATTGGGGCATCTTCGCCTCCCTCTGTCGCGGCTTGCGCGGCAATGACATCCCCGACGCCTACCTCGCCGCCCTCGCGATCGAGTCCGGCTGCGAATGGATCAGCGCCGACCGCGGCTTCGCCCGCTTCCCCGGACTCACCTGGCGCCACCCCCTCGACTGACGGCGCCAACGCCCGCCCCCGCCATCGCGTAGAATCGCGCCACCACCGCCCGGCGCCCACCGGGCCAGCGAGAGGCCCCCCCATGAAGTTCGGCATCTTCTACGAACTCCAGCTCCCACGCCCCTGGGCCCAGGAGACCGAATACCACCTCGTCCAAAACGCCCTCGACCAGATTGCGCTGGCCGACCGCCTTGGCTACGACTACGCCTGGGAGGTCGAACACCACTTCCTCGAGGAGTACTCCCACTCCTCCGCGCCCGAAGTCTTCCTCGCCGCCGCCAGCCAGCGGACGAAGCGCATCCGCCTCGGCCACGGCATTATCCAGCTCCCCACAAACCATCCCGCCCGCGTCGCCGAACGCGTCTCCATGCTCGACCTCGTCAGCAACGGCCGCGTCGAATTCGGCATCGGCGAAGGCTCCAGCGTCACCGAACTTCACCCCTTCGACCGCCGCTTCCGCGACAAGCGCGCCGTCTGGGAAGACGCCGTCCGCTGCGTCATGCCCATGTTCAAGGACGAAGGCTGGGAGTACCACGGCGAATACTTCGACTTCCCCCTCCGCAACGTCGTCCCCAAGCCGCTCCAGAAGCCCCACCCGCCGCTCTGGGTCGCCTGTTCCCAGCTCGACACGATCGAGATGGCCGGCCGCCGCGGCATCGGCGCGCTCGGCTTCCAATTCGTCAGCGCCGAAGCGGCGACCGCCTGGGTCAACGCCTACTACAACAGCTACACAAAGCGCCTCGAAAAGCTCGCCGAATACGA
The DNA here is from genome assembly GCA_016234445.1 of Chloroflexota bacterium. Classification (GTDB taxonomy): domain Bacteria; phylum Chloroflexota; class Dehalococcoidia; order Tepidiformales; family Tepidiformaceae. The sequence continues at coordinate 49,094 of JACRBT010000010.1, read as the reverse complement.
AGCCAACCCCTCGATCGCCGTCGTCAGCGGCTTCATGTGCGCCCCAACCGACGAAGAGGCCCGCAAGAAGGCCGAAGGCTGGACCTTCTTCCAGTTCTCGCTCATGTTCTACAACTCCCACGGCCCCGTGGTCCCCGGCACCGTCAACCTCTGGGAAGAGTACCTCCAGTGGCGCGACACCCCGGCCGGCCAGAAGGCTGCCTCCAACACCAGCGGACTCATCGGCTCCCCGGCCACCATCCGCGCCCGCCTCAAGCAGTTCGAAGCCTCGAACGTGGACCAGGTCATCCTCCTCAACCAGGCCGGCAAGAACACCCACGAGGACATTTGCAGCAGCCTCGAACTCTTTGCCCGCGAAGTCATGCCCGAATTCCACGACCGCGAGCCCGAGCACCAGGCCTGGAAGCGCGCCGTCCTCGCCGGAGAGATCCAGCTGGAAGACATCGACACCGCCCGCTACAACGCCCCCAGCAACCAGACCCCGTCGAGCAAGCTCCGCGAACAGGGGATCGCCCCTGCCGTCGCCGCCGCGCCGAAACTCTAGCCGGCCGCATGAAGCCGTACGCACAGTACTGCCCGATCGCCAAGACCGCCGAGATCCTGGGTGACCGCTGGTCGATCCTCATCCTCCGCGACATGCTCGTCGGCACCAGCCGCTTCAACGACCTCGCCCGGGGCTTGCCGGGGATCTCCCGGACCCTCCTGGTGAAGCGGCTCACCCACCTCCGCGCCTCCGGCCTGGTTGTACGGACGGACGACGGCTACCAGCTCACCCGGGCAGGCCTCGACCTTCGCACCCTCGTCTTCAGCATGGCCGAATGGGGCGCCCGGTGGGCCTTCCCCGAACCCTCGGAAGAAGACCTCGACCCCGACCTCCTCGTCTGGTGGATCCACGGGCAGGTCGACCGGCCCGGCGATTCCACCGCCCCCCGCGTCGTCGTCCAGATCGAGTTCAGCGACCCGAGTTCCTGGTACTGGCTCGTCATCGAACCGGGCGACGTTTCCGTCTGCCTTACCGACCCCGGGTTCGACGTCGACATCGTGATGCGCTCGTCTCTCCGGACGATGTACTCAGTCTGGATGGGCTTCCAGGATCTCGGCACGGCCCTCCGGTCAGGGGACATCACCCTGGATGGAAGCAGCGCCCTGGTCCGCCGGTTCCCATCGTGGCTGCGGCTCAGCCCCGTCAACCCCGCGGTCCGGGCCGCCCGCCGGGGGGCATAGCCGGGCCCGGTCTACATCGCGGCGATGTTCTTGCGCGCCTGGTCGAGGAACGCCTGGTGCGGGCCGGGTTCGCCGATCTCGATGAACTCCGTGGCTTCCAGCGCCAGGCCCGTGTGCCCGGGCGGCAAGTGGTAGAAGTCCCCCGCCTGGAGGATCTCCTCCCGGTTCCCGGCATCCGTGATCCGGATTCGCCCCTGGAGGACGTATCCCCAGTGGGCGCCCTGGCACCGGTCGTTCGGCAGCCCTCGCAGCAGCGGCCCGAAGTCCGTCCCTGCCGGCACCGAGACAACCGCCACGCGCATGCCACCCCAGTCGGTCCCCCGGATCTGTGACGGCCCCGCCTCCAGCATCAGCGGCAGTTCTGCTTTCGTCGCTCGCATCTCCAGCCTCCTCCAGGCCCCGGGACAGTGTCCGTCCACCGGCCGTGGTCTGGAGTATAGGGACCGGTGCGGGCCTGCCCAGTACAGATACTGTACCCGCGGAGCAACCCGGGACCGGCCTCCCGGCGCCCGCTGGCCCGCGCGCCCCGCCCGGCGCTCCCGTATCCTCGGAGCGATGGCCGCGAACCCTGGCGCCCCCTCGCTCCGCCGCGAACTTGGCCTCCTTGACCTCTGTCTCGCCGGCCTCGGCATCATCCTTGGCGCCGGCATCTACGCCCTCATCGGCGAAGCCAGCGCCGAAGCCGGTGCGCTCGTCTGGCTCTCGTTCGTCATCGCCGCCGCCGTCACCGTTTTCACCGGCCTCAGCTACGCCGAACTCGGGGCGATGTATCCCCAGGCCGGCGCCGGCTACGAATACGCCCGCCGCGCCTTCGGCATCCATGTCGCCTTCGTCACGGGCTGGCTCACGGTCATCGCTGGCATCGTCGCGGCCGCGACCGTCGCCCTCGGCTTCGGCGGCTACCTCCACGCCCTCACCGGCTTCGACTCCGGCGCCGGCGCCATCCTCCTGCTCGCCGCGGGCAGCGCCGTGGCCGCCACGGGCGCGCTTGGCTCCGTCCGCGTCGCCGCCATCCTCACCGTCGTCGAAGCCACCGGACTCCTCCTCGTTTCCGCCATCGGCCTCCTCGACTTCGAACCCTCCCGCGTCTTTGAGGCTGTCGGGCCGCTGCCGGTCCTCGGCGGGGCGGCGCTTGTCTTCTTCGCCTACATCGGCTTCGAAGACCTCGCCACCCTTTCGGAAGAGGTCCGCGACCCCGCCCGCAACATCCCCCGCGCGATCATCATCTCCGTCGTCGTCTCCACGGCGATCTACGTCCTCGTCGCCGTCTCCGCCGTGGGCGCGGTCGGGGCCGAGGCACTCGCCGGGTCGGACGCGCCGCTCGCGCTCGTCGGTGAGTCCGTCTTCGGTACGTCGACGGCCGACGTCCTCAGCGCCTTCGCCCTCGCCGCCACGTCGAACACGGCCCTCCTCCTCCTGACCGCCGCCTGCCGCCACATCTATGGCATGGCCTCCACCGGCGCTCTCCCGCGGGCGTTCGGCAGGATCAGCGGCGGCGCCCGCGTCCCCCTCCCGGGCCTCCTGGCCGCCGCCTCGCTGGCCGCCCTCGTCACACTCTGGGGCGACATCGGCGTCGTCGCCGACGTGACGAACTTCGGCCTCTTCATCGCCTTCGCCGTCGTCAACCTTGCCCTCATCCGCCTTCGCCGCACGGCAACCTCCGCGCCCCGGGCTTTCGTCTCCCCCGGGACGATCACCCTGCCCGGCTACGGCAAGGCGCCCCTGCTGCCCGTCCTCGCGATCGCCACCATCGCCCCGCTCTTCGTCTCCTTGAAGCCAGAGTCGATCGCCGCCGGCACGGCCGTGCTCGCCGCCGGCATCATCCTCGCCGTCGTTTTCCGCCGCCAGCACGATGCCGCCGGCAGCGACCCGGGCGTCTCCCGGTAATTGTGCACGGGTGTATACTTCTGCCCTATAACGGATGGAACGCGAAATCTTGGCCCGCAAGACCCAGGCCGACGCTGTCCTCGAGCGGGCGGCCATCCAGTTGCAGCAGCTTCTCAAGGAAGCGTGCGCCGAACTCCACCCCTTCCCCCCGTTCCCGAACGCCATGTTCACCAACGCGATCGAATGCGAGGAAGGCGCCGCCGCACACCCTGAACGCGGCTGTGTCGTCGTCTGCGAAGACGGCGAACTCTACGAACTCGAATTCGGCATCGACCACGACTCCATCGAACTCAGCGGTTCATGGGACCCCGTGACCGCCCGGAAAGAGACGAAAAAGAAGCTCGACCTCCACCCCCGGGACTACCTCGTCTACGCCTACAATGGGCTCGTCGCCGTCACCGATCATCTGCTGGAGCGCCAGGCCGGGGAGGGCAAACCGTAACCACCATGAAGCGCATCCTCCGGATCATCCTTTTGATTGCCATCGTCGCCGCCGTCATCGCCACGACCACAGCCATCATCCGCCGCCTGCGATTGCGCTCGCCGATCACGATCGAGCCTGCCCCGCGTGTCACGCCCGAAGCCCAGGCCGCCGAGGCCATGGTCTCCGAGGGCGGCCCGGCTGGCCCCGAGCCCCCGGTCGACGTCGTCACCGAGCCGCCCGCCACCGGTCCGGGCCTCGAAGCCGAGATGCGCGCCGCCCTCGAACCACTGCCCGAAGAAACTCCCATCGTTTTCGAACCCCCAGCGGTCGAGCCCGAACCCGAGCCCATCACCTGGTCGGAAGTCCCGAGCGAGCCAGCAGCCCCGGAGCCCATCGCATGGGCCGAAGTCGCCGGCGAGCTTACCCCCGCCCCTGAAGCAGCCGCCGCCGAGCTGGAAGCGGAGCAGCCCGAGCCCCCCGCGGCCCATCACACGCCGCTCGAAGCGCCCTCTGCCGCCCCCGCCTGGGCCGTCGACCACGCCGCCGCGGCCGCCGCCGACATCGAAGAAGCGCTCGAAGAGAAGCTGGAAGAAGCCCTCGAAGAGCCCGGCACCGCCTTCGCCGAGCCACCACCCATCCCGGAGCCGGCGCCCAGGCCCGCCCCCCAGCCCGAGGTCGAGCTCCCTTCCTCCATCGAAGAAGCGCTCGCGGAACTGCCGCAGACACCGATCCCCACCTTCTCCGGCCGCGGCGCCGAATCGTACCTCGACGAAGGCAACGTCTACTTCAACGTCGGCCAGTACGGCCTCGCCATCGAGCGCTACACCCGGGCCATTGAGCTCGCCCCGGACCTCGTCGCCGCCTACTACAACCGCGCCAACGCTCGCACCCGCTCCGGCGACTACGACCGCGCCCTCACCGACTACGACGCCGCCCTTGGGCTTCAGCCCCGCGACGCCGATGCCCTCAACAACCGCGGCATGCTCCATCTCTACCGCGCCAATTATTCGGCGGCGCTCGCCGACTTCAACGCAGCCCTCGCCATCGACCCCGCGGACTCGACCGTCATCGTCAACCGCGGCCTCGCCCACCTCCACAGCGGTGACGCCGCCGCCGCCCTCATCGACTTCCAGGAAGCCGTCCAGCTTGACCCCGAAGACGCCGCCGCCAGCTACGGCGCCGCCCAGTCCGCGGCCATGCTCGGCAACCGCGAGCGCGCCATCCGCTTCCTCTCCCGCGCCCTCCAGCTCGACCCCGGTTACGTCCGCGAAGCCGCCGCCGACCCCAAGCTGGTCGCGCTCCAGGGCGACGACGAGTTCATCCGCCTCCTCCGCTCCTCAGGCGAACGCCAGGGCTGAGCCAACGCGCTACCATTCGCCCCATGGACCTCGACTCGGCCCTCGCCGCACTCCGGTCCCTCGCCAAACCCGGCCGCATCGAAGGCAACCGCCGCGTCTCCGCGGGGAACAGCCTCTCCCTCGGGGTGCCCGTGCCCGAGGTCCGCAGGCTGGCGAAGCGCATCGGCCACGACCACCTCCTCGCCGAGCTCCTCTGGCAGACCCGCATCTCCGAAGCCCGCCAGCTCGCCGCCATGGTCGAAGACCCCGCCCTCGTCACCGAGGCGCAGATGGAACGCTGGGCCGCCGATTTCGACTGCTGGGACGTCTGCGACGGCGTCTGCTGGCTCTTCGGCGAAACCCCCTTCGCCTGGCGAAAGGCCGCCGAGTGGGCCCGGCGCGACGAGGAGTTCGTCCGCCGGGCCGGCTTCTCACTCATGGCCTACCTCGCCCTCCACGACAAGAACGCCCCCGACGCCCGGTTCCTCCCCCTCCTCGACCTCGTCCGCGAACAGGCCGGCGACAGCCGCAACTTCGTGAAGAAGGCCGTGAACTGGGCGCTCCGGCAGATAGGGAAGCGCAACCTCGCCCTCAACGCCGCCGCCATCGCCACGGCCGAAGCCATCCGCGCCGGCGGCACCCGCAGCGGCCGCTGGGTCGCCGCCGATGCCCTCCGCGAACTCCGCGGCGACGCCGTCCAGGCCCGCCTCCGCGAACGCGCGGACGACCCACGCCGCCAGCCGCTGCGGTAGAGTTCGCCCAACACCCCCGCGAGGTTTCGCCGCCATGGAATTCCACGACGTCCTCTATGCAACCGACGGCCCCGTCGCCACCGTCACCCTCAACCGCCCCCGCTACCGCAACGCCCAGAGCTACCGCCTCCTCGACGAACTCGACGCCGCCCTCGACCGCGCCGTTGCCGACCACGCAATCAAGGTCATCATCGTCACCGGCGCCGGCGACCACTTCTCCGCCGGCCACGACCTCGGCACCCCCGAATCGCTCGAAGACCGCCGCCAGCGAGGCATCCCCGAAAACGCCGTCGACGACTACAACACCTTCCGCCACTACAACCTCGACCTGACGATCAAATGGCGGAACCTCCCCAAGCCCACCATCGCCATGGTCCGCGGCTACTGCATCTTCGGCGGCTGGATGATCGCCGCCGCCGTGGACCTCGTCTTCGCCTCCCCGGAGGCCCAATTCCTCCCGGCCCTGCTCGAGTACTACTCCGTCCCCTTCGACATCGGCGTCCGCAACGCCAAGGAGATGCTCTTCGAAAGCCGCTTCCTCAGCGCCGAAGAAGCGAAGGCCATGGGCTTCGTCAGCCGCATCTACGAAAGCGACGCCCTCGAACGCGAGACCCTCGCCTACGCGATGCGCTGCGCCGAAAACTCCCGCCACGGCCTCCGCCTGGCCAAGCTCTCCAGCAACAAGGCCCAGGACCTCATGGGCTACTCCAACTTCGTCGAAAACGCCTTCCACGATTACCTCGTCGCGGTCCGCCAGGCCGGCGAAGCCCGCCGCGTCGAAGGCGTCCGCCGTCTCGGTGGCGTCGACCTCGCCCTCCGCGGCGCCCGCAACGAACGCCCCGGCCAGTAACCGCGCCCGACCCTGGCCGCACCGCCCGCCACCGCACTCCCGCCCCTCGGCCGCCAGCGGTAGCCGCGGCCCCCCGTGGCCGCATGAAACGCTACGTCATCCCATCCCTCGCCCGCGCACCACCCCCCGGTACCCTCGGCCCCCGTGGCCGCATGAGACGCTACGGAACCCCGCCCCTCGCCCGCCGATCACCCCCCGGTACCCGCGGCCCCCCGTGGCCGCATGAAACGCTACGTCATCCCATCCCTCGCCCGCATACCTCCCGTCCCCGACGGCGATTCCGGAAATGCTAGACTGAACCCATGGTCATGCAGCGCACCCTGACCGTCGCGGAGTTCCTCGAACTGCCCGAGGTGAAGCCTGGCCGCGAATTCGTCCGCGGAGAGGTGGTCCAAAAGCCGATGACGAACAGCGACCACATCCGCCTCGCCCTCCGCCTCGCCGCCATCTTCGACCGCTACTGCGAGGAACACGGTGGCGTGGCCGGCCCCGAGGGGACAACCTACTTCGAAGACCCCGCCGACGACCGCGTCCTCCTCCCCGACCTCGCCTACTGGGCGCCGGATCGTCCCACCGGCCACTACCCAATGACCCCGCCCACGCTCGCCATCGAGATCCGTTCGCCCTCTCAAACCATGGCCGAGCAGCGCGAGAAGTGCGCCTACTACCGCTCCCACGGGGACGTCGCCTGGCTCATCGACCCCGCCAGCCGCACCGTCGAGGTCTTCGAAGGCCCGGGCGCGCCAACAGTGGCCGTCCTCGGCCAGCCCCTCCGTTCCCCCCACCTGCCCGGGCTGGAAGTCCCGGTCGACCAGGTCTTCGCCGTCCTCGACCGCTAGCCACGAAGTCATCGGCCGCCCGCCCGCCACTCCGCACTCGGACCTCAGCACTCAGCACTCAGCACTCGGACCTCGGACCTCGGGCCTCCTTCCCCCACCTCTGCTACATTGGATCCCAGGCCCACACGCCTCCACCCTCCACACCAATGCTCTTCGCAGAAAACGCCGCCAAATCGTTCGGGCCTAACGATGTGCTCACCGACGTCACCTTCATCGTGGGCGACGGCGAACGCGCCGGCCTCGTCGGCCCCAACGGCGGCGGCAAGTCCACCATCCTCCGCCTCCTCGCCGGCGACCACAGGCCCGACCGCGGCGCCGCCGGCCATCGCGGCGGCGGCCTCGGCTACCTTCGCCAGGAAGCCGGCCTCGACGAAGCCAACACCCTCCTCGAAGAACTCTGGCTCGCCTTCCCCGAAGCCCGCGCCGTCGAACTCAAGCTCGAAGCCATCGCCCACGCCATCGAACGCGGCGACGGCGACCTCGACGCCCTCATCGACGAACAGTCCCGCCTCTTCGACGCCTTCGAACACATGGACGGCTACCGCATCGAAGCCCGCATCGGTCGCGTCCTCGACGGCCTCGGCTTCGACCTCCCCGGCGACCGCGACAAGCTCTGCGGCGCCTTCAGCGGCGGCTGGCAGATCCGCATCGCCCTCGCCAAAGTCCTCGTCCGCCGCCCCGAAAACCTCCTCCTCGACGAACCCACCAACCACCTCGACACCAAGACCCGCGCCTGGCTCGCCGGCGAACTCGTCGAATATCCCGGCACCGTCCTCATCGTCACCCACGACAGCGCCTTCCTCGACCGCGTCGTCACCCGCATCCTCGACCTTCGCGACGGCAAGGTAGACGCCTACACCGGCAACTACACGAAGTACCAGGAACAGAAGGCCGCCCGCCTCCAGGAACAGGACCGCGCCGCCGCCCGCCAGGACCGCGAATTCGCCCGCCAGGAACGCTTCATCGAACGCTTCGGCGCCAAGGCCACCAAGGCATCCGTCGTCCACAGCCGCGAAAAACAGCTCGCGAAGGTCGAGCGCGTCGAACGCACGAAGAAGGAAGCCGAAGTCCACTTCCAGCTCGAAGCCCACGGCCGCACCGAGCTCGACGTCCTCGTCGTCCGCGGCGTCAGCCACGCCTACGAAGACGGCCCCCTCGTCCTCCTCGACGTCAACCTCCATGTCGAACGCGGCCAGAAACTCGTCTTCATCGGCCCCAACGGCAGCGGCAAAAGCACCCTCCTCAAGATCGCCGCCCGCCAGCTCACCCCCACCGAAGGCGGCGTCGAATGGGCCGAACGCGCCCGCCCCGGCTACTACGACCAGCACCAGGACGAAGCCCTCGAAGCCGGCCGCAACGTCCTCGAAGAGGTCCGCTCCGTCGCCGACGGTAAGCCCGACGTCGAACTCCGCAAGGTCCTCGGCCAGTTCCTCTTCCGCGGCGACGACGTCTTCAAGCCCGTCAGCGTCCTCTCCGGCGGCGAACGCAGCCGCGTCGCCCTCGCCAAGTTCCTCATCCAGCCGACCAACGTCCTCCTCCTCGACGAACCCACCAACCACCTCGACAAGACCACCCGCCGCAAGCTGATCGAGGCCCTCCAGGGCTACGCCGGCACCATCATCTGCGCCAGCCACGACCCCGGCATCGTCGAAGGCGTCGCCACCCACGTCTACGAAGTGAACGACGGCGCCTGCCGCGAACTCCTCGAACGCCGCCGCGACTGACCCGCCGAGTCCCAAGTCCTCAGTCCTCAGTCCTCAGTCCTCAGTCCTCAGTCCTCAGTCCTCAGTCCTCAGCCCTCAGCCCTCAGCCCTCAGCCCTCAGCCCTCAGCCCTCAGCCCCTGTTGTAAGATCGCCCCGGGAGATTGCCATGACCACGGCCATGCCGGAGCCGCCCTTCGACCAGTGTTGCGAGATCGCTCCGGAGAACCAGGCCTGCGCACTCAGGCGCCCCGCCGCCGAATCGAACTGTCCAGGCTGCGGTAAGCGACTGCGCCCGGTGCCGGCTTCCCATGTGATGCACCATGTGCGGGCGCCCGCCACTCGCGGAATCGAGAGAGCGCCCGATTTCGGCTTCTGCCCGTCGCCGGGCTGCTCCGTCGTCTACGTGAGTGCCGGGCGCGAGCGGTTCGACGCGGGCGACCTGCGCAGCCCTCCTGCATACAAGACGCGCGAACCGGGAGATCTGCTCTGTTTCTGCTTCGACGTCTCCGGGGCGGATGCCCTGTCGCCGCTCGCCGACGCGACGGTCGCCTTCATCTCGGACCGCGTTCGAGCCGGCGACTGCGCCTGCGATGTGCTCAACCCCTCCGGCGGCTGTTGCCTGGGGTCGATCGGCACCTATCGAAAGGCGCGAGGCTCCCCCCATTCGTAGCACGGCGACAAAGAAGCCGTCCGCCTGCCAGGCAACCCCCCAAGGTCCTCAGTCCCAAGTCCTCAGTCCTCCGTCCTCCGTCCTCCCCTCCACCTCCATCGCCAGCACCGTCGCGTGCGCGTCGATAGCCGCCCCCGGCACCGCGACCGTCACCTCCCCCAGCGGGTCCTTCTTCAACCAACCGTCGATGATCGCCGTCCGCGTCGTGAACCGCAGCTCCTCCCCACTCCCCACCACCCGCACCGACTTCACCCGCCGCACCGGCACGCCCCGAACCGTCACCGACTCGTAGGGCCGCATCAAGAGGTGGAGGTACGTGGTGTCGCCGCGGCGCGTGGTTGGGCCATAGAACTGCCACGGCTCCAGCCCCGGCTCCGTCCCGACGGTGCTCTCCGCGTGCTTCGCCATCCACCCCGCGACCGCGTCCAGCCGCTCGACCTGCTCCGGCGGCAGCGCCCCCGTGCCCGTCGGGCTCACGTTCAGCAGCAGGTTCCCACCCCGCCCGGCCACTTCACAGAGCGTGTGGATGATCTGCGTCGCCGACTTGTAGCGCCTGTCCCGCGGGTTGTACCCCCAGCTTTCGTTCATCGTCATGCACGTTTCCCAACGGTGCGGCGGCGCCTGGGGCGGGACGAACTGCTCCGGCGTCTCGAAGTCCGCCGCCCCCGGCAGACGGTCGTTGATCAGGATTCCCGGCTGCAGTTCCCGGCACATCGCCGCCAGTTCCTCCGCGTGCCACTCGTCCGGCGTCCGCTCCCAATGCCCGTCGAACCAGATCACGTCGATCGGCCCGTACTCCGTCAGCAGTTCCCGCACCTGGGCGAACATGAATGCCACGAACCGCTCCCACTGCTCCGGTGACGGCCGCCTCGCCTGCCCGAAGACATACGGCTTGTCCGACTCCTCGAACGCCGGGTAGTCCGGGTGGTGCCAGTCGATCAGCGAGAAGTAGAGACCCGCCCGCAGTCCCTCCGCCCGGACCGCGTCCAGCGTCTCCCGCACCAGGTCCCGGCGGCAGGGCGAATGCTCCACCGAGAACTCCGACTGCTTCGTGAACCACATCGCGTAGCCGTCGTGGTGCTTCGCCGTCAGCGTCACGTACTGCATCCCCGCCCGCTTCGCCGTCCGCGCCAGTTCGCGCGCGTCGTAGTCCCGGGGGTCGAAGGTCGCCGCGCTCGCGTGGTACGAATCCACCGTCACCGCCGACCCCTCAGGCAGGCTGAACACGCCGCCCACCAGCGGCCAGGAAAGCTCCACCCCCTGCTGCGACGAGTGCCCCCAGTGGACGAACATCCCGAACCGCGCCGTGTCGAACCAGCCAGCCATCGCGCCCTCCCCTGCCCCCGCCGGGCCCCCGCATTACAGCGCCGCCCGCCCCGCGCGGCAAGCCTGCGGGGGCGAGCGGTGCGCGGCAGGGACAACCCAAGGCGCCGACCCTAGGTGGTACAGTGAACGTCAGCGTGACACTCAACATCACTATCGTGCACTCCGACTTCGTCGCCCAGGTGTCTGACCGCCGCCTCACGTATCCGGACCGGACCAGCGTCGCCTCCGACGAGGCGAACAAAGCTGTCATCGTTCGGTGCCGGAACGCGACGGTCGCGATCACCTTTTGCGGCGTTGGTGGTTTCGGGACTCCGCAACAATCCAGCTACAAAGGAATTGACGAATGGTTGGCGGAAGCAGCACAAGATGCGGGGGTTGCGGAACTCGACGCCGAAACCCTGCCGGGGTTTGTGTGCTCATCGGCAACCGATCTGTTTGGAAGACATCAAATCACGGGGATACCCCATGCCTTCGTGCTCGCAGGTTGGGTCGATCACCCCACGCAGGCCACCCGCAAACGCCCGAGAATCTGGGTCATCGACAATGACGACGGCACCGGATCGTTCGGGTCGAGTTTCCGCATCAGGCCGCGCGCGGCGCGCACCGGGTCATTAGTCGCCACCGGCGCCATCAGCGCGGTCACTAGGGGATCCCGCCGTGTCCTGCTATCGCGGCTGAAATCCGCAACGTCGTCCGACGGCGTTGTTCAGGCGCTGATCGCCGCGCTGCGCGGGGCAGCAGCCACGTCTGACGGGGCATCGATCGGTTCCAGTTGCTTGGTGGTCTTCCTTACCCGCGATGGCCGTTGTGTGACCTGTAGCTTCGACGCTAATGGAAGCCAGCGCTCCTTCGGTCCGCATGTGCTGTGGACGATAGGTACAAAGAGCGTTCTCGCCGCCGGGCCTGTGGCCTCCGGCATCAACCTTGGGATCGTGCTGGGCGATGGGCCACGCCAAGTCCAGCTCCTTGGGGGCCGAACGACTGCTCGCGTCTCGCGAGGGCCCGCGCCGGCTGGTTCGATCGAAGCTCGATTGCGCTTCGGCGAACTCCGTCACACGGTGCCGACCAGCGAGCCACCGAAAGCGGTTCTCGGGTTGGTCGCCCTGGAGGAGGAGACCTACCTGTAAGGCTGGGCGCCGCTGAGAGATGAGCCCCCTCCACCTCCATCGCCCCGGCCACCGGCCCTCCGTGCGGCCGCCCCAACCGCCCGGCACCGGAAGACGCCGAAGCCACTTGACAGGGTTGCTAGAATCCCTCCGCCTGCTGCGTGAGCCAAACCGTGGCAGCAGGCCGGACCAACAAAGGGAGGACAACCATGGACTCAACCGACGCCGTCAAAACCGCATTCGCCGGCGCCCACATGTGGTTCGAGGGGACCACCGCCGACATCACCCCCGGGCAGGCAAACCATCCACCCCCCGGCAACTGCCACCCCATCGGCGCCCTGATGTCGCACGTCATCCAGACCGAGGACTTCATGCTCTCGGCCTTCGTGATGGGCGGCAGGCCGACGCTCTGGGAACGGGAATGGGCCGCGAAGATGGGTGGTCCCCTGCTCGTTGAGTTCCCCGCCGAGCCCGACCGCGCCGTGAAGTACGACCCCGCGGCGCTGCGTGAATACGGCAAGGCCGTCTTCGCCCAGACCGACAGCTATCTCGCCAGCCTGGGCGCCAGCCAGATCGAGAGCGAACTCGACCTTACCGCCGCCGGGATGGGGAAGATGCCCACCGCGACGTTCTTGCTGACCATGCTGCTCGGGAACACCTATGCCCATACCGGCGAGATCTCGACGTTGAAGGGCCTCCAGGGCGCCCGGGGTTACCCGTTCTAGGACCCCCGGGCCGGTGAACCCCGGTGCTACCATCGCCCCCGGACGCCGCTTGCGAGCCACCAGGGTGACCCCGCGGCACGCCCGACCGTGCTTATCGCCGCCACAACACCCTGCCGCCCTCCATCCGTACCGCGACGGGAACGGAGCGGCGCCGCTGGTCTCATCACCCTGGTAGCCCCGCAGGCTACGGGCCGCAAGAGCCTGCAGCCGCCGCTCCAACACTGGGCAGGCAGGCCACCTCAGACAGACGCCAGTGGTACGTCTCGGTCGTCTGGGTCACCGACCCGAATGAACTACTCTGGGTGCACGATCCGCTAACATCCCCGCTCCCCGAGTACGCCGCTGGCCCAGGCGAAGGGATGCAGGCGATGTTGAACCAGTTCCAGATCACGACCCCGTTGTTGGGGCCGTCGCAGACGCTGCTGTTCGACAGCTGAGCCTGTGCCCAGCCGTTGTACCGCCACTGACCGGAACCCTCCCAGGCAAACGACAGTCCGCCCCACGGGATCGGGTCGGTCCCCGAACGTGAATAGGTGCAGCTGATGCCCCACTTGCCCGTCTCCTGCCACGTGGCCTGGCCGCTTTCCAGCTCGTACGTGTACGACGGTTGGCAGCCATCGCAACTGACCACCGACTTCAGCCTGAACTTGACCGTGGCCTCTCCCTGCCAGTCCTGGACAAGGCCGTTACCTTGCTGGTGATGCATCGTCCCGCTGATGCTCCCATTCCATTCGCAGGGAAGTGGCGTCGGCGCGACCGCCGCCGCCGTGGCCACGGGTCCCAGGGCGGGGCAGTATTCGTGGTACGTGACGCCGAGTCTCGCACACGACTGCGGCGTGGCGACCGTCATCAGCCATCCCGCCCCCAGTTCGGCGATGGCATCAATAAGCCCGGCGATGCCTTTGGTCGCGTTGACGAGCGGCCCATAGGGCGGCGGCGACCCCGAAACGACGTCGCCACAGACCGTGACCTGGTCAAGTTTCTCGGTACCCGGGTGGTCTGGCACCCGTTCTGGTCCGGTCTCCAGGACGAAGGAGGCGCCGGCGGAGAACTCCGAGGTGCGCTTAAGCGAAGACCTCACCTTCCCCAGGTGCGGTTCCCAGGAGCCAATCTGGTCTTCGGGCCTCCAGAAGGCGTTCTCCTCTCCCCGGGAGTTCTTCAAGATACTCTGGCTCACCGTCCAATCGATCTTCCAATTCTCGGCTTCTTTGGCTATTTCGCCGAGATCGGCAAGCATACCCAGGCCGAACTGGTTCAGGCAATCGCGGACGGCACGGTTGATCGTCGAACCGAGTTCGCCGTACTTCGCCTTGTACTCGTTCCAGTCATCTTCGCTCACCCCTGCCGTCGCGTTGAACTGCTTTGTTTGCTCGACTTCGGTGTCAAGCTCTTTGTGGACCAGGTTTGTGCCTTCGACTTCCACCGACACCTGGACACTCGAATAGAACTCGGCAAGCTTCCAGAGCTTGGAAACGATCGACAATGCCGCCAGTGCCTTGCCGGCAGACTGCGCGGTGTTCTGGCTTGCGCCGGCTTTCACCAGCCCCTTCTCAACGAAGAGCGGACCCGCCTCGCCGGTAAGCATCCCCGTGACCTGGCCGCCAAACGGGCTGAGCACCCCGGAGAGGACCTTCTGGGCCTCGCTGCAAACATCCACCGGGTCTGCCGCGACGACCCCGGCCGACTGGGCCAGTGCTGCGCCTGGCTTCACGGAGACGCGGTCGAAGAAAGAAACGATGGTCTGAAGCTGGAGCAGGTTGAAACGCACGTCGCCTGGCGCAGCCGTTCCAGTCGCCAGGTCGACGGCCGGATCGCGCAGCAACGCCAGCTCCTCGAGGAAGAGGAGGCCGAAGCTTACCGGGTCCTGGGGCGACTGCTGCGCGCCCGTTATCAGGGTGGCGAGCATTGCCACGACCTGCTCGCCAGGCGTGCTGCTCGCCGCAAACGGCCAGCCGAAGTCGGCCAGCATCTGGCCGAGGTCGTCGGCCGTCAACCGGTAGATCGACCCGTCGTGGGCGTCCGTCGCAAGTTTGAGGACTTCGAGGGGGATCGCGACCTGCGGCGTCGCCGGAGCCCGGGCCGCCACGAAGGTCTGCGTCAGGTCCCCGGTGGCTACGCCGGAACGGCTAAGTGCCTCCTGAACCGCCTCCACCGCTTCGGCAAGCCTGCCATGCGTAATCGTCTCCGCGAGACGTTTGGCCGCCGCCGCCTGCGACTCCGCGGGTTCGCCGCTGTCGTTCGCAACGGCCGGGACCACAACCTTGAAGGGCCTTGCAGCCTGGGCGCCAACCGTGCTGTCAGCCTGGGTGCCGGGATCCGAGCCCAAGATCAGGGCGAATGCCACGATACCCAGCGGGACGACGGCACGGACGCCGCGCGACCACCGCGAGGGAACATCGACCTTTCGCACCGGAACCTGCTTCCCGCGAGCAATTCTCGGGGGCACACTCAATCTCGCCTGCGTGCCTCGCACCCTGCGCTCCGCCGTCCGCCGCGACCATGATCCAGATCATCAGCCCATGACGGTTCTTCATGCGACGGCGAAGGCCGAATCAAACAGCCCGCCTTCCACCACCACGAGGGGAGGGCCACGCGCCCGCAGGTCCTCCGCCCGGACTGCGTCCAGCGGCTACTGGTCATGCCAGCCGCGCCGGCTCATCCGAGCATGCCCGCCCGGCGCGGGTGGCTCGGCCCCCGCCTCGGGCGCTGTGTGTCGGCTCCCCGCTACGGCTGCCCAGCTTTGATGTCAGGACAGCCTTGGCGAACTGTCATGGACAGGTACATCATCAATCATCGAGAATGCCCTAAGCCGAGTTGGGTGAGACTCAAGATATGGGCATCCCTTTCGCCGCGTACGTGGCCACCAACGCGCCCAGGGCAGTGGCAAGCGCGCTAGACCAAATGCCAGACGGTGCGCTGCTCAGCGCAGATCCGGAACAGTTGGTGGAACAGTTGTTCGACCAATTCACTGTGCGGGAGTTCCCCGGGGACTTGGACGCGCTACGGGAGTCCCACGATGCGGTGATCACTGACCATCTCTCTAATGAGGTCAGAGTCACTCTCTCCCAACAGGGTCTGTCCGAGTACGGCCCACTCCTCGCCCTCTCCCCATCATCTGGCGCCAACATTGAGCTTCATGTGAACTCGGATGACAGCATGTGGTTCACCTCGACGGTCGCGAGGCTCACAAGCGGAGACCTCGACCTGGTTATCGGAAACATCAAACAGCTGAACAGGGACGTTCAGAAGGAGAGTCCCCTGCTCCGCCAGCACATCGCGAATATCGTGCAGGATCGCGTTCGCAAAGCCCGCGCAGAACAAGAAAGGCGCGACCGGACAATCGCGGAGGCGGCCGCCGCTGGAATCCGAATCCGTCGCCCTGAGGACCCGGCTCCATTGCCCGCGGAAGGCGCGCAGCCGCTACTCGGCGATTCGCCCAACACGCGCGGCGGCGCGTCGATAAGCCTCACCTTTCGAGCGATCCCCGATCCCGTTCGCCACGAGACGGCGCTCACCCTGCTTGGGCAACTTGAGCGCGATCTGAATACGCTCCATGACTTGGGGGAGCTGGGCGAAGAGGGTCTGTCTATACTCGAGCAAGACGCCATCCCGCTCGTCAAAGCGTTGCGGGCCATACTGCAGCACGAGGCTACGACAGAGTCCGAACGACGCGGGGTGGCGAAGGAAGCCTTGGTCAAAAGCGGCCGGGCGTTGCAGGCAATTGTGAGCATGGGCAGAACGGTCGGCTCCGTGGCAGGGTTAACCAAGCTTCCCGAGATAATCGACTCGGGCCAAACCGTGATTGAAGGAGTGGTTGATGCCATCTCCGGAGCACTCTGAGCCCCAGGGACGTCCGCGCCGCCAAGCCGGGGCGCCCGGTTGAGGACCTCGTCTGGTCCTACGCCAGCGTTCGCGACCCCCTGCCACCACCCCCTTCCACCTCCCACCCCCAACCGGCGACCATTCCGCCATGGACCGCCGCTCCCTCGCCCCCACCCCCTCGAATCCCCCCCGATATCGCCCCGGAAGACGAGTTCAACTCGTGTTTTTTTCTTCTCGCACCTCCCTCAGCCCTTCGTCCCGCCCCCATTTGATGGGTTCAACCCAAGTTTTTTCGTTTCGCACCTCCACCCAGGCCCAAGTCCTAAGTCCTTTGCCCTCAGTCCTCCGCTCCTCCTCCCCCTACAGCCCCCCACCCCTCCTGCCGAATACCTAGCGTAACGGCCCCCACGCCGCCGGGAGTGCCTGTGACCACCGCAATCGTCATTGATAGCCGCCCCCGCGAGCGCCAACAGGCGATGGACGCCCTTCGGCAGGCCGGCCTCTCCGGCGCCACTGGCCTCGACTTCACCATCGCGAACACCGCCCACCTCCGCGAGGCGGCCCCCGCCTTCGTCTTCGTCGCCTTTGAAGAGCCCCACCAGCGCGCACTCCAGGCCATCGAACAGGCCGCCGCCGTCTGCCCCGATAGCGTCGTCGTCGCCTATTCCTCCGACACCAGCGTCGCCGCCTTCCAGGCCGCCGTCCGCGCCGGCGCCCGCTTCATGCTCGAATCGCCCCTCTCTCCCGCCGAACTTGGCCGCGTCCTCAACCTCCACACCCGCAAGGCCGCCGCCCCCGCCGAACCCCTGCTCCGCGGGCGCGTCATCGCCGTTGTCGGCCAGAAGGGCGGCATCGGCAAGACCACCATCTCCACCAACCTCGCTGCGGCCCTCGCCGGCGAAGCCCACTCCTCCACCGTCATCGTCGACTTCGACACCAACTTCGGCGACGTCGGCCTCGCCTTCGACGTCCACGGCGACTACACCGCCGGCGACCTCGCCTCCGGCCTCGACAGCCTCGACCGCGAATCCTTCAAAGACTCCCTCGTCCTCCACGAATCCGGCGCCTACGTGCTGCCCGCCCCCCGGCACGTCGGCGACTGGCTCCACGTCGAACCCGAACAGCTCGAAGCCCTCGTCGACGCCGCCGCCTCCATGTTCGACCACGTCATCATCGACACCCCCGGCGCCTTCAACGACACCGTCGCCGCCGCCCTCGCCCTCGCCGACCACGCCTTCATCGTCACCAGCCTCGAAGTGACCAGCATCAAGAACACCGCCCTCCTCCTCGACCTACTCAAGGAAGAGGAATACCCCGAAGAACGCATCCTCGTCATCGTCAACAACACCTCGCCCGACCCCGGCGTGACGGCCATGGACGTCGCCCACGGGCTCAACGCGCCCTCGGTCTGGGAAGTGAAGTTCGACAACGACCTCCGCCACGGCACCCAGGTCGGCCGCCCCGCCGCGACCGGCAAGGACAAGAGCGCCGGAGCCCAGAGCCTCCGGGCCCTCGCCCTTCGGATCGCCACCAGCCCGGACCAGATCGACCGCCGCGCCGCCGTCCGCGGCCAGGCCTCGCAGAACACCGCCCAGCTCGCCGACCGTCTCCGAAAGGCGATGACCCGCGTCCCCCTGGGCATGGCCCCGAACCTCCGGCTCAAAGGCAACGCCGCCTGACCGGAGCCTCCTCCCTCCTTCCTCCTCCCTCCAGGCTGGTATCATCGCCATCGGCCCCGGGAAGGGGCCCGGGAGGGCACCATGCAGGAGTTCCGGGACAGGGTCGCGGTGGTCACAGGCGCCGCCAGCGGGATCGGTCTGGCCATGGCCGAACGGTTCGCCGCCGAAGGCATGAAGGTCGTCATGGCCGACGTCGAAGCCGAAGCGCTCGCCATCGCCGCCGAGGGCCTGAAGAGCAAGGGCGCCGTCATCCTTGCCTCCCGCACCGACGTCTCCAAGCCGGAACAGCTGGAGCTCCTCGCGGACAAGGTCTACGAAACCTTCGGCGCCGCCCACGTCCTCTGCAACAACGCCGGCGTCGTCACCATCGGCCTCACCTGGGAACACACCCTCGCCGACTGGGAATGGGTCATCGGCGTCAACCTCTGGGGCGTCATCAATGGCGTCCGCGCCTTCGTCCCCCGCATGCTCGCCGGCGGCGACGAAGGCCACATCGTCAACACCGCTTCCATGGCCGGCCTCACCACCGCGCCCTTCATGTCCATCTACGACGTCACCAAGCACGGCGTCGTCGCCCTCTCCGAGTCGCTCTACAAGGAGTTCACGGTCACGGGCGCGAAGCTCGGCGTCTCCGTCCTTTGCCCGGGGCTGATCAGCACCAACATCATGTCGTCGAAGCGAAACCGCCCGGCCGCGCTGGACGACGAGGGCCGCTTCGGCGCCGGCGCCCGCCAGTTCGAAGCGAACCTGGCGGCCGGCGTCACCACCGGCTACCCGCCCTCGGAAGTGGCCCGCCAGGTGTACGAAGGCATCCGTGACAACCAGTTCTACATCGTCCCCGCCCAGGACGAAGTGAAAGCCGGGATCGCCCGCCGCGCCAACGACCTCCTCGAGCTGCGCAACCCGACGATGGCGTGAGGGGCGGTTAGACGGTCGCGGGGGTTGCGCGCTTCCGGCGCGCCACGGGCATGCCGCCAACCTGTGTCGCGCGTGGAGAGTCGCCGCCGGTCAGCCGCAGCTCCATCTCCCCGAGGCGCTGCTCCACCCGGGCCAGCGCGTCCCCCTTGTCGAGCAGCGACATCACGTACTGGTTCAGGCTCACGCCGTCGCGTTCCGCCGACTCGGCCAGCCGCCGGTGGAGCGACTTGGCAATCCGGAGATTGAACTTGCCGCTGTACTCCTCCGGGTACGAGGGCAGCGGGATGGTGAAACCGTCTTCGTACTGGGTTTCGATCCAGAGGTGACGGATCTCTTGGGCTGCCCCGGGAACCTCCTCGAGCGTCTCGACCTGAGTCATGCAGCCAGGGAGGTCGGGGTAGATCAGAACGTAGCCCCCGTCCGGGTCCGCGATCACGTTGAAGGGGTACTGCACAGCAAGGTGTTCAGCGAGGGGCTTGCGAGTAGGGGTGGTCATCAGTCCTCAGCCAGTCAGGGCGCACGAGTGCACACACCAACAGTACTATCGGCGGTACCGCTTGGGAAGCGCAACGCCACAATAGCGACAGGATCTGTCGCGAGGCCGAAGGCGTGGTCGGCGGCCGGACTCCCTGGTACTTCGCAAAGCAAATTGGCGCTGGGAGGTTCCACGCTACGCGGCTCACTCCCCCTCTCCTCACGAAGTGGGAGAGGGGGCCGGGGGGTGAGGGGGCCTCGCAGCGGCCGAACGCCTTAGTGGTGCGAGCCGTGCGCGTCCACGGGGGCGTTCCCGTAGTCGCCTTCCACCGGCGAGTCCTTGCTCCGGAGGATTGAGATCGGCGCCACCCACGCCGGATTCGCCGGGAAGCCGCCAAGCCGCCGCTTCACCAGGTAGAGGCCGGCCATCACCACCGCGCCCCCGGCCACCCCAACCGTCGTCCAGATGAGCGGCCACTCCACCTCCCGCTCCGACCCGGTGCTGGCGCCGCCGCCGTGCTCCTGGGGGCGGACCCCGGCGACGACAGGCACGGGCTCAGGCACGGCTTCCATGGCGGCGGCGGGCACGGCGCCGAGGGCGATCAGCCCGGCAACGGCCGCGAGGGCGAGGCGAAGGTGTATCTGCTTCATGCGATGCCCAGTGTATGACGCCGCCACGGGTGGTCAAGCGGACCGGCCGGATCCCGGCTCGCGCCCCCTCGGCCCGGCCGGGAGCGCGGATTTTCGCCAAAGTGCAAATATCAGGGTATTTCCGCTTGCACCAATCTCTGAGCGGATGCTAAAACTAGCCAGGGCCGGCGCTGGATGTCGTGTCCGCTCCACACATCCAGCGCGCCCTTTTTCTTTGCTCAGTGTCAGTCTGTCGTTATGTCCTGACGAGGACTCGCCCCGGGCGAGTGCCCATCGCTACCACCCTAGCGCGCGTTCGATGCCTTCCGCGGTCGCCGGGGCGCGGGTTATGTCGGGGACGTAGCGAGCTACCGCCGTATCCGGATCCTTCAGGCCGTTCCCGGTGAGGACCGCAACGGCCCGGCCACCGCGCGCCCGCCCCTCGCGGGCGAGCTTCAGCAGCCCGGCGACGCTGGCCGCGCTGGCAGGCTCAACGAAAATGCCTTCCCGCCGGGCCAGCAGCTCATAGGCTTCGAGGATCTGGTCGTCGGTCACGGCTTCGATCAGCCCCCCGCTTTCGTCGCGCGCGGCCGTCGCCCCGGTCCAGCTCGCGGGGTTGCCTATGCGGATGGCGGTCGCGACCGTGTGCGGCTCGGCCACTGGCGCCCCGAGGACGATCGGCGCCGCCCCTGCCGCCTGGAAACCGTGCATCCTCGGGTGGCGGCTGGCGCGGCCCAGTTCCGCCCATTCGCAGAAGCCCCGCCAATAGGCGGTGATGTTGCCGGCGTTCCCCACGGGGATCGCGAGGATGTCCGGCGCGTCGCCGAGCGATTCGCAGATCTCGAAGGCGGCCGTCTTCTGCCCGGCGATCCGGTTCGGGTTGACGGAGTTCACGAGCGCCACCGGGTGCTTCGCCGTCAGCGAACGCGCGGCGTTGAGGGCGTCGTCGAAGTTGCCGTCCACTTCAAGGATGCGGCCCCCAAAGGCGATCGCCTGCGCCATCTTCCCGGCCGCAACCTTGCCCCCCGGCACAAGGACGAAGCAGGTGAGGCCGCATCGTGCGGCATAGGCGGCGGCGCTCGCGCTGGTGTTGCCAGTGCTCGCGCACATCACGGCCTTCGCCCCGTCCTCCATCGCCTTCGCCACCGCAACCACCATCCCGCGGTCCTTGAACGACCCCGTGGGGTTGCAGCTTTCGAGCTTGAACCAGAGCTCGTCGAGCCCGCAAAGGGCTTCCAGCGCGACCGAACGCACCAGCGGGGTATCGCCTTCGCCGAGGCTGATCATCGGCGTCCCCGGGGTGATCGGGAGGTACTCGCCCCAGCGATGGAGGACGCCGCGCTCCCGTGGCGGCGTCACGGCTCCTCCGGCGGGCGGAAAGCGTGGAACTTCATCTCCCGCAGCTCTTGTTCGAGCACCTGGATCTGCTTCCGGCGCTGCTTTTCCGTCATCTGGTTGTACTTGGCGAACTCCGCCCGGACCTGGTCGATGACTTCGGCGACGTCCTTGCGGATCCCGGCGACGCGTTCGCCCAGCCCGGAATGGCGGCCTTCCAGGAGGGTGACTTCGCCGTGGACCTTGTCCACAAGGCCGATCAGGCGCTCGCCCAGCTCTTCGAGGGTCGCGAGGCGGCCGTCGATCCGGCCGTGCTGGTCGCGCCAAACCGAGATCTCGTGCAGCACCTCCTCCCGGAGCGAACGCTCCGCCGCGATCGTGGCGACCACGTCCTCGTTGCGCTTCACCATCTCGCCAACTACCTGCAGCCGTTCAAAGACCACCTCCAGCCGATCGTCGAGGTCGCCCAGCACGACCTCCTTGGTCCGCGTCTCGAGGTCACGGTTGACTTCGATCGTCCGGTCGAGGCGAAGGCCGAACTGCTCGACCCGTGCCTCCATTTCCCGCAGCCGCTCCTGCATCGTTTGCACCACCTGGCTCAGCTGCGCGGTCTGGTGCTGGACCTGGGCGACGTCGGCAAGGGCGAGCCCGAGCTGGCTGGACGCAGACTCGATTCGCTTGAACGCTTCGGCGCGCTCGTGGCGGTCGTATTCGGCTTCGGCGCCAATCAGCCGGAGGGCGTTCTCGGTCTCTGCCCGGTTCGAAGCCATCGTCTGGCGAATGTTCTCGGCGCCCTCGTCCAGTCCACGCAGCTTCTCCGGGAGCCCCTTGAAGGGGACGAACCGCGGCTCGACTGCCCGGATCTCGCGCTGAACGACGTCGATCTCCTCGGCCATGCCGTGGATCTGACGGCGCAGCTGGTCGACGAGTGCGTTCGAACGTGCCTGCTCTTCGCGCGACTCACGCAGCTGTTGTTCCAGCCAGGCGACGATTTCGCTGATAGCCTGGGCCTGCTGCGATTCGCCGGCCACCCTTAGCCCTCCACGCGGAGGAAGGTCGCGACCTCGGCCACAACCGTGAGCCCCGCGATCTCTCGCATCGCCGCCTGCATCGCCCCTTCCCGGGCGCGGTGGGTCATGATCACCAGTTCGGCCGTGCGCTCGTCCGCGTCCGCTTCCTTCTGGCTGACGGCCGCGATGCTGACGCCGTGGTCGCCGAGGGTCTGGGCGATCTTCGCGAGGACGCCGGGGCTGTCCGACACGTGCACCCGGACATAGTAGCGCGTCTCCAGGGCGTCGACGCCGAGGATCGGCGTGTCGCCTTCCGGGCCCCAGTACTTGCGTTCGCGGTTGCCGAGGACGATCGAGTGCGCGAGGTCGAGGAGGTCGGCGACAACCGCCGAGCTCGTCGGTTCGGCGCCGGCGCCCCGCCCCTGGAACAGCACCTGGCCGGTCAGGTCGCCTTCGAGCTGGACCGCGTTGTAGACACCGTCGACCCGGGCAAGCGGCTCGTTCTGGGGAAGGAACGCGGGCGCGACGCGGGCGACGATGCCGCCGTCCGTGCGCTCGGCGATCGCCAGGAGCTTGATCACGTAGCCGAGTTCGTGGGCGTACTGGAAGTCGCGGGCGGTCAGCTTCGTGATCCCCTCGACGTGGATGGCCGAAGGCCGGACCCGCGTCCGGAACCCGAGGCTGGCCATGATCGCGAGCTTGTAGGCGGCGTCGTAGCCTTCCACGTCGTTCGTGGGGTCGGGCTCCGCATAGCCGAGCTGCTGGGCCGCGGCGAGAGCTTCCTGGTAGCCGCCGCTGCCAACCGGCTCGATCCCTTCCTTGCGGAGCGCCTCGGCCGCCGCGCCTTCCCGGGCCATGCTCGTCAGGATGTAGTTCGTCGTCCCGTTGATGATCGCCCGGATCGACGTGATCCGGTTCGCGAGGAGGTCGCGGCGCAGCGGCGCGATCAGCGGGATGCCGCCGCCAACGCTCGCTTCGAACATGATGTCGAGGCCGCGACCGTGCGCGTCGGCGAGCAGCTCCGGGCCCGACTTGGCCATCAGCTCCTTGTTCGCGGTGACCACGTGCTTGCCCGCGGCCAGGGCGCGGCGGATGAACGTCCCCGCCGGCTCTTCCCCGCCGATCACTTCGACGACGATGTCCACGGCCGGGTCGGAGAGCACCTGTTCCACGTCTCCGGTGAGGACGCCGGGAGGGAGCGCCACCGTTCGCGGCTTCGCCAGGTCGCGGACGGCGGCGTGGCGCACCACCAGCGGCGCGCCCACCTGGCGGGCGAAGTAGTCACGCCGTTCGAGCAGGGCGCGGGCGACGCCACCCCCAACCACTCCCAGCCCGATCAGTCCGACGCCGATCTCGCGGGCCATGCGGCTAGTTCCCGGTGACAGCGGGCGCCTCGCCGACGTGGCTTTCGGCCCACTTCGCGTCACTCGAGTCGAACGAGATCTTCGGCGGCGTCGCGATCCGCTGTTGCTTCAAGAGCGCCGCAAACCGCACCGAGATCAGGTCGTTCTTCTGGGCGGCGGTGTAGGTGAACTCCTTGTCGCGCTTGTCGACCCGCAGGATCCAGTAGTTCCCGTCGACGAGGATCGGCCCGATCAGCTCGCCGTCCGCCTTCCCCGCCATCGCGTCGCGGATCGCCTGCGGGTAGAGCTCCGGCGGGGCCGGCGGGCGAATGCCGTCCTCCGACTTCGTCTCGAAGTCGATCGACTCCGTCTGGGCGATCGTGCCCATGTTCTCGCCAGCCTTGATCCGCTCGACGAGCTTGTCGGCCAGGTCCTTCTGGGCGACGACGATCATGCGCACCGTGATCGCCTCGCCCTTGTCGGTAAGCTCGGCCTGCAGCTGCTCCCGGAGCTTGCTGTCGGCCAGCTGGGCCGTTATCAAGCGGCGGTAGTTGCCCGCCGACATCGCGAGCGCCTTCACACGCTGCCGGTAAAGGTTGTCGAACGCACTCCCGCTGCCGCCCACCGGGACGCCGAGGTCGTCGGCGATCGCGAGCGTGACGGCGTCGTCGGAGAGGTCGATACCGCGGCCTCTCGCGACTTCGATGGTGAGGAACTCTTCGGCGAGCTTGTTCAGCAGGCCCTGTTCGATGAGCGTGACGCTGGAGCCCGTGTTCGCCTGGGCGAAGGCCAGCAGGCGGTCGGTGAAATAGCGCAGCGAGGCTTCCTGCCCGCCAACCTGGACCACCGTCTCGTTCGGTTTGCGGTACCTGTCCGAATAGACGCCCCAGGCCAGCACCGAGACGACGAGGACGAGCAAGGCCGCCGCCGCGCCGAGGATCCCGTAGCGGATGTGACGGTCTTCGATCCGGAAGCCGGCAATCACCCTGCCCGAGGCGGAGCGCTGGCGGGGCCTGTGCTTGGGGAGGGCGGTGGTTCGTTCGCGTCGTGCCATGCTTTACCTCTGCCCGGGAGTCCCGGGACTATCCGCGGATGGGGAAGACGCCCGTGTCGCGGATGTGGCCGAGGGTGTAGGGCAGAAGAGCGAGATGGCGGGCACGCTTCACCGCCGTCGCGACCAGCCGCTGATGGCGCTGGCAGGCCCCGGTCTTGCGGCGCGGCTCAATCTTGCCGCGGTCGCTGATGTAGATGCGGAGGCGGCCGATGTCCTTGTAGTCCACGCCCCGGATGTGGTCGGCGCAGAAACGGCACACTTTCCGGCGGCTGCCAAAGCGGCGAGGACCGCTCGGGCGCTGGGGCCGGTCGTCACGACGGTCGTCGCGGCGGTCGCCGCCTTCGGACCGCTCAGGGGCAGATCGTTCTTCAGAGCTCATGGTTGATTCCTTCCCGATGGGATTGTGCGCGTTGGCGCACCGGGTGGTGCCGTGACTGGCACGGCGGGCTGGTTCTCGGCGAATGCGCGAGAGTGCTGCTATTCGAAGGGCAGGTCGTCGACGTCGGAGGGAGCGGGAGCGCCGCCGCGGGCCTGCCCGCCACGGTTGCCCTGGCCCCGGCCGAAGCTCGCCGAACCGTCGCCCCAATCGCCGCCGCCACCACCGCCGCCCTGGCCATCGCGGCTGCCGAGCAACTCAACGTTGCTGGCGATCACCTCGGTGCGGTAGTGCTTCTGCCCCTGGTCGTCGTCCCAGGTGCGGGTTTGGAGCCGCCCTTCGACGTAGAGGGACTTGCCCTTGACGATGTACTGGCTGACCCGCTCGGCCTGGGGTCCGAAGAGGATGATGTTGAACCACTCCGTGGCATCCTCCCAGTCGCCCGATGTGCCCTTCCTCCGGTAATTGACGGCCAGGCTGAACGACGACTGGGGGTTGCCGTTCGCCGTGTAGCGGAGTTCGGCATCCTTGCCGGTGTTGCCGATGAGCATGACCTTGTTCAGGCTCGCCATGGTGGGCCTCCCTCGGGCTCAGGCGCCCGGTTCTTCGGCGGCAATGGTATCACCGCCGGAGGCTTCCGCGACGGATTCTTCCGCGTCACCTGTTGACGCGGCCGGGGCTTCGACAACAGGCGCCTCTTCGACAGTCGCGGGAGCTTCGGCCACGGCGGCCTCGTCGACAACCGCCGGGGCTTCCGCCGGGGCTTCGGCCACGGCAGCTTCTTCGACGGCGGCGGGAGTCTCGGCCGGGGCTTCGGCCACGGGCGCCGCTTCGACGACGGCGGGCGCTTCGGCGACGGGCGCCGCAACCACCGGGGCCTGGCGCGGTTCGCGCGGCGGCGGCGGCACGGGCAGTTCGTCCGCGCGGACCACGAGGTGGCGAAGGACCTTCTCGTCGATCCGGAGCGTCGCTTCGAGCGGGCTCACGCTCACGGGGTCGATCTCGATCCGGGAGACGATGTAGTCGGCGTCGATCGCGCGGCCGATGGGATAGGCCATCCGCCGGCGGCCCCAGTGGTCGACGCGGATGACCTTGCCACCGCGCGCTTCGACGTGTGCGGTGAGGGCGGCGACGCTGGCGTCGGGGCCGCCGGCTTCGGCGACCGCCAGGTCATAGACTGCGGTAAGTTCGTATTCGCGAGAGGGCATGGGTCTCCATGCGGCCGGGCGTTGGGTTTGCCCGCGCAAGGCGAGCCGTGCTCCCGGCACGAAGGTTCACCGTATCACCGCATCGGATTCCGCTCAATCTCGCCAAGCGGTTCGCCGGGCCGGCGCCGCGCGTACCTCGAAGCCGGCAGTTCGGCTAGGATTGGGGCCGGAGGACGGAACCCGATGGACATCCCCCCGCGCCTCAGAGTGAACGCCCCGCACGTCATCGGCGAGAGCGTGGACGGGGAAGCCCTCATCGTGAACCTCGAGACTGGCGCCTACTACAGCGCTACCGGCGTCGGTGACGCCATCTGGACGCTCCTGGCCGAGGGCGCGGGCGTCGCTGCCATCGTCAACGCCATCACCGCCCGGTACCCCGCGGCCGCCGCGGGCGAAAGCGTCCACGCATTCCTTGCCGAGCTGGTCGAAGAGGGCCTCGCCGTCGGCGACAGCGGCGCCGAGCCCTCCACCGCCGCCCCCGCGGGCGTGTCCCTGCCGGCGGCGTTCACCGCCCCTGTCCTCCAGAAGTACACCGACATGCAGGACCTCCTTCTCCTCGACCCCATCCACGAAGTCGACGACACGGGATGGCCGAGCGCCCTGCCGGGAGCCTGAAGGTGGACGCGGCCGCAACTCCAGCGTCGGCAGCGGAGCCGGGCGCCGGGGACGCCGGTCGAGACAGGCTGGCGGCGTTCCTGGACTGCTTCGACCGGGCCGAACGCGTGGCCGGCGCCGTCGACCGGCACTTCCTCGTCGCCGGCTATCCCGTGCGATTGCGTTTCGCTGGCCCGGCCATGGTCCCCATGATCACCGGCGCCCTGGCCCACCTGGCCGCTCCCCCCTGCCCGTCTCCCGCCCTCACCGTCTGCATCTGGGATTCGGCTTCGACCGGCGTGGACCTCAGCCCCGGCGTCGGCCCGATCGAGGACTATTACTACGCCGGGAAGCAGGGCCACCTCCAGTCCGGCCCGGTGTACGCGACCTTCCGGCGCCCGGACTTCGGGCTCAGCATCGTCGACAGCGAGGGCGCGACCGGCGGCTACTGGATCCCCGACGCCGTGACGTTTGCCGATGGCCGCGACCTCAAGTTCTTCGGGTGGGCAGGCCCCCTGCGGGCCGTCTTTAACTGGTGGCTCGGCGCCCACGGGCGGCAGTTTGTCCACGCGGCCGCCGTCGGCCGGGCCGGCGGGGGAGTCCTCCTCGTCGGCCCCGGCGGGTCGGGCAAGTCGACCTCGTCGGTGGCGTGCCTGGAGGCAGGCATGGACTTCGTGGGCGAGGACTACTGCGCCCTGGACGCAGAGGGGCCGCCGTACGTCCACAGCCTCTACAGCTCCGCCAAGGTCGACGCCGCTCAGCTCGCTGCCGGCACGGCACCCGTCACGCTAGACTTCGACCCGGCCCGGATCGAGTTCAACAAGGCCGTCTACCTCCTTCACCCTCGCTACGCCCCGCAGCTGGCGAAAGGGATGCCCCTCCGGGCGCTGGTCGCCCCGCGGGTGACAGGCGCGGCGGCGCCGAGCCTCCACCGTGTTTCCCCCGCGGAAGTCTTCGCCGCCCTCGCTCCCAGTTCCATCCTTCAGATGCCGGGGCCGAACAACGGCGCCCTCGGAACGCTCGCCCGGTTGGCGCGGGAACTCCCCTGCTACCGGATGGAACTCGGCGGCGCCAGGCTCGTGCCCGGCCTGATCGACGCCCTCCTCGCCGGACTCCCCGGTGGAGTCACGCCGTGAGCCCCCCTCTCGTCAGCGTGATCATCCCCGTCCACAACGGCGCCGGGCTCATCGGCGAGACCCTGGAAAGCGTCTACTGGCAGACGTACCGGGACTGGGAGATCGTCGTCGTCGACGACGGCTCCACCGACGAGACCCCGGAGATCCTCCGGCGGCAGCCCTGCCTCCGGGTCATCCGCACGGAGAAGCGAGGCCCGGCGGCCGCCCGCAACACCGCCATCGCCGCAGCCCGCGGAGACCTCCTGGCACTGCTCGACGGCGACGACCTCTGGACGCCCGACAAGCTGGAGACCCACGTGGCGGCGATGCTCGCGCGCCCCGAGTGCGGCTTCGCGACAACGCTCCACCGGGAATTCGTGGAAGATGGGGTGGTCCTGCCGAAGGAGTGGGAGGGCGGCGCGCCTCGGGGAGAGATCTCGGCCGTCCCCGTGCCGAGCACCTGGATGTTCACGCGGGCCGCCTTCGACCGTACAGGCCCCTTCGACGAAACCTACCGCTGGTGGGAGGACCTGGACTGGATGAACCGGGCAGAAGCGCGCGGCGTCCAGCGGTTCCTCGTCGAAGAGGTGTTGCTCCTCCGCCGGATCCACGGCACGAACGTGAGCCTCGACGGCGCCGCGGCGAAGCCCTACCTCTTCCGGGCGCTGCGCGGCGCGCTGGCGCGGCGGCGAGAGGGGCAGGTGCCCGATGGCCCGCAGTGAGCCGCTCGTCTCCGTCGTCATCCCCGTGTACAACGGCGAACGTTTCCTCGGCGAGGCCCTCGAAAGCGTTTGCTGGCAGACCTACCGCAAGTTCGAAGTCATCGTCGTCGACGACGGTTCGACGGACGCCACCCGGGACGTGGTCGAAGGCTGGCCCTCGGTCCGGCGCCTGCAACAGCCCCACCGGGGTGTCTCCGCCGCCCGGAACGCGGGGGTGGCCGCGGCGCGGGGCGCCCTCCTCGCATTCCTCGACGCCGACGACCTCTGGACGCCGGACAAACTGGCGGTCCAGGTTGAATCGCTCGAGCACGAGGGCGCGCCAGCGCTCGTCGTGGGCCTGCACCGCTTCTTCGCCGACGGCGCGTGGCCGGCGTGGATTCGCCCCGGCCTCCTGGCCGACGAGCACCCGGGCTGGACCCCCAGCTCCTGGCTGATGCGTCGCGAAACCTTCGAGTGCGTCGGGCCGTTCGACGAGGCACTCGTCTACGGCGAGGACCTCGACTGGATCTCGCGCGCCCGCTCCCGAGAGGTGCCGTCCCGGGTAGCCGGGGAAGTCCTGGTCTTGAAGCGCCTCCACGACGCAAACCTTGCGGCGAAGGCCGCGGCGAACCCCCGGCCCGTCCTCGGCTTGCTTCGCCAGGCTGCCCACCGGGCCGATGCCCGCCGGCGGGAAGGGCAGGTGACCGATGGCCCGCAGTGAGCCCCTCGTCTCCGTCGTCATCCCCGTCTACAACGGTGAACGTTTCCTCGGCGAAGCCATCGAAAGCGTTTGCTGGCAGACCTACCGCAAGTTCGAAGTCATCGTCGTCGACGACGGCTCGACCGATGGGAGCGCCGCGATCGCCCGGGCGGCGGCAGGCGTCACCTGCATCCAGCAGGAAAACCGGGGACTGGCTGGAGCGCGCAACACCGGCATCCGGGCAGCGCTCGGCCAACTCGTCGCCCTGCTCGACGCCGACGACATCTGGACGCCCGACAAGCTCGCCCGCCAGGTGGAGTGGATGGGGGCCGCCCCCGGCTTCGAGTACACCACCACGCTCAGCCTCGAGTTCGTGGAGGACGGCTCCCCGCCGCCGCCGGTGTTCCGGCCCGAGGCGGTCGGGAAGCCGTCGATGACCCAGCTCCCGAGCACCTGGGTCGTGCGCCGGGAGGCATTTCAGGCCGTGGGCCTCTTCGACGAGTCCTACCGCTATGCTGAAGACGTGGAATGGCTCTTCCGGGCACGCCGCGCAGGCATCTCCTATGGCATCGTCCCGGAGGTGATGGTCCTTCGGCGCTTCCACGGGGAAAACCTCAGCCTCGCCAGTGAGGCCTGCCAGCGGGCGGTGTTCAGGGCCCTCCGCAGCGGCATCGAGCGCCCCGGCGGGCGGGCAGCGGCCAGTGACTGACCCCCGCGTCTCCGTCGTTATCCCCCTCTTCAACGGCGCCCGGTTCATCGCCGAGGCGCTGGAAAGCGTCTGCTGGCAGACGCTTCGCCCCCTGGAAACGATCGTCGTGGACGACGGCTCCACCGACGACGGCGACGCCGTGGTGCGCCGCTTCCGCGGGGTCCGCTACCTCCGCCAGGACAACCGGGGCGTTTCCGCCGCCCGGAACGCCGGCATCATCGCGGCAACCGGCACGCACATCGCATTGCTCGACCAGGACGACGTCTGGCTGCCCGACAAGCTCGAACTGCAGGTCGCCGCCCTCGCGGCCAACCCCGGGGCCGGGTACGCCGTCGGCCGCCACCGGGCCATGCTCGAACCCGGCGCGGAGATCCCGCCCTGGTTCCGGGCAGAAGCCATGGGCGCCGAAGCGCCGAGCCCGATTCCGAGCGCCTGGCTCGTCCGCCGGGAGGTCTTCGACTCCGTCGGGCTCTTCAACCCGGACTTCCGGATCTCGGAGGACATTGAGTGGGTGACCCGTGCCAACGCCCGGGGTGTGCGGCCGATGGCCGTCCCGGAAGTCATCCTCCTGCGACGCATCCACGACGGGAACGTCAGCGGCAAGGTGACTGAAGCCCGGGGGGCGATGTTCCAGGCCTTGCGGGGCGCCGTGGCCCGCGCGCGGGAACCTGGCCGGGCGGGACAGGCCTGATGTCGACCGCCACTAACCCCCGCGTCTCCGTCGTCATCCCCGTCTACAACGGCGAACGCTTCCTCGCAGCAGCGATCGAAAGCGTCGTCGCCCAGGCGCCGGCGGTGGCCGAAGTTATCGTCGTCGACGACGGCTCCGAAGACGGGAGCGCGGCCGTCGCCGAAAACTGGGGCGCGCCCGTGCGCTGCATCCGCATCCCCCACGCCGGCATCGGCGCCGCCAGGAACGCCGGCATCGAGGCGGCGAGCGGGGACTTCGTCGCATTCCTCGATGCGGACGACCTCTGGACCGAAAGACGGCTCGCAGCCCAACTCGCCGCCTTCGCGACCGAGCCCGCGCTCGACATGGTCTTCGGGCTCGCCGAGCAGTTCCGCGACGACCGCCTCCCGGTGACGGGGATGCAGGGGCAGGGCCCGGCCTACATCGCCGGCGCCATGCTCATCCGGGCCGCCTCGCTGCGCCGGGTGGGGCTCTTCGCCACCGGCATCCGGATGGGCGAGTTCATCGACTGGTACGCGCGGGCGAAAGACCTCGGGCTCAAGGAGGCGCTCCTGCCCGCGCTGGTTGTCCGGCGGCGAATCCACGACGAGAACACCGGCCTCCGCGAAGCAGCCAACCGGTTGGACTACACCCGTGTCCTCCGGGCGGCGCTCGAACGGCGGCGGGCGGCGGGCCAGGAATGACGCCGCCACGGTTCGTTGGCGGACGCTGGGCCGACGCCAGGCAAGCGTTGCTCCTCCAGGCGGCGCTCGGCCCTTCGCCCCAGGCGGAAACAGCCTGGCAGGCGTGGACGAAGCAGGTGGACCTCGACGACGTCGACGGGCGCTCGATGTCCATCCTCTCCCACGTCTACAAGAACCTCCAATCCCACGGCTACGAAGACGCCGAGACCGGCCGCCTCAAGGGAATCTACCGCCAGAACTGGTACCGGAACCAGCTCCGCCTCCACAACGCCGCCGACGCCGTCCGGGCGCTCGCCGCCGAGGGCATCGACACCCTCCTCCTCAAGGGGGCCGCCCTCATCCTCCTCTACTACCGGGACGCTGCCCTGCGGCCGATGAGCGACGTCGACCTCCTGGTGCGGACAGAAGACGCCGCCCGCGCCCACGCCGTCCTCGAACGCCTCGGCTGGCACACCTACCAGCGGCTCCGGGGCGACCTCGCCGCGACCTTCGCGGTGATCCACGGCGTCGGCTATTCGGCCGGCCCGGACAAGGCGATCGACCTCCATTCGCACGCCCTCGAAGAGTGCTGCTACCCCGGCGCCGACGACAGCTTCTGGAAGGCGGCCCGGCCGCTCGACCTCGAGGGGACGACGGCGCTCACGCTCTGCCCCGAAGACCTCCTCCTCCACGTCTGCATCCACGGTTCCCGCGGGGCGCCGGCACGCGTGCTGCACTGGATTCCCGACGCGCTGGCGATCATCAGGCAGGACGGCGCGACCCTCGACTGGGATCGGCTGGTGGCGGAAGCGCGCGACCGGCGGCTTTCGCTCGCCCTCGGGACGAGCCTTCGCTACCTCCACCTGACCTTCGCGGCGCCCATCCCGGAAGCGTCGATCCGGGCGCTCGAATCAACCCGCCACGGCTGGCTCGAACGGCTCGACTACCGTGCCCAGGGCGGGGCGCCCGCCGCCCACTGGATGGCCGTCCGCGACCTCTGCCGCTACCTTCGCCAGGCCCGGGGCCAACGCCCGTGGACACAGGCCTGGGGCTTCCCCGGCTACCTCCAGCGCCTCTGGGGCCTGGACCACTCCTGGGACCTCCCCCGCGAAGTCCTCCGCCGGACCCGCCGCCGCTGGCGGATCATGCGCCGCCGCCGCCAACCAGCCACCACCCACCCGTACCACCGGTAGCCGCGGCCCCCCGTGGCCGCATCACCTGCCTCTACTGCCTCGCGTCAGCCTCCACCGCACCCCGTAGCCGCGGCCCCCCGTGGCCGCATCACCTGCCTCGACTGCCTCGCGTCAGCCCCCACCCCCACCCGTAGCCGCGGCCGACCCTGGCCGCATCGCCTGCCGCCTTGATCCGCGCCAGCCTCCACGCCCATCCGTACCGCGACCGCGAGGGAGCGGCGCCGGTGCCGTCATCACACCGGTAGCCCGGCGACGGCACCTCGTGGCCACGCCGGGAACCACTCCTTCACAGTCGTGGCACGGCGAACTGCGGCCGTGCACTTTCGCACCGCCACCACGCCAACACGCCTTACTCCCCCTCTCCACCCGCGGGTGGAGAGGGGGCCGGGGGGTGACGGGCCACCCATACGCGACAAACGTTGTCGCTATTGCGAAGCGATCCCCACAGGCCTATCGTCGAAGCATGTCAGGCCTGCGCTGGCCCGGCCTCCTCCTGGGAGCACTGGTGACGGCGGCCTTCCTCCCCGCCTGCGGGGACGATGCCGAACCACCCGCCACCCTCGTGGCGATCGCGAGACTCCCCGCGGACTCGACCGAGCCCGGCACTCCACTCCGCGTGTTCGACGCCGTCACCGGGAAGACGAAGCTTGAGACGGAGCCCGGCTGGTGGACCGCGCCCGCGTTCTCGCCGGACGGTGCGCGGCTCCTCGCTCTCTCGCTCCCGGACCCGGCCGATCGGGGCGACGACAGCCAGTTCTCCGTGCACTTCTTCGACGTCGGCTCGGGGAAAGACGACACGATCAAGGTCTCGACGTTTGACCTCCAGAACATGGCCTGGTCCCCGGACAGCTCCCGGTTCGCGTACTCCGGCAAAAGCGGCCTGGTGCTGACTGACCGCCGCGGCAAGCCTGTCGGCGAGCCCGTTACCGGGATCGTCCGCCCGGACGGCGTCTCGACCGGCGGCCTCATGTGGGCGAAGGACTCGCAACTCGTGGCGGCTTCGATCAACGGGGAGATCCTCTTCGCGACGCACGAGGGCAAGCCCGCCGGCAAGCTGCGGGCCGAAGACTTCCCCGGCGCGCAGGCCGGAGACGTAGTCCAGCTCATGGCGTGGCAGCCCGACGGCAGGCTTGCGGTCCTGAGGGCGTCACGGACGCGCGGGGCTTTGTCGGACTTCTTCTCCGCGACCGTGGCCAACGGGACAGTAACCCTGACCGCCTACGCCCCGGCCGCAGCACCCACCCTCGAAGCAGAGTCGCAAACGTTCCACGACGACATTGCCGAAGCCGGGCGGCTCGTCCCCGGCGGCGCCGCCCGCCACGGCGGAAGGACGGCCGACGGCGAAGGGCGCATCGTCGAAGTCGACCCGACCGCCTCCAGCCCCGCCGGGTTCAAGGCCCAACTCGTCGTCTTCACAGCCAAAGGTACGCTCGTCATCGACCCCGGCCTCCCGGTCCCCAGCCGCCTCCGCAACACCTACTCCGTCGTCATCACCAGATAGCCCTACCCCGCCCGTAGCCGCGGCCGACCCTGGCCGCATCACCTGCCCGCCTCGTCCCGCGCCAGCCCCCACCCGCACCCGGTAGCCGCGGCCCCCCGTGGCCGCATCGCCTGCCGCCTTGATCCGCGCCAGCCTCCACACCCATCCGTACCGCGACGGGCACGGAGCGGCGCGCGCCCCGACGGCACACCATCCCCCGCGGCTGCCCCCTCAGTCCTCAGCACTCAGCACTCAGCACTCAGCACTCGCCCCTAGAACGGCTTGAAAATCGCCAGCCACGAAAGAAACGGCACGCTCAGGACCAAAACCGTCCCGAAGACGATCGGCACGCGGTCGTCGAGAATCGCGCGCAGTTCCGGCGTCTCTTCGCCCTTCTTCTGCGCGATGAGCGCCGCCAGCCGGGCCCGCCGCAGACCAAACCCCAGGAGCGGCAGGCAGACGAGGTAGAAGAACACGTAGCTCCCCGCGAGCGTGCCCAGCCACGCGTCCTTCACGAAGTTGTAGTCCGTGCTGACCGCCCAGAAGAAGCCCGTGACCCCCGTCGCCATCGCCCCCGGGAGGAGGACGCGAGAGTGGTTGTCCGCCGCTTCGACGAGGCAGTACATCTGGTACTTCAGGTCCTTCGTCGCCCAGGCCCGGAGGATGAGCGGGTAGGTGGAGCCAAGGCCCGCGCCAAGCCACACCAGGCTCAGGACATGCAAGATCCGCCAGCCGTCCACAATCCCTCCGCGGGCAGCGCCCGTCCCGCATTGTAGGCCCGGCGCCGGCTATCCTCCCGCGGCCACGGGGGTTGCCCGTCTTTCCCCCTCCTAACGGGGCGGGTGGTATCCTCGTTTTCGCATCCCGCAATCCGGCAGCGCCGTTTGCGCGCGCCGAATCTTCGCCCCCAGGAACACCTACTTTCATGTCGAACCGCCAGGCCCGCCGAGAACAGTCGCGCACCACCCAGAAGTCCCGCCAGCAGCGCCCGCCCGTCCGCACCTCTTCGCGAGGCCCCGGCGGGAAGCCCCCCTCGGGAGGGGGCTCGCCCGACTGGCTTTCGCGGCCGTTCCTCCTCGGCCTCGCCGCGGTCATCATCGTCCTCGGCGTCATCGCCGCCATCGTCATGACCTCCGGCGGCAACGACAGCTCGACGGTCAAGCAGATCGAGGCGATGAACGAGAACCTCCCCGTCGAACTGGCGAAGGGAACGGCGCTCGGCAAGGACGACGCCCCCCTCAAGCTGACCGAATACGAAGACTTCCAGTGCCCCTTCTGCCTCAAATACACCGCCTCCCAGGAAGGCGTGCTCATCGAGGAGTACGTCAAGACCGGCAAGCTCCAGATCATCTACAACCACCTCCCCCTCCTGGGGGTTGAGTCCGCGAACGCCGCCCTCGCGTCCCAGTGCGCCGCCGACCAGGACAAGTTCTGGCAGTACCACGACGAGCTCTTCCTCATCCAGGCGAAGGCCGGCCAAATCGAGAACGAAAAGAAGAACGTCGGCCGCTTCAGCGATGCGAAGCTCAAGGACCTCGCTTCCCAACTGGGCCTCGACCGGACGAAGTTCGACACCTGCTACGACGGCAAGGAACACCTCGACCTCGTCAACAACCAGCAGCGGACCGCGAGCTCGTTTGGCATCACCGGCACCCCGGGCTTCCTGATCAACGGGTCGCCGCTGGGCAGTGGCGCCCCGGCGACCGTCGACGACTGGCGCAAGGTGCTCGACCAGCTCTACACCCAGGTCACCGCTTCGCCCACCGCCGCCGCCTCAACGACGCCCGCCGCTGCGGCGACCCCGAAACCGACGACCTCCCCCGCCGCAGCCACCACGCCGGCGGCAACCGCGACGAAGGCGCCCTGACGTGACCTCCCCCGAAGACGCCGGCGGAGGCTGGGACGGCTGGCTGGGCCCGCGCCAGTGGGGCCCGCTCGTCGCCGTCTTTGCGATCACGGCAATCGCTCTCGGGGTGCTCCTCGCGGTCCGCTGGGACAGCGAGGACGCCGGGACCTCCCCCGACGTCAGCGCCCTCCGCCAGCCCGTCCACTGGCACGCCGACTTCGCCGTCTTCATCCGCGGCCAGCAGTTCGACTTCGGCCAGCCCCAGTTCGTCTCCACGCTCGAAAGCGAGAAGAGCCAGACCGTCCAC
The DNA here is from genome assembly GCA_016234445.1 of Chloroflexota bacterium. Lineage (GTDB taxonomy): Bacteria > Chloroflexota > Dehalococcoidia > Tepidiformales > Tepidiformaceae. Next base: position 12,403 of record JACRBT010000010.1, on the reverse strand, counting down.
ATTCACGACCCGCGGCACACCGTCATCCACATCCACCGCGAAGGCACCACCTGGGACGAGTTCTTCCGCTCGCTCGGCTTCCTCCTCGATGACCCCTCGTTCGCCGGCGTCACCTCCGAGCGCACCTGCCTGAAGCTCCCCTCGGGCGAAAAGCTCTGCAACACCGCCACCGAGACGCTGAAGTTCTACGTGAACGGCGTGAAGGTCGACGGGATCGCGAACCTCGACGTCTCCGACCTCGACCGCGTCCTGATCAGCTACGGCCCGGAGACCCACGACGAGGTGGTGCGGACGCAGCTCCCGAAGGTCTCGGACGAAGCCTGCATCCCTTCGGAGCTCTGTGCGGAGCGCTTCCCCGAGGGCGGCATCGAAAACGAGCCCTGCAGCAAGAGCGGCACGACCTGCAACTAGGCGAACGTCGACCGGCCTCGCCCGCGTAGTACACTGCACGCCATGGAATTTCGTTTTCCCGCGGACACCGAACAGTGGCGAAGCGACCTTCGCGCCTTCCTCAAGGCCGAGCTCCCGCCCGGGTTCGAAGGCAGCGACGACTTCTTCGACGACGAAGAGCAGGTGGCCTTCGCCCGCCAGTTGACCCGGAAGCTGGGGGCCAAACGCTGGTTCGCGCCCGCCTGGCCGGAGAAGTACGGCGGCCTCGGGAAGACAGCGCTTGAGCAGATGATCTTCAACGAGGAGATGGCCTACCACCGCGCCCCGGCCGCCGGCAGGCTCTTCACCATCGGCATCACCGGCCCGACGATGATCGTCAACGCCAGCGAAGAACAGAAGATGCGCTGGCTCCCGGAGATGGCTTCGGGCGAGGCCTGGTACTGCCAGGGCTTCAGCGAACCCGGCTCCGGCAGCGACCTCGCGAGCATGCAGACCCGGGCCGTCCGCGACGGCGACGACTACGTCATCAACGGCCAGAAGATCTGGACCTCCAACGGCCACGTCGCCGACAAGATGCTCCTCCTCGCCCGGACCGACCAGGACGTCCCCAAGCACAAGGGCATCAGCGCCTTCGTCGTCGACATGAAGACGCCCGGGATCACCGTCCGCGCCATCCCCAACATCGCCTATCGCCGCGACTTCAACGAGGTCTTCTTCGAAGACGTGCGCGTGCCCAAGGAGAACCTCTTCGGCGGCGAGAACAACGGCTGGTACGTCGCCGCGACAACCCTCGACTTCGAGCGCTCGAACATCGCCGCCATCAGCGGCGCCCGACGGACCATCCACGACCTCGTCCGCTGGGCGAAGGAGACGCACCCCGGCGGGCGGCCGTGGGACAAGCCGGCGGTGCAGCACAAGCTGGCCGACCTCGTGATCGACGTCGAGGTTGGGCGGCTGGTGGCGTACCGGACGGCCTGGCTCCAGGCTAAGGGCGACGTGCCGAACTACGAGGCGAGCATCGGCAAGGTCTGGATGGCCCTCCTCGGGATCAAGGTCGGCAACATCGGCGTCAACCTGATGGGCCCGTTCGGCGCGCTCAAGCCGGGGTCGAAGTGGGCCCCGCTCCACGGCCGCGTCCTCACCAGCTACCTGCTCGCCGTCTCCGGCCCCATCGGCGGCGGCACCACCGAGATCCAGCGCAACATCATCGCCCAGCGCGGCCTCGGCCTCCCCCGGGGCTAACCGCCGGGCCGACCGTGGCCGCATCGCCGGACACCGCCGGTAGCCGCGCCCCCCCGTGGGCGCATCGCCTGCCAACGCCGAGTCGCGCCAGCCTTCAGCCGCGCCCAGAGCCCGCCGCTACCCGCGGGTAGGGATTCTGCCCGTGGCCGCATCCCCTGCCAACACCGCCACGCGCCAGCCTCCAGCGCCCAGCCCCCGCCGCGCTCACTCCCCCTCTCCACCGGCCGGTGGAGAGGGGGCCGGGGGGTGAGGGTCACCCCCGGTCAAACACCCCCAGCACCGACAGGATCCGCCCCTCGCGCGCGTTCGCCAGGAGGTTCGCCCCCTTCACCGGCGCGCTGCTCCCCATCACCAGGTGGAGCCCGAATGGCGGCGGCGCAGCGGGAGCCTGGCCAGGTGCCGCGGGCACCAGCCGGGCGTCGGCCAGCCGTCCCGTCGTGTCGAGCCACGAGACCTCGCGGAAGCCCGCGGCCTTCAGCAGGTTCCGCTCCTCTTCCGCCCGGACCAGGTGGCTGTGCGATGGCTCCGTCGCCCACGGCACCGGCAGGAGCAGCTCCCCCTCGCCCTGGAGGATGTCCTGAAAGGCGAACCTGCCGCCGGGCTTCAACACCCGCCGGACCTCGCGGAAGAGCTGGTCCTTGGCGGCGATGTTCATCATCACGTTCTGCGTCCAAACCACGTCGAAGGCGCCGTCCGCGAACGGCAGCTCGAGCGCACTCCCCTGCTGGAAACTGACCCTGTCGCTCATCCCGGTGAGCTCCGTCAGCATCGTCGCGGCGGCGACAAAGTCGGGCACGAGGTCGATGCCCGTGACCGCGCAGCCGAACTCAGCGGCGAGCGTCCGGGCAGGGCCACCAAGCCCGCTGCCCAGGTCGAGTACCCGCATCCCGGGGCGAAGGCCGGCGAGGTTGGCCAGCTCAACCGTCGCCGCCGCGCCGCCGTGATGGAACTGGTCGGCGGCGGCAAGGGTCTCTCGGGTCACGTGGGCCATGTCGACGCCGGCCGCGCGCAGCCCCGCCAGGAGACGCCCGGAGAGCGAACCATCGCTGTAGTGCTGTTCGAGGGTCGTCGGTGTTGCGGCCAGGGGTGAATGCTCCGTGTGGGAAGAGTGCCCGGGAGTCTAGCATATTCCCCCGGCGCTACCGGGGCGGGAAGACCTGCATCAGCCGCTCCAGGTCCAGGCCCCGGGCATCGACGGCGGCGTTCCAGTCCTTGTAGTCGCTCGTGTTGCGGCGGTCCACGGCCGTGCGCCCCTGCTGCATGATCGCAATCGCCTGGTCCATCTTTTCGTCGAAAAGCGCGTCCCACTGCGCGTACTTCGGGTCCGGGATTGGCAGGTCGCGAAGCGCCGTGGCAAGGCAGACGGCTTCGTCCGCGTAGGCCGCATAGTCGCTGCGGAAGCTGGCGCTGTTGCTGATCTTCCGGGAAGGCCGCCGCTGGATCCACGCCCGGTCGAGTTCGTTCAGGCGGCCGGCGCCGCGGACGATGGCGCCGCGATAGGTGCCTTCGGCGCTGAGGGTGCGCGTGCTCGTCGCGGTGGGGATGGCGGCGGGCGTTGGGCAAGGGGCCGGGTCCGGGAGCGAGCCCGGCTGACCACAGGCCGCGGCGAGCGGCAGGACCAGGCCCCCAAGCAGCGACACCATCGCGGCCGCGCGCAGCGAGCGGTTCATGAGCCCGCCACCCCCCTCAGGTAGACGGCAGCGGCCCGCACGGCCTTGCCGCGATGGCTGATCGCATCCTTCTCCTCGTCCGTCAGCTCTGCCTGGGTGCGCCCATCGACGAGGAAGACGGGGTCGTAGCCGAAGCCGCCGCTCCCCCGGGGCGCCGTCGCAATGCAACCTTCCTGGACGCCTTCGAAGACGTGTGGGTGCGACCCCGCCCCCGGGGAGGCAACGACAACAACGGCCCGGTAGCGCGCGCTTCGCCGTTCGGGGGGCACTCCCTCCAGCCGCGCGAGGAGGTGCCGGGTGCGGCCTTCGTCGTCGAGGCCAGGGCCGCCGAAGCGCGCGGAGAACACGCCCGGGGCCCCATCGAGGGTGTCCACTTCGATCCCGGAGTCGTCGGCAAGTGCCATGCAGCCGGCCGCGCTGGCAAACGCCTCGGCTTTGAGGCGGGCGTTTTCTTCGTAGGAGGCGCCGCTTTCCTCGACCTCCAACGCAAGGCCGATTTCCGCGGGAGTGACGACTTCGAAACCGCAGCCTGCGAGGAGGCGGCGCATCTCGCGCACCTTGCCGGGGTTGTTGGTGGCGAGCAGCAGGCGCCTCACCGGGGCAGTGTAAGAACCGCCGGCGGGCTCTGACCAGTGGCCGGGGAACAAACGGGGAAGGCCGGCAGTGTGGCCGGCCTTCCCCGAGGAGAGAGCGCTCTTGAGGCGCGGGGGTTACTTTCCGCCACCGAGGACGATCTTGTCCGGAGGGGTCAGGAAGGCGTGGACGAAGCCCGCGACCGACAGCACAGCCATCAACGCCGCGAGGATGTAGAGGACCGTCGCCACCAGGCCGGCCTTGTCACCGAAGATGCTGAACCCGTAGGTCGTCAGCAGGAGGCCGCGGAGGGTCTCGCCGGTCTGGAAGGTGCTCCGCAGAGAGGTGCCCGCGTCCCACTGCTTCTTCGCTTCGACCGTCGCCGGGTCCGTGGCGCCCTTGTCCGCGAGGGCCTTGTCGTAGACGGCCTTCAAGGCCGTGTTCTTGGCACCCATCGTGGCGTAGGTGTCGTCCTTGAACGCGTTCGCCGGGACGGAGTAGGCGGTGTAGGCGGAGTTCCGCATGTGCAGCCCGATGTAGTACTTCGCGTAGCACTCGGCCTGCTTCCCCGTCTCCATCACCTTGCCCTTGTTGTCGACGAGGCACTTCGAGCCTTCCTGCCAGGTAGCCTCATTGACCGGGTTGCCGGCTGCGTCCTTCAGCCCCGACACGTCCTTCAGGTCGGTGGCGAAGGTGATCTTCTGCGCGCCGAGTTCGCCCTTCACGTAGTCCTTGGCGAAATTGTACTGGTCCTGCAGCACGAACCCAAGGACGAGAAGCAGCACCGCCAGCAGCACGCCACCGCCGGAAAAGATGAAATCAAGCGTCCTTCGCTTCACTGGGATCCTCCCTTACTAACCTGTTGAGCAGCCGTCCTGCCCCTTGGCTCCGGTGGCTTTCGATGCCACCCCGATAGTGCTTGACTCCGTGTGTCCGTTCCGATGGGCCTCCCTCCCATGCCGTCCTGTCAAGCGTATAGTTTGGGCTCCCGGCCAGATAGACATACGCCCGTTCGGTCCCTGAACCGGGGGACGTATGGCCCTAAAATCCCCGGCCTACCAAGCCCTCCTCCAGGACAACACAACCGCGGTGCGATGGCGTTGCATTGTCCCGTCGCTGATGATGTTCCCCTCTTTTATCACCGCTGTCTATAGCCGTATAAATCACGGGGATAGACTGGGGAGCACCGCCGGCGTCACCCTATCATAGACGGCGTTCCACTTCCGGCCTCCCTTCCTCTATAGTTGGCCCACCACAAGGACAGAGGAGCAAGGACGATGCGCGCGATGGTTTTGCGAGGGAAGGCCCTGGCGGTCGAAAACGTCGAGAAGCCCACGCCGGGACCCGGCCAGGTCCTCGCCAGGGTCCGGGCCTGCGGCATCTGCGGGAGCGACCTCCACGCCGCCAAGTACATGGACCTGATGATGGCCAACGCCCGCGCGAGCGGCCGCCGCACCTGGTACGACGACGACATGACCCGTCCCCTGGTGATGGGCCACGAATTCGTGGCCGAGGTGGTCGAAGCCGGCCCCGGCGCCGAAAGCTGGGCTCCCGGCACGCGGGTCACCTCCATGCCGGTCCTCTTCGAGCCGTCCAGCGAATCCGGCTACCTCAGCATCGGCTACAGCCCGGAGACCCCCGGCGCCTACAGCGAATTCGTCCGCATGTCCGCCGCCCTCCTCCTGAAGGTCCCCGACAACGTCTCCGACCTTGTCGCCGCGACCACCGAACCCTGCGCCGTCGGGCTCCACGCCGTCCGCGCGGCCAGGGTTCAGCCCAACGAAAACGTCCTCGTCATGGGCGCCGGACCGATCGGCCTGATGACCCTCCTCTGGCTCAAGAAGGAGCGCGCCAACTTCGTCATGGTCAGCGACTATTCGCCCGAACGGCGGGCGCTGGCGGCGAAGCTCGGCGCCGACCTCGTCATCGACCCCGGCAAGGAAGACGTCCGCACCGCCGTCGAGGGCGCCCTTTCCGGCCTCACCAAAGGCGTCTCCGCCTCCAGCTTCGGCGGCCCCGCCATGGCGCCCGCCCCGGACGTCATCTTCGAATGCGTGGGCGTCGAAGGCACCCTCCAGCAGGCCATGAGCCTCGTCCAGGCGCGCGGCCGCGTTGTCGTCGTCGGCGTCTGCATGAAGGAAGACAAGATCCTCCCGATGGTGGGCATCAACAAGCAGCTCTCGCTCCAGTTCGTCCTCGGCTACACGGGCGAAGAGTACGCCGAGGCGCTGGCTTCCTTCGCCGACGGCAGCATCGACACCTCGCCCATGGTCACCCGGACGGTCACGATCGAAGAGCTCCCGGCGGCCTTCACGGCGCTGGCGGACCCGAAGGACTGCAAGGTCGTGGTCATCCCGTAGCCGGCCCCGCGGCTGCTACAATTCGGGCATGGCAGAAGTCCGGATCGACGTGAACGAACTGCCGGCGCGGCTCGCGCACGCGCTGGAATGGCTGGCCGCCGGCGACGACGTCCTCCTGACGCGCGAGGGGGCGCCCGTCGCCCGGCTGGCCGCGCTCGGGGCGAACCCGGCCCGGGAAGCCTGGGCCGCCGAAGCCGGCCGCCCACCCGACTTCCTCCGCGTCTTCGACACGATGGACCCGGCCGGCCCGGCCAAAGAGTTCGCCCGCCTCCGGGAAGAGCTCGTCATCCCCAACGACTTCGAGGAGTGGGCCGCCCTGGAACAGGAAGAAGCCCTCCTCCAGGAGATGAGCGGCGCCTTCGACCTCCCGTAGCTGTTGCTGTTAGCTGTTAGCTGTTAGCTGTTAGCTGTTAGCTGTTAGCTGTTAGCTGTTAGCTGTTAGCTGTTAGGAACGCTACCGCGGCCACCGATCCGTACCACCCCCGGTAGCCGCGGCCCCCCGTGGCCGCATCGCCTGCCCGCCCCGCCCCGCGCCAGCCTCCACCCATCCGTCCCGCCCCCGGTAGCCGCGGCCGACTCTGGCCGCATCCGCTGCCCCCGTCGTCCCGCGCCAGCCTCCACCATCCCTACCGCCACCCGTACCCGCGGCCGACCCCGGCCGCATCACCTGCCCGCACGGCCGGTAGCCGCGGCCGACCCTGGCCGCATCGCCTGCCCGCCCCGATCCGCGCCAGCCTTCACCTCCGCACCGCGCCCGGTAGCCGCGGCCCCCGTGGCCGCATGAACTGCCGCCCCGCCCCGCGCCAGCCTCCACCCATCCGCACCGCCGGTAGCCGCGGCCGACCCTGGCCGCATCGCCTGCCCGCCCCGCCCCGCGCCAGCCTCCACCCATCCCTACCGCCACCCGTACCCGCGGCCGACCCCGGCCGCATCACCTGCCCGCCCGGCCCGGTAGCCGCGGCCGCACCGTGGCCTGCATCGCCTGCCCCGCCCGGTAGCCGCGGCCGCACCGTGGCCGCATCGCCTGCCCGCCCCGCCTCCCGTCAGCCTCCACCCATCCGTACCGCGACGGGCACGGAGCGGCGTCTCCCCGCACGCCACTTCCTTTTTCGCCCCGCGCTGCACGCACCCCGTCCGCTCGTCCATCCCCTGCCACTTCCCCCTTCCACCTCCCCCGCCCACCCCACGACCATCGCTGCATGGCTGCGTCCCCCACACTCGGCACTCGGAATTCGGGCCCCGGAACTGGCGGGAGACGCGTTCAACGCGTGTTTTATTGGTGGACGCTCATCGGCCTCAGGACGGCGGTGGTGGCGGCGCTGCGAGAGAGAAAATTGCCGACCAGGGCGACGCCGCTCCCCTCCAGTGGCGCTCCGGGCGGCTTCCCTTGCGGCACCGCGGTTCCGTTATAGTAGTGGCCCCACCACCGCGGCCGGTCCCACCCGCCGCGAAAGACAAGAGGAAGCTGCACCCATGAAGTTCCACTGGTTCCACCTCATGCCCTGGCCCGACCTCCCGGACGACTTCCAGCAGAAGCACCGCTCCGTCTGGGTCGACCCCGACTACGCCCTCTACGACCCCGAAAAGGGCAACGCCGTCTACAACGAATACCTCGACGAACTCGAATTCGCCGAGAAGGTCGGCTTCGACGGCCTCGGCGTGAACGAGCACCATTCGAACGCCTACGGGCTCATGCCCAGCCCGAACCTGATCGCCGCCGCCCTCGCCCGCCGGACGGAACGCGCGGCGCTGCTCGTGATGGGCAACTCCATCGCCCTCTACAACCCGGCCGTCCGCGTCGCCGAAGAGTTCGCGATGCTCGACGTGATCAGCGGCGGGCGCCTCATCGCCGGCTTCCCGGTCGGCACGAGCATGGACACGAACTTCACCTATGGCGTCACCCCCGCCACCCTTCGCGAGCGCTACTACGAGGCCCACGACCTCATCCTGCAGGCGTGGACGGACAAGGGCGTCTCGACCTTCAACGGGAAGCACAACCAGGTCCGCTATCTCAACCCATGGCCGCGCCCGCTCCAGCAGCCGCACCCGCCCATCTGGATCCCCGGCGGCGGCTCGATTGAGACGTGGTCGTGGTGCGCCGACATGAACTACCTCTATTCCTACCTCTCCTACAGCGGCTACATCCGGGCGAAGCGGACCATCGACATGTGGTGGGAGCAGATCGACCAGCGCGGCCTCGAACGCAACCCCTTCCAGTGCGGCTTCGCCCAGGCCTTCCTCGTCGCCGAAACCGACGCCGAAGCCAAGAAGCTCTACGAAAAGCACGTCGACTACTTCTACAACCGCTGCCTCCACGTCTACCCGGGCTTCGCCGACGCCCCCGGCTACCGCACGAACGCCACCGTGAAGGCTGGCATGCGCAGCCAGATGGAGATGATCAAGACCATCGCCAAGGAACGGCAGAGCTGGGAAGCGCTCGTGGAGAACGGCTACATCATCGCCGGGAGCCCCGACACTGTCTGCGAGAAGCTCGAACAGATGGCGACGACGCTCCACTCCGGCCACATCATGGCCCTCCAGCAGCTCGGGAACATGCCCCGGGACCTCACCCTCTACAACACCCAGATGTTCGCCGAGAAGGTGATGCCCCACTTCAAGGACAAGTTCGAAAAGGACTACGTCGACCACTGGATGCCGAAGCCGCTGGCCCCCGGCAAAGCCGCCCGCCCCATCCCGGCCACCCTCCAGGACCTCCGCCAGGCCGTCGCCGTCGGCGGCGGCGCCTAACACAGCCGAATCGCTCTCCTCTCCCGCCCACCACGTCCCGGGAGAGGAGAGTGAACCGCCGACGCGAGCCGCACCGATCCGTACCGCGACCGCGAGGGAGCGGCGCCGGTCCAAGCCGCACGATGCGGCAGCCCTGGGCCCGCGCCCGAGCTGCACCGATCCGTACCGCGACGGGCACCGAGCGGCGTCGGTCCCGAGCGGCACGATGCGGCAGCCCTGGGCCATCGCCCGAGCCGCACCGCGACATCAACGTGAACGAATGGTACCACTAGCTCATGGACACCACTCAGGTTCGCGTCGGAGTCTACGCCCGCATCTCTGAGGACCGCGACGGTCAGCAGACAGCCACTCAACGCCAGAGGGAGGACGCCCTCGCGTACGCGGAGCGGAAGGGCTGGGAGGTCGTCGACACCTTCGAAGGTGTGGACATCTCCGCCTTTCAGACCCGCGCCCGCCGGCCCGCCTTCGAGCGGATGCTGGCCGCCTTGCGCGCCGGTGATCTCGACGGCGTCGTATGGAAGCTCGACCGGCTGACCCGGCAGCAGCGTGACCTCGTCCGTGTGATGGGGGCCTGCGAACCCCACAAGGCATTCGTCGCGTCCGTGATGGAGCCGATTGACACGCGCGAGTCCTACGGCCAGTTCGTGGCGGAACTGCTTGTGGCCCAGGCGAGGATGGAGAGCGCGAACTCCAGTGCCCGCCAGCGGCGCAAGGCCCGGGAACAACGGGAGCAGGGTCTCCCACCGACTAACGGCAAGCGGTGCTTCGGCTACGACCGAAAGTACACCCGCGTCGTGGAGGAGGAGGCGCGGGTCATCGGCGAGACACGGGACCGCATCCTTGCGGGCGATAGCCTGCGGAGCATCTGCCTCGACCTGGAAGGGCGAGGAGTGGTGAGCACCGACGGCCACCCCATCCGTGCGCAGATCTTCAAGCGGCTGCTGGTGTCGCCGACGATCGCCGGCCAACGAGAACTCGACGGGAAGCGGTACACGGGGAACTGGCCGGCGATCATCACGCCGGAAGAGAGCGCCCGCCTGGCCATTCTCCTCGACCGCCGTCCAGGTGGGCGCCGCATCGCCCCGGCACGCCGCTTCCTCCTCACCGGCTTCATCCGTTTGCGGGACGTGCGGTGGCCGCATGCGAGCCCACCTGAGGGGTCCCGGTTCACGCCGCTATGTCTGCCAGAAGCAGCCGGGAGAGCCAAACTGCGGTTCCATGTCGGTGAAGGCGGACCCGCTGGAGGAGCTGGTGCGCGCGGCGCTGATCGTTGCCGCCGACGATGCGGCTCTGCGCGAACAACTCCTCGCCCGTGAGTCGGTGGACGATGGCCTGATCGACGCCATTCGCCGCGACGAACTCGCCCTGGAGATGCTGTCCCGGGACTTCTACGTCGAGCGGCTGGTCAGTCGGGAGGAGTTCCTGGCTGCACGGGGCGACTTGAGCGCGCGCCTGAAAACCAACCGTCTGCGACTGGCGAAGGCGTCGCGTACCCGGGTACTCGGTGATCTCGTAGCGGGCGGGTCGGTGCTCGGCCGGGCGTGGGAGACCGGGTCGCTGGAGTGGCGGCGGTCGGTCGTGGGGGCATTGCTGGAACAGGTGGTAATTCGCCCAGGGCAGCCCGGGAGGCGTCCGTTCGACCCCGGCCGGGTGAAGCTCGTCTGGAAGCACTGACAAACGGCGGCCTGCACAAGTCAGCGCCGGCCTTGACCATAACGCTTCGTGATCGGCCTAGAGCGGATATATAATCAACTGGCTATACAGCTTCCCCGAATGGAGCGCGCGATGGCCGGTCAGTACGCCCCCCGCAGTTTCTTCCGCCAGGCGCCGAACAGCCTTCTCCGGGAGTGGTGAATCGACGAGCCTGCTCCCTTCCTACGGCTTCTTCGTATCGCTCCCACATGCGTGGGGTGTATCGAACTCTCTCGCTGGCCATGGATTAACCGGTGGGTTAATATGACGACCCGGGGCCCTGACCACGAGTTGGCCCTACCAAACGGAGGCGTCGAAGGCATGGACCTGCGAATTCTCACCCTGTCCGCCCGGCCAGACGGTAGCTCTCAAATCGAGTCCCGGGTTGTGGCGTTCGATTCCGTGGAGTTCATTCCCGGCAGGACTCCCGTGAGCCTGTCGCCGACCCTCGACGTCGCCGCCCTCTCCTTCATTCAGCTTCCTCCCAGATGGGACAGCAACGGCCCCTACAACGCACCGCGTCGCAACCTCTTCGTGACGCTGGCCGGGGTGCTCGAGATCGAAACGAGTGACGGTCGGAAGCACACCTTGGAAGCTGGGGCAGCCCTGTTGGCGGAGGACTTGACGGGCGATGGTCACGTCACCCGGGCCGGCGAAGACGGATGGCTGGGCATCGTCGCCCGGTTTGCCCAGCCCAATGAGCCGCATAGCACGAAAGGACGATAGGCGATGAAGGTGATCCGGATCTACACCGGCGACGACGGACAGTCGCACTTCACCGAAGTGAAGGTGCCTATGCACGCGGCATTTCACGGCAGCGACTCCGATTTCACCCCCGCGCTGGGGTTCGTGTTTCGTGAAGCGCCTATCGGTGCGTCGCTGGGTTTTCATACTGCGCCGCACCGCCTGCTGGCGATCACCCTCAGCGGAGTGGCGGAAATCGAATGCGGAGACGGCTCGTCATTTCGCCTCGGGCCGGGGGACATGCTTCTCGCCGAAGACACAACCGGGCAGGGACACATCGTCAGAGAGATAGAAGGGCCAAGGCACGCCGTCAATGTGCAGCTGCCGCCAGATCTCGACCTGTCAAACTGGAGATGATGCTGGCTTCCTGAGTCGCTGGGGGCCCTGAGTGGTTCCCTGACGCAGCCAGTGCCGATGCCACCTCGGCTAGTGGACCACCTGTTCGCGGTACTCCCCGTAGACGCGCCGCCAGAGGTTGCAGACTTCGCCCACGGTCCCGCCCGCGTTCACCACGTCGATGATGAACGGCATCGTGTTCGTGCGTGCCTCCCGGCTCGCCGCTTCCAGCCGCTGCATCGCCGCGGCCCAGGACGCCTGGTCGCGTTCGGCCCGCACCCGGCGCAGTCGGGCGAGGTGACGCTTCTCGCCCTCCGGGTCGAATTTCAGGATCGGGATGTCCGGCTGCTCGCCCTGGAGGTATTCGTTGACGCCGACGATGATCCGGTCGCGGGTGTCGACTTCGCGCTGGTAACGGGCAGACGCCTCCGCGATCTCCTTCTGGAAGAACCCGGTCTCGATCGCGGGGATGACCCCGCCGAGCGCCTCGATCTGGTCGAAGTACCGCAGGCAGTCGGCTTCCATCTCCGACGTGAGCTTCTCGACGAAGTAGGAGCCCCCCAGCGGGTCGACCGTGTTGACGACGCCGCTTTCGTGGAGGATGACCTGCTGGGTGCGGACCGCAAGGCGCGCCGCTTTGTCGCTCGG
>JACRBT010000009.1 GCA_016234445.1 Chloroflexota bacterium | reverse complement strand
CTAGCAGCGCGTCGTCCCCACACGCGTGGGGGTGAACCGCCGGCGGCGGCCTGGGGGTCAGCAGCCTCGATTATGGCATCATGAAGTCGCGTCGTCCCCACACGCGTGGGGGTGAACCGCGGTAAGCCATGCAAGTGCAAGCGATCATTCCGTCGTCCCCACACGCGTGGGGGTGAACCGATGGGGGACGACACCTCCACGGAGCCGTCGACGTCGTCCCCACACGCGTGGGGGTGAACCGAGCACGTTGGTCGCGGGGTAGGCGCCGTGCTTGTCGTCCCCACACGCGTGGGGGTGAACCGCGGTCGCGGCCGCCATCGGCCGATAGTCCTTGGTCGTCCCCACACGCGTGGGGTGAACCGACCGACACCATCGGCCCGCGCCGAAACGACCGGTCGTCCCCACACGCGTGGGGGTGAACCGACAACCCGATCCCGGTGGGGATTGCGGCGTTCGTCGTCCCCACACGCGTGGGGGTGAACCGACACACGACGAACGCTTCTGCCCCACCTGCGGGTCGTCCCCACACGCGTGGGGGTGAACCGTTCTTCATCTCCTACCCCAACGACGCCATCGGGTCGTCCCCACACGCGTGGGGGTGAACCTGAGGTCGCGCATAGCAGGGAGCGGGAAAGCCGGTCGTCCCCACACGCGTGCCCGTGCCGACTCTCACTACAGCGGGGAACCCGTACTCGACGACGATGCGGGCGTTCTTCTTCCCGTCTTCGCCGACCTCCGTGTGCACGGTGATCCGCCTCACCAGGTGCGCCACGACCTGCTGCAGTTCCTTGATCGACAGCCCGCCGTCCACCCGACGTCTGATCTCGGAGAGGAGGTCGGCCGTCGTCGTGCGCTGCGGCTGTTCGCACGGCACAGGGGCGAGCGCACTCAACCGCTGATTCAGGCCGGCCCGCTCCGTCTCGGCGTCGGTAATGACCTTCTCGAAGTCTGCCTCCGTGATGGTTCCCCGCGTGAGCAGGTCCACGGCCCGGCTCCGGCGCTGCTCCACTTCGGCGAGCGCCGCTTCCAGCGTGATGCGCCCGGTCTCCTGAACCGCCGCCTCGGCCGACGGGTTGGTCTCCGCCAGCAGCTCGTCCAGGATCTCGCCCAGGCTCCGCAGGAACCGTGTTATGTCGTCGAGGTCGAGGGGTTCAAGCCAGTCTCCGTCGAGGGACTTCGACGGGCATCGGCCTCCTCGCGCCGCGGCTCGGTAGGCGATCTGCCCTCCGCATCGATACCAGACCTTCCCGCCGGTGAATGTCCCGCAATACCGCTGGCCGCAGAGCGTGCAGGAGATCACCGACTTCAGGACGTAGTCGCGACGGCGGCCGTCGGGAGCGACAAGGGCGTGCCCCCTGAGGGTCTCCTGGGCACCGTTCCAGAGTTGGTCCGAAACGAGCGGCTCGATGGAGTTCACGATGATCTCGCGCTCGGGGTCGGACGAGCGCCGTCCCCACAAACGAACTCCCCGGTAGGACGGCTCCATGAGAATCCGTCGGATGGCGCCGGGACCCCAGGTCCCCGCCGTCGCCGCCTTGCGAACCCCGCGGTTTGCCCGCTTGTAGGACGTGGGAACACCCAGGGCGTTGAGTTCGTTCGCGATCTTCGGGCAGCTCCACCGTTCCACCGCGGACCAGTGGAAGACTCGGCGGACGATGTCCGCCGCGCTCAGGCCGCCCCATAGATCGTCTTCATCCACCACAAGCCGCGCCGATTGCTTGATACCCTCCACTCTGTATCCGTAGGCGACAACGCCCCCTCAGTAGCGGCCGGCCCTCACGACACGGTCAACGCCCAACCGCGAGTTTTCGAGGAAGACCCGGCGATCGTCCTCCGCGACGGCTGCGAGGATCTGCATGACGAGCCTGCTCTCGTAGGGTTCGAGCACGCCCCGCATCCGAATCCGGAGGGCGTCGAACTGCTCGAAGGCTTGAAGGGTGTGGACAGACTTTCGCCCGAGACGGTTCAGGCGTGTGAACCAGACTTCGTCGATGCGCCCGAATCGGCAGTCCTCAAGCAGGCGCGCTCCCTCGGGTCGGCGGTCAAAGGGGCTCGTGCCGGTCACGCCGTCGTCGTAGTACTCGCCCGCGAGCATGACGGAGGGTTCCTTCTCCAGCGCCTTCCGGAGGGTCTCGACCTGGGTCAGGATGGTCTCTCGGTTCCGCTGGTCCTCGCTCGATACGCGGGCGTAGAAGGCGACACGCCTCGGGAAGCCTGGTCGCGGGGCCACGCCGGTCCGCCCGGGCACTCGCCGGGTGTTGGCCGTGGCGCCAGCCGTAGGGGTGGTTCTGTCGTTGTTGGCCTTCATCGAGACTCTTCCCTTCTGTTCTAGTTGGTGCTGGGCAGCCTGGCTGGCAACCCGAGGACGACGCGGAGGGCCGCCAGCATCCGTTCCCGGTTCCCGTCGTATGTACGCGTGAGTTCGGGGCGGACTGCAACCGGTCCGGGGCGGCGCCGCGATGTAACCCCCGGCCAGGCGCTGCTCATCAAGGAACGCGACGAGCAGCGCCTGGAGCTGGGTGAGGACGTACGGCTCTCCCCGGACCGTGATCGACCGGTAGTCCTCGCTGTGATCCCATTGCGCCAGGGGCGGGACCGGGTGCACCACGGCGGCCTCCGGCATTCCGGCCGCGACCAGCCCGACGAGGGTGCCAGGCCGCAAGGCACTGGTGGCGATGTCCCGTGCCCTGCTGGCGACGAGCTTCTGCATCACCCCGACCACGCTCGCGGCATGTCTCTCGTGAAGGGCGAAGTACTTCTGGGCGGTGTGGGCTGGCGCAGGGTCACCGGGGAGGATGACATCGAACAGTTCTGGAAACTCCTCGAACAGGCTGTCCTCGGTTGCATTAGCGATCCTTCCCGCTTGCCTGACAAACGAGACCACGTAGGGCCGCCGGTCGTCGGGCAGGGGGTCGTTCAGCACGTCGAGCCCGTAACGCTCTGGAAGGTCGTACTCTTCAAGCCCGGTGGCGGCGGTCGCGAAGCGCCGCGAGACACATTGAGAGCAATGGCCGCAGTGTTGCTGGAGCTTGGGCCGGCCTCGGTGGTTGGCGCAAGACACCGTCGCCTGAAGCGCCTCCGGTATCCCGGCCTCAACGAGCTCGCCGAGCGCCTCGTCGCGGGTGTCGAAGGCAAGCGGGTTGCTGATCGTGACCTCCCTCGCCTCGGGCAGCCGCTGGAGGAGGCGGTTCAGCAACCAGAGAAACCTCGGGTGAGTGGAACGGCTCGCCAGTGCACCAGCGAGCTGGTCGGACACGGCCAGGTTGACGCTCACAATTCCGTTGTCGGCCATGTGCACGCGCTCGATCCCGCAGGCGCCCGCGGCTCCCACGCCGAGCGCGGCGAAGAGGAACGACCGCGTGCGCTGGGTAGATTCCGGGGCCTCAGAACCCTCACGGTGAATCCACGCACTCAGGTGGGGAAAGCCCCAGCGGTCAAAGCGGTCGCGGAGTATCTGAGCCACTTCGCGCTGGCGTGCTTTGAGGACCGGCGTGGAAGAGTGGCTCACTAACAGCGGACGGGCGTGATCCTTCGCCACGGCGCGTACGGCCGAACAAAGGCTGTCCGCGCCACCTGACACTAGGACGACTACGTCTGGGCGGCCCTGGCTCGCCGCATCAGCAGCCGGCCACAGCGAGGGCTGCGAAGGCCGAAGCTGAGCCGGTGAGAAGTGGAAGGACCACTAGTCTTCGGAGACAAAGTTGCGTGCGTCCACCAGGGCACCCCTCAGCTCAGCCGTGTTCCAGAAGTCAGGGTCCCGAACGGGGACCGCCAGGCGCATGGTCCGCTGCCAGAGCGAGCGCGCCATTTCGGTTCCACCTCGGCGCACGCCCTGATCCCCCGCGTACACGTACGCTGCGATTCGGATCAGGTCTTCAAGCCGCTCAGGCAATTGACCAGTCAGGCCGCCGGACATGGCTTCCAGCGCGACACGGAGGTTGGCGTCAGGGCCAGAAGATCGAAGATCGGCAACGTCCCCCTCCCATTCGGGGGGTACCTCGGCGCCGTCGCATCTGAAGGTCGCGACTGGCATCGTTCAGGCTCCAGCCTCGCGCTGCAACTCCATTCGCAGCTTGCGCATCGCATACGCCACGAAGCGATCGGTTTCCCCACGGCTGATCTGCCCGCGGGTCTCCCAGTTGTGCTTCGAATACCAACCGCCGGCAAAACCGCGCACGATCGCCGCTGACTGCCGAGCGTGGAGGTCTATAGCACCAAGGGCCTCGTCGATCCGCCGGATCGAGTTCGAGGAGGGATCTCCCGCGACAGTGACGACCGGAAGTTCACGGTCGACCGCCGATTTCAGCGTTCGTGCGAGGAAGTCTCCGAAGAACCTCTGCGATATCTCGCCGAACTGCGCCCGGGTCGAATACTGGCGAAGCGACCTCCGGAGGTCTTCCACCGAACTATCGAGGAGGCTGACCTGGCTTTGCCCGACCGTGTCGGAAATGGCCCGGCCGAGGGAGAGGACCGCCACCTGCGCCGCGGAGCCCGTCATTTTCTCGACGGCAAACTGTTCCCGCACCCGGTCTGCCACCGCCGAGGCGAAGGACAGGGTCGACGTCCGCTCGGTGACTGGGAGACCAAGGCGGCTCATCTCGCCTTCGAAGTCGTCGCCTCGGGCGGCGGTCGTTATCCGGCCCAGCAGCCAGAAGCAGTAGCCCACGCCTGGGTCGTTCGGCACAGAAGCGAGCTGCTGTTCTGCCGCGCTCAGCGTAGACCGCGCCACCTCGCGGACATCCACGCGTGGCTGCCGCAGCAAGTCGACGACGGCCATCCAGCGTTGCGTCTTGGGCACTCGGGAGAGCAGATTGTGGCCCATGACTGTGCGACCTCGGGGAGAAGCGGTGGGCCGAGTCTACGCTTCGCCCCGAGGCACTTCCCATAGGGGAATCTCACTAGACTCCGATAGCTTCCGCCACCCTCGCCCAGCCGGCATCCTCCGTTCCCTCCAGCCGCCGCAGGTAGACCGTCGTCACCGCCAACGACGAGTGGTCTAGGAAGGCACTGACCGTCTCGATCGACTCGCCCGCGTCCCGCCGCAGCTTCGCCGCCGTATGCCGAAGCACGTGCACCCCCGACGGCGCCAGACCCGCGGCCTTCAGATGGCGCCGAAACCGCCCGTAGAACGTAGAGCTCGTGACCCCGCGCTCCCGTGCGCCTGCCTGCCAGAGCGACTCCGACGGCTCCATCTCGGGCAGGGTCTTCCCGGCGTCCGCCAGCGTCGCCACGATCGCCTCGTACGCTGGGTGGGGCAGCTCCCGCCGGCCCGTCTTCCCGCCCTTGCCCCGGTATGTGTAGGCAGCCCTCCCTCCGTCGAACTCGATGTTCCCCGCCTTGAGGTTGATGACCTCGGACCGACGCCGGCCGGTCAGCGCCAGCGTCAGGACGATGGCGCGGTCCCGCCGCCCTGGGACGGTGTCGGGGATCGCAGCCAGCAGCCGGCGCACGTCCTCAGGTCCGAGCCCACGTGCGGGGGCGGTGACGAACTTGGGACGCTCCAGGGCGTCGCAGGGGTTGGAGGAGACCATCTGCATCCGGATCAGGAACCGGTAGAAGCTGCTCAGGCAGGCGATCCGCCCCCCAACCGTCGATGACGCGGGGCGTCGTCCGGAGAGCCCGATGCCGTGCGCCCAGCCGAGGACGTCCGGGCTCGTGACCTCGTCGGGCGTCTTCCCCGCCCGGCCGAAGAAGTGCTGCAGCATCCGGTTGTAGCCCTCAACGGTGCGCAGGGAGCCGGAGCGGCGCTCCTTCTCGGCGAGGAAGGCGTAGAGGGCCTGCTGCCAGGCGGAGGGGTCGCTGTGGATGGAGGGGAGGCTTGCAGTTGCGGTGTTCATGGTGCCATACATGCGTAGCTCGGCCACGAAGTCAACACGATGGCAAGATCGTGTGGATCCGTGAGCGTCGTCGAGCCGTCAGGCCGGTTCGGCGGTGCGGCCGGCGCGTTGCGCGTTGAGCTGGAGGAGGCGTCCCAGGATCTCATCCTTCGACAGCGCCCCCGGGTTCTCTGGCCAGCCGTACGCGGCGAACGCCGCCTCATCGAGCTTGCGATGCGCACTGACCAGCCACGCCGGTCGCTCGTTGTAGAGGTTCGTAAGCGTCCGCTTCTTCAGTTCGACATCGGGCAGAGCCAAGCCGCCCACCAGTCCCGGCTTAAGCCAGCCCTCCCGGAGATCGTTGAGTTCGCGGGCCGCAAGGGAGATCCCAAGCACGCGCGTATCACCCCAGGGCTCGGCCCCCGGCGGCCACGGCAACGGGAAGGTCTCGAAGCGGGTGGTGTTGTTGTAGACGGGATCGTTGCCCACCCCGTGCCGGGAGGACTTTGCCAAGGCCCAGAACTCGTGAACGCGCGATTGCAGAACTCCAAAGAAATAGTCGTCCTCGCGGGCGAAGACGAAGAGCTTGTGGTCAGCAACCACCTCCCGCTCCAGCCAGCAGAACAAGCGGTGCTTGGCCACGCTGGTCGTCACCAAGTACCGAGCGCACTGTGCGAGAGCCTCCCGCATTGCGGGTCGTGGCCGCTGGTGAATCCACCACGGAACCCCCGTGGCGTCACCCGACTTCAAGGTGGCCCGTTCGGGCTTCACCCTCAGGACGACATACCGAAAGGGTGCTTCGTAGAGGGATGCCTGGTCCTCGGTGGTGCCGGGCGGGAAGTCAGCGATCCACATATTCCGCCGGCGGCGGGTGATGTCCAGGCCGTTCACCCAGGGGCGCCCCACGTCGCTGTTCAATCGTCCGTCCGGGTTCGGAGAGGAGAGCATCTTCTGGGCGGTGGCGGCATCGATCTCGAACGGGCCGACTTTGGTGTCCCCCTGAAACGAAATCCCGATGTTCTCCGAGAGACGAGCAACCTTCGTCAGGTTAAGGCGGTGAGCGAGGTGCTCGTTTATCACTGCGACTGGGCGCCCGCTCCCCGTTGGTGGGCCTCCTGGCGGTAGCGGAGGACGCTTTCCTTCAGCGCCTCCCACTCCCGCCGCAGCGGGGCCATGAGCACGGGCTCGACCAGGGTCTCGATGTCCTCACGCGACCTGTAGTGTTGCGCCCAGCTTCGCGCGCTGCTCTTTCTTGTCCAGCACCCGCTCGAACAGGGCCCCGAAGATGGCCGGCTCCACATCCGCCCAGGTCCAACGCTAAATGCGGCGGCGCTCTGCGAGACGACGATAGTGTTCGCCTAGCACGGTAAGCCTACAAGTCTTGCTCTGCATTGCTGCGTGCCACATGTGTGGAGCATCCACGGGTACGACCAGATTCAGCCGGTTGTAACGCTGGAGAATCGCGAACTTCCGGGTGTTCTCAGGGTCCGGGGCGGGCATGTCCGGATCGCGCCCTTTCAACTCAGGCTCGAATGTCGGGTCCAGCTGAAACCCTGCGCCCGACGCCGGAAAGAACTCCGTGATGCGACGCAGGTCGTCAAGCTCGATCGGCGGAGGCACTCTTCGCAAAGAAACAAACTCCCGCACGTTCGTCTTGAAGACTGGCCGTTGTTCCCAAGCTCCAAGGGACTGATCGACATGGGCATAGACACTCCCGGGACTGATGTCACCGGTCAGGTTCGCGGCACCGCCGTACAGCGCATCGACCAACAGCGTGGTGAACACGCCTCTTCCGTTCTCCTCTGTCGCGTACTGGTCAGCCGTCGATGCGGTCAGCACGGTGAGGCCCTCTGACAGAGTCGCCAGGTCGCCGGGCGCCGGGGGTGTGCCCGCGATTCCTGCATGGCAACTGTCCAACACGATGATCTTGTTCTGGGCGGGTGACCCGTTCGCATAAGTCAATACATCGGAGAGGGAAAGCCCCTCATCGCCGCGTGCTGAGTTCGTAGCGAGAAGGTAGCCCCCTGTCGCCTCAATGTGACCGTGACCCGCGAAATAGAACAGCGCGATCTCAGCCGTGGCCTTGAAGAGTTCGCTAACGTTGTCCTTGAGTTCGTTTCGCTCGACTCGGTCGGCAGGGCCAGTTGCCGTGAGAAGCTTGCAGTCGAAATTGACTGATCCATCGCCATGGCGCTGCAAGACAGCTTGGATCGCGTGCGCGTCATCGACGCAGCCATACAGCGGATCGCCGCGGTCGTAGTAGTTGATTCCGACTATCAGTGCGATACGCATCGCATTCCCTCGCGCTACAGGCTGTCAATGAATCCCTTGATCGCGTCCCACGTCCACACCGCCGTCCTGACTCCCGCCAGGTCCGTCCTGTCGTCCGTGTAAGCCCAGATACCTAGAGTTCGCGTTTTCTCCTCGCGGGCGCAGGCAAGTTCCCACCTCTGGCCGCTGGACGTCAGCGAGTTCTTGCTCACCAGCGCAATCACCCCATCCGATCGCCGAATCCGGGTGCGAACGCGCTCTTTCCACTCGGCGCTGTAGGCCTCCTTCACGGACATGTCGATATATTCGAACGGCGACTTGGTGTTCAGGGACTGCCCCTTGAGTAAGTCCCGCTGCCTTTCGTCTTCGATCGCGAACGCGACGAAGATTACCTTCTTGTCTGCCATGAAGCTCCTTTACCACGGTTATTCGTGGGGTGACTCATCAAGTTGACTACGCTTTTGCGCACTTTTCGATGGCGACTGGTGGTGTTCGGTGTCGTGCCGTGCATTGTTGACGTGTTTAATGCTTTATAGACCCTTTCGTGTCAGTTCTTTCTCAAGACGCTTGAAGCCGGAGGCATGGTCTTCCGTGAAGTCAATATAAGGGAGCCCTGCGATCACGAGGGTTGGCCCCGGGTGTCTCACGCGAAGTAGGAATACAGGGATACCAATCTCTATCGAGAAGTAGTACTCTTTCACGGCCGTCCGAGACCGCTTCCAATCCGGCGACACGAATGAGAGGGTCGCGACAGCCTCTTGGATTACGCTCTCGAGCGCTAGATAGAGGTCTTGGTGGTAGTCTCGTTCGCTTTCGCGGTAGTCCCAATATCCATAGCCACGCTGCTTCAGGAACCCCTTGAGTTCGTCGACAAACGATGCGTCTTCTTCCGCGTAGCTTAGGAAGACGTAGCCTTTCGCCTGCTGTTTGGATGTCCCGGCCGGGACTTCTGCTCGGAAAGGCTGCAGAGCCGCGAGAAGCTGCGCGAGTCCCCGCTCGTACCCGGGCCGAAAATCGACCCATTGATACTCGCGCAAGAAGGAAGGCAGCCCTAGCTCGCCTTGGTCGTCACGGATCAGTGGGATGATGAGTTTTTCAGACCCCAGGACCGCCTGGACTTCCTTCGCCATCCAATGCGAGTTGGGCGATGCAGAGCTCGCCACGTAAAGCATGGCGGAAGCCGACTGTAGGCTCTCTTCGATCGCCAGTCGCCAGTTCTCCCCCGCGGCGATCTCCTTCGTGTCCTGCCACGTAGCAACTCCGCCGCTGCGGAGGTCCTGGGACAGCCTATCGACGAAGGGGCGATCCTCGCGTGAGTAGCTGATGAAGACGCGTTGCCCTGTCATGTTTGGTGGTGATCGCTTCCTGCTGTGGCACGGTTCTTGTTGGATCCGCCCAAGCACGGCCGTAACCGGGCCGCTGCCAGAATACACTGATTTCGCAACCCGCGTGATCGCCAGCTCCGGTTCACCGCTTTGCTAGGCACCGGTCCACCACTTCCCAGTTATCTCTTATTGAACCGCCCCCCTGCCGGCCGATGTCGCCGAGCGGCCCCGCGACTTCGTCCCGCGCAACTTACCGGCTTGCAGGGCACTGGCATCAGCGTACGGATCACGTGGAGTGGTGTAGGTGTCCAGCTCGATTAGCAGCTGGACCGGAATGCCCACGGCGTCGAGGTTCTGGGCGGTTGTCAGGGCGGCGGCCCTGGCCGACCATCGCGATTCCATCGCCCATTCCAAAGCCGCCAACAGATTTGGAAGGCCGAGGCCGTGCATCAGTCGCTCCACCGTGCAGCGGGCGACCACCTCGCCTTCGCCCTGCAGCTGGCGCCAGATCCACGCCGTGCTCGGATTCTGGGGCTTGACGCTGCCGTCTGGAGCCGGGGCACAACGTAGGTGCGGCAGGTGTCCGCCTCGTTCAAGATCAACTTCCCGGGCGCCGCCCGGGAGCAGAGCCGCGCCTTGATGCTAGCCGGTATCCTTTCGACCCTGCAATGGCGACAAGGTCTGTCGCGGTCCACGTTGCCACGCGGTGCCCTATCCCTCGCCTGGCATCCACGGTCCCGAGCTCAGGGCATCCGATGGCGGCGGCGGCAGCTTCCGACGCAAGCGGAGTCGAGCAACACACGATCCACACATGGTGGCGGCGATCCTCGAGTCGGCCATTGGCTCAGGCGGGGCCCTGTCGCGATCAGATGTAGCGACTCGGCAGGGCGCCGCCTCGAATCCACTCGGCCAGGTCCGGGTCCTCCCTCAGCACTGGCATCTCTTCGGACAGGTAGCGCGAAAGCGTCTTCAGGAACCTCATACCGGCGGCCTTCGCCTCTTCTAGTGGCAGGTCGACGGTATGATCCACGTCACTGATCGACGTTATGCGCACACGGTCGCCCTTGACCTCAAACTCAATCCTGCAGTCGGCCGTGACGATTTCCAGCTCGCCAGCTCGACCGGGTTCATCCTCCGCCTCGCGAAGGTGCCACATCCAGCCGAACCCGAAATCGAGGACGGGGACCACTTTTCCGGGCTTCCCATCGTCGTCGGAGATCAGATGCTCGCCTTCGTGTTCGACGGTGACCCTTAACCGCGGTTGGTTGGCTACAAACCGTACCCGGCGGCTCTCGCTGGGCGGACTGCCTGGACCGCCTCGGCGTCGCTGGAGCAAATGTCGTGCTCCCGCTAGCTTGTCGTAGTACCGAGATGCTTCCGCAATCGCCTCAGGTGATGGCCTGAACAGTACGTCCATTGTCGCCTCTCTCCTACTTGATGGGATACATGGTGGTGACCCCCTGCATCGAGGGCCACGGGGGCACGATGATCCGCAGGCGGCTCGTGGTCTGACCTTTCGACGTCCCGACAGGGAACGGCAGGGTCACCTCCGCTCGGCAGGAGGGCGGGGTTCTTCCGCTGGGGACGTACGACGCCCCGGCTAGATTCGCGGCCGCAAGGAGACTGTAGAGACCCGGCACGTTGCTGAGCAGGCTGGAGAGCTTCCCGTCGGCCCGTGTGCTCGTCCCCGCGCCGTGCCGGGCCAAGATATGCGTCCACCCCCAGTCCGCGTTGCCTTTCAGTAGGTGAGGAGGGGCGATGTTGTAGGGCTGGCATCGGTTCAGACGCTGGCGGATACCGTCGGATGCTGAGTCCACGACTTTCGAGATGGTTATGTAGGCGCTCCGGCACCACTCGTTGAAGGCGCACGACATCTTGTCGAAAGCTCCCCTGAGGGCGAGGCCTAGAAGAGCGAGACCACCGGCCGCACCTACCAGCGGCCGGTACTCCCCCAGGGCAGCGTGACCTGTAGGGTCCACCCAGGTCGTGGGGTTGTTGGCCACGTAGGCGTACAAGTTCCAGCCCTGGGTCCCGGGGGCGTTCGGCTGGACCGTGTCCGGTGCGGTCATCCTCCCCAGCACCGGGTCGAGGTAGCGCGCCCGCAGGTAGGTGTAGCCGCTCTCCGGGTCGGACTGCTCGCCTGAGAAGCCGAAAGCGCTCTGCGTCCCGGTCGACGTCCGGATCGCGCCGAACACGTCGTAGTCCGCGGTCGCAGTCGTGGTGCCGGTGCCATCTGTGACTCCCCGCACGGAGCCCAGGGCGTCGCTCAGGATCTGGGCCGCACCTCCTGCGGCAAGCGACTGCACCACGCCATCCGCGTGGAGGTAGCTGTTGGCCCCGTCATCGACGAGCAAGGGCAGGCCGCTCTCGCGGTCCCAGAGGTAGGTGGTCGCGCTCCCACCGACGGTCTTTGCCGTGCGGGTGTCGTCCGCGTCGTAGGCGTAGGTGCTCGTGACGCCACCCACCACGGCGGAGGTCATGCGGTCGGACCAGTCGTACGCGAAGGTGTCCGTGCCGCTCCCGATCAGGTTGCCGTCGGCGTCGTACGTGTAGGTCTTCGTGCCGTCCGAAGTGAGCTGGCCCGCGTTGTCGTAGGCATAGGTGGTCGTAACCCCGCCCTGGACCTTGGTGAGGCGGTTTCCGTGTGCATCGTAGGTGTAGCTCACGGTCGGCCCACCGGGGTAGGCAACACTCGTGATTCGGTTGAGCGCGTCGAGCGTGTAGCTCTCCGTCTGGCCGCCGTAGGTCGTCGAGCTCCGGTTCCCGACGGCATCGTAGCCATACCCGAAGCTCGCGAGCGTATTGGCGCCCAGCGTGTGCGCGATGGAGGTCACCCGGCTCGCCGCGTCGTAGGCGTAGCCACTCACGACGCCGTTGGGGCGGGTGATCCCCGTGCGCCGGCCGTCGGCGTCGTAGGCGAACGTCACGGTCTGGGAGTTCCAGTCGGTCAGCGTGGACATCCGCCCCGCCAGGTCGTATGCGTAGCTGACGCTACGGGCGCCGGGAAGGGTCATCGAGGTGCGCTGGCCCGCGACGTCGTACCCGTAGCTCACCGTGCCGCCTGAGGCAGCGACGGAGGCCGTCCTCCCGGCCGCGTCGTAGGTCCAGGTCATGGTGCCGGTGGCATCGGCCATGGAGGTGCGGCGCCCGAGCGCGTCGTAGGCATAGGTCACGGACCCACCCGGGTAACTCTTGGCCACGAGCCGATCGGCGCTGTCGTAGCCGTACGCGACGATCACTCCACGCGCATCAATCGAGGAAGTGAGACGCCCGAGTGAGTCGTAGGAGTAGGTATCCACTCGCCCGAGGGGGTCGGTTTCCGTGAGCGTGTTGCCAAGCGTGTCGTAGGCATAGGTGGTGATCTTCGCGTTGGCGTTGGTCACCGAGGTGCGCTGCCCTGCAGCGTCGTAGGCGAACTGGACGACGCCGCCAAGGGGATCCGTGAGGCTGATCTCGCGGCCGGCCCCGTCGTACGCGTAGGTCGTTGCCCGCCCCAACGGGTCGGTGACGCTGGCCTGCTGGCCCGCGTTGTCGTAGGCGTAGCTGGTCACCTGGTTGAGCGGGTTGGTTTCGGTGAGCAGGAGTCCCCGGGGGTCGAAGGTGGAGCTCGTCACGGCGCCCGAAGGACGGGTGACGGAAGTCCTCCGCCCCGCAGCGTCGTACGCGTACGTCGTGGCCTGGCCTGCGGGGTTGGTCACCGTCGTGAGCCTCCCGGCGATGTCGTAGCCATAAGCGGTGGTTCGGCCGAGCGGGTCGCTGACCCCGGTGCGGCGGTTGGCCCCGTCGTACTGGTAGGTGGTCGCCTGGCCGAGTGGGTTCGTGACCGAAGTCAGGCGGCCATTTGCGTCGTGGGCGTAGGTCGTCGTCTGGTTGAGGGCGTTGGTGACTTGAGTCATCCGGCCCGCCGCGTCGAAGGCGAAGTTGGTCTGGTTGAGAAGGGGATCGGTAACCCTCGTGCGGCGGTTGAGGGCGTCGTAGAGGTGGGTGGTGGACCGGCCCAGGGCGTCCGTCTCGACTATCAGATTGCCCACGGCGTCGTAGGTGTTCGTGGTGACGGCGCCGCTGGGCGAAGTGAGCGTGAGCAGGCGACCCGCGTTGTCGTAGGTGTAAGACGTCGTGCGGCCGAGGGGATCCGTCTCGGCCGCCAGCCTTCCAGCGGCGTTGTAGGCGTACGTCGAGGTGGCACCCGCCGGATCGGTAACGGAGGTGACGCGCCCGGAGGCGTCGTAGCCGTAGGAGGTGACCCTCCCCAGCGGGTCCGTCTCTGATGTAAGCCGCCGGTCGCCGTCGAAGACGTACGTCGTGACCTTGCCGGCCGGATCGGTCCGCTGAACGGGAAGCCCTCGATCGTCGTAGGTCCAGAGCGTCCGGTTCCCGAGCTCGTCGTCCTCGAAGACCAGCGCCCCGCTGGCCGAGTAGCCGTAGACCCGCGAGTGATTCAGTTCGTCGTAAGACCAGGCGAGCTGGCCCCCGAGCCGATACGCCCACCGCTTCTGCTGGCCGAGGGGGTTCGTCTCGGTGAGCACTCGGCCGGCGCCATCGTAGGTGTAGGCCCACACCCCGCCGAGGG
The DNA here is from genome assembly GCA_016234445.1 of Chloroflexota bacterium. Lineage (GTDB taxonomy): Bacteria > Chloroflexota > Dehalococcoidia > Tepidiformales > Tepidiformaceae. Next base: position 67,240 of record JACRBT010000009.1, on the reverse strand, counting down.
GTTCGGTGCGGCTGGTGAGGTTCCCGCTGACGTCATAGGTGTACGTCTCCGTCTGCCCCAGCGGGTTCGTCGCCGTCAGGACGCGGCCCTTCGCGTCGTACGTGTACGTGGTCGTGTTCCCAAGCGGGTCAGTGACGGTCAGCAGGTTCCCGCTCCCGTCGTAGGTCATGTTCGTGCTGTAGCCGCGGGCGTCGGTGATGGTCGACGGCAGGTGGAGGGTGTTCCACGTCATCGCCAATGGATTGCCCAGAGGGTCGGTCATGTTGCTCAGGCGGCCGTTCGCGTCGTACGCGAACTGCCACTGGTTGTTGACCGGATCGATCACTTTCTGGAGGTTCCCGTTGCTGTCGAAGAGGTAGCTGATGACGCGCCCGAGCGGGTCTACCTTGTCGGTCGTCCGATGCTGCAGGTCGTAGTAGTACCTGGCGACGCTCCCCAGGGGATCGGTCACTGTCGTGACGCCCTTGGCCGGCGTGTTGTAGCTCAGGGCGATGGTGTTGCTGAGGGGGTCGGTCTGGCTCGTGACGCGGTTGTAGCTGTCGAGAGCGTTGGTGAAGACCGCCTTGCCCAGCTGGTCCACCGCCTGCGTCAGGCGGTGCCTGCTGTAGCTGTAGGTCCTTACGCCGCCGTCGGGGTCGGTCACGGCCTGCAGGTCGCCGGCCACGTCGTAGGCATAGCCGACCACGGCACCGGCCGGTGCCGTCACACTGCTCAGAAGGCCGCTAGCGTTGTACGCCAAGGTCAGTAGCCGCCCGTCCGGGTCGGTCACCGTGGCCAGGCGATTCGAGGCGTCGTAGGCAAGCGTGATCGTGTTGTTGTTGAGGTCGGTGACGGAGAGCAACTTGCCGGTCGCATCGAGCAGGTAGCTCCGGTTCACGGTGAGCTGGCGCTTGCCCGTGACGGTGTCGAGGCGGCCGGAGGCGTCGAAGCCGGGCCCGGCAGCCTGCCCTGTTGGGATCTCCTGGATGCCCGTGGGGTTGCCCTCAGGATCCAAGGTGTAGGCATAGGTGATCTTCGTCTTGAACGTGTAGCTGCCATCGGGGTTCTTGACCAGCTCATCGTGGTGCCGGGGGTCGGTGGCCGAGTAGGTCGACGTGGTGGCATTCCAGTCGAACGCCTCCTGCCCGCCTGAGCCGAAGACGACGACCACATCGTTGCCCGCCGCAAACTCAAGCCGCGTGTCGTACGAGTGGCTCCAGCGATAACCCAGGGTGCCGTAACGGTCTGACTGGCCGACATAGAAGCGCCGGAAGGTGAGGGGCATCTGCCCCTCCAGCTCGAGGTCGCGCTCGGCGTAGGAAAAACCACCGGTGGCGGCATCGATCCCGAAGCCGACCTTCTGGGCATGCGGCTCCTGGAGCTGCTGGCGGGCGAGGTTGTCCGCGATCGCGTAGAGCTTGCCCGCCGGGTCGGAGACCTGTACGACGAAGTAGCCCGTGGCGCCCTGGAAGTCGGTCAGCGGGAAGTACTTCGTGCGATAGCCGGTGGGGGTGTCCGACGCATCCAACAGGACATCCCAGCTCTGCCCGGCGTAGTTCTTCCAGGTCACCCGGATGAGACTCCCGACCTGCGAGCCGATCGCGTATGAAACGGCGTAGTACCGCTGCTCCACGTACCCGGTCGTGTCGACGATGCCCGTGTTGACGTCGGCGGAGCGCAGATAAAACGCGTTCTTGTAGGGCCGCACGTATGTCCCGCTCGCGTCGGAACCCGTCACCACCGGGTAGGCGCCCTGGAACGTCCATCCTGGCACGGCAAGCTCCATCGTGCCGGCGGTGTCGAATTGCCCCCGTCCCCAGTACTGGCGGAGGCGGAGCTTGACCGTCTCGCCTGCGTAGTCCTGGACTGCGGCGTGGAAGGTCTGCCAAGTGGCCGGATCACCGCTTACGGACGAACCACCGTTGATGTCCGTGACGGTGGCGAAGTCAGGCCCGCGCAGGAGTTCGACGTAGAAGATCGACGGGCTGGTCTCGCCCTTGTACGCCAGTTTGAGCTGCTGTGTGCCGGCCGGGATGGTGAAGGCCGAGGAGGTCAGGTTGCCGTCGATGGAGACGTAGCTGCCGCTCGGGCCCCCTGAGAGGACCTGGGCCGTCTTCGACGGCAGCCAGCCCGCGACGTCCACCCGCATCGGGCCCAGGTCGTCCACCGCGACCTTGTTCGAGACCCGCTTCACCTGGAGCTTGACCTGCTGGCCGGCCCACGCCGTCAGGTTGAAGCTGGCCGTCTCCCAGTCGCTGTCGGCCGCGGTCCCGGAGGTGACCAACGTGGAGGTTGCGAAACCGCTGCCGGAGAGGACGTAGACATTGTACTGATCGGAGTTGGCCGTGAGGCCTTTGACTTTCACGCTGGAGTACTGGGCCGCGGCATCAACGGTGAATGCAGCTGTCGTGATCGTGGTGGTCGTGCCCGCTTCGAGGGTGGCGTACACGTTGCCGCCGTCCGAGCGTCGGGAGACGGTGCCGACGAGGTCGTAGTTCGGGAAGATCGTCTGGGCGCGCGCCGTGTCGACCCCGGACACCAGGGAGCCGGCCCCACGCTCGAACCGCAGCTTGATGGATTGGCCCAGCCACGAGCTGACGTTCGCATACTGCGTCTGCCAGTACCCGCAACTGTTGCATGAGTAACTGCCGACCTCGGTCACCGTCGAGTAGGTGGGGCCGCTCAGCACCTTCACCCGCACCCAGCTGCTGCCGGTCGTGCTCAGGAAGCCAATGTCGTAGGACAACACCTGGGCGGTGGCACCGACCGTGAACGCATCACTCGTGATCATCGCTCCCGACGCGTCGAAGCGGGCATAGTTCCCCTGGTTGGCGTCGCTCTGGAGCGTCACGGTGCCGGTGGTGGTCCAGCTGCCCAGGCCCGCCGCGAAGTCGTAGTTGGCCGGTGCACCTTCGTCGGTCGCCCCCTGTTGCAGGTCGTGATTACTGGGAGGCGTTCCCACGCCATACCCGCCAGTCTCGAAGTCGTGGTTGCTCGGCGGCGTGCCCATCTCCTGAACGTCCGCATCGAAGGTGTGGTTGGGAGGATAGAGAGCCTCCGCACCGGAGGCCGTGGGCTCGGCCCTGGCCGGCCTCGTGTCGACGGCCCGCTCGACCGCCGGCACGAGTGCGACGACCAACAGCAGGCTCGCTACCAGCAGGCGCCTCAGCCCGCGGCTGCTCACCGTCGGCGGGAGGGTCGCCGAGCGGCCAGGTTTCTGACGGGACGTAGCTCGATAGCGCATCGCGTGATCCTCCGAATGGCTTACGCACGGCTCGCCGATAAGACTCGCCTCTCGTTGGCCGGGACCGTACACGCTCTGTTCACCAGGAACAATCAGGTATTTGCACTATTTTGCAAAGTCTCTGCAAAGGGTTGGCCGCTGACCCCGTCGCCAGTCGCGACAGTTTCTGTCGCATCGGCGCGTCTCAGCGCGCTCCGTGGGCGACAGGTCTGTCGTTTTTGTCGCGCTCGCGAATCCAGACGCAGCCTAAGTTGTCGCGTTAGCCCCCCTGCGCTTCGGCGCAGTGCGACAACGTTTGTCGCGCCCGAAGGCACCTGCTCGATGACCGATGTTGCCGCGGAGCAGACTAACTATCTTACGACGACTCCCTGGCGCCTCTATAGTGCTGGTGAACGGCTTTCGCCCCGAGGTTCTCCGTCCATGGCGTCCCCACGTCGACTTGCGGCCATCCTCGCCCTTACCGGCATGCTCTTGGGAGCCGTCGCCGCCGCTTCCCTCTTCCGCAACTCGGCCGAAGGAGCCGATGGCGCCCTCCCCCACCGGGCCGTTGTCCCGGCCCTCGCCGCCGACTCCCCCGGCAGCTCCCCGGTCTCGTCCTTCCAGATCGTCGTCATCGATGTCGGGCAGGGGGACGCTACCCTCATCACCGTCAACGGCCAGCGTCTCCTCATCGACGGGGGCAGGAGCGGCACCACCATCAAGGCCCGGCTCCAGACCCTCGGCATTACCGACCTCGACGCCATCGTCGCCACCCACCCGGACGCAGACCACATCGGCGGGCTCGCCCAGGTGCTGGGGATGTTCAAGGTGGAGCGCATCTACCTCAACGGCGACACGAGCGACACCGCCACCTGGGACACCTTCATCGCCGCTGTGAACGTGGAAGGGGCGTCGGTCGTCACCCTTCGTCGCGGCCAGAACGTCCCCCTCGGTGGGCTGCAGATCCCGGTGCTCCACCCGCCTTCCCTCTCCGGCGACAGCAACGTGGACTCGATCGTCCTCCAGCTGACCTGCGGCTCCGTGGACGTGCTCTTCACCGGGGACGCGGAGACGGCCTCAGAGACCTCCATGCTCACGGCCGGGGTGGTGCGCGACGTGAACGTGCTCAAGGTCGGCCACCACGGCTCGAACTCCTCCAGCTCCCTCGCCTTCCTCCAGGCGCTGGACCCGGAGGTGGCGGTGATCAGCGCGGGCCTCAACAACCAGTACGGGCACCCGCACGCGGAGACGCTCGCCAGCCTGTCCGCAGTCGGCGCTTCCCTTCGCTACACCGACACGACGGCCGGCGACGACTCGGTGATTATGACCAGCGACTGCGCGACCTACAGCTTCTCCGTGGTGCCGGGCGGTGGGGCGACGCTGACACACACGCCTACGTCAACCCCTACAACGCCGGGGGCGGCCACGCCGACCACGACGAACACCCCCATCCCGACGGCCACGCCAACCACCGGTGGGGGCTATTCCCTCCCGGCTTGCTACTCGGCCGGTCAGAACACCTGCAACTGCTCCAACTTCACGACCCAGGCCCACGCCCAGTGGTTCCACAACACCTACGACCCGACCGATGTGAACGCGCTCGACGCCGACGACGACGGAGTCGTATGCGAGAGCCTGCCCTAACCCAGGTGCACAGGAGAAAGTCCCATGACCCGGCACCCTGCGTCCAAACGACTCGCCGCTGCTCTGGCCGCCGGCCTCGCCGTCAGTGCTCTCGCCGCACTCATGTCCTGCGGTGGCTCTGAGTCCGAGGTGGCCGATGACACTCCAGCGTCCACGGCTAGCGCTACCGCTCTGCCCGAAGCGACAGCTACTGCCGTGGCCACCGACACCCCGAAGCCGACCAATACGGCGGCCGCCACCAACACCCCCGTTCCGGCGACGGCAACGCCCACCACCAGGCCGCCGACCGTGGCTCCGGCCGCGACCGCTACGCCCTCCCGTGCTGGCTGCTCGGCGGCCTACCCGACCGTCTGCATCCCACCACCACCGCCTGACCTCGACTGCAAGGATGTCGGGTTCAAGCGGTTCCAGGTCCTTCCGCCCGACCCCCACGGGTTCGACGCCGACCACGATGGCATCGGCTGTGAGAGCTGAGACCGGGCGTTGACTCGGTACGGTCAGCGCCCAGCAGCCGATATCGTTGTGGCGGTCACAGTTGAGTGCGGGGACGCCACCACGTCCATCGAGCGGGGCCCCACCTCGGTCGGTGAGAGTTGCGCGGCGGTCCCGATGTTGTCCGCATCGGAAGATCGATGGGCCCAGCTCCCTCCAAGTGACAGCATGGGCTCGCCCAACACGATTCACTCATAGTGTGGGATCCTTGGCCGACGTCCGAGCGACGGGTGAGTCGAACCGGCTGTTATGCGGGCGGGCCAAACCTTCCGCGCCCGCCCGCTGCTCAGATCATGAGGGGGGAGAGGCAGCGCGCTGTCGCTGCCTCTCCCCCAGGCCAGGGAGGACTCGTCTGGCTACGCCTTAGAGATCTTGACGCAGGCCTCCTTGTGCAGGGCCTGCCCCGACAAGGGATCGGCCTTCGTCGGCCGGAGGGCCGCATCGGAGGCCCCGCGGTGGACGCGCTGGCCCGAGATGATCCGGCGACCGGTCGCGTTCTCTCCAAGGGCGGTGTGTCCCCAGCCGTGCTGCAAGCCAACGACCTCGGGGTGCATCCGGCGCGACACCTTGATCCGCGCTTTCACTTTCCCGTGGGGCGATTCCACCCACACGTAGTCGTCGTCGCCGACCCCGTACTTCTTCGCGGTATCAGGGTGGATGACGAGCGGCCCGAAGGGTTTGATCTCCAGCAGCCACGAGTTGTTCTGGGTGCGGGTGTGGGTGTGGTTCGCCTCCTTCCAGTTGATCAGGTAGAGCGGGAACTCCTCCGACGGCTGCCAATCGCGCGGCTCATACACCGGGAGCGGGTTGACCGCCTTGCCGGTGGCACCTTTCTTCGTCTCGAGCCCCTTCGCGTAGAGCTCGACCTTCCGGCTGGGCGTCGCGAAGCCCTTGGTGGCCTTGCCGCCGATGACGACACCGATGACCGCGCCGCCGGCCGCCTTGTCCTTGTCGTAGACGAGGGTCCCGTCCTTCGCCGGGTCGCCATCGTAGAACGCCGTCTTCAGGGCGTCGGCGGAGAGGGCGGCCGCGTACTTCTGATAGGCCGTCCCCTTCTTGTCGACCCAGACCGCGCCGGGGAGCTTCTTCATCTCGTCCAGCGTGAGGCCCGGGCTGCCGTTCTTGAGTTCGTTGGAGAGCTGCTCTTCGTACCATGCCGTGAGGTCTTCGATTGGCTGGCCCGAGATCGCGCCAACTTTGAAGAAGTCCTTCCCGGACTTGTCTTTCAGCCCCAGGCGCCGTCCCAGCGCGGCGACGATTTCGTACTCCGCCGGCTGGCCGAAGATCGGCTTGACGACGGGCTGACGCAGCCCAACCACGGGCCAGGTGACCCAGTGGCCGTTGACGTCGTATCGCTCCAGGTACACCGTGCCGGGGAGCGCGTAGTCGGCGAGCATCGCGGTCTCGCTGAGCATCGTGTCGATCACCACAACCGTCTCCAGCTTGGCCAGCGCCTGCGCGACCTTCTGGTTGCCGGGTACGGACATCATCACGTTCTGGAAAACGAATACCCCCATCTTGGCGTCGTAGGGCTTCCCTTCGATGATATTGAGGAACGACTGGGGATAGACCCCGGACCCATGGCGCAACGGGTACACGTTGCCGTCAGTCGTCTTCAGGTCCATGCGCTCGTTCTTGAGGGTGGCCGCGGCGGTGTCGTCAGGCGAGGCCTGCGTCCACTTCCCTCCGCCCCGGTTCGGGTTCATCATGCCGCCGGGCTTGTCGATTGTCCCGATCAGCGCGTTCAGGATGGCGACCGCCCGGCCGCCCTGAACACCGTTCGAGTGCTGTCCGGGACCGCTCCACACGTCCACCAGCGCCGGCTTCGTGGTCGCGAGCTCCTTCGCCAGGCGCTCGATCGTCGCGGCCTTCACAGTCGTGATGCCCTCGGCCCATTGTGGGGTCTTGTCCTTTACGAAGGCGGAGAACTGGTCGAAGCCGACCGTCCACTTCTCCACGAAGTCCTTGTCGTAGAGGTTGTCGCGGATGATGACGTGCGCGAGCGCCAGGGCAAACGCCCCGTCGGTCGACGGCCGGATCGGGACCCACTCCTGGGCTTTGGCGGCGGTGTCGGACATGTATGGGTCCACGACGACCATCCGGGCGCCATTCTCGATGGCACGGGTGATGATGCGCGGCAGGTGCACCCACTTGATCGCCGACGTGGGGTTCCACCCGAAGAGCATGATGTACCTGGACTCGATGAAGTCGGCGAGCGGCCGCTCGTCACCCAACACCGACTTGAACGAGGCCTTGCGCGAGACGTCGCAGAGGTTCGCATGGTTGGAATAGTTCGGCGTACCGTAGAGGGCGCAGAAGTCCTGTTGCGGGTGCGTGAAGGAATGGTCTTCGCTGAACCAGACCAGCTTGTGGGCCTCGCCGCCGTCACGCAGCGTCTTCATCTTGGCCGCGATCTCGTCGAGCGCCTGGTCCCAAGAGATTTCCTGCCACTTCGGGTCGGCGCCGACTGACTTGTCCGGGTTGGTCCGCCTCAAGGGAGTCTTCAGGCGGTCCGGGTCGTACAGGGACATGATGCCGGCGTTGCCCTTCGGGCAGATGGTTGCGCCTTCCTTGCAGCCCTGCTCCACCGTGTAGCCGTCGGCCCAGTCGGAAGAGATGTTGGTGTAGTTGTTCGGGTTCCAGTTGTTCGGCTCGATCTTCTCGACGACACCGTTGACGACGTGGACCATGATCCCGCACTGGCCGCCGCACATGTTGCAGCAACTTGGGATCCACTGGCCGGCCTGGCGGCCCCAGCGGTCGAGCCCCGCAGCGTTCGCCTTGATCGTGTGCTCGCCCGAACGGGTGCCGACACCGGAGACCACCGCCGCTGCTGCCACCCCGGCTGCCGCCCCGCCGCCAAGCTTGAGAAGGCGGCGGCGTCCGATTTGCTTTGCGTCAGGCTGCGACATGTGAGGCCTCCTCAGGTGCGGGTTCGGTTTCCCTGGGCAGCAGCCACTCGCCGATGCCGAACATCACCAGCCCGATACCCAAGAGTCCCACACTGAAGATCCATTCCATGGCGCTCGGGACGTAGTTGGTGTCGAGGCGGGCCGAGTCGAAGGCGTCGGTGAGACCTTTGACTTCTTCGACAGCCAGACCAGGGATGACGATGTTGAGCCGGACCGCCAGGAAGCCGCCGGCGATGAGGGCGCAGGCCGCGGTGACGGCGCGCGGGTCTTTCCTTGTTGGAAGGGCGAGGATGGCAATCGGGACGAGGGTTCCGATGCCGAGCTGCCAGATCCAGGTCACCCACCAGTAAGGCCCGGCGTAGACCAGCTTGAGGTTCTCGATCTTGTCGGGCGAGTTGCCATAGAACCCGACGAGTGTCTCTGAGACCTGGAAGAGGACATCGACAAGGAGGAGCGCCAGGACCAGCGACCCGAGTGCCACGACGGTGTCCCGGTTTCGCCGGAGACCGTCCTGGAAGATGGCGCTGACGACGACCAGGAGGGCGCCGCCGCTGGCAAGGGCGGAGACCAGGAAGAGGATCGGGAAGAGTCCGCCGTGCCATGCCGGGCGTGAGGCCACGACGCCGAAGAGTGAACCGACGCCTCCGTGGAACATGATAGCCAGGGGTACGCCGACCGTTGCCAGGATGCGGACGATCTGCTTGTCGCTGGCCCGCATCGCTGGCGAGTCGTCCTTGCTCCCGAAGACCAGGATCCGGTAGAGCCTGGCTCGGGCACCCTGGGCTTTCGCTCCGACCACGAGGTCTTGGCGAAGAACGAACCAGAGTTCGAGCACGACGAGAATGAAGTAGGCCGTGTAGAGCCAGATCATCCATGCCATCGGCGACTTGAAGTTTGGATACACCATCACGTGCCAGGACCGGAACGTGTGGCCGAGGTCGGCCGAAATAGCGAGCAACGCGAGGATCAGGGTGACCACCGCTGTGAACAACGCGAGCCGGCCCACCTTCTCGAATCGCTTGATCTGGAAGACGTAGACGAGCGAGGAGACGAGGAACGACCCCGCGCTCAGGCCGATGAAGTAGATGTAGGCCGCGACCCAGAGCCCCCACGGGACGATGCTCCCGTAGTTAGTGTTCTCATGGGCGTTGGCCCAGCGGTCGAACCAGGCCCAGGCGCCTACCAGGATCAGGGCGATCCCGGCGACCCAGAACGAGGTCTTTATTGTCTTGTCCGACATGCCGGCATCTCCTTAAAGCAGGTAGTAAACGTTCGGCTCGGTCCCCAGCTCTTCCTTCAGGCGAATGGCCTGCCTTTCGGAAAGGAGCCGTGAGACCTCGCTCTCAGGGTCGTTGAAGTCGCCGAAGTGGATCGCCTTGCCGGTGCACGTCTTGGCGCAGGCCGGCCAGCGCCCGGCGGACTTGTCGTACTTGCCCTCCGCGTCCTGCAGGTGCAAACAGAACGTGCACTTGCGGACGTTGCCGATCGGTGATTCGTCGGCCTGGCGCGTCCGGAACTGGCGGTACTCCGGCGACGGCATCTCGGCGTAGGGGGTGTTTTCCTCGGTGGCGGCGTAGTCTTCGCCGAAGTCGAAGTAGCGGGCCTGGTAGGGGCAGGCGACGATGCAGTAGCGGCAACCGATGCAGCGTTCGTAGTCGACGACGACGATGCCGTCCTGCTTCCTCTTGAAAGTGGCCCCTACGGGGCAGACGGAAACGCAGGGCGGTTCGTCGCAGTGAAAGCAGGGTTTCGTCAGGAAGAGAGGGCGATCGTCGGGCCGCTCCCCGAAGCCGTTTTCGACCACGACCGTGTAGGAGACGCCGGGTGGCGTCTTGTTCTCGGCCTTGCAAGCCACCACGCAGGCCCGGCAGCCGACGCATCGCCGGGTGTCGATGACCATGCCGTAGCGGAACTTCCGCTTCGTCTCATCGCCCGCCACCGCCGAAACCAGCGGCGCGAGTCCGCTTCCCGTGCCAATGGCGACAGCGAGCGACCCGGCCCCGATCTTGAACAGCCAGTCGAGCACCTCTCGCCGGGCGCGCGTGTCCGGCGCCGGGAGTAGCTCGTCGGCCGGGTGGGCGGTCTCTGTTGGTGCGGTCATGGATGCCCTCCGTTCGCCAGCGCGGTGGCTGGCAACGACCCGGACTGGGAAGTGTCAGACTTCACGGTCACCCCTGGACGCCGCCGGGATTAGGGACATGGCGGGGCGGCGCTACGGTGGCAGCATCCCGCGCACGGTGGGCCAGAGGCATGGGCCGAGAGACGCAAATGAGGTCGTGGATTGCCCGGCTTCTTCGCGCCTCGGCATCGTGGATTTCCACGATGCCCGGCCCGGCGGGCGCCCGGATCGAGGGCTCAAGTATCGAGCAGTCCCTTGCTGAGCGCGTATCTGACCAGCTGCGCGCGCCCGTGCAGCTTCAGTTTTTCCATCACGTGGGCTCGATGCGTCTCGACGGTGCTGACGCTGATCGAGAGCTGGTCCGCGATCTGCTGGCCGCTGTACCCCAGGGCAACCAGCCGCACCACCTCGGTCTCCCGCGGGGACAGCTCGGCGTCCGCCGCCGGTGGCGCCGGCGCTGGATGCGATTGCTTCAAGAAGATGTCGATGAGCTGGCGGGTCATCGCCGGGTAGATGAACGGCTCGCCCCGCTGGACGGCCCGGATAGCCTGGACGAGCTCGGTGTCGGCCGCCTGTTTCAGGACATATCCGGCCGCGCCGATCTCCAGGAACTCCTTCAAGTAGGCCTCGTCGTCGTGCATCGTCAGAATTACGATCCGGACCTCGGGGGCCGCGGTCCTGATCACTCGGGCCGCGTCGAGCCCGTTCATCCCGGGCATCGCGATGTCGAGGACGAGGATGTCGGGCCGGAGGCGCTCTACTTCCCGCACGGCCTCGTCGCCGGTGGCAGCCTCCCCAACGAGCTCGAAGTCCGGTTCCGCCCCCAGGATCAGGCGCAACCCGGAGCGGACCACGGCGTGGTCGTCAGCTATCAGGATGCGCGTCGCGCTCATCCGCCCCTCCGTCGATCGGGACTTCGACGAATATCGCGGTGCCCGAGCCGGGCCGCGACTCAACCGCGAGCGTACCGCCTACCAGTGATGCCCGCTCCTCCATCCCCAGCAGCCCCAGCTTGGCGGAAGGTGACCCGGAACCGCGGACCACGGAAACGTCGAAACCGCACCCATCGTCCTCGACCACGAGGACCGCCTTGCCGTCCCGCCGCTCAAGGAGGACGTTGACGCTCGATGCGCCCGCGTGACGCGCGACGTTGGTGAGCGCCTCCTGGGCTATTCGGTAGAGTGCCGTCTCCGTCTCGGGCCTGAGCCGGGTCACCCCGAATCCGCCTGAGTGGAAGTCGGTGTCCAGGCGCTGCTTCTTCCCGTAGTCGGCTACGTACCGTCCCACGGCGGCTTCGAGCCCCAGGTCGTCGAGGACGCTCGGGCGCAGCTCCCGGGCCAGGTTCCGGGTCAGATCCATGGCCTCCGTCGTCATCACGCGAAGTTCCGCCAGGAGTGCCCGGGCGTCGTCTTCGGCAACCGACTGCTCCAGGTGGGTGAGCCCGAGGAGTAGCGACGTCAGCGCCTGGCCTGCTTCGTCGTGGAGCTCCCGGGAGATGCGCCGGCGCTCGTCTTCCTGGGCTGTCATTACCTTCGCGAGTAGCTGGGTCCGCTCTTCGTCGCGTTCCCGCAGTTCCCGGGTCATGTTGTCGAAGGCCACTGCCACCTGGCCGACCTCAGGATGGGCGTACAGCTCGTGTTGGGGAGCCGATTCTCCGCGGCCGGCCGCGCGGGCTGCCGCAGCCAGTCCGGACAGTGGCCGAGTGAGCACCGTTCCCAGGAAGTAACTCGCCGCCAATCCGCCGGCGAGCGCGAGCCCCGTGAGGCCCAGGAGATTAAAGGTGAGCCTGTCGACACGGCTCTCAATGGGCTTCTTCGTCAGCCCCAGCCGTATCAGGCCAACCCGGCCGCCCTGGATCGGGTAGGCAAGGTCGCGCACCGATCCCTCGCTGCTCTCTAGCGTTGTCAACGAGTAGGGATCACTCGTCTGCACCGGGTTCGAAGACCGCAAGCCCGCCGGGAGGCCCGCGGCGAACGAGCTGGCGCGGACGTCGCCCGAAGAATCGAACACGACCACATACCGCACGTCGGCGTTTGTCGCCGTGATCTCGTTGACTCGAAGGTAGAGTCCGAAGATGTCATTCGTCAGGAGCAGTTCGGTGGCCGGACTCTCCAGCCCGCGGCTGATGGCCAGGGCACGCCGGTCGAGTTCGTCGTTCGAGATATTGGAGAGGGTCAGCCGCGCGTGGATGGTGCCGGCCAGTCCCAGGACGAGCACCAATCCGCCCATCGCAAGCACCATCTTCTGCCGGAGACTGAGCGGCCGCCTCACGAGCATGCCCCTCATCAGGGTCCAAGCCCCCGTTCGCGGAGGAACGTTCGCATCTCCCGGACGCTGTCGTAGACGCTGTCGGCGGGCACCACGAACCGGTCCAGGAAGAGGTTGCGCAGGATGACCAACCCTTCCGGGTCGTGGTCCATGCCCAGGAAGACGCCCTGGAGCTCCTGCTTCAGCGCCGGGTCGAGGTGGGGGTTCACCACCACCGGGTTGATCCCGAACGGTCCCCACTGCTCAATCACGCGCACCTTCTCCGTCAACGCCGGCTCGTTCGCTGCCAGGTAGTCGTACACCAGGCTGTCGACGGCGGCGGCGTTGACCACGCCATCGGCGACCGCCCGGATGGAACTGTCGTGGGAGTAGGTGAAGATCGTCTGGCTGAAGTACGAATCCGGGTTCCGTCCCCGGAGCGCAAGCTGGTAGATAGGGGCCAGCCTCCCGGAGTTCGAGAGCGGGTCGGTGAACGCAAAACTCGTGCCGCGGAGGTCGCTGAGCGACGTGGCAGTCGAGTTCCGGTTCACGATCAGGAACGAGTAGTAGACAACGTCGCCACCGACCTGGGGGGCCGCGATCAGCTCCATGCCGAAGTCATCCCGCCCCTGGAGGTACGGGTTGGTACAGACGATGGCGACCGTCACTTCGCCCGACTTGAGGAGGTCATTGATCTCCGCGTAGGTCTTGCCCTGGACCAGTTCCACCGGCCGGCCGAGCTTCGCGCCGACGTAGGTCGCGAGCTGCTGATAGAGCGAGGACGTGGGCCGCGCCGAGAGCACCGGCGCCACCGCAATCCGCAGCGGGGCCACCTGCGACCCGACCATCGCCGGCGGCGGTGATGACTCTGGCTGTTCGAAGTCGATGTCGACCCTGGCCGCACCGCACGCCACCGCAGTGATCAGCCACCAGCCAACCAGGACGACGGCAAGCGTCCAGCGCCAGGGCCTCGAACCCCGGCCGGCGCTCACTCGCGGCCTGAGGTGACTTTCGGTCGGCGTCGTCTCTGCGGTGCACACGGCTCCGCGCAGAGCCTAGCACGCCCCGTCAGGGGCTGACCCCGGCCCACATGGCCCCAACTAAGGGTCCAAAGGTCGCCAGTCTCGTTTGACATGTTGCGGCGACGACGCGTCTCCTTCGCATCGCCCAGGAGCTGGAACTCCGGCGCCCACACGATGTGTCGATCGTGTGGGGCAGCCTTACCCCATGGCGCCCTGCTCGTCCGCCCCAGGCCCCGGCGGGACCCGCGTCGCGGTAGAATCAGACCTCGCCCAGGAGGCGCCCGCCGGGCACCAGGGCAGGGAGATCCTGGATGGACGCCCAGCCGCCGAACATTCCTCTCGACCGCCCGCTGACCGATGACGAGTGGGCGGCGGCGGTTGTCTGGACTCTTCTTTACCCTCGTTTTAACCCGCGCCAGGACTGGCTCTCGCTGGGTGAGTTTCTTCCCAAGCTGCTGGGAATGGACAGCGCACCGCAGACAGCGTTCAACGCGGCGAATGGAGGCGAAGACGCGGTTCGAACCAGGGTCAACGAGCAGTGCTGGCGATGGGCCATCCTTGGGCTGCTGGTTCCGGTGGGGGAGCAACGGTTCGCGCTCACCTCCGCGGGTCGTCAGGTACTTGGCGAGCAGTGGGACGAGTCCGCAATCGTGCTCTCCCCCGGAGGCCTAGCGGCGCGCCTTGGGGCTCTGCGGCCCCCGCCCGATGAGTCCGTGCTCTTCTACGCGGATCAGGCCCAGCAGTGCTTCGTCGCCGGTCTGTATCACCCGGCCGCCGTGTTGATCGGCATCGCGTCTGAAGCGGCCCTGATTCCGCTGTTCGACGCCCTGGCGGCGCTGGCGCTTCCACTCACCCTGAACAAAGCCAAGTCACGCACGGCGCGGGAGCGCGTCGAGTGGTTACGGGAGTCCTTTCGGGATAGGGCGTCGGCGATCACCAACCACCTTGTCGCACAGAGCCAGTCAGGCCGATGGGTTGACGACCTCGACGGGCTTCTGCTGGGCGAGGCCGATGCCGTCAGACTGATTCGGAACGACGCTGGCCACCCAACTCCGGCCCGTCTCGACCGGGCCACGGTAATGACGCTTCTGGCCGTCTTCCCCGTTTTGGTGGAGGCCGTGACGGTGACCGCATCCGGACTGAAGTCGACGTTTCCAGCCCCTTAGTTCCCCCGAAGCGCCGCCCGCGATCGTCGAAACCAAGCTTCCGCACGACGAGGAAGCCCGGCGCGCCGCCGGGCTCCGGGCTCGCGGGGGCCGGGGGGCTCAGTAGCGGCTGCACACGTCCCACGCTGCCTTGTTCCCGTACCGCTCCTGCTCTCCCTCGACGATGAAGACGTCGTTGGCGGCACAGCCCTCCGGCACCGTGTCGTCGTGGGCGCATTCGCAGTCTTCGCCGGGGAAGCTCTCGCGCACCGCTAGACCGACGATGGCGCACCCGAAGGGCCAGCCCTCCTGCGACATGATCCGGACCTCGGCCTCCGGGTCCAGCCCCTGCAGCAGCTCGATCAACTCACCGACGGTCATGGTTCACTCCTCCTGCCGGGGGGTTCTCCCCGGTCGGCGTGTACTCATCACTCCGCGCCGGGACGAAGTCAACGACGTGGAATCAGCCCTCCTCGCCGGCCCCGAGGACCAGCTCTCGGAGGAGGGGGAGCACCGCGGCGTCCGGTTCCGTCGGCAGGGCGGAACCACCGCCGAATCGCGCGTGCCGGTCCGTCACGTCCACGGCGCGCGTCCGTACCCCGTCCAGGAGGGCGCGCGCGTCCGGGTCGAGCGGCTGCTCTCCGGCGAAGTCACGGGCAGCTCCACGGACGGCAACGTGTCCGGGGGCAGCAGCGCGGACGCCGGCTCTGAAAGCGAGGCGGCGGAGCCAAGCGGCCAGTCGCCTTCGGCGTTCGACTGCCAAGGCAACGACGCAGCCGCACCCGTCCGCGAGCCAACGGTGCAGTCCGCGATTCAGACGGTCAAAAGGCGGCCTCCAATTTGAAGCGAAGATGGAAGTAGGGGTCGTAAGGGGCGGCGTGGTTGATCAGGTCCTTGAGGACGGCGTCCGGGAGGCTGCCCGGGTCCTCTCCGTCGGGCATCTCCACCACTGCCACCTCGAAGTGCTCACTGAGGCGTTTCGCGGTCGCCAAGGTCTCAGCCATCGCGTCGTTGTCGTAACCAACAACGACGCGCCGCACCCCGGCGCGGCGAAGGAGGGTCAACTGCCGATGGCTCAGGCGCTTCCCGAAGCTCGCCACGGCCTGGTGCGGCAGCTTGAGCATGTCGAAGGGGCCCTCGACGAGGACCACCTCGTCCTGGCCCCAGAGCCGGTCGAGGTTGAGGAGGTAGTCAGACTGCTTGTTCCCGTACGGGGTCAGCTTGGTCCGCTCAACATCGTCGGAGAGCGACCGAGCCACCCAACTCACCAGCTCCCCGAACCACATCACCGGGACGATGATCCGGTTCCGGTACTTCCCGATCGGGCAGTAGCCGAGCTTGTAGTCGAGGACGGTGGAGTAGGGCAGGCCGCGGGTCTGCGTCACGTACTTCCAATAGCGCCGGTTCTCCTTCACCCGCGGGTAGGTGAGGGGCTTGTAGTGGGTCGGCCAGCCGATCATGTGCTCGGTCGCTGTGTCGACCTCGTCCGACTCCTCGAGGAGCAGCCGACGCCGGCGCCCGGCGTTTTGGACGATCAACTTGATCGCGGCGATCGAGTCCACCCCTGAGTACTTCTCGATGAAGTCGACCAGGTCGCCACGCTCAGAGCACTTGAAACAGATCCACTTCTTCGTCAGCTTGTTGCAGTAGAGCTTCTTCTTTCCCCCGCAGAACGGGCAGTCGATGTAGACTTCTGTCGAGGTCTCCTCGACCGTTTCGTGTTTGCTGCGGAGGAAAGCGACGATGTCGAAGCGGTGGATGTTCTGGGTGAGGACGCTCATACCCCGTCGTGCTCCCTGAAGAAGGCCTTGTCGAGCTCGGCGTACACGAGAATCTCTTCCCCCTGGCCGTTGTTGCGAGACTTGGCGAAGGCGAGACGCATCCTCCCCGCGGTCTTCTCGGTGCCGTCCTGGCAGAGGGCGATGACGTAGTCGGCGATCTTCACCTTGTCGAAGCTGTCGGCGACGTTCTCGAGGCCGAAGCTGCTCTTGCGAAGGGAGTCACGGTTCGCCTGGGACGCCGTCCACACGGGCACATCGAGCGAGACGGCCATACCGCGGAGGGCCTTGTAGATCTCGGCCTGGTCGTCAACGCGGCCGCGTGCGGACCGGACTTCTGGCCGGATGATGTCTCCGTAGTCGATGACCACCAGGCCGATGTCGTTTCCCTCGTCTTGGAGAGACGCGATGTCGTTGTAGATGTCACTGACGGTCGCCTCGTTGTCCCCGAACCGCCTCACGAAGAAGCCGGCATCGACGCCTGCCTTCCGGGCCTTTTGAGTCAACCGTTTGTCCGCCCTGGCCCGCTGGGAGTCGATCTCGTTGGCCCCGATCCCAGTCGCGCCGGCAAGAAACCGGGCGAAGACCCGGCCCTCGCTCATTTCGAAGCTGTAGAAGGCGACGTTACGGTTCTTCCACCAGGCCGTCCTCGCGCAGTGGATGAGCCAGTGGGATTTCCCCCGCCCCGGGGGAGCGAGGACCACTCCCAGCTCCCCGGGCCGGAGGCCCCCACCGAGGATGCTGTCGACATCCGGGATTCCGGTGCTGGCGGCACGCTCGTCGACGATGTACTCCCGCCCGATCTCCTCCCAGATAGGCCCGAGGTCCTGGTTGACCCTGAGCTCGAAACGCCTGCCATCGTCTGGGGTGCGGTTGAGTTCGCGCACACCCTTGTTGAGCGCCTGGACGACGTCATCAGGGCTGCCGGACGAGACCGTTTCGACAGCCTCACTCAGAACTTCGCGGATGTCCCGGCGCTTGAAGTATTCAGCGGCATCGTCCATGACCCAGGGGATGACTTCCTCCCGCGGCCCGCCCTTCTTGTAGAGTTCGACCACGGTTTCCTTGTCGAACCGTGGGCTGACCTTCTTCGCGGCGAGGAGGATTAAGAGAACTTCCTCGGGGATGAGCTTGTGGTGCTTCTTGAAGTACTTGACGGTCTCTTCAAGGAGCCATGCTTGCTCGTCGGACTCCCAAGTCTCGGGGTGGATACGGTCGACGTACTTCTTGATGAAGTCTTCATGGTGGGTGGCGAGCCAGAAGATATATGATCCGAGGTTCTTGTCGTCGCGCTTGATCTCTGCTTTGGTGCTCACGCGGCGACAGCCTGCCCACCGGGACGGTAGGTCTCGATGATCTCGGCGACGAGGGGGATGTGGGCCAGCTCATCGGCGTGCCGGATGAGTGCATTGACGACCCTGCTGAAGCGGTGCTTAGCCAGCTCAAGCCCAGCGGCGAAGGCAGCCTCGTACTTCTCAGGGGTCACATCGCTACGGAGGGCGCCGAGGTCGGCAAGTTCCTCTTCCGCTCTCAGCGTAAGGTAGCGGGTCACCTGGTTGGCGATGGCGATCCGGCGGATCTCCCCCCGGGTGTGGGCGAAGGAGCCCGCAGGCCCATGTGCAGCCCGCAGCGTCTTCTCGTCAGCGGGGACGGTCTCGGGCCGAACTTCAGTCCAGTCTTCAACCTCTTCCGGAACCCCGGCGAAGCAGATGGCGAGGAGTTCCTGATCGAGCTGGGCGACGACCTCATGGACAGCCTTGTCCTGCTGCTGTTCGAACGAGAGAGGGTTGAAGGTGATCCCAGGGTACTTTTCGGCCAGGCCCCATGACGTCAGGGTCCTCTCAACCCAGCCGTCGTGGTTGTTGTGCCAGTGAGCCGCCAACTGTTCGCCCACGACGGCGAGCTGCATCCTGAAGGTGCGGAAGGTGCGGCCGTAGTTCTCGACGCTCTCGTGGTTGAACTGGTCGATGAAGAAGACGGCCCGCGGAGCGAGCTCAGCAAAGGTGTGGTGACTGAGCAGCAGGTCCGCGTCGGACTGGGTCCACCTGTTCATTCCTACCTGAACCGCGAGGCCCTTGGCGCTGAGGCAGTCGTTGAAGAAGCCGACCAGGCGCTGGGCCATGGACTTCGTGGAGACGTTACTCACGAGCCTCATCGCCGGCACCGGGATGGCAGCGGGACCCTGGAAGAACGCTTCGACGTCGTTGGCACTCACGTCGGGCACCTCGTCCCCCTCACTCGCAGGGACTGGCCTGACGGCCATCACCCCCTGGTTCGGACGGCGTCCGATGAACCGCTCGGCTTCGAGCTTGGCGAGCCTGACGCTGATTGCCCAAGGGTTGCTGTTGAAGTGATCGATGATCGAGTCCTTCGTGACCCGAACACCGTCCCCCGGCCTCGCGCGCTGACGGAGGTAGAGGTAAAGGGCTGCGGTCTGGGGGTCGTGGGAGAACTTCAGGTAAGTGTACGCCCGCTCGTGCGGGGCCAGTTCAGGGCGATCGAAGGCGGCGACGAGGGTCATGCTCTGACCACGAAAGTCGCTGTCCATGAGCGACTTCGCCCCGTGGGGGACTGGCTCGACGTAGAGGATCAACGCGTTGTCGTCTGTCTCGACCTGGAGAAATCCTTTCGCCGCGAGCTCCCAGATGGCCAGGGTTACCTGGTTTGATCCGCAGTCCAACTTCTTAGAGATGCGGTTCAGGCTGATGCGGATCCCGTCGGGGGCCTGAGTCTGGCGGAAGTGGAGGTATAGCTCCTGCTCAACCCGGTTCAGCTTGAGTTTCCACTGGCGCCAACTCTGGCTGCTGCAGAGGTCGTCCGACGGGAGGTCGTTGATGAGGTGATAGCGGTTCTGGCGAGGACCCCCCAACCGGTGGTCAGTGATGTGCATATTGGTTCCTTTCTTTGCGACGCCTTGGACCTCTTCTGAGGTCCATAAACCAAACATAGCACATCCACAGAACCAACGTCGGGAGAACCACCGTGGCGGATACGTTATATCGATCCTGCCCTGGATACGTTATATTGGCCTATCGTCTCTCAAGCTGAGGGAACGCTGGCCACACACGACTAGCTATCGCGACGAGTGTGCACATCTTTGATACTTTCCCCAGAATCTTTACGACACGTTAAGAATACTTCTGAGAAACGATACAGAGTTTTACGGAGGTAACGATCCGCCTTCGCCTCAGCACATCAACGCGTCGGTCGCGGCGCTCCCCTCCCAGCCACCGCCAACCAGCGCCGACCAGACAACTGGCGCGGAGGTCGAACAGTCGCCGGCAACAATCCGGACGGTGGTCAACGGGCGTTAGCCCAAGCATCCTTGTCCCCGCGGCGCAGGTGCACCTTCTTCCTCTCTTAATGGTACCAGTGTTGCTGGACCAGAGCCGTCCAGTGCCAAATGAGTTCGCGCTAGGCCACCGCACCGCCAGCCGGAGCCACACGTGTCTCGCGGCGGAGTTTCCCGAGTCTCGACAAGCGAAGGCCGTCGCAATCGACTGCCGCCGACTACAACTGGAGCCGGAGTGTTCGGCCAGTCCCACCGGGAGGGAAACCTCGGTACTCGGACAGCGCAATTTGGAGGACTCCAGCTTCCGGTGTCCGGCGCGAGATTCGGCAGGCAGCGTGGCCCGCTGCGGGATGCTCCGTGGGGCCCGGTGAGCACGGCGGCGAGAAAGATGGTTAGTGGCTCCCCCATTCAGCCCCCTTCCCAGACCAACCGAGCGAGTTGCGGCTGATCTCATCCCCAGGGGACCAGCCGTGGAGAGCGCGCCATGTTGCGATGCCTTCCGCGGACGTTCTTTCATCGCCGCGCGGCCGGACCGGCAGTGTCCACTCGAACCTCAGCTCGGGACGCCGCCGCCAGATCTGCCGCGCGGAACCACCTCTCAACACGGGCCAGTCCGGCGCGATACTCATCCCTGCCCAGCACCTCCATCTCGCGGGGCGCGGCGCGGCCGGAGTCTCCTTTTGCGAACCGCTCTCACATCGCCTCCAGAACCCGTAGAGCCGTGAAACACGCCAAACGGCCCCGCAACACTGCGATGCCACTTTCAACGTGCTGACGAGACGCCCAGACGAACAGTCTCTCTACCAGACGGATGCGGCAACTTTCGATGCTCAACCCGGTGCATGATTGAGACTGGCGAGCCGTGTGTGTCACCCGGTCGTACCGCATGAGTTATTTCTAGCGCGCTAACTGATAGGCGTGGGACACACTGCTTCGCATACTCCCGGCGGAAGCCGCCGGACCTAGAAAGGTGGCGCCCCCCCCCAGAAAGCCGCCGAAGCACGACCAGTCCCGGAGTGTGGCGTTTCCGCCCTTTTTCCGAATCGATCGCATCACTGGCTGATGCTACATGGCGATCATGGCGCCTGATGCAGCGAACACCCCCGTCGGCGAATAGATAGCCCACCGGCAAAGTGAAGGCGGACAACCACCCCGGCGGATCATGGCGCCGGGTTCCACATGCGACCGCGCCGGGTCTTGTCCCTCTACGCCCGGTCGCGGCAGGGCGTCGGCGTCGGACCGGAGCGCCTCCGGGGGCTGCCTTTGCCCGCATCTCCGCCGGGTCGTGTCAGACGCATGACAGCTGGGTCCACGGCATGCCCCGAAGCTCCCCGGTTGGTGACGACCGAAACCGAGGCTCCCCGGGGGTGCGCGGCAGCTCTGCCGACCGGCGGATGTGCGGATTGCTCCCACGGAGATGGCCGCGTTCGCGCTTGTGCCACGCCCGGATCTGCCCGCAATGAGGCCGCCGAGGCACGGGCCGAACGCTCTGTCCAGACCAGGCCCGATTCCGCTCCCCGAGCGAAGCGGCCGAGTACCCATGCTGCGACGCCGCAACACGCAGCCTGCGCTCTTACCTCCCCAGGCTCGCCCGCCCATCGGCCACTTCGGCGCTGGCACCTGCAGCTGCCCCAGCGGGACGCGACAGACGCCTTCAGGCTTGAGTCAGGTCCGGTCTCGGGCCCTACCGGCACGGCCGGACGCCTGGGCGGCCGTTCACGCGACTGACGGAGCCACCCTAACGAGGGGGCAACCAGCGGCGGAGCCGCTCACGACCGATCGCCTCTTCCTCAGGCCCTGGGGCGCGGACTCGCTGGTCAGCACCGGTTGCACCACGCGGCAGGGCGGGGAGGCAATACAGCCCCGTGGGACGCTCGCTGCGAATTGCGTGCGTTTCGCTTGCACCCCAAACCGCGCCGCACCGCGGTCGTTTGCTCCGGTAGCACTGGGTCGGCGTCCCTTCTCCACCTGTGACGGGAACGGCTGTTCCCCGGCTCTACGAGGTGGCGGATGCGCAGTGGGGCTGATGGCACAGTGCCCCTCGGTCTCGGGGCCCCAAGCGAGAGCGAAGGCCAGCCACGCGGCCGCCCGCTTCGGGGGACGCTCGGGACAGTCAGGTGTTCCGTGCAGCGGCAAACGCGAAGGATGGACGGCGCTCTTCAACGGCCATCCTGGCCAGGCGACTTCAACGGCCCAGGGTTACTTGGGCCAGCGCTTCAACGACCGGCCGGCGGCGGGGGAGTCGCCCCCACACGAAATAATCCCTGCAGGGACGAACCGTCCTCCGATGGCTCCTGACGCCCGGACCAGGCCGTGCCCGGCGACCAGACGCACGAGCCCGTCAGCTACCCCGGACTCGCGCTCTTCAAGTCAGCCTCGCACCGACCTGGGACACTCCACCGTTCCACTCGGGAGGCCTTTCGAGAACTACCGGCGGGGCGTTCAGCAGCTAACGCGCCTGGGGAAGCCGCAAGGTCCTCGCAGCCGTTCGGGTGGACTGCAGGTGCGCACCTCTAACCGTTCGCCGGGCACTCGCCGAGACTCTCCTTCCGCGCACTGACCACCCCGGGCGGAACCCGGCATCCCGGTAGCCTTGGCCGAGTCTTCGCTGAGGTGCTGAGAACTCCTCCTCCCACTCCCGCCCCAGCCGCGCAACCTGAGAAGCGTCGAGCGGTTGACAATGGCCACAATTCGATCAATCTTAGTTGTCGATGTTATTGATCTTCAGTTTGATCCCCAAACCTCGGTGCACATGGCGCTCCCTGCGGCCCGGGACGGAAGGATGGCGGCGATGACCTGACGCCCGAAGTACTGGTCTACGAATTCGATGCCATCAAGCACCAGCAAGTTAGGAAGCAAGATGTTCAATCTTCAGTACAAGCCGATCGACGAGATCCCCGACCACTCAGCCCGGCGCGGCCCCCGGGACAGCGAATGCCTTCGTGCCTACCTGGCGGCCAAGGAGTCCGACTCGGGCATCATCGTGGTCACCGGCGAGCACGCCGAGGTCGAGCGGTTCTACAAGGCCATGGTCCAGTGGCGGAATCGCCACAAGGAGACCCCTGTCAACGTCCGCAAGGACGGAGACAACATCTACATCTGGGTGGAGAGAGGGGAGCCGGGCGAGTAACAGTCAGCTGGTCGCCTGGGGCCACCGAGCCAGCCCGGTAATGGGCCAGTCCAAGAACCCTCGGCGGCCGCGACTCAGGCGAAAGAAGCTTCTCTCAACTCCGCCAGATGATCACGACATTGTGCATGCGACGGGCGCCTGATCTCACGGGCTCAGGCGCCCTGACCATGACTCCGTTCGCGAGTGCCAGCACGGCATTGCGCCGACGGTTCATGTCCATCTTCTCCCAGCGCGAGCGCAGGAGGTCGGTGGGCGCCGAGGCCAGGGAAAGGCGCCGGCGCCGGGCGAGCGCCGCGAGGCCTTCCAGCGCTCCGTCGCGCCGGTCAGTCAGAGGGGTACGTTGGTCCACCCGCTCATCAGACCTGTTCGCGCTCATCCCGCCCAACGCCCGTGCCTCCGCTTCGGTCTCGTCAAGCGCTGCCTCCGCCTTGCGCAGGGAGGCCAGGAGCCGACGCTCCTTCACATCGTCTCCGTGCTCGATCACCTTGACGCGCTCGGCGAGCAGCCCGGCGCCGACGGACTCGGCGAGCTGATCCCTGATGGCATCGTCGACGCTGGCGACCTCAGCAGCCAGCCCGCATCCCCGGTTACCGCTACCGGCGCACGTGTAGGCCGGCTGGCCGTTAGGCCCGCGTAACGTCGGCCGAAGCTCGCCGTAGCACTCCCCGCAGTAGCCGATTCCTGCCAGCAGAAACTCAGGCGTCTCCTGCTCGTCAACGCCGGCGCTCCCGGGGCGGGTAGTGAAGAGCGAAGCCTGCCACTTGACTTGCTTGGCCCTCTTGCGTGGTTCCCACGGGGGCGTTACCCAACGAGCCGCGGCACAATACCGAATAGTCACTACCGCCTCGAAGATCCGCTCCCCAAAGCGGGCCCGGGTGTCGATCCCATCAACGATCCCAACGACGAAGCCCCCGCAACCCCGAAGAGCAGCGTTAAGCCGTGCCGCATCCTGCCAGTTGCGCGCAAGCCGGTCAGTCTTCCACGCGACCACAGCGGAGACTCTCCCGCCCTCGATGGCCGTCAACAACCGCTCGAAGCCTGGCCGGCCCGCAGCATCAAACGCAGAGTTCTTCCTGTCCTCGAAGACCTCAGCCACCGTGAACCCGCGCTCAGCCGCCCACCTCTCGCAGAGTGTCAGCTGGTGCTCGGCGGTAGGACACCGGTCGTGGCTGTCGGCAACGGCGGGCCTACCGGGCCTGACCAACGGGGCGGGAGTTCGAAGGTAAACCGCAATCTTGTTTCCCATAATGGTGTCACTGTACGGTATTTTCTGGACAACTGCAATGCCGCTGCCATACACTGGATGGCGAGTCATCCTTCGGCGGTAATAACCGTCCGTGCGTATCATCGGTCAAGAGCCAGTTGATACACGTAGATGGACTACAATAGTCTCTTTGGAGTAGATTCTTGACTGACGTTGTGACATCCGAACCTTGGCAAAGCGATGGGCGTAGCGGCGGACCGTTCGTCAGCCTCGCTGACGAGGAATGGGCGAATTCGACTTTCGTCCATGTCGCCTCAACTCGACTGGTTCAGCACCTGCCTCCCCTGATCGAGGACGTCGAGGCTATCGACCGCCTGGCGCGCGTCCTTGCCCGGCCTTTCTCCGCTCCGCCTGGGTCGAGCTGACTCCGAACCCGACGGCGCGAGGTCAGCTGCGGCGGAGTTGCACAAGTCCAACCAGCTCACGCGGAGGGCGTCCTCGGCCTCCGGAGCTGGTGGAGGATGTGATTCGCGCAAAGAGCTTGGGGGCCTTGCAAGGTTTTCACGACGGTGTCATGGATCGCCCGTGTGGACCTCCAAGACCCCGGCCTGAATTTGCACGGATCTGCACGAGATCTGCACCGGGTCTGGCCCGCTCAGAAGGCGGCGTGACCTCGGTGCCCGGCGCCGGGTGCCGTCCTTCGAGCCCCGGTTCCAGTCCGCCGGGCCGACTCTCTAGTGGCCCCCCGGCTGAGGACCACGGTGGGACGCCCGTACGGCGTCCTCGTCAGCTCACTGGCCACCTTCTCGCTCCATCGATCCGGCTCGAAGGGTGCTGCTCGTTCAGTCCCGGGAAGTCATCCTTCGGGGGAATCCAGCTGCCTGGTACCGGTTGACCGGGCACACTGCACCCCATACTTTGGTGTCACCGTGGGTAACGACGCCCTAGAGCAATCTGAGAGACGGTGTAAGCGCAGATGAAGACGCTCAAGTTCGAGGACATAGCCGAAATCCCGCCGCCCTCGACCCAGCGCGGCCCTCGTAAGAGCGTGAGCCGCGATGCCTACGAGGCGGCGCAGAAGTCGGCCAGCGGCAAGCTCCAGGTGTCTGGCGAGGCGGCCGAGGTCGAGAGGTTCTACAAGTCCATGATCCAGTGGCGCAACCGCCACGGTCGCCTCACCGTCCACGTGCGCAAGGACGGGGACAAGGTCTACGTCTGGGTCGACAAGGGCGAACCAGGCACCAAGGTCGCCAAGATCGGGAAAAGCATCAGCCCGGCCGCAGCCCTGCAACCGAGCCGGGCTCGGAGTCAGGCGACCCGCCAAGGTGCTCGTACAGGCGCTCCGAACTGAGTAGGCGTGACGCGCGGTTAGGACAGTGAGTGCTGTGGTCATGCACCGAACACACCCTTGCGCATCTCATCGATACCGCTGACGAGAGCTCGGGCAGAGCCCGGCGCCGAGTAAGGAAGCTGCTGCCTCCCTACCAACCTCCTGCGACTCAACCGGACACCGGGACGACGACTCCTGAGAGGCCAGGTGGAGAACCCTCTGACGCTGGTCTCGATGAGGGTGGGCGTTTCCGGGAGCGCCAAGCCCTGTCATGTGTGTCCTGCATCGAGTCCAGCACTGACCCTGGATAATGCGGTATGCTGAGTATGTAGAGCTAACGCAGTCTGCCGATGAGGCCTGGGGCAGGCGGTGTAGCGCAAGAAATCGGCAACCGCCGGCCAGCAAAGGCCACCAGTCGTTCAGGCGCCCGGAGACGTGGCGGTTCGCCAGCACGCAAAACGCCCTGAGTCGGCGCCACTTGTTCGCGCCGGCGGCGGGGAGCTCATGCGATGGCTCGGGGACGACGACACCCGGCGCCATCTCCAAGTCAAGGAGAAGGGGTTAGACGATGACTGAGAAACTACTGGTAAACGTGACCGAGGCAGCCCGCCAGCTCAGCCTCTCCCGGGAAATGGTGTACCGCGAACTCCGCTCTGGCCGGCTGCCGATTGTCCGGATCGGCCGGGCGACGCGGATCCCAACCGAGGCGCTGCGCCAGTGGACGGCAGACCGGATGGAGAGCTGGGACAGGGGACCCTGGCCGTTTGAAATGAAGTAAGTTTAACTGAAGATTTTCCTGAGGATTTGACCGCCCTGTTGACCTACTAACTGACCGACAAGCCCCTCGGCAACAGTTGACAACGATTGACACTTTGAACCTGTAGGAAACGCCCTGAGTGTACGTTAGGAGTGAACAGTACCTATTTGAAGACGGCGACGAGCACCGGCCCGCCCCCACTCCCGAACGTAGGGTACAGGATTGCGGCGACCGACCGCGCTCGGGACCCGGGACTCGGGACTCGGGACTCGGGACTCGGGACTCGGGACTCGGGACTCGGGACTCGGGACTCGGGACTCGGGACTCGGGACTCGGGACTCGGGAGCAGGTACCCTGTTCTTGGAGGTCTGCACATGCCCACGAAGGTCATCGTCCAGTCGCTGCCCGACTACGTCCACGCCCAGTTGCTGACAGGCGACTTCCGCGCCTTCGTCTCAGACGAACCGGAGGACGCCGGGGGCGCCAACCTCGGCCCCGACCCCTACCAGCTGTTCCTCTGGGCGCTTGGGGCCTGCACCTCGATGACGCTCCAGATCTACGCGCGGCGCAAGGGTTACCCGCTCGAAGAAGTCGCCGTCGAGGTCGAGCACGACCGCATCCACGCGAAGGACTGCGGCGACTGCCTGGAAGAAAAGGACGGCATGATCGAGGTGATGCGCCGCAAGATCGTCCTCCGCGGCAACATCAGCGACGCCCAGCGCGACGACCTCCTCCGCGTCGCCGCCAAGTGCCCCGTGCACAAGACGGTCAAGGCCGCGCCGGAAGTGATCGACACGATCGAGGTGGTTTAGGGAGTTCCGAGGTCCGAGGTCCGAGGGCGGCTTGCTCTCGTGGTAGAATTCGGGGATGAGGAACGAATTCACGGCCATCCTCCAGCAGACGGAAGGCTGGTGGCTCGCGTTCTCGCCCGAGATGCCCGCCGCCAACGGCCAGGGGAGGACGCGCGAAGAAGCGCTGAAGAGCCTCGCGCAAGCGATCGACCTCCTCCTCGAGGACCTGCGCGACGAAGGACTCGCCACGATGCCGCAGGGTGCCGAACGTGCCACAGTCACCGTGGAGTGAAACGTGGTGACCTGGTTCGGCACCTGCGTGAGCACGGCTGCGAACTGAGGCGGGAAGGCGCAGGCCACTCTCTTTGGTGGAATCCCGCGACGGGCGTCCGCGAACCTATCCCGCGCCACGCCGAAGTGGCAGACCTGCTTGTCCGCAAGATCTGCCGGAGGCTCGGCGTCCCCGACCCGCCAGGCTAAGTCCTAAGTCCCAAGTCCCAAGTCCTCTGCCCTCATCCCTCGTCCCTTCGCGACGCGCGGGGGGCCGACGGATTCGGCGGCGCGGAGGCAGAGTGCGAGGCTGGCGACGTAGTCGTCGTGGCCGCCGGAAGGGGCCGCCCACCAGAGGGCGCCGCCTGCACGGAGGCCGCTCCGGCATTCGCGCAGTTCGGTGCGGCAGCGCCACGCGTCGGCGGAGTCGTCGGGCATGGGGAGGGCGAGCGACCCGGTACTCGCCGCCGCTTGAAGCGAATAGCCCATCGCCGACTTCACCCCGCCGGTGAAGACAACTGCCTCGACCCGCGCCCCCAGCGCCCGTCGCAGCCGCGAAACAACCGGCGCCCCGAGGCCGCTCGCGTCCGCGGAAAGCCGTTCGAAGCGCCAGTGGGAGGCGAGCGCCAGGACGGCGGATTCGAGCACGTCGTAGGCCTCGCCCTGCCAGCTTGCATGGGCGACCACCTCGCAGCGACCGCCGTCGACCCGTGCGACGGTCAGCACCGTGCGGTCGGCCGACGCCCCTTCGCCACCGAGGTCGAGCCCGGCGACGTAGCGTTCGCCCTCGACGGGACGGTTGAGCACCGGGTACGTGCCCTCCATCCGCGCCAGCGGGCCGGGGCCGAAAAGGCAGCCCGCTCCCCGCGCCGGGACGAGTTCGTACTGGCTGAGGAAGAGCGGGTGGTCGGCGCCAAGGCGGTCGCGTTCGCCGCGGACGTAGACGCCGTACGCGGGGACCGCCAGCGCGACTTCCTCCCATGTCACCTGGTGGTGGAAGGGCACGACCGTCGCGCCCGCCGCCGCATCACGGAGGTCGCGTTCGCGGTTACGGGCGGCGGCCACCTCCAGGAGGCTGCTGCCGTCCCAGGCGGTCCCGAAGAGCACCGTGGGCGCGCCGGTCGAGGCAGCCATCGGCCGGAACTGGCGGTCGAATGTCTCCGCGTCGATGTCCTGGGCCTCGTCGCCGACGAGCAGGAGCGACGCCGTATGACCCGCCACCGAAGCCTCGGGAGAGGCGCTCAGGAAGGTGGCCGAGGCGCCGCCGGCCGAGATCGTGTTCCCGGCGATCCGGGCCGGAGCGGCGGGGAAGTAACCTTCGACCAGCTCGAGGCGGCGGCGGACCCGTTCGAGGCTGATCCGCGCCTGCGGCCGGTAGCTCGGCGCCGCGACGACGATTTCGCCGCCGTGGTGGACGTTCGCCCGGAGGAGCAGGGCGACGAGCCAGGCCTGGACCTCGTTCTTCCCCGCCTGGCGCGGGAACATCACCGTGAAGGTGGCGCCCGGGTGTTTCGGGATTGCCCGGAGCAGGTTGCGCAGGGCCCGGGCCTGGTAGGCGCGAAGGCCGGGAAGGGCGCGGGAGCGTCGAGTCATGCAGCCGGTGTACCGGGTCCCGGCCCGATGACAGAGCCACCGGCGGCACAGCGCGGCCCGTCAGGCGGTCGAGCCGCCGTCGACGGTGTAGATGCCGCCCGTCAGGAACGATGCGTCGGCGCTGCAGAGGAAGGCAACCAGCGCGGCCACTTCCGAAGGCTCACCGTAGCGGCCCAGCGGGATGCGCGCGGCCATCACCTCGTGCTGCTCCTCCGGGTGGTCCGGGTTGATCCCCCGCTCCAGCGACCGCATCATCCGCGTCTCAATCGGCGACGGACAGACCGCGTTGACGCGGATCTTGTCGCGCGCGAACTCCACGGCCGCGCTCTTCGTCATCCCGACGACAGCGTGCTTGCTCGCACCGTAGGCGATGATCGTCGGCGTCGCCCGCAGGCCCGCGATCGAGGCCGTGTTCACGATCGCCCCCCCGCCGCGTTCGCGCATGGCCGGGACCACGTATTTCATCCCCAACCAGACCCCTTTCAGGTTCACGGCGATGACGCGGTCGAAGATCTCCTCCGGGTACTCGGTGCTGGGGCCTACCCAGCCTTCGATCCCGGCGTTGTTGAAGAAGAAGTCCACGCCGCCGAAGACGGCCTTCGCCCGGGCGACGTAGTTCTCGACGTCGGAACTCCGGGTCACGTCGGCGGCGACGCCGATGGCCCGCGCGCCGGCCTTCTCGACCTCGCCGGCGACGTCGTCCAGCCCCGAGCCCTTGAGGTCGACGGCGACGACGTTCGCGCCTTCGGAGGCGAAGCGGGCGGCAGCCGCGCGGCCGATGCCGCCCGCCGCGCCGGTGATGATGATGGTCTTGTTTTCGAAACGGCCAGGCATGGGAGCCTCCGGGTGGTTGATGCGAGGACTATAGGCTGCCACCCGGGAGGCCGGCGAGCGGCGAGGGGCTGCGAACCGCGGCCGGCGCGGCTATCATGCGCGGCATGACCGAGATTACCCACCGCTTCATCGAAACCAACGGCATCAAGATGCACATCGCCGAGGCCGGCAAAGGCCCGCTCGTTGTGATGTGCCACGGCTGGCCCGAGTCCTGGTACTCGTGGCGGCACCAGATCGTCGCCCTCGCCGAGGCCGGCTTCCACGCCGTCGCCCCCGACCAGCGCGGCTACGGCCAGACCGACCGCCCGGAGGCGATCGACGCCTACACCCAGTTCCACATGGTCGGCGACATCGTTGGCCTGGTCGCCGCCCTCGGCGAAGAGACGGCCGTCATCGCCGGGCACGACTGGGGCGCGCCGGTCGCCTGGAACTCGGCGATGATGCGGCCCGACGTCTTCCGGGGCGTCATCGGCCTGAGCGTGCCGTTCGCCGGCGCCCGGGGGGTCATGCGGCCAACGTCGATGATGAAGCAGGTCTACGGCGACAACTTCTTCTACATCCTCTACTTCCAGACCCCCGGGGTGGCCGAGCACGAATTCCAGAAGGACGTTCGCCGCACCCTGCGGACCGTGCTGTACTCGGCCTCGGGCGACATCCCCGTCCGCGCTCCGGAGCCGCGCCCCAAGACCATCAGCTTCCTCGACGCCATGACCGACCCGGCGACGCTCCCGCCCTGGCTGACCGAAGCCGACCTCGACTTCTTCACGGGCGAGTTCGAACGCACCGGGTTCCGCGGCGGCCTCAACTGGTACCGCAACATCGACCGCAACTGGGACCTGATGGGGCCATGGGCGGGCAAGAAGATCGAGCAGCCCGCGCTGTTCATCGCCGGCGACCGCGACGGGGTGATCACCATGAGCGGCGGGCGCGAGGCCGTGGTGGCCGGGCTCCAGAAGAACGTGACGGACCTGAAGGACGTCATCCTCCTCCCCGGGGTCGGCCACTGGACGCAACAGGAGCGCCCGGCCGAGGTCAACGCCGCGATGATCGCGTTCCTCCGGGGGCTGTAGCGTTTCGAATCCAGCGCCTGGCTGTCAGGGACAACGCGCGGTTGTGTGACCTCCCGAACACAATTCTGTTGTGAACGTGATCTGGCGGTGCTAGGATGCGCGCCGTCTCGACTGGAGCCGGAGGTATCAGCAGGTGTCAATCGAAGAAACCCGCAAGGTGTTCGAGGCCTTCAGGGCGGCGAGCAACGAACGCTGGCCCGACGTGGAGGCGTACGTCAGCCTGTTTTCGGATGAGGCTGCGCTCAAGGCGTACGGCGGCCGCGAGACCATGCGCGAGGGCGAGTTGGCCTGGCGCGGGGCCTTCCCCGACTGGCGAATGGAGTTCACGCACGTGGTCGTCGGTGAGGACAGCGTTGCCTTTGTTGCCCGCGCCACCGCCACCCACACCGGCCCGCTCATGGGCAACCCGCCGACGAACCGGGCCGTCGAATTCGAGGGCACCGGCTTCCTGACCGTCGCGAACGGGCTCGTGACCGATGCGTATTACCCGGGTCAGGAAGCCACCGTCGCGTCGATCTTCAGCCAGCTCGGCCTGCCGATGCCAGGCCCCGCGTAGCACGGGGGAAACCGATGACTGACAACTCCCCAAAGGCCGTCGCGCTCCGCAGCTTCGACCTCTACAACGACGGTACACCGGAGTCGTATGGCACCGACCGCTTCCTCGAAGTCTGGGCGGAGGACGCGGTCATGGAGTTCCGCCCCTCCGCGCAGTTCCCTCACGGGATGATGCACAGCGGCAAGGCCGAGATCCGGAAGAACCACGCCGACGTATCGCGCGTCTGGCGAAACCGGCGCTGCATCATGCATGACCTCGTCTCCGACGGCGACCGCGTTGTCATCCTTCACACGTGGTCAGCCGTGGCGGCAGTCGACCTGCCGTCGGTACCCGCGGGCGCGACGCTCAGCCTCGACTGCGCCGACTTCTACACAGTGAAGGACGGGCTCATCACGCGCATGGCCGAACTCGTCGGCCCACCGCAGGTTGGCAAGCCGTAGGCCACGGAGGAACACATGACCACCGCACGCGAAAACGGCATCCGCCTCGTCCAGGAGTCCGTCGCAGGAGAGAACGCCCAGGACTACGACCGCATGTACGCGGTGTTCGCGCCGCGCCTCACGTTCTTTCTGAACGGAGATGTCCTTGCTTCTGGCAGCGCGGCGGTGTTTCGAGAAGCCGAGAAGAAGACGACGCCCGCCACCTGGGGAGACGCACAGCGCGAAACCCAGTGGATTGACGCGACTGATGACCGCGTCGTCTACCAGTACAGGTTGGTGTTCCAACACAACGGCGAGGTCTTCGGATTCCCCGCCAGCGGAAACCGCATCGAAGTCCACGGCATGGCCATCGGCGCACACGACGGTGAAGCGATACACGCGCTCCGCTTCTTCACCGACCAGGGCGAGATGAACCGGCAGCTCTCCGGCCAGGTGCGGACGCCGGGGAGGGACGGCGCCGCCGCCACCGGTCCCGCCATCGCCGAGACGGAACGGGCACGCATGAGCGCTATCGGCGAGCGGCTTATCCGGACGGTCTACGAAACCGAAGCTGCGAAGGATGTTGCACGCCACATCTCCTGTTACGCCGACCCGCTCCTCGACCACCAGTACGGCCGGGCGATGGTGACGCCCCTGGATCGCCTCTCCACGGCGCTCGAACGGTTCTACGCTGCCAATCCGACGCTCCGCCGGGAGGTCGAGGAGGTCATCAACACCGGCAACCGGTCGACCCTCCGTTGGCACCTGACGGCGGAACGGGAGGATGGCGAGCCGATCTCGCAGCACGGCTGCTCCGTCATTGAGCACGACGGCGAGAAGATCACGAAGTTCTGGGCCTACTACCCGGACCTCGTGGCCGTCTTCCCGGCGATCCTGCAACTCATCTGAAGGCGCGGCGCGGTCGCCAACGCCCTGCCCATCGCGGGTATCTGCACGCCCGCTCGACACCCTGACCGCGACGTGCGTACGCTGCGCGCGGGAGAGGTCGTGAACCGGGGTGTTCGTATGTCTATGCGATACGTCGCTGGCCGGTTAGCTGTCGTCACGTTCCTTTCAGTGGGCGCCTTCTTGTTCGCGCACCACGAGGCCCGGACGTTGGACCCCGGGGCGTGGGTCGCGAACGGCCATTTCGACACCGCGACACCCCCGTGGGCGCTGGGCGGGAGCTGGGATGGGGTCACGTTCGACTGGAGCTCCGCGGACCGCAACGGCTCCCGGACGTCCGGCTCCGGCCGCATCACGATCCAGGCCGGGTTCACCCCGAACCCCTACGCCGTCCAGTGCCGCCCCGTCCCGGCCGGCGCCACCACCGCCACCCTGGCCGGTTCCATCCTCTATCCGGTCGACTCAGGATCTTCCAACGCCTGGCTCCAGGGCGCGTTCTTCGCGGGGAACGCCTGCACCGGCCAGTACCTGGGGAACATGGGCGGCGGGGTCTTCGAGGCTCAGTCTGCCTGGACGGACATCACCAGCATCGTGTCCGTGCCGCCCAACGCCGTCTCGGTCCTCGTCCAGCTCGGGCTCCTCGCCGACATCGGCGCCCCGGCCCTGACGGCCAACTTCGACGAGATCGCCCTCACCTTCGACCACATGCCCAGCCACCGAGTCATCGCCGCAAACGTCGCCCGGCAGTAGGCGTGGGCGGCCGCATCGGGCGAGGGCGTGACCGTGCAATTTCACCATCCGACGGTGAGAATCTCACCACTAGGTGGTGAAATTGCACGGATGCCGGAGGCCAGTGCTGACGGTCTGAGATTCGGCCTGGCCCCGAGAGCCCCCGCAACCACGACGGGGGATAGCGACGAGGAGTTACCTTGTAATTTCACCACTCAGTGGTGATAATCTCACCATGTACCGGAGAAACATCCTCCACCAGCTGGCCGCCGCGACCGCGGACACGCCGGTCGTCCTCGTCGTCGGGCCGCGCCAGGGCGGTAAGTCGACAGCCGTTCGCCAGTTCGCCGAGGAATCCAGCGGGGCGCGCTACATCACCCTCGATGACGCCGCCGCCCTCGCCGCGGCGACCGCCGACCCGGCAGGGTTCGTCCGCGGCCTCGCGCGGCCGGTGGTCATTGACGAAGTCCAACGCGCGCCAGCCCTCTTCCTCGCAATCAAGGAGGTGGTCGACCGCGACCGTCAGCCCGGGGGGTTCATCCTCACCGGCTCGGCCGATGTGCTGCTCCTCCCGCGCGTCTCTGAATCCCTGGCCGGCCGCATGGAAGTGCTGACGCTCTGGCCGCTTTCGCAAGGGGAACTCGAAGGGTGCAGGGAGGGTTTCATCGACGCTGTCCTCGCGCCGGCGCCGCCCCCGCCCCTGCGCGGGATGCTCTCCCGGGAAGAGGTACTGGGCCGGGCCATAACCGGTGGCTACCCCGAGGTTATCGCCCGGTCGAACCCGGCGCGCCGGGCGGCATGGTTCGAGGCCTACCTCACCACGATGTTCCAACGCGACGTCCGGGATCTCGCCAACATCGAGGGCGCGACGCTCCTTCCGAGGGTCGTCTCTCTGCTGGCGGCCCGTGGCGCCTCATTGATGAACCTGGCCGAAGTGTCGCGCGGCAGCGGCATCCCCTACACGACACTCACGCGCTACCTGTCCCTGCTCGAGACCACCTTCCTCGTCCGGACCCTCCACCCCTGGGCCGGGAATCTCGCGAGGAGGTTGACCCGTTCGCCCAAGCTCTTCCTCGGCGACAGCGGGCTTCTTGCCCACGTCACCGGGGTGACCCTCGCGCGCCTTGCCCTGGACCCGACAGCGGCGGGGCCGGTCCTCGAAAACTTCGTCCTCCAGGAGCTCCGGAAGCAGGCCGGCTGGGCGGACACGCGCACGCGGCTGTCCTTCTTCCGGACGGCGGCGGGGGCGGAAGTGGACTTCGTTCTCGAAGAACCGTCGGGGCGGGCGGCCGGGGTCGAGGTGAAGGCGAGCGCCACCATCGGCGCTCGTGACTTCCGCGGCTTGCGGACCTTCGCCGAGGCGCTCGGCGACCGCTTCGCGCGCGGAATTCTGCTCTACACCGGCAGCGAAACCGTCTCCTTCGGAGAGAACCTGGTGGCGATGCCGGTCGAGGCCCTCTGGAAGCTCGGCGCCCGGCCGCTGGCTGACTGAGCCACCCCAACGCTCAGGCCGAGGCGCGCTCCTTCTGCGCTTTCGCGGCGGCGATGCTCGCTTCGAGCGCGGCCATGAGGTCCACCACGCGGGACGGCGCTTCCTCCCGCTCCGGCGCGGCGATCAGTTCCCCCGCCGCCTTCCGGTCGATCATTTCCATCAGCTTCTCGCGGTAGTCGTCCCGGTACTTCGAGGGGACGAAGTCTGCGGCGAGCGTGTCGATCAGCTGGCGGGCCATGGCGACTTCGCGTTCGCTGAACTCGAGGTCCGTGCCGGGCAGGCCGTCGATCTCGGACTGGCTCAACACCTCGTCGTTGAAGTAGAGGGTGGCCATCGAAAGGGCGTTCCCGGCCGGCCGCAACGCGACCAGGTACTGCTTCTGGCGGAGGACCATCCGTCCCAGCGCCACCTTGTTCGCGTCGCGCATCGCCTGGAGGAGGAGCGCATACGGCTTCGCCCCACCCTTGTCGGGCGCCAGGTAGTACGAGCTTTCGAAGTAAACCGGGTCGATCTCGTCGAGGTCCACGAACTCCTCGATCTCGATGCCGCGGGTAACCTGCGGCGCCAGCGCGTCCAGTTCCTCCTGGCTGACAACGACGTACTGCTCGGGCGCGACTTCGTAGCCCTTCACGATTTCGCCGAATGGGACCTCTTCACCGTCGAGCGAACATGTCCGCTTCATCTGGATTCGCCCCATGTCGGGGGCATGGAGCTGGTTGAACCGGACGTCCGCGCTGCGGGCGGCGGTGTAGAGCTTGATGGGGACGTTGACCAGGCCGAAGCTGATCGCCCCGGACCACATGGCGCGCGGCATACGCTCCTCCGCGTTGATGGGTTATGACAGCGTACAGCCGCGATACCGGTTCCGCGATCTCAGCTTCGCGAGCGGCGCGCGCCGGTGGGCCGCCATCTCCGTATACTCCGGGGAATACGCTGCGCGCCGTCACCACCGGCGGCCCGAGGAGATTCGCATGGGTGTCATCAACATCACCAACGACGGCCACGTCCGTACCATCCAGCTCAACCGGCCGGAGTCCAAGAACGCCCTCAACGACGAGCTCGCCTGGGGCGTCGTCACCGCCGTCGCCGAAGCCGCGATCGACGACTCCGTCTGGGTCATCGCCGTCACTGGCACGGATAACGCCTTCTGCTCCGGCCTCGACCTCCGTGGCGCCGGCCCCAGCTTCTCCCCGAAGTCGGACCTCAGCCGCCAGCTGGACGACCTCGGCTGGGTGAGCAGCTTCCTCCTGACGATGCGGCAGGAGTGCGACAAGCCCGTGGTCGCCGGGATCAACGGCGTCGCGGTCGGGGCCGGCCTTTCCCTGGCGATGTCCGCCGACATGCGCGTGATGAAGCGCTCGGCGGTGCTCATGGCAGGGTACCCCCGGATCGGCGGCTCGCCCGACGGCGGCCTCACGGTCACGCTTCCCCAGTCGATGGGCTACGAACAGGCGATGCGCTTCTTGCTCGAAAACCGCTCGGTGACGGGCGACGAAGCGAAGGCGCTCGGGATGGTCGGGGAAGTCGTCGACGACGATGCCTTCCCGGGCCGCTTCGCTGAGTACTGCCAGTCGCTGACGAAGCTCTCGCCGATCACCTCGCGGCTGACCAAGCGCGGGCTCGTCAGTTCGACGCGGCTCCCCGACCTCGCCGGCCAACTCCGCTACGAGCTGACGAACATCCGGATGGCCTTCTCCAGCGACGACGGCAAGGAAGCCCGCCAGGCGTTCATGGAAAAGCGCCCGCCCGTCTTCAAGGGCCGTTAGGGGGTCCGCCGTGGGAGTCATCAGCGTCACCAACGAGGGCCACGTCCGCACCATTACCCTCAACCGGCCCGAGACGAAGAACGCCCTCAACCTCGAACTCGGGTGGGGCATCGTCGAGGCGGTGGAAGAGGCCGCGAAGGACGACTCCGTCTGGGTCATCGCGATCACCGGGACGGGCAACGCCTTCTGTTCCGGGCTCGACCTGAAGGATCCCGGCCCCGACTTCTCGCCCCGGTCGCCGCTGGGCCGCCAGCTCGACGACCTCGCCTGGATCAGCATGTTTCTCATCGGCATGCGGGAACAGTGCGACAAGCCGATCGTCGCCGGGATCAACGGCGTCGCGGTCGGCGGCGGGCTCTCGCTGGCGATGTCCGCCGACATGCGGGTGATGAAGCGCTCGGCCGTGCTGATGGCCGGGTACCCACGGATCGGTGGCTCCCCCGACGGCGGGCTGACCGTCACCCTCCCGCAATCGATGGGCTACGAGCAGGCGATGCGCTTCCTCCTCGAAAACCGCTCCGTCACCGGCGACGAAGCGAAAGCGCTCGGGATGGTCGGGGAAGTCGTCGACGACGAGGCTTTCCCGGGCCGTTTCGCCGAGTACTGCCAGTCGCTGACGAAGCTCTCGCCGATCACGTCGCGGCTCACGAAGCGCGGTCTCGTCAGTTCGACGCGGCTCCCCGACCTCGCCGGCCAGCTGCGCTCCGAGATCCGGAACATCGGGATGGCCTTCGGCAGCGAAGACGGTAAGGAAGCGCGCCAGGCATTCATCGAGAAGCGCCCGCCGGTGTTCAAGGGACGGTAGGACCCCTCCGGCGGCGTCGTCCACGGCGCTGTGTGAGCAACTTCACACACGTTCTTCATATTGGGCTTGATTTTTCTCAGTTCTAGGTTAATCTTCTGGCATTCGGAGGTAATTCCCATGCCGGAAGCCAGCGCCTACCCCGCCCTCGCCGCCATCCTCGAACAGGCCCGCGCCGCCCTCGACACCGTCCGCGACGCCAGCGGCACGCTCGCCTCGGAGACCCTTGGCGGCGGCGCTGACCTCGACGGCGCGCTCCGAAAGGCGGCCGCCCTTGGGGAGTTCGCGCGCGACTTCGACTACCGCGCGTTCGGGCTCATGGCCAC
This sequence comes from Chloroflexota bacterium, assembly GCA_016234445.1. Taxonomy (GTDB): domain Bacteria; phylum Chloroflexota; class Dehalococcoidia; order Tepidiformales; family Tepidiformaceae. The sequence continues at coordinate 29,412 of JACRBT010000009.1, read as the reverse complement.
CGCCATCGTCCCCGGCATCCAGGCGATCGTCGCCGAAGTCGCTTCCGAAGCGGACGTCGCGGCGGCGATTGACGCGGTATGCGACCTGCTCAAGCGCACGGCCCACGGCTAACCAGCGAGACCGAGGAGGAACCCATGACAGTCATCGCGATCAAGGACCTGACCAAGCGCTACCGGAACGGCACGCTTGCGAACGACGGCATCTCGCTCGCCCTCGAACCCGGCGAGATCTACGGCCTCCTCGGGCCTAACGGCGCCGGCAAGACGACCCTGGTCCGCCAGGTCCTCGGCCTCCTCAAGCCGACTTCCGGCAGCATCGCCCTCGGCGAGGTCGACATCGTCGCCGACCCCGGCCATGCCCGCCGCCACATCGGCTTCCTCCCCCAGGGGCAGTTCGACATGCAGGCCGTCCACGTCGACGAGTTCATCGAGACCATCGGCAGGCTGCGGGGGCTTTCGCGCGCAGATTCGCGCCAGCGGACGGAGGAGCTGATCGAACGCCTCGACCTCGGCCAGTTCCGCAAGACCACCATCCACGCCGCCTCCGGGGGCGTCCGCCGCCTCACGGGGTTCGCGGCGGCGGTGGTCGCGCGCGCCCGCCTCCTCGTCCTCGACGAACCGACGAACGACATCGACCCCGTCCGCCGCCAGATGCTCTGGGGGATGATCGACGAACTCGGCCGCGAAGGGAGCACCGTCCTCCTCGTCACCCACAACCTCGCCGAGGCCGAGCGCGTCATCGACCGCCTCGCCATCATCGACCACGGCCGCATCCTCCGCGAAGGCACGCCATCGTCGCTTCGCTCGCTCGTCACGGAACGGCTCCGCGTCGAACTCACGGTGGGCGACGGGTTCAGCCCGCACCGGGCGCTCGTGAAGGACAGCAGCCCGGGCGCCTACCTGCTGGACCAGGACGACCTCCCCGCGGTCAGCGTCTGGCTCTCCGCCGAACGCGCCGCCGGGACGGTCGTCGACTTCCGCATCGGCCCGCCCACCCTGGACGACATCTACACCGCGACCGTGGGCGACCGCGAACTGGTGGCGGCGAAATGACCGTTTTCCGGCAGTACGTCGACCTCGCCGGGCTGACCCTGCGGATGTACCGCCAGGAGGCGGCGTTCATCGCCGTCATCCAGGTGGCGATGGCCGTGGGCTTCGTCCTCGGCTTCGGCTACTTCATCGACAACATCAGCGAAAACCAGGCGATCTTCGTCACCACCGGGGCCGCGACGAACACGGCGGTGACGGTGGCGATCGTCGGCCTCCCCAACTACCTGGCCCAGGGCAAGGCGGAAGGCCGCCTCGACTACTTCCTCACGCTCCCTGTGAGCAGGGAGATGTACCTGCTCTCCCAGGTGACCTACGTCGCCCTCTCCGCCCTGCCCGGGATCGTCTTCACCATCGCCCTGGGCGCCTGGCACTACGACCTTCCGCTGGCGTTCAACCCGCTGATCTTCGTCGCGATCCCGCTGGCGATGGCCTCGCTCGCGGGGGCGGGCGTGGCCCTCGGGGTGCTTTCGCCGCACCCCGTCCTGACGAACGTCGTCACGAACCTGACGGTCTTTTACGTCCTCCTCTTCGCCCCGATCCTGATCCCGAAGGAGCAGTTGCCTTCGCTGCTGCAGCACACGGCGGTCCTGTTGCCAACCACCTACGCCGCCGACGCCGTCCGGGGGAGCCTGACCGATATCGCCGGCACCCACCTCGAGCGGTCGCTCCTCTACATGGCCGGCTTCTCCGCCGTCTCCCTCGGCGCCGCCGCAGTTTCGATTCGAAAGAGGGGTTGAGATGACACCCGTCCGACAGTATTTCGACCTGCTCCGAATCCAGTACATGATGAACCGCCAGATGGTCGCGATCATTTCGATCATCCAGGCCGCGATGACCGTCGGCCTCATCCTCGGCTTCGGCTACTACATCCCGGACATCAACAAGACGCAGGCGCTGTTCCTCACCGTGGGGGCGGCCACCCAGACGGTCGTCACCATCGGCGTGATCATGCTCCCCCAGAAGCTCTCGCAGGAGAAGTCGGAGGGACTGCTCGACTACTTCCTGACCCTCCCGATCGGCCGCGAGAACTACCTCCTGGCGGAAGTCTCGTTCGTAGCGCTGATGACGTTCCCCGGCACTATCTTCGCGGTCGCCTTCGGGGCCTGGCACTACGACCTCTCGCTGTCCGTCAACCCGGTGGTGATCGTCGCCGCGGTCCTTGCAGTCTTCTCTCTTGCCGGGCTCGGCGTGGCGATGCCGCTGCTCTCGCCCTACCAGCAGCTCACGAACGCGCTGACGCAGCTGCTCACCTTCTACATCCTCCTCTTCTCGCCCGTCCTGATGCCCAAGGAACAGCTCCCCTGGCTGCTCCAGAAGGTCGCGGTCGTGATGCCCCCGACCTACGCCGCCGACGCGATGCGGGCCTCGCTGACCGACCTCCCGGGCACGCACCTGGCGCGGTCGCTGCTGGTGATGGCCGGATTCGGAGCCGTCTTCCTCGGCGCTTCGGCCATGTCCATCCGCCGCCGGGGGTAGGGGCGGCGAGCGGCTACCGGCGGCGAACCGGGTGACCTATGCTATGGCGACGCTGGCGGCCGTCGCTTGCAGACTGCCCGCCCGGGAAGGTGTCCATGCCGGCTTCGAAAGCCGCCCTCGCGCTGGCTGCGGTCCTGTTCCTTGCAGTCTCCGGGGCCGCGTGTGGGGGCTCGAAGGGAGCGGCTTCACCGGACGGCGCCGCGACAACCGAAGCGCCGGATTCGACCGTCGAACCTGCCGCCACGCCCACCCCGCCGCTAACACCCACGCCGGTGCCGGACCCGGTGCCAAAGGTCGTCCCCGAATTCCACTTCGGGGCGACGATCACAGAGCAGCAACGCGCGCTCGTCGTCGACGCCGTCCACAACGCCCAGGTCTACGTCCTCGCCGAACTCGGGATGGAGACCGGCCCCCGCCTCGCCGTCTGGGTTGATGACGACCCGATGGCGCTGGCCAACGGATGGGCTGCATGGCGCGGGCTTACGAACGTCGAGACCATCAACCAGTTCGCGGCAGGGGTCATCGCTGGGGACGGCAGCGCGATGGCGGGCCGTTCCATCATCTTGATCCATCCGCGAAAGGGAACCGAATGGTGGTGGGATCCGGGCGCGGCGAGCTCGGCACAGCGGAACCTCTGGCAAACGGCGGCACACGAGTACTTCCACACGATTGACCTCCAGCTCGAGGAAGTCTCGCAGACCCAGGGCTCGGGAAGGGACCCTCGAAGCCCCTCATGGATGGGAGAAGGGCAGGCTGAACTGGTCGGTTGGGCCGCAGCCGCGCGGAGGGCGGGTGCACCGCCGGATGCCGTCGCGGAGCGGGCAATCAGGGACTACCAATTCGGCCACGGCACGCTTGCTGCACTCGAAGGGAGCGAATTCCTCTCGATGCAGAACCCATACTCCTGGGCGCAGGACGCCGTGACCTATCTGCTCCAGCAGCACTCCTGGGCCAAGCTCATGGCGTTCAACGCGAACCTCGCCTCGGCGTTCGACTGGCGCGAAGCCTGGCAAGCGACATTTGGGCACCCCGTCGAAGACTTCTACGCGACCTACGACCCATACCACAACGGCCGCGCTCCCCTGATCTCCGGAAGCCTGGTCAGCCAATCCGGCAGCTTCCCGGCGTCGCTGGCGATCGTAGTCTGCCCACCGGGGGTCGGCGGAAGCGGGAACAACCCCTGCCAATCGGCAACTATCACGGGTTCACGCTTCGAGGTGACGGTGCCGCCGGGGCCTCACATCCTCATCGTGCGAGTGGACAACAAACCCGTCGGGGTCTACGTCCCCGGCGGCCTCTCTGAGCGACAGGCTGACGCCGCGATTGTCGATGCCGGGGGAGATACAGTCGTTGATATCGTTGTCGTAACCGATGTCATCGTCAAAGCGCCGCAGCCTCGCTCCGCATCCCTGATCTCCGGGAGCCTCGTCAGCAAGTCGGGCAGCCTCCCCGCCTATCTCCAGGTCGTGGCGTGCCCGCCGGGGGTCAGCGGCAACGGCAACGTAGCCTGTGACATCGCGACCATCCGGGACTCGCGCTTCGAGGTCACCGTGAAGCCGGGGAAGTACGTCATCGTGGTGCGGGTGAACTCCAGTCCCGTGGGCGTCTACGTGCCGGACGGCCTGGAGACCCGGCAGGCCGACGGCAAGGTCCTCGACGTCACCCTGGGCGACGTCACCGACCTCGTCGTGACGGTCCCCTGAGGCTCGCCGCCGGCCGCGCGGGGCGCGAGAATGTGCCGATGGAACAGCGCGTCTTGCCCACGACCACCCGCCGGATCACGGCGTTCCTCGATGGCCCCGACAGCCCCGACATCTCCAACCCGATCCACTCGACCGCCGTCGCGGCGGCGTACGGGTTCAAGGCCGCGCTCGTCGGGGGCGTGACGGTTTATGGCTGGACGATCCCGGCGCTGATCGACTTCTTCGGCGAAGCGTGGCTCGACGGCGGCTGGATCGACGTCGCCTTCCGCCGGCCCGTCTATCCGGGGGACGAGATGACGGCAGCGGTCGAAGATGCCGGCGGCGGCACGGGCACGCTCACGATGACGAACGGCGAGGACGAACGCTGCCTTGTGGGCACCGCCGGGATGGGCGATGCCCCCTGGCTGGGCGAGCTTCACCTCCCCGCGCGGCGAACCGCGGAGCCGCGCCCGGCGGAGCTGCCCTGGCTCACTATCGAGAACGCTCCCGTGGGCCAGGACCTGCGCCCGATGGCGGTGCCGTTCACCGTGGACCACGCGGTCGAGTACGCCCTTGAGAAGCAGGCCGACAACCATCCCCGCTGGACCGGCGACCGGCCGCGCGTCCATCCCGGCTGGCTCGCGGCCCGGATGACGCCGATGATCCACCACTCCTACGACTACGCGCCGGCCATCCACACCCGTAGCCAGGTCCAGCACCTCGCCCGCGCCGAGGCCGGGCAGGTGTTCACGGTCGCGGGGCGCTTCATCGAAACCTTCGAGCGCAAGGACAACCACTACGCGGTGGTCGACGGCGTCATCCTCGCGGAGGACGGCACGGAGGTGGCGCGGATTCGCCACACGACAATCTTCCGGGTTGCGCCGCGGGGGTGACCCCTCACCCCCTGCCCCTCTCCACCTTGCGGTGGAGAGGGGAGGCGGCCGCGGTGGCCGCCACGGCCGGCCGGAAACATAGTAGCCCTCCGCGATGGGAGGGCCACTGGATGGTGCGAGGGGGTAGGTACGAGACCTGCTGCCCTTCCCCTCGTTCCCCTCGCCCACCGCAGTGGGAGAGGGGGCAGGGGGTGAGGGCCTAGACCTCTTCGTCCTCGTCGGCGCCGATGATGACGTCGTCCTCTTCGTCGTCGTCGAGGTCTGCGAGGTCCTCGTCTTCTTCGTCAAGGATGACGCCGCGGACGCTGCCCCGGCCGAAGCCGCCGGCTTCCCGCTCGGCGAGCATCCGCTCGAGTTCCGCCTCTTCTTCGAGGAGGAGGGACTCGGGCAGGTCGAGTTCGGCCATGTGCTCGCGGCGGGGGACGATGATGTCGCTCCGGGCCGGGATGAGCTTGCCGATGATGACGTTTTCCTTCAGCCCGGCGAGCCGGTCGACCTTGCCTTCGATGGCGGCGTTGGTGAGGACGCGGGTCGTCTCTTGGAAGGAAGCGGCGGCCAGCCACGACTCGGTGTTGAGCGAGGCCTTCGTGACGCCGAGGAGCACCGGCTGGGCGGTCGCGGGTTCGCCACCCTCGGCCACCACGGCGTTCGTGATCTCCTCGAATTCACGGCGGTCGACAAGGTCACCGGGGAGGAGACCGGTGTCGCCGGGATGGTCGACGCGGACGCGGCGCAGCATCTGGCGAGTAATCACCTCGATGTGCTTGTCGTTGATGTTCACACCCTGCTGCTTGTAGACCTTCTGGACCTCGTCGACCATGTACTTGCGGACGGCGTCGCGGCCCTGGATGGAGAGGATGTGCTGGGGGTTGCGGGCGCCTTCGGTGAGCTGGGCGCCGGCGTTCACGTAGCTGCCGTTCTCGGCGAAGAGGCGGGCAGCTGCGGGGATCGGGTACTGGCGCTCTTCGCGCTCTTCGTAGACCACCTGGAGCTTGTTCTTGCCGGAGGCGCGGACCACGCCCGAGATCCGGGTGACGACCTGGTCGGTGAGACCGGCCTCGCCCTTCCCGTCGGGACCGGCCGCGATGACAGCACCGGCCATCACGCGATCGCCATCCTTCACCTTCGCTTCGCCCTTCGTGGGGATGGTGTAGTCCTCCACGAGGGTGTCGATGGAAGTGACGCGGACGATGCGCCGGTCGCCTTCCTGGACGACCTCCACCGTGCCGTCGATTTCGCTGATGATCGCCTCGCCCTTGGGGGTGCGGGCTTCGAACAGCTCTTCGACGCGGGGGAGACCGCTGGTGATGTCGGTGGCGCTGGCGACGCCGCCGGTGTGGAACGTGCGCATCGTCAGCTGGGTGCCCGGTTCGCCGATGGACTGGGCGGCGATGATGCCGACCGCCGTCCGCAGCTTCACCAGCCCGCCACGGCCAAGGTCACGGCCGTAGCAGAGGGCGCAGATGCCCCGGTCCGCTTCGCACGACATCGGCGTGCGGACGAGGACGCGGGGGATGTGGAGCGCGTCCGCCTGGTCGGCGACAGCCTCGGAGATCTCCTCGTTGCGGCGGCAGAGGACTTCGCCGGTGTTTTCGTCGACCACGTCCATCGCGGCGTAGCGGCCGATGATCCGGTCGCGGAGGGTTTCCAGCGTGTCGCTGTTCTCCTCCCGCTCGATCCAGAGGCCCGAGGTGGTCTCGCAGTCGTCGTGGAGGATGATGACATCCTGGGCCACGTCGATGAGACGCCGGGTGAGGTACCCGGAGTCGGCCGTTCGAAGGGCGGTGTCGGCGAGCCCCTTGCGGGCGCCGTGGGTGGAAATGAAGTATTCGAGGACGGTGAGGCCTTCGCGGAAGGAGCCGCGGATGGGGAGCTCGATGACCTTGCCGTTCGGGTCGGCCATGAGTCCGCGCATGCCGGCCATCTGGCGAATCTGGGTGATGTTACCCTTCGTCCCCGAACTGGCCATGTAGTTGAGCGAGCCGTACTCGGACATGCGCTCCTTGATCTTGTTCTCGACGTCCTTGGTGACTTTCGCCCAGACGTCGACGGTGCCCTGGTAGCGCTCGTCGTCGGTGATGAGCCCCATCTGGTACTGTTCCGCGAGGTCGTCGACTTCGAGGTCGGCCTTGCGGAGCATCTCCGGCTTTTCCTTGGGCACCTGGATTTCGTGGATGGCGATGGTGATGCCGCTGCGGGTGGCGTTGTGGAAGCCGGTGTTCTTGATCCGGTCCACGACTTCCGCCGTCGCTTCGCCACCGAGGATCCGGTAGCAGGCGGCGACCACCTTGCGGAGGCTGGGGCGGTCCATCACGTGGTTCTGGAACGGCACTTCCTCGGGCACAACGTCGTTGAAGAGGATGCGGCCGACGGTGGTGTCGATGACGAGCGGCTTGATCGACCCGTCCGGGTGGTAGGTGGCCTCCGAAAGCGCAGCGCCGGCCTGGACGGGCCGGGTGGTGCGGACGCGAATCGGGGCGCGCATGTCAACGACGCCCAGGTCGAAGGCCAGCTTCGCCTCCTCGAACGAACCGAACATCCCTTCGACGGGACGGCCGTCCGCCTCGCGGTAGGCGCCCTTCGCGTTCTCCTGGATGTCGGTCATGTAGTAGCAGCCGAGCACCATGTCGAGCGAAGGGGCGACGATCGGGTCGCCGCTGGCGGGCGAAAGGAGGTTGTTCGTCGAAAGCAGGATTTGCTTCGCTTCGGCGACGGCCTCGCGGCTGAGAGGGACGTGGACGGCCATCTGGTCGCCGTCGAAGTCCGCGTTGAAGGCCGAACAGACCAGCGGGTGAAGCTGGATCGCCGAGCCTTCGATGAGCACGGGCTGGAAGGCCTGGATGCCGAGGCGGTGGAGCGTCGGCGCCCGGTTGAGCAGCACCGGGCGGTCCTTGATCACTTCGTCGAGGACGTCCCAGACTTCCGGCCGGGCGCGTTCGACGATGCGCTTGGCGCTCTTGATGTTGTGGGCGATGCCCTTCGCAACCAGCGAGTGCATCACGAACGGCTTAAAGAGCTCCAGCGCCATCCGCTTGGGCAGGCCGCACTGGTTGAGCTTGAGTTCCGGGCCGACCACGATGACCGAGCGGCCCGAGTAGTCGACGCGCTTGCCCAGCAGGTTCTGGCGGAAGCGCCCCTGCTTGCCCTTGAGCATGTCGCTCAGGCTCTTGAGCTTGTGGTTGCCGCTGCCGCTGACCGCGCGCCCGCGGCGGCCGTTGTCGATCAGGCTGTCGACGGCCTCCTGGAGCATCCGCTTTTCGTTGCGAATGATGATCTCCGGGGCGCCGAGGTCGAGCAGCCGCTTGAGGCGGTTGTTGCGGTTGATAACGCGGCGGTAGAGGTCGTTGAGGTCGCTGGTGGCGAACCGGCCGCCGTCGAGCTGGACCATCGGGCGCAGTTCGGGCGGGAGCACCGGCAGCACCTGGAAGACCATCCACATCGGCTTGTTGCCGGAATCCTTGAGCGCTTCCACGACGTTCAGCCGCTTGGTCGCCTTCTTCCGGCGCTGGCCGCTGGCGACGAGGATCTCCTGCTTCAGCTTCGCCCGGAGCGAGTCGAGGTCGACGCGTTCGAGGACGTGGAGCACCGCTTCGGCGCCCATGCCGGCCTTGAAGATCTCGCTGCCCGGCTTGTTGAAGAGGTCCGAAAGCTCGCGATAGCGGACCTCCGGGAGGAGCACCACCTGGTCGTCGAGGATCGGGTCCTTCAGCTCTTCGAGGTCGCGGATGCGTTCGTTGTACTGCTGTTCGACTTCGCTCTTGATCGACTCACGCTTCGTCTGGAGCGGGTGGAGTTCGTCGTAGAGCGCGGACTTCGCGTCGTCGAGGGCGGTGTCGGCGAGCATGCTCTCGGCTTCGATGAGCTTTGCGGTCTCCTTGTCGAAGGCCACGAGCTTCTTGTCGCCGTCCTTCTGGACGCGGGTGACGGCGGCCTTGGTCGCCTTCGCCCCGGCTTCGATGAGGGTGTCGCCGAGGAGGGTGATCGCGCTCTCGACGGCGCCGCCAGCGGCGGCCTCCGCCAGTTCGACGGCGTGGGCAGCCGAGGCCGCGAGGGCATCGCGAGAGAGCTTGCGCTCCGCCTGGATCTGCGCGGCGCGCTCGCGAACCTTGCCCTGGAGCTCTTCGTTCACCTTTTCGAGCCGCTGTTCGAGTTCTTCGACGCGGCTGCGGTCGGGCGCGAGGCGCTCGTCGAGGGCCATCAACTTCTCGGCCTGGATCCGCTCGAGTTCGCGGTCGCGGGCAGCGGCGTCGACTTCGGTGACCAGGTACTGGGCGAAGTAGAGCACCTTCTCCAGGTTGCGCGGGGAGATGTCGAGGAGGAGGCCGAGCTTGCTCGGGGTCCCCTTCACGAACCAGATGTGGCTGACCGGGCTGGCGAGCTCGATGTGGCCCATCCGTTCGCGGCGCACCTTCGCCCGGGCGACTTCGACACCGCATTTGTCGCAGATGATGCCCTTATAGCGGACGCGCTTGTACTTGCCGCAGTAGCATTCGAAGTCCTTCATGGGGCCGAAGATCTTCTCGCAGAAGAGCCCGTCCTTTTCCGGCTTCAGGGTGCGGTAGTTGATCGTCTCCGGCTTGGTGACTTCGCCGTAGGACCAGTTGCGAATCTGTTCAGGGCTCGCCAGCGAAATGCGGACCTGGTTGAAATCGTTGACTTCAAGCATGCGCGAACCAATCCCCTTCCCGGCCGGAGAGGTTGATACCAAGCTCCGGAAGGTCGCTCGAGGTGTCTTCGATGAGGTTGATGCTGCCCTCGTCGTTCGAAACCTCAACGGAGAGCCCAAGGCTCTGGAGTTCCTTGACGAGCACCTTGAACGATTCGGGCACGCCCGGTTCAAGCACGTCCTCGCCCTTGACGATCGCTTCGTAGGTCTTCACGCGCCCGACGACGTCGTCGGACTTCACCGTGAGGAGTTCCTGGAGGATGTGGGCGGCGCCGTAGGCTTCGAGCGCCCAGACTTCCATTTCGCCGAAGCGCTGGCCGCCGAACTGGGCCTTGCCACCGAGCGGCTGCTGGGTGATGAGCGAGTACGGGCCGGTGCTGCGGGCGTGGATCTTGTCTTCCACAAGGTGGATGAGCTTGAGCATGTAGATGTAGCCCACCGTCAGCGGCTGGTCGAACGGTTCGCCCGTGCGGCCGTCGCAGAGGATGGTCTTGCCGAAGAGCGGGGGCGCCACGCCGGTGTCCTTGTAGACCTTGAGCGCCATCTCTTCGAGTTCGAGGACGTCGTGGCCGCGGAGTTCGGGGTGGCCGCTCTCCGCAAGCCAGATCTCGAGGCAGGCCCGCTTCGCCGCGCCCGCTTCCGGGACAACGAGGATGGGGGTGGCATCGTAGCCCTTTTCCTGGAGCCAGGCGGCCGCGCGATCGACGTCGAAGCCGCGGTCGCGGGGGTCGACGAAGTACATCGCGCCCGACTCGACGGCGATCCAGGCACGGGCCAGGGCGTCTTCGATCGAGTCGTCCGTCGCCCCGTCGAAGACCGGGCTGACGGCGCGGAAACCGAGGACGTTGGCCGCCCAGCCAAGGTGCGTTTCCAGCACCTGGCCGATGTTCATGCGGCTGGGGACGCCGATCGGGTTGAGAATGATGTCGATGGGCGTGCCGTCCGGCAGGTAGGGCATGTCTTCGCGCGGGAGGATCCGGCTGATGACGCCCTTGTTGCCGTGGCGGCCGGCCATCTTGTCGCCTTCCGAAAGCTTCCGGCGCTGGGCAATCGAAACGCGGACGAGCTTGTTCACACCCGCGGCCATCGCTTCGTGGTCGTCGCGGCTGAACACCTTAACGTCGATCACCTTGCCCTTTTCGCCGTGGGGCACCCGGAGGCTGGTGTCCTTCACTTCGCGGGCCTTTTCGCCAAAGATGGCCCGGAGGAGCTTCTCTTCTGCGGTCAGCTCGGTCTCGCCCTTGGGCGTGATCTTGCCGACGAGGATGTCGCCTTCGCGGACCTCGGCGCCGATCCGGATGACGCCTTCCTCGTCGAGGTCCTTCAGGGACTCTTCGCCGACGTTCGGGATGTCCCGCGTGATCTCCTCGTCGCCGAGCTTGGTCTGGCGGGCTTCCACTTCGTGCTTTTCGATGTGGATGGAAGTGAACTTGTCTTCGCGGATCAGGTTCTGGCTGATGATGATGGCGTCTTCGAAGTTGTAGCCTTCCCAGCTCATGAAGGCGCAGAGGACGTTCTGGCCGAGCGCCAGTTCGCCGCCCTGGGTGCTTGAGCTGTCGACCAGGGGTTCGCCCGCGGTGACGCGCTGGCCCCGGAAGACGAGCGGACGCTGGTTCAGGCAGGTGCCCTGGTTGGAGCGCGTGAACTTCGTGAGCGGGTAGGTCACCAGGCCCAGGTCAAGGTCGTCGTAGTTGACCACAACCTTGTTGCCCGAGGCTTCGGTCACTTCGCCGTCGCCGGCGGCAACGATGACGTGGCCGCTGTCGACCGCGGTGCGCCGTTCCATGCCGGTGCCCACGAGCGGAACCTCCGGGCGGACCAGCGGCACGGCCTGGCGCTGCATGTTCGCGCCCATGAGGGCGCGGTTGGCGTCGTCGTGTTCGAGGAACGGGATCAGCGCCGTCGCCACCGAAACCATCTGCTTCGGGGAAACGTCGACAAAGTCCACCTCCGCCGGCGTCACCATCTTGAAGTCTTCGTGGACGCGCACTTCGACGCGCTCGTCGATGAAATGCCCTTCCTCGTCGAGGGGCGTGTTCGCCTGCCCGACAACGAACTTGTCTTCTTCGTCGGCGGTGAGGTAGGCGATCTTGTCGGTGACGACGGGGCGGATGGGGACGCTGCGGCCAGCCTTCGCCAGCTTGCCGGCGAGGGCCGCGTCAATGCGGCTGCCAGCCTTGCCGATCACCTTGCCCGCGTCGTCGAGGACGTCTTCGCGGAGGGTGCGGCCGGTCAGTCCCGGGTCGTCCGAGAGCATCTCGCTGGCAACCTTGCGGTAGGGCGTCTCGATGAAGCCGAAGTCGTTGAGGCGCGCGTAGGTCGCCATCGACCCGATGAGGCCGATGTTGGGGCCTTCCGGCGTCTCGATCGGGCAGATGCGGCCGTAGTGGCTGTGGTGGACGTCGCGGACGTCGAAGCCGGCGCGGTCGCGGGAGAGGCCGCCGGGCCCGAGGGCGCTCAGGCGGCGCTTGTGGTTGAGCTCCGAAAGCGGGTTCGTCTGGTCCATGAACTGGGAGAGCTGGCTGCCGCCGAAGAACTCCTTCATCGCCGCGACGACCGGGCGGATGTTGATCAACGCGCTCGGCGTCGCCTCTTCCGGGTCGGTGATCGTCATGCGTTCGCGGACGACGCGCTCCATGCGGAGGAGGCCGACGCGGAACTGCTGCTGGATCAGCTCGCCGACGGCGCGCACCCGGCGGTTGCCGAGGTGGTCGATGTCGTCGGCGTGGCGGCGCGAGTCGTTATTCATGGTGACGACTTCGCGCATGATCGAGAGGAGGTCGTAGGGCCGGAGGTGGCGCTTGTCGGTCGGGTCCGCCAGTTCGAGGCGCTTGTTCAGCTTGTGGCGGCCAACCCGGCCAAGGTCATAGCGGCGAGGGTTGAAGAAGAGCGTGCTGATCAGGTTGCGGGCGTTGTCGAGGGTTGGCGGGTCGCCCGGCCGGATGCGGCGGTAGAACTCGAGCAGGGCTTCGTGCTTGCTGTGGCTCGGCTCCTTGCTGATAGTCGTCGTCATGTAGCTGTAGAGGTCGTTGGTGTCGACGTCTTCGAACATGGCGAGGACGCGCTCGTCCGTGCCGAGCTCGTTCTCGAGGGCCTTGCCCTCGGAGTCGCGGACCTTCTGGTCCTCTTCGCGGCCGGAGGCTTCGAAGCGGTCAGCCGCGGCGAAGTACTTCGCGAAGCGGGGGTTGGTGCGGTCCGCCGGGAGTAGGCCGGGGACGTCGATCGCCCGGAGCAGGTTCGAAATCGGGATCTTGCGCTTGCGGTCGACCTTTACGGAGACGACGTTGCGGTTCGAGGTTTCGAATTCGAGCCAGGCGCCGCGGTTGGGGATGAGCTTGGCGTAGCAGAGGCGGCGGCCGCTGGCGGCGTCGGTCTCATAGGTGTAGTAGACGCCCGGCGAGCGGACCAACTGGCTGACGACGACGCGCTCGGCGCCGTTGATGATGAAGGTGCCGCGGTCGGTCATCAGGGGGAAGTCGCCGAAGAAGAGGCGCTGCTCCTTGATTTCCCCGGATTCCTTGATCCGCAGTTCCACGTCGACGAAGAGGGGCGCGGCGTAGGTCACGTCGCGCTCGCGGCACTCGTCCTGGGAGTGCTTGGGCTGGCGGAACTCGTAGTCGCCGAAGACGAGGTCCATCTTCGAGCCGGTGAAGTCCTGGATCGGCGAGATCTCGTCGAGGAGCTCGCGGAGGCCATAGCGCTTGAACCAGTCGAAGCTGTCTACCTGGATCTTGATGAGCGAGGGGATTTCGAGAACGTTGGGGATACGACCGTAAGTCTGGACCTTGAGGGGGACAAAGGCGCCCCCCCGCACCACGTCACGCGTAGTGGTCATCCTGCAGCGACTCCTTCAGGACCTATTGTGCGAAAGGCGCAAAGAGATAAGGACTGGTACCTGGTTGGGTGGGGGAAACGATGGGCATAGCAAGCCAACTACTAACGTAAGGCAAACGAAACGGTGAGTCAACGCCTCCGGCCGAGGCAAACGCTACGCTGGGCCGAGGCGCCTCGCCGCAGCCGCGAATGGGGTAACCGTGTATTCCGACAGGATGCGGGATGCCGCGCCGGTATGCAACCGGGGGTAGCCCTACCTGGCAAGTCCCGCCGAAATGAACGGGGCCCGGCATTGCTGCCAGGCCCCGCGCTGAGCTTTCTCGTGGCCCCGGGGACTACCCGACGGCCGCCGGTTGCTTTGCGGTCTCGATGCGGAGGCCGCCGCCATCTTCCTCCGGCAGCCGGTCGATGCGGACGGTGTCGCCCGCCACGAACTGGCCGCTGAGGAGCATCTCGCTGAGCTTGTCCTCGATGCTGTCCGAGATGAGACGCTTCAGTGGCCGGGCGCCGAACGCCTGGTCGTAGCCCTTCTCACCCAGCCAGTCCTTGGCGGCGTCGCTCACTTCGAGGGTGACGCCCTTCGAGGCAAGCTGCTTGGTGACGCCCACCAATTCGAGGTCGACCACCTTGCGGATGCTTTCGGCGCTCAACGGCCGGAAGACCACGGTGCTGTCGATCCGGTTGAGGAACTCGGGTCGGAAGACCACCTTCAGCTCCGTCGTCACCTTGTCCTTCATCCGCTGGTACTTGTCCTCCACCGACTGCGGCTCGTCGCCGCCGCGCTGGAAGCCAAGCCCCGAGTCGCGCTTGATCAGGTCGGAGGCGACGTTCGAGGTCATGATGATGATGGTGTTGCGGAAGTCGATCTTCCGGCCCTTCGCGTCGGCCAGGCGGCCTTCGTCGAAGATCTGGAGGAGGAGGTTGAACACCTCCGGGTGCGCCTTCTCGATTTCGTCGAGGAGGATGAGGCAGTAGGACTTGCGCCGGACCGTGTCCGTCAGCTGGCCGCCGTCGTCGTAGCCGACGTAGCCCGGAGGGGCGCCGACCAGGCGGGAGACGGTGTGCTTCTCGCTGAACTCGCTCATGTCGAGCTTAATCATGTTGTCCTGGCTGTCGAACATGAACTCGGCGAGCTGGCGGGCGAGGTGCGTCTTGCCGGACCCGGTGGGGCCGACGAAGAGGAAGACGCCGATCGGGCGGCGCGGGTCCTTGAGGCCGGCGCGGGCACGGCGGACGGCGCGGGCGATCGACTCGATCGCCTCGTCCTGGCCGATGACCCGGCTCCGGAGCGACTCTTCCATCTTCAGGAGGCGGGCGCTCTCTTCGCTGGCGATGCGGGACACGGGGATGCCCGTCCACATCGAGATGACTTCGGAGATGTCGTCCTCGGAGACGACGGGGGTGGCAATGCCCTCCTCGCCTTCTTCCCATTCGCCCATCTCGCCGATCTTCTCCTGGAGCTTTATCTCCCGGTCGCGAAGCTCGGCGGCGTATTCGTACTGCTGGGCGGCGCTCGCCTGTTCCTTTTCGCGGCGCAGGCTTTCGAGCCCCTTCATCGCCTCTTTCAGCGAAGGCGGGGTGGCGGCGCGGCGGATGCGAACCCGGCTCGAGGCCTCGTCGATGAGGTCGATGGCCTTGTCCGGGAGGAACCGGTCGATGACGTAGCGGGCCGAAAGCTCGGCCGCCGCGGAGAGCGCGTCGTCGCTGATTTTGAGCTTGTGGTGCTCTTCGTAGCGGGCGCGGATGCCGCGGAGGATTTCGACTGTCTCTTCGACCGAAGGCTCTTCGACAACGATCGGCTGGAAGCGCCGTTCGAGGGCGGCGTCGCGTTCGATGTGCTTGCGGTATTCGTCGAGCGTCGTCGCGCCGATGCACTGGAGTTCGCCCCGGGCGAGCGACGGCTTGAGGATGTTGGCCGCGTCGACGGCGCCCTCGGCAGCCCCCGCGCCGACGAGCATGTGGAGCTCGTCGATGAAGAGGATGCAGTTGCCGGAGCCCTTGATCTCCTCGATGACCTTCTTCAGGCGCTCTTCGAACTCGCCGCGGTACTTGGTGCCGGCGACGAGTGAGCCGATGTCCAGCGTCAGCAGGCGCTTGCCCTGGAGCGTGTCCGGGACGTCGCCGCTGACGATGCGCTGGGCGAGGAGTTCGGCGATGGCGGTCTTGCCGACGCCCGGCTCGCCAATGAGCACCGGGTTGTTCTTCGTCCGCCGGGAAAGGATCTGGACGACCCGTTCGAGTTCGTTCGAGCGCCCGATGACGGGGTCGAGCTGGTTGTTGCGCGCGGCCTGGGTGAGGTCGATGCCGAGCTGGTCGACGGTGGGGGTGCGGGTGGCCTGGCGGGCGCCGGCGCCGGCCCCGGCCGCCTGCGGCTGGGACTGGCTGAGGATGCGGGTGGTCTCGGCGCGGACGCGTTCGAGGTTCACGCCCAGGCTTTCAAGGACGCCCGCGGCAATGCCTTCGCCTTCGCGGACAAGGCCGAGGAGGAGGTGCTCGGTGCCGATGTAGCTGTGGCTCAGGCGGCGGGCTTCGTCAACCGCGAGTTCGATGACCTTCTTGGCGCGCGGCGTCAGGCCGATTTCGCCGAGCACCGTCCGGTCGCCACGGCCGATGATGAATTCGACGGCGGACCGCACCTTGTTGAGTTCGACGCCGAGGTTGGCGAGGACCTTCGCGGCGACACCGTCGCCTTCGCGGACCAGGCCAAGGAGAATGTGCTCGGTGCCGATGTAGTTGTGGTTGAAGCGGTGGGCTTCTTCCTGCGCGAGGGTAAGCACCCGCCGGGCGCGTTCCGTGAATTTGTCGAATCTATCGGCCATCAGTCATTCTCCCAGCCACGTGGGCTACAACCAGGAGAGGCCTAGGTTGCCTCGCCAGCGGTAGCGTCCTCCTCGGCTGCCGCGGATTCCTCCGTGGCAGTCCCTGCATCTTCGCTCCCGGTTTCATCCGGTGTCGCCTCGGCAATCTCCTGAGAAGCGGCCGGGGAATCACCCGTAAGCACAGCCTCCGGCTCGGCGGCCACGGGGGCCTCCGCGACAGGGGCCGCTTCCACGGCGGGAGCCTCTTCGGCAGCCACCGCGGCTTCGGGGGAGGGCGTTTCGGCAACCGCGAATGAGTTGCCACCCTCGGCGTTTTCAAGCGCCTGTGCGAACGCGTGGGCGAACGCGCTGACCGGTTCCGGGTCACGCGCGACGGCACGCTCGATAGCTTCCTGGGCATTGCGCGGTTCCGCCCGCTCGGCGCGGGCCGCGATTGCCGCCTTGTCCCGCTCCGGCAGGCCAAACTGCTCGCGGACATCGTCCGGGTAGTCCAGCACGGCGCCGCTCGCGTCGAAGACGAAGCCCATGGCCTCGGAGTCGTTGCGGGCCTGGCGGAGGCTGAGCCCGAGGCGGTGGCGGTCCTTTTCGATCCGGACGAGCTTCACCGGGACGATGTCGCCTTCCTTGACCACGTCCTTCGGGTGCTGGATGCGGCGATTGGAGAGCTCGGAGATGTGGATGAGCCCTTCCACCGGGCCGTCCAGCCGGACGAAGGCACCGAACGCCATCAGCTTGGTCACCCGGCCGATCAGGATCTGGCCGATGACGTAGCGGTTGACGGTCGTGTCCCACTTCTCGGGCTGGGCGCGCTTCAGCGAAAGCGAGATCTTCCGGGTGTCGTGGTCGACCTTGAGGATGTAGGCGTCGACCTCGTCGCCGATGTTGTAGAGGTCCTTCGCCTTCTTGCCGCGCTCCCAGGTGAGTTCGGTCATGTGGGCGAGGCCGTCGGCGCCGCCAAGGTCAATGAAGACGCCGAAGTCGGTGATCGAAGAGACGCGGCCCTTGCGGATCTCGCCTTCGTGGAGGTCGTCGAGGATCTTGTCCTTCTGTTCCTTGCGGAACTCGGCCATGGCGGCGCGCTCCGAAAGGATGACGCGGTTCCGCTTCCGGTTCAGTTCGATGACCTTCAGGCGGACGGGCTTGCCGACGAGGTTCCCGAGCGCGGTCGCGGCTTCCGGGTCGTCCCGGCGGACGCTTTCAATCTGGGAAAGGGGCACGAAGGCGTTGACGCCGTCGACGTTCACGAGGATGCCGCCACGGTTGTAGCCGGTGACCTGGGCGTCGAAGATCTCGCCGGACTCGTAGCGCTCGGCGAGCGTGTCCCAGCCTTCCTCGCCGCGGGCACGGTCGAGGGAGACGATGGCGTGGCCTTCGGAGGAAGCGGGCTGGAGGACCATCACCTTGACGGTGTCGCCGGCCTTCAGCTTGGCCGCGCCTTCCGCGCCGAGCGAGAGCATCTCGCCCGGGGGGATGACGCCCTCGGTCTTGGTGCCGACGTCGACGATGAGGCCGTCTGCTGACGCGCCCATGACCATGCCTTCGACGATCTCCCCCCGGCGGAGGTGGCCCGGCTGGGCGGCTTCGAGATCGAGGAGGGCACCCATGTCCATGCCTTCCATGGCTTCTTCCATGGAGGTGACGGTAGGGGTGGTTGGCTGGGCGGTATCGGTGGTGGACAAAATAGGGCTCCGGTCTGGGGGCAGATTCCCGGTAAAAGGGAATGGCCCGGGGTGGTTGGGGATGAATTGATTGTAGCAGCGGCCGATCGTTCTGCGAAAGGCAGATGCAACCTCGGCCATCCTACGTCAAGGGGGCGGGGACGGGGGGCGGGGCTGGGATGAAAAAACCGCCCTGGAGGCGGTTGCTTTCATTGACCGGCGGCGGCCTATTTTCCCACCCAGTTGCCCGGGCAGTATCGTGAGCGCTGAGGCGTTTCACTTCCGTGTTCGGGATGGGAACGGGTGGGACCACCTCGCTCTAGCCACCAGAGACTGTAGTATCGCAGCCTACGGCGCGTTCGTGCAAGCGAAGCTGCGAGGAACATCGACCAGCGTCCCCTCTCCTCCCTTCGCGGTGTTCAGTCGTTATGGTCTCCGAGCCCCTGAACGCAAGGCCGGTGGGGAGGGGGCGATTCGGCAGGCATCCCGGCCGGGGTTGGGGGCTCGCCGTGGGCGGTGTACACATAGTTGTACGGCGACAGGGACACGATGCGTCCGGTGCTCCGCTCCACGTCAGCAGCGACACCGGTGAGTCCCTTCCAGGACCACTCCGCACGTACCGTCCTCGTTCCCTGGCACTCAGTCCAGATCCACGGGCCCGAGGAAGTCACGGGGAGATCCCACGAGACCGCGACCGAGATCGGGCGCTCCGGCCAGTCCAAGACGCCAGCCATCGACCCCGCGAGTCGCAACGCCTGTCCCCCCGTGATGCGGTCGAGGAGAGGGCTTTCGTTGAGGACCGCCACCGCCCAGGCGGCGTCTTCCTCCGTGACCACCTTCTGCTCGGAGAACGAGCGGGCCGGAACCGAGGCCGGTTGACGGACCTGGTTCGAGATACCAGCGACGGCGAAGCAGCCGATCGTCAGCAGCACGATGGCTGTGTAGGCACGATGCAACGCGGTCTCGCGCATGAAGGGGTCCATGTCGGAATGGTACTCCCCCGGGCGTAAGATGCCCGCAGTTGGTCGCTTACTCCTGCCCCAACTCCGAGTCACGCGACCACGGCCATTGCCCGGAAGCGCCCGTGGGGGCATCGTGCTGCCCGAATGCGCGCGCTTCTCAACATCCTCTTTGGGGCAGCCTGCGGGGTGGTCGCGACCGTCCTCGTGATGACGCTCCTGCCTTCGCCGAGCGGCGGCAACGGTGACGAAGCCGGTGGCGGCAACGCTCGCCTCGCTTTCGACGAAGACGCCCTCGCCGCCATGGTGACCAAGGAGCTCCTCAGCTTCCCCGCCCTCAGCGGCGTCCGCGCCGTCAGCGTCACCGTGCAGGAAACCGGGCTTGTCGACGTCCGGCTCGTCACCGGGCCCACGACCCAGTCCACCTTCAGCGTCGACCCCGAAATCGTCGATGGCCGGCTGAAGATGGAACTCCGGGCTGCGGCTCCCGGCGACCTCGCATCGTTCGTTGGCGCGGCTGCCCTGCTCGAAATCCCGCTCGCAGCCCGCGTCGAAGCCCTCGCCGACGGCTTCGACTACCGGCTCGTCGCCATCCAGACCACGCACCACCGCCTGACTTTGGAAGTGGCCGTCCACGACTGAGGCCCCTCACCCCCCGGCCCCCGGCTCCCGCGTCGCGGGCGAGGGGGAGGGCTGGCCGCACGCCGCCTGACGGCAACTCCCTCGCTCCCGCTTCGCGGGCGAGGGGGAGACGACGCGCGTCGACGGTGGAACGTCAGAGCCCGGTGCTGACCCCGATCAGGCGGCCGATGCCGAAGGTGATCGCGGCTGCGGCGAGCCCGAAAGTGAGCATTCGCAGCCCAGAGAAGAAGACCCCGCGCCCGGTGAAGAGCGTGATCGCCGCGCCCACGCCGAAGAGACCGAATGCGCTCGCGACCGCGCTCAGGGTGATCCCGGTAACGCCACCAACGAAGAGCCACGGGATGACCGGGAGGACCGCGCCCACGCTGAACATGAGGAACGACGTGACCGCCGCCACCCAGGCGTTGCCCGCTTCACCGGAGGACATCCCGAGCTCTTCCCGGGCGAGGGTCTCCAGCGCCGTCTCCGGGTTGCCGAGGATCCGGCGGGCGGTGGCCTCCGCTTCCTCTCGCGAAAGGCCCTTCGCCTGGTAGATGAGCGTCAGCTCCGCCTCTTCCTCTTCGGGCATCGCCGCCAGCTCTTCGCGTTCGATGGCAAGCTGGCGTTCGAACGCCTCGGCGCTGCTGCGGACGCTCACCCATTCGCCCAGGGCCATGCTCAGCGACCCCGCGAGCAGGCCGGCGATCCCGCCGAGCAGGACGACGTCGCGGCCGGGGTCGGCGCCGGCGACGCCCATCACCAGGCTCAGGTTCGAAACGAGCCCGTCATTCGCCCCCAGGACGGCGGCGCGGAGGGCGTTGCCGGTGCCCCCGCGATGGCGTCCTTCGACGCGGGCGATGTCGACCGTCCCGGCGCGCCCCTTCCCCGAGCGGCTGATCTCACCGAAAAGCCGCGCGTGCGACCGTTCGTCGGCCGGGAGGTTGTGTTCGATCGCCTCCGGCTGGTCGTCGTACATGGTCGTCGCGTTCGCTTCCATCCCCCGGACGATGGGAGCGACCATGGCCGTGCCGAAGCGCCGGGCGAGGGACCCCAGGAACCGCACTCGCAGCGATGGCCGGAACTCGGGGACCTCGGCGCCGGCTTCGCGGAGCTTCGTCTTCCAGAGGTCCATGTGCCGGACTTCGCTCGCGGCCAGCCGCCGGTAGACCTCCTGGAGGTGGGGATCTTTTTCGGCGGCGGCGAGGAATTCGTAGAGCGCCGTACCGTCCACCTCGTCGCGGAGGTTGCTGCGATAGCGCTTGATGTCGGCGCGGGTGGCGGTGGTCTCGGTCATGGGGTCAGTGTAGCTGAGTGCTGAGTGCTGAGTGCTGAGTGCTGAGGGGAAACGCACGAGGCCCCGGCGCGGTGCCGGGGCCTCGTGGAAGGCGGAACGATGGTGGGCGGGCTAGCGGCGGCGGCTCGCCCGGAGCATGAGCGTCCCCGTCGCGATGGCGATGAGGCCGGCGAGCGCGAAGGCAAGGTTCATCCCGGCTCCGGTCCCGGCGCCAGTGCCCGTGCCCGAGCTCGGGGCCACCGGCGTCGCCACCGCGCCCGGGGTCTTCACACCGGCCTCCGCCTCGACGGGCGTGTTCGTCGGGGTCGGCGTGTTGGTGGGGGTGGCACCCGGCACCGGCGTGTTCGTCGGCTCCGGAGTCGGCGTGTTCGGCTCCTCCTGCTCGGTCGTGGTGCTGCGGCGGTTGACGAAGTCGATCGTCACCGTCGTGTTCAGCGGCACCGTTACCGGGCTGACGGAACTCTGCGTCGTCGACCAGGTGCTGCCCTTGCTGTTCGCGTCTTCCGAAACGACGTAGTCGCTGCAGAAGGGCAGGTTGTTGAAGGTCACGGTCCCGTAGGGGTTGCCCTGGGTGGTGACGCCGGCCAGGTGGACGTTGCAGGTGGTGGAGTCGACGTGGATGGTCCAGCCGCCGTTGTTGGCCGGGTCGGGGATGGCGTTCTCGAAGGTCTGCTTGCGGACGAGGAGCGAACCAAGCCGCGTGTTGGTGATGGTGCAGATGCCCACCGAGAGCGCCACGTCTTCACAGGCGGCCTGGTTGGCGGAGTAGCCCGCCGGGACCGAGGCCTCCGTCGCGGTGCAAAGCGGGTCGCCGGTGTAGCCGCTGACCCGGAATTCGGCCGGATCGGCCTCCGAGGCCGTCCCGTCGAGCACCGTGACCGTCCCGCTGGAGCAGGTGAGGTTGACGGCGACCGAAGCGTTCGCGTTCGGGATGAAGTCCTTCAGGACGACGAACGTGTCGGTGCGGAGGGTGTTGGTGATGGTGCACTGGCCGGCCGAGAAGAGAACGCTCGAGCAGGCTGCCTGGTTGGCGTTGTAGCCCGTGGGCACGGTCACTTCCGTGGCGGTGCACGACGGATCGTCGTCGAAGCCGCTGAGGGTGAACTCAGCCGGGTCGCCTTCCGAGGCGAACCCGTCAACGACCGTGACCACCCCGCTCGAGCAGCTGAAGCTCACCTCCACTTCGCCGGCGGCGTTGTTGGGGATGAAGTCCTTCAGGACCACGAACTGGCCCGTCCGGAGGGTGTTGACGATGGTGCACGTCCCCGTAGAAAGCGCCACGCCCGAGCACCCGGTGGTGTCCTGGATGTAGCCGGGGGTCGCGCTTTCGGTCGCGGTGCATTCCACGTTCGCCGCGGAGCCTTCGAAGCCGTTCACGGTGAAGTTCGCGTCGTCGGCTTCGGAGGCCGAGGTGTCGTCGTTCACGACCGTCCCGCTGGTGCAGGTCAGGCCGATGGTGACGGACCCGGTGCTGTTGTCGCTGTAGTCCTTCAGGACGTTGAAGGTGGCGGTGTGCAGGGTGTTCGTGAACGTGCAGACGATGTCGTCGTCTTCACCGACTTCGATGTCGACCGGGCCGGTCGTGGCTTCGCCGTCCGGGAGGCCGTCGGCGCCGGTGCAGGTGAGGGTCGTGTCGTAGGCATCGAGGCTCGGGCCGGTGTTGACCGACTCGCCAACCGTGTGCGTGCCGGTGTCGACCGTCGTCTCGCCGGTGGTGCCGTTGTTGCCGACGCCGGTCGCTTCGGCAGCGCCGCCGTCGATGTTGAGGTCGAAGGTGCCGCTGCCGCCGGCGAGGACCTTCACCACTTCCAGCTTCCCGGTCTTGCGGGTGTTGGTGATGGTGCAGGTGCCGCCGTCCTCGGTGACGGTGAGGGTGATAACACCCTTCTCCAGCGAGCAGACGCCGCTGGCGCCGGTGAGGTTGTAGTCGGCGTTGTTCGTGCTGCCGCCGTCTTCAGTGACGGTGTAGCTGCCCGTGTTGATGGTCTCGGTGCCATTGTGGGCGACGTCCTGGGCGCCGCCGTCGCTGACGTCGAACGTCCAGTCCGATTCCTCCGCGTCGCCGCCGGAGACGACCTTCACGAAGGTGATCTCGCCGGTCTTGCGGGTGTTGGTGATGGTGCAGACGATGTCGTCGCCGGGGCCAACTTCGAGTTCGCCGTCATCGACGGTGACTTCTTCGTCGCCGTTCATGCAGACGATCTCGGCGTTGTAGTCGTCCAGGTCGGTGCCCGTGCCGGCGGTCTCGCCGACGCTGTGGGTGCCGGCATCGACGCCCTGTTCGCCGGTGGTGTCGCCGTCGCTGGCGTCTTCCTTCTCCGTGGTGCCGTCGATCTGGAGGTCGAAGAGGCCCGGGTCGTCCGAGGGCTCAAGCTGCTTGACGACTTCGAGCTTGCCCCGGGCGATGTTGTAGGCGCAGACGTGGACGTCGCCGCCGGGTGTGTCCACGACGAGGCCCGTGAGGGTAGTGTCGCGCTCGTTGATGTCGCGCGGCCCCTTGCAGTCGGGCTGGCCGTGGCCGTCGTCGTCGCCTTCGTAGATGTCGATGAGGATGTAGCCGTCCACGAGGTCTTCGGTCACGGTGTAGGTGTCGAAGGCAACCTCGATCGGCTGGTTGTGAGGCTGGTCCAGGTAGTCCGTGCCGCCAGTCTCGGAGGTGATGTCGAAGGTCCAGGTGCCGGGATTCCCCTGGTTCTGCCAGGTTTCGCTCTCCGGGTTCCAGAGGAACTTCTTGATGTGGACCTTGCCCGGGTCGCAGGTCACCTCGACCGTGTCCGTGTCGGACCGGCCGGCGGTGGTGTCGGAGGCGAAGCGGACGTACGCGGTGTTGTCGTAGTCGGTGCACTCGCTCTTGGGCTTACCGTCCGGCGCCTTGATGTGGACGGTGACGTTGTAGTCGCCGTTCGCCGACCCGGCCGGGATGTAGCAGACGACGTCGTTCCCGGAACTGTCCGAGCAGTCAAGGCTGCTGACGACGCCGGTGACCGACATGCCCGCCGGGATCGTGTCCGTGATCGAGGCGGCCTGGGTGGTGGGGCCGTTGGAGACGGTGACCTTGATCTTCCAGTCGAAGGTCCCGTCGGCGTCGACCTGGTCTTCGGTGTCGTTCGTCTTGTCGATGGCGAGGGCGGGACCGGGGCAGGTTACCGTGACCCCATCCGAGTCCGGCGTGCCCGGGCTGGAGGCCGAAGCGAAGCGGACGTAGGCGGTGTTGGTGTAGAGCTTGCACTCGCTCGTCGGGCTGCCGTCCGGGGCCGTGATGTGGACGGTGACGTTGTAGTCGCCGTTGGCGGCGCCGGGGGCGATGTAGCAAAGGACCGAGTTGCCGGAGCTGCCGCTGCAGTCCACGCCGCTGCCGCCGACCACGCCCGTGACGGCCATGCCCGCCGGGATGGTGTCGGTGATCGAAGCCCATTCGGTGGTCGGGCCGTCCGAGACGGTGACCTTGATCTTCCAGTCGAACGTCCCGCTCACGGCGACGGTCCCCGAAGTCGTGTTCGTCTTGTCGATGGCGAGCGAGGGCTCCGGCTCCTCTTCTTCCTCGGCGTTGTAGGCGCAGATGTGGAGAAGGCCGGTCATGTTCCCGGGGGTGCCCCAGGCGCTGACCGGGATGTGGAGGGGCTGCCCGGTGAGGGTCGAACCGTCAGCGGGCTGCTGGTTGCAGTGGTCGTTGCCGCTGTCGCCGTCGCCGTCCGGCATGTAGAACCCGAAGAACGAGTATCCGGCGTTCGGAGCCTCGGTGATCCAGAGATCCGTCAGGGGAAGGTCGTTCCCGGGCTGGCCAAGCTGGGTGATCGTGTCGACCAGCTGGGTCAGGGCGGCGTCGCTGTAGATGTAGAAGGTCCAGTCGTTCGAGTTGCCCTGGTTCTGCCAGGGGGTGTTGTCGTTGTCCATCGGCAGGTACTTGTGGACCTGGATGGCGACGCACTCGTAGGTGGCCTCGACCTCGTTGGTGTCTTTGGAAGTCGTCCCGTCGCTGTCGACCTTGGCCTTGTTCTTGATGTCGTCGCCGCAATCTTCGTCGTCCAGCGAGACGGTGGTGCTGTAGACCATCGTGTAGGAGGCGCCGGCGGAGAGGCTGATGGCCGTGCACTGCACGTCATCGCCCGACTGGGCGGTGCTCACCGCGCACTTGCCGCTGGGGTCCGTGACCTCGGTGGCGCCGGTCGTCCCCGTGGGGATGTTGTCGTTGATCTTGCCGCCCGTGAGGCCGGCCCCGCTCGTGTTCGTCAGCTTGATCTGGTATTCGATGACGTCCCCGGGGTTCACGTTGATGGCCCCCGTCGTGAAAGAGCCGCCAGCGGTGACGTTCCGCTGCTGCTTTTCGCCGGCGATGCTGCAGTCCGGGAGATCAGCCTTCACCTCGTTGGTGTTCTCGGAGCTTGTCTGGTCGCTGTCGACGCTCGCCTTGTTCTTGATCTCGTCTTCGCAGGCCGCCGAGGAAGATACGGTCGTGCTGTAGACGTAGGTATAGGAGGAATTCGCGGCGAGGCTGATGCCCGAGCACGAGATCGTCGTCGCCGTCGTCGTGCAGAGGTTGCTCGGGTCGCTCACCTCGGTGACGCCCGTTGTCCCGGTGGGGATGGTGTCGCTGATGATGCCGCCGGTGATGGCGTTGGAGCCGCTCGTCAGCTTGAGCTGGTAACGGATGACGTCCCCGGGATCGGCGTCGATAGCGCTCGACGTGTACGACGCAGCGGGGTTGTCCGTGTAATTCAGCTGCTTCTTTTCGCCGGAGATGCCACCGCTTGTCGCCGAGGCGCTGTCGCCCGGGCCAAGCCCGTTGAGCACGCCGCCAAGTGTGGCGAACGCGATGGCCAGGACCGCCGCGAGCAGGAGGAAGGTCTTCCTCCGCCGGGACTTCCCATAGAGTGCGAGTGTCATTTACGGCCTCCGATTGCCTCTAGGTCTGGTGTCCCCCCCGGACCCCTGGACCTGGCCGGAATCTCCCGAACAGGATGTCCGCGGGGGCCTGACCGCCCTCCGCGTAACTGCCACGCAACCGACACGTTCCGGGCGTGTTGGTTGCCAGTGCGTTGAGGATGGGGGTTTTCCCCCACCGAATCAAGAGTTGTCCCCATTAGAGCCCCGTAAGAACGCTGTAAACGCCGCATAAACCGCGGTCGAATCGCGTCTTACGGCCGCCCCGTTGTCCCGGCCAGCCGCCCCCGCAGACGTGAAGAGGCCCCGGCGCTATGCCGGGGCCTCAATGAGAAGTGACGATGCCGGGTGGCTTAGCGGCGGCGGCTCGCCTGGAGGAGGAGCAACCCGCCCGCTGCAATGACGAGCCCGGCGAGGGCGAAGCCCAGGTTCATGCTCGTGCCGGTCACACCAGCGCCAGTACCCGTTGCCGGGGCCACCGGTGTCACGCCTGGCGTCTTCACGCCGGCCTGCTGCTCGAAGGGCGTGTTCGTCGCCGTGGCGGTCGAGGTTGGCTGCGCCGGCTGGGTCTGGACCACAGGCGTTTCCGTCGGCGTGGCAGTCGGCGTCAACGTCCCGGTCGGGGTCGCCGTGGCCGTCGGCGTGTTCGTCGGCGTATTGGTGGGGGTGTTCGTCGGCGTGTTCGTCGGCGTGTTGGTGGGCGTATTCGTCGGCGTCAGGGTGCCCGTTGGGGTCGACGTCGGCGTGTTGGTGGGAGTGTTCGTCGGCGTATTGGTAGGCGTGTTCGTCGGCGTATCCGTCGGCGTGTTGGTGGGCGTGTTCGTGTTCGTCGGCGTCGGCGTATCGGGGTCGGCGTCCCAGCAGAAGAGCACGTGGCTGACGCCGCCCTTCTGGTCGTCGTCCGTCTGCGGGCTGAGATCGGTGTCCGAGGTCTCCTCGTCCGAAGCAGCGGTGGGCGCATAGACGTACATATGGTGTTCGGTGTTCGCCTGCTTCACGAAGACGGCGTCGATCCCGAAATTGGACTGCCAGTCGAAGCGGTAGACGCCGTCGCCGTCGACGCCGGCACTGGAGATCGTGATCTGGCCGCCGGTTGGGCCGACATTGAAGGTACCGTCTGTGCCCGCGAGCGAGATGCCGGACCAGGTCTGGCCGCCGCCATAGATGTCGTCGAGGTCGGCGCAGGTTGGGTTCCCGGTGTTGATGTCGTAGACGGTCGGGGTGATATGCGTGGCGCCGGCCTGCTGGAGCGAGAGCACGGCGATGAGCGCCCCCACTGCGACGACGACCAGCGACAGCGCGCTGACGAGCGCCCGCCGGCTCCGCGAGGTCCGTGAAAGTGCGAGTGTCATGATCGATGGCTCCTCTTCCGCCAGGGGTCCCCGGCGCCAGGGTGTGTGTGCTTCGCTGGTGTCATTGCTCGGCTCCGCTCAACCGTGCCGGGGCCGCCCCCCGGCTTCTGACTGCCACCGGAATTCGTTCGGCAGGCGCAGTCGTAGCCTCGCGGCCGCCTGCTGGCGCCTGTCACGCAACTGAAACGTTCCGGTCGTTCCGGTTGCCAGTTGGTTGAGAGTGCGGGTTTTCCCGGCTGGAATCAAGACCTTTACCCATTAGAACCGTGTATGAACGTGGCATTTGCAACACAAGGTCCGCTTCGGGGACACGGCGGCGGGCCGGGACCGCGGTCCATGAAGGGCGGTGACGTGAAGAGGCCCCGGCGGTGTGCCGGGGCCCCTGTGTGGGAACAACCCCTACGTCCCAAGTCCCAAGTCCTAAGTCCTAAGTCCTCAGTCCTCCCGCCGGCGGCTCAGCCGAAGCATGAGCAGCCCGCCACCGATGGCGAGAAGGCCGCCGAGGGCGAAGGCAAGGTTCAGGGCCCCGCCATCCCCGCCCTGGACGCCCGTGCCAGCGCTTGGCGGCACTGGTGTTGGGGCCTGGGTCTTTTCGCCAGCCACTTCTTCGATCGGCGTCGAGGTCGCGGTTGGCTGGGCCGGCTGCGTCTGCGGGACCGGCGTGGCCGTCGGCGTCGCGGTCGGCGTCGGCGTCGGGGTCTCGGGGACGGCCAGGCGGTTCACGAAGTCGATCGTCACCGTCGTGTTCAGCGGCACGGTCACGCCGCTGAAGGAACTCTGGGTCGTCGACCAGGCGCTGCCCTTGCTGTTCGCGTCTTCCGAAACAACGTAGTCGCTGCAGAAGGGCAGGCCGTTGAAGGCCACCGTCCCGTAGGGGTTGCCCTGGGCGGTGACGCCGGTGAGGTTGACGCCGCAGTTCGCGGAGGTGACGTGGATGGTCCAGCCGCCGTTCTCCTCCGGGTGGGGGATGGCGCCCTGGAAGGTCTGCTTGCGGACGAGGAGCGAACCAAGCCGCGTGTTGGTAATGGTGCATGCGCCGACGCTCAGGAGCGCCTGGCAGGTCCCGCTCGAGGAGTACCCGGCGGGCACCGTCGTCTCCGTCGCCGTGCACAGCGGGTTCCCGCTATAGCTGTTGACGTCGAAGTCGGCGGGGTCGGCCTCCGAGGCGGTCGCGTCGACCACCACGACGTTGCCGCTCGTGCAGCTCAGGTTGACCGTCACCGAGCCAGCGGCGTTCGGGATGAAGTTCTTGAGGACCGTGAAGTCGGCGGTCCGGAGGGTGTTGGTGATCGTGCAGGTGCCGGTCGCCAGCGAAGCCTCGCAGGTGCCGCTCGAGTCGTAGCCGGCGGGGATCGCGGTCTCGGTCGCGACGCAGTTGACGCCGCTGGCATCGCCCACGAAGCCGTTCACGGTGAAGTTCGCCGGGTCAGCCTCGGAAGCCGTGACGTCGTCGTTGACAACGCTGCCGCTGGTGCAGACCAGACCCACCGTCACTTCGCCACTCGCGTTCGGGACGAAATCCTTCACCACGACGAACTGGGCGGTGTTCAGGGTGTTCACGATCGTGCAGGTGCCGACGCTCAGGAGCGCCGAGCAGGTGCCCGTGGAGGAGTACCCCGCGGGGACTGCCGACTCGGTGGCCGTGCACAGCGGGTCGCCGCTGTAGCCGTTCACCGTGAAGTTCGCGGGGTCGGCCTCGGAGGCGGAGGTGTCGTCATTCACGACGCTCCCGCTGCCGCAGACCAGGCCCACGGTCACGGAGGCCGTGTTGTTGTCGCTGAAGTCTTTCACCACTTCGAAGGTGTCGGTGTTCAGGGTGTTCACGATCGTGCAGGTGCCGACGCTCAGGAGCGCCGAGCACGTGCCGGTCGAGGTGTACCCCGCCGGCACCGCCGACTCTGTGGCCGTGCAGAGCGGGTCGCCGCTGTAGCCGTTCACGGTGAAGTTCGCGGGGTCAGCCTCGGAGGCTGTGACGTCGTCGTTGACGACGCTGCCGCTCCCGCAGACCAGGCCAACCGTCACGGAGGCGGTGTTGTTGTCGCTGAAGTCTTTCACGACCTCGAAGGTGTCGGTGTTCAGCGTGTTCACGATCGTGCAGGTGCCGACGCTCAGGAGCGCCGAGCAGGTGCCCGTCGACGAGTACCCCGCCGGGACGGCCGACTCGGTGGCCGTGCAGAGCGGGTCGCCGCTGTAGCCGTTCACCGTGAAGTTCGCCGGGTCGGCCTCG
>JACRBT010000008.1 GCA_016234445.1 Chloroflexota bacterium | reverse complement strand
GGGTACGGATGGGGCGTGGCGTGGGTGAGGTCGGGGCTCGACTCGGCGGCACGGGGGGTGGGACTACCGGCGCCGCGCCCGCGCGGGCGCGGTACCGGTGGGGGTGGGGCAGGGCGGGGCGCGGACGGGACTCGGGACTCGGGACTCGGGACTGGGGACTCGGTACCCCTAGGCGATCCGCCCCACCACGAACGACGCCAGGCCGAGGAAGAAGAGGAAGCCGAGGACGTCGGTGATCGTCGTTACGAAGATGTTCGCGGCCAGCGCCGGGTCCACTCGCACCGACTTCAGGCCCAGGGGGATGAGGACGCCGCCCATCGTTGCCGCGCAGATGTTCAGGAAGAGCGCCGTCCCCAGGACCAGCGAAAGCACCTCGTTCTGCTTCCAGGCGTAGGCCCCGAGCCCCGCGATCAACCCCACCGCCAGCCCGTTCGCGATCCCGACCTGGATCTCCTTGCGGCAGGCGCGGACGACGTCCCCCACGTCGAGGTCGCCGAGGGCGATGCTCCGCACAGCGATCGTCGCCGTCTGGGTCCCGGCGTTTCCCCCTTGCCCGGCGACGATGGGCATGAGCGCCGCGAGGATCGTCGCCCGGCCGAGGGTGTCGCTGAAGAGGCTCACCGTCGCCGCGGCGGCGAAGGCGGTCACCAGGTTCACCAGCATCCACGGCAGCCGCCGCCGGACGCTCGTCCCGACCCCGCTGAAGACGCGTTCGTCTTCGGAGACGCCGGCCATGCGGTACATGTCCTCGGTCGCCTCTTCCTGGAGGACGTCGATCAGGTCGTCGGCGGTGGTGACGCCTTCGAGCCGGCCCTCTTCGTCGACCACCGGCAGGGCCATCAGGTTGTACTTCTGCAGCGTCCGCGCCGCTTCTTCCTGGTCGGTGCCGGTCCCGACGGCGTGGACGTCGTGCTGCGTGATCTCGGCGAGCGTGGTCCGCGGCGCTGAGACGATCAGGTCGCGGATGCTGACCGTGCCCCGCAGGTGCCGTTCGCTGTCGATGACGTAGAGGTAGTAGGCCTGGTCCGTCGGCGGGCGAAGGACCCGGAGGTGGTCGATCGCCTGCTGGACGGTGATCCCTTCGTTGAGTGCGACGAACCCCCGCGACATGAGCCCGCCGGCCGACTCGTCGCCGTATTGCAGCAGTTCCGCCACTTCTTCGCGGTCGAGGGCGGCGAGAGTCTCCTCCTGTTCGTCCGGCTCCAGTTGCTGGATGACGTCGGCCGCGACGTCGTCTTCGACCTCTTCGAGGACGGCCGGGAGGTCCTCCACGCCGACGCCCCGGATGAGGTCGCGCAGTTCGTCGTCTTCGACGAATTCGAAGAGCTGGCCGACGACGTCCGTGGGGAGATGGTCGAGGACGTCGCGGCGTTCCTCCTCGCGCAGAAGGAGGACGAATTTGACGAGGTCGGCAGGGTGGAGGGAAGTGACGAGCGCGGTGAACTTGGTCCACTCCGCGCTTTCCACGAGCTCGCGGGCATCGTCGAGGAGGTTGCGGGCGGCGTCGTCGTCGGCCATCGGACCGTCCTTTCTCCTCGGGGATGGGGGACGCCCGTGGGCGCAGGGCGAACGTAAGCCGCCGACTGTGAAGGGTCAATGAGTGGGTGGCAGATGGGGCTATACTTGCGGCGGCGCCCCCTCAAGCACTCCCAGGAGGAACCGGAATGCGACATCCACGTCTCATCCTGACGATCGCGGGGCTCGTTGCCGTGCTCTGCGCAGTGCCAATCGCCACAGCCGTTGGCGACGATGGCGAAGGCGAGGGCGCGGCTGCCGGCGGCAACGTCTTCGCCGCCGCGGCCCTCGGCAACGCCATCACCTACCAGGGGCGCCTGACGACGAACGACACCCCGGCGCAAGGCCCTTACGACTTCCGCTTCATCCTCTATGACGCAGATTTCGGGGGCTCCCAGGTACCGGGGACCCCAACCCTGGAAGTCTCCGACCATTTCGTCAGCGCCGGCCTCTTCACCGTGAGCCTGGACTTCGGTCCCGGCGCCTTCCCCGGCGACGCCCGCTGGCTTGAGATAGCCGTCCGCCTGGGGACCAGCACAGGCGCCTACACACCCCTGAATCCGCGCCAGCCGATCACGGCGACGCCGTATGCGTTCTTCGCGAGGAACGCCGGCACGGCCACGACGGCCACCGGTATCGCCCTGCCGTACGCGGGCACGAATTCCCCGGCGGCGGCCGCCACCAACGTCTTCTCGGTGACGAACACCAACGCGGCGGCGACCGGCGCGGCTCTCTTCGGCCAGAGTGATTCGACGGCAGGCAGTGCCGCCGCCATCAAGGGCGTCATTTCGTCCACCGCCCCAGGGGGCTTTTCGGCCGGCGTCGCCGGCGTGAACAACGGGACTGGGGGCCTCGGTGTGGGCGTCTCGGGCACCCAGGCCGGGAGCGGCTACGGCGTCTACGGGCAGACCCCGTCGGGCACAGGCGTCTATGGCGAAACCACCTCCGGCACCGGCGTCTACGGCATCAGCGACAGCGGCGCCGGTGTCGTCGGGAGCTCGTTCTCTGGCACCGGCGGCGCCTTCCGCGGCGACGTCTCGGTCCAGCTCGACGGGGCGATCAGGGTGCTTGGCGCGAAGGCTCCCGCCTTCGTCCACACCGTCGCCGGCGGCGATGGCTGCCCGGCCGGGACGACGCTCATCAACAACCCGCTCACCAACGACAACCCGGACGCGATCCTGATCGTGACGCCGAGGGCCCCCCTGCACCCGGGCGCGGTCGGCGTGTACTACGACAGCAACGCGATCGACGACTGCGCGGTGCCGGGCGAACACTGGGTGATCACGTCGCTGGACGGCCTGCCGATGGTCGTCGGCGAGAAGTTCAACGTCCTGGTCCTGACCCAATGAGCGCGCGGCCCCGGCTCGCGGCCGGCGGACTCGCGGTCGTACTCGCGGCGGCGATGGTCGCCTATGCCCTCGCCCAGCAGGGCGGCATCTTCGACGCGCACGTCAGCGGCCCCAGCGGCGGCGGCGCCCGCAGCACGGGTGGCCAGTTCGCCCTCGAAGGCGTCATCGGCCAGCCCTTCTTCGGGACCTCGGATGGGAAGTCCGGGGGCGGCCCCTTCTTTTCCCTCGACGCTGGCCTCCTTGGCGGCGTCGTGAAGACGGTGGGGGCCGCGCTCCGCATCCCCCTCGTCGCGAAGGACTGAGGCGAGCGACGGGTGTAACGGCTGGCCATCGGGCGTAGACTCAGGCCCATGACCAGCCTCCCACCCTTCACCCTGGCCGACGCGACCGGCGAAACTCGCTCCTTCCCCAGCGGGCGCCACGCGCTCCTCGTCTTCGTCAAGGAAGACTGCCCCACCTGCACGCTCTCCGCGCCTCTCATCGACGCGGCCGGCGGCGCCTTTGGCGAGGCGATGGACACCTGGGTCATCACCCAGGACGCGGAGGGCCCCACCGTCTTCGGCGAGCGCATCTCCTCGGGGATGCCCGTCCTCGACGACGCGAAGCTGGCAGTCTCCTTCAGCTACGACCTCGACACGGTCCCCACCGTCATCCTCGCGGACGGCGACGGGAACGAGCTGGAACGCTTCGTGGGCTTCGGCAAGAACGACTGGCTGGCCCTCTACGAGCGGCTGATCGGGATCACGCGGTCGCCGGCGCCGGTCGTCGAATGGTCCGCCTTCCCGGAATGGCGCCCCGGCTGCGGCTCGAAGTCGGTGGAGCCGGGGATCGCCGAGCGCCTCGCCGCCGAGGCCGCGGGCAGCCCGATCCGTGCCCGCCGGATCGAAGTCGGCGAGTCGGACGACGTCTTCGAGTTCATGTTCGACCAGGGCCTGACGGACGGGCTCCCGGTCGTGCCGCCAACCCCCGAGCGCGTCCTCCGCATGCTCGCCGGGACGAAGCGCGACCCCCAGGAGGTGCTCGCCCTCGTCCCCCCGAACCTGGCCCCGGTCACGGTCGAGAAGGTGGCGATCAACGCCGTCATGGCCGGCTGCAAGCCCGAGTACTTGCCGGTCGTCATCGCCGCCGTCGAGGCCGTCACCGCCGAGCAGTTCAACATGCACGGCGTCCTCGCGACTACCCACTTCCCGACGCCGGTCATCATCGTCAACGGCCCCATCCGCGACCGCATCGGGATGAACTACCGGATGAACTGCCTCGGGCAGGGCAGCCGCGCCAACGCGACCATCGGCCGGGCGGTCCAGCTCGTCGTCCGCAACGTCGGTGGCGGCCGCCCCGGCGAAGTCGACCGCGCCGCCCTCGGCCAGCCGGGCAAGTACACCTTCTGCTTCGCCGAACACGAAGCCCGGAGCAACTGGCCGCCCCTTCACGTCGAACGCGGCTTCGAACCCGGCGACAGCACTGTCACCGTCTTCGCCGGCGGCGCCCCCACGGGCTTCGTCGACCAGCTCGCGCGGGACGCCCGCTCCCTCGCGAACAGCTACGGCATGGTCCTCGCCGGCGTCAGCCACCCGAAGCAGTACGGCTACGGGGAGATCGTCGTCGTCGTCCCGCCGGAGCACGTCGACACCTTCGCGAAGGACGGCTGGACGAAGGACCAGGTGCGCGAGCAGATCCAGCGGGCCACGCTCCGGCCCGCGCGCGAACTCGTCCGCGACGCCGAATGCGCCGAGGGCCTGCCCCCGGAGGCGGCCGAACGCCTCGGACTCGACACGCTCATCCCGAAGTTCCGGGCGAACGAGAACATCACGCTCGTGGTCGCGGGGGGTGAAGCCGGCAAGTTCGGCGTCTTCATCCAGGGCTGGGTGAGCGGCCCGATGGGCAGCACGATGACGACGGTGAAGATCGACGCTTGAGCGGCAGGGGTGCGCGCTCGCGTAGAATCGTCCGAAGCGATTGTCTCGGAGGCCGCCATGTCTGACTGCATCATCGAAACCACGGGTGGGGTCACGCTCATCCGTTTCAACCGCCCGGAACGCATGAACGCGATGGGCGGGACCATGCTCGAAGAGATGACCGAGGCCATCACCCAGGGCCGCATGGACGACCGCGTCCGCGCCTTCGTCATCACCGGGGAGGGCCGGGCATGGTGCGCCGGCGCCGACCTCGCGCCCAACAACGGCCGCTCCGAAGAGGGCGGCGCCCGCTTCCGCGCGAACGACGACCTCGGGTTCGCGGGGCGGACGGTCCTCAACATCTGGGGCTGCGACAAGCCCGTCATCGCCGCTATCAACGGCGTCACGGTTGGCGGCGGCTTCGGCCTCGCATCGAGCATGGACATCCGGATCGCGAGCGAACAGGCGCGCTTCAGCACCGTTTTCATCAAGCGCGCGCTGGCCCCGGACTTCGGCCTCTCGTGGTTCCTGCCCCGTCTTGTCGGCCCCGAGAAGGCGGCGGAGATGTTCTTCACGGGCCGGATGGTCGCCGCCGACGAGGCGCTTTCGCTCGGCATTGTGTCGAAAGTCGTCCCCCACGCGAATCTCGTCGACGAAGCGATGGCGCTCGCGGCGACAATCGCGAAGCAGCCGCCGACCGCCCTCACCTTCACCCGCCGCGCCCTCCAGCACGCCCAGTCGAGCACCCTCGACCGCCACCTCGCCTTCGAATGGGCGAACCAGAAGGCCTGCCTCGCCAGCCCCGAATTCCGGGAAGGCGTCGCCTCCTTCCTCGAAAAGCGCGAGCCCGACTTCAGCACCTTCTAGCCGATAGCCGCGGCCCCCCGTGGCCGCATCGCCGGGCCTCTCTGGATCGCGTCAGCCCCCACTTCACCTTCGCCCCTACCTCACGGAGCCACCCATGCCAGCAGTTGTCGACACATCCACTCCCGCCTCCGCGATGGTCGTCGTCGCCCACCCTGACGACGCCGAGTTCATGGTCGCCGGGACGGTGGCGAAGTGGGCCGCCGCCGGAACACACGTCACCTACGTCGTCATCACGAAGGGCGACAAGGGCAGCGAGGACCCGGAGATGACGCCGTCGCGCCTGACCACCATCCGCGAGGCCGAGCAGCGCGCCGCCGGGGCCATCCTCGGCGTCCGCGACTACGTCTTCATGGGCTACGAAGACGGCTACCTCCAGCACACCCTCGAGCTCCGGCGCGACCTCACCCGCCTCATCCGGACTCACCGGCCGGAAGTCGTGATGACGTTCGACCCGACCGCGCGCTTCCTCGGCGACAACTACCCGAACCACCCGGACCACCGGGCCTGCGGCGACGCGACCCTCGACGCGATCTTCCCCAGCGCCCGCGACCGGTTGACATTCCCGGAGCTCCTGGTCGATGGCCTCCAGCCGCACAGGGTGGCGCAGCTCTGGATGGGCGCGACCGCGGAGCCGAACGTCGTGGTCGACATCGGCGAGACCCTGGCCCTGAAGCAGCAGGCTCTCCTCGCGCACCCGAGCCAGCTCGACCCCGGGATTGCCGAGTTCGCCGAGCAGATGGCGCGCTGGGGGGCCGCCGCCACCACCGGCGTCAGCTTCGGCGAGGCCTTCCGCCGGATCACCTTCGACACACCCCCCGGACCGTCGCCAGAGGCGAAGTAGGGGTCAGATGCCGTCCGCCGCCCATCCGTACGGCGGCTCCACGGAGTGGCCAGACTTGCCTAAGGAACCCCGGACGGCTCCACGGAGTGGCCAGACTTGCCTAAGGAACCCCGGACGGCTCCATGGAGTGGGCCAGACTTGCCTAAGGAACCCCGGACGGCTCCATGTGGTGGCCAGACTTGTCTAAGGAACCCCGGACGGCTCCATATACTGGCCAGACTTGCATAAGGAGCCGACGGCTCCCCATGTATGAGCTACGCTTGCATATCGGACGAAAGGCGCGCGCCCAGAGGTCGCCGAAAGGCTGGACGGTAGCAGCCACTAGCGCTTCTTTGGGTACGACTCCTGCCCTACCTACGAGTGGTCGGATAGCCCGCGTCGGAAGGGAATGATGTTCACGGCGCCCGCGTCGAAGAAGTCGTGGGGCAGCATTGCCAGTGTGGCTATCTCCTCAGGGTTCAATTCGGCCTCGTCAACGAGGCGTGCCGGAGCGAACTGGTCCATCTCACGGAGAACCGCGAATGCCCTCGGTAAGAGGCGCGGCTGTTCCGGTGCCATCGAATCGTCAAGTGGTTCCCATGTCCTCCAGTGACGCCGCGAGAGACTCTGCCAGAGACGCTTAGCGTGCTCGTCGGTAATTAACCCGAGCCCATCCGTCCTCGTTATCATACTTGCTATTGAGGTGCGCCAGCGTGGCTTCAACGCGAGGAAGCGATTAAGCGAAGGAAAGCCTACCTCAGAGCCGAAGGTGTCTTCCGGCATGAGGAACGCGGACGCGAATCTGTGTGCCTGTTGCTCCCTAATTTTGGCCGCATCCGCAGTATTCCAGTAGACAGACGGAACAAATCGATGTAAAATCAGATGGCCGAGCTCGTGTGAGACATCAAAGCGCGAGCGGACAGCTGAGGCTTTATCGCTATTTAGAACGATTAAAGGCATCTGGTCGATATCTTTCCACTGTGACCAGGAGTCCATTTGACGCTCATGGAAGTCCATTCTGGAAATAACTGCACCGTTATTCTCCAACAACCAAACGATGTTAGAGATCGGTCCCTCTCCGAGTCCCCAGAATCGCCTCGTCTCCCGGGCCGCTTGTTCGATAGAGTCATCCTGAAGAAAGAGCGGATCATCGGTCCCGGGGAACGGCGGAGGGAAGTTCACCGCTGGCAGGCGAAGGCTCTCGCGCAGCGCCACGAGTAAGTCGGCCAACCGATCGATCTTCCGTGATCCACGGAGACGCGCCCGAAGGGTCAGGGAAGCTTGGGATCGGAAGAATACGTTGGAGGCTCCAGCGCGAGCCGGCAACAGGAAGTAGCCCGGTCGTACGTGGAGGATTTCCGCCAGGTTCCGCCCGACCTCGGGGTGGGGCGTGGCGTGTCCGTTCTCGAACTGGGAGATCGCTGCGCGCGAGATGTTGGCAAGGTCGGCTAGGGTGGCCGACGTCAACCCCATGGCCTCACGCGCCTCGCGCAGACGCGAGCCAACGAATCCAGGCGTTCCGGGTCTCATTTCCCCCCTACGGCTTCCTCGTGACTGCGTGTTTTCGGCGCGATACCTAGAACGTCGCGCACCGTCTCTTCAGCGACCGGCGCCGCGCTGCCGCCGAACTGGCTGAGGAGGTCGATAGGGCGCCCGACATACCTACCAGTGGCCCCCACAAAGTTCACCACCACGAAGGCGATGTCCCGAGCGTGGGGGGAGGCCGAGCCATGGCCAAAGATGACATACTCAGGAACGGGCCCCTCGTCAATCTGTAACGGCACCGCTCCATCGCCCAACCCTGCCAGCGGGTACTGGGCCATCGAGTGATAAGACGCATACATGCGCCGGAACGTCGCCCGCCTGGGAACGGCCCTGCGATAAGGAAGGCGAGAGAGGGTGCCGACGAAGGGCGGCTCTGCAACAAGGGCGTGGGCGTCCAAGCTGCTATTGAAACTCGTGCTCGCCGGAACGGCATGCTTTTGAGCGAGCGCCAGGAAGCTCAGTTCAGCCTTGGTTCTTAGAAAGTGGGGACGGAGATACCGAGCGTACGCAAGGGGAAACTCGCGCGCTGCGTCGTATGTCTCGGGGTAGAGTTCGACGAGCGCCTTCACGACATCCGCCAGAAAGTCCTCTGGGAACCGCTCCAAGAACCGGCGATTTCGTAACGAATGGTCCAAGGTCATCTCCATGGCACCTCCTCGCCGAAGTGTAAGCGTAAGGTAGAATCTAGGCAAATCGTTAAGTAGAAGTTCCCCCGGGCCCTGTGAAGCCCACCTCTTCGGCGCGGTCTCCAGGAAGGGCAGTTTCGACGCGCGAACGAAGTAACAGCGCCTCCGGTGGCGACTGAGGCGCTCCCCCGATCGCCTAACCGCGGCCCAGGCGCTCCAGCGCCACTGCCGTCGCGCCGAGGATGCCGGCGTCGTCGCCGAGCTCGCTCAGGCGGATGAGGGTGCCGGCGGCGGGGCCGTAGGCGAGCGAGTACATCGCTTCGCGCAGCGGTTCGAGCAGCATCGCCCCCATGCCCAGGAGGCCGCCGCTGAGCGTGACCGCGTCGGGGTTGAGGACGTTGACCAGGCTCCCGAGCCCAAGCCCGAGGAGGTGCCCGCCGTGGCGGATCTCGGCTTCGGCGAAGGCGTCCCCGGCGAGGGCCGCGGCGTGGAGGTCGGAGGCGTCGGGTTCGCGGCCGGCGGCGATCTCGCGCAGGCGCGCCGACTTGCCGGTCGAGGCCAGGTAGCGGGCACGGGCGGCGAAGGCGACGCCGCTCACCATCGCCTCCAGGCAGCCCCGCGAGCCGCAGTTACACACCGGCCCCGCCGGGTCGAGGATGATGTGACCGATCTCCCCGGCGAGGCCCTTCGCCCCGCGGTAGAGGCGCCCGTCGATGACGATGCCACCGCCGATCCCG
The DNA here is from genome assembly GCA_016234445.1 of Chloroflexota bacterium. Taxonomy (GTDB): domain Bacteria; phylum Chloroflexota; class Dehalococcoidia; order Tepidiformales; family Tepidiformaceae. Next base: position 63,867 of record JACRBT010000008.1, on the reverse strand, counting down.
GTGCCGAGGGTGGCGTGGAGCAGGTGGCGGGTGCCGCGCCCGGCGCCGAAGCGGAATTCGCCGAGGGCGGCCGCGCTGGCATCGTTTTCGATGTAGGCGGGGATGCCGAGCCGGGCGGCGACGGGGTCGGTGAGGACGAGGTTGCGGAAGCCGGGGATGTTCGGCGCGATGATCACCTTGCCCTGGTCGGCGTCGATCAGCCCGGCGGTTGCGACACAGGCCCCGAGCGGCCGTTCGGGGGCGCCCTCGGCGACGGCGGTCATGAGGTTGCAGACCTCGCCGACGATCTCGTCGCGGGTGGCGGTGGGAGGGGTGTGGTGGTCCGCGCGCTTGAGGACGTGGCCATCGGCGGTCACAAGCGCGGCGCGGAGGTGGGTGCCGCCGAGGTCGGCGGCGACGATGAGGTCGGCCATCGCCAAACGATAGGGCAGGGTGGCCGCGGGCGGCTACTATGGGGCGATGGAAGCGTGGCAGGCGGAGTTGTTGGACGAATGCCGGGTCGCGCGCCTCGGGACGATCGCGGCGGACGGGAGGCCGCGGCTGGTGCCGGTCTGCTACGCGCTCGTGGACGGTGAAATCGTCATCGCCGTCGACGAGAAGCCGAAGCGTGGCGGGAAGCTCGCCCGCGTTCGTGACATCGAACGCGACCCGCGGGCGACGCTGCTCGTCGATCGTTACGACGAGGACTGGGTGCGGCTGGCATGGGTGCGGTTCGACTGCCGGGCGACGGTCGAACCCGCCGGAGACCGGTTGCCGGGTGCGCTGGTGGCGCTCCGGGCACGTTACCCGCAGTACGCGGCGATGGCGCTGGAAGGGCTGCCGGTCATCGTCCTGCTGCCGGAGGGGGTCGTGGGGTGGAGGTGGGGTGCACAGTCATGAAGCTGTGCCCCTCACCCCCTGCCCCCTCTCCCACTGCGGTGGGCGAGGGGAACGCGGGCGTTTGACGGGCTTCATCCAGGTCGGTTGGTGGAAGGGCACTTGTCCGGGGCCGCGGTCGGCGGTGGCGTTGGTGGTCGAGGGCCAGGAGCGCACGAAAGCCCGGAATCCCCGCGGTTCTCACCCGCTGGTAGAATCCAGATATGAGGAACGAGTTTACGGCCATCATTGAGCCGGCGGCCGAGGGCGGCTTCTGGGCCTACTGCCCTGAGGTCCCGGGCGCGAACGGCCAGGGCGAAACGATCGAGGAGGTCCGCCAGAACCTCACCGCTGCGGTCGAACTCATGCTTGAGATCCAGCGGGAGGAAGCCCTCAAGGCTGCCTCGGACAGTTGACCGGCGCGGGGAGCCGCCGTTCTTTGCTCGTTCCTCGTTCGACCTGCGATACTGAACCTTCGGCCCGCTCTGCGGGTACTCGCGGAGGTGCGCCTGGCGCGCACCGTTAGCACGCACCGGAGAATCCCCCTTGGCAAAGAAAGTCCGGGCAGTGGTGACACTGCAACTCCCGGCCGGGAAAGCGAACCCGGCCCCGCCCGTGGGCCCCGCCCTCGGCCAGCACGGCGTCAACATCATGGAGTTCTGCAAGGACTACAACGCCCGCACGCAGAACATGGTGGGCCAGATCATCCCGGCCCAGCTGACCATCTTCGAAGACCGCTCCTTCACCTTCGTCCTCAAGACCCCCCCGGCCGCCGACATGCTCCGCAAGGCCGCCGGCATCGACAAGGGCAGCGCCAGCCCTCGCCTGACGAAAGTCGGCAAGGTGAAGGCGAGCGACCTCAAGAAGATCGCCGAGACGAAGATGCCCGACCTCAACGCGAACAGCGTCGAAGAGGCGATGAAGATCATCGAAGGCACCGCCCGCAGCATGGGCATCGAGGTCGTTTAGCCATGCCGAAGAAGGGAAAGCGCTACCTCGAAGCCGCCGCGAAGGTGGAGAAGTCGAAGTTCTACCCCGTCGACGAAGCTCTCACGCTCGCGCGGGAGATCCACCCGGCGAAGTTCGACGAAACCGTTGAGCTCCACATCAAGACGGGCCTCGACCCGCGGCATGCGGAGCAGCAGATCCGCGGCAGCACCGTCCTCCCGAACGGGCTGGGCAAGGTCCTCCGCGTCCTCGTTTTCACCGAAGGCGAAGCCGTCCGGATCGCGACCGACGCCGGCGCCGACTTTGTCGGCAGTGACGACCTGATCAAGCAGGTCGAAGGCGGCTGGACCGACTTCGACGTCGCCATCGCCACCCGCGAGATGATGGGCAAAGTGGGCCGCCTCGGCCGCATCCTCGGTCCCCGGGGCCTGATGCCGAACCCGCGTTCAGGCACCGTCGTGATCGCCGAGGACCTCGCGAAGACGGTCGCGGACGCCAAGCAGGGCCGCGTCGAATTCCGGCTCGACCGCCTGGCGAACATCCACGTCCCGATCGGCAAGGTCAGCTTCGAAACCGACAAGCTGAAGGAAAACCTGACCGCGTTTATCGAAGCGGTGAACGCGGCCAAGCCCCGGGAAGCGAAGGGCCAGTACATCCGCAGCGCAACGCTGACGACGACGATGGGCCCGGGCATCCACCTGGACCTCGCCCAGACTCTCGGGCTCCGCAGCGCCTGACGGCCGCGACGACGCAAACTCCGAAGGGGCCACTCAGACGAGTGGCCCCCTTCGCGTTGACCCCGGGGCCGTGGCTCCCTAGCATCGGCGGTTGTGCCAGACCCATACGCCGTCGACGCCGCCTACTACGACCTGATCCACGGCCGGGGGGGCGACGACATCGGTCTCTGGCTCTCCTTCGCCGGCCGGACCGACCAGCCGGTGCTCGAAGTCGGCGCCGGGACCGGCAGGATCGCCCTCGAACTCGCCCGCGCGGGGCACGAAGTCGTGGCGATCGACCCCTCGCCGGCGATGCTCGCGGTCGCCCGGGAGCGCGCCGAAGCCGACGCCATCGAGGGCGTGAGCTTCATCGAAGGGTTGCCGGTGGACCTGGCGCTCGAACCCGGCCACTACGGGCTGGTGGTCGTCCCGGCCGACGTCTTTCTCTATCACGAAACCGGCCACGACCAGGTGCGTACGCTCCAGTCGCTCGGCGCGGCCTTGCACTTCAGCGGCCTGCTCGCGCTCGACCTCCCCGGACCGGCGCTCTGGCTGGACCCCACGACGAACGGCCAGCCCCTCCTGGTCTTCTCGGGCGAACTCGAATCGGGCGAACAGCTGGATGCCTGGCACGTCCACGAAGACGACCTCGGCGAGCAGCTCCGGCGGCTCCGCGTCACGTATGAGCGGACCGCCGCCGACGGCATCGTCCGCCGCGCTTCGAGCGAACACCTCCTTCGCTACGTCTACCGCTTCGAAGCCGAATATCTCCTGGCGATGGCTGGTCTGGCGCAGGTGGATGTCTACGGTGACTATGAACTTGGCCCGCTCACGAACGACAGCGAGCGGATGATCGTAATCGCTCGGAGGGCAGAGGCATGACCGCACGCATCGTCGTCGACGCGATGGGGGGCGACAACGCTCCCGGGGAGATCGTCGCGGGCGCGCTGATGGCCGCCGGCGGGCTGGGCGTGGAGCTGATCCTCGTCGGGCGGGTGGAGGCGATTCGCGGCGAACTCAAGGGCACGACCGAGAACCCCGGCCTCCGGGTTGTCGACGCCCGCGACGTCATCGAGATGGACGAACACCCGACCGACGCCGTGCGCGCGAAGCCGGGCGCTTCGATCAACGTCGGTCTACGGATGGTGAAGAACGGCGAGGCTGACGCCTTCGTGACCGCCGGCAACACAGGCGCCGCGATGGCTTCGGCGCTGCTGACGCTCGGGCGGGTCAAGGGCATCGGCCGCCCGGCGCTGGCGACCGTCTTCCCGACCGGCGACGGCGGGCTCACGATCTTCCTCGACGTGGGCGCGAATGCGGAGTGCCGCCCGATCCACCTGCTCCAGTTCGCCCACATGGGCTCGGCCTACATGCGGCGGATGTTCAACGTCGAGAGCCCGCGCGTCGGCCTCCTCTCGATCGGCGAGGAGGACACGAAGGGCAACACGCTGGTCATCGAAGTGAACCAGATGCTGCGGGCTTCGAAGCTCAACTTCATCGGCAACGTCGAGGGCAAGGACCTGACGCGCGGCGTCTGTGACGTGGCCGTGATGGACGGCTTCACCGGGAACGTCGTCCTGAAGACAGCGGAGGGCATGGCGGAGCTCATGTTCGGCGAACTCCGGAAGGCCGTGGAATTGACCCCCTGGAACCGCGCCGCCGGCCTCATCCTCATGTCCGAACTGCGGAAGGTGAAGCGGCGGCTGGACTACGCGGAATACGGCGGCGCCCAGTTGCTCGGGGTCGACGGGGTCACGGTCATCGCCCACGGCCGTTCGAACGCGAGGGCGATCTTCAGCGCCATCCGGGCCGCCCGCGACGGCGTCGACAACGGCGTCCTCGAAACGATGCGGGAAGTGGCGCGGGAGATCCCGGCGAAACGCCCCGGTTCGCCCGCCGAGCCTGGCGACGATGACTGACGGCGCCGTCCGCGGGCGCGGGCGGGTAGAATGGGGCATCCGCCCGGGAGGAATGTGGCTGTGGAACTGAACGTAGCCGGGGGCAAGCTGGAGCTTGGCGCCCTTCGCGATTGGCTGGCGGAGACATTTGGGCGGGAGATTTCCGCGTTTCGCGACCGCCTGATGGTGAAGGAAGGTTCGGCCTCCACCTGCATTTCCATCCTCGGCGGCTCGGACCGGCCCTTCATCCGGGTCGCCGCCATCGTCGTCCAGCAGCCCCGCGTGGACGACGCCCTGATGCACTTCCTCCTGGCGGCGAACGAAAGCAGCGCGCTCTACGGGGCCTTCTCGATCGACGAAGACCAGGATGTCTGGTTCAGCTACTGCATGCCGGCCGAGGCGATCACCCCCGAAGGCCTGCGGCGGGTCGTCCTCTCGGTCGCGAAGACCGCGGACGAATACGACGACATCATCGTCGGGCGCTGGGGCGGCCACCGGGCGATCGACGCGGGCGGGTAGGGCCGGCGGCTACAGCTTGAGGCCGAGGAGGTCACGGCTGACGACGCCGTCCTTCACGGTGACGTTGACCCACGTGATCCGCAGCTTCACCCGCCGCCCGCCGGCCTCGATCCAGACCTCGTCGCCCTTCTCCCAGCGGTAGTCGGACTCGATCGTGCAGTAGTGTTCGCCCTTGCTCCCGCTGAAGGCGTCGGCCTCGTAGAAGTCGGTTTTCATCGCATCACCCCGCGCGAGCGTCGAGCCAGGCGACGACGTCGGCGAGCACCTGGCCGCGCTCGGGTTCGTTGAGGATCTCGTGGTACAGGCCCTCGTAGAGGCGCAGCGTCTTGTCCTTCGAGGCTGCCCGCGCCATCAGCTGTTCGCTCCCCCCGTAGGGCACGAGGAGGTCGGCGGTGCCGTGCATGATCAGGAGCGGCAGTGCGATCTCGCCCATCCGCGCCTGGACGATGTCGCCCGCGGGGGCGAAGGCCGCCATCATCTCCGGGGTCCCGGGACCCCGGTAGACGAGGGGGTCGTTCTCGTAGGCGGCGACAACCGCCGGGTCGCGGGAGATGGCGCTGGCGGGCAGCGGCGCACGTGGCTGCCTCGCCGCTTCGGGTGGGGGCGGTTCGCGCCGCGAAAGCAGCGCCGCACCGCTCAGGAGGACGCCGTCGAGCCGCGGCTTCCGGAGGATCGTGTAGAGGGTCACCACGCCGCCGCCCATGCTGTGCCCGAGAAGGAAGAGCCTGCGGCCGGGATGCCGTCCCCGGACCCGCCCGAGGAAGGCGTCGACGTCGTCGAGGAACTCCTCGAAGCGCTGCACCGAGACCCGCTCGCCCGACGATTGGCCGTGGCCGCGGAGGTCGAGGGCTTCGACGGCATAGCCGGCGGTGTTGAGGTCAGCCGCGACCTGGGCGTAGCGGCCGCTGTGTTCGGCGTACCCGTGGACGATGGCGACGACGGCTTTCGGTTCGCCCGCCGGTGACCACCATTGCCCGAAGAGCTCGGCGCTGCCGGTCGAGGGGTAGCGTTCGCTGCCGGTCGTCATTGGCCCGCCGCCTGCGCGAGCGCCTGCATCTGGGCGCTGATCCGGGCGCTGTAGTTGCCGGCGAGGATGCCGCCGTCGGGGAAGATGGTGGTGCCGTTGACGAAGGCGGCGTCGTCCCCGGCGAGGAAGCTGGCGACCGCCGCCACCTCGTCCGGCTGGCCGAAACGGCCCACGGGGGTGTGGTCCACCAGGTTCTCGTTGATCAGCGGCAGTTCGCGGATGAACGAGGTCATCGCGGTTTCGATGAAGCCGGGGCCGATGGCGTTGCAGGTGATCCCGAAGGGACCGACGGCGAGCGCGAACGACTTCACGAGCTGCTTCACACCGCCCTTGCTGGCGCAGTAGGCCGGCGTCCCGGCGCTGCCCCATTCGCCCATGATGCTGGAGATGGCGATGAGGCGGCCGCCCTTGCCCTGGGCGACCATCTGGTTCGCCGCCGCCTGGAGGGTGAAGAACACGCCCTTGAGGTTGATGTCGATAGTGCGGTCCCACTGCTCCTCGGTCATGGTCAGGCAGTTCGAACCCATTTCGACCACGCCCGCGTTCGCGACCGCGACGTCGAGGCGGCCAAAGCGCGCGACGGTGGCCGCGATCAGGGCGTCGACGTCGTCCTTCTTGCGGACGTCGCAGCGCTGCGTGAGTGCCTGGCGTTCCTGTTGCTTCACGAGGCGTGCGGTCTCGGCCATCCCGGCGTCGCCGACGTCGGCGATGACCACGTCGGCGCCGTCTTCGGCGAAGCGGATGGCCATGCCCCGGCCGTTGCCCGAGGCCGCGCCCGTGACGAGCGCGACCTTCCCATCAAGCTTTCCCACGCTGATTCCCTCCACGATGTCTTGGCTGTGCCTGTTGGGGGCGAGTCTAGCGAGCGGCGGCGCGGCGGGCGAATGTGCGGGTTGCCGGGGAGGAACGCGCCCCATCCACCCCTTGCGCGCTGCCTGTACAATCTGCGGACGATGACAGAGATACGCGTGGTTGTCTCCGGTTCCGGGAAGATGGGCCGCCAGGTCGGCGAAGCGGTCGCTGCCGCAGAGGGCATGACGCCCGTCGCCTATGTCGATGGTCTGGCGGCGCCTGGCACCTTTGCCGGGCTGCCGCTCTATCGCGACGCCGGGCAGTGTTTCGCCGAGACGAAGGCTGACGCGGTCATCGACTTCACGAACGCGGCCTGGACGCCTGTCCTGGCGAAGGCGGCGCTGGCGGCCGGTGTGCGGCCGGTGATCGGCACGACCGGGCTCCCGGCCGAGTTCATGCGGTGGCTGGAGTCGGAGTCGCGGGGGCGGAAGGTTGGCGCGGTCGTCGCCGCGAACTTCGCCATCGGCGCCGTCTTGATGATGCACTTCGCCCGCCAGGCCGCCCGGTTCTTCGACAACGCCGAGATCATCGAGCTGCACCACGACCAAAAGGTGGACGCCCCCAGCGGCACGGCGAAGACCACCGCCGAACTGATGCGGGCCGAGCGCAAGGCGCCCTTCATCCACCCGCCGACGGAGAAAGAGACGATCCCGGGGACGCGCGGCGGCGAACTCGGGGGCATCGCCATCCACTCGGTGCGGCTGCCGGGGCTGGTCGCCCACCAGGAAGTCATCTTCGGCGGCATCGGCCAGACGCTGACCATCCGCCATGACAGCACCGGCCGCGACTCCTTCATGCCGGGGGTGATCGCGGCGACGCGGGCGGTGATGGGGCTGGACCACCTGGTCGTCGGCCTCGACGCGCTCTTCGGGCTGGCTTGAGCCGCCCCTACCGGACGACGAAGTAGCGCGCCTCCGGGTGGTGGACGATCACCGCGCTGGTCGATTGCTCCGGGTGCCACTGGAAGGTTTCGCTGAGTTCGCAGCCGATCCGCGACGGGTCGAGCAGCTGCGCGATCCCGGCCTGCTCTTCGAGGTCGGGGCAGGCGGGATAGCCGAAGGCGTAGCGGCTGCCGCGGTAGCCCTGGGCGAAGATCTCCTTCACCGTCGGCTTGTCGTCCCCGGCGATGCCGAGTTCTTCCCGGATGCGGCGATGCCAGTATTCGGCCAGCCCCTCCGTGCTTTCGACCGCGAACCCGTGGAAGTGGAGGTATTCGCGGAATTCGTTCGCCTTGAATAGCTCCTGGGCGAACTCGCTCGCGCGCGGGCCCATGGTGACGACGTCGAGGCCCACGACGTCGTAGCCGGCGGCGGGATCGTCGCGGAAGAAGTCGGCGATGCAGAGGCGGCGGCCGCTGGTCTGGCGGGGGAAACGGAAGCGGACGGGGTCGCCAGTCGGCTTGCCGTTTTCGAACCCGGGCCAGACGAGGAGGTCGTTCTGTTCGGCGATGCAGGGGAAGTAGCCATAGGCCACCTGTGGCACCAGGAGCTGCTCCTTGATGGCGCGGTCCTGCCAGCGCCGGAAGACGGGGCGCACTTCGTTTTCGACGAAAGCGGCGTATTCGCCGTCGCTGCGTTCGCCCTTCTGGTACTGCCACTGGCCCCGGAAGAGGGCGGTCTCGTTCACCCACGGGAAGACGTCGCGCAGGGGGATGCCGGCGACGACGCGGCTGCCCCAGAACGGCGGCACCGGGATCTCGGCGGGGGCCAGGCGGCGGACGTCGGAGCGAACGTACTCGCGTTCGGCGGCGCGGGCCGCGGCAGCGGGGACGGTGGCCCGGACGGTGTCGTAAACGCCGCCTTCGACCGGCTTCGCGCCGCGCGTGAGCGCCGTCAGGGGTTCGCCGGAGCGGACGGCGGCCATCACGTGGTCCATCGTCGAAAGGCCCTCGAACGCGTCCTGGCAGTAGAAGACGTTGCCGTCGTAGATCGCGCGGAGGTCGGATTCGACGTACTTGCGCGTGAGCGCGGCCCCGCCGAGGAGCACCGGGTAGCGCGCGAGCCCCCGGGCGTTCAGCTCTTCGAGGTCTTCGCGCATGACGACCGTGCTCTTGACGAGCAGCCCGCTGAGCCCGAGCGCGTCGGCCCCGACCTCCGCCGCCTTTTCGATGACGTTGGCAATGGGCTGCTTGATCCCGATGTTGTGCACTGTGTAGCCGTTGTTCGAAAGGATGATGTCGACGAGGTTCTTGCCGATGTCATGGACGTCGCCGCGGACGGTGGCGAGCACGACCGTGCCCTTGCCGGCGCCCTCGGCCTTCTCCATGTGCGGTTCGAGGTAGGCGACGGAGGTCTTCATCGTCTCGGCGCTCTGGAGGACGAACGGCAGCTGCATCTTCCCGGAGCCGAAGAGGTCGCCCACGACGCGCATGCCGTCGAGGAGGATCTCGTTGACGATGGCAAGGGCGCCGCGGCCGGAGAGGGCTTCGTCGAGGTCGGCTTCGATGCCCTTGCGATCGCCGTCGATGATCCGCTGCTTGAGGCGCTCCTCGACCGGAAGGCTGGCGCGGTCGGGCTTCGAGGTCTTCTCGACTTCGGCGCCTTCGAAGAGGCCGATGAAGTGGTGGAGGGGGTCGTAGTCGGGCCGGCGGCGGTCGTAGATGAGGTCGCGGGCGGCGAGAAGCTGGGGTTCGGGGATGCGGTTCAGGGGCAGGATCTGGCGGGCGTTGATGATCGCGGCGTCGAGGCCGTGGTCGATCGCCTCGTGGAGGAAGACGGAGTTGAGCACCCGCCGGGCGGCCGGCTTCAGCCCGAATGAGCAGTTCGAGACGCCGAGGATGGTGTTCACCCCCGGGAGTTCGGCCTTGACCTGGCGGATGGCGTTGAGGGTCTCGATCGCGTCGCCGCGAAGGTCTTCCTGGCCGCCGGAGAGGGGGAAGGTGAGCATGTCGAAGAGGAGGTCGGAAGGTTCGAGGCCGTACCGGTTCACGGCGATGTCGTGGATGCGGTGGGCAACGCGGAGCTTCCACTCGGTGGTCCGGGCCTGACCCTCTTCGTCGATGGTGAGGGCGACGGCGGCGGCCCCGTAGCGCTTCAACAGCGGTAGGACGCGGGTGATCTTGCGCTCGCCGTCTTCGAGGTTGATGGAGTTGACGATCGCCTTGCCGCCGTAGAGCTTGAGCGCGGTTTCGATGACCGGCGGCTCCGTGGAGTCGAACATGAGAGGCAGGGTCGTCTGGGTGCGGAAGGCGCCGGCCACCTTCTCCATGTCGGCGACGCCGTCGCGGCCGACGTAGTCGACCATGACGTCGAGGACGTGCGCCCCTTCGGCGGCCTGTTCGCGGGCGAGGCCGACCATGCCGTCGAGGTCGCCCGCGAGGAGGAGGTCGCGGAAGGCGCGGGAGCCGGTCGCGTTCGTGCGTTCGCCGACGACGAGGAAGGAGGTTTCCTGGCGGAAGGGGACGGCCGTATAGATCGAGGAGCAGCCCGGTTCGTAGCCGCTCGTTGGGCGGGCTTTCGGCGCGCGCCGGCCGACCACGTTGATGGCGGCCGCCATGTGCTCCGGGGTGGTGCCGCAGCAGCCGGCGACGACGTTGATCCCGAATTCGTCCACGAAGATCGACTGGTAGCGGGCGAATTCGTCCGGGCTGAGGGGATAGCATGCCTCGCCGTCGACCAGTTCCGGGAGCCCGGCGTTCGGGCCGACGAACACCGGCCGCCGCGAGTGTTCGCCGAGGTAGCGGACGTGCTCCATCATCAGGTCCGGCCCGAGGGAGCAGTTGAGGCCGATGATGTCGACGATGTCGATCGCTTCGAGGGTGGTCAGGGCGCTGGAGATGTCGGAGCCGAGGAGCATGGTGCCGTTCGTCTCGACGGAGACGCTGGCGATAACGGGGAGGCGGGCGCCGGTCTCGGCGAAGACGTCGCTGATCGCGGCGAGAGCGGCCTTCGTCTGGAGGAGGTCCTGGCAGGTTTCGACCTTGAGGACGTCGATCCCGCCTTCGACGAGGCCGAGCGCCTGTTCGCGGTAGCTGTGGACGAGTTCGTCCCAGGTGACGTGGCCGAGGGTGGGAAGCCGGGTGCCGGGGCCGATCGTGCCGAAGCTGTAGCGGGGCCACTCGGCGGTGCTGAACTCGTCGCGGACGGCCCCGAGAAGCTGCGCGGCGACGCGGTTGAGCTCGCGGGTGCGGGCGGCGAGCCCGAATTCGGCGAGGACGACTTCGTTCGCCCCAAACGTACCCGAATCGACGGCGTCGGCCCCGGCGGCGTAGAAGCCGCGGAAGATGGCTTCGAGGGCCGCCGGGTCGGAGATGTTGAGGTATTCGTTACAGCCGTCGACCTCGCCGTAGTCCGGCCCCGGGCGCATGGCGAGGATGCTCGAGCCGATCGGCCCGGCAGCGAACAACACCTGCTCCCGCAGGCGGTCCATGAAGGGATGGCGAAGCGGTACGTACGCGAACGGAGTGGCTCCCGGGGGAAGTGGAGATCCATCGTAGCACAGCCCTCGGGGGCGATCGGCTGTCGGCCGACGGCCACCGGCTATCGGGCTGGCGTATACTGGGGGGCATGACCACCGCCGAGCTCACTTCGCTGAAGGCCGACCTGCACCAGTACATCGAGCAACTGCCGCCGGAGGAGCTCCGGGCGCTGTGGGAGTGGCTTTGCGCCGACGACACGCTGACCTCCGAAGAGGAGGAGCGCCTCCTCGAGGCCAGGGCGGCGATGGAACGCGGCGACTTCGTGACGCGCGAAGAGTTTGAGCGCAAGTACGACCTTTGAACTACAGCTACCGCGTTTCCGGAGCAGCCGAGCGCTACTTCGGCCGCCTCGATGCCAAGCGGCGCCGGTTGGTGCATGCGAAGATCCTTGAGATTTGCGAGGACCCCTACGCCCCGCAGTTCCCTGCCCTGCACGGCCGAACGGATGGTGTGCGCCGAGCGCGGTGTGGTTCGCTGCGAATCCTCTATTCCGTGGACGACGAAGTCCGAATCGTGGATGTCGCGGAGATCGGCCCACGCGGGGACGTGTACAAGGGGTCGTAGGCGACCGTCCCCAACTAACAGCTAACAGCTAACAGCTAACAGCTAACAGCTAACAGCTAACAGCTAAACCCCCGGCGGCTGGCGCTTCACCCCCACGTAGAGCATGTGTTCGCGGATGTAGGCTTCGACCGCTTCGGGGACGAGGTAGCGGATGGGCTTGCCGGCGGCGACGCGCGCGCGGATGACGGTCGAGCTGATGGCCAGCGGCGGCATGTCGATGGTGAGTGCCGGGTACTGAGTCCCGAGTCCCGGGTCCACGTCTGCGGTGGCGGGTTTGGGGGCGACGGCGAGGGTGGCGAGGGCGCGGATGCGGTCGGGGTCCTTCCAGTTGGGCATGTCGGCGAGCGCATCGCTCCCGAGGATGAGGACAAGCGCCGGCCCCACTCGGTACTCGGTACTCGGTACTCGGTACTCCTCGAGTGTATCCACGGTGTAGGTGGGGCCGGGACGGCGGACCTCGCGGTCGTCGACTTCGAAGTGGGGGTTGCCGGCGACCGCCAGCCGCACCATCGCCAATCGGTGCTCGGCCGGCGAAGGCATCTCAGTCCTCAGTCCTGAGTCCTCAGTCCTAAGTCCTGTCTTCCGCCACGGGTCGCCGGCGGGGAGGAAGATGACCTTGTCGAGGCCGAATTGCACCCGCGCGCATTCCCCCAGCACCAGGTGGCCGATGTGCGGCGGGTCGAAGGTGCCGCCGAGGAGGCCGATGGAGGGAGGAGCGGGGGGGGAGGGGGGAGGAGTCGGCACGGTGTCCCGAGTGTACGGGAGTTGGGAGGAGAAGGGTCGAGGACTGGGGACTGAGGGCTGAGGCGAAGCGGGGCTAACCGGCGAGCCGGTACTTCTTGTTGCGCTTGCCGGGCTGGATCGCCTCGACCTTGCCATCGATGGTGAGCGCGACGAGCAACGACCATGTGAAGTAACCGTCGTACTCGGGGAGACTCAGCTCGAAACCGGCTGCCTCCTCCAGCGCCTTCTGGCCGAGGCCGGGACCTTCCGGAGCGCACTCGGGAAGCGCCTGCATCGTCTCGACGAGGTGCCGCTTGCAGAGGTCGATGAGGGCTTGTCCTGATGCCATGGGCGGGAGTATACCTCGACAGGCTCGGGTCCCACTACGCTTGCGCGGGCCGAACGCCGATAGATAACAGAAGAGCATCTTGCGCCGTCAACCGCGCCGCGGAGCGCTTGTGGTTGACAGCGGGATGCCGGATATTATACTTGGCCATCGTCCAAGTCAGATTGCGACGGAATTCACAAGAGCCCACCTGGGGTGGGAGCGGGGTAGACGGCGATGCATATCGTGTTCAGCCGGCGCAGCCAACGGGGCCACCAGAGTGACTGAAAGGCTCCCGGAGCTACGATTTGCTTGTGCGTGGATTCCCCCCCGTACGGCATTCGAGGACGTTCAGAAGGCAACCGCGAAGGCCTTCCCCCAATCGGAGATCGCCAAGGCGTCCGGCGGTATCATCGAGATCACCGATCCGCTCGAGCCCCCCGTGAATCCCTGGGTGGCGGCGAAGCCGGACGCCACGATTAAATCGGCGGTGTTCGTACGCCGCTTCGCTGACGATAGTCTATTGCTCGGCTGCGTTTCGCCGGCGCGTAGAGTCGTATCTCGCTTTCAAGCCGTCGCGTGGAAGACCCTGCATGCTTCGCCCATGGGATGGGCAGACAGCGAGCTCCAAGACCCGGTCGCCTTTGCCAGGGCGGTCGAAGCTCGGCTGTCAGCCTCCAGAAGGCTGGGCGCGGGCTATGGCCCGAACCTTGTTCCATGGGCCTTGGAGGTTCGAAATGATAGCCTCACGGCTTTCTTCGAGTCCGAGGGCGCAGGGAGGCGGCAATGGGTCGAGTTTGCAGGTGACATCGTGGAGCATGCCCCAGGGTTCGCGAGAGGCGATGTCGTTGCGGCCCATGTCACCGCGCCCGACGCGGGCGAAGTGACCATGTTCAGCGATGGAACCGGCTACGTCTCTGTAGAACGAGCGGAGGCAGTGCCAGAAATCGTGGCATCCGCTGGCCTGATGTTCGACGCCGCCATCCTTAGCTAGCGCGAGAGGGGCCAGTGGTTAGCAAGCAAGGTAAGCAGGAAGAGTTCGACTACGAGCTGCATTTGAACCCAGCACAGCCGCTACCGATGACAGTTAGGGATAGTGGTCGGAAGCACGAAGTGCGTTATCAAAGTCATCGGTCTCACCGGGTGACGATAGAGATCGGTGTGTCAAGTCGTCCTAGCGTTCTGGCCTTCGAGCCACCTTGCAGGACGGACGAGATCAGTCCCGGCCAATGGGGTAGCTGTGACTTCGCCGTGACGGTTATCGGCTCGTCGCCGAGCGTCGGGGTGACAGTAATCACTGCATTTGAGTTCTATGGAATGCCAAGATATACCTCGAAGGGGCGTAGGTTGCCAGGTAGGTCGCGCCAATTCCAAGATTCTTACACCGTGGGGGCCGTCATCAGTTGAGCGAACTTAGGGCATACGGTGTGGCGGCGTCCCTCGTCGCAATTGTGGTGCCGTTCTTGCTTCAGGGGTTGGCGCAGGTCTGGCTGGGCTCTCACCTAATACCCAGTCGTGTAGGATCTGGCCCACCGACTTACTGGAATAGTATTCGTGTGGCGGATCGCCCGAACTACGTAGCTGATGTAGTTGCATTTGCGAGATTCAGTTCAGACGTCTCGGCTATCGTCATTGGGCCGCTACTTACTGTGGTTGCTTCACTGGCCCCGATAGCCGGAGACCGGTCGGTCTTCGATCACTTGGTTGGCTCGTTCGCGCTCGTCGGTGCCTTGACGATCGCTGTGGTCTTCTGGATTTTTTATGTGCCTTTAAGACTGCGTCCTGGAGACTACAATGGCGCTTGGACCTGGGGGGTCATCCCCGCCGCTACCGTCAGGCCGATGTTCTGGGCATCGGTGGCGCTAGCGGTGATCAACACCGCACTTCTCGCCGTGGCTTGGGTCTGACGAACGGCGACCCGCCGAGGGACCTCGCTGCCAACCCCCATTGACCCCCTCTCGCCCGCCGCCTACGATCGTGGCAGGGGGTCGGCTGGCACTCTCCATGGGGGAGTGCTAGAGTGGGCCTGCAGGGTTGATAATGACGTTGTCAGAGCGCCGCGCGCGCATCCTCGCCTTCATCGTCGACGACTACGTCGATAGCGCCTCCCCAGTCGGGTCGCAGGCGCTCGTGGCGCGGCATGCCCTCGGCCTTTCGCCCGCCACCGTCCGCAACGAGATGGCGGCGCTCGAAGACGAAGGGATGGTCACCCACCCCCACACGTCGGCCGGTCGCATCCCCAGCCACCGCGGCTACCGCTACTACGTCTCGTCGCTCATGCCCGAACGCGACCTTTCCCGCACCGAACAGATGACCATCCTCCACCAGTTCCACCAGAGCGCGCGGCAACTGGAGGAATGGGTCGGGCTGGCGGCGAGCGTGCTCGCGAATTCGCTCCACAACGTGGCGCTGGTCACCCAGCCGCGGGTCCGGGAAGTCCGGCTGAAGCAGCTCCAACTGGTCGAACTAGCCGAAAACCGGGCGCTGCTCGTGGTGGTGACGAACGACACGGCGGTCCACCAGCAGACGCTGGAGTTCCCGTCACCGGTGAACCAGGAGGCGCTGACGCGGCTGGCTTCGCGTCTGAACGCGGGGTTCGGCGGGAAGATGGCGGCCGAGATGGGCCAGAAGACGGTGGCCGAACCGCTCGGCGCGGTCGAGTCCATCGTGGTCGCGGCCGTGGCCGAGATGCTGCTCCACGAACAGGCGATCGTGTCCGAGGCGCCGGTGGTCGAAGGCGTGCGCGACATGCTCCGCCAGCCGGAGTTCGGCGACAGCGACCGCATGCTCGACACGCTCGAAGCGGTCGACGAACGTCGCCTCCGGGGGGCGATACCCTCGGGCTCGGTCGACGCGGGCGACGTGGCGATCGTCATCGGCGACGAAAACCAGGCCGGCCCCTACCAGGACATGAGCTTCGTGCTGGCGCGCTACGGCCCCCCGGGCGGCGCCGGCGGCGTGCTCGGGGTCCTTGGCCCGACGCGGATGGCCTACGGCGAAAGCGTCGCCCACGTTCGCTACGTCGCGGACGTGCTGACCGAACTGATGCGCAAGTACTACGGCGAAGACTGAGTTGGGCGGAGGGCACATGGCAGGCAACCAGGACGAAAGCACGGTGGACGAACCTTCGGCGGCGGAACCGCGCGGCGGCGAAGAGCCCGTGGCCGACAACCCGCAGCCGACGGCGGAGGAACTCGCGGAGACGTACTACAAGAACTGGCAGCGCGCGACGGCCGACTTCATCAACTTCAAGCGGCGGGTGGAGCAGGAGCGTTCGGAGACGGCGCGGCTCTACAACGCGGCCCTCGTCATCAACCTCCTGCCCGTGTTCGACGACCTCGACCGGGCGGTTTCGACGGTCGACGCGAACCTGGCGGGGCTGAACTGGGTGCAGGGCGTGGTGGCCATCCACCGCAAGTTCGCCCAGCTGCTGGAGTCGATGCAGGTGAAGGAAGTGCCGGCCGAGGGCGAGACCTTCGACCCGGCGCGCCACGAAGCGGTCGGCAAGCAGCCGGGCGAAGAAGGCAAGGTCCTCTACGTGGCCCAGAAGGGCTACATGGTGGGCGACCGGGTCATCCGTCCGGCGATGGTAATCGTGGGAGGCAGCTGATAGCTATTAGCTGTTAGCTATTAGTAGTACGTGGAGTGAGATGAATCGCAGGCTGACGAACGGAGCGCACTAATAGCTAACGGCTAACAGCTTCAAAAACACTAAGAGCTAACAGCCAACAGCTAACAGCTTCCAAAACACTAACGGCTAGTAGCTAAGAGCTAATAGCTCCCGGAGGAAACACATGGCGAAAGTAATTGGCATCGACCTTGGGACGACGAACTCCTGCATCGCGGTGATGGAAGGCGGCGAGCCGGTCGTCATCCCGAACGCGGAGGGAGCGCGGACGACGCCTTCGATCGTGGCGATCACGAAGGGCGGCGAACGGCTGGTCGGGCAGGTGGCGAAGCGCCAGGCGGTGACGAACCCGGACAACACGGTGTTCAGCATCAAGCGCTTCATGGGCCGCAAGACCGCCGACCCGGAGGTCCAGCGCGACCTGAAGCTGGTGCCCTACAAGGTTGCGGCGGCCGCGAACGGGGACGTGACGGTGAAGCTTGGCGACAAGCAGTACAGCGCCCCGGAAGTCAGCGCGATGATCCTCCAGAAGCTGAAGGCGGACGCGGAGGCGTACCTCGGCGAGACGGTGACGGAAGCGGTCATCACGGTGCCCGCCTACTTCAACGACGCCCAGCGCCAGGCCACCAAGGACGCAGGCAAGATCGCCGGGCTCGAAGTGCTGCGGATCATCAACGAACCGACGGCGGCATCGCTTGCTTATGGCCTCGACCGCAAGCACGACGAACTGATCGCGGTCTACGACCTCGGCGGCGGGACGTTCGACATCTCGATCCTCGAACTGGGCGAGGGGACGTTCCAGGTGCTGTCGACGAACGGCGACACCCACCTCGGCGGCGACGACTTCGACCAGCGCGTGATCGACTGGCTCATCGACGAGTTCAAGAAGGCTGAGGGGATCGACCTGCGGCAGGACCGGCAGGCGCTCCAGCGGCTGAAGGCGGAGGCGGAGAAGGCGAAGATCGAGCTTTCGAGCGCCCAGCAGACGGACGTGAACCTGCCGTTCATCACCGCCGACGCGAGCGGTCCGAAGCACCTGAACGTGACGCTGACGCGCTCGAAGCTGGAGCAACTGGTGGGCGACCTCCTTTCGGGGACGCTCGGGCCGGTGAAGAAGGCGCTCGAAGATGCGGGCAAGAAGCCGGGCGACATCGACGAAGTGGTGCTGGTCGGCGGGCAAACGCGGATGCCTTCGGTGCAGAAGGTGGTCGCGGACTTCTTCGGGAAGGAACCCCACAAGGGCGTGAACCCGGACGAAGTGGTGGCGATCGGCGCGGCGATCCAGGCGGGCGTGCTCAAGGGCGAAGTCAAGGACGTGCTCCTGCTGGACGTGACGCCGCTGACCCTCGGGATCGAAACTCTGGGCGGCGTGATGACGCCGATCATCCCTCGCAACACGACCATCCCGACGAGCAAGAGCCAGGTCTTCAGCACGGCGGCGGACAACCAGCCGAGCGTCGAGATCAGCATCCTCCAGGGCGAACGGCCGATGGCGACGGACAACAAGTCGCTGGGGCGGTTCATCCTCGACGGCATCCTCCCGGCGCCGCGCGGGGTGCCGCAGGTGGAGGTGGCGTTCGACATCGACGCGAACGGCATCGTCAACGTTTCGGCGAAGGACAAGGGCACCGGCCGCGAACAGAAGATCACGATCCAGGCGTCGAGCGGGCTGACGAAGGACGAAATCGAGCGGATGCAGCGGGAAGCCGAACTGCACGCCGACGAGGACCTCAAGCGCCGCGAACTGATCGAACTGCGGAACGTGGCCGACAGCACCGCCTACCAGGCCGAGAAGACGCTCCGGGACAACGCCGACAAGATCGAGGCCGCCCTGAAGACGGACGTCGAGGAGAAGGTGAAGGCCGTGCGCGAGGCCATCGCTGCGGACGACAAGGGCCGGATCGAGTCGACGCTGGAGGCGCTGAGCCTTTCGATGCAGAAGATCGGCGAGGCTGTCTACGGTGCGGCGAGCGCAGGCGCTCCTTCCGGTGACGGCACGGAGGCGGGCCCGGGCGCGGCGGAAGAGGGCACGGTCGAGGGCGAGTTCCGGGAGGTGTAGGGCGAGGACTTGGGACTTAGGGTTTAGGACTTGGGACTGGGGACTGGGGACTCAGGCTGAGCAGGCGCCTTAGGGCTCGATCCGGGGGAGTTCGCGGATGCGGTCTTCCCTGGCAATGCGGCCCATTTCCTCTACCGGGACGTCGAGCGGCGGAAGCGTCCCGACGACGTCCGCGATCCTTCGTCCCTTCTTGCGGCGGCGGGCGATGGGGCTCTCGGTGGCTTTCGCTCTCTTGGTTCTCGGCATCGTCGTTGGCCTACCGGCGTTGGCGTGGCGGGCAAGCTGTTGCTGGCGCGCTTGAACCAGTATCCCCCATTTCGGGGAACGATGGACACAAGCGCCCCGGTGCGAGCCCCTCTGTGATCTACGTCATAGCGGCGGGGGCGCGGCGGGGGTGATTGTCGCCCAGCGCAGCCCGTGACCGGGATGGTCGCGCGTGCCGCGGATGGAGGCAGCCGCGATGCCGAAGCTCAAGGCCCACGAACAACTCGCCGCCTGGGGGAAGCTCTATCCCGCCCCCTGCCAGGCCGCCTGCCCGGTGCACACCGACGCCCGGGCGTATGTCACCCTCACCGCGAAGGGCCGATTCGAACAGGCCTTCCGGGCGGCCAGCGCGCCGAACCCGCTGCCGTCGATTTGCGGGCGGGCCTGCAGCGCCCCCTGCGAGGACGTCTGCACCCGCGCGGAGATGGACCGCCCCATCCGGATTCGCCAGCTGAAGCGCTTCCTCAGCGACCGCTACGTGAACCACGCCGCGCCTGGTGCGCCAGGGCCATCCACCGGCCTCCGGGTCGCGATCATCGGCGCGGGGCCGGCCGGGCTTTCCGCGGCGCACGAGCTGGCACTCCGCGGGCACGAAGTCACCATCCTCGAAGCCGCGCCCGAACCGGGCGGGATGGCGATGCTCGGCGTGCCCCGCTTCCGGCTGGCCCAGGGCGCCATCGCCCGCGACGTCGCTGCCATCGAAGAGCTGGGCGTGACCATCAAGACGGGCGTCCGCGTGGGCGCCGACGTGACCCTGGAACAGCTGCGGCGGGACAACCACGCCGTCTTCATCGCCGCCGGGGCGATGCGCCCGAACGACCTCGACGTCCTCAACGCGCGCATCCCGGGCGTGGTCCAGGCGCTCCCGTTCCTGGAGGAGGCGAACCTTGGTGGGCACCCCGAGTGTGGCCGCCACGTTGCCGTGATCGGTGGCGGCTACACGGCGATGGACGCCGCCCGGACGGCCCTTCGCCTGGGCGCCGAGACCGTCACTGTGCTCTACCGCCGCACCCGGAGCGAGACCGAGGTCCACGACGAAGAGCTGGACGAGACCCTCCACGAAGGTGTCCGGATCGAGTACCTGGTTTCGCCGATGCGGATCGTGGCTGGGGCGGACGGCCGGGCGGCGGGCATGGAGTTCGTCCGCAACCGGCTGGGGGAGAAGGATTCGTCGGGGCGGGCGCGGCCGGTGCCGATCCCCGGGAGCGAATTCGTCTTCGAAGCCGACATGGTGGTCCTCGCGCTTGGGCAGGCGCCGGACCCGGAGCGCGTCGACCCGAACCTGGGCCAGAAGCCGCCGCAGACGGACGAGGCGATGATGACCGCCGTCCCGGGCGTCTTCGCCGGCGGCGATTTCATCCGGGGGGCTTCGACGATCATCGAGGCGGTGGCCGACGGGAAGACCGCGGCCGAGGCGATCCACCGCTACCTCCGGGAGACGTGGTCACCGGACGGCGGCTGGCCCGAATCCGACCCCGCCGGGCTCCAGACGGTCGAGAGCGCACCCTCGATCGAGGTCCGCCGGGCGCGCGGCGGCAAGAACGGCCTCGGGCTCGACGACGAGGTTGAGGCGCCTCTGACGAAGGCCGCGGCGATGGCAGAAGGGCTCCGCTGCCTCTACTGCGGGCTGGTCCCGGAAGTCATCTTCGACAAGTGCACCGCCTGCCAGGCCTGCGCGCTCGTCTGCCCCGCCGACTGCATCTCGCGCGTCGCGATCGACGAAAGCGGCAACGTCCACGAGATCGAGGGCATCGGCGACGTGCTGGTCTACCAGATCCAGGGCGAAGCGTGCATCCGCTGCGGGCGCTGTTTCGGCGCCTGCCCGACCGGCGCGATCGTGGTGGAGGGGTTCTCCTGGCGGTGAGGTAGGGGGGCGGGGCGCGCCCGCCGTCCGTCCGTACCGCGACTGGGAAGGAGCGGCGTCGGTGGCTCCATCGCCCTCGTGGCGGTGCCGCTGCGCCATTGGCTCCCGGTCTCGATAGATGGCGGGCAGGCGACGAACCACTCCTTCACAGTCGTGGCACGGCGAACCGTGCGCCCGGCGATGCGCCCCCGGTGGGGCGCGGCTACCTGCGTGCCGGGGCCGTCCATCCGTACCGCGACTGCTAAGGAACAAACGCTGAGTTCCTGCCCTCAACACCGGGCACAGCCCGATCGCGCTGGGAAGGAGCGGCGGCGGTGGTCTCATCACCCTGGTGGCGGCGCCGCTGCGCCATTGGCGCCCAGTCCCGGGAGATGGTGGGCAGGCGACGAACCACTCCTTCACAGTCGTGGCACGGCGAACGGTGCGCCCGGCGATGCGCCCACGGTCGGGCGCGGCTACCAGGCACGGCCGCCGCTACCACGGCCCTTGACACGCAGAGAATAGAGAATTACTGTTCACTACGTGAAGCAACGAGCAGCGAAACGGCCGGCGGACGAACGGAAGCGCGAGATCCTTGAGAGCGCGCAGGCGGTCTTTGCCGCCGAGGGGTACGCCAACGCGGGGGCGGAGGACGTCGCCCGGGCGGCGGGCGTCGCGCCCTCGGCGATCTATCGCCACTTCCCGAGCAAACGCGACCTCTACCTCGCGGCGCTGCGGGACGCCGGTCCCCGTCTCCAGGCGATCTGGAATGGCACCGCGGCCACGTCCGGCGACCCCCTCGAAGCGGCCTGGAAGGTCGGCCTCGACTACTACGACCACGTCCAGACGCGCGCGCCCTATGCCAGCCTCTGGTTCCAGGCGCTCGGCGACGTCTCCGACCCGGAGGTCCGGGAGGTGATCGCGGGGAACTACACCGGCATCGTCGGGCTGCTCGAACGGCAGCTGGCGACCGGCCAGGCGGCAGGGGTGGTCCGCGACGACATCGACGCCCGGATCGCGGCGTGGCACTTCATGGCCATCGGCCTGACCTTCGACCTCGTCCACCACCTTGGCCTGGACGACGAACTCAACCGCGAAAAGGTAGAGGCATGGGGCAGGCTCTACCTCGACTCGATTCGCGCAAAGGAGGTTTCGGGATGATCGGGGAGCGAACGCTGTCGCCCGGGGAACGCGAGGACCTGCTGCGGAAGACGTGGTATTCCCACGACGCGCGCTGGTTCGCCGCGGTCGCCGGGGAGTTCGGGATGGAGGCGGCGAACCGGCTCAACCGCCGGATCGTCCGCGAGATCGGCCAGGTGGAGACCGGGCGGCTGGCGCGGGCGCTCGGCAAGGACTCCGTCTCTGGCGTCGGGGAGTTCCTCGACTGCCTGGAGGCGGGCCGGCAACTGTACGTGGCGCCGCCGCTCATGGAGATGGCGACGCGCGCCATCGACGAACGGAGCTACGAGGTGACGGTGAGCCGCTGCTTCGTGGCGGAGAACATCCAGCGGGCCGGGATCGCCGGGAGCTACGACTGCGCGGTGTTCGACCGCGTGCAGGGGTGGCACGACGCGCTCGGGCTGCCGCTGGCCGAAGACACCCTGCCGCCGGCGCACTGTGCGATGGCGGAGGGCCGCGAATGCCGCCGCGTGTTCGTGGTCCGGGGGGGCGAGATGGCGTCGAACGCCGAACCACTACACTGACGCTCGCGTTAGGGTATAGTGGCGGCGCAACGAGTTCGAACCGGAGAGAGCAATCATGGAGTTTCGCGATACGGAGTCCCAGGGCGCGTGGCGCAAGGAAGTGCATTCGTTCATCAAGGCCGAGCGGCCGGGCGCCGATGGCGACGGTGCGCCGCCAACGATGGAAGAAGGCCCGGAGAGTTCCGCGTTCAAGCAGTGGCGGGGCAAGCTCGCGGCGAAGGGCTGGATCGCCCCGGCCTGGCCGAAGGAGTACGGCGGCGCCGGCCTCGGGGTGATGGAGCAGTTCATCCTGAACGAGGAGTTCGCCGAGGCGCGGGTGATGAACCCCGGCGGCATGGGCACGAGCATGATCGGCCCGACGATCATCATCCACGGCAACGAGGACCAGAAGAAGGAGCACCTGGGCGCCATCCTTCGCGGCGAGGTGCGCTGGTGCCAGGGCTACAGCGAGCCGGGTTCGGGTTCGGACCTCGCCTCGCTCCAGACCCGCGCGGTCCGCGACGGCGACGACTGGGTGATCAACGGCCAGAAGATCTGGACCTCGGGCGCGCACATGGCCGACATGATGTTCATGCTCGCCCGCACCGACCCGGACGCGCCGAAGCATCGCGGGATCACCTACTTCCTCATGGACATGAAGTCACCGGGCGTCACGGTGCGGCCGCTCATCAACATGGCCGACGGCCACGCCTTCAACGAGGTCTTCTTCGAAGACGTGCGGGTGCCCCAGCGGAACGTCCTCGGCGAAGTGAACCGCGGCTGGTACATCGGCACGACGACGCTCGACTTCGAACGCTCGATGATCGGCAATGCGGTGGGGCAGCGCCAGACGCTGGAGTACTACATCCGCTACGCGAAGGAGCACGCAAACGAGCCCGTGGTGAACAGTACCCGGACCTGGCGCGGGGAGTTCGCGGACCGCTGGATTGAGGCGGGGACGGCGAAGATGCTGAGCTACCACGTGGTGACGCTCCAGGCTTCGGGCCGGGTCCCGAACCACGAGGCCTCGATCGCGAAGCTGTTCAACACCGAACTGAGCCAGCGGATCGCGCGGACGGCGATGAAGCTGCTGGGGACGCACGGTCAGCTTCGGGACCCGAAGACGGCGCCGATGAAGGCCCGGGCCTCCGGGAGCTACCTCCAGACGGTGGCGTCGACCATCGCCGGGGGGACGAGCGAAGTCCAGCGCGGCATCGTCGCGACGCGCGGCCTGGGCCTGCCGCGGGGGTAGCCGCGAAGGCGAACGAGGAATCACGGATGCGGGCCTCGTCCTCAAGCAGGACGGGGCCCGTTTTCGATCACGGCGACCGCTCCTGTATGCTCGGTCGCCATGACCGAAAACGAACTGCCGGGGGCGCTGGCTGGCGTGAGGGTGCTGGAAATCGCCCAGGCGCTGGCGATCCCGTTCGCGGGGGTGCTGCTCGCCGACATGGGGGCGGACGTCGTCAAGGTGGAGCCGCCCATGGGCGACGGCATCCGCCACACGATGGAGCCGATCCTGCCGGGCGAAAGCAAGGGTTTCACGCTCGTGAACCGGGGCAAGCGGACGATCTGCCTCGACGTCACGCGGGAGGACGCCCGGCCGGTGATCGAGCGGCTGGTGGGCTGGGCCGATGTCGTGATGGTCTCGATGAAGCCGGCCGACCTGCCGCGCTACCGCCTGGGCTACGACGACCTCGCGGCGATCAACCCGCGGGTGATCTACCTCGAACACGTTCCCCTGGGGAAGAACGGCCCGCTCGGCGGCGAACCGGGCTACGACGTCGTCGTGCAGGCGCTCTCGGGGACGTCGGTGCTGGCGGCGCGCGAGCGGGATGGGGTGCCGATCAACATCCGGCCGGCCTTCAACGACATGGGGACGGGCGCGTTCTCGGCCCTCGGGATCGTCGCCGCCCTGCGGCATCGTGACCTGACCGGCGAAGGTCAGCGCGTGGAGACGTCGCTGCTGGGGACGGCGATGGCGCTGGGCCATCAGCTCCTGAGCTGGTTCGGGGCGACGGACCCACCGGTGGCGGAGAACTACCGGGCGGAGATGGCCGCCGCCCGTTCGCGCGGGGCCGACTTTAACGAGCAGCGCGCGATCTGGGAGCGGAACTACACCCGCGGCGGCTTCGCCAACATTTACTTCCGGCACTACCAGTCGAAGGACGGCTTCGTCTCCGTGGGCTGCCTGAGCCCGCAGCTGAACGCCCGCTTCCGGGCGGTCACGGGGATCGTCGACCCGCGCACGCAGCCGGGGTTCGACCTCGGGGCCGAAGACGCGCACGCGCGGCTGGTCGCGCTCGTGCGGGAGGTGGAGGCGCTTTTCCGGACGAAGACGACGGACGAGTGGGTCGCCACGCTGCGGGCGGGCGGGGTGCCCTGCGGCTGGCTGAACTTCCCGCCGGACGCGATGGAGGACCCGCAGCTGCTGGAGAACGGCTTCGTCGTGGAGATGGAGCACCCGTTGCTCGGGCCGTACAAGACGTTTGGGCCGGCGCTCCGGATGGACCGGACGCCGACGCGGATCGGCCTGCAGCCACCAATCCTCGACGAGCACACGGACGAGGTCCTGGCGGAGGTGGGCTTCGGCGCGGGCGAAGTGGCGGCGATGCGGGCAGCGGGAGTCGTGGGGGCGCAGGGGTAGGGCGCTGCTTTCCAGCGGTCGGCGGGCGGGATAGGCTACGGGTCGCAGGAGGGCCAGCCATGCCGAACGCCATGCCGTCGCGCGCCCACGTCATCACCGGGGGGTTCCCGCCGGGGCAGCCCGCGGGCCACGACCACGACTACGCCCGGCTGCGGCTGCTCCAGTTCCTCGCGGAGATGGAGGTCCCGGCGAGCGTCGGCAACGACTTCTCGGATGTCGGCAAGTGGCTCGACCGCAGCCGGCTGCTGATCACCTACACGGCCGGCCCCTTCCCGGACGAGGACCAGAATCGCGCCATCCGGGACTGGCTGGTGAACGGCGGCCACTGGCTCGGGCTCCACGGCACCAGCGGTGGCCGGGCGGTGCGCGTCGGCGAAAGCGGGCGGCGCCGGGCGATGCTGAAGGGCTCCTTCCACGAGACCCTCGGGGGCTTCTTCATCAACCACCCGCCCGTGCGGAAGTTCACGGTGGACGTGAGCGAACGGCCCCACCCGCTGACGAAGGACCTCCCGCCCTCGTTCGAGATCGTGGACGAGCTTTACATGATCGAGGTCCAGGACCCGGCGGCCTCGGAGGTGGTGCTGACGACGGCCTCGGTCGGCGCGGACCCTTCGCCGCCGGGCTTCGGCTTCGTCTACGACAAGGACACGTCGCTCCAGGCCGATGGGAAGACGCGGGTACTGGGCTACACACGCGAGGTCGGGGAGGGCGGCGTGGCCTACATCGCGCCCGGGCATTGCCACACGCCCGCGACGAACAGTCAGCCGTTCGTGGACGTGAGCGTGGACCCGGAGGGCAAGACGCCGCCGGTGCTCCGGGGGCCGTGGGAGACGGCGGCCTACGCGACGCTGCTCCGGAACGCGATCCGCTGGGGCATGGGGTAGCCGGCTCTCGTTAGCGGCGGGCGGCGAGCCAGGCTTCGGCGACGGCGCGGCCTTCGAGTTCGCCGAAGATGCGCGCGCCCTTGGCGTTCTCGTGGACTTCGTCCGGGAGGAGGAGGTCGGGCGTGGCGGTGCCGGCAACGCTGGCGTAGGGGACGTGGAGGTTGCGGCAGGCTTCGGCCACAAGGGCGTCGAATTCGAAGAGGCGGCGGCGGGAGCGTTCGCGGCCTTCGGGCGTCCCCGAGGAGTTGAAGATGTGGAGGGGCCCGCGCACGGCGACGACGACCGATTCGCGCGCGAGGACCCGGCGGAGGACGTCGCTCACGTGCCCGGCGGCTTCGGCGGGGGTGAAGAACGTGTCGCCACCGACGTTGCGGGCGGCCATCCGCCGGCCGAAGCGGAAGGGAGAACTGGATGCAACGGTCGCGTTGCCGCCGGCCTTGAAACCGGCTCGCGCCAGGGCCCTCCCGACGATGCCGCCGCGGCGTTCGACGCGCAGGGGGACGGATTCGTAGGTGACCCAGTAGGACGACATACGGAGGAAGACGACGTCCGGTTCGTAGCGTTCGAGCCAGCCGGCGACGATGCCGGGGAGTTCGGCGGCGGGCCAGATGACCCGCGCGATCGTCTCGACGGCTTCCCCGGTGAGGCCAGTGATAGTCCTTTCGGCGACGTCGTGGGCGCGCTCGCCTTCGGGGACGAGCGGGTTGACGTCGTTGCTGTTGCCGAGATGGAGGATGCGCACGGTTCGATGATACGGCGGGTGGGCGGGAGGCCGAATCCCGGCCGGCGCCGAGCCTATTGTGCTTTTTCGCACAATCGGTTCAGACGACGTTAAGGAGCGGCTTTCGACGGGCGTCGACGGCCGATCGGCCCCTTCTGAGTACCCCATTGGTCCTGCGCGCCAGCCACAGACAGGGTACCTTGGGAGCATGAGAACTATCCGCCCGGGCCTTGTCTTCCTCCTCTTGGCCCTGGCGGGTTTCGCCGCCGCGGCTTGCGGCGGCGACGACGGCGACGAGGGCGGCGGCGCCTCCAGCATCGACGACTATCTTGGCGCCCAGGTCACGCCCTTCTTCGAAAAACCGGACCTCGTCCTCACCGACACCGAGGGGAGGCCCTTCGACATCCGCAAGGACACGGAGGGCTTCCTCACGATCCTGTACGTGGGCTACACGCACTGCCCGGACATCTGCCCGACGACGATGTACGACATCTCCGAGGTGCTGAAGACCCTCACCGAGAAGCAGCGGTCGCAGATCAAGGTGGTGTTCGCGACGGCGGACCCGGACCGCGACACGCCGGAAGTCATCCGCAAGTGGCTGGACCACTTCGACACGACCTTCATCGGGTTGTCCGGCGACAGCCGCCAGATCTCGGACCTTCTGAAGCAGCTGCTGATGGGGACGCCCCAGCGGACCGACCTTGGCGAGGGCAACTACGCGGTCTCTCACGCCGCCTATGCCATCGCCTATACGAAGGACAACACGGGCAGGCTTGTGTACCCATTCGGGATCACGCAGGACGACTGGAAGCATGACCTCCCGATGCTCGTCAACGAAACCTGGAAGTAAATCCTGGAAGAAAACCTCGGGGGGGAAACATGGACTGGAAACGGTGGAGTGGCCTGGTGATGCTGGGCGTGGCGGCGGTCGCGGCGGTGGCCCTGGTGGCGTGCGGTGACGACGACGACGATGACGGGGACGGCGCCGGGACGGCGAGCCCAACCGTGGCGGCGAGCCCGACACAGGGCCAGGTGGCGAAGCTCCAGATTATCGACCCGCGGGCGCGGGACACGACGAACGACGTCAGCGCGGCCTATTTCACGGTGAAGAACACCGGCGACGCCACGGACAGGCTGCTTTCGGTCACGGCGGACGTGAGCACGAAGGTGGAAGTCCACGAGATGGTGATGGAGGGCGGCACGGCCAAGATGCAGGCGGTGAAGGCGCCCCTGGAGATCCCGGCGGGCGGCGAACTGGTCCTGAAGCCGGGCGGCTACCACATCATGCTCATGAACCTCGCCTCGCCTTTGAAGGAAGGCCAGCAGGTGAAGCTGACGCTGACGTTCGAGAAGTCCGGGAAGATCGAAGTCACCGCCCCGGTGAAGAAGATCGAGGCGATGAACTGACGCCCGGCGCGGCTGGACAGGCTTTCCTGGGGGCTGGCTTCGGTCAGCCCCTTCTTCGTGGGCCGGGTCAGGCCGGGATGGCGACGATGCCTGAATCCGAGAGCGCCGCCACCTCGCTGCCGGTGAGCCCCAGCCCGGCGAGGACTTCGGCCGTGTGTTCGCCGAGCAGGGGCGCCGGGCAGGGCGGCTGGGGACGGCCCGCGGCGGTGAGGATGGGCAGCGACGGGTAGAGGTGGTAACCGACGACGGCACGTTCGCTGCCGGCGAAGAATTCGATCTCGGCGAAGGGGCCGAACGCCAGCTGGTCCGATTCGTCGTTGACGGGCGCCGCCGGGATGCCAGCCGCGACCAGGATCTCTACCGCTTCGTCGCGGTCGCGGGTAGAGGTCCAGGCTTCGACGGCTTCATGGATTTCGGAGCGCCGGGCTTCGCGGGCTTCGACGGTGGACAGGCTGGCATCGGTGTCCCAGGGCTGGCCGAGAATGCTGGCGAGGGCGGCCCAGTCGGCGCCGTCGCGGACTTCGAGGGCGAGCCAGCGGTCGTCGCCGGCGCAGCGGAAGGCGCCGGAGGGTTCGGAGCGGGGACGCCGGTTGCCGCGGCGGGCGGGGACCTCACCGGAGACCTGGTGGGCGATCAGGGCTTCGCTGGTCATCGGGAGGAAGCCTTCGATCTGGGCGGCTTCGATGGCGGCGCCGTGGTGGTCGCGTTCCTTCGCGGAAAGGGCGGCGAGGACGGCGATGGTGCCGTTGAGGCCGCTGACGGGGTCGCCAAAGGCGTTGGACATCATCAGCGGGGGGCCGTCTTCGTAGCCCGTGATCGCGGTGAGGCCGGACATGCCTTCGATGGTGTTGCCGAAGACCTGGTAGCTGCCTTCGGGGCCGCCCGCGCCGAAGCCCGGCTGGCGAAGGAGGATGAGGCCGGGGTTGCGCTCGGAGAGGGCGTCGTAGCCGAGGCCGAGGCGTTCGAGGACCCCTGCGCGGAAGTTCTCGACGACGACGTCGGCGGCGTCGGCGAGCTGGAGGGCGATGGCGCGGCCTTCGGGGGACGTGAGGTCGAGGGTGATGCCGCGTTTGCCGCGGTTGGCGGTGTTGAAGACGTGGCTGCGTTCGTGGAGGACGTTGGCGGGGTCGTCGCCGGGGGGCCGGGAGCCGCGCCACCAGTCGATCCGGCCGGGGCCTTCGACCTTGATCACGTCGGCGCCGTAGCAGCTGAGGATGTGGGAGACGAGGGGGCCGGCCCAGCCCATCGAGAGGTCGAGGACGCGGAGGCTGCCGTGGCGCCAGGGGCCGTCGGGGCGGTCGGGGACGGGGCGTGCGTGGCTGCGCTCGACCCGCGCCGGGGGGCCGGGGACGCGGATCGGGCGGCCACCGGGACCCGGCACTTCGCGCCAGGCGTCGCGGGCTGCCAGCTGCGGGGACGCGAGCACTTCGTCGACGGTTGGCAGGGCGGAGGCGGGGACCCGGGCTGCCTGGAGCTCGTGGTAGGCCTCCCAGCGGGTGCGGGTTGCGAGCCAGGGGAGGAGGTAGGTGTCGAGGGCGGCGATGTTGCGGGCGCGTTCGCCGGGGTCGGCGAAACGGGGGTCGGCGACGAGTTCCGGGTGGCCGATGAGTTGGCAGACGCGCACCCACTGGGCGTGGAGGGCGGCGTGGATGCCGACGTAGCCGTCCTTGCAGGGGAGAGTCGTGAGCATCGGCTGAGTGGCGGCGTAGCGGTTGCCGACGCGCTGGCGGACGTTGCCGTAGTACTGGAAGGCGACGACGTCGTAAATGCAGGTGGCGGCGACGGCTTCGGCGATCGAAACGCTGGCGAGCCCGCGCAGCTTCCCGGCGGGGGAGAGGACGTGGACGGTGGCGAAGAGCCCCGCGGCGAACTGGGCCTGGGCGCCGGGCGGGCCGATCGGTTCGCGGCCGGGTTCGCCGACGCCCGACATCCAGCCGCCGGCGGCGTGGACGATGAGGTCCGTGGCCGGGCGTTCGGCCCAGTCCGTGGTGTGGCCCCAGGGGGTGATCCAGGTGACGGGGCGGCGGGCGGCTTCGGCTTCGAGCCAGGCGCGGTTCGCGGCCGTAATGGGGGCGTCGGTGATCAGCGGCGAGGCGCCGGCCGGCTTCGGCGCGGGATCGGGCCGGGCGCCTTCGCAGAGGTAGAGGGCGGGACCCGCCGACGGGTCGAGGGCCGACTGGTGGTCGACTTCGGCGCCGTATTGGCGGAGGAGCCAGGCCACGTAGGCGGCGGCGAGCCCGTGGGAGGCGACGGCAAAGGGTTCACCGGCGAGGAGGTCCATGGGGCGGCATTCTACGCCCGGGACGGGGGAGTGGGGGAACCGCTACTCCGAGGGGGGCGCGGGGGGTACCATCGAAGCGTCTATGGCGATGAACCACTGGGCGGCCCGGGCCGAACGGCGTAAGGCGCGCCCGACGCGACCGGCGTGGCCAACTCTCAAACGTGCACTCGCACTCCACCGGCCGGAGCGTTTTCGCGTCGTGGTCCTGCTGGCGACGATCCTGGCGGCCTCCGTGGCCGGGCTTGGGGCGCCGCTGGTTATCCGGCGGATCATCGACCACTCCCTCCCGAACGGTGACGGGCGGGAGCTGAACATCCTGGTCGCGGTGATGCTGGCGACGGTGCTCGGCGGGGCGCTGCTGGGGGTGTTGCAGACCTACCAGAGCAACACCATCGGCCAGAACGTGATGTACCGGCTGCGGCGGGAGCTCTATCGCCACCTCAGCGGCATGTCGATGCGCTGGTTCACGGCGAACCGCACGGGCGAAACCCTTTCCCGCGTCAGCAATGACGTCGGCGGGGTCCAGCAGGTGGTGAGCGAGTCACTTGGGGGCATCTTCGGGAACCTGATCACGGCGACGACGACGTTCGCGCTCATGCTGGCGATGGACTGGAAGCTGGCGCTGTTCTGCACCGCCTTCCTGCCGCTCTTCCTGATCCCGGCCACCTACGTGGGGAACATCCAGCGGGGGATCGTGAGCGAGTCGCAGGAGCAGATTGCGGCGCTCAATTCCCAGATGCAGGAGACGCTGTCGGTCAGCGGGGCGTTGCTGGTGAAGACGTTCGGCCGGGCCGACGACGAGGCAGACCGCTTCAACGAGACTGCCGCCCGGATCCGGGCGCTGAACATCCGCCGGGCGATGGTTGGCCGCTGGTTCTGGATGTCGACGGGGATTGTGGCCGCGATCGGGCCGGCTATCGTCTACTGGTACGGGGGCCACCGGGTCATCGGCGCCGAGTCCTCGCCGGGGACGGTGGTGGCCTTCGCGGCCCTACTCACGCGGCTGTTCGAACCCGTGGCGGGGCTGATGAACGTCAACGTCACGGTCCTCAGTTCGGTTGCCCTCTTCGAACGGCTTTTCGACTACCTGGACATGGAGCAGGAGGTCAGCGACCGGCCGGGCGCGGTGCCGCTGGCGGACGTGAAAGGCCACGTGACGCTGGAACACGTCTCCTTTGCGTACCTGCGCGGGCAGCCTGTCTTGAAGGACGTCTCCTTCGACGTGCCGCCGGGGCAATTCGCGGCGCTTGTTGGGCCTTCGGGCGCGGGGAAGACGACGACCGCGTACCTGGTGCCGCGGCTCTACGACGTCGACTCCGGCAGGGTGACGGTGGACGGCCACGACATCCGTGATGTAACCCTGGATTCGCTCGGCGCCTGCATCGGGATGGTGAACCAGGAGCCGTTCCTCTTCCACGACACGATCCGGGAGAACATTCGCTACGGGCGGCCGCAGGCGACGGACGACGAGGTCGAGGCGGCGACGCGCGCGGCGAACATCCACGACTTCATCGCCGGGCTGCCAGGGGGCTACGACACGCTCGTGGGCGAACGCGGTTACCGGCTTTCGGGCGGCGAAAAGCAGCGGGTGGCGATCGCCCGGGCGCTCTTGAAGGACCCGGCGATCCTCATCCTCGACGAAGCGACCTCAAGCGTGGACTCGCGGACGGAGCGGGCGATCCAGGACGCGCTGGAGCACCTCACCCGGGGGCGGACGGTCATCGCCATCGCCCACCGGCTTTCCACGGTGCTGGCGGCGGACATCATCGTCGTGATCGATGGCGGGCGGGTGGTGGAGTCGGGCAGCCACCAGGAGCTGCTGGCGCGCGACGGGCTCTATGCCCGGCTCTACGAGCAGCAGTTCCAGCCGGGGGCCGCCGCGGCCGCGAAGTAGGGTTCAGGCCGCGGTCGCGCGCCGCTCTTCGTTGGTGATGAAGTCGGTTTCCAGGAGCCAGTTGCGGAAGTCCTTGCGTTCGCCGCAACTCTTGCAGACGCCCGTGCTCAGGGGGCCGTTCGCTTCCTCAATGAGCCAGTGGTGGGCATGTGGCCGGGCTGGGATTTGTTCGACGGTGGGCATGTGGACACCTCCCATACCTCTAATGACGTTGGAAGGCCCAAAAGTGTTGCATGGCCGGTGGCGAACCCCGGAAGAAGCCCGCTCTTTCCCTTTGGCTGTTCCCCTCTCCGGGGCGCCCTGATACGGTAGGCCAGATGGCCGACCCCACCTGCTACTACTGCGAACGCCCCGCCGAGGAGGAGTGCCCGACCTGCGGGCGGCTTTACTGCCCGGAGCACGGCGAGGACGTCTGCCTTCGCTGCATGGCGCCCGAGTCGGTGGCGCCTTCGGCGAGGATGTACCGGGGCTCGATACTGGCGCTGGTGGCGGCGACCTTCGTGGCGGTGTTCCTCTTCGTCCGGCCGCCGGAGTCGAAGAGCCACAACGACGCCCTGCGGACGGTCTCGACCTCGACGCCGTCGTTCGGGGCCACGGCGACAGCGACGAGACAGGGGATTGTCCTGCCGGGGAAGACGGCCACGCCCCAGACACAGCCCGCGGGCACGGCCGTGCCGGGATCGCCGACAGCGGCTCCGACGGCCGTTTCGCCCACGCCCGGCGGGCTCCGGAGCTACACGGTGAAGGCGGGCGACACCCTCTCGGACATTGCGACGCAGTTCAACACCACGGTTGACGCGATCGTGGCCCTGAACCCTGGGCTGAACCCGAACGCGCTCGCGATTGGCGCCGAGCTGAAGATCCCCGCCGCCCAATGAGATGGCAGGACGACCCGCTGCTGGCGCAGGCCGAAGGCGAACGCCGGGCACACATGCGGCTGCTGCGCTCGGCCGCGATCTGGAGCCCGCCGGCGCTGGTGCTGCTCGGGGCCTTGCTCTACTTCACGTATGACCGCGTGACCGGCCCGGAGCACGGCGCCACCTGGTTCCTGGTCGGCGTGCTTGTCTTCCTGTCGTTTCTCGTCGGCTTCCAGGCGATGCAGCCGATCCTGGACCTGATCGAAGGGACGCGAGAGGTCTCGGGGTTCGTGCTCCGGCGCTGGTCGCGGACCGACTCGCTGGTGCTCCGCAGCCACTATGTGCGGCTGGAGACCAAGAACATCTTCCGGGTCGACCCGCCGCTTCATCTCGAGGTGAAGGCCGGCGACTACCTGAAGGTCCGCTTCTATCCGCATTCGGCACTGGTCGTGCAGCTGGAGAAGGTGGCGCCCCCGGAAGACGCCGAGCCGCCGGCGCTGGCGAGCCTCTAAGGTTCGCGGTGTCTGCCCGCGGAAGCAGGGCGTCAGTGGAACATGGCGCGGTAAGCGGTGCTGCCGAGGAAGTCGCCGATGATGGCCCGGGCGTAGGGGGTGAGCCGGAGCGCCTCGATCTCGGCCGGGGCGTGGTAGCGGAAGGCCTGGCCTTCGTTCACGTCGAGGCGGTCTTCTTCCAGGTCGGCGTCGATGTAGTAAACGTGCTGGAGGTGGACGTCCTGGGCCGGGAGGTCGGCGCGGGAATAGGTGCGGAAGAGGCGGAGGGTGTCGAGGAGGTGGCCGGTCTCCTCTTCGAACTCGCGGAAGGCGGCGGCGTCGGGGGCTTCGCCGGGTTCGACCATGCCCCCGGGGAGGGTCCAGTGGCCCGGGTAGGGGAAGGGCGCAGGGTGGTCGTCGCGGAGCTGGAGGAGGATGCGGCCCCAGCGGTCGATCTCGATGACGGCGGCGGCGGCGGTTGGGCCGTCGCGGAGGGCGAGGGTGTGGCGGTAGGCGCCGTGGGCGACGAAGCGGTCGAAGATGCCGCGCGTGACGGGGCTCATGAGGAGCGCCGGGGCCTCGTCCGGGTGCCAGAAACGCATGTCGAGGCCTTCGTTCACCTGGACGTGGGCGGGTTCGACGATGTCGTCCGAGACGAAGAGGTGGAGCCGCATGGGGAAGCCGCCGTCGCCCTCGGGGATCGTGCCGAGGGAGCGGAGGGAGTCGAGGCGGAGGCCGGTCTCCTCTTCGATTTCGCGGCGGGCGGTCTCCTCGGGGGTCTCGCCGGGTTCGCGATGGCCGCCGGGGACGTTCCAGCGGCCGTAGCCGGCAGGCGGGGTGTGGTCATCCCCCTGCTGGAGGAGGATGCGGCCAATGGCATCGAGGATGAAGACAAGGCTGCCTTCTTCGGGGTGAGCTTCCATCTGGTTCCACGGTACAACAGCACAGGACTGGCGGCTGGTGGTCCGAAGAAAAGTGGGCAGAGACTACTTCCGTCGATGCGAACGCCGGGGTACGCTTCCACACCATGAAAGTGCTGCGTCTTGGCAACAGTAACGAGTTCTCGGACGGGGTTCCCGAAGAGGACCGGGCGGCGGCGGTCGCCGAGCGCATCCTTGCCGAGGGTACCGGCCTGGAAGTGCAGACCGTCCGAAAGAAGATCTGGCCCACGGATAGGCTTCCGGGGCTGGTCGACGAATGGATGGACGAGTACCAGCCGGACCTCGTCTACCTCAAGCTCAACGTCTTCTGGTGGACGCATGAGTCGGTGCCTTTGCGGATTGAGCGGCGGGTGCCCCTGGTGGGCAAGTACATCGCCCGGGCGGGGTGGAAGGCCCAGGACACGCCGGTGGTCGCCACCAGCACTCCCGGGCGGTCGCTGCGCCAGGTCATCGAGCGGCGGATCGGCGGGGACACCTACTACAAGCCGGGCGAGGTGGTGGCCTGCATGGAAACGGTCATCCGCCGGATCATCGCGCACGAACACGCCGGCCTGCTGGTGAGCGGCCCGGCCGGCCAGCGCCCCCGGCCTGAGTTGACCGCCGCCCAGCTCGACCGCAGGAATCGCCGGACTTCGGAAGTGCACCGGCCGATCAAGGCGCTCTGCGACGACCTCCACGTGACCTACGTCGGGCGGGATGGCCCCCGCCCCCCGGATGAGCTGGAGCGCTCCCCCCGGGGCCCGGACGGTTTCCACTCCGGCGTCGAAGGCAACCACCGGATGGGCAAGAAGCAAGGCGAGGCATTGCTGGCGCTCTGGCGGGAGATGCACCGCGAGGAGTCGCGGCCGCTGGATGCCGCGGTGCGGCGGGGGTAGGCCCCTCACCCCCCGGCCCCCTGCTCCCGCTTCGCGGGCGAGGGGGAGGCGTCTGCGGGTGGAACAGCGGCTAGCGGAAGAGGGCGCGGAGGCCGCGGAGGACGAACCACGAGGCCACGCCGCTGGCGACGATCATCGGCCAAACGGAGCTGGCGTCGCGGATGGGCATGAAGGTCGCGGCGCCCTGGCGGATTTCGATAAAGCCGATGGGGCTGGCCATCACGCCGCCGCCGCCACCCTGGCCCATCCCGTCGCCGTCTTCGCCTTCGCCCATGCCAGCGCCGCCGCCGAAGCCGTAGCGCACTTTCGCCACGGGGATGACCGTGACGCCGTCGCGTTCGACCGGGTCGCCGAAGACGTTGCGGGCGCCCGCCTTGAGGCCGACGCGCCGGGCGAGCCCGCCGAGGAAGCTGTCGACGAGGTCTCCCCTGTCGTCGATTTCGTCCATGACATCGTGCAGGTCC
This sequence comes from Chloroflexota bacterium, assembly GCA_016234445.1. Lineage (GTDB taxonomy): Bacteria > Chloroflexota > Dehalococcoidia > Tepidiformales > Tepidiformaceae. The sequence goes on along the minus strand of JACRBT010000008.1, from coordinate 28,085 downwards.
TGGGTCATTGCGAACCCTCCAGTCCCGAAACGGGCGGTTTCGAACCACCTTACCAAATCGCCGCGTCCGCGGGGAGGGAGTTGCTGGCGGCGAACGCTCTTGCGCCCGGCGGCTGCTACGATCGCGGGGCGATGCCTCAACCGGTGGCGGCCATCCTCACCCTCGGCTGCAAGCTGAACCTTGCCGACAGCGAAGAGATTGCGCGGGGACTGCGCGTGGCGGGCTACCGCGTGGTGGACCGCATGTGCGAGGCGGACGCGTTCGTCGTGAACACCTGCTCCGTGACCCACGTGGCCGACCAGAAGTCACGGCGGCTGGTGCGTTCGGTGCGGCGGATGTCCCCGGGGGCGGCCGTCACGGTGACAGGCTGCTTCCCCCAGTCGGCCGGGTTCGAAGCGGTAGAGGCGCTCGGCGCGGACCTCGTCGTGGGCACTCGCGACGACGGCAAGGCGGAACTCGTGCGCTTCCTCGCCGGGAAACTGGACGGGCCGGGGTCGCGGCGGGCGGACGTTGCCCGGGGGAGCGCGCTCCACACGCGGGCGTTCATCAAGGCGCAGGAAGGCTGCAACGATGTCTGCGCCTTCTGCATCGTCCCCCGGACGCGCGGGCGGGAGCAGTCGCGGCCGGTGGCGGCGGTCGTGGCGGAGGTCCAGGCGGCAGTCGAGGCGGGCGCGCGCGAAGTCGTCATAACGGGGACGCAGCTTGGCGCCTGGGGCCGCGACTTCGATCTCCCACGCGGCCCGCACGACCTCATCGCCGGGGTGCTGGAGGGCACGGACGTGGCGCGGCTGCGGTTCAGTTCGCTCCAGCCCCAGGACATCACGCCGGCGCTCCTCGGGCTCTGGTCCGACCCCCGGCTGATGCCGCACTTCCACCTGGCGCTGCAGTCGGGCAGCGAAGGGGTGCTGGCGGCGATGCGGCGGCGCTACACGGCGGCGGAATACCTGCGGGCCGTCGACCGGATCCGGGCGGCGGCGCCGGGGGTGGCGATCACGACCGACGTCATCGCGGGCTTCCCCGGGGAGACGGACGAGCAGTTCGAGGAGACGCTGGTGCTCTGCCGCGAAGCCGGGTTCGCGCGGCTCCACTGTTTCCCCTACTCGCAACGGTCGCGGACGGCGGCGGCGCGGATGCCCGGGCAGGTGCCGCCGCCGGTCCGCCAGGAGCGGATGCGGCGGCTCCTCGCGCTGGGCGACGAACTCTCGACGGCGTTCCGGGAAGCGGCGCTGGGCGAGTCCCGGGCGGTGCTCTGGGAGGGCGAACGCGAGGTGGACGGCCAGCCGCTGGCCTTCGGGCACACCGACAACTACATCCCGGTCTATGGGGACGGCGGCGAGGAACTTCGCAACCGGATCACGCCGGTGCGGATCGGCGAGGTGTACCATGACGGCGTCCGGGGGATCCTCGAAGGGGGTGACGCGAGATGAACATCCTTACCCGGGGAATGCTGGCGTTCTACAGCCTGCTCTTGCTGGCGGCCGCCGCGGGGTTCGGCCTGCTGGCCTGGGACGACGAGGACAAGCTCGACCTCCAGGTGCGCGACTTCAACCTCCAGGCGCTGATCGACACCCACGACGCCGAGCGCTGGGTCTTCACGGGCATCCTCGCGGCGATCGGGCTGCTGGGGCTGCTGACGCTGATCCTGGCGTTCCTGCCGGCGCGGAAGCGGCGGGGCGACAGTCTTCGCATGCGCCAGGCCGACGGCGGTTACGTGGAGGTGACGGCCGAGGCGATGGAGATGCTGATCCGCGACGAACTCGAAAGCCTGCCCGACATTCGCAGGGCAATCCCCGCAGTCCGGCTCGAAAAGGGAGCGGTGGCGACGGACCTGGACCTTGCGATCGAGGCGAGCGCGGTGATTTCGCAGGTGACGGCTTCGGCTTCGGAGGCGACCAGGCGGGTGCTCAGCGAGCAGGTGGGGGTCGCGGACATCCGTCGACCGTCCGTGCGAATCCGCTACGATGACCTGAGCGCGCGGCCCGCGGGCCTGGTGGGGCGGACGAAGCCCCAGCAGGAAGCCCAACCGCCGGCGGCCAGCACGACGGGGGATGCAGGGACAGGTGACGAAAGCACAGGCGACAGCGGGCGCTGAGCCCGAACGGCGAAAGGCTCCTTCCGGCGAACTGCCGTGGGTGATCGAGGCGATGCTGTTCGTCTCCGAGGAGCCCCAGTCGCTGGCGGCCCTCGCCCGGGCGGCCGGCGTGGGCGAAGTGACGGCGCGGCGGGCCATCGACCAGTTGAAGGCGGACTACGAAGTGCGCGGGCTGCGGCTGGTGGAAGACGCCGGGCACTACCGGTTGGTCACCGCCCCGGACTACGCGCCGTTCATCGAAGCGCTGCTGGGCACCGGGCCGGGGCAACGGCTGACACGAGCGGCCCTCGAAACGCTGACGATCATCGCCTACAAGCAGCCCTGCACGCGGGCCGAGATCGAAGCCATCCGGGGCGTGAACAGCGACCGCCTCGTGGCGACGCTCGAGCAGCGGGGCCTGATCGACAACAGCGGCCGCGGTGAAGGCCCGGGCCGGCCGGTGCTCTATCGCACGACGATGAAGTTCCTCGAACACTTCGGGATTCGTAGCCCGGCGGAACTCCCGCCGCTCCCGGAAGAGAGCGAACCCCCGGTCGATGGGGCGACCTTCATGGGCCAGTGAACGGCGACGGCCCGGCGACGACGATCGGCGTCCTGACGGTCCGGCTGGCGTTGCCGGCGGAGACGCTGAAGGAGAAGCGCTCGATCGTGAAGTCTGTCGTCGAGCGGCTGCGCGGGCGGTTCAACGCGTCCGTGGCGGAAGTGGGCGACCTCGACACGCCGGGCCGCGCGACCATCGCGGCGGTGGTGGCTTCGAACGACAGCGGCCACGCCGACAGCCAATTGCAGGCGATTGCCCGGGCTGTGGAAGAGTGGCGGCTGGACGCGGAAGTGGTGGAGGTCGCGACCGAGTTGATCCACCTGTAGCGCGGGGGACAGCGAGGACTCAGCCTTCGGGGCTGGCGTTCCCGATTGCCTTCATCAGGTCCTGCTTCGCGAGGCGGACGATCTTTTCGCCGAATTCGTCGATGAGGAAAATGCCGAGGTTGACCTTGCGCGCCTGTTCGGGGAGCGAGGCCCAGCGGCCGACGGTCCGGCCGATGCGGGCCATGTCTTCTTCGCCGGGGGCGCCGCCGGTGTCGGCGAGGAGGAGGTTGGCGCACTGGACGGGCAGGTCCTTGTGGGCCTTCTCGTAGTCGACGTCCGCCATCAGCTCGCGGGCCTGCCTGGCCACTTCCTCGATGCGCTCGGTGGCGATGGCGTGGTCGATCCGGTCGAGGACGATCTGGACGATGCCGGCGGGCCCGATGCCGATGTCGTTGCCGCTCTCTTCCCGGGCCAGGACGACGGACGACCGGAGGAGGGTCATCGCCCCGAAGCCGGCGGCGGAGACCTGCGCCCAGCGCTCCGGGGAGCCGTCGTCGAGGCCGAAGTCCCAGCCCAGCCGCCGGATCCCGAAGAGGGCGACGAGGGAGATGGCGGCGTTGAGGAGGATGTAGACGGCCGACCACCACGACCAGAGGACGTCGAAGGAGCGGCCGCGATGCCGCGTCAGCGTCTCCGCGGCGCCGACGGCCAGCCCGATGACGGTAACGGCGGTGTAGTCGGGCCAGGCGTCCATGCGCGGCTCCTAGGAAACGAGTGCGGCCCCGGCAGGCGTCAGGGAGAGGATCTCGTCGGCGCCCTGGGCGGCGGGGGCGGCCTCCACGAGCCCTTCCCCTTTCAGGCTCGCCAGGGCTGCGGCGAATTCCCCGAGGCCGAGTTCGCTCAGGTGGAAGAGCTCGGACGTGGGCAGCGGCTGGCGGCGGAGGAGCGAGACCAGGCGCAGCGTCTGGGTGATGTTGGGCGCCTGCTTCTGCCGTGGAGGAGCCTGGGCGGCGCTGTCGCCCGCGGCCGCCTTGCCTTCCTCCAGCCCTTTGAGGAAGGCGTCGACGTAGACGGTGTCGGACGTGTAGGAGCGTTTCTTCTGTGGAGGTGACATCGCGGCGACTCCTGCAGCGCAGTATAGCGCGCGCGACCGGCGCGGCGGCCGGGCGTAACATCCCTCCTGCGAACGAACGGACGAGGGGTGACGCGGATGGTCTGGGAACCCGAAATCGAGGAGCTGAAGCGCCGCCAGGAGCTGGCCGAACTGATGGGCGGCGAAGAGAACGTGAAGCGCCAGCACGACGGCGGCAAGCTCACCGTGCGCGAGCGGATCGCCGGTCTCCTCGACGAAGGGAGCTTCGCGGAGACGGGCGCGCTGGCCGGCAAGGCCGAATACGACGAGGACGGGAACCTGGTCTCCATCCGCCCGGCGAACTTCGTCATGGGGCTGGGGCGGATCAACGGGCGACGGGTGGTGGTGGGTGGCGACGACTTCACGGTCCGCGGCGGCGCGGCCGATGCCTCCATCGGCGGGAAGCAGAGCTACGGCGAAAAGATGGCGCGCGAAATGCGGCTGCCGATCGTCCGGCTCGTGGACGGCACCGGGGGTGGCGGCAGCGTGCGGACGCTGGAGACGATGCGGGCGACCTATGTCCCGGCGAACCCCGCCTGGTCGACGGTCGTGGAGATGCTGAACGAGGTGCCGGTCGTGTCGGCGGCGATGGGGAGCACGGCGGGCCTCGGCGCTGCCCGGGTGGTCACCTCACACTGGTCGATCATCGTCAAGGACACGGCCCAGGTGTTCGTCGCGGGGCCGCCGGTGGTCGCCCGGGGCATGGGCGAAACGGTCACGAAGGAAGAGCTCGGCGGCGCCCAGATTCACTACCACAACGGGGTCTGCGACAACCTTGCCGAGGACGAAGCGGACGCCTTCCGCCAGGTCCGCCAGTTCCTTTCGTACATGCCCCAGAACGTCTGGCAGCAGCCACCCCGGGCCGAGCCCACGGACGACCCCGGGCGCCGGGACGAATGGCTCCTGAGCGCCATCCCCCGGCAGCGGCGGCGGCCCTACAAGGTCCGCCAGGTGATCGACGCCATCTTCGACCGGGGCTCGTTCTTCGAAATCGGTGGCGGCTGGGGACGGTCGGGGGTCACCGGGTTCGCCCGGCTCGATGGCTACCCGGTGGGCGTGATTTCGAACGACCCCTACGAGTGGGGCGGCGGGCTGACGGCCGACGGGAGCGAGAAGATGGCGCGCTTCGTCGACCTCTGCGACACCTTCCACCTGCCGGCCGTGAACCTGCTCGACCAGCCGGGGTTCGTCATCGGCACGGCGGGGGAGAAGGCGGCGACCATCCGCAAGGGGGCGAGCGCGATGGCGGCGGTGTTCCAGGCGACGGTGCCGTGGGTGACCATCCTCATCCGGCGGGCGTTTGGGGTGGCGGGCGCCGCCCACGCGAACACCGACGGCCTGAACTGGCGCTACGCCTGGCCGAGCGGCGACTGGGGCAGCCTGCCGGTGGAAGGCGGGATCGAGGCGGCCTACAAGCGCGACCTCGCGGCCTCGCCGGACCCGGATGCGATGCGCCGGGAGCTGGAGGAGAAGCTGAACCGGGTGCGGTCGCCCTTCCGGACGGCGGAGACGTTCGGGATTGAGCAGATCATCGACCCGCGGGAGACGCGGCCGCTGCTCTGCGAATGGGTGGGCCTTGCCTACGAACTCGAAGCGACGCGGCTAGGCCCCAAGCGCCGCGGCTTCCGGCCGTAGGCAAGCGACAGACGCCAGGTGATCAGGCAGCGAGATAGTGTTCGGCTTCGATCGCGAGCTGGGTGCGGTTGGCGACTCCGAAGATGGCGATGAGCTGGGAGATGTAGTTGCGCACGGTGCCGTCGGCAAGTCCAGAACGGGCGGCGATCTGCTTGTTTGGCAGGCCGAGGGCGAGCAGGCGGAGGACCGGGAGGTAGCGCGACGGCACGACCGGCCACGGGGTGCCGTCGTGCCTGCGGGAATGCTGCACCGTCAACCCATTCTCCTCGCCCGCTGACGGCCATGGTAGCAACGTGGCGCGAAATGTACATAGTGACAAACGTCCATATTGCCAGGCGGCCGCGCCGGGGCGAGACTCGTTCCATGACTTCCCACAGGCTGTGCAGAAGAACGTCTAGCAAGACGGAGGCGACGAAATCATGATTCCTTCATGGCTCATGGTCGGTCTCGCGACTGCGGGAATTCTCGGTGGCGCCACGGCCACCGGGATTATCCTGGTCACAAGCGGCCCGTTGTCGGATACGGGCCCGAGCGCAGCGCCCACCGCCGCCGCGGGCGATGCCAGCGTCACCGCCAACCCAAGCGCGACCTCCGTCGCGAACGACGCGAAGCTCGACGTTGCGGAACGTTTCGACCCGGCGACGCTGCCGCCGGTGGACACGAAGGAATGGGTGGCCTACGCGGGCCCCCGGGGTGAGCTCACGGTCCGTGCCCCGGCGTCATGGACGGTCACGACACGGGAGCAGCACGATTACCTGGGCGAGAAGGTTATCGGTGACTACGCCAAGGTGCTCAAGGTTGCGAACCTCCCGGCAACTCCTGGGGAGTTCTCACCGTCGCCGGGCGACGTGTGGGCGGACATCCGCACCGAAACCGCCCTGGTGACCTACTCGGTCGGCAGAGATGACTCGGGGATGTTCCATCAAGTGCGGTTCGTCCGGAGCATCAGTGGGCGCGACGCTGAGATTATCGGCACGCAGTTCCGCGACGGTGTCGGATTGGACCCGGGAATCGGTGCCCTTACGCTGTTTGTTTCGGCGCCAAGCCCAAGGGGCGGGTATCTCGTGGCCGCCGTGCATGTGGCGCTGCCCGCGGACCTTAAGACCCTTGCTGAAGCGATGGCCTTGCTCACGGGGATCGCGTTGAAATGAACACCCTGCGAAGAATCGCGTTTGCCGTTGGGCTGCTTATCATCGCCATCGGGCTCCCGGATTCCTCTCTTGCCGACCACAACAACAACCGGTGGGAGTTCTACCGGTGGCCATGGGCGAAAGACGTAGCCTGGAAAATGAGCCAGGGCTGGAACGGTGCCACCAGCCACACGTCAGCCAGCGGGCTCTTTTATGCAATAGACGTCCGATATGATCCGAGCCCGACGCAGCTGGTCTATGCGGCATCAGATGGATACGCCACCTGCACCACGGATGACCCGTCATTTGGAAACTTTGTGCGTATCACGCACGGGAGTACATCCTCTCTCTACGCTCATTTAGTCACTTGCAATGGGTTTACGGGAACCAACGTACCCCAGGGATTTCAGATCGGCACGGCTGGCTGCACCGGTCGTTGCGACGGCATACATGTTCATTTCCAGAAGAATACGAATACCACCGGGACGACAAGCGCCCCATTTACGATGAACAGCCACACTGGTTGGGATAACGGAGGTGCGGACTGTCCGGTCGGCGGCTGCCTAACGTGTACCTCAGACAACCGTTCAGCAGGCTACTCGGAGGCCAACCCAATCGTCTACGACGACCCCATCCGGCAGAAGTACTGGTCCGCGGGCAAGTGGGACGTGGTCGGCTCCACCGCCAGCATTTCGTCCTGGACGCCGGGTCGATCTCCGGCGACGACGTGCGGGTCGTCGGCAACGCCGGGCTGGTACCCGTGCAATTTCACCGACGTCAACGGCGCGAGCCGGGCCGGGCGCGTGCAGACGTTCAAGGGGACAGGATCTGGCAACGGTGAGCACGCGGTCTTCAAGGACTCGTCGTCGAGCTTTGCTGTCTTCATGAGCCGCGGGCTGCTGGGTCCCTACACGGACCCCTGGGCGACCGGCAAGGACGGTATGTACTACCTTGGATATCCCCTGAATGATGGCGGCTCCATCGGCGGCACCATCTGGCAGATGTCCTTTGAAAACGGATACGCCAACTACGACTGGTCGAACTGCGCCTCCCGCTGGTACTACTGGTCGGCGTTCTTGAGCCTGTACATCGAAGTCGGCCTCACCGACTACTGCGATTAGCCTCCCTCCGCCGGGGAGGGCGGTGCGCCGGCGGCGCGGCTTCCGGCAGCAGGCGGACGGGCGGGAGCATGTTCCGGCTGCAGGTCGAGTTGGCTCGCGCGGTATCGCCTGAGCGGGGAGAGCGGACTGGCGCCGCAGGGTTGCGTTTGACACTGCCTCTTCGCGGTCGCACCGTTCGGGGCGAGTTTGCGGCGGAGGGCAACCATGGCGGCGGGCGGACCTTACGACCTGGTGATCCGCGGGGGGATGGTGTTCGACGGCAGCGGCAGCGCGGGTCTGCGCGCGGAAGTGGCTGTGCGCGGCGACCGGATCGTCGCGGTGGGGGAGGTGCCCGGGCGGGGGGCGAACGAGATCGACGCCGCCGGGCTGGCGGTTTCGCCGGGCTTCGTCGACGTCCATTCGCACGACGACCTGGCGGTGCTGATGGAGCCAGAGTACCCCTGCAAAGTGATGCAGGGGGTGACCACGGACATCGTCGGGAACTGCGGGACAGCGGTGGCGCCGTTTGAGGCGGCGCGGCCGATGTTTCGGGCGATCGGGCCGGAAGTGGAGATGGAGCCGTGGGAGGGCTACGCGGGCTACCTGGAGCGCGTGGACGCAACCCGCCCGAGCCTGAACATCGCCGCGCTCGTCGGCCACGGGACCATCCGCCGGGCTGTCCTTGGGAACGCCGAACGGGCGCCGGACGCGGCGGAGCTTTCCCGGATGGTGGCCTTCGTGCAAGAAGGGATAGAGGCGGGCGCGGTCGGCCTTTCGACGGGCCTGATCTACGAACCGGGGCGGTACGCGGCCACCGAGGAGGTGATCGCGCTTGCCCGGGCGCTCGACGGCCGCGGCCTCTACGCGACTCACATGCGGAACGAGGGCAAGTACCTCCTGGAGGCGGTCGCCGAGGCAATCCGGGTCGGCGAAGAGGGCGGCGTGCCGGTCGAGATTTCGCACCACAAGGTGGGCGGCGCGGACAACTGGGGCAAGGTGCGCGAGTCGATCGGGCTGATCGAAGCGGCGCGAGCGCGAGGGCTGGACGTGACGGCCGACCAGTACCCGTACACGGCCGGGAGCACCTCGCTCTTCGCGGTGCTGCAGAACAACGCCTTCAACGAACGCGGCGAGGAGGGCGGCCTCGGTCGGGCGGACCCCGCGAAGGTGCACATCGCCTTCTGCCCCGCGAACCACGGATGGGAAGGCAAGTCGATCCGGGAGATGGCCGACCTCTTCGACCTGCCGGCCGAGGACGCGGCGAAGAAGGTGGTGGAGGCGAGCGCGCGGACGACGGTCGTCATCGAAACCATGGACGAAGCCGACGTGCGGTTGGTGATGGCCCACCCGACGACGATGATCGGCTCGGATGGGGTTCCGGGCGGGAGCAAGCCGCACCCCCGGCTCTACGGGACGTTCCCGCGGGTGCTGGGGCGCTACGCCCGGGACGAGGGGATCATCAGCCTGGCGACGGCGGTCCACAAGATGACGGGCATGCCGGCGGTGAAGTTCGGCCTCAAGGACCGGGGCTTCGTCAGGGAGGGGGCTTTCGCCGACCTGGTGGTGTTCGACCCGGGGACGATCGGCGACCGCGCCACCTACGACGACCCCTGCCAGTTCCCGGACGGCATCCGGGCGATCTTCGTGAACGGCGTCCAGGTGGCGGACGCCGGCGTCCATACGGGCGCGCGGCCCGGCAGGGCGCTCCGCCGGGGTATGTGAGTGGGATTGCGAAACCGGCGGCTCGAAGGGATCACCCGGCCGGTCTGGATCATGAGCGTCGTCTCGTTTTTCGCCGACCTCTCGGGGGAGATGGTCTATCCGATCATCCCGCTCTTCATCACCGGGACGCTGGGGGCGCCGGCGGTCGCGGTGGGGATCACCGAAGGCGTGGCCGAGGGCACCGCGAACCTGACGAAGCTGGCCTCCGGGCGCTGGTCGGACCGCGTGAACGCGCGCAAACCGTTCGTGGTGGCGGGGTACGCGCTGGCGGCGCTGGGGAAGCTGGTGCTCGGGATCGCGCCGGCCTGGGGGGTCGCGCTCGGCGGGCGGACCCTGGACCGTTTCGGGAAGGGCATCCGGACGGCCCCCCGCGACGCGCTCCTCGCCGACTTCACGGACGAGAAGCACCGCGGCCGGGTGTTCGGCTTCCACCGCTCGATGGACAGCCTTGGCGCGGTGTTTGGGCCGCTGATTGGACTGGTCTTCCTCTGGGCGGATGCGCCGCTGCGGATGGTGATCCTCCTCGCGGTGGTGCCCGGGTTCGTGGCCGTGTTCGTGCTGCGCTGGCTGCCCGAACGAAAGCCTGACGGCGACCCCGCCGCGGCCGGCCCGCACTTGCCGACGCCCAAGCTCCCGGCGGCGTTCTGGCTGGCGCTGATCGTGACGACCGTCTTCATGCTGGGCAACTCGTCGGACGCGTTTCTCATCCTCCGGTCGAAGGACCTGGGGATGACGACGACGCTGGTGGTGCTGGCCTACGTGACCTACAACGTCGTCTACTCGGCGCTCTCCCTGCCCTCGGGGATCATCTCGGACCGGGTCCCGCGGGTGTGGGTGATGCTGGCGGGCTACGTGGTCTTCGCGCTGGTCTACGCCGGGTTCGCGATGGCGGGGTCGGAGGGGGTCGTCTGGCCGCTGTTCATGATCTACGGCGCCTACATCGCCCTCACCGACGGCGTCTCGAAGGCGCTGGTGGCGGACATGGTGCCGAAGAGCGCGCGGTCGAGCGCGATGGGCCTCTTCCAGGGGGTGAACGGCATCGCCGCCCTGGCCGCGAGCATCACCGCCGGGATCCTCTGGGACCAGGTGTCGGTCTCGGCGCCGTTCGTCCTCGGGGCGTCATGCGCGGCTGTCGCGGCGCTGGGGCTGGTCGTGCTGGCACTCTCCGGGCGGCTGCGGCCGGCGCCGTTGGCAGCGTAGCGGAACCCATGCCTCAGTGGCCGAAACCGTGGACCGGTTCGGCGGGGTCACTGATGGCGGGCCGGGCCTGGAAGAACTGTTCGGTCGCGTAGAAGCGCTGGCGAAGGTCTTCCGGGATGCGAGCGAACATGCTGTTTTCGCCGAACTGGCTGCGGTGCATCCCCGCGGCGGCGCGCTTGCGCTCGACGTGGTGGCCGACGTCGTGGATGACGTGGACGGCCGGGTCCGGCTCCTTCATGGCGTTTTCGAAGCGGAGGCGGCGTTCGGGGTCGAGCGGCTCGGGGAGAAGGCCGCGCTCTTCCATCTCCATCCACATGCGGGCGAAGCGCTTCATCGTGAAGGCGCCCCAGTAGAGGCGCTCGGGGGTCCAGGGTTCGCCGACGTAGGGGAAGGCGTGGGAGTCCCCGGCGGCGTCGTAGGCGGCCACGGTGTGCTTGTGGACGGCGATGTGGTCCGGGTGGCCGTAGCCGCCGTTCGGGTCCCAGGTGAAGACGAAGTGGGGCTGGACTTCGCGGATGATCCCGACGAGCTGTTCGACCACGGTCTCGGCGGGTGCCTGGTGGAGGCAGCGGGGGTCGTCGTTCTCGGGGGTGCCGGCCATGCCGCTGTCGCGGAAGGGCAGGAGGCGGACGTCGGCGAGGCCGATCTGGGCCATGGCGGCGCGAAGTTCGAGTTCGCGGACATAGCCGAGTGTCTCGGCGGTGCCCAGGGAGGGGTCGCTGATTTCTCCGACTTCGCCACGCGTGGCGCAGACGAGGGTGACGCGGCTCCCGGCCTCGAGGAAGTGGGCGAGGGTCCCGGTGACCTGGCCTTCGTCATCGGGGTGACCATAGACAGCGAGGATTCGGCGATTGCTCATGGCGGAATATGGTACAGGGGCGCCGCCGCAACGGGCACGGCAGCGATCCCCCGGGACGTGATGAGCGGGGACGCGGCCGTCGATCTTGGAGAGGTGAGAAGTACTGTTGGGCCGCGGCTTGCGCGGCTGGCGGGCGTGGCGGTGGCGGTCGTCATCTCGGCGGGTCCGGGGACGGCCCGGGCGGACGCACCCTACGTCGTCCAACCGGGCGACACGCTTTCCGCGATCGCGTTCGAGTATGGGGTGAGCGTCGACGACCTCGTGCGCGCGAACGGCCTCGACGACCCGGACCAGATCCTCGCGGGGGAGTCGCTGGTCATCACGGCAGCGCCCTATGCGGGCGGGGCGCCAACGGCAGCGGCGGACCGCTATCACCAGGTGGCGGCGGCGGAAACGCTGAGCGGCATCGCCTCGGAGTACGGCGTGAGCGCGGCGGCGATCGCATCGGCCAACGGGATCGACGATCCCGACCGGATCTACGCCGGGGAGCTGCTGGTGGTCCCGGGGAGTGCCGGGGGCGGGGGCTCGAACGCTCCAGCGGCCGTCCGCGTGACGAAGGCGGAAGCGGAAGCGGCACTGCGGGCGGCGGCATGGGAGTTCGGCGTCCGCGAGGAGCTCTTGCTCTCGCTGGCGTGGCAGGAAAGCGGCTGGCAGCAGCACGTCGTCAGCCACGCGGGCGCGGTGGGGCTGCTCCAACTGACGCCGGCGACGGCCGAGTGGGCGCAGGAAGTGGTGATGGGCGAATCCGTGGACTGGGTGGGGTCGGTGGAGGGGAACGCCCGGGTGGGCGCGGCCGTCCTTCGCCACCACATCGACTACTTCGGCGACGAGTGGACGGCGCTCGCGGCCTACTACCAGGGCTTGGCCGCGGTCGAGCGCTACGGCCCCTATGCGGAGACGCGGCTCTACGTCCTCAACATCCTGGCGATGGCCCCCGGCTTCGAGTAGCGTCGACGGCGCCGGAAGGTGACCGCGGCCACGTTCGGCCAACATCCGCCCCCGGGCGTGTGCGTACAATAGTCGAATGGAGCCACGGATCGCCTACGCAACCGCCGCCGACGGCACCCACATCGCCTATGCGGTGTCGGGGAGCGGCCCCGTCCTGATCTCGGTCCCGGCGCCGCCCGACAACCACGTCCAGCTCGAGTGGGGCGACCCTGAGCGCCGCCGGAGTATCGAGCACCTCTCCCACTACCGCACGCTCGTCCGCTTCGACGGCCGGGGTACGGGGCTCTCCGACCGTGACATTGCGGGCTTTTCGCTCGAAGCCCGGGTGAGCGACCTCGAAGCGGTGGTGGCGAAGCTCGGCGCGGAGAAGGTTTCGCTCCTGGCGGGCGGGCACGGCAACCAGACCGCCATCGCCTATGCGGCGGCGCACCCGGAGCGGGTCGAGCGGCTGGTCGCGGTGAACCCCTTCGTCCGCGGAAAAGACTTCATGCCCCTGGAGCGGCTGAACCTCTGGCGGGAGATGCTCAAGGCGGACTTCCGGATGTTCACCGACGCCCTGAGTGCGGAGACGTACGGCTGGGGCCGTGCAGAAGGCCCGCGCTATGCGGCGTTCTTCCGGCAGTGCGTCACGGCGGAGACGGCGATCCGCATCTACGACGCGATGCTCGGCGTGGACCTCCAGCCGCACCTCGAACAGATCCGCTGCCCGGTGCTGGTCATCCGGACGGAGTCGTCGGGATGGGCGCCGGAGGCTGCGGTGCGGCGGTTCGTGGCCTCGATGCCAGATGCCCGGCTGGCCCTTGTCGGCGGCAGTCCCGTGGAGGGCGCGACAGACGAGATGGTCGGCAAGATGGGCGAGTTCTTCGGCGAGGACTGGAGCGAAGCCCCCGCAGACGCCACGCCAGCCCCAGCTGCCGCTTCGGCCCAGCCAGAGTTCCGGACGATCCTCTTCACCGACGTCGAAGGCCACACCGCCCTCGTCCAGCGCCTCGGCGACGCCGCCAGCCGCGACGTCCTCCGCGAACACGAGCGGCTCACCCGGTCAGCCCTCCAGCAGCACGGTGGGACCGAGTTGAAGACGATGGGCGACGGCTTCATGGCTTCGTTCGGGTCGGCGCAGCGGGCGATCGACTGCGCCGTCACCCTCCAGCGTGCGCTCACCGACCTGAACCGCGACTCGGCGGCGGGCGACCCGCGCTGGGAGAGCCTCCGGGTGCGGGTGGGCGTCAACGCCGGCGAGCCGATCGCGGAGGACGGGGACCTCTTCGGGGCGGCCGTCATCACGGCATCCCGGATCGCGAGTTCGGCCGCGGGCGGGGAGATCCTGGTTTCGAACGTCGTGCGGGAGCTGGTCGCGGGGAAGGGCTACCTCTTCAGCGACCGGGGTCTCCAGCAGTTCAAGGGGCTGGACGAGCCGGTGCGGGTCTGGGAAGTGGCCTGGCGCGAAGCCCACTGAGGCACGGCCCGTCCTATTCGCGCGCGAGGCGGCGGAGGGCGTCGCCGGCCAGGCGGTAGGTGGTCCATTCGTCCATGGGGAGCGCGCCGAGGCCCTTGTAGAAGGCGATCGAGGGCTCGTTCCAGTCGAGGACGGACCATTCGACCCGGCCGCAGCCACGTTCGACCGCCAGCCGCGCGAGTTCGGCCAGGAGGAGCTTGCCATAGCCACGGCCGCGATGGATGGGCCGGACGAAGAGGTCTTCGAGGTAGAGCCCGGGCTGCCCCAGCCAGGTGCTGAAGTTGTGGAAGAAGAGCGCGAACCCGGCGCTTTCGCCTGCGTCAGTCTCGGCGAGGATGACTTCGGCGTAGGGGCGGGAGCCGAAGAGGTGGCGGCGGAGCGAGTCGCGGTCGAGGACGACGGCCTCGGGCTCACGTTCGTATTCGGCGAGGGCGTGGATGAGTTCGATGATGGTGTCGAGGTCGGCTTCGATGGCGGGCCGGAGGGGCATGGTCAGGCCTCCACCAGCTCCACCTTCGAAACCGTGGCGCCGTCTTTGGCGATGCGGGTGACCATCGACCGGCCGCTCATCCCCGCGTGCTGGAGTTCTTCGAGCATAGCCGAGGCGGCCGGGCGGGCGACGTCTTCCGGGCAGATGGCGGCGATCGAGCTGCCGGCGCCGGAGAGCCAGGCGGCGTGGGCGCCGGCCCGCTTCGCCGCTGCGAAGATGTCGAACATGGGCGGGAAGAGGGCGGCGCGCTGGGGCTGGTGGACGCGGTCCTGGGTCGCCTCGTCGAGGAGGTCGAGCCGGCCCGCGTTCATCGCCGCGACGAAGAGCGCCGCCCGGCCGACGTTGTGGATGACGTCGGGCTTGCCGTAGCTGTCAGGCAAGACCTTGCGGGCGTCCTTGGTTGCCATCGAGTGGTCGGGGACGAGGATGGCCATCTGGACGCCGGCCGGGTGGGTGAAGGGGGCGTGGAGGTAGCGGCCTTCGCCTGCGCTGACGCAGACCTGCAGGCCTCCGAACATCGCCGGGCAGGCGTTGTCGCCGTGGCCCTCGAGGTCGCTGGCGATGGCGAGGCAGGCGTCTTCGTCGAGCGGGCGGCCGGCGATCTCGTTCGCCGCGAGGGCGCCGGCCACGCGCGCGACGGCACTGGCGCCAAGGCCCCGCCCGAGCGGGATGGCGACGTTGTAGCGGGCGCGGACGCCGACGGGACCGGGCTGGTTCAGTCGCAGGAACGTCTGGCGGATGGCGGTGAGCACCATCTTCTCGCCGACGTCTTCGGTCGGGGGCTGTTCGCAGTCGCTGAAGGTGACCGTGATCGAGGCGAAGAGGTCGAGGGCGAGGCCAAGGCAATCGAACCCGGCGCCGAGGTTGGCGCTGGTGGCGGGCACGCGGACAGTGACGGCGGTTGCTTCCATGAAAACCCGATCCCTTGCTGGAATTGAGGATGATAGCAGAGCCGCCTGTAGGCGCACCGCCGACCAGGTGGGCGTGCGCGACCCGGGTCAGGGGCCGGCGATCGCCTGGCGGATGGGCGCGCCCGCGTCGCCGGGAGGGCCGGGGGGGAGGGGATGGGCGCGGACGCCGGCCGCACCCCAGGCGCGATTGACCGCGTTCGCGACCCCGGCGAGCCCGGCGATGGCGGCCTCGAAGGCGGCGTCGGCCCCGGCCGTGTCGCGGGCGAGGAGGATGACCTGGCCGCCGCCCTGGCGCTCCATCAGCCGTCCGAAGGCCTGGGCGGCGAGGAAGGGGCCGGTGAGGTTCGTCCGCAGGGAGGGCTCCCATTCGTCGGCGGAGAGTTCGTCCAGGGGTGCCGTGGTCATCGCTTCATGGGCGCAGATGAGGATGTCGCAACGGCGGAAGCGGTCCCAGGTTTCGTCCGCGAAGGCGGCGACCGCGGCCGGGTCGGAGCCGTCCATGGCGCGGACGAAGTGGTCGCGGCCGATGACCCAGACTTCGTTCGCGATCGAGTTCATCGCGAAGTCCTGTTCCGGTGCGGGCGACTGGGTCGCGAGGGCGATCGTGGCGCCGGCTTCGGCGCAGGCCACCGCGAGGGCGCGGTCGGAGTCGCTGCCGCGGCCGATGATCGCGACGACCTTGCCTTCGAGGGCCAGCGGGGCCGTCACCGGAGGAAGACCAGGAGCATGGGGAGCACCATCCCGGCGAGCGCCATCAACCCGAGGCCGACGCCGATGGTGGTCCAGTCGCGGTGTTTGACGCGGCCGCCGTAGTAGCGGCGCTCCCAGGAGCCGTCGATGAGGTCGAGGTCACGTTCGTCCGGCCCGAGGTTGGGCTCGTCGCTGTCGTCCATCGCCACGTTGTCCTGCCGCCGGGTCACCACTCGATGTTACTTCACCACGTAGCCGTCGTCGTCGCGTTCGCGGAGGTCCCATTCGATGCGGCGGGGGAAGCTGAAGTCGCGGAACCCGAAGGAGGCGGATGTGAAGATGAAGGCGGGCACGGCCAGCCAGAACCAGCCGTCGGTGGCGAGCATGATGACGCCGGCGATGCCCCACCAGAGGATCGCCGTGAGGCCCTTCATGTGGCGGCTGCGGCTGTTCGAAAGCGACCCGGCGGTGAGGAAGGCGAAGACGGCGATCCAGGCGCCGTCGCCTTCGTTGTCGAGGATGACGAGGGCGACGATGAGCCAGGTGAAGGCGATCCCGGCGCCGAGGCCGATGGCGTCGCGGCGCATGAGGCTGTAGACGATCGCGCCGGTGGTGAGGAAGGCGAAGACGGTGATCCAGCCGGTGTCCGGTTCGGCGCCCACGGCCCAGGCTGTCGTCACCCAGGTGCCCGTGATCGCGATGAGGCGGGAGACGCCAAGCCGCCGCCACATCCCGACGCCAACAGCCCCGGAGGCGAGGAAGGCGAAGATCAGTGTCCACCAGGGGGCGTCGCCAAACGCGACGGCGGCGATCATGGCGGCCCAGATCGCGACGAGGGAGAGGAACGAGGTCGCTTTGATCGTCATTTCAAGCGGCCATTCTCGTCGCGAGTCTCGGGACCTTCCACCCGGGCACGGCCGTCGCCGAATTTGTCGTCGCGCCAGTGGAGGGCGGCCTTGAGGCCCTGTTCGCGGGCGATCCGGCCGAATTCGCGGACGCTGGGGGCGAGGTGGGCGCGGGCGTCGTTTTCGGCTGCCATGCGCTGGATGGTGCGGGCGCCCATCAGCTCCAGCTGGAGGTTCACGATCCGCTTGTTCGCGGAAAGGAGCTCGGTGTCGATCATCGCCATGCGGTCGACAAGGCCCTCGACCTCGGCCGAGAGCATGTCGGGCGGGACGGCCTTGAGGACGAGGCCGATCTTCGCGGCTTCGGCCCCGGTGATGGTGTCGCCGGTGAGGAGGAGCCGTTTCGCCCACTGGGGGCCGCAGTTGTAGATCCACATGTTGTTGGGGGGAGCGCCCATGGCCCGGGTCGGGGGGAAGCCGATGGTGGCGTTTTCGGCCGCGATGACGATGTCGCAGAGGAAGGCGACGTCGGTGCCGCCGGCAATGCAATGGCCGTGGACCTGGGCGATGACCGGCTTGTGCATGTCGAAGATGGCCATGCGAAGGCGCTGCCCGCGTTCGAGTTGCCAGGCGTCGTCGTCGAAGGTGGCGCCACCGCGGTAGACGGCGGTGTAGGTTTCGCCCGGCGGAGTCTCGGCCCGGGGACGGGACATGGGGGTGAGGTCGTAGCCGGCGCTGAAGGCCCGCCCGGCGCCCTTGAGGATGACGGCGTGGACGTTGCGGTCGTTGTCAGCCTCCCAGAGCGCGTCGTTCAGTTCCCGCTGGAGTTCGGCGGAGAGGGCGTTCAGTTTTTCAGGGCGATTGAGGGTGATGCGGGCGCGGCCGCGTTCGACTTCGTAGACGATGGTGTTGTATTCCGCCATGACTTGACCTCCGTTGTGTGGGGCCATTCTAAGCGGGAGGCCGGGGCATTGGCATGAGTACGCCGAACAGTGTGCTATGCTTACGTTGAGTTGTTTGTGAAGCCACTCCGCCAGCCAGTCGCTGGCCCCGGCCCTCACCGGGAACCCGGATGCCCAAAGGGTGTCCCCGTGCGGCTTCTTGCGCCCGCCTGGTCGCGCGCCACCGAAGCGCTGCCTTCTCCTCGCAAGGCGCCTGGCAACATCTTTCCCAAGGTTTGGTTGACCCCTGCTCTTCTTCAGACGTAAGCGCACGGAGCATGAGCCCGTGCCCGCCGGTGGACCCGGCGCCCCCACATCGACCGTCCTGTCCGCGGCCAGTGCCGCCCCGGCGAGCCATCGCCCGCCACATGCCCCGGACCACCACCACTCCCCCGTCCTCCACACGCCCGCCGCCGCCGGCGAGGCGCCCGCCCGGCGACGCCGCAAGCGCGGTGGCCGCGGCCGCAGCCACCCAGACGGCGCCGTCACCGAACAGGCTCCGACGGCGACTCCCGGCCGCGCTCCGGCCCCGGTCGGGCCGCTCTCCGAAGCGTTCCGCGCCCTCGGTGTGGACGAAACCGGCCTCCAGGCGATCGCGGCCCTCGGCTTCGACACCCCCACGCCCATCCAGGAAGAGGCATTGCCGAAGCTCCTCGACGGCCACGACCTCGTCGGCCTTGCCCAGACGGGCAGCGGCAAGACGCTCGCCTTCGGGCTGCCGCTGGCGCTCGCGGTCGAACCTCGCACCCGCCAGGTCCAGGCCATTGTCCTCGTCCCCACGCGCGAACTCGCGAACCAGGTGAAGGAAGTCCTCGACCACCTCAGCCGCTTCTACGGCTTCACGACCGTCGGCCTCGTCGGCGGCAAGAGCCTCCACGGCGACATGGTCGCCCTCGAACGCGGCGCTGAAGTCGTCGTCGGGACGCCCGGGCGAGTCATCGACCACATCCGCCGGGGGACGCTTTCCCTCTCGCACGTACGCTTCGCCGTCCTCGACGAAGCCGACCAGATGCTCGACATCGGCTTCGCCCGCGACATGGACTACATCCTCCGGGTGACCCCGAAGGGCCGGCAGACGTCGCTCTTCAGCGCGACGATGCCGGAAAGCATCAGCCGCCTCGCCTATCGCCACATGACGAAGCCCGAGCGGGTGGCCGTCGCGCCCGAACAGCGCACGGTCGAGACCTGCCGGCAGCTCTTCGCGGAAGTCTCGGAGCGCGAGAAGTTCATGGCCCTTCGCCACCTCTACGAGACGATGGACCTTGGCCGTTCGCTGATCTTCCGGCGGACGCGGGTTGGCGTTGACCGGCTGACGGAGCAGCTCCAGAACTGCGGCGTGCCCGCCCGCGCCATCCACGGCGACCTGAGCCAGGGCGAGCGTGACCGGGTGATGAAGGCGTTCCGGAGCGGCGAACTGGAGTTCCTGGTCGCGACCAACGTCGCCGCCCGGGGGCTCGACATTCCCGGCATCGAACACGTCATCAACTACGACGTTCCCCAGAACCCGGAGGAGTACATCCACCGGGTTGGGCGCACGGCCCGCGCCGGCCGCGAAGGGACCGCGGTCTCGTTCGTCAGCGAATGGGAACTGGACGAATGGGACCGGATCGTGGCGGAAGTCGGCCACGACAAGCTGGAGAAGCTCTCGCTCCCGACGCGCTGGGACTAACCGGGGCCGCCCGAGGCTTCCGGGAACCGGCCTGACGTGTCCGGCGTTGTACATGGTGGAGGGTTTCCATGGCGGGACCCGGCACCGGCCTCGAGCGGCTGTCGTTTTCTGACCGCGTCATCATCGACGGCGTGGCCGAGGGGCTGCGCGACGCCGAGATCGCCGTGCGTCTTGGCATCGCGGTCGGCGAGCTGAAGGAGCGGGTCGACCGGCTGGTCCGCCAGTTCGGGCTCACGGAACGCGCGCAGCTGCCTTCGATCCTGCACGGCAGGCCCGTCTCCTCAGCATCCCCCGGCGGCAAGGACCCACCGCCGCGCCACGGCGTGCCCGGCGCAACTCCCGGTGGAGAAGAAGCGGCAGCCCGCCGGCACACGCGCAGGGTCGTGCTCGGGGCGATGGCAGGCGGGGTCGCGGTCGTCGGCGGCGGGATCGCGGCGGCGGCGATCATCCGAGCGGGCATGGATGGCGGCGCAGCGGACGACCTTTCGGGCGAGACCGCGACGCCGGCCCCCGGTGCCGCCACGACCACGCCAACGGCACCTTCCACGGTGACCCCCTCCCCCACGCCCGTCATCGAGCGGCGCATCGAAGCGAGCCGGGCGGCGTTTGAAATGTGGGAGCGCGCCGTCTTCCCGGATGGGGCGCTGATCGACTGGACGCACGGCATCTTCTTCATGGACATCGACACCGGCGCCATCGAGGCCTGGCGGCTGCGGATCGGCGGAGGTGAGAGCACCCCCGCCTGGGGTTATACCCCGTGGCTGGGTGGCCAGTACGTCACCGCTGCCGGCGTCGGAACCGGCCGCGGCTATGCGGTCGACCGCGTCCGGCAGCTCGGGTGGTCCTGGCCGGGCGATCTGCTGGGTCCCGTGGCTGCGGCGGACGTTCCTTCGCACGGCCCCGTCCTCGTGTTCGAAGAGCGGATGTCGCCGAGCCCCTCGGCCGAGGGCGGTATCTACCGCTTCTATGACGGCTACCTCGCGGGGTACCGCGTCCTCAGCCTCCCCCGGATCGACTGGGCCCCCCCGCCGTTCTTCTCCCCGGATGGCAAGCACTTCATCGCCTGGACACGGCCCGGCGTCCTCCCCGGCAAGATGGTCCGGGTCGACACAGCCACCCTGACGGTCACCGCCGAGTTCCCCGTCGCCGCCGCCAACCACAGCTTCCAGGCCCGGGTGAACGGGCTGGAGGCGGGCGCGGACTGGTTCGAACTCGCGACCGAGGGCCTGTCGGGAGAGATCGTCCGGCACTACCGCTTCCCCTACGCGGGCGATTGGGCCAGCGTCGCCTCCAGGCCCGGCCCGCCGATGACTTCGTGGGCGCCGGGTGGCACTGCCGGGCTCAGGGAAGTCACCCCGCGTTACGCACCGGCCCCAGGCGCCGATGAATTCGACGAACGGTGGTCGCAGGTGGAGGTGCTCGCGGGCGCGGGGGAACCGCCGCAGGTGGTGCTGCGCTCTGCCGCGATTCACTATGGCGACTTCGGGGCCGACCACCGCTGGACCGCCGACGGGAAGGCGTTCACGGCGCTGGTCGACGACGGCTCGGCCGGCGGTCCGGGCTGGGATCGCTCCGGGTACGCGCTCGTCGAGCCCGGCGCCGGGAAGATCACGCGATTCGTCCTCAGCCCTTCCGGCCCCGAATGGTTCCAGGGGACCCTGTACAGAGGACCTATCCCGAGCCCCTACGACAGCAACCTCTTCAGCTTCGGGAAGCTGGAGCTGTTCAACCGAGCCACCGGCCGCTGGTTCCGGGCGAGGATGGCGGAGCGGGACGGCCCAACCCACATCGATCCATGGTCGGCCGGCCGCCGCGAGATGGTGTTCGGCTGGCCGCACGGGGGCCACGGGGGCCGGGGGCCAGCGGCGCTGATCCAGGCGTCCTTCGCGAAGAGCACACCGGTCACCCCGTTCCGGTTCGTGGTTTCGGGCGCGGGCGACTGCCTGAACCTGCGGGAGACGGCCTCGCGGGAGGCGAAGGTCCTCGACTGCCTGCCGGATGGCACGCCCCTGACGCTCGTCGAACCGCCGGCCGGGTCGCGGCCCGGGACGTTCTCCTTCGTCCGCAACGAAACCGGGGCCTGGGTCCACGTCCGCACCGGGGCCGGCCGCGAAGGGTGGGTGGCGAACAACTACCTCGCCTGGGCCGATTAGTTGGCGGCGCTGTGCCGGAAGAGGCGGCCGTAGAGGATGATCGCGGCGCCGGTGGCGGCGCAGAGGGCGGCGCTCGTCCGGAAGACGGCGGGGGCGCCCGCGGTTTCGACCAGGAAGCCGCCGATGGCCGGGCCGAGGGCGAGGCCAAGCCCACTCAAGGCCACGGAGAAGCCGATCAGCGTGCCCCGGTGGGTTTCGGGCGCGAGGTCCATCACGGCTGCGTTCCAGGCGGGAACGGCGAGGACGTTGCCCGCGAAGATGACGACCGCCGCGGCCCCGGCGACGGGGAGGTTGCGCGTGGCGGCGGCGACCAGCAGACCCGCGATCAGGAGCAACTGGCCGGCGAAGAACGGCTTTGTCCGGCCGTACCTGTCGGAGGCGTGCCCGGCGGGGACGTAGAGTGCGGCGCCGATGACGATCGAGGGGATCATGAACACCGTGAGCTTCGCGAAGGAGACGCCGAGCTGTTCGTCGCCGAAGGGGCGGATGGCCGGGATGAGCATGGCGAGGGCGACGTTGGCGGCGACGATGAGGAGGGCGAGGAAGGCCAGCTGCCACGACATCGTCGAGAGGACGGACGGCCGGTGCTCGTGGCGGACCGGCCGGAAGAGCCCATCGCCGCGGTAAATCGGGATGCCGACGAGGGTGGCGACGAAGGCGGAGGAAGTGCCGGCGATGGCCACGACGAAGAGCAGCGCCGGTTCCCGTTCGACCACAAGTGCCCCCACCAGGGCCCCCACGCCGAAACCCAACAACTGGCCGACGTTGAGGAAGCCGATGACCTTGCCCCGGCGCTCGCTGGGGTAGAGGTCGGCGGCGATAGCGTAGGTGGCGGGCCAGAGGAAGGCCGACCCCAGGCCCATGAACGCCGCGCCGGCGAGGTAGAGGTGCTCTTCGCGGATGAGCGCCATCGTGAGCACGGCCGGGATCATGAGGGCGAAGCCGACGAGGATGCCGAGCTTCCGTTCGACGCGGTCGGAGATGGCGCCGGTCGGGGTTTCGCTGAGGAAGCGGGCGGCCCCGTAGGCGGTGAGGAGATAGCCCGGCCAGGCGTTGTTCGTGCCGAGTTCGTGGGGGACGTATTCCTGGAAGATGGCGAAGAGGACGATCCCGATGGCGACCTGGCCGAGGAAGATGGAGGCGCCGAGGGGGTAGGGGAACCGGCCGGTGAGCCGCTCGCGGAAGTCGTGGGTCGCGGTCATGGCTGCACTGTACGGGCCGTACGATGAACCGGCGACCGTCAGCGGCCGCGGAAGCTGGGGTCGTTGACGTCGATCCAGCAGTCGGCGAAGCGGTGCTGGTAGCCGTCGGAGGCGTCGAGGGGGAAGTTCTTGACGTATTCCCAGGCGAGGGCGACGACGCGTTCGCTGACGAAGTTCGCGCCGACGTTGAGCGTGAGCAGCTTGCGCTGAATGTCGAAGCCGATCTTCTGGCGCCGGGCGGCGTCGAGCTCGACCCGCTGGGCGTCGATGAGGGCGTCCATCTCGGTGTCGCGGAGGGGGAAGCTGTTGCGGGTGCCGTTGCTGTGGAAGTAGGGGTAGACCCAGTCGTCGAGGTCGATCCAGCCGCTGTCGGGGCCTGCCGCCCAGGGCGCCTGCCCCTGGAAGAGCCGTCCCACGAGGTCGGCGATGGTGACCGAACGCACGACGACGTTGAGGCCGAGGGTTTCGCGAAGCTGCTTGCTGATCAGCGAGCCCATACCGAGCGTGACTTCCGCGTCGTCCACGACGAGGAGGCCGAGTTCGTCGGGCATCTTCTTGGTGGAGGTGTAGGCGGCGAGCATCGCTTTCGCGTCGGTAATGTCCTGGTTGCGGCCGCCAGCGCCCTGGCGGTAGCCGGGGAGGTTCGCCAGTTCGGCCTGGGGGAGCGACCAGCGGGTGTTCGGCCAGCTGATCCAGGGGTTCATCTCCCCGGAGCCGGCGAAGAACTGGTCGAGCATCGCGCGGCGGTCGAGGGCGATGGTCATGGCGGTGCGGACGCGGGGGTCGTCGTAGGGCGTGGTTGGGGTGAAGAAGCGCATCCCGAAGAAGCGTGTCTGGCCAACGGTCGCTTCCTTCAGCTGGGGGACCGCCTTCTTCAGGCGCTCGGCCTGGGGGCGGCCGACGAAGGCGACGTCGAGCCCCTTCGTCCGGAGCCCCGCCTCCACTTCGTTGGCGTCCTTGGGCTGGAAGACGGTGACGCCGTCGAGGAAGGGACGGCTGTTGCCGCCGTGCCAGTTGGGGTTACGGGCGACGCTGGCGAACTTGCCGTCGGACCATTCGACCCACTTGAAGGGGCCGCTGCCGGGCTGACGGTCGGCCGCATAGGCGCCGTTGTTGGCGGTCACTTCGGGGGCGACGATGAAGCCGTTGACGTCGGCGAAGAGGCCGGCCATGGCGGCGAAGGGGGCCTTGAGCTTGACGACGACCTGGGTGTCGGTCGGGGCTTCGATGCTGTCGACGTTCTGCCACTGGGCCTTGCGGACGAAGGAGGGGTCGCCGTCGCGCTGGCGTTCGATGGAGAACTTGACGTCCTGGGCGGTGACGCGGCGGCCGTTCATCGGGGAGTCTTCGTGCCAGCGGGCGTTGGGGTTGAGGTTGAAGAGGTAGGTCTGGGCGTCCGGGGTTTCGGGGAGCTTCGTGGCGAGGTCGGCGACGATGGAGCCGTCGGCCTGGCTCTGATAGGCGAGGAGGCGGGAGAAGACGAGGGCCTGCTGGCCGTAGAAGGGGCCGGCCTGGGTCTTGTGGGGGTCGAAGAGGCCGTCGTTCGCGACATAACCCGTGTAGCGAAGGGCCTCGCCGCGCTGGCTGCCGGGCGCGCGGGTGCGCGTGGCGTTGGGCGTGGAGGAGGCGCCGTTGGTGGCGGATTGCCCGGCCGTGGGGGTGGACGGCTGCTTTGTGCCGCCGGTGCATCCCAGTGCCGCGAGGCCCGCCGCGCCCGCCGTCCCGCCCGCCACCCCAAGAAACCAGCGCCGTGACCCGCGCTTCCGGGAGGTGCGTTCCCAATTCATGCTTCCGGGCATAGTATCGCGGGGAGGGTTTACACACCGGCAAACGGCCTGAACGATGCTCAAACCGATTGCCGCGGAAGCTGCAGAAGGTATAGCCTGCGCACCACCCCGAGCGGGGGGCCAGGAGGCACACCGTGACCGAGCCCCAGGAAATGGCCGCCCTTCTCCGAAATCATCATCTCCCCCACCTTACGGCTGAGCAGCAGTGGCTTGTGATCTGCAACGCTGCTGGCTGGACCGACGAGGAACTCGGCGAGCGCACCCACAAGTCGGCGGGCTCCGTCCGGCGCGAAGTTGCGCTCCTAACAGCAACTGGGATTACGCGGAGCTTCGGCTGAACCACTGGTACCTTGTCGCCGACTATCCGAATCAACCACACCGGGTAGAGAGCACTGCCGGTCATGAATTCGGACATGGCATCGCCCTCGCCCACGACCAGCCAACGAACGTCCTGATGTATCCTTCAATTTCCCGCTACGACACCTATGGCATATACACGCCACAATCGACAGACATCGCCGAAGCGGACGCGGCGTACTGACCGGAGGGATCGGTGTTGAGAAATAGCTACATCTTCCTGATCGCGACCATCGCCGCCGGTCTGCTTGCGTCCGCCTGCGGTGGGTCCGAACTCGCGTCGGCCCCCGCCGAGTCGGCGGAGGCCAGGGTGGAGAGTTCTGGCGGGCCTCCCAGCGTCGCGGTGTTGGACTTCCCGCTGTTGGATCCCGACCGGGTGGAGTCCTCATTCCCGCCGGCGTTCTCCTCGATGTCCGCGGAGCTTGCATTCAGCTACGGCACGGTCGGCGAGATCAGCCGCGCCGCCTCGGGGATCCTCGTGGGCCGGGTGATGGCCGTGGAATACCAAAGCTACAGCGGCCTCCCTTTTACGGTCACTTCGGTGCTGGTCATGAAGTCGCTCAAAGGCACCTTGCAGGCTGGCGAGCTGGCGACCGTTGTTGAGACAGGCGGGATCCACGCAGGCCGCAGCAAGCTTGTGCCGGGGGCATTCGGGGAGCCCCGCGAGGTTGGCGTCGAGGGCGTCCCCGTCATGAAGGAAGGCGAGCACTGGCTCCTGTTCCTCATCGGCCCCAGCCACGTGGGGCCAGTGAGCGAAGGGGCGTACAGCGTGAGCGGCGTGTTCCAGGGGAAGCTTCGGCTCGGCAAGGATGGCCACCTCCAGTTCACCGGTACGCCTGGCTCGCTCATGGGCGACGAGCTGTTTGCGGTACCTGCGGCGCTGGCCGGAAAGCGAGTGGATGAGGCCATCCTGCAGATCCAGGATTCAGTTCGATAGTGGCCGACTTCACCGGTGGTGGCAGTGCGCCTGCCAACACGGGCGCCAGAGCCGTCGCGGTCCAGGTAGACCCATTTCGTAGAGGAGGCGGCGGCGCGCCGCCCAGGCTCCGAAGGTGGAGTTCGCTCCGTGTAGCGGACGCCGAGTTCGAACCGCGTGGCGAGGGTGGCGATCGCGAGGCGCTGGTACGTTTCCTTCACGGGCCACTGCTCCAAGGCGGCCGGTACTGGTGGGGCCAGTAGAGATACCCTTACTTCAGTCATGCGGACCTGGTTGCTGGCGTTCACGATTGCAGCGGTGGCACTCACGGGGCTGGTTATGCCCCGAGCTGTATATCGCGATTGTTCGTGTGGTGTCACCGAGGTGCAGCGAGACCGCCTGAAGGCACAGGCAGCCAACCTGTTCCAGATCCGGCCGCTTCAGCTCCAGGTCACGCAGGCGAATGCCCCGTCAGCAGACGCGGATGCCGCGAAAGGCGTCGTGACTCTCCGTGGCCCCTTCGGTTTGAAGACCGGCAGCGTGGTGATGGGGGAGCAGGAGACGGACGTGAGACATGCGATTCGCGGCGAGTTCGCTCTGTGGGTCGCGTTTGCGGCCGCGCTGGCGGCGCCACTGGCGCTCCTGTTTCGAGAACTAGGCCGAGGGTAGGACATGGGCGCCAGCCGGTGACCCGAGCCATGTGCGTTGAGTGAACCCGGGTCCCCCCCTCAGTTGGGGGCGAGCCAGTAGGCGCTCCCGGCGGGGTCGCGGTCGAGGTAGCCCCATTCGTAGAGGAGGCGGCGGAGGAGCGCCCAGTCCCCGAAGGTGTGCCAGTCGCGGAGGATGAGGTTGACCTGGCGCTCGGTGTAGCGGACGCCGGGCTCGAACCGCGTCGCGAGGGTGGCGATCGCGAGGCGCTGGTACTTCTCTTTCACCGGCCACTGCTTCAGGCGACCGGCGCGGTCGGTGAAGGGTGCGAGTTCGGGGGGAAGGCCCGGGGGGAGTTCGTCCGGCACGGGGGACCTCCTGCCACCAGTATCGCGGAAAGCGGAAAGGCGGGAGCCGCGGCGCCCTCCTCCTGACGGCTTGCCGCCCGCCATCGCCGTGCCGCGACCGTAAGGGAGCGGTTGATCCGAGCCCACACGATGGTCCGCACGGGGGTGCCCATCGCCGGCGCATTACTTGCGCCCGGGAAACCGCTCCTTAACAGTCGCGGCACGGCCAATCGCGGGGCCGCGGACGATCCCCTGGCGCGCGGTGGCGGCGGAACCGCTCCTTAACAGTCGCGGCACGGCCAATCGCGGGCCGGGGACGATCGCCTAGCGCGCGGTGGCGGCCTGGGCGGCTTTCACGAGCGTCTTTTCCTGCTCGGTCAGTTCTTCCCAGTTCTTCAGGACTTCGTCGCGGAGGGGGAAGATGTGGACCGCGTCCCAGCCGCAGACGTCTTCGCAGAGGCGGCAGCCGGTGCACTTCTTTTCGTCCACGGTGCTGACGCCGAAGAAGTCGTCGACCCGTTCGGAGTTCTGGAGGCTGAGGGCGTCGAAGGGGCAGATGTTGATGCAGAGTTCGCAGCCGGAGCCGATGCACTTGTCTTCGATGACGACCGCCTTGGGCCACTCGTTCTTCTTGAGCGACCGGCAGGCCATGCCGATGGTGTCGAGGATCGCCTCGGGGGGGCAGACGATGCCGCAGGCGCCGCAGTCGATGCAGAGCGTCGGGTCGATGACGTGAAGCTGGTTGCGCTCCCCGGTGATCGCGTTCGTGGGGCAGCGCTTGGTGCAGGCGGTACAGCCGATGCAGGTGTCGATGATCTTGTAGGCCAAGTCAGTCCTCGCGGGCGGGGGCGGGTGTTTGTGTCTGGAGTCACATTCTAGGGTTCGGGCGGGGGCGGGGGCAACGAAGCGATCTGCCTCAAAGAAGATGTTACCGAAGGGATGGTGGGTGCCTCATAACCCTGTTACCGGCCAGGGAGAGGAGGCAGGATGTCAGAGCAGGCAGCAACGGAGTACGCACAGGCGGTTCAACGGCGCTATCAACAGGCGG
>JACRBT010000007.1 GCA_016234445.1 Chloroflexota bacterium | reverse complement strand
GCGGCGGCCGCCGGGACTCCGGCGAGGAGGCCTTCGGTGCTCAGGTCTTCGTCGATCTCGGGCCAATGGATCCCGAAACCGGCCCCGGCCACTTCCCAATGGCCTCGCTGCGCGGGTGTGGCATGGAGGAGCCGGGGGAACCAGGCAAGGGGAACCGAGATGGTGCGGCCGTCCACGAGGTCGACGATGAGGCTGTAGTCGTCAAAACGGACATCTTTGACGGCTTGACCGGGGTTAGGGCCGGTGGAACTCATCCCATGCCTCCAGTAGAGCAGCTTCGTTCCCGAGGACGATGGCTTCGATTGTACCAAGCTCGCGCGGAGAAAAGCCGAGGTTCCGGGCGACGGAAACCGGCTCCAGCCAGAACTTCGCGCTTTGTCGGTCGCGGTCCACGTGGATGTGCGCCGGTTCATCCCCTTCGTTGCTGTAAAAGTACAGCCGGTAAGGACCAGAGCGCAGGACCGTGGGCATCAGTGGCCCTTCCAGGCCTCCAGGCGCCGCAGACCCTCTTCCATGCGGTCGTCGGGGGTCGTGACGCTGAGGCGGATGTAGCCTTCGCCGTTGAGGCCGTAGCCGCGGCCGGGGGTGACGACGACGCCGGTCTCGTCGATCAGCCGGGCGGCGTAGTCGGCGCTCGTGACCCCGTCGGGGAGCTTCGCCCAGACGTAGAGCGAGGCGCGAGGGGTGTCGACTTCGAGGCCAATCCGGCGGAGGGTCTCGACCATCCGGTCGCGCCGGTGCTGGTAGATCCGGTTGTGTTCGTCGATGCAGTCCTGGGGCCCGTAGACGGCTTCGATGGCCATGCGCTGGATCGCCTGCGGGATGCCGCTGTCGATGTTCGACTTCACGCGCATCAGGGCGTCGACCATCTGGGCGTTGCCGACAACCATGCCGATCCGCCAGCCGGTCATGTTGTAGATCTTGGACCAGGAGTTGAATTCGACCGCGACGTCGCGGGCGCCCGGGACCTGGAAGATGCTGATCGGCTTGTAGCCGTCGTAGGCGACGTCGCAGTAGGGGTTGTCGTGGAGGATGGCCACGTCGTGGCGCTTCGCCCAGGCCACGGCGCGTTCGAAGAAGTCGAAGCCGGCGACGGCGCCCGTTGGATTGTTAGGGTAGTTCAGCCAGATGAGCTTCGCCCTGTCGGCGACATCGTTGGGGATCTTGTCGAAGTCGACGAGCCAGCCGTTCTCACGGGTGCAGTCGACCTTGTAGGAGGTGCCGCCGGCGAACATCGTGCCGACTTCGTACACCGGATAGCCGGGGTCGGGGACGATTGCGACGTCGCCGGGGTCGATGAAGCAGAGGGCGATGTGGCCGATGCCCTCCTTCGAGCCGATGAGCGGGAGCGTCTCCTTCTGCGGGTCGAACTTGATTTCGAAGCGGCGCTCGTACCAATCGGAGATGGACTGGCGAAGCTCGGGCAGGCCTTCTGACTCGGGGTAGCGATGGTTCGCGGGGTCGTCGATCGCCTTGTGGAGGGCGTCGAGGATGTGCGGGGGCGTGGGGATGTCGGGGTCGCCGATGCCGAAGGTGACGATGTCGACGCCCTGGGCGCGCTTTGCGGCGATCTTCTTGGAGATTTCGGCGAAAAGGTAGGGCGGGAGCGACTCGACGCGCTTCGCGAGCTTCATGGCACGGGCTCCTGGGGGTGGCTGTTAGCTGTTAGCTATTAGCTGTTAGTCGTTGGTACTCAGGGGGTGATCGTAGCGGAGCGGGAGGGTAGCGGCGACTCGAGAGGCGCCGGTCAGTCCTGCCAGTCGGCGTCGAAGACGCGGGTGGCGGGGCCAGTCATGAAGATGGAGCCGTGCCCGTCCCATTCGAGGACGAGGTCGCCGCCGGGGAGGGAGTCCACGATGCGGTCGCCGGTGAAGCCGCGGAGGCGGGAGGCAGCCGCGACGGCGGAAGCGCTGGTCCCGGAGGCGAGGGTGATGCCGGAGCCGCGCTCCCAGACGCGGTGCTTCACGTGGCCGCGATCCAGCACCTGGACGACCTGGAAGTTGGTGCGCCGCGGGAACATCGGGTGGTTCTCGACGAGCGGGCCGATGCGTTCGAGGGGGAAGAGGTCCGGGTCGTCGGCCACGTAGTGGATGGCGTGGGGGTTGCCGACGCTGACGAGGGTGAGCTTGAGGTCGACGCCCCCGACCGTGAGGGGGAGGTCGATGACGGGCCCGGGACCCTCGACCGTGGCGGGGAGGGAGGCAGGGTCGAAGTTCGGGGGACCCATGTCGACGCGAGCGGCGACGACCACACCGTGCTCGCGGCTCAACTGCAGGGTCTTGATGCCGGCGAGGGTCTCGACAGTGACTTCGTCCTTCGCGGCCGGCACGAGGCCCTCTTCGATGGCGAACTTGACCACGCAGCGGATGCCGTTGCCGCACATCTCCGCTTCCGAGCCGTCGGCGTTGAACATCCGCATCCGCATGTCGGCGACCTGCGAGGGGAGCGCGAGGATCAGGCCGTCGCTGCCGATGCCGAAGTGGCGGTCGGAGACGCGGCGGGCGAGGTCGTGCCAGTCTCGTGCTTCGCCGTCGTGGGGCCAGATGTAGACGTAGTCGTTGCCGAGGCCATGCATCTTGGTGACGCGCATGACTCGATTCTAGCAGTACGGAGTTCCGAGTTCCGAGTTCCGAGTTCCGAGTGCTGAGTGTTGAGGACTTAGGCCTCGTCGCGCAGGTATTCGAGCACAAGCTCGATTGCCGCCGCGAGGTCAGACCGGGCTTCCTCGGGGGTTCGGCCCTGGCCGTTGGCACCGGGGACCTCGGGGCACTGCGCGATCCACCAGCCGTTCTCGCCCGGCTCAATGATGGCCGTGAACTCGTTCCTCATGGACGGATTGTAGCAGGCCCATACCGAGTACCGAGTACCGAGTACCGAGTACCGAGTACCGAGTACCGAGTACCGAGTGCCGAGAGCCGAGAGCCGAGAGCCGAGAGCCGACAGCCGCCCTCTACCGCCGCGCGCCGCGGATCGTGTTGGTGCAGGCGCCGGTGAAGATGTTGGCCTGCATCTCGATGTCGTCGGCGTCGTGGACCCAGGAGATGCGGCGGTCGTCGCGGCGGAACCACTGGGCCTGGCGGCGCGCGAGGCGGCGTGTGGCGCGCTTCGTGGCGTCGATGGCCTCATCGAGGGAAATGGCGCCTTCGAGGAAGCGTCCGATCTCCGCGTACCCGATGGACGACATGCTGCCGGCGTCGCTGGGAACCCCGTCGGCGAGGAGGGCGCGGACCTCGTCGACAAAGCCGGCGGCGAACATCGCATCGACGCGGGCGTCGATCCGGCGGTCGAGTTCGTCTTTGGGGACGTCGATGCCGAAGAGGAGGTACTCGAAGTCTGGCGACCCCTTGGTTTGCCAGGTGCTGATGGGGACGCCGGTGTGGTGGTGCACTTCGAGCGCGCGGACGACGCGTCGGACGTTGCGTGGGTCTATGCGCTCGGCGGCGAGCGGGTCGACCGCGGCGAGGCGAGCATGGAGGGCTTCGACGCCACGTTCGGCGGCGAAGGCGGTCAACTCCCGGCGGAGCGTCCCGTCGGGCGGGACTTCGGGGACGGACCAGTTCTCCAGGAGTCCCCAGGCGTACTGGCCGGTGCCGCCAACGAGCCAGGCGAACGTGTCGCGGGCCCAGATGTCTTCGAGGACGGCCCGGGCGTCACGCTGGTAGAGGGCGAGGCTGTAGTCGTCGCGGGGGTCGGCGATGTCGAAGAGGTGGTGGCGGACGAGGCGGCGCTCCGCGACAGTGGGCTTGGCGGTGCCGATGTCCATGCCGCGGTAGACCTGGCGGCTGTCGGCGTTGACGATCTCGCCGCCGAGTTCGCGCGCCAGCTGGAGGGCGATGGCCGACTTCCCGGACCCCGTGGGGCCGACAATGGCAACCAGGCGGCGAAGCATCAAGCGCCTGCCGCGGCGACGATGGCGGCGAACTGCTCGGCGTTAAGGGAGGCACCGCCAACGAGGCCCCCGTCGATGTCGGGCTGGGCGAAGAGGACGGCGGCGTTGGCGGGGCTGACACTGCCGCCGTACTGGATGCGAATGTCGCCGGCGATGGGACCGCAGAGCTTGCGGAGTTCGCCGCGGATGAAGGCGCAGGCGGCCTGGGCGACCTCGGGCGTGGCGGTCTCGCCGGTGCCGATCGCCCACACGGGTTCGTAAGCGACGGTCACGCGGGCACTGAGCTCGACGCCGGCGAGGCCTTCGCGAACCTGGCGGGCGAGGACCTCTTCGGTGCGTCCTTCGCGGCGTTCGCTGAGGAGTTCGCCCACGCAGACGATCGGGTCGATCGGCGAGGCGAGGACGGCGGCGAGCTTCCTGCGCACGGTCTCGTCAGTCTCGCCGAAGAACTGGCGGCGTTCACTGTGGCCGATGATCACGTACTGGCAGTAGTCCGCGAGCATGGCGACGCTGACCTCGCCGGTGAAGGCGCCCTTCGCCTCCCAGTAGACGTCCTGGGCGCCGACGGCGACGTGCGTACGAAGCGTTATGTCGTGCACGAGCTGAAGGTGAGGGAAGGGGACACAGATGGCAACGTCGCAGGCCGCCTCGCGGGTCGACTGGACGACCGCGTCGGCGAGGGCGGCCGCCTCTTCGCGGGTGGTGTTCATCTTCCAGTTGCCGGCGACGAAGGGGCGGCGCATGGGTCAGGCTCCGTATTTCTGGAAGCGCATGGCGTGGGCCATGGCGAGCGGCATGACGTCGACGGCCGGGAAGATGCCGAGGCTGCCCTTGAGGCACTCGGGCTCGGTAAAGTGCTGGGCGTTCCCATCGCGGCCGTAGGCAGAATGGAGGAGGAAGGGAACGGGATGCCAGGAGTGCGCGGCCATCGTCGATGGCGTGGAGTGGTCGCCGGCGATCATGAGGACATCGGGGTGGGTTTCCATCAGGGAGGGGAGCCAGGCGTCGAACTCTTCCAGGGCGTGGCACTTGCGTTCGAAGTCGCCGTCTTCACCGGCGGCGTCGGTCTTCTTGTAGTGGATGAAGAAGAAGTCGTAGTCGTCCCAGCGCTGGCGGACAACTTCGAGCTGTTCTTGCAGGCCGCCGGGGCAGGCGAGCGCGTCCATGCCCGCGAGCTTCGCAAGCCCCCGATACATGGGGTAGACCGCGAGCGCGGCGGAGCGGAGGCCCCAGATCTCGGGGAACTGGGGCAGGGCCGGGTACTTCGCGAATCCGCGGAGCATGAGGCCGTTCGCCTGCGGTTCGCCCTGGAGCATGACGGTTGCCTGGCGAACGAACTCGTTCACAAGGGCCGCGCTCTGGGCCGCTTCGGGGGCTTCGCCGCGCGCCGGGAGGGGCGGCACGCCGGTCACCTGGGGGTCGGTAGTTGAAATGCGGTCGTCGAGGCCGGGGCCGCGGAGGACGAGGACGAAACGATGCTCGCGCACCGGCTCGACGAGGACCTGGACGCCGGGCAGCCGGATCTCGCGGAGCCGTTCGACAAGCCGGGCCGAGTGTTCGGTGGCGACGCGGCCGGCGCGACGGTCGCTGATGTTCCCGGAGGCGTCGAGGGTGCAGAAGTTCCCGCGGGCTGCGACGTCGTCGGGGCCGAGGTCGAAGTCGATGCCGACGGCTTCGAGGACGCCGCGGCCGATGTCGAAGCGGTAGGGGTCGTAGCCGAAGAGGGCAAGATGGCCGGGGCCGCTGCCGGGGGTGATGCCCGTGCCGACGGGGACGGAGAGCCCGACTTCGGAGCGGGCGGCCAGCCTGTCGAGGTTCGGGATGCTGGCCTTTTCGAGTTCACTGCGGATGGTCTCGCGGCGGGAAAGGCCGCCAAGACCGTCAAGGACGCAGAGGATGATCTTGGTGGTGTTCGGTTGCTTCAGGCGTCTAGCGAGTTCGAGGTCCACGGTGCTTCATCTTACGGGCCGGTGCTGGTGGGCGCGATTGGGCCGGCGGTGCCCCGAAACGGTCGACGAGTTTCTGGGGATTGCGGATGCTGACGCGAAGCCGGCGGGCCCGGGCCGGGAGCAGCCGCGGGATGATCCAGACGCGGATCGGCCGGTTGAGGGTGATCTCGGCAACCTCGCCCCAGGCGGAGACGAGGGCGACGTCGCCCTTGAAGTTCGTCCGCACGCCGAGTCCGGCGATGAAGCGGTGATTGGCGAGCCTCACCCCCGCGATGTCCTTGTTGGAGACGACAGTGTCTACGAAGCCGGCGAAGCGGATGCGGGTGCGTTCGTCGCTGACGGCGACATAGGACGTGGGCAGGCGAAGGGTCGTGGAGAAGAGCCAGAGAAAGGCGAGCCCGAGGAGGGCGGAGACGATGAGGAGCGGCCAGCCTTCGCCGTCGGTGTAGGCCTTGAGGAGGACGACGGCGCCGACCCCGCAGCCGAGAGCGGCGATCGCGAGCAGGACCTGGAGGGCGCGGACGCCGCGAAAGACGAAGAGCATGTTCAGGCGTCCAGGAGCGCGGCGACGCCCGGGAGTTCGCGGCCTTCCAACATTTCGAGGGATGCGCCCCCGCCCGTGGAGACGTGGGTGAAGCGCGCTTCGAGGCCCGAACGGGCGACGACGGCAGCCGTCTCCCCGCCGCCGACGACGGTGACGGCATCGAGGCCGGCGATGGCGCGGGCCATGCCCATCGACCCGCCGGCGAACGGTTCCATTTCGAAGACGCCCATAGGCCCGTTCCAGACGACGGCCTTCGCGCGGTTGAGGGCGGCGGCATAGGAGGCGACGGTCGCGGGGCCGATGTCGAGGATGAGGTAGCCCTCTGGGACATCCTTCGCCTCGACGGTGACGGCAGGGGCGTCGGCAGCGAAGCGGGCCGCGGCGACAACGTCGGAGGGAAGGTGGACGTCGACGCCACGCTTGCGGGCCTCATCCAGGATGCGGCGGGCGGCGGCCACCTGTTCGTCCTCGACGAGGGAAGCCCGGACATCGATGCCGGTAGCCTTGAGGAACGTGTTCGCCATGCCGCCGCCGAGAAGGAGGATGTCGAGTTTCGGCAGGAGGTGGTCGACGGCGGGCAGCTTCGTGCTGACTTTGGCGCCGCCGATGACCGCGGCGAACGGCCGTGGCGGGTTCGCGACCAGGGCGCTGAGGTAGCGGACCTCCTTCTCCATCAGGAAGCCGGCGACGGCAGGCAGGTGGTGGGTGACCCCTTCGGTGGAGGCGTGGGCACGATGGGCGGCGCCAAACGCGTCGTTGACGTAGACGGAGGCGAGCGAGGCGAGCTGGCGGGCGAATTCGGGATCGTTCTTCTCTTCTTCGGTGTGGAAGCGGAGGTTTTCGAGGAGGACGATGCCCGGAGCCCTCGCCGTTGCCACGGCTGCTTCCGCCGCGTCGCCAACACAGTCGCCGGCGAAGGTCACTCCCGTCGCGGGGAGGAGTTCGCGCAACCGGGCGGCGACGGGGGCGAGGGTGAGCGCGGGGTCAGGGCCTTTCGGGCGCCCGAGATGAGAGCAGAGGACGACGAGACAGCCCCGGTCGAGCAGGTAGGAGATTGTCGGGAGCGACTCGCGGATGCGGGTGTCGTCGCTGATCTGGCCGTTTTCGATGGGGACGTTGAGGTCGGCCCGGAGAAGGACCCGCTGGCCGGCCAAATCCAGGTCGCGGACGGTCTTCTTGCCGATGGATTCGTCGCTCACGCGGTCGCCGTCTCCGCGCCGATGCCGCGGCGCTCGACGTCCATGATCTTGCCGACCCGGCGATCGTGGCGGCCGCCTTCGAAGTCGTTCGAAAGGAACGCGGTAAGGATGTCGTCGGCGATGGCGCGGCCGATCTCCCATGCCCCGAGGGCGAGGACGTTCGCGTTGACGTGCTGCCGGGCGCGGGCGGCTCCCCAGCTCGAATGGCAGAGGGCGCAGCGGATCCCGGGGACCTTGTTGGCGGTGATGCTGATGCCGACGCCGTTGCTGCAGATCACGACACCGAGGTCGGCTTCGCCCCGGACGACCGCGCCCGCGACGGCCTCGGCGAAGTCGGGGTAGTCGACGCTTTCCGGGCCATGAGTGCCGAAGTCGAGGATCTCGTGTCCCAGGCCGCGGGCGGTGTCGAGCAGGTGTTGCTTGAGTTCGAACCCGGCGTGGTCGGCGCCGAAAGCCACTTTCACGGGCGCACGCTCCTGAGGACAGGGATGGCAGGTAGATCCAGTATACGGGCGACGGTGAGGCGGTCTATGGCGC
This sequence comes from Chloroflexota bacterium, assembly GCA_016234445.1. Classification (GTDB taxonomy): domain Bacteria; phylum Chloroflexota; class Dehalococcoidia; order Tepidiformales; family Tepidiformaceae. The sequence goes on along the minus strand of JACRBT010000007.1, from coordinate 117,285 downwards.
CTTCTCGGAGGATGCGGACTTCGGCCGAGGAGAGGTCTATCACGGTGGAGTCGATGCCGGCCGGGCAGGGGCCGCCGTCGAGGGCGATGGCACAGTGAGCGCCCACTCCCGCGGTGGCTTCGGCGCAGGTGCGCGGGCTGGGGCTGCCGTGCTGGTTCGCGCTGGAGGCGGCGAGCGGGGCGCCGAGGGCGGCGACGAGCGCGTGGACGACCGGCGCATCCGGGATGCGGACGCCTATGGTGCGCCCGCCGGCGAGGGCGGGGCTCTCCCACCCGGGCACCGCGGGCAGGATGATGGTCCACCCGCCCGGCCCAAGCGCCGACACAAGAGACGCGGCAGCGGGAGTCCAGGTGGCGTAGAGTTCGACCTCGCCGAGATCTGGCCCGAAGAGGACCTGGAGCGGCGCCGCTTCGCCCTTGCCCTTGGCGGCGTAGAGGGCGCGGACGGCGTCGTCGCGGCGGAGGTCGGCGGCGATGCCGTAGACGGTGTCGGTGGGGACGATCGCAAGGCCCCCGGCGGCGAGGCCGGCGGCGGCTCGAGCGATGGCCTCAGGGGTGGCGGGTTCGCAGGTGGCAGGCATCGAATTCGTTGACCAAAGTATACATTTCTTGTAACGTCCGGGGATGGAAGCACCCCCGTTGACCGAGAGTCTGACCGAGACAAGAAGGGCCGCTGCCGACGACCCCGCGCGCGGCCACGAGACCGTTGTCGTCATCGACTTCGGGGCACAGTACAGCATGCTTATCGCCCGGCGGGTGCGCGAGCAGAGCGTCTACTGCGAGGTCATCCCCTTCGACGCGCCGGCGAGCCGCGTGGACGGACTGGACGTGCGCGGGTTCATCCTTTCGGGCGGCCCGGCCAGCGTCTATGAAGAAGGCGCGCCACAAACGCCGCTCTGGGTCTACGAATCCGGGAAGCCTGTTCTCGGGATCTGCTACGGGATGCAGCTGCTGGCACACCAGCTGGGGGGCCGGGTCGCGCCGGGGACGGAAAGGGAGTTCGGGCCGGCCTGGATCCGGCAGTCGGCGCCGTCGCCGCTCCTCGCCGGGTTGCCGGAAGACCTGGACGTCTGGATGAGCCACGGGGACCGCGTGGATCTGATGCCGCCGGGGTTCGCGCCCGTGGCCGAGTCGGCCAACTCGCCCGTGGCCGTGATGGCCGACGTCGCGCGGGGATACTACGGGCTGCAGTTCCACCCTGAGGTCGTCCACACGCCGCGCGGGGCAGACATGCTGCGCAACTTCGTCCGGGATGTCTGCGGCTGCGAAGGGACGTGGACGCCGGGCAACTTCATCGAAGAGACAGTCGCGGCGATCCGGGCGCAGGTCGGCACCGGGCGGGTCATCTGCGGGCTCTCCGGTGGCGTCGACAGCGCGGTGGCGGCGGCGCTGGTGCACAAGGCGATCGGCGACCAGCTCACCTGCATCTTCGTCGACAACGGCCTCCTCCGCGCGGGCGAGGCCGAGCAGGTGGTGTCGACCTTCGAACGCCACATGGCCATCAACCTGATCCACGTCGAGGCGGAGGCGCAGTTCCTGGCGGCGCTGGCGGAGGTGACGAACCCGGAGACGAAGCGGAAACGGATCGGCGAGACGTTCATCCGGATCTTCGAGCGCGAGGCACGGAAGATTGAAGACGCGAACTTCCTCTGCCAGGGCACCCTCTACCCGGATGTCATCGAAAGCGGCTCCCACGGCGCGGGGGCAGCGGTGATCAAGACGCACCACAACGTTGGCGGACTCCCGGCGGACATGAAGCTCGGGCTGGTGGAGCCGCTGCGCTGGTTGTTCAAGGACGAAGTCCGGCGGATCGGCGAGGCGTTGGGGCTGCAGGAGGAGATGGTCTGGCGCCACCCGTTCCCGGGGCCGGGCCTGGCGATCCGGGTGATGGGCGAGGTCACGCGAGAGAAGCTGGACATGCTTCGCGGCGCCGACCTTATCGTCATGGACGAGATCCAGAAGGCTGGCCTCTACCGGAGCATCTGGCAGAGCTTCGCGGTACTGACGGATACGAAGACGGTGGGCGTCATGGGCGACTATCGGACCTACGGCTACGCCGTCGCAATCCGGGCGGTGGTGGCCGACGACGCGATGACCGCCGACTGGGCGAAGCTGCCGCACGACCTCCTCGGGCGCATGTCGAACCGCATCGTGAACGAGGTGCACGGGATCAACCGCGTGGTCTACGACATCACCAGCAAGCCGCCGGGGACGATCGAGTGGGAATGAAGCCATTTTCGATTTTCGGTTGGCGATTTTCGATCGTGGGAGGCGTGTAGGTGGGCGCGCGGGTGTTGCTTGTGGGCGCGGGGGCGCGGGAGCACGCGATCGCATGGAAGCTGCGGCAGAGCCCGCGCGTGGACGAGATCTTCGTCGCGCCGGGGAACGGTGGGACGGCCGGGCTAGCGACGAACGTGCCGGTCCAGCCGAAGGACATCGAGGGGCTGGTCAAAGCGGCGGAGGAACTGCGGATCGACCTCTACCTGGCGACCATGGACGACCCTCAGCCGCTGGGGCTCGTGGATCGGCTGACCGCGGCCGGGATCCTCTGCTACGGCCCGACCGCGGCGGCGGCGCGGATCGAGTCGAGCAAGGCCTGGGCCAAGGCGTTCATGGCGAAACACGGCATCCGGACCGCAGCGGGTCGCAGTTTCACCGACTACCGCGACGCCTGCCGGTACGTGGAGTCGCTGCCGGACCGGCCGATGTGGGTGAAAGCCAGCGGGCTCGCCGCGGGAAAGGGCGCCATCGGGTGCACCGGGCATGCCGAAGCGCTAAACGCGCTCGACATTGCAATGGTCCGGCGGGACTTCGGGTCGGCGGGCGACGAGGTCGTCGTCGAGGAGGAGCTGCGCGGCTGGGAGACGAGTGCGCACGCCTTCTGCGATGGGAAGACGGCCGTGATGATGCCTTTCGCCAGCGACTACAAGCGCGCCGGGGACGGGGACATCGGCCTGAACACCGGCGGCATGGGCGCCTACAGCCCGACCTCGGCCGTGACCGGCGAACTGGCGGCCACCATCAAGGCCGAGGTCGTCGACCGGGTGCTGGCGGGCATGGCCGCGGAAGGCCACCCCTTCGCCGGGACGCTCTTCCCGGGCCTGATGGTGACCGCAAACGGGGTCTACACGCTCGAATTCAACGCGCGGTTCGGGGACCCGGAGACGCAGGTGCTGATGCCGCGGCTGGAGAGCGACCTGTTCGAGATCTGCGACGCCGCGGCGCGGGGAAAGCTGGACACGGTCGAGGTGCGATGGTCGCCGCGGCCGGCCGTGGGGGTGGTCATCGCGAGCGGCGGCTACCCGGCGACCTACAAGCTCGGCTACATCATCGAGGGGCTGGACGCCGTGGACCCAGACGTGCAGGTCTTCCAGGCGGGGACGAAGTATGACCCGCGCGGACTCGTGACGATGGGCGGGCGCGTGCTCACCGTGGTGGCGCAGGGGGCGACGGTCGCCGAGGCGCGGGCGAAGGCCTATGACAACGCCCGGCGGGTCCGGTTCGTTGACTCGTTCTACCGGAAAGACATTGCTTCGGGGGTGGAGTCTTGACGAATCCGCTGGTGGCGATCCTGATGGGGTCGCAGAACGACGAACCGCTCCTGGAGCCGACGAAGAAAGCCCTGGACGAACTCGGCATTCCCTATGTGGTGCGGGCGATGTCGGCACACCGGACGCCGGACAAGGTTCGGGAGTTCGCCAAGCGCGCCGAAAGCGACGGCTTCGAAGTGCTGATCTGCGCGGCGGGGGGCGCGGCGCACCTTCCGGGTGCGGTCGCCGCCCAGACGACGCTGCCGGTCATCGGGATCCCCCTGGCGAGCAGCGAAGTGGCCGGGGGGATGGACGCCATCTTCGGCGTGCTCCAGATGCCGCCGGGGGTGCCGGTCGCCGCGGTGGCAGTCGGCGCCTGGGGGGCGCGGAACGCCGCCTATCTCGCCGCCGCCATCCTCGCCCTGAAGCACCCCGAGATCAGAGCCGCCTACAAGGACTTCCGCGACCGCCAGTCGAGGGGATAGCCGGGACTTTCGATTTCCGACTTTTGATTTTCGATTGGCCTCCGCGGGCCGCGGGCGGTGCCGTATCATGGCGCGCACGCCCGGCTTTGGGGCGACGGTGAGGAGCGTGAGACCATGGCTGATGGGCTGACGAAGAACGGCGAGGCGACGGCGGTGGAGATGCTGCCGGGCATCTTCCGACGGACGCTGAGCGAGGGCGACCGGACGATGCTCTGCGAACTCCACATGGCGAAGGGCAGCCACGTCCCCGCGCACACCCACCCGCACGAACAGACCGGCTACCTGGCGAGCGGCCGCTTCCGCTTCCGCCTCGGCGACCGCTGGCTGGAACTGGGCCCCGGCGACAGCTGGTGCGTGCCCGGCGGCGTGGACCACGAGGTGGAAGTGCTGGAAGAGAGCGTCGCCATCGACGTCTTCAGCCCACCGCGCGAGGAGTACCGCGACCCGGTCCTCGGCAAGGGGCGATAGCGCCCGTCGATTCGAACCTGAGGGCGGCGCAGGGTAGACTCTTGAGACAATGATCCCACGCTATTCGCGACCCGAGATGGCTGCCCTCTGGACCGACCAGGCGAAGTACGACCGCTGGCTCGACGTGGAAGTGGCCGCCTGCGAGGCGTGGGCCGACCTCGGACAGATACCGCGGGAGGCGGCGGAGAAGATCCGGCGAGACGCGGCCTTCGACCTCGCGAAAGTGGACGAATACATCCGGATCACCCACCACGACGTGACCGCGTTCCTGCGCTCTGTCTCGGAGTCGCTGGGGGAAGAGGGCCGCTACGTCCACTTCGGCCTGACGAGCTCGGACGTCTGGGACACGGCGACCGGGCTCCAGCTGCGGGACGCCTGCGACCTCCTCCTCAAGGGGCTGGATGGTCTCTCGGCGGTCGTCGAACGCCAGGCGAAGGCACACAGGAACACGATCTGCACGGGCCGCACCCACGGGGTCCACGCCGAGCCGACGACCTTCGGGCTGAAGCTGGCGGTCTGGGTCGATGAACTCCGGCGGGCGCGGAAACGGCTGGAAGACGCCCGGGCAGCCGTCGCCGTCGGGGCCATCAGCGGGACCGTGGGGACGCACGCTTCGGTGCCGCCCGCGCTCGAAGAGATCGTCTGCGAGCGGCTGGGGCTCGGCCTTGAGGCGGCTTCGACCCAGGTGATCCAGCGCGACCGCCACGCCCAGTTCGTGACGACGCTCGCGCTCATCGGGGCATCGCTGGAGAAGTTCGCGACCGAGATCCGGGCCCTGCAAAAGACGGAAGTGCTTGAAGCGGAGGAGCCGTTCGACGAGGGCCAGACCGGCTCGAGTGCGATGCCCCACAAGCGAAACCCCGAGAAGTGCGAGCGGATCACGGGGCTGGCCCGCGTGCTCCGCGGCTACGCCGTGACGGCGATGGAGAACGTGGCCCTCTGGCACGAGCGCGACATCAGCCACTCCTCGACGGAACGGATCGTCTTCCCGGACGCCTGCCTGGTGCTCGACTACATGCTGTCGCTGTTCACGGGGATCATGGACCGCCTGATCGTCTACCCCGAACACATGCTGGAGAACCTGGGGCGGTCGTACGGGCTGGTGTTTTCGCAGCGGGTGTTGCTGGCCCTGATCGAAACGGGCATGAGCCGCCAGGCCTCCTACGCGATCGTCCAGCGGAACGCGATGGCCAGCTGGAAGGGCCGGAAGCCGTTCCTGGACCTCCTGCTGGCCGACCCGGAAGTGACGGCGAAACTGCCGGAGGCTGAGCTGCGGGGGCTGTTCGACTACTCGTACTACCTCCAGAACATCGGCGCCACGTTCGACCGGCTGGGCCTGTGAGCCCGGAGGCGGCCGCACCGCAGCCGCCTGCTCGCCCCCGCATCGGCGTGCGAGAGACCTTTCGCGCGGCCTGGCGGCTGTTGATGGACTACCCGCGCGAAGTGATTTTCCCGATGGCGGCGATCCAGGTCCCGGTGACAATCATCTCCGCCGGGGCGACGGCGGTCCTCTACCTGACCGTCTTCCGCGACGAAGCCGTGAAGGCCCCGGGCGACCTTTTCGGCGACGGCGCGAGCGGGCCGCTGTTCGCCTACCTGGTGCTGACTGCGTTCGAGGCGCTTTTCGGCCAGGTCGCGCGGGCGGCCACCATTTTCAGCGTCTCCCGGGCCGTGAAGGGTGAACGGATCCGGTTGGTCAACGCCCTGGACCCGGCGTTCACGCGCATGGGGGGCCTGCTCGTGGTGGCCATTCTCTACGGGCTCGTGGTGGCGCCGGTGCTGTCGATCTTCCTGTTCCCCATCGCCCTCTACTTCGCGTTGCGGTTTGGGTTGTCCTTCGAGGCGTTTGTGATTGACGGTGTATCCCCAACGGCGGCGATGCGGACGAGCTGGCGGGTCATGCGCGGGAATCTGCTGCGGTTCATCTGCCTGCTGGCGCTGTTCGTCGCGGTGCTGGTGGGACCGCTTATCCTGCTCTCCTCGCTGGCCCTGGTCGACGCCGGGAGCCGGGGAGGCAACATCGCGGTGACGGCGGTGCTGACGGTGCTCCAGGGCGTCGTCCTCATCCCGTTCCTGTCGCTGTTCACCGCGGCGACAACGTTGTTCTATCTCAAGGCAAGGGGGCCAGGCGATGACCGGCGTACTGCTTGAAACGAATCTCCCGAACCGGTTCCACCGGGGCAAGGTGCGGGACACGTACGACCTCGGCGAACACCTGCTGATCGTGGCGACGGACCGCATCTCCGCCTTCGACGTGGTGCTGCCATCGGGCGTGCCGCGCAAGGGCGAGGTCCTGACCCGGCTTTCCGCGTGGTGGTTCGACCGCATCAAGGAAGTGGTGCCGAACCATTTCGTCGCGCTGATCACCGCGGAGAACGCGTCGCTCGTGCCGTTCGCGCTTGGGCCGGAGTACTACGGGCGCTCGATGCTCGTGCGGAAGGCGAAGCGGCTGGACGCGGAGTGCATCGCCCGGGGATACCTTTCCGGCAGCGGCTGGAAGGACTACCAGCGCACGGGCGCGGTCTGCGGCATCCCCTTGCCGGCCGGCCTGCGCGAATCCGATCGGCTGCCCGAGCCGATCTTCACACCCTCGACGAAGGCGGACGAGGGACACGACGAGAACATCTCCTTCGAAGAGCTCGCCGCGATCGTCGGCGAGGATGCGGCCACAGCCATGCAGATCCGGACGCTGGCGCTGTACAACTATGCCCACGCGGTGGCGCTGGAGCGCGGGATCATCATCGCCGACACGAAGTTCGAATTCGGGGTCTGGAACGACGAGGTGATCGTCATCGACGAAGTGCTCACGCCCGACAGCAGCCGCTTCTGGCCGGTGGCGGAGTACCGGCCGGGAGGGGCGCAGAAGAGCTTCGACAAGCAGCCAATCCGGGACTGGATGGCCGGCAGCGGCTGGAAGGACGGCCTCCCGCCCCCGCCGATCCCGGCTGACGTGGTGGCGGCGACGACGGAGCGCTACCTGGCCGTCTACGAGATGCTGACCGGGGAGAAGTTGCCCGCATGAGCAAGAGAGAGGCGAAAGTGAAGAAGGAAGGACCGCCGACGGCGACGACGTTCCTGGCGCGCGTGTTCGTGAGCCTGAAGCCGACGGTGAACGACCCGGAAGGGATCACCATCGGGGGAGCGCTGGCTTCGCTCGGGTTCGACGGTGTCCGTGGGGTGCGCTCCGGGCGCTACTTCCAGGTGACGCTGGAGGCCAGCAACGAGAACGCAGCGATGGCCCAGGTGGACCAGATGTGCAGCCGGCTGCTGGCGAACCCGGTGATCGAGACGTATTCGTTCGAGCTGGTGGAGGCGTAACCCTCACCCCCCGGCCCCCTGCTCCCACTTCGTGGGCGAGGGGGAGGCGCTCCCGCCTTCGCGGCCGAGGGGGAGCAAAGCGTGCAGGCCCGTATTTCGCAGCCAGGACTGCCGGTCCGAGATGCTAGCGGACGGGGTGGCCTGCGTCGCCGGGCATCCCGGGGTCGACGGAGAAGTAGACCTCGCAGGCGCGGCGGGCGGCGGCAGCTTCGAGGACGGCCGGGCGCCGGACGAAGCGCGACTCTTCGATGATGAGCTGAAGGACGTCCCTGGGGTGGCAGCTGCGGAAGTTGCCGCCTGAGGCGCGGTGGAGCATCTGGACGGCGATGTCCGTGTTTTCGGGCGTGGCATGGACGCCCATTGCCTCGGCGAAGCGGCGAAAGATCTCGGCCATCTGGGCGGGCGTGGGCTCGGGGATGCGGATCTTGTAGGGAATGCGGCGAAGGTGGGCCTCTTCGAGCATCGTCTTCGGTTCGAGGTTCGTGCTGAAGACGATGGTCGAGCGGAAGGGGAACGTGATCCGCTCGCCGGTGACCAGCGCCATGGTGTCTTCGCCACGTTCGAGGGCGGCGATCCAGCGGTTGAGGAGGGCGTGGGGAGAGACCTGCTGGCGGCCAAAGTCGTCGATTGCGAGCAGGCCGCCGTGGGCCTTCACGTGAGGCGGTGCCTGGTGGTAGCCAAGGGCGGGGTCGTAGGCGAGGTCGAGGTCCTCATGGCGGAGTTCGCCGCCGACGAAGACGAAGGGCCGGCGGATGCGGAGCCAGCGGCGGTCGACGGCGTTCGCGGTTTCGTTCGGGTTCTCGCTCTCGATGACCACGTGAACGAGTTCGTCGTACAGGCGGATGATGTGGCCGCTGACGTAGACGGCAACCGGCATCAGGGTGACGCCGAAGATGGCTTCGCTGCAGAGTTCGAGGATGGTGGTCTTGCCGTTGCCAGGGGCGCCCCAGAGCATGGCCGGGCGCCCACTGGTGAGCGCAAGGCAGACCTTCGCCACCACGTCGCGGGAGAGCACAAGCTGCTGGAGGGCGCGGGCGAGGCGGACGGGGTCGGGGGTGCCGACTTCGGTGTCGCCTTCGAGGACGCTGAAGTAGTCCTGGATAGGCACGGGCACGGGGCCGACGTACTTGCTGCGTTCGAGGGCGGCGTTTGCTTCCTGGAGGCCGAGCTCCGTCAGGCGGTATTGCCACTCGGATTCGAGGCGGCCAGAAGCGGAGGTGGTTTCGACGAAGCGCTGACGCTTGAGCTCGTCGAGGGCGTCGCGGGCGATGGCCGGGGAGATGCGCATGGCGTTGGCCACCGCGCCCGGGGTGGGTATGGGCATGCGGTGGAGCGTCTTGAGGGTAAGGTCTTCGATGAAGCGATCGGGGAGACCAAGCCCGGAAAGGTGTTCGGGCCCGGGCGGCAGGGCAGGCAGCGCGCGCACCGTCGCCTGGGGCGGTGGCGGCGGCGCCTGCGGCGGTTCCTGGTAGCCGGGTGCCATGGCGAGCGTGCCTACCGTCCGACCAAATGCCTGTTCCATTCCACCGTCCTGCAGCCGTCCCTGGGGAGGAGTCGAGCACCGTTCCCCAGTTTGAATGTCGGCCGTTTGGGGTCTGCCCCCAGATCAAGATGGTGCATGAACCAGAATCAGGCGGTGAAAATCCTGTGACGAGCCCCCGTGCGGGGCGTTTCCGGACGGTGGACGCGGAATCCACGACACCGGGGAATAGTGGCTACCCGGTTCGCGGCGGGGTTCAGCGAGGGTCGGTCCGGGGCTCGGCCGGGACCACCGGTGGGAGCGGCCGGGCGTTTGCCGGCGGGGATGCGTCGAAGCGGCCTTCGGCGTCCCACATCAGCCACCATTCGCGGCGGGCCTCCATGCGGATGAACCACTGATCCTGGCGAAAGACGCGGGCGGCCGGTTCGAAGCCGGCCCGGAGGAAGCAGCGCTCGGCACGGTGGTTCCAGTCGAGGGTGTGCAGGTAGATGCGCCGGAATGGGAGGTTCTGCCAGAGGTAGCGGAGGAAGGCGACGGTGGCATCCGTGCCGAGTCCCGCGCCGCGGAGCGCTTCCCGGCCGAGGGAGATCCCGAACTCGGCTGTCTCACGAGCCTCGTCGGCGTTGTAGTACATGACGTTGCCGATGTGTTCGCCTTCGGGGGAGTCGATGGAGAAGGACCCGCGGGCGGGGTCTTCGTAGAGGCGGTCCCGTTCGAAGCGTTCGTAAAAGTCGGAGAAGGAGAGGGTGAGCGGCTCGCGGCTGTCGAAGCGGGCGAGTTCCGGGTCGCGGCGCCACTGGTAGTCGTCGAGCGCGTCGGAGGGGTGTTTGCGGCGGATGACGACGCTCCGCCCGGTTGCGACGGCAAGGTGGCGGAGTGAAGAAGGCGCGGTCATGGGGCGGCCCGGAGGATCGGTTCGGCGCGCGCGAGGATGTCGCGTTCGTTGTCGTAGGTGAGGGCGCGGCGGGCGTCGCGGATGGGGAACCAGCGGACGTCGTCGAACTCGTGGTCGTGGAGAGCAACGTCGCCGCCGGTGGGCGACATCAGCCAGTGGTGCACGACCTTGTGGTAGCGCGCCCCGGCGGCGACAAACCAGTAGTCAATCGTGCCGAGCGGGGGCCCCAATTCGACGAGGAGCCCGGTCTCTTCCTGGACTTCACGGAGGGCGGTTGCTTCGAGGGTTTCTCCGGTGTCCGGGGTGCCCTTGGGCAATCCCCAGAGTTTGGCGGCCGTCCGGCCACAGAGGACGACTTCGACGTCTCCCCGGGGGTCCCGGCGCCAGACCACGCCCCCGGCCGAAACCGCGTCCTTGACCGGCATGGCGGCGCTCATCACTCGTCCTCGTCGTCCCAGGCGTCGTCGTCGTCGCTTCGGCGGCCCTCCATCGCGAACGTGGCCTCTTCTATGGCGGTGGCGACGTCGTCTTCGAACTCGGGCGCGGCGCGGATCGCGAACTCGCGGAGCGCGCGGAGGGCATCGGGGCCGGAGACCTCGCCGAGGGCCATGATCGTGGCGACGACCACATCCGGGTCGTCGTCGTCGAGCAGGGGGACGAGATACTCGGTCGCGTCTTCGGAGGCGATAGTGCCGCAGGCGAGGGCGGCTTCGCAGCGGAAGGCCGGGTCCTCGGACTGGAGCTGGTCGTAGAGGAACTCGAGCCAGTTTTCGCTCGCGGTGGCGCCCATGGCGACGACGGCAGCCAGGCGGAGCGCCCGGTTGTCGTCGTAATAGGCGTCTGAGATCAGTTCCTCGACCCAGGGCAGCGAGCGCGCGCCCAGGGACTCGACGGCGCGGGCACGGAGTTCAGCAGGCGCAGTGGCGTCCTCTGCCACGGCACGAAGGGCATCGACGATCTCATCTCCCTGGGCGGCGTTGAACTCTTCGTATTCACGGAGGAGGACAAACTGGCCGAGGGCCGCGGCGGCCGCGGCGCGCACGTCGTCCTCGCGGTCGCGCAGGACGAGGGCGGTGAGCTTCGTAGCGGTGCGGCGGTCGGTGGCTTCCCAGAGTGCGTCGATCCCGAGGAGACGGACCGAGGGCACGGGGTCATCGAGGGCGACCGACGCGAGCTCGGTGAAGTCGAGGTCCACCTGCTCGTGGCTGAGGCCGGCTGCGGCGACGAGGAGAGCTTCGCGAGAAGCGACCGGGATGGCAGGCCAGGCGGCGCGGACGGCGTCGGCTTCGGAGCGCGTGAGGGAAGAGAGAGCGCCGAGGCGGCCAGGGGGCAGCTGATCGCCGGCACGGAGGCTATCGAGAACGGGGGCCAGGATGGCGGATTCGGGCACAAACCCAGTCTAGCACCCTATTCCCCGGAGCTGGCCTCCGGGCGAAGGGCGCGGCTGAGCAGGTGGGCCATCGCTTCGGGGACGGTCGCGCGGCCGTCGACGACGGCGACGACCTGTTCGGAGATTGGGAGCTCAACCCCGTGCTGGACGCCGAGGGCGAGCGCGACGGGGGCGGTGAATGCGCCTTCGACGGCCTCGCCGATCTCGGTCGCCGCCTGGGCGGCCGTGCGACCAGCGGCAAGGAGTTCGCCGTAGCGGCGGTTCCGGCTGAGCGGGGAGAAGCAGGTGGCCGCGAGGTCCCCCACGCCTGCCAGTCCCTGAAAGGTGAGCGGCTCGGCGCCCAGTGCGACCCCAAGGCGCGTGATCTCGGCCAGGCCGCGGGTCATGATCGTGGCGACCGCGTTGGAGCCGAAGTTCATTCCCACCGCGGCCCCGGCGGCGATGGCGATGATGTTCTTCAAGGCGCCGCCGACTTCGACGCCAGCGACGTCGTCGGAACGGTAGACGCGGAAGGCGCCGCCGGAGAGGGCGGTCTGCCAGGCGGTGGCGCGAGCTTCATCCGAGCAGGCGACCACGGCCGCCGCGGGCAGTCCCCGCGCCACTTCGTGGGCAAGGTTAGGCCCGGAGATGACCGAGACCAGGGCCGGGTCCCAGCCGGCGTCGATGAACACGTCGCTCATCAGGGCGCCGGTGGCACGCTCGATGCCCTTTGCCGCCGAGAGCACGGGGACGGTGCGCAAGGCCGCGACCGCGGCAGCGTTTGCCCGCACTGACTGCGCCGGGACGGCCACCACGAGGCCATCGAACGCGGCCGAGGCCGTTACCGCCACCGAGATCGTCACGGACGGGGGAAGGACGACCTCGGGGAGGCGGGCGATCCCCCGACGGGCAGCGACGTCGGCCTGCTCGGCTTCGTTGCGCACGAGGACCGTGACGGCGTGGCCGTTGGCGACGAGGAGCCGGGCAAGGGTGAGGCCCCAGGAGGTGGCGCCGAGGACGGCGTAGGCGCCCATCGCAGGCCTAGCCGGTCGCGGGCCGGTCGCCGCCCTTGCCGAGGCGCGGTTCGGTGCCGGCGAGCAGGCGGCGGATGTTGGGGATGTGCATGTATTCGATGACGGCGAGGGCGGCGAGGCCATAGAAGGCGAATGCCCAGGGGGATTCGCCCATGGCCGCGGCCGCGACGAGGATCGCAACGGCGATCGGGGTGCCGACCACGGACATGACCGAGACGATGCGGGTTGGGACGATCAGGGCGAACCCGACAACGGGGAACGCGAGCGCGAGCAGCGGAGTGAGGCCGAGGATCCCGCCGAACGCGGTCGCCACGCCCCGCCCGCCGCGGAAGCCAGCGAAGACGGGAAAAACGTGGCCGACGATCGCCATCGCGGCCCCGGTGGCGGCGACGTTGTCGTCGTCGAAGACGAACCGGCCGACGAGGGCGGGGGCAACACCCTTCGCGACGTCGCAGAGGAGGACGAGGGCCGCGGCTGTCTTGCCGGCGGTGCGGAGGACGTTGGTGGTGCCGGTCTTGCCGCTGCCCGAATCCCGGATGTCGCGCCGAAGCCAGATGAAGCCAACGACGAGCCCGAAGGGGACGGAGCCGAGGAGGTAGCCGAGAAGGGCGTTAAGGGCGTAATCCATCAGTTGCGGGCATCATCCTCGGTGCGGGCCCTGAACACCAGCCTGATGGCCGTCCCGTCGAAGTCGTAGGCCTCGCGGATGGTGCGTTCGAGGTAGCGCTTGTAGCTGAAGTGGACGATGGCCGGGTCGTTGACGAAGAGGATGAAGGTCGGCGGCTCCACCGTCGGCTGGGTAGCGTAGTAGAGCTTGAAGCGCTTGTTCTTGACGAGGGGCGGAATGTGCTTCTGGACGGCCTTCTTGAGGAGCGAGTTGAGTTCGGGCGTGGGCACGCGCCGGCGGCGGGCGTCGCGGACGGTGACGGCGAGTTCGAGCACGCGGGAGAGGCCCTTGCGTTCGAGGGCCGAGATGAACGTGACGAGCGCCCAGGGGACGAACTGCATCCGGCTCTTCATCTGGCGCTCGGCCCAGTCCTTGCGGCCTTCCGGGTCGTCCCAGAGGTCGGTCTTGTTGACCGCGATGATCAGGCCCTTGTGCATCTCCATGGCGAGGCCGGCGATGTGCGTGTCCTGGGCGGTTACGCCCTCGGTGCCGTCGACGACGATGACGGCGACGTCGCAGCGCTCGACGGCCTGGGTCGCGCGCATCACCGAGTGGCGTTCGACGCCGATGCCGAGGCGGCCCGGGCGGCGAATCCCGGCGGTGTCGATGAGGGTGAACTTGCCTTCCGGGGTGTCGACCTCGCTGTCGACCGCGTCGCGGGTGGTGCCGGCGACTTCGCTGACGATGACACGGGGTTCGCCGAGGATGGCGTTGACGAGCATGGACTTGCCCACGTTGGGGCGGCCGATGATGGCGATCCGGACGCGGTCCGATTCGACCAGCGGCGGCGCTTCGGGGAGGAGCGCGACCACCTCGTCGAGCATGAGGCCGACGTTGATGTCGTGGAGGGCGCTGACGGGGAGGGCTTCGCCGAATCCGAGGGTGGAGGCTTCGGCAATGCCTTCGGTCTCGCGGCGGTCGTTGTCGGCCTTGGTGGCGACGATGATCGTAGGCCGGGCGGCGCGGCGGACGACGTCGGCCATGTCGAAGTCGCTGGCGGTGAGGCCGTCGCGGGCGTCGACGCAGAAGAGGACGACGGCCGCGGATTCCATGGCACGCCGAACCTGCTCGACGATGAGGGGGCCGTAGACGTTCTCGTCGCTGGTTTCGTAGCCGCCCGTGTCGATCAGGCGGAAGCGGCGATCGAGCCACTCGACGTCGGCTTCGACGCGGTCACGGGTGGTGCCGGGTTCGTCCTCGACAATGGCGCGGCGTTCGCCGAGGACGCGGTTGAAGAGCGACGACTTGCCGACGTTGGGGCGGCCAACGATCACGACGCGGGGGAGAGTCGCGGTCGCCGCTGTCATGGAGTTGTGACCGGGATGAGACGAATGGTAATGAGAGCGACGCTTTCTATCTTGACCTGGCTGGCGGCCAGGAGTGAGACGTTGACGGTATAGAGGGCGGTGCCCGCGGTGGCGCCGCTCAGTGAGGCGACGGCGCGGAGAGAGGTTGGCTTGATGAGCGCCAGCTGGTCGAGCGGGCCTGAGAGGCGGACTTCGGTGGTGTAGACGCCGGGTTCGACCGCGAGGCCCGGGGGAACACCAAGGGGTTCGACGCCCACATAGAGGACCGCGGTGCCACACGGGGCCGTTGCCTGGGCGCTGCATTCGATGGCTTTGATTTCGACCCGGACCGTCACCGTCTGCCGTTCGATGGAGACGTTCGCGGGGCGTTCGATCTGTTGGCTCCTGGTTAGCGGCCCCTTCGCACCGGTGATGTCGAGCTTCTCCACCGTCAGGGGCGAGAGCCGGTCTACGATCAGTTTGGGGCCACTAACGACAACAGTCGCGGGTTCCACCACGATGTTCGTGATGATGTACCCGGGGGCCGGGTTGCCGACGATGGTCGGGACGAGGGCGAGCGTGCGCTGCGAGAAGGTTTGCTCGATTGCGAAGGCCACCCGGGCGCGCGCCGGGGTAATCGTGACGTTCACGGTGTTGCCGGCGGCGGTGCGGGCGGCTATTTCGCCGTCGATGGAGTAGTGCTCGTCGCGAACCCCGCTGAGGTTGACGTCGACCTGGAGCTTCTCGACGGAAGCGATGAGGTCCTGGCGGCCGTAGATGGTGGCGAAGGCGGGGTCGACGACCGGGTCGGACGACTCGCGGTAGCCCTCCGGAAGCTGCCCGAGACGATTGACGACGATGGCGACTTCGCGGGAGGCGCCACGTTCGACGCGGACTTCGACCGTCGACGGGACGACGTTGAGGACGCGGACGCCGCTGCGGCGGGCTTCCACCTTCACCCCGAGGCGGAAGGTGCCTTCCTCGGAGACGTCGGCGAGGTCGACGGTGGCGCGGAAGTCGCCGGCGCGGAGTTCCGGGAGGTCGTCACGACGGGCTTCGACATTGACCTGGATCTGCTGGATGTCGGCGACGATGAAGCCATCCGGGACGTTGCGGGGTTCGACGGAGACAGCCTGGCCGGGCTGCGAAGGCACGAGCCCTTCGGCGCGCGGGTTTTCGACGTCTTCTACGACAACCCAGATCGCGAAGGCGGCGAGCAGGCTGAAGAGCCCGAGTGCCCAGTGGCCGGTGACGCCGTGGAGTGCCCCGCCGGCGAGCGCGCGGCCGGCCTGGGCAGGGGCGCGGCGGGCGAACCAGCGGCGCCTCATACCGGCACACCCCCGGACCCCGACGGCATCTTCGCCGCGGAGGGTTCCAGGACCCATTCCAGGACGGCGCGGAGGCGGCGTTCGTCGGCAACCTGGGTGAGGCGCCCGCCAAGGGCGATGCTGATGCCCCCGGTTTCTTCGGAGACGACGACGGAGAGGGCGTCGGTGTGTTCGGTGATGCCGATGGCGGCCCGATGGCGTGTGCCGAGGGAGCGGTCGCCGGCCGAGAGGTCGCTGGCGAGGGGCAGGACGCAGCCGGCGGCGACGACGCGATCTTCCCGGAGGACGACGGCCATGTCGTGGAGCGGCGAGTTGGGATAGAAGATCCCTTCGAGGAGTTCGGGGGAAATGCGGGCGTCGACGGAGACCCCCGTCTCGATGACGTCCTGGAGGCCGGTTTCGCGTTCGACGACGATGAGGCCGCCGTGGCGCTCTTCGGACATGCGGGCGGCGGCCCGGACGACGGATTCGATCACTTCGTCGTACTTCTGGTGGCCGAAGATGCCCTGAAGACCCGTGCGCCCGACACGATCAAGGCCGCGTCGGATCTCCGGCTGGAAGATGATGAGGATGCCGACCAGGACCGCTGTGACGGAGTTCCGGACGATGAAGTTGACGACCGTGAGTTCGAACATCCGGCCGAGGAGCACGGCGGCCAGGACCAGGGCGATGAGGCCGCGAAGCTGGGTCATCGCCCTGGTCCGTGAGACCAGCCGAAGGACGGCGAAAATCAGCGCGGCGATGATGAGGACATCGACGGCGCTTGACGGCCCGAATTGGCGGAGGATCTCGCGGAAGTGTTCGAAGTCGATCACGAGTTCGGTTCTGTGTGCCTCCCTCCATGATACGCCGCCGGTGAGTGGGCGAACGAAAAACCGGCGCTCACACCGTCTGCGGTAGCCGCGGCCCCTCGTGGCCGCATCGCCGGCCACCGCCGATCAGCGTCAGCCCACGCCTCATGAGGAAGAGGGCAGCGAGAGCGTGATCCCAACGGGGCAGTGATCGGAACCCATGATGGACGATTCGACGAAAGCCCCGGTCAGGGCGGGGACGAGGCCCTGGCTGACGAAGACGTAGTCGATGCGCCAGCCGATGTTGCGGGCCCGGCGTTCGCGCCAGGCGTCCCAGTAGGTGTAGACGTCGCGGGCGTCGGGATGGAGGGCACGGTAAGTGTCGATGTAGCCGTGGGCAACGAACTCATCCAGCCGGGCGCGTTCGACGGGGAGGAAGCCGGTGCCCTTGGCGCCTTCCTCGGGGCGGGCGAGGTCGACCTCGCGGTGGGCGACATTGAGGTCGCCCATGAAGACGACCTCGCGGCCAGCCGCGCGAAGGGCGTCGACGTGGTCGAGGAAGTGGCCGAAGAAGGCGAGCTTGAAGTCGAGACGCTCGCCCGGGCCCTTGCCGCCGTTCGGGAAGTACGACGTGATGACGACGAAGTCACCGAAGTCGGCCTGGATGACGCGACCCTCGCGGTCGTAGTCAGGGTTGCCGATGCCCAGCGTGACACTCCGCGGCGGGATCCGGCTGAGGAGCAGCGCGCCGCTGTATCCGGGACGTTCCGCGGTGTGCCACCAGGCGCTGTAGCCGAGGGCCTCCCAGTGGGCGGGATCTACCTGGCCGGGGGTGGCCTTCACCTCCTGGAAGCCGGCGATGTCGGGCCGGCTGGAGGCGAGCCAGCCCTGGAAGTCGCCGGTCTTGATGGCGGCCCGGATCCCGTTGATGTTCCAGGAGGAGATCGTGAGCTCGGGCATGAGGCCTCAGACGAAGGCGCGGGTGAAGATGACGGCCGTCGCGCCAACCCCGGCGACGATGAGGTACTCGGCCATGGTCGCGAGTTCGAGGTCGTGGTCGAGGAGGTGGTGGACGACACCGGTGGCGAGGTAGAAGCCAATGATCAGGAGCGCCCCGGCGAGGATGCCGTCGAGGGGGAAGAAGTAGAACGCGAGCCGGAGTTCGCCGATGGAGAGGCCGATGGCGAGCCCGGCAAGAAGCGAGCTCGGGCCCATCATGCGGCTTTCGCGAAGGAGCTCCATGGCGAGCGCGAGGCTGGCAACGCCCACGATCACGGCCGAGGTGGCAACGCCCGGCCCTTCGCTGTAGACGACGGTGTAAAGCGCGAACGCGGCGAGATAGGTGGCGATGGCGAGGAGGAGGCGCATGGGCCCGTAAAGCGCCGAGCCGAAGTCGACAGTGTGGTATTCGCCGAACGCAACGGCGCCCACGGCGATAGCGGCGGGGATAGCGGCGGCCGGGCGCGCGTAGCCATGAAGGGCGTGGTCGATGAAGTAGCCGCTGGCAAGGAGGACGACCACCGGGAGGAAGAGGTAGACGACGGAGGAGAGCCACTGGCCGTGCCAGCGTGGATTCGCCTGGACCATGCCATCCACGGCAAGGGCGATGAGGGCGGCCGTGAGCCAGAGGATCCACGGCTGGTGAGGACGGATGGTGACGAAGGCGAAGAGGCCGCCGCCGGCAACAAGGGTCAGGAGGACAAAGCGGGCGGCTACGCCGGCGGTGGCGGGTCCCGGTGCGGATGCCTGACGGACCAGGGTCATTCTCCCGCGAAGACGGGCTGTTCGAGCCCGTAGATTTCGGCGCCGTTACGCCACCAGAGGCGCTCGCGCTCGTCGTCGCTGAGTTCGAGGAGGTCGTAGATCATCTCGAATCGGTCGATGTGGGTTCGGATGTCGTCCATGCCGCAATCGCTGCCAAAGACGAGCTTTTCGATGCCGAATTCGCCACCGATGAGCTTCCGTTCGACGGCGTGGCGTTCGATCGTTTCGCCGCCGCTCATGTCGAACCAAACGTTATGACGCCAGCGGGCGACCGAGGCGGCGAATTCGTAGTTGCCCTGGTTGCCAAGGTGGGCGCCGATGACTTTCAGCTTCGGGAAGCGGTTGGCGATGGTGTCGAGGTGGAGGGGACTCATCCGGGCGGCGGAGACATTGCGGGGGGGCATGCGGTTCATCATCGCCTGCATGCGCTGGTAGGCCTGGGCTGCGGCGGCGTCCCGCCGGGGGTGGGTGATGGAGTAGTCGAGCCCACCGCCGATGACGCCCATGTGGAAGAGCACCGGCATGTCGAGGTCCTGCGCCTTCGAATAGGCGGGCATGTAGTCCGGGTCGTCGTAGTTACGGGCGACGCCAATGAGCTTGAGACCGCGGAAACCCATGTCGTACAGCCGCTGGACGCCGTCGCCGTCGATCTCTTCGGGGTCGATGACGGCGACGGGGATGAAGAGGTCGAGGTACTTGCTGGCGAGTTCCATGCCGCGTTCGTAGGTTGGGCCGAAGCGGCCGCCGGTGAGGAGGCAAGCCTTGGTCACGCCCGCCGCCGAGGCGACTTCGTAGAGGCGATCAAGCATGGGCGCGGGGTCAGCGTCGGGCTGTTCCCAGTTGCGTGGGAAGTGGACGTGGACGTCGAAGATCTTCATGGAACCTCGGCCGGGACGGTGGGTGTGGGTGACCCGGAGTGTAGCACGAGAGAGTACCGAGTACCGAGTACCGGGTCCCGAGTGTAGGCTCGGAGGCGTGCTCTCCCGGCCCTTCATCTCGCTATATGTCGCGGTTTTCGTGGCCACGATGGGCATCTCGATGGTCAGCCCCTTGCTGCCGGTCTACGCGAAAGAGCTGGGCGCCAGCGGCGTCTGGCTGGGGCTGACGTTCTCCATTTTCGCGGTCGTCCAAGCGATCGTCGGGCCGTTCGCCGGGCGGCTCTCGGACCGCTACGGGCGGAAGCCGTTCATCGTCGCCGGCCTCCTGATTTACATGGTCGCGGCGGTGGGATACCTGACGGCGCAGAGCTTCGCCCAGGTCATCGCCTTTCGCGCCTTCAGCGGCCTGGGGACGAGCTTCGTCTTCTCGGTGGCCCGGGCCTACGTCGGCGACATGACCCCGCCCGGGCAAGAGGGACGCTGGCTCGGCGCCTTCGCGACGGCGGACATCATCGGGTTCGGGACGGGCCCGCTCATCGCCGGCATCCTCCGGCAGGAAGTCGGGTTCCGTTCGGTGTTCGTGGCGATGGCGCTCCTGCTCGCCTTCTCGGCCCTGATAATCGCGATGTGGCTGCCGCGGCAGATCCCACGCCACGGCAGGGCCGGGCCGGCGCGGCAAGAACCGCGGGTCCAGATGAGCTTCGCCGACGCGCTCCGCGACCCGCTCGTGCTGGCGCTCACGGTCCACTTCGGCCTCCTGGCCCTGGCGAGCGGGGCTTCGTTCAGCTTCCTCGCCCTGCGCCTGGAAGACGGGCTCCACGCAGCCCCGATCATGATCGGCCTGGCCTTCGCGACCCAGGACCTCACGGGCGGAGTCGCCCAGCCGTTCTGGGGGCGAATCGCCGACCGCTACGACCGCCGCCCGCTCGTGGCCGTGGGGCTGATCCTGAACGCGGCCCTGCTCGTGGCGCTGGGGTTCGTGCCAACCTACACGCTGGCGGTGCTGATGCTGCTGGGGATGGGCGGCGCCGGGGCGCTTTCGAACGTCGCCGCGAGCGCGATCCAGGTCGTCGCCGGCCGGCGCGCGGGGATGGGGACCGTGCTCGGGCTGGGGTCGGCCGGCAACGGCATCGGCATCGTCCTCGGGTCGGTCGTCGGGGGCCTGCTCGTCGACCTCTCGGGGATCCCGGCGGCGTTCCTCTTCGGCGGGCTGGTCATGGCGGCCGGGGTGCCCTTCTTCCTCTGGCTGACGCGCGGCCTCGCGACGAAAGAGACGGTAGCAGGACTCGATGCCGCGCCGTCGGCGGCGGGCGGGAGTTGAGGCTGGCGCGGCTCCGGTAGCATAGGCGCGTGAGCAGCGAAACGACGGCAAGCGGGACGGCCCGGTACGTGGACGTGGCGGTGAATACCGGCCAGCCTTCGCGCGACCCGTTCACCTACGAAGTGCCGCCGGGGATGGCGCTGGAGGTGGGGCAGGCCGTCTTCGTCCCATTCGGGCCCCGCATCCTCCAGGGCATCACCATGGGGTTCCGCGAGTCCACGGACCTCGACGCCGTGCGGCCGGTCGACGCCGTCGCCGACCCGGAGCCGGTGCTCGACAGCGTCCACATCGCCCTGCTGCGATGGCTGGCGGAGACGTACCTGGCGCCACTCTGGGATTGTGTCTCGACCTGCCTGCCGCCGGGGTACGGGCAGAAGCCGGTAACGATGGTCTCGCCCGTCGACCTGCCGCCGCTGCTGCCGATCTACCCGAAAGACCAGAAGATCCTCCGCTTCCTGGCTGAACACGGGCGGGTGACGCTCGACGCGCTGCGGGAGAGCGCGGGCGGGGTGACCCTGCCGCGCCTCCAGCGGCTCCAGCGGGAGGGCTACCTGACGGTCGCGCAGGGGCTTGCCCGGCCCACCGTGCAGCCGAAGTTCGAACGGCGGGTGGCGCTGACGCGGACCGCCGCCGAGGCCGAGGCGCGGGCCGCCGAGATCGCGGCGAAGGCCCCGCGGTCGGTCGATGCCCGGCTGCTGCGGCTGCTGGCGGCCGAGGGCGACGTTTCCCTGGCGATCGCGCGCGAAGCCGGCGCCCAGCCGGGCCACCTGAAGCGGCTGGAGAGCGAGGGCTGGTTGCACGCGTTCGAACGGCAGGTGCTGCGCGACCCGCTACTCGACTACCGGTTTACAGAGCGCCACCCGCTGGTCCTGACAGAGGCGCAGGCGGCAGTCGCGGCGACGATCTCCGCCGCCGGAGGGACGTTCCTGCTCCACGGGATTACCGGCGCCGGGAAGACCGAGGTCTACCTCGACCTCGTGCGTAGGACGCTGGAGGCCGGGAAGAGCGCGATAGTCCTCGTGCCCGAGATCGGCCTGACGCCCCAGGCTATCCGGCGGTACGGGGAACGCTTCGGCGAGACGCTGGCCGTGTTCCACTCAGCCCTCGGGGCGGGAGAGCTGTACGACCAGTGGCACCGGGTCCAGCGCGGGGAGTCGCGGCTGGTGTTGGGTTCGCGGAGCGCCGTGTTTGCGCCGGTGCGGGATCTCGGGCTGGTGGTGCTGGATGAGGAGCACGAGTGGAGCTACAAGCAGGCCGACCCCGTACCCCGCTACCACGCCCGGGAGACGGCCGAAGAGCTTTGCCGCCTCACCGGCGCCACCCTGGTGCTCGGGAGCGCGACGCCGGACATCGTGACCTACCACAGGTCGGAGACGGGCCGGATCTCGCGCGTGGAACTGCTGGAGCGGGTGGTCCCCGGGGACGACGGGACGACGCGGCCGGGGGTGCTCCCGGATATCAGCGTCGTGGACATGCGGGAAGAGCTGAAGGACGGGAACCGGGGGATCTTCAGCCGTCCCCTGCGGCGGGCGCTGGCAAGCGCGCTGCGGGCCGGGGAACAGTCGATCCTGTTCGTGAACCGGCGGGGGTCGGCGCGGTTCATGCTCTGCCGCGACTGCGGCCATCTCCCGATCTGCCCCGCCTGCGAGCTGGCGATGAGCCTGGACATGAGCGACCCGAACCACCCGAAGGTGACCTGTCACAGCTGCGGCCGCGGACACCGGCTGGAGGAGCGTTGCCCGCGGTGCGACAGCGCCAGGTACCGGCCCTTCGGGGTCGGCACCCAGCGGATCGAGGTGGAGGCGAAGCTCGCCTTCCCGGGGGCGCGGGTCGCCCGCTGGGACAGCGACGTCGCGACGCGCAAGGGCAGCCACGAACGCATTGTCCGCGCCCTGGAGGACCGCGAGATCGACATCCTCGTGGGCACCCAGATGCTGGCGAAGGGCCTGGACCTGCCGGAACTGACGGTCGTGGGAGTGGTCGACGCCGACGTGGGGCTGAGCCTGCCGGACTACCACGCGCACGAGCGGGCCTTCCAGCTGCTCTCCCAGGTGGCGGGAAGGGCGGGGCGGCGGGACCGCGAGGGGCAGGTGTTCATCCAGACCTATGACCCGGAGGCGCCGCCGATCCAGTGCGCGGCGAACCACGACTACCGCGGCTTCTACGAGCACGAAATCGCGCACCGGCGGAGGGCGGGGTATCCGCCCTTCTCGCGGCTGGTGCGCCTCCTGTACCACCATTCGAACCGGGAACACGGGCTGGCCGAAGCCTCGCGTGTGGCCTCCGAGTTGAGGCTTCGGCGGGACACGGCGGGTCGGGCCGAACCGGACGTGCTCGGGCCGACCCAGGCCTTCATCCCACGCATCCGGGGCCAGCACCGCTGGCAGATCCTCCTCCGCGGGCGGCACCCGGGATCGCTTGTGGCGACGGTCCGGCTGGGGCAGGGCTGGGCGGTGGACGTGGACCCGGCGAGCCTCTTGTAAGCGATTCCCTGTTTCCGTTTGACCCCCTCTGGTATCCTTCCGGCTGGCTGTCGCGCCAGCAATGGGCGCACAGGGAGGCTCCGGAACGCATGGACCAGGTGGTCAAGCCCTGGCGCAAACTGGCGCTCATCTTCCCCGGGCAGGGGTCCCAACACGTGGGCATGGGCCAGCGGCTCTCTCAGGTTTCACGGGCAGCCCACGACCTCTTCAAGCGCGCGGACGAAGTGCTGGACACGCAGCTGTCGAAGCTGTGTTTCGAAGGCCCGGCCGAGGAGCTCGAACAGACTATCAACCAGCAGCCGGCGACGTTCGTCACTTCCATTGCCTGGCTGGAGGCGATGCGGGAACGCTGGACCGCCGCGGGCCGGGCGATCGAACCGGGCATGTTCGCCGGGCATTCGCTGGGCGAGTTCACGGCCGCCGTCGCCGCAGATTCGCTGACCTTCGAAGAAGGCCTGCTGCTGGTGAAGGAGCGCGGGATCCTGATGGAGGAAGCCGGGCGGGAGTTCCCCGGTGGGATGGCCTCGATCCTGGGGCTTTCGGAGGAGCAGGTCGCGCAGATCTGCGAAGAAGCCGCCCAGGGCGAGTACGTCGGGATGGCGACGGCGAACTGTGAGGGCCAGAACGTCATCTCGGGCGCGCTGAAGCCGCTGAAGCGAGCGATGGAGCTGGCGGAAAAGGCTGGCGCCCGCCGGGTGGTCAAGCTCCCGATCACGATCGGTTCGCATTCGCCGTTGATGGCGAAGGCGAGCGAAGGGATGAACCGGCTCCTCCAGAAGCTGCCGATGAAGGACCCGCGCAACCCACTGGTTGGGAACGTCAACGCCGACCTCCTGGCGACGCAGGAACAGGTCTACACGGAGCTTCGCGACCAGCTCCTGAGCGGCGTGAAGTGGCAGAAGTCGGTCGAGAAGATGCGGGACGCCGGCGTCGACATGTTCATGGAGGTCGGCCCGGGCAACGTGCTCACGCGGCTGGTCCGCCGGATCGACTACAGCCTGAACAGCCTGAGCGTCAGCGACGACTACGAGGGCCTCCTGAGCGAGAACTTCGCGACCGTCGAGGCGGCGGCGATATGACCCGGCGAGTGGCGGTCACCGGCGTCGGCGCGGTCACGGCTGTCGGGCACACGGCGGAGGAGACGTGGCAGGCGATGTTGGCCGGGCGCAGCGGGATCGGGCCGATCACGCTCTTCGACCCTGAGCCCTACCCCGTCCGGATCCAGGCGGAGGTGAAGGGATTCAGCCTCGGCGACCGCGCCGACGCGAAGCAGCAGCGCTACATGAACCGGGGCGTCACCTTCGGCATGTCGGCGGCGCTGGAAGCCCTGGCCGACAGCGGCTACCAGATCACGGACGACAACGCCGAAATGGTCGGCGTGATGTTCAGCGCCGGGGGCGGCGGCACGGACCTGGTCATCGAATACCAGCACGTGCTCGAAGAGAAAGGGCCGCGGCGGGTGACACCGTTCCTCGTCGCAAACTTCATCCCCGACGCGGCCAGCGGCCACATCGCCATCGCGACGGGGGCGCGCGGGCCGAATATGGCCATCGTCAGCGCCTGCGCGACCGGCGGCGGGACGATCGGCGAAGCCTTCGAAACCCTGCGGCGGGGCGACGCCGACATGGTGATCGCCGGGAGCTCGGAAGCGGTTCTGCTGCCGATCTACCACGCGACCTGGTGTTCGATGCGGGCGCTGGCAGGGGACAACGAGCACCCGGAGAAGGCGCTGAAGCCGTTCGACCTGAACCGCGACGGGTTCATCGCGGGCGAAGGCGGGGCGGCCATAATCCTGGAGGACCTGGACCAGGCGAAGGCCCGGGGCGCAAGGATCTACTGCGAGATCATCGGCTACGGGAGCTCCAACGACGCCTACGACATGATCGCGCTCCACGAGACCGGCCGGGGGCTGAAGCGGGCGGTGAACGCGGCGGTCCGCAAGGCAGGCATCGACCCCGCGACTATCGACTACATCAACCCGCACGGGAGCGGCACCCCGCTCAACGACCGTGTCGAGACCATGGTGTTCAAGGAAGTGATGGGCAAGGCCGCCTACAACGCCGCAATCAGCTCCGTGAAGCCGATCACGGGGCACTGCATGGGCGCCTCGGGTTCGGTCGAGGCGCTCGCCTGCGTGCTTGCGATCCGAGACCAGGAGGTGCCGCCGACGATCAACTACACGACCCCGGACCCGGAGTGCGACCTCGACTACGTCCCGAACGTGGCCCGGAAGCGCCCGGTGAAGGTGGCGATGACAACGTCGGTGGGGCTCGGCGGGCACAACTCGGCCGTCATCTTCCGGCAGGTGGACTAGCACGGAGTACGCCCTCTATCTCTCATCCGGGCCGCAGAAAAAGACAACGTTCGCACACGTCCCGGGGCTGCTTGGCTGCGCCTTCCAGCGTGCGACGACGGAAGCAGCGATCACGGCAGCGCCGGACGAAATCCGTTCGTTCCTCCGCTTTCTTGCCCGGCACGGGGGCGACGGAGAGCCCGGCGGGGCCGTTCAGATCTCGGTCGCCGAGCACGACACCAGCGGGAAGTTCCCCGGGAGCGGAGGGCTCGAAACGGACCTGGAGCCGCTCTCCGCGGCAGCTTGCGAGCGACTGGTGGCGCGGCTGGAGTGGCTCCGGGACGACACGTTCGCGCTGGTTGACGGCCTGGAGCCGCCAGAGTTGACCCTCAAACCCACAAAGGGGCGACCCATCGATCGCATCCTCTCCCACATCCTCGGCGCTGACTATTCGTACCTCTCCGCCGGGGGATTGAAGGTGCCCGGGCTCCACGCGCTGTATGCCGCTGCCGACCGGGGCGAAGGCGATGCGCGCCACATTCTCCGCGAAGCCACGCGGGTGTCGTTCGCGCGGCTGAACGCGATGACCGCCGAGGAACGGGAGCGACTGGTCGAGAAATCGACGGGAGCGTGGACATGCCGGCGCATGCTCCGGCGGTTGCTCGAACACAACTGGGAACACTACCGCGAGGTTGAAGAGCGCCTGGGCAGCGGTCCGGCTGTTCGGGATGGGCGGCTGGCTTAGAATGGACGGCTGGAGGCGCCGGTCCGACCGCGCTCCACGGAGCATGCTGTGACACGAGCGCTGATAACGGGGGTGGGCGCAATCACGCCCATCGGGCTGACCGCCCACGACTTCTGGCAGAACCTGGTGGCGGGGGAATCGGGCGCGGGCCTGATCACGCGCTTCGACACGTCGGACATGCCGGTGAAGATCGCCGCGGAAGTGCGCGACTTCGAGCCCGCTAACTACATGGACGCGAAGGGCGCCCGCCGGATGTCGCGCTTCTCGCAATTCGCAGTGGCGGCGGCCCAGCTTGCGGCCGACGACGCGGGCCTGGTCATCAGCGACGAGGAGCGGCCGCGGTGTGCTTCGGCCATCGCCACGGGGGCCGGCGGTGCGATCGACACGATGGACGAACTGGAGGTCCTCCTGACCCGGGGGCCGGCGCGGGTGAGCCCGTTCTACGTGCCGACGATGGCGCCGAACATGGGCGCCTGCCAGGTGAGCATGCACCTTGGCCTGCGGGGGCCGGCCCTGGCGAGCGTCGCCGCCTGCGCGAGCGGCCTCTACTCGTACATCGAAGCGAAGGCGCTGATTGAAGCCGGGCTGGCGGACGTTGTCCTCGCGGGCGGGACGGAAGCGGCCCTCCACCGGCTGCCGATCGCGGCGCTGGCGAACATGAAGGCGCTGAGCCGCCGGAACGACGAGCCAACCCGCGCGAGCCGTCCCTTCGACGCCGACCGCGACGGGTTCGTCTTCGGCGAGGGCGCGATCGTGATGGTAGTGGAGTCGGAGGCCCGGGCGAAGGCGCGCGGCGCCCGCGTCTACGCCGAGCTGATGGGCGGCGGGCTCAGCTGTGACGCCTTCCACATCACGGCGCCGCGCGAAGACGGCACCGGCGCCGAGCAGGCGATGACGGCAGCGCTCAAGGCTTCGGGGATGAATCCCGAGGACGTGGACTACGTGGCAGCGCACGGGACGGGGACACCCCTGAACGACGCGAGCGAGACGGTCGCCATCAAGCTGGCCTTCGGCGGCCACGCGAGGAAGCTGGCCATCAGTTCGCCCAAGTCGATGGTGGGACACCTCCTTGGCGCGGCCGGTGCGGCCGGCGCGCTGGCGGCGGTGATGGCCATCCACGACAGCGTGGTCCCACCGACGATCAACCTCGAAACGCCGGACCCGGCCTGCGACCTGGACTACACGCCACTCAAGGCGCGAAAGATGGCGGTCCGGGCAGCGGTCGCCAACGGGTTCGGGTTCGGGGGCCAGAATGGCTGCGTCGTCTTCCGCAAATACGGCGGGTGACGTAGCATCGGGGTTCATTCGCCAGTACCGCAGGCGGCTGGGCCGCATGCATTCCGCCCGGGGAGAACCAGATGGCATCGCTTTTCGAACGTGTCCGCGACGTCGTGGTCGCACAGCTGAAGGTCAGCCCGGATGAAGTGCAGCCGGGTTCGAGCCTGGTGGACGACCTCCGCGCCGACTCGCTCGACGTGGTGGACCTGACGATCGCGATTGAGGAAGCCTTCGCCGACCAGGCGGACTTCGAGATCCGGGATGAGGATGCGGAGAACATCAAGACGGTCCAGGACATCCTCGACTTCCTGACGGAGCACGGGATTTCCTGACCCCTCATCCCCCGGCCCCCTGCTCCCGCTTCGCGGGCGAGGGGGAGTGCGCCTCGCGGCGCCGGCAGATTAGCCAGCCAGCGCGCGGAGGCGGGCGACGATTCCGGGGAGGACGTCGAGGACGCGGTCGATTTCCGCGTCCGTGTTGTCTTTTCCGACGGTGAGGCGCAGGGAGGCGTGGGCGAGGTCGCGGTCGATGCCCATGGCCGTGAGGACGTGCGAGGGTTCGAGGGCGCCGGTGGTGCAGGCGCTGCCGGAGCTGGCGGCGATGTCGGCAAGGTCGAGGGCGAGGAGGACGCTTTCCCCCTCGACGTTCCGGAAGCAGCAGCTGAAGCTGTTCGGCAAACGGCCGGCCGGGTCCGCCGGGCCGGTGATGACCGTGTCCGGGATGCGTTCCGGGAGGCCGTGGAGCAGGCGGTCGCGGAGCTGGCTGGCGTGGCGGACGCGGTCGTCGCGCTCTTCCCAGCCGAGGCGCATGGCGGCAGCGAGGCCGGCGATCCCGGCGACGTTCTCGGTGCCGGCACGGCGTTCCTTCTCCTGGCTTCCGCCGAGGATCATCGGCGACCAGGGCGTGCGGTTGCGGACGTAGAGGAGGCCGGCGCCCTTGGGGCCGTAGAGCTTGTGGGCGGCGATTCCAAGGAGGTCCACGCCAAGCTTCGACGGAGTTATGTCGATTGCCCCTGCGCCCTGGACGGCGTCGCTGTGGACGACGACGCGTGGGTTCCGGGCCTTCGCCACGCGGACGGCCTCGGCGATGGGCTGGATGGTCCCGACTTCGTTGTTCGCGGCCATGATGCTGACCACCGACGTCCCTGGCCCGACAGCGGCTTCGAGGGCGGCGAGGCTGACGACGCCGTCCGCGTCGACGGGCAGGTAGGTGGCGCGGAAGCCCTCGCGTTCGAGCTGCTCGACCGTGTGGAGGACGGCGTGGTGTTCGACCTGCGTCGTGACGATGTGGTCGCCGTGCCCGCGATCGCGCTGGGCAAAGGCCGCGCCGCGAATGGCGGCATTGGCGGATTCGGTGCCGCCGCTCGTGAAGACGATTTCCTTCGGGGTGACGCCGAGGAGATTGGCGCACGTCTTCCGGGCGTCGTCGACGACTCGCCGGGCTTCCTGGCCTTCGAGGTAGATACTCGACGGGTTGCCCCAGTACCGCGTGTAAGCGGGCCACATCGCCTCAAGGACGCGCGCGTCCGGCGGAGTAGTGGCGGCATGGTCGAGGTAGATGCGGCTCACCCGTATAGCGTAGCCGAGTACCGAGTACCGAGTACCGGGTACCGGTGCCGCACACCGACAGCCGAGAGCCGAGAGCCGACGGCCGAAAGCCGACCGCCGCCGGGGGTGACTTGCGTCATGGACGGGGCGTTGGCAGCGCTGCTATGCTTTTCATATCGACGCGGGCCGGGAGACTCGAGCGCGCGTCCAATGTAAGGGAGGCCCCGCTACATGTCTGCTGAAACCGAAGTGACCCAGGTCCTCGTGAACATCTCCGAAAAGGCCGCCGCGAAGGCACTTGCGCTGCTCCAGGCGCGTGAACTCCCGGACGGCGCCCTCCGCGTCTTCGTCGCCGGCGGCGGCTGCTCGGGCTACCAGTACGGCATGGCCCTCGCCCGCTCGGCCGAAGAAGACGACATCGTGCTCGAACAGCTTGGCGTCCGCATCCTCGTGGACCCCGAGAGCGCGCAGTACCTGTCCGGCGCGGAGATCGACTACGTCGAGGACGTGATGAAGAGCGGCTTCAGCATCTTCAACCCGAACGCAGTGAAGAGCTGTGCCTGTGGGTCGAGCTTCCAGACCGCCGATGGCGGCGGCCAGCCTCGCGCCTGCTGCTAAGCCCTCGGTCCCGGTAAGGGAAACCCGAACGGGGTGGTTCAGGCCACCCCGTTTTCGTTGCCCGGCGCGTAGCGTCGAGACAGACTAAAGCAGGTTGCGCATGAGGTCGACGTGGCTGGTGAGGAAGACCATGCTCGCGCGGGTGGCTTTGCGGAGGCTCGCGAACTCGGCGTCGTTCTGGGCCATTTCGTCGAACTTCTCGAGCGCGGTGAGACTGTCGAACTCGGCGACGATGGAAACTTCGCTTGTGCCGCCGGTCACAGCAGACCAGACGCTCGTGACGGCTTCGATCCCGCGCTGCTTCTGAAAGTCGAGCGCCTGGGAGATGGACATGACGAATTCGCGGTGGCGGCCGGCCTGGACCTCGCCCCGAAGGGTGCGCATGTAGCGGCGCGGCTCGGTGGCCTCTTCGCTGGAGATGAGGCCCTCGGAGTGGTAGGAGAGCCGGTGGATCGCGACTTCCGAGCCGGCATAGATCATCTGGGAGCGGACGGCGCGGCGGATCGAAGCAAAGCGGGCGTCCTCGGTGACGAGGTCGCTGAACTTTTCGAGGTCGTCCAGCGTGTTGAAGTCGCTGGCTATGAGGACGGAGTTCGTCTGGCCGGTCATGGCGCCCCAGACGGAGGTGCGGGCACGGATGCCGCGTTCGTCCTGGAAGCTGCTCGACTCGCGCATGGCGGCGAGGAAGGCGGCGGTCTTTCCCTGGTCGATAATGCCGGTCAGGAGCCTTCGGTACATGGTCGGACCTCGTGGCCGGTCTCCCCGATTCCGGGGGCGGGGATGGCGAGGCCAGTGTACCAGAGGAGGGACGAAGGGGCCGTTGGCACGACCGTGGCTATAATCGGGCCGTGGCGCTCTATGTGGCCTATTTCCGGTTCAAGGAAGGCGCGAGCCTGTTGACGGGGCTTGAGGCCTTCGAACGGCGAAAGACGTTCGCTCACCCGAAGCAGGCGACCGTACTCGGCGAGTACTGGGTGAACGCGCCGGTCGACCAGCCCCAGGTGGTGGTGGTCTGGGAGGCAGAGGATGAAGGCCCCGGCGACTACTACGAGGCGGCCTGGGGCGACCTCTTCGACATCAGCATTGGGCAGGCGACTCGGCCGGTGAGCGAACTGCCGGAGGAGCTGCCGGGGAACCTGCGGGCGTTGTAGGACCCGTTGACGAAGGTCCCCGTGCGATCGGTGCGAGGCCCCTCACCCCCCGGGCCCCCTCTCCCACTTCGTGAGGAGAGGGGGAGTGAGCCCGGCGCCCATCGAGTGGCACGCCGGGGCTTTTCGCGGTGTGGTTGGGGTGGGACCCGCTCGCTACCGCCCCTTGAACTGGGGTTCGCGGCGCTCGGCGAAGGCGCTCAGGCCCTCCTTGAAGTCGTCGCTCTGGAAGAGTGGCAGCAGCTGCAGGTAGATGTGGTCGACGGCGGCCTCGAAGGTCTCGTCCTGGCCGAGGCGCATCATCCGCTTCGTGGACTGGACGCTGAGAGGCGCGTTGTTGGCGATCTTGGTGGCCATGGCGGTGGCTTCGGCCATCAGCTGGTCGTGGGGGACCACCTTGTTCACGAGGCCCACTTCGAGCGACTTCTGGGCGTCGAGGACGTCGCCGAGGAAGGCGACCTCGGCGGCGCGGGCCCAGCCGAGGAGGCGAGGGAGGTACCAGCAGCCACCGGATTCGGGGAGGACGCCACGCTTGGCGAAGACGGCGCCCATCTTGGCGTGCTCGCTGGCGATGCGGATGTCGCAGCCGAGGGCGAGGTCCATGCCGTAGCCGGCGGCGGCGCCGTTGAGGGCGCAGATGATCGGCTTGTCCATGCGGTTGATGACGATTGGCGGCGAGTTGTGAAGGTCGAAGAGGCGGTAGCCCGGCCGCGCGACCCCGAGCCCGTCGCCGGAGGACTCGTTCTTGAGGTCGAGGCCGGCGCAGAACCCGCGGCCGGCGCCCGTGAGGATGACGACGCGGACCGACGGGTCGGTGTTCGCCTCCTGGAGGGTGGATGAGAGGGCGCCGAGCATGGGGCCGCTGATGGCGTTCAGGCGGTCGGGGCGGTTGAGAGTGATGGTGAGGATGTTGCCGGACTGGTCGACAAGCAGTTCTTCGGTGTTGGAAGGAGAGACGGCCAAGGAGAGACTCCAATTCGCTGTGAGATGCCGTGCGAGTGTGGCATCCCGCGGGGAGGTCGGCAACCGGCGGTCAGCGGAGGAGGAAGTCGTGGAGGGTTTTGCCGCTTGTGGTGAAGCTGGCGGCGGCGTCCTTGCCGATGTAGCGGAAGTGCCAGGGCTCGTAGGTGTAGCCGGTGTTGGCTTCCTTGCCCGGCGGGTAGCTCATGACGAACCCGAACTTCCAGGAGTTGGCGGCGAGCCACTTGCCCTCCGCGGTATCGCCGAAGGCCTGATCGAGTGAGTTGCCGACCGACGGGGAGGTGATGTCCATCGTGGTGCCGAGCTGGTGTTCGCTGTGGCCGGGACGCGCGCTCTGGCGCTCGGCCTGTTCACGGCCATACGTGGCGACTTCATTGTTGAAGGTCACGACCTGGGTGTCGTAGCTGCGATAGCCGCTGTTGGCGTAGAGCTGGTACCCTTCCTTCGCGGCGGCCTGGAACATCTCGATGAGGGCGTTCGCGGCAGCGGCCCGGAGATGCTGCTGGCCGTTGGCGGAGTACTGCGCGGGGATGGCCTGGAGGTCCCCCGGCGCGCAGTCGGCCGGCAGACGGTGCTGCTTGTCGAGCGGGACGAGGATGTCGCCGCAGGGGACGAGGGGGGACGTGTCCTCGCCGTTGGGCGACTGGGTCGGCTGGGGTTGGGGAGTGGCCGTGGACCCGTTCGGCTTCGCGGTAGGGCTGGCTCCGCCGGCGGTGGCTGCGGTCGTGCTGGTCGCCGAGGGTTCGATGATGACGACGGTGGCCGAGGAAGCCTCGTCACCCCCGCAGGAAGAGAGTGCTGCCGTGGCGAGAAGCCCGAGGGCGAGGAGCGGCCAGAGACGGGCTCTCATTCGAACCAGCTTAGCCGTGGGGCCCGTTCCGGCCCATTCCCCGGCACCGGAGGTAAGGGCAAGGTCAGGAGCCGCGAAGGGCGGCGATCCGGGGATCGCGCTGGACGTCGTCGACAAAGGCCCGGAGGAGGGCGTTCGTGATCGCTGGCTGTTCGAGCTGGAAGAAGTGGCCCGTGCCCGGGATTGGCTCCTGGCGAATGAACATGCAGACCTCCCGGAGCCAGGCCGGGTCCCCGAGCGGCTTCTCGGCCCAGACGGCCATGAACGGCTTCTGGTCGGCCTGTTTGACGAGTTCGACCATGCGTTCGCCGAAGACGTCGGAGTTCGAGAGCATCCCGGCGACGACTTCCGCCGGGCAGGAGAGCATGACGTCGCGGACGTGCTGCTTGATGGCGTCGGAGGTTCCTTCGACGAAGAAGCCCTCAACCATGCCGCCGATGGCCGCGGCCGTGCCGGCGGCGGCGATGCTGGCGGCGAAGGCGTTGAACCCGCCGGGGGCGTGGTTCCGGTAGGGCGAATCGCCGGCGACGATGCCGAGGACGAGGTCCGGGTGGCGGTCGTTCAGGAGGAGGGCGACCAGCCCCCCGAGGCTGTGCCCGGCGATGATCGCGGGGCCGGTGTTCAGCGCCCGCATCGCGGCGGCGACGTCGTCGGCCTGTTGGGCAATGTCGTAAGGCCCCTCGGGCGAAGCGGCGCCGCGGCCACGGAGGTCGACGCTCAGGCAACGATGGTCCCGCTTGAGGTCGTCGACCTGTGGCTGCCAGAAAGAGTGGTCGCAGGCGAGGCCGTGGATGAAGACGAAGGGCGGTCCGCCGGCGCCTTCCTCGTAGACGGCGATGGGGAGCCCGGCGGTCGGGTTGGCCATCAGTGGGACCCCCGGCGGCCCTTGCCGCTGTTGCGCGCGGCGAGGAGCCGCATGGCGCCGATGGTGGCGACGTGGACGGCGGCCGAGCCGGCAGCCTTGCCCGCGCGGCTGGCGACCGTGCTTCGCTTCTTCAGTTTCTTGCGGTCCACCTTCCGGGCGGCGGCGCGGACGGCGACGGGCGCCGCCTTCGACTGCTCGCCGAGGGAATGGAGGACATCGGTGGCGGCGGCCCGGGCCCGGTCGAGGTCAACCTCCTGGGCGCGAGCGCGGGCGCGGGCGGCGGAAGAACGGCCGGCAGCGGCCAGTTCGGAAGCGAGGTCCGCGGTACGCTGGCGGGCGCGTTCGACGTCAATAGCGCGGCGGTGGGAGCCGGGTCGCGCTTCTGGTTCGGCCCGGCGAGCGCTGGAGCGGCGCTTCTTCGTGAAGTAGATGGCCCCCACCAGCGTGGCCACGCCAGCAAGTGCCCCCGCGACGATGACGAGTGTCCCCGGCCCCCGGCGGCGGCGCGACTCCTCGATTTCGACGAGCTCGGCGAGCGGCAGCGGCTGTTCGGGCGACGGCGCGAGGCGGCCGGCTTCGAGGTCGGTGAGGAACGACTGCACCGCGGCCGTGAAGTCGTCCGGGTTGTCGCCGGGGACGCTGTGGCCGGCGCCGGGGACGACGACGAGGCGGGCGCGCTGCATCTCGCGGGCGGCGCGCTCAGCGGTCTCCTGGGTGAGGACGTCACTTTCGCCCCCGCGGACGATGAGCGTGGGCGCGGTTACGGAGCGGAAGAGCTGCCATGACTCGTCGTTCGTCACTTCGCTGCCAATGCGGAGGCCACTGTCCGGTTCGCGGAAACGGCGGTCGAACTTCCAGGTCCACTTGCCACTGTCGAGCTGCTTGAGGCGGTGGCGCATCCGCTCGCGGATGTTTTCGATGCTGCGGCGGGGGTTGAAGTGGTGGGTCATCTGGACGAACTCTTCGAAGTCCAGCTCGTCGGGGC
The DNA here is from genome assembly GCA_016234445.1 of Chloroflexota bacterium. Classification (GTDB taxonomy): domain Bacteria; phylum Chloroflexota; class Dehalococcoidia; order Tepidiformales; family Tepidiformaceae. The sequence goes on along the minus strand of JACRBT010000007.1, from coordinate 82,879 downwards.
CGCGGGTGAAGCGGACGATGTTGTCGACGCCCTCCTTCGCGGATTCGGGGCCGACGTCGACCAGGACGAGGGCGCGGACGTGAGCCGGGTGCTGGACCGTGTAGGCGACGGAGTTCAGCCCGCCCATGCTGTGGCCGATGAGGATGAAGCGTTCGAGGCCGAGCGCCTCCCGGAAGCCTTCGACGTCGTTGACGAAAGCGTCGCGGCTGTAGTCGCCTTCGGGGGACCAGTCGCTGTCGCCGTGGCCGCGCTGGTCGAGGGCGATGAGGCGGTAGCGGTCCTGCATGCGGAGGGCGAACTCGTCGAACATGTGGCCGGAGACGCCGAAGCCGTGGAGCATGAGGACGGCCGGCGCGCCCGGATCGCCCCACTCCTGGTAGTGGAGCTTGAGGTCGCGGACGTAGACGTCGCGTTCGGTATAGGGTGTCGTGACCATGGCGGCCCACCTCCTGCACGATCCTGCAGCCGACGAGGATTCGGCCTGCAATCGATGATAGCAGGAGCGCCACGAAACGCGACCGTTCAGGCGAGGCGCGGGAGCCCCTGTTCGGTGAGGAGCTGGTTGTAGTTGCGGACGACGGAATCGCCCTGGTAGGCGAAGCCGCCGCCCGGGTTGAAGGAATAGTCGTAGGCGGCGCGCACGGCGTATTCGCCGCTGTAACCCGCGCGGGCGCCCGCATGCCAGGCTTCGGCGAGCCCCCGGGCGCCGCGGTCGGCGTTGCTCTCGGGGTCGAAGCGGGCGTCGCCCATGCCGGCGCCGTAGCCCTGGTCGTGGAGTTGGAAGAGGCCGACGGAATGCCCGCTGTCGCCGACCGCGTCGGGCCGGCCGCCGCTTTCGGAGAGCATGACCGCCTTCAGGAAGAGCGGGGGGACGTTGTACTTCTGGCCGAGGCGATTGAGGAGCGAGTCCCACTGGTTGGGGGAGCCGCTGGCCGCCGACGACTGGACCGGGGTGTGTGGCTGGATGGAGGCGGCGGTCGCGCTGCTGGTGGTCCGGGCGGCGCGGGAGGGCTTCGCGGCCGCCTTTAGCGCAGCAGCCGGCGCTTTGAGCGATGCCGCCGGGGCCTGCGTCCTCAAGGCGGACGGGAGGGATTCACCACGGAGAGCGCGAGAGAGCGCGCCGGCTTCGTGGAGGGAGACGTGGGGAAGGGCGGAAGGAGCGGCGGCGGCCCGATCGATGGCCATTGCCCGCCGAGGATAGTACGTTGGCGGCGGCTTCCCTATCGGCGAAGTCCTCGATCTTTCGCGGCGGCGGCCATGAGAGGTGCGCGATGCCCCAGTCCCGAACCCCGGACCCGACCCTGATGGCGCGGCTGCAGCTGAGCGTGAAAGGCGTCGACTGGGCCGCTGCGCTGGTGAAGCCCTACCAGCACCAGGTGATCGAAGGGGAATGGACCGCGCACCAGCAGGTCTTCCACCTGATCGCGACAGAGACGCTGAACTTCCAGCCGCGCATCCGGCGGATGGTGGCGGAAGAACGCCCCGCATTCGTCTCGTGGGACAGCGAGGGCTACATGCGGACGCAGTACGACCGCGGCGAGGACATCGAGGTGCTGGCGGAACGGTTCATGGCGGAGCGGGGCGCGACCGTAGACTTGTTCAAGCAGCTGACACCGGAGCAGTGGAAACGGCAGGGAGTGTGGCCGGACGGCCGGGTCGTGGATCTGGCCTGGGTGGCGGAGAAGGTGCTCTGGCACGCCCTGGACCACTTCGCCTGCTTGCTCGACATGCACGGGGAGTTCGAAGCCCTGCAGGCGGTGCGCTGGGGCGCCGGCGGCTGAGGCGCGATCAGGCGAGGTGGATGGCTTCGTAGCGGCCGGAGAGGAGGGCGTCGATCAGCGACTGCTCGTCCTCGATGGGGTCTTCGAAGCGGGTTGCGGCGCGGCCGACTTCGGCGGGCGTGTGCGCGTCCGAGCCGCCGATGCCGGGGAGCCGGAAGCCGCGGGCGAGGCCGCTGGCCGCCATGTTCTGGAGGCGGGAGTCGGAGCCGTTGATGGCCTCGACCGAGGCGAAGTACTCGACCGTCTGGCGGTTCACCTTGAGGAGCCCGTCACGGGCAGGGTGGGCAAGGAAGAGAAGACCCCCGGCGCGTTCGGCCGCGGCGAAAGCGGCTTCGCCGGTGGCGAGATGGGCGGGGCCGGGCGGCAGGCCGAAGGCAAGGACGTGTCCCATGTCGGTCGTCAATTCGACGGCGGTGAGGACCAGGAAGCGGGTGCGCTTGCGGAGCGCGGCAACCTCGGCAGGGGACCAGAAGCGGTCGTGCTCGGTCAGGCAGATGCCGTCGATGCCGCGGGCGCGGGCGAGGTCGATCGCCTCTTCCGGCTGCATGGCGCTGCATTGCGAACGCGGGAGGGTGTGGCAGTGAAGGTCGATGACGGTCACCGCGGGAGCTTCGTCCTGTAGATCTCCCCGAGGAGTTCGAGGAACCCGGCCATGGGGCCGGACTGGGGCTTGTTGCGGCGGTACATGACGGCGATGTCGCGCTCGACCGGCCCGGCGGCTTCGATGTGGACCTTGTGGAGCGTCCCAAGCTTGATCTCGCGGTCGACGGAGACCTCCGGCAGGAGGGCGAGGCCGAGGTTGGCTTCGACCATCTTCTTGGTCGCCTCGATGCTGTCGAGCTGCATCTGCTGGTGGGGGACGACGCCGAGGTCGCGGAAGAGGCTGAGGATCATGCCGTGGTAGCCGGAGTCGCGGTCGAAGAGGATGAGGGATTCGTCGGCGAGGTCGTCGACCTTCACGGTGCCGCGCTTGGCGTAACGGTGTTCCGAAGAGACGACAAGCACGAGTTCGTCCTTGTAGAGGACGATCGTGCGGATGTCAGGGTGGGAGATGGGGCGGCCAAAGCCCACCTGGACGTCGTCGTCGAGGACGAGCTGGAGGACTTCGTCCGAGTGTCCCGTGCGAACGAGCACGTCGACGCCCTTGCGGTTGTCGCAGTAGATCTTGAGGAGACGGGGGAGCACGTAGGTCCCGACGGCGGGGGCAGTGCCGATCATGAGCTGGCCGGCGGTGCCTTCGCGGGTGCCTTCGAGGACGGTGAGGCCGTCCTGGAGCGTTCGGAGCACGCGCTGGGCGTAGGGCAGGAAGGCGCGGCCGGAATCGGTGAGCTTGACGCCGCGGCCCATGCGTTCGAAGAGGGTCTGGCCGACTTCGCGTTCCAGCGCCTGGATGCGGTTGCTCAGGGAAGGCTGGGCGACGTTGAGGATGTCGGCGGCGCGGCTGAAGCTGCCACAGTCGGCGGCGGCGATGAATGCGTCGAGTTGGGCGAGTTCCACGGGATAGCTCAGCTTTCAGCCATAAGTTGGTGCTATGGCTGAACGATACGCGATCGCTGAGGCATAGGCCAGAGCTACCGATCTATCCGCGGAACGAGCCCCTCACCCCCTGCACTCCCCTCGCCCACGAAGTGGGAGCAGGGGGCCGGGGGGGTGAGGGTCAGTCGAAAAAGCAGCCCATCACCCAGTTCATCACGTCGGTCGCCGTCACCAGGGCGACGAGTTCGCCATCGCGGACGAGGGGGATGTGCCGGAAGCCGCCGGAGCTCATCTTGTTGAGGGCGACCGCCATGGTGTCGTCTTCGCGGAGGAAGACGGGGTCGGGCGTCATGACGTCGCGGACGGCGCTGGCCATCAGTCCTTCGCGGCCGGCGATGGACTTGAGCACGTCGCGCTCGGTGAGGATGCCAACGATGGCGCCGTCTTCGACGACAACGACCGCGCCGTTCGGGTCCGAGGCGAGGAGGGCAACGGCTTCGCGGACGGTCGCGCCCGCGCCAATGCTGACCGGCTTCGAGAGACGGGCTTCGGCGAGGGGGCGAAGAAGGTCACTGTCGGAGGCTGGCTGGAACGTCTCCGGGAGGTCGAGGCGGGCGAGGTCGGACTGGCAACCCTGGCAGATGTCGGAGCCGGGAATGTTCTCGGTCCCGCAGCTGGGGCAGGCGGTGGAGCGGCGGTTGGCTGCTGTCATGGCTGGCTCCTGGAACGACGTTGGGCCACCTTCCGTGGGGAGGGCGGCCCAACCTCTCTCTGAATGCGCGGCGGCGGGGCGCCCGGGGCTAGGAGACCTCCCAGGTCTCACCGCTCCGGAGCAGCTCGCCGAGGTCGCCCTTACCCTTCGCCATCGCGTCATCCACCTGGTGGGCAACGAGCTCATCGAAGCTGGGGGCCTGGACCTTGCGGAAGATGCCGACGGGGACGGGATAGGCAGGGTAGTCCATGCCGACAAGGATGTTCGCGAGCATGGGGTTGGCGACGCCGGCGTCGTGGACGAAGAGGCCGTCGTCGTCGCTGGCGTTCTGGACGACTTCGGGGGTGAAGCCGTTGAGCCGGATGCCGTGCTCACGGTCGTTGCCGAAACGGAGGGGGGCGCCGTCTTCGAGGTAGACCATCCGCTCCTGGCGGACTTCCTTGTCGGTGAAGGCAGAGAAGGCGCCGTCGTTGAAGATGTTGCAGTTCTGGTAGACCTCGACGAAGGAGGTGCCCTTGTGCTGCGTGGCCTGGTAGAGGGTGTCTTCGAGGTGCTTCGTGTCGCGGTCGATGGTGCGGGCGGCGAAGGTCGCACCCGCGGCGAGGGCGATCCGGAGCGGGTTCAGGGGCGTCTCGGTGGTGCCGTAGGGGCTCGACTTGGTCACCTTGCCGAATTCGGAGGTGGGTGAGAACTGGCCTTTGGTGAGGCCGTAGATGCGGTTGTTGAAGAGGATGACGTTGAGGTCCACGTTGCGGCGCATTGCGTGGAGGAGGTGGTTGCCGCCGATGCTGAGTCCGTCGCCATCGCCGGTGACGACGAAGACCGTGAGCTCGGGGCGGGCGGTCTTCAGCCCGGTCGCGAGGGTGAGCGCGCGCCCGTGGATGCTGTGGAAGCCGAACGTCTCAACGTAGTAGGGGAAGCGGCTGGAGCAGCCGATGCCGCTGATGAAGACGATGTTCTCCCGGGGGATGCGGAGCGCCGGGAGCATCTTCTGCATCTGGGCGAGGATGGAGTAGTCGCCGCAGCCGGGGCACCAGCGAACTTCCTGGTCGGAGACGAAGTCCTTGCGGGTCAGGACAGGCAGGTCTTCGACGATGCCGGGGCGGTTCGTTGCAGGAGCGGTCATGGGTCTAGCCTCCTCCCAGCACGGAGGCCGGGCCAAACTTGAGGTTGTAGGGGCCGGTGAGCCCCAGCATTTCGTCGATCTTGCCTTCGACCTCGGTGATCTTGAAGGGCTGGCCGGCGATCTTGTTGAAGCCGGCGGCGTCGACGAGGAACTTCGCCCGGATCAGCATCGAAAGCTGCCCGGTGTTGAGTTCGGGGATGAGGACCTTCTTGTAGTTGGAGAGGACTTCCCCGAGGTTGGCGGGGAAGGGGTTGAGGTAGCGAAGGTGCGCGGAGGCGACACTCTTGCCCTGCTTGCGGGCGTTCTCGGCCGCGCTGGTGAGGGCGCCATGGGTGCCGCCCCAGCCGAGGACAAGAAGGTCGCCGGACTTCGGGCCGAGCACTTCGAGCGGGGGGATGTCCTGGACGATACGGGCGACGCGCTCGGCCCGGGCGAGGGTCATCGTGTGGTGATTCTGGGGGTCGTAGCTGATGTCGCCGGACTGGCCCGACTTTTCGATGCCGCCGATGCGGTGTTCGAAGCCGGCCTGGCCCGGGACCGCCCAGGGCCGCGCGAGGGTCATGGGGTCGCGCTTGTAGGGGTTGAACTCCCCTTCCTGTTTGGCGGCGTAGCTATGCTCGATCCGGGGCAGGTCGTCGACGTCGGGGATGCGCCACGGTTCGGAGCCGTTTCCGATGTAGCCGTCGCTCAGGAAGATGACGGGGACCATGTACTTGAGGGCGATGCGGAAGGCCTCGATGGCCATGAAGAAGCAGTCGGCGGGGGTGGCGGGGGCGATGATGCAGACGGAGGAGTCGCCGTTGCGCCCGTACATCGCCTGGAGGAGGTCCGACTGCTCGGTCTTGGTGGGCATGCCGGTGCTTGGCCCGGCGCGCTGGACGTCGACGACGACGAGGGGGAGCTCGGTCATGACGGCGAGGTTGAGGGCTTCGCTTTTGAGGGCGAGGCCGGGGCCGCTGGTGCCGGTGAGGCCGAGGTGTCCGCCGTAGGCCGCGCCGATGGCGGAACCGATGGCGGCGATTTCGTCTTCCGCCTGGAACGTCTTGATCCCGAAGTTCTTCATCTTCGAGAGCTCGTGGAGGATGTCGGAAGCGGGCGTGATCGGGTAGCTGCCGTAGAACAGGGGGAGCCCGCTGAGGACGGAGGCCGCGACGAAACCCATCGCGGTCGCCTCGTTGCCGCTGACGTGGCGGTAGAGGCCGGGCGCGACAGTGGCGGGGGCGACTTCGTAGCGATGGTGGAAGAGCTCGGTGGTTTCGCCGAAGTTGTAGCCGGCGCGGAGGGCGTTGAGGTTCGCTTCAAGGACGTCAGGGCGCCGGCGGAACTGCTCGTTGGCCCACTTGACGGTGGTGTCCATCGAGCGGCCGTAGAGCCAGAGGATGAGCCCGAGGGCGTAGAAGTTGCGGGAGCGGAACTTGTCCTTGGCGTTGAGCGGCGAACCCTCGAGGGCAAGCTCGTTCTGGCGGGTGATGTTGATCCGGACGACCTGGAAGCCTGCGAGGGAGCCGTCTTCGAGCGGGTTTACGGCGTAGGCGGCCTTCTTCAGGTTGGTGGGATTGAACTCGTCTTCGTCGACGATGAGGAGGCCGCCGGGGCGGAGGTCGCCGATGTTCACCTTGAGGGCGGCCGGGTTCATCGCCACGAGGACATCCGGGGAGTCGCCGGGGGTACGAATGTCGGTGGAGGCGAAGGAGAGCTGGAAGCCCGAAACGCCGGGAAGCGAGCCGGTGGGGGCGCGGATTTCGGCCGGGATGTCCGGGAAGGTGGCGAGGTCGTTGCCGAAGACGGCGCTGGTCTTGGTGAACTGCGTACCGGTCAGCTGCATCCCGTCGCCAGAGTCGCCGGCGAAGCGGATGGTGACCCGTTCGAGAGACTCGACGGCGCGTTCGGTACGGGCAGGGGATTCAGTGGTCATGTGGCTGTGCTATCCACCCTCTTGTTTTTCCATCACCTGGTGGGGGCGTGGAGGTAGGTTCAGGATTTCTTCCGGGTAGGCTTCGGCGAGGTGGGTGAGGAGGTCTCCGAGCCGGACGAGTCCGAGGACAGAGTCTCCGTCCACGACGGGGAGCGTTCGATAGTGGTAACGGCGCATCGTCGCGATCGCTTCGGCGACGGTGCCGCCAACGGGGATGGTGCGGGGATCGCGGGTGAGGACGGCTGCCCCGAGGGGCTGGCCCCAGTCGAACCCTTCTCCCATGCACTTCGTCAGGACGTCGCGTTCCGTGAAGATGCCCGTAAGGCGGCCGCCCTCGGTGGCGAGCACACAGGAACGCGAGCCGTCGCGCATCATGTCGACGGCGTCACGGACGGAATCGCCGGGGGAGACGACGGGCGCCTCCGCTAACGGCAAATCGGCCAGGGTCTGGCTGAGAAAGTGGGTGAGCCGGGAGCGATCCATTCAGGCCTGCCGTCTGTCGCGTGCCGGCAGGGAAGTGATGCATACGCACCATCCTTCCCTTACCTCGGGTAGTGTAACGCGTCCGCGCCCGCTGTGCAGCGCACGGCGAGGGGGCGAAACCCTTAGACCCCTCCCCGATTTCTCGTTCCAGCAACCGTTTTCCACGATTCGTCCCCTGTGGCCTCCCGCGGAGCGAGTCGATATTGAGGGAGACGGAACACACCTGGGGAGAACAACGCGCGGATGGCTTCGAACGCTTCTATCCAAACGGTCAAAGCGGATTTCCTCGACCCATCGCTCTACGAAGACCCCGGGATCTCCGGCCTCCCACGGATCAGCCGGGGGACGCTGTTGACGGCGTTGAGCCGGGCCTTCGACCTGGCCGAGGGCCGCAAGCCCGGGCACGCCCAGCGCGTCGCCTACATCGGCGTCTACCTCGCGGGCGAACTGGGCATGGACCCCGCCCGGATCGAAGAAGTGTTCTTCAGCTGCCTCCTCCACGACGTAGGCATGGCCGCAACCGCCCCGGGCCCGCGCATCGAGACGGGACGGGGGACAAAGTTCATCTCCGGCGCCACGAGCGCGACCGACGTCCTCGCGAGCGTCCCGAGCGGCGGCTGGGGCGACGTCATCCACGCGCTCACGCTTCACTGCGAAATGGGGGCGCGCATCGTCCGTAAGCTCGGCCTCGGCGAGACCGTGGCGAGGGCCGTGGCCAACCACCACGACTGCTGGGACGGCTCCGGGCTGCCTGGTTCCGTGCCGGGCGACCGCGCGCCGCTGGTAGCGCGAGTTACCGCCGTCGCCGACCGGGTGGAGTCGATGATCGACGCAGAGGGCTCGCCCCTGCTCGTTCGCCGCCGGGGACCGCAGCTCGTCCGCGAGATGGCCGGCCGCGAACTCGACCCGGAACTGGCCGAACACATGGCGAAGCTGGCCTCCAAGGACGCCTTCTGGCTGGGCTTCTACGACAACGACCTCCCCTCGGCGCTGATGTCGCTCAACTACGGCGGGATCATGAGCCGCGAAGAGCTGTTCGACTTCATTGGCGTGATCAGCGACGTCGTCGACGGCCGCAACGGGCGCGACCCTGGCCGGGGCCGCCGTGTTGCCGACCTTTCGCGGCGCGTGGCCCTCACCTGCGACATGACCGAGCGGCGCGCCGACCTCGTGAAGATCGCGGCACTGCTCCAGGACGTCGGGACGCTTGGCGTGCCGGCGCAGTTCCTGAGCAAGCCCGACATCCTGACGATCGACGAAATGTCCGCGGTGCAGCTGCACCCCATCTACGCACGGGACATCCTCAGCGAAGTCCCGGGCTTCGGCGCGGCGGCATGGTGGGTTGGCTGCCACCACGAGCGCATCGACGGCAAGGGCTACCCGGGGATGCTCGAAGGCGACGAAGTCCCGGTCGAGGCCCAGATCATCGGCATGTGCGAAGCCTACGACGCGCTGACAAGCGACCGGCCCTACCGCCGGGCCATGTCCGCGGCGGACGCAATTGAAGTAATGCGCGGGCTGGGGACCACCCGGTTCGACGCCTACCTGCTGGGGCGCTTCGAAAGCGTCGCCGGCCCGTTCCAGGCTTGACGGGGAGAGAACGCCCCTGACTGGCACCACCCGCTTTTGGAAGAGGCCCCCTCACGGGGGCCTTTTCCGTTGGGGGCTTGTTGGCGCCCGGCCAAACGGGGCTACAATGCGGCGGCGCACCCAGAGGAGGCCCTCATGAACATCCGCGTCGTTTCCGTATCGCGCCAGGTTGGCACCGCCGGCGAAGAGGTCGCGAAGGCACTGGCGCCGCGGCTCGGATTTCGCTACATCGACTACCAGGTGATCCAGGCGGCAGCCCAGGAAGCGGGCGTCTCGCCGGAGACTGTGAGCGAATCCGAGCACACGCCCTCGCTGGTGACGCGCATCCTCGAAGCCCTGGCCCGCAACCCGAGCATGCCAGTCGCCGCCTGGGCCGACCCGGTGCCGCTGACCACCAGCCCGCTCTTCACCTCCACCGACTACCGCAAGTTCGTCGAAAACGTCATCCGCGACCTCGCCGGCCAGGGGGACTGTGTCATCGTCGGCCACGCGGGGCAGGTGATCCTTCGCGACCGGGTGGATACGCTGAGGGTGCTGGTGACCGGTTCGGCGCAGGCCCGGGCCCGGCGGATCATGACCGGGATGGGAGTCGACGAGAAGACGGCGCTGAAGACGGTCGAGCGGACCGACAGCGAACGGATCGAGTACTTTCGCCGGGTCTACGAAACAGGATGGCTAACTCCTTGCACCTACGACCTCTGTTTGAACACCGACCGGATGACGCCCGAACAGGCAGCCCAGCTCGCCGAATCGGCGGCCTTGTTGCGCTAGCGGTCGCCGGGCTGGCGCTCCTCGGCGCCTGTGGCGACGGCGCCGACCAGCCGGGGACGACAGCGACGGCCGCTCCGACAGCGAAGCCCGCGGCGCTGACGGCCACCGGGGTCTTGCCGAAGGTCGCCGGCTATGAGAACTCGGCCCCGGAAAAGGTCCCGGCCCCGGGGAACATCGACATCGTCTTCGCCCTCTACCGGAAGACCGGGACCCAGGAGGCCAACGCCCGGGTGGAGACCCGGGTCTACGCCACCGAGGCCGACGCGAAGGCCGACTACGCCACCCAGGCGCAGGGCTGGAAGAACCCGCCGCCCGGGCTGTTCGGCCCCAACCTGAACAACGCAGCCGGGCCGACGCTGTCGGGGATGGCCGAGGCCACCGCCTACGTCGCCCAGACGAAAGACGCACAGGGCATCCGCGTCTACACGGACGTCTACCGCGCGGGCCGCGTAATCGTCGTCCAGCACGTCCTGAGCGCGGACGAGCCCTCCGCGGGCGTCCTCCGGAAGGCCCTGGCGGACTCGGTAAAGGCGAAAGTGGGGTAGCCGCGGCCCCTCACCCTCCCTCCCCCTCTCCCGCGGGCGCGGGCGAGGGGGAGGGAGGGAGTTCCGAGGCCCGAGGCCCGAGGTCCGAGTCCCGGGATCGAGGACCGGTAGCCGCGGGTAGGGATTCTGCCCGTGGCCGCATCGCCTGGAACCTCTGATCCGCGCCAGCCTCCACGATCTTCGCCACGCCACCATCCGCACCGAGCCGGGCACGGCCTTCCCCGCGGCAGGTTCTGGTCTGGCGGCTCCATGTGCGGTGAGGGACCGTGGCGCGGGGCGAGACGACGACTTGCGCGGCGGTACCGCCACGGAGGCATCGCGACAGAAACTGTCGCGTATCTCCTGCAAGGATGCCGGGCGGACGGGGGGGTGCTACCATCGAAGCGGCGAGGATGGCTTGAGTTGGCTGGTGGTTCTCTGACGGTTCGGGCCGACGCCATGCAGCGGCTGGCCTTCGGCACCCTCTTGCCCGCGTTGGCCTGGATTGTCCTGACGGCGACGATCGCGGCCTGCGGCGGGTCGGGTAATCCGGCCGCGACAGCGATCCCGGGCGGCGGCAGCCCGGCCGTCAACGGTTCGCCCGCGGGGTCGGCGACGCCGCAGCCGACGCAACGCCCGACTGCGACGCCCACCGCCGCGCCGCGGCCCACGGAAGAAGCCACCCCGGAGGCTCCACCACACCCGGTGCACGTCCCCGTGGACATCGATCGGGCGCTGGAGCAGGCGACCGGGCCTGTGCTCGTCTACGCATACGAGTTCGGCAACAACTGGCACGGAACAGACCTCGTGGCCGTGTACGAAGTGGTCACCGTCGACGTCGGCACGGGGCGACAGGTGACCGCGTTCGACATCGGGTTCGGCGACGAGCAAGTCAGGGGGCTGGTGCTGTCACGGTTGCGCATCATTGCGAACCTGACCAGCCGCGTCGTTTCGATGGACCTGAACGGCGGGTCACGGCGTGTGCTCTACGAGGCGCCGCCCGGCGAAATGGTCACGGGGATTGCTGTGTCGCCCGACGGCCGGACAGTTGCTGCATCCACCGTGACCGGCCGCTTCTACTCCGGGCCTTCCAGCATGGTGTTCATCAATACCAACACTGGCGGCCTCCTGGCGGTCCGTTCGATGGCGACCCTGACGAGTGGGGGGTTCCGGGGGGTGCCGATGGCGACCCGCTGGCACGACGAGCCGGCCGGGGTCGTTGTCACCGGAGTAACCGGCACGGAAGGACCGGGGGATGTCGGGTTCGTGCCCCTGTCTGGCGAGATCAACCGCGTTCCGGCGCTCGGCTTTCACAGCGTCTCCCCAGACGGGATGTTGGTCGCGAACGGGATGGCGTGGTTCCTGAACATGTCGCCGCTCGGCCGGGGGACTCCGATCGCCATCGTGGACCCCGCAACCGGGCTTGGCTCCGAACTGGCGGCCCCGGCGACCACCCTCTTCCAGGAGGCGGAGTGGTCCCCGGCCGGGAAGGAGTTGCTCCTGACGGCGGTCCCCGAGGTTCCCACCGGCGACGATAAAGACCGCGGCGCCTGGTACCTTGCGAAGCCCGTCCAGGCGGGGTGGGCGCTCGAAGGCCCCGTGGACCCCGCCGCCGTGCGGCTGGGCTGGTACGGGGCTCGGCTCGTGGAGTCTGCGTGCGGGAGCGAACGGGCTCCGCTCTACGTGAGCTGGGATGGCTACTGGGTGGCGGCCTGCCACGACCAGGGGTCGGGCGTCGGGTTGGCTGTTGGCGGCCGGGTTGTGGCGCGCGCTCTGCAAACGTTATCGGTCCAGGTGTTGGGGTTTGTCGCCGGCGTGTATTGAAGCCCCGCGGTCGGCCATCGGCCCCGGTCCATCCGCACCGCGACGGGCACGGAGCGGCGTCGCAGCGCCCTCACCACTTCGGACGCGCGGCCAGCGTTGGCGGTCGCGAGGGAGTTCACGGCCACCGCTGCGGCCACGGGCAGAATCCCTACCCGCAACTGCCGGCGCTGCGTCAGTACTTCGCGTTCGCTCCAGCTACGTCGCCATCGCCCAGTGAGCGCTTGTAGAGTTCGCCCGCCTGGCCGTAGGGGTACATCGACTGGGCGTTGTTGGCGCCGTTGGGGCTGGTGTGCGCGACGCCGACGACATGGCCAATCTCGTGCGTGGCGATGTCCTGTACGTCGAAGCTTGTGGAGGTCACGCAGTCCCCGGACCCTGACAGCGCCTCCCATGCCAGGTTGCTGTTGAACACCATGTCGAACTCCACGACCTTTCGGGTGGCCCGGTTGTACCAGACGTAGGTGGTGGCGATGGTGCTGCCGCCGAGCGGCGCGAAGAACACAGCGTTCTCAGAGTCGAGGCCGACGGCGCCAGGCCCCGTGGCAGGCGTCCCCGCGACGAACGTGCCATCGGGGACGTCAGTCGCCTCCCAGGTGGCGAAGGATGCGGCGATGGCAGCAGCCGCCCCCGCCGGGAAGTTCGCTGTGTGATTCGTGTACGTCAGCGCCCCATCCGCTTTCCAGCGGTCGAGCTTGTAGACCCCGTTGTCGGCGTTCACCGGGCAGGTTACGCCCGGCTTGATCGACTCGACGCTCAGGGCGAGACCGTCATCGTTTGCGCGCCAACCCCGTCCAATGACAAGGGCGGCCGCCAGGGCCGACAAGGACAGACCAAGAACAAGCAGTCGCTTCATCACAATCCTCCTCCCCCTCAGGCAAATGCTAGCACCGGGGTCAAGCGGGCCTTCGGCCGGCGGCTCTCGGCTCTCGGCGGTCGGCTTTCGGCTTTCGGCGGTCGGCCCCGGACCATCCGTGCCGCGACTGGTAAGGGAGTGCCAGGCGGAGAGACGCCGCTCCGTACCCGTCGCGGTGCGGATGGCAATCTTCCCGCGCTCGGGACCCGGTACTCGGTGCTCGGTACTCCGATGCCGTATCCTCCCCGGCACGACTTTTGTTGGGAGGCGGCATGACCCAGGTTTTCGAAGAGCGCGTGCGGCGGCTGCCGTTCGCTTTCACCCACCTCGACCCTTCGGTGCGGCGCGACGTCGTCTACCTGGAGGCGACGGACACGGCCCACAGCTTCGGGGTCCTCTACCGCGCGTCGGGGCAGGAGCCGAAGACGGCGGTCTACCTGATGCACCCGCGGGGGGAGTTCACGCGGCACTACGTGGTGCCCGGGCTGACGGCGCGCGGCTACGCGGTCTTCGGTCAGAACAGCCGCTACCTCAACAACGACACCGACATGGTCCACGAGCGGCTCCTCTTCGACATCGCCGCGGGGATGCGCTACCTGAAGGAGGCCGGTTTCGAGAAGATCGTCCTCCTCGGCAACAGCGGCGGCGGGTCGCTCCTGGGGTTCTACCAGTCGCAGGCCGAACGGGCGCCGGGCGACCGTCTCCGCTGGACGCCGGGCGGGGAGCCGGTGAACCTGGCGGACGAGGTGATGCCGGCGGGCGACCTCTACATCGCGGTGGCGGCCCACCTTGGCGAAGGGCGGTTCATGCTCAACGTCCTCGACCCGGCGGTGGTGGACGAAGCGAACCCGCTGGCGACGGACCCGGACTGGGACATGTACAACCCCGCGAACGGCTACCAACCGTTCCCGAAGGCGAGTTCGTACGACGCGAAGTGGCTGGCGGCTTACCGGGAGCGCCAGCGGGAGCGGAACCGGCGGCTGGACACGATCGCGCGGGAGTACCTCGCCGACCACGCCTACTTCCGGGCGCAGATGCGGGACCCCGGCTTCGGCGCGCTCCCGACGGAGACGCGGGGGCTGGTCACCCGGCACGCGCGTCTCGGGCGCTACATGGTCATCTACCGGACGCTGGCGAACCCGGCCTACCTGGACCCATCGATCGACCCCAGCCGTCGGCCCCTCGGAAGCATCTTTTCGCCCGGCGACCCTATCATCGGGAACTACGGGCCGGGCGGGCTCGCGCGGGTGATGACGCCGCGGGCGTGGCTCAGCACCTGGAGCGGCCTGAGCAGCCAGGCGGACTTGCCAGACACGATCGCCGGGGTCACCGTGCCGACACTCCTTGTCTATGCCGACGGCGACTGCGACATCTTCCCCGCGGAGCAACGTGAGTTGCTGGAGAAGAGCGGGGCGAAGGACAAGCGGCTGGTCGACCTGCCCTGGGCGGACCACTACCTGCACCCGGTGGGCGAAGAGGGCCGGAAGCTGGCCGACCCCCGGGAACGGATCATCGACCTGATCGTGCCGTGGATGGAGGAGCGGTTGTAGCGGCCGAAGCTAGCGCAGGCCGGCCAGTTCCTGGAGCTGGTGCCAGTAGGCGAGCCGGTCGGCGCGGGCACGCAGGAGGTTCTCCGAGGGGTTGCCGTCAGCATCAAACTGGCGGGCAAAACGCCCTTCGGTCCGCGCGAAGGCGACGAAGTCGAGCGGCTCGCCGGTCTTCGGGTTGCGGTACCAGTCGTCCTTCATCGCGGGGTTCCCCTGCAGGCTCAAGCGCTCGCGCGTCGTTTCGCCCTTGCGCGGGTCATAGACGAACAGGGGGAAGGCACGGCTGTCCTTGGCCAGGCGGGCCTGGTGAGCCGCCATGTCGTCGCCTACGCCATGCTCGGGCTGGCAGGTCGTGTAGACGCTCACGACGGCGGGCCCGGGAAACTCGTTCGCGGCCATGATCGACCGGTAGAAGTGGTTGGTGTCCGCCGTGATCGTCTGGGCGACGAAGACATCCGGGTGCATCATCGCGATCAGGCCGATCTCTTTGCGGCGTTCCGCCTTCCCCGGGCTGGCGGAACCGAAGGACGCCATCTTGCTGTCCTGGCCGCGGAAGCTGCCGGTCGAAGCCTGGCCACCGGTGTTGCTGTAGACCTGCGTGTCGAGGACCAGCACCTTGATGTCCATCCCGGAGAGGAGCATCCGGGAGAGG
This sequence comes from Chloroflexota bacterium, assembly GCA_016234445.1. Taxonomy (GTDB): domain Bacteria; phylum Chloroflexota; class Dehalococcoidia; order Tepidiformales; family Tepidiformaceae. Next base: position 67,625 of record JACRBT010000007.1, on the reverse strand, counting down.
GAGGCGAAACCGATGTCGAGCATGGCGCCGTCGCCGCCAACCACCCAGAGGCGCTTGTCCTGCCAGCCCAGCTGGTCCCAGCGGGCACGGATGCCCATGGCGTCGGCGGCCGCGTTTTCGAAGAGGGAGTTGGTCCACGCCACTCGGTAGGGGTTGTAGGGATACGTCGAGGCGTAGACGGTGGAACAGCCGGTGGCGTTGACGATGGCGATGTTTTCGCGGCCGTGGACGAATCCGGAGGCGGCCAGCATCATCCGCAGGGCGGTCGCCTCGCCGCAGCCCATGCAACTCCCGGCGCCGCCGGTGTAGAGCAGCGCCCGTTCGGCGAGCATCATGTCGGCAAGCGCGCGCTCGTTGATGAAGTTGGCGGGCGTCGCCGGGGCGGCTTCGCAGAATTCGAACGTGCGCCGCGCTTCGTCGAGCAGGACCTCGTCCTTGGGCGCCATGTGGAGCGCGTCGTGGGCTCCGCAAACCTCGACGCATTCGCCGCAGCCCTTGCACTTCGTCGGGTCGACGAAGAGGCCGAACAGCCCGCCGGGTTCGTTCCTGGCTGCCGGTACGTCCCAGTACTTCCGGGTCTGCGTCCAGACCCCGCGAAGGCGCCGTCGCTCGGCGCGGTCAGGGACTGTCGTGAGTTGGGCGTCGAGCTGTTCGGCGGTGAGCACCTTGCCGAGGATGGCGGTGTCGGGGCAGGCGGCCACGCATTCCATGCAGCCCACGCACTTCGCGGGCTCGAACACGGGGAAGTCGGGGGCCAGGTGGCTGAAGTCGCGATAGGCGGCGGTACCAGGGGGGAGAATGCTCCGCGCCACCTGGAGGTCGGCCTCGAGTTCGGCGGCTGCCGCGCCGCTGGCATAGGCGGGCAGGACCATCCGCTCGAACTCGTCTGCATCGAGGATCTCGTCTTCGCCGACTGTGCATGTCTTGAGCATGGCTGTCAGGCTCCTCCCACGGCAGCCAGTGCCGTTCCTTCCGGGGCGAAGGTGCGCCACGGCACTTCCATCACCTCGTGATAGCCGCGCTTCACGCACTCCAGGTTGTCCTTGATCACGCCTTCGCCGCGACGGCCAAAGTACTTGCGCAGCGACCGTTCGACGGCCAGGAACAGCTCCCGCTCATTGAGCCGGCTCCGGGTCACCAGCGGCGCGACGCGGAGGAAGACGCCGAGGAGGACGATGCCCTGCATGCGCGAAACGAGGTCCGGCTGGCTGGCGACCTTGCGAGCTATGGCGGCGGTATCGAGGGCGAGGACGCGGATGCCGTTGGCGGCAATCTCCTCCCGGACTGGCGGAGGGAGGGCGTCCCAGACTTCGCCCGGGTCCCGGCGCGAGGTCTGGAGGAACAGCGTTCCGCCGCGTTCAAGGCCGGCCAGGGGGTTCCCGAAGCTGAAGGCGTTCATGTCGTTCACCGGGACGAAGTCGACGTGGACAAGCTCGCAGTGCGTCCGGATGGGCTCGTCGGCCACGGTGAGGTAGTAGTTCGTCGGCAGTCCCTTCTTCTCACCGCCGTAGCGGGGGAAGGCCTGCACGGAAGCGCCGAAGAGGTCGTGGGCCACGGTGGCGATAACCTTGTTGGTCGCGATGGAGCCGAAGCCACCGACAGAGTGGCCGCGCATGGTGAAGGAGCCGGCGATGCGTACATTCGGCTCTTCCTGCTGTTCCAGGGCGAGCGGGTGGCGAATGCCGAGGACGAATGTGCGCTGGGGCTGACTTTCCCGCATGTTTTCGAACGCGGCCACGAGACTGCCCACGCCCACGTCCCGCCCGCCCAGCCCGGCGGAGCCGCTAAGGACGACGGGGATGCGGTCGAGCCAGGGATAGCCGGCCGCGCCCGTGGCGGCGTCGGCCAGCGCCGCCTTCAGTTCGGCGGTAAGGGGGTTGGACTGCATCAGGGGTACGTCGACGCGCTCCAACACCGTCACGGCCCACACCCCCGCCAGCGCCGAAGCGAGAGCGGCGCCGGGGAACGGCCGGAAGGCGCGGACGTTGACCAGCCCCACCTTCCAGCCGCGTTGCTCGCGGAGCCAGTCGACCGCTACCTGGGCGGTCTCCATGGCAGAGCCCATGCCGACGAGCGCGAACTCGGCGTCGGCCATCCGGTAGGACTCGACGGCGCTGTAGTACCGGCCGGTCAGATCGCCGTACTCCCGCATCGCTTCCTCGAGGACTGCCGGGACGCGGTCGTAGAAGAAGCGCTGGGCGATCTTCCCTTTCATGTAGCTGTCCTGGTTCTGGACGACGCCGGTCATGAGCCCGGTCGAGGGGTCGAAGAAGTTCACGAGCTTCTCAGACGGGCGGCCGGCGTACTCGGCCATGAGCTCGGGCTCGGGCATGAGGACATCCTGGATAGTGTGCGTGGTGAGGAACCCGTCCTGGACGTTGAAGAACGGGGTGTGGCTGTCCTCGGCCGCGCGCCGGGCGACCAGCGCCATGTCGCCGGCTTCCTGGGCGTTGCGAGCGAACAGCATCCCCCAGCCCGTGTCCGCCACTGCCATGACATCGTCGTGGCCGGCGTGCACGTTCAGTGACTGCGAGGTCAGCGCCCGGGCGCCGATATGGAAGACCACCGGCAACCGCTTCCCGGAGATGGTGAAGAGCACTTCCTTCATCAGGACAAGGCCCTGCCCCGAGGTGAAGTTGCTGACCCGGCCACCGGCCAGGGCGAAACCCTCGCAGGCCGACGCTGAACTGTGCTCGGATTCGGGTTCGAGGAAGCCGAGGGGTTCGCCCCAGAGGTTACGCGAGCCGGCCGCCACCGCTCGCTCGTAACCTTCGCCCATCGTCGTCGATGAGGTGATGGGGTAGGCGCAGGCACCCTGCGTAATGTGCGTATCGACCCAGGTCACCATGCCGGCGCCGTCGGTGGTTCCCGGCACTCCCGGGTACTTCGGCCTCGACTCGATCATCTCCCTGCCTCCGGCCCCGCCCGCCTGGGGCGGGTTTTGGCGGTTGCCCCCCAACACACCTCATCAAGAGTGTCGGCGACCCCGGCTCGTGCGGTAGTGCGGCCTCGCTATCGGTCTGTTGCCGAACATACGCTCTGCCTATCGATACATAGCCCAGAGGAAGTGTCTGCTCGGGATGGAAGGCTGCAGGCGGGCTGCTTTAGCTGGAGCGGATGGCGAGGACGGCGGCGGCGAGGAGCACGAGCTGGAGCATGCCGGAGGAACCGATGAGCCAGAGGCCAGCGGCCCGTTCGCGGGCGTGGACGGCGACGCCGAGGACGGTGTTTGCGCCAAGGATGCCCACGGCCAGGTAGACGATCCGGAGAATCTCGGTCCTGTTGCCAACGCGGACGACGCCGCCGAGCGCCGGGAAGTCGAGCTGGATGACCTCCGGGAGGCCGGGATACTGGGCATAGACGTAGCCGCAGAGAACGACGGAGGCCACGACCGAAAGCGCCAGGGCGTAGAGGGCCACGTGGTCGCGCCAGAAGGGGAGAGCGGCGATGCCGGTGGCGGTGGCGCGCTGGGGGTGCTGGTCGACGGGGGCCATGGCGGCCCGCGACTGGACCTCTTCGGCGAAGGCGGCCTGGTCGAGGACGGTGAGGGCGTAGGACTCCTCGGTGGTGACGATGTAGAGGAGTTCGTCCGGGGTGCTGTGGGTCGAATAGAAGAGGGTGTAGCCGAGGCGCTTTACGTCGGCGCCACCAACGTGGCAGCCCCACCAGTTGAGCCCGGCGACGTGGGCCTCGTCGAGGGTGCGGCCAGGGAGCATTCGCTGGATGGTGTCGAGGGGGATGACGACGCGGCGGAAGCCCCAGCGGATGGTGAGGGCAGACTGGTCGATGACGTAGGCGAGGCGGGCGACGGAGTAGGCCCAGTTCGCAAAGACGACGGCGAGCCCGACGAGGACGGCCGTCGCGAGCCAGGCGAGGAACGTCTTGAACTCGGCTTCGGCGCCGACGGCGAGGCGGCCGGTGAGCACGGCCAGGGCCGCCGCCCAGGCCGCGAAGGCGCCACCCACGATCACGCCAAGGGCGCGAGGTGGGTGGAAGGCGGCTTCGCTCAGCGGGAGACGCGGACGCGGGCGGGCGTGCACCAATGCCTGTACTTCTCGTTCTTGCCGCGGATGGCGTCGTAGAAAAGGTTGCTGAGCTTGCTCGTCAGGGGACCGGGGAGGCCAGTCCCCACGGGCCGGCGGTCGACTTCGACGACGGGGGTGAGGTGGGCGGCGGTGCCGGTCATGAAGAGCTCGTCGCAGATGTAGAGCTCGGAGCGGTCGATCTGGCGTTCGACCGTTTCGAGGCCGAGTTCGTCCTTCGCGAGCTGGACGACGGTGGCGGCGGTGATGCCTTCGAGGACATTGTCGGCGGGCCCGGGGGTGATGAGCTTGCCCTTGCGGATCATGAAGATGTTTTCGCCGCTGCCTTCGGAGACGTGGCCGTCTTCGTTGAGCATGATCGCCTCGTCGAAGCCGTTGAGGTTTGCCTCGGTCTTGGCGAGGGCGCTGTTGGCGTAGATGCCGGTGACCTTGGCGCGCGGGGGGATGCCGGTGTCGTTGACGCGGCGCCAGGTGCTGGTGTGGCAACGGGCCGAGTCGGGGAGGTAGGCGGGGAAGGGGACGACGAAGATGAGGACGTCGTGTTCGAGGTTGTGGATGCGGACGCCGAGCTGTTCGGAGCTGGTGTAGACCAGGGGGCGAAGGTAGACGTCCTCGGTGTAGCCGCTGCGCTCGACGATCTCGACGCTGAGTTCGCAGAGGCGGTCCACGGAGTCCTTGAGGTTGAGCATCATGATCCGCGAGCTCTGGGCGAGGCGTTCGAAGTGTTCGCGGAGGCGGAAGAGGTAGTGGCAGCCGTCGTCCTGGTTCCAGTTGCCGCGAATGCCTTCAAATACCGCGGTGCCGTAGTGGAGGGCGTGGGTGGTCACGCTGATCTTCGCCTGCTCCAGGGGGACGACTTCGCCGCGGAAGTACGCGTACGGTGTAGGCATCGACGGTTGCTCCTTGGCCCGGGGCTGCCGGGGATTCGACCAGTATACGTCCCCGCTGGCGTGGAACCAGACGGAGGCGGTTTACTTGCGGCCGAAAAAGGTGGCGTCCTGGCATTCGGGGACCTGGGGTTCCTTCGCGACGAGGCGGCTGGCGACCTTTTCCGGGGGGCGGGGCGGGGAGACGGTGAGGAGCGCCTTCGGGTCGGCGAAGCCCTGTTCGAGGTAGGTGATGAAGGCGGTGTGGAAGGGGGCGAGGTCCTTGGGCGGGGTGACGGCCTTCATCGCAGTTATGTAGTCCTGGACGACCTTCGCGATCTGGTCCGGCTTCGCGGCGCCGAGGAGGCTGTCGGAGTAGTTGTCGAGGCCGGTGCAGAGGACGCGCAGGTACTCCTCATCGGAGACTCCGTTGTCCGCGGGCGCCTTGTCGCTTCCGCAGGCAGCGAGGAGGAGGACGGCGACGGCGGCAACGGCGAGCAAGCGAGGCATCCCGTTCATGCTACAGGGCGACGGTTGGCCGGACGATCGGGGAAGATCCTACCTCCGCGGCTATCGGGTGCATAACGCCGGCGCATCTTTACCATAGGCTGGTTACAGGCGGCCGGAGGCGGTCGTAGTCTCTGGGCATGGAGCGCACACAAACCCCTGAGAAGCTGAGCGAGCGAGAACTCCAGGTCCTCGAGTTGGTAGGGCGACGGCGCACGAACCCTGAGATAGCCGACGAACTCGGGATGACGTTCGCCACGGCCAAGTGGTACGTGAGCCAGCTCATCGCCAAGGAGGGGGTCACCTCCCGGGAAGAGCTTGCCGCCGTGTGGCGGGAACGGAACAGCGGCCGCGCCAGGGTGATGAGGTGGGCGCGAGCCGCGGTCGGTCCGCCGGTGCTCAAGGTCGCGCTGGGCGGCTCGGCGGCGGCGCTGGCGTTGATTGGCGGCGCCGCGATTGTCATGGAACTACGCGCGAGCGGAGGCGAAACGAGTGCGGAGGCTGCTTCCCCCACGGCCGCGGTTACCCCAGCCGAGGCATGGTCACCGAACATCCTGCTGGTGAGCCCGGCGGACGGTTCTACGGTAGCGTGGGCGTCGATGGTGCCGGCAGGCGTTACCGACCCTGTGGGAGTGTGCGCTGAAGTGACGTTCGACGGGCTGACGGACAACTTCCGGGCGTTCCGCATGACGTTGGATGGCGAGGACGTGACTCCCCGTCTCATGCTCTTGATGATCGGGAGTCAACCGACCAAGGGGGTGCTGTGCCTGACGCAGGCTGGTGGCATCCCCCCGGGGCACTACACTGCCAGGGTGCAGGTGGTGGAGCCCGCGGGCGCGGCGGGGCCACCGAGCCAAACGGTTACCTGGTCGTTCGACGTGACGCCGTGACACGTCTCTCGCTCTACAGCAGCACCTTCCTGGCGGCGCCGCCGGGGATGCGGCGCCAGTTGTGGACGAGGTAGCGCTGGCCTTCGTCGCGCTGGATGGCTTCGACACGGCAGCGGTCGTTGCGGGAGGCGGCGGCGAGAGCGGCCCGGGTGTGCGACTCGGCTGATTCGGGCGGCTGCGGGAACGCGGCAGGGTAGGCGGCGACGGTCTCGACCTGGGCGGCGTTGAGCTGAAGGAGCCAGCCGAGAGCGATCTCCGCGAGGCCGAGATGGAAGTCGCGGTCGCCGAAGGTCGCGAGGACGCGGTTGGGGTCGGAGTCGCCCCCCGCGATGAGGAGGCTGGCGCCGAAGTGGGAGAGCGAGAAGTCGGTGGCCATGCGATAAACGGGGCCGAGGACGGGGTCGGAGGCGAGGACTTCGCCGGAGCGGAAGGCGTGGAGGCGGTATTCCAACGCATGCTCCCCGGGGGCGAGGCCGATGCCGCCCTCGTCGAGCCACTCCTGCCACTCAGCGGCGCCGGTGCGGAGGAGGGCGACTTCGGCGGCCTGGTAGTCGGCGGCGGCGCGGATGAGGGGGAAGGCGGCGGCATAGTTGCCCCACTCGACGGCATGCAGGGCTTCGAGGCGGTTGAGCCAGCCACGAGACCAGAGGAGGAGCGCGGAAGCGGTGAGCTGTGTGCGGTACTTCGACCCGGCGGCTGCCTCCGCGAGGGTGCCCTCCAGTTGCAGGCCGGCGAGGACGAGCGAGAGGTCGTCGCCGAGGGTGAAGGAGCACTGGCGGTGGGCGTCGGCGGAACCGGCGGCGTCGGCGGGGGGCTTCGGGGCGCGCGTCGCCGCCGGGAAGATGCGCGGCGGGGAGACGCGGATCGCGGTCATTGGGGGTCGCGGTTCATCGCCGCCTGGTAGCCGCGGATGACGGGGTCGTCGAACCAGGCTTCGAGTTCTGGCGTGAGGCGCCCGGGCATGGCGCGAAGCATGTCGAGGGCGTGCATGGGGTCGTGTTTACACCAGCCGCGGAGGTAGGCGAGGAGCTGGACCTTCGACGCGGGGCGCTTGCTGTCGCCGCCAAAGTCGAGGGTGCGGGCCAGGGTTTCGGCGTCGAGGCGAGCCATCTCGTCGCGGATGCGCGCGCGGGATTCGGCGGCTTCGGCGAGCAGCTGCTCGACGGTGAGGGCACGGCGTTCCTGAACTCGGGCTTCGTTCCAGCGGTCGACGTCCCAACGGTCCTCGCCGCTGGAGGATGTGCGGGGGGAGCCTTCGCGGAGGGAACGGAACATCTCGCGGACGGGGTCGTCGATGGTGGCGAGGTGGGCGATGAAGTCGCGGACAAGCCACGTGCTCGCCGGGACGGGGAGGTCGAGTTCGCGGGCGTTGAGGGAGCGGCAGAGCGCTTCGAACCGAAGCCGGTGGGCGTCGAGCTCGGCGGTCACAGTGGCGACGTCAGAGTGCATCTTCTTCCTCGTCGGGTTCAGTTTCGGGCTCATCTTCGTCGGGAAGGGCGCGGACGTCATCCCAGAGTTTGCGCTGTTTGGCGGCGGCTTCCGGGTTCCAGTCGAAATCGGCGAAGAGGATCCAGTTGAGGAGCATGGGGTCGTAGCGAAGCTCGGGGAGGGCTTCGATAAGGTCCATGCCGTGGGCGGTGGTGTGGCGGGTCCAGCGGGAGAGGACGTCGACAAGGGGGCTGCCGCGGAAGTCGCTGGCGGCGGTGGTGTCGTCGATGCGCTCGTAGACGTCGTTCGTGGCGAGCCAGGCGGTGTCGAGGCGGGCGACCAGCGAGCGGAGGGAGGCGCCAGCGTCGGTGGCGGCGGCGCGCTCATTGGCGGCCTGCAGATCCCAGCCCGGGGGCACCGGCGGCTGACCGGCGAGGAAGCGGGCGACGGCTTCGGACTGGCCGAGAAGATCTGCGGAGAGATGGCCGATGACCTGGCGGACGGTCCACTCCGATCCGGGGACGACGCGGTCCATGCCTTTCTTCGGGAGGTTCGCGGCGATGTACTTGACGTGCCCGAAGTCAAAGAGGAGGCGGTCGGCGGCGGCTCGGAGGGGAGGGAGCATGGCGGGCGGCTAGTGGCGGCCGCGCGTCTGGCGGCGGCGTTCGGCACGGGCGGCGGGTCCAGGGCGCTGGGGTTCGCGCTGGGGCCTGGGGCCAAGCTGGCGAATGGAGTCCCAGCCGGCGTAGGCAGCGCCGGCTCCCAGTTCGGCCTCGATTTCGAGGAGACGGTTGTACTTGGCGGTGCGCTCGCTGCGGGCGGGGGCGCCGGTCTTGATCTGGCCGGCGCCGGTGGCCACGGCGAGGTCGGCGATGAAGGTGTCCTCGGTCTCGCCGGAACGGTGGCTGATGACGGAGGTCCAGCCGGCGCGCTGGGCGGTCTCGATGGCCTCCAGGGTCTCGGAGACGGTGCCGATCTGGTTGAGCTTCACGAGGACGCTGTTCGCGGCTCTTGCGGCGATGGCGCGGCGGATGCGTTCGGGGTTGGTGACAAGGAGGTCGTCGCCGACGAGTTGGCAGTGGTCTCCTGCGGCGGCGACGAGGGCTGCCCATCCCTCCCAGTCGTCTTCGGCAAGACCGTCTTCGATCGAACGGATGGGGTACTTCTGGAGCCAGGAGGACCAGTGGGCGACCATCTCGGCGCTGGTGAGGGCGCGGCCTTCGCGGGGGAGGACGTACTGGCCGTTGTGGAAAAGCTCGGTGGTGGCGGGGTCGAGCGCGATGACAACGTCTTCGCCGGGGCGATAGCCGGCGCGCTCGACCGCTTCGATGACGACTTCGACGGCGGCTTCGTTGCTCGGAAGGGAGGGTGCGAACCCGCCTTCGTCGCCGACGGTGGTCGTGAGTTTGCGGTCGTGGAGGATGGCCTTGAGGGCGTGGTAGATCTCGGCGCCGGCGCGGAGGCCTTCGGCGAAGGTCTCGGCGCCGACGGGCATGACCATGAACTCCTGGAAGTCGGTGGAGTCTTCGGCGTGCTTGCCGCCGTTGAGGATGTTGAACATGGGGACGGGGAGGCGATGGGCGGACGGGCCACCGAGGTAGCGATAGAGCGGCAAGTCCAGTGACTCGGCGGCGGCGCGGGCGACGGCAAGCGAAACGCCGAGGATGGCGTTGGCGCCGAGACGGCTCTTGTTGGGGGTGCCGTCGAGCTCGCACATGACGCGGTCGATGGTGCGCTGTTCGGTGGCCGGGATGTGAGCCAACTTCTGGGCGATTTCGGTGTTGACGGCGCGGACAGCCTTGAGGACGCCCTTGCCGCCATAGCGGCGGGAGTCGCCGTCGCGGAGCTCGGCCGCTTCGTGGGCGCCGGTGGAGGCGCCGGAGGGCACGGCCGCGGCGCCACGGGCACCGTCGTTGAGGAACACGGTTACCTGGACGGTGGGGTTTCCGCGGGAATCCAGGATCTCGCGGGCTACGATGTCTTCGATGAACATCCGGCTGCTCCTTCGCGCCCGGAGAGGCGTGGTGTGGAACGGGTGGCGCCAGGCGGGCGCCGCGGGTCAGGCCTTGATTTCGGGCGCGTCGCTGAGGGGGATGAGCGCCTCGGGCCCGGAGAGGTAGTCGATGTAGAGGATGCCGTTGACGTGGTCGATCTCGTGTTCGAGGGCCTCGGCGAGGAGGTCGTTTTCGCCCTTGATCCGGACTTCCTTGCCGGTTTTGGGGTCGAGGCCCTTGGCGAGGACCTTCACGGAGCGGGTGATTTCGCCGCGGAAGCCGGGGACGGAGAGGCAGCCTTCGTCGCAGCGGCGTTCGCCGGAGCGTTTCACGATCTCGGGGTTGACGAGGGCGAAGGGCGGATAGTCATGGACGTCGATGACGACGACGCGGAGGGGGATGCCGATCTGGGGGGCGGCGAGGCCAACGCCAGGGGCGTCGTACATGGTCTCCCACATGTCCTCGATGAGCTTGAGGATGGAGCTGTCGATGGCGCGGACGCGGCGGGCCTTTTCGCGAAGGACGGGGTCGCCCGCGCGACGGATGGGGATGATGGCCAAGGTGGGAGGCTCCCGGAGGCGACTGAGCGGCTGGCGGCCGGCCCTGCGGTAGTGTATCGCGAGGGTGGGGATATGCGCTTCCCGGCGGTGGCCGGGGACTTCGTGTACCAAGTACACTAACCCGGTGACAGCAGGCGAACGGGCAGGCAGGGGAGCGGCGGGCGGGGGCTACCGCGTCATCATCATCGGGAGCGGGATATCGGGGCTGTTCGTGGCGCTCGAAGCGCGGCGCCTGGGGCCCGTGCTCGTCCTCACGAAGGGGAGCATCGACGACTGCAACACGCGCTGGGCGCAGGGCGGGATCGCGGCGGCGGTTGGACCGCTCGACTCGGTCGAGTCGCACCTGAAGGACACGATCGACGCCGGGGCGGGGCTGGTGGACGAAGTGGCGGCACGGGTCCTCTGCAGCGAGGCGCCGGGGCGAATCCGCGACCTGGTCGAATACGGGGTGGCATTCGACAGCCTTGGCGGCGAGGTGGCCCTCGGGAGAGAGGCCGCCCACAGCCGGGCGCGGATTCTCCATGCCGGGGGCGACCGCACGGGGGCGGTCATCGAGGCGGCATTGGGAGGCGACGCGGTCCGGGACCCGGCGATCACGGTGCTCGACTTCACGCTGGCGACGAGGCTACTTGTGGAAGGGGGCGCTGTCGTTGGGGTCGAAGCCCTGAATCTTGCCGACGGCACGTTCGAAGAGTACCGGGCCGAGGCTGTGGTCCTGGCGACGGGTGGAGCCGGCCAGCTGTTTTCGTACACGACGAACCCGGCGGTCGCGACCGGCGACGGGATCGCGCTGGCGTTCCGGGCGGGGGCGGAGGTCGCGGACCTGGAGTTCTACCAGTTCCACCCGACGGCGTTCCGGCGCAACGGCGGGCCGCCGTTCCTGATCTCGGAGGCGGTGCGCGGCGAGGGCGCGGTCCTTCGGAACACAAAGGGCGAGGCGTTCATGGAGCGCTACCACGAACTCCGGGACCTGGCGCCGCGGGACGTGGTCGCGCGGGCGATCGTGGCGGAGATGAAGGCGACCGGGAGCAACCGGGTGGTCCTCGACTGCACCCACCTGCGAGAAGTGAACCTGGCGGCGCGGTTCCCGGGGATCTACGCATTCTGCCGGGAACAGGGGATCGACATGCAGCGGGAGCCGATCCCGGTTTCGCCGGCCGCACACTACCTGATGGGTGGCGTGCGAACCGACATCGACGGGCGGACGACGGTGCCGGGGCTGTACGCGTGCGGAGAAGCGGCCTGCACGGGCGTCCACGGGGCAAACCGGTTGGCGAGCAATTCGTTAATGGAGACGGTGGTTTTCGGGAAGCGAGTGGTCGAGCGCATGGAGGCCGGGGGCGGCGGGGCAGCGGCGCCAACGCCCGGCGTCGAGGCAATCTCGACGGGCGGCGGGGCGCCGGACGTGGCCGTCCTGCAGCAGCTGATGTGGGAGTGTGCCGGGATCGAACGGGATCGTGCGGGGCTGCAACGCGGGCTCGATGCGCTTGCAGGGGCGCCGGCGGCGGATTCGCCACCGGGGCGAGAGCGGTACGAACGGGAGCAGATGGCGGTGGCAGCGACACTGATGCTGACGGCCGCACTGGCGCGGACGGAGAGCCGCGGCGCACATTTCCGGCGCGACTACCCGGAGCGGGACGACGTCCACTGGCTCCGGCGGCAGGTGTTCCGGCATGCGGATTGAGCCGCTGCCGCGGGAAGTTGTGGCGAAGGCGGTGGCGGCGGCGCTGGCCGAAGACCGCGCTTTCGAAGACGTAACGACGCTGGCAGTGGTGGAACCGGGGCTCGCGGGAGTGGCCCGGTTCCTGGCGAAGGAGCCCGGGGTGCTCGCCGGGCTCGAGGTCGCATTGGAGGCCTTCCGGCAGGTGGACGCGAAGGTGGAGCTGCAACGGCTGGTGGGCGACGGCGAGCGGTTCGAGACGGGCGCGGTGCTGGCGGAAGGACGGGGGCCGGTGCGGGCGCTCTTGCAGGGCGAACGGGTGGCGCTGAACTTCCTCCAGCGGATGAGCGGGACGGCGACACTGACGCGGCGGCTCGTCGACGCCGTCGCGGGGACGAAGGCGGTGATCCTCGACACGCGAAAGACGACGCCGGGGCTACGAGATCTGGAGAAATACGCGGTGCGCTGCGGTGGGGGGACGAATCACCGGCGGGACCTGGCGGTCATGGCCATGATCAAGGACAACCACCGGGAGGCGCTGGAGCGACGCGGCTGGACCCTGGCGGAGGGAGTGGCGGCGATTCGCGGCCGGTCGCCGGGGGTGCCGGTGGAGGTGGAAATCGACTCGGTGGGCGAACTGGAGGCGGCGCTGGCCGCGGCGCCGGAATGGGTACTGCTGGACAACATGGCGGTCGCGGAGATGGCCGAGGCGGTGCGGCGGACGGCGGGCAGGGCCAAGCTCGAAGCGAGTGGGGGCGTTTCGCTGGAGACGGTCCGGGGGATCGCGGAGACGGGGGTGGACGCGATCTCGGTGGGAGCGCTCACGCACAGCGCGCGGGCCCTGGACATCAGCCTGGAGCTGACGTTCTAGGGCGGTGGCCGGGTATATACTTACCGCGTGAACGAAGGACGAATCGTTTCCGACTCAGGCGTGATGATGGGAAAACCCGTGATCAAGGGCACCCGGATCACGGTGGAGCACATCCTGGACTGCCTTGCCGCGGGCGAGTCTCTCGAACAGCTGCTGGATGCGCATCCGCGCCTGACGAAGGACGACCTGCTGACGGCGCTGGCCTTCGCGGCAGCCTGATCAGGACGCAGCCGCGCACCTATTCTTACCGAAGGGAACGGTCTGGGGGTGGGGAGGGTTGGTGCCCCACCCCCAGACCTTGAGGACGAGGGGTTAGCGGCGCCCGCCGCCGTAGCCACCGCGGTCGCGGTCGCCGTAGCCGCCGCCACCACCGCCATAGCGGCCACCGCCACCACCGCCGCCGCCGTAGCCACCACCGCCGCCGCCACCGGTGCGGGGCTGCGACTGGAAGCAGTCACTGCAGTAGACGGGACGATCGCCGCGGGGCTGGAAGGGGACCTTGGCTTCTTTGCCGCAGGAGCCGCAGGTCGCGCTGAACATCTCGCGGGGGCCGCTGCTGCGACCGCCTCCGCCAGAGTCATCGCGCCGGGCGAGGCGGCAGTTGGGGCACCGGCGGGGCTCGTTGGAGAAGCCCTTGGATGCGTGGAATTCTTGCTCACCAGCGGTGAACGTGAAGGTAGTTCCGCAATCGGAACAGGTTAGGGTTTTGTCGGCGAATGGCACTCGACGACCTCCGGGTTGGATTGGAATCTTCTGTGGTCATCGAGCGCCAGTGGAAAACGGGAGTCAGACGAACATCGCGAAAAGACCTGACTACTACGATACGCGGTTTGGGCGGGAATTTCCACTGCGAGGGGATTGGCGGCCGACAGGCGAGTTCGGCGGCAAGAGATGCGGCCGCGGTGGGCCGCGGCTACCGGGTCACGCCGGGGGGTATACTGGGCGGGTGAGCGAAGCGCGAATCGTATCCGACCCGGCCATTCTCCTTGGGAAGCCTGCAATTCGGGGCACCAGGGTGAGCGTGGAGCTGATCCTGGACGAGCTCGCCGGCGGAGCGACGGTCGAAGACCTGTTGAGGGACTACCCGTTCCTGGCGCGCGAGGACATCCAGGCGGCGTTGGCATACGCGCTGGCGGTGCTTCGCGCGGACTTGGTTGTCCCGGCCCCGGCGGGCATGTAAGGCTGGTGGTCGACGAAAGCGTGCGCGGGAGGATCGTCGATCGCCTCCGGGTCGACGGACACGAATCGGCGCGATGGCGGGGGTGGATGTAGAGATGGCCGCGCCGGGCGCGTCGGTCAGCGGAGGCCGACGCTTTCGAGGAAGGCGGGGGCGGAGTGGACGCGGGCGTCGGACTGGTGCTGGTTGATCTCGAGGGTGAAGGCCGGGAGATGGCTGAGGCCGGAGGTTATGTAGCTCCAGTCGACGTCGCCGTCGCCGGGGGCGCGGTGGTCGCCAATGCCGAGGACGTCGTGGAGGTGGGCGCCGACGATGCGGGTGGAGAGCCGCGGGAGCCAGGCGTGGCGGTCGATGAAGCCGAGGCGGTGGAGGACTTCGGCGTGGCCGGTGTCGTGCCAGTAGCCGGCCTGTTCGTTGACGAGGCCGTCGAGAAGCAGCTCGTACTCGTCCGGGTGGGGGATCTCGTGGTAGTGGTAGCGGTTCTCGAGGCCGATGACGATGCGGGCGGGCTCGGCGACGTGAACCAGTTCGACGAGGGACTTGCGGGCGGCTTCGAGACAGGGCTCGGCCATGGTGCGCCGGCGGGCGATCGCGGCGGTGCGGAGTTCAGGGAACGCCTCTTCGTTGGCGCGGCCGGAATCGAACATGCGCCGCATTTCGTACTCTTCGGGGAACATGCCGTCCTGGTCCCAGGCCGCGCCGAGGTGGACAACAAGACGCCTGGCGCCGATCCGCGCCGCCCAGTCGATGCTCGTCCGGGCGTAGTCGACGGCAGCGCGGCGTTCGCCTTCGTCGACGGCGGCCAGGTTCAGGTGGGAGTTGCCGCGGCCGTCGTGGTAGCGATCCCAGGGCGCGGGCTGGTGCACGGACGTCACGGGAAGGGCCGCGGCGGCGAGGATCTGTTCGAGCTTGTCCTGGCGGGTGGAGTGGCTGATCTCGATGGCGTCGTAACCGGCATCGGCGGCGTAGCGGGCGAAGTCGGCGCCGTCGGCGAAGCGGTCCTGCTGGGCGTACATGGTGGAGAGGGCGAGGGGTTTGGGGCTCACCGGCGGCGTTCTCCGTGGGCGGCGACGGGGTCCGCGGGATGGCTGACCGAGAGGCTGAGCTTGCGGGCCGCGAGGAGGGCGGCGGAAGCGAAGAAGGCGACGGGGAAGCTGACCACCAGCCCGGTGGCACCGGTGGCGCCCACGATGGGCACCACGAGGGCGCCGATCACGCCGGTGATCATCGCGATCGGAAGGAACGCAAGGCCGGCGTTTCCGCGGGTGGCCACCGAGAGGGCAAGCCAGGGGATGGCGCCCGCGATCGCCCAGCCCGCGAGGAGGAGGGTGAGGGCGATGGCGTCGAAAGAGGGAGGCACGGTCAGGAGACCAGGCGGGCGATGTCGAAGTAGGTGACGACGACGGCGGCAAACATCAAGAGGACGAAGCCGGCGAGGTGGACGAGGGCTTCCTTTTCGGGGGCGATACGGCGGCCGCCGCGGAGGATTTCGACGAAGACGAAGAACATGCGGCCGCCGTCGAGCATTGGCAGGGGGAGGACGTTGAAGATGCCGAGGTTGAGGCTGAGGAGCGCGGCGAACTCAATGAGAGCGCGCCAGCCGGCCTGGTCGACGACCTTCCCGGTGGTGTCGGCGATGCCGACGGGGCCGGTGAACGCAGGTTCGTCGCTCGTGCCGGCGCCACCGCCGCCACCGCCGAAGCGGACCTGGAGTTCGTTCCTGGTGAGGACGAGGGTATCCCAAAGGGACTGGGTTCCCTTGACGGCGGCGGTCCAGGGCCAGTACCAGACGGATTCGCTGAAGGGGAACTTGAGCTGGCAGTTGGTAGGGTTGCCGTCGTCGTCGATGCTTGTGCAGACGCGGGGGGCGCCGACCTTGATGCCGGTGGGGCCCTGGTCGGCGGGCGGGTGCCAGCGCGCATAGACGCGGGCGGTGAGGGTGGCGCCTTCGCGGCTGATGACCCAGGTCTGGGTTTCGCCGAGATTGAGGCGGTTCACGTAGATGAGCTCGCTGGTGTTCTTGATGTCGCGGCCTTCGGCTTCGAGGACGATGTCGCCGGGCTGGAGGCCCTGCGCGGGGGCACTGCCGTCGCGCATTTCGCCGGTGATGACGGCCTCGGCGGCGGGAGAGCCGGCGGCCACGTCCTGGATCTGGGCCATGGTGAGGGGCCGGTCGCGAGGGATCATGTAGCTGACAGTGAAGAGGAGGATGGCGAAGAAGACGTTCATTGCGACGCCGGCAAACATGACGGTCAGGCGCTTCCAGCGGGCAGCGGCGGCGAGGGAACGGGGGTCGGTGGGGTCTTCTTCGCCGAGAAGCCGGACGAAGCCGCCGATCGGGAGCCAGTTGACGGTGTACTCGGTCTCGCCGTTCTTGCGGCGCCAGCCCTTGATCTTCGGGGGGAAGCCGAGGCCGAATTCGAGCACCTTGATGCCGAAGAGCTTGGCTGCAACAAAGTGCCCGAGTTCGTGGACCATGACGAGGGGCACGAGGAGGAGGAGGAAGATGGCGCCGGAGCCGAAGATCTGGGCGGGGTCTATCTGGAGGAAAGGCATCAGGCGGGGACCCTCACGGACACGGTGGCGGCGGCTTCGCGCGCGGATGCGTCCGCGGCAAGGACCGTCTCCAGATCAGGTTCGGCGGTGCTGGTGTGCCTCTCCATGGCGGATTCGATGATCCGGGGAATATCCGTGAAACGGACTTCACCGGCGAGGAAACGGGCGACGGCAACTTCGTCGGCGGCAGCCATGGCGGCGGGATAGGTGCCACCCCGGCGGCCCGCTTCCATTGCCAGCGCGAGGCAAGGGAAGCGGGAGAGGTCGGGCGCGCCGAAGTGGAGGGCGCCGACCGTCGCGAGGTCCAGGGGAGGCGCGGGCGGGACCGGCATTCGTTCAGGGTAGGCGAGGGCGCACTGGATGGGCAGGCGCATGTCGGGGACGCCGAGCTGGGCCTTGACGCTACCGTCGCTGAATTCGACGAGGGAATGGACGATGGATTCGCGGTGGAGGACGACTTCGACCTTCTCCATGGGGACGCCGAAGAGCCACATCGCCTCGATGGTCTCCATGCCCTTGTTCATGAGACTGGCGCTATCGACGGTGATCTTGGCGCCCATCTTCCAGGTGGGGTGATCCAGCGCCTGCGCGGGGGTGACGGCGTCGAGGGCGCGCTGGTCGAAGTCGCGGAAGGCGCCGCCGCTGGCCGTGAGGAGGATACGGCGGATCTCGTGGTCTTCTTCGCCCCAGAGGCACTGCCAGATGGCGGAGTGCTCGCTGTCGACCGGGCGGAGGCTGCCGCCGCCGCTGAGCATCGCACGGCGGACCAGGTGGCCGGCCATGACGAGCACTTCCTTGTTGGCGATGGCCACGGGGCGACCGGCGTTGAGTGCGGCGAGCGTGGGGGTGAGGCCGGCGGCCCCGGCGGTACCGACGAGGAGGATGTCGACGTCGGCGGCGACGGCGATGGCGTCCATGTCCAGCCAGCGGGCGCCGGCGGCTTCGAGGGCGCTGTCGAGGGCGGAATCGCGGGGGGCGTCGGCCCAGGCGTAGGCGGGTTTGAAAGCGGCAACCTGGCGGGCGAGTTCGGCGGTATTCCGGCCTGCGGCGAGGGCGACGACCTGAAAGCGGCCGGGCAACTGGCTGATGACGTCGAGCGCCTGGCGGCCGATGGAGCCGGTCGAGCCGAGGACGGCCACGCGGATGGGAGCTTGTTCCACCCAACCATGGTACCCGCACGACGGTAAAGCGGCAGGGTAACGGCGGGAACCCATGGACAGGATGGAAGGCCGCCCTAGCATGATGACCGTGCGTGATTCCAGCCCCGAGCCCTCGGATGACTCAGCGGTGGGCCTGACCCGGGGGGCGCGGGAGGGCATCGGGCGGTTGCTGACGCTGGCCGGGATGGTGGTGGCACTCGGGGTTGCGCCGGCGGTCTTCCTCCCGGGGATCTACGACGACTTCACGCTGATGAAACAGTCGGCGCTCCTGGTCGCGGCGGCGCTGCTGTTGGTGGGGTTCGCGGCGGCGCCCGAGGTCTTGCCGCGGCGGCCGGTGGTGCGCTACGCCTTCCTGGCGCTGGTGGCATGGACGACGCTGGCGTGGCTGCTGGGGGAGGACCCACGCGGAGGGACGCTGGGCGTGTACCAGTACCGGCACGGCTACCTGACGGACGTCAGCTACTTCGCGCTCTTCCTTGGGGGCATCGCGACCGTACGGATGGGGAGGACGAAGCTGGCTGTCGTCGCGGTGGCCGCGGGCCTCGCGGCAGCGGTGCTCTACACGGCGGTGCAGGCCGTCGGACGGGACCCGGTCGACTGGTGGACGAACACGGCGACCCGGGCAATCGGGACGATCGGGAACGCGAACGAACTGGCAAGCTACGCGCTCATCGCGCTGGCGTTCCTGGGGCTGGCGGCACCGGGTGGCGGGCGGTTGCGGATGGCGGTGTTGGTCTGTTCGGCGGCGGCGGTGAGTTTCGTCATCCTGGAATCGGAGAGCCGCAGCGGGCTGGCGGCGCTGGGGGTGGCGGTGGCGTGCGTGCCCGTGGCCGCGGAGTTGGCGCGGGGCGGCCGCCGGGAGGCATGGCGGGAGACCGCGCTGCTGGTGGCGGGATTCACCGCCGGGTTTGTGCTGAGCGTCGCCGCCGGCAGCTTCGTGGACGGCAACCCGAACGCGGGCAGGGCGGGGACAGGTCCGGACGAGAGCGGGGCGCTGGGAACGATCGACCGGGTGAGGTCGGGAGTGACGCACGGGGACGAAGGAGCTTCGACCCGGTACGCACTCTGGCGGGGGACGGTGCCGGCCATCATGGCCTCGCCGCTATGGGGGAGCGGCCCGGACGGGCTCTTCCTGAGCTTCCCGCAGCACCGGCCAGCGGACCTGGGGGGCGAGTTCGAGCAGTACGACCTGACGGTCCAGAGCAGCCACAACCTGGTCCTGGACACTGCGGCGGCGACGGGGCTTGTGGGCTTGGGGGCGTCGGTGGTGCTGACCCTGGCCGTGCTCGCGGGGTCGCTGCGGCAGCGGGAGCGGCTGATGGCGGGATCCTATGTCGCCTGGGGGGGCATCGCCGGATACCTGGCGATGACGATGCTGAACCCGCTCTCGCTGGCTGGCCACGCCGGATTCTGCGCGCTCCTCGGGGTCATGGAGGGGCAGACGCAGGTGCGAACGCTGACGCGAGGAACGACGTGGCCAGCCTGGCCGAAGTGGACGGTCGTTGCGCCGGTGGCCGCCGCCCTGACCGTCATCGCCGTGCTTCAGCCTTTCGCGGACCGTCGCGCCGAGAAGGCGTGGGGGGCGTATGCCGCGAAGGATTACAGGACGGCGGCGGGGCGGTACGAGGATGCGGCCGCGCTCATGCCGCTCTCGCGCGACTACTCTCAGCGGGCCGCGCTCTCCTGGCTGCGCTCGCTGGACCTGGAGGAGGCGGAACGGGCGTTAACCCAGTTCGACGAGCGATTCGGGGCCGGTTCGAACGAGGTGTTGGACCTGGCGGCCGTGCGGATCGCCCTGGGGTACCCCGCTGAAGAGACGCTGCCACTGATCGACCGGGGCGAGGGGCTGAACCCGCATGGCCTTGCGGTGGCCGCCTCGGCCGCCCAGTTCCGGGTAGGCGCCGTGGCGGAGAGCGTCGTGTTTGGGATATCGGACACAGACGTGAGGCCGGGGATTTCGCCACGATAGGCGATACTGGAACCATGCTGCTGGTGATCGACGGGAACAACGTGGCCTGGGCGGGCTTCCATGCCCTTTGCCGGCCGATGAACGCGGACACGCCGGAAAAGCTACGGCGGGCGGCCCTGCTCGGGCTCGCCCAGGGCGTATTGGGGCTGACCACGCGCGGCGGTGAAGCGCCGGGCACGACCCCGGGAGAGGCCGCTGAGGTTGTGGTGGCATTCGACCACGGGCGGCCGTTGCGTCGCCGGCAGATCTTCCCGGCCTACCAGACCGGGCGCGAGCGCAACCCGTCGTTCATGGAGTACGAGGAGTACGTGGTCGGGGCGATCGACCGATTCGTGGAGATGGCGCGGCTGTTGCCGGTGACCGTGCTGCGGGGGACGAACACGGAGGCGGACGACCTCGCGGCGGCGGCGACGGGCCAGCACGCGGGGCCGGTGCGGATCGCGTCCACCGACCGGGACTTTCTCCAGCTGGTCGACGAGCGAGTGACCGTGTATTCGCCGGTGAAAAAGCTGCTGGTCACGGTGGCGAACTTCGCGGACGCGACCGCGCCGAGCGACAGCGGCGGCACGGCGGCGCCCTTCCCGCGGGAGCGATACCTCGACTACCGGGCGGCCAGTGGCGACGCGAGCGACGACCTGCCGGGGATCCCCGGCGTGGGGACGCTGACGGCGGCGCGGCTGCTGGCCCAGCGGCCGATCGAAGCGTACTTCGCTGCCCCCCGGCTGGCCGCGCAGGTGCTGGGGCGGCGGCAGGCGAAGCTGGAAGCTGCGCTCGCTTCGGGGGAGGCGCGGGAGGTGTTCGAGCGCAACCGGGACCTGATGGACCTGCGGGCGGCAGCGGAGCGCTTCCCGTCGCTGGACGAGTACCGGGCGGTGGGGCGCTGGGACGAACGCGGGGCGCGGGCGTGGCTCGAAGACGAGCGAATCGCGCGGACGGAGTTGGAGAGCACGGTGCGGGTGTTGGCACGGCTGGCGGGAGAGGGGCCGTCGCCGGCGGCGCAGGGGCGGATGGACCTGTAGGCGAGGGCGGCTGAGGGACGGTGGGCGTAGACTTCAGAGAGGGCGATTAGCTCAGTTGGCCAGAGCACCTCGTTTACACCGAGGGGGTCGGGGGTTCGAGCCCCTCATCGCCCACCAGTCTCCCCTGATCGCCGCGACTGTCTCGGTTTCGGCCGTTCAGTCACTTCGCGGGCGCGGTGAGGTCGTTGAGGAGGCGGGCGGAGGAGGAGTCGAAGCGGGCGGGGTCGGCATAGGAGCGGGCGACGAGCATGGCGCCTTCGAGGGCCCCGAGGAACAGGGCGGCGACTTCGGCGGCGGGGCCGTCGAAGCGAAGGCTGCCGGCCCGGCGCCCCTCCTCCAGCACGATTGAGAGCCAGGCTTCGTTGAGATCGAAGAAGCGGCGGATCTCCTGCTGCATGGGCGGGGGCAGGGTGGAGTATTCCGCGGCGAGCATGCCGCAGAGGCACATGCGCTCGTTGCGAAGGACTTCGGCGTAGACGCGGGCGTAGCGGGCGAGCTTTTCGGACGCGGGCTCACTGCTCGCTCCGATGGACTCGAGGACGGCGCGGAAGGTGCCGGTGTAGCGGGCGATGAGGCGCCCGCCGAGTTCGGCTTTCGTGCGGAAGTGGTAGTGGAGGGTGGCCTTGGTGATACCGAGTTCGGCGGCGATGTCGGCGTAGCTGAAGCCGTTGAAGCCGCGGGTCTGGACAAGGCGTTCGGCGACGTCGAGGACCTGGGCGGCAGTCCCGGGCGGTGTTCCGGTGGCAAGAGCCGGGGAGGTCACGCGGGGCATTCTAGCATGGTAAGGCCGCGCCTCTTGACAGTCTATCTACTAGTTGGTAGAACACGGCGCACCGGGACATCCCGGCGCAGAAACGGGACAAGGAGCGTGATCATGCATTCGACCGAGCACAAGACTTTCGTAAAGCCGGACGAGGTCCGGGAGTTCCCCCACGGCAAGGTAGAGCTCATGAATGTCGGAGACGGGACCGTTGGCCGCCTCATCCTGCAGCCCGGCTGGCGCTGGTCGAACGACGTCAAGCCGATCGCGGGGACCAAGAGCTGCGAGGCGCCCCACTTCCAGTACCACATCAGCGGGCGCCTGGCCGTGCGCATGGACGATGGGTCGGAATTCATCGCCGAGCCTGGGGACGTCACCTCGTTGCCGAGCGGCCACGACGCCTGGGTCGTGGGCAACGAGCCCGTGGTGCTCGTCGACTGGTACGGCGCGAGCAACTACGCCCGGAAGGCCTAAACGTCGCGGCACGCTCAACACCACCGGTCGGACGCCCGGGCGAGTAGCCGGCCGGCGCGTGGCCCCTACCTCAGGCTCGTGCAGGCCGGAGGGCTCAGCACGCCGGCTTCGGCGGTGAGGCTGCCACACTCCTTCGCGGGCACGCCGTTTTCGAAGACGATCACGGTCACCTGGACGTTGTGATTCGTGTGGGGCGGGCAATCGCCACCGTTGGAGGGCGCCGCGTGGAACCATGAGACCGTCTTGCCCACCTGGACCCAGGGTGCCTTCGGCGCCCCGCACTCCTCGGTCGCCGAACCGACGTTGAGCGTCCATTGATAGCTGAGGGCGTCGCCTTCGGGGTCGCTCGCAACGATGGTGTAGGTGGTGGTGAAGTTAGCGAACGTCGCACTGATGCTCGCCACCGTGGGTAGTTGATTGACGGTGGCCGAGGTCGGGGTTGGCGCTACGGTGGGCGGGAGCGTTGGCGTTGGCGTCGGGGTATGGGTGGGCGTGGGAGCCACGCCGCCACCGTCGTCGACGCGGGTCGGCGTTGGAGTTGGCGTCGGAGTGGGGGTGTGCGTTGGCGTCGGGGCGGTGCCGCCTCCCTGGTCCGCACGGTTCGGCGTGGGGGTTGGAGTTCTGGTTGGCGTGGGCGTGGACACGACCCCGCCGCCGTCGGCCACGGTCGGAGACTCCTCTGGTTGCCCCTGGTCGTCGTCGGCGGAGCCGCCGCCGGTCAGGGCCCAGGCGACGAGGGCGGTGACGATCGCGATGAGGATGGCGATCCCGGTGCCGATGACCCAGCGTGGGATGCCTCCGCCGGTGTCGACCGCGATCCCGCCGCCATCGTCGGGTCCGGGGGAACGGGAAGGCGTCTCCTCGACTATCCGCGATGGGGTGGGAGTCTTGCCGGGACGGGCCTGGGTGGAAGGCTGGCGCTCCTGCGTCCCGGGAGATGACCGCGCCCGCTCCCGGAGGGCTGGAGGCGTGGGTGCGACAGGAGCGGATCGGCCCGGCGAGTTCCCGCCCGCCTGTGCCCGGCGGCCCGGCGCCAGGGCGGCAGCCGAGGCCTCGCGCTCGTACCCGGCAGTGGCTCGGCGGAGGACGTCCACGATGTCAGGGTCGGCGTCACGTTCCGGTGCGAGCAGCTTTGCGCGTTCGCCGATCTCATCGAAGAAGCCCGGGCGCAGGGCCTGGGAGTAGCGGCGGAGGACGCTTCCGTTCGGCCGAAGCGCGAGCCGGCGGGCAAGGAGTCCGTCCAGCAGGCCGGCGTCGAGGGAAGCGAAAAACGGTTGGAGGGCCGCACGTGGAAGGCAGAGGAAGACGTGCCTGCCATTGCGTCGACCGGCGCGGAGCACCGTGGTGTCCCAGGTGGCAAGGACAGGGGTAAGGTCGAAGCCCGGGCGGGCGATTGGCGAGGCGACCCGTCCGAACGCGGGATCACCCGGGTTCGCGGGAATGGCCGCCGGCGGTGACGGCGGGAGATTCACCTCGACCCGGAGAGGGAGGTCGCCGGCGATCATGCGGCGCCCGGCCTCCACATCCCCGGGGGACGCCCAGCCGTTCAGTGCTGACACGGCGCTCTCCCAGGCGAGGGCGAGGTGTTCGGCGGCCGGGATGGTGGCCCCGGCAGCGGCAGGCAACGTCGCCTCGCGCGGTGCGGAGTAGAGGTCGAAGCCGAAAGCGCGGCGCGATACGAGCAGGCCAAAACGGTCCGTGCAGGGCGCCAGGTAGGGTGAGAGCATCGGGGGCAGAAGTCCGGCGCGGCCAGAACTAAGGGCGCGGGCGCAGGCCAGTGCGCCGCCGGAGGCAATGATCCCCGCGAGGCGGAGGTGGTCGCCCTCCATATACTCGGCGCAGAGTTCAAGCCGGCCGGGCCTGGGCCGCACATAGGCTCCGCCGCCGAACGGGGCGTCGGCCATGAGCATGAGCGCGGGGGCGAAGGTCTGGGCGAAGAGGAGTGCGACGCGGCCGTTGAGGGCCGGCGGCATCGCAACGTTGATGTGCGTGGAATGCCCGCCAACCGCCACATCCACCGGCAGGACCGCCGAGAGTTCACCACGCGCGGCCCAGGCCCACGCTTCGAGGTTTCGAGCAAAGCCCTCGCGCATGGGGAGCGGGGGAGATGCCAGTTCGGCCTCGGCTTCGTCGCAGGTGAGCGCGGAACCGGAGCGCAGGCGATAGGCGTTTGCGTCGCCGGGGTCGAGCCTGCGGCCGTCAATGGGAAGGGAATGGGCGATGGTGCGGAAGTCGAGCGGGCGGCCATCAACCGTGAGGCTGTACTCCTGTTCGACGCCGACAAGAGAAGCCGGGGCGGGCGGTGCGAACCCGGACCAGCGGAGGGCGGAACGGAGTTCATCGTCGAGCAGGGAGTCTTCTGTGCTCACCAGCGTAGCGCTGTCCTGGTGCCGAACCGCGTGTTCATCGCGCGCCTTTCAGGTGGATCCTCTCCCCACCCGTGGGCTCGTCGGAAAGCTGCCGGAGCGGCCAGCCCGGATGTGGGCAGCGAACCGAAGCGTCCTGGGGTCTCCCGGGCGGTAGGGCGCAGCGCCGCGGCGGCCACGACCGTCGACGGCGGGTGGCCGCGGAAGCATGTGGTCGCCGGCTCTTACCCGGGAGAGGAGGGGACGGGCCTACTTCACCCCGCAGTGCGGGCAAGGGCTAGAGTCTTTGGGTCGCTTTTCGCCGCAGGTCGCGCAGGTCACCATCTGCGGGCCCTGATCGACTGTGACCGAATCTCCGGGCGGTTTCTCGCTCATGCTGTCCTCCTGCGGTTGGTTGCCGCGCGGGGAGTCTAGCGCGTCCGCCGGGGATTACAAGGGGGTATTGGAGGCTTTCTCACCCGGGTCGAACACGAACGGTTTGACCGGCAGCACCGGCGACGGCTACGATCGTCCTTGTCATTGGGGAGTATCCAACGCCCAACCCCGGGCGTGTGAGCAGTCGTCAACACGCGCTAACCGCGCCGGCTGCTCAGCGAGCAACCTTCTCGCTGGAGAGACCGACGGCACATCCATTCTATGGGTGCGCCCGGATCGGTCACATCCGGAACCGCAGAGGAGGGCTCCCGTGACATCGCCTCATGACCGGTTTGAATTCGACGGAGAGGCCGGCCGGGACGGCCAACCACGTCGCAAGGGGCCGCTGGGTTCGTTCGATCGCCTCACGGGAAGCCCGGGCGATTCGAACGACGACGGAGGGGGGGACCAACGGCCCCGGGGGAACGCTGGGGACGCGGGGCGCGTAGGTCGCTCCCGGCGCGAGCGCGAGGATGACGGCGTCGATCAGTTTCACTAGGCGGCCCTGACCTGACCACGCGGCGCTGCCCTGCGGGGCCGGCGCCGAGCCTGGCCGAGCACGGCCGCTTGAATCTGTGGAGACCGAAGAATTGTTCATCGAAGCTTTGCCATGGGTCCTCTTCCTTGCGTTCGTGTGCGCGATGCTGGCGCTCGACCTCGGGGTGTTGCACCGGGACGCCCACGAAGTGAAGCGCAAGGAGGCGCTCCTCTGGAGCGTCTTCTGGATTGGGCTGGCGATACTGTTCAACCTCGGCGTGTACGTGTTCCGCGGGCAGGACCGCGGCCTTGAGTGGACGACCGGCTACCTCGTGGAGAAGACGCTGAGCATCGACAACGTCTTCGTCTTCCTATTGATCTTCGCCACCCTGGCCGTACCGCCCGCCTACCAGCACCGCGTATTGTTCTGGGGAATCGTCGGGGCGCTGGTCACCCGGGCTTTGTTGATCGGCGTGGCGGGCTTCTTGTTGGGCACCCTCCACTGGGTGATCTACGTCTTCGGGGCCTTCCTCATCTTCACCGGGATCAAGTTCCTCCGGGACACGGAGCACGCGCCTTCGCTGGAAAAGAGCCGGCTGCTGCGGCTGGTGAAGCGGTTCTTCCCGGTGACAGAGGGGTACGAGGGCCAGCGGTTTTTCGTCCGCCGGAACCGGGTGCTCTTCATGACACCGCTGTTCCTGGCGCTCGTGCTGATTGAAGCCACGGACGTTATGTTCGCGGTCGACTCGATCCCGGCAATCTACGCCATTACCGACGACCCGTTCATTGTCTTCACGTCGAACATCTTCGCCATCCTGGGGCTGCGCGCTCTCTACTTCGTACTCGCGGGGTACCTTGCGGGCCTGGCGTATTTGAAGCCGGCACTCGCGGCGATTCTCGTGTTCGTGGGGACGAAGATGCTGGTGGGGGAGGTGTACAAGGTGCCGGCTCTTGCGAGCCTGGCGGTCATCCTGGCTATCCTTGCAGTGGCGATCGCGGCCTCGCTCGCCCGGGCACGGTGGCGAAACCTGCCGGCACACCCGGCGCCCGCGTTCCCGTTGGTGGTCGAGCCGGTCGCCCCGGAGGCCGCGGACGGCTAGGCTAGGCAGCCCGGGGAGGCTGGGCTCCAACAAATGTCAGCTTGAAAGGAACACACATGCCTGAAGATCTGCTTGGCGAACGAAAGCGCACCCTTGAAGAGGAATTCTTCCGGAACGCGAACGCGGCCGTCCTGGAACAGCTCCGCGCCACGAGGAAACGCGAGGAGGCCCGGCTGGCGCTCCAGGACGCGTCCGGGATCTCGGACTCGGCAATCATCGACCGGCTCATCGACGCCGGGATCGATGCGACCGCGATTTCGGCTCTCGAGGTTGTGCCGATGGTGGCGGCCGGTTGGGCAGACGGGAAGCTGGAACCTGAGGAGCGCCGGGCGATCCTGGAAGGGGCGGCAGCCATGGGGCTCGGCGAGGGAAGCCAGGGCCGCGCCATGCTTGAGGGCTGGCTGACTCAGCCACCGCCGCCTTCGATGTTGGCTGCCTGGGGAGACTACGTGCAGGGGTTGTCGCAGACGCTCCCGCCGGACCTCCGGGTGGCGCTCGGGAATGAGACCCTCCAGCGGGCACGGGCTACCGCCGAGGCGAGGGGCGGGTTCATGGGCCTGGGATCGAAAGTCTCCCCCGAGGAACAGGCTGTCCTGGAGCGGATCAAGCGCGCGTTTGGCCTGTGAGGATACTGACGTCGCCAGGCTACGGACAGACGGCGGGGTCTAGATGTAGTTCCCATTACCGTTGTTCACAGGCGGGCGGACGGGGGCGCTGTGCCGGGCCGCGGTGGAACCGACGGCAGCATGGCGGCGTCTTGTATGTTACGAATGGTGGGGGGTTACCGTGCGGACCTGGTTGGCCCTGGTTGGGGCGCTCACGGTGGTGGCGACCGCGTTGGCGTGCGGCGACGGCAGATCGGCGGTGGGGGAACACACCGCAGTGCCAGGCACCCCGTCGGCCGTCCCCGCGGCTAGCCTGACGCCAACGACGGCCGTCACAGTTCCTCAACGCCATGTTGTCCCGAACGGGGGCATGCTGCCCTCCGAGAACGGCCTCCTCTACATACGGCTTGATACAGGTGAGATGGAGTTCTGGGCCATGCCGGGTCCGTACGGGGCGCGGCCGATTTCGCGGGACGGGCGATGGGTAGTTTGGGGGGCCCAGGGTGTGAGCCGCACTCACCTGCTTGACACGCACACGGGCCTCGACCGGGTGCTGACGGTCAGCGGCGAGCCGGCTGGGGCGGCCGGATTCTCAGGCGACGGCCAACTCCTGTTTCTCGTGGGCGTGTCGCGCGTGGCGCTGGTCGAGACCGAATCAGGCAGAGTGCTGGCGGAAGCGCCAAGCCCTCCGGGGAACTCGAGCGGCGCCGCTGAGTTCGCGCCCGATGGCGCTGCAGCGACGGGTTTCGCCGCCCAGAGCGCCGGCTCGCGGACGACAGTCATCCTCCGGCCTAACGGGAGCGCGCTGACGATTGACGGGGGTACCTGGCCGATTCGCTGGTCGCGGGACGGGATCCGTCTCGCGGTGAGCACCGCAACGGGGTTGTGGATCGTCTCGGCGGGGAAGGCACCGCAGATCGAGATCCCGTTGGGCGGCAGTGATCGCGGCTACAACCCCAGGTGGTCGCCGGATGGCCGGTACCTGGCCACCGCGAACGGCGGCAACACGGGAGGTCAGCGTGTCTTCGACGCCGCCACGGGGGAGGAGGTCTTGCGGGCAGTGGGCACGCCGACCTGCATTGGCGACTACTGGTTCGAGGATGGGACGCTCGCGTATGGATGGGAGGGCCGGCGGGTCGCCGTCCCTTCCGGCGAGATCCGCGAGGGGCTGCCAGCCCGGCCCCGCAACGACGGTTACCGCTTCGACGATGCAGTGAGAACGCCCGGTATCACACGCCTCCTGCTGGCGAATGGCGCGGCGGTGGAATTCCAGTCCAGCGGGATGTGGTCTGTACCCTACGACGGCGACGGGATCTACGGAGCGACAACGGATGGCCGGGCGCTTTTTCTGGTGGGGATCGGCGGTAAGGGGATCTGCGATAGCCAGTTCCCAGAGCCGTCCGTCCAGCTCCCGCCGTTCGCGCAGTGAGCCGCAGCTCCGTGGCGACGGGCGCGGTTCGCCTCCACGCTTGCGAAGGCGGGCAGGGCGGTCGATAATTCAGACCAGAGTAGACCAGAATGGAGACGGGCGATGCGAGAGGTAGGCGTCTATGACGCAAAGACACAGCTTCCCCGGCTTCTTGAGGAAGTTGAGCGGGGCGAAACGGTCACGATCACCCGGCATGGAAAGCCGGTGGCGCGGCTGGTGCCTATCGGCGCTCCAAGGCGAACCGCCAACGAGGCGATCGAGGCGCTGCTCGCCTTCCGGGAGGAGCACACGCTCGATGGACTCAGCCCCCGCGAGCTCATCGAGGAAGGGCGGCGCCGCTAAGTGGCGCTGGTCGTGGATGCGTCCGTGGCGCTCTCCTGGTGCTTCCGGGACGAGCAGAGTGACTACGCTGCCCGGGTGCTCCGCCTCCTGGCGAAAGAGACGGCGGTGGTCCCGGCCCTCTGGCTCGTGGAGGTCACGAATGGCCTGCTGGTGGCCGAACGCCGGGGCCGGCTCAGCGCTGCCGACGTCGCCCACGTGCACGGGATTCTCGCGGACCTGCCGATCACCTTCGACCAGATGACGCTTGATGAGGCGCTTGGCTCAGTCCTCGACCTGGGACGCGCCCAGCAGTTGAGCACCTATGACGCGACCTACCTGGCGCTGGGGATGCGGGAAGGGCTGCCACTCGCCACCCAGGACGAGCAGCTACGGGCTGCGGCGGCACGGGTCGGCGTGCGGTTAGTGGCGTAGGGACCCTCACCCCCCGGCCCCCTCTCCTCCGTCGGTGTTCGGGGAGGAGAGGGGGAGCCAGCGCTGGCCCGGAGAAGCCTCCGAGCAAACTTTCGCGCGAAGTAGCAGGTAATTATAGAACGTTTGTTCTATACTGGCGGGCGAGATGGCTCTCAGTTCGCCTTACGCCGAGCTCCATGCGCACTCCTGCTGGTCGTTGCGGGAGGGCGCAAGCGCGACTGACGAGATGGTCGACCGGGCGGTGGCGCTGGGCTACCCGGCGATGGCGATCACCGACCACGACAACCTCTACGGGGCGATGGAGTATGCGCGGGCGGCGCGCGAACGGGGGCTGCGGCCGATCACGGGCTGCGAACTGAGCCTGTCCGGGGAAGCGGGCAGCGAGAGGGTCCGGCATGTGACAGTGCTGGCGGAGACGGTCGAGGGGTATCGCAACCTCTGCGGGCTGCTGAGCCGGGCCTACCTGGCGCATGGCAAGGATTCGCCGCGGACGGAGCGGGAGTGGCTCTTCGAACACCGTGACGGGCTCGTCGTCCTCTCGGGCTGCCGCGAGGGGGTGTTCAGCGACCTGGCGCCGGGGGAGGCTGAGCGGGTGGCGGGCGAATGGCGCGA
Source organism: Chloroflexota bacterium (assembly GCA_016234445.1). Classification (GTDB taxonomy): domain Bacteria; phylum Chloroflexota; class Dehalococcoidia; order Tepidiformales; family Tepidiformaceae. The sequence continues at coordinate 37,935 of JACRBT010000007.1, read as the reverse complement.
CGCGCTCGGCGGGGACCACTTCTTCGTGGAGTTGCAGCATCACGACGTCTACGGCGACAGCGAGCGGGTGGCGGCACTGGCAGAGGTGGCGGAACGGGCGGGGCTCCAGGTGGTCGCGACGAACAACGCTCACTACCACGTGCGCGAACGCCACCGGCTGAATGACGTGCTCGTGGCGGTGCGGCACCGGCTGACGCTGGACAGCTCGCACCGGGAACGGCGCCCGAATTCGGAGTTCTTCCTGAAGCGGGGCGAGGCGATGGCGCGGAGGTTCGCGCGCTACCCGGGGGCGGTTTCGAACACGCTGGCGATCGCCGAACGGTGCCGGTTCGACCTCACCCGCGACCTGCCCTACCGCCTGCCGGACTACCCGGTGCCGGATGGGGCCTCGCCGGACAGTTTTCTCCGGGGGATCTGCGAGCGGTCGTTCCGGCGGAAGTACGGCCCGCTGGAACCGTCGTTCCGGGAGGAGGCGCGGGAGCGGCTGGAACGCGAACTGGGGTTGATTGCGAAGCACGGGCTGGCGGGCTTCTTCCTGGTCTACTGGGAGCTGCTGGAGATGGCGGGGGAAGTGGCCCAGGAACTGCACGGGCGCGACCGGACACTCATGCCGGACGAACGCCCGGTGGGGCGGGGGCGGGGATCTTCGGTCAGTTCGATCGTCTGTTACCTGATCGGGCTTTCGCACATCGACCCGGTCCGGAACAACCTCTACCTCGAACGGTTCCTGAACGAAGAGCTGCATTCGCTGCCGGACATCGACCTCGACTTCCCGCGGGACATCCGGGACGAGTTGCTGAAGCGGGTCTACACGCGGTTCGGGGAAGAGCACGCGGCGATCGTGGCGGCCTTCCCGACCTACCGGTTCCGGAGCGCGGTGGTGGACATCGGCAAGGCACTGGGGTTGCCGGCGCCGGTCCTGGCGAAGCTGAACAAGCTCGGGGACGGGTTCGCAAACGCCGACGAAGTGGCGGAGATGATGCGGCTGATCCCGGAGCTGCGGCCGCTGGTGAACGCGCCGATCTGGCGGGACCTGGTGGCGCTGGCAGAACAGGTAGCGGGGTTCCCGCGGCACATCGGCCAGCACGTCGGCGGGGTGGTGATCTCGGCCGACCCGCTGACGTCGGTGGTGCCGGTGGAGCCCGCGCGGATGGAGGGGCGGTATGTCTGCCAGTGGGACAAGGATTCGGTCGACGATGCGCGGTTCGTGAAGATCGACTTCCTGGCGCTGGGGATGCTGAGTGCCGTCAACGAATGCCTGGACATCATCGAGGAGGAGCAGGGGGTGCGCGTGGACCTGGGGCGCATCCCCCACGACAGCCCGGAGATTTACGCGTCGATCCAGGACGGGGACACGATGGGGGTGTTCCAGATTGAGAGCCGGGCGCAGATCCAGACGTTGCCACGGACGCGCCCGGCGAACCTGGACGACCTTGCGGTGCAGGTGGCGATCATCCGGCCGGGACCGATCGTGGCGGGGGCGTTCCGGCCCTACATGGAATACCGGCAGCGGCTGGCCCGGGGCGAAGCGGTGGAGGTGGACTACGGCCACCCGGAACTGGCGCCGCTGCTGAAAGACTGCATGGCCGAGACGCTTGGTCACGTGCTCTACCAGGACCAGGTGCTGCAGATTTCGTGCGCGGTCGCGGGGTTCACCCCGGGGCAGGCCGACAAGTTGCGGCGGGCGATGAGCCGCAAGCGTTCGGTGGAGGCGATGCAGGCGCTCGCGGAGGAGTTCTATGCGGGGGCGGCGCGGCAGGGAGTGAGCCGGGAGGCCGCGGAAGTCGCGTTCGAGAAGATGGCCGCGTTCGCCGCGTTCGGGTTCCCGAAGAGCCATGCGGTGGCGTTCGCGCTGCTGGCATACGAGTCGGCCTGGCTTCGCTACCACTACCCGACGGCGTTTACCTGCGCGCTCTTCAACGCCCAGCCGATGGGGTTCTATTCGGTGGAAGTGCTGACGGGGGACGCGCGGCGGCACGGGATCGAGGTGTTGCCGCCGGCGATCAACGTCAGCCGGGCGCGGACCTGGCCGGAACGCGACGACATCCGCCTGGGGCTTTCGCACGTGAAGGGGCTTGGCGGGAGCTGGGCGGACGAACGCGGGAAGAGCGCGGAGGAGCGCCGCGAGGGGACGCCGAAACGGATCGTGGCGGCGCGGGAGCAAGGGGGGCCTTTCCGTTCGCTGTACGACCTGGTGACGCGGGCGCGGCTGGATCGTCGCGAAGCGGAGGCGCTGATCCGGGCGGGCGCGCTGGACGAATTCGGGCTGCCTCGGCGGGAACTGCTGTGGCAGCTGGGGGTGCTGACGCAGGGGGTGGGGGTGGACGAACGGCGGAAGGGGCGGCCGCGAAACTTCCAGCCGGGGCTGCCGCTGCCGACCCACCAGGACATGGCGGTGCTGCCGCCGCTGCCGGAGTGGGAGAAGCTGGCCTGGGACTTCGAAAAGCTCGGGCTCTCCGGCCAGCACCCGATGGCGCTGGTGCGGCCGCTGCTGCACGAGGGGCTGATCACGGCGCGACACCTTGGTGGGCCGGGGAACCCGAACCGGCTGCCCGAAGGGATGATGGTGGAGATGGCGGGGATGGTGGTGACGCGGCAGCGGCCTTCGACGGCGAGCGGGATCATCTTCATGTTGCTGGAAGACGAATTCGGGCTGGCGAACGTGGTGGTCTACACGCAGCTCCAGGAGCGGCAGCGGGAGCTGATCCGGGCGACGCCGTTCGTCATCGTCCGGGGGCGGGTGGACAACGAACAGAGCGGCTTCCCGAACATCATTGCGGAGCGATTCCGGCCCTGCCCGCTGCCGGGATTCATCGACGAGCCGGAATCGCACAACTTCGGGTGACCCCTCACCCCGGCCCTCCCCCGCGGGGCGGGGGAGGGAGAACCAGATGCGAGGGCTATGGAGCCACGGTGGCGCAGATCGCGTAGGCGGTGAGGGTCCAGCTGCCGTCGTAGGGCGCGGTTTCGGCGGCGATGGCGGTCCACCCGAGCGAGCGGCCGGCTGAAAGCACGGGGTAGGTGCCCTGGATGGCAAGGGCCGGCACCGTGTTCGACGGCGAGAGGAAGGCGCCACCGCCGACGGCGTTCTTACCCGACGGGCAGAAGGCGCCGATGGTGCGATAGGTGTCGGACCCGTTGGCCGAGGTGGTCCTCACGACCTCCAGACCGCTCATGCCCGGAGCGCCGGCGGGGCCGGCGTCACCCTGGGGGCCGACGTCGCCTTGTGGGCCGGCGGGACCCGGCTGGCCGTCCGCGCCGGCGGGGCCCGCGGGACCGTCGGCTCCGGGCGGGCCTTGAATGTTCCAGGAGATGGGCGTCTCGTTCTTCCGGCAGGCGACGCCCGGGCCGGTCACCCGGAGCAGGCTGTCGCCGCCGACGCAGCCGAAAACTGCGTCGCTTTTTTCGCTCGACTGGGCGAGTACGAGCGTGCCCCCGGCCAGGGCGAGGAGCGCAACCGCCGCTCCGACCGATACCACTGTGAATCGCGTGTTCATTCCCGCACCTCCGCAAGGTGCCTCCCCGGACGTTCTGCGAGTCTACCGGTGGGCGACGCCCGGCGAGGGAACAATCACGCGTCCAGGCGGGGGCGGTTGCGGGCTAACTGGCTATCCGGGTGTCGAAGCGGTAGCCGTTGCCACGAACGGTGCGGACGGAGCGAGCCGCGGGTGTCTGTTCGAGCTTTCGGCGGATGTTGGAGACGTGGCGACGGAGGATCTGGAGGTAGCGCGGATCGGCACCCGCGCCCCAGCCTCGCTCGATGATCTCGCCGGCGCTGACGGTGCGGTTCGACTGAGCGAGGAGGATGGCGAGGATCTCGGCTTCGCGGCCGGTGAGGAGGATCTCGGTACCGTTGAGACGGAGACGGCCGCGGATGGGGTCGAGTTCGAAGGGGCCGGCGACGACCATGTCGGCATCGGAGACTCCTTCGCGGGCCATGGCCCGGATGCGGCGTTCAACGGCAGGGGAGTCGAGCGAGCCGCGGACGAGGCCGTCCATCTCCGGGCGATAGCCGCCGGGGATGGCGAACCCGGGGACGTCCACGGGCATGACATAGAGGACGGGTACCAGCCGCCAGCGGCGGTGTTGCTGGAACCGGGCGGCGGTCGCCTGCTGTTCTTCTACGTCCATCCCGGCGAGGACGAGGAGGTCGTAGACGCGCTCGGCGGCGGCCTGGAGCGGAATTTCGGGGCTGTTGCAGAAGTCGATCGTGAGGCGGTCGGCGAGCAAGTGGCGGCCCTGCATTGCGGGCGGGAGCTGCGGTTCGATGACAAGGACCCCTGGCATTTCCACCCTCCCCCAGTCGAATCCGGTGACGGACCCGTGCAGCCTTCTGCTGCCCTTCTTCATGCTAGGGAGAGCCGGAAACGCTGCGAATCGGGAGTATCCCGACTCAGCGGCGCCGGGATCGCGCAAGGGTTTCGGGAAAGGAATGGAGAGTGCTCAGAATCCTCGTTCGAGCATGCTCCGGGCAACGTCGCGGGGGTCGGGCCGGTAGCTGCCGTTGGCGATCTGGGCGCGGAGGGCGCGGATCTTCTCGGCGCGCAATTCTGGGGACTCTTCGGCCGCAAGCAGGGCGCGGGAGAGTTCGCGGCCGGCCTCGCTAACGCCGGAGCGATCGGAGGCGGCGGCGGACCTGGCGGCCACGCGGCGCCGGGCGGCGGAGATGTCGTAGACGACCGCGCCGGTGGAGGTGACGCCGGACGGCTTCCTGAGCTCAGGCATGTGCACTCCCCCCTCCGGACAATCGTAGGCCGGGGACGGTGGGTTTACAAGACATTTCAGGCTCCTTGAACCAGGGTACCGACAACGACAAGCCGCTTCTTGAGGTCGGAGGTGCAGGTGATGAGGGTGACGGTGGCCGCGGGGCTCGAACGGAGAACCCTGGTCTCCGCCGGAGAAACGACGGAGACCTTCGTGATCCGATAAGTGAAGACCTGGTCGCCGGAGAAGACCTTGACGGTGTCGCCGGGCGCAACCTTGCCGAGGGAAGCGAAGACGGGGATGTTGCCGCGGTCGGCGACGGAGACGTGGCCGGTGAGGACCATGTTGCCGGGCTGGCCGGGGCGGGCGGAGTCGATGTGGTGGCCGGCGGCGCGCCAGGCGGTTTCCCAGGTGAGTTTGCCGCCGGCCTCGACTGCGCCGACCCCGGTGATGGGGGCGTCGATGCCCACGGATTCGAGGACGACGCGGGTGGGGAGGCTCCCGGCTGGGGGGCGGGCTGCCGGATCGGAAGCGGTGGCCGAACTGGTTTCGGGGGGCACGGCAAGGGTAGCCGCGGTCGCGCCAGGCCGATTGGAGGGACCGGGAGTGCCGGTCTCGTACCAGGCGATCCCGCCGGCGGCCGCGACGAGGACGGCAGCGACAAGGCTCGAAGGGGAGAACCAGCCGCCTTTTCGTCGGGAGGATACCAATGTGCTGCTCCAGCGGGGATTCGCCGGCCGGAGATGTCCGGGCGTCGCCGCTCCCCCTAAGAGTCGTCACCAGCCGGGGAAACTTGACTCCCGGAGACCGGGCCCCGAGGTGGGGATTGGAGAGCGAACAGGTGACAGGGGCGTGTCCCGGGGTGACGGGAAGTGGCGAGTCAGGCTTCGCGCGTGGGGTAGGCCGACCCGGGGAGGGCGGCGCCGTAGGCTGAGGCGGCGTGGCGGCTGACGGCGAGGGCGGTCATGCGGCCGGCGGCGGCAGCCTGGTGGGCCGCGATCAGGTCATCGAGGCCGGCGTTTGCTTCGACCAGGGAGGCGAGGGCCGCGGCTTCGCCTGCCAGCACCGCCCCGGGGAGGCCGGCGACGAGGAGGCAGGCAGCCTCGTGGGTGGGCGCGTGTTCGACGAAGCCCGTGTCGTCGCCGGCCCGGAGGGAAGCAAGCTGCCGGTGGGTCTCTTCGAGCGCGGCGACGATGAACTGGTGCATGGTCAGGCTGCAACCCGGGAGGGGACGGCGCCTTTCGCCTTGAGCTCGGCGGTGGCGATCTTCCATGCGTCGGCGATGCGGGCGATGTGCTTTTCGACTTCGTCCAGCTTGGGCATGTCGCCGAGGGTGGCTTCGATGAGGCAGCGGAGGCAGTAGGAGTAGATGGCGCTGAGGTGCTTCGGGATTTCGCCCTGTTCCATGTCGAGGGTGCAGAGGAGTTCGCCGACGATCAGCTGGGCGCGGTCCGTTTCGTCGAGGAAGCTCTTGCGGTTGCCGTCGGCTTCGAAGAGCCGGGCCTTGCGGATGGCCTTGAGGCAGCCATCGAAGAGCATGGTGGTGATGGAGATTGGATCGGCGGTCGTCGTCCGGACGGTGTGGTAAGCGTCGTAGGGGTTCCTGCTCATTCCTCGAACCTGCGTCTCCTTCGGAAGCACGAGCTTCATAGCGAGCATCGAAATCCTGGCGGGGGGCCGTATCGGGGAATTCGCCTATTTCTCCGGACGGGCTACTGGTTGCTCACCTTGACCATGGCCTGCTGGAGGGCGGTCATCGCCGACTGGGCCCGGGCCTGCGCCTGTTCCATGGCCACGAACTTGCGGCGAAGGATGGCCATCTCCTTGTCGATGCGGTCCTGGATGACGACCTTCCGGGCGGCGATGTCCTTCGATACGGCGGAGTAGGTGTCCTGGCGCTTGGTGAGGATGCCGCCCGCGCCGGCCTGGCCTTCGAGGTATTGCTGGACCTGGCGGAAGACGCTGCTCTTCGTCGCCGAGACCGCGATGCTGTGGTTGCCGGCCTGGAGGGCGCCGATGGTCAGGGTCATCCCGGGGATGAGGGTGGTATTGCTTCCCCCGGCGGTGACGGTTGCGGTGGTTGTGGTCTGGGAGCCGCCGTCGGCGGGGCTGAAGACGGCGCTGAGGTGACCCGATCCGTCGTCGGTGATCGCGTAGGAACCGGTCTTCGTGCCCGTGTAGGAGCCGGTCATGCTGGCGAGCGAGCCCGTGCCGCCGCCGGCGAGCGTGGCGCTGAGCGTGTAGGCGCTGAGGAGCGACTGGACGGAGGTCGGGTCGGCGGCGAGGGCAGCCTTGAACTTCGATTCGTCGAACTGGAGGGTGTTCGTGGTGCCGACGGCGCTGCCAACGGCGCCGAAGGAAAGGCCGACTTCGCCGAGATTGGTGTACTTGCCGGTGAGGCCGAGGCCGGGGCCGTTGATGAGGCCGCGGAGGGATGACTTGAGGGCCCGGACACTGGCGTCGCCGCTGAGAGCGCCGGCGCTGCTGGCGTCCTTGGCGTCGGTCTTCGTGGCTTCGTCGATGGCGGTGATGGCGGCGTTGAACTCGGTGACGAACGCCTTGATGGCCGTGACGGCGCTGGAGGTGTCCTGGTTGACGGTGACCTTGACGGGGGTACCCACCGTGGTGAGGGTCGAAAAGGTGAGGGTGACGCCGGCAACCGCGAGGACGGAGTTGGAGGAGGCGTATTGAGTGGCGCCGCCGTCGATGCTGTATTCGGCGCTGGCACCGAGGGCCTGGGTGGCGGTGAGGAGACCGGTCTTCGAGAGGAAGTTGCCGCCGGACCCGTCGTCGGCGAGGGTGACGGCGAGGGAGCCGGTCTTCGACTGCTGGAGCTTGATGGTGTCGGTCGCGGTGTCGTAGCGGGCGGTGACGCCGGCGGTGCTGCCGTTGATGCGTGCGATGACGTCGTTGAGGGAATCGGCGGCGGTGTCGTAGGCGATGGAGACACCGTTGACTGTGAAGGTGTGGGCCCCGGAAGCGGGCGCGCCGCCAAACCAGCTGCCGTCGGCCATCTTCGTGCTGCCGTTCATCCTGGCGATGGCCTGGGTGCTCTGGCGGCTGGTGGTGCCGGGGGACGCGAGGAGGTTTGTCGCGGAGAGGAAGTTGGAGGTGTCGGCGCCGGTGCCGAGGGTGATGGCGCCGCTGGCGGAGGCGAGCGAAACGATGTTGGCACGGCCGTTGGCGTCGTTGGTGATGGTTGCGGTCACACCGATGCCGCTGGCGTTGATGGCGGTGATGACCTGGGCGAGGGAATCCTGGGTTGTGAAGGCGGCGGTGCTGGCGCGGGTCGTGGTGCCCGTGGCAGCCGAAAGGTTGGTAGCCGTAAGGAAATTCGACGTGTCGCTGCCGCCGCCCACGGTTATGTCGCCGTTCGTGGAGGTGAGGGTGAGGATGGTCGCGCGGCCGTTGGCGTCGTTCGTGAGGGAAGCTGTGACGCCAATACCGCTGCCGTTGATGGCCGTGATGACGTCGTCGAGGGACTGGGTGGTTATGTCGACGTTGATGACGGCCGAGCCGCCCCCGGTGGTTGCGAGGGTGAAAGTGCCGCTGGTGACGGCGGTGGAGAAATTCGAAGCGTTGAGCAGGGCGGCAGAATTGGCCGCGGTGGGGCCTACGGTGAACTGTGCGGAGCCGCCGGTCGCAGTCTTGATCGTGAACTTGCCATCGGTGACCCCGGTGGCGAAGTTCGAACGGCTCATGGGAGAGGTCGAGTCGAGGGCGGCGGTGATGGCGCTCCCGGTGGCGGTCGTGCCGGTGGCGAGTTTCGTGACGTCGACGGTGAAGGTGCCGGTCGCCGCACTCGGCCCGGCCGCGGCAGCGACACCGCTGCCTTCGACGGTGGTGGACTTCCCGGAGACGGAGGTTATCGAGGAGAGAGCCTTGGCCTTGCTGAGGAGCGCCGCCAGCCTGGTGTTGAGGTCGGCGATGGTCTGACCGCGGACGTCGGCGCGCGCCTGTTCGATGTCCATGCGGCGGATGCGAATCTGCCGGACTTCGGTGAGCTGCTTGATGACGGCTTCAGTATCGAAGGTGGAGAAGAAGCCGCTGACGCGCACGGGGTCGGCCACGGGTCAGCCCTTTCGCTCGAAGAGGATGCCTGAGTCGCCGGCGCCGATGGCGAGAACCTCGGCGGGGGTGAGGGTCGCGAGGACAGAACCGCTGGCGGCGTCGGTGATGATGAGGTGGCGAAGTTCGCCGGAGGCATCGAGTTCCATGGCGATAGCACACGTCTCCGGGTCGTGGCCGGGGACGGCGACGCGAAGCATTCGCTGGCGGGCAGGCGAGCGCTGCCGGCCGCGGAATTGCTGTCGCGCGTTGCCCCCGTGGTCCCATCGCGTTTCCCGCGGGGCGACGGCAATGGGTTCGACCGAAGCCAGCTTAAGCGCCGACATGGTGCACCTGCCTGTGGGAGACCTACCTAATCATCGATCGGGAGGCGCCTATTCTTGAGTGCCAGGGGCGGGAATGAGGAAGGGGCCCGGCCTGGTGACCGGGCCCCTCATGAGGCGACGACAATAGCCAGGAACTACGACCGGAGGAGGGCGAGAGCGGCCTGCGGCGCCTGGTTGGCCTGCGAGAGAACCGAGATACCGGCCTGCTGCAGGATCTGCTGGCTCACCATGGAGCTGGAGAGGTCGGCGACGTCGGCATCACGGATGCGGCTCTCAGCGGCGCTGAGGTTCTCGACGGCGACCCCGAGGCTGCGGATGACGTGCTCGAGGCGGTTTTGGGAAGCGCCGAGAGTGCCGCGCTGGGCGTTGACATCCTGAATGGCGCCGTCGAGCTCCGAGATGAGGGTGCTCGCCTTGGCCTGGGTGTCGACGTTGAGGTCGTCGGTGATCAGGGTGAAGAGGTTCGAGCCGGCGCCGAGCTGGCCGGTCTGCATGTTGACGAAGCTGATGCTCAGGGAGTCGCCGCTGTTGGCGCCGACCTGGAGCGAAGCCGCGCCCGAGCCGCTAACGACGATGGTGTCATCGGCGGCGGCGGTGAGGTCGGTGATCATGTCGGCCACGACCTTGCCCGAGGCGTTGGCCTGGACCGTGATCGAGACGCCGAGGTTCGAGAAGTTGAGGGTCCGGGTCTCGTTCGCCGCGAGGCTGGTGATCCCGGACAGCGTCTGGGCGCTGCCGTCCGTCCCCGTCAGGGTGAGGCTGCCGGCGCCGCCCGAGGTGAAGGTGTAGGTCTGGGCCTTGGCCCCGGCCACCTCCACCTTGGTCACGGCGGCAACGGCCGTCGTGGTCAGCTGGTCGCCGACGATCAGGTCGGTGGCGGTAGCCCCGCCGAGGGTGCCGGTGAGGGTGCCCGTCAGGAGGTTCTGGCCGTTGAACTTGGTCGCCCCGGCGATGCGGTCAATCTCCTGCTTCAGCTGGTTGATTTCCTGGCCGATCGAGGTGCGCTCGGCCGAGCTGTCGGCGTAGGTGCCGTTGGCAGCCTGGACCGAGAGTTCGCGCATCCGCTGGAGGATGCCGTGAACTTCGTCCAGGGCGCCTTCACCAGTCTGCAGCATGGAGATGCCGTCCTGGGCGTTGCGGACGGCCTGCTGGTTGCCGCGGACCTGTGCCCGCATCTTTTCGCTGATGGCGAGGCCGGCGGCGTCGTCGGCGGCGCGGTTGATGCGGTAGCCGCTGGAGAGCTTCTCCAGGACCTTCCCCATCTTGACGCCCGTGTTGGCGAGGTTCCGCTGCGCATTGATCGCAGCGATGTTCGTTGCAATTTGCATTCCCATAACTGTCCGGGATCCTTTCGGGTGCCTGCCGGGAGGAAGGGGTTCCACTCCTGGCTGTCCACCACGGGTGTGATTTGGGTGGACGTTCGGTACAGGAGAGTTATCGCCACGTTCTCGGGGATCTTGGCAGGGAAGGTGGGAAAACGGCCGGAATTAGGGGAAAGATAGGGGTCGCCGTAGTGGGATCCCCTGAGTGCAAGGCGCCAGAACGGCGAGATCCGTCGCGCAAAGGGAAGGGCCCGGCCAAATTGGCCGGGCCCTCAGGGGGTGACCTCGTCCCTGTTACCGCTGGAGGAGGGCGAGTGCGGCTTGCGGCGCCTGGTTCGCCTGGGAGAGGACGGACACGCCGGCCTGCTGGAGAATCTGCTGGCTCACCATCTGGCTGGAGAGCTCGGCGATGTCGGCGTCGCGGATGCGGCTTTCGCTGGCGCTCAGGTTTTCGACGGCGACGCCAATGCTCTTGACGACGTGTTCGAGGCGGTTCTGGGAAGCGCCGAGGGCGCCGCGGAGGGCGTTGATGTCCTGGATGGCGCCGTCGAGCTCCGAGATCAGGACGCTCGCCTTGGCCTGGGTGTCGACGTTGAGGTCGTCGGTGATGAGGGTGAAGAGGTTCGAGCCGGCGCCGAGTTGGCCCGACTGGACGTCGACGAAGCTGATGCTCATCGTGTCGCCGCTGTTGGCGCCAACCTGGAGCTGGGCCGCGCCCGAGCCGGTGACGACGATCGTGTCGTCCGCGGCCGCGGTGAGGTCGGTGATGAGGTCGGCGACGACCTTGCCCGAGGCGTTGGCCTGGACCGTGACCGAGACGCCGAGGTTGGAGAAGTTCAGGGTCCGGGTCTCGTTGGCGACGAGGCTGGTGATGCCCGAGAGGGTCTGGGCGCTGCCGTCCGTCCCCGTCAGGGTGAGACTGCCGGCCCCGCCCGAAGTGAAGGTGTAGGTTTGAGCCTTCGCCCCGGCGACGTTGACTTCGGTGACGGCAGCCACGGCCGTGGTGGTCAGCTGGTCGCCGACGATGAGGTCGCTGGCGGTGGCGCCGCCGAGGGTGCCGGTGAGGGTACCCGTCAGGAGGTTCTGGCCGTTGAACTTGGTCGCCCCGGCGATGCGGTCAATCTCCTGCTTCAGCTGGTTGATTTCCTGGCCGATCGAGGTGCGCTCGGCCGAACCGTCAGCGTAGGTGCCGTTGGCGGCCTGGACGGAGAGTTCGCGCATCCGCTGGAGGATGCTGTGGAGTTCGTCCAGGGCGCCTTCACCGGTCTGCAGCATGGAGATGCCGTCCTGGGCGTTGCGGACGGCCTGCTGGTTGCCGCGGACCTGGGCGCGGAGCTTTTCGCTGATGGCGAGGCCGGCGGCGTCGTCGGCGGCGCGGTTGATGCGATAGCCGCTGGAGAGCTTCTCGAGGACCTTGCCCATCTTGACGCCGGTGTTCGCGAGGTTGCGCTGGGCGTTGATGGCAGCGACGTTGGTGACGATTTGCATGCTCACGAGGTCTTCCCTTTCGCCCGGCTGGAGCCTTTCACTCTCCGGTCCACCATGAGGTGTGTGTTTGGTGGACACCGGGTTACAGTTCAGTTATCGCCGCGTGGACGGGAAACCTGAGGGCCAGCGAGGAGATCGGGCGAAAAGCGGGGAGAGCGCGGGCGGAGGCGAGGGGGTTCCCTCGCGGGGAGTCTTCACAGGCCGAACCCGGGGAGCACAAAACAGGGCCCCCTCGCTGGAGGGGGCCCTGTTTACTGGAGGGGCGTTGAGGGTGGTGGTTACCGCAGGAGGGAGAGGGCCGACTGCGGCGCCTGGTTCGCCTGGGCGAGGACGGAGATGCCGGCCTGCTGCAGGATCTGCTGGCTGACCATCGCGCTCGAGAGCTCGGCGACATCGGCGTCGCGGATGCGGCTTTCAGCGGCGCTGAGGTTTTCGACCGAGACCCCAAGGCTGCGGATGCTGTGCTCAAGGCGGTTCTGGGCGGCACCGAGGGTACCGCGCTGGGCGTTGACGTCGGCGATGGCGCCGTCCAGCTCCGAGATGAGGGTGCTCGCCTTGGCCTGGGTGCTGACGTTGAGGTCGTCGGTGATCAGCGTTGCGAGGTCGGAACCAGCGCCGAGCTGGGCGGCCTGCATGTCGGCGAAGCTGATGCTCAGGGAGTCGCCGCTGTTGGCGCCGACCTGGAGCGAAGCTGCACCCGAGCCGGTGACGACGATGGTGTCGTTCGCGGCCGCGGTGAGGTCGGTGATCATGTCGGCGACGACCTTGCCCGAGGCGTTGGCCTGGACCGTGATCGAGACACCGACGTTGGAGAAGTTCAGGGTCCGGGTCTCGTTCGCCGCGAGGCTGGTGATGCCCGAAAGGGTCTGGGCGCTGCCGTCGGCCCCCGTCAGCGTGAGGCTGCCGGCCCCGCCCGAGGTGAACGTGTACGTCTGGGCCTTCGCCCCGGCCACTTCCACCTTGGTCACCGCTGCAACGGCCGTCGTGGTCAGCTGGTCGCCGACGATCAGGTCGGTGGCGGTGGCGCCGCCGAGGGTGCCGGTGAGGGTGCCGGTCAGGAGGTTCTGGCCGTTGAACTTGGTCGCCCCGGCGATGCGGTCGATCTCCTGCTTCAGCTGGTTGATTTCCTGGCCGATGGAGGTGCGCTCGGCCGAGCTGTCGGCGTAGGTGCCGTTGGCGGCCTGGACCGAGAGTTCGCGCATGCGCTGGAGGATCGCGTGAACTTCGTCCAGTGCGCCTTCACCGGTCTGCAGCATCGAGATGCCGTCCTGGGCGTTGCGGACAGCCTGCTGGTTGCCGCGGACCTGTGCCCGCATCTTTTCGCTAATGCCGAGACCGGCGGCGTCGTCGGAGGCGCGGTTGATGCGGTAGCCGCTGGAGAGCTTCTCCAGGACCTTGCCCATCTTGACGCCCGTGTTGGCGAGGTTGCGCTGCGCGTTGATGGCCGCAGCGTTCGTTGCAATCTGCATGCCCATGGTGTTACCGGATGTCCTTCCTTACCCCTGCCCCGGAGGCCGGGGCGATGGACCACCACACGCGTTGGAATTTGTGGCGGTCGCTCCCCATGGTTATCGCTGTGGCGCGAATCCCTTAGGGGGGTGAACAGGCATCCAAACGGGGGACATCTGGTGAACAAGGAGGGGGTTTCCCTCCTGGTGACCGGACTACCGGAGGAAGTCGAGCAGGGTGAGCCGCGAGGTCCGGCCAATGGCGCCGAGAGCGGCCTGCATGGAGGCCTCCTGGGCCGTGAGGTTGACGATCGTCGCCGGGAGGTCGATCTCTTCGATGTCCGAACGAAGCTGCTGGAGCGAGGTGTCGGTGTCCTCGGAGCGGCTGAGAGACGAGGCGAAGCGATTGACCCGGGCGCCGATCTCTGCCCGCTGCTGGAGGACGCGGTCGAGGGCGTCGTCGATCACGGAGATGCTGGGGGCAATGGCCGCACCGGGGGCGCCCGCGTCGAGGTTGTCGCGGAGGGCGATCAGGTCCGCAAAGACCGTGCCAAAGGCAGTGGAACCGGGGATGTTGACAGCAACGGCGTCTTCGCGGGAGATGCGATGCATCCTCTGTCCCGTGTCGCCCTGGTAGGTGACGGCGGTGGGCGGGTTCCCGGTCACACTGAAGGCCGGGGTGCGTGTCTGGTGGCCGCCAAAGATGTAGGCGCCACCGAAGTTGGTGTTGCCGAGCTGGGCGAGCTGCTGGATGAGCTGGTCCATCTCCCGGGCGATAGCGGTGCGTTCATTTGGGGAAAGGGCGTCGTTGGAGGCCTGGACGGTGAGCTCGCGGGCGCGCTGGAAGGCCTCGGTGACGCCTTCGAGGGCGGTCTCGGTCATGTTCATGAAGGCGGTGCCGTTGGCGAGGTTGCGGCGCATCTGGTCTTCGAAGCTGATGCTGGCCCGGTGTTCGAGGGCGAGGGCGGCGCCGGAGGGATCGTCGCTGGCGCGCTCGATCTTGCGGCCGGTTGCCAGCTGCTGCTGGATGCGGTCGAGACGCTCGCTCGCTGTCTGGAGGTAGCGGAGCTGGTTGGTCTGGCGGGACTGTTCGCTGACTCTCATCGCTATCTCCCGACGATGCCGGTGCGGTTGATGAGCTGGTCGAGCATTTCATCGACCGCGGTGATGACGCGGGCAGCCGCGTTGTAGGCGTGCTGGGAGGCGCCGAGGTTAGTCACTTCTTCGTCGATGTTGACGCCGGAGGTGGACTGGCGGAGGCCTTCGAGGTGGGAAGACATGAGGTCGGCGGCACTGGCGGCATCCCGGGCTCGGGCGGCGTCGGCGCCGAGGATGCTGACGATGCTGCCGTAGAACTCGTCGAAAGTCTGGGTGCCGGCGGACATCGTGGCGGCCAGCTGGAGGTCGACGATGGCGAGGGCGTTGCTGCCGTCGCCGGGGCTGCCGAGCGCAGAGGCGGCGGCGATCTGCTGGGGTGCCGCGGCCAGGACGGAGTTGAGGGCGATGTCGGAGGCGCCTGTGCCGGTGAAGAAGAGGAGGCCCGTGGAGTTGTCGAGCCCGAAGCCAGCACTGTGGACGGCGTTGATGGAGGTGATGAGGGCGGCGGCGAGGGTGTCGACCTTGGCCAGGAGGGCAGGCAGGTCGACATCGCGGGCATCGAGGACGCCGCGAAGTTCCCCGGTGGTGCTGGTCACGCCGGCGCTGTCGCTGCTGAAGATGAGCTTGTTCATGCCTGGATTGAGGAGGTCGGGGACGGCCGTGACGGCGTCGACGGTGGTGCCCGAAACGAGGGCGTGGCCGCCGAGGGTCACATCGAGGGAGCCGTTGGCCTGTTCGGAGTAGCTGACCTCAGCGAGGCTGGAGAGCTGGTCCACGAGGAAGTCGCGGCGATCCCGGAGATCGTTGGCCGCGCTGCCTGCGACTTCGACCTTCACGATCTGGAGGTTGAGGGCGGCGATTTCGGTGGCGGCGCCGTTGATGGAGTCGCCGATGGCGCTGACGCGCTGGTTGAGGTTGGTGCGCTGGTTCGTGAGGTCGGTGGATGCCTGGCGGACGCGCGTGGTGAGGGTGGTGGTGGAATGAACCAGGCTGGTGCGGGCGGCGGCGGACTCGGGGTCGTTGACGACGTCGTGCCAGGAGGCCCAGAAGCGGCCGAGAAGCTGGCTGATGCCCTGGTCGGAGGGGTCGTTGAAGACAACCTCGGTCTGGGCGAGGGCGGTGGTGAGGGCGCGCTGGTGGCCGTAGCCGGCGAAAGCCTGGCGGGCCTGGAAATCGAGGAAGGTGTCGCGGGCGCGGTTGATGTCGCTGGCGTCGACACCGTTCCCGGCGCGGCCGAGAAGCCCGCCGCTGGCATAACTGCTGCCGGAGCTGTAGTTGAGGGCGCGAAGGAGTGCCCGCTGCCGCGAGAACCCTGGGGTCTGGGCGTTGGCGATGTTATGGGAGGCGATGTCGACGCCCAACTGGTGGGCGCGAAGGGCCTGGACTGCGGTATCGAGACCAACGGACAGGCCCATGGGCCAGCCTCCTAGGCGCTCTTGGAGAGATAGGTGGAGCCATCCCGCGGGGCAGCGCGGCCCGAGGCGGCGTAGGTTGGAGCGCCCATGCTGGCGAGCATGTTCGCCCAGCGTTCGCGGATGCGGAGGGCGCCGAGGATGAGGCGGGCGTTCCGCTCCTGGGCGTCGCGGAGATCGCTGGCGAGGGAGACGAGCCTGTCGCGGGAGTCGGCGAGCGTGGTCATTCCGGACTCGGCGGCGACCGGGAGGATGTTGGTGAGCGTGGACCCGGCGTACCCGGCCTCGGCGAGGATGGCTTCGCGGCGGGCCTCGATCGCCTCCATTCGGCCGGCAGCGGAGAGCATCCGGGTGCTGACGGCGGTCACGGCCTCGGCGTCGGAAAGGATGAGGGCTTCCTGCTCCTCGAGGGCGAGGGCGACGAGCAGGGCAAGCTCCCGCTCCTCTTCGAGCAAGACGGTGTGGAGGGATTCGAGCCAGGAGACGGTAGCCACGGCGCGTTAGTCTCCGAAACTGCCGCTGGCGAGCAGGCGAGCGGCGACGTCGGCGGGGTCGGGGTTGTAGGTGCCGCCGGCGATGGCGGCCTTGAGGGCGGCGACCCTTGCTTCCCGGACATCGGGAGCGGCGAGGACGGCCGCCGCCGCCCGGGCGACGCCGCGGCCGCGGCCGGAGAGGCTGACCTGGTCGAGCCCGGAGGCGGCCTTCTCCGCGGACTGGCTGCGGTGGCCAGCGCCGCCGTCGACAGCGCCGGTTTCGCGGTTCTCCCGGGTACGGCTGGTGCTGAGCGGGTTGAGGCCGTCAATGCGGTTCATGGTGGCGTCTCCTACTGGCTGAGGTCGGTGGCGGTCTTGAGCATTTCGTCACCGAGGCTGAAAGAGCGGGCGCTGGCCTGGTAGGCGCGCTGCGCGGCGATGAGGTTGGTGAATTCGGTCGCGAGGTCGACGTTCGAGGCTTCAATGGAGCCGGGGACAAGGGCCGCGAATTCGGGGCTGCCGGGGTTGCCGGTGGTCCGGGCGCCAGTGTTCGCGGTCTCGCGGTACATCCCTTCGCCAAGGACCAAGAGGCCGCGGGGGTTGACGAACCTGACGAGCGTGAGCTGGCCGATAACCTGGCGATTGCCGGCGTCGTCGGTGGCGGTGATTTCGCCGGCGTGGTTGATGCCGGGGGCGCTCCAGCCCGAGGGGAGCTGGACCGGGGGTTCGAGGACGCGGCCACTGAGGGTGGATATGTTCCCTGCGCCGTCGACCTGCATTGCGCCAAGCCGGGTGAACGACAGCCCGCCATCCGTGTCCCGCACCTGGAAGAACGAGTCGTCCTGGAGGGCGAAGCTGATGGCGTTGGCGCCGCCCTGGGCAGCGCCGAGGGAGATGTCGAGCGAGACTTCGGCGACGGCGAGCCGGCCGGCTGGCTGGGCGGCATCGAGCTGGGGCACGCCCTCGGTCATGGCGTCGATCCTCTTGTAGCCGGCGGTGCTGACGTTAGCGATGTTCGCGGCGACGGCGTCGAGGACGATCTGGAGGTTCTGGAGGGCGCCGGCGGAAGTGCCGAGTACGGTAGCCATCGGTTACTCCTAGAGCTGCCCGATGTCGGTGGCAGCCTGCTGAAGGCTGGCATCGAGACGGGCGAGGACGGTCTGGTTGGCCTGGAAAGTGCGGGTGACGGCGAGCATCGTGGTCAGCTCTTCGCCGACCTGGGAGTTGGAGCCTTCGATGAAGCCCTGGCGGACGCCGCCGTCGAGGAGCGTTCCGGGGGTGGCGCTGGTGAAGTGCGCTTCTCCGGCGCGGACGAGCTGGTTGGGGGTGAAGTCGAAGACTCCGAGGCGGGCGACGTCCTGGCCGGCGATCGCGATCACGCCGTCGAGGCCAACGTGGACGGCGCCCGGCGGGAGGTTAATGGTGGCGCCATTTTCGTCGAGGACGCGGTCGCCGCGGCTAGTGACAAGGTCGCCGGCGGAGTCACGGCCGAAGCGGCCGCCACGGGTGTAGAAGACGCGGCCCTGTTCGTCCTGGGCGGCGAAGAAGCCCTGGTCGAGGGCGAAGTCGAATTCTCCGTTGGTGGGCTGGAGCTCGCCGTTGGTGAAGTCGGTGGTGAGTTCGGCGAGGAAGGTGCCGGAGCCGATCTGGCCGACGATCGCCTCGACGCGGGCGGCAAAGGGGGCCGGGATCGGCGTCCGCTGGGAGAGGAGGATGTCGGCGAAGGACTGCTGAGCGCCGATTTCGCGCTTGAAGCCAGCGGTGCCGGCGTTGGCGATGTTGTTGGCCAGGGAGTCCTGGTATTTCCAGGCCGCCTCCATGGCGTTGAAGGCCGAATAGATGCCTTTGATCATCGTCCCTTCCCTCCGGTTGCGGTTCGGCCGCGGGTAACGCGGAACGTCACGATGGCGATGGCGGCTGCCCCGGCGGTGGCGGCAGCAGTGAGGGCGAGGCGCGAGGCAAGGCTCCTGCCCGCCTGTTCGCCGGTGTCGGGCAGCTGGTTCGGGCGGATGTCGGTGCGGTTGCCATCGGAAGTATTGGGGACCACGGTGAAGCGGCCGGCGATGGACTTCTGGGCGGGCATCGCTGCCGAGGCCGCGGTGGTGCTCGCCCGGGCGGTGACGACGAAGAGGTTGTAATCGAAGCGGGTGAGGCCGTTGAGCTTCGTGTCGAGCCCGCCGATACCGGAAGCGGCGATGGCGATCTGGCCAACGAGGAAGGTCTTGCCATCGGGGGCGACGAGCCAGCCTTCATACACCATGCCGGCCTGGGGCTGAAGGTTCTTCACGTCGACGCGGGCGTAGGCCTCGGCAAAGCTGAATTCGAGGACGCCCTCCGCGTCTTTGGGGCCGAAGTTGGAGACGCCGTCGAGGTAGGTGAGCTTGACGAGCTGCGGCACCCCGTTGGCGCGCGCGGGCTGGCCCCCTGCCCCGAAGGCAAGGAACGGCGCGAGCGCGAGCAGGAGGAGGGCGGCCCGCAGGGTCATCGACTCATCCCCTGGCGGCGGAGCATGAGGCGCACTTCTTCTTCGCTGCGGCCGGTGCGGCGGGCGAGGGCGGCGACGTCGACGCCGAGTTCGTCCATGCGGGCAGCGATGGTGGCGGCGTTGAGGGGGCGCGGCGCGGGCGCGGCGGCGGGAGCTGTCCGGGCGGCCGGCGAACCAGGGCGGACGGTGGCGGAACGAGGCGCGGACGGGGTGTGATCTTCGGCGACGGCGCGCTGGACGCGCGAGGCCGCGGCGCTGCGGAGCCGGGGAAGCTGGCCGCGGACCGCCTGGAGCTGGACGTAGAGGTAGGCGATTCCGCCGAGGCAGACGATTTGGGAGATGGCGAGGAGGGCGATTGCGTCGGTCATGTCGAGGCTCCTCACGCGGCCCGGTCGCGGGCGAGGCGGGCGCGCAGGCGGCCGAGGGCGCGGCCGTGGAGCTGGCACACGCGGGACTCGGAGATGTCGAGGATCTGGGCGATTTCCTTCATCGTCATCTCGTCGCGGTAGTAGAGGCTGACGATGAGCCATTCGCGTTCGGGAAGGGACTTGACCGCGCCGGTGAGGGCTTCGAGCATCTGGCGCTTCTCCATGCGCCGGGTGAAGTCTTCTTCGTTGGGGTCGGCGGGGAGCTCGGTGGCGGCGGCGCCGTCGGAGTTTTCGTCGCGGTCGAGGAGGCCGTCGAGGGAGACGGTGACCCAGCTCGAGTCGATGAGGGTCTGGTTGTAGACCTCGCGGGTCATCCCCATGCCAGCGGCGAGCTCGGCGTCGGTGGGTTCGCGGCCGAGGTCTGCGGTGAGCGCGACGGTGACCTGTTCGAGGCGGCGGGCCTTCTGGCGGACGGACCGGGGGAGGCGATCAAGGGAGCGAAGGGCGTCGATGATCGCCCCCCGGATGCGGCTGATGGCATAGGTTTCGAACTTGACGCCCTTGCTGTCGTCGAAACGGTCGAGGGCCTCGATGAGGCCGATGGTGCCGTAGCTGAGGATGTCTTCGTAGTCGAGGATGGCGGGGAGGCCAATGGCGAGCCGCCCCACGACGTACTTGACGAGGGGGGCGTACTGGCGGATGGCAGCATCGCGGTCATCGAGGAGGCTGACTCGGGCTTCAGCAGCGGACACAGCGAGCCTCCGGGGTTGAGCTACGCATCATGGGTCTCCTGGTCGGTTGAAGGATTGGCGGCACGCCGTGGCCGGGGCTGATAGCCGACGGTGAGGACTGCTTCGGCGGCGAAACCGAGGGCAGCGACGATGACGAAGAAGAAGACGGCGCGCATGACGGCCCAGTCGAGCGAGGCGCCGGCCTGGTGGCCGAGCCAGACACTGATCGCGGCGATGGCGACGGCGACGTAAACCCCGTAGCGGGCGACGGCGAAGGGCGGGAAGGTCATATCTGTCCGCGCCTCCGCAATTCGAGCTGGCGGCGCATCAGGTAGCGGGCGATGCGATCACGGTTAGAGGGCGAGAGGTCGAGGAAGAGACAATGGAGGCGCCAGTTCCGGCGCGGCGGGCGAGGGGCATCAGCCTCGGCGACTCGGACCCGGGCGTGAAGGAGGCCGGCCTGGGGGAGCTCGACCTGGAACCCGAGGCGTTCGCCAACGACGGCGGCTTCCCGCGTGCTCACGCAGACCCCGCCCTCGGAGAGGTCGACGATGGTGCCTTCGAAGTCCTGAGCGACGTCGTCGCGGGTGGGATCGACGACGAGGCGATAGAGGGACTGTGGCCGAAGCGCGGCTTCCAGGCGGAACGAGCTCCGGCGTTCGGAGGATTCGATGGTCGCCGGCGGGAGGAGGTACTGGATGGTGCCGTCGAGGTTGCGGCCGGTGACTTCGGTGATGAAGCGGAAGCGCTTGCGGGCGGCGGTGTACGAGGCGTGGACGATCGTACCCGGGGCGAGCAGGCGCACTTCCAGCCGCTCCATGGCGGGAAGGACTCCGATGGCGGTGCCGGTGACGGTTTCCACCTTCGTGACGTAGGACTCCACCTGGTTGCCCACCGCCACCTCCATCCGCAGCGTGATGCCGGGGCAGAGGCCCTCGGCGCTATAGGGATTCTTACGCTGTGGCTCTGGCTGTCCCATTCGTGGCCTCCCCTGTCATGGCTGCGAAGATCCCTGATGCGAGTGTGACGGGGTCCGCGGGGGCCACCCCGGTGGAGACATCACGGCCGGAGGAGAGGAAGGCCATCCCCACGCGAAGGTCGAGCGCGGTGGAGATGACGGGCGCGAGGTCGGGGGCGAGGTCGCTGAAGGTGATGACGCTCCCGGCGAAGGTGGAGAGAGGCAGGTTCGCGAGGGCGCGGGCGAGGGCGTTCTGCTGCCAATGGGCGGGGAGGGCAACGAAGCGAAGGTGGCTGATGCCGGGGCCGGCCAGGGGCGCAGGCGAACCGGCCGGGACGTCGGCGAAGAGACAGGCCCCGGGCGGGAGGTTCCGGGCGATGTCCTGGAGCTGGCCTGCCTCGAAGGAGTCCTCTACGTGGATGCCGAGGGCGCTGGCGTAGCTGTGAACCTGTTCGCGGGCGGCGATGCGGGTGCGGTCAGCGGCGACGAGGACGGCGGCGCGGCCGGAGTCGGCGCAGTCGAGGGCCATGCGGACGAGGGCAGTCGTGCGGCCGCTGGCGGGCGCGCCCTCGATGGTGATGACGGCGGTTTCGCCCTCCTCGGGGTAGGAGACTTCGAGGGCGGCAAGGGCGGCGGCGACCGCGCGGGCAGGGTCTCGTTCGAAAGGCGCGCTGGTGGTGACGGCGAGGACTGCACCTTCCGTGAACCCGCGCGCGCGAAGCGCGGCCGCCAGCCCGCCTGGATTCGGCGGCTCAGGCATGGTGGTGGAGTCCCTCCGGGCGAACATCGGCCTCGGGGCGCGCGTCCAGTCGTTCGCGGGGGGAACAACGGTGTCCGGTTCAGGCACGGTTGGGATGACGCGGCGGGCGGCGGGCGAGCGGGGTGGCGCGGGCGCCTTTTCGATGTCGACGAAGCCACGGAGCCAGTCGGGGGGTGCGGCCGGGGCCCCGTCGAGGGGGGCGAACCGGCCGGGATCGCGGGAAGCGAGTTCTTCGAGGTCGGCGACGGTGGCGGGGCCGCGTTCGCCTTCAAGGCGGCTGAGAGCGCCACCGAGCATCGACCACTGGAGGTCGAGGGCGAGGCCAGATTCGCCTTCGGAACCGGCAGGGCCGGCGATGATCTCGACGAGCGGGGCCGCGCCGGGGCGGGCAAGGGTCCTGGTCCCGATGATGACGGCGCCCGACCCGAACTGGGCCCGGATGCGATCGTAAAGCCGGGCCATGTCGCTACCGATGAACCGCTTCGTTTCCACTGGTCACCTCGATGTTTCCTACCGCTTCGACGGATGTTTGGGACGTGATTTCGGAGAAGGAGAGGACGACGACGTTGGGCAGACGGCGTTCGAGCAACCGCCTGAGGGCAAGGCGAATTCGTGACGAACAGAGGATGACGGGATCGCGCCCCATGCCGGCGGCGCGCTCGACTTCGGTAGAGACGGCGGCGAGGAGGCGCTGAGTCTGCCACGGGGAGAGGGCGACGGCGTTGCCGCGTTCGGTCTGCTGGATGGAGTTGGCGATTTCGTCTTCGGTGCGAGGGCCGACCGTGATGACCATCATGTTGGCGTCGTCGTCGCTGTACTGGCGGGCGATCTGGCGGGCGAGGGCGGCGCGGGTGTATTCGGTCAGGAGGTCGATGTCCCTGGTGACCCGGGCGTGGGTGGCGAGCGACTGGCAGATGGTGACAAGGTCGCGGACGGAGACCCGTTCGCTGAGCAGGTTCTGGAGGACCTCCTGGACCTCGCCGACGGTGAGGGTCGCGGGGACAAGGTCTTCGACGAGCGCGGGGTATTCGACACGCAGGTTCTCGAGGAGGTTCTGGGTGTCCTGGCGGCTGAGGAGGTCGGGGGCGAAGCGCTTAACGAGTTCGGTGAGGTGGGTGGCCAGGACCGATTCGTCGTCCACGACGGTGTATCCGAGGAGCTCGGCGCGCTCGCGGTGGACGGGGGCGATCCAGCGGGCGGGGAGACCGAAGGCGGGTTCGCGGGTCTCGACGCCGGGGACGTCGCCCTCGGCGGTACCGGGGTCCATGGCGAGGAAGTGGCCGGGGGTGAGGCTGCCGCGGGCGATCTCGACGCCACGGAGCTTGACGACGTAGGTGTTGGGCGCGTGCTGGAGGTTGTCGCGGACGCGGACTGTCGGGAGGACGAGGCCAAGGTCGAGGGCGACCTGGCGGCGGATCATGGTGATCCGGCGAAGAAGGCCGCCGCCGGCCTGCTCGTCGACGATGGGGATGAGGCCGTAGCCGACCTCAATCTCGAGGGGGTCGAGGCTCATCATCTGGATGACCTGCTGGGGGCCGAGCTGGTCTGGTTCGCGGGCCTCGGTGGCGGCGGGGGTTCGGGCGGCAAGCGCCTCGGCAGCATTCGAGCGCCGGATCAGATAGCCTCCGGCGAGGGCCATGCCGGCGACGGCGAAGAAGGGGAGCTTTGGCAGGCCTGGCATCACCGCGAAGACGGCGAGCATGCTGCCGGCGACGAAGAGGGGCCGGGACTGGCTGGTGAGCTGGCCGAAGACCTGGGCACCGAGGTTCGACGTCCCGCCGGCGCGGGTCACGATGATGCCCGTGGCCGTGCTGATGAGCAGCGCGGGGAGCTGCGAGACGAGGCCATCGCCGACGGTGAGGCGGGCGAAGGTGCCCAGCGCTTCGCTCGGGCCCATGCCCTGCTGGAGGACGCCGATGGCGAGACCGCCCATGATGTTCACGATGATGATGACGATGCCGGCGATCGCGTCGCCTTTGACGAACTTGCTGGCGCCGTCCATCGCGCCGTAGAAGTCGGCCTCTTCGCCGATGGCGCGGCGGCGATCGCGGGCCTGGTTTTCGTCGATGAGGCCGGCGTTGAGGTCGGCGTCGATGGCCATTTGCTTGCCGGGCATGGCGTCGAGGGTGAAGCGAGCGGCGACTTCCGCGACGCGGCCCGCGCCGTTGGTGATGACGACGAACTGGATGACGACGAGGATGAGGAAGACGACGAGGCCGACGACCAGGTTCCCGCCGACGACGAACCCGCCGAACGAGTCGACGACGCTGCCGGCATCGGCGTGGAGGAGGATGAGCCTGGAGGTGGAGACGTTGAGGGCAAGGCGGAAGAGGGTGGTGATCAGGAGGAGGGAGGGGAAGACGGAGAACTTCATTGCGTCGTCGGTGTAGATCGCGACGAGGAGGATGGTCACCGAGACGGCGATGTTGACCGTGAGGAGGAGGTCGAGGAGCGCCGGCGGGAGGGGGATGATCATCATCCCGACGATGGTCATGATGCCAACGGCGAGGAGGACGTCGGTCTGGCCGAGGAGGCGTCCCCAGCCGGTGGGTCGTGGCGCGGCGGCGGCGTTCAGGGCCATGGCTTACTTCGCCCCCTGCCATGCTGGTGCCCGCCGGGTGCGGGCGCGCAGCGAATAGACCCAGGCGAGGACCTCGGCGACGGCACGGTAGAGGTTGGCCGGGACCGGATGGCCGATTGGCACGGCGGCATAGAGGGCCCGGGCGAGCGGCGGCTCTTCGAGCACGGGGACGCCGGCCTTGCGGGCGACTTCCTTGATCCGCTGGGCGACGAGCCGTTCGCCCTTGGCGATGACGATGGGGGCGCCCATGGCGAGCGGGTCGTACTGGAGGGCGACGGCGTAGTGGGTCGGGTTCGTGACGACGACGTCGGCTTTGGGGACGGCGGCGATCATGCGGTTGAGGAGGGACTGGCGGCGGCGGCGGATGGCGGCCTTGATCTGGGGGTCGCCGTCGCTTTCCTTCAGTTCCTGGCGGACCTCTTCCTTCGTCATGCGGAGTTGCTGGAGGTAGCGGCGGCGCTGCCAGCCGTAGTCGAGGGCGGCGAGGACGAGGAGGACGATGGCGGCGCGGAGGCCGACGTCGAAGGAGAACTGAGCCGCGCGGGCGGTTGCGGCGCCGATGGAGAGCTGCCCGAGGGCGGCGATTTCGGCGAGCTGGGCGGACATAGTCATCCAGACGACAACAGCGACGATCGCCATCTTGGCGACGGCCTTGCCGAGGTTTACGAGGCCGTCCATGCCGAGGAGCCGCTTCATGCCGGCGGCCGGGTTCACGCGGGAGAACTTGGGGGAGAGGCCAGCGCCAGAGAGGACGAGGCCGGTCTGGGCGACGTTCAGGACCACGCCGGCGAGGACGACGATGGCGAGGAGAGGGGCGAGGGCCAGCATCCCCTGGGCGGCGGCGTGCTGGCCCAGGCCGAGCGCGGACGACGGGGTGAGCTCCTCGTTGACCGGCTGCTGGAGACCTTCGCGCATGATTACGGCGAGGTCTTCCCAGATGCCGGGGCCGGCGAGGCGAAGGCCAATGAGGGCGGCAAGGAGGGCTCCCGCGGAGACGAGTTCCTGGCTGCGGCTGACGTTTCCCTTCTGGCGGGCGTCATGCAGCCGTTTTGGCGTCGGCGCCTCAGTCCGTTCGCTCGCCATCTAGCGCGCCCCCAGGAGGGTTTCGCTTGAGCCGGCGAGGGAGGAGCCGACAACGCCGTTCATGACCTGCATGGTCATGGGGAGGGCGGCCACGAGGACGAGGAGGCCGACCCCGACCTTGAGCGGGAGGCCGACCATGAGGATGTTCATCTGGGGGACGGTGCGGGCGACGAGGCCCATGCCGAAGTCGGCCAGGAAGAGGGCGACCATCACGGGCATGGCGACGCGGAGCGCGGTCACCGTGAGGCCGGCCATGAGCGCGGTGATCCCGGAGGGGGTGATGCCGAACGGATCGAAGGTGCCAAGGGGGACGGCGACCATCGTTTCCGAAAGGGCAGTGATGACGAGGTAGTGGCCGTTGATGGTGAAGAAGACGAGGGTGGCGAGGACCATGTAGAACTGGTCGAGGGCACCGGCTTCGGCGCCGGTGAGAGGGTTGAGGACGCCCCCAAGCCCGAAGCCGACCTGGACCCCGACGAGATGGGAGGCCGCGGACATGCCGATGAAGACGATGTTCATGGCGAGGCCGAGCCCGAGGCCGAAGAGGGTTTCGCGGACGACCGCCTCGGCGAGGGCGATGAAGTTCGCGGGGGGTTCGGGGGCGTGGTCCTGGGTGAGCGGGACCAGGACGAGCGAGATGACGACGGCGAAGCCCACCTTCGTGTAGGACGGGATGCCGCGGTGGCTGAGGAGGGGGGCGGAGACGAGCATGCTCGACGTCCGCACGAGGATGAGGACGAAGGCGAGGGTCAGGGCGGGCGAGAGCTGCATCTGGATTCGCCCCCTATCGCCCGTACGCGCCCATGTTTGCGAAGAGGCCGGCGGAGAAGTTGAGGAGGGTCTCGAGCATCCAGGGGCCGAAGATGAGCATGGCGACGAAGACGCCGATGAGCTTGGGGACGAAGGTGAGGGTCATTTCGTTCACCTGGGTCACGGCCTGGAAGATGCTGACGACAACGCCGATGACGAGGCTGATGCCGAGGATGGGGGCGCCCACGAGGAGGGCGACCATGAGCGACTCGCGGGCGAGCCCGAGGACGACGGCTTCGTTCACCGTGCACCTCCGGCGCTCAATTGAAGCTCCCCACGAGCGACCCGATGATCAGGTACCAACCGTCGACGAGGACGAAGAGGAGGATCTTGAAGGGCAGCGAGACGACGACCGGGGGGAGCATCATCATGCCCATGCTGAGGAGGGCGGATGAGACGACGAGGTCGATGATGAGGAAGGGGATGAACATGATGAAGCCCATCTGGAAGGCCGTCTTGAGCTCCGAGATGGTGAAGGCGGGGACGATGACGTAGGTGGGGACGTTGTCGATCGTCTCGGGCTTTTCGGACTTGCTGAGCTTGAGGAAGAGGGCGAGGTCCTGTTCGCGGGTCTGCTTGAGCATGAAGGCGCGGAGGGGCTGTTCGCCGCGGTCGAAGGCTTCCTGCTGGCCGATGGTGCCGTTCATGTACGGGTCGACGGCGTCTTCCTTGATCGTCTTGATAACCGGGGCCATGACGAAGACGGTGAGGAAGAGGGCGAGGCCGATGAGGACCTGGTTGGGCGGCAGCTGAGGGATGCCGACGGCGTTGCGGACAAGCGAGAGGACGACGATGACGCGGGTGAAGGAAGTGACCATCACGAGGATGGCGGGGGCGAGGGAGACGACGGTCACGAGGACGAGGATCTGGAGGGCGGCAGAGACGTTCTGGGGGTTGTTGGGGTCGGGGACGCCGCCGGCGGTTGGCTGGGCCGCGGCCGGGTCGGTGGCGCAGGACGAGAGGAGGACGCCGCCGAGGACGAGCAGCGCCAGCACGACAACCCGGCGGGAACGGAGCCTCCTGGTCACGAGTAGTCGCCTCCGCCGATGACGGCTTCGACGCGCGCGGTTGGGGCGCGGCGCTCGCGGCGAATCGACTCGAAGAGGTCGCTGGCGAAGCCGGAGAGGCTCTGGGGGGCGGAGGCGGGGCGGGCGACGTGGACGGTCCCGGCCTCGTCCTCGCTGAGTTCGCCAAGGAGGCTGAGGTTCTGGGCGGTGGCGCCGACGACGATGACGCGTTCGCCGAGGGCGACGAGGTGGACAGTCCGTCCACTGCCGATGGCGAGGGTGTCGACGACCTTGAGGAAGCCGCTGGTGCTGCGGGGGGCGGAAGCGCGGCGTGCCCACCAGCGAAGGCCGGCGATGGAGGCGGCGATGATGATCACGACCAGTCCCAGGCGCCAGGCGAGGGAAACGGCCTGGGCGCCACCGAGGCTGAAGCCGGGGTCTGCTTCGGGGTTCGTGCCGGTGGGGGCGGCCGTGGTGGCACCGGGCAGGCCGGCGGCGGCGTCTGTACGGATGACGGGCGTGACGGGGGCGGAGCTGCCGGAAGGCGCGGCCAGGCTGGCAACGAGGAGGACGAGCAGGAGCCCGCCGCCCAGGGCAGCCATCCAGATCAGCCGCTTGCGGTTGGCGGCAGCGTTCAACTGACGCGCTCCTCCTGCTCCGCGCCCCGGCGGACCACTTCGACGACGCGGACGCCGAAGTTCTCGTCGACAACGACGACCTCACCGCGGGCGATGAGGCGCTCGTTGACGAGGATGTCGACGGGCTCGCCGGCAAGGCGGTCGAGTTCGATGACGGAGCCGGGGCCGAGACCGAGGACTTCGGCGACGGTGATCTCGGTCCGCCCCAGTTCGACGGAGACGTTCATCTGGAGGTTGGCAAGGAGGTCCATCCGGCTCCGGGCTTCCTGGGGTTCGGAGACGGGGAGGGGGGCGAAGCGGGCCCGGTTCGCCGTCGCGGCGGTGATCGGCGTGGGCTCGCGGGCGGGGGGCGGCGGCGGCGCCTGCGGCTGCTGGAAGACCGGCGGCGCCGCCGGGCGCAGCGGCGGCGGGGCGGCCCTGGGGACGTCGTTGGGCTCGATCAGCTCGGCGCCGTCGAGGTCGTCGGCGGTGAGCGAAAAGCCGAGGGCGGGGTCGACGGCGTTGACGGCCGGGGCGGACGCTTGGGCCGGCGACGCGGCGGCGGGCATGGCGCCGGCAACAATGTCGAGGAACGTGCCGGGGAAGATCAAGGTGATGGGGAGGGCGCGGTTGCCATCAAGCTGTACGGTGAGGGCGAGGGCCGGCTCTTCCATGACGCCGAGGAGCGTGGGCATGGTGTTGGCGGTGAGGTCGTCGAGGGAGACGACGAGACCGGCCGGGGAAGCCGCGAATACCTCGCGGTTCAGCGCCTGGACGACCTGGCCGAGCATCGTGGAGGCGATGACGATGGTCTGCTGTTCTTCGTCGGTCGGGTCGTCGGCCGCGGAGTCGAAGAAGCCGGCGGCGAAGGCGGTGGGGGCGACGGCATAGGCGGTCGCGGTCTGATCCTGCGAGGTGGAGAGTTCGATGGGGGCGACAAGGTGCGGCTGCTCGAACTCGCCGGCGATCTCGTCGGGCATGACGAGGCGCCCATCGACGCCGGAAAAGCCCAGTTCAGCGCCGAGGAAGGCGGAAAGGGCGCGGCTGACGCTCGCCCAACTGTCGCGGCCGGCTTCCTGGAGGCGGTCGGCCTGGGCGGAGGAAAGGAGCTGGGAGAGGACCTCGTGCGGGTTCGGCATGGCGTGGCCCTTTATTGGGTGATGAAGGAAACGAAGAACACGCCTTCGACCTTCTCTTCGTGGAGTTCCTTGTTGAGGGCGGCGATGAGCTCGGTCTTGAGCTGTTCCTTGCCTTCCGACGAGGCGACCTGTTCGATGGTCTTCTTGCCCATGACGTTGGTGACAACGTCCCAAATGCGGTGGAGTTCGGGCTTCATCTCCTCGGCGAAGACTTCGTTCTTCGCTTCGAGCCCGGCGCCCTTCGCGCCGATGTACTTGTGGTCGGGGTCGGCGAATTCGAAGGCGATGGTGACCTTCGCGTAGTTGGGGGAAGTCGTGGGGGACTTGAGGTTGATGACACGCTCTTCAAGCGTGAGCGTTGGGCGCGGCGCCTCGGCCAGCTGTTCTTCCGTGTAGACGGGAGGCGGCGGCGATTCCAGGTAGTTGGGCTTGATGTAGAACCAGAAGGCGGCTCCGAAGAGCACCGCCCCACCGGCGAGGATCTTCTTGTCGGGCATGGCCACTACCTCGGTGCCTGGGCGCCGGTCGCGCGCTCCAGGTCTTCCTGGGTTGGATAAACGATGACGATGTCGGCGCGGCGGTTGATGGCGCGGCCTTCGGCGGTGTCGTTGCTGGCAATGGGGCGGGTGTCGGCGAAGAACGCGGCAAAGAGCCGGCCGGCAGGAATGCCCGCTTCTTCGTTGAGGAAGCGGAGGACGGTGGAGGCGCGGGCCGAAGAGAGCTCCCAGTTGGTCGCGAAGTCCGGGTTGTTGACGGGGACGTTGTCGGTGTGGCCTTCGATGCGAAGGGGGTTGGGAAGGTCGCGGACCTGGTTGGCGACGGCGAGGAGCACCTCCTGGCTGCCGGGGCGCAGGTCGGCGCTGCCGGAGTCGAAGAGGAGGTTGTCCGAGAGGCTGATGATGACGGAGTCGGTGTCCATCTTCACCTGGATCTTGTTGGCGAAGTCTTTCTTGGCGGAGAAGTCGGCGAGTGATTCGGAGATGGCGGCGAAATTCTTCGAGCGGATCTCGTCGAAGCCGGGGGCGAGGCCGCCGCCGGTGTCGAAGATGGGCGAGCCGGAGGTGGCGCCGCTGAGGATGCCAACGTTGAAGGCGCGGTCGATGGACTGGCTGACCAGGAGGAGCTTGCGCGGGTTGGAATCGCTGATGGCATAGAGGACGACGAAGAGTGCCCAGAGGAGGGTCACCATGTCGGCGTAGCTCACGATCCAGCGTTCGTGGTTCTCCGGCGGTTCGGGTTCGGCGGCCCTGCGGCTCATGCTGCCTCCTTGTGGGCAGCGCCGCCTTCAGGGCCATCCTTGCTCTGGCGCTGGGCGGGATCGAGGAAGCCTTCGAGCTTCTCGCGGACAATGCGGGGGTTGTCGCCGGCCTGGATGGACATGAGCCCTTCGATGACGACAGCGAGGGCGTGCTGCTCGATCTTGCTGTTGTTGATGAGCTTCTTTGCGAGCGGGAGCCAGAGGACGTTTGCGGTGGCGACACCATAGAACGTCGCGACGAAGGCGGTCGCGATGCCGGGGCCGATGTGCTCGGGCTCATCGAGGTGGCCCATGACGCCCATGAGGCCGAGGACGGCGCCAAGGACGCCGATGGTGGGGGCGATGCCGCCCATGAATTCGAGGGCGCCGGCGCCCTGTTCGTTCCGGTGCTTGGTGGACTCGGCGTCGATCTCCATGATCTCGCGGAGAAGTTCGGGGTCCGTGCCGTCGATCATGAGCTGGACGCCCTTGCGGGTGAATGAGTCGTGGATCTGGTCGACGTCGGCTTCGAGGGCGAGGAGACCTTCGCGGCGGGCTTTGTCGGCCATGTTCACGAAGAGTTCGACCGTCTCGGCGGAGTTGTGCTTGGGGGGGCCCATGAAGGCCTTCATCAGGGACTTGGGGAGGGCGGTGATGTTCGCCAGGGGCTGGGAGATCATGGTGGCGCCAAGAGAACCGAGGACGACGATCATGAACCCGGGGAGGTTGATGAGGGCGGCGGGATTGCCACCTTCGAGGACATTCCCGCCGATGATCCCGACAAGGGCGAGGCCGAGGCCGATGACGGTTGCGAGGTCCATCAGGCAGTCCTCCGGACAGCGCCCATGACGGACCTGCGGTAGTCGGCGATCTTCTCGGCGATGACGTCGGGAGCTTCCGCGCAGACGTAGCGGTGGCCGTTGAGGAGGGTGATGTGGGTGTCGTGCATGGCCTCGACAACCTCGATGAGGTCGGGGTTGAGGAAGAAGGTCGTGCCATCGATGCGGGTGAGCTGGATCATGGTTGCGGGAAGGTCCCCTCCTCGGCTCACTCAATTTAGGGAGAAGCGGGAGGACGGGTTATTGGGGAAGGCCCCGCGGGGGCGACCCGGAACCCTCAGAGGAGATCGGTGTTTCCCCGAAAGGGGACCGAGGCGGCACCGCACTTGGAACCCGGGGACCGTCACACTTTGGCGGGGAAAACGACGAGGCCCGGCTATGCGCCGGGCCTCGTGCGAAGCGGAAGAGGGACCTTCGTGGATTAGCCGGCGAGCACCGCGGCGCCGTCTTCACCGAATTCGCTGAGCATGCGCTGGGCTTCTTCGACGCTTTCGAGGCGGACGATGCCCTTGCGGATGGCGTAGCGGATGAGGTCGGTGCGGTTGCGGGCGTGGAGCTTGGCCATGATGTGGGCCTTGTGGGCTTCGACGGTTTTGACGCTGATGTAGAGCTCGTTGGCGATGCCCTGGTTGGTGTAGCCTTCGGCGATGAGCTGGAGGACTTCGCGCTCACGGGGGGTGAGGGCTTCGACGCCGGTGCGCTGGTCGGTCCGCTTGGCCTGGTAGAGGACCTCGGCGAGGTCGAAGCCTTCGCTGAGGGCGCTGGAGAAGTAGCTGTTGCCCCGGTGGACGGTCTGGATGGCGAGGACAAGCTCCGAGACGTCGGACTTCTTGATGATGTAGCCGGAAGCGCCGGAGCGGAGGGAGTCGAGCAACTGGTCTTCGTCGACGAAGCCGCTGAGCATGACGACGCGGGTACCGGGGGAGGAGCGGCGGATCTGGCGGGTGGCTTCGAGGCCGTTGAGGCCGGGCATCACTACGTCCATGAGGACGACGTCGGGGTTCAGCTTTTCCACGGCCTGGACCGCTTCGCGCCCGTTTTCGACATCGCCGACGACTTCCAGTTCGGCCTGGCTTTCGAGGAGCATCCTGAGGGCCTGGCGGATGACGGCGTGGTCGTCGACAAGAAGGATGCGAATGGGGTGCTGGCCGCGGTTCCCGGCATGGCCTGTCGACTGGGTCCTGGCGGTCATGGACCGGGGGGATTGCTGAATGGTGGTCACAGGTGAACTCCTCCGCTGGTGGGTCTTCCGTGTTTCCGGCCCGGGTGCCACACAATCGTGGTGCTGAACCGCTGATGCCGGGGACGGAACCCCCTAAGAACAGGATGAAGTCTAAGCCAGCCTACCCCTTAACCTATAGGGGTTCACCCTAATACCGCGGGGGAACAACCTGACAGCAACCATTCTTCCACCCGCAGACCTCTCCAGAGCCCCAGAGAGGGATCGACGATCATTGGTTGACTTCAAACACTGAAGAACGCGCGCTCGAGATGGTCGGGGTCGACGATAAGGTGCATCTCGGAGCGAAGCGCCATCATCGAGGCGTCGTTGGCTGCGGCTTCACCGGCGGCTTCGTTTTCGTAGATGGTGATGCGGGCGAGGTCGCCGCTGCCATCGCCGCTCTTGAGGACGAAGGTTTCCCTGCAGCCGGGCTGCTTTTCGGCGACGGCGGCGAGCTTGTGCATGATTTCGGTGAGACGGGCTTCCTGTCCACGCTGGGGACGGGCGATGGAGAGGCGGATGTAGGCCACGGGGTGCTCCTCCTGGGGTGGTGCTGGCCGAATCATAGGCGATCGGTGGGTTGCCAGGGAACGACGAAGCCCCCCGGGGTGCGGGGGGCTGTCGGAAGTGCGATCTGGTTGGCGGTACTCCTACAAGCGGAGCTTGCCGTGGGACGGCTGGCGGCGGCGCTGGCGCTGGGGCAGCGCGGCTTCTTCGGCGGCCAGGTCGACGGGGGGGCTGGTGAGCACCTCGTGGACGTAGCCGCACATGATGCAGCTACCGTAGGTGCCATGCCAGTCGCGTTCGACGATCATGGAGCCGCGGCACTTGGGGCAAGACTTGGGCGGGGCTTCCTGTAGAGCCGGCATATGGGATTCCCTCCTGAACAGCCAAAAAGGCGAGATAGCGAGACAGAAAAAAAGACCTAACAGCGAGCGACCTGCTCGCCAGGCCTTCCTGCTGCCGACGGGGTTAGCTGACGGGTTCGGGCGGAAGGTCGCCCTATCGGCCGGGAGGGGCCGAATTCACCCCAGATTGGTGGTTCCCCCGCTGCGCCTGCCGGCGCACTAGGCAGTGTTTGCACGTTTTACCGAGCGCGTTTACAGCCGTTTAACGGGCTATAGGCGGACGCTACCAAGATTGGATCCGGCCTGTCAACCCCTGATTGCGATTTCCTTCACAAATTTACCGGCGGGTAGGGCCTTGACGAGGCGTTATGACGGGCAGAGCGGGCCGGGTTGGCCCCGGAGAACCCGTCCCGGGCGGTCGCATTGCCGGCCGAGGTCCTGGCCGGGCCGGCGGCGTGGGTCAGCCATCGAGGACGAGCTCCCCTTCCAACAGCCCCATGACGATGATGTCGTGGTAGCGGCCGTACTTGAAGAGGGCGTCGCGGCGGCGGCCTTCGACGCGAAAGCCGACCTTTTCGTACACACGCTGGGCCCGTTCGTTCCCGGCGTAGACGTCGAGTTCGATGCGATGGAGGTTCATGTGCTCGAAGCCGAAGCGGCAGAGGGTACGCATGGCGTCGGTGCCGTAGCCGCCGTTCCAGCAGGTCTTGTCGCCGATGGCAATGCCGAGGATGGCGGTGCGGTTTTCGGGGCTGGTGCGTTCGAAGCCGCAGCCGCCGATAAGCCGGCCGTCGTCCTTCGTCACGATCGAGAAGCTGGCGTGATCGAAGGAGATGGCGTTGACGCGAGCGAGGAAGTCGCGCTCCTGCTGGTGCGAGAGCGGGTAGCGGATGCTGAGGAACTCGGTGACCTCCGGGTCGTTGAACCATTGGTAGAGGAGCGGCTCTTCCTCGGGTTCGCGGGCGCGGAGGCGGGTGAGGCGGCCTTCGTAGGGTGACTGCATGGGACAACTCCTTCCTGGAAACGGAAAGGCCCACCGGGTGGGGTGGGCCTCTGAGTGGGTGGATACGGTGACCTGCTCAGGGACCCTTGCCGTGGCCGTACGTGCCAACGCCGACGAGCGCGCTGGCGTTCGCGCCGGTCGAAGCGATGCGGGGGGCAGTGAGCTGGCTCATGGTCCGGATACGGTAGCGGAATGCGGCGAGGGTTTCAACCGGCACCAGCAGGATCACCGGGAGTGGCCACCCGGAGTCCCTCGACCCGGGCAGCAGCGAGGAGGCGGGCATCGAGGCAGACGAATTCGAGGGTCGAGGGGCGCCCTTCGGCGGCGAGGAGAGCGGCAGCAAGTTGGAGTGCATCACCCGCGCGAAGCGGATGGACGCGCAAGAGACGAAGCGCGGTGTCGCGGACCTCCTCGGAGGGGTTCGATTCGCGCCAGGCCAGCCGAAATTCGGCGAGCCGCTCCCGGGCGAGGGCAGCTCGGGGAGGGAGGAGTCCCTCTCGTTCCAGGCGCGCGATGGCCGACTCACATTCAATCGGAGTTGCCCACCAGACGCCCATATTGGGATCTGTGTCATAGACCGCAGCCATCGCCGGCGACGATGCCTCCTCAACGAGGAGCGGCATGACGGCAGACGAGTCCCAGAACCTCACCTGCCTTCTTCACGCTCAGCCAGAAGCGCTTCGACGCCGCCGGCCGGGGGGTCACCCCGGAGGATGGCACGGACATATTCGGCGGAGAGGGGAGGCTTCGCCGGCAGCCGGAGAATGCCGGCGCGTTCGAGGCGGGAAGAGCGGGCATCGCCAGTGTCATCCGCGGCCCCCACGGCCGAGGTGATCTGGGCGACGGGGACGCCGCGGTCGGTGATGACAATCGTCTCACCGGTTCGCACCTCGTCGATGAGGGCGCCCAGGCGGTTCCTGACTTCGGTGATCGTGGCCGTTCTCACATGCCAAGCATACCTCACGGCGGCACCGCCGCGGACAGCCGGGGAGAGGGCCACTTGCAGCAGGCGGGGAACAGGCTAGAGTCCCTCCACTGTGTCCGAACTTGACACGCGATGGATGAGACGGGCCTTCGAGGTTGCGGTGGCTTCGCTCAATGGGGGTGACCTCCCATTCGGCGCGATCCTCGTGGGCGTGGATGGTGCGGTTCTCCTTGAGGCGCAGCAGACGGTCGTCAGGGGCCGGGATCCCCTGGGGCACGCGGAGACCAACCTGCTGCGGATGGCCCTGGCGCGATGGCGGCGCGAGGAACTCGGCGGGTGCACCCTCTACAGCAGCACGGAACCCTGTCCGATGTGCACGGGAGCGATTGCGTGGAGCGGCGTAGGACGCCTTGTCTTCGGGGCGTCGCAGTCGGCGATGTACGCCGTTTGGGCCGATACTTCGCCGCGGTTCAAGCACGCCTGGGACTGCCGGTCACTGCTCGACCATTTGGCGCCGCCGATGACGGTCGCGGGGCCAATCCTGGAGGACGAGGCGCTGGTGCCACACCGGCTCCACCTGCAGCAGACGCGACTTACCCCACAATAGCGAAGGCCGTGGATTGCTCCACGGCCTTCGAATGGTTGGTTGCGGGTGCGGGGCCTAGCTGATGAACAGCGGAGCGAGCACGAGGGTGATGGTGCTGAGGAGCTTGACGAGGACGTGGAGGGCGGGGCCCGCCGTGTCCTTGAAGGGGTCGCCGACGGTGTCGCCGACGACGGCGGCGGCATGGGTCGGGGAACCCTTGCCAACGACGTTGCCCTGCTCGTCCTTCATCCCGCCGGATTCGATGAACTTCTTGGCGTTGTCCCAGGCGCCGCCGGCGTTGTTGAGGTAGGTCGCGAGGAGGACGCCGCCGATGGTGCCGACCATGAGCATGCCGGCGACGGCGAGCCAGCCTTCGTTGCCATCACCGCCGAACCCATAGCGGAAAATGATGCCGACGGCGATTGGCAGGCCGACGGCCAGAAGACCCGGGGCCACCATTTCGCGAAGGGCGGAGCGGGTGGTGATGTCGACGGCGCGGGTGTAGTCGGGGCGAACCTCGCCGGTCATGATGCCGGGGCTTTCGCGGAACTGGCGGCGGACCTCTTCGATGATGCCGCCCGCGGCCTTGCCTACGGCGCGGATTGCGAGCGAGCTGAAGAGGAAGGCGAGCATGACGCCGAGGAGGGCGCCGACGAACACCTCCACCTTGCCCAGGTTGATGGGCATGATCCGCGGGAGCGGGACGGGGCTCGACTCGAGGCCGGCCGCCTGCTTCGCGGTGATGTCGCCGTCCTCAACCTTGTGGGTGAGGATGGCGGCGGTTTCGTCGGAGTCCGCGATGATCAGCTTCTCGATGTCGGACTCGCTGAAGCCGCGCGATTCGAGCTCGCTGTGGTACGCCTCCATTTCGCTGGCGATGGCGGCCTGGACGTCGTCTCCCTGCGGGAAGAGGTCGAGGTCCTGGACGTTCTCGGCGTAGCGGACGGGGTCGTCGACGGCGATCTTGGCAAACTCGACGCGGATTTCGTCGAGGAATGCGGTGAAGAGGAGGAAGGCAGCGAGGGCAGCCGAGCCAACGGCGTAGCCCTTGGTGAGGGCCTTGGTGGTGTTGCCGACAGCGTCGAGGGCGTCGGTGATCTCGCGGGCTTCGGGCTTGGTGCCCTCGGCCATTTCGGTGATGCCACCGGCGTTGTCGGTGATGGGGCCGAAGGTGTCCATCGCGAGGACGTAGGCGGCGGACATGAGCATGCCCATGGTGGCGACGGCGGTGCCGAAGACGCCCGTAGAGATGTTGCTCACGTTTTCGAGGTCGGCCTGCTGGCCGAGGACGAAGGAGAGGACGAGGGCGAGACCGACGGTGATGGCGGTCACGGCCGTGGTTTCGAAACCGACGGCGGTACCGATGATCATGTTCGTGGCGGAACCGGTGCGGCTGGCGCGGGCGATCTCCTGGACGGGGCGCCAGGCGCCGGCGGTGTAGTACTGGGTGATGTAGACGAAGGCGATGCCTGTCGCGATGCCAACGAGCCCACAGAAGAAGAACCAGTACCAGACGTCGTCGAGCATCGCGTAGGTGACGATGGCAAGACCGCCGATGCTTAAGAGCGTGATGACCCAATAGCCGCCGTTGAGGGCGCCCATGGGGTCCTTTATCCGCTTCGCCCAGAAGGGCACGGTGAGCATGCCGATGATGGTGGCGAAGACGCCGAAGGAGCGGAGGACGAGGGGGAAGAGGATCCACTCGACGCGGCCGGTGGCCGTGAAGATGGCGACGCCGAGGATCATGGCGCCGATGTTCTCGGCGCTCATCGACTCGAAGAGGTCGGCGCCGCGGCCGGCACAGTCACCAACGTTGTCGCCGACGAGGTCGGCGATGACGGCGGCGTTGCGGGGGTCGTCTTCGGGGATGCCTGCTTCAACCTTTCCGACGAGGTCGGCGCCAACGTCAGCGGCCTTGGTGTAGATACCGCCGCCGAGCTGGGCGAAGAGGGCGACGAAGCTGGCGCCGAAGCCGAAGCCGACGATCAGGAAGGGCGTCTCGTCGATGGGATGGTTCAGCAGGTTCGAGTAGATGGCGAACATGCTGGAGACGCCGATGAGGCTGAGGGCGACGACGAGGAAGCCGGAGACGGCGCCGCCGCGGAGGGCGGTGTTGATCGCGTCGGAGAGGCTGTTCTGGGCGGCGGAGGCGGTACGGCCGTTGGCGCGCACGGCGATCGACATCCCGATGTAGCCCGAGACGCCGGAGGCGAGGGCGCCGACGATGAAGGCGGCGCCGGTGAGGATGCCGACTTCCGTGGACTCCTTGAAGATGCCGACAACGGAGCCGACGATCACGGAGGTGACGACGGCGAGCATGCCGATGGTGCGGTACTGCCGATTCAGGAAGGCATTCGCGCCTTCGAGGATGGTACCGGCGACCTCCTGCATGGTGGC
>JACRBT010000006.1 GCA_016234445.1 Chloroflexota bacterium | reverse complement strand
AGGGGGCAGGGGGTGAGGGGCCTTCCGCCGAAGTTGGGGCTCCGCGCCATCCCCGCGGAAGCCTTCGACCGCACCGTCACCATGACCATCACCGGCGGCGCCCCCGTCTCCGTCCGCGCCATCGTCGAAGGCATCCTCCTCGGCGACATCCGCGGCCACCTCGACTCGCTCCGGGCAACGTAATGCGTCCCCCTCGCCCACCGCAGTGGGAGAGGGGGCAGGGGGTGAGGGGCCCCCGTCGAAGCTGGCGCCACCTCAGTCCGCCGCCCGCACTGTCACCGCCACCGACTTGAACGCCGGCGTCTTCGAACGCGGGTCCAGCTTCCGGGGGACGAGGAGGTTCGCCTCCGGGTAGTACATCGCCAGGTTCCCCGCCCGGATCTCGACGATGGCGACAGAAACGGTCATGCTCCCGGCTTCGGATTCGACCACCACACGGCTGCCTTCGCTGACGCCGATGCGGCGCGCGTCTTCGGCGGCCATCATCACCACGTCGCGGCGGCGGTTCCCCCGGTAGAGGTCCTCTTCTTCGTAGACGACCGTGTTGAACTGCCCCTCGGAGCGGATGGTCATCAGCCGGAACTCGCCCTCGCCGGGGACGAACGCCACCGGCCCCACCGGCCGGAACCGCGCCCTCCCCGAGGGCGTCTTGAACGCCGGCTCATGCAGCACCCGTCCCTCGATCCGGAACTCCGCCTTCGACGGGTCGATCTCGCCCATGGCCTCCCAGCCGGGGACGATCTTCGCCATCGCCCCCCGCAAGGCCGCGTGCGACCGCAACTCACGCCAGTCGAACCGCCCGGGGGGAAGCACCCGCTCCGCAATCGCGGCGATGATCTCGACCTCCGACCGCATCGACCCCGGCACCGCCGGCTCGCCGCCATCGGAGAGCCGGACGAAGCTGAACATCGACTCCTGCGTGGTCGCCTGCGACTCTTCGTCGCGGGCGAGGGCGGGCAGGATGACGGCGGTCTGCCCCCGGCCGTGGACGTGCCCCTCGTTCAGCTTCGTCGTCACCGAGACGGCCAGGCCGATCCGGCGCATCGCCGCCGCCGCCCACTCCCGGTCGGGGTTGCTGGCAAAGAGGTTGCCGCCAAGGAGCAGCGCCGCCTTCACCCGGCCCGCCGCCGCCGCCTCCATCGACGCGTAGGTGTCCTGCCCCGGGTCCGCCGGCACCGTGATCCCGTAGACCTCCTCCAGCCGCGCCGCAAAGGCGGCCTTCAGTTGCGGGCTGACCCCAACCGAGCCCACCCCCTGGACGTTCGAATGTCCCCGGATCGGCAGCAGCCCGCAGCCCGGGCGTCCCAGCCACCCCCGCGCCAGGGCCAGGTTCGCCAGCGCCTCAATCGTCTCGACGCCGCTGGCATGGTGCGTCAGCCCCATCGCCCACATGAAGACCCCCCGCCGGGCGCCGATCAGCATCCGCACCACGCGGTCGATCTCGGCCCGGGGAACACCGCTGTCGCGCACAAGGTCGTCCCAGGAGGCGGCCGCGGCGGCCGCGCGAACCTCGTCCCAGCCCTCGGTGTGGTCGCGGACGAACCCCTCGTCCACGCCGGCCTGCTCCACCAGCCCCTTCAGCAGCGCCACGAACAGCGCCCCGTCCGAGCCGATGTGGGGTTGCAGGTAGACGTCCGCGATCTCCGACCCGAACAGCATCGACCGCCAGTCCGATGGCACCCGGAATCGCTGGAGGCCCAGTTCCTTCAGCGGGTTGATGACGATGACGCGCCCGCCCCGGCGCTTCAGCTGGACCAGCTGCGAAATCAGCCGCGGGTGGTTGCTCGCCGGGTTCGCCCCGGCGATGACGACGAGGTCCGTCCCGGCGACGTCTTCGAGCGCCACCGAGCCCGTCCCCGAGCCGTAGACGCCTTCGAGCGCGACGCCGGAAGCCGCGTGGCAGTAGTACGAGCAGTTGTGGATGTTCGCGGTCCCGTAGGCGCGCGCCACCAGTTGGAGGAGGAACGCTGCTTCGTTGCTCGACCGCCCGGAGGCGTAGAAGAACGCCTCCCCGGGCGCCGTGTCCCGAAACCCTTCGCCGGCGAGGTCGAGCGCTTCCTCCCACGACACCCGGCGGAAGTGCGTCTCCCCCGGGCCCGCGGCCACCGGGAACGCCAGCCGGCCGAGGTCCTCGAACTGCTTCGAGGCCAGCCGCCCCATCGCCTCGATGCTGGTGCCGCGGAAGTAGGCTTCCGGGATCGCGCGGCCCATGTCCCCCGCCTGCGCCTGGACGGACTTCTTGCACACTTCCGGGAAGTGGCCGGCTTCGTTGACCATGCCACCGCGCTGGCCGCCCATGCCAAGGGCGCAGGTCTTGCAGGCATTCTTCGAACGCAACCGGCGGTAGAGCTTCCAGTAGCCGCCGGCTTCGCGGCCCTTCTTCAGGACGTACCACGTCGCGGGCAGCCCGCCCCCCGCCGAGACCCGAGGCTTTGCCATCCCACGAGTATAGGCGAGCGCTCCGGCCGAAGCTGTCGCGGGCGTTCCGCCACTGGCGCCGAGCACCCCGTGTCCTATCCTGAGTGACGAGGTGCGCGATGAGTGACGATGGCGAGGGCGTGAGCGGGCGGATGGTGGTGGTGGTCTCGGCGCTGGCGGTGTTAACTCTCTTCGCGGCGGCCTTCGCCGTGCTCGCCCTGGGCGTGGCGAACTAGCGCCTACCTCCACTTCGCGAACAAAGTTGGCGCTACGTAACTTCAGCCACGCGCCGGGCTCCCCCTCTCCACACTTGGGTGGAGAGGGGGCCGGGGGGTGAGGGCCGAAGCCAGCCCTTCCCTGCCTCTCTCGAACGAACCGGCCTCACGCGACCGGCTGGTTGGTCCTCGGGTCGACCTCGAACGGGCTGCTGAGGTCGAGCGACTTGCCCATCTCCCGGACCGCCGGGATGACCTCTTCGCCCATGAGCCGGAGGCTGCGCATCGAGTCTTCGTGGGTCATGGCGCCGTCGCCGTCCCAGAAGAAGATGCTCCCCGGCCGCAGGTATTCGAGGACGTGGCGCACCTTCGGGATCACCGTCTTCGGCGTCCCCGTGATGATGCTCATCTTGTTGATCTGGTCAGTGAACGTCCCGAGGAAGTCCGCGGCGTCCTGCTTGTCGGCGGAAGCCGTGGCGGCCTCGGCCTTCTTCCCGGTCGCCGCTTCGTGCTCCTTCAGGCGGCCGCGGGAAGCGGCGAGTGCGAAGCTCTGGACCGTCGGCAGGAGGTTCGTCCGCGAAGTCAGCCCCGGCAGGTTCTGGATGAACGGCCGGACGTTGCCCTGGTTCCCTTCGAGGAAGGGGTTGCTCGGGCCCTGGATGTACTTGCGGGCGGCGGCTTCGGCCAGTTCCTCCGTCTCGTCCACGTGCACCTTGAACAGGTAGCCGCGGTTCTGGGTGCCCGACTCGTAGCCGTTCTCCTTCGCCTGGTCGTCGTAGTACTGGTACGACTGCCGCGTCGGTTCGAGTTCGGTCGCAAGCATGACGTAGGGGTAGCGGTGCTTCGCTGCCCAGGCCACCGTGTTGCGGCTCATCACGCCCGGGATCCAGATCGGCGGGTGCGGCTGCTGGTAGGGCCGCGACCACGGGTTCACGTAGCGGTAGTTGTAGTGCTCGCCCTCCCAGCGGAAGGGCCCCGGCCGCGTCCACGCGGCGACGACGAAGTCGTGCGCTTCCTGGAACCGTTCCCAGTTGAACGGCGGCTGGGCGTTGTGGGCGACGCTTTCCCGCCCGGTGCCGCGCACCCAGCCCGTGACCAGCCGTCCGCGCGAGATCATGTCGATCTCGGCGAGTTCTTCCGCCAGCCAGAGCGGGTCGTCCCAGATTGGCAGGACGTTCCCGAGGAGGACGATCTTCGCCTTCTTCGTGATCCGGGCGAGGATGGCCGCCTCCACGTTCATCACGCCGCCCATGCAGAAGGGCGTGCTGTGGTGTTCGTTCAGCATCAGGCCGTCGAAGCCCATCTCCTCCGCGTAGACCTTCTCGTCGAGGTAGCGGTTGTAGAGTTCGGCGCCGAGACGGGGGTCATACGAGGCGTTGCTCATGCCAAGGTCCGTCAGGTCGCGGCCGGTGGCGCCGAAATAGCCCGAGCTCGGGTCCTGGTAGGGGCGTTCCGTGAAGTATCCGATGAACATGCGCGTGCTCCTCTCTCAGGCCTGCGCGGCGTGGGCGGCGATCAGTTTCGCCACCCTGTCAGCTTCTTCGAGTTCGACCAGGTGCCCGGCCCCGGCGACGACCTCCAGCCGGGCGTTCGGGAGCGCCCGCTTGTACTGGCGGCCACAGGCGGGCGGCACCACCGCGTCCTTTTCGCCCCAGACGATCAGCGTGGGCGTCCGGACTTCCTTCAGCAGCGGGGCCAGCCGGCGGTTGAACATGTACGGCTTCCAGGTCAGCCGCGCGGTCATTTCCCGGCTGAAGTCCCAGAGCGTCTTGATGTCCTGGGCCGCGGTCTCGCCGAAGACGGCGGTGTAGGCGGCCTCGTCGCGGAAGCCGGCCTTCACGTAGTCCTCGTAGTCCACCATCATCTGGTCGGCGATTTCGCCCTCTTCCGGCTGCAAGCCCGGCGCCCCGACGAGCACGAGCGCCTTCAGCCGCGACGGGTTCATCGTCGCCATCTCAGCGGCGACGAAGCCCCCGAACCCGAGGCCGACCAGCGTCACCCCCGTCAGCCCGAGCCGGTCGATGGCGGCGTTCATCAGGATCGCCAGGTCGCGCGGCTCGCGGGCCCACTCCGGGCGCTCCGACTGGCCGTAGCCCGGCATATCGGGCGCGACGACGGTGTGCTGTGCGCTCAGCCGCTCGAAGAGGGGGATCCAGCCGGGGCCGCCGGTGGAATGGTGCAGGACCACGACGGGCGAACCCCGCCCGCCCTGCATGACCCGCACCTTCAGGCCCGCCACTTCGATTGCCTGGTCGGTGAAAGATTCGGTCGCCGCCGCCATAGGCCTGCTGCCTCCGTTTCGAGGTGGGTGGCGGTTAGCCCATGGCAACCCTTTTGCCCAAGGCTAACTACCGGATGTGGCGGACTATACATGACGGCGAAACGCTTGCGAATACCAGCGGTTAGCCTGCCCTTTCGGCCAGCACCGGCGCCGCCGCCGCCATCACCGTCTCCGCGAAGATGCGGTGGCCGGTCGCGTTCACATGGATGCCGTCGGGCGACTGGCAGGCTTCGCTTCCCGGCCCCGCCTCGTGGGCGAGGTGGACGTCGGCCCAGAGGAAACGGTGTTTTTCGATGACAGGCCGGATCGCCGCCTCCGCGCGCTCGACGATCGCCTGGAGGGTTGGGTTTTCCCGCCGGACCCGCCCCCCGTAGTGCGATTCGCCCACGACGAGCACGTGCCGGCCCTCGTCCCGGGCCAGTTCGTGAAGGAGTTCCGTGTAGGTGGCGATCACGTCGTCCACGGTCGTGTGGGTTGCGGTGCCGATAAGCCGCCGAAGCACCCGCCGGCCGAGGGATCGCGGCGGGCTCCCGGGGCGCCCCAGCGGCGCCGGCGAATGCGTCAGCCGCCCCTCGATCGAGCGGTACCAACCATAGGCGCGCTCCCCCACGCGCTGGCGCACCTTCAACGACACCCATCCCACCGAGCAGTGGTAGATCACCAGGGGGATGATCACGAGGTCGGGGTCGTTCTCGTCGACCAGCTTCCGTGCGTAGGGCACAGCCCGGGCGCCCATCGGCATGAAGGTGCGATTCTCGCACTCCACCGGTTCGCCCAGGCGGGCCTGACACTCCCGGGCCACAAGCACCGGCCATTCGATCTCGCCCGGCTGGAGGTGCCCGTTCCCGGTGTTGCTGTTGCCGAGCACGAGCAGCTTCATCCGCGCCATTCTACGCGGCGGCGCCGTCTATACCCCTGCACACGTTCCGCCCGATCCGCTAGGATCGCCCCGTCACCCGCCGCGCCCACCGAAGGAGCCACTCCATGCCCGGACCACTCGACGGCATCCGTATCCTCGATTTCACCCGCTACCAGCAGGGCCCCTACGCCACGGTCATGCTCTCCGACCTCGGCGCCGACGTCCTCAAGGTCGAGGAGCGCACCAACGGCGACCTCGGCCGCAGTCTTGGCCTCCAGCCCGACGGGTGGTGCTCTTACTTCGAAGCCCACAACCGCAACAAGCGGTCCATCACCATCG
The DNA here is from genome assembly GCA_016234445.1 of Chloroflexota bacterium. Lineage (GTDB taxonomy): Bacteria > Chloroflexota > Dehalococcoidia > Tepidiformales > Tepidiformaceae. Next base: position 50,510 of record JACRBT010000006.1, on the reverse strand, counting down.
ACGTCCGCACGCCGGAGGGCAAGGAGATCATCTACAAGCTCGTCCCCGAGATCGACGTGGTGACCGACAACTTCCGCCCGGGGGTGATGGACCGCCTCGGCTTCGGCCACGAAAAGCTCGAATCCATCAACCCCCGGATCATCACCGCCAGCGCCTCCGGCTTCGGTCCCGTCGGCCCGGGCGCCGCCGAGCCTTCGTTCGACATCATCGGCCAGGGCATGGGCGGGATCATGGTGAACCAGGGTGGCGGCCCCGGCCATGCTCCCATGGGCGTGATGGGCGGCATGGCCGACCAGGTGGGGGCGATGGTCTTCGCCCTCGGTGTCGTCTCCGCGGTGGTCGCGCGCGAACGCCAGGGCATCGGCCAGCACGTTGACGTCTCGCTCCTCGGTTCCCAGGTCGCGCTCCAGGCGTTGCAGGTCACCGGCTTCCTCCGCGGCATGCACCAGGGCCAGACGCCCGCCCGGAGCAACCCCGTCTTCACCTACTTCGAAGCCCAGGACGGCCTCTGGCTCACCATCGGCCTCCTCGACCCCAAGTGGTGGCCCGGCCTCTGCCGCGTCCTCTGCCGCGAAGACCTCGTCTCCGACGAGCGCTTCGCCGCCCCGGGCGACCGCTATCGCAACCGCCTCGAACTGCTGGACGAACTCGACGCCGCCTTCGCGAACAGGCCGCGGGACGAATGGCTGGCGCTCTTGAAGAAGGCCGACATCCCCTCCGGCCCCGTCAACGACTACGCCGCGATGGTCCGGGAACCGCAGGTAGTCGCGAACCGCTACGTGACGACCCTGGAACACCCCAGCCTCGGCGAAATCGGCGTCGTCGGCTCCCCGATCTACATGTCGAAGAGCGAAGTCGGGCCGCGCCACGTCGCTCCCGAACTGGGCCAGCACACCGAGGACGTGCTCCTCGGGCTCGGCTACTCCTGGGAAGACATCGCCTCGCTGAAGTCAGCGAACGTCGTGTAGGCGTCCACCGCCCCGAGCCCTGCGGCGCCGCCGAACCCGCTATCATGCGCCCATACTCGCCCGGGGGACTGCCATGCTCCGCCAGGAAAACTACGAAACCATCCTCATCGAAAAGGGCGCCGATGGCGTCGCCGTCCTCACCCTCAACCGCCCCGAGCGCCTGAACGCCGTCAACGGCGTGATGCACTCCGAGCTCATGCAGATCTGGATCGACGTCCAGGCCGACACCGATGTCCGCGCCGCCGTCATCACCGGCGCCGGCCGGGCCTTCTGCGCCGGGGGCGACTTCTCAGGCGCCGCCAGCATGGCCCCGAAGTCCGGCCTCTCGATGATGCAGGAAGCCCGCCGCATCGTGGACAACCTCCTCGACCTGGAGAAGCCCCTGGTTTCGGCGGTCAACGGCGCCGCCGCCGGCCTCGGCGCGACCGTCGCCCTCCTCGCCGACGTCGTCATCGCCTCCAGCAACGCCCGCATCGGCGACCCCCACGTGAAGATGGGCATCACCGCCGGCGATGGCGGCGCCGTCATCTGGCCCCTCCTCATCGGCGTCAACCGCGCAAAGCAGTTCCTCATGACCGGCGACCTCATCCCGGCGCAGGAGGCGATGGCGATGGGCCTCGTCAACAAGGTCGTCGACGAAGGCCAGGCCCTCCCCGAGGCGCTCGCCTTCGCCCGCCGCCTCGCCGCCGGCGCCCCCTACGCCGTCCAGTCGACGAAGATCGCGGTGAACAAGTACATCAAGTCCGTCTCCAACCTCGTCCTCCCGCTCTCGCTCTCCCTCGAAGAGGCCTCCATGACCAAGGACGACCACCGCGAAGCCGTCCGCGCCTTCCAGGAAAAGCGGGACCCGCGCTTCACCGGCCGGTGAGCCGGGAGGCCGGACGGGCGTCATGAGGCAGATCGACGTCGCCGTCATCGGTGGGGGTCCCGGCGGCAGCACCGTCGCGACCATGCTCGCCCGCAAGGGCTGGCGCGTCGCCATCTTCGAACGCGAGCGCTTCCCCCGCGAGCACATCGGCGAGTCGCTCCTCCCCGCGAGCATGCCCGTCCTCGAAGAGCTCGGCGTGCTCCCCGCCATCGAAGAAGCCGGCTTCCTCCACAAGTGGGGCGCCACCATGATCTGGGGCGCCAGCCCCGAACCCTGGAGCTGGTACTTCCGCGAAACCAACCGCGACTACCCCCACACCTACCAGGTCTGGCGCGCCAGGTTCGACCAGATCCTCCTCGACAACGCCCGCGCCCACGGCGTCGACGTCCACGAAGAGCACCGCGTCCTCGAGGTCACCTTCGACGATGGCCGGGCCACCGGCCTCTCCTTCGTCAACGAAGCAACCGGCGAAACCGGCGCCGTTTCGGCCCGTTTCGTCGTCGATGCCAGCGGCCAGACCGGGCTTCTTGGCCGCGCCCTGAAGCTGCGCCGCACCGACGACTACTTCCGCAATCTCGCCGTTTACGCCTACTTCGATGGCGGCGAGCGGCTCCCCGCCCCCGACGAGAACAACCTCCTCATCGAGGCCTACCCCAACGGCTGGGTCTGGGTGATCCCCCTCCACAACGGCTGGGCCAGCGTCGGCGCCGTCGTCGACAGTGCCTTCGGCCAACAGGAGATCGCCCGCCTCGGCCTCGAACCCTTCCTCCGGGAACAGTTCGCCCAGGCTCCCCGCACCGCCGCGATGCTCCGCGACACCACCGTCGCCTCCGGCCCCCACGTCATCCGCGACTGGTCCTACGCCTCCCGCCAGCTCGTCGGCGACGGCTACATCCTCGTCGGCGACGCCGGCTGCTTCATCGACCCCCTGTTCTCGTCCGGCGTGCACCTGGCGCTGCTCTCCGGCGTCCTCGCCTCAGCCTACATAACGACCGCGCTCCGCCACCCGGAGATGCAGGAGCCCGCGGCGAAGGTCTACGAGCAGCTCTACCTGAAGCAGTACAGCCACTTCCGCGAAATGGCCCGCCTCTTCTATTCCAGCAACCGCACCACCGAGTCCTACTTCTGGGAGATCCGGCGGATGCTGGAGGCGGAGGACGACCTCACCCCGCGCGAGGCCTTCGTCCGCGCCGTCGCCGGGCAGCCCCCGCAGGGCTACGAACGCGCCGTCCTCGACCACGGCGAAGCCCCCGCGGAGTTCGTCGAAGCCGTCCGCCTCGCCGAGGAAGACCGCCTTCGCCGCCGCCAGCGCCTCGATGCCCTCCTGCCGCCATCGCAACCGCCGGCGCCGGCCTTCTTCGACGCGATCCCGCACCTTGCCGCTGGCGCCGTGCTGGAGGAGCGGCCCGTCATCGGCGAAGGCGAGTTCGTCATGAGTCACGTCCTCACGACTACGGCTCACCCGGAAGGCGCGCCCCTGAGCCCCTTCGTCGCCCGCGTGGTCGCGCTCATCGACGGCCGCCGCACGGTCGCCGCGCTCCTCGCCGCCCTCGCCGAAGGCCTCCCGCCCGAGTCTGCCGCGAAGGCCGTGCCCCACGCGGTCAGCGCCATCCGCATCCTCTATAGTGACGGCGCCATCGCCGAACTCGCGGGCCGCTAGCACTTCGCACAGGAAGTCTGCACTGGTAGATTCACCGCAACGCCGCTTACTCCCCCTCTCCCCACGAAGTGGGGAGAGGGGGCCGGGGGGTGAGGGGGCCTCCATGACTACGACCGGGACTATCTTCTCGATCAACGTCTCTCGCGGAGGCGTTCCCAAGACGCCGATCGCCGAGGCGGAGGTCGGCCCTCGCGGGATCACCGTCGACCGCCAGGCGGACCTTCGCCACCACGGCAGCCCCGAACAGGCGCTCTGCCTCTACGCCGTCGAGGTCATCGAAGCGCTCCGCGCCGAGGGCCATCCGATCTTCCCCGGGAGCACCGGCGAGAACATCACGACCGACGGCATCGACTGGCGGCGCGTCGTGCCGGGGGCCAGTCTCCGCCTCGGCGCGGATGTGATCGCCGAGATCACCGACTACGCGACCCCCTGCAACAAGAACACCGCCTGGTTCCGCGACGGCGACTTCAACCGGATGAACCACAAGACCCACCCCGGTTTCAGCCGCGTCTACGCCCGGATCATCCACGGCGGACACATCCGCGCCGGCGACCCCATCGAGTTGCTCGATATCTCGGCGGCGGAACGCCTGGCGGCGCGCCAGCCCTGCACCCTTCGCTGGCCCCGCGACTTCCAGTAGCCCCCTCTTCCCTACTCCCTCGGGTGGGCACGGCCGATGAGATGCGACGGCGCTGGTTCTGGCGTCCCCGCTTCGTACAGCAGGTGCCCACCGAGCGCCGCGGACTTGTCGAGGACGGCCATCACCGCGAGCGCCGCGCCGAGGGGGAGGCGCCGCCCGCGCCGGTCTAGCGCGCCGGCGACCCGGACGGAGCCCCGCGCCAGCCACCAGCCTGCGCGCCGGTGCCCGGGGAGCCAGCGGGTCCAGCGGCTTGCCCGCGCCACCGCGCGAAGGTGCCCCCCGTGCCAGGTGATGCCCGGGTGGTCCCGCATCAGCCGCTGGGCGCCCCAACCGTGGCAGACCTGCTTGGCCACGAAGGTCGCGAGCTCCGCCTCGTGGGCGTGGTCGACCTGCATCGCCCGCCAATACGCCACCCGGTAGCCCAGCTGCTCGGCCACCAGCCCGAATTCGGTGTCGCCCACCCGCCGGAAGCGGTCGTTGAAGTGCAGGTGCTCGAAGACTTCGCGGCGCACGGCCAGGTTGCGGGTGTCGCATTCGCTCGCCTCGCCGGGGCGCCGCCGCCGGAACTGCGCCGCATAGCGTCCCTGGATCAGGCGGTCGTTGCGCGCCCTCCCAATCGAGCCAGAGAACCCCTGGACGATGTCCGCGCCGGTTTCGGCGAACGCGCGCAGCCCCTCGGCGATCCAGCGCCGGTCGACGATGCAGTCGGCGTCGGTGAAGAAGACGATGTCCCCCGTCGCCTGGCGAACCCCGGCGTTGCGGGCCGCGTAGGCCCCCGGCGTCGCCTCGGCAAGCACCGTCACCCCCGGGAAGCGGTTGGAGATCTGCTCCGCCAGGTCGTCCCCGGAACCGTTGTCCACGACGATGACCTCGGCCTCGGCGGCGCCCTCGCAGCCAAGGATCGACTCGATGCAGGCGAAGACGCGGCTGTCGTCCTTCACGGGCAGGATCACGGAGACGCGCACCGGCTGACTATACCGCGCCCGGTGCCACTGCCCGCCAGTGGCTACGGGTCGATGAGCACGCCCGGGTTGAGGATGCCCTGCGGGTCCACCGCCTTCTTCGCCGCCCGCAGCGCGAGCGTGAACGGCGCCGGGCGCTGGATGTCGTACCAGGGCCGGTGGTCCCGGCCGACGGCGTGGTGGTGGGTGATCGTCCCGCCCCCGGCCATCACGGCGTCCGAAGCGGCTCGCTTGATCTCCCGCCACATCTCGATCTCGCCTCCCTTCCGGCCGAGCCCGCTGAAGGAATAGTACGGCGCTGGCCCGTCCGGGTAGACGTGCGTGAAGCGGCAGGTGAGCGTCCCCCCGCCGCAGACTCGCTGGAGCGCCTCCTGCACCGCTGCCCGCACCGAGCGGTCGAACTCGGGCCAGCGGTCCCAAGTGATCGACGTCTCGAAGGTGTCGCCCACGAGCCCGAGACCCATCGTCGAGTTCCGGGCGTAGGGCGCGCGAATGAACGAGTTTCGCCAGGCTCCCACCGAACCCTGGCGGCCGACCTCCTCGTCCTTGCCCGAAGAGATCCGGATCGCGTCGTCCCCGACCACGCCGCCGCACTCGCGGGCGATCCGCACCGCCTCGGCGATGAGCGCGTCCTGGGGGAAGTCCGCCGATTCGAAGCCGATGACAAGGACGGCTTCCTTGCCGGTGCCGCCTGCCGCGGCTTCGGCTTCGCCCGGGTCGAGCAGGCGGCAGTTCGCAGGCCAGAGTTTCGCCCGCGTGATCAGCCGGGCCGCTTCCGCCCCGGACTCCCACGTCGGGAAGTTCACGCCTGCGGAGGCGCGGAAGGTTGGCCGCCCCTGCACCCGCATCCACGCTTCCGTGACGATCCCGAGGATGCCCTCGCTCCCCAGCACCATCCGGTCCGGGCTCGGCCCCGCGCCGCTCCCCGGCAGCCGCCTGGACTCCCAGGCGCCGGCCGGCGTCACCATCCGCACCGACTCCACGAAGTCGTCGATGTGGGTGTGATTCGTGGCGTAGTGGCCGCCGGAGCGGGTCACGATCCAGCCGCCGAGGCTCGAATACTCGAAGCTCTGGGGGAAGTGGCGAAGCGTGAGCCCGTGGGGCCGGAGCTGGTCTTCGAGCGACGGCCCGAGCACCCCCGCCTGGATCCGCGCCGCCCGCGAGGTCTGGTCCACCTCCAGGACGCGGTCCATCTGGCCGAGGTCGATCGTCACGACCGGGCGGTCGCCCCCGGGCGGCTCGACCCCGCCGACGACAGAGGAGCCGCCGCCGAAGGGCACAGCCGCCGCGTTCGCGCTCGCGCACCAGTCGAGCACGGCGACCACCTCCGCCTCGGTCCTGGGGTAGGCGACGACGTCGGGCGGGTTCGGGAACTGGCGCCCGAAAGCGCGCACCATGTCGATGAAGCTGCGGCCGTAGCTGTGCGCGGCCCGGTCGTAGGTGTCGTCCTTGCAGAATGCGGCGAGCGCCGCCGGGGGTTTGATCCGCGGCGCCCGGAGCGTGATCTCGTCCAGCGAGGGCGGTCGGACCGGCTCGATCGTCTTGCCGTACCGTTCCGATGCCCGGCGGGCGGCCGAAGCCTGCTGTTCCGGTGTCGGTTCGTCGGTTTCGAGGCCCCAGGCCCAAAAGCTACGTCGTGCCATCGTGCACCTCCCCTGTCCGGCGCCAATCGTACGCGACTCCGGCGCTGGCGTGGCGGCCCGCTTTTGCGCCGATCGGCCCCTTGCAAGACGGCCGGAAGTACATGCGAATGGCGTTTGTGACAGCGTAGGATGGCGGCGCAGGGCCGCGCGCATGGCGCGCCGTGCCCGGCGGAGGGCCGCATGCAACCCGGCGACTCGCTCTATCCCCGCTACTGTTCCCTCTGCGGCGCGCGCTTCAGCGAATCGGAGCCGCGCTGTCCCGATTGCTCCGCCGCCTGGCTCCAGCCGGCGGCGAACACCTTCTATACGCTCGCGCTCATCCTCCACGACATCCAGGCCCGCCACCGCGACAAGACGATCGACGACGACGTCTACCTCCGCCTCGTCCGCCTCTACGAAGCCCGGCTGGAGGAGCTCCGTCACCCTGCCCCGGCAGCCGCGCCGGCGCCCGCTCCTGTCCCGGCCCCGCCGCCCCACCCGGCCGCCGCGATCCCCCCGAAGGCGGTCCCGGCGCCCGCTCCGGCGCTCGCCGCGGCCCAGGCTCCCGCCGCGAGTCCGGCCCTGCCCCGCCCTCCCGTTCCCCCGCCCCCCGCTCGCCCCGCGAAGCCGCCTCGACCCCCGGGGCCAAGCGCGCCCCGCGTCGTCTTCAACTGGGCGGCGAAGCGCCAGGCCGACCTGCTCCTCTACCTCGGCGCCTTCCTCATGTCGATCGCCGCCCTCATCTTCGTGAACTGGTCGGGTTCGGCCATCAGCGGCGTCACGCGGACTTCCATCCTTGGCGCCTATGCGCTCGCCTTCCTCGTGCTCGGCTTTTCCGTCCGCCGCTGGGACCGCATCCGCGAGGCTGGCCCCGTGTTCGTCGGCCTCGCGGCGCTGCTGACGCCGCTCACGTTCCTCATGCTCTACGTCCGCGTCCTCGACGAGCGCGACGTCCCCATCGCCTGGACGTGGCTCGCCGGCAGCACGACCACTTCCGGGCTCTACTTCCTCCTCGTCCGCACAGGCTACGGCCGCCTCTACGCCGTCCCCGCGACGATTGCCGCGCTGATGGCATGGGGTTCGCTCGGCGCCACCATCGACATCGGGGGCGAATGGTACGGGGCCTGGTTTGCCGTCCTCGCCCCGCTCGCCAACGCCCTTGGCACCTACCGCTACAAGACGTACCAGAAGTGGGCCGAAGTGGCCGCCGTCGTGCTCGTGTTCCCGTCGGTGGTCTTCGCCCAGGGCGCGGCCCTGCTCGATGACGTCGCCCGCTGGCAGCTCCCAATCACCTACGCCTTCCTCCTCGCCGCCGTGATTGTCAGCGTCCACGCGACGCGGAAAGTCCGGGCCTGGGCGCTTTTGCCGGTGTCGGCGGCGGCCACGGCGGGCTCCGCGGCCTGGGCCGCGACTGTCCCTTCCGTCGGCGAAGTCGACTGGGCTGCATCCTGGGCCCTCGCCGCCGCCGCGGGATACCTCGTCATCGCCCACTTCCATCCGGACCGCGCCCGCGGCTGGGCCGTCACCGCCGGCGTCGCGGCGGCCGTCGCCGCCGTGGGAGCGCATGGCAGCTGCGCCGACGGCGACCCGCGCGCGCTCCTGCCCGTTGTCTACGGCGGCATCACCGCCGGGACCGTCGCCGCGTGGTGGCGATGGCGCTGGCAGCTCCTTGTCGACATGGTCCCGCCCGCCGCCGCGTCGTTCGTCGCGAGCACGTCCTGGGCCGGATGGGACGCTCGCCCGGAGACATGGGGCGAGCTCTGGCTTGCCGTCGCTTCGGCCGGCTACCTGGCGTTGGCGATGCTTCCGCGCTCGGCCGAAACGCTTCGGCGCGTGGGATTCGCCGCCGGACTCGCCGCCGGGGCCGTGCTCGTGGCCCATGCCGCGGTGGCCGAGGGCGACAACGCCTACCGCCTGCCCGCTACCTACGCCCTGGTGACCGCCGGCGCCGCCGCCCTCTGGCTGCGCTGGCGCTGGGACGCCGTCCTCGATTCGCTGCCCGTGCTCGTCGCCGCGACCACGTCGAGCACGACCTGGTGGGCGCTTGAAGTGAGCGAGGGCAGCTGGCAGCAGACCGGCCTCCTCGTCGCCTCCGCCGGTTATCTCGCCCTTGCCATGCTCCCCTCGAAGGAAGTGCAGGCTCGCGCCTTCGCGGCGGCCGCTTTCGCCGGTGGGGCGATCTGGCTTTCGCACACGCTCGTCGCCGAGGGCGAAGAGCGCTGGCGCCTGCCCCTTTCGTACGGCTTCACGACCGCCGGCGCCGCGCTGCTTTACGCCCGGTGGCGCTGGGACGCTGCCCTCGACGCCCTGCCCGTGCTTGTCGCTGCGACGACTTCGAGCACGCTGTGGTGGACGCTCGACGTCAGTGAAGGCTCGTGGCAGCAGACCTTCCTGCTGGTGGCCTCCGGCGGTTACCTCGCCCTGGCCATGCTCCCCTCAAAGGAAGTGCCGGCTCGCGCCTTCGCGGCGGCCGCCTTCGCCGGTGGGGCGATCTGGCTCTCCCACACGCTCGTCGTCGAGGGCGAGGAGCGCTGGCGGCTGCCCCTCTCTTACGGCTTCACGACGGCCGGCGCCGGGCTGCTTTACGCCCGCTGGCGCTGGGACGTCGCCCTCGACGCCCTGCCCGTGCTCGTCGCCGCGACGACATCGAGCACCATGTGGTGGACGCTCGACGTCAGCGAAGGCTCATGGCAGCAGACCGGCCTCCTTGTGGCCTCCGCCGGTTACCTGGCCCTGTCCATGCTCCCCTCAAGAGAGGTCCAGCACCGGGCGGTGGCCGCGGCGCTGTTCGCCGGCAGTGCCATCGCACTCTCGCACAGCCTGGTGGCCGAAGGCGAGGAGCGCTGGCGGCTGCCCCTCGCCTACGGCTTTTCGACGGCCGGCGCCGGGGTCCTCTGGCTGCGCTGGCGCTGGGACGCCGCCCTTGACGCCCTGCCCGTCCTGGTAGCCGCGACCACGTCGAGCACGATGTGGTGGACGCTCGACGTCAGCGAAGGCTCATGGCAGCAGACCGGCCTCCTTGTTGCCTCAGGCGGCTACCTGTCCCTGGCCATGCTCCCGTCGAGGGAAGTGCAGGGCCGCGCCTTCGTGGCGGCCGCCTTCGCCGGTGGGGCGATCTGGCTTTCGCACACGCTCGTGCTGGAGGGCGAGGAGCGCTGGCGGCTGCCCCTCTCCTACGGCTTCACGACGGCCGGCGCCGGGGTCCTCTGGCTGCGCTGGCGCTGGGACGCCGCCCTCGACGCGCTGCCCGTGCTCGTCGCCGCGACGACGTCGAGCACCATGTGGTGGACGCTCGACGTCAGTGACGGTTCCTGGCAGCAGACCTTCCTCCTTGTCGCCTCCGGCGGTTACCTCGCCCTGGTCATGCTCCCCTCAAGAGAGGTCCAGCACCGGGCGGTGGCCGCGGCGCTGTTCGCCGCCAGTGCCATCGCGCTCTCACACAGCCTGGTGGCCGAGGGCGAAGACCGCTGGCGGCTGCCCCTCTCCTACGGCTTCACGACGGCCGGCGCCGGGCTCCTTTACGCCCGCTGGCGCTGGGACGCTGCCCTCGACGCGCTGCCCGTGCTCGTAGCCGCGACCACGTCGAGCACCTTGTGGTGGACGCTGGACGTCAGCGAAGCCTCGTGGCAACAGGCCGGCCTCCTCGTCGCCTCCGCCGGCTACCTGGCCCTCGCGATGCTCCCGTCGAAAGAGGTGCAGGAACGTTCACTGGCCGCGGCGTTGTTCGCGGCCGCCGCCATCTCCCTTTCCCATGGCTGGGTGGCCGAAGGCGAAGAGCGCTGGCGCCTGCCCCTCTCCTACGGCTTCACGTTTGTCGGGGCCTCCGTGCTCTACGTCCGCTGGCAGTGGCCGGTGGTCCTGGGTTCGCTCCCCATCCTCGGCTCGGCGACGCTCTTCACCAGCCTCTGGGCGGCAGCCGACATCCCGCCCGAGTGGTTCACCCTCGGCCCGGCGACGACGGGTGCGGGTTACCTCGCCCTCGCCTGGCTCGACCGCGCCCGGGAAGCCGCCTGGCGCCAGATGGCAGGCGTCGCAGGCATCGCGACGATCGCCGGCGGGCACATCGCCGCGGTCACCCCGGACTCCTCCCCGTGGCAACTCCCGGCGACCTATGCCGCCGTCCTGGCCGGGGCGCTCTGGGATGCCCTGCCCGCGCGCCACGAGCGGTCGTGGCTCTTCGTCCCCGCGCTTGCTGGCATGACCGGCTCCACCGCGCTCTGGGCAGGCGGCGTCCCCGCGGCGCACTGGGCCTGGCCGCCGGTCGCGGCCGGTCTCGCCATCGCTGCATCCGAACTCTGGTGGCGAAACCGCCCGTCCCTCGCAGCTTTGGGCTGGCCCTACGCCCTGGCCCTGGCCCTCGTCCCGCTCGGGTTCGTCGGCGAATACGTCGACACCCCCTGGGCGGGGACGATCGCCTTTGCTCTCGCCGGGCTTGCCTTCACCTGGGCCGCCGCCCGGACCCACGGCGCTCTCGCTGCCCGCTACGGACTGGAGCTGACACCGCGCGCGCTCCTTGTCGAACGCCAGATGCTCGGCCGTGCAGGCTCCGCCCTCTTCTTCGGCGCCGCCGCCTACCTGAACCTTGCCCTCGACCTCGAAGCGGCTGAGGGCGCCTGGACCTATGCGGCCATCGGTACGGCCGCATGGCTGGGCATCGCTGCCTTCGCCCGCCTCGAACGGTCGCTCACGGGCGTTCTCGTCCCGGTCGCCGCCACGGGCCTCGGCCTCGCCCTCTTCCTCGCCCGCGACGAGTACGGCCAGTCCGCGTTCATGCTCGGGGCCTGGACAGCCGCCTCGGCCGTCTCGATCGCCGCCACCCGCCGCTGGATCGCCGCAGCGCCCGTCGCCGCCGGCACCGCCGGGACCCTCGCCTACACGTGGGCCGCCCGCGACTGGCCGGTCTGGTCGTTGGCGGTGTTCTATGCCGCGTTGGCCATCGCCATGGCCGCCGCCCTCACCCGCTGGCGCGACTACGGGCGGTCGGAACGAAGCCGGGTCATCACCGGCCTGTCGACGCTCCCGGGCGGGCTCGCGCTTGCGGTCGTGCTTGGGGCGCTCAACTGGCGCAGTGACGAACTCGCCCGGCTCTCGCCCGCCGCCAGGCCCGACATCGCGACGACCGACGAATGGGCGGCGATGGCGGGCATCGTTGTCGCCTTTGGCGCCGCGCTCTTCCTCGAAGGCATGCGGCTTCGGCTGCGGCTCCTGGCGGTTTCCGGCACGGCGGCTGCGATGCTCGGCCTCGAATTCGCGATCGCCACTTTCCAGCCCGAAAACGTCCAGGCCTACACCGCGCCGCTCGCGATCTACCTCATGGCCCTGGGGATGACCTACCGCCAGAGCAGCGAGCTCTTCGGCCGCCACATGTACCTCCACGAGACCCTCATCGCCGGGGGCGCCGCCGTCCTCGTCCTGCCCGGCGCCGAACAGGCACTCTCCCCCGGCGGCGACAGGTGGGGGCTCGTGCTCATCGCCGAATCCTTCCTCCTCCTCGCGGCCGGGTTCGCGCTCTCCCAGCGATGGCTCGTGGTCGCCGGCGTGCTGACGATCGGCGGCATTGGCGTCCGCTACTTCTCTACCGGCCAGGGCAGGCTTCCCTACTGGCTGACCTTGGGCATCGCGGGCCTCATCCTCCTGGGCTTCGGGGTGCTCCTCCTCTCCGCCCGCGAATGGTGGGACCGGACACGTCTCCGCATCGGCCACTGGTGGATCGAAGGGAGCGAAGAGGGCGGCGGCCAGCCACCAGGGCCGCCCGCGCCGAGACCGCCGCGCGGCGGTGCGGCATCATCGCCGCCGGCCGCGCCGAGGCGCTGACCGCGCAAGGCGCACTTACGCGGTCAGCGTCGGGCCGTTAGCCGCGGATAGGGATTCCGACCGTGGGCGCATCGCCCGGAACGCATGCTCGGCGAAACTGGCCTGCTACGTGAGCCACTCGTCCGGGATGGCGCTCTGCATCAGCCGAACCCGGGCGTCGAGGTCCCGCACCCGCCGGCTCAGCACCGCCAGCAGCTCGAAGGCGATGTCGGGTTGGCGTTCGAGTTCTCGCAGGAAGTCCGCGCGCTTCACCTCGAGACAATGCGTGTCTTCCATCGCGGTCACCGTGGCGCTCCGGGGGAAGTCGTCGAGCACCGACATCTCCCCAAAGAAGCCGCCCGCCGGCAGTTGCGCCGCCTCTTTGCCATCAAGGCTGACCCTCACCCGACCTTCGAGAATAACGAAGACGCCCAGCCCGGGGTCGCCCTGGCGAAACACGACTTCGTCCGGCCCGTATGAAACCGGCACCGCCGCCTCGGCGATCCGCTCCACCGACTTGTCCGGGATGTCCCGGAAGAGCGGCACGCGGTTCAGTTCCTCGACCTTCGCTGATGTCGTCCGGGACCTTCCACCGCCTCGCAGTGCGTTGATGATCATCGCGCTCACTTCTCCCTCGCCGTGCTTCGACGGCGTGCCGCGGTGCGGCAGCGATGGCCCCAAATTACACATCCGCGCGGCGCTGGCAATGATCCAGATCATTACGCCAAACGGATTCGTCCGAACCCCCCGGGCCGCGCCGGCGAAGGTCCCCGCCAGGGCACTGACGACCGGCGGCTGACGCTCTCCGCCCGGGGCCGTAGAATCGCGGCCATGGACGAACTTCCCCTCCATGGCGTGCGGGTCCTCGAAATCGGCGGCGGGATCCCGGCCGCGTTCGCCAGCCGCCTTCTTGCCGGCTTCGGCGCCGACGTGGTCCGCACCGAAGGCCCCGCAGGCGCCCTCACCGCCGACGAAGAGGTCTACCTGCTCGCCAACAAGCGCCGGGTGACGGCCGCCGGCGACGACCTCCGTGACCTCGCCCTCGCCGCCGACATCCTCATCGAAGACCGCACCCCCGGCACGCTCGACGGCATGGGCCTCGTGCCCCAGCGGCTCCGGCGGCGGAAGCCGGCCCTCGTCATCGTTTCGATCACGCCCTTCGGCCAGTCCGGCCCCTGCGCCCACTACCAGGCGACGAACATCGTCTCCTTCGCGATGGGCGGGATCATGTCGCTCACCGGCCACCCGGCCCTGCCCCCGCTCGTCACCGGCGGCAGCCAGGCGCAGGTCCTCGGCGGGCTGAACGCGTTCGGCGCGGCCCTCGCCGCCTACTACGGCTCGCTCGTCCAGGGAGAAGGAGACTGGGTCGACATCTCGCTGCAGGAGTGCGCGGCGGGCATGCTCGAACTCTATGGCGCGATGTCGGAGTCGGCGAAGGTCGGGCCGGTCATGCGGTCGGGGAACCAGCTGCGCGCCGTCTGGGGCATCTATCCCTGCGCCGATGGCTACGCCGGGGTCTGCTGCCTCGAACGCCAGGTGAAGGCGTTCTTCAACCTCCTCGGCGACCCTGAGCTGACCGAGCCGCGCTTCGCCGACCCGACGGAGCGGGCGCTGAACGACGACGAGCTCCAGGCCAAGGTGTTCGCCTGGTTCCTCGAACGGACGAAGGCCGAGATCCTCGAACTGGGACCGAAGCATCGCGTGCCCCTCGGCGCCGTCCTCACGCCGGCGGACCTCCTCGCCAGCGGCTCGCTCGCCGAGCGCCAGTTCTTCGACACCGTGCCCACGCCGGCCGGCGCCGCGCGCATCCCCGGCCGGCCCTTCCTCGGCCTCCCCTGGCAGGGCGACGGCCTCCACCAACCCGCCGCCGACACCAGCGCCGTGCTGGCCGAATGGCTCGGGGGCGGGCGATGAGAAAGCTGCCGCTCGCCGGCATCCGCGTCGTCGACCTGACCATGATGTGGGCCGGCCCCTACGCCACCCGCATCCTCGCCGAGATGGGCGCCGAGGTCATCAAGGTCGAATCCCCGAGCGCCTGGGACAACATCCGCACCCTCATCCCCCAGCCCGGCGCCCCCGACCCCTGGAACAGCTCCTACTACTTCAACGACTACAACCGCGACAAGAAGTCGCTGACCCTCGACCTCGCCCAGGCCCGCGGCCGCGAACTCGCCATCGAGCTGGTCAAGCGCTCCGACGTCGTCATCGAGAACTACCGCGCCGACGTGCTCGACAACCTCGACCTGAGCTACGACGTCCTCAAGGCGGCGAAGGAGGACATCATCCTCGTCAGCATGGCTGGCTTTGGGAAGACCGGCGCCGAGCGCGACCACGTCGGCTTCGGGCCGATCATCGAGCAGATGGGCGGCGCCACCTCCCTCACTGGCTACGGCGACGACGGTGTCCCCTACAAGACCGGCCTCTCCTACGGTGACCCCGTGGGCGGGCTCGCCGCCGCCGGCGCGGTTGCCCTCGCCCTCATCCATCGCCGCCGCACCGGGAAGGGCAGCTTCATCGACCTCGCCCAGCGCGAGACGATGGCGCTGATGAACGGCGAAGCCTTCGTCGCCGCCTCGCTCCGCGGCCAGGGCCCCGTCCACCACGGCAACCGGAGCCCCCGCTATGCGCCCCAGGGCGTCTATCGCTGCGAAGGCGTCGAACAGTGGCTCGCCATCTCCGTCCGCACCGACGCCGAGTGGCGGGCGCTCGCCGCCATCGCCGGCGCCGACGACCTGGCGTCGCTCGAAGAGGAGGCTCGCCGCTCCTTCCACGACCAGATCGACGCCCGCATCGAGGCCTGGGCGCTGACGCAGGACCCCCAGGCGGCGATGGAGACGCTCCAGGCCGCGGGGATCCCCGCCGGCCGCGTCCTCAACACCGAGAACATCCACGACGACCCCCACCTCGGGGCGCGCGGGTTCTGGGTGGCGCTCCCCCACCCCCGGATGGAGCCGTGGCGGCAGCCGTCGTCGGCCTGGCGCTTCGTCGAAGCGAACCCCCACCTTCGCCGGCACGCGCCGCTCTTCGGCGAGCACAACCGCGAACTCCTCGTCGGCCTCCTCGGCCTTCCCGAGGCCGAACTGGAAACCCTCGCCGCCAGCGGCATCATCGGCGACGCCCCGATCAACCCCGGCGTCGGCTAGCGGCTCAGGACTAACAACTAACAGCTAATAGCTAACAGCTACTACCCCCGCCCGGCCATCCCCACGCCCGCGACGTTCGTGGCGAAGTCCCCGGCGACGCGCTTGCCCATGTACTCCCGCGCCTTCGCCAGCGCCTTCTCGGCCCCCGGGTTGCCGGCGCGGATGAGGGCGTCGAGGTCGGGCATCGAATCCACCAGCCCCTGGCTCAACTCGCGGTAGGAGCCGTTAATGGTCGCGAACGACGGCACCTGCGGCATGTCGTCCTGCCCCCCGAGTTCGCGGGCGCGGGCACGCATGCGGTCGGCTTCGGCCCCCGGCGTCTCCCCGAGCGCCGCCGCCATCTCCCGGAAGAGCGCGGTCATGTCGTTGTGTTCCGCGGCCATCGCCTGCTGTTCGACTTCGATCCTCTGGCGCACGGCCTGGAGCACCCCCTGGGCCATGATGACCACCACCTGGGCGCGCTCGGAGGTCAGTTCGGGCAGGACGTCTTTCGCCAAAGCGGTCATCACGCCCTCGATCATGTCGCTGGATGTCGGCTTCGTAAGCATCAGGCGCCTCCGGTGGGGATCGGGTAGCCCATCAGCTGGGCGAAGGCCATCAGGGAAACCATCGATGGCTGGATGATGTAGAGGTGGAGGAGCTCTTCGTGTTCCTTTTCCACCCGCCGCTTCAGCGCCGAAAGCACCGGCACGGCGATGTTCGCGGTCCCGAAGAGCCGGAAGTAGTTCAGTTCGTCCTCGGTGACCCCGAAGCCGGTGATCTTGTTGTAGTGCCCGAGGAAGCCGCCATCGACCTTCACGCTGCCGAAGATGTTCGTGTTCGAAAGCACGTCCATCTGCATCATCCAGCCGAGGTCCTCGCGGGGATCGCCCATCCGCGAGTTCTCCCAGTCGATGAGCGCCGTGACGTGCCCTTCTTCGTCGTAGAGGAAGTTCGCCGGGTTGAAGTCGCCGTGGACCACCCGCAGGGGCAGAGGCCGCGGCTTCAGGCGGCGAATCGTCAGGTAGGCGTCCATCACCAGCGGGAGCGCATCGAAGTCGCTCTTGCTGTAGCCGTCGATGTAGTACTCGAAGGTCGAGTCCATGTAGCGGTCCCAGCTGCTGGCGTCGATGCCCACGCCGCGCGGGTCGTCGATTTCGCCCCGGGGGTTGAGGAGCTTCGGGTCGGCCATGTGGAGCTGGGCGAGGTATTCGCAGAGCTCGGTAGCGACGCGTTCGGCCAGGTGTTCGTTGCGGCCGCCGTTGAAGAGCGCCGAGACCTCGCCGCTCCCGCGGACGCGCTCCACCAGCATCGCCGGCTGGCCGAAGGTGCCCGGGTCCATCTCCGCGAAGTGGCTTTCGGAAACCGGGATCGTCGTGTGCTTGCGGACGTTCTGGAGGAGGTTGTGCTCGGTCTCGCGGCTGGTGTGAAGGATGCCGACCGCCGGGGGCGGGTCCTTCCGCAGGATCATCGGCAGGATCGTCCGTGCCCCGCCGCGCGTCACATGGGCGTCGAAACGAAACGTCTCCCGCGAATAGCCGCCGGCGATGACGGCGAACTCCTCCACCACGATCTCGTCGGCGTCGGGCCACTGCCGCGCCAGGAACTCCTGCAACTGCTCTCGCATACCACCACACTCCTCGTAAGGCGGCACTCTACCAAAGCGCCAGCGCCCGGGCCAATGGGCCGGGGAGTTCCGAGGTCCGAGGCCCGAGGTCCGAGTGCTAACAGCTAACGGCTAACAGCTAACAGCCAGTTCTACACATCGGGGATGTGGCCTTTGAGGAGCCGTTCGAGGATCGGCATCGGGTCGGGCTCGGATGGCCATCGGCTATCGGCTGTCGGCTGCCGGCTGTCGGACGGGTGGTCGCGGAAGGACTGCTCCCAACCTCCCCCTCGCCCGCGACCGCGGGAGAGCGGGTCGGGGGGTGAGGGGTGGTCGCGGAACGACTCTTCCCAGGCGTCCCCGGAGGTCTGCGGGCGAGCGGGGGTCCCGCGCGTTTCCAGCGCCCGGGGGACGCGGTCGAAGGCTTCTTCGTCGGTCCATTTCTGGCGGCGGCGGGCGGATTCGGCGGACAGCTGGCGGGCAAGAGTGAGGTCGTCGTTGTCGGCGAGGGCGCTGACGACCGCGGCGGCGAGTTCCTCGAACTCGTTGCGGGTGCGGTCGTAGGTCGCGGGTTCGTGCGTGGCCTTTGTGGCGTCGTTGGGGCTGGTGCGGACCGGGCGGTCGAAGTTCCGGATGGCGAGGGAGAGGATGCGGACGAGGAGGCGTGCCCGCGGCGGCGGCAGCGTCCCGAGGAGTTCCATGCGAAAGAGCGTATCGAGGAGGCCCTGGATGGAGGTGCGTTCGGCAAGGGAGACGAAGTCGAGGTCGATCGGCTGGAGGCGGCGGGCGACCCCCGAGGCGCGTCCGGCCGCCGCCGCGTTGGCCCGTTGCTGTTCGTGGTACTCCGGGTCGTGGTTGAGGCAGTGTTCGGAGGTGCTCAGCGCAGGGAGGCGGCAGCGCGAACCTTTCTCGGTGATCGCCTGGCACTGGGGCATGGTTCGGGCCTCCGAAAGAAAAAAAACGTGGGTTGAACCCACCTCGGGCGCCTTTTCGGAGCACCGAGTACCGGGTCCCGGGTCCGGAGAGGCGCCGCCATGCAACGATGGTCGCGGGGAGGGCGGGGGAGGTGGAAGGGGGAGGTGGCAGGGGGACGGGGAGTTCCGAGTTCCGAGGTCCGAGGCCCGAGTGGTAGCCGCGGCCCCCCGTGGCCGCATCGGACCGCCGCGATTTCCCTCGCGGAGCGCCGGCGGGAAGCCCGCCGCCAGCAGTGGTGCCAGGCGCACCGACGCCGCTCCTTCGCAGTCGCGGTACGGATGGGCAGCGGGGCGCTGGCGTTCGCGTTCGCGTACCATCTCCGCCATGTTCAAGTGGCTGTGGCCCGTCGGCGAACTGCCCGAGTTCGGAAAGTACCTCCGACTCCCCCTTTTCGTCTTTGGGCTCACTTGGATTGTCTTCTTGGTAGCTTTGTGGAGATGGAACCTGGACAGCGCGACGGCTGCATCATGGGCTGGGGTGGCCACCGCGTTTTCGTTCCTCGGAGCCGGATTCATCACGTTTGCGGAGGTGGTGCGGGCTCTGCGACCTGCGGCTCCGAAGCTTGAGCTGAGCTACAAGGGCGCGGACTTCCACCGGGTCATCGTGACGATCAGCAACCGGGGCACCGCGGCGGCATACCATGTAGACGGGACCACGGAGGTTCGTGACACAGCTGGGATGGATCGATTCACGCCGTCTTTCGGGAACTTCGTGACGCTCCGAGAGGCTCACCGAAGCCTCTCAGATGGTGGGATTGAAGTCGGCAACTATGTGTGGCACCTTCCGGACCCGCTGCCACCTGACTCCAATTTGGACCTCTGCACCCTCGGGCAATGGGATGAACCGACGATGCTGCTGACCATTGTTGCCTCGTGCGCGAACGGTTCGCCAGCCGCGCCGATTCGACATCGCCCGAAGAACTACCGATGAGCCACTTCCCGAGTCACCGCCGACATCCTTGTGATGGTCACGGCACCGCCTCACGCTCCAGGTTCAGCGCTAGCAGGCGCGCGAGGATGTCCCCGTCGGAGAGGGTTGGGGGCCAGCCGTAGGCGGCGAAGACGGCCTCGTCCAGCTTCCTCTGCTCATAAGGAAGCCACGTTGGAGGGTTGCTGTAGAAGGCCGTCAAGGTCCGCTTCTTCAATTCCTCCTCCGCGAGGCCGGGCGGGTTCAGCCAGTTCTCCCGTAGCTGGTTCAGCTCCGCGGCAGCCGAGGCGATGGCCGCTTCCTGCGCCGGCGTTGGCCGCGGGAAGGGGAACGTCTCGAAGCAGGTAGTGTTGTTGTAGACCGGTCGACCGCCGGTCGACCCGTCGCCGTGAGTCGAACCGGTGTGCAAGCTCCACACGTCGTGGATCCTGGATTGAAGCACTCCGGCGAAGTAGTCATCGTCGCGGGCGAAAGCGTAGACGCGGCTGTCAGGTAGCGTCGCCGTGGGAACCCAGATGAAGATCCGATGTTTCGACACTCGCGATGTGCACAGGAATCGGTCCAACGATGCGAACGCCGCCCGCATTTCCGGCCGCGGCCGCTGGTGAATCCACCATGGCACGCCGGTCGCGTCGCCGGACTTGGCGACCGCCCGCATGGGCCTGACGAACAGCGACACATGAAGGAACGGCGCCTCGTAGAAGGCCGCTTCCGCCTCCGTCATCCCCGGGGGGAAGTCAATGATCCACATATGGCGGGGGCGCCGGGTGATGTCGAGCCCGTTCACCCACGGCCGGACAACGTCGCTGTTCGGCTTCCTGTGCGGATTGGGCGCCGCGAGCATCTTGCTGGCGGTGGCTTCGTCGATCTCGAACGGACCGACTTTCGTGTCGCCCATGAAGGAGATGCCAAGGTTCTCCTTCAGCCGCCGCGCCCGGGTCAGGTCCGTTTGGCTCGTCAGGTCGGCGTTAATGCCTTCCACCGGCTGTCCGTCGAGCACCCGCCGAGCCTCGGTCCCCGCGTCGAATCCCACCATAGACACCCGGATTGCCGCCCCGTCCAGTACCCACGGCCGGTCGGAGTCGGCGTAGAACAGGTCTCCCGACTCCTTGATCCGGCGCAGGGTCTCCCGGTTCGCCCCGCGCCGGATGGCCTGGGTCGCGAGCAGGCCGGCGCGCTTCACCTTCCCAGACTCGACCATCGCCCGCGCCTTCTCGAACCAGTAGCAGCAGAGGTCGGACTCGCGCCGCACACGGCCGTCGTAAAGCCGGAACATCCCGTCCACGTAGCTGTCGCCGAGTTCGGTGCGGAGCCGCTTCCCGCCGAGGAACGGCGGGTTCCCCACGATCACGTCAGCCTCCGGCCATTCCGGCTCCTGGGGGACAAGGGAGGACGGAGAAGGGGGAAGGGAGATGATCGCGTCCATGAGGTGGATGTTGTCCAGCTTCTGGAGGACCGGGACTTCCGTCTCGAAGGGGATGCCGTTGCGGTGCTTCCACTGGAGGTAGCCGATCCAGACGACGATGCTGGAGAGCTCGTGGGCGTAGTCGTTGATCTCGATGCCGTACATCTGGCGGGGGTGCACGCGCGGCTCCAGCCCCGTGATCCCCCACGTGGCCCCGTAGGCGATGACCTGCCGCTCCAGTGTCTTCAGCATCGCCAGGCTGACGTAGAGGAAGTTCCCGGAGCCGCAGGCGGGGTCGAGCACTTTGATCGCGCCGAGACGGTCGAGGAAGCCGTCGAGCTTGGCTTTCAGGGTTTCGCGGTGCTGTTGGCGGCGCACCCCCGTTTCGGTGTCCCAGCGTTGCAGCGGCGCGGCCTCCTTTTGGAGCGCCTCCCACTCCCGTTCTAACGGCCACATCAAGACGGGCGTCACGATCCGCTCTATGTCCTCCCGCGAGGTGTAATGCTTGCCGAGCTGGCTGCGCTTCGCCGGGTCGAGTATCCGCTCGAACAGCGTCCCGAAGATCGAGGGCTCGACGTCGGTCCAGTCCAGTTCGTCGGCGCGGCGGAGGGCGCGGAGGTTGTCGGAGTCGATCTCCAGCGCCGCGGTGTCGGTGAAGAGGCCGCCGTTGAAGTAGGAGATCCGGTCGACCCCAAAGTCCCCCCCGGTGCTCATCTTTTCGAAGAGCTCGCACATCCGCGCGGCAAAGACCGGTGCGAGGTTGCCGTAGTTGTCGATGAGGCGCCCGACGATGCCCCGGGGGAGCAAGCCAACGTCACTCGCGAACATGCAGAAGATCAGCTTGGAGAGGTACCTGGCGATCTCGTCGTCGGTGTAGTACCGCGGATACTCTCGCGCCACCGGGTCGTACTGGGGCTTGCGGAAGGCCCGCAGGCTCTCGGCCACAGCCCCGAGGCGGTCGGCCGCGTCCTTCGTCAGCCCCTCGGTGGTCTGCTTGGGGCGGAGGTCGTCCGGCTCCTCGAAGCAGGCTTTGAGCACCTGAAACGGCGTCAGGCCCGTCCCGGCAAGCGGTTCGCCGGAGAGGATGTCGTCGAGGGTGATCGTGAACTTGCGGGAGACCGTCCCGGTGAAGTTGGTCCGGATCTCGATCCGGTCGAAGTCGCAGACGATCAGCAACGGTGGGTTCTCGAGGTTGTCGCGGTACTGGAGGAGCTGGCGGTAGGCCGCTTCGAGGTCGCCGCCCTTGCTCTTGTACTCCCAGCCGAAGTGGCGCCGGAGCCAGACGTCAGCAAAGCCCTGCCTGCCGGACTCCTTCGTCACGCCCTTCTGGTAACAGAAGAAGCCGCCCGAGGGGTCAGTCTCGATCGGCGTTTCGTGGCCGACAAGGCGGCAGAGGTCTTCGAAATGGGAGACGTAGGCGGCGGACTCTTTCTGTTGAGACGCTCGCCACTTCGCGACGAAGTCAGCTGCCTGCATGGGCGGCAGTATACCCCGGCGCGTGTTGGAGGCTGACGCGGATCGGAGGTTCCGGGCGATGCGGCCACGGCGGGGCGCGGCTACGGGATCCTCGGAAATCGAAAATCAGAAATCGGAAATCGGAAGTCCCTTGTTCCGCACCACCCGATACGACACCATGGTTACTCGCCTATGAGCCACGCCGTCCCTTCTGTTGCCTCTGCCCAACCCTGCGGGCGCGCCCGTGGATAGGGCCGCGTATTTCCGGCGAATCGGTTACGAAGGCCCCGCCGACCCGACCATCGAGACCCTCCGGGGCGTCCACCGCGCCCACATGCGCTCGGTGCCGTTCGAAAACCTCGACATGCAGGTCCTCCGCCGCCCCATCCACATGGACGAAGGTGAGTGGTTCGACAAGATCGTCAACCACCACCGCGGCGGCTTCTGCTACGAATTGAACGGTCTCTTCGCCGCCCTCCTCCGCGACCTCGGGTTCGACGTCAGCCTGCTATCGGCGCGGGTCGTCGGCCAGAACGGCGCGGTCGGCCCCGAATTCGACCACCTGACCCTTCGCGTCGAACTCGAAGAACGCTGGCTCGCGGACGTCGGCTTCGGCGAGTCGTTCCAGGAACCGCTCCGGCTCGACGCCGAAAGGCCCCAGGAACAGGAGAGCGGCACCTACCTCCTCGGCCACGAGGGCGACGACTGGACGATGTCGATCCTTGGCGCGAACGGCAGGTGGAAGCCCACCTATCACTTCTCGCTGGCGGCCCACCCGCTGGAGGACTTCGCCGCCATGTGCCAGTGGCACCAGGTCGCGCCCGAGTCCGCCTTCCGCAAGAACATCTGCACGCTGCCCACGCCCAGCGGCCGGGTGACCATGAGCGAGCGCCGCCTGATCGTCGTCTCCGACGGCCACCGCCAGATGCGCCGCCTGGACACGGACGAAGCCTACGCCGCCGCCCTCAAGGAGCACTTCGGCATCGTCCTCGACTAGACGTCGCGCCACCGGCGCGCTCCCCCTCGCCCACGAAGTGGGAGCAGGGGGCCGGGGGGTGAGGGGTCAGCTGCTCTCGCCGATCTCGAAGCGCTCCAGCCGCCGGACCGCGTAGAGCGTCGCCAGCGCCCCGACCGCGACCATCAGGACGAGCGCCTCGAAGCCGCCCAGCTTCGCGTCGAGCACGCGGTCGGGGACGTTGGAGAGCAGGTCCACGACGCCGCTGATGTAGTGGCGGACGCTGAGGACGCGGGTGCCCTGGAAGAGCCGGGTGACGGTGTTCTCCCAGATGAAGACGTAGACCAGCCCCGCGATCAGCGCGCGGCTGGTGATGACGCTCGCGGCCAGGAAGATGGCGCAGTAGACCAGCCCCCCGAGCGCCGTGCCCACCGCGTAGGCGGCGACCAGCCCCGGCTCGTCGCCGCCCATGCCGATGAAGCCTCCCGCGACCACCACCGGCACGACAAGGGCCGACGTGACCGCCCAGGCGGGCAGCAGCTTCGAGAGCACGATCTCCTGCCGGGATATGGGCTTGGCCAGCAGGTAGACCGCGGTCCCGTCTTCGATCTCGGCGCCGAGGGCGGCGGTGCCCATCACCAGCGCGACCAGCGGCAGGAGGGTGCTCACCACCAGCGCCCCGAGGACGGCCTTCGAGGTGAACTCAGCCGGGTCGGTTTCGGAGTCGCCGGCGAAGCGGAAGACGACGGCAACGGCCACCGGCAGGAGCGCGAAGCCGGCCATCAGCAACGTTCGCCGCCGGCTCAACAGCTGTCTGGCCGTCAGCGAAAGGACGACCGCGTTCATCGCTTCACCAGGTAGGAGAAGACGCTCTCGAGCGACTCGTCCGTGGGCCGCACTTCGAAGAGGGAGATGCCCCCGCTGCGGGCAACCCGCGGCGCAGCCGCGGCGAAGCCGGCGAGGTCGGCGGTCCGGACGGTGAGGATGCCGTCGCTGAGTTCGACGCCGAAGACCGCGGGCTCGCCGATGAGCGCCGCCGCCAGGCCGCGGTCGTCGCTGGAGCGGAGGGTGAAGGTGTGGGGCCGGTCCGTCATCAGCTTGCGGATCTCGCGGAAGTCGCCGGAGGCGGCCAGCCGCCCGGCGACGATGACCAGGACGTTCTCGGCGAGCCGTTCGACCTCTTCGAGGATGTGGGAGGAGAAGACGATCGTGCAGCCACCGGCGGCCATCACCTTGAGCATGTCGATCATGTGCAGCCGCTGGCGGGGGTCGGCGCCGTTGAAGGGCTCGTCGAGTAGGAGGACGCGGGGTTCGTGGACGATCGCGGCGGCGACCTTGATCCGCTGCTTCATCCCCTTCGAATAGCCGCCCGCGGCGCGGTCCTGGAACGGCTCCATCTCGACGAGGCGGATCGCCTTCGCGGTCGCGGCCTCCGGGTCGGGCAGCCGCTGGAGCCTGGCGCTGGCGAGGACGAACTCGCGGCCGGTGAGGAAGGGGTACACCGCCTCGCGCTCGGGCACGAGCCCGATCTCGCGGTAGAGGGCGGGGTTCCGCCAGGCCGGCTGCCCGAGGACGGTCACTGCCCCGGCGGAGGGCTGGAGAAAGCCGGAGAGCATGTGGAGGAGCGTCGACTTCCCGGCGCCGTTGGGGCCGAGGAGCCCCGTGATCCCCGTCCCGAGGCTGAAGGAGATGTCGTTCACGGCGACGACGTTTCCGTACCAGCGGGAGACGTTCGCCACCTCGACCGCGGCTGTCTCACTCATGCCGCCACCCGGTCGATGCGGCGCACGAAGAACCACACGCAAGCCGCGACCCAGGCCGCGACGCCGACCCCGTAGAGCCAGCCGCCCAGGCCGGCGATGGCGAGGTCGGACATCGGTTCCGGTGTCACGCTGAAGACCCACTTCGTCAGGCCGTCCATCAGGTGGAAGGGGCTCAGGAGGAGGGCGAAGCCGGTGCCCTCGCCGTCAGTGATGTTCACGATCGCGGAGGCGATCGCGAGTGGCACCACGAACATGGCGAGGATAGTCACGGTGGCATAGACGCGACGCGGCGTCTGGGCGGCGACCGCGACCCCCACGGCGGCGACGAGGACCGAGATCAGCACGGCGGTGACGACGATTGGGGCGATCTGGTCCGCTTCGTCGCGGAAGAAGCTCGGGAGATCGTTGGAGGCCAGGCCGCGCCCGGCGAAGAGGACCGTTTGGGGGAGAAGCGTCAGGGCCAGCATGACCGTGATCAAGGCGCCGAGCCGTGCCGCCGCGTAGTCTCGCCGCGCGACCGCCCGGGAGAAGTACAGCGAGAGCGTCCTGGTGCGCTGGTCGCGGCCGACGAGTTCGGGGGCCACCGCCGCCGCGAAGAGCGCCAGGATCATCTCGACGTAGCCGTAGTAGTCCTCCGCCTTCACGATCTCGATGCGGTCCGCAGCGATGGCGGCGATCCCCAGCTGGATGGTCGCCGGGATGAAGGCGAGGAGGGCGAGGCCGATGGGGAAGAGCTTGCTCTGCGTGCGGCGGCCGATGCCGAAGGCGCTCCGGAGACCATGGATGTAAAGCGCGAGGATGGCGTGGCGGCGCCCCAAGCGCACCCCTTCGTAGCGCCGGTAGCCGAGGTCGTAGATGCTGCCGGCGGGCCGCTCAGCCACGCGCTTCCCCCGGGACGGCCGCGGGCTCGCGGAAGAGGTCTTCGAGCGATTGCCGCCGTTGCTCCAGGCGCACCAGCCCGAGGCCGAGGTCCACGACGGCGTCGCGGATGAGGTCGTAGGGCGGGGCGCCGTCGAGGGTGACCAGCACGGTGCGGCCCTCCTCCTGCACCTGGAGCCCGAGAGCAGCGAGACGCCCGGCCAGGGCCGCCCCGGCGGGTTCGACCTCCACCGCGAGGACGCTTGTCTGGCCTGTGAAGTCCGCGACCGGCGCCGACTGGACGAGCCGCCCGCCTTCGATGACGACCAGGTGGTCGCAGACGCGCTGGATCTCCCCGAGCAAGTGTGACGACATAACAATCGAGATGCCGAACTCCCGCCCGGTCCGCCGGACGAGGTCCAGCATTTCGTCGCGGCCGGCCGGGTCGAGCCCGTTCGTCGGCTCGTCGAGGAGCATCAGGCGGGGGTCGTGGACGAGCGCCTGGGCGAGCTTCACCCGCTGCTTCATGCCGGTGGAGTAGCCGCGCATCTCCCGGTAGCGCTCTTCGAAAAGGCCAACGTGGCGGAGCGTTTCTGCTGTCCGCTCGCGGGCGGCCGCGCGGGGAAGGCCGCTGACCTGGGCCATGTGGGCGACGAACTCGGTCGCGCTGATGTCGGTCGGGAGGCAGTCGTGTTCGGGCATGTAGCCGACGAACTGGCGGAGCCCGGGCCCCTGCTCGACGATGTCCATGCCGAAGAGATTGGCCGAGCCCGAGGTCGCGGGGATGAGGCCGAGCAGGATCTTGATGAGGGTGCTCTTGCCGGCGCCGTTCGCCCCCACCAGCCCGATGACCCCCGGTTCCAGTTCCAGGCTGAGCGAATCGAGCGCCGTCACGCTGCTGCCGTAGCGCTTGGTGAGCAGGTCGGTGGTGAGCAGGGCCATCCCCTCCATGCTACAGCAGCGGCGATTTGGGGCCGGGAAATGGTGTCACCGCGGTTGCTTACCGCGGCTGACCGCGGTTGCCGATACTCTGGAGTGAGATGATGCTTCGCGGCGACCCCCGCCCGCTCTTCCGGGGCTACCTCCACCTCGCGGCCGCGTTCGCCGCGCCGGCCGGGCTGGTCGCGCTCCTGCTGCTTGCGCGATCGCCGTCGGGCTACGTTGGAGCGTCGATCTTCGGGGCCAGCCTCATCCTCCTCTACGCCACGAGCGCCAGCTACCACCTGCTCCCCTGGGGGCCCCGCCTCCGCCCGCTGATGATGCGCCTGGACCATTCGATGATCTTCGTCTTCATCGGCGGCACCTACACGCCCTTCTGCCTGGGGGCGATGGGCCTGGCCTGGGGCATCTCGCTCCTGGCGGTGGTGTGGACGCTCGTCGCCCTCGGTGTCGCGATGAAGGTCGCCTGGCCGCGGGCGCCGCGCTGGCTGGGGGTGGGCGCCTACCTGGCGGTGGGGTGGGTAGCCATCGCGGGGTCGTGGGAACTGGCGGGGTCACTCCCCGTGAGCGCGATGGCGTTGCTCGTTGTCGGCGGCCTCGTCTACTCGCTTGGCGGGGTCGTCTACGCCGTCCGCTGGCCCAACCCGCTGCCGCGTGTCTTCGGCTTCCACGAAGTCTTCCATGCGATGGTCGTGGCGGGCAGCGCCGTCTTCTACGCGGTCGCCGCCCTCTACGTCATCCCCGGCTGAGCCCTAGTTCTTGCACTTCGAGCCGCCGGTGCAGGGGTAGTCGAACTTGCCTTCGACCTTCACCTTCAGCGGTGTCCCGGTGGCGAGGAACTCGTTTTCCTTCGCGCTGAAGCTGAACGTCCCCGCGATCCCGCTGGCGTCGAATTTCGTGATGTTGAGTTGGCCGTCCTCGGCGACGTTGAAGAAGTGGTCGCCGATCGTAAAGAGCACGGAGAACTGGCCCGGCTTCACGTCGCCGCCGAGGGTTCCCCCGGCGGCGATCGTGTACTTCTTCGACCCGAACGGCACGTCGGCGTACTTCGAGTCCCCGCCCGGGAGGAACGAGATGCTCACGTCGTCCGGCTTCGGGGCCACGCAGTTGACGATGAGGAGGAAGATCCGCGGGTCGTTCTTCATCTCCTCGTCGACCTTCTTCTTCGCGTCGGCATCGCTGATCCCGGCGTTCCCGGCCTTCACCAGCGCCAGCAACGCCGCCCGCATCTCGTCGTCGCTGATCCAGTAGTCCGTCCCGGCCCCAGAGCCTGTGGCGCTGAACGCCGTCTTCACCGAGATCTCTTTGTCGCCGGTGATCGTCAGATCGCAGCCCTTCCCGGCGGTGGAGGAACCGGACTTCGAGGTCGCCGTGGCCTTCGAACCGTCGGTTGTCTTGCCCGGCGCTGCCGTGCCGGAGGGCGAGCCGGCGTCGCCACCGTCGCTGTCGCTGTCGTCGTCGCCACCTCCGCCGCAGGCCGCAGCCAGGGCCAGGACCAGGAGCGCAAAGATACCGAACCAACCGTAATGCCGCTTCATCAGGGTTCTCCTTCGTGTATGCGTGTCCGGCCCCGGGTTCTGACGCTACGATCAGACGCGCCCGGTGGCAATCGGTGAACTCACGAGTAGACGGGCTTCCCCGAGACGGGCGCCGACTCACGGACCGCCTTCAGGTCACGGGCGGCGCCGGCGGTCATCGCCGCGAGGTCGCCGCTGACCGTGATCATCCGATAGCCCGCGGCCGCGTGTTTCGCCGCCAGCGAGGCGTTCGCGTGGATGCCGGCCGTGACGCCGTGGCGGGCGCAGGCGTTGGCGATCTTCACCCGCGCCTCTTCGAAGGCGCCGCCGTTGTCCATCCCTGGCGGCAACCCGAGGGTGATGCTGAGGTCGGCCGGCCCCACGTAGACGGCGTCGATCCCGGGCACCGAGAGGATATCGTCGAGCCGCTCCACCGCCTGTTTCGTCTCGATCATGGGAATGCAGGCGACCTGGTTGTTGGCGTCGCCGAAGTAGTCGCTGCCGGCATAGTAGGCCGCGCGGGTGGGGCCGAAGCTGCGCGCGCCCGCCGGGAAATAGCGGCAGGCGGACACCGCGGCCTTCGCCTCCTCGACGCTGTTGACCATCGGGATGATGACGCCGAGCGCGCCGGCGTCGAGCATGCGGCCGATGATCCCGGGCTCGTTCCAGGGGACACGGACGATGGGGATGGTGTCCGTCGTGCCGATCGCCTGGAGCATCGTCACGGCCACCTGGTAGTCGGCGATGCCGTGCTGCATGTCGATGCACACCCAGTCGAACCCCTGGTGGGCCATCACCTCGGCCGAGAACGAGTTCGGGACTGAGAGCCATGCCCCGAAGGTCGTTTCGCCCGCTGCCCATTTCGCTTTCACCGTGTTCTGCCGCATCAGTTCGCTCCTTACCTTCGCTGGATCGCTTTCGCGAGTGTTTCCGGGTTCACGCAGGCCGGCGGCGGTTGGCCACCGAGGACCGCGACCAGGTTGCCGACCGCGAGCTCCATCATCGCTGCCCGCGTCTCCGCTGTCGCCGACCCGACGTGGGGGAAGACGACGACGTTCGGGAGCGCGAGCAGCGGTTCGTCCGCCGCCGGGGGTTCGACTTCGAGGACGTCCAGGCCCGCGCCAGCGATGCGCCCGAAACGGAGCGCATCCAGGAGCGCCGCCTGGTCTACCACCGGGCCGCGGGAGGTGTTGACGAGGTAGGCGCCGGGCTTCATCAGCGAAAGCTGCGAGGCGCCGATGAGGTGATGCGTCTCCGGGGTCAGGTTCACGTGGAGCGAGACGACGTCGGACTCGCGCAGCAGGTCTTCGAGTGATCGCGGTTCGGCCGCGACGCCGGGTTCGGGCCAGGTGTCCACGTCGTGGTAGAGCACCTGCATCCCGAAGGCGAGCGCCCGTTTCGCCACCGCCCTGCCGATGCGCCCGAAGCCGACGATCCCAAGCGTCCGGCCGCCGAGGTCGAAGCCGAGCGGGGGTGGCGGCGTCTTGCCCCAGTTGCCGGTTCGCACAAAGTCGGCGTTCTCGACGAGCCTCCGCGAGAGCGACAGGATCAGCCCGAGCGTCAGGTCCGCGACTGCTTCTGTGAGGACGCCAGGGGTGTTGCAGATGGCGATGCCGCGTCGCGTCGCTTCCTCCAGGTCGACGTTGTTGTAGCCGACGCCGAAATTCGACACGACTCGCAGCCGCGGCGCCGCGTCCATCAGGGCGGCGTCGATCGGGAGGAGGTTGCTGCAGAGGAGCCCCTCCGCGTCTGCGAGGAGGGCGAGGATCGCTTCGCGCGGCGCCGCGATCGGCGGGGAGACAACCGTCGCGACCCCCCGGATGCGCGCCAGCAGCGCCGGGGGGACCGCAATGGCGACGCAGGCGACCGGCGGGTCTGTGGTCACGGACCTCGCTCCTACTCCGAGATGCCCTCGAACCTTGGCAGGCGCTTCTCGGCGAAGGCATTGAGCCCTTCCTGGAAGTCGGGTTCCCGGAGGCTGTCGGCCATGACCGCGTTCGCCGTCTGGATGGCCGTGGCGAGGTCGGTGAACTGGGCGTCGTAGACGAGCTTCTTGATCTTCTGCATGGCCCGGGGGGAGGCGTGCTCGGCCAGGTAACGGGCGTACTCCTTCGTCGCCGGAAGGAGCTGGTCGTGGGGGACGAGGCGGTTGACCAGCCCCATGCGCAGGGCTTCTTCCGCGCCGACGACCCGCGACGAATAGAGCATGTCGAGCGCGTGGCCGATGCCGACCACCCGCGGGAGCATCCAGCTCACGCCGTGCTCGGCTACCAGCCCGATCGACGAGAACGCGGCCCCGAACTTCGCCTGGTCGGAGGCGAAGCGCATGTCGCAGTAGAGGGAGAGGATGAGCCCGAGGCCCACGGCCGGGCCGTTGATCGCGCCGAGCAAGGGCTTCTTCGTTTGCAGGGGGAAGGTGAAGCGCTGGTGGTAGTTCGCTTCGATCCCGGAAGCGCGGGCGCGCGGGTCTTCGCGCACGTCTTCGCCACCTGCCGCCGCGATCGTGTTGAGGTTGCCCATGTCGGCGCCGGCGCAGAAGCCGCGGCCCGCGCCCGTGACGATGACCGCCCGGACGCCGCTGTCAGCGTCGGCCCGCTTGAGGGCGTCCCGGAACTCCCGGTCCATGGCGCCGCCCCAGGCGTTGAGCCGCTGGGGGCGGTTGAGGGTGATGATCGCCGCCGCTTCCTCGACGTCGTAGAGGATGTCCGCGTAGTCCACTTCGGTTCCCTCCTCGGGGATTCAGGCCAGCCGCCACTGGACCAGGGTGTAGGGCTCGGGGCCGTCGTGGTCTTCGAAGACGGCTTCGACCTCCGCGCCGATGGGCACGTCCTGCTTCGGGTCACCGAGGAGGTTGCCGACCATCCGGACGTTCCCGGCCTCGGGGAGCTCCACCAGCACGACGATGTAGGGTACTCCTTCCCGCAGGGCGGGGTGCACCGGGTACCAGGGCCGCTCCCAGCTGTAGATGCGCCCCCGGCCGGAGACGCGGTGCCAGCCCATGTCGAAGGAGAGACAGTGGTGGCAGATGAACTCGGGGCCCCACTGGAAGGTCCGGCAGGCGTTGCAGCGCTGGACGAGGAGTTCGTGCCGGCGGGTGGCATCCCAGAACTCGGCGCCGAGGCCCTCGGGGCTGGGGGCGGGGGCGGGAAGCCCGGGGGGCAGGTAGTGGGTGCCGGTCGTCATCGGTCTGCTCCTGTGTCGCGCGCGAGGATGAGGCTGCTCACCGGCTGGACCATCGGCCCGGAGGTCACCATCGAGATGTTGGCCCCGGGGACCTGGCAGACGCCGTTGCCCCGGACCTGCCGCACCGCCTCGGTGATCAGTTCGAGCCCGTGCATGTAGCACTCCGCGAGGTTCCCCCCACTGGTGTTCAGGGGCAGCTTCCCGGCGGGAGCGGAGAAGTTCTCGAGCGTGAAGAAGTCGTTCACCTCGCCGGGCGAACAGAACCCCTGCTCGACGATGCTCATCATCACGCCGCCCGTGAAGTTCTCGTAACTCTGGAGGACGTCGACCTCGCCGGGGCCAAGGCCGGCCATCGCATAGAGCTTCGGGGCCAGCGTCTTGAAGTTGGAGGTGCCGTAGTCCGGGGCGTTGTGGGAGGGCGCCGCCTGGCGGTAGTCCGAACCCTGCGCCGCCGCGAGGACGTACGCCGGTGGGTGCTTCAGGTCCCGGGCGCGTTCGGCCGAAGTGATGATGATTGCCGCCGCGCCGTCGTTCTCCTGGCAGCAGTCGAAGAGGTGGAAGGGCTCGACGATCCAGCGGGAGTTGTCGTAGTCCTCGTCGCTGAGGTCGCGGCCGTACATCACGGCGCGGGGGTTGGCCTGGGCGTGGTGGTAGCTCGCCCGCGCCACCGCCCGGAGCGCCTCCTGCCTGACGCCGTGGTCGTGCATGAAGCGGCGCACGCGCATGGCGAACGTCTGCGCAGGCGACATGAGCCCGTAGGGGGCCGTGAAGGCGGCGGCGCCGGCGGCTTTCGGCACGGCGGCGCCCTGGCCGAACCGGCCGAACTGCCCCTGCGCCAGCGAACGGTAGGCAACGACGTACTTCGAATAGCCCGCCGCGACGGCCGCGACGCCGTTCGCCACCGCGCCGGAGCCACCGCCACCGCCGCCGCCCCAGAACATGTTGCTGAAGGTCACTTCGCGGGTGCCGAGCGCCGCCGCGATCCGGGCCGGGTCGTTGCGGTCGTTGCTGAACGAGGCGAAGCCGTCGATTTCGCGGACGTCGATCCCGGCGTCGTCGGCGGCCGCCATGATGGCCTGGAGGCCGAGCTTGAACTCAGGGTCCGGCGACCCACCGCGCTTGTAGTAGCGGGTCTCGCCGATGCCTGCGATCGCGGTCTTGCCGCGGATGGTGTGCTCTGTCATTCGAATCCCCCCGGGTGGCCATTTATACCGGCTTGCCGCGAAGCCCGCATGTGCTGGCGGTTTTCCAGCCTTCCTCGCCCGGTGTAGGCTTCGCGCCATGGGAAAGCTTGATGGGAAGGTCGTTATCGTCACCGGTGCCAGCCGCGGCATCGGGAAGTCCATTGCGGAAGTCTTCGCCGCCGAGGGCGGCAAGGTCATCTGCACAGCCCGCACCCTCCACGAGGGCGAACACCCGCTCGAAGGGTCGCTCGAAACCACGGTTGCCGGGATCAAGGCCAGCGGCGGAGAAGCCAGCGCCGTCACCGCCGACGTCTCCGACTACGACGCCTGCATCCACATCTTCGCGGAGGCCCATCGCATCTACGGGCCCGTCGACGTGCTCGTGAACAACGCCGCCCTCACCTACTTCATCCCGGTGAAGGACTTCCCGGTGAACAAGTGGCACCGGTCGTTCGCGGTGAACTTCCACGCGCCGTTCTACCTGTCACAGATGGCCCTGGCCGACATGGTGCCGCGGAAGTCCGGCTCGATCGTGAACATCTCCAGTGGCGCGGCGATCGGCCCCGGCCGCGGTCCCTACCCGGGGCCGGCCCAGCGCGGCGGCACGCTCTACGGCGCGGAGAAGGCCGCGCTCGAACGCTTCACCCAGGGCCTCGCGTCCGAAGTCTATGCCGACGGCGTCAGCGTCACCTGCGTCTCCCCTTCGCAGGTGGTGCCAACGCCCGGGACGGTCTTCCACCACCTGGTGACGGGCATGGACGACCCCCGCGGCGAGCCGCCGGTGCTGATGGCGAAGGCCGCCCTCCTGCTCGCGACGGAGCCCATCGACAAGGTCACCGGGCGGGTGACCTACAGCCAGGAGATCCTCCAGGAGTTCGGCTGGATCAAGGACGGCAAGGGCACGGGCGTCGAACGCAAGGGCTCGGGTTACAGCCAGATCTGAGCCGCCGCCGGCTGCGAAGCCACAAACTTGAGGCCCCGGCGTTTGCCCGGGGCCTCAGCCTTTCGCGTCCGCGAGTTCCTTCTTCCGGCGCAGGCGGGCGGCGAGCATGGCCCGCTCGTTTTCGTAGCCGTCCGCGATCCGCGCGGCTACGTGCACGGTCTCCCATGCCTCCAGCCGTTCGCGGTCGATGGGGGCGGCGCATTCGCGTTCGTACCCGCGGACGTAGGCGCCGACCATGAGCCGGCGGCCCACCGCCGTCAGGACCCGCAACGGCAGCGTAGTCCCGGGCGGGAGGCTGCCCATGGAGAGGATCACCCGCGTCCGCGCGTAGTCGCCGAGGGGGTCGCCGCGGGTGGCATTGGACCAGTCGATCGTGACCGGGTCGTCGCCGTCCATCAGGAGTTGCCCCGGGTGGAAGTCACCGTGGCAGAGCCGGTCGCCATCCGGGAGCGACGCCAGCACGTCGAGGACGAACCCGAAGAGCGCGGGCTCATGGGGCACGAGCGTTTCGATCCGGCGGCGGAGGGCTTCCCGGGAGGCCGGCAGGCTTTCGGGTCCGGCCGCGGCGTTCAGCCGGGCGTGGGTCTTCCCCGTGAGCCCCCCCGAGCGGAGGACGAGCCATGGCTTCTTGCCCACCAGGTTGAGGAGGTCTGGCCCGGCAATCCGCTCGAGGAGGACTCCAGGGCGGCCGTCGACGGTGATGGCGCCGCCGAGTGCGGGGACGCGGACGCCGGCGCTCGCCGCGGCCCGCATTGCCGCGCACTCGCGCTCAACCCGCAGTTCGGCCCATTCGCCCGTGTCGCGGAGCAGCCGAACGACCTCGCCCGTCGGCCAGGCATAGACGTCGGCCTCGCCGCCGCCGGCGATTCGTTCGAGTTCGGCGACCGTGGTCATGAAAGGGGGTTAGGTCCCGGCGGAAGCGGCGCGGAGGGGGAGGAAGCGCCGGTAGGGCACGTGGTAGAGCCCGGCCACGACGAGCCACGAGGCGCCAACCACGAGCCCGCCCATGATCATGTCGAAGAAGAAGTGGTTCCCCGTGACCGTCACCGCCCACCACATGAGGACGGACATAAGGACGGCCACGCCCCGTGCCCAGGGGATGCGCGTGTTCGTCCAGATGGCGGCCGAGGCGAGGGCGATCCAGCCGAAGTGGAAGCTGGGCACCGCCGCGTAGTTGTTCACGAAGGGGCCGGGCTGGAAGTAGACCGTGTTGCTCGTGGCGCCGTGGACCGTGTCGACGAAGCCGAAGTCGTAGCCGTGGACTTCCATCAGCCGCGGCGGGGCCGCCGGGAGGATCCAGTAGGAGGCGATCCCGATGAGGGCCGAGAGGAGCATCACGTTCCGCAGGAAGCGGAAGCGGGCGGGGTCCTTCACCACCAGCCAGAGGGCGATGGCGAGGAGCACGGGATAATGGCCCCAGGCGTAGATAAGGTTCGCGACGTCCATCAGCCAGAGGTGGGGCAAGAACGCTTCCTGCCAGCGGACCTCCTGGAAGAGGCCAACCTGCTGTTCGAAGTGGATGATCGCCAGGCTGCGGTCGACCGCGGCGGGGACGTTGTCCGGCCGGAGCCCGCGGATGAGGAAGTAGGCCACCATAATCAGGGCGGTGATGCCGATTTCCGTCGCCACCACTCGCCAGCGGCGCGCGTCGGCATACCACGCGGGCGGGCGCGGCTGCTGGGTCTGCACGGAGTTGCTGAGGCCCTGGCTGGCTGGGCTCATTCGATTCGGCCTGTTCCTACCGGCTGCGCCGCATTGCTTCCTGCGGAGAACTGTATCAATCCCGGGAATGCGCGGTCAACGCATTTCTTCGGGGGAGTGCTTCCATCCTACCGCTTTCTTGCCCCGGCCCGCCTGCGGCCAGCAAGCCGCCGAGGACCGCCCATGGCCAAGCGCAAAGAACCGTGATGCGCCATACTACGTATCAGGAGTGAACGAGCGAGCATGAGCACCATCACCGACGGCCGCGACGAACAGGCCCCTCCGAACTCGGCCCGCGACGCCGAGATCGTGAAGATGCCGAAGTGCACCCGTTGCAACCTCGCCTACCTTCCTTCGAAGTCCACCAGCGCGCTCCGTCTCACCTACTGCAGCTTCCTTTGTGAACTCGGCGATCTCGGCTTCAGCATGGCCGGCCTCGAGCACATGGAACGCGCCAAGAAGGCCGACACCGAGGCTGTGGCGGTCGAATAGCCCCCGGCGCCGTCAGTCGCGCCGCGCGAGGCACTCCCAGATCCGCTTTGTCACGCCTTCCCGGTCGATCGCGCGGTGTTCGAGCCGTTCGATTTCGAAGGCGCCGGCGGCCATCGCGTGCACCATGGCGGCGTCGAAGAAGCGCTTCACCGGGCTCCAGCGTCCGGGCTCGCCATCGACCCGGAAGAGGCCCGGCTCCACCTCCTCGCCGCGCCCCGCGCCGAAGTTAACGTCGTCGGAAGCGTTCACGCGAAAGAGGAAGAGCCCGCCGGGGCGAAGGACGCGTCGGACTTCGGCGACTGCCGCCAGCGTCTCCACCCACGGCAGGTAATGGAGCGAGAGCGAGGCGATGGCGGCGTCGAAGGTCCCGGACCGGAACGGCAACGGCCGCGCGATGTCGAGCCGGAGGTAGGCGGCCGCCGGGGCGGCGATCCGGGCCCGGGCGAGCGCGGCGGCGTAGCGGTCGCAGCCGGTCACCCGGAAGCCCTCGGCCGAAAGGAAGGCGCAATCGCGGCCAGGCCCACAGCCAAGGTCGAGGACGCTCGTGCCCGCCGCCCGGAGCGCCGGCAGATGGCGGGAGAGCCAGCCGGCCTCCGGTGGCGCGCTCATCCCTGGCTGGCCGTGTCCCCGTCGAGGACTGCGTCGAGGGCGGCGAGCATGACTTCCCGTTCGCGCGCCCGGAGGAAGTCGCGGCGCTCCCGCGGCATCCGCTCGGCGAGGCTGTCTTCTTCGGCGACGAGGTCGTCGAGCCGGATGAGGGCGGCGGCGCGGCGGGCGCCGAGAGCCTTGGCCACGGCAAAGGTAGCGGCCGTCTCCATGTCGACGCCCTGCCAGCCGTGGCGGCTCCAGTCGGTGATCACTTCCCGCGATTCGGCGAGGAGCGCGGGCGTGCTGTAGATGGCGTGCTCGGAGACGGCGATCCCGCGCTCCCGCAGCCGCGACGTTATCGCGCCCGCGAGGTCGGCCGAGGCGTCGGCGAGGATCCCCTTCGGCAGGTACCAGTCGCTGACGCCGTCCTGTCGCTCGGCATGGCGGGGGACGACGACGTCGCCGAGGGCCATCCCGGCCTGGAGTGCCCCGAACCAGCCGAGCTGGACGACGGCCGGGACGCCGGCGCCGCACCAGGTGTGGGCGTGCATGGCCGCCATGGGGCCGCCGAAGCAGGAGGCGAGGCCGACACGGGCGCCGCGATACCTGCCCAGCCAGGCGGGGTAGTGGGGCATGGGCGTGGCTTCGTCGAGGTAGGCGGCAAATCGCTCCCCCCCGGGCTGGACCGCGAAGATCCCGACGAGGAGGAGGACGTCGGGGACGTCGGCGGCTTCGATGCCGAGGATGCGGCGGTGGTCACCCGGGCCGAGTTCGCGGTACACGGATCTCTCCCCACGGCAGAAGAGACCGGCGGATCGCACCGGTCTCTTCCGAAGGCTCTGTGCCCCGGGCTATTTCCGGGCGGGTTTGGCCGCTGCCGCGGAACCCGCGCCGGACTTTGCCTGCGACTTCTGCTTCTGGCCTTTGGCGTTGTTCTTGGGGCTCTTGTCTCCCATGGGGTCCTCCTTCACGGCTGCACTCGGCAAGATGCGCGAATCCTAACCGGCTGCGGGGGGCATGAAAAGCGGGTGTGGTTCGGTGGGGGGAAAGAAGGGCGGCCCCGGGAGGGGAACCGGGGCCGCCACTCACTGGCCGGGCTTTGTTCGACTGCCAGGCGGCGTGCGCCGCCACGGGGGCTGCAGCAGTCCTGGGCTCCGGTCGCTGGCGAGCGCTGCACGCTCCACCACTTGCCGTGTAGGATCACCCGGGGACGGTCCCCCGGTCTGTGAAACAGGTCACACACGGGGCCGTCCGCGGGAGGAGACGTGGCCGTGGCTGCGCAGGGAACCGAGGCTCAGAAAGAGCGTTTCATCCGCGAAGTGCCGCTCCTGGCACGCCTCCCGGCCGAGGACGTCCGCGCCCTCGCCGCCACCGCCCGGCTGCGAGCCTTCCCCGCCGGGACCGTGATCATCCGCGAGGGCGACCCCGGCGACTCGCTCCACGTTGTCGTCGAAGGCCAGGTGCGGATCACCGTCGGTTCCCCCACCGGGGAGGAAGCGACGGTTGCCGTCATGGGGCAAGGCGACTTCTTCGGCGACTTCTCCCTGCTCGACGGGCGGCCGCGATCCGCGAGCGTCCTCGCCGCGCTCCCCACGCGCACCCTCATCGTGACGCGCGACGCCTTCGTCCGCTGGATCTCCCAGCGGCCGACGGCGGCGCTGGCGCTCCTCGAAACGCTCAGCCTCCGCCTCCGCCGGACGGACGAACAGCTCGCCGACATGATCTTCCTGGATCTGCCGCATCGCCTCGCCAAGCAACTGCGGGTGCTGGCCGCCACCGCCGCCGGCCCCGGTGGCCGCATCATCATCACCCAGGCGGAACTCGCGATGATGCTCGGCGTCAGCCGCGAAAGCGTGAACAAGCAGCTCAACGGGTTCGCCCGCGAAGGCTGGATCAGGCTCGGCCGCGGCGCCGTCTACGTGGATGACGTGGAGGCGCTGCAGCGGTTCGCCTAGATCGCGGCCGCGGCCGGCCAGCGCAGACAGAGGAGCGGGACCCTGGAGATTACCGGCGACTACCACTTCGACGCCCCCCGCGGCGTGGTCTGGGAAGCGTTCCTCGACCCGAAGGCGCTCCAGGCCGCCATGCCCGGCTGCGAGCGGCTGGACCCGGCCGGGCCTGACACCTATCGCGTGACCATGGCCGTCGGCATCACGGCGATGCGGGGGACGTACTCAGGCAGCGTCCAGGTTGCCGACCGAAAGCCGCCGGACTCCTACCGGTTGCTCGTCTCCGGGAGCGGCCTTCCCGGGACCCTCCAGGGCGACTCCCTCATGACCCTGACCGACGACGCCGGCGGCACCCGCGTGACCTACAGCGGCGAACTCAAGGCCCAGGGGCCGATCGCCCGGCTCGGCCCGCGCGTCCTCGGCGGCACGGCGAAGCTGATGATCGGCCAGTTCATGAAGGCGATGGAACGGCAGGTCGCGCTCCGGCAGCGATAACCCGGCCTGTCAGGCTACCGCGAACGACGCCTCGACGAGGCCGGGGAGCCGCACCCTCAACCTGTCGCCCGGGGCCACGGCGTCCGCCCCCGCGGGCGTGCCGGTGAAGATGAGGTCGCCGGGCTCGAGGGTGATGAACCGAGAGATCCAGGCGATCAGGCCGGGGATCGGCGTGATCAGGTCCGCCACGCATCCTCGCTGCCGCTGCTCGCCGTTCACTTCCAGTTCGACCACAAGCGCTTCCGGCCGAGGCACGCCAGCCGCCGGGACGAACTCGGAGAGGCAGGTCGATGTGTCGAAGCCCTTCGCCATCGCCCAGGGCAGCCCCTGCTCGCGGTTCTTGCGGAACCGGGCGAGGGTCATGTCGAGCCCGGCGCCATACCCGGCGACAAGCGCCATCGCCTCGGCGGCCGGCACGTCGCGCCCGCCCCGGCCGAGCGCGACCACGACCTCTCCTTCGAAGAGCGCCTGCTCCCCGGACGGGACGCGAATCACGCCGCCATCCTGGACGATGGAACTTGCCGGCTTCAGGAAGATGATGGGCTCGTCGGAAAGCGGGGTGCCGTAGTTCGCGACCGCCCCGAAGACGCGCGGCACGGCCGTTGCGTCGCGCCGCCCGCGCAGCCGGTAGTACCCCTGCATGCGTCCCTCCCGGTTGTCGTCGACCCGGACGATACCATGGCTCCGGTGGCCCCTGCTGCCCGCCCGGACGTACACTCCGCCCGTGCCCGAATTCGACCGCGACGGTGTGACCCTTTTCTACGAGACGTGGGGCAGCCCCGAGGCGCCTGCCGTGGTGCTCCTCCACGGGTTCACCAGCGACCAGCGGATGTGGCTGCCCCACGTGGAGGCGTTCGCGGAGGACTACCGCGTCATCGTCCCGGACCTGCGCGGGCACGGGCGCAGCGCCTCGCCGGAAGACCCAGCCGCGTATTCGATGGAGACCTACGCCGAGGACCTCCGGGCCTTGCTCGACGACGTGGGCGCCGACGTCTGCGCGCTGATCGGCTGCAGCTTCGGCGGGATGGTGGCGCTCCAGTTCGCCACCACCTGGCCGGAACGCGTCGCCGCCCTGGTCATCAGCGATTCCTCTCCCGCCTACGACCACCCGGCCTATGCCGAAGCCTTCCGCGAGCGCGAGCGCCGCATCAGCGCGATGGCGGAAGTCGTCAGGACGAAGGGACCGGCGGCGCTCGGGAAACAGGCAGCGGCCGCGGTGAAGGACCCCTTCCTCGCCGAGGGCATCCGCCGCCGCTACCGTGCCCTCCACCGCGACGGCTTCCTCGGCGCCGAATCCGCGCGCCGTTCGCGGCCCGACCTGGCGCCGCTGCTCCGCGAGCGCCTGGCGATGCCGGTCCTCCTCTGCTGGGGCAGCGAGGACCCGGTTATCTCGGCGCGCGAGGTGATGGCGGCGGAGCTCCCGGGCGCGCGCGTCGTCGTCTTCGAACGCACGGGCCACGGCGTCCCGGCCATCCGCCCCGGCCCCTTCACAAAGGCAGTGCTCGACTTCCTGGGCGACGTAGAGGACGGGAAAGCGGTGGCCGGCAGCCTCATCGTTTGACGGCGAAGGATGCCCCAGCCCCGGGCGTGCACTATGCTGAATTGCGGCGGCTGGCTTTTCCCGCAACGGGGCACTGTTCAAGCCGACCCCGCGGAGGTCCTCTCCCGATGAAGAAATTCCTTGGCATGTTTGCCGTCCTGGCCGCCCTCGGGGGCGCGGTCATGTTCTGGCGGCGCAAGAAGGACGACGACGAATTCCTCGATGAGGAACTCGACTAACTGACGGCGCCAGGCACTCCCCCAGTCCGCCGGCCGGTGATCACCGGCGTGGGCATCGTCACCCGCTGTGGCTCCGGGATGGCGAAGGCGTGGGATGCGCTCGCCGCGGGAGACCCCGCCGGCGCCCAGTGGAGCCCGGACGAAGACGCTGCCACCGTTTTCGCCGCGGCAATCCCGGACTCTTACCGGGCCCACCCGGAAATCCCCCGCAACCTCGGCCACTTCCTCGACCGCGGCTCGCTGATCGCCCTCGACGCGGCCCTGCAGGCGGTTGAGTCGGCCGGGCTCGGCGGTGGCTCGGGCGATGCCCGGCGCTTCGCTGTCGCCGACGGCCTCCCCTACCGGGCGCCCGGCCAGGCCACCCAGTTCGTCGGCTTCGGGCAACTGGTCGGGCGCACCCTTGGCGTCCGCGGCCCTGTCGCCGCGGTGGCGGGCGCGGAAGCAAGCGGCATGGCGGCGATCGTGGCCGCGGCCCGGATGGTGGCCGGCAACGAAGCCGACGCCGTGATCGCCGGTGGCGCGCAGGCCATCCAGCGGCCGCTGCTCGAACACCTCCGCGCCCAGGGGTTCGCGGGCCGCCAGCCAGCCCGCCCCTTCGACCGATCGCACAACGGCTTCGTCGCGGGTGAAGGCGCCGCCTATGTCGTTGTCGAAGACGAGGATCACGCCCGCCAGCGGGGCGCCCCGGCGCTCGCGAAGATCGCCGGGTTCGGCCAGATCTTCGACCCCTCGGCCGAACCGCTCGAAACCAGCGGCGCACCCGAGGCCGGGCGGGCGATGCAAGCCGCGCTCGCCGATGCGGGCTACATGCAGAACCAGGTCGACTTCCTCGTCTCCTGCGCCGACGGCCGCCCGGCGGTCGACTTCGCGGACGGCTACGGGATGAAACGCACCTTCGGGCGCCACGCTTACTACGCCGCGGTGTCCTCGGTGGCGGGGGCGCTGGGCCACACCCTCGCGGCGAGCGGCCCGCTCTCGGTCGCCCTCGCCCTGGAAGCGATGCGCCGCCAGCAGGTGTTTCCCTGCGCCGGTTTCGAAACCCGGGAGGAAGACCTCGAACTCGCCTACGTGACGGCCGCGCGCGACGAAAAGCTCGACTGCGTCCTCGTCACGAGCCTGGGGCTGGGCGGGACCAACGTCAGCCTCCTCCTCCATCGCTGAGGCAATCGATCAGCGAGTCAGCATTTCGGGTTGGTTGTTCGCCTGCCGATGGTAGGATGAAGCCATGGAAATCACCTGGCTCGGTCGCAACTGTTTCCGGATCAAGGGCCGGGAAGGCACCGTCATCACCGACCCCTGCCCGCCCGACAGCGGGTACAAGCTGGGGAAGCAGACGGCGGACGTGGTCACCGTCTCTTCGCGGACGGAGCAGGGCTATTCCTATACCCGCGCGGTGACCAGGAACTCGGGCGAGCCCGCCTTCGTCCTCGACGCGCCGGGCGAATTCGAAGTCGGCGGCATCCTCATCACCGGCGTGGCGAACCCCCGGGCCGACGGCGCGCGCAACGTCTGCTTCATCTGCGAACTCGACGGCATCCGCGTCGGCCACCTGGGCCTGCCCACGGCAATCGCCGGCGCCGCCCTTCTCGAAGAGCTCTCGGACGTGGACATCCTCCTGATCCCCGTGGGCGGCGGCAACTCCCTCGCGGCCCCGGCGGCGGCCGTCGCCATGACGACGATCGACCCCCACATCGCCATCCCCATGAACTACCGGACAGACGTGGAAACGGCCGAGCTGGACCCGCTGGAGCGCTTCATCAAGGAGACGGGCATCCGCGCCGAGCCCCAGCCCATGCTCCGGGTGACGAAGAGCCAACTCCCGGCCGACCTGACGGTGATGTTTCTCCAGCCACGCGCCTGAGCCGGCTACATCCCGGCCGGGACCGAGCTGAGCAGGTCGGCGATCTCGCCGAGACTCCAACCGTCGCAGGGCCGGCAGACGTCGATCACGGGGTCGCTCAGCACGAACATCCCGCGCAGCGAACCCTCGCCGTCCTCTCCCGTCGTCCAGAACTCGATGTGAGCTGCCCGCCGTTCGAGGTTGGAACGATGGTCGACGATGAGGAATGTGTCGCGGCCGTCCATCGTCGCGCCGACACTCTGCCCGGATTCGTCCAGCAGCAACGGCCAGGCCGTGAACGGGGGCGGCGCCAGGGTCAGCGAACTCTGGAGGCGAAAGTGGAAGG
The DNA here is from genome assembly GCA_016234445.1 of Chloroflexota bacterium. Classification (GTDB taxonomy): domain Bacteria; phylum Chloroflexota; class Dehalococcoidia; order Tepidiformales; family Tepidiformaceae. The sequence goes on along the minus strand of JACRBT010000006.1, from coordinate 7,975 downwards.
GGCCAACCGTCGTCTCGATCATGCCACGACTATCGTCGCAGCCCGTTAACGGATCGTTAGGGCCGATCGGCCGTTAGTTATTGCCCAGGTGGAACGTGTCTTCCTCGTCGTCTTCGTCGTCGCTGTCGCTGTAAACGCCTGCCGGCGACCCCCGCCAGACGGACACCACGAAGTCTTCGCGGAAGGGGTCGGCGGTCATCACGAGGCGCTCGTCCGCGGCTTCGATGAGGGCCTGGATCCGCTCCTCGTTCGCGTCGGCGGTGGTGCAGAGCGTCGCATAGACGTTGCCGCCCTGGTAGTGGATGTCGATCCGGCCGACGATCCCGCCCTCTTCGAGGATGGTGTAGCACTCTGAATAAGGGGTGCGAGACTCCCGTTCGAACTCGATCATAGCGGCCGTACCTGCCCTTTCCCGAACACTGTCCATTTGTAGCTTGTCAGTTCGCGGAGCCCCATCGGCCCGCGGGCGTGCATCTTCTGGGTCGAGATCCCCACTTCCGCGCCGAGCCCGAACTGGGCGCCGTCGGTGAACTGGGTGCTCGCGTTGACGTAGACCGCCGCCGAGTCCACCTCGTCGACGAAGCGCATGGCGTTGGCGTAGTCGCTCGTGAGGATGGCGTCGCTGTGGTGGCTGCCGTGTTCTTCGATGTGGGCGACGGCTTCGTCCAGCGAGTCCACGGCCCGGACGCCGACTCGCAGCGCCAGGTGCTCGGTCTTCCAGGTGGCGGCCGTCGCGCGTTCGACCGTGAGCCCGGGGAACCTGGCGGGCGGCAGGAGCGCGAGGGTCCGTTCGCAGCCGATCAGGGTCACCTTCGGGCCCCAGCATTCGTAGAGCCGCTGGAGGAACGCCGGGGCGACGCTGGCGTGGACCAGGAGGGTGTCGACGGCGTTGCAGATGCTGTAGCGCCGCGTCTTGGCGTTGTCGACGACGTTCACGGCCATTCCCAGGTCCACGTGCTCGTCTATATAGATCTGGACGACCGCCTCGCCGTGGGCGACCACGGGCATCGTCGCTTCCCGGCGGACATAGTCGATCAGCGCTGCCCCCCCGCGGGGGACGATGAGGTCGACCAGGTCGTTCGCCTTCAGGAGTTCGTCGACGTGGCCGCGGTCGGGGTCGCTGATCACCTGGACGGCGTCGCCGGGGACGCCAGCCTCGGCGAGCGCGCGCTGGAGCAGGCGCCCGAGGGCGGCGTTGCTGTGGCGCGCTTCCTTGCCGCCCCGGAGGATGGAGGCGTTGCCGCTCTTGAGGCAGAGGGCCGCGATGTCGACCGTGACGTTCGGCCGCGATTCGTAGATGCAGGCGACCACGCCCAGCGGCACCCGGCGCCGCCCGAGGAGGAGGCCGTTCGCGAGCGTCCGGGTGTCGAACATCTCGCCGACGGGGTCGGGCAAGCTGGCCACTCCGCGGGTGTCGCCGGCGATACCCCGGAGCCGCGCGGGCGTGAGGGTGAGCCGTTCGACGAAGGCGTCTTCGAGGTTGCTCTCCCGGGCGGCGGCGAGGTCGGCGGCGTTCGCTTCGAGGATGGGCGCCTGTTCGGTTTCGAGCAGTTCGGCGATCCGGAGGAGGGCCGCGTCCTTGGCGCCCGTGGGGAGCGTCGCCAGGCTGCGGGCAGCCTTCCTGGCGGCGGCAGCCCGTTCACGGACGTAGGAAGTGGTCGCGGTCATGCCCCCAAGTGTACGGGATCGGCCACTTCGGCACGCGCCGCGACCGGCCCGGACGGATGGTTCGCGGGCCTTTCCAAATCTGCTATTCCCTTGCCCGGCTTCCCTATACGCTTACGCCCGCAATGTTCCTGCTCGCCTTCCTCGCCATCGACATCAACATCGACCCCACGTTTGCCGACTGGGGAGGGCTCCAGCTCACCTGGCACGGGTTGTTCACCGCGATCGGGATCATCGCCGGGGTGAGCCTCTCGGTGGCCCTTGCCAAGCGCGACGGCATCCCATCGGAAATAGCCCAGGAGATCGCGCTCGTCGGCGTCCCCTCCGCGATTGTCGGCGCCCGCCTCTTCTACGTCTTCGAACACTGGGATCGCTTCAGCGGCAGCAACATCCCCGACATCGTCCTCAAGATCAACGACGGCGGGATCACGCTCTACGGCGGCCTCCTCGGAGGTGTCCTTGGCGGGCTCGTCTACTCGCTCTGGCGGCGGTGGCCGATCGCGATCGCGCTCGACGCGGCCGCCCCGGGCATGTTGCTGGGGCAGGCCCTCGGGCGCGTTGGCGACCTCATCAACGGCGAGCACAAGGCCGACCCGAGCGACCTCCCCTGGGCCGTGCGCTACACCCACCCGAACACGCTCGGGGACTTCGGCGTGGCAGTGCACCCCACCGCCGGCGGCTACGAGCTCCTCGGCGACCTGCTCATCCTCGCCATCTGCGTCTTCGTCCTTATGCGCGTCGTGAAGGTCCCCGGGTGGGTCTTTTGTAGCTACGTGGCGATGTATGGGGTCATGCGCTTCTTCCTCTCCTATACACGTACCGACGAGCAGACGATCGGCAGCGTGCCGGTGCCGCAGCTGGTCAGCGGGATCCTCCTTGGAATCGCCGTGATCGCGGCCGGCATCCTCTACCGTTACCCGGGCCCGATCACCCGCGAGTACGCCGAGCGCGTCTGGCCCGGCCGCGACGACGACGCGCCCCCCGCGGACGCCACACCCGCCTGATGCCCCCGCTCCCGGCGGTCACGCTCTACGGGCGCGACGGCTGCACCCTCTGTGACCAGGCGGCGAAGATGCTCGACGCCCTGGCGCCCCGCCTCCGCTTCGTGGTCGAACAGGTCGACATCGAAGGCGACGAAGAGCTGCTCCGCCGCTACCTGTTCGAAATCCCCGTTGTCGCCGTCGCGGGCCGCGAAGTAGCGAAGGCGCCCATCTACGCCGGCCCCCTCGAAGATGCCCTCCGCGAAGCCCTCAACCGGCACTGAACTTCACAGGAACACGTGCCGCGCATGGAGCGCACGCGCTCCATGCGCGGCACGGCCAACTCCCCCTCGCCCACGAAGTGGGAGCAGGGGGCCGGGGGGTGAGGGGCTACGTCCACACCAGCAGCGCCGCCACCGCCGCCGGGAGCACAATCCAGACCGCCGCCGTCAGCAGGATGGCGAACGTCGCGAAGGTGGCGGCGTCGTCCTTTGGGGGCTCGCCGGCGTGGCCGATCGTCTCCCAGAGCGCGGCGAGCGGCTGCTGCATGATCAGCCGGGACCGCCGCCGGGCCACCGCCGCACCCCGCAACAGCACCCAGGAAAGCGCGAAGAAGAGGACGAAGAGCACCGCCACGCCGGTCCAGAGCACAGGCGGGCTGGTGACGTCGACGGCCCCCATCCACTGCGAGAGCGAAGCGAGCAAGGGCACCGCCGCGCCGCCCACCAGCAACAACGGCGCCACCGGGTTCCGGCCGCCCATCCCCGTGGCGATGCGGGTGATTTCGACCCGCGCCCCGGCGAGCATCCGGCGTTCGGGCGAACCGGGGATGCTGCGGGCTTCGCGGCGCGTGTAGAGGTCGCGCAGGCGCCCGGCGATGCTTCCGGCGTAGGACTGGACGATGTATTCGGCGACGAATTCGACCCCGGCTTCGGCGATGGCCGTGAGAGGGCCGAAGTTCGGCACGCGCGGGTTCCGGGAACCTTCGCGGTCGAGGACTTCGAGGGCGCCCATGACGACGCGGTGGGCCTCCGGGAAGCGTTCCGGCTCGGCCAGCGGTTCGCGGAAGGAGAGCTGGGCGGCGATCCGGGCGTCGGCCTCGTGTTCGGCGCCGGCCCGGGCGAGCGCGGCCTCGGCGGCGGCTTCCGGGCTCCCGGTCAACAGCCTGCGGGTGCGGTCGAGCTGCTCCGTCAGCTGGTCGAGGAGGAGCTCATCGGGGCGGCGGCTGTCTTCGGGCGCGCGTTCCGTGGACATCGGCGGCATCGTACCACCGCTCCCGTCCACACACGCCCCGGGGCCAGCGCGCTCGTCCGATTCGGAGCCGAACGGTGTATCATCGCCGTTCGAAGCCAAGATTCGTTCGGCCTTCTTGGGGGAGGGGAGATTCGATGACCCAGGCCGCCACGTTGCCACCACGACCAGAAGGCCGCCTCGCCCGGCGCAAAGCCCGGACCCGGGCCGCGATCATCGCCGCCGCCGGTGACCTGTTCTCCGTCGCCGGGTTCGAAGGGACCTCGATGCAGCAGATCGCCGACCTCGCGGACACCGGTGTCGGCACGCTCTACGGCTACTTCCATTCGAAAGAGGACGTGCTCCGCGAGGTGCTGCGCGAACACTCCGCCATCTCCGTCGAACGCTACCGGGCCGCGGTCGACGACGCCACACCGCCGCTGGACCGCCTCTGCATGGCCATCGAAACCTTCGCCGAGTACCTCCGGGACCACCGCACCCTCCTCCGGGCCGCCATCAACTCGCCGGCCGGCGCCGAAAGCGGCGACCAGCCCGGCGACTGGGTGGTCCACGCCTTCGCCCAGATGATCACTGGGGGTGTCCAATCCGGCGAACTACGGCCCGTGCCCGCCGAGACCGCGGCCCGGGCGCTGGTCAGCGTCTCGGTCGACGCGATGCTGGGGATGGGCGTCTGGCGGGGCCACGAAGACGACCCCGGGACGATCCCCGCCCTCGTCGCCATGGCCCGCGCCTGGCTCCCGGACTGAGGGGCGAGTGCTGAGTGCTGAGTGCTCAGTGCTCAGTGCCAAGTCCCAAGTCCTCAGTCCTCAATCCTCAGTCCTCAGTCCTCAGTCCTCAATCCTCAGTCCTCAGTCCTCAGTCCTAAGTCCTCAGTCCTTCCCGCCATCGAACCACGCCGGCTCCGGCGCGGTCTTCGGTGACCGCGTGGCGATCTCCGCGGCGATGGCGTCGTAGGCGGTGGCGAGGGTGATGAAGGTGGCGGCGGGGTCCCCGGCGAGGTAGGCGGTTTCCATGGCCGAGGCGCAGGCCTGCCCGTAAACCGAATCGGCGCCCCCCTGCGATGCCACCGCCTCGAAGCCGCACATCACCCGCAGTTCCCCCTGGCGGCCGGAAATGCCCGGGATGCTGTGGCCCGGCACGGCCCGGATGAACAGCGCTACCTCCGCCCGCATCGCCAGCAGCCCAACGGCGAAGCGCTGGACGAGCGTGACCGAGGGGTCGTCGCTGCAGGCGATGGCGCCGAGGGCGGGGTTGGCGGCGCGGTCGCCTCCCGCGGCGTCGCTTGCCTGCTTGCAGACTTCGCTCCAGCCGGCCCGGGTGCCTGCCTCGGCCATGTAGGCGGAGACGGCGGACCAGGTCGTGGGGGCGTAGGGATCGGTGGCATCGGCGGCGAACCAGGTCGTGAGGTCGGTCTCGGGGAGGGCCGTGGCCGCGGGCGTGCCGATCGTCGAGACGTCCGGCGCCGGCGCGGCGACGGCGCCGCTGGGGATGAACTGGTCGACGATGGCCGGCGCGCCCTCCGTGTAGCAGCGGGTCAGGAGGAAGAGGCCGGCGACGGCGGCGAAGATGGCGATCCTGCTCACCCGGGGATCATCGGCGCGCGGGGGAGCGCGGCGTATCGGGGACCTGGCTTGCGGTACGGATGGAGAGCGGACCGGAGATCGCCGCGCCACGACGGTGAAGGAGTGGTTTTCCGCCTGCCCTCCAATGCCGGCGCCCGGGAGAGCAGGGTGATGAGACCACCGGCGCCGCTCCGTTCCCGTCGCGGTACGGACGGTACCGGTGAGTGCGGGCTAAGGATTCGCGCCGTTCGGCCCGCGAAAACGGGTCTGTCGGACTTTGTTCGCCATGCCTCCGGGACTACGCTCGGTGAGATCGGGAAGAGCCCCCACCTGCAACTCGTTGGCAACCGGAGAGACCCCGGGCATTGGTTGGGTGGCACTTGTGTGGCGGAGGCAGTGGACCGGCTGTCGCAGTTCGTACGCACAGTGGCTTCGGTGGCCTTGAGGGCGGGGCGAGGGTCCCAGTTCTCAGAGCGGAGGTCCTGGCATGACACTCGCACTGCGCGGGAAGTCCCGGCGCCGCAAGGCGCTCCTCATCCTCTCGGCGGTCATCGCCGTCGTCGTTGCCGCATTTGGGGGGACCGCACTCCGGGGGAACTGGTCCGCCGCCGCGGCTGACCCCCTTCCCAGCAGCATCCAGCTCTACCAGTGGGAGACCGGCGGCGGCAGCTGGGTAACCGGTAACCTCGGCGCCCACAACTCGAGTTACGCCGAGGGCGAAACCGTGCCCTTCCGCCTCGACGTGAGCGGCGTACCGCTGGGCCAGTACACCTTCCCGGTCTGTCGTGACTACTCGAACGGGACGGAGTTTGGCTACAACTTCCACACGCCCTTCGAAACGACGGAGACCACCACCCACGGCGCCATCACCTCGACGCTCGGGAACTTCAGCGCCGAGGGCGCGACCGTCGACATTGTCGCCGGCGGGAACACCCAGGGCGTTTGTAACGCGGACCACCGTGAGACGACCGTGACGATCACGATCACGGCGGCCACGGCCTTCGTCTACTTCGGCGGCCACCTCGCGGCCCCGACCGACCCCGGTGTCGGGTTCGGCAACGGCGCCTCCCAGTACCCGGGCAGCAGCCTCCACATGGACATCGAGGGGAAGGATCGCTCGATCAACCCCGCGAGCATCGGCGTCCTCTGGATCGTCAATAAGGACTTCACGGACAACAACAGCGCGAACGTGACCGTCTCCCTGCAATGCACCGGCACGGGCACGAGCGTCATCGTGCTCGACAACACGGCCTCCGAAGCGGACCCCGCCGACTTCAACGTCTTTGGCGCGACCAGCACGGTCACCTGCACAGCCACCGAGGTGGTGCCCGCCGGCTACACGGCGGACGAATCGGACTGTCTCGCCGTGCCTGTCGGTGACGGCACCTGCACGATCGTGAACACGCCTTCGACCAGGCAGATCACGGTCAAGAAGGTGCGCGCGGGCCTGGCCAGCGGCGACGTCACCTTCGCGGGGACGATAAGCAACGGCCCCGACAGCGCCTTCAGCATCCTCACCAACGCCAACGGCCAGTTCGGCCAGGACCGGACGGTGGACCTCCAGAGCCATACGGTGGTTGAGACGCCGGTGCCAGCAGGGTGGACCCTGGCCGGGTACAAGACGCTCTCCGGCCTGAACGCAGACTGTGTCGCGGACACCTCCGGCTACACGAGCAGTGGGAACGTGATCCCAGCCTCGTCGGCCTCGTACACGGTCTGCGTCAAGAACACCTACAACACCGGCACCTTCGAAGTGGTGAAAGACTTCGTCCCGAACGCGGGTGGCACGGTGACGGTGGGCCTGGTCTGCGCGAGCGGGAGCGTCGTGAACGACGACACGTCCGCGTCCGAGGCTGACCCCGCGAACTTCACCGTGAACGGCTACAGCGGCGACCCGCTTTGCACCGCCACCGAGTCCGCGGTACCGGCGGGGTACTCGTCGACGGGGACCTGCTCGGCGCTGCTAAGCGTGGGCACGTGCACCATCACGAACACCCTGAACACCGACACCTTCGAAGTGGTGAAGGACTTCAGCGACAACAGCACCGCCTCGGTCACCGTTGGCCTTGTCTGCGCCAGCGGGAGCGTCGTGAACGACGACGTCACAGCCTCCGAGGCTGATCCCGCGAACTTCACCGTGAACGGCTACAGCGGCGACCCGCTCTGCACCGCCACCGAGTCGGCCGTCCCGGCGGGGTACACCTCGACCGGCACGTGCTCGGCGCTCCTGAGCGTGGGCACCTGCACGATCGTGAACACTCTCCGGACCGATGGATTCGTGGTCCTCAAGGACTTCGTCCCCGACGCCGGTGGATCCGTGACCGTCGGCCTGGTCTGCGGGAGCGGGAGCGTCGTCAACGACGACGTCACCGCCTCCGAGGCCGACCCGGCGAACTTCACGGTGAACGGCTACAGCGGCGACCCGCTCTGCACGGCCACCGAGTCGGCCGTCCCGGCGGGGTACTCGTCGACGGGCACCTGCTCGGCGCTCCTGAGCGTCGGCACCTGCACGATCGT
>JACRBT010000001.1 GCA_016234445.1 Chloroflexota bacterium | reverse complement strand
CGACCTGCGGCCGAGTGGCGGGGATGTGAAAGAGGCAGGAGACGCCGCTCCGTCCCCGTCGCGGTACGGATGGATCGAGCCGCCCGCCGTTCGCCGTGCCACGACTGTGAAGGAGTGGTCTCCCGGGTGCCCACGGATCCCTCCGACCGGGCCTCCACCGTCGGGCTCTCGTGCCGGTACGGCCAACCGCTTCCTCACGGGCGCGGCACGGCGACGGGCGAGAGGGACACCCGCGGCGGCCCGGAGACGCCGATCCGTCCCCGTCGCGGTACGGATCGATCGAGCCGCCCGCGGTCGCAGTGCCACGACTGTGAAGGAGTGGTCTCCCGGGTGCCCACGGATCCCCGCGACCTGCGGCCGAGTGGCGGGGGATGTGAAAGAGACAGGAGACGCCGCTCCGTCCCCGTCGCGGTACGGATCGATCGGAGCCGGCGCCGCCGTTCGCCCATGATCCCGGCATCGTTTAGAATCCGGCCCACGTTCCTCGCATTGATCTTCAGCCCGGAGAACCCATGAACACCATCGAATTCCTCCAGATCTCGTCGGCGGTTGTCGCCGACCGCGAAGCCCTCGTCGACTTCGGCGGCAGCGGCAAGCGCGTGCTCTATATGGAGATGTACCCGGAGGTCGTCAAGCTCGCCAACGCCCTCACCGGCCTCGGCGTCGAGCGCGGCCAGAAGGTCGCCGTGATGTCCGTCAACAGCGCCGACTACGTCATCACCTACTACGCCTGCGCGATGATCGGCGTCACCTTCGTCCCCCTCAACTACCGGGCCAAGGACGAAGAGCTCACCCACATGATCAACGTCAGCCAGTGCCAGGCGATCTTCGTCTCCGAACGCTACACCAGCCTCCTCGACCGCATTCGCCCCACCCTCACCCACACCCAGCACTACGTCGCCTACGACGGCGGCCACGACGCCTACCTCGACTACACCGAACTCGTCGCCCACGCCTCCGACGAGGAGCCATGGGTCGAAGTCGACGACCACGACGCCACGATCATCATCTTCACCTCCGGCACGACGGCCGTCCCCAAGGGCGTCCAGCTCACCTACCTCGACATGACGGCCTACGTCACCAACCAGCAGCCCGCCGACCCGGACATCCACGAAAAGGTGCTCGTCTCGGTCCCGTTCTTCCATGTCGCAGGCGCCACCACGATGATGCTCGCCATCTGGAGCGGCCGCACCCTCGTCATCTTGCCCCAGTTCACCCCCGAAGACTGGCTCAGCGCAGTCCAGGACGAAGGCGCCACCCACGCCTTCGTCGTCCCGACGATGCTCAAGCGGATCATGGAAGTGCCCGGCTTCGACGGCTACAACCTCTCCACTCTCCAGAGCATCACCTACGGCGCGGCGCCCATGCCCTACGAGGTCGTCCGCAAGGCCTGCGACGTCTTCGCGCCTCGCGGCATCGGCCTCATCAACGCCTACGGCCAGACCGAGTCGACCGCCACCCTCACCTTCCTCGGCGCCGAAGACCACGACCTTCGCACCGACACCGCCGTCAAGGAGAAGCGCCTTCGCTCCGTCGGCCAGCCCATGCCCGACGTCGAAATCGGGATCATGAACGACGCCAACGTCCTCCTCGCGGCCGGCAAGGAGGGCGAGATCTGCATCCGCTCCCCGCGCGTGATGAAGGGCTACTTCAAGCAGGAGGACGCGACCGCGAGCGCGATCATCGACGGCTGGCTCCACACCGGCGACGTCGGCTACGTGGACGAAGGCGGCTACCTCTTCATCACCGGCCGCAAGAAAGACCTCATCATCCGCGGCGGCGAAAACATCTCCCCGGGCGAAATCGAGAACTGCCTCACCTCGCACCCCGCGATCGAAGAAGCGGCCGTCATCGGCGTGCCCGACGTCGAATGGGGCGAAGTCGTGAAGGCCGCCATCGTCCTCAAGCCCGGCCAGTCGATCACCGTGAAGGAGCTCATCGACTACTGCAAGGCCCGGCTCGCTTCCTACAAGGCCCCCCAATACGTCGCCGTGCTGGAAGAGCTTCCCCGGAACCCGATGGGCAAGGTCGTCAAGAACGACCTTCGCAAGGCCTACGGCACGCCCACGAACGACGGCATCTAGGCGATGGCGATGAAGCGCGCCCCCCGACCAATCCCTGCATCGTCCACGGCCAGCGGCCAGGCCGCCCCGCGCCAGTCCCGCTTCCGGGCCAGCACCGGCGGCATCCTCATCCCCCTCGGGATCATCGCCGCGATCTCGGCGCTGGAAACCGCCCGCACCACCGACGCGCAGCGCGAAGTCTTCTTCAACATCGGCACGCCCGCGATCATGTACTTCATCTTCGCGGCCTCGATGGCGATCATCCTCGGGGCCTTCGTGCGGCGGCTCCGGGTCTGGCGCCTGGGGAAGCCCCAGGGCGTTTTCAACCACCTGGGCGCCCGGATCACCAACGCCCTTACCATGGGTGCGGCCACCAGCCGGGTGAAGAACGACCGCTTCGCCGGGGTGATGCACTGGTGTATCTATTCCAGCTTCATCGTCCTCACGCTCGTCACCGTCACCCTCGTCTTCGACGACTACCTGCCCCTCATCTTCGGCAGCGACGCCGAACATGCCTTCCTCAAGGGCGGGGTCTACCTCGGCTATAGCCTGATCGGCGACGCGTTCGGTGTGATTGGGCTCATCGGCGTGGGCATGGCGGTCTACCGTCGCTACCTCGCGCCACCGCCCAAGCTGGGCTGGGACCGCCGCGGCGCCGAAGACGCGCTGATCGTCGGCGTCCTCGGCGTTGTCCTCTTCACCGGCATCCTCGTCGAGGGCCTCCGCCTCGCCGCCGACGAAATCCCCGCCGGCCACGAAGACTGGTCCTACTGGTCACCCGCGGGCTGGGTCCTCGCGAAGCTCCTCAGCGGCCCCAGCGAAAACACCCTCCTCGACATCCACAAGTTCTTCTGGTTCTTCCACGTCGTCCTCGCCTTCGGGCTCCTCGCCCTGATGTCGATCACGAAGTTCCGCCACATCGTCTTCGGCCCCGTGAACGGCTTCTTCAAGCGCCCGGGCTCCCAGGCTTACCTCGCGCCGATGGGCGACATCGAGGCCCTCATCGAATCCGGCGCGGGCCTCGGCGCCGGCCGCCTCCAGGACTTCACCTGGAAAACGCTCTTCGACGCCGACACCTGCGTCCGCTGCGGCCGCTGCACCGACGCCTGCCCCGCCTGGGCCGCCGGCCAGCCCCTCTCGCCGATGGCGATCATGCAGGACCTCAAAACCTACATGAACCACGCCGGCCCCCTCCTCATCGCCGGGAAAGACCCGGCCGCCGAACTCAAGGGCGAACTCGTCGGCGACTACATCAAGGAAGAGACACTCTGGGCCTGCCGCACCTGCATGGCCTGCGTCCAGGCCTGCCCGGTGATGATCGAACACGTCCCCGCGATCGTCGACATGCGCCGCTACCTGGTGATGGAGAAGGCGAGCGTCCCGGCCACCGCCCAGGCCGCCCTCCAGAACATCGAACAGCGCGGCCATCCCTGGCGCGGCACCCAGTTCACCCGCACCACCTGGATCGAACAGCTCCAGGCCGAAGGCATCGCCGTCCCCATCTTCGACGGCTCCCAGGAATACCTCTACTGGGTCGGCTGCTCCGGCGCCCTGGTCGAACGGAACGTCCCGATCACGAAGGCCGTCGTCAAGCTCCTGGTCGAATCCGGGACCAGCTTCGGCGTCCTCGGCCAGGCCGAAACCTGCAGCGGCGACCCGGCCCGGCGGCTCGGCAACGAGTTCCTCTACGCCACCCTCGCCGAAACGAACGCCCAGGCGCTGAACGAGATGGAAGTGCGGCGGGTCATCACCGCCTGTCCCCACTGCTTCAGCACCTTCAAGAACGAGTACCCCGACTTCGGCGGCCGTTACGAAGTCACCCATCATTCGGACTTCCTCCAGATGCTGATCGCGAAGGGGAAGCTCCGTCCGAAGGAGATGGACGGCACCACCATCACCTTCCACGACTCCTGCTACCTCGGCCGCGGCAACGGCATCTACGACTCGCCCCGCGACGTCCTCTCCGCCATCCCCGGCGTGAACCTCGTGGAGATGCCCAGGAGCGGTTCGAACGGCATGTGCTGTGGTGCCGGCGGCGGCAACATGTGGATGGAAGAGAAGGGCACCCGCGTCAACCATCTCCGCGCCGCGGAGGCCGTGAACACCGGCGCCAGCGTCGTCGCGACCGCCTGCCCCTTCTGCATCCAGATGTTCGAAGACGGCATCCCCGCCGTGCAGCCCGACGAAGAGAAGCGCACCATCCGTGCCTTCGACATCGCCGAACTGCTCGAAGTGAGCATCAAGCCCGCCGCTCTCGCGATCCAGGAGCACTCCCGCGAACTCCCGCCCGGGGTCGCCGGCTAGAACGACCGGCCGTCACCGCAGGGCGAAGGCCGCACCCGGCGCGGTGCGGCCTTGCGTCGCGGCCCGCGCGGCAGGCCGGTGGCCGCCGCGATGTCAGGTTCCAGTGTGAAGGGGTGCCTAACCTTTTCTAACAATCTTTCCTATTGACGCGGCGACCCCGCGGGGCGACCATCTGGTGAACTTCTGGTGGAGCCACCCCATGCACCGCAGATTCCTCGGACTTTGGGCCGCCATGGCCGCCCTCGCCGTCTTCGCCGCCATGCCCTTCGCCGCCAACGCCAGCCACGCCTGGGGCAGCTACCACTGGGCGCGGACCGCCAACCCCTTCACCCTGAAGCTCGGCGACAACGTCTCCGGCACCTGGGATCCATATCTCGCCACCACGTCGACCGATTGGTCGGCCTCGACCGTCCTCGACACCACGATCGTCGCCGGCGGGGCGGGATCGCCAAAGCGCTGCAGCGCCACCCTCGGCCGCGTCGAAGTCTGCAACAGCACCTACGGGAACAATGGCTGGCTCGGGGTCGCCCAGATCTGGATCACCGGCGGCACCCACATCGCCCAGGGCACCGTCAAGGTGAACGACACCTACTTCAACACCAGCAAGTACAACACGCCGGCCTGGCGAAACCTGGTGATGTGCCAGGAGGTGGGCCACACCTTCGGCCTCGGCCACCAGGACGAGAACTTCAGCAACGCCAACCTCGGGACGTGCATGGACTACACCAGCGACCCGAGCAGCAACCAGCATCCGAACGCCCACGACTACGAGCAGCTCGAGACCATCTACGCCCACCTCGACTCCACCACGACCGTGAGCTCCATGCCCGCCTCGATGAAGAACGGCGACTTCTCAGCGGCCAATTCGTGGGGCAAGCTCGTGGCCAGCTCGGCGAACGGCCAGAGCCAGGTCTTCGAGCGCGATTTCGGCGGCGGCGCCCGCCTCCTCACCCACGTCTTCTGGGTGAACCCGCACTAACGCCACCGGTTCCAGCGAATCCCCAGAGAGGGGCAAGGTTCTCCACCCTGCCCCTCTTTCATGTCGCTGCGCAGGGGTTCCCCGCCTACCACCACCCGACCTTGTAGAACCAGCCCTTCGTCTCCTTGCCCTTCGCCCCGGCTTCCTTCAGGCGGCCGAGGTGCTTGCGGCAGAGCGGCACGGTCAGGCGCTCGCGCTCCTCCCCGCGCCATTTCAGCACCGCCACGTCTTCGAAGGGCGGGTCCATGCACCAGAGGCATCTCGGTCGCGGCAACGGTCGTCTCCAGGGAAGAACTACAGGTCGAACCATCCCAGCTTCGTACTCTGCCATGAGCACCGCTTGCCGGGCTACTCCAGCTCGCGGCTCGCGCCATCCCCACCGCCGCGGCAAATGCGATCGGCCAGGTCTACCGCCCGCTCGACCACCGCCCGTTGCCGGCCGTCGAGAAGGGCCGACACTTCGCTGGCAGCGAGGACGTAAAGCCCCAGGGCGGCCCGGGAGGACGCCTCCAACGACTCGCCGCCCACAGAGAATGCGGCCGCCTGTTCCGATGCCCACGGCTCCCCCATCGCCGACGCTACCGTCGACCAGAGCGCGTTCTCCGTGTCGTAGAGAATCCGATGGCGGACCGACAGCGCGAACGCCAGGCGGTTGGCCAGGACGTTTCTCTGCACAGCGGCGGTGAGGGAATCACCGCGGTGCAACGAATTGCACAGCTTGTGGACTTCCTCGGCATACCCGGCGACCTGCTCCGCCGCCCAGCGATCACACGAGGCGGCGACAGGCTCCCAGCTGAATGTCAGGGCTTCGTCGCGCAACCGGCCCCCGGTGCCGGACGGGTCGTGCAGGAGCACCGCCCGCCGCCAGCCGGGCACCGCCGCCCCAAGGACCGCAGGGTCGCGGAACGAACGGGCCGTCGCCTCGGCGGTGGTCCACGACGTTGAAAAGAGCACGCCGCCGCGCTGTTCCAGGCGATAGCCCGGTCCGCGCGCTGTCCCGGAGAGCACACCGACGTCGACATCCGAATAGGGCCCGGCTTCGGCCCGGGCGAAGCTCCCAGCGAGCCAGACGGTCTCGGCCCCGGCGGCAACCAGTTCGGCCACGAGGGCCGTAAGCGGCTCTCGCACCGCATCCGGGATGGCGGCCGTCCCTGCCTCCATGTCGTCCTTGCTTTCTCCGCGCTCTGCCCTTGCGCGCCGGATCAGCGTCGTTCCCCGCTCGCCCGCATGTCCAGTTCGAACCCCCATTCGCGGCTCTCCCACGGGTCGGGGGCGTAGCGGAAGCGGAAGCGGTGGAAACCGAAGCGTTCGTAGAGGCGGTGGGCGTCTTCGAAGTGGATGTCGCTGAAGAGCACCATCCTCCGGGCGCCCCGGGATCGCGCCGTTTCCAGCACCCACCGTACCAACGCGCTCCCCGTCCCGCCACGCCGCCCCTCGGCCAGTACGTAGAGACGATGCAACTCGAACAGCCCCTCGCCCTCGTCGGTGACCCCGACGCAGCCCACCACCCTGCCGTCCGCGGCCTCCGCCACCGCGAACCAGCCCGTTTGGCCGTCGTAGTGGGCCGCCGGGTCCAGCACGTCGGCGTCGTAGTCGCTTTCGGCGAAGGGGAACCCGTATTCGTCGAAGACGGCGCTGATCACCCGCCAGGGACCGTCCCCGTGGCGTGCCCGGTCGTAGGGGACGATGCGGATCGCGCTCACCGGCGGCTCATTCGTCCTCAGAAGTCAGCATGCCCATGATGTTGTAGCCGCTGTCGACGTAGAGGACCTCGCCAGTGATCCCTCGGGCGCCATCGCTGCTGAGAAACGCCGCCGAGGCGCCGACATCGTCGATCGTGACGTTGCGGCGCAGCGGGGCGACGCCGGCAAAGCTCCGCTGGTAGTCGCGGAAGCCGCTGATGCCGGAGGCCGCCAGCGTCCGGATCGGCCCCGCGCTGATCGCGTTCACCCGGATGCCCTGGGGCCCGAGGTCGCTCGCCAGGTAGCGCATCGTCGCTTCGAGGGAGGCCTTGGCGACGCCCATGACGTTGTACTTGGGCACCACCTTCTCGGCGCCATAGTAGGTCAGGGTGAGGACACTGCCGCCTTCCGGCATCAGGGGCATCGCCGCCCGGGTGAGCGCCACGAGCGAGTAAACCGAGATGTTGTGGGCGAGGAGGAAGCCGTCGCGGCTGGTATCGACGAACCGCCCCGCCAGGTCCTCGCGGTTGGCGAAGGCGATCGCATGGACGAGGATGTCGATCGTCCGGAAGCGGTCCTTCGCCTTCGCGAAGACGGTCTCGATCGCGGCGTCGCTCGTCACGTCGCACTCTTCGATGAAGTCCGAGCCGAGGCTCTCGGCCAGCGGCCTCACCCGCTTTTCGAGCGTCGGCACCGCGTACGAGAAGCCGATTTCGGCCCCGGCTGCGTGAAACGCCTTCGCAATGCCCCACGCGATCGAATGGTCGTTGGCGACGCCAAAGATGAGCGCCTTTTTCCCGGTCAGTTCCATCATCCCCGCAGGGTAGACATGCAAGGCGCGAAAGGGAAGAGGAAAGCGCTATCCCCGGGCCATGCCGTGGTACTCCGGGTTCGGGAGGACGCCGGCGGCGCTCATCAGGCGGTTGGTGAAATTGAACATTGCCGCCACCTCGGCGAT
Source organism: Chloroflexota bacterium (assembly GCA_016234445.1). Lineage (GTDB taxonomy): Bacteria > Chloroflexota > Dehalococcoidia > Tepidiformales > Tepidiformaceae. Next base: position 401,713 of record JACRBT010000001.1, on the reverse strand, counting down.
GTCCCAGATGTCCTCTTCTTCGAACCCCTGCGCCCGGAGTTCGTCGACGTCCGCTTCCTCGACGGTCACGGGGTCGAGGGTCAGCTTCACGACGAAGTCGAGCATCGCCGTCTGGCGCTCGTTCAGGCCGGCGCGCCGGTAGTCGAGCGTGACGCGCTCGCCCTTCACCGGGTCTTTCAGGAGGGCGCGGACCGCGAACCCGTGGGCGGCGAGGCAATAGAGGCACTGGTTCTGCATCGAGACGACGACCGAGATCATCTCCCGTTCGGCCTTGCCGAGGCCCGGCGACGGCTGCATCAGGTCGTCGTAGTGGGCCAGCCACTTGCGGAAGCGGGGCTCACGCCAGGCGAACGCCCGGAAGACGTTTGGCACAAAGCCGAGCTTCTCCTCCACCTGGGCGAAAAGGGCCTGCGTCTCGGGCGAAAGCGACGACCGTTCGGCTACGGGAAACCACGAAATCCGTTCATCCATGCCGTAAGCCTACCCCGAATGCGCCTCCGCCGGGAGTGCTTCGGCCACCACGCCGGACTCGTCCACCGGCGCCACGTCGCCCTCGCGATACCCCAGGCGCCCGGCAGCGGTCGCTTTGCGGCCGGCGGCCGGGACAATCTTCGTGGCCTTCGCCAGCCCATAGTCCGGCATGTTGTTGTAGACGCACTCGAACTGGCCGGCGGCCACGCGGTAGGTTTCGTGCCAGATGCCCACGTCCCCGTTCGAGCCGACCCGCTTGTTGAAGCTGACCCAGGCGGGGAAGTGGGTCGAATCCTTGCTGCGGGAGAAGCGTTCGAGATGTTCGAACGACCGCCAATACTGCACAACCATCGGGCTGAGCGGGTTCGCCAGGTGCTGACGGTAGCCGAGCAGGCCCATCTCCGGGTGCTTCGACAGTTCCTTCAACATCTTTGGCATCGCCATGAAGACCGGCAGCCAGCGGTGGACCTTCCAGGGACGGTTCACCCGCATCCCGATCATGAAGACGACGAACTCGCCGTCGACCTCCGCCGTGACCCGCTGCCTGTTGAGCTTCGCCATCTCGAACCTCCCCCTTCTTCGCCCGTGGCCCCGCTAGACGAGCCGGGCGAGCGCGAAGGCTGCCACAAACCGGGTGGCCAGCACAAGGCGCCAAGGCGCCAGGGGCTCAGTCGACCAGCGCTTCGATCACGCGGTCGACGATGGCGTCGGCCTTCGCCCGCATCTCGTCGTCGGTCGCGTCCTGGATGGGGTGCGGCACGAAGATCCGCCGCACTTCGGGCAGCCCGAGCGCCTTCGACTGCACCTCAGCGGCGTCAACAAACGTGCTGGAGGCGATGAAGACCGCCGGCTTGCCCTGGATTTCGAACCACGTCGTGTCGTGCACACTGCACGTTGTGCAGGACCCTCAGTCGGCGAGGGCTTCGATGACGAAGCCACACTCCTCTGCGATCTTGCGGCGAAGGTCCTCCGGCGCCGGTTTCGTGAACGTGGGCTTGGCGTAGCGCTTGAAGGTCACGCCGGGCAGCCGCTCGCGAAGCCGCCCCTCCAGCTGGTCGATGAGGACGTTGCCGCGCGGCTTGGAGATGTCGAGCAGCGCCACGGTGCCGGTTACGGCTTCCGGGCGGGCCGCCAGGCTGCGGCGCACGGGCACGCGTTCGTCGGTCGGGTCAAGGATCACTGCCATGGAAACCCTCCTCCGGGTGAGGCTGTATTATGGAGCAGCGGAGGCCCCGCTTGCGAACCCTTCGGCCCCGGCCCTGGTGCGCCGTCGAAACCTGCGCCAACCTTGCCATAGACCCACCAACGTTCCATACTTGTTTCTTGATCCGCTGCCGCGGATCGTTTTTGTGTTGGACTCCTTCAAGGGCACTTCCGACCCGAGCCCGGGTGGCGCAATTGGCAGCGCAGCCGATTTGTAATCGGCAGGTTAGGGGTTCGAGTCCCCTCTCGGGCTCCAACGCACGAACGTCCTCCGCTTCGGCGGGAGGCGCCCGTGGAGGGATGGCCGAGTGGTTAATGGCAGCAGACTGTAAATCTGCCGCGCTACGCGCTTCGTAGGTTCGAATCCTGCTCCCTCCACCACACCACCCGCCCTCATAGCTCAGTCGGCAGAGCGCGTTCTTGGTAAGAACGAGGTCTCCAGTTCGAATCTGGATGAGGGCTCCAGCCACCGACCCCGGGAAGGGCCCAGACCCCCTTTCCCGAACACCCCGCACACCCAGTCCCGGAGGACCACCATGGCGAAGGCGAAATTTGAACGGACGAAGCCGCACGTAAACGTGGGCACGATTGGCCACGTTGACCACGGCAAGACGACGCTGACGGCGGCGATCACGAAGGTCCTGGCGCTCAAGGGCGGTTCCCAGTTCCGCGCCTTCGACTCGATCGACAACGCTCCCGAAGAGCGCGCCCGCGGCATCACCATCGCCATCGCCCACGTCGAGTACGAGACGGAGAAGCGTCACTACGCCCACGTCGACTGCCCGGGCCATGCCGACTACATCAAGAACATGATCACGGGTGCGGCCCAGATGGACGGGGCGATCCTCGTCGTCGCCGCCCCCGACGGCCCGATGCCCCAGACCCGCGAACACGTCCTCCTCGCCCGCCAGGTGGAAGTGCCCGCCCTCGTCGTCTTCCTGAACAAGGTCGACATGATGGAGGACGAAGAGCTCCTCGAACTGGTCGAGCTGGAGCTGCGCGAGCTCCTTTCCAGCCAGGAGTTCCCCGGGGACGACATCCCGATCGTCCGGGGGAGCGCGCTCAAGGCCCTGGAGTCGGCCTCGACCGACCCGGGCGCGCCCGAGTACAAGTGCATCGCCGAGCTGATGGCCGCGGTGGACGACTACATCCCGACGCCGGAACGCCCGTTGGACAAGCCCTTCCTGATGCCCGTGGAAGACGTCTTCGGGATCAAGGGCCGGGGGACGGTGGTGACGGGCCGGATCGAGCGTGGGGTCATCAAGACGGGCGAAGAGATCGAGATCATCGGGATCGTCGAGACGCGCAAGACGACGGTGACCGGCGTCGAGATGTTCAAGAAGCTGCTGGATGAAGGGCAGGCGGGGGACAACGTGGGTTGCCTCCTCCGTGGCATCGAGCGCGACGACGTGCAGCGCGGGCAGGTGCTGGCGAAGCCGGGTTCGGTGAAGCCGCACACGAAGTTCGAAGCGCAGGTCTACGTCTTGAGCAAGGAAGAAGGCGGGCGTCACACCCCGTTCTTCAACAACTACCGGCCCCAGTTCTACGTCCGGACGACGGACGTGACCGGCGCCATCAAGCTGCCCGAAGGGGTGGAGATGGTGATGCCCGGGGACAACATCCTGATGACGGTCGAGCTCATCCAGCCCGTCGCCATCGAAGAAGGCCTGCGCTTCGCTATCCGCGAAGGCGGGCGCACCGTCGGCGCCGGCGTCGTCGTCAAGATCATCGCCTAGAACGGTCAGGGACGAGGAGACGGCACATGGCACGCCAACAGATACGCATCAAGTTGAAGGCATACGACCACCGCCTGCTCGACCAGTCGGCCCGGCAGATCGTCGAGGCGGCTGAACGGACAGGCGCAGCGGTGGCCGGCCCCGTGCCGCTCCCGACGTCGATCGACAAGTACTGCGTCATTCGCAGCCCCCACATCTATAAGGACGCCCGCGAGCAGTTCGAGATTCGGACCCATCGCCGCCTTATTGACATCCTGGAGCCCACCTCCAAGACCGTTGACACGCTGATGCGGCTGCAATTGCCCAGCGGCGTGGACATTGAAATCAAGCTGTAACTGCCATGAGTATCGAAGGACTTCTGGGGCGAAAGCTGGGCACGGTGCAGGTGTTCGACGACCGGGGACGGTTGCGCGGCGCCACGGCCGTGCAGGTTGGCCCCTGTTACGTGACCCAGATCCGCACGCCTGAGCGGGAAGGCTACAGCGCTGTCCAGATCGGCTTCGACGAAGTGAAGAAGCTGAACCGGCCGGAAGCTGGTCACCTTCGCGCCGCTGGCAACCTCAAGCTTCGCCACCTGGCGGAGTTCGACGCCCGTGGCGCCGCCTACAACGTCGGCGACAGGCTCGGCGCGGAGCTCTTCGAACCCGGCCAGCTGGTTGACGTGACCGCCGATTCGAAGGGCCGCGGGTTCCAGGGTGGCGTCCGCCGGCACAACTTCCGGGGCGGCCCCAAGACCCACGGTCAGAGCGACCGGCACCGGGCTCCCGGCTCCATCGGTTCGGGCACCACTCCCGGCCGCGTCTACAAGGGCACCCGCATGGCCGGCCACATGGGCGCTGTCCGGACCACCGTCCGCAACCTCGTCGTCATCTCCCGCAACGACGAAGAGGGCGTCCTTTTCGTCGCGGGGTCCATCCCCGGCCCCCAGGGTGGGCTGGTGCGCGTGCGCCAGGCAAAGAAGGTGTCGAAATGAAACTGACTGTGTTCGATACCTCGGGCCAGGCCGTCCGCGAGATTGACGTCGCCGACGACGTCTTCGGGATCGAGCCCAACCGGGCAGTCCTCCACCAGGCCTACGTGACACTGATGGGCAACCGCCGTGCTGGCGGCGCCCACACCCTCCGCCGCGGCGAAGTCGAAGGTTCGACCGTCAAGACGCGCCGCCAGAAGGGCCTCGGCCGTTCCCGCCAGGGCGGCCTCCGGGCATCCCACCACGTTGGTGGTGGCGTAGCCCACGGCCCCCGGCCCCACAGCTTCGTGAAGGGCTTCCCCCGGCAGATGGGCCGTCTCGCCCTCCGCTCGGCGCTAAGCAGCCACGCGGCCGGCGGCAGCCTTAAGGTCGTCGACGGGCTCGCCCCGGCGGACGTCAAGACGAAGACCGTCGCTGCCACGCTCCAGGCCCTCGGCGTCGCCCGTACGGCCCTTATCGTCAGCGGCGACCACGAACCCGAACTCCAGCGCGCGGCCCGGAACATCGAAAACGTGAAGGCGCTGCCCGCCCAGACCCTGAACGTGGTCGACATTCTCAACGCCCACGCGCTCGTGATGTCGGAAGAGGCGGTCCGCAAGTGTGAGTCGCTCTGGGGCGGCGCAAACCTGCGACTCGCCCGGGGCCGGCACCAGGAGGAGGCCGTCTAATGCCGAAGGAACTGCACCCCTACGCCGTCCTCCTGCGGCCAATCATCACGGAGAAGACGACGGTCCTCACCGGGCTCGACAAGTACGTCTTCGAAGTGGACATCCGCGCCAACAAGAACCAGATCAAGGAAGCGGTGGAGCTCGCCTTCAGCGTGCGCGTTTCGGACGTGAACACGATGAAGATGAAGGGCAAGCCGCGGCGCTTCGGCCGCAAGGTCACGAACCGCCCTGACTGGAAGAAGGCCGTCGTCACCCTCGTCGCGGGCGACAAGATCGAACTCTTCGAGGGGATCTAGCCATGCCGTTGAAGCAATTCAAGCCGACCTCTCCCGGGCGCCGCAACGCCAGCGGCCACACCTTCCAGGAGATCACCAAGAGCAAGCCGGAGAAGTCTCTGACCGAGTCGCTCCGGAAGAAGAGCGCCGGCCGCAACAACCAGGGGCGGATCGCGGTCCGTCACCGTGGCGGCGGAGCCAAGCGCCTCTACCGGATCATCGACTGGCGGCGCGAGAAGGCCGGGGTGCCGGCGCGCGTTGTTGCCATCGAATACGACCCGAACCGCACCGCCCGCATCGCCCTCCTCCAGTACGCCGACGGGGAGAAGCGCTACATCCTCGCCCCCAACGGGCTGGCCGTGGGCGCCAACCTGCTCAGCGGCCCCCAGGCCGAGGTGCGCGTCGGCAACACGCTGCCCCTCGGGAGCATGCCCACGGGCACCCAGGTGCACAACATCGAACTGACCCCCGGCAAGGGCGGGCAGATGGTCCGCAGCGCCGGCACGTCGGCCCAGCTCATGGCCAAGGAAGGCGAATACGCCCTCGTCCGTCTCCCCAGCGGGGAAATGCGCCGCGTCCGGATCGAATGCGTCGCGACCGTCGGCCAGGTCGGCAACATCGAACACTCGCTGATCAAGCTCGGGAAGGCGGGGCGGACACGCCATCGCGGGCGGCGGCCACAGGTCCGCGGCGCCGTGATGAACCCGCGCGACCATCCCCACGGCGGCGGCGAAGGCCGTGCCCCGGTGGGCATGCCGGGCCCGAAGACTCCCTGGGGCAAGCCTGCGCTTGGCTATCGCACCCGCAACAACAAGCGCACCAACCAGTTCATCGCCCGCCGGCGAACGAAGTAGGAGTAGGCGATGTCACGCTCTATCAAGAAGGGCCCCTTCGTCCACCCTTCGCTCGAGAAGAAGATCTTCTCGCTGCGTAATGCCAGCCCGAAGCCGCTGATCAAGACCTGGTCGCGGGCTTCGACCATCCTGCCCGACATGATCGGTTTCACGATCGGCGTGCATGACGGCCGCCGCCACGTGCCGGTTTTCATCACCGAGAACATGGTCGGCCACAAGCTCGGCGAGTTCGCCCTGACCCGGACCTTCCGCGGGCACATCTCCAAGAGCGACCGGCAGAGCAAGGTGAGGCGGTAACCATGGAAGTACGAGCCTCCGCCCGCGACCTGGGCACATCTTCGCGGAAGATCCGCCTCATCCTCGCCCGGCTGCCCGGCCTGAGCGTGGACCAGGCGCTTTCGCTCCTTCGCTACGTGCAGTCGCCGCATGCGCGGTCGGTTTCGAAAGTGGTCCTCTCGGCCGCTTCCAACGCCGAGAACAACTTCGACATGGACGTGGACGACCTCGTCATCAAGCGGGCTTACGCCGACGAAGGGCGCACCCAGAAGCGCTTCCGCCCCCGTTCCCGGGGACGCGTCAGCCCGATCCTGAAGCGGTCGACCCACATCACCATCATCCTCGACGAACGGGGGGCGTAAGACATTGGGACAGAAGGTACACCCCCACGGTTTCCGGCTGGGGATCATCTACGACTGGGAGTCCAAGTGGTTCGCCGAGCGTGACTACACGACGCGCCTCCACCAGGACCTCGACCTCCGCGCCTATGTGCTGCGGGAACTTCCCGACGCGAGCATCAGCCACGTCGAGATCGACCGCAACGCCAACCTGGTGACGATCACCATCCACACGGCCAAGCCGGGCATCGTCATCGGCCGCGGCGGCCAGAAGGTGGAGGAGCTCCGGAATTCGCTGGAGCGCCATACCGGCGGCCGGGTCCGCGTCAACATCCAGGAGATCCGCACGCCGGAACTCGACGCCTACCTCGTCGCCCGCTCTGTGGCCGACCAGCTGGAACGCCGCGTGGCCTTCCGCCGCGCGGTTAAGCAGTCGGTCCAGCGGACCATGCAGCGCGGCGCCCTCGGCGTCCGCGTCGCTGTCGCTGGCCGCCTCGGTGGGGCGGAAATGTCGCGGCGCGAATCGGAGACTTCCGGCCGCGTCCCCCGGCACACGCTGCGGGCGAACATCGACTACGGGATCGCCGAGGCGCACACGACCTTCGGGCGCATCGGCGTGAAGGTCTGGATCTACAAGGGCGACATCCTTCGCGAAGTGCGGCAGGAGCGCGTCGTCGCCGAAGAGCCGGCCGAGGTGCATGCCCCGGCCGCCCGCGCGGCGGTCGAAGCCCCGGCCCCAGAAGCAGCAGCGATGGCGGCGGCCCCTGGCCACACCGCGATCACGATGGAACAGCAGGCTGCCGTGCAGCGCGAAGCCCGGGAAGGGGGCGAGTAACCATGCTCCAGCCCCGAAGGGTTAAGCATCGCAAGCAGCATCGCGGCCGCCGTTCCGGCGAAGCGCTGACGGGTAACTTCGTCGCCTTCGGTGAATTCGGCCTCCAGGCGCAGGGTGCGGCGTGGATCGACGCCCGCCACATCGAAAGCGCCCGGCGTGCCATCACCCACGAAATGAAGCGCGGCGGCAAGGTCTGGATCCGCCTCTTCCCCGACAAGCCGGTGACGGCGAAGCCCGCCGAGACCCGCATGGGCTCGGGCAAGGGCGCCCCGGACCGCTGGGTTGCCGTGGTCAAGCCGAACCGGATCATGTTCGAGGTTGCGGGCGTGCCCGAGCCGGTTGCCCGCGAGGCGCTCCGGCTCGCCGCTCACAAGCTGCCGCTGCCGACGAAGATCGTCCAGCGCGACGAGATGGTGGTGTAGCGATGGCAAAGGCAAAAGCAGAAGACCTTCGCCGCCTGGACGACCAGCGGCTGAACCACGAGATCAATGAGGCCTATCGTGCCCTCTTCACGCTGCGGTTCCAGCATGCCAGCCGGCAGCTGGAGAACTACCGCGAACTCCGCAACGCGCGACGCAAGATCGCCCAGCTGCGGACGGTGAAACGGGAACGCGAGCTGGCAGCGGCGATGGAGGAATAACGATGGGCCAGCAGCGAGTGATCCAGGGGACGGTGGTCTCCAACAAGATGGACAAGACCGTCGTCGTAACGGTGGAACGTCGCAAGAAGCACCGCCTCTACCACAAGGTCATGTCCCTCACCCAGCGCTACAAGGCGCACGACGAATCCAACGCCTGCCAGCTCGGCGACCTCGTCCGGATCGTCGAATGCCGCCCCATGTCCAAGGAGAAGCGCTGGCGCGTGATCGAAGTCCTGACTCGCGGTGACGTTGCCGATATCGCTCCCGAGACCATCGGGCGCGATATCGAGAAGACGGCGCAGGTGGCGCCGAAGGCGGAGGGCCAGGCGTGATCCAGCAAGAAACCCGGCTCAAAGTGGCCGACAACTCAGGCGCGCGGTCGATCCTCTGCATTCGCGTCCTCGGCGGCAGTCGCCGGCGCTACGCCCGCCCGGGCGACATCATCGTCGCCAGCGTGAAAGTGGCCCAGCCGAATTCGAACGTGAAGAAGGGCGACGTCGTCAAAGCCGTCGTCGTCCGCGTGACCAAGGAATACGGCCGTCCCGACGGCTCCTACATCCGCTTCGACGAGAACGCGGCCGTGCTCCTCGCGAGCGACGGCGAGAACCCCCGCGGCACGCGCATCTTCGGGCCTGTAGCCCGTGAGCTTCGCGACCGCAACTTCATGAAGATCGTTTCCCTCGCCCCGGAGGTGCTGTAGTGCCTGCCAAGATCAAGCGCGGCGACACTGTCGTCGTCATCGCCGGGAAGGACAAGGGCAAGCGGGGCACCGTCCGCCGCGTGGTCAACAAGTTCGACCGCGTGGTGGTGGAAGGCGTGAACATGGTGAAGAAGCACCAGCGCGCCCGCCGCCAGGGACAGGCTTCGGAGATCGTCGAACGCGAAGCGGCGCTCCACATCAGCAACGTCATGCTCATCGACCCGAACAACAACCAGCCGACGCGCGTGACCTTCCGGCGCCGCGACGACGGCACGATGGTCCGGGTCGGCAAGCGCAGCGGAGAGGACATCGAATAATGCCGCCGCGAATGAAGGACAAATACGAAGCTGAAGTGCTGCCCGCCCTCCGCGAGCAGTACCAGTACGGCAACGTCATGCAGGTGCCGAAGGTGACCAAGGTCGTCGTCAACATCGGCATGGGCGAGGCCCTGACCGACGCGAACGCGCTCGACAAGGCCGCGGACGACGTCGCCGCCATCACCGGGCAGAAGCCGATCATCAACCGCGCCAAGCGGTCGATCGCCAACTTTCGCCTGCGCGAAGGCAACCCCATCGGCGTCTCGGCCACCCTCCGGGGCCCGCGGATGTACGAATTCATCGACAGGCTCATCAGCGCGGCGCTCCCCCGCATCCGCGACTTCCAGGGCCTGAACCCGAACGCTTTCGACGGCCGCGGCAACTACAGCCTCGGCCTTCGGGAACAGTTGATCTTCCCGGAGATCGACTACGACAAGGTCGACAAGGTGCGTGGTCTCCAGGTCACGATCGTGACCACGGCCCGCACCGACGAAGAAGGACGGCGCCTGCTCGAGTTGATGGGCATGCCGTTCAAGAAGAACTAGGAGGCGCAGGTGGCTTCGAAGGGCATCATCAACCGGGACCAGCGCCGCCGCGAGCTGAACCAGAAGTACGCGGCGCGTCGCGCTGAGCTGAAGAAGGAACTGAAGAAGGCCTGGGGCGACCCGGACACCGTCGCACAGCTGTACGGCGAACTTCGGAAGCTCCCCCTCAACAGCAGCCCGACCCGCCTCCACAACCGTGACATCGTTACCGGGCGGCCGAAGGGGTACATCCGCAAGTTCGGCCTGTCCCGCATCACCATGCGAGAACTCGCGCACAAGGGCATGCTCCCTGGCGTGACCAAGTCCAGCTGGTAAGTGCGGAAGCAAACGCCAGAGGGGAATGAATAATGAGTATGAGTGACCCGGTCGCCGACATGTTGACCCGCATCCGCAACGCTTCGTCGTCGCGGCACGATGCGGTGCTCATCCCGGCTTCGAAGATGAAGGTGGCAATTGCCAAGGTCCTCAAGGACGAGGGCTTCATCCGCGACTTCGCCGTCGTGGAAGAAGAAGGCAAGCCCCAGCCCAACCTGAAGGTGGAGCTGAGCTACGGCGGCCGCAAGCAGCCGGTGCTCACGGGTCTCCAGCGGGTGAGCAAGCCCGGCCTGCGCGTCTATGTGCAGCGCCGCGAGATCCCCCGTGTCTACGGTGGCCTCGGCATCGCCATCCTTTCGACGCCCAAGGGCATCATGACGGGGCAGGAGGCCCGCCGCCAGGAAGTTGGCGGCGAAGTCCTCTGCTACGTCTGGTAGGGGAGGAAGCCATGTCTCGCATCGGCCGCCAACCCGTCCCCGTCGCGTCGAACGTCGAGGTCACCCTCGGCGATGGGAACCTGGTGACTGTGAAAGGCCCCAAGGGCCAGCTGCAGCGCCAGTTCCCCCTGACGATGACGTTCACCCGCGAAGACGACCGCATCGTGGTCACCCGCCCGAACGACGAAGGCAAGCAGCGGGCCCTCCACGGGCTCTCCCGCACGCTCCTCAACAACATGGTGACGGGTGTGACCACGGGCTTCACCAAGACGCTCGAAGTCCAGGGTGTGGGCTACCGCGCCCAGCTGCAGGGGTCGAACCTTCAGCTCGCGCTCGGTTTCTCCCATCCCGTCATCGTGCCGCCGCCGGATGGCATTTCCTTCGCGATCGAAGGCCCCCGGGTGCACATCCAGGGCATCGACCGCGAGCAGGTGGGCCAGGTCGCGGCCAACATCCGCAAGCTTCGGCCACCCGAGCCATACAAGGGCAAGGGCATCCGTTACCAGGGCGAACGCGTTCGCCGCAAGGCTGGCAAGGCCGGGAAGGTGGGCAAGTAATGAGCAAAGCCACTTCAACCCTCGCGCGCCAGCGCCGCCATACCCGGGTCCGCCGCAAGGTTGCGGGGACGCAGGTGCGGCCGCGGCTGAACGTCTTCCGCAGTTCCTCGCACATCTATGCCCAGGTCATCGACGACATCGCGGGGCACACCCTCGCGGCGGCGAGCGACGTGGACGCCGGCCTCGCGGCCGAACTGAGCGGGAAGAACAAGACCGAACGGGCGGCTGCCGTCGGCAAGGCCGTGGCGGAGCGGGCGAAAGCTCGCGGCGTTTCCCTGGTGGTCTTCGACCGCGGAGGCTACCAGTACCATGGCCGCGTGAAGGCACTCGCCGAAGCCGCACGCGAAGCCGGATTGGGGTTCTAAGTGAGTCACTTCGAACACGGCCAGGAAGAACTGACCGAAAAGGTCATCTACATCAACCGCGTCGCCAAAGTGGTCAAGGGCGGTCGCCGGTTCAGCTTCAGCGCGCTCATCGTCGTCGGCGACGGCCAGGGCAGTGTCGGCATCGGCCTTGGCAAGGCCAACGAAGTGCCGGAGGCGATCCGCAAGGGCGCCACCCTCGCCCGCAAGACGATGGTCCGCATCCCGATGAAGAACGGCACGATCGCCCACCCGCTCATCGCCGAGTTTGGCGCGGCGCGGGTGATGATGAAGCCGGCCAGCCATGGTACCGGGGTCATCGCCGGCGGCGCTGTCCGGGCGATCATGGAAGCGGCCGGGATCACGGACATCCTCGCGAAGTCGCTGGGCAGCCGGAACCCGATCAACGTCGCCCGGGCGACGCTCGAAGGGCTCGGGACGCTCCGGGACCCGGAGGGCGCCCGCGACCGGCGGCTGGCGATCGCGCAGGGGGCACGCTAGCGATGGCGACTGTTGACATTACCTGGCGCAAAAGCGCCATCGGCTACAATCGCGACCAGAAGGACACGATCCGCAAGCTTGGCCTGCGGCGGCTGAACCAGACGGTATCGCACGAAGACTCGCCCGCCTTGCGGGGGATGCTCGGCAAGGTCCAGCACCTGATCGACGTGCGGGAAGGGGATTCGAAATGAGCCTGGACCCAAGCCAGCTTCGTCCCCCGCAGGGCGCGACGCACGCCAAGAAGCGCGTGGGCCGCGGCAACTCCAGCGGGCACGGCACCTATTCCGGCAAGGGCCTGAAGGGGCAGAAGTCTCGCAGCGGCAAGGGTGTCCGCGCCGGTTTCGAAGGCGGGCAGATGCCGATCGTGCGGAAGATGCACGTGCTCCGCGGCTTCAACAACAAGTGGCGGGTGGAATACCAGCCCATCAACTTGTCGTCCCTTGAGCGCTTCGCCGACGGGACGGTGGTGACGCCCGAGACCCTGAAGGAAGCGGGCTTGCTCCGCCACCTCCGCGAGCCGGTGAAGGTGCTGGCCCGCGGCGAACTCACGAGGAAGCTCACCGTTACCGCGCACGGCTTTAGCGCGGCGGCGAAGGCCCGGATCGAAGAACTCGGGGGGACGGCCATGCTCGTCGAGCCCGATACGGAAGACGGGAAGGAAGGCTAACAAATGGCGGTCCAGGCGGCGCAACGGCCCCGGCTCCTCCAGGCGATGGTTGACGCCTTCCGGCAGGAAGACGTCCGCCGGAAGCTGCTCTTCACGCTGGCGATGCTGGTCATCTTCCGCTTCGTCGCCCACGTCCCCATCCCCAACGTGGACCGGGACGCGCTCAAGTCCGCCTTCGACCAGAACTCGCTGCTCGACTTCCTGAGCATCTTCTCCGGTGGCGCCCTTCAGAACCTGAGCGTGGCCGCGCTCGGCGTCTACCCCTACATCACCGCCTCGATCATCATGCAGATCCTGACACCGCTGGTGCCGAGCCTGCGCTCGCTCCAGGAAGAAGGCGAACAGGGCCGGCGGCGCGTCCAGCTGTACACGCACTGGCTGGCGGTGCCGATGGCCTTCGTCCAGGGCTACGGCCAGATCCTGTTCATCAACCAGCAGGGCGGCAACGTTGTCTCGGACTTCGGTTTCCAGAACGATGCGATCGGCACGTTTGCGACGCTTTTCACGCTGGCCGCGGGGACGATGTTCCTCGTCTGGCTGGGCGAACTCATCACCGAGCACGGCATCGGAAACGGCGTCTCGATCATCATCTTCGGCGGGATCGTCGCGCGCCTCCCTTCGCTCATCCCGAACCTCACGACCCAGTCGATCATCGGCATCATCGCGATTGCGGCGTTCGCCATCGGCCTTACTTACCTGATCGTCTTCTTCCAGGAAGCGCAGCGGCGGGTCCCGGTGCAGTACGCGCGTTCGGCCTTCCGCGGAGGGCGCATGTACCGCCAGCAGGGGCAGAGCCATATCCCGCTGCGGGTGAACATGGCCGGCATGATCCCGCTGATCTTCGCGTTCTCGATCATGCTGCTCCCTGCGACCTTCGCTTCCTACTTCACCAACGCCGGCGGCTGGGTGGAGTCGGCCGCCGACTTCATGGTGAAACAGTTCCAGGGCGGGCGCGGCGGAAGCGGGACGGGGATCTACTGGATCGTCCTCTTCCTCCTGGTCATCGTCTTCACGTTCTTCTACACGATGGTCCAGTACCAGCAGCAGCAGATGGCCAAGACCCTCCAGAAGCAGGGTGCCTTCATCCCCGGCATCCGCCCCGGCCCGCCGACGGAGGCCTACCTCATGAGGGTGGTGACCCGGATCACCTGGGCGGGCGCCTTCTTCCTCGGCTTCGTCGCCATCCTCCCGTTCTTCATCGGCCTGCTGACCGATGTGCAGGCGCTGACGGTCTCCAGCACGGGCTTCCTGATCGTGGTCGCCGTGGTCCTCGACACGATGAAACAGTTGGAAGCCCAGCTGCTCATGCGTAACTACGAGGGGTTCATCCGCTAGTGTTCGTCGTACTGCTTGGACCACCGGGAGCGGGCAAAGGCACGCAGGCGCAACGCATCGCCGAGGCCACCCGGCTGCTGCACATCTCGACCGGCGACATGTTCCGCGAGAACGTCAAGAACGAAACCGAGCTTGGCAAGCTCGCGAAGACGTTCATGGACCGCGGCGAGCTCGTCCCGGACGAAGTCACCATCAAGATGCTCCTCGAACGGATCGGCCGCCCGGACGCCAGCGCCGGTGTGATGTTCGACGGCTTTCCCCGGAACGTCGTCCAGGCCCAGGCGCTCGACGACGCCCTCGCCGCCGGTGGCAACCGGATCGACCGTGCCCTCCTCATCTCTGTGCCGGACGAGGAACTGATCGCCCGCCTCGGCGGCCGCTGGATCTGCCGCGATTGCGGGCGCCTCTACCACGAACGCAACGACCCCCCGAAGGTTGCGGGCAAGTGCGACCACTGTGGCGGCGAGCTCTACCAGCGCGAGGATGATCGCCCGGAAGTGGTGCGCACCCGGCTGGAGAAGCAGAAGCCCCCGGCCGCCCTGATCGACCACTACCGCGCCGCCGGTTCCCTCCGCGAAATCGACGGGCAGCGTTCGCTCGACGCCGTCACCGCCAGCTTGCTGGAGGCGATCCGCTGATGGCGGTGAAACTGAAGTCGGGAGACGAAGTCCGGCGGATGCGCGCCGCTGGCCGTGTGGTCGGGGAAACGCTCGCCCAGGTCCGGGAGATGGTGCGCCCGGGGCTCAACCTCCTGGAGGTCGAGCGCTTCGTCCGCGACGAGTTCATCCGCCAGGGCGCGGAGGAGACGTTCCTTCACTACACGCCGGACCCGAAGCGGTTCCCGCCCTACCCTTCGAACATCTGCATCAGCGTGAACGAACAGCTCGTGCACGGGATTCCGCGAGATCGTAAGCTGGAAGAAGGCGACATCGTCAGCTTCGACCTCGGGGCGACAAAGGACGGTTTCGTGGGCGACGCCGCCATCACGGTTGGCGTTGGCCGGATAAGCCCGGAAGCGGAGCGGTTGATCAAGGTCACGGAGGAGGCGCTCTGGGCCGGGATCCACGCCGCCAGGACCGGGACGCACCTTAACGACATCTGCGGCGCCATCGAAGACGTCGCCCTCGCCGCTGGCTTCGGCATTGTCCGGGGCTACGGCGGGCATGGAGTCGGGCGGGAAATGCACGAAGAGCCCCACGTGCCGAACCATCGCATCCGTTTTCGCGGGCAACCGCTAAGGACGGGGCTGGTGCTGGCGCTGGAGCCCATGTTCACCGTGGGCAGCCCGGAGGTCGGGGAGATGGACGACCGCTGGACTGTAAGCACGAAGGACGGTAGCCTTTGCTGTCATTTCGAGCATACCATCGCAATCAAGGAGGGGTGTGAGCCTGAAGTGCTTACCCTCGCCTGAGGAATCTTCGAAGAAGGGTGTATGGCGAAGAAGGACGCGATCGAAGTCGAAGGAGTTGTCACTGAGCCGCTGCCGAACGCAATGTTCAAGGTGGAGCTGGCCAACGGGCACGAAGTGCTCGCCCACGTCAGTGGCAAGATCCGGATGAACTTCATCAAAATCCTTCCAGGGGACCGGGTGCTGGTCGAACTTTCCCCGTACGACCTGACGCGCGGCCGCATCACCTACCGTTTCAAGTAACCGGCCCCCCAGCCATCCAGGAGAATCATGAAGGTCCGAGCTTCCGTCAAACCACGCTGCGACAAGTGCAAGGTCATCCGCCGGCACGGTCGCGTGATGGTGATTTGCGAAAACCCAAAGCATAAGCAGCGGCAGGGATAGCCATGGCACGAATTTCCGGCGTCGACATCCCCAACGACAAGCGCATCGAAGTCGCGCTCACGTACATCTACGGCATCGGGTTGACCCGGTCCCAGGCGATCCTCGCCGGGACGAACATCAGCCCGGACCGCCGTGCCCGTGACCTCACGGACGAGGAAGTCATCCGCGTCCGCGACTTCATCGACAAGAACTACATGGTGGAAGGCGACCTCCGTCGCGAAGTCCGCCAGAACATCGGCCGGTTGATCGAGATCAACTGTTACCGCGGCCAGCGGCACCGGCGGAACCTGCCGGTCCACGGCCAGCGCACGCGCACGAATGCGCGCCAGAAGCGTGGCGCGCGCAAGACCGTGGCTGGCAAGCGCCGGGCCGGGAAGAAGTAAAGAGGGGTAGCTGAACCATGGCTGATGCGAAGAAGGGAGCCGCGGCGGCTGCCGCCCGCCGCCAGCGACGGCGCGAACGAAAGTCCGTGCCGCGCGGCAAGGCGTTCATCAAGAGCACCTTCAACAATACGCTCGTGACCCTGACGGACCCGAACGGGAACGTCATTTCGTGGGCCAGCGCCGGGGGGTCCGGCTTCAAGGGTTCGCGGAAGAGCACGCCCTTCGCCGCCCAAATGGCCGGGGAAAAAGCTGCCCGCGCGGCCATGGACCACGGCATGCAGATGGTCGAAGTCTATGTCCGCGGTGCGGGCAGCGGCCGCGAAGCCGCCATCCGTTCGCTCCAGGCCGCCGGCATGACGGTGACCGCCATTCGAGACGTTACCCCCATCCCCCACAACGGCTGCCGCGCTCCCAAGCGGCGGCGGGTGTAGGAGCACAATCGCCCTATGGCACGTTACACAGGTCCAGTCTGCCGGCTTTGCCGCCGCCACGGCGAAAAGCTCTTCCTCAAGGGAGAGCGTTGCTTCACGCCCAAGTGCAGCTTCGAACGGCGCCCGAACCCGCCGGGGCCTCGCCCGGCCCGCCGCCGCAAGGTGAGCGACCGCGGCCTCCAGCTCCGCGAAAAGCAGCGCGCCCGCGTTGCCTACGGGGTGCTCGAAAAGCAGTTCGTCCGCTACTACAAGGAAGCGATCCGCCGCCCCGGCGTCTCCGGCGAAAACCTCGTCCGGCTCCTGGAAACGCGGCTCGACAACATCGTCTACCGCCTTGGCTTCGCCGATTCCCGGAGCCAGGCCCGCCAGATCGTCCGCCACGGGATCATCACCGTCGACGGCCGCAAGCTCGATGTGCCGTCCGCCCACCTCAAGGAGGGCGAGACCGTGGGCTTCACCCCCCGCGGCCTCCGCAGCGAGTACTACAAGATCGTCCAGGAAAACATCAAGTCGAAGAACGTCCCGTCGTGGCTCACGCTCGACGTGGCGGCCATGAAGGGGCGCGTCAGCGGCATGCCGACCGTCGCCCAGGGCGAAACGCACCTGTTCAACGAAAACGTCATCATCGAGTACTACTCGCGCTAGCCGGCGTCCCAACCAGGCACAGAGGGCAATAACCGAACATGATGGATTCCATGGAGTTGATCGGGCAGGCGTCGGACGATGTCGTCCCGGCGCTCACGGTCGAAGACGAGTCCGACTCCTACGCGCGCCTCATCGCTGAGCCGCTCGAGGCGGGCTACGGCATTACCCTGGGCAACGCCCTGCGCCGTGTCCTCCTCAGCTCGCTCGAAGGTGCGGCAATCACGTCCGTGCGCATCGAACAGGTCCAGCACGAGTTCTCCACCATCCCCGGCATGCAGGAGGATTCCACTGACTTCCTCCTCAACGTCAAGGAGATCCGCCTCCGCGCGCTCAGCAACCGGAGCGGCACGCTTTCGCTCGACGCCCAGGGCCCCGGCGAAGTCCGCGCCCGCGACATCATGGTCCCCGCGGACTTCGAGATCGCGAACCCGGACCTCCACCTCGCCACGCTCGATAGCGCGACCGCCCGCCTGAACGTCGAGTTCAACGCGAGCCTCGGCAAGGGCTACCAGCCGGCGGGCAGCGTCGAGGGCATGCCGATCGGGGTGATCCCGGTCGACTCCATCTTCACGCCGGTTCGGAAGGTCAACTACAAGGTCGAAAAGACCCGCGTTGGCCAGTCCACGGACTTCGACCGCCTTGTGCTCGAAGTCTGGACCGACGGGACGATCTCGGCGGTCGAGGCGGTGAGCCAGAGCGCCGACATCCTGATGGACCAGTTCGCGCTGTTCAGCAGCATGGGCCGCCCGATCGCCCTTGGTGGCGGTGGTGGCGGCGGTCACGCCACGCCCGTTGGCATGGCCCTCGCTCCTGACCGCTACAACACGCCGATCGAGGACCTCCAGCTCTCCGTCCGGGCCTATAACTGCCTCAAGCGCAGCGGCCTGATGACGGTCGGCCAGGTGCTCGAAAAGAACGAAGACGAGCTGCTCGGGCTCCGGAACTTCGGCCGCAAGTCCTACGACGAACTCCGCGATAAGCTCATCGAACTGGGCTACGTCGACGGGGAAGCGGAGGGCCTCCAGCCGATCATGGAGCCGCGTGGGGGCCTTGCCACGGCCCGCCGCCCGCGCCAGGCCCCGGCCCGCGCGAGCCAGGTGATCCTCGACGAAGAGGACGAGGAAGAGAGTCTCGGCGCCCTTGGCAAGGCGCTCAAAGAAGCATTGAAGGAAGTTGGCGACGACGATCTGCTCGGCGCCGACGACGAGGACTAAGCCATGCGACACCGCGTAGCCGGCCGCCATCTTGGCCGCGACACCGCCCACCGCACCGCGCTCTACCGCAACCTCGTGACGGACCTGCTCCGTTACGAGCGGATCACCACGACCGAGGCGAAGGCGAAGGAAATCCGCCCCATGGCGGAGAAGATCATCACCCTCGCCCGGCGCGGCGACCTCCATTCCCGGCGGCTCGCCCTCCGGGTGGTCTACGACGAGCGCGTGGTGAAGAAGGCCTTCGACGAGATCGGCCCGAGGATGAAGGACCGCCCCGGCGGCTACCTCCGGATCACGGGCATCGAACCCCGCAAGGGCGACGGCGCGAAGATGGCCGCGATCGAACTCGTCGACTACGTGGACGCTCCCCCGACGCCGCGCCCCCACCGGGTGACGGCGGCCCCTTCGGCCCCGGCGGCGGTTGCCGCAGCCCCGGCCGTGGCCGCGGAAGAAGCCATCGACGAGCCCGTCGCCGAAGTCGGAGACGAGGCCGAAGTGCCCGAAATCGAAATCACCCCCGAAGAGGCCGCTGAAGAAGCGACCGAGGAGCAGACGGAGGGAGATGCCTGACGAGGGAGCCGCGATTCGTTTCGCGGCAACCGTGAGCTACGACGGGACGAGCTTTGCCGGCTCTCAACGGCAGGCAAATGCGCGGACCGTCCAGCAGGAACTGGAAACCGCGGCGGCTGCTCTCTTTGGGCAGCCAACCCGCGTTGCGATGGCGGGGCGCACCGACAGCGGTGTCCACGCCATCGGCCAGGTCGCTGCTTTCACCGCGGAGACGCGGTTGGCGGCGACGACGGTGGGCCGGGCGCTCAACGCCCACCTGCCGGAAGATGTAGCGGTGCGCGATGTCCGCGAGGTGGACGAGGGTTTCGACCCCCGCCGCCAGGCGCGACGGCGCTGGTACCGCTACACCGTCTACAACGGAAAAGAGCGCGCGCCGCTTTCGCGCCGCACCGCATGGCATGTCGAGGGCGACCTTGACCTGTCGCGGATGGACGAAGCGGCGGGCGAGCTGGTGGGCCGGCGGGACTTTATGGCCTGCTCTGGCCCCCTGGAAGACGGGAGGACTTCGGTCCGGTCCGTTTTCAGTGCGGGATGGCGCCGCGAAGGCTGCGCTCTCCTGTTCGACATCGAGGCGGATGCGTTTCTGCCGCAGATGGTCCGGCGGCTTGCCGGGGCCATGGTGCGGCTGGGGCGTGGAGGCCTGGCGAAGGAGGAGTTCGTCCGCCTGCTCTTGCAGGCCGAGCCGGGAAGCATCGGGCCTACGGCCCCGCCCCACGGTCTCTGCCTGCAGCGCGTGTGGTACGACGAGGGATACGCACCATGACCACGACTGTCCGCATGAAGGCGTCGCAAATCTACAAGGACTGGCACGTCATCGACGCCGCCGGCCGGCCCCTTGGCCGCGTCGCGACCGAAGCTGCCACCTTGCTGCGCGGCAAGCACAAGCCCACCTACGAACCCCACCTCGACGACGGTGACTTCGTCATCATCATCAACGCGTCGCAGGTGAAGGTGACGGGGCGTAAGGCCGAGCAGAACAAGTACTACACGCACTCCGGCTACCCGGGCGGGCTCCAGACGCGCTCTTACGCGGTCCAGCTCGAGAAGTTCCCCGAGCGCGTGTTGGAACAGGCCGTCTGGGGCATGCTCCCGCAAGGCCCCCTCGCCGAAGCGATGATGAACCACCTGAAGGTGTACAAGGGCTCGAACCATCCCCACCAGTCCCAGGTGGTTGGTTCGGAGCGCGCCCGTGCGGCACGCCTCGCCGCCGCGCCGGCTGCGACGCGCCCCCCCGCGCGCCTTCGACCGCTGACCGCGGTCGAGGTGGTCACCGCGAAGGAGGCGGCGCCCGTCGCCGCCACCCCGAAGCCGAAGCCGGCAAAGGCAAAGGCCGAACCGGTGGTCGCGCCGGAGCCGGTCGTCGCCGAAGCCCCGGCCGCCGAACCCGTGGTCGAGGCCGCGGCAGCGCCGAAGCGGCCAGCCGCCCGGAAGAAGGCTGAAGCTGCCGCTCCCGAAGCCGTCGCCGCCGAGGCCCCGAAGCCGCGTGCCCCTCGCAAGAAGGCCGAAGCCACCGCTCCCGAAGCAGCCGCCGAGGCGCCAGCCGCTGAAGCAACCGAAGCGAAGAAGCCCGCCCGCCGCCGCGCCGCGGCAAAGCAGGAGGAATAGGCCATGGCCGACCAGCAGTACTTCTACGGGACGGGACGGCGGAAGACCTCCGTCGCGCGCGTCCGCCTCTACCCGGGCAACGGCGCCATCGTCATCAACGGGAAGCCCATCGAAGAAGTGTTTTCCCGCGACACCCATCGCGCTGAAGTCACCTCGCCGCTCCGGCGCCTCGGCCGCGAAACCCGCTACAGCGCCCAGATCAAGTGCGAAGGCGGCGGGATCACCGGCTGGGCCGGCGCCATCCAGATGGGCATCGCCCGTGCCCTCGTCGCCTCCGACGAGACGCTGAAGCCCACCCTGAAGCGGGGCGAGAACCTCCTCACCCGCGACCCTCGCGAGAAGGAACGGAAGAAGGCGGGCCTCAAGCGTGCCCGCAAGGCGCCTCAGTTCACGAAGCGTTAGCCAGCGGCCCCGGCTGCTGCCCACGACCATCACGAGAGGCCCCTCCCCGGAGGGGCCTCTCTTTGTGCCCACCACCCAGACGGGCGACGGCCCACCCCCGATGCGGGTATGCTCGATGGTCGCGGCCTCACGCCGCACCTGAACCCAGAGGAGCGTGACAATGACCACCAACCACCAATGGCTGCTCGCCGCCCGGCCGAGCGGCATGATCACCGGCGACGAGTTCAAATGGAACGAAGCGCCAGTCCCTGAACCCGGCCCGGGGCAGTTCGTCGTCCGCGTCGTCTACGTCTCGCTCGACCCTGCGATGCGCGGCTGGATGACGGACCGCCGTTCGTATGTGCCCCCCGTCGGGATCGGCGAGGTGATGCGCGCGGGCGGCGTCGGCGAAGTCGTCGCCTCCAACCACCCGGGCTATGCGGCCGGCGACCTGGTCACCGGCACCCCCGGCTGGCAGGAATACGCGGTGACCGACGGCTCCGGGATGATGCCGATGCGGAAGCTCGCGCCGGGGACCGACCTGAAGACGAGCATGGGCGTCCTCGGCGGGACCGGCCTGACCGCCTACTTCGGCGTCCTGGACGTCGGCCAGCCGAAGCCGGGCGAGACCGTCGTCGTCTCCGGCGCGGCCGGGGCCACGGGTTCCGTCGCGGGGCAGATCGCGAAGATCCAGGGGTGCCGGGTCGTCGGTCTCGCGGGCAGCGACGAGAAGTGCGCCTGGTTGACCGGCGAACTCGGCTTCGACGCCGCGATCAACTACAAGACCGCCAACATCGCCCGCGCGCTCCACGAAGCCTGCCCGAAGGGGATCGACGTCTACTTCGACAACGTTGGCGGCGAGATCCTGAACACCGTCCTCGCCCAGATCAACCTCCGCGCGCGGCTTGTCATCTGCGGCGGGATCTCGGGCTACAACGCGGTGGAGCCGATGCCGGGCCCCTCGAACTACATGCAGCTCGTGGTGATGCGGGCGCGGATGGAAGGCTTCCTCGTGAGCGACTACGCGTCGCGCTTCGGGGAGGCCATTACCGCCATGTCGCAATGGATTGCGGAAGGCAAACTGAAGTCGGCGGAGACCGTCGTCCAGGGGCTCGAAAACGCGCCGAAAGCCTTCCGGATGCTGTTCGAAGGCGGCAATACCGGGAAGCTGCTGGTGCAGGTGGGCCCCGAACCGCGGTGACTGGTGGGCTCCAAGCGGTATGCCCGGTCCGGCATATTGCAGGGTTTCGCCAATCCCGTACCATCCACCCTTACAGCCGCCGCGGAGGAACGCGGCGGAGCAGGAGTGTGTCCCCTTGGCAGATGGAGAAAAGGGTTTCAACGGCAAGATGCTCAACGTCAACATGACGACGGGCGAGATCACCGTGGAACGGCCTGACGAATCCCTGTACCGCCAGTACCTCGGCGGCTACGGCATCGGCGCGCGCATGCTTTGGGACCGTGTCCCGAAGGGTGCGGACGCGTTGGGCCCCGACAACATGCTCGGGATGTTCCCCGGGCTCCTCACCGGCACCCCGCTCTTTGGCCAGCGCTGGCAGGTGGTGTGCAAGAGCCCGCTCACCGGCGGCTGGGGCGACGCCAACTGCGGCGGCGACTTCGGCGCTGCGCTCAAGCACGCGGGCTGGGATGGGATCATGTTCTTCGGCAAGGCTTCCACGCCGAAGTACCTCCTCATCGACAACGACAAGGCCGAGCTTCGCGATGCCGCTGACCTCTGGGGCACCGGCGCGATCGAAAACGAAACGGCCCTCAAGAAGCGCCACGGCAAGCGCGCCAGTGTGGCCAACATCGGCCCCGCCGGCGAGACGCAGTCGCTCATCAGCGGCGTCTGCAACGACCACGGCCGCCTGGCCGCCCGCTCGGGCGTCGGCGCCGTCATGGGTTCGAAGAACCTCAAGGCCGTCGTCGCCCTCGCCGACCGCAAGATCATCCAGCAGACCCCGGCAATCACGAAGATGGTGCGGACGAACCTCGACGAGTTCGTGAAGCCCCTGCGCGACTTCTTCCACACCTTCGGCACCACCGGCATCACCGCCATGAGCGCCCTCAACGGCGACTCCCCGGTCAAGAACTGGGGCGGCGTCGGCGTCGTCGACTTCCCGAATGCCGCCAAGATCGACGGTGGCTCGACCATCAACCCGCTGATGGAGCGGTCCTACGGCTGCTGGCACTGCCCGATGGCCTGCGGCGCCGAGTCGGTCGAATCCAAGAACGAGAAGTACCCGTACCCGCACCACACCCACCGCCCCGAGTACGAGGCGATGGGCGCCTTCGGGACGATGAACCTGGTCGCGAACCCCGACGCGCTGATCTATGCGAACCACCTCTGCAACGAGTACGGCTTCGACGTGATCTCCGCCGGCGGCGCCATCTCGATGGCGATCGAGTGCTACCAGGCCGGGATCATCACGAAGGAAGACACCGACGGCCTGGAGCTGAACTGGGGCGGCGACGAGGCCGTCATCGAACTCCTGAAAATGATGGGCGAACGTCGCGGCATCGGCGAGACCTTCGCCGACGGGGTCGTTAAGGCAGCCGAACGGCTCGGCCACGGCGCGGACGCCTTCGCGATGCACATCGGCGGTCAGGAGCTCCCGATGCACGACCCGAAGCTCCAGCCCGAGTACCACACCACCTACAAGCTGGACCCGACCCCGGCCCGCCACACCCAGTACGAAGGCAACAAGCGCCTCGGCAAGATCCCGCCCGCCCCGACGGACAAGACCGTCTACACCGGGCGCGGCGAGCACCACAAGGGCGCCAGCGAGTACATGCACGTGGTCAACAGCGGCGGCATGTGCCAATTCGTGATGATGGCGGCCAACACCGCCAACATGCCGAGCTGGTTCAACGCCGTCACCGGCTGGGACATGGACGTCGACGAGATGCTCGTGGTGGGCGAACGGATCGCGAACATGCGCATGGCCTTCGAAGTGCGCGAAGGGGGCAACCCCCGCAAGCGCCACGTGCCGACCCGCGTGACCGGCGCCACCACCGAGGCGACCCACGCCGGGCCGCTCCAGGGCATCAAGCTCGACACGGAGACGCTCGAGAAGGAGTTCCTCGCGGCCTGCGATTGGGACACCGCCACCTGCGCTCCTTCGAAGGCGAAGCTTGAGTCGCTCGGTCTGAAGGAAGTGGCGGCGGCGCTTCACTAACCGCCGGCCGGCAACATCAGCAGTCTGAAAGGGGGCGGCAATTGTGCCGCCCCCTTTCTTTGTGCCAGGCGGCCGATCGTGGCCCGCTTCACACCGCGCCGCGGAAACCATAGTCACCGCCGCCGGAAGCATATTTACGAGCTATCACGGATTTGCTAGAGTCATCTGGATCGGTTGAGGGGCGCCACGTTCGACAAGGGCGCCCACCGGGCCCAGTCAGCGGCAGAACTGCCGCAGAAAGCAAACTCCTTCCCATGATTCCTGTCCTCGTCGTCGCTGGCGTCGCGCTTTTCGTGTTCGCCATCCTCGTTATGGCCGGCGATATGCTGGTCAACATCGGCGGCCAACAGGTCGGCATCCTTGAACGCCGTTACTTCGGCCGGGGGCTCCCCGAAGGCCGCGTCGTCGCTATGAAGGGCGAAGTCGGCGTCATGGCCCGGGTCCTGCCCCCGGGGCTCCATGTCCTGCCGCCGTTCCTCTACAAGGTGCGCAAGCAACCGATGGTCATCGTTGCCGAGGATGAAGTCGGGATCATCGAGTCGATCGACGGCCGCGCGCTCGACCCTGGCCGGATCTTCGCCCGCCGGGTCACCGGTCACGACACCTTCCAGGACGGCGAGAAGTTCCTCATGAACGGGGGCCAGAAGGGCACCCAGATCGACATCCTTCCCCCAGGCCAGTTCCGGATCAACACCTACCTCTTCCGGATCCGGGTCGAAAAGGCGCTGATCGTGCCCTCCGGCGGCGTTGGCGTGGTCACCGCGCGCGATGGCCAGCCGATCGAGCCGGGACGGCTCCTGGCGCGCCACGTGGACGGGCACACGTCCTTCCAGGACGGGGAAGCCTTCCTCATCTCGGGCGGCCAGCGCGGCCCCCAGATCGAGCTCCTTCTCCCGGGGCGCTACCGCCTGAACAAGGACATGTTCAGCGTCGACGTCCAGGGCGCCACCATCGTCCAGGCGAACCAGGTCGGTCTCGTCACCGCCAAGGACGGCGCACCCCTGCCCTCCGGCGAACTTGTCGCCGTGAACGTCCAGGGCCACAACGACTTCCAGGACGCGTCCGCCTTCCTCGCCAGCGGTGGCCAGCGCGGCCCTCAGTACGACCTCCTCAAGCCCGGGACCTACTACATCAACCCGCTGATGTTCGACATCAAGCTCGACCAGGTGCAGGTGGTCCAGCGCGGCGAGGTCGCCGTGCTCGTTTCGAACGTCGGCAAGGAGCCGGAACGGCCAACCACAGACGAGCGCCTTGCCCACGCCCAGGAGCGCTACGTCGTCCCCGCCGGCTTTCGCGGCATCCAGGCCGAGGTCGCTGGCCCCGGCGTCTACTACCTGAACCGCTGGGCCTACATCGCCTACATCATCCCGACCACGAACCTCACGGTGGACTGGGCCGAGGAGACCATCGTCAGCGACGTCGGCCAGCCCGGCGAACAGCGCGTCCAGCTCTTCAACCCTCTCTCCGTCATCAGCCGCGACGGTTTCGAGATGAAGGTAAGCGTCAAAGTGATCATGCGCGTCCGGCCGGACCAGGCGCCGCTGATGGTCGCCAAGATCGGTTCGGTCCAGAACCTTATCGACCACGTCATTCACCCGATGATCGACTCCTCGTTCCGCAACCAGGCGTCGTCGACCGAGGCGATGGCGTTCATGCAGGACCGCGCCATCGAGCAGGAAAAGGCAGAAGACCGCGCCCGCGAGGAGCTTGAGAAGTACCACGTCGAGTGCGTCCGGGTGCTGATCTCCCAGATCATCCTGCCCAAGGAGCTGATGGACATCCAGACGCGCCGGGTGATCGCGGCCCAGCAGCAGGCAATGTTCGTCGAGCAGCAAAAGGCGGAGCGCGAGCGCATCGGCACCGAAAACACGCGCGCCCAGGCGGACCAGCAGATCAACCTCGTCACCGCCCAGATCGGCGTGCAGGTGGCCGAGCAGACCAAGCAGAAGACGATCATCGAAGCGGAAGGCCGCGCCCGCGCCGTCGAGCTCGAAGGCAACGCCGAAGGCACCAAGATCCGGGCCGTCGGCGAAGCGACCGCGGAGGCATACGAGAAGCAGCAGCAGGCCGTCGGCCAGCAGAACCTCTTCGGCATCGAAGTGGCGAAGGCGATCTCCACGGCCGGGCTTAAGATCACGCCCGACATCGTCGTCAGCGGTGGCGCGGACGGTGGCGGCGGCATCTTCGGGGCGTTCCTGGCCCAGATGCTCGCTGGCAACCGTGTTGTGGCCCCTCCGCAGCTGCCCCCCGCAGGCCCCACCCCGCCGGCCGCGTAACGGTCCCGGCAGCGGCCTTACCCCGTGGCCCGGCTGTCAGCCGGGCCACGGTTGTTTCAGGGGAGGATGCGGAAGACGGGGTGCTCCGGCGCGACCCGCGCGATCTCACTGTCCGGCGCGTCCTTGGGGAGACCGAAGAACTTCCCGGTCTCGGCGCGCCACTTCGCCAGGTAGCCCCGGAGGATCGCGGGCTTCTCCGCGTCAGCCACCTCGGTCACCCGGATAGCCTCCGTCCCGCGGCCGCGGCGCAGTTCCCCGCCGCCGGCGGCGCGAAGGTTGCGCACCCAGTGGGTGTCGCCCCGGGGCGCGACGAGGTAGCGCTGGCCTTCCAGTTCGAGCGGGTTGACGGGCGTGACCCGCCACTCGCCGGTCTTGCGGCCGCGGACCGCGAGCATGGCCGAACCCCGGAGGCTGATGCCCAGGCGGCCGGTGAAGAGGGCCATCATGGGGTTGAAGACGCGGCGGGTCATGAAGTCGGGTTTCGTGTAGTGGGGCAAGGGGGGAGCTCCTGGGGCCGGAGGGCGGCCGACGTGATACCTAACATCGTTAGGGTTGTCATGGTATGCTGTCAAGCCGTACAGTGTTAGGTATGCCACACAACCCCCGGATCTCGCTCGACGCCGTCCTCGCCGCCGCCCGGGACCTCCTCGAGACCCGCGGCGCCGAGGGCGTCACCATGCGCGAGGTCGCCCGCCGCCTTGGGGTCAGCGCCCCATCGCTCTACTTCCACGTTGAAAGCCGCGACGACCTCCTCCGGGGCGTCATTACCGCCGGGCTGAGGGAGCTCGAAGCCGGGCAGGTGGCCGCCACCACGGCCGGGTCCCCGGGCGCGGCGCTCCATGCGCTTGCGGACGCCTACCTCGCCTTCGCCTCGGCGAACCCGGCGCTCTATTCGCTGATCATGGGCCCATGCCCGGAGGAGCGGATGGCAGACGGTGAGGTCGCCGCCGCCGCCTCCGCGCCGCTCCTGCGGACGGTCGGGGAAATCGTCCCGCCTGGGCGGGTGCTCGCCATCTCCCAGGTCTTCTGGGCCCTTGTCCACGGGTTCACCTCGCTCATCATCGCGGAGCAGTTTCGCCTCGGCGGGGACCCTCCGGCGGCGATGCACGAAGCGGTCGACCTGCTCCTGGCCGGGCTGGGAGTTGTGGAAGACCCGCGCTCGCGCTAACGTCCGCTGCGATGTGCTTCGCAACCGTCAACGGCGTCCAGATCTACTACGAGGTCCTCGGGCAGGGTGAGCCGCTCCTCCTGGTTAACGGCCAGGGCGGCGACCACCACGGCTGGGACATGATCCGCGACGGCTTCGCGGCCAGCCACCGGGTGATCGTCTGGGACCACCGCGGCACCGGGCAGAGCGACAAGCCGCGCGAGCCCGCCTACAGCATTGAGGGCTTCGCGGCCGACGCCGTGGGGCTGCTGGACCACCTCGGCATCCGCCGAGCCCACGCCTACGGCATCTCCATGGGCGGGCGCATCTGCCAGCGGCTGGGGATCGACCATGGTTCCCGGCTCGGCGGCCTCGTCCTCGGCTGCACGACTCCCGGCAACGCCCACGGCGTCCGCCGCCCGGCCGAAGTCGATGCGCGGATGGCGAATCGGCCCTCGGACCCGGAGGAGGCCGCCCGTTTCCTGCTGGACCAGATGGTCACGCCGGCGTTCGTCGCCACCCACCCGGAGTACGTCGAGGCGGCCCTGGAGCGCGCCCGGAACCCGATCCCAGCCTACGCCCAGCGGATGCACTACCTCGCCAGCGAGGGTCACGACGCCTGGGACGGGCTGCCGCACATCACTGCGCCGGTGCTTGTCATCCACGGCAGCGACGACACCATCAACCCGACGGCGAACGCGGCATTGCTCGCCGGGCGGATCCCCGGCGCGGAACTTCGCATCATCCAGGGCGGGCGGCATGGCTACTTCATCGAGTTCGCGGACGAGGCGACGCCCGCCGTCCTCGACTTCCTCGCGCGGCACCCCATTGCCGGCGCCTGAACCCGGCGGCCACCTCGCGATCCGGCTGGCGACCTCCGCCGATGCCGCCGCCCTTGCCCGCCTCCGCTGGGAGTTCCGGTCGGCCCTGAACGAAGCGACGGAGGACGAAGCCGGTTTCGTGGCCCGCTGCGGAGAATGGATGGCCGCGCGTCTCGCGGCCGGGAGCGCCTGGCGTTGCTGGGTGGTCGAGGCCCCGGCCAGGGAGATCTCCGGGAACCTCTGGCTGCAGCTGATCGAGAAGGTGCCGAACCCGGTGCCCGAACTCGAACATCACGCCTACATCACGAACGTCTACCTCCAGCTGGAACTTCGCGGGAGCGGCGCCGGCGAACTCCTGGTCGAAACCGCGCTCGCCTGGTGCCGGGAGCGTGGCGTCGACTCGGTCGTGCTCTGGCCGACTCCTCGCAGCCGCACGCTCTACGCACGCCATGGGTTCGCCGTCCGCGACGACGTCATGGAGGCCATCCTCGACCCCGGGCGCGACCTCGTGGGCCATTGAAGCCCGCGATTCACGCCGGGGCATCTCCTGGTCTACAGTGCACGGCATGGCGAACGCCTCTTATCCCCCGCCGATCCAGGGCCACGGGCTCGTCCTGCGGCCCTGGGACGAAGACCTCGTGCGGCAGATGGCCGCATGGGGCGAACGGGGCTTCCCCTACTCGGCTTTCGACCTGGGCTACCTGAAGGACCCGCAGCGGGCCCGGACGAAGCTCGCCTGGGCGCGTGAGGCCGGCCCCCACCGTCACTTCGTCGCCTGCGAAGGCCCGCGCGCGGTGGGGCGCCTCTCGGTCAACCTCCGGGACACGGCGGGGCTCTACCTCTGGGGGGTGCACGTCCCCCCTGAGCACGAGGGCCGCGGCGTTTGCCGGAGGATGATGGCCGCGGCGATGGGCTGGCTCGAAGCCGAATACCCCGCGTCCGACTTCATCCTCACCTCGAACGCCTTCTCCGAGCGTGCCCACCACGCCTACCTCGCGCTGGGCTTCGAAGTGACCGAGACGCGCTGGCACCACGAATCGGACCTGGCGATGCAGCTCTGGAAGGTGGCGCCGGCGGAACGGGAGGCGCTCTCCCCGTTCCTGCGCTTCAGCAACGGGCGCTGGGAAGTGCGTACCCATGTCATGAAACGGAAGCGCGGCGCGCCGATGGCGCTCTCCCCGGGCCGCCGCGGCGAGGTGCCTTCCGGGACCGCCTGACAGGTTCTCCCGCTATCCACGCCCCTCGCGGATGTCGTTCTCGCGCCAGGCGATGTCGTTCAGGGCCATCAACCCGCCGGCGACGAGCGAATGGCCGCCGAGATACACGGGCAGCGGCGCGGCCGCCGCGGCCTCGGTGAGCCCCCGGAGGACCGGGTCCGCGATCGCGTCCGCGGCGAGGAGGTCGCTCTGGAAGCGGTCTTCGCGCGAAGGCGTTATCCCCAGGTGGGCTTCGATGACGCGCGTGTCGAGGACGAGGGCGTCGCCGAGATGGGCCATGCGCTCGAAGAAGCGTTCGAACCCGACCGCTTCGATGAGGAATCCGAGGAGCGAAGCCGGCCGATGACCGGCGGGGGCGGTGGCAAGGCCGCGCTCTTCGCTGAACATCCGCACGCGGCAGGCGGTCTCGCGTTCGAGGTATTGCCAGCTCTGGCTCCCGACGCGGCCCGCGACGATGAGCTGGCCCTCGCGGTCGCAGAGGAGCCGCAGGAGCGGGCGGAAGCGTTCGGCCGCGGCCCTCGCCGGTTCCACGGCTTCCGCCAGTTCGGGCGCGAGGCCGGGGGTGAGCGCGAGCGTGGCCAGGTCGGCCGGCGTGTCGAGGTCGAACTGGGTCGCGGTCGTCCTCGGGAGGAGCACCGGCGCCAGCCCCGCTTCGTCGCGGAGCCGCCGTGGGAGGACGTTGTCGCGCTCGATCCGGCCCAGCCGCCCGAGGGCATCCCCGGGCGTCCATGCCGTGAGGTCGGCGGAGAAGAAGTTGTTGGTGACGAAGCGGCCGTCGCGGGCTTCGAGCTGCTCGGCGATGAGGCGGAAGTCGTCGATCCCGGCGAGGGGGACCGACCCGGACCCCATGACCGCCGGCTTCAGCAGGCCATAGCGCTGGACGATCCCTCGAAGCCGGGCGTCGTAGTCGAAGGCCTCGCCCGGTGCGTCGAGGTCGAGGAGCACGCCACTGGGGAGCGATGCGAACGCGGGCCTCCCGTCGGTGGCGAGGATGACCGCCTCGAAGCCGGCCGCCAGCGCCGTCGCGGCCGTGGACCGGGCGGCGGCGGCCCGCGCCCGGGCGACGAGCGACTCCGCGGGGCCTGTCCCCGTGCCCCCGTGGAAGATGACGAGTACCGGACCCGCGAACGCCATGCACCCAGAGTAACGGTCTCTTCTGGTAGGCTCCTGATCGTGGGCCGCGCACCGCCGCCAGCCCTGATCTCGCGCCGAATGGGAGACATGCCGTGACCGCGAACAGCGAACTCAACCGCGTCGAATTGCTGCGGGCGGTGGCCGCCCAGGTCATCGACGAGGCGTCAGAAGAGCTCCGCCGCATCAGCCTGGACATCCACGCTCACCCGGAGCTGAACTTCCAGGAGCACCACGCCCACGGCCTTCTCACAGACTACCTGGAGTCGAAGGGATTCGACGTCACCCGCGGCGCCTACGAGATGCCCACCGCCTTCCAGGCCGTCGCCGGCAGCGGCTCCCCGACGATCGCGGTGATGTGCGAATACGACGCCCTGCCGGGGATTGGCCACGCCTGCGGCCACAACCTCATCGCCATTTCGGGCGTCGCGACGGCGCTGGGCCTGAAGGCGGCGCTTGGCGACGGCAGCGGCACGGTGGTCGTCCTCGGGAGCCCGGCCGAAGAGGGCGGCGGCGGCAAGGTCTTCATGATCGAGCGCGGCGCCTTCGAAAACGTCGACGCGGCGATGATGCTGCACCCGACCCCCGGCGACGCCGCCTGGGCGAACGTCATCGCGATCCAGTCGGTGGAAGTGGACTACTTCGGCCGCAACGCCCACGCCTCGGCGTTCCCCTGGATGGGAATCAACGCCCTCGACGCGATGGTCATGGCCTATAACGGCGTCTCCCTCGCGCGCCAGCAGATGCGCCCGACCGACCGCGTTCACGGGGTCATCACCCGCGGCGGGCTCAAGCCAAACATCATCCCCGACCACACCTCCGCCGAGTACTTCATCCGGGCGAAGAACCCGGAGGAGTTGGAGGAACTGAAGGTCAAGGTGAAGGCCTGCTTCGAAGCCGCGGCGCTGGCCACCGGCTGCCGCCTGGAATACCGCGAGACGAACCGGCCCTACACCGACCTGGTGAACAACGACCACATGGCGGGGGCCTACGCCGGCCACCTCGCCGGCCTCGGCGCGGTTTCGGCCTCGCGCGAACAGGCGCTCTCCAGCGTCGCCGCCAGCACAGACATGGGGAACGTCAGCTACGTCGTGCCGAGTATCCATCCCATGTTCGGGATCCCCACCATGGCCGGGAACCACACGGCTGGCTTCACCGACGCGGCTGCGACCCCGGAGGCCCACGCCGCCACCATCCGCGCTTCCAAGGCGCTGGCGATGACGGCGCTCGACCTCTACCTGCAGCCCGAGCGGATGGAGGCGGCCAGGGCGGAGTTCAACGCGAACCTGCGGCGCTAAGGCGCCCGTGACGGTCTTGACAGAATGCGAACAGGCGTTCTACAGTCATAACCGCGGTTCGGGGTGAAGAAACCGCCCGGGTTCGGCCAGCGCGACGATAACGCGTTGAGCCGCTACCATGAGTGGTCTACGGTTGCGCTCGGGACTGCCGGGGCGTCACCGGCCGGCTGTGCGAATCAGTGCGGCAATCACCCCAAATGGCATCGAGGTTCTCCCATGAAAGTCGTCTTTTTCGAAGACGTTGAAGGTACCGCGCAGGTCGGCGACGTCAAGGAAGTGAAGAACGGGTTCGCCCGCAACTTCCTCCTGCCCCGCAACCTCGCCGGCGCTCCCACCCGCGACAACCTCCAGCACGCCCAGGCGCTGGCCCAGAAGGAAGTCCGCCGCCAGGAGAAGCTCGACACCGAGGCTCGCAAGACCACCGACCGCCTCGTCGGCTACACGATCACCATCGAAGCCCGCGTCGGCGAAAGCGGCCGTCTCTTCGGCTCGGTCACCAACCGCGACATCGCCGAGAAGCTCCACTCCGCCAGTGGCATCGAGGTGGACCCCCACATCGTCCTCCTCCCCGAACCCATCCGCGAACTGGGCAACCGCCCGGTGACGATCAAGTTCACCCGCAACGTTTCGGTGGACGTGAACGTGGACGTGGTCCCGGACGAAGAGTCGAAGCCGATCGTGGCGAAGCTCATTGCCGAAGCCGAGGCGCAGGCTGCCCTCGCCCGCAAGGCCGAGGAGGCCGCCGCCTACGCGGCCGCCCAGGCAGCAGCGAAAGCTGGCCACCCCGAAGCCGCCGAGACCGAGGAAGAAGAACCCCAGGCCGAATAACGCCGGGAAGGAGGTGCGTGGGACCAGTTCAGCCGCGCTCAGGCGCGATTCTCTCTGCCGGTCCCCCCTCCGCCCATGGCATTTCCTGCTGCTCTCGAACGCCTCCCCCCGCATGACATCGAAGCCGAAGAGGCGGTTATCGCCGCGCTCCTCGTCGACGTCGAAGCGCTCCACAAGGTCCTGCCCATCCTCAAGGCGCAGGACTTCTTCCGCGAGAAGAACGGCTGGGTCTACGAAGCCTGCCTCGCCCTCTGGAACCGCGACGAAGCCGTCAACCAGATCACCGTCGCCCACGAGCTCGCCCGCCTCGACCGCCTCGAACAGACGGGCGGGCAGACCTACCTCGCCGAAGTCATCCGGGCGCTGCCGACAAGCCTCGGGGTCGAGTTCTACGCTCGCCTGGTCAAGCGCGACGCCACCTACCGCGGTCTCATCCACGCCGCCACAGGCATCCTCCAGATGGCCTACGAGGCCCCGCCCGAGATCGAGCACGTCTTCACCCGCGCCGAAGACCTGCTCCAGCGTCTCCGCGGGGGCGAGAACTTCCGCGACTTCGTCCACATCAGCCAGCTGCTTTCGGCCTACCTGGAAGAGGACGCCGAGACCTTCGAGCGCAAGCAGCTCTCCGCCATCCAGACCGGCTTCACCGACCTCGACGCCCTCCTCGGCGGCCTGAAGCGCTCGGACCTCGTGATCATTGGCGCCCGCCCCAGCGTCGGGAAGTCCAGCTTCGCCCTCGGCATCGCCCGGAACGCGGCCGTGAGCCAGCGCGCCAACGTCGCCTTCTTCTCGCTCGAAATGAGCGGGGAGCAGCTGGCCGTGCGCCTCCTGTCGGCCGAAGCGAACGTTGAGGCGACGCGGCTCCGGCTCGGTACCCAGACGGAACTGGAGGAGCGCCGGATCATCCGCGCGACCGGCGAGCTCTCCGAAGCCAACATCTGGTTCGACGACACGCCGGTCCTGACCGTGGCCGAACTCCGGGCCAAGGCCCGCCGCCTCGCTATGCGCCAGGACGGCCTCGACCTGATCGTGATCGACTACCTCCAGCTCATGCACGGCGAGGGCATCCCGGGACGCGAGAACCGGGTCCAGGAGATCAGCTACATCTCGCGGACGTTGAAGAGCCTCGCCCGCGAACTCGACGTCCCCATCATCGCCCTCGCCCAGCTCTCCCGCGCAATCGAAAACCGCCACCCGCGGACGCCGATGCTCTCCGACCTCCGGGACTCGGGCTCGATCGAGCAGGACGCCGACGTCGTCATGTTCCTCAGCCGTGAAGAGCTCTACGTCTCGCTGGAACAATGGATGGCTTCGCACGAAGACATGCCCGCCGCTGCCTACCCCAGGGGTGTCGCCCAGGTGATTGTCGCCAAGCACCGCAACGGCCCTATCGGCAACGTCGAGCTTCGCTTCCGCGACCGCATCGCGAAGTTCGAAGACTGGACCCTCAGGCCAGATGGGCCGCCCGATGACTGACACGGGCTTCGCCGGGTTCCCGGGCGTCTCGAAGGCGACGGCCATCCCCAACGTCTTCTTCGCCACGGTCCTCCCCGAGATGCGCTCCCCGGCGGCGCTCCTCGCCTTCCTCTGGGTCGCCCGCATCGTCCAGGAACAGAAGGGCGAAACCCGGTTCGCGAGCGAGGACCAGGTCTGGGCGCAGCAGGGCGCGGCGCCTGCGTTCGAGGCGATTGGCGGCGGCCGCCGGGGCCTGCGCGAAGGGCTCTCCCAGTGCGCGAGCCTCGGGGCGCTCCTAGCCTTGCGGCTCTCTGGCCCGGGCGGCGAAGAGACCGTCTACTTCGTCAACAACCCCGGGTCGCAGCGGGCCGTCGGCCGGGCGCGGGCGGGCGAGCTTCGCCTCAAGCCGGAGACGGTCGCGGTCGCCATCCCTCCGGAAGCGCGCCCGGGTATCTTTCGCATGTACGAAGAGAACATCGGCACGATCACGCCGATGGTCGGCGAACGCCTCCTGCACGCGGCCGAAACCTACCCCGCGGAGTGGGTGGAAGAAGCCTTCCGCGAGGCGGCGGAACTGAATAAGCGCAGCTGGCGCTACGTTGAGCGCATTCTCCAGAAGTGGGCCGAGGAGGGCCGCGGCGATGAAGGACCTGAAGGAGATTCTTTCGAAGATCGGAAGCGGCGCTACCTCGGGGGACCGCTCGGCCACGTCGTCCGCTATCGTTGAGGAGCCGGAGGCCGGCGTCTGCCCGATCTGCCGTGGGGCCGGCTTCGTCCGCCTGCCGAGGCTGGTCGACCATCCCCGTTTCGGCAAAGCGGAGCCCTGCGAATGTGTCCTCGACGAGGCGGAGGACGTCCGTCGCACCCGGCTCGAGCGGCTCAGCAACCTCGGCGCCCTGACGCGGTTCACCTTCGACACCCTCTCGCCCCTGGGGCGGCACGGCGACAACCCCTGGAGCGAACGCGCGACCGCCGTCGCCCGCGACTATGCCGCCGCGCCCGCAGGCTGGCTCGTGCTCAGCGGGCCCAGCGGCAGCGGCAAGACCCACATCGCCGCCGCCATCGCCAACGACCGCATCGGCCGCGGCGAACCCGCCCTCTTCATGGTCGTCTCCGATCTCCTGGACCACCTCCGCAGCAGCTACGAGGCCGCGGTCGACGAACTCGACTACGACGCGATGTTCGAACAGGTGCGGAACGCCCCGCTCCTCATCCTCGACGACATCGACGCCGTCTCCCCGACCCCGTGGGCGAACGAAAAGCTCCACCAGGTGGTGAACCACCGCTACAACGCCCAGCTCCCGACGGTCTACACCTGCGCCGTCAGGCCGTCCGCGCTCGACCCTCGACTCGCGACCCGCCTCGCGGACGCCAGCGTCTCCACGGTGGTGACGCTCGAAGGGAGCGGCCAGGCGGCCTACCGGCAGGTGGGCGGGATGACTCGCGAGCGGCTGGCGGAGATGCAGTTCCGCGACTTCGACCTCCGCGGCGCCGGCCTGAAGCCCGAGGAGCGGGAGTCACTCGAAGCGGCCTTCCGGGCCTCGCAAGCCTTCGCCGACCACCCCCACGGCTGGTTCACCCTCCAGGGGGCGAACGGCTGCGGCAAGACACACCTGGCCGCCGCCATCGCCAACCGCGTGCTCGCCGACGGCGGCGAAGTCTTCTTCGCGGTCGTCCCCGACCTCCTCGACCACCTCCGTGCGTCCTTCGCGCCCGGCAAAGACGTGGGCTACGACGAGCTCTTCGAACAGGTGCGCAACGCCCCCCTGCTGGTGCTCGACGACCTCGGGGCACAGGCCTCGTCGCCGTGGGCGCAGGAAAAGCTCTACCAGATCGTGAACTACCGGACCGTCGCCGGGCTGCCGACGGTGGTCACGACCGACCAGCAGTTGGACCAGCTCTCGGGGGCACATCCGCGCATCGTCGCCCGGATCGCCGACCCCCACGCCGGCTCGGTTATCGCCATCCTCTCGCCGCACTACCGTCTCGGCCGGATGGTGGAGCAGCAGCGGGGGAACCCGCCACCGCGGCGGGGGCGCTAAGCGCGGAGGCGGCGCGCCACCCAGTCGCGCAGTGCCCGTTCGGTGCTGTCGAAGGCGATCTCGTCCCAGGGGATTTCGTGCGGGGCGAACCAGCCGACTTCGCTCGTCTCGTGCCCGGCCGATGCTTCGCCCGCCGCCACCGCTTCGTAAACGATGACAACGACCCCGGGCTCGATGCGCGTGTAGACACCGAGCAGGTCGAGGCCAGCCACCTCAAGGTTCGCTTCCTCCAGCGTCTCTCGCATCGCCGCTTCCTCCGCGGTTTCGCCGACGTCCATGTACCCGCCGGGGAACACCCAGAGCCCCCGCCGCGGTTCGATCGCGCGCCGGACCAGCAGGCAGGCGCCGTCGTCGCGGACCGGGATGGTGCCCGCCACCGGCCGAGGGTTCAGGTAGTGGACGAATCCGCAGTCGATACACACCAGGCGGCGTTTCGTGTCGCCCTCGGGGACGGCGGAGGTCAGCCGCTCCCCGCAATGCATGCAGTAGCGGCTGAAGGAATGCGGGTGGTTTGTCACGTCAGCGCATGCCAGCGGGCGCCTGCTGGAGTCCCATCGACTCCGGCCCCTCGATCCAGGCTTCGCCGTCTTCCCAGACTTCCTTCTTCCAGACCGGGACCCGCTTCTTGATCTGGTTGACCAGCCAGTGGCCACCTTCAAACGACTCCGCCCGGTGCCCGCTGCTGACGGCGATCAGGAGGCTCGTCTCTCCCAGTTCGAGGCGGCCTGTCCGGTGGAGCACGGCGCAGTCGAGGAGCCCGAACCGCGCTTTCGCCTCCTCAGCGATCTCGCGCATGACCTTCTCGGCCATCGAGGGGTAGGCGTCGTAGACGAGGTGGTCAACGCGGCGGCCAAGGTTGTTGTCACGGACGTTCCCGAGGAAGACGTTGACGGCTCCGGCGGCGTTCGTTTCGACGGCGGCCACTGCTTCGGCGATGTCCAGTGGTGCTTCGGTGACCCGGATGAGCAAGGCGTTATCCCCCGGAGACAGGCGGTATGAGGGCGAGCGTGGCGCCGGCAGGCACCGGCGCCGATGGTTTGACGTACTCCTCGTCGAGCGCGAAGAGGAGCGTCGGCCGGAATCGTTCGAGTTGCGGGTGGGCGGTCATCAGGCGGTCACAGACGGACTCCACGGTGTCGCCGGGGGCCGAGGGCAGCTCGAGGCGGCGGTGGCCCAGGGCGTCGGCGATCGAGGCGAAGAAGAGGATGGTGACGCTCACCCCCTGATTGTAGCCCACGTGGCGCTGGCGCTTGCGGGCCAAGCCCAAGGGGAGTCGAATAGCGCCCGTGACCGTTCCCCTTGTCCGGAGGCTCCTGGGCGCCGGCCTCGACCTGGCCTACCCGCCGCGTTGCGTGGGCTGCGCGGCCTTCGGCGGGTTCCTCTGTGCGACCTGCCGCGAAGGACTCGTCCCCGCGACGGGGCACGGGCGCTGCCCGAACTGCGCCGCGGCCTGGCCCGAGCCGCTGAATTGCCCCCGCTGCGAGCCGTGGGACGCGCTCGATGGCTGCGTGGCCGCGTTCGAGATGGTGGGTGTCGCCCGGCGCGTGGTCCATGCCCTCAAGTACGAGTATGCGACCGCAGTCGCGCCCCTCATGGCCGGCGAGATGGAGCGGCTCCGCGCCGGCCCGAGGCCCTTCGACGTCGCCGTGGCGGTGCCGCTCCACCGGTCGCGCCGGCGCCGCCGGGGGTTCAACCAGGCCGAGGAGATCCTCCGGGGGCTGCCATGGCCGGCGGTCCCCGGGCGCCTCGTCCGGGCGCGGAAGACGCACCAGCAGGTTGGTCTTGGCCACCGCGACCGCCGGTCCAACGTCTCCGGGGCCTTTGGCTACGCCGGCGAACGGCTCGAAGGCCTGGTCGTGGGCCTCGTCGACGACGTCGTCACGACCGGGGCGACCGCGAACGAATGCGCCCGGCTGTTGAAGGATCACGGCGCCCGCGAGGTTATCGCCGTGGCCTTCGCGCGAGCCAGTTACGACCTCACTCGCCCGGGCGCGCCGATCGCCGACTGAGCGCTTCGAGAAGGTTAATCCCAGCTTTCCCCAGTGTGCCTACAATAGTGCGAATCCCCGGCCGCCCTGAGGGCCGGGACACCCGGAGCTGCCATTGGCCGCCGGCGCCCCCGCCCTGACCCCCCAGGCCGCCCGGTCGGCGGACCTCCTTGCCCGCGTGCGCGCCGAAGTCCACCGCGTCATCGTCGGGCAGGACCTGCTGATCGACCGCTTGCTCATCGGCCTCCTCTGCAACGGCCACGTGCTGGTCGAAGGCGTGCCGGGGCTGGCCAAGACGCTCACCGTCTCCACGCTCTCCGCCTCGCTCAACCTCAAGGGCGTGCGCATCCAGTTCACGCCCGACCTCCTCCCGGCGGACCTCGTGGGCACCGAGGTGTTCAGCCCCGGCGACGGCGCCTTCACGGTGCGAAAGGGACCAATCTTCGCCAACATCGTCCTCGCCGACGAGATCAACCGTGCCCCCGCGAAGGTCCAGTCTGCCCTCCTCGAAGCGATGCAGGAGCGCCAGGTCAGCATCGGCGGCCAGACGTTCCCGCTCGACGAGCCCTTCCTCGTCATGGCGACCCAAAACCCCATCGAACAGGAAGGCACTTACCCCCTGCCCGAAGCCCAGCTCGACCGGTTCCTCCTGAAGGTGCGGGTTGACTATCCGTCGCGGCAGGAGGAGCGCCAGATCCTTGAGATGGGCCTGAACGGGACCGCGCACCGGGCCCGCCCCGTCGCCTCGCGTGACGACGTGATGGCCGCCCGCGAGGCTGTCCACGAAGTCGCCATCGACGACGCCCTGAAGGAGTACATCGTCCAGGTCGTGTTCGCCACCCGCCGCCCCGCCGCCTACCGCCTGCCCGAGCTCCAGTCGCTCATCGCCTTCGGGGCCTCCCCCCGGGCGACCATCTCCCTCGCGCAGGCCTGCCGTGCCCACGCCTTCCTCCACGGCCGCCCCTATGCGACTCCGGACGACGTCAAAGCCCTGGCGCACGACGTCCTTCGCCACCGGATTGTGACCACCTACGAAGCCGAGGCCGAGGAACTGACCACCGACGACCTCATCGACCGGGTTCTCGAAAGCGTCGAGATCCCATAGCCGGGATGGCCCGAAGATGAGGCTCTGGCGGAGACGAGCGGCCGCGAAGGAGACCAGCGAGGAGTCGCGGCAGATCCCCCGGGAGATGTTCGAACGCGTCCGCGCGATCGAGATCAAGGCGCGACGGCTCGTCAACGACCTCTTCCTCGGCGAGTACCACGCCGTCTTCCGTGGCCGCGGGCTCGAGTTCGACGAGCTCCGGCCCTACGTCCCCGGCGACGACGTCCGTTCGATCGACTGGAAGACCCTGGCTCGCACCGGTCAGCCCTTCATGCGCCGCTACCGGGAAGACCGCGACCTCACGGTCATCTTTGTGGTCGACGTGAGCGCGTCACAGGCGGCCGGCTCGCTCCCCGCGACCAAGGCCGACCTTGCGGCGGAACTCTGTGCCGTCCTCGCCCTCGCCG
The DNA here is from genome assembly GCA_016234445.1 of Chloroflexota bacterium. GTDB lineage: Bacteria > Chloroflexota > Dehalococcoidia > Tepidiformales > Tepidiformaceae. Next base: position 361,796 of record JACRBT010000001.1, on the reverse strand, counting down.
CCATCCGCAACAAGGACAAAGTCGGGCTTCTCCTCTTCGCCAGCCAGCCGGAGCGCTACGTCCGCCCCGCTGGTGGCCCGACTCACGTCCTCAGGGTGGTGCGCGAAGTGCTCTGGGCGCGGCCGGCTTCCCGGGGGACCGACATCGGCGCGGCCCTGGAGTACCTGACCGGCGTCCAGAAGCGCAGGGCGACCGTCTTCCTCGTCTCGGACTTCCTGACCGGCGGCTACCAGCGACAGTTGCGCGCGGCCGCGCGCCGCCACGACATCATCGCGGTCCGCATCCGCGAACCTGTCGACTCGGAGCTCCCCAACGCCGGGATCATCACCCTCGCCGACGCCGAAACCGGCGCGCCCGTTGAGGTGGACACCGGCAGCGCGGCGGTCCGCGACGCCTACGCCCGCCACGTGAAGGAAACGGACGTCGATCGCCGGCGTCTCTTCGGCGAGCTTGGGATCGACGAGATCCCCGTCGCGGTCGGCAAAGACTACGTCCCCGCGCTCCTGAAGTTCTTCAAGCGCCGGGCGCTGGCGGTGGCCTCGTGAGGGCGGCGGCCGTGGTCCTGGCCCTTTTCGGCGCGATGTTTGCGGTGAGCGTGGTGTCGGCCGAAGACGGCGACTCGGCGACGGTCTCCCGCCCCCAGGCACGCATCGGCGAACAGCTCCGGCTGGTCGTGGAGGTCGTGACCCCGGCCGGCGCGACGGTGGAGGTCGATCCTGGCAGCCCCGCCTGGGCCGGGGTCGAAGTCGCACGGATCGAGCGCCTCGAGACGCTGGCGCTGGGTGACCGTTCGTTGCACCGGATCGAGCTCGTCGTGGCTGGCTTCGTCCCCGGCGAACGCAGCTTCCGGCCGGCCGTGAGCGTGGTGAACGGAAGCGAGGTGACGCCGTGGCTGCTCCCCGCGGTCAAGCTCACGGTCATCGACACGCTTCCCGCTGGCGCCCCGCTTGAGCTTTCGCCGCTGCCCCCGCCGTCCGGGATTGGCGGGGCGGAGTCGCCGTTCCTGCGGCCCGGCATCGTCGCCGGGGTCGCCGCGGGCGCACTCTTCGCGGCCCTGGTCATCTTCCTCGCCGGGCGGGCGGTGGTAACGCTGCTTCGGCGAAGTCCCCCCGCCCAGCCCCAGGCCACGCCGGCGCCTGTGGACATTGACGGCGCCGCCTCCCTCATCGACTCCGACCCGGTCCGCGCCTACCGGGCACTTGGGACCGTGGTGCGAAACCTGCTCGCTCGCCGCTACGGCTTCCCCGCCTTCGCCCTGACGACCGCCGAGCTCCAACGGCGGATGGAGGCGGAAGGGGTCGACCGCTGGCAGTCGCGGCTGGTGGGCGGGCTGCTCCAGGAGTGCGACGCAGTCGTCTACGCCGGCTATCGTCCCGCCGCCGAACGCCGCCAGGCCGACATCAACATGGCCCGCGAGATCGTCGAGGGGGTGGGCTGATGGACTTCGCCGACCCCTGGCTTCTCGCCCTCGGGGCGGCGGTCCTGCCGCTGGCGGTTCTCGCCTGGTGGCGCCGCCCCGTCGCCCACGTCCTGCCCTCGACAACCGGGATCGCTGCCCTTCGCCCGACCTGGCGTCTCCGGGCCGCCCGGTTGCTGCCGTTGTTCCGGCTGCTGGCGGTCGCGCTCCTGGCTGTCGCCGTGGCCCGGCCCCGCGCGGGAGAGGCGAACGCCGTGGTGCCCGCCCAGGGCATCGACATCGCCCTCTCCGTCGACGTCTCCAGCAGCATGATCACGAGCAAGTTCCCTGACGGCCGCGACCGGCTCACCGTCACGAAGAGGGTGATCCGCGACTTCATCAAGGGCCGCGAGAACGACCGGATCGGGTTCGTCGTCTTCCAGCAGGATGCGCTCGCACTCGCACCGCCAACGCTCGACTACGAGGTGCTCGACCGGATCGTCGCCCAGACCGAGAGCGGGATCCTGCCCGACGGAACCGGGATCGGTGTGGGCCTGGCGACCGCGCTGAACATGCTGCGCGACTCAACGGCGGCGAGCCGGGTTGTCATCCTCCTCACCGACGGCGAACATAACGCGCAGTCGATCAGCCCGGAGCAGGCGGCAGACGTTGCGACTGCCTTGCGGATCCGCGTCTACACCATCGGCGTGACCGGCGGTGACGCCCCCGGCGGGCGGGGCGCCCTCGACGAAGCACGCATGCGGGCGATCTCGGAACAGACGGGCGGGCAGTACTTCTCGGCGAACAGCCCCGACGCGTTGGCCGACGTGTATGAGGAGATCGGCAAGCTCGAAACCAGCCGAGTCGGCAACGAGATGTTCGATCGGTACAGCGAATACGGCTGGTGGTTTGCCGGCGGCGCCGCCCTGCTCGTCTTCGCGGAACTGGCGTTGCGGGCGACCTGGCTGCGGAGGGCGCCAGGATGAGCGACCTCGAATTCGGACGGGCGTGGCTGCTTCTTCTCCTGCCCCTGGCGCCCGTCGCGCTTGCAGGCTGGTGGTTCTCGGTTCGGCGCGGGCTGCAACGCTCGCGCGAGCTCTCCCGGGGACGAAGCCCGTCGCCGCCCTACGCGGGCGCGGTTCTCCTCGCGCTCGCGGCGGTTGCGGCCGTCCTGGCCGCGGCCCAGCCACGCTGGGGCACCCGGATCTCCTCTATCCCCCGCGAGGGCGCCGACGTCGTCGTGGTGCTCGACGTGTCCCGGAGCATGGAGGCACGCGACGTCGTCCCCAGCCGGCTGGAAGCCGCGAAGACCGCGGTCAACGCCACCTTCGCGCGCCTGGCCGGGGACCGGGTCGGCGTCGTCGTCTTCGGCGGCTCGGCGAGGATCCGGTTCCCGCTCACCAACGACATCGGCGCCGCCCAGCAGGTGGTGTCGTCGTTGGAAACGGGGCCAGTCATCGTCCAGGCGGGTTCGAGCGCGTCCGCAGGGCTTGCCGTCGCCATCGACGCCTTCGACCCGGCGCAGATTGGAGGCAAACTGCTCATCCTCGTCACCGACGGCAACGACCTCGGCCCCGACCCGGCTGCCGTCGCCTCGGCCGTGCGCGCCGCCGGCGTTGACTTGCTGGTGGTTGGCGTGGGCACGGCCGACGGTTCGACCGTCCCCGTCTACGACGTCACCAGCCGGAAGTTCATCGACAAGCTCGACGCCAACGGGAAGCCGATCATCACGAGGCTGGACGAGCCCTTCCTCCGGACGCTGGCGGCGGCTTCCGGCGGCCGTTACCTCGGGTCGAACCTGGCTGCCGTGCCCGGGGCGGTGCAGGGACGGTTGGAGACGATCGAGCGGGCCCGGATCCAGCGCGAGTCGCCGGCGCTGCCGATCGAGCGCTACCAGTGGTTCGCCGCGGCGGCCCTCGGGCTGCTCATCCTCGCGACGGTGGCGGAATGGCTACCGCGGCTCCGCTCCCGGCGTTCGGCCCTGGTGCTGGTCGCCGCGCTGTTGCTCTTCCCGGCCTGCGCGACGCGCGCGTGGGAACTGAACGACCAGGCCCGGGAAGCCTATCGCGCCGGGGACTTTGACGGCGCCGCCGGCCTCTTCTTCGAGGCGCAGGCAGAACAGCCCGACGACCCGGCGATCGCCCTGAACCTGGCCTCCGCCCTCCACAGCGCCGGCCGCTTCGGCGAGGCGGCCCAGGCGGCGCGACGGGCATTGCTCTCGAACGACCCGAAGGTCCGGGCGCGTGCCTACGCGAGCATCGGCCATCACCGGTTCGCCGACGGGGACGCGAAGGCGGCGCTGGATTCGTTCAAGCAAGCGCTGCTGCTCGATCCCGCCGACGAAGCCAGCCGCCACGACTACGAAGTCCTGCTGCGCCTGCTTGAGCCCGAACAAGAACCCGGCCCCGGTGATCAGCAGCCGGGCGACGGCGACCCCAACGATGCGGGCCCCGGCGACGAGCCGCCTCCGGGCGGTCAGCCGGGCAGCGGCGACCAGCCGCCCTCGAACGCCGAGCCCCGGCCCGGCAGCCCGGGTGAGATCGAGGCGCGGCTGTCAGACCTGGACCGCGAGATCGCGCGGCTGCTGCGGGAAGCCGGGGAAAACCCGTCCGCGGCGGAAGCGATCAAGATCCTCGACCTCATTGCCGAGCGGAACCGGATCGCCGCCATGCGGGAGGCGCTGACCGGCAACTCCAACCCCCGGGACTATTGAGCCGGGGCGGCGTGGGCAGCGCAGCCCGGCGAGGGGATCGCTACTTCTTCACAGGAACCCTGATCTGCTTCCCAGGCGGCTGGGGGGCGACGGGCTTGCCGCCGCCGCTTCCGCCTTTCGGCGCCTGGCCGGGTTTCGTCTTTGGTTGCTTCGCCATGGTGGCACTCCTTTTCGTTCCAATGCGTCGCTTCACTGTGAGGTGAGTGCGGCAGTCGACGTCCCCTGGAAGGATCACGTCACATCGGGGAGTGCCTCCTTCGGCGTGTCCGCGCGCGCAGCTCAATCCTACTCCCGTCCCCGGCCACCGCGCAGCAACAGACTGCCCTACACTACGGCCATGCGTGCTGTCTTTGTGATGGTCAAGACCGAACCGGGCCACGGCACCGAAGTGGCCAACCGCATCGCCGACGTCGAGAGCTTCTCCGAGGCCTACAGCATCACCGGCCAGTACGACCTCCTCGTGAAGCTGTACGTCACGGACATCGACTCGGTGGGGCGTCTGATCGAGCGGGACATCCACTCAATCCCCCACGTGCGGGAGACGTTCACGATCCTCACGTTCGAGGCGTTCGGCGCGCGGTAGGACGCTGCTTCCCTTCCCCCCGAGCGGGCGCGCGCTTCGGCGGGAGCGACCCCGCGTACGAAAGCCCCAACTGGATCCAGGCGACGAGTTGGTCTCCCGAGATCCCCGCCGGGCCCACATAGACCATGCCCTTCATCGGGCGGCCCGTGAACTCCATCGGACGGGCATGCGGGCGAGCGAGACACTCGTCGTAGGCCGCCGGACCTACGCGCACCATCAGATCGTCGCCGACGATCCCACAGGCCATGTTCCCGCCGACCAAGAAGGCAATCCCGCCGAACATCTTCATTTCGCTGAAGGGAGACAGTGGCGCGATCGCGAGTCGCACCCGTTCGGCCAGCGACGTGTCGTACATGCTGCCCTCCCCCTAACCTACACGACCACCTGCTCGCGGTACTCCCCGTAGACGCGCCGCCAGAGGTTGCAGACTTCGCCCACGGTCCCGCCCGCGTTCACCACGTCGATGATGAACGGCATCGTGTTCGTACGTGCCTCCCGGCTCGCCGCTTCCAACCGCTGCATCGCCGCGGCCCAGCTGGTCTGGTCGCGTTCGGCCCGCACCCGGCGCAGTCGGGCAAGGTGGCGCTTTTCGCCCTCCGGGTCGAATTTCAGGATCGGGATGTCCGGCTGCTCGCCCTGGAGGTATTCGTTGACGCCGACGATGATCCGGTCGCGGGTGTCGACTTCGCGCTGGTAACGGGCCGACGCTTCCGCAATCTCCTTCTGGAAGAACCCGGTTTCGATCGCGGGGATGACCCCGCCGAGCGCCTCGATCTGGTCGAAGTACCGAAGGCAGTCGGCTTCCATCTCCGAGGTGAGCTTCTCGACGAAGTAGGAGCCGCCCAGCGGGTCGACCGTGTTGACGACGCCGCTTTCGTGGAGGATGACCTGCTGGGTGCGGACCGCAAGGCGCGCGGCCTTGTCGCTCGGGAGGGCGATCGCTTCGTCCATCGCGTCGGTGTGGAGCGACTGGGTGCCGCCCATCACCGCCGCCAGCGCCTGGATCGCCACCCGGACGAGGTTCACCTCCGGCTGCTGCTCGGTCAGCGAAACGCCGGCCGTCTGGGTGTGGAAGCGCATCAGCCACGAGCGGGGGTTCTTCGCGCCGAACCGCTCGCGCATCTGCCGCGCCCAGATCCGGCGGGCCGCGCGGAACTTCGCCACCTCTTCGAAAAAGTCGTTGTGGCTGTTGAAGAAGAAGCTGATCCGCGGGGCGAAGCTGTCGATGTCCAAACCCCGTTCCAGCGCCCACTTCACGTATTCGATGCCGTCGGCGAGCGTGAAGGCCAGTTCCTGGGCGGCCGTCGAACCGGCCTCGCGGATGTGATAGCCGCTGACGCTGACGGCGTTCCAGAGCGGCATCTCGTTGGTGGCGAACTCGATCGTGTCCGTCACCAGGCGCATGGAGCGCGCGGGGTCGTAGATGTACTCGTTCTGGGCGATGTACTCCTTGAGGATGTCGTTCTGGAGGGTGCCCGCCAGCTTCGCCCGCGAGATCCCGCGTTTCTCCGCCGCCGCGATGAAGAGTGCCCAGACGACGGGCGCGGGGCTGTTGATGGTCATCGAGGTCGTGATCCGGTCGAGGGGGAGGTCCGAAAGCAGGATCTCCATGTCTGCAAGCGAGTCGACGGCGACGCCGCAGCTCCCGAATTCGCCCTCGGCCCAGGGCTCGTCGTGGTCGTAACCCATCAGGGTGGGCATGTCGAAGGCGATCGAAAGGCCGTTGTTGCCCGCCGCGAGCAGGTCCTTGTAGCGCTGGTTTGTCTCTTCCACGGAGCCGAAACCGCTGAACATGCGGATGGTCCAGGGCTTCCCGCGGTAGCCGGTGCGGTGGACGCCGCGCGTGAACGGGTACTCGCCGGGGAGGTTGATGTCGCGTTCGTAGTCGACTTCGGCCACGTCCGTGGGGTCGTAGAGGCGGTTGATCTCCTTGCCCGAGACGGTCATGAAGGGTCCGGCGAGCTCCTTCCCCTCCTGAAGCACGGCGTCGTCGTACTTCTGGCGCAGTTCGCGGGCGCGTTCACGTTCGTTGCTCATGGCCTGGCTCCCCGGCTGTCGCGTGTTTGGAAAGAGTGTACCGTCCCCGGCGGGGGTCCGTAACGCGGCGAGTTCAGTCGAGGCCCCGGACTTGCGGGTGGAGGAACCCGGCCGCGGCGATGGCCATCGTCGCGACCCCACCCCCGGCGAGGACTTCGGCCGGGCCGAAGCGGGCGGAGGCCCAGCCTGCGGCCGCGTAGCCGAGGGGGAGCAGGGCGTACGACCCGAGCGAGTCGATGCTCGCCACCCGCCCGAGCAGGTGCTGGGGGACAAGTTCCTGCATCGCCCCCACCCAGATCAGGCCAAACGTCGCCAGGCAGGCGCCTTCGAACACCGAGGCTGTCAGGAGCACCGGGAGCGGCGCCCCCGTCGCGTACACGGTCAGGAGCGCCCCCTGGAGGAGCAGCGCTCCGTTCGTCAACCACCCCCGGCGCCGGACGTGTTTGAAGCGGCCAAGGACGACTGCCGCAGCCACGGCGCCCGCCCCCGTGAAGGAGAGGATGAGCCCGAACGCACCGACGCCTTCCGACCGCACGTCGTTGATCAGGAACGGCAGCGCCACGTTGTGGGGACCACTGATGGTCACGTTCGCGAGGGCGGCCACGGCGATGGTGACCCAGAGGAAGGGACGCGAAGACACGGCCCGCAGCCCCGCCCCGAGGTCAGTGAGCCAACCGTCGCTCGGTTCGCCCCCGGCCACGCGGTGGCTGCGGCCGGGGATGAACACCAGGAAGCCGGCGGAGATGAAGAACGTGGCGGCGTCCAGGGTGAATGCCGTGGAAGTCCCGCCCGTGGCGACAAGCAGGGCGCCCAGCGCTGGCCCGCCAATCCCGATCGCCTGCTGGCTCACCGTCGTCAGCGAATTCGCGCTTGGGAGCGCGTCGGCGGGCGTCAGCTGGGGCACGGCCGCGGCGTAGGCCGGCTGGAAGAACGCATCGACCAGCCCGAACACAGCGCTCGCGAGGAAGATGTGCCAGATCTCGAGAGAGTCGTTGACCGCGAGGGCGGCGATCCCGGCGACGAGCGCGCCCCGGATGAGGTCGGAGGCGAGCATGACGCCAATCCGGGGGAGGCGGTCGACGACGACACCGCCGATGAGGAGAAAGAGCAGCATGGGCGCAAAGGCGAAGACAAGGACCGCCCCCATCGTCCTGGGCGAACCCGTCTCCTCCAGGACCCACCACGCGAGCGCGATCCGGTAGACCGAGTCCCCGAGGCGCGAAACGCTTTGTCCGCCCCAGAGGAGGGCGAATCCCCGGCCACGGAGGGATGCGAACAGCGCCACTGGCGAGAGATTGAACGGCGCAGGCCCAACGGTCGAATCGCGGTGCGCGGCCTCCCGTTTGGGCTCCTAACGGCAACCCTCTTCGTCGAGCGTCGAGATGCCGGCAGCGTCGGCGACATAGACACAACCGCGCTCGTCGACGGCGACCGCCAGCGGCCCCCGCGGGAATTCGTGGAGCAGCCGCGGCTTCCCGGCGGCCCGCCTGTCGGCCCCCTGAACCAACAAGTAAACGCCGGTGCTCTTGAACCCTGAGAGGATGATCTCATTCCCGTTCGTCCCGGGCCGCGTGGCGATCCCGGTCGGGGCAATCGTCATGCTGCCGGTGTCGAAGACGGGCTTGGAAAGGAAGTCCCTCGCATTCGACATTGGCCATTCATGGTTGGACCCGGGACTGACCAGGCGCACCTGGTCGTTGCTGTTCAACCCGTTTTCCGCGACGAGGGGCAGCCCCGTGGCGAGGTCGCAGGTCATCGCGAACGGGTTGCGGAACCCCATCGCGAAGACCGGGGGGTTGCCCCCGGCTACTCCATCCGGCGCCAGGTTCGACCCGTCCAGGCGGTAGCGGAGGACTTTCCCCTCGCCGCCGGTGGGGGACTGGGCCAGGTTGCGGATCCCGTCGTCCGGATTTGTGAGGATCGGGTCGGTGTCGCCCGTCGTGATGAAGAACGCGTCGCCACAGAAGCCGACCGCAGAGCCGTAGTGGTTGCTCTCGCCGCGCTGGCCGATGGGCAGTCCGGTGACTACCGGTTGGACTTCGCCGGCCCCGGCGGTCCGCACCCGGAGGACCTGCATCGTGATCCGGCCACCGCCCTCTTGCTCGGCGCTGACGTACACGAACGGTTCGGCCGGCCACCGGGGGTGCAGGGCCACGTGGAACGCCTGTGCCCCGTCGCCAAGCCCGAGGTCGATCGTTGTCGTTGAGCGCGTCCCGCCCCCGGCCGGGAGTGGGCCAAGGATCGTGAGCTTGCCCTTGAGCAGCTCGACGTAGACCAGCTCGCCCCCGGGGCCGACAGCGAGTCCCGTGGGCATCTCCAGCCCGTCCACGATGCGCGTCGCACTCACCTGTTGGCCTGTCCGGGTGCCCGATGGATGCCGCCGTTCTGCGTCGGCCCCCCTGCTCAGAACCAGCAGCAGCACGGCGAGCGCGGTGCCCGCCGACAGTTGGAGCGCCGTCGTGACCCAGCCCATGCCGAGGCGGGCACGCAAGGCCCGCCGCAGGCCCTCAACGGTGATGAGGCCGCCGGCCAGGCCGATGAGGAAGGCTGCGTCGAACGTCGCCGCGGAGAACGCGGAGGAAATGTACAGCTTCAGCTTCAGGGAGAGGACGGTGAACGGGAGCCGGTCGACCGTGGCTACGGCGGCCCCGGCGGCAAGGAGGATGCCGCCCGCTGCCAGCGCGATGCCCGGCCCCCTCCCGCGGGCGTCTTGCCGCCGAAAGGCCGTCCAGAGCCCGCAGGCGGCTATGGCGGCGGCCACCCCCAGGGCGACCGTGAAGAACCATTCGCCCCCGTCGATGTCGAAGGTAAGGACGTCCCGGCGCATGGAGGCAACGATACAGGGATCGTGGGAGGGGGCACCTGGAGCGGTCTACCACGAGGGGCAACGCGCGCTGTACCCTGTGCCTATGGCGAAAGACGAATCCTTCGATATCACCACCGGGGTCGACTTGCAGGAAGCCGACAACGCCGTGAACCAGGCCCGCAAGGAGATCTCCACGCGCTTCGACTTCAAGAACGTGCTCGTCGAGATCGACTACAACCGCGACAAGGCCACGCTCAACCTCCACACCGCCGACGAATACAAGCTCGAGGCGATCTGGCAGGTGCTGGCGCAGCGCTTCATCGCCCGGAACGTCCCCCTGGAGAACCTGAAGCGGGGCAACGTCGAGAAGGCTGCTGGGGGCACCGTCCGCCAGGAAGTGACGATGACGCAGGGGATCGACTCCGACACGGCCCGGAAGATCGTGAAGTTCATCAAGGACCAGAAGTACAAGAAGGTCCAGTCCCAGGTGCAGGGCGACGCCGTCCGCGTGAGCAGCCCCAGCCGCGACGAGCTCCAGCAGGTGATCACGGCCCTCAAGGGCGAGGACTACGGGATCAAGCTGAACTTCGGGAACTACCGCTAGCGCTCAGGAAACGGCCAGGGGCACGACCTTCGAGGACAGGATCCGCGCATCCCGGGTGAGCAGCGCGACCCCGTGCACGAGACTGGTCGCCGCGATGATTTCGTCCGCCGGGTCGCTTCGGAAATCGAGCGAGCGGAGTGCCCGCGCTATCGCAACGTCGATTGGGAAGACCGTCATAGCATTGACGACACGACCGAAGTCGGGTGAGTCCAGGATCGGCGCGATCCGCCCTTCGCGTTCCAGGAATCCGATCTCCCAGAACACAATCGCGGAGATCGCCCAGAAGTCGTCCAGTGCCCGCTCCTCGGCTCGGTTGATACGTCCTTCGAGCGCCGCGATGAGGATGTGAGTGTCGAGGTTAACCACGATTGAGGTCGCCCCACTCATCGGAGACCCACGCCCCGGTTGAGAGCAGGTCGTCTTTCGGATCGAGCGGGCCGATCTTGCCCGCGAGGATTCCGATGAGGTCCGCGTCGGTCTCGCGCTCCCTGACCGGCACCAGCCGGGCAACGGGCTTCCCCCGCTTCGTGATCACGATGCCTTCGGCGTCGACTTCGTCGAGGAGCCTGAGGCACTGTTCCTTGAACTTGGCGGCAGCGATGGTCTTCATGACCAGATTATGTGACTGGTCACTTCAGATGTCCACTTCGGGGAGGGACAGTCGCCCCGCCCCGGGGGTAGACTGCTCGTAGTCGCTCACAACAGGATGGCCGCCATGGAATTCAAGTTCACCGCCGAGCATGAAGCCCTTCGCACCGAAGTACGGACCTTCCTGAAACAGTCGATCCCGGCCGGCCCGGGCCCCGCCCGCCCCACGAGCCAGGAGAACTGGCCCGAGCAGATGGACTTCCTCCGGAAGCTTGCCGCCCGGAAGTGGGTCGCGCCCGCCTGGCCCGTCCAGTACGGCGGCCTCGGCTGGAGCCACATCAACCAGATGATCTTCTCCGAAGAGCTGGCCTACGCGGGCGCCCCGGATGCCGGGCGTGTCTTCAACGTCGGCATGATCGGCCCCACCCTCATCGTCCACGGCAGCGAAGCGCAGAAGCGCCAGCACCTGCCGCGGATCACCAGCGGCGACGTCGTCTGGTGCCAGGGCTACAGCGAACCCGGCTCCGGCAGCGACCTCGCCAGCCTCCAGACCCGCGCCACCCGCGACGGCGACGACTACGTCGTCAACGGCCAGAAGATCTGGACCACGGGCGCCCACCACGCCGACTGGTGCTTCCTCCTCGTCCGCACGAATCCCGACGCACCCAAGCACAAGGGCATCTCTTTCCTCCTCGCCGACATGAAGTCGCCTGGCATCAGCGTCCGGCCGATCGTGAACATGGCCGGCTACCACGAGTTCAACGAGGTCTTCTTCGAAGATGTCCGTGTCCCCGTCGCGAACCGTGTTGGCGAAGAGAACAACGGCTGGTACGTCGCGATGACCCTGCTCGACTTCGAGCGGTCGAACGTCGCCTCGATTGCCGCCAACCAGCGCACCCTCGAGCTGCTGGCCGGCTACATCCGCGAGCACAGGCCCGGCGGGGACTACCGGGCGGTCCTCCGCCACCGCCTCGCCGACCTCTGGACCGCGAACGAAACCGGCCGCCTGCTCAGCTACCGGACGGCATGGATGCAGGAGTCGGGGCTGGTTGCGAACTACGAGGCCTCGGTCATCAAGGTGTTCGCAACCGAGCTCGCCCAGCAGATCACGAACTTCGGCCTCGGGTTGCTGGGCCCGCAGGGGACCCTGGAGCCGGACTCCCGCCACGCCCTCTGGGACGGGATCATCGAAAAGGGGCACCTCTCGAACGTCTCCCCCACCATCTACAGCGGCTCCAGCGAGATCCAGCGGAACATCATCGCCACCCGCGGCCTCGGACTCCCCCGCGACTGAGCGGCACCTTCAGCCGGCGTATTCCCAGCCCAGGTCGCGTTCGATCAGCATCTCACCGTCGCGGATGCGGTCGCCGTCGGTGACGCGCCCGATGACGAGCGTGTGGTCGCCCGCGGGGACAAACTGTTCGGCGACGCAGGTGTACCAGCCGAGCGCGTCGTGGAGCAGGGGGCAGCCTTCCGGGCTCAGGCTGTAGCGAAGGCCGCGGAGCTTGTCGTGCGTCTCCGAGGCTGCTTCTTCAGACCGCCCGCGGATCTTGCCGCCATCGGACGGCATGACCACTGCCCGCGCGATCTGGTCGCCGTCCTTTTCGTGGAGCATGTTCACGCTGAAGGCCCCGGTCGCGCGGACGTTCTTCAGGGTACGGGCGTCGTTTTCGATGGCGACGCAGACAAGCCGGGGGGTGAACGACACCTGCATCACCCAGTCGGCGATCATGGCGTTGAGCCGGCCGTCGGCGCTGGTGGAGCCGATGACGTGGACGCCATAGGACATCGCGAGCATCGCTTTTTCCACCGGTTCGAGCTCCTTGGGGCTGCCCGGGATGTTCGGGAACTGCTGGCCGGGGTGCGTCATGGGTGCTCCTCGCGGGATGGTGGTTCTATGGTGCCAAGAAATGTGCCAGGAGGTCACCCGGCGGGCTCTCCGGGGCATCGTCCCGAAGGATATTTCGCTCCGGGCGAAACTTTTCCGTGATTTAGGGGGATAGAGGGATGCTATAGCACGGTGATGGGCCATATAATCGCGGGAACGTGACAGGGCTCGTAGGGTCTTGTCCGGCGGATATGACGGAGATCATGGCGCCTAACGGGGTTTCGTGGGCCAGAACGGCCGATCGGACCCTGTGAAGGGGACCAATGGCCCCTTTACCCGCCGGTAAGTGCCCTTAGCATCCGGCAAACGATCTCGCGTGACGTTCCAGCTCGGTCCACCATCCCATCGGAGGCTCCCAACCTATGTCCACCGCTCCCTCGACCCGGCCGGGTCTCGACCTCTCGTGGCTCAACCTCGACGAAGATTGGGGCGCCCGCGCGGTCCCCGGCAAGAAGGGTCTGACGCTCGAAGACCTCAACGTCCTCAGCTACGGCAACGTGCCCACCGAGGCAGGGAACGCCACCATGGGTCTCCGCGGCGCCAAGCCGGACCCGCGTTCGCCTCGCCACGCCCGCCAGTACCGCAGCAAGGCTGACGTCTGGAGCGAATCGGCGCGCCTTCTCTATGAAGAGGCCATGCAGCGCCAGTGGGCCTCTGCCGTCGACATCCCCTGGCACGAAATCCAGCCGCTGCCCGACGACATCGAGATGGCGATGTGCACCCTCTGCACGTTCCTCACGCAGGTCGAGTTCATCGCCGGCGACCTCCCGGGCCGCTACATGGGCACCGTCCACCCGGATCAGTTCGAAGTGCAGCTCTTCCTCGGCACGCAGGTGATGGACGAAGCTCGCCATGAAGACGTCTTCCGCAAGCGCGCGCTCGTGAACGGCGGCGGCCTTGTCGACGCCGGCTTCGGCGCTTCCCAGCTGCTTACCGCCGACGACTTCACGGAGATGACGGCCCGCCTCCACCTCATCGGCGAAGGCTTCGTCCAGACCGTCTTCCGGATGGGCGAACTGATCGCGAACAACGAAGCCGAGAAGCGCATCTACCGCCTCTCCGCCCAGGACGAATCCCGTCATCTCGCGTTCGGCGTCACGCACCTGAAGTACATCATGGACGTGGTCCCCGAGCGCGCCGAAGAGCTGCACCACTACCTGGACCTCCAGGAAGGGGCCCTCGGGCAGTCCAACGCCGGGCTCACGACCAACCCGGCCACCGGCGAAGCGCTCGCCATCCTCGCCGGCGGCGGCCTCGACAAGATCGACGAAGGCTTCGGCAAGCTCCTGCTCATGCGCAAGAAGCAGATCAACGAGTACATGCACCGCCTCGAAGTGATCGGCCTCGCCGACCGCCGCGAGCGGATGGCCGAGAGCATGCGCGTCTTCCTGGAGGCTTAGTCGATGCAGCTTTCCGAAGGCACTCGCATCCGCACTCGTGAGGCAAACTGGTCCGAAGAACTGGTCGGCCGCATGGAGGCGTCGCCTCTGAAGGACGACCAGGTCCGCAGCCTCCTCGCCCTCAACCTGACCGAAGAGCGCGCCGGCAGGTTCCTCTCCCTCGTGGAGGCGAACCCGGAGAGCCCGATCGCGAAGCTGAGCCTTTCCTGGGCACGCCCCACGACCGAGCTCGGCATCCGCGCCCGTCCCGGGCCAAACGGCCTCGGCATGCCCGAGATCAACATCCGCACCTACGGCCATGTGCCCGACCACTGGCCCTACGAAAACGACACCCCCCTGGGCTCGCACCCGACGCCGGGTTCGTACGCCCCCGGTTCCTACAGCGTCTACGACAAGAGCGAAGTCTGGGCCGACGGCGTCGACGGGCTCTACGAGGACGCGATCCGGGAGCGCTGGGCGCCCGCCACCGACATCAAGTGGGCCGAACTCGTCGCCCTGCCGGATGACATCGAGAAGGCTGTCTGCCAGCTCTCCACCACCTTCGCCCAGAACGGTTTCGTTGAAGCCAAGCTGCTGGCGAGCTGGGAAGAGCGCATCGCTTACGGCTTCCACGACGTCAAGGACTTCCTCGCGACCCAGATCTTCGACGCCGGCCGCAAGACCGAGGTCATGCGCAAGCGTGCTCTCGCCAACGGCGGCGGCATGGGGCTCGAAGCACTGGGCACGCTTTACCGCGCCTGGTTCGGTTCCCTCAAGCTGACCGAGTTGCTCGTCGCCATCGACGTCGTCTACAAGAGCTACGAGGTCATCGCCCTCGAACGGCTTGCGAAGGCCGCGCCTGATGCCGTCGACCGCGACATCTTCGGCCGGGTCGCCCACGATTCGCGTCGCCACCTCGACTTCGGCGTCCGCCATCTCAAGTACTACGTGCAGCACCACCCGAACGCACGCGAGTACCTTGCCCACTTCCTCAACCGCAGCGAGTCGGCGCTTTCCGACGAACTGCACCACACCCGCGCCGACGCCTCGGCGATGGCGCTCATCCTTGGCGGCGGCATCGAGAAGATCGAAGCCGGCGTCGCGGAAGTCCGGCAGCTCCGGGAAGACCAGCTCCGCCACTACCTCCAGATCCTGGATTCGGTGGCGGTGGACCGGCTTCCCAACGTGAACGCCGGCCTCCTGAGCCTCGCCCGCGGCCGCTAACGCGGTTCACAGGACACCTTCGAAGGCCCCGGGACACTCGTCCCGGGGCCTTCGTCTTGCCTACTTGTAGGCCGAAGGAGCCATCTCCCGCATCGCCTGCATGATCCGGTCCTTCCTGCGCTGGGGGTCGGTCTCGGCCGTGAACAGCGACAGGAACGCCGTGTCGATCCCCGCGTCCATGTAGCGAAGGATGTGCTGGCGGCGCTCCTCGGCGGTGCCCCCGACGATGAGGTCGTCGACGACCTTCGCGGGGATCGCCGCGACAGCGCCCCGGCGGTCCCCGGCCTCCCAGGCGTCCCACATCGGTTGCAGCGCTTCTCCCCGCCCCAGCCAGCGGTGGAAGTCGGCGTAGACCGGCACGTTCAGGTAGGCGTTGATGCCGCGCCTCATGACTATGTCGGCCTCCGGGCCGGGCGGGTCGATGTTGACCATCAGCCGGGCCGTGATCTCGATTTTCGCCGGGTCCCGCCCGGCCGCGGAGGCGGCATCGCGCACGACCTTGACCGACTTCTTCACGTCTTCGGCCGAAAGCCAGTTCACGATGCAGCCGTCGCCCACTTCGCCCGCCACCCGGAGCATTCCCTCGCGGAGGGCCGCGACGTGGATGGGGACCTCGTACGACGCCGGGCGTGAGAGCCGGAAGCCGTCGACGCTGAACGTCTTGCCGTCGAACACCACCCGTTCGCCCGCGAGCGCCCGGCGGAGGAACTGCACCATCTCCCGCACGCGCGTGGCCGGCCGGTCGAACTTCAGGTTGTTCCACTGCTCGACGATCGGCTGCGACCCGGAACCGATCCCCAGCTCGAACCGGCCCGGGGCGATCTCGGCGATGCCCGCCGCGGACTGGGCGAGCGTCGCCGGGCCGCGCGTGTAGACGTTCGCGATCGCCGTGCCGACGCGCATCTTCGTTGAGAGCGCCACCACCGCAAGCGGCGAGAACACGTCGATCCCGTCGACTTCGAACGACCACGCGTCCGTGTAGCCCAGCCCCTCGAGTTCTTGGGCCAGCTCGACGTGCTCCAGGTTGGTGAAGCCGTCGAAGGGGACCGAGAGCGCCCATCGCTTCTTAAACATCGTTGCCTCCCGTGGCGATCATCTGTTCCGCCTGGAGGACCATCATCGGCACCCGCCATTCGAAGTCGGCCGAGGCGGGGTTGGAAGCCGCGCCCTCGATGTAGTGCATGTACAGCCCCTCAAGGATCACGATCAGCTTGTAGGCGGCGAGCACGCGGTAGAAGAGGAAGTCGCGCAGCGAACGGCCAATGAGACGCTCGTAGCGGGCTGCCATCTCGCCCGGGGAGAGGAAGCCGGGCTGGCGGCTGAGGCCGGCAATCGTGGCGACGCGGGCTTCGTAGCCCGCGGGGATCGGCGCCGGCGCCCAGCTGTGGAGAAGGTAGCTCAGGTCGGCCAGGGGGTCGCCGATGGTCGCCATCTCCCAGTCGAAGATCGCGATCAGCCGCGGCTCGTCCCGGGCGAACATGACGTTGTCGAGCTTGTAGTCGCCATGGACAACGGTGTGGGGCACCTCCGCGGGGATGCGCTCCTTCAGCCATGCGGTGATTGCGTCGAGCCCGGGGAGTTCCCTTGTGCGGGGGCGCGTCAGTTCCCACTGCTTGCTCCAGCGTTCCACTTGCCGGGGCACGTAGCCGGAGTCGCGGCCGCTGATCCCGGCGGCGCGCCAGTCCGCGGCGTGGAGCTCGACGAGCGCATCGACCATCTCCTCGCCGATCCGCCGCCTGCCCTCCGGGGTGTCGTAGGCCGCCGGGATCTCCGTGCGGATGACGACCCCTTCGGCGCGCTCCATCAGGTAGAACGGGGCGCCGATGAGCGACACGTCCTCGCAGGCGACGACCGGCCGGGGCACGCGCGCCCGCCCGTGGAGCCCCGCCAGGAAGCGGTATTCCCGGAGGACGTCGTGGGCGGTCGGCAGGAGTGGGCCTGCCGGGGGCCGGCGCATCACCCAGCGGTCGCCCCCGCGGCTGACATAGAAGGTTTCGTTGGAAAACCCGGCGACGTGCTTTTCGACCTGGATCGGTCCGGGCGTCCCTGGTACGTGGTCGTTGATGAAGCGTTCGAGCGCGGGCAGATCAATCAGATGTTCGAGCGTGGGCTCGGTCACGGCAGCTCCTCGGAAGTTGGTGGGCAACGAGGAGTCTGAAGGGGCGCCCGGTGGCGAGTCAACCGTGAGGGCTCGGCTCAGTTCGCGTATTCGGAGCCACTCGTCGCCGGGGCGGCGGACTCGACGAAAATTCCCTGGCCGTCCAGCCGCGCGGCCGCTCGCCGGAGGAACAGCGCGGCCGCGCACCGCCACCGGGACTGTGGCTGTCGCACCGCGCGCAGGCTGGCGCGCGCGGCCGCTTCCGCCAGCCGCGCCTCGTGACGGCGCAGCGCTTCTTCGTAGGCCTGGCGGGGATTCTGGAGCATCACTTGCCTCCGGGAGGAAGAGGAACTAACCTGCTAAAGGCGTGATACAAGTTAAGCACGAGATGTGCTAACCTGTCAAGAGGTGTTAGGTAGTTACGTCCAAGGAAGGCCCCTCGTGACCCTCTTCCCAAACGAGCCCGGACCAGCGGTGGAGTCGACCGGCCGGCGGCTCTGCCTCGAATTCACGAACACGGTCTCGATGCACAGCGTCCCTGAAACCGAGGCCCCCGCCCAGCCGGTGACGCTTGCCCATTACGACGAACTCGTCGGGTGGGCCGTCAGCGAGGGCGGCCTGGACGCGGGCGCGGCGAGGCTCCTTTCTGGCCTGTCCTCCGGCGACGCCGAGGCCGCCGGCGCCGTGTTCCGGCGGGCGATCGACTTCCGGGAGGCGCTGTACCGTGTCTTCGAGGCGCAGATCGAAGGGACCCGCTGCCCGGACCCGGACCTCGCCGTCGTCAATGGAGTGCTCCACGTCGCGCTCGAGCACGTGGCCCTCGGCCAGCAGGACGGCGGCTACACCTGGAGCTGGACCGGCATGGGCGAAGACCTCGGCTCCGTCCTCTGGCCCATCGCTGTCTCCGCCGCCAGGCTGCTCGCGTCGGAAGATCTCGAACTGGTCCGCCGCTGCGCGGGAGACCGGTGCGATTGGCTCTTCCTCGATACGAGCCGCAACCACAGCCGCCGCTGGTGCAGCATGAGCGATTGTGGGAACCGGTCGAAGGTGAAGCGTTTCTATGCCCGGCAGCGCGGCTCCAGGCCGGGGACGCGCTGATCAGGCCGGTTCGACGGCTTCCGGGACCGCAAGCACCACGCCCGGGAACCGCGCCGCCAGGTTTTCCCGCGAGCGCGCATCGCGAGCCTCGAACGCCGCGCTGTCGAAGGCCCCGGTGGTCATGATCGTGGCGTCCTCGCCGTTGTCCGAGTAGTAGCGTTTGCGGAAGCCGACTTCGTGGAAACCGAAACCCCGGTAGAGCGCGCGGGCTCCCGCGTTCGAGACCCTGCACTCCAGCGTCGCCGAGGTCATCCCGAGGGCGCGCGCGAGGTCGAGGAGCCCCTGGACCAGGAGCCTCCCGTAGCCGTGGCGGCGCTCCCCGGGCAGCACGGCGACCGTGACCACGTGAGCCTCGTCGAGCATGAGCCAGGCGCCGGCGAACCCCACGATGCCCGCGCCGCCCAGGTCGTCCAGGACGATGTAGCGTGCCGCCCCGTTGTGAAGGAGTTCGCGTTCGAAGGCGGTCGCCGGCCAGCCGGAGTCGAAACAGGCGCGTTCCACGGCGGCGGCCGCCGCGATGTCGGCCGGTTCCATCATCCGCAGGCGCAGGCGGGTCTCCGGGACCCCGGTGTCCTTCTCCATGTGGACCGATCGTATAACGGCGGCGGCCCCCGGTAACTCCCCACTCCATGAGTTTCGCGGTCGGGCCGATACTTGCAGAGATGGACAAGGCGAAGCTCGAAGGTTCGCCGGTGGCAATGATGCGGCGCGGCGTTTCCCCTCCTTCGGTCCACCGTGGCACCGTCGTGACCAGCCGCCGGACCGCGGTCGCCGTGCAAGCGGAGCCCGCCGCGGCATGGGCGCCCGGCGAGGAGGTCGTCCTTATCGTGGGCGAGGACGACGACCGCCTGATGGCGCCCGGCCGGTTCGTTTCCACCCAGTCGGGGATGGCCGTCTTCGCGCTCGAAGCCGAATGGCGCCCGTTCGAGGTGAAGGCGGAGCGCCACCCTGGTCCCGGCATCGAAGCGGAGGTCCGCTCCATCCTTGGCGGGTCACGCCAACCGGCCACCATTGTCGACGTGGCTGGCGATGGCATGGCCGTGATGGTCGCCACCCGGCCCGGTGGCAAGGACCTGGAGGTGCAGGCCCGGGCGAGTGGCTATGCCGCCCATCTCCCCTGCCAGGTTGTGAGTCACGCGGAGACCGACGACGGGCAGGTGCTGCTCCGGCTCAAGTTTGGCGTCCTGACGCTCCCCCAGCAGGCCTTCGTGCGCCAGCTCCGCGCTGCCATGGGCGCTATCGACACCGCCGGACCGGACTCCCCCTCAGTCTGACCGGCCGCCGCGTCTCGCATTCGCCCGCGGTGCGCTAGCATCCCCCGCATGGATGGACTGACGGCAGCGGATCTCCAGGACTGGCGAATCGAACGCCGCGGCAGCGGGCCTGTCTTCGAGCACTGTGCGGCCGAGCTCCGTGCCCACCTGGGCTCCCCCATCGACAGTGCCCCAGGCCCGGGCGCGATCGTGCTCGAAGCCGCGGATGGCAGCATCGACGGCTACACCGTGACCGTCTCCGCGGATCAGGTCCTCCTGCGCGGCGACAACCCCAGGGGGCTGGTGAACGGAGTCGCCTGGCTGCTCGAACAAGTCGGCTTCGGCTGGGTCGAACCCGGTGCCTCCGGGCGGGCGTACCGCGAGGGCCGGCTCCTCCGCCCTGGTGAATACCGCGAGCAGCCCCAATTCCCCACGCGCACCCTCATCCTGGGACAGGACGCCCTCCACGACGACTGGCGGGACTGGATCGAATGGGCCAGCCGGAACCGCCTGAACGACATCTTCTTCCACGACACGCCACCGAGCCGGCTCGGGCGGACGGGATCGCGCCCGGCGACGGCCGCGGAGCTCGCGGCGGACGGCAGCGGCTGGCTGTTCGAACGCTGGCACGCCGACGGTCCCGCGATCGTCGCGGCGGCGCGCGAACGGGGGATGACCATCCAGTTCGGGGGGCACCATCTCCCCGCGCTCGTCCCCCGGCGCCATTTCGACGCCCACCCGGATTGGTTCCCGCTCCGGGGCGGCCGCCGCGATCCCCGCTACAACCTCTGCGTCTCGTCCGCCGGGGCGCTCGACTGCCTGCGGGCCGGGGCGCGGGACTTCGTCGCTGCCTACCCCGGCGCCGACGTCTACCATTTCTGGGCCGACGACATCCGCGGCGGCGGCTGGTGCGAATGCTCGGGCTGTGCGGACCTTACGGCGTCGGACCAGGCCCTCATCGCCACGAACGTGGTGGCGGAGGCGCTCACCGGAAGCGGCGTCCGCGTCGCCCACCTTGCCTACCACGACACCGTGGCCCCACCGGTCAGGGTCCGCCCGGGCGACGGCGTGCTCCTCTTGTGGGCGCCGCGCGAGCGCTGCTACGCCCACGGCATCGCGGACCCGGCCTGCGCGAAGAACCGCGAGGAGTACTGGAAGCCGTTCACGGGGCTGGTGGAAGCATTCGGCGCGGGCGACGGGCGCATCCAGGCGTTCGAGTACTACAGCGACGCGATCCTCTTCAAGGGAATCGGCCCCACACACCTCGACGTCCTTCGCGCCGACGCCCGCGCCTACGCCGATGCCGGGGTGTCGAACCTCCAGGACCTGATGGTCGGCGACCGGCCCTGGATTGGCGCGCCCTGGCACGCGTGGTGGTTCGCTCGCAGCGGCTGGGACCCTGAGCAGGACGCGACCGCCGCCCTCGAACAGTATTGCGCCCTCGCCTTCCCCGGCGCCCCGGCCGACTATGCCGCGATCTCCCGGCGCGCGGAGGCGGCGTACGGGAAGCTCCTCGACCTCCACGACCTCGAGATGATCCCCCGCCACGACGTCCTCGACTTCTCGGCACAGCCCCGGGAGACCCTCCGCCGCAAGGCACAGGAAGCGCTCGAAGCCGCGGCCGAACTCGACGCCTGTGCCTACGAAACCCTCCGGCTCGCCTCCACCACCTGGGACACCCATGCGCGGCCCCTCCGCGAGGCCGCGCAGGCCACCTTCGTCGCCGCGATCGCCGGGCACCTCGCCGCGCGCACGGCGGCCTGGGATGCCGCCCTCGACGGCGATACCGGCCGCGCGAGGGGGCTGCTCGAAACCGCGCGGGAGCGCCTGGCCGCCGTCGAAGCATGGGACGCCGAGTGGAACACGCCCGCCCACGCCGTCATCACGGCCGGGATGCGCCGGGCGATGCACTACCACACCGGCCGGGTCGAAGCGCTTCTCGGCTAGCTGCCCATCGCGACGGCGAGGTTGATCAGGGTGCGGACACTGTAGCCGGTCGCGCCCTTGGTCACCCAGCCGCGCTCGCGGTCCGACATGTCCACCCCGGCGATGTCGAGGTGCACCCATGGGGTGTCCTCGGCGAAGCGCTCGATGAACTTCGCCCCGACGATCGTCCCGGCCCCGCGTGCGCCGGTGTTCTTGATGTCGGCGACATCGCTCTTGATGAGGTCGTCGTAGTCCTTCCACATCGGGAGGCGCCAGGTCTTTTCGCCCGACGCCTTCGCGGCGGCCTCTACTTTCGTGGCGAGCGCGTCGTTGTTCGTCAGGACCGCGTAGCAGACGTCGCCCAGCGCGGTGGTCACGGCGCCGGTGAGCGTCGCTACGTCGACGATGTTCTTCGCCCCCAGTTCCCTCGCGTAGCAGACGGCGTCGGCGAGCACGAGGCGGCCTTCGGCGTCGGTGTTCAGGATTTCGATGGTCTTCCCGTTCATCGCCGTAACCACGTCGCCCGGCTTGGAGGCGTTCCCGCCCGGCATGTTCTCCGTGCAGGGGGCGACGGCGACGACGTTCACGGCCGGCTTCAGAGCCGCGATCGCCCGCATTGCGGCGATGACCGAGGCCGCGCCGGTCATGTCGGCTTTCATCGCCTCCATCCCCGCCGCGGGCTTGATGCTGATGCCGCCGGTGTCGAAGGTGATGCCTTTGCCGACGAGGGCGAGGTCGTAGCCTTCTCCGCCGCGGCCGCGGTAGCTGATGGAGATGAGCTTCGGCGGCTGGGCACTCCCCTTCGCCACGGAGAGGAGCGAGCCCATGCCCTTCTGCTCCATGTCCACCTGTTCGAGCACATGGCACTCGAGACCCGCGGCTGCCGCGAGTTCGCGGGCGGCGTTCGCCATGCCGGTCGGGGTCAGGTGGTTCGACGGCTCGTTGGCGAGGTCGCGGGCGAAGTTCGTCGCCTCGGCGAGGAGCGCGCCGCGACTGGCCGCAGCCGTCATGGCCGGGACCTTCGCGGGGTCGTGCTCGACGATGGTCACGCTCTCGATGGCGCCGTTGTCGTCGTCGGTGGTGCCTTTGCCCTTCCGGCGGGTGAACCGGTACGCCCCGAGGATGGTGCCCTCGGCGAGGGCCTGCGCGCAGGCGGCGGGGTCGAGGCCGCCGATTCCGGCGCCGTGGGCGATCGTCGCCACCGTCTTGATCCCGGGCTTGCGGACCTGGCGAACGAGGTTGGCGGCGAGGTTGCGGACGGCGTCGACGTCGAACTCTTCGGACTTGCCGAGCCCTGCCACGAGGACACGCGGCGCCGCGATCTTCCCGAGAGTGTGGATGAGCGTGAACTCGCCGGACTTGCCGCGGATGTCACCCTGGGCGATGAGCTGCGAGATCGCCCCACCGAGGGCGCGGTCCACGGCCCCGGTGCCGCCGCCGGGGCTGGTCACGCCCTGGAAGAGGTTGACGATGAGCACGTCCGCGGTGCTCTGCGCGATGTCCCCGGCCTGGATGCGAATGTCCAAAGATGCCCCCCGGCTGCCGCCGTTCAGATTGCGTTGTAACCAGATGAGTGTAGGCGGCGGCTGGCGCGGCGGGCAAAGCGGCCCGGCGGGAAGTCAGCCCGCGAGCGTGTCCTTGAAGGCGGCTCCGTCCTTCATGATCAGGCGGAAGCTCTCCTTCTTTTCGAGCAGCCGAACGTCCGCCAGGGGGTCGCCGCCGACGGCGAGAATGTCGGCCCGCTTCCCGGCCTCGATCGTCCCGGTGATGTTCCCCAGCCGCGAACACTCCGCCGCGGTCTTCGTCGTGGCGACGATCACCTGCATCGGCGTCATCCCGCCATCAACCATCAACTGGAGCTCGCCGGCGTTGGTTCCGTGGACGCCGACCCCCGTGTCGGTCCCCATCGCGATCTTGACGCCACGTTCGACTGCGTACTTGAAGCTCGCCTGGTGGTCCCCGATGACTTCCTTCGACTTGCGGACGCCCCACGACGGCATCGAGCCCGGGTTCTCCTCCGCCAGCTTGAGCACAGACACGGGGGCGATGAGCGTCGCCACCAGGTAGGTACCGCGCTTCACCATCTCGTCGACCACGCGCTCGTCCAGGTAAATGCCGTGTTCGATGGATTCGACCCCCGCGAGGACGGCGTTGAGAATGCCCTGGTTCGCCTGGGCGTGGGACATCACGGTCTTGTGGGCAGCGTGCGCTTCGTAGACGACGGCCGCGATCTCGTCCGGGGTCATGCCCGTGGCGCCGGGTTCGTCGCTGGGCGAAAGAACCCCGCCGCTCGTCATAATCTTGATCTGGTCGGCCCCGGCGCGGAGGATCTCCCGCGTCGCCTTCCGGGCCGATTCGGGGCCGTCGACCAGGTTGTTCGGCACTTCGACGTTGGGGACCCGCAACTGGGAGCCGTTGGGCATCGTCGAGTCGCCATGGCCGCCGGTCTGGGAGAGGGCAGTGACGGCAACCCGCAGCCGCGGCCCCGGGAAGAGTCCCTGGTCGATCGCCTGCTTCACGCCGCGAGGGGTGCCGCCGGCGTCACGGAGGCTGGTGAAGCCGTGTTCCAGCGAGATCCGGGCGCTGGTCAGCGCTTCGGCGACCCCGAGGCTGAAGGAGGTGCTCAGGCGCTGCTCCATCGTCTTTGGCGGCCGGTTCATCAGGTGGACGTGACAGTCGATCATCCCGGGCATCACCGTGAACTGGCTCGCGTCCAGCACCTTCGCCCCGCGGGGCAGCTTGCCGTTGGTGCGGATGGCGGTGACCGAGTCGCCTTCGACGACGACGATGGCGTTGCGCACCGGGTCCTTCCCGGTCCCGTCGATGAGCGACCCGCAGACAATCGCAGTGGACATGGCCTACCTCCGTGCTGCCCGCGATTCTACGGGATGGCGGCCACGCAGGGGTCAGCCGGCCGACTGGTAGATGGCGAGCGGCACGAGCGGCGCCCACATCTCAATCAGGAGCTCGTCGAGGTGGGGCGTCCACGCGTCCCAGGTGCCCCGGGCATAGGCCGCTTCCGGGCTGCTGAGTGCTGCCTGCACCACTTCCGCGCTTTCGAACATGTAGATCCCGAGCGTCGTCCCGCCCGCGGTCCGGCCGACTTCGACGCCGGAGATCCCCGGGATGCGCCGGACAGCAGGGATGTGTGAATCCCGGAACCACTCCTCGAAGCGGCCGCGTTCGGGGGCCTTGGGTCGCGCCCGCAGGAGGAGGAAAGGACGCGGCTCGCTCAGCATTCGCTGCCACGCTCCATCAGTGCCCGCACGAGCGCCAGCGCCGGTTCGAAGCCGAAACGCGAGTCGACCACGAGGGCCGGCACGGCGAATCCCCGCGCGCGCCCGAGCATGGCCTCGTAGACGGCGGGAGTGGCCTCGGAGAACCCGTCGCGCGCCTTCGAAAGGCGCTCCCGGATCGTCGCGTCCGTGGCCACCAGCCGGACCGGCACAATGGTGGCGTCGAGCCGCGCGGCCAGCCGGACGAAGCGGCGGCGGTCGCGGACGGCCAGGTTCGTGGCGTCAAGGACGACGTGGCGGTTCCCTGCGAGCCCGGCCTCGACCATCGACTCGGCGGCGGCGAAGACCCGGGCGCTCTCCGCGGGGGCATAGGTGGGCCGTGCGAAGAGGCGGCGGCGGATGGCGTCGCTCTCGACGTGAAGGCAGCCGGTGGATTCGACCAGCGCCCGCGCGAAAGTGGTCTTCCCCGCCCCCGGGTAGCCGGAGAGGATGACGAGGGCGGGCACGGCGGCGGGAAGTTTGGCACTGGTCATGTTCATGTGCTAACCTGACATGGTTGACACGCTAGGCAAAGGAAACGCAAGAGTAGGTTGCTGACCCAAGAGCGCAAATCTGACCTGATCCAGGAATACGCCACCAACGTCGGCGATACCGGGTCCCCGGAAGTCCAGGTCGCGATCCTGACGGAACGTATCAAGTACCTGACGACCCACCTGAAGGCGAACAAGCACGATTATCATACCCGCCGCGGGTTGCTGAAGCTTGTTGGCCAGCGTCGCCGCCAACTGCGGTATCTGAATCACCGCGACGTGAACCGCTACCGCGAACTCATCGCCCGGCTTGGCCTCCGCAAGTAAGCGGGGGCCTTTGTCTTTTCGCGCCCGGCCGTCAAGCAACCCACCCCACTGCTCCCTTTGCCAGGGTCCCCGTGAATGGGACCGGAGCGTCATTGCCCCACTGCCCGAGAAAGAATCCCAGAAGGCAGGGGCCGAACTGTAGGAACAGGAACAGGAAGTACAAGACAGGAATATGCAAACCTACGAACTCGAAGTCGGGGGAAAGACCCTCACCATCCAGCACGGCATCCTTGCCCAGCTCGCGAACGGGGCCGTCACCGTCCGCCAGGGCGATACCGTGGTCCTCGTCACCGCCTGCATGGCCGACGCGCGCGAAGGCATTGACTTCTTCCCGCTGACCGTGGACTACGAAGAGCGCCTCTACGCCGTCGGCAAGATCCCCGGCGGGTTCCCGCGCCGCGAAGGCCGCGCCAGCACCGATGGCATCCTCGCCATGCGCCTCACCGACCGTCCTCTCCGCCCGCTCTTCCCCAAGGGCTTCCGCCAGGACATCCAGATTGTCGCCACCACCCTTTCGGCGGACCGTGAACACCAGCCCGACACGCTCATCACAATCGGCGCCAGCGCCGCCCTGATGATCAGCGACATCCCCTTCAACGGCCCCGTCTCCAGCGTCCGCGTGACCCGGATCGACGGCGAATTCATCGTCAACCCCACCTTTGACGAAGCCGAGCGGGGCGACATCGACATCATCGTCGCCGGCACCAAGGACGCGGTCGTCATGGTCGAAGCCGGCGCCAGGCAGGCTTCGGAAGAGACCGTCCTCGAAGCGATCGAAGTGGCGATGGAAGCAAACCGCGCCATCATCGCCCTCCAAGAGCAGATCGCTTCCGAAGCCGCCCCGGTGAAGAAGGGCTTCACCCCTCACGTCGAGAACCAGGCCGCCTACGACGCCGTCTACGGCTACCTGAAGGACCGCATCGACGAGCTCGTTGCCACCGCCGCCAGCGAGCGCAGCGACGCCAATAAGAGCATCCGCCAGGAACTGAACGAGAAGTTCGGCGAACAGTTCAAGTCGAACGAACTCGGCGACGCGCTCTACAACGTCATCAAGAAGGCGATGCGCTCGCGGATCCTCGACCAGGGCGTCCGCGCCGACGGCCGCGCCACCGACCAGATCCGCGACCTCGACATCCACGTCGGCGTGCTCCCCCGCACCCACGGCAGCGGCCTCTTCCAGCGCGGCCAGACGCAGGTCCTCACCATCGCCACCCTCGGTGGCCTGAGCATGGCCCAGAAGCTGGACACGCTCTCCCCCGACGAGTCGAAACGCTACATGCACCACTACAACTTCCCGCCCTACTCGGTCGGCGAAGTTCGCCCAATGCGCGGCGCCGGCCGTCGCGAAATCGGCCACGGCGCCCTCGCCGAGCGCGCCCTTGAACCCGTGCTCCCGACCCAGGACGAATTCCCCTACGCGCTCCGGCTCGTGAGCGAAGTGATGTCCTCGAACGGCTCCACCTCCATGGCGAGCGTCTGCGGCAGCACGCTCTCCCTCATGGACGCCGGCGTCCCCATCAAGGCACCGGTCGCGGGCATCGCGATGGGCCTGATCATGGGTGACGACGGCAACTACAAGGTCCTCACCGACATCGCCGGCCAGGAAGACTTCATGGGCGACATGGACTTCAAGGTCGCCGGCACGTCCGCGGGCATCACCGCCCTCCAGATGGACATGAAGGTCGCGGGCGTTTCCCGCGAGCTCCTGACGACCGCCCTCCAGCAGGCCAAGGTCGCCCGCGAGACCATCCTCGAACGTATGCTCGAAGTCATCCCCGAACCCCGGGAAGAGGTCTCCGAGTTCGCGCCCAAGATGTACCGCATCCAGATCAACCAGGACCAGATCGGCACCATCATCGGCCCCGGCGGCAAGATGGTCCGCAAGATCCAGGAAGAATCCGGCGGCGCCACGATCGACATCGAGGAAGATGGCACCGTCTTCGTCGGCGGCATCAACGAAGCCGTCGCCCGCAAGGCCATCGCGATGATCGAAGGGCTCACCAAGGAAGTGCGGATCGGCGAGATCTACACCGGCAAGGTGACCCGTCTCCTCAACTTCGGCGCTTTCGTCGAAATCCTCCCGGGCAAGGAAGGCCTCGTCCACATCTCCCAGCTGGGAGAGGACCACGTCGAAAGCGTGGAAGACGAAGTCTCCGTTGGCGATGAAGTCACCGTGATGGTGAGCGAAATCGACAACCTCGGCCGCATCAACCTCTCCCGGCGCGCCGTCCTTCTCGGCGAAGAGCCCCCGACGCCTCCCCCGGGTGGCGGCGGTGGCGCCCGCGGTGGCCGTCCCGGTGGCGGCCGCGGCTTCGGCGGCGACCGTGGCGGCGCTCCGCGTGGCGGCGGCGGCGGCTTCGACCGCGGCCCTCGTGGCGGCGGTGACCGTGGTGGCCCTCCCCGCGGCGGCGGTGGCGGCGGTTTCGACCGCGGCCCTCGTGGCGGCGGTGGTGGCGGCTTCGGCGGCGGCGACCGTGGCCCTCGTGGCGGCGGCGATCGTGGCGGCCAGCGCGAAGGCGGGACCTTCGGCGGCGGCCAGCGTGGCGGGTCCGTCCCCACGGGTGCGGCGAGCCGCGGTTGGCAGCGCCGGACAGACGCCCCCGGCGATGGTCCTCCTCCCCCTCCCCCGCCTCCGCGCAGGGGCTTCGGTGGCGGCGGCCAGTACGAAGGCGACGAAGAGTAGCTCCGGCTACGGCAAACATGGCGAAGGGCGTCCGCGAGGGCGCCCTTCTTCGTGCCTGGCCCTCACCACAATGCATACAGACGGCGGCGTGCCCACGGCGGGCAGGCGGATGGGCCGGCTACGCGCCCGCCCGATTCGCGCGACTGGCGAGGTACTCGAACGTCGCCGCCGCGGTGCCGGGGCCGGTGGACTGGATCTGTGCCAGGAAATCGGTCGCTCCGGCTTCGCGAAGGCGGTCCAGGGCGGCGTCGAGTTCCCCCTCGGTCCCAACGAGCGCGACCTCACCCGGCTGCGTCGCGCCCTCACGCTCAAACATCGCCCGGTAGGACGGAAGCGTGGTGTACCAGGCGGCCCGTTCACTGATCTGCCGCCGTGCCTCCGCCGCATCGGCCGTGAGGACGATCGGGAGGCCGACCGCTACCCGTGGGGCCGGGCGGCCTGCCTCGGCGGCGGCGGCCCGGATCAGTGGGACCACATGGCGCTCCAGCGTGCGGGGCCCGACCCACGAGGTGATGGTGCCGTCGGCGAGCGTCCCGGCGAGCCCGAGCATCGCAGGTCCCAGGGCGGCGACAAGGAGCGGCACGCGCGTGCTCCCGGGAATCGTGAGGGTGGTTTCGACCCGGTATTGGCTCCCATGGAAGGAGACCGCCTCCCCACGTAGGAGCGGGGCGAGCACCGAGAGATACTCCCGCATGTGTTCGGCGGGGCGTTCGTAGGGGATGCCCAGCTGGTCCTCCATCATGACTTTGTGAGAAAGACCGATACCGAGGGTGAACCGGCCCCCGAGGACCGCCTGCGTGGTCAGGGCCTGTTGCGCCATGACCACCGGGTGACGGGGGAAGGTAGGCACGACCGCCGTCCCAACCTCAAGGCGATTCGTCCGGCTGCCAACCACGGCCAGGACGGTGAGTGCGTCGAATCCGAAGGCCGTCGGCATCCAGAGGCTCCGGAAGCCACGATGCTCAACTTCGCCCGCCCGGTCGATCAGCCCCTCCACGCTCGCTTCGCCACGGGCGCCGAGCCCGACGGTGATGCCTATGTCCAAGGATGGCTCCCGGGTGGGCAGGTGCCCGTCAGCCCACTATAACGTTCTCCTGGACGATGACCGAGAAGCGCGTCGAGAGGTCGAAGAGGTTCTTTTCGTCTTCGAGCACGACCCGGATCTCGGGCGACCGGCCGGAAGCGCGCATCGCCTCTTCGGACTCGAACCAGACCTCGGCGAAGCCGTCGTAGGCCATCTCCCGCCCGCTGCCGGAGAGGTCCGGCGCCAGGTTGATGACGTAGCGGGCGATGCCCGGGACCTTGACCGCCTTGGCGGCGTGGGTGGTGGTCCAATAGCTGCCGAAGTCCTCGCGGGACATTCCCGGCTTCCGCTTGGCCCCGAAGATCATCTTGTACACGGCGTTCCCCCGTCGTTGGTGGGCGCCATCCTACTCCAGCGGTCCCGGGTCGACCCCGTCGCGGGCAGCGATCCAGGCCCGCGCGATGGCGCGGCCTTCCATCTCGCCCTGGCGCCGCTGGCCGGCCTCGTTGCTGTGGAACTGGTCTTCCGCCAGCAGCGAAGCGTCGAAGGTGTCCTCGACCGGGGCGTAGAGGATGTGGAGCGACTGGCACATCTTCGCGAGTTCCGCCGACAACGCCGCGTTCCGGCGCTGTGCCCGGAGGAGCCCCGCCGGCGTGCCGGTCGAGTCGCGCGCCATGCCCGGCCCGCGCATCACCGGGACAAGCGACTCATGGCTCAGGGCGCGACGGAAGACGGCCTCGATGATTGCCGTCGCCTCTTCCGGTTCGAAGTTGAAGTCGCCGCCGATGGTGCGCACGGCCAGGCGGCGGACGGCATGGAAGGCGCCGGCATGCCCAACCCGGCTGGCGCTCGCCTTGACGGCGGCCCGCGCAATCGGCTTCCCCAGGGGGCCGAGCTTCCGCTCCAGGCGCAGCGGCACGGATTCGTACGAGCAGCAGAAGGCGGCGGCGCGGATGAAAAGGACGTCCGGTTCGAAGCGGTCGATCCACCGTTCGACGATGTCCGGCAGCTCTTCCGTGGGCCAGAACACCCGCACGGCGGTATCGACTGGCTCGCCAGTCAGTTCGGCGACGACACTCTCCGCGATCCGGGTTGACCGGAGATGCTCCGGCACCGAGGGGAGCAAGTCGCTGCTGTTCGTCAGCCGGAGAATTCGCATCGCGGTGGTAGCGTACCGGCGCTCGCCCGTCGGCGCGACAGCCCCGCTCAGAGGATCGGCAGGTACTCCGCCAGCTCGAAGTCGCTGATGTGGCGACGGTAGCGCTCCCATTCGATCCGCTTGTTCTTGATCAGGCTCTCGAAGACGTGGTCGCCGAGGGCCGAGCGCAGGAGGGTGCACTTCTCGGCCTCTTCGATCGCCTCGATCAGGCTGCCCGGGAGGGTTTCGATACCGCGGGCGGCGCGCTCGGCCTCGGTCATCTCAAAGACGTTCTCCTCGACCGGCGGTGGCAGTGGACGTTCGTTTTCGATCCCGTCGAGCCCCGCGGCGAGCATCGTGGCGAAGACCAGGTAGGGGTTGCAGGCTGGGTCAGGCGACCGGTACTCGATCCGCGTGTGGGATTCCTTGCCGGAGGTGTATTCAGGGATGCGGATCAGGTCGCTGCGGTTGCGCCGCGCCCAGCTCTTGTAGACAGGCGCTTCGAAGCCGGGCAGCAGCCGCTTGTAGCTGTTGACCCACTGGTTCGTCACCAGCGTGATCCCGCGCGCGTGGTGGAGCAGCCCGGCGATGTAGGCGCGGGCGATGGCGCTCAGGTGGTACGGGTCCTCGGGGTCGAAGAAGGCGTTCCGTTCGCCCTTGAAGAGCGATTGGTGGACGTGCATCCCGCTGCCGTTCTCGTTCGCGACCGGCTTGGGCATGAAGGTCGCGTAGACCCCGTTCGCCGCCGCGATCTCCTTCACGACGAGCCGATAGGTCATCGCGTTGTCGGCCATCGTCATTGCGTCGGTGTAGCGGAGCGCGATCTCGTGCTGGCTGGGAGCGACTTCGTGGTGGCTGTACTCGACCTCGATCCCCATCGCTTCGAGCGTGAGCACGGTCTCTCGGCGGAGGTCGTGGGCAGCGTCGGCGGTCTGGTCGAAGTAGCCGCCGCGGTCGAGCGGTTCCGTGCCCTTCGCATCCTTGAAGTAGAAGTACTCCAGTTCGGGGCTGACGTAGAACGTATAGCCGAGGTCGGCGGCCCGTTTCAGTTGCTGGCGGAGGACGAAGCGGGGGTCGCCTTCGAAGGGCCGGCCGTCGGGGCGGATGATGTCGCAGAACATGCGCGCGACGCCCTGTTCCTTCGGCCGCCAGGGCACCAGCTGGAACGTCGTCGGGTCCGGGCGCGCGACCATGTCGGACTCGTCGATGCGGGCGAAGCCTTCGATGCTGGAGCCGTCGAAGCCCATGCCCTCGTCGAGGGCCTTCTCCAGTTCTTCCACCGTGATCGCGAACGACTTCAGGCTGCCGACGATGTCGGTGAACCAGAGCCGGATGAACTTGACGTCGCTCTCCTTGCAGGTGGAGATGACATAATTTGCCGATTCGTTCATGCCAAAGCGCCCCCGGGCTATGCCCTGCCGCTAAGAGTACCGCGCCCATGTTACGAACGTGCAACGCCGGCCGCCGTAGAATTGCCGTCATCGACAAGCGGCCGGAGGGACGAGATGACCACGATCGTGAAGACCAGCCATGGCAGCCTCCAGGGCGAGCGGGCGGCGGGGGGCAGCCTGTCCTTCCGGGGCATCCCCTTTGCGAAGCCGCCCCTCGGCCCGCTCCGCTTCCGCGCCCCGGAGCCGCCCCCGCCCTGGACCGGGACCCGCGACGCCACGCACCCCGGCCATGCCGCGCTCCAGGCGGCCAGCCCCATCGGCGACCTCCTCGGGATCAAGCTCAGCGACGTCCACGAGGACTGCCTCTACCTCAACGTCTGGACCCCGGCGCTCGACGGCAGGCGACCGGTGATGGTCTGGTTCCACGGCGGGGCCTTTGTCATCGGTGCCGGCTCGCAGCCGCTCTACGACGGCGCCGGGCTTGCCGCGCGCGGCGACGTCGTCGTGGTCACCGTGAACTACCGGCTTGGCCTCTTCGGCTTCCTCCACGGCAAGACCCTCTGCGGCGACGCGCTCGCTTCGAGCGGCAACGAAGGCATCCTCGACCAGATCGCGGCCCTGCGCTGGGTCCGGGACGAGATCGCTGCTTTCGGGGGTGACCCCACGAATGTGACCATCTTCGGCGAGTCGGCGGGGTCGATCAGCATCGCCGCGATCCTGGGCACCCCCGCGGCCGACGGGCTCTATCACAAGGCCATCCTCCAGAGCGGGTCCGCGAATCTCCTCGCGACGCCCGAGGCCGCTTCGAAGGCGACCGCGGCCGTCCTCGCCGAAGCCGGCCTTTCGCCACAGGAGGCCGGGCGCCTCCGCGACCTCCCTGCCGCGAGGCTCCTCGAGATCCAGGACAAGGTCACTCCACGCTCCGGCGGGATGTCCTACGCGCCGGTGGTCGATGGCGAAGTCGTCCCCCGTTCGCCCTTCGATGTCGTCGCCGAAGGAGGGCGTGCGGGCGTGCCGATGCTCATCGGGACCACCGCCGACGAACTCAAGCTCTTCCAGTTCATGGACCCCTCGTTCGCCTCACTCGACGAACCGGGGCTGCTCGCGAGGGCCGAGGCGCTCACTCGCGGCCACGGCAAGGAGGCGATCGAGGTCTACCGCTCGTCGCGCGCCGCCCGCGGCGAGTCCACCACCCCCGCCGAAACCTGGTCGGCGATGAACACGGACCAGGTCTTCCGCTACCCGGCCATGCGCCTGGCCGAACTGCAATCCGCACACCAACCGCAAACCTTCGCCTACCTCTTCACCTGGAAGTCCCCGGCGATGGGCGGGGTCCTCGGGTCGTGCCACGCGCTCGAACTCGCGTTTCTCTGGGGGCTGGAGAACGACCCCGCGATGACGACGTTTGCCGGGAGCGGCCCCGCGGCGGAGACGCTTTCGAACCGGGTCCAGGACGCCTGGCTCGCGTTCGCGCGGACCGGCAATCCCGGCCACGGCGGACTCCCCGAATGGCCGCGCTACGATGCCAGCCGCCGCGCGACCATGCTCCTCGGCGATTCCTGCCACGTCGAGAACGGCCCCCGCGAGCCGGAACGGGCCTTCTGGGCAGCACCAGGCGCCTGAGGCGCGGGGCCGGGAGCGGGAGTCAGACCTCGTCGATCCGGACGATGCCTTCGGTGCCGTCGACTGTCACGATTGCGCCGTCGGCGATGCGGCGGGTGCCGTCCTTCGTCCCGGTAACGCAGGGGATGCCGTATTCGCGGGCAGCGATAGCGGCGTGTGACAGCACACCCCCGGCGTCGGTCACCACCGCCGAGGCCACGGCGAAGTAGGGCGTCCATGGCGGCGCCGTGAACGGGCAGACCAGCACGTCCCCGGGCTCGACACGCTCGGCGTCGTCGAGGTCCAGGACGACCCGGGCACGGGCACGGACGACGCCCCGGCTGGAACCGTTGCCACGCAGGATCCCCGGCTCCGTGGAGGCGAGCACACCAAGGCCGGTCAGCTGCCGCAGCTCCGGGATGTTCGCGAGCACGCCTTCGGGGACGGCCTGGCCGAGGAACCGCGGCGGCAGCACTTCCTGCCAGCTCGCGAAGGCGGCCTTCCTGCGCGCGATCTCGTCGCGGCCGGGGAGCGCCTCGCCGTTCCCGTATGCATCGACTTCGGCGAGGTGGAGAAAGAACACGTCGTCCGCCGCCTCGATCTCGCCGCTGGTGGCCAGTTTGCGGCCGAGGGCGATGGAGGGCCGCCGGACGGTCGCCGCGCACGCGAGCTGCCACCGCGCCCTGCCTTCGATCACGGAGACGTAGTCACCGGCCCCCGCGAGCAATGCCCGGAACTCTTCGACCTGGCTCGCATCGCCCAGCGCTGCTGCCGCCGCCCGGATCGCTTCGTCGCGGACGTCGGCGGCGTGGCCGTGGGCGCCTGCCGGGGAGCCACCTCCCTGGAGGTAACGGCCGATGAGCCTCAGCGGCACCGATGGGTCTTCGCGCCAGGTCGGGCGGTGGATCTCGAACCAGGTCTGGGTGCCGATGCCGAACTCGTCGAGGTAGCGGCTGAGCGCGTCGAGGAACTCCGCCCCGCCATCCACCGTTGCAAGCCGGGCATGGTCGCCGCCGAGGATCGCTTCGCGCACCGCGGGGAGGCCGGCCGCCATGGCCCCGAGCCTGCCGAGGCCCGCGCCGGCGTCGGCGGAGGCGTTGTCGAAGCCCTGGAGCATGGTCATCGCCCGCAATGCCCCGTCGGCCCCGAAGGCTGACTCGCAGAAGCGGACGAAGGCCGCGAGCGGCTCTGTAACCCCTCCCAGCGCCGCCATCGTGTGGGCGAAGGCGCTCGTCGAGCCATCGACAACCTCGCGCAGCCGGGCCGCGAGTTCGCGGGCCGGGATCGCATCGAAATCCCGCGCGTTTATCCCCGTGACGAAGTTCACCACCGGCGGCAAGTAGTGTCGCTCCCACGCCTCGCGCGGCGTGAGGCCGGCCGGGGGCGCCGGCACTCCGGCGCCCATCCCGGGCCCCCCGCCGCCAAAGGACAGGTAGCAGTAGCCGTTTACCATCTGGGCGCGCATCCCAATCCCGGTGGCGCACCAGAGCAACCAGCCGTCCCCCGCGAGCGGTGGCAGTGGCCGTGGACAGTGCATCGCGTCCCACATCCACGGCGCCTGTGCGTCTTCCGGGTTGGCGAGTCGAAAGTTCGTCCGCTCGGGTGCTTCGGTCACGATGCGTCTCCTCTGCCTGGCCGCGAATTGTCTGATGCCCCGCGCCGGGGCTCAACTCGACTCCTCAGCGGCCAGCCGCCAGACGCGCCGCGACCTCCGCCACCCGGGCCCGAGCGCCCGGGCCTGCTCCCGGTCGGCGTCTGTCACCCGGCCGTGGGCGGTGGCGCCGTAGTACGAACCGGACTCGCGCATCGCCTCCGTCCATGGGAGCCCCACGATGACCATGCCGTGGGCCAGCAGCAAGTGGATGAGCTGGAGTAGCGTCGCCTCGATCCCACCGGAGCGCGAATAGCCCGCCGTGAACGCCGCTCCCACTTTCCCCGCGAGTTCGCGGGTCTCCCAGAGGTCGCCGGAGTAGTCGAACCATTCCTTCAGCCGGCCGGTGATGCCGCTCCAGTTGGGCGAGCCAAGGATGATCCCGTCGGCGGCGAGCAGATCCGGGACGGTTGCGTCGTCGATCCGGCGGCGGAGGCATTCGCAGCCCGCGCCGGTCACCCCCTCGGCGATGGCGTCCGCGAGTTGCTCCGTCAGCCCGCCCCGGCTGTCGTACAGCAGGAGGATGCGCGTGAGGCGAGTAGCCATGATCCTGGCACCCCCAGTTCTGAGTTTGGACCCGAAGATGACCCAGGCCCGGTTCGGGCCGTGCGCTGGCGTGGGTCCACGGGCGCGAGTGAACGATGTTTGGATTGTCAGGCGGTGTCGAGCGCCTGACCCTTGAGGTAAAGCTGCCTCCCGATCACAACAAGCACGCCAGCGAACAGCGCACCGAGTCCGGCATAAGGTTCGAAGCCCTCCGTGATGCCGTTGTAGAGATCCAGGCCGAAGACGCCTATCCCGAAGAGCACCAGGTAGCCTCCCGACAGCCTCAGGACCAGGGGATGCAACCGCTCGATCTGTGGCAGTTTCGCGCCGAAGCCGGCGTCTCCCAGGAACCGCCGCCAACCGTGGAGTGGCAGCGCCACCCCCGGGAAGAGGCACAGGAGCGCGAAAGCGGCGAAATACAGGAGCGTGCTCGACGTGCCTTCGCCCCTGGCAAAGCGTGCGGCCAGGGCAACCCACGGCAGCGCGAACAGCAGCAGGCCGAGGAAGACGAGGAAGATACCCCAGGGTCGATCCCGCTGGGCGTATCGTCCCACGCGCTGGCAAGCCCGGCACCTGAGTTCAGCGGAGGAGGAGTTGGGAAGGATCTCGGACCGGGTCCATTGCAGGAAGTCGTGTTCCCTGACCGCTTTACAGCGGAAGCAATACGCCTGCATCCGTGTCGGGATGGTCACGACGCTCATCGGCCAGCGCTCCTCGCGTTCTGTCCTCGCGCTTCTGCATAGCCTACTCGCAGTCGCACGGGGCGGGCCAGCCGACCCCCGTCGTCACAAGACGAAACGGCCGCCCCGGGATCCCTCCCGGGGCGGCCATGGCGAGGGCTGGCTGGCGCTTCCCTTAGCGGGCCAGGGCGGTGCGATCGTGCCGCTTCCGGGCGGCAACACCCAGTCCCGCGACGCCGGCGGCGGCGAGGGCGCCGAGGATGCCGGCGACCAGCGGCAATTCGCTGTTCTCGCCGCTGGTTGTATGCACTTCGCCGGGCTGAGGCTCGGGGGCCTCGCCACCTGGAGCAGGCTGCGGGTTGCCGGACCCGTCGCCGGTGTTGCCACCCACCTGGGCCCAGGCGCCGTTGGACAGCGAGTAGTGGGCTTCGAAGATGTCGTCCGAGAACGGCATCCCGATGAACACGGTGGCCTTGCCGTCCGCGATCTCACCCACGTTGGAGCAGCGCTTGCCGATGTCCTTGATGGTGGCCGTGGAGCAGTCGCCCACGTAGACCTCGCCGCGGCTTTCGACCGTGGCCTTGATGGCGGCGGTAAGGCCCGCCGGGACGTTGCTCGTCGGTGGGCCGGGGTCCGTGCCGGGGTTGCCGCCGGGCTGACCGGCGCCGCCGGTAGGGGACTCCACGCCACCGACCTGTACCCAGGTACCGTTGGACACCGAGTAGCGGGCTTCGAAGATGTCGTCCGAGAACGGCATGCCGATGAACACGGTGGCCTTGCCGTCCGCGATCTCGCCGACCGTCGAGCAGCGCTTGCCGATGTCCTTGATGGTGGCCGTGGAGCAGTCGCCCACGTAGACCTCGCCGCGGCTTTCGACCGTGGCCTTGATGGCGGCTGTCAGGCCCGCGGGCACGTCTTCCGCGGGGACCCGGGCGCTCGCGCTTTCCAGGGGCGCAATCCCGACTCCCGCGACGACGGTCAACAGCCCGCCGATGGCAGCCCCGATGAGGGTTCGATGGAGATTCACATCTTTCTCCGTGACCGATTCGGATTCAAGCCGCGGGGCCGGTCGTCTCCTTCGGCTGCTTCGCTTTCGGGTTCGCAGCCTGGCTCACTTCGAGTCTCGCCCCGGCCCTTTCGGCGCACCCTACCCGATGGTAAAGACGACAGTGGAGAATGTGAACCACATCACATTCGGCGTCCCGGGAGGCGCGCAGGAAGCGGTTCAGTCGCGTATCGCCGGGGCCGCGAGCCACGCCCCGGCCTCCCGTTCCAGGACCGCGATCACGTCGTGGAAGGTCTCGAATGCGTAGATGCGGGGGTGTTCGTCTTTCAACTCCCGCCAGAGGGTGTCTCGCGCGAACACCGCCCCTGCCAGCCGCGCAGCGCCAACGTCGGAGGCGCCATCGCCCATGTAGGCCACGAAGTCGCCCGCCTGGTGGTGCGCGGAGGCGTAGGCCAGCTTGAACCCCTGCTGCAGCTCCACCCCCCGGGGGCTGAAGTACGACACCCGCCAGCGATAGCCGCGGGTGGTCCGGCCGCAGTGCCGCGCCACCCGGTCAAGGCCCAGGTCGTCGAGGACGGGGTCGACGCAGAGGTCGAGCCCGTTGCTCACCACCGACACCAGCCAGCCGTTCCGGGCGGCCCAGGCGTTCAGTTGCGGCAGCCCCGGCCGCGGGCGGGCGACCGTTCGCACGAACGCGACGATCTCCTCTGCCGTGGCCTCGACGGTCGCGAAGGCGGCGGCATTGTACTGCTCGACCGTCAACTCGCCCCGGTGGTAGGCGGCTTCGAGGTCCCGCCAGCCGTCCGCGGCGAAGCGTTCGAACACCTGCCGGGAGCTGTTGTCGAGCACGATCGTGTCGTCGAAGTCGAGGCAGAGGATGGCGGCCACCATCGGAGCATAGCCGCGGACGGTGCTCTACACTCGCCTCCATGGACCTCGCCCGGGCGCGATTTCTCGTCTCCGCCCGCGGCCGGGAGGCGCTCGCCGGCCTTGATGCCGGGCTGGGGACGCTGCCCCTGCACCGGCTCGCCGCGGTCCTCCGCGAATCGTGGGCGCCAGACGAAGCGGCGGCGCTGGCGGAACAGGTGACGCTCGCGGCGAGGGCACGCGAGCGATTCGGCGAAAGCCCGCTTCCGCTCTACTCCGCCAACGGCCTTGAGATGATGACGCACCCGCTCGTGGCGCAGCGCCGGGCAGGGCGGCTCGCCGACAACGGCCTGCCCGTGCTCGACCTCACCTGCGGTATCGGCGGCGACCTCCATGCCCTGGCCGCAACGGGAGCTCGCGGCGCCGGCCTCGACCGCGATCGGCCCACGGCGCTGCTTGCCGCCGCCAACGTCCCCGGGGCGGCGGTCGTCCAGGGGGAAGCTACCCGCCCGCCGTTCGACCTCTCCCGGCACGCCGTCTTGATCGACCCTTCCCGCCGCGCCGGGGTGATGCGCGCCTTCGACCCGCGCGCGTTCACGCCCCCGTGGGACGTAACCATGACGCTCGCCGCGGCCGCCGCGGCGGGGGTCGTGAAGGGGCCGCCCGGGATCGATCGCGCCCACCTCCCGGTTGCGGCGGAAGTGGAATTCGTCCAGCTTGGCCGAGGGCTCCGTGAGTGCGCCCTCTGGTTCGGCGGCGACGCGGTGCCCGGGCTGCGGCGTGCCGTGCTTCTCCCGGCCGGCGCCGAACTCACCTCGGAGGCGCCAGAAGCGCCGGCCGCCATCGTCCCCCCGGGGCCGTTCTTGCTCGACCCCGAGTCCTGCGTCACCCGGGCCGGGCTGGTGCGCCACCTCGCCCAGCGCACCGGCGCCCGGATGATCGACCCGGAAGTCGCCTACCTGGCCGCGGCCGAACCCGCCTTCGACCCGCTCTGTGCCACCTTCGAAGTCCTGGAGCGGCTCGACTTCTCGGTGGCCCGGCTGCGGGGTCTCCTGAGGGCTCGTGGATGGCGGCCCGACGAGATTCGGCGCCGGGCCTTCCCGGTGGAACCAGATGAACTCCGTCGGCTCCTTGGCGACCTGCCGGGGGAGCGCGTCACCCTCCTCTGCACGACGCTCGCGGGGAAACGGACGGTGTTCGTGGCCCGGCGGCTCTGGCCGCCGCAGGTGGCCCCCGGAGAAACTGCATAGGGGTGTAGACAATAAATCCCCGGGTTTGCTAATCTTCGTTTCTGCCTAAGCGGTTGATCCATTGCAACCGCGGGCGACGCAGCGGCCCCGTTTGCCGTGGGAGGGAGACCCTGGCGATGGCAGTCATCACCCCGTTTGAAAACTACCTGGACCTGGTGGAGGCCGCCCGCGAGCTCGCCATCCACCCGCAGAGCCTCCGCCGGCTCATCAAGCAGAAGAAGCTGCCCGCGACGCTTTTCGCCGGCAAGTACCTCATCGAGCGCGACAAGCTCGAGATGTTCAAGAGCAACTACGACCCGCGCCCGGGCCGCAAACCCATCCGCCGCCTGCTGTAACCTCATCGGGTGCATGCCCGGCCTGTCCTGTTTCCGAGTCCGTTCCTGGCGAGGCCCGAATTCTTCCAGCCGCTGGAAGCCGCCCTCCGCGAGCTCGGACTCCCGGCGTCCGTTCTCAATGTCGACGGCGACAGCAATGCCGAGATGATCGCCAGTGCCGCACGCCAGGTGCCCCGGCCCGGCGGCGGCGAGCGGGTACTACTCGTCCCTCATAGCGGCGCTGGCCCCCTGGTTCCGGCCGTGCTGGGGGCGCTCGGGCATGACCAGGCAATGGTTGCCTTCCTCGACGCCACGCTCCCTCACCCCGGAAGGTCGCGGCTCGACGAGCTTGAGCGGACGCTGTCTCCGAGCGCCTTCGAAGCGTTCGAACGGGGACTGCGAGCGGGTGGCAGGTGGCCGACCTGGACCGACGCGCAACTCAGGCCGTTTGTGCCGGGCGACGAAGCCCGCAGCTCGCTGCTCGGGCTCGTCACGCCGCGGCCCCTGTCCTTCTTCGAGGAAGTGCTCCCGGAGGCCGCTTTGCCTGCCTGGCTGCCCTGCGGCTACCTGCGCCTCAGCGCCGCCTACGACGGCGCGCTGGAGGAGGCAAGAGCCCGAGCATGGCCCACGCGCTCCTCCGGTCTCACCCATTTCGCGCCGTACACCCACCCGCGCGAAGTCGCCAGGGAGTTGGCGGCGCTCGTTGACGAACTTGTCCTCGTTGCCTGACGCCTGGTTCCTTCTCCGCGTTTTCTGGCGCCCGGGGGCTTGCGTGGCATGCTAAGGTTGCGCGTGAGCGAGATCGTTCGCATGGCGGAGCCACATGACATTGATTTCCGAACCTGACATCGTCCTTCGCGAACCCACCGACTTTGGCGACCGCACCTTCCGGTCGGCCCTCGTCAACGTGACGAACGTCTGCAACCTCTCCTGCCGGCACTGCTTCGTTTTTCGCGCCGACAACCCGAACGCGCCGAAAGACAAGATGGACGACGCGACGATGCTCTACCAGCTCGCCGTCCTTCGCGACAAGCACCACATCGAGTCGATGCTCTTCATGGGCGGCGAGCCGATGATCCGCAAGAAGTTCGTCCTCGAAGCGATGGGCCTCTTCCCGCGCAGCTCGATCGTCACGAACGGCACCTACGGCATCCCCTCGGCGCCCGGCCACCTCGTCACCGTCAGCCTCGACGGCCCCGAAGCCTACAACGACCCCATCCGCGGCGACGGCGTCTACCGCAAGGTGAAGGACGCGATCTTCGCCCGCGACCCCAACGACCGCACCAACGTGATCCTCCAGATGACCATCACCCGCGAGAACGCCCCTGCCATCGAGGAGTTCGTCGAAGGGGTGAAGGACTGGCCGGTCGACGGCGTCGCCTTCACCTTCTACGTGCCCAGCAAGGGCGAACACAGCGAGCTCGCCTGGGACGACCTCCGGGAGCGCGACGAGGTCGTCGACCGCGTTATCGCCATGAAGCGCGCCTATCCGAAGCTGATCAAGTCGAACGTCGGCGCCCTGGAGATGATGAAGTCGGACCGCGCCCTGGAATACACGGGCGAGAACGGCGAGCCCTGCGTGATGCGCCACATGCTCCCGCTTTACATGGGCGACGGCGGGAACTTCGAAAAGACCTTCTGCT
Organism: Chloroflexota bacterium; assembly: GCA_016234445.1. Lineage (GTDB taxonomy): Bacteria > Chloroflexota > Dehalococcoidia > Tepidiformales > Tepidiformaceae. Next base: position 320,315 of record JACRBT010000001.1, on the reverse strand, counting down.
GCTATGGGAACAACGTCGACTGCAGCCGGTGCGGCGCCTATGCCGTCTTCAACGGGGCCTACCACCGGGTCCAGGGACTGCCGCAGCCGGTCGACTGAGGCGGCGCGTCCGCGGTCAGTGCCCCATGGGCGTCAGTTCCAGATCTTGCCCTGGTCCACCAGGATGCCCAGCGTCACCAGCAGCGCCAGTTCCGCGGTCAGGGCGAACCCGACGATCCCCAACCACATCAACTGCGTGCTGCCACGTGTCGCGAAGACAGGGATGGTGAAGATCACCGTCGAGCCCATCATGATGAGCAGGGCGACGATGCCGAAGGTGAGCGGGTCAATCAGGAACGGGAGATAGGCGAGCATCGGAACTCCGGAGCGCTGGCGTACCGGCGCCGGGTGGCGCCATTTGGCCGGATCATACGCATAGTTTCGGTAAGGGACACTTGGCTGCGGGCCTACCCGCCGGGGTGCTTTTCCCGGTAGTCGGCGATCGCCGCGCGGATGGCATCGGCGGCGAGGACGCTGCAGTGCACCTTGTCAGCCGGCAGCCCGCCGATGCCCGTGGCGATGGCCTCGCGGGTCAGCGCGCTCGCGTCTTCCAGCGTCCAGCCCTGCACCATCTCGCTGGCGAATGAGCTCGTGGCGATGGCCGGCGGGCAGCCCCGCGTCTGCCATCGGACCTCCGCCAGGCGCCCTCCGGTCACCCGGATGGTCACGCGCATCCGGTCGCCGCAAACGGGGTTGGCCGTCGTGGCCTCGCCGTCGGGGGATTCGACTTCGCCGGCGTTGCGGGGGTTCTGGAAGTGCTCGATGACGAGGTCCGAATAGGCGGCCACACGGCCATCTTCCCGAGGCCGGGGCAGGGGCGTCAAACCCGCTTCCCTCGCGCGGCCCGGCTGCGTATTCTGCGGCGCACTCCCCGTTGCCCGGGGCGAACCCACCACGGAGCCCACCATGACCCGCCAGACACTCGTCCCCGACCAGTTCGGCCCCCTCCAGGGAGTCCGCATCCTCTCGACCGGGTCGGTCATCGCCCAGCCCTTCGCGGCCGCGCTTGCCGCCCAGTGGGGCGCGGAGGTGATCCAGGTCGAGAACCCCCACATCGAAGACACCTGGCGGACGATCGGCCTCAAGGTCCCGTCGCGAGACGGGAAGGGTGAAGTCGGCACGAGCTGGCTCGCGGAACGCCGCAACGAGTTCAACGTCACCCTCGACATGAGCAAGCCCGAGGGCCGCGAGATCTTCTTCAAGCTCATCGAACGCGCGGATATCTGGATGGAAAGCTCGAAGCCAGGCAGCTACGAACGCTGGGGACTGACCGACGCGGCGGTGCTCACCCACAACCCGAAACTGGTCATCTGCCACGTCTCCGGCTACGGCCAGTCCGGCGAGTCCTCATACCTTGGCCGCGCCAGCTACGACATGATCGGCCAGGCCTTCGGCGGGTCGATGTACCAGACGGGCTTCCCCGACCCGGAGCCGCCGACCCGGGCGGCGCCCTGGACCGCCGACTACATCACCGCGCTCTTCTGCCTCTCCTCGTGCCTCGCCGCCCACCTCCACGCCAAGGAAACGGGCCAGGGGCAGGCGATCGACCTCGCCCAGTTCGAGGCGATCCACTCGGTCCTCGCGGGGACGATGGTCGAGTGGTTCCAGCTTGGCGTCGTCCGCGAGCGAAGCGGCAACCGGTCGCCCGCCTTCCAGCCCTACGATGTCTTCCGGGCGTCGGACGGCTCGGTCGTCATCGCCGCCCCGGCCCAGACGATCTTCGACAAGACCTGCCGGGTGCTCGGCCTGGATCCCGAAGACCCCCACTGGGCGACCGCTCGCACCGCCATCAACGAGCCCAACGGGGTCGAGTTCGACGCCATCCTTCGCGGCTGGGTGGAAGAGCACACGATGTCGGAAGTGATCGCCATCCTGAACGAAGCCGGCGTCGCCTGCAGCCCGATCCTGAGCTCGAAGCTGGCGGCGGAAGACCCCCACTACCAGGCGCGAAACGTGCACATCGAATGGGACGACGAACAGGTGGGCCGCGTCCGGGGCACTGGTCCACTCCCGCACTTCTCCGCCACGCCGGGGAAGATCTGGCGCGGCACCACTGCGCCCGGCGCCGACAACCACCGCATCTACGGCGAACTCCTCGGCTACTTCTCGGATCAGCTGGATGAGATGCAGGCGAAGAAGGTGATCTAGCCGCTCTGTGTGGCACGTATAGTGAGCTCCATGGATGCCAACACGATCGGGACATGGCTGGGCGTCGCCGTCTCGATTTGCGGGTTTGGCGTTGCTATCTGGCAGATTCGAAGAACGCAGTCTGCCGTCGCTGCGACAGGACTGGCGGTCAGACGGACCGAGGCTCGAATGGCGAGCAACGCACTGCTTTCCATCGTCCCCCGGCTGGTCCAGCTCGACATCGAGCTGTCCGCCTCGCTGGCAACGACGCGAACCGAGGATGCGATCCAGGCGTTGACCCGCTGGCGCCACCTCGCCGCCGAACTCAGGGGACTGGTTATCACCGTGTCGCCTGCGGCTGAGGGGCTCCTTGGCTCCCTCGCGGAAGCTGCGGGACTGGCTGCGCTCGCGGAACAGGCGCTTTCCGAGGGCCGCGGGACCGCGAACGTGTCGATTCGGCGGGCGCGGACCGCGGTAGGCAACGCGACGGCCGAGGCGGGCACCTTTACTGCCCGGCTTCGGCTGTATACTGGGGAGGATGAGCATGCTTGAACGGCCCACTCGTCGAATGGCCGAACTGATTGCGACGTTGCTGCAGCAGACGCGCGCGGGAGCAATCGTCTGGAAGCCAACCGACCTCCCGGGCGCGTTCGCGTATACCGGTTCGAACGGCACCGTCGTGATTCGGGGGCCGGTCGGGCCAATCCTGACGCTCCTCCAAGGTCTTTCCATCCGGGTGCTCGACCCGAGGGGCGACGAGATCGAGCAGTTTGCCGAATCGGTCCTCGGTGGCGGCCGCGTGCCGGAACTGAACTCCCTGTTCCAGCTAGTCGTGGAGCGCTACGCAGAGGGGAGCCCCCTCCTCGACAAGCTGCGCGACGAAGTCAGCGCCGCCCGCGCTTAGACCAGCCCCAGCGCCCGGAAGACCTCTTCGAAGGCGGCGAGGTTCCCGGGGTTGAAGTGCGGCAGCACGTACCGTACAAGGCCGTCTTCGCCGACAAGGACCACGGCCCGGCGCGACTTCCCCTCGTCGGCGTCCCAGAGGCCGTACGCCTTCACCACCTCAGCGTAGAAGTCGCTGATCAGCGGGAAGGGGAAGTGGTCGCGCTCCTGGAACTTCGCGTGCGAGCCCACCCCGTTGGTGTTGATCCCGAAGACGCGGACCCCCGCCTCCACGAGCAACTCGTGTTCCTGGGCGAACGCCTTGAGCTCGCTCGTGCAGATCGGCATGCCGTCGTCCTGGTAGAACACGAGCAGGCCGGGGTGCCCGTCGAGTGCCGCCGGGAAAGCGAGCGTCGTCGTCGTTCCCGCGCTGTCGACGGCCGGGAGCGCGAACGCGGGCGCCGGTTCCCCCACGCTGATCGGCTTGTCGCGGGGCGCTGCTGTCGTGGCGGGCTCGTGCGGCTCGTCCATCAGCTTTCCCCGAATCCCGGCGGCGTCCCGGCGGCGAATCCTCGCGTCGCGGCGAGGACACGGACGCGGCCCAGCCCGGCGCTGTCGGTCAGGCGTTCGAGCGCGCGGCGGCGGCTGAAGTATTCAGCCATCTCGGCCCGCGCCGCTTCGACCACCTCCCCCAGGCCGGCCGCCCAGAGGAACGCCGACTGGCTGACCGGCCCGTGGACGTCGAAACCCGAGGCTTGCGCCGCGAAGGCGAGGTCGGTGAAGTTCACGTGCGTGGTGATGTCCTGATCCCCGACGTGGATGTACGGGTTTTCGTGGGCCGTGTGGCGATAGAAACAGAGCAGCGTCCCGGTGGTCCGCCACGGGGCCCAGAGGTCCTCCTGGGGGTAGCCGTAGTCGAACACCAGCACGGCGCCGCGTTCGACCAGCCCGCAGAGGTCGCGCATCGCCGGGTAGGCCCGCTGGTTCACCTCGAATCGGCCAGACTCCGGCGCGCCGTCGATCGACGCGACCCCGCCGGGCGCCTCGACGAAGCGCTCGCCGTCCCAGCGGACGAAGACCTCGATCGGCCCCCGTTCGCCAGCGTCGAAAATGCGAACCGGGAATGCGTCGAAGAGTTCGTTCGTGACGACGGCGCCGGCCTCCACCGCGTCCGGCGGGCTGTCGCGCCACTCGACGCGTGAGTCGCGGCCGGGTGCGTTGGGCTCGATCGCGACGTAGCGGAGCGCCTCCCGGAAGTTGTCGTCCCGCCCCTCCGCCCAGTCGAGGATCGAGGCCGCCAGCAAGCCCTCCCCGGCGCCGGGTTCGATGACGGTGAACGTGGTGGGTTCGCCCAGTTGCTGCCACGTCCAGCGCAGCCACCCACCGATCGCCCACCCAAACATCGGGTGGATCGCCGGGCTGGTGAGGAAGTCGCCGTCGGGGCCCACCCGGCCCGGCTTGCGGTAGTAGCCATACTTCGGGTGATAGAGCGCGAGTTCCATGAACCGCTCGAATGGGATTGCACCCCCGTTCATCTCGTCGACGATTGCACGCACCAGCCGCGGGTTGCCCGCGGAGCCGAGGCCGGGGTCGAGGTCGAGCGTCACCCCCCAAGTGTCACACACGGGCGCGCCTCGCTCACGGCCGGGGAGTGGTGTTCCGGCGCGGCGCTCTGCTACGCTTCGGTCAACGAATCAGTTCGCATAGGGCTAAGCTTTTGACCGCGACCCAAACACCGGTGAAACCCGAAGATGCCGTCGACGCCGCGCTTCGCGACTTTGGCCAGGCGCTCGCACAACTGGACCCATTCCGCTTCCGCGCCTGGGCCGAACTCGGGCTGACCACCGCCCAGCTTCGCGTGATGTTCCTGATGCGCGAAAACCCCGGCGTCACCGCCGGCGCCCTCGCCGCCCGGCTCTCCGTCACGCCCCCGACGATCTCGGGCATCGTCGACCGCCTGGTGAAGCTCGGCCTGGTCCGGCGCGAAGACGACGCCGCCGACCGCCGCCTCGTCCGCAACTTCCTCAGCGGCCGTGGCGAGGACACCTGTGGCTGCCTTGAACGCGGCGCGGGGCTCTTCACCCGCCGCATCCTTGTGGAGATGGACGAAGCCGACCTGGACGCCTTCACCCGCGGGCTCCGGGCCTTCATCAACGCCGCCGAGCACGTCTCCAGGGTCGAGCCGAACCTCGCCGTCGTCGCCATGCCCGGCGGGAGCGGCTCGTGACCCGGAAGCACGTCCGCACCATCGACCTTGAGAACCCCTTCGTCGACTCCTTCGAGGGGATGTGCGAAGTCCTCCTCATCCGCCACGGCGAGCAGAAGTTCCACGAGAACATCACACTCGGCCAGGCCCTCGACGCGCCGCTTTCGGAGCTCGGCGAACGCCAGGCCCGGGCCGTCGGCGAACGTCTCGCTGGCGCACGGCTTGGGGCCGTCGTTTCGAGCCCCATGGTCCGCGCCTACGAGACCGGCAAGGAGATTGCGAAGCACCACGGCCTCGAAGTCCAGGTCATCCAGGACCTCAAGGAGATCGACCTCTGGCAGCGCGCGCCCCAGGACAAGGGCCTCCTCGACATCTACTCGAAGGAAGAGCTTGCCGCCGTCTACCGCGACGTGACTCGGACGCGGAAGCACTCATCCTGGCCGTACTGTGAGGACGTCGACGCCTTCAAGGCTCGCGTCATCGGCGCCATCGACCGCGTCATCGCCGAGAACCAGGGACGCCGGGTGGCCCTCACCTGCCACGGCGGCGTGATCAACACCTACCTGGGGCACCTTCTGGGGTCCGTGTTCGACAACCTCGTTTCGGTGCACCACACCTCCATCACCGTCGTGCGTGGGGCCGACACCCGCCGCAGTCTGCTCACCATCAACGACTACTCCCACGTGATGAGCTTCCAGCACTCCCGGGGCGACATAAACGCCTGAGCAGGGCCTCCGGGGGGCCAGTCCGCTGGCCGCGGCGCCGCCCGCGCGGTAGGCTCGCGGCGTGGACGACTTCTCACCTCGCCTGAAGCTCTGGGTCGAATCCGGCGGACGCCTGGTGATGTCCGACTACCGCGTCCGCCTCCTGGAACTCGTCGGCGAATCCGGCTCGCTCGCCCACGCTGCTGAACAGATGGGCCTCTCCTACCGGCGCGCCTGGGGGAAGGTCAAAGAACTCGAAGCCAACCTCGGCCTCGCCCTCGTCCAGTCCGAAGTTGGCGGCGCCGGTGGCGGGCACACGGTGCTTTCGGAAGAGGGCCGGGCGCTGGTCGCGGCCTACCGGCGCTTCCAGGAGCGCATGGCGCGAGAGCTCGACGTCGCCTTTCGGGAAGAAGTCGAGGGGGTGCTGGGCGGCGGTACTGGCCCGCCCGGGGGAGCGCCACTGCCGTGACGCAGGAGGAGCTCATCATCAGCGTTGTCCGCGTGGCCGGGTCGCTGTTGGTGCTCCGGTGGGCGTTCGTGGGCGGGATCGTGGCGGTGCTGGTCGACTTCAGCGACCTGTTTCTCAAGAACCTGCTCGACCTTGGTGGGGTCCGCGACTACCAGGAATTCGACAAGTACCTGGATCAGGTCTACATGCTCGCCTTCCTCGCCGTGGCGATGCGCTGGCGAGGCCCGGCCCGCAGCATCTCCATCGCCCTCTACCTGTTCCGGCTGGCCGGGTTCTTCGCCTTCGAAGTGACCGGTGCGCGCGGGGTGCTGCTGTTCTTCCCGAACGTCTTCGAATTCTGGTTTCTCTTCGTGGCCAGCCTCCCGCACTGGCGCCCCGGGTTCCGCTTTGGCCGGCGGCAGGTTGCCGTGGTGATGGCCATCCTCCTCCCGCTCAAGGAGTTCCAGGAGTACGTGCTCCACGAAGCGCGTTGGCTGGACCGGTTCACGGCGGTTGAGGCGGTCCAGGCCATCTGGGATTGGCTCACACCCTGAGGCTTCGCTCGGCGCCCCGCTAACCGGTATCGCCCCCTTCGGGTACCCTTTTCCCATGCTGAAAGACACCTACTGCGGCGACCTTCGCCCTGCCGACGCCGGCCGCGCCGTCCGCATCGCGGGCTGGGTCCACCGCCGCCGCGACCACGGCGGGCTCATCTTCATCGACCTGCGGGATTCGCGCGGCATCGTCCAGGTCGTGTTCAACCCCGAGGACGCCGCCAGCCACGCCGTCGCCCATCGCGCCCGGACGGAATGGGTGCTGGCCGTCGAGGGCGTCGTCCGCGCCCGCTCCGCCGAGACCGTCAACCCCAACATGGCCACCGGCGCCGTCGAAGTCGTGCCAGCGGCCGTCCAGGTGCTGAGCGAAGCCCTGACCCCGCCGTTCTACATCAACGAGCCGGTCGAAGTGGACGAACAGCTTCGCCTCCGCTACCGCTACCTCGACCTCCGCCGGCCGGAAGTGGCGAAGGTCATCTACCTGCGCCACGAAGTTGTGCGATTCATGCGCGAGTTCCTTTACGGGCGCGGCTTCATCGAGGTGGAGACGCCGACCCTGATCAAGTCGACACCGGAGGGCGCCCGGGACTTCCTCGTACCCTCGCGGATGAAGCCCGGCCACTTCTTCGCGCTGCCGCAGTCGCCCCAGATCCTCAAGCAGCTCCTGATGTACGGCGGTGTCGAGAAGTACTTCCAGATCGCCCGCTGCTACCGTGACGAAGACACGCGCGCCAACCGCGTCGCCGAACACACCCAGCTCGACCTGGAGATGAGCTTCGTCGGCCAGGAGGACGTGATGGCCCTGATCGAGGAGCTCTACACCGGCATCGCCCAGCGCTTCCGGCCCGGCGCACTGGCGGCCACGCCATTCCCCCGGCTCGACTACGCGGACTGCATGGCGCGCTACGGCATCGATCGCCCCGACCTTCGCTTCGGCCTCGAACTGGTCGACATCGCCGATGCGGTTCGGACCTCGCAGTTCCAGGTGTTCGCGGGGGCGCTGGCGGCAGGCGGCGAGATCAAGGCGATCCGCATCCCCGGCAAGGCGGACATGACCCGCAAGGAGATCGACGAACTCACGGAAGTCGCCCGCGGCGGCGGCGCCCGTGGCCTCGCCTACATCGGCTTCACGGGCGCCGAACTGCGCTCGCCCATCGCCAAGTTCCTCTCGCCGGAGGAGGTGGCGGGCATCCGTTCGCGTACCGGCGCCGAAGACGGGGACATGGTCGTCATCGTCGCCGACCAGCCGGCTGTGGTGGCGAAGTCCCTCCACGAAGTCCGCACGGAACTGGGCAGCCGCCTCGGGCTCAAGGACGCGGGGGTGCTTTCGTTCGCCTGGGTGACGGGTTTCCCGCTCCTGGAATGGCGGCCGGAAGAAGAGCGCTGGGATGCCACCCACAACCCCTTCTGCGGCTTCCCCGAATCGGAGCGGGCGCTCCTCGACACCGATCCCGGGCGCGCCGCCTCCTACCAGTACGACCTCGTCTGCAACGGCGCCGAGGTTGGCGGCGGCTCCATCCGGATCAATAACCGCTCCGACCAGGAGCGGGTCTTCGGGCTCATGGGCTATACGAAAGAGGAGCAGCAGGACCGCTTCGGGGTTGTCCTCGACGCACTCGAATACGGTACCCCGCCCGAGGGCGGAGTCGGCGCCGGGATCGACCGCCTGATCATGACCCTCGCCGGGACCGACAACATCCGCGACGTCATCGCCTTCCCCAAGGCGTCTTCGGGCGGGGATCCGCTGATGGGCTCGCCCACTCCCGTGGATGCGGCCCAGCTGGCGGAACTGGGGCTGCGGCTCGCCGAAGAGCCGTCGCGGTAAACCGTCCTTGCCGCTCCGGGCGTTGCCCGATTCCCGTGCGACGCCCGGAAGCGTTATCTTTCCCTGAAGCTTCGCCGCGCCCCCATGGCAGCCATCGGGGACGGCGTCTCCAGCGTATCCTTCACAAACTGATTCGCCGCCCGGCAGGTGACCATGTCGAACCGAACCCTAACGCTCATGATGGGCTTCGTTGCCGTCCTCATCCTCGCGGTGGGGGTAGTCTTCGTTGTTGTCCTCGCCAGCTCCGGCGGCGACGACAGCTCCGGCGCCACTGACGACAAGCCGACCCCCACCAGGAAGACCGCCGGCGGGATCTGTGGGGGCAACGTCCTCATCATCCCGGGCGACGAACCGAACACCGTCCTCGATCCCATCCAGGTCGGCGACGTGTCGACGGCCGAATACGTCGCCGAGATCTTCGGCGGGCTCGTCACCCTCGACCTCCAGCTGAACGTCAAGCCCGACATCGCCGAAAAGTGGGACATCTCCCCGGACGGCAAGACCTACACCTTCCACCTCCGCCAGGACGTCGTCTTCCACAACGGCCGCCGGGTGACGGCCGACGACTTCAAGTACAGCCTCGAACGCGCCGCCGACCCCGCGAACGCTTCGCTCCAGGTTCTCCCCTACCTTGGCGGCATCGTCGGCGTGAAGGAGCGCTTCGCCAACAAGGCCACGGAGGTCAAGGGCGTCCGCGTCATCGACGAGAAGACGCTCCAGATCGAGCTCGAAGAGCCGGAGGACTTCTTCCTCGCCGAGCTGACCTACCCCGTCGCCTACGTGGTCGACAAGGAGCAGATCAAGACCAGCCCCCGCAACTGGACCCAGAAGCCGAACGGCACCGGTCCCTTCCGCGTCGCCGAATTCAAGGCCGCCGAGCGCATCCGCCTGGTCCGGAACGACCGTTACCACCTCGGCGTCGCGAAAGTCGACGAGGTCATCTTCGAGCTTGGTGGTGGCTCCGTCTCCACCCGCTTCGAAAACGACGAAATCCACGTTGCCGGCGTCCCGCTCCTCCAGCTGGACGCGGTGAAGGCTGGCAACAGCCCGCTCAGCCAGTTCTACAAGCCCCAGCCGGAGATGAGCCTCTCCTACATCGCTTTCAACGTGAAACAGGCGCCCTTCGACGACCCCAAGGTCCGCCAGGCCTTCGCCATGGCCGTCGACTACAAGAACATCAACGAGAACCTCTTCTTCAACGCCCTCCGCGTGGCCGACGGGGTCCTTCCCCCTGAGATGCCCGGCTACAAGGAGAGCATCGCGGGCTACAAGTACGACCCGGTGAAGGCGAAGCAACTCATCGCCGAGTCGAAGTACGCGGGCAAGATGCCGGCCATCACCCTGAAGTACTCCGGCGCCGCCGGTGGCGGCGGCGACCTCCTCGAAGCGCTCCAGGCCGACTGGCAGGATGTCCTCGGCGTCACAGTCGACCTCCAGGGCATCGACCCCTCAGCCTACCTTCGCGAGCGCAAGAAGAAGACCTTCCAGGTGCTCGCGGACGGCTGGATCGCTGACTACCCTGACCCCGAGAACTTCATCGGCAAGCTCTTCAGCGGATCGAGCGACCTCAACGTCCTCAACTATGCCAACCCCGATGTCGACCGGCTCCTCGACCAGGCCCGGAGCGAGCGCGACCGGACGAAGCGGCTGGCGATGTACAACGACGCCGAGCAGAAGATCCTGGACGACGCCGTGGTCATCCCCCAGTTCTGGGGAGTCGCGCACTACCTGGTCAAGGACTGCGTGAAGAACTGGCCGAGCGCGCCCATCCCGATCCCCAAGTACCGGTACGTCGAAATCGACACGACAAAGAAGTAAGGTTCGCGCATGGGACCGGGGCTGCTGGCCTACACCATCCGGCGTGTGCTCTGGGCGATCCCTGTCCTCTTCGCCATCTCGATCATCGTCTTCTGGGTCCTCCGGCTCGCCCCCGGGGACCCGGTCGATAGCCTCATGGGCACGCGCTACAACGACGAGACGGCAGCGGCCGTGCGCAAGAAGTACGGCTACGACGAGCCCGTCTACATCCAGTACGTCAAGTACATGCAGAACCTCTCCCACGGCGACCTTGGCGTCTCCACCCGCCACCAGGGCTTCACCGTCTCGGAAGTCATCTGGCCGAAGATCAAGGTGTCGAGCCAGCTTGGGGCCATGGCCCTCGTCATCACGTTCGCCCTCGGCATCCCCATCGGGGTCTACGCCGCCCTCGCCCGGGGGACCTTCCTCGACCCCCTGACGATCAGCTTCTGGCTGGCGCTCGACGCCGTCCCTGCCTTCGTCGTCATCCCCATCGCCCAGTACTACCTGGCTGTGAAGATGGGCTGGGTCGGGCTCGGCTGGGAGGGCGTCTGGAGCCCGAACGCCATTCTCCCGGTGGTGATCATGTCCCTCCCGGGCGTGGCAGGGGTCGCCCGCTTCATGCGCGCTTCCGTCATCAGCGTCATGGCCGAGGACTACGTGCGGACGGCGCGTGCCAAGGGCCTGCGAGAGCGGACTATCGTGATCACCCACATCACCCGCAACGCCCTCCTCCCGATGATCACGGTCATCGGACTCTCCCTCCCCGGGATCACGGCCGGCGCGCTCTTCACGGAGCAGTACTTCGGCATCCCCGGCATCGCCCGCGAATCCCTCGCCGCGGTCACCGCCCCCGACTTCGACGTGGTCCTCGCCCTGGTCCTCTTCGGCTCCACCCTTTTCGTCATCGCCAACATCGTCATCGACGTCTCCTACGCCATCATCGACCCCCGCGTCCGGGTCGGGACGAGGAGAGGGTAACGTGGCCCAGGAAGCCGCCCTCGAAGCCGATGCCGCCGCCGTGATGCGGCCCTCCCAGTCGCTCACGCGCCGGGTGATGCGCCAGGTGGTGAGAAAGAAGCTGGCGATGCTGGCCGTCGCCTACCTGGTCGTCTTCTACACGGCCGGCATCTTCGCCCCGCTTGTCGCCCCGCACGACCCGAACCAGCAGGACCGGGCCATCGAAGCGCGCCTCCAGGGGCCCTCCGCGGACCACTGGTTCGGGACCGACCGCCTTGGCCGCGACCTGCTCTCGCGCGTCATCTACGCCGCCCGGACGACCATCCTCTTCACGGTCGCGGTGAGTATCACCGGCGGCCTCTTCCTTGGCCTCGGGCTTGGGCTGCTCGCCGGGTATCGTGGCGGCTGGATCGACACTCTCATCATGCGCGTGGGCGAAGTCTTGTCCGGGTTGCCGACGCTCTTCATCATGCTGGCGCTCACGGCCGCCTTCAGGACGCGCATCGACAGCCTCTCCCAGGACCTCCGCGACACCTGGCTCGGGGACGACGCGAAGACGCTGCTCCAGTTCACGATCATCGTGGGTGCGAGCGTGCCCTTCGCCTGGATCGGCTCCTCCCGGGTCGTCCGCAGCCAGGCGCTCTATCTCCGCGAAGCCGACTTCGTCGTGGCCGCCGAACTGATGGGCGCCTCCACATGGCGCGTCATCACCCGCCATATCCTCCCCGGCGTCATGCCGCTCTTCATCGTCGGGCTGACCGCCGGCATGGCCGGCATCGCCGGGGCCGAGGTGGCACTGAGCTTTCTCGGCCTCGGCATCTCGCCGCCGACCGCCAGTTTCGGGACCCTCATCGGCGACGGCGCCGGCGTCCGCACGTTCCAGGCCAGCCCCCATCTCCTCCTCGCCGCGTCCGTCCCCGTCATCCTCTTCTTCTTCGCCTGGAATCTGCTCGGCGACGCCCTGGTGGACATCCTCGACCCGCGCATGACCCCCCGCTAAGGCAGCGCTCGGCGCCTTCGCCTTCGCTTCCGGGCACGTTTGCTATACTCGGATCGTGGAGGCACAGATCGCCAGGTGAAGGTAACTCTCGAGCGGCTCCCAGAGAGCCGCGTATTGCTTGATATCGAAGTCGAACCCGAACGTCTTGAGAAGTCACTCGACGCCGAATACCGGCGTTTTGCCAGCAAGGCCCGCGTCCCCGGCTTCCGCCCCGGCAAGGCTCCCCGCGCCGCCATCGAACGGGCCATGGGCGGCCCGACGCAGCTTCGCGCCGGCCTCATGGACGACGCCATCAAGCGCCTCGTCCCCGACGTCTACAACGAAGTCATCGAGACGCAGGACGTCGACGCCATCGCCCAGCCCGAACTCGAAATCGTGGAGGTCGAGCCCGTCCGCTTCAAGGCGACGGTCCCCGTCCGGCCAACAGTTGAGCTCAACGACTACCGCTCCGTCCGCGTCCCCCGCGACCCGGTCGAGGTGACCGATGAGATGGTCGCCGAGCAGGTCATGCTGCTCCGCCGCCGCCACGCGACCATCGTCCCGGTCGAGCGCCCGGTGCAGTGGAACGACGTCCTCACCGCGAACGTCGCGGGCACGGTGACGGGCGACGAGGTCCCCTTCGTCGACGACAAGGACGCGGAGTTCCCGCTCCGCGAAGGCGTCGAGATCCTCCTCCCGGGGCTGGCCGAAGCGTTCCTCGGCATGTCGAAGGGCGACACGAAGACGGTCGAACTCACCGCCCCCGAGGACTTCCGGCTCGATCGGGCCCAGGGGAAACCCCTGACTTTCGCGATCGAAGTCAAGGAAGTGAAGGAAGAACAGCTCCCCGACGAGGACGATGAGCTGGCGAATTCGGTCAATGCTGACGAGTTTCAGACCATGGAAGCGCTGCGCACCAGGATCCGCGAAGACCTCGAACGCAGCCTCACCGAACAAAACAAGGCCAAGCACCACCAGGAGGCGCTCGACAAGATCCTCGAAGGCGCCACCCTGGACTACCCGAAGGTCGTCGTCGACCGCGAGATCGAGCACATCATCAACGACCAGGTGGGCAACGACCGCCAGGGCTACATGACCTATCTCCAGCGCATCGGCCGCTCGGAGGCCGAATACCGCGAGACCTTCCGCGAAACCGCGGAGACCCGCGTCCGCCGCTCCCTCGTCCTCAACCAGGTGGCCGAGCTTGAGAAGATCGAGCCCACCGAAGAGGAGGTCGAGGCCGAAGTGGACAAGCTCATCGGCCCGATGGGCGAAGATGGGGAGCGCTTCCGGGCGCTCTTCGCCGGCCCCGAGGGCCGCGCGACCATCCGCCGGAACCTGGTCACCCAGAAGACATTCGACCGCATTTCCGCCATCGCCGCGGGCGAGGCTGAGGCAGAGGCAGAGGAGGCAACCGCTTGAACGAGGCCAACACGGTCCACCCGCTGGTGCGGGCCATCATCCCCACGGTCATTGAAAGCGGCCCCCGTTCGGAGCGCGCCTTCGACATTTTTTCGCTCTTGCTCAAAGAGCGTATCGTCTTCCTCGGGACTCCGATCGATGATCATGTGGCAAACCTCATCGTCGCGCAGCTGCTCTTCCTCCAGCGCGAAGACCCGGAGCGGGACATCTCGATGTACATCCATTCCCCCGGCGGCGTCATCACCGCCGGCCTGGCGATCTACGACACGATGCAGCTGATCGAGCCCGCCGTGTCGACCATCGCCGTCGGCCAGACCGCGTCCATGGCGACCGTGCTCCTTTGCGCCGGGGCCAAGGGCAAGCGCTTCGCCCTCCCCAACGCCACCGTCCACATGCACCAGGCCCTGGGTGGTGCGCGCGGCCAGGCGACCGATATTGAAATTGCCGCGAAGGAGATTCTTCGCAACAACGAGATCATCCGGAATATCATCGCCAGCCACACGGGTCAGCCCGTCGAGCGGATAACCAAGGACTTTGACCGCGACTTCTACCTGGATGCCCAGGGCGCGAAGGAATACGGCATGGTCGACGAATTGCTCGCGCGTCCGGCCGACGGCCGCTAAACGGGGAAGGGGAACACGCCTTGGCCGGGAATCGAACGAACCGCGTCCAGTACCATTGCTCGTTCTGCGGGAAGAACCAGGACCAGGTTCGGCGGCTGATCGCCGGGCCCGGCGCCGTCTACATCTGCGATGAGTGCGTCGACCTTTGCCGGGAAATCATCGACGAAGAGACGGGCACCCACACGACCACCACGGCCGCCAAGGGCGAAAAGGCTTCCTCCCAGCGCGTCCCCCCGCCCAAATACATCTATGACCGGCTGAACGAATACGTCATCGGCCAGGAGCAGGCCAAGAAGGTCCTCTCCGTCGCCGTCTACAACCACTACAAGCGCATCGGCGCCCGTGACGACACCGACATCGAGCTCGAGAAGTCGAACATCCTCCTCGTCGGCCCCACCGGCACCGGCAAGACGCTCCTCGCAAAGACCCTCGCCCGCATCCTCGACGTGCCCTTCTCCGTGGCCGACGCCACCGCCCTGACCGAGGCCGGCTACGTCGGCGAAGACGTGGAGAACATCCTCCTCCACCTCATTCAGGCGGCGGACTTCGACATCCAGAAGGCCGAGCGCGGGATCATCTACATCGACGAGATCGACAAGATCGCGCGCAAGGGCGACAACCCGAGCATCACCCGCGACGTCTCCGGCGAAGGCGTCCAGCAGGCGCTCCTCAAGATCATCGAAGGTTGCGTCGCGAACGTCCCGCCCCAGGGTGGCAGGAAGCATCCCCACCAGGACTTCCTCCAGATCAACACCCAGAACATCCTTTTCGTCTGCGGTGGCGCCTTCGAGGGGCTCGAAAAACACATCGAAAAGCGGCTCACCCGCGACCACGTCCGCATGGGCTTCCGCGCCGACCGCGCCTTCCGCGGGACCGACATGGCGGACCAGCTCCTCACCCATGTCACCCACGACGACCTGCTCGAGTACGGGCTCATCCCCGAATTCGTCGGCCGCCTGCCCATGGTCGTTGGCCTCTCCTCCCTCGACGTCAGCGCCCTTGTCAAGATCCTGACCGAGCCCAAGAACGCGCTCGTGAAGCAATACCAACGCTACTTCGGCATGGACGGCGTCGAACTCGTCTTCACCGACGACGCTCTCGAAGCCATCGCCGAGGACGCGATCAAGCACAAGACCGGCGCCCGCGGCCTCCGCACCGTCCTCGAGGAGTGCCTGATGGAAGTGATGTACGACATCCCTGGCCGGGGCGACGTCCGCAAGTGCGTCGTCAACGCCGACACCATCAGGAACGGCCAGCGGCCGTTGCTCCTCACCCGCGGTGGCCAGCAGGTCGACGTCACCACGCTTCCCGTCGCCGACACGCTCCCCCGGGGCGAAACCGCCTAGCCGCCAGCAGGCGATGGCGACGACCGGACGGCCCGGGGCCACTCGAAGGTCACCTGTGCCTCTTCGCTCCGCCCGCCGCCAGCTGCGTCTTGAGGCCGGCGAGGATCAGGTCGAGGCCGAACTCGAACGCGCTGACCTCGTGATGAGGGCCTTTGAGGCCGTGCTGTTGCGCGTGTTCGTGAAGATGGGGATGTTCGCCGGCTGCGATGGCCGCGCCGAGCCTCGCACTCAGGACTGAGATCTGCGCAGGCGTGTAAGAGTGGCTGGTCTCCCAGAGCGAGAAGCCGAAGATGTGGCCGTCGAGGACGTGGTAGACGTAGTAGGTCGCCTCCGCTGTGAACCCGGCGCCACGCAGGCGCCCGAGGAGCGAGTCCATGTACTGCACCCGCTCGGGGCGAAAGCCATGGGGCGACATGAGCAACGCGCACGCCCAGGGATGCCGCTGGAGCGCATCGTGAACGGAGATGGCGCTTTCGCGTATGGCCGTGTCCCACGGTTTCGCCGGCGAAGGTGCTTCGCTCTCAGCGAGGACGAGGTCCAGGATGCCGCCGAGGAGGTCATCCTTGTTGGCGATGTACTTGTACAGCGACATGGCTTCGAACCCGAGGGCCCGGCCGAGCGTCCGCATCGTGAGCGACTCGATCCCGTTTTCGTCAGCCAGGTCAAGGGCTGCTTGAAGGATCCGGTCGCGGGTAAGGGGAAGTCGAGGCCCAGTTTGCGTGGCCATTGACGCATCTTACATTCTCCGCATATCTTACGTCGTAAGCTTACTGCGTAAGATTGAACGAAGGAGAGGACGATGCCGGGCACAGTCTCTGACCGGCCAACGACGATGAGGGCGGTCGTCGTCAAGAGATACGGGTCCCCTGAAGTCGCCCTGGAGCTGAAGGAGGTCGACAGGCCGGGACTCACCGCCGACGGTATCCTGGTGCGGGTCCGGGCAGCCTCGGTCAACCGTGTCGACTGGTACCGGATGTCGGGCGTCCCCTTCTTGCTGCGCCTCCCATTCGACTTGCGGAGGCCCAGGTCGCGGCTGGTGCTTGGCACCGACTTCGCAGGCACGGTGGAGGCGGCCGGCAAGGATGTCACCGGGTTCCGGCCGGGTGACGAGGTATTTGGCGCGGCTGCGGGAACCCTCGCCGAGTATGTCTCCATCCCCGCCAGCGGCGCGGTGGCCCTCAAGCCCGCCACGTTGACGTTCGAGGCGGCCGCAGCGGTCCCCCTGGCGGCGCTCACGGCACTCCAGGGACTTCGCGACAAGGGGCAGCTCCAGCCGGGCCAGAAGGTCCTGATAAACGGCGCCTCCGGGGGCGTCGGCACCTTCGCCGTGCAGATAGCCAAAGCCCTCGGAGGAGAGGTGACCGCGGTCTGCAGTACGGGGAACGTCGAGATGGCCCGCTCGCTCGGCGCCGATCGGGTCGTCGACTACAACCGGGAAGACTTCACACGCAGCGACCTGCGGTACGACCTGATCTTCGACAACGCGGGGAGCCGGGGATGGTCGGAGTGCAAGCGCGTGCTGAAGCCGCAAGCGCGCCTGGTTCTCGTGGGTGCGGCGAAGGGAAGTCGGCTGCTCGGCCCACTCGGCCACATCGTCAGGATGCGGCTGCGGTCCGTGCCCAGCAGCCAGAAGTTCATCTTCTCCGTCACGAACCTGAACAAGGCCGACATGGCGGCACTGCGAGATCTTCTCGACGCCGGGCAAGTGAGACCGGAGGTCGAGAGGACCTTTCCCTTGAGCCAGGTCTCCGGCGCCCTCCGGTACCTGGGCGAGGGACACGCGAAAGGGAAGATCGTGATCACGTTGTGAGGGACTGACCGGGCTGGGCCGGTCCGCTCGCCGCCATTCACAGCGACCGCCCCTTCCGCTTTGGCTCGCCGCGCGTTCGTGCCAGAATGTCCCCGCAAACGCCCGGAGGACGCCATGCTTTCCCACGTCGACCGCATCCAACTGGTGGTCCCGGACCGCGAAGCCGCCGTTCAGACCTGGGAGGCCATCTTCGGCGCCGAGAAGGTCGGCGAAGGCGGCTCCCGCGTCCTCAACGCCCACGTGACAACGGTCCAGGCCGGCGTCAGCGAATTCGACTTTCTTCAGCCCGCCGGTCCCGGCCCCGTCCAGGACTTCGCCAGCCGCTGGGGGCAGGGGCTCTACGGCGTCGGCTTTGCAACCACGGATGCCGGCAGAATGGCCCGCCACTTCGACTCTCAGCGCGTGGCCTACACCGAGGAAAAGGGCCGCCTCGTGCTCGGCGCTGCCGAGACGCACGGCATGCCCACCACCATCGCCCCTGCCGTCGAACGCGAGCCCGTGGGGGCCATCAGCCACGTCTACGAGGTGACCAACCCTGTCCGCGACTGGCAGGAGACGGCGGCCCTCTACACCCGCATCTTCGACCTCGACCCCACCCGCTACTCCCCCATCGAGAGCCAGCGCTTCGGCTACAAGGGGACCTTGACCCTCTTCGACCCGCCGGCGAGGCTCGACCGCGTCGAGATCACGCAGACCTGGGGCGACGGCGCCATGCACCGCTTCTTCCAGCGCCGGGGGCCGTCGCTTTACATGTGCTACGTCGAAACGGACGACGTCCTCGGCCTCGCCGCCCGGCTTGAGGCGAACAAGGCTCGCTACGCCAACAGCGACGACGGCCACCCGGAAGTGGGGCACTTCATCCACCCCAGCGCCCTCTGCGGGATGCTAATGGGCGTGAGCCGGACCGACTTCGCCTGGGTCTGGAGCGGCCGGCCCGGACTCGCGGGCCCGGGGGCGGCGGAGATCCACCCCAACGACTGACCGGGGCCGCCCTTACGAGTGGTGGGCGACCATCACGGTGACGGCAGTAGCCACGAACCCCGCCACGGCCGCGAGGATCTGGCCGTCGGTGAAGAGGATCTGGTCGGGCGCGTCGGTCTTTCGCGCCCCGTTCAGGAGCAGCAGGTAGCGGAAGAGTGCGAAACCGACGAACGGGATCGTGAGCGCCATGGCGCCGTTCGAAGGCACATTCACCGACTCGATGGTGTAGAGGGCGTAGGCCAGGAGCGCGGTGGCGGCGCTGATGACGACCATCTGGGACAGGATTTCGCCGCTGTACGCAGCCAGGGCCGGGCGGTGGGCGGGCGCCTCGGCTCCCAGCTGCCGGAACTCGGCCCAGCGCTTGCTCGCGGCGAAGAAGAACGCGGCGAAGCTCGTACAGACGTAGAGCCATGGGCTGATCTCGACGCCGATCGCCGCCCCCCCGGCCACCGCCCGCCCGATGACGCCGCTGCAGAGGATGATGATGTCCAGGATGGCGACCTGTTTGAGGCCGAACGAGTAGGCCATCATGAGCGCGCAATAGCCCAGGAGGATGCCCCCGGCGCCCGTCTCGAGGACGAAGGTGACGGGCAACGCCACCGCCGCCAGGACCGCCGCGGCCGTCCAGGCAACGTGCACGGGCAGCGCCCCGCTGGCGATGGGGCGGAACCGCTTGCGGGGGTGAAGACGGTCGAGTTCGCGGTCGCGGATGTCGTTCACCAGGTACGTTGCGCTGGCGGCCATCGACCAGAGGGCCATGAGCGCCGCCGTCCGCCAAAGGAGCGGCCACCAGGTGTCTGGCTCTCGCGGCAGCCAGGCGTCGCCCGCGCTGAAGGTGAAGGCAGCGAAGACGACCACGTTCTTGGGCCACTGGTAGGGGCGCATCGCCCGGAGCAGCGCCGGCCAGGACGAACCCGCCGCGGAAGCCCGGGCTTCGGCCGTCACGGCGCCTCCCGGGTGATGGCGCCCCATTGCGCCCCCGTCGCCGAAACGAGCTCCTCGCGCCCAATCGGGAACACCGCGTGCGGCCCCCCCGCCGCCGCCCAGACGCGCTCGAAGCGCCCCAGGCTCGCGTCGGCGACGACGTCGCAGCGGGTCAATCCTCCAACGGGCGAAACGCCGCCCACCGGGTAACCGGTCATCGCCAGCACCTCATCCGCCGACCCCATCTTCAGGCGTTTCCGGGAGACGCCGAGTAGCTCCGCCAGCTTCGCCGTGTCGACCTGCTGGTCGCCCGCAACGAGCACCATCGTCGGCCGGCCTTCGGCCATGAAGAAGAGCGTCTTCACGATCTGGCCGAGTTCGCAGCCAACCGCCGCCGCCGCGGCCTCCGCCGTCGCGGTGCTGGCGTCGAACTCGACGACCTTCGCCGGCAGCCCGAGGGCCTCCAGGGCGGCAGCAACGCGCTCGGTGGGCTTCACCTCGATAGCGTAGCGCCGCCGGGTGTTGGGTTCACGGGCCGGGTCGACAACCGGAGGGAGGCAATCGACAATCGACCCATGTCACGCGTCCGCGCCGATGTCCTCCTGGTCGAACGCGGCCTTGCCGAGAGCCGCGAGGGCGCCCAGCGCCTGATCATGGCCGGCCGCGCCCGCGTCGGCACGCTCACGCTGGTCAAGCCCGCGACGATGCTCCCCGCCGACGCCCTCATCGAACTGACGGAGTCCGAACGGTACGTAAGCCGCGGCGGCAGGAAGCTCGAAGCCGCGCTCTCCGCCTTCTCCGTCGACGTCGCCGGTCTGCGCTGCCTCGACCTCGGAGCCTCCACCGGTGGGTTCACCGACTGCCTCCTCCAGCACGGCGCCGCCTCGGTGCTCTGCGTCGACGTCGGCCGGGCACAGCTCCACCAGAAGTTGCGCGAAGACCCCAGAGTCACGCTCGTCGAAGGCACGAACGCCCGCGACCTCCCGGAACTGCCGCCAATCGACTTCTTCGTCGCAGACCTTTCCTTCATCTCGCTGCGGAAGGTGCTGCCATCCGTGGCGGCGCGGCTCCCCGCAAGGACGCCGGGCGTCGTCCTCCTGAAGCCGCAGTTCGAAGCCGGGCAGGCGAAAGTGCCCCGCGGGGGAGTGATCCGGGACCCCGCCGTGCACGCGCGCGTCGTTCAGGAGTTCCGGGAATGGGCCACCTCGGAAGGCTGGAGCGTCGATGGTGTGGTAGAGTGCCCCGTCCGTGGTGGCGATGGGAACCTTGAGTTCCTGGTTGCGCTCCGAAGTCCGCGGCCGGAGGAATCAGCGTGCTGAAGCGGGCACTCATCCTGCACCACCCCGCCAGCGAAGGCGCCGCCTCCTTCGCCGGCCAGATTGGCCGCGAACTGGAACGCAGGGGAGTCGCCGCGCACGTCTCCGACGCCTGGGTCGACGTCGACGACGCGATCATCGCCGCGGCGGGGCTCATCGTCTGTGTCGGGGGCGATGGCACGGTCCTTCGCGCGGCCAGCGTTGCCATGCGCCACGGCGCCCCCATCCTCGGCGTCAACATGGGCCGCCTCGGCTTCCTGACTGACATGAGCCCGCGTGACCTCTTCAACCTGGTCGAACGAATCGTCGCCGAGGACTGGCGCATCGAAGAGCGGATCATGGTGCGCGCCGACCTCGACGACCCGGAGCACGGCAAGTCCACCTACCACGGCCTCAACGACATCGTCATCAGCCGCCGCTCGCCGGGACGCCCCATCTACGTCGACCTCCACATCGACCGCGCCCGCGTCGCCGTCTACCGCTGCGACGGGATGATCGTCGCGACCCCGACGGGCAGCACAGGCTACTCGTTGAGCGCGGGCGGCCCCATCCTTGCGCCGGCCGAACACCACCTCGTCGTCACGCCCGTCTCGGCCCACCTCGCCCTTGGCCGCTCCCTCGTCCTCCAGCCCGACTCCGAAGTCGAGTTGCGCGTCACCTCCGACCACGGCGCGATCCTCAGCGTCGACGGCCAGCTGGACCTGCCGATCAACAGCGGCATCTCTCTCCAGGTCCAGATCAGCGAGTACATCACGCGGTTCGCTCGCTTCCGCGACCCGTCGTCGTTCTACGCGGACCTCGCCGAGCGGCTCGAATTCCAGCTCTCCAGCCCGGTCGGACGTGCTTGAGCGCCTGAGCATCACGAATTTCGCGGTCGCCCGCTCCGTCGTCGTGACGCCCGGGGCGGGGCTCAACGTCTTCACCGGCGAGACCGGCGCCGGGAAGTCTCTGATCGTCGATGCCCTTGCCTTCGTCTTTGGCGCCCGGCGCGGCCGCGAGGTCATCGCCGCCGGGGCCGAGCGCGCGACGGTCGAAGCCGTGCTCTCGATCGAAGGCCACCCGCTGACGGTCGAGCGCTCGGTCGGCGCCTCCGGCCGCTCGTCGGCGAAAGTCGACGGCCAGCCGGCCACGCTCGAAACCCTCCAGGAGCTTGGCTCGCGCCTGGTCGACATCCACGGCCAATCCGAGCAGCTGGCGATCCTGCGCCCCGCGGTCCAGCTTGGCGCCCTCGACGCCTTCGCCGGCCTGCAGCCCGCGAGGAACGCCGTCGCCACGACTGTGCGCGCTCTCCGCGACGTCCGGCGCGACCTCGTCTCCCTCGCGACCGACGTCCGTGAGCGGGAGCGCCTCGTCGGCCAGCTCCGCTTCGAATCGGAGGAGATCGCCGCGGCCGGCCTCATGCCGGGAGAGGACGAGGTGCTCCGGATGGAACACGCCCGCCTGGCGAACGCCTCCCGCCTCATCGAGGACGCTGTCTCGGCCCTGGCAGCGCTCGACTCCTCCGACGTCGCCGAGGTCATCAGGGCGGTCACCGACCTCGCCGGGCGCGACTCGACCGCCGCCGAAGTGGCCGATCAGGGGGCGCTGTTCGAAGCCGCCGCCGGCGACCTCGGGCGGGCGCTGCGCCGGTACCGCGACGCGGTCGAGGACGATCCCGCTCGCCTTGCGGCTGTCGCCGAGCGCCTCGACCTGATCGCCCGCCTCCGCCGCAAGTACGGGGACACGGTCGCCGAGATCGTCGCCTACGGGCGCGAAGCAGAAGCCCGCCTGGCCTCTCTCGAACGCGTCGAGGCTTCGGCGGAAGACCTCCGCGCGCGCGAATCGGCGCTCCTCCACCAACTCTCTGCCGAGGCCACGCTGCTCTCCCGCGGGCGGCGCGAGGCGGCATCGACCCTGGTTGCCCGCCTCGCTGAGGAACTCCGCCGCCTCGGGATGGGCGGCGCCGCCCTCGCCGTCGGGTTCGCCTGCGAGGACGACCCTGCCGGTCCGCCCGTGCCCTCACCCGACTACGAGCTGATCTCGGCGGAATCGCCCGAGGCCGCGGCCGGGGAACCACTGCCGCGCGCCTTCACGGAGGCCGGGGTCGACCGCGTCGAGTTCCTCGCCTCGTTCAACGCCGGCGAGTCGCCCCGCCCGCTTGCTTCCGTCGCGAGCGGGGGCGAGACGTCGCGGTTCCTCCTCGCGCTCACGGCCGTCCTCGGCGCCGCCGCCGGTCCGAGGATCGTTGTCCTCGACGAGGTCGACGAAGGAGTCGGCGGCAGGGCCGGCTCGCTCGTCGGGGAGGCGCTGGGACGTCTCGCCGCCCGGCACCAGGTCCTCTGCGTGACTCACCTGCCCCAGGTTGCTGCCTACGGCGGCCAGCACTACGTGGTGACGAAGCAGAGCAGCGGCGGGCGTACCTGGTCGGAGGTCTCCGCGGTCGAGGGTGAGGCGCGCCTGGACGAACTCGCCTCCATGCTCGGCGGGGTCACCAGCGCGACCCGCGAGGCCGCCCGCGAACTCCTCTCCGGTGCGAGCGTCACCGCCACGCGGTGACCGGCGTCAGTCGATCATCGCCACCGCTTCGACTTCGACCAGGAACCGCGGCTCCGCCAGCGACGACACGACGACGAAAGTGCTCCCGGGCATTTCGCCGGCGGTGAAGTAGCGCCCCCGCGCCTCGCCAATGGCCGGGCGATAGGCTAGGTCCGTGGTGAAGACAGTCAGCTTGACGACGTCCGCGAGCGAGCCGCCGCAGGCTTCGACGACGGTCTGGAGGTTACGGAAGACCTGGTCCGCCTGCCGGGCGGCATCGCCTTCGCCCACGAGGTTGCCGCTGGCGTCGAGCGCGATCTGGCCCGAGATGAAGACGGGGGTGCCGGTCTTCTTGACGGCGTGGGAGTACGCGGGCGAATTGACGACGCCGGCGGGGCGGATGATCTGCTTCGACATGGGAGGCTCCTCGGTGAGATTGGAGCCACTCAGGCTACACCCTGCCTCAGCTGTAGCGCTCTTCCCGCCACGGGTCGCCGTAGATGTGGTAGCCGTAGGTCTCCCAGAAGCCGGGGCGGTCGCTCTCCAGGAACTGGATGCCGCCCACCCACTTCGCGCTCTTCCAGAAGTAGAGGTGGGGGATGACCAGGCGCAGCGGCCAGCCGTGCTCCTTCGTCAGCGTCTCGCCGTTGTGGGTGTGGGCGAAGAGGACGCCTTCGCGCCTCAGGTCTTCCAGCGGGACGTTCGTCGTGTAGCCGCCGTAGCTGTGGAGCATCGCGTACTTCGCTTCCGGCTTCAGCTTGATCGCGTCGAGGAAGGCCGAGAACGGGATCCCTTCCCATTGGTTGTCATATTTGCTCCAGGTGGTGACGCAGTGGATGTCGCTAACTTCCCTGGTCTGGCCGAGGGCGTTGAACTGCTCCCAGGTGAACGTCTTCTCTTCCTCGACGAGGCCCCAGACGTGGAGCTTCCAGGTGGCAAGGTCGATGCGGGGGACGCTGCCGTAGTGGAGCACGGGCCAGCCGGTGGTGAGGTGCTGGCCGGGTGGCAGGCGCAACTTGCCGTCGGGTCGCATCTCCTTCGTTGCGGGGCCGGTGATCATCGGTGCGGGTCTCCTCGGAAGTCTCATACCTGTGGAGTATCAGCGTAGCCGGTTGCGTTTCAGCGTGCCAAGAAAGCCAGCTTAACGTGTTCCCCAACGCCCGGGACGCCTCGATTCCGTAAGATGGTGGCAATGGAAGACGCATCGGCCCGCCGTGTCCCCGGCTTCACCCCGCCCAAACTGGCAGCCCGTCCTCGCGACGCCTGGTTCCTGGCCGTCGCCGCGCTGGTGGTCGGGCTCGATCAGCTGACCAAGTGGTTCGCGAGCGGGCGTCTCGGCCTCGGGGAACGCTGGCCGGACGGCTGGCCGGTCCACTTCGTCCACGTGACCAACAGCGGCGCCGCTTTCGGCATCCTCCAGGACTCGGGGCCACTCCTCGCCGTCACCTCTGTCTTCGGGATGGCCGCGATCCTGGTCTACCTCTTCAACCCTGGATTCGCCCACCCGCTCCTCCGCCTTGGCCTGGCGATGATGCTCGGCGGGGCGATCGGCAACCTCATCGACCGCGTCGCGAACGGCGAAGTCGTGGACTTCGTGAAGTTCCCGCACTGGCCGGCATTCAACCTTGCCGACTCTGCTATCACGATCGGTGTAATACTGCTTGTATGGACAATCACCTTCGAGACGGGCGAGGCGACATCCGCCAACTCGTCGTAGAGACCCCGGGCCGCATCGACGCCGTCCTTGCCGCCTCCTACCCCGACCTCAGCCGCGCCCGCCTCCAGCGCCTCATCGCAGCCGGGAACGCCACGGTCAATGACGGCCCGGTGCGGAAGTCGGGGCAGGTGCAGCCTGGCGACCAGGTCACGTTGACCATCCCCGAAACCCCCAAGGCCGCCACTCAGACCGGCCTCCACTTCGAGATCCTCTTCGAAGACGACCACCTTCTCGCGATAGCCAAGCCGCCCGGCGTGTCCGTCCACGGCGCTCCCGGCGACACCGGGCCCACTGTCGCGGCCTGGTTCGTCGAACACTACCCTGCCGCCGCGGCCGTGTTCGAAGCCGAGCGCCCCGGCGTCGTCCACCGGCTGGACAAGGACACGAGCGGCGTCCTCCTCCTCGCGAAAACGCCCGCTGCCCAGGCCGCCCTCAGCCACGCATTCGAGTCGCGCGAAGTGTACAAGACCTACATCGCCATCACCGAGGGCGTCCCCGCCCGGGAAAAAGCCGCGATCGAAGCCGCCATCGCCCGGCACCCGGGCGATCGCACGCGCATGGCCATCGGCAAGGGCGGCCGCGATGCCCGGACCGAATATGAGGTCCTCGCCGCCACCCGGGACGCGGCGCTCGTTGCCGCCCACCCGCTCACGGGCCGGACGCACCAGATTCGCGTCCATCTCGCGGCGGTCCACGCTCCCGTCCGCTATGACCGCGTCTACGGCGCCGCCGGGCCGGGCCGCCAGATGCTGCACGCCTGGCAGATCCGCGTCCCCCACCCGGCGGGCGGACGGCTGACGGTCACGGCTCCCCTGCCCCCTGACATGGTGGGCGAGGTTCGCGCGCTCGGCTTCGAGGACGTAGCCTTTTCCTTCACGGTCGCCACGCCCCCCAGGCTGGAACCGGAGTCCGAACACCCGGAAGCGTGACCTTGGCCCCCATCCGGACCCGCTATGCGCCCAGCCCCACGGGCGACCCCCACATCGGCAACATCCGTTCGGCGCTGTTCAGCTGGGCCTTCGCTCGCGCCAACGGCGGCCAGTTCCTCCTCCGCATCGAGGACACCGATCGCAACCGCCTGGTCGAAACCTCGGTGCAGGCGATCATGGACAGCCTTCGTTGGCTCGGCATCGACTGGGACGAAGGCCCCGACGTCGGAGGTCCCCACGCGCCCTACTTCCAGTCGCAGCGGCTGCCGCTGTACCAGAAGGCCGCCCGGTCCTTGATCGACGCGGGCCGTGCCTATCGTTGCTTCTGCACGGCCGAGCGGCTCGACCAGATGCGCGCCGCCCAGGCCGCCGCCAAACGCCCGCCCGGCTACGACGGCCTCTGCCGCGACATTGCCCCGGCGGAGTCAGAGCGCCGGGCGCGGAGCGAGCGCTTCGTCGTCCGCTTCAAGATGCGCCGCGAAGGCGAGACCGTGCTCGACGACGTCGTCCGCGGCCGGGTCGTTTTCGAAAACGCACTCCAGGACGACTTCGTGGCCCTGAAGTCCGACGGCTTCCCGACGTACCACCTGGGCGTGGTCGTGGACGATACGGAGATGGAGATCACCCACGCCATCCGCGGCGACGAATGGATCTCCAGCGCCCCCAAGCACATCCAACTCTACGAGGCCCTCGGCTGGGAACCGCCCCTCTGGGTCCACCTCCCGCTTATCCTCGGGCCCGACCATAAGAAGCTGAGCAAGCGCTCCGGCGACACGGCCGTCCTCGACTATCTCCGCAACGGCTACCTCCCCGAGGCGATGATCAACTTCCTCGCCTTCCTCGGCTGGTCGCTGGACGACCACACCAGCCTCGTTTCTATCACGGACCTCCGGCTCTACTTCAGCCTCGACCGCGTGGTCCCGAACCCGGCCGTCTTCGACATCGACCGGCTGAACTACCTGAACGGCCACTACATCCGCGACATGGGCGAAGACCGCTGGTGCGACACGATCGCCGAGTGGTGCGAACGCCAGCTCCCGGCGTCGATCCCGCGGCCCATTGACGGCGCGCTGGTCGAAGCTGTGGCTCCCCTGCTGCGGGAGCGGGTCGCCCGCCTCGACGAAATCGCCCCGATGGTGGAGTTTCTCTTCGGCTACGAGGCCCCCGAATACGCGCCGGACCTGCTCACCGAGCGGACCGCGGGCGTCGAAGAGGCGCTCGGGATCGTCGACGCCGCCCTCCTCGCGCTGGATGGCGTCGGGGCCGCCGCCTGGGGCCGCGAAAGCGTCGAGGCGGCCATCCGCGGCATGGAAGCGTCGCTGGGAATGAAGCTCCGGAAGTTCGTCCCGGTGCTCTACGTTGCCGAGATGGGCCGTGCCCAGGGCATCCCGCTCTTCGACTCCCTCGCCCTCCTTGGGCGCGAACGGACCCTGGTGCGGCTGCGGCGGGCAAGGGCGTTGCTCGAACACCATCACCGCTAGGGGTTCGCCCGGGTGGAGCGACCCCGCCGCGCGTGGTAGATTGAACGGACGCTGGGGACTCGTCTAATGGTAGGACAGCACACTCTGGATGTGTATGTGGGGGTTCGACTCCTCCGTCCCCAGCCAGCCTCCCGCTGAGGCTCACCGAAGCAGAGAACGAAGGCCCGGACGCCCAGCCCGGGCCTTCCGCGTTTCCGGGGGCCGCCAGGAGTGCCTACCGGCCGGTCCCGGACCCTGGCCTGGATTCGAGATCGGCCAGCAGCCGGTCGAGTTCCGCCGCTGTTTCCACCCCCCGCATCGCTCGCAAGAAGTCACCGACGTCGCCCGTCAGCTCCCAGACGCGGTCGATCTTCGGGCCGATTGGGTTGGACGACGCAGGCCCGGCGGCGTAGGTGCCGTAGAAGGCGAAGTACGCCTGGTTGATCTTGCGAATCGTGATCCCGTGGTCGGCGAGGTACAGCCGCCGCGCCTCCATCGTCGCCTCTGCTTCCGCCACTTGCCCGGCTGCCAGGAGCGCGTCGACCTCAAGCCGGAGCCCGCGCATCTCCTCGTTGAAGTCGACGGTCGGGGCCGGGGCGGCAGGCGCCCGCCCGTCGGCGTCGGCCGGGAGCTGGATGGCATGGCGCCGCCGGACCAGGTTCGCGATCTCCCGCCCGGCAAGGTCGGCCGTCGTTTCGTTGAGGGTTTCGGAGTCACCGCCGTGGCCCCACTGCCGGCCGAGCGGGTAGAAGGCGAGGTAGTGGTGCACCCATTCGTGTGCGGCCGTGTCCAGCAGCGCGTCGTATGAACGGTCGTCGCGGACGATCGCGGGGTAGGCCGCGAGCCCGCCGATCGAAAGCACCAGCGAGACCGTGTCCTCGTCGGTTGTCCGCGCCTCGATCCGGAGGATGTCGGCCAGGGTGAGGTCGTTCTTCAGCAGCGTGTCGCCCGCCCGCTCAATCCGGTCCCGTGGGGAACGCACGAGCAGCCGCGGCGGGCTCGTCATCTCAAAGTCGACGGGCGGCCAGGTCACCCTCACGTCGCTGAAGAGCGGCAGCGATTCCTGGAGCCCGGCCGATGCGATCGCCTCGTCGATGAACCGCTCGACGAGACGCTCGACGGTGTTCTCGTAGGCCGCGCGTTCGCTGGTCAGCGTGTCGATCAGGGCGGTGTTGGGGGTCACCGCCTCCAGTTGCGCCCGGATCTGG
This sequence comes from Chloroflexota bacterium, assembly GCA_016234445.1. Classification (GTDB taxonomy): domain Bacteria; phylum Chloroflexota; class Dehalococcoidia; order Tepidiformales; family Tepidiformaceae. The sequence goes on along the minus strand of JACRBT010000001.1, from coordinate 291,545 downwards.
CTCGTGAGGCCGAAGTAGGCGCGGAGAGCGGCCTCACCGTCGTCGTCCGCGGGGTCCGGCCCGACGCCAAGCCGGGCGAAGGCGTTGGTCGTGAGCGTGCTCGCTTCCCACTTCCAGAGCGCGTATTCGTAGCCGGCCAGGGGGCCCCGGGCGAGCAATGCTGTCGCCGAAACCCCGAGGATGGCGCCCAGGAGCCCCGCCGCGACCACGACCAGCAGCCATGACTGCGGGCGCCAGGGGGAGAATTCGACGGCGCCCGCGCCAACGGGCCTGGGAATCGACATGTCGCCGTCAGGATACGCCGCCACCCCCAAAGCGGCCGTCAAGCGCACCCGGCGGGTCAACCTCCCTTCTCCCTGCAAGGTGACCATTACCCTCTCCGGAGTACCCTTGACCAGCCATGACCGTGCGTTCCGCGGCATCCGATTCGGCCCAGCCAGGGCGTCGCCCCGCCTACGCGCTTCGCTACGCGTCCTTCGAATCGCGCCTGGTGGCAGCGGTGCTCGATCTGCTGGTCGTCTTCATCATCGCCGCGCTCTTCATCACCGCCGGCGCCATGATCATCCTTGTCTCCTCCGAATTCGAGAAGGTGGACCCCTCCGGCACCGCGATCGACGCCTTCTGGATCTGCGCCGGCGCCATCCTCCCGGCGACACTCCTCTACTTCTTCGTCGGCCTCGCCTGGAAGGGCCAGACGATCGGCCACTCGGTCATGCAGATCATGGTCCTCCGCTCCGACGGCCGGCCGCTCGGGGTCCTCGGTTCGGTCGCGCGCGTCATTGGCCTGCTGGTCTACGTCGTCCTCGCCGGCGCCGGCGCCCTCGGGGCGTATGCCTTCCGCGACTCGGGACTGCAGGCTGCCGTGTCGATCGGTGTCCCCCTCTTCCTCGCGACGATGGGCGTCCTCTGGGCTGCCTTCGACAAGCATCGCCGCTGCCTCCACGACCGCCTGGCCGGCACCATCGTCGTCCGCGTCGGCTGAACCCCGCGTGACGCGCCTCGAACGCCGCCACCGGGAACTGCGCGCCCACTCCGAGGCCTACACCGAGGCGCGTTCTTCCACCGGCGGGAGCCGGCTCCTCCTCACCGCTGCCGTCGCCGTCCTCACCCTGCTGCTCATCGGCGCGGTCAGCGCCCGGCAGGTGGCCGACCCGGGCGAGGCCAGGCACGTGATCGCCGCCGGGATCGAATCCACCACCGAAGTCGACGTCTACCTGGCCGAAAACATCGAGGCGATCCGCTCGCTCGCCGAGGCGTCGAAGGACGACGCGATCCCGCTCCCGGGCTTCCCCGTCGCCGTCTACCTCACCCGCCAGGAGGCAACGACGCTGGCCCCGGCCGCGCTCCGCGAGATCATCCTCGACCGCTCCGCCGCCGCCGTGTACGACCATGGCCTGGATGCCTTCGACCAGACTGGCAAGCAGTCGGTCGACTTGCTGTCGACCGAGGGCGCCATCGACTTCATGCTCGCGCGGATCGACCGGGGCGCCCACGATCGGGCCGAGCCGGTGGCGGTGGTGCTCACGGTGCTGTTCGCCGCCGCGGCCTGCGGGGTCGTCCTCCTCTCCGAAGGCTGGGCGCGCATGCGGAACACCGGCATCGCCGTCGCCCTCGGGGCGTTCGTCGCCTTCGCCGCTTCCGGTCTGCTCTACCTCTCTGCCGGGTCGATCGGCGGCGATCCGTACGCCAGCGACCTCGGCGACCTCCTCCGCGCCATCGTCGTCGTCCCCCTTCGGAACAGCATCATCGTGCTCCTGGCCGGCGTGGCCATCGTCGTCGCGGCAACCGTGCTCTCCCGCCTCGAACAGCGGATGACACCCCCCGAACCCGACCTCTTCCCGGTAGGCCCCGATGGCCTCCCCTTTGCCGCGAATGATGAGTGGGACGCGGGCTCCGACCAGTAGGCAAGCCGCCAGTCCGCCAAGCACGCCAGCGCCGGGCGACCGCCCGCATCGCAGCGTTTACCTCCCCCTCGCCCGCGAAGCGGGAGCAGGGGGCCGGGGGGTGAGGGCCCTACTCCACCGCTGCCGGACAGTCCGGCGCGAGCGGGCAGTCGCCGCACCGGGGCCGGCGAGCGTCGCAGGTCCGGCGGCCGTGCTTGATCAGCAGCATGTGGAAGCGGTAGTAGTCCTCCGGCGGGACGAGTGCCTCCAGGGCGTCGTGGGCTTTCTCCGCGGTCAGGTTCGCCGGGATGAGCCCGAGCCGCTTCGCCACCCGCTCGACGTGGGTGTCCACGGGCATCGCCGGGCGCCCGAGCGCGAAGAGGAGCACGCAGGCCGCGGTCTTCGGGCCAACCCCGGGCAGCGAGCGAAGCCACCCCCGCGCGTCTTCGAGTGGCACTTCCCGGAGGAACTCGAGGTCCCACACCGGCGAACGTTCCCGGACCGCCCGGAGAATGGCCTGGATGCGCGGCGCCTTCTGCTGGGCAAGCCCGCCGCCCCGGATTGTCTCGATTAGCTCCTCTTGCGGGGCGGAGGCGATCGCGTCCCAGTCCGGGTACTTCGCCAGCATCGCCGTGAAGGCGCGCCCGCTGTTGGTGTCAGCGGTGTTCTGCGAAAGCACCGTCAGGATCAGTTCCGCGACGGCGTCCCCGTGGGGGCGGTGGACCGGCATCCCATAGAGGGCGGCGAGCCGTTCGATGATGGCCGCCGGGTCGAGCGGCATCAGTCGTGCACCATCTTCGCGGCCAGGGCGGGGAGCAGCGGGACCCGTGCCACTTCCCGGGCGTAGGTCGACTCACCCCGCTGGACCGCGAAGAAGGCATCCCAGAGCGGCGGGAAGTGCCCGGCGGCGAACATCCAGGGCCGCGGTACGTGCCGCAGCATCCCGTAGAACATGAAGCCGGTCAGCCGCGCAGCCCGAAGTTCCGGCATGATCTCGGCGTCGATGTCGCGTTCGTACCGTGCCAGGCCGCCGTCTCCGTGGAGCGCGCGGAGGACGTTCCGGGCCGCGAGCCGCCCCGACTGCACCGCGTAGCCGATCCCTTCCTCCGTGAATTCGTCAGCCAGCCCGGCCGCGTCGCCGGCGAGGAGCGCGCGGCCCCCGGCGATCGGCTCGCTCCCGCGCCGGAAGCGGATCTTGTGGCCCCTCGCGATCTCGGTGGGCGCGTTCTCCAGCCCGAGCCGCCTCAGGTAGGCGCGCACGTAGTCTTTCATCCGGCCCGCCTGCCCGGGCGGAACGACGATGCCGATCGACAGGTTGTTCGCCTTCGGGAAGAGCCAGGCATAGCCCCACGGGCGGTAGCCCAGTTCTATCAGCGCCGTCGAGCGGTAGCGGCGTAACGCTGCCGGTGGCGCGCTCACCTCCACCTCCCAGGCCGCGCACTCGGCGATCCCCGCGCCCAGCCCCGCCATCTTTCCCACGGGCGAGTGGGCTCCGTCGGCACAGACCAGGAAGCTCGCTTCCGCCTTGAACCCGTCGGCCGTCACGCGGACACCGTCGCCCCGTTGCTCAAGTGCGCGCACCGTCGTCCCCGGGCGAAACTCCGCGCCCGCGGCCTTCGCGTGGGAGAGCAGGAGGTCGTCGAAACGGTCGCGCATGACCATGTGCGCGAATGGGGCCTCCGAGTCGCGCTGGAACCGCATCCCCCCGCGATAAGCCACGTCCAGGAGGTGCACGGAGTCCTCGACGACGCTGTCGATGGGGAAGGGGAGCATCCGCTCCGTCCGCTGGGGGATGCCGCCACCGCAGGCTTTGTAGCGCGGGAATTGGGCGCGGTCGACCACCAGCACCCTGGCCCCGGACCCGGCGAGTTCGCGCGCGGCGGTGCTCCCGGCCGGCCCGGCGCCGACGACGATCACATCGAAACGTGGCATCCGGTGATTGTACCAACGCGGCCCCTCTGTCCACGCCCCCGGCCCCCCGCATTGAAGGCTGCTACGATTCCCGCATGACGCGAGAGGAAGTGCGCCTGACCGAACTGACCGAATGCGGCGGCTGAGCATCCAAGGCGGGGCCTGGTGCCCTGGCGCAGGTGCTGTCGCCGCTGGCCGGTCTCTGGGACCCCGCGAACCAGCCTGATCTCCTGGTCGGGCTCGGGGTCGCGGACGACGCTGCCGTCTATCGCATCAACGCGAAGACGGCGGTGGTGGCGACGCTCGACTTTTTCGCCCCCCTTGTGGACGACCCCTGGACGTACGGGGCTATCGCCGCCGCGAACGCGATGTCCGACGTCTACGCCATGGGTGGCGAAGTCGCACTGGCACTCAACATCGCCGCCTTCCCCCAGGGCCTGCCGCCGTCCACCCAGACCGAAATCCTCCGCGGGGCCGCGGCGAAAGTCGCGGAGGCCGGCGCCGTTATCGCCGGGGGACACACCATCTGGGACGAAGAGCCGAAGTTCGGCCTGAGCGTGCTCGGGCTGGTCCACCCCAGGCGCATCTTCCGGAAGGACGGCCTCCGCCCGGGCGACGTCCTCTACCTCTCGAAGCCGCTCGGCACCGGCGTCGTGCTCTCGGCCGTGAAGAGCCGCCGCGCCGAACCGGGCTGGCTCGAAGCCGCGATCGAGTCGATGCTCCGGCTGAACCGCCACTCGGCGCACATCGCCCGGGCCGCCGGCGTCCGCGCCGCAACCGACATCACCGGCTTCGGCCTCGGCGGCCACCTCTGGGAGATGGCCGAGCGCTCCGGCGTGGCCGTGGACGTCGACCTCGCCGCCGTCCCCCTCCTCCCGGGGGCGCGCGAATGTGCCGCGGCCGGGATCATGACTGGCGGGGCAGGCCGCAATCGCGAATGGGTGGGCGCGAACGCCACCTTTGCAGCCGGCCGCCCCGGGGAACTGCGCGACCTCGTCTTCGATCCCCAGACATCGGGCGGCCTGCTGATCGCGGTCTCCCCCCGGAAGGCCGCCGCGCTCGAAGCCGCCGCCGCGGCGTCCCACCACCCGTTCTGGCGCATCGGGCGCGCCCGCGCCGGCGAGGCACACCTCAATCTTCGCTAACGTGTTTTACAGTTTCGCAACGCAAACGCCCGGCCCGATCGCCGATGGTGTCCCGGCAGGCGCGCATGGCCCATCCTTGCGCGTCTTCGATCGGAGCCATCCAGCGTGCTCGACGTGACCGCCGCAAACCCCGTGTCCCGGGTCCGGGCCATCGCTTTCCCCCGCCGGATCGCCGCGCACCACGCCGCGCTGGCCGGCGTCATTGCCCTGAGCCTCTTCTTCGAATTCTTCCGGCTCGACCGCGAAGGCTTCGCCAACCTCTACTACGCTGCCGCCGCCAAGAGCATGGGCACAAGCTGGCACGACTTCTACTTCGTCTCCTACGATTCCGGCGGCTTCGTCTCGGTCGACAAGCCACCCGCCGGCCTCTGGCTCCAGGTGGCCAGCGCAAAGCTCTTCGGGTTCCACGGCTGGAGCCTTCTCGCGCCTCAGGCTGCCGCTGCCGTCGCCTCCGTCGCGGTCCTCTACCATCTCGTCGCCCGCGTCTTCGGGCGATGGCCGGGAGTGGCGGCGGCCCTCGTCCTCGCCGTCATGCCCGTCACCGTCTCCGCCAGCCGCAACAACACCTCCGACGTCGTCCTCGTCTTCACGCTCCTGCTCGCCGCCTGGGCGGTGACGATCGCGACCGAGCGCGCCAGCCTGCGGTGGTTGTTGGCGGGCGCGGCGCTTGTCGGGGTCGGTTTCAACGTCAAGATGATGCAGGCCTATCTCGTCGTCCCCGCGCTCGCCGCCGTCTACTTCCTCGGGATGACCGGCAGCTGGAAAGCCCGGTTCGGCCACCTTGTCGCGGCCTTCGCGGTCATGCTCGCAGTCTCGATGTCATGGGCGATCACGGTCGAACTGACCCCGGCGGGCCAGCGTCCCTACGTCGGTTCGACAGACGACAACTCGGTCTTCGGCCTGATGTGGAACCACAACGGCCTCGAACGGCTCCTGCCCGGCTGGGGCCCCTTCGGCCGGAACAACGCCCGCCCGGCGGCGCAGCCAGCTGACCAACAGCCGGCCGACCAACCGGCCCAGGGACAACAGTTGCAGGGGCAGCAACCCCAACAGGGCCAACAGCCCGGCGGCCCTGCCCAGCCGGCCCAGGGCGCTCCCGGGGGTGCCGGTGGCGGCGAAACGGGTACGCGCGGCGCCTTCAGGCTCTTCAACCGGCAACTCGCCGGTCAGGCTTCCTGGCTCCTGCCGCTGGCGTTCGTCGGCCTCGTCGTCGCCGCGGCCCAGCACCGTCCCCGCTGGCCGCTCGACCGCAAGCACCAGGCCCTCGTGCTCTGGGGCGTATGGCTCCTGACCAATGTCGCCTTCTTCAGCGTCGCCAACCTCTTCCACCGCTACTACCTGGTGATGCTCGGCCCGCCGATCGCCGCGCTCGCCGCCGCCGGGATCGCCGCGCTCTGGCGGCAGTACCGCCACGGCGACTGGCGGACGCTCCTCCTCCCCCTGGCGATCGCGGGCTCGGCCGCGGTCGAGTTCGTCATCCTCGGCGACTACCCGGACTGGCGCCGCCGCCTGCTTGCCGCGCTCGTGGTCGCGGGCGCGTCGTCGGCCCTGCTCCTGCTCGCGCCCGTGGCCGGCCGCCTCTCCCGCCGGCGGGTCCCCGGCCCTGTCCTCGCCGGGATCATGTCAGTGGGGTTCCTGTCGCTTCTCGCTGCCCCTACCGCCTGGGCCGCCGTCACCGTCTGGGATGGACAGACCAGTTCGGGCCTTCCCGCGGCCGGGCCGGCAGCCGGTGGCCGTTTCGGGCCGCCCGCCGGCAACGGCGCCGGTGCCACCGCCGACCCTCTCGTCACTTTCCTCACCGCTAACCGCGGGACGACCGAGTTCATCCTCGCCACCGCCAGCACCCAGCAGGGCTCCAGCATCATCCTCGCGACCGGCGAGCCGGTGATGGCGCTCGGCGGCTTCAGCGGCGGCGACCCCATCCTCACGCCGCAGGAACTCGAACAGGCCGTCGTCGCGGGGAGGGTGCGTTATTTCCTCCTCCAGGGCACGGGGACGCCGGTGGGTCCAGCCCCCGTGGGCGCCAGCCAGGGCGCACCGGCGTCCGGCGACGCGCCCGTCCAGCGGCAACCTGTTGCAGGCCCGGGCGGGGGACAACAGGGCGCGAATGCCGCATGGGTCAGCGCCCACTGTTCGGCTGTCCCCGTCGCGCTCTGGCGGGGCGCCCAGCCCGCGGCCGTGAACCAGCCCGTTCCCGGCGGTGTTAACCCGCCCCAACAGGGCGTCCCGATCGCCGGGCAGGTGGCTCGTCCCCAGCAGGGGCAGCCGGGAGCGCCCGGCGCCGCCCCCAACCAGGGCCCGAACGCGGGTGCCACGCTCTTCGACTGCGGCGAAGGGGCGCGGCATTGACTTCTCACCTCGTCGCCACCGGGTACGTCGCCCCCATCCCCCGCCCGGCCCGGTTCGCGGTCGTTGGGGCGGCCTGCGCCGGCTTCCAACTGCTCCTGCTCCACCTCCTCGTCCAGTCGGGCATGGAGAGCGCCCTTGCAAACGGCATTGCCTTCGTCGCCTCCGCCCAGGCCAACTTCGCCCTCAGCGCCATGGTCACGTGGCCTGACCGCCCCCACCTCCACGTCCGCTACGGGTGGCCGCGGCGCCTGGCCCGGTTCAACCTGGCGGTCGCGATAGGCGCGGTCATCAACGAATCGGTCTTCCTCCTCGCCGATCCCGCGGTGCACTACCTGGTCGCGAGCATGCTCGGGATCGTGGCCGGCGCCAGCTTCAACTTTGTCATCGGCGACCGCTGGGTCTTCGCCGCGCGGCCCACCCGCCACCGGTAGGGAACTTCCCGGCGGCCCGCGGCGTCTGGATCATCAGAGGCGCCGCGGATTGTTCGTCACCTTCCACGCTGCCTATACTCGAACTCGCCCCCCGGGACGCGGAGGATTGGTTTGGTCGCTGTAGCCACCGATTTCGAGACAGTCATCGGTCTCGAGGTGCATTGCCAGCTGGTCACGAAGAGCAAGATGTTCTGCGGGTGCAGCGCCGACTATTCTGGCGCCGAGCCGAACACGCACGTTTGCCCCGTCTGCCTTGGCATGCCTGGCGTCCTCCCCGTCATCAACGAGCAGGCCATCGCCTTCATCGTCAAGACGGGCCTCGCCCTCAACTGCGAAATCTCCCCCTTCAGCAAGTTCGACCGCAAGAACTACCCCTACCCCGACCTGATGAAGGGCTACCAGATCTCCCAGTACGACCTCCCTGTCTGCCACGACGGCTGGCTCGACATCGAAGTCGATGGCGCCACCCGCCGGATCGGCATCACCCGCGTCCACATGGAAGAAGACACCGCCCGCCTCCTCCATCGCACCGACCCGGTGACGGGCGAGGGCTACAGCCTCCTCGACGTGAACCGCTCCGGGACGCCGCTCATGGAGATCGTGAGCGAGCCAGACATGCGGACGCCCGCGGAGGCGCGCGAATACCTCGTCCGCCTCCGCCAGATCCTCCGCTACATCGGCGTCAGCGAAGCGAACATGGAAGACGGCAACTTCCGCTGCGACGCCAACATCAGCCTCCGCCCCCGCGGGATCACGGCCTTCGGCAGCAAGGTCGAAGTCAAGAACATGAACAGCTTCCGCGCTGTCCACGACGCCCTCGTCTTCGAACAGAAGCGCCAGGCGGCCATTCTCGACGCCGGCGGCAGTATCCCCCAGCAGACGCGCGGGTGGGTCGACGAGCGAGGCGAGACGGTCAGCCAGCGTTCGAAAGAAAGCGCCCACGACTACCGTTATTTCCCCGAACCGGACTTGCCCTCGCTGCGATTCGCCCCGGAGTACGTCGCCGAACAGCGGGCGCTGCTGCCGGAGCTGCCCGACGCTCGCCGCCGGCGCTTCGCCAGCCTCGGGCTGTCCGAGGCCGAAGCCGCCACCCTGACCGAAAGCCGCGACCGCGCCGACTACTTCGAGGACGTCAGCCGTGCCCTCGCGCTCGACCCTCAGCGTTCGGCCAAGCTCGCGGCGAACTGGGTGCTCGGCGAAGTTGGCCGCTGGTCGAACACCACCGGCAAGGAGCTCGCCGCCTTCCCCGTGACCGCCGAAGCGCTCGCGGGCCTGATCCGCATGGTCGAGGACGGCAAGGTCACTTCCGCCGTCGGCAAGGAAGTCTTCGAGGAGATGGTCGCCAGCGGCCGCGCGGCGCAAGAGATCGTCGAATCCGGGGGCATGGGCCAGATCAGCGGCTCCGACGAACTGCGCGACGTCGTCCGCAAGGTTATCGCCGCGAACGACAAGGCTGTCGACGACTACCGTGCCGGCAAGGAAGCGGCGGTGAAGTTCCTCACCGGCCAGGCCATGCGCGAAACCCGCGGCCGGGCCAATCCCCAGGTCATCCAGGACCTGTTGAAGCAGGAACTCGGATGAAATTGTTTACTTTTCCTAGCGGTATCGACCGCGACTGGTATACTGACCGCCAATGACCATCCAGCAGATCCGCGAGCACAGCGTTTTCAAGTGGCTTTACCCGGGCATGCACATCAAGCGCTGGCTGGGCCTCCTCCTCCTCGGCATCTGCCTCATGGGCCTCGGCATCGCCTACGTCCTCCGCGAGGCCTACCTCGTCTACGAATTTCCCGGCGAGTTCTACTATCTGACCCTTCAGTTCATCCCTCGCTGGGCCAGGGGCCTGCTCTTCATCGGGCTCTCGCTTACCACCGTCGGCCTCGCCATCTGGAAGCTGAACGAATCGCTGCTCTGGGCGTTCGTCCGCCCGGACCGCGACCACGACATGGCCGACACCATCTACCGGCGCCGAATCCTCGCCCGCGGCCCCAAGATCGTCGCCATCGGCGGTGGGACCGGGCTCTCGATGCTCCTCCGCGGCCTCAAAGCCCACACGAGCAACCTCACGGCCATCGTCACCGTCGCCGACGACGGGGGCAGCACCGGCCGTCTCCGCCAGGAGTTCGGCGTCGTCGCCCCCGGGGACATCCGGCAGTGCATCGCCGCCCTCGCCGAGGCCGAACCCCTGATGTCGCGCCTCTTCCAGTACCGCTTCAAGGAAGGCACCGGCCTCGAAGGGCACTCCTTCGGCAACCTCTTCATCGTCGCGATGGCGGAGGTCACCGGGAACTTCGAAACCGCGGTCTACGAAACCAGCCAGATCCTCAACGTCCGCGGCAGCATCCTCCCCTCGACCCTTGAGGACGTCACCCTCAGCGCTCGCACCCATGAGGACGAGATGGTCCACGGCGAGCACAACATCACCGAGCACGGCGCCGCCATCCACGAACTCTTCCTCAACCCGCCCGACGCCGAAGCCCACCCCGATGCCGTCCGCGCCATCCTCGACGCGGACATCATCGTCATCGGCCCGGGAAGCCTCTACACGAGCGTGCTCCCGAACCTCCTCGTCCCGGGCATACAGAAGGCGCTGCTGGCCACCACGGCCACCCGTGTCTTCGTCTGCAACGTCGCCACTCAGCACGGCGAAACCGACGGCTTCTCCGTCGCCGACCACCTGGCCGCGGTCGAAGGCCACACCTTCAAGGGCGTCATCCACGCGGTCATCGCCAACAACAACATCCCGCCCGCGCCCCTCCCCGAGGCCTGGCACTCGGACCCCGTGACCGTCAACGAAGGGCAGGCCGCCGCCCTCGCCCCGGTCCGCCTCATCGAAGCCGACGTCGTCTCCGATTCGAACCGCTACCGCCACGACCCTGTGAAGCTCGCCGCTACGGTCCTGCGCATGTACGATGGCCGGGATTCGATTTCCAGCCCCGCCCCCCGTCCCATCGAGGACGAGGTGCTTGTGGCGACACGGTAGCCAATGTTTCTCAACCTTCTCCAGATTGTCATCTCCGTCATCCTCATTGTGATCATCCTCCTCCAGGTGAAGGGCTCCGGCTTCGGCGCTGCCCTCGGCGGGATGTCTGGCGGTTCGGTCTATCGCACCAAGCGTGGCCTCGAAAAGACGCTGTTCCAGGCCACGATCCTCCTCACCATCGTCTTCATCTTCGTATCCTTCCTGAGCGTCCAGTCGCAAAAGTAACCCCGCCCATGGCCCGCGAGTCTTCGCGACCCCCTGTCCCGCTTCTCCTCGGCGGCTTCTTCCTGGTCGCTCTTGCCGCAGCGGCCGGAGTCCTGCTCCTCTGGGCAAACGACTCCGAGAACACCGTCCTGAACCTCGACCGCGGCTACGTCGAGGGCGTCGCCGGCACCTGGCAGCGCGTGAACCCGCTCTTCGCCGCGTCCAACGCTGTCGACGCCGACCTTTCCCAACTCGTCTTCTCCGGGCTCAGCCGTCTTGGACCCGACGGCCGCGTCCTCCCCGACCTCGCCGAAGCGCCCGAGATCTCCAGCGACGGCCGCGTCTACACCTTCCGCCTCCGAAAGAACCTCAAGTGGCACGACGGCCAGCCGCTCACCTCCCGCGACGTCGCCTTCACCATCGCCGCCCTCACCGACCCGAACTTCAAGGGCGACCCCACCCTCGCGGAAGGCTGGCTTGGCATCGAAGTCGCCACGCCCGACCCCCAGACGGTCGTCTTCACCCTGAAGCAGCCGTCGGCCCCCTTCCTCGCCCGCAACACCACCATCGGCATCCTCCCGGAGCACCTCCTGGGCAGTAAGACGGCGGCCGAGCTGTTCGACGCTCCCTTCAACGCCGCCCCGGTCGGCAGCGGACCCTACATCCTTGAGTCGCTGGATTCGACCGAAGCCGTCCTCAAGGCGTCCTCGAACTACTATCTCGGGCAGCCGGGAGTGTCCTCGCTCCGGCTCCGGTTCTATACCGACTACCCCGCCGCCATCCGTGCGATCGAGGACGGCGCCATCGACGGCATCCTCATCCGGGACGCCCTCAGCGAAGCCCAGCTGACGGAGCTGAAGCGGCTCAAAGGCACGGTGATCGACCAGCCCCAGCGCGCCGCCTACCTCCTCCTCTACCTCAACAACGACCTGGCCGACACGTTCCAGGACGAGCGCGTCCGCCGCGCCGTGTCGCTTGCCATCGACCGCCAGGCGATCGTCGACAAGTCCTTCCGTGGGCTGGCCACGCCTTCCAGTTCGGCAATCGCACCGGGCACCTGGGCCTATGCAAAGCAATTCGACGCCATCGCCGCCGACCGCAAGACCGCCGCGAAATTGCTCGACGACGCCGGCTGGAAGGCGCACCCCACCACCGGCATCCTCATCCGCAACGGCCAGGAGTTCCGCTTCACCATCCGGACCGACAGCGACCCCCTCCGGATGGCCGTCGCGAACGAGATCGCCAGGCAACTTGAGCCGTTGGGCATCCGGGCCACCGTCGCGAGCACGACCTTCTCCGTCCTCTGGCGCGACTTCCTCCAGGAGCGCAAGTACGAGGCCGCCATCGCCGGCTGGGACCAGGGCCCCGACCCCGACCTCTACTCCGGGTGGCATAGCTCCCAGATGGGCGCCGCCGGGCTCAACATCGCCAACTTCGCCGACCAGGTGGCCGACGGCCTCATCGAAAAGGGCCGAACCACCAGCGACGTCGAAGTCCGCGCCGACTTCTACGGGCAGCTCCAGGACGTCTGGCAGGAGAAGGCCCCCAGCGTCGTGATCGCCTATCCGCGCTACACCTACGTCCACACCACCCGGATCAAGGGGCTCTCGCCCGAGGTGCTCTTCGCGCCCTCCCTCCGGTTCTCCGAAGTGCTCAAATGGAAGCAATAGCACCGGGGGCGCCATGAATCCGGGGGATGTCCGCGTTGTCTTCATGGGATCGCCGGAGTTCGCCGTCCCGTCCTTGAACGCGCTCCTCGATGCCGGCTACAACGTCGTCTCCGCCGTCTCCCAGCCCGACCGGCCGGCGGGCCGCGGTGGGGCCACGAAGCCACCCGCGGTGAAAGTCGCCGCCCTCGCACGCGGCCTCGCGGTCTTCCAGCCGGAGTCGTTCCGTGACGAAGGGGTGCGCCAGCACCTCGCTGCCCTCCGCCCCGACCTGTTCGTCGTCGCCGCCTACGGGAAGATCCTCCCCGGCGCCGTGCTCGCCCTCCCGTCGCGTGGCTGCGTCAATGTCCACGCTTCGCTCCTCCCCCGCTGGCGTGGTCCTTCGCCGATCAACGCCGCCATCCTTGCCGGCGACGCCGGGACAGGGGTTACCATAATGGAGATGAGCGCGAAAATGGACGCCGGCCCCACCATCGCCCGCACCCCCTATCCCCTCCGGGCGGACGTCACCGCCGGCGAGGCGGAACGCGACCTCGCTGCCCTCGGCGCCCGGACGCTCGTCGAAACCCTCCCCCGGTGGTACGACGGCGACCTCAAAGCAGAGCCACAGGACGAAACCCTTGTCACCTACTGCCCGCTCCTGGCCAAGTCCGACGGCCACCTCCGCGCCTCCATGACCGCCGCCGAAGCGGAGCGCGCTGTCCGCGCCTACAACCCCTGGCCCGGCGCCTCCGTCGAATACCGCGGCGGCCGGCTGGCGATCTGGCGCGCGCGCGTCGTCCCGAGTGCTTCGCCGCACGACCCCGGGGCGCTGGTCCTCTCCGGCCGCGAGCCCGCGGTGGCGTTCAAGGATGCCCTCCTCGTCCTCGAAGAGGTCCAGCGCGGCGGCTCAAAGCGGATGCCGGGCGCGGCTTTCGTGAACGGCGAACGCGGCAACCTTCCCGCCGCAGTGGGTCTCGCATGACCGACCTTCGCCGCCTTCTCCCCGCCGAAATGGACGAACTCGTGACCGGCGCCGGCTTCCCGCGCTACCGCTCCGACCAGTTGCTCCACGCGCTCTGGAAGGAAGGCAAGACCTCACTCAGCGACATCCGGGTGCTCCCCGCCGCGCTCCGCGAACACCTCGCCGCCCAGGGCTACACGATCGGCGCCACCACCGAAACCCTGCGCTCGGCCAGCGACGACGGCGAGACGGCGAAGGTGCTCCTGAAGATGGCCGACGGCACCCTCATCGAGTCGGTCATGATGCAGTACCCCGAAGAGGGCCATCACCCCCGCTCGACCGGCTGCGTGTCCACCCAGGCCGGCTGTGCCATGGGCTGCGTCTTCTGCGCCACCGGGCAGATGGGCTTCAAGCGCAACCTCCGGGCCGAAGAGATCGTCGCCCAGATCATGCACTTCGCGAACCTGCTCCGGGAGCGCGGTCAGCACGTTACCAACGTCGTCTTCATGGGCATGGGCGAGCCCCTCGCGAACTACGCGGAAACCATCCGCGCCGTCCGCCTCCTCGTTGACCCGCGCGCCTTCGGCCTCGCCCAGCGGAGCATCACCATCTCCACCGTCGGCGTCATCCGCGGGATTCAACGGCTCGCGGAGGAAGGCCTCCAGGTCGGTCTCGCGATCTCCCTCCACTCCCCTGACGACGACCTCCGCCGCAGACTCGTCCCAACCGCCGGGCCCGGTTCCGTCGGCAGGATCATGGAAGCGGCCGCGGACTACTTCCACAGAACCGGGCGGCGCGTCACCTTCGAATACGCGCTCCTCGAGGGCGTGAACGACTCCGTGGAAACCGCCCGCGAACTGGCGGCCCTCGTCGCGAAGACCGGCGCCCATGTGAACCTGATCCCTGTGAATCCAACCGCCGGGGGCTTCCGCCGCCCCGCCCGCGCCAGGACGCTCGCCTTCGAACGCGTGCTCCGTGAGAACGGCGTGAATTGCACGGTCCGCGTCGAAAAAGGGAGCGAAATCGCGGCCGCCTGTGGCCAGCTTCGCACCGAGGCCGCCCGCGCGGGCGCGCTCCAGGCTACTGCCCAGGCCGCCCACCGATCGACCGCAGCGCGCTGAGGAGCGCCTTCCCGAGCACCATCCCGAACCCGATAGCGACCGCCGTCCGCAGGTCCAGCCATGTGTGCACTTCGCCGCGCACCACCGGCGCCGCGAGGATCGTTGTCCGGACCTCGTCACAGGCGACCGACCGCGCCACCACCACCCCGACCGTGCTCTTGCTGACGGTGCCCTGCTCGAACTGCCCGAGTCCAACGGTCGAACCGTCGATCGATGCCTGGGTCGCCCGCATACGCATCACCGCGGAGCGTTCGAGCCGGGCCTGGTCGGACTCCAGCGAGCGGACGGCGCTGCGGTCGACGTTGACCGTGGTGGCCGTCAGCCGATCCAGCCGGTCGCCCGAAATCCACGAAGTCGATGAGCCGTTGCCTTCCGCCATGGGAGCCTCCGAGGGGACAAACGTAGACCCTCAGGCCACCGGCGCGCAATCCTCATAGCACGCATGCGCACGGCCGACTTCGACTTCTCCCTCCCCGCCGAACTCATCGCCCAGGCCCCCGCCGATCCACGGGATTCGGCCCGGCTGATGGTGCTCCACCGCGGCGGCGGCGGGCTCGACCATCGCCACTTCCGCGACCTCCCGGAGCTGCTCGAACCCGGCGACCTCCTGGTGGTGAACGACACCCGGGTGATGGCCGCCCGGCTCTTCGGTGAACGCCCCGGCACCGGCGGGCGGGTCGAAGCCCTTCTCATCCGGCCTCTCACCGACCTTCGCTGGGAGGTGCTCTTCCGGCCCGCCCGGCAGGCGGTCCCCGGCCGCGAATTCGTCTTCGAAGCCTCGGATGGCCCCCTCACCGCCACCGTGAGCGGCCGCACGCCCGAAGTCGTCGAACTCACCTTCGCGCGCCCGTTCGACCCCGCCGCCGTAGGCGCTGTGCCCCTCCCGCCCTACATCCGCGACTACCGCGGCGACCCTGAGCGCTACCAGACCGTCTACAGCCGGGAGGCACGTAGCGCCGCGGCCCCCACCGCGGGGCTCCACTTCACCCCGGCCCTGCTCGACGCCCTCGACGCGCGCGGGATCGAGCGGGTCGAGGTCACCCTCGAGGTAGGCCCCGGGACCTTCAGGCCCGTTACCGCGGACGACCCCCGCGACCACGTCCTCCACGCCGAGCATGTGACGGTGCCCGCCGAAACGGCCGCCGCTATCGCCAGGGCGAGGGGAGAAGGCCGCCGCGTCGTCGCGGTCGGCACCACTGTCGTCCGCACGCTCGAGCACGTTGCCCGGGAGCGTGGTTCGGTCGTCCCCTACGACGGCTGGACGTCGCTCAAGATCCTGCCCGGCGACTCTTTCCACGTCGTCGACGTCCTCGTGACGAACTTCCACCTCCCGAAGTCGACCTTGCTGATGCTGGTCTGCGCCTTCGCCGGGACGGAGCATGTGATGGCCGCCTACCGGGCCGCGGTGGCCGAGCGGTATCGCTTCTACAGCTTCGGCGACGCGATGCTCATCCTGCCGTGAACGTCCCGGCGAGCCCCCAGCGGCCGTCCCGGTGTTCCACCAGTCCATCGCGTTCGAGGCCCTGAAGGTAGCCGGCGGCCGAGACCCGGTGTCCGGCGGGCAGCAGTGCCCGGACTTCGGCCTCGGAGAGCGCGCGGACTTCGCGGAGAGCGTCGACGATGCGGCCGCGGGCGAACCTCGCCGTCGTCTCGAAGGGCGGCGTCGTTGCGATCCACGCCTCATCCGCGGGCTTCCCGGCGGCCAGCCAGGCGCACTCCCGTGCGAGCGGGCAGGCCTCGCAGGCGGGGCTTCGGGCCACGCAGACCATCGCCCCCAGGTCCATCAACGCCAGGTTGTGGTCGCGCGCTCGGGCGGCCGGCAAGAGCGCCTCGGCGGCGTTCGTGAGGTTCCGTGGCGGGACCTGGCGCCCTGACGCCTTCCCGAGCATGGCCCTCGCGATCACCCGGCCGATGTTGGTGTCGACGACGGCGACGCGTTCCTCCCCGGCGAAGCAGGCCACGGCGGCAGCAGTGTAGGCGCCGACCCCGGGGAGCGTGCGCAGGTCCGCGATTCCCGGGCGGCCCGCCCCGTTCATGGACGCGAGGCCCCGAGCGGCGCCGTGGAGGTGGAGTGCCCGCCGGTTGTACCCGAGCCCGCCCCACTCCCGGATCACCTCCGACGGGGACTCCGCGGCGAGCGCGGCAGCGGTTGGCCAGCGTTCAAGCCAGCGGGCATATCGCGGCGTAACGCGCTCCACCTGTGTCTGCTGAAGCATCACTTCGGAGACGAGCACCGCGTAGGTGTCGCGCGTCAGCCGCCAGGGGAGGGTGTGGCGGCCGTGTTCCCGGTACCAGCCGTCGAGCAGTTCCCGGATCCGGGCGGCAGGCGCCTCAGTCGTCGTCCTCTTCCTCGTGCTCATGCTCTTCGTCGCGCCGGGCCGGGGCAGCGGGCACGAGGGCGATGTCCCCACCCTCGCGACGGCCCTTCTTCGGCGCCGGCACCGCCTTTAGCGAGGCGATGAGCGCTTCCATCGCCGCCTTCGACGTCCCCGCGGGCGCGACCACGCCGGCCGCGCCCGAATCCCGCAGCACCCGGAGGTCGGCCACCGCGGCCGCTGCGTCGACCGTGACGAGGAGCGGGTTCCCCGAGAACGACGCCAGCCGGACGAGGTGAAGCTGGTCCGCAACGGACATCAACTGGCCCGTGAGTTCCACGTAGATCGCGTCGAGGCCAAGCGGTCCAAGCGCCCGGAGGGTGTTGTCTTCCATGCCCGCGTGGGCGGTGATGACGTGGCCGAGGCGGTCCGAATCCATCGCCGCCGCGGCGGTGCCCTCGAGCGACGAAACGGCGAAGTCGGCGCCTGCGTCCTTCAGTGCCTGCGCGCCGGCGTCATCCAGTTTGTCCACGAGCGCCCCAAGGCAGCGATCCTTCCCTGCGGCGGCTTTGATCACCGCCGCCGCCGAAGCCGCGGTCCCGGCGTGGACGACGACGAAGTCTGCTCCCCCCTCGATCGCGGCGGTAACACCCGCCGCGTCCGAAGCGAGCGCCCCGGCGAGCAGTGCCCGGGGTTGTTCCCGGCTGGCGGCGCCGAATCCGATGAAGCGCGGCCCCTCCCGGCGCTGGATGCGGCTGATCGCTTTCTGAAGCTGGCTCATTCGTTTCCTCCTGGCCGGTGGCGAACCACCCGGCCTCCAAATAGCACGGAAAAGGTATCGTCGTTGCGCGAGAACTCCGCGAGGGCGCCGCTCCCGGTGGCGGCACCCTCGGAGGGCTCTCAAGAGTCACGGGCGATGCCCGGGTTCGTGGTTCACGGGCGTCCATTGTCGCCGGGCGGACGCCGGTGCGCCAACCTGCGGAGCGCGGGCGCCCGGAGTAGAGTGCCCCCACACCCTTCCGGAGCCATCCCTGTGAACATCCGCTGCAGCCTCGTCGTCGACGAACTCGCCCGGCACCGCGTCCAATTTGAGCACCTCTGCCGCTCCCTCGACGCGGACGAACTCCGGGCCGTCATCCCCGGCTCGCACTGGACCGTCCGCGACTACATCGCCCACCTCGCGACCATCGACGGGCTCATCGCACCGGGCTTCTCGACGATGGTCGGTCTCAGTGCTCCGCCTCCGGAGCCGCCGCTGCCGACCCCGTTCGACATCGACGAGTGGAACGAGGCGGCGGTGCGGGCGCGGGAGTCGAAGACCATGGACGAGCTGCTGGCCGAAGCCGCCACCCACCGCGGGCGGATGGCCGCCGCCATCGAACGCATGACCGACGCCGACCTCGACCGGATCATCCCCTACGGCGGCGACCGCAAGACCCTGGGCCTGGCGCCCACCCGGGTGCGCTTCGGCGGCCTTCTCTGGGGCATCGCCATCCACGACCCGACCCACACCCAGGACATCCTCCGGGCCCTCCCTCACCGGCGGGAGGAGGCGTGGCTCACTGACTGGCTCGGCAGTGTGAACGACTCGCTTGTCCCCGCCGGGGTCAAAGAGCAGCGAGTGTAAACGGTGACGCCCGCTTCGGAAGTCGAAGCTGTCTTCTTCGACCTCGACGCCACCCTGATCGATCGGGCGGCCTCCCTGGCCCGCTACGCCGGCATGCTGGTCTCTGATTTCACCGCCCACACGGCGCCCGTCGCTCTCGACGACGCCGTCCGGGTGGTGCGCGCGGCCGACGGCGACGGCTACCGGGATCGGGAGGGGTTCCTCTCCGACATCCTGTCCTCCTCGATTTGGACCCAGCCACCCGGACGCGAGTCGTTGCGTGAGCACTTCTTCGAGACCTTCGCCGACCTTGCGGATCTCACTGAAGGCGCGACCGGCACCCTGCGAGCCCTCCGCCGCGCGGGGCTGAAGCTCGGGATCGTCACCAATGGTGGGGCGCCATTCCAGTCGAGGAAGGTCGCTGCCAGCGGCCTCGGGGCGCTGGTTGACGACGTGGTGATCTCTGGAGCCGTGGGAGTACACAAGCCTGACCGGGCGATCTTCGAACTTGCCCTGGCGCGGCTTGAAGTGGCTGCGGGGCGGTCCTGGTTCGTTGGAGACCACCCCCTGAACGACGTCATCGGCGCTGCCGAGGCCGGGTTGAGCGCGGTCTGGTTCGAGGGGGTTCACCCATGGCCCGAAGACCGGCCTCCGCCGCGACACCGTACCCGACTCCTTGCTGATCTCCCCGCGATCCTCGGGCTCAGCCGGTAGGCAGCCGAGAACCGACCCCGGCGCGAGTCGCAGCCCGGCGGGTCTGATTCGCGCACCTGCGCTACGCTGACACCATGAAGCAGTACTCCAGCGCGCCTGAACTCACCATCGACCCCGCAAAGACCTACACGGCGACCATCGAGACCACCGCCGGCACCATGACCGCCGAGCTCTTCCCCGGCGATGCCCCGATGACCGTCAACAACTTCGTCTTCCTCGCCCGCGACGGGTTCTACACCGACGTCATCTTCCACCGCGTAATCAAGGGTTTCATGATCCAGGGCGGCGACCCCAAGGGCCAGGGCAGCGGCGGCCCCGGCTATCGCTTCGCCGACGAAAAGGTCACCCGCAAGTACCTCCGCGGCACCCTCGCGATGGCGAACGCCGGCCCCAACACCAACGGCAGCCAGTTCTTCATCATGCACGCCGACTACCCGCTGCCCCCGAACTACACCATCTTCGGCAAGCTCACGGCCGGCGAAGACGTCCTCGATGCCATCGCCACCGCCCAGACTGGCGCCCAGGACCGCCCCACCCAGCCCGTCGCGATGAAGTCGGTAACGATTAGCGAAAGCTGACCCACAGCGTCCCCGCGGGCGTGGCCGGTAGAAAACCCCGGACTACAATGACCGGGTATGGCCGCGCCCGCCGAGAGCCCAATCCGCGTCGACGTCGTTATCCCCTGCTACAACGAGGTCACGGTCCTCCGCGGCAGCGTCGAGAAGACGCTGGCCCTCTTCGACCGCCACCCGGAATATGCCTGGCGCATCGTCGTCGCCGACAACGGTTCGACCGACGGTACCGGGCAGCTCGCGCAGGAACTCGAAGCCGCCTACCCCGGCCGCATGAAGGCGGAGCTCCTCACCATCAAGGGCCGGGGGCTCGCCCTCAAACAGGCCTGGAAGAACAGCGACGCCGCCGTCGTCGCCTACATGGACGTCGACCTCAGCACCGACATCGAACACCTCCCCCGCCTCGTCACGATGGTGGCGAAGGAGGGCTGCGACGTGGCCATCGGCAGCCGCCGGGCGCGTGGTTCCCAGACTAAGCGCTCGCTGAAGCGCGAGATCACCTCCCGTGGCTACATCTTCCTCATCCGGGCCACCTTCCCCCGGATGCGCATCACCGACGCCCAGTGCGGGTTCAAGGCCCTGAACCGCCGGGTCGTGGACGAAATCGTCCCGCTCGTCGAAAACCGGATGTGGTTCTTCGACACGGAACTGCTCATCCTCGCCCACCGGCGGGGCATGAGGATCTGCGAACTGCCGGTGCGCTGGGACGAAGACCGCGACAGCAAGGTCAACATCCTCAAGACCGCGGCCGAAGACATCCGCGGCCTCCTGAGGATGCGCTTCCGCCGTTTGTGACACCGACCGTGGCGGTTGCCGGGCCGCCGGGCCACGGGTGCCTTCGAAACCACGAATAGGAGCCTTCGATGGCGGGTTTACCAGCTTTGACCCCCCGGGGGGCCGGTGGTATAAATCAGCCTTGCTACAGGATTCACAATGTCGTCCGGGCGCCGGGCGGCAATGCTGCGCCTGCGGACCGTTGAGGGGAGGTCGACCGCCCGTGGAGTTTTCCAACCTGCCTCATGACTTCGCGGAGACGCTCGAACTCGTCTTCGTTGGTATCACCATCGTTGTCTCACTCGCCATCATGGTGGCCTTTGGCCACTGGTGGCAGAAGTAAGGCCAGGAGCGACAATGGCAGTCGAGCAACCCACCAAGCCAACCGTCGGCGACAAGCTCTACGACATGATGTTCCATAACTACGTGTGGAAGTCCATCTTCCGCACCGGTTACCCGAACACCCCCCGTAACCAGATGCTCGTGGTGGCGACGAACCTCTTCCTCCACCTCCACCCCACCCGCATCCACCGCACCCACGTGAAGATCACCCACACCTACTGCCTCGGTGGGCTCTCCTTCTTCATGTTCCTCGGCCTCACGGTCACCGGCATCCTCCTGATGTTCTACTACGTCCCCAGCGTCGAACGGGCCTACCTGGACATCCAGACCATCCAGAACACCGTCGAGTTCGGCCAGCTGATGCGGAACATGCACCGCTGGATGGCCCACGCCATGGTCATCCTCGTCTTCATGCACATGATGCGGGTCTTCTACACCGGGGCTTACAAGCCGCCCCGCGAATTCAACTGGGTGGTCGGGGTCATCCTCCTCGTCCTCACCTTCCTCCTCTCCTTCACCGGCTACCTGCTGCCCTGGGACCAGCTCGCGTTCTGGGCCATCACCGTCGGTACGAACATCGCCGGCTCGGCGCCGGTCCTGGGCCCCAAGACCCGCTTCTGGCTGCTCGGCGGCTTTGAAGTTGGTCCCCAGGCCCTCATCCGCTTCTACACGCTGCACGTGATTGGCCTGCCCCTCCTGGCGGCCATCTTCATGGCAGTCCATTTCTGGCGAATCCGCCGCGACGGCGGCCTCGCCCGGCCGCTTTAGGCCGCACACCCCGCAGGAATAGGAACGCAATGGCCACCGCTGTCGTCGCCCGTCCCGTCTCCCGCACGCAGACCCGTTCGCGTGAGGAAGAAGTCCTCGTCTGGCCCGACCTCGTCTTCATCGAGTTCATCGCCGCGATGCTCTTCACGATCACGCTGTTCCTGCTCTCTTTCCTGGTCAACGCTCCCTTGCTCGACCAGGCGAACGCGGACGTCACCCCGAACCCGTCCAAGGCGCCGTGGTACCTTCTCAACCTCCAGGAACTGCTCCTTCACATGAACGCGGCCATGGCCGGGGTAATCATCCCCACCATCTGGCTCGTCATCATGGGCGCCTTCCCCTACTTCGACCGCGAACAGCACGGCCAGGGAGTGTGGTTCGGCACCGAAAAAGCAGTCCGGCTCACCATCGTCTCGGCCGTCGTCGGGTTCGTAGGCACCTGGTTCCTCATCCTCTGGGACTCGGGCAAGATCGCCTTCTTCCTCCACGGCTGGTTCGGGCTTTCCGGCGGCGACAGCCTCCGGTTCCTGGAAAACGTCCGCTCCGTCCAGACGCAGCTCCCGTGGCCGGAATGGTCGCGCAACATAACGTACTCCCCGGTGAACATCGTCATCATCGGCGAAGACTTCCAGCACCTTGACTTCCCGGCGTGGCTCGTCGAGCAGGGCATCCCAACCATGGCAATGGTCGGGATGAGCGCGATGCTCATCTTCAGTCTCTGGAGGGTTGGCTGGGTGGTAACCCGGCGCGACGCGCTGATCGTGCTGTTTTCGGCCTTCGTCGCAGCCTATGGCGTTCTGACGCTCACCGGCACAGCCTTCCGCGGACAGGGCCAGGAACTCGTCTTCCCGTGGGAACTGAAAGTCAGTGAAGGCATACCGGGGCAGGAGTAGATAATTCGATGACGCAGATGCAACCATCAGCCGGCGCCGCCGCCCGCCGAATCGAACACGCGCGCCAGGCCGAGGCCCGGAAGCTGTCGCGCCGTTCGTTCCTCAGGGTCAGCGTCTTCGCCGGGCTCACGCTCTCGGTTGGGGCAATGGCGGCCGGCTTCCTCGGGTTCTTCAACCTCCGAAAGCCCACAGGCTTCGGTGGCGTCATCACCGTCGTCCCCGCCCGCGTCCCCAAGGCTGGCGAAGAGCCTTCCCGCATCTCCGAAGGCAAATTCTGGCTGTCCAACCTGGCTGGAGCCCAGGGCGACGTGGCCGGGGTGGGCGGCACCGGCGGCATCCTCGCCCTTTACTGGAAGTGCCCCCACCTTGGGTGCACCGTGCCCTGGAACCCGGCCTTCAACGGCGCCGCCGTGAACTTCCCCGGCATTGTTGGCTGGTTCCGCTGCCCTTGCCACGGCTCCACCTATTCCCGGGCCGGGATTCGAGTCTATGGTCCTGCCCCGCGTCCCATGGACACCATGGCTGTCTCCGTCAACAGCGATAAGTCGCTCAACGTCAACACCGGCGTCATCACGTCGGGTGGCCCCGACAATCCGCTTCGCGCGAAGCCCTATTCCGGTTAGGCAGGGACTCGATTGAACACTCAGAAGCAGATCGTCCTGATCGTCGCCCTCTTCTTCATCTTCGTGGGCGGCTGTGCCGCCTACACCGTCATCGACCTCCCTTACCGCGCCGAAAACCAGACCCAGTGGTCGATGGACGAGTCCGTCGAACGCGGCGCCCTCCTCTTCGCCAACAACTGCCGCACCTGCCACGGGATCAAGGGAGAAGGCGGCATCGGCCTGCCCCTGAACACGGCCGCCTTCAAGAACCAGGACCCGCTCGTTCTCAAGGCCAACCAGGAACTCCTTCGCACCACCATCATGTGCGGCCGCGCCGGCACCCTGATGCCCGCCTGGGCCAACACGCTGGGGGTCTATCCAAACGAACGCGCGGTCGGTGGCGCCCTCAACCTCCGCCAAATCGACCACCTCGTGGACCTGATCACTGCCCCTATCGACCCCAGCGTCCTGGACGCCGAGGGCAACCCGGTGGCCCCAGGCTGGGAAGAGGCGGTCCACTTCGCCGAGAACCTCAACCACGAGTCGACCGCCATCATCAGTGGCGACACCCTCGATTCCATCGCCGCCGCCCACAACGTCGGCCCCGCCCAGCTTGCGGCCCTCAACGGGGTGTCAGACCCGAACGCCCTCCTCAAGAAGGGCACGAAACTGAAGATCCCGGCCAGCCTGACCTTCCCCAGCCGCACCTATGAGGTCAAGAAGGACAACGAGACGATCGCCAAGGTGGCCGCGAGTACGCACGTAGGCGCGGTTCTCATCGCCGACGACAACGGCCTCAAGTACCGAATCGACAAGAAGTCGGGCGACTTCGTCCTGCTCAACGCCGAAGGCAATCCTGTCTACGGCCTCTTCCCGGGCCTGGACAAGCTCCGGCTGATTGACGGCGCGGTCTACGCCGTCCGTGCTGGTGACACCGTCGGGTTCGTCGCGACCATCCACGGGACAACCGTCGCCGCCCTGACCTCCCTCAACGCGGGCATCATCCCCTCTAGCGCAACCGCGGACACGGAGCTGCCGTTCGAGCGCACCCTGAAGCTCCCGGCCGGAGCTTCCGTCATCATCGCCAAGGGCGACTCCTTCGCCGCGCTGGCCACCGAGCACAAGCTCACCTCCGCCCAACTCACCGCTTCGTCCGGTGTCTCCGCCGACGGCATCATGGTCCCCGGCACGAAGCTGAAGCTGCCCGACAACGCCGTCGTCCTGGTCCAGGGCGGCGACAGCTATGACTCCGTTGCCGCTGCCCACGGGATGACCGTCGACGAGCTCCTCAAGCTGAACAACCTCGACGGTTCGACGCCGCTGGACTCCCGCGTGCTCCTGAAGCTCCCCAAGATCGACGGCTACATCGTCCAGGGCCAGACCCTCGAAGACGTCGCGAAGGGCTATTCAAACGTCACTGCGAGCAGCCTCGCCGAGGCGAACAAGGACAAGAACCCGAACCTGACCAAGGACAGCATCGTCCGTGTCGGGACCGTGCTCTCGCTTCCCCACGACGCCTGGGGCACCGCCCCGCCGACCACGCCGAACTCCGGCACGGCCTGCGTCCAGCACGCCGTCGGCAAGAGCATGTACGACCAGATCACGGGCGCCGTGAAGCCCGTCACGAAGCCCACCACCGTGTCCAAGGCCGTCGACGTTGTAGCCAACGCCAACGACTGGACGCTGACCGCCGACGGCACGGCACAGGCCGCCAACCAGGGCGTTGCCCTCATCGCCAAGGGCACCGCCGTGAAGTTCCTCAGCAAGACTGGCGTGCACACCATCACCATCGGCGGCAAGAAGGACGGTGCTGACCTGAAGCAGGGCGACGAACGTACCATCACCTTCGGCACCGCGGGCGAGTTCAAGATCACCTGCGACTACCACCCGGACATGAAGGCGACGATCTTCGTCGAATAGCCGGATCGCCCGCCAAAGGCAACAACCGAAGCCCGGGACACCCGGGCTTCGCCGTTTCCGGGCCGTTCCGGTTTGACGCTCCCCGTGGCGCTGGCTACGATCCGGCAACAGCCGTAAGGCACGCCGCAGCGCGTGCCGCGAAGAAGAGGAAGGGGAGGTCTACCGGATGGCAGCACAGACCGGAAAACGCTACATCTGCCCGAAGTGCGGGTCGGAGTTCATTGTCACCAAGGGTGGCGACGGCGACATCATGTGCGGCGACACGCCGCTCGAACTGAAAAAATAAGGGACGGACCAGACATGGCAGTGCAACTCGGCAAGCGCTACAAGGACGAATCGACGGGCATCGAGCTCCTCGTCATCAAGCCCGGCAACTGCGAACTCAAGGTCAGCGGCCGCGAGATGGAGCTCATGCAGCCCAAGGTCCTCCCCTCCGCCGACTGAGGCGGCCCACCCGGCACCATCTCGAACGAAGCGGGGCATCATCGCCCCGCTTTTCTTTGCCGCCGTATCCACTCAGTCCCCAGTCCCCAGTCCCCAGTCCCCAGCCCTCAGCACTCGCTACACTATCCCCATGGGCTGGGAAGAAGTCGTCGAATCCCGCATCCGGGACGCGATCGAAGCTGGCGCCTTCGACAACCTCGCCGGCGCCGGTAAGCCGCTCCGGGACCCCCGCGACGAGCAGTTCGCCGGGACGAACTGGCTGGGCTTCAAGGTCCTCCAGAATGGCGGCATGCTCCCCGAGTGGCTGGAGCTGGCGAAGGAGATCGAACGCGACCTGGAGAGGCTTGCCCGCCTCGACAGCGAGCACGCGCGTCTTGTCGCTGCCGCTGCTGCTTCCGGGGCATGGGAAGGCTATGCCGCCTCCATCCGTCACGCCCGCGACGCCTATGAGCGCATGGCCCGGGCCATCCGCCGCAAGCAGGACCGCCACAACCTCGACGCCCCCGCACTCGTTGCCGAACGCCCCGGCATCTGGGTCGAACACCACCTCGCACGCCTCGACCAGCGCCTTGTCGCCGCCGGGGCACCGGACACGCTTCCCCCTCCTGCTTCCGTTTAGGTATGCGTGCTGGTAATGTGGAACGGTCCTGCCGCTTCTGCTGCGGCATTCTGGTCCGGAAAGCGGGTGATCCCCTCAGTTGGCAGAAGTCATCATCGGCGACAACGAGTCGTTCGAAGGCGCCCTCAAGCGCTTCAACAAGCGCGTCCAGCAGGATGGCATCCTGGCCGAAGCGCGACGCCGCGAACACTACGAAAAGCCGAGCGTGAAGCGCAAGAAGAAGGAAGCAGCCCGCCTGCGGAAGCTCCGCAAGAAGCAGCTTCGTAGCGAAGCCCGAGCCCTGACCCGGCGCTAAGAGCCGCCCCAGGGACCAACGCACAACCCCCTGCAGGCCCGGGTCTCCCGGGCCTGTGGTGATCTGGAGGCAACCATGGCCACCCTCAAGGAGCGCATCCAGGAAGACCTGCACGCCGCAATGCGGGCCCGCGAGGAAACCCGCAAGAGCGCCCTCCGCATGCTCACCGCCGCCGTCAAGAACGCCGAGATCGAGACTCGCGGCGAACTCGACGATGCCGGCGTGGCCCAGGTCATCCAGAAGCAGGCCAAGCAGCGCCGCGAAAGCATCCTCGAATTCCGCAAGGGCAATCGCGAAGACCTCGTCGCGAAGGAAGAAGCGGAGCTCGTCATCCTCGAAGCCTACCTGCCCGCCCAGGCCGGCCGCGACGAGGTCGAAGCTGCCGCCCGCAAGCTCGTCGCCGAAACGGGCGCTTCCGGCCCGCGCGACATCGGCAAGGTGATGCCACCGCTCGTGAAGCAGTTCGCCGGCCGCGCCGACGGCCGCCTGATCAACGAAGTCGTGCGCGAACTCCTCGGTAGCTGATGGCCATCCGGGCCGTGCTCTTCGACTGGGACGGGACCCTCGTCCGCCAGGACTTCCTCGCCCGCCGCGCGCCTACCTTTGCCGTCGCCGCCTACGCCCGCCGCGTCCTCTCACTGGCCGTCCGCGACGAAGCAGTCGACCGCGCCTTCGAGGCCGTCCTCCCACCCGCGTCGGGGGCCGCCTCGATTGAAGGCGTCATCGCCGCCGCGTTTACGTGGCTCGGCTGGGCGGTTGGCTCCTCCGACGTCGACGCCTGCGCCCGCCTCTTCTTCGACGAAGCGACCGCCCACGAAACCGTCTTCGACGACGCCCGGGCGCTGCTTCCCTCGCTGAAATACCGCGGCTATCGCACGGCCGTCGTCGCCAACAGCCTCTTCCCGGCACGGTTTCTCCAGGAGCAGGCGAACGCGCTCGGCCTTGCCGGCCACCTCGACGCCATCGTCACCTCCGCCGGCGTCGGCGTGGCGAAGCCCGGGTCGGCGCCGTTCGTCCAGGCGCTTGACGCCGTCGGCGTCGAAGCCCACGAGGCCCTCTTCGTCGGGGACTCGCTCGAAACCGACGTTGTCGGCGCCCGCGAGGCCGGGATGCGGGCGGTCCTCCTCCAGCGCTCGGCGAAGGCCCGCGACCGCTCCGGCTACCTGGTCATCGAACGGCTCACGGCCCTCGCCGGCATCCTCGGCGAGGGTTCAATCACCCCGCCGTAGGCCGCTTTCCCGGCCCTCGGGCGGCGCTCTGGTAGTATCGGCAGGCATGCTTCGCCGCCGGCCGCAGCCCAGGTTCTCGCGCCTTGCCGCCGTGGTCTTCACGCTGGCGATGGCGGGCGTGGCCGCGCTCCTGGTGGTGCCGCTTGTCCCCTCGGGGGCTGCCCTCCGCGAAGGCGAATCCGCTCCCCAGACGATCCAGGCGGCGCACGGCGCCCAGTACGAATCGACCGAGCTCACCGAACAGGCCCGGGCAGACGCCGCGAGGGCGGTCCCACTTTCCTACCTGCCGCCCGACCCGGCGGTGAAGCAGGCCCAGCTCGTGTCTTTCGATCGCCTCGTCGAACGTGTCCGGATCATCCGCCAGCGAGCCGACCTCCCGGCGACGGAGCAACGCCTCGCGGAGCTCAATGCCTACTTCGCCGCCGAGAAGCTCCAGCCCGCATCCTCCCTCGGCCCGAGCCTCCTGCTCCTCGACCCAGCGGCCTTCGACGCCGTCGCCCTGAAGTCCCGCAACGCCCTCCGCGACATCATGGACGCCGAACTCCACACCGAGGACGGCGCCCAGGCAAAGATCGATGAGTACCTGAAGAAGGAGCCTGCCGCCGGGACCGCGGCCGAACTGGCCGCCCGCACCGCGCTCACCGGCCTCATCACGCTCTTCGTTGCACCCAACAGCCCGGTCAACGACGCCGCGACCGAACGCGCCCGCCAGGAGGCCCGCGACAACGTCTCGCCCGTCATTGTCACGTATACCCGGGGGCAGGTCGTGGTCCGCGAAGGCGAACGGCTCCAGCCCGAGGACATCGAAGCTCTCCACCGCACCGGCGTCATCGACGACGGCTTTAATGTCGCCGATGATGCCGCCGGGGCAGCAATGTCGCTCGGCTTCGCCATCTTCCTGGGCATCTTCCTCTACCAGTTCCAGCCGTTCGAACGCCCGGCCGCGCGCAGGGCGCTCCTCGTGGGGCTGGCCATCGCCGGGGTGCTTGTCGCAGTGCGGTTCGTCCTCCCCGAAGTCCTCCCTGACCGCGAAGGCCGCTACCTCGCCTTTGCGGTCCCCGTCGCCGCCGCCGCGATGGTGACTGCGTCGTTTGCGGGGCTGCCGTTCGCCGTCGTCACGGCCGTCGCCGTCGGGATCTTCGCCACCTTCATCGGGATCACCGAACCCGGCCTGGCCGGCGCCTCGTTTTCCGGTACGACCCACGCGCACCAGCTGGCAGTGGCCTACATCGCCGGGGGCCTGGCCGGAGCGCTCTCCGTCCACCGCGCCGAACGGCTCAGCCGTTACGCCGTCTCGGCGGTGGCCGTCGCGTTTGCCACCTGGTCGGTCCTCTCCATCTTCTGGCTCCTCGACGAAACCCAGACGCGCGAAAGCTTCGGGTGGCTCTCGCTCGCCGCCGGGATCAATGGGCTCGGGGCGGCAGTGGTCACCGTCGGGGCCCACGTTGTGCTCTCGATACCCCTCGGCGTCACGACCCGGCTCCAACTCCTGGAGCTTGCCCACGGCGGCCACCCGCTTCTCCGGCGCCTCCAGGAAGAGGCTCCCGGCACCTACCACCACAGCATGATGGTCGGCGCCCTCGCCGAACGTGCCGCCAACCGGATCGGCGCCGACGCCCTCGCCGCCCGCGTCGGGGCCTACTACCACGACATCGGGAAGCTCTCGCAGCCAGGCTTCTACATCGAGAACATGCTCGAAGGCGCGCCCAGCCCCCATGACGCCCTCGCCCCCGCCGCCAGCGCCGCAACCATCCGCGAGCACGTGACCGCGGGCGTCGAACTGGCAAGGAAGCACCGCCTCCCCCTCCTCGTCCGTGACTTCATCCCCGAACACCACGGGACCCGGCTCGTGACCTTCTTCTACCGCCGCGCCGTCCAGGCCGGGGGCGACGTCGACCCCGCGCTCTTCCGCTACGCCGGCCCCCGGCCCCAAACCAAGGAGGCGGCGATCGTCATGCTCGGCGACTCCTGTGAGGCCGTGGTCCGCGCCAGCGGCGAGCCCGGCCGCTCGCGGATCGACGAGACGGTCGACGGTGTCTTCGCCGAGCGCCTCGCCGAGGGCCAGCTCGACGAATGCGACATCACCATGCGCGAGCTCCAGGAGGTGGCCGCGAGTTTCAAGGCGACCCTCAAGGCCGTCTACCACCCCCGCATCCCCTACCCGGACCCGGTCCCCGCCGAGTTGGCCGAGATCGGCCAGCGCGACCGCCTAGGCCGGACCAGCCCACCCGGCTAATTCGCATAGACATCTGCGCATTCGCGTTGGCATACTGGCTCCAAGGGGGACCCGAGAGCCCATGCGCTTCGCCATCATCCGTTTCCCCGGCACCTGGAGCGACCGCGACACCTACCACGTCCTTCACAACGTCCTCGAACAACAGGCCGAGATCCTCTGGCACCGCGAGACCGACCTCAGCGGCTACGACGCCGTCGTCCTCCCCGGCGGGTTCTCCTACGGCGACTACCTCCGCTGCGGCGCGATCGCCCGCTTTTCGCCCGTGATGGAGGCGGTCGCGACCTTCGCCGAGGCCGGCGGTCCGGTCATCGGCATCTGCAACGGTTTTCAGGTCCTCTGCGAAAGCCACCTGCTCCCCGGCGCCCTGATTCGAAACCAGAGCCTCCAGTTCCGCTGCCAATGGACCTACTTGCGGCGCGAAGGCGGCGAGACCCCCTGGGCGGCAGGCATTTCCGCAGGTTCCGTCATCCACATCCCCATCAGCCACGGTGACGGCAACTACTATGCCGACGACGCCACCCTCGACCAGCTCGAGGCGGACGGCCGCGTCGTTTTCCGCTACTGCGACGCCGCAGGCCAGGTGACCCCGGAGTCGAATCCGAACGGCAGTGCCCGCAACATCGCCGGGATCATCAACCGCCGCGGCAACGTCCTCGGGATGATGCCGCACCCGGAGCGCGCCGGCGAAGACCTCGTCGGCGGCACCGACGGCAACCGCATCTGGGAGTCGCTCATCCGTGAAGGCCTCGGGCTACTGGTAGGATAGGGCGCCTCGCACGTCCCCGGGCCAGCAGGCGCCGGGAAGATCAGGGAATCTCCTATCCGTGAAGGTCTCGCATTGTGGACCTGACCGCGCTATAGTCCGCCCGTCAGGGGGAACCTGACCGAGGGAAAGCTGGCGCGGGGCGCAGCAGACGCCCGGCCTCGGAGACGTCCCAGGATGAGTTCGGGCATGGCAGCGTCCTATCCAATCAGCCTGGAGGTTGACCCGGCGGCCGCGCAAAACCGCCTGAGCGTCCTCCTCCGCATCCTTTATGCGATCCCGCACTACATCGTCATCTACCTGCTGAACATCGCCCTCGAAGTGGTCACGCTGATCGCCTGGATCGTGATCCTCATCACCGGCAACTATCCCCAGGGATTGATGAACTTCGCGGTCGGCGTACTCCGCTGGCAAGTCCGGGCCTTCGGCTACTACGCGCTTCTCACCGACAAATACCCGCCGTTCTCGTTGGAAGACGTTCGCGACTACCCCATCCGGCTCAACGTTGACCCGCAGCTCTCCGGGCGCAACCGGCTGACGGTCTTCTTCCGCATCATCATGCTCATCCCCCACGTGATCGTGCTCGCCCTCCTCGGCATCGTGGCGTACGTGTGCGTGGTCATCATGTGGATCGTGGCGCTGATCACCGGCACCGCGCCGGCCGGGCTCCACGACTTCGTCGCCAACGTGATGAAGTGGGGCGCTCGCGTCCAGGGCTACGGCCTGCTCATGACGGACCAATACCCGCCCTTCCAGATGGGTTAGCGGCAGGGTGGCGGCGACCGCGGCAAGGATCGCCGCCAACCAGGCAGGTGAACGTTGAGCAACGACCCCTTCTCGCCCGACTACGGTGGGGCCCGCCTGCCCGACGTTCCCGGCCGGGACAAGCCCCAGCGCACGTCAGAGAGCCTCACGCCCGGCGGCGAGGTAACTCCCCCCGCCGGGGATAGCCCGCCGCTTCCGGACGCCGACACGCCCTCCGGCCCTGCTCAAGAAACACCCGTGGCGCCTGCAAGCTGGCCCCCACCACCTCCACCGGCCCCGCCGCCTGTCCCCTACCCCATGCGGTTCGAGGTCGACTACCCCGAACGCCTCAGCCGCTGGAAGACGCTCCTCCGTCTCCCGCTCCTGATCCCGGTCTGGGTCTTCCTCTACCTCGTCAATGGCGTGATATCGGCGGCGCTGACCGCTGGCTGGCTCACCGTCTTCCTCCGGCGGCGCTACCCACGCTGGCTCTTCGCCGCGACCTCCGGGGGCCTCGCCTTCAACGCCCGGGCCTGGGCCTACGGCGCCCTCCTCACCGATCGCTACCCCAGCTTCGACCGCGACCGGAGCCCCGTCACCCTCGAGTACGACGACCCTCCCGATGGCCATCTCAGCCGCTGGCGCGTGTTCTTCTGGAAGGCCGCGCTCCTTATCCCCCACATGGTCGTGCTCTCGCTCCTCGCGATTGCCGTCGTCGTCGTGGTCGTCCTGTCGTGGTTCGCCATCCTCTTCACCGGGACGTACCCCCGGGGGATGTTCGCGTTCGTGGTCGGCGCGGCCCGATGGCAGTTCCGCGTCCTTGGCTACTTCGCCTCCTTCAACGACCGCTTCCCGCCCTTCTCGCTCTCCGAGGACGCCGGCCCCGCGTCGCACACCACCACCGTGATCTGCGGCATTATCGGCTGGCTCGCGGCCGCGCTGTTCGCGGTCTTCATAGGCTTCGCCATTGCGCTGAGCTTCGAAACCGACGATGCCAGCGTCGACTACGACCGTCTCGTCGCCGGGCGCGCCACCGCAACGATCGACTACCACGGGTTCGCTGAGGGACTGACCTTCACGCTCACCCTCGCTCGCGCCTATGACCCCGGCGACAACCTCGCTCCCATCCTCACCGGTGGCCGCGGCCAGCACCTCGTCGTCTTCGAATGGACCCTGCGCAACTCCAGCGATCGGACCGTCACCATTGACCCCGACGGGCTCAAGCTGAAGTACCAAGAGGACGGCGAGACCCACAGCACGAGCGCGGAACTGTTCGTCGTCGGCGGCATCGCGGCCCCGGCCAAGGTCGAAGACCACGCGACGGTGACGCTGCGCGCCGTCTTCGCCGTCCCCGACGGCGCGACACCGGTCGAGGTGCGGCTCAAGCTGCCCTTCAGCGCCGCGGGGGGCGCCAGGTTCACCCTCGACTAGCACTTCAGAGGCGAGGTCAACGCCGGCGAATTCAAGGGAACCGGCCCACTCCCCCTCCACCGCTTCAGCGGGGGAGGGGGCTGGGGGGTGAGGGGGCGAGCTCAATCGCAAGCGGGGAATGGCTTACGCTGTTGCCATGCCAGTTGACCAGGAAGCCCTCGACGCCGTCGCCCTCAGCCGCGAGGAATACGCGGTCCTCGTCCAGCGCCTTGGCCGCGAACCCCTCGAGGTCGAACTCGGCATGTTCGGCTCCCTCTGGAGCGAGCACTGCGGCTACAAGAACAGCCGCCCGCTCTTCAGCTACTTCCCCACCGGCGGCGACCAGATCCTGACGAAGGTGGGCGCCGAAAACGCCGGCGCCATCGACATCGGCGACGGCCGTTGCGTCGTCATGAAGGTCGAGTCGCACAACCACCCTTCGGCCATCGAACCGCACGAAGGCGCCGCGACCGGCGTCGGCGGCATCGTCCGCGACATCTTCGCAATGGGCGCCTACCCCGTCGCCATCCTCGACTCGCTCCGCTTCGGCCCCCCGGACGACCCCCAGAATCGCTACCTCTTCGACGGCGTCGTCGGCGGCATCGGCGGCTACGGGAACTGCCTGGGCATCCCCACCGTCGGCGGCGAGATCTTTTTCGCCGAAGCCTACAACGGAAACCCCCTCGTGAACGCGATGTGCGTCGGGATTGCCGAGACCGCGAAGCTCCTCAGTGCCCGCGCCACCGGCGAAGGCAATCCGCTCCTCCTCGTCGGCGCCGACACCGGCCGCGACGGCATCCACGGCGCCAGCGGCCTCGCCAGCCGGACCGACCCCGAGGCCCGCTTCGAAGAGATGCGCCCGGCCGTCCAGGTTGGCAACCCCTTCATGGAAAAGCTCCTGATGGAGGCCTGTTTCGAACTCGCCTCCGAGCACCGCGACTGGATCGTCGGCCTCCAGGACCTCGGCGCCGCCGGCCTCACCAGCTCCGTCGTCGAATGCTGCGCGAAAGGCGACTCCGGCGCCGTGCTCGAACTCGCGAAGGTGCCCCGCCGCGAAGAGGGGATGCGCCCGTACGAGATCATGCTCAGCGAAAGCCAGGAGCGGATGCTGGTCATCGCGAAGCGCGAGCATGTGGACGACGTCGCCGCCCTCTTCCGCCGCTGGGAGCTCCACTGCGAGGAGATCGGCCAGGTCACCGGCGGCGACGAGGTCGTGATCCTCGACTCTGGCCACGAGGTCGCGCGGGTTCCTGTCCAGATCGCCACCGACCCGCCCCAATACCGCCGCCGCGGCGTTCGCCCGGCCGAGCTCCTGGAGCTGAACCAGTTCAACCCCGCATCCCTTCCCGACCTCGCGCCGGCCGACGCAACCGCGACCCTGCTCCGACTCCTCGCCCGCCCGAACATCGCCAGCAAACGCGGGGTCTTTCGCCAATACGACCACCAGGTGCTGAACAACACGGTGGTCGGGCCCGGCGGCGATGCGGCCGTCCTTCGCGTCCCCGGCACCGGGCGCGGCATCGCCATCACCACCGATTGCAACCCGCGCCTCTGTTACCTCGACCCTTACACCGGCGGCGCAGTGGCCGTCGCCGAAGCGGCCCGGAACGTCGTCTGCACCGGCGCCACCCCCGTCGCCGTCACCGACTGCCTGAACTTCGGCAACCCTGAGAAGCTCGAGGTCTACTACACGCTCGAACACGCCATCCGCGGCATCGCGGACGCCTGCGCCGCCTTCGCCACACCCGTCGTCAGCGGCAACGTCAGCCTCTACAACGAAACCGCAGGCCGCCCGATCTACCCCACCCCGGTCATCGGCATGCTCGGACTCATGGACGACGTCTCGAAACACCTCAAGTCGGCCTTTTCCACCCCCGACGCGACGGCGTGGCTCCTCGGCCAGCCTCTCCGCCAGCCGGCGGCCACGCTCGGCGGCAGCGAATACCTGGAGGCGGTCCACGGCCAGGTCGCCGGGCTGCCGACGGTGGATCTCTCGGCGGAGAAGCGCCTCCACGACCTCGTCCTCCGCGCCCACGCGGAAGGCCTTCTGCTCAGCGCCCATGACTGCGCCGAGGGCGGCCTCGCCGTCGCGTTGGCCGAGAAGGCGATCCTCGGCGGGCTAGGCTTCGAAGGCTCCGCGGAGGTCGCGGGCCGGCTCGATGCTGCGCTCTTCGGCGAGGCCCAGGGCCGGATCATCGTCACGATCGCGCCCGACGTCTTCCGCCAGGGTGGTGGCGCCGCCCGCCTCCAGGACCTCGCCGCCGAGATCGGCGTGCCCCTCACCCGGCTGGGGAAGGTCGTGCCCGGGGCCGCCTTCAGCTTCGGCCCGATCGCGACTTCCATCGACCCCCTGCGCGAGGCCTACGAAGCGCTGTTGTAGGCCGGCCCGCACTCACCGCTCCCACATCGGTCGCGGTTGCGCGTCCCGAGTCAGCGCCGGAGCGGCAACACCCGCACCCGGTCCCGGCCTTCATCGACCACGATCAGGGCTCCGGACTCCAGTTGGGCTTCAAACCGCGTAAGAAGCCCGACGAGGCGAGGCCCCAGCGCGGGCGGCAAGACGTCCTGGCAGCGGATCTGGATGACGCTGGGACCGGTCGCCTGACCGGCGGCGAGCATCGCCCCGAAGTCGAGGTCATGTGTCAAGATCGTACGCTGTTCCGCCGCCGCCCAGTCGAAGATCGTCCTGTCGGTTGCGCGGGGGTCACCGACGTCCGACCAGTGAACCGCGTCCCAACCCCGGGCGCCGAGGTAGACCGCCAGTCGTGGCGAGAGATTCATGTCGAGGAGTAGCTTCACGCGAACGACGCTGGGAGCTCGCTCTCCTCGGTCCGCCAGGCGGCGTAGGCGAGCGCCGCGCGAATGTCATCGTCCTCAAGGTACGGGTATGAGGCGAGGATCTCGGTGGCTGGTCGCCCGGCCGCCAGCAAGCCGAGGATGGTCCCGACCGTCACGCGCATGCCGCGAATGCACGGCTTCCCGCCCATGACTTCCGCGTCGTGCGTGATCCGTTCGCGCAACTCCACCTTGCCCTCCGCGCGGGTGACCGCTCCCTCAGTATAGCGGCGTGCTGCCCGCCTACGCCCCCAGCGCCGCCGCGATCTCGTCTTCGTCCAGCTTCGGCCCCACCGCCGACACGTGCAGCAGGTCCCGCGAGAGGATGCGCCGCGCCACCGCCTGGACATCGCCGGCCGTCACCGCTTCGACCTTCGCCACCACCTCTTCGACAGACTCGATCTCGCCCTTCGTGATAAGCAGTTCGCCGTGGCGCTGGCCAAGCGAATAGGCCGTTTCGAGCGAGAGCCGGAAGCGCCCGATCGTGTGGTCCTTCGCCTTGCGAAGTTCCTCGTCCGGCACCGTCTCGTTCGCCATCCGCTCCGCTTCGTGGATGCACACCGAGATCGTCTCGCTCAGTTTCTCGCGGTTGACGCCCGCGGAGATGGTGAAGGTGCCGGCGTCGCTCAGGAAGCCGTACCCGGACCCCACGGAATAGGCCAGGCCACGGCGTTCGCGCACCTCCTTGAACAGTCGCGAGGACATCCCGGCCCCGAGCACGTCGTTCATCACCCGCAGCGAAAACCGGTCCGGGTCGTCGCGGCCGAAGATGGGCAGGCCAAGGTAGAGGCTGCACTGGTCGATGTCGCGGCTGTCGGTTGCCACTCGCAGCCCGCTGATCGTCGCGTCAAAGGGCACCACCCCGGGCAGCGGACCCGGCTCCATCTCCCGGAAGAGCGGCTCAGCCAGCTGGACGACCTGTTCGTGGGTGACGTTCCCCGCCACCGAAAGGACAACGTTCGAGGGCCGGTACCACTCCTCGATGTGCGCGATGAAGTCCGGCCGCTGCCACTGGTCGACCAGTTCCACCGTGCCGCCGACGTCCCAGCCGGGGGGCTGTTCGCCGTAGATCGCCGTCCCGATGAGCCGCCCGGCCCACGCTCCCGGGTTGTCGTGGTTCCGCTTCAGTTCCTGCTGGACAACGGTGCGCTCCCGGTCGATCTCCTCCTGTTCGAGCTTCGAATGGAGGAGCATGTCGGCGGCCACGTCCAGCGCCGTTTCGAAGCGGTCATAGGGGACGATGTTCCAGTAGCAGGTGAACTCCTTGTTCGTGTAGGCGTTCAGCGTCCCGCCGGCGCCTTCGATGGCCTGGGCGATCATGATCGCGTCGGGCCGCCGTTCGGTCCCCTTGAACACCATGTGCTCGAGGAAATGCGTAATGCCGTTCAGGTGCTGCGACTCGGAGCGTGAGCCCACGCCAACGAAGACGTTGATCGAGACGGCCTGCGTCGTCGGCATCGGCGTCGTGACGATGCGCAGGCCGTTGGGCAGCGTGGTCTGTTCCCACGTGATTGCCAAGAAGCGCCTCCGCCGGGGGTGTGAGGCCGTATTCTACGGGTCTTTGTCCCAGCCGAAAGGCAGGGTGTCTTTCCCTTCGTGATTACCCGCACCCTACACTCGATCCATGGAGATCGAAGGCGCCCGGATTGCCCCAAACTGGACCAGCGCCGCGGGTGCCCTCGAAGGCGTCCTCCGGCTCATGGGGCTGCCGCTTCCCCGTCACGCGGTCATGGGACTCAGCGGCCACGCCTGGCACTTCTGCCTCCAGACGCGCGAGGGGGTCACCGCGCTCCCGGGCGGCCCCACCGACTATGACCGCGCGACCCTGGCCCGCTGGTACGGCCGCACCGGGCTCGACTGGGAGCGCTTCTCGGCCCGCGCCGTCCCAGGCCCCCAAGGCGAATCCGCGCGCGGCGAGGCCGTTTCCTGGGCCACCGCCCACCTCGACGCCGGCCGCCCCCTCATTGGCTGGGACTTCCACCTCCACGAACACGCCGTCGTCTACGGGTATGACGCTGGCGCCGCGGCATTCCTCGTTGACGACCTGCTGACCGGCGACCTTGGCCCGGCCGTGCCATGGGCCGACTGGCCCTCCGGCCTGGGCGACATCGAACTCCTCGCTCCCGCCGGTGTGCTCGAGCTCGACCCCGTGGACACCGTGGCTGGCGCCCTCTGCGCCGCAGTCGAGTGTTTCGCCGGGCGCGATGGGCCCGCCGATGGCCAGCCGCGTGGGACCGCCGGGCTCCTCGCCTGGGCCGAGGCGATGGATGGCGACACGGAAGTGGACCGCGCCGGGAACGCCTACACCCTCGCCGTGCTCGTGGCGGCCCGCGTCGACGGCGCCGCCTTCCTCGCCGACGTCGCC
The DNA here is from genome assembly GCA_016234445.1 of Chloroflexota bacterium. GTDB lineage: Bacteria > Chloroflexota > Dehalococcoidia > Tepidiformales > Tepidiformaceae. Next base: position 253,462 of record JACRBT010000001.1, on the reverse strand, counting down.
GAAGCGCTTCCCGATCTCGCGGGACCACTGGCCGCCGCGGTCTCCGCCCTCAGGGAAGAGGCGACGGCCCTCTCTCCCCTCCTGACCCTGTTCCCCTTTCCCAGCGGCGGCCACGGCAACGTCGCGAACCCAGGGCTTCGCCGGGCCGCGGCGATGGCCTTGCGCCGCGCTGCCCGCCACGAACAGGCCGCCGCCGATGCCCTGTTGCAGGCGCTGGCGCTCTTCGACTGACGCCCGCGTGAGCGCTGGCGAGCCGCTTGCTACACTTTTCACATGCCGTACTGGATCCGCGAGGGACTGCTCGCCATCAGCCCACGGCCGGGTTACCGGCCCGGCCCCGAATTCATCGTCCCCCGCGAGGAAGTCGACGCCTGGGTGCAACAGACCCGCGACTTCGGCGTCGCCTCCATCATCTGCCTCATCTCCGACGACCAGCTGCCGCTCTACGCGAAGGCGCTGCCCGGCGGCCTCCTCTTGCACTACCGGGAGTCCGGGTTCGCGGTCGCCCACGTGCCGACCTTCGACGGCATGACAACGCCCTACACGCCCGAGCAGTATGAAGAGGCATGGGAGGCGTTTCTCCGGCTCCCCAAGCCGGTCCTCGTCCACTGCAGCGCCGGCTTCGACCGCACCGGCCGCATCGTCGACCACATCCTCAGCCGCCTCTCGGACTAGTCCCTCTCAGTTCGCCTTCAGGCTCGCCCACGTGTCCTGGTTCGAAAACAGCAGGTCGTGCATCTGCCAGAACTTCCCCTGCTCCCCGGCACACACCGCGCCCGCGGAGGCGTTCCCCGCGTTCGGGTGAATCGAGATGATCGGGAAGTGGAGAAACGCGAGCGCGACGTCGTTCCCCAGGTTGGCGCGAATCTTGCTCAGGTAATCCTGCGTCCAGCGGCGGCAAAACGGGCACTGGAAGTCGCTGAACTCCGCGATCATCACCCGCGCCGCCGGGTTCCCTTCGATGGCCGCGTCCGAGACATCGACCTTCTGGGCCTCGATAACGAACCGTGGCGGGCTCGTGGCCGCGAGCTGCCTGATCCCGTCCGAGTAGCCGTCGAGCGTCGTCGGGCTCCCCCTCAGCTCGGCGGCGATGACTTCGTCGAAGATCGCTGCCGGTTGCGAGCCGACGATGCGCTTGTTGTTGATGAAGAAGGTGGGTGTGCCGTTCACCCCGAGCGCCTGTCCCCGTTGCAGCTGGCGCGAGATCGCCTGGGAGGTCTCCTGCTTGCCGAGACACTGCTGGAACTTGGCCTGGTCCAGCCCCAGTTGCTTCGCATACGCGAGCAGGGTCGCCAGCATCGTCGTCGCCCCCGAGGACGATGGGGCGACGGTCGGCGCCACGGACATCCCGGCGCCGCTCTCGTCCCCGGCCATGGACGCCGCGTGGGTGTCAGCGGCGCTGGCGGGCGGGTCGTCGTCGGTGTACCAGATGGCCCCGGCAATGATGACCGACCCGATCACCACCGCGATCGGCGTGAGGAAGTAGCTCCACGCCGGCTGACGACGAAGAGTCGCCGGCTGGGCCGCAACGGGTTCAGGCGCAAGCTCCGTCTCAGGTGATGCTTCGGCGGGGATGTCGCCGTCCGAAAGAGGGTCCGTGTTCTCCACCCGTCCATCGTAGGGTCGGGCGAGGCATGGGGCGAACCGCTCACCTCCTGGCTTGACCGCCGCCTTCCCGGTTTTGGTGAACGCCGGGTTGTGGGTCGCGAGAGGCTTCTCCGCGCCGGACCGGGGCGGCGTGACGCGCCCCAGGTAGTGATCCGAAGGCTTCCCGCGGCACTCTCTGAGCCAGCCGGGCGCATGGCGTCACGAGCCAACGGTCGGGAGACGCCCGGAACCCACGGAGCGCGAGGACCGGAAACTCGGTGGCCCCCGGGAGTGGTTCAGGCAGGGGTAAACAGGATCTCGTCAAGCCGGGCCGAGGGGGCCATACTCCCGGCACCGGCGGGCGGGTGCACGAAGGTCCGGAGCGCGTCGCCGCGAGGAGTCCAGAGTGGCTGAAGCATACGAGCGGCTCACGATCGCGCGCGCACGGAAGTGAAGAAGCACGTCCACACACCCCTCCTTTCGACGACGGTCGTGTCCGCCCTCGCGGTCATTGCGGTGGTCGCTCTCTGGGCAGAGAGCGCGTGCGGAGGCAAAGAGCCGCCCGTGCCCCTCGCCCTCTATGCCGGCGAGTGGAACGAAGACGACGCGAGGCTGGACGGCACGTTCGTCCAGGATGGTCCCTGCCTGTACGTGGACTCGACTAACGCGCCCGGGCGGTGGTTTGTGGCCTTTGGCGTCGAGGGCACGTCGTGGGATGAGGATGAGCGTGCCGTGAGCATCCCGGGTGCAACGTACCGGGTCGGGGCCGAAGCCCGGGTCGGGGGTGGCGAAAGCGGAGTCCCCGCCGGGTCGATCGGGTGGGCGATCCCTCCAGCGGAGTCGTGTGACACAGGGATGATTTGGATGGCCGCCCGGCCCTAGACATTCGTCGCCGTCTGTCCCGGGCACGGCCGTAGTCTCCGGCTTCCCGCCCTCACCCCGCCCCCCGCCGCCGCAGGACCGCCAGCGTAACCGTCTCCACCGTGTCGAGGGCCGCGTCCGCCTCCATCACCTCGTCGACCCAGCGCTTCGCCTCGGCGCGGTTGTAGCCCAGCGCCGAGACCGCTTCGACCGCGTCAGCGACCACCCGGCCGTGCTCCAGCCGCTTCGTGTCCACCGGCTGAGCGATGCCGCTGTCGTGCATGGCAGCCTCGGCGGCGACCTTCCCGCGCAGGCTGGCGATGATCTTGTCGGCCCCGCGGGCGCCGATCCCAGGGAGCCGGGTCAGCGTCGCCCGGTCTTCCTGTTCGATCGCCCGGGCGATGGTGCTGACGGAGACGTTCATCGCCTTCGCCGCCTTCGTCGGGCCAATCCCCTCCACCGTCGTGAACTTGCGGAAGAAGTCCCGTTCGGCGCGCCGCATGAACCCGACAAGCACCGGCACCGGCTGGTTGGCCGTCGCCCAGTAGTAGATGTGGAGGCCCACCGCCGGGCGTGCTCCTTCCCCGGAGAGGTCAGCTTCGCCCGCAAGCGCCTGGAGTTCCGGCCAGAGGAAGAGCGGCACGAGCACTTCGTACCGGACGCCGCTGACGTCGATCTCGACGACCGGCCCCGCGAGGTCCATCCGCGCCAGCTGGCCCTGGAGGTGGGTAATCACGCCCGCAGTATCGCCTGTAACCTCGCGAGTGTCCCCTGTACCCTGAACCGATGCCCGAACTCCCCGAAGTCGAGACCATCCGCAGCGACCTCGAACCGCTGGTCGTCGGCCGCCGCGTCGTCGCCCTCGACGTCGACCCGGGCACCCTCCACCTCCTCTTCCCGGGTCCGATAGAGGCGCTCCGGGCGCAGCTCGCCGGCCGGACCTTTGTCTCCCTCGGCCGCCGCGGGAAGTACCTCCTCTTCGGCCTCGACGACGGCCGCACCTTCGTCGCCCACCTGCGGATGACCGGCCGCCTGCTGTGGCGCGAATCCACCGCGCCGGTAGAGCAGTATGAGCGGGCGAGACTCATGCTCGACGACGGCCACGACCTGCGCTGGAGCGACCTCCGCAAGTTCGGTACGTGGCGCATCGTCGAGGACGTCAGCGAGGTCGTGGGGAAGCTCGGCCCTGAGCCCATCGACGCGGCCTTCACCCTCCGCGATTTCCGGGCGGCGCTTTCCGGGAGGTCGGCCCCGGTGAAGTCGGTCCTGCTCGATCAGCGTCGCATGTCCGGGCTCGGGAACATCTACGTCGACGAGGCCCTCTTCGAAGCCCGCATCCGCCCGGACACACCCGCAGGTGCCGTCGGGACAGCCGCGACCGCGAGGCTGCATGCCGCCTGCAGGGCCGTCCTCGAACGCGGCATCGCCAACCGCGGCGCCAGCTTCAAGGATTACGTGGACGCGATGGGCCAACAGGGGTCCCAGCACATGTACGTCCAGGTCTTCCGGCGCACGGGCAAGCCCTGCTACGCCTGCGGCACCGCGATCGCCCGCACTGTCATCGGCGGCCGGGCGACCCACTACTGCCCCGGGTGCCAGCCGCGCGCCCGCCGCCGGCCGTCGTAGAATCACGCCATGGAGCACCCCGCCGACTGGCGGCCGGGCAAGCGCGACGCCATCACCGACGTCGCGGGCATCCGCGTGGGCCACTGGACCAACCGCCGCGGGGCGACCGGCTGCACGGTGGTCCTCTGCGAAGGGAGCACCGCTGCCGCCGTCGACATCCGCGGGGGCGCCCCCGGGAGCCGCGAAACAGATGTCCTTGGCGCGGCGAACGCGGTGCGGAAGTGCCACGCGGTTGTCCTCGCCGGGGGCAGCGCCTTCGGCCTGGCAGCCGCCGACGGCGTGATGCGCTGGTGCGCCGAACACGAGATCGGCTTCCCCACCACGGTCAGGAAGGTCCCGATCGTCTCCAGCGCGGTCCTCTTCGACCTTGGCATCGGCCGCGCCGTCGCCTTCCCGGACGCGGACGCCGGCTACCGCGCGGCCTCGCGGGCGACCGCCGGTACCGTCGCCCAGGGGAGCGTCGGCGCGGGGACGGGAGCGACGGTCGCGAAGATGCTGGGCCCCGAACGCTGCCTCAAGAGCGGCATCGGGACGGCAAGCCTTGTCGGTCCCCGGGGGATCACCGTTGGGGCGATCGTCGCCACCAACGCCGCCGGGCATGTTTTCGACCCCGCCACGGGCGCCCTCGTCGCTGGCCCCCGGGCCGGCGGCGGCGGGTTCATCGGCCTCCCGGAGGCGATGTCCCGGCGCACCGCCCAGATGGAAGCCATGCTCCTCCAGAACACCACCCTCGCCGTCGTCGCGACCAACGCCGCCATCGACCACCACCAGCTCCAGCGGGTCGCGGTGCAGGCCCACGACGGGTTCGCGCGCGCCATCATGCCCGTCCACACCTTCGCCGACGGCGACATCGCCTTCGCGATTTCGATGGGACACCTCGAGGTCAGCGCGGACGACGCCCTCACCGTGGGCATCCTCGCCGTGCGCGCGGTCGAGCGCGCCATCCTCACGAGTGTCCGGCTGGCGACGGGTTCCCACGGGGTCCCGTCTGCCGGCGAGTGGAATGCCGCGCCTTCCCGCCCGCCTTAGCCAGTGTGAAGTCGTTCGCTATACCCCAACGAACTCCGGCGTAGAATCTCCCATTCGGAGCGCATCGCGCTTCGAACTTCTTGTCCTGGAGCCGTATCTTGCTTGCTCGACCCATGCCCCGCATCGCCTTCCGGAGAATCGCGGTCATCGCCGCGCTCGCCCTCTGCGTCGTGATCCCCGGCGCCCTCATGGGAGCGCGTCCCGCCGACGCTGCCGGCACCCTCACCGTCCGCGCTGGCGACGGCCAGAGCGGCTACGCCGTCAACGAATTCCTCCCGGCGGCCGCCACCATCGCGAAGGGCGACACCGTCCGCTTCGCCTTCCCCTGGCCCGAGCCGCACACCATCACCTTCGGCCAGCCCACCGGCGACCCGACCGTCCCCACCTTCCCCGGCCAGTCGACGGTCACCTACAACGGCACTGGCTTCCTGACCTCCGGCTTCATCTTCGGGCCTGAGTTCAACGTCCAGTTCACCGAAGCCGGAACCTTCGCCTATGACTGCGTCATCCATCCCGGCATGAGCGGCTCGATCACCGTGCTCGCCCCCGGCCAGGCTGGCGACCTCGACACGCAGTTCTCCGCTGACGCCCGCGGCAACGCCCAGTACAACTCGATGATCACCCAGCTCAAGAACGTCGCCGCCAGCTTCGGTTCCGGCCCGGCCGCCGTCACCAGCCGCCTCGACGGCACCAAGAAGTACACCTTCACCGTCGGCGCGATGGCTGAAAGCAGCGACGTCCAGCAGTTCTTCCCGGCCGCCGGCTCCGTCAACGTCGGCGACACGATCGAGTGGAAGGACACCGTCATCACCCCGCACACCGTCACCTTCGGCCCGCCGCCGGCCTTCCAGGGCGACCCGACCGAAGCTGCCGCGGTGAAGCCCAGCGGCGCCTGGGATGGCGTGTCCGCGGTCCATTCCGGGACGATCGGTCTTGGCTGGTCGGCAGGCACGAGCTTCGAGCTGACCTTCGGCAAGGCGGGCACGTTCGACTACTACTGCCTCCTCCACCAGCCCCAGGACATGGTCGGCAAGGTCACCGTCGGCGCGGCGGTGGTGGCTCCCAAGCCGCCGGCCACCGGCACCGGCTTCGAAAACTCCGGCCGTGACGGCCTGACGGTCATCCTCCTCATCACGGGCATGATCGCAGTCTTCACCGGCTCAGCCTTCCTGGCGGCTCGCCGCTAGGTCATTTCGTCGAATGTCCACGGGGCCGGGTTGCCATGAGGGAGCCCGGCCCCGTGGTGTGTCCCTACCCCCACAGCACGAGTTCCGAACCATGCGCCGATTTGCCCTCCCCCTCGCCGGCTTCGCACTCCTGCTTTCCGCCTGTTCCGGTGACGATGCGGGCGCGCCTCCGGGAACGGCAACTTCCACGGCAACCCCGGCGACGCAGGCCCAACCCACTCCCGGGGCTGCCACCGCCAGCCCATCAAGCGCAACGGCGGCTTCGACTTCGACTTCGACCACCACCACCACGGCAACTCCCCCGGGCGCCACGCCCGCGCCGTCCGCCCCTTCTGGCGCAACGCCGGCGGCCACCGCCCAGGCCACGGCCGTCCCGCCTACCGCGGCCCCCACTTCCGCGCCCGAGCCGAAGAACGTCACCATCGCCCTCCGGGACAACTACTTCGACCCGGCGCAGATGACCGTCCCGCGCGGCAGCACGGTGACCTGGGTGTGGCAGGGCAACGAGTTCCACAACGTCGTTGGTGACGGATTCGGTGTCCAGGGGACGACGAAGACAGGTTCCTATTCGTTTACGTTCACCACCGCGGGCACCTTCCCCTACGTCTGCCAGGTCCATGAGAACAGCCGACCGCAGATGGTCGGGACCATCACGGTCCAGTAGCCGCCGGGGGCCATTGACAACCGTTCCCCGTTTCGCAACGATCACCCTGCCGCCTATCCGCGTGAAGGCGAGCCTGGCTGTCAGCACCCTGGTTCGAAGCAAGTCCGCCTGGACCCCGCGTGGCCGGTACGGACGGTAGCGAACACCGGACCGACATGGTCCCTGCCCGCCCGCCGTACGCGCCCCGCAGCCTTGCGGGGCGCTTTGTTTCCCGGGAGCGAAAAGGAAACACCGGCCGTGCGCACCATGATGTCGGGCAAGATCCATCGCGCCACCGTCACCGAAGCGAATCTCGACTACGAAGGCTCTATCACCCTCGACCCGGACCTCATGGACGAAGCCGGGCTCCTCCCCTACGAGCAGGTCCACGTGGTCGACGTGACCAACGGCGCCCGGCTCGAAACCTACGCCATCCTCGGGGAGCGGGGCAGCGGCGAGGTCTGCATCAACGGCGCCGCCGCCCACCTGGTCCACCGCGGCGACACCGTCATCATCATCGCCTACCAGCAGGTCGAGGAAGCGGCCGCCCGTGCCCTGGCTCCCCGCAAGGTTTTCGTCGACGCCCGCAACCGCATTATCCGCACCGAAATCGGCGACGGGCTCTCTCACAACCCGCGCCTGGCGGCCGGCGCCGCCGCAGGAGGCTAGCGATGGCTCGCATCTCCGTCCACAAGCTCCGCGAATGGAAGGCAGAAGGCCGCAGATTCGCCATGCTCACCGCCTACGACTACGCGACCGCCCGCCTCGTCGAGCAGGCCGGCATCCCCGTCATCCTTGTCGGTGACTCCCTCGGCAGCGTCATCCTCGGCTACGAATCCACCATCCCGGTCACGATGGACGACGTCCTCTACCACACGCGCGCCGTCGTCCGCGCCACCGAGAAGGCTATCGTCGTCGCCGACATGCCCTTCATGAGCTACCAGGCGAACGCCGACGAAGCCGTCCGCAACGCCGGCCGGCTGCTCCAGGAAGGTGGCGCCACCGCGGTCAAACTGGAAGGCGGGACGAACGTCACCGCGCTCGTCCGCCGCATGGTCGACAGCGGCATCCCGGTGATGGGCCACCTCGGCCTGACGCCCCAGTCGGTCAACCAGCTGGGCGGTCATCGCGTCCAGGGCCGCACCCCGGCCGCCGCCGCCAAGCTCCTCAACGACGCCCGCGCCCTCGAAGAGGCCGGTGCCTTCGCAGTCGTCCTCGAAACCATCCCCGAACAGCTCGCCCGCATGGTCACCGAGCGCATCTCCATCCCCACCATCGGCATCGGCGCCGGGCCCTCCTGCGACGCCCAGGTCCAGGTCTTCCACGACCTCCTCGGGATCTTTGACGACCGCCGCCCCTTCCGCCACGCCAAGGCCTACGCGAACGTGGGGACGATCATCCGCGACGCCGTCCGCGCCTACGCCAACGAGGTCGGCTCCGGCGCCTTCCCGACCGCCGAGCACGCCTTCGAGATGGACGACGCCTCGCTGGCGGAACTTGAGGCGGGCGGCTACCACCAGCCAGCCGGCGTCCTCTAGGGTGGCGCCCGTGGAGGTGCTCGCGACCCCCGCGGCGATGAGGGCCTGGCGGCGCGCCCGCGGGGGCACCGTCGGCTTTGTGCCAACCATGGGCTACCTCCACGAAGGCCACCTCGCCCTCGTCCGCCGCTCAGTCGCCGAAAACGACGCCACGGTCGCGAGCATCTTCGTCAACCCGACCCAGTTCGGCCCGGGCGAAGACTTCGAACGCTACCCCCGTGACGAGGTTCGTGACCTCGCCCTGCTCGAAGACGCGGGAGTCGCCGCCGTTTATTTGCCCGTCGCCGCTGACATCTATCCCCCCGGCTTCCAGACCTACGTCACGGTGGAGGACGTCTCCCGCCGCCTCGAAGGCGAGGCCCGGCCCGGCCACTTCCGCGGCGTCGCGACGGTGGTCCTCAAGCTCTTCAACGGCGTCGAGCCCGACCGTGCCTACTTCGGCCGCAAGGACGCCCAGCAGCTCCGTGTCGTCCGGCGGATGGCGCGCGACCTCGACCTGCCCGTCGAAATTGTCCCCTGCGACATCGTCCGCGAACCCGACGGGCTGGCCCTCAGCAGCCGGAACGTCTACCTCACGCCCGAACAGCGCGCCGCCGCGCCCGTCCTCAGCCGCGCCCTTCTCCAAGCACGTTCACGCTTCGCGGACGGCGAGCGCGACGCCTCCGTCCTTCGCGAAACCGTCCGCTCGATCGTCTTGACGCAGTCCCGGGGGACGCCGGAGTACATCAGTCTCGCCGACGACGAAACCCTTGCCGAGGTGAGCGGCAAGGTTGAAGGACCGGCCGTCCTCTCGCTCGTCGTGCGATTCGGCCAGACCCGTCTCCTGGATAACATCGAATTGTCACCCCCGAATCCTTGACTGGCGATCTATAGTTAGCTCTGCAATACCGCGCATCGCGGCACAGGAGCCAACGGGTGGCGCGACCGGCACTTATCCTCGCGGGCTACGGCGTGGGCGACTCCCTCCAGCTAACGGTGGAGGCCCAGCGCGCGCTCGGCCGCGCCTCCCGCGTTTTCGCCATCGGCCTGCCGCCCAACCTCGATCGCTTCCTTCGTTCCCAGCGCGTCACCAGCACCGATCTCGCCCCCTTCTTCGCGGCCGGCCGCCCCTTCGCCGAGGTCTACCTCGACATCGCCGACACGGTTCTCCGCCAGGCCGCCGAAGACCCGCCGGCGCTGCTCCTGGCGGAAGGCAACCCCCTGCTCTCGAACTCCCTCAACCGCTTCCTCATGGTGAAGGCGAGGGAACGGAAGATCGCCACCCAGGTGCTCCCGGCTGTCTCGCCGATCGACTCCCTCATCTGCCAGGTTGGCCTCGACGTCGGCACGTTCGGCCTCCAGGTTTTCGATGCCCGTCGCCTCTACGAACGCGAGATGCCCGTCCAGCCGGCGGTACCGTTGCTCCTGCTCCAGGTGGCGGGCATCGCGGCGGCCGAAGCGGCGGGGCCAATCGAGCCGCGCCCGGAAGCCTACCGGCCCCTGGTTGAGTACCTTTCCCGCCACTACCCGGCGAACCACCCCGTCGTCCATCTCGCCAATTCATCCGACCCCCAGGCGACGGCCGCCGCGGCCGCTCCGCTTTCCGCCTTCGACTCGCTTGTGCCCGCGTTCGGGCCGGCCTCCACGCTGTTCGTGGACCTGCTCCGGCAGCCCGCCGCGAGCCGCTAAACCCACAGGAGGGAACCCCATGGCCTTCAACAGACTCCGCCAGGCCTTTGGCGCCAGGACACTGGACAAGTCGTCCCCCGAACTCGCAAAGCGCGAGGCGGACCTCGATGGCGACGGCGCCGCGGCCGGTGGCGGCGGCAGCCCGGCCGAGGGCACGATCAACAATTCGAAGTCGAACACCTTCCGCGCTGGCGCGCCGGCGGGCGACGCGGAAGCGGACTCGCCTGCCGCGGAGGAAGGCTCCGGACCTTCCGCAATCGCGGCGAACCTCAACTCGTCGCGCTCGAACATCTATCGAACGGCAGGCCCCGACGGCGGCGGATCCCCCGATGACCCAGCGGCCAGGGCGACTAACCTGAACTCGTCGAAGTCCAACATCTATCGAACCGCAGGCCCCGACGGCGGCGAATCCCCCGACGATCCCGCGGCCAGGGCCATCAACCTGAACTCGTCGAAGTCCAACGTCTATCGCGCTTCCGGGCCCGGCGACGACGGCGATTCGCCCGGTGGCCCCGCCGCGATGACGTCGAACCTCAACCTGTCGAAGTCGAACATCGACCGCGTGGCGTCGGGGGGAGAGGGTGGCTCGTCCGGCCTCCCCGGTGGCGAATCAGCGCTCGCTACCTCCGTGAAGTCCAGCAAGTCCAACTCCCAGGACCGCCTTGGCGGCGGGGATAATGATCAGCCCGATGGCGCCGATGATGGCATGGAAACGGGCCGCATCTCCACCAACACGACGATCGAGCGCCAGACCCCAAATCGCGACTTCGGCGATCGCATCGCAACCAAGGAGCCTTCGAAGGTCGAGGTTCCCAATCGCATGGCCGACTCCGGGGACGACGGCGCTCCGGATGCCGCCGAAGGCACGATCGTCAAGTCCAAGTCCAACATCACGAACAACCGCGAGGCACAGGATTCCGGCGACGATGGCGGCGGTGGGGGCGGTGGCGGTGGGATGGCCGCCGCCAAGGCCGCGCCCGAAAAGCCTCCCCGCGACCTCAAGGACCAGCGGGTCGCAGACCCCGGGCAGGAAGACTCCCCCGAGGCGGCGATCAACAACACCAAGTCCAACATCAAAAACGTGACGGCTGACCCCGACGGCGATGCTGGCGGACCCGAAGCCACCTTCGCGACCACGGTGAAGAGCAGTAAGTCGAACAGCTCCGAACGGCTCGGTGGCGGGGATGACGCCGAGGGCGGGGGCGCCGGGATGGCCGCCGCGAAGGCCGCCCCCGAAAGGCCGCCGCGCGACCTCAAGGACCAGCGGATGGCAGACCCCGGGCAGGACGACTCACCCGAGGCGGCGATCAACAACACCAAGTCCAACATCAAGAACGTAACGGCTGACCCCGACGGCGACCCTGGCGGCCCGGAAGCCCCCTTCGCGACGACGGTGAAGGGCAGCAAGTCGAACACCTCTGAACGGACGGCTGGCGGGGGCGACGCGGACGACGGCCCGCCCGAGGCCGCGATCAACACCTCCCACTCGAACATCAAGAACCTGCGGACGGCCGGCCCCGACAGCGACGGCGACGGGATCGCAGTCGGCGATGCACCCCCTGCCGGCGCGGCCCTCGGCCATGAAGTGACCCACACCGTCCAGCAGGCCCGCCAGGGGGTCGCCACCGGCGCCGGGGCGGCCGCTGGGGCCGCCCGCGTCTTTCCCGAAACCAACAATGTCGATGACGCCCCCGATCTGGAGGCTGCGGGCCTGGCCGCCGGGAAACAGAAGCAATGGCTGCCGGCGAACTTCCGCGAGTCGGCCGCCCCGGATGATGACGACGACGGACCCTCCACCCTCCTCGACCTCTCCGCCGTCGATGAGCCGGGGGCCGTGGCCATCACCGGGGACCCGGACTTCGACCTCGCCGCTGTCACCGGTGACCTCGACCTCGACGCCGACAGCGACGCGGACGATTTCGACGTCCAGGGCGCGCTCGAACCTTGACCCCGGGAAGCGATGGCTGAACGGCGCGACGCTGCCGGCGATGACCACGGGGCGCCGCTGCTTGACCAGGTGTCGAGCCAGCGGCTCGTCCGCGCCTCCGCCGCCTACGAACCCCGGCCGCTAGACCTGCCGCCAGGCCCGCCGCCCCAGACCCGGCCCCCGTGGCTGCGGCGGGCCGCCCGGCTCCTCCTGGTCACGCTGCTCCCGCTATGCCTCTTCGCGCTCGCCGCGGTGATGCTCCTCGGGCTCGCGCGCGGCACCGCCGGGTCGCTCGCGGGGGACGGCGGCTTCTCGGCCGCGGACGTTGCCATGCTCGCCCTGCTCGTCATTGCCGGGCTCACCGTCTTCGGGCAGGGGCTGGCTCTCCTCCGCCGTCACCCCCTCGGCCGGAAGGCGCTTGCCCGGTTGGGGGCACGCCGGCGCCGCAAAGTCAGCGCAGCCGATCCCGCTGTCCCCGGTCCCCGCCCTCCACTCTTTCTTGACCGCGTCTCCGAAGGCGAACTTGCCGCCGTCGCTCCCGCCGATCTTGGCAGCGGCAGCCGCATGGCCTCCGTCGCGCGAACCGGCTGGCGGACTGGCGACACGCTTCTCTGGGTGGCCCTCGGCGCCATCTCGGTCGGGGTGGCGGCTCTCGCGGCCTTCGGCATGGGCTACTCGGTCTGGCGCGCCATCGACCGCGGCAGTTTCACGCCCATGCTCGCGATGCTCGCCGTTTTCTGCGCCATGGCCTTCTCGGGGCTGGCGATGATGGCCCGCACGACTGTCGCCGCCGTCTTCGACCGCCGCCGGAGGAAGCGACGGCCGGCCTTTGTCCGTCTCACCCGTTACGCCGCGAAGCCGATCTCCCGGGGCGACTCGGCGGCCACCGGTGGCGGGGCTGCGGCGGCCGCGTCTGCGGCCGTGACTGCCGTCGCGGCGGCGACGCTCGTCGCTTCCGCGTTCTGGCCCGAAGTCTCAGGCGCTCTCGACGGGTTCACCGGCGACGACGGGTCCGTGTTGGCCGCGGCCCCTGCGACCGCGACCTCCACTGCCACGGCGAAGCCGGCCACCGCGCAGCCTTCGCAAACTCCCCAGGCGACGGTGACGCCGTCCTCGACGGCCACCGCCTCCGCAACGTCCGCGCCCACTCCCGCAACCGCCACGCCGACGCCCGGTCCCGGCACCCCCACGGCCACGGCGACCACCACGCCGACAACCGGCCCCGGAACGCCAACGGCGACACCGACCCGCACCCCAACGCGCACGCCAACTCCCACGGCAACTGTCACTCCCACCCCCACCGTGACCCCCACGGCGACGCACCCGCCCCAGCCTACCCTCGGTACGCCGACGCCGGGAGGCAAGCCGATTTCGAGCGACACGGATGGCGTGAGCGACCCAATCGAGATGGAATACGGGTCCGACCCGTTCGACGCCGACAGCACGCCCGAGCACTGGCGTTACGACGCCGGCTACGGGAAAACCACCTGCAACGACGGGAGGGACAACGACGGGGATCTCCTGACCGACGAGGCCGACGACGGTTGCCGCTGGTGGTAACCAGTTCCCCACCCCTCGCCTCCCCATCTCCACGGAAACCGCCCTTTACCATCGACTCTTTTCGCCGTCGTTTGACGACATGCGTGGTGAGATGCTGCCCGGTACTGGTTTCCCCGGGGTCTATAGCCCGGCGGCGGGGGTAATCTGGTAGCGGGCGGCGGCCGATCCCGGCCCCGCCGGCCGGCGAAGCAGCGGAGACAATGACGAACCCTCAGCCCCCAGACCACGAAGACCTCCTCCAGGACCTGCTCGAAGGCCGCTTGCGGTCGCGCCCCGCCGACCCCGCCGCCGGGGAACTTGCCGGGCTCGCCGCCCGCGTCCGCCAGCTTCGCCCGCCGGGCCCGGCCCCTGCCGCTCGCTTCCGTATGGTGGCGCGCCTCAACGCCACCTTCGAAGGACGCTCGCGCCGGGGGGCGGGGGCGTGGCTCCTCGGCTGGTTCGGGCTCGGGCACTATCCTCGCGCGGTCACGCAGCGCTTCGCCGCGGGCGCCCTGCTCCTTTCGGCCGTAGGCTCGGGCACCGCCGCGGCCACGGATGTCTCCCCCCTCGACGCGATCATCGGCATCGCGCGCTTCGCCGAGACAGCCTTCATCAGCCTCACCCCGTCATCCAACCTCCCGGGCCTGGACGGACCCGGCGATCACGCGACCAACACGGCGACGGCGACATCCACGTCCACCACTGACGCGGGTACCCCAGGTTCGACGGCGACCACCAACGGCTCCTCCACGCCCCTGCCGGGTTCTTCGGTGCCCTCCGGTGGCGGCTCGAATGGCACGTCCGGCACCGGTGGCGGCGGCCCGAGTTCCCCTTCTGGAACCTCGACGGGCAGCCCGCCGGCTACAGCCACGCCGACGGCAACGCCTTCGACGACTCTCCCTGGCGGCCTCCCATTGCCGACCGCCACCGGCACGCCCACGCCCGGCTCGACCCCCGACGGTGACGGCGCTACCCCCACCCGGACGAAGACGCCCTCGCCAACGCCCACCAAGACCTCAACGCCAACCCCGACGCCGTCGCCGACCCCGACCGCCACACCCATTCCCGGCACGCTTTATAGCGTCTCCCTCCCCGGCGGTCCGGATGCGGGCCAGGTCCGGGTATTCCGCTCCGGCGACACGCTCACCGTGACCCAGGTCATCGCCAATCCTGGCTGGACCTACACGATCGAGAATGCGTCGGGCACGAGCATTGAGGTGAAATTCGAAGAAAGCGGCTCTGGCATCAAGCTGGACTTCCACGCCGAACTCGAAGACGGAGAAGTGAAGACGAAGGTGGAGCAGGAATGACGCCCGCGGCAGCGATGGCGCTGCCCTGGCCGTTCATGCCCCCGCGTTCAGGGGGGACGCTCTGGGCCCGCGTGGTCGCGGCTCTCCTTGGGCCCACCGGGGACGACGACGCATCCCCCGAACCTGCCGCCCACCGCGATGCCCTTCGCCAGCGCGAGCCTGCTGCCTGGCGCGACTTCGCCGCTGCCGAGCTCAACGCCGTCTACCAGTACGTCCTCTCCCGGATCGGCAACCCGGCCGACGCCGAGGACCTCGCCTCGCAGGTCTTCGAAGAGGCCTGGAAGCACGCGGCTTCCCTCCACGACAGCACCGTCCCCGCCCGTGCCTGGCTCTTCGGCATCGCCCGTAACGTCGTCAACACCCACCGCCGCAACTGGTTCCGAAAGCCTCCGCCCGTCACCCTCGACGGCTTCGACCAGTCCGACGACGACCGCGGCCTTGACCCCGACATGCTCGACCTCGCCCGCGCCGTCTCCGGCCTCTCCAAGGCGCACGCGGAGGTCATCAGCCTGCGCTTCATCCACGGCCTTTCGCTCCAGGAGACGGCCGTCGTCCTCGGGCTCTCCATCGACGCCATCAAGGGCCGACAGGCTCGCGCACTCGCCGAACTGCGCGACACGCTGACCGGGAACGGCCGCCGCTGACCTTCCGGGCATTGGGCCGGGAGAGAAGGGGCTTCCGGCCGTGGCGCTCCCCGGCGAACACGCGAAAATGAGCGTGTGACCGGCCTTGCGGCAGTGGGCGAAAGTTCCCGGGGGCGCTGGCGTTCGACCGCCGCCCTTTTCCGGCGCGGGCAGGTGCCCCTTGCGCGGCGGTCCCTCCTCTACGACCGTGTGCGCCTCGCGATCAGCATCGGTGGCCTCGCCTTTGCCGTCGTCCTCGTCCTCCTCCTGCGGGGCATCATGGACGGCACCGTCGCCCGCTCCACCTCCTACATCGACCGCAGCGGCGCCGACCTCTTCGTCGCCAGCGCCGGCGTCACCAACATGGCCCTCGCCTCGTCCGCGCTTCCGGCAGACACAGCGGCGCGTCTCGCGGATGTCCCCGGGGTGGCCGCGGGCTCCAGCATCATCCGGCTCAACATGATCGCCGCGGCGAACGGCAAGACCCGCCCCTCCGTCCTCATCGGCTATGCCGGCGAGGGCGCCCTCGGTGGACCCTGGAAGCTGGCGAGCGGGCGGCGGGTCGCCGCCGCCGGAGAGGTCGTCGTCGACCGCTACCTCGCGGCCGAGCTTGGTGTCCGCCCGGGAGACCCCATCGAACTGCTCGGGCAGCGGTTTACCGTCGTCGGGCTTTCCGACGAGACCGCCGCCATCGCCAGCAAGTACGTCTTCATCCGCCTCGACGCCGCCCAGGAACTCCTCCGGATGGACAATCTGATCACGTTCGTGCTCATCCGGCTCGAAGCGGGCGTCGAACCGTCCGCGGCCGCGGCTTCGCTTGCCGGCGCGAACCCCGCGCTCGCCGTCCTCACCCGCAAGCAGCTGGCAACGAACGACCGCGACCTCCTCGGGCGGCTCTTCGTCGGCCCCGTGAACGTGATGTCGACGATTGGCTTCCTGGTCGGTCTGGCGATCGTCGGCCTCACGATGTACACGACCACGGCCGAACGGCTACGCGACTTCGGCGTCCTCAAGGCCATCGGCGCGCCCAACGCGGCCCTCTTCAAGACCGTCGGCGGGCAGGCGGTCTTCCTCGCCGTCGCGGGCTACGTCGCCGGGTTCCTCGCCACGCTCGCGGTCGCCCCCATCGTGACGAGGGTGGTCCCCGACATCGCCGTCTCCGTCCGTCTCCTCCCGGCCACACGCGCCTTCGCCGCCGTGCTCGGCATGAGTGTCGCCGGGTCCATGGTCCCCCTCGTCCGCATCCTCCGCGTCGACCCCCTCATGGTGTTCCGCCGATGACCGCTCCCGCCCCCTTCGCGGTCGAGGGCGTCTCCCGGACCTTCGGGTCGGGGCCGGCGGCCGTGCAGGCCGTCCGCGACGTCTCGTTCTCGGTGGCCGAACGCGAAATCGTCGCCATCGTCGGCCCCTCCGGCAGCGGCAAGACCACGTTGCTCTCGATCGCGGGTGGGCTGCTGACGCCCTCGGCGGGCCGTGTCGTGGTCCTCGGCGAAGACATCACCGCCCTCGGCCATGCCCGCCGCGCCGCCTTTCGCCTTCGCCACATCGGCTTCGTTTTCCAGTCGTTCAACTTGCTCCCGTCCCTGAATGCGCTCGAAAACGTCGAAGTCGCCCTCAACCTTGCGGGGACGGCCGGGCGCCCGGCGAAGCTGCGGGCGATGGACATCCTCGAACTCCTGGCGCTCGAAGACCGCGCCCACATCCACCCCAACGAGCTCAGCGGCGGCGAACAGCAGCGGCTCGCCGTCGCCCGGGCGCTGGCCAACCGCCCCGACGTCATCCTCGCAGACGAACCGACCGCGAGCCTCGACTCCGCCGCCGGCCACCGGGTGATCGAACTCATGCGCACGGCCGTCGATGCCGGCGAAGCCCGCGCCATGGTCATCGTCACCCACGACACCCGCATCCTCGACGTCCCCCACCGCGTCCTCCTCATGGACGACGGCCGGGTTCGTCCCGCCTCCGACGCCGACCGGGCCTCGCTGCGCCTCCCGGTGCCAGGCTGAGGTCGACTTTCTCCAGAACAGGTGTTCGCAGACCGCCGTTCCGGTACACTGGATCGCATGGTTGCACTCGCTCCCACTGGCGCCCGCGCAGGCTTCACGCTCCATGCCGAATACGAACCGACCGGCGACCAGCCCCAGGCCATCGACAAGCTGGTCGAGGGCCTCGAACGCGGCGACCGCTACCAGACGCTCCTCGGGGTCACCGGCTCCGGCAAGACCTTCACGATGGCGAACGTCATCAAGCGCGTCGGGCGGCCGACCCTCGTCCTCGCCCACAACAAGACGCTCGCCGCCCAGCTCTGCTCCGAGCTCAAGGAGTTCTTCCCCGAGAACTCGGTCGAGTACTTCGTCAGCTACTACGACTACTACCAGCCCGAGGCCTACATCCCGCGCACCGACACCTACATCGCCAAGGACGCGGACATCAACGAGGAGATCGACAAGCTTCGCCACGCGGCGACCCGGGCGCTCTTCACCCGCCGCGACGTCATCATCGTCGCCAGCGTCAGCTGCATTTACGGCCTCGGCGAGCCCCAGTCCTACCAGGAGTTCATCCTCAGCTTCAAGGTCGGCGAACGCTTCGCCCGCCAGGATGCCATCCGCCGAATGGTCTCCATGCAGTACGAACGCAACGACATGAACGTCATCCGCGGCAAGTTCCGGCTCCGCGGTGATTCGCTCACCATCCTCCCCAGCTACGAAGAACTCGCCGTCCGCATCGACTTCTTCGGCGACGAAGTCGAGCGCATCGTCGAACTCGACCCCCTCACCGGCGAGATCGTCTCCGAGAAGACCGAGATCGACATCTTCCCGGCGAAGCACTTCGTCACCCCGCAGGACAAGATGCTGCAGGCCATGGAGAGCATCGAGGCCGAGCTCCAGGAGCAACTCGAGTACCTTCGCTCCCGAGGCAAGATCCTCGAAGCGGCCCGCCTCGAAGAGCGCACCCACTACGACATCGAGTCGATGCGCGAGACCGGCTACTGCGCCGGCATCGAAAACTACTCCCGCCACCTCCAGTACCGCGAGCCCGGCTCCACGCCCTGGTGCCTCCTCGACTATTTCCCCGACGACTGGCTCCTCTTCGTCGACGAATCACACATGACCCTGCCCCAGGTCCAGGGCCAATTCTTCGGCGACCGCGCCCGCAAGGACACCCTCGTCGAGTTCGGTTTCCGCCTCCCCAGTGCCGTCGACAACCGCCCCCTCACCTTCGAGGAGTTCGACCGCCACATCAACCAGGCCATCTTCGTCTCGGCCACCCCCGCCGACTACGAGGTCCAGCGCTCCACCCAGGTGGTGGAGCAGGTCATCCGCCCGACCGGTCTCCTCGACCCCGAAATCGAGGTCCGGCCGACGAAGAACCAGGTCGACGACCTGATGGACGAGATCCGGCGCGTCGTCGACCGCGGCCAGCGGTCTCTCGTGACGACCCTGACGAAGAAGATGGCGGAGGACCTCGCCGACTACCTCCAGGAGATGGGGATCAAGACCCACTACCTCCATGCCGAGGTCCAGACGCTCGACCGGGTCGAGATCCTCCGTGACCTCCGCCTCGGCGTCTACGACGTGGTTGTGGGCATCAACCTCCTGCGCGAAGGGCTGGACCTGCCGGAAGTCTCGCTGGTCTGCATCCTCGACGCGGACAAGGAAGGCTACCTGCGCTCGAACAGGTCGCTCGTCCAGACCATCGGCCGCGCCGCCCGCCACATCGAAGGCCGCGTCATCATGTACGCCGACAACGTCACCCAGTCGATGCGAAACGCGATCGACGAGACCTACCGCCGCCGCGCCATCCAGGAAGCCTACAACCGCGAACACGGGATCGAAGCCGCGGGCATCATCAAGGCTATTCGCGACATAACAGACCACGTCCGCATGGCCGCGGAAGCGCCGGTCGAGTACGACGCCCGCGGCGAGATGCCGAAAGACGAGGTCCTCCGCCTGGTGAAGGAACTCGAGTCGCAGATGAAGGCCGCCGCGAAGGCGCTCGAATTCGAAAAGGCCGCGGCCCTCCGCGACCAGGTGGTCGAGCTCCGCCGCCAGCTGGTCGGGAGCGACAGCGAGGAGCTCTCCGCCTTCGCCGCCGTCGCCGGCCGCCCCGGCCCCGTGCGTTACGGCCGCTCCCAGGCCGGCGGCCGCGACCGCGGCCGCAAGTACCGGAAATAGCGCGCCCGGATCGGGCCCCTGCGCCCTCCTCCGGGGTGGGACGAACTTACTCCTGTGAGCCGATGCCCGACCGCCACGTGGCGTTGCCTGTTGGCGACCATCATGCTGCTGGCGCTGAGCGGCGCTTGCTCGGGCACCCAATCGCCCATGACTCCCGACGAGGCTCAGGCGTTGGCGGACGCGTCCCTCGTCGCTGAGACCCTGGACATCCCGGGGCGCTGGACAACGAAGCTGCCGGTCGACTTCCCAGACTTGAGTCCAACCACGTATCGCCAATCAGCAAGCTCGGCGTGCGCCACCTTCGCGGCCGATGTTGCGGCGGCCAGGGACTTGGAGGCTCGTTTCGGTCTAGGGCGGGCACAGCGCAAGTTCACGGGCAGCGGCTACTACTGGATGGTGGTAACTGCGTATCGGGATTCCGCCGCTGCGCAAGACACGGTCGATGCGTACCGGCGGGCACTTTCAAGCGACAACTTCCTGACATGCGAAGGGACGCCGCCCTACCCATCGGCCGGCACGTTCCGGGCCAGCCGAGAGAAGGCGGCAACCCTTCCGCCGAACGGAGGCTTCTCCACCGCGCAGACCGTGAGAATCAGTAACGGCCGGGACTTCGAGTTCCGCAACGAACAGTACCTTTGGAGAGTCGGCACCGTTGTCGTCGAGGTCTACATTAGCCGGGAGGTTCCCGGGTATGACCCCGATGACGCGGCCGCGTTCGTTCGAGCGGCGCGCGACGCGGCCGCGGCCGGCCCAAGGTCCGTTCGCTGACGGTCGCCAACAGACAGTCAGGGCAACCGCGACCGCGGCCGCAAGTACCGGAAATAGCGCGCGGCGAGCACTACCATCGTATATACTGACCGGTGTGGAGTTCGACTGGGACGACGCGAACGTAGACCACATCGCGGAACATGGGATCCGTGCTCGGGATGCCGAGGAGGCGCTGGAAGACCCTCGGGTCATCGTGGCTCAAGGGGCCCGCGGTGGTGCGGAGCGACGGTGGCGGGGTCTGGCCGAACTGAGGCGGGCAGGCTGCTCCTCGTCGTGTTCACCAGGAGGGGCGCCCAGATCCGGGTCGTGACAGCGAGGGACGCGACGGCACACGAGCGCCGCGTCTATTCGCGGAGATGGAGTTAGTAATGGTGACTGAGTCGAAGGTTCGGATGGTCGAAATCCATAGCGAGGACGAGATCCCAGAGTTCGCCACGGAGGCGGAAGAGCACGCATTCTGGTCGACGCATTCCCTCGGCGAGGAGCTGCTGGAACAGTTCGGGCCGCCGCCGGAGGGGCTGCTCCCGCCCCCCCGCCCGCGCAGCACGCCGGTCGCTGTCCGCTTCGACCGCGACACCATCGGCCGCCTCAAGACGCTGGCCGCCCGCAAGAACAAGGGCTACCAGACGCTCCTCAAGGAGTTTGTGACCGAGCGCCTCTACGAAGAGGAGAAGCGCGAGGGCATCATCCCTTCCTGAGGACACGCCCCAGGATCTCCGCGCAGGCGATGGCGGGTTCCCAGCCGGCCCCGTGGTCTTCGTGGCTCCAGCAGGCGGAGAGCACGGCCTGCGCGAACCCCCAGCCGGCGATCCGCTCCCGCTCGAAACCCAGCGTCTCCGCCAGGATCTCGACCCGCCGTGCCATGACCCGCTCGATGCCCGGCCAGCGGAGGTAGTCCGGGGTCGGGTTGCGGAGCAGCGCCCCGGCCTCGTACGCCGGTTCGCCCACCACGCCCTTGGGGTCGATCGCCAACCACGGCTCCCGCTCCCCGCGGAGGATGTTCCAGTGGTGAAAGTCGCCGTGGAGGACCACCGGCGCGCCCGAAGTTTCCAGCAGCTCCCCCGCCAGCGCCTCCCCGCGGGCGAACAGCGTCGCCGGGAACGGCCCGGAGCCGCGCTCGCAGCGGGCGCGATGGCGCTCGAAGCCGCGCAGCCAGTCGCCGACCGCGGGAAACTCGTGCCCGGCGGGTGGCGGCCGCCAGAGGCGTCGCATGACCCCCGCGGCGATGCGTGTCGCATCTTCGTCGTCGTCCAGCGCCACCAGCGGCGTCCCCGGCGTCACCCGTTCAAGGAGGAGCAGCCCCCTGTCCGCGTCTGACTCGAGCAACCGGACCGCGCCACGCCCGTCGTAGTGCCGCAACGCCGCGATCTCGCTCCGGAGTTCAGCGCCCGGGACTCCCGCCTTCAGCACCGCGGTCTCGCCCCCTCGACGGACGGCCGGTGCCACGTAGTTGTAGGAAAGCGGCTCGAACGGCTCCCCCACCTGGAGCCCCCATCGCTCCGCCGCCTCCGCGAGCAGCGACGGGAGCGCGTCGATCCAGGCCGCTCCCTCTGCGCCGAACACCTCGACGATGCGCGCGAAGAATTCGGGGTGCAACTTCATCGTGAGTCGGTCGCTCTCATCGACCAGTCGCTGCCGAGAAGGCCGTAGATGGCGAAGTCGGCGCGGGTTCCGTTCACGATCCGGTAGCCCCGCAGGAGGCCCTCGCGCGTGAACCCGAGCTTTTCGAGCACCCGGACCGACCGGCCGTTACTGGCCAGCGCCACCGCCTCGATCCGTTCAAGCCCAAGCACGCCGAACCCGTAGTCCACGACCAGCCGCGTCGCGCCGGTGGCAAAGCCCTGCCCCCAGTGCGCCCGGCCGACGGCGGCGCCGATCTCGCCGCTGAGGTTCTCCTCGTCCAGCCTGACGATCCCGATGCTTCCGACGCTCGCCCCCAGGCTGTCCGGCACGATCGCCCAGCGCAGTGCCTCTTTCGTCGCGAAGGCGTTCCGGTGATAGGCCAGGCCATCGACGACGTCCTGCATCGACGTCGCCAGCGAGTCGCCAGCCATGGCAGCCGCCTCAGGGTCGGAGAGCCGCGCGAACCAGGCGGGGAGATCCTCCTCGCACATCTCGCGGAGCGTCAGCCCCTCGCCGTGGAGCACCGGGAACACGCCAGGGATGCGCGAGTAGGCCACGCAGCGCCCCCTGCGTTAGTTGATGACCACCGGGAAATTGAGGACTGCATCCGTGGATCCAAGTGCGGCCCCGGACGAGACGGCCTGGCCGTTCACCAGCACCCCGATGATCGCGCCCGGGTGGTTCCGGCAGGACGCCGATCCGATGTACGTGTCCACCCGGTACTGCCCGGCCTCGGTCGTGGCGCGCGAGGGCCCCTCCGCGCCGTCGAACAGGAGTGTCACCAGGGTACCAACTGGAGCCGGTGTCCCGGCGATGGTCAGGAAACCGGCCACTCGCAAGTCGGGCGGCGCTGGGAATGCCGGGCAGTATGCTCCCGGAACAGGTGTCGCCGTCGCCGTGGCCGTCGCCGTCGGCGGGACAGGTGTCGCCGTCGGAGCCGGTGGGTTCCCCTGGCTCCCCTGGTCCTGGCCCTGGGGCACCCGCGTGGCCGTCGCCGTTGCCGAGGGCGATGCCGAAGGGCTCGCGGAGGGCGATGCGTTTGCCGACGCCGTTGCCGACGGTCGTGGGGTTGCCGTCGCGCTCGGCTGCGCGGTCGCGGTCACGGTCGTCCGGTCGCCCGCGGCCCGTGAGGTGGAGTCGTCCCCGCCCAGCAGGAACCAGCCGCCCAGCCCGAAGAGCAACAGGCCGAGGATGCCCAGGATTACCCAGCCGGCGGCCTGGCGTGCCGGGGTGTTGAAGAAGGCGCGCAACGAGTTCAGTGGAATCCTCGCGAAGGAGCTTGCCGTTGAGACTACGCCAACTTGCGGTTTGGTTCACGGCAAGGTGACGACACCCGGCAAAGCGCGCGTAAAGTCGCCCCCGCGACCACCGTCCCGCCGGGTCTCCCCCGCCTCAGTCCTTCCTCGCGCGTTTCGCCGCCCGGCGTGCCTTCTCGCTGTCGGACAGCGCGTCTTCGAAGTGGTCCTTCCACTCTGGCTCTGGCGTCTCCTTGGCTGCCCGCGGCACGAACACCGAACGCTCGACCTTCTGCATTTTGTGGATGTAGCGCGGGCAGTTCGGGAAGACGTTCTCCGCCGTTACCCTGACGACGAACTGCGCCCCCGGGTACTCCGCCATCAGCGGGTCGTCGAAGTTGACCGTGGCCGAGCCGTTCAGCCGCATCCGCCACTGGTTCTCCCAGTCGATGAACAGCATCCCGACCTTGTTGTGTTCGAGGATGTTCCCGGCGCTCATGAACATGCCGTTCCCGTCGTAAATCGGGAACGCCAGCGTCGTGTCGTCCAACACGCGGACGAAGCCGGGGTCGCCGCCCTTGTAGGAGCAGTCGAGGTTCCCGTCGGCGTCCCCCGTGGCCAGGAAGAACATGTCCATCCGCTCGATGAACTCCCGGTCGCGGTCGCTGATGAATCCGTGGAAGGTGACGCTCGAAATCTTGTCGGCGAGCCGGGTGGTGTCCATCCGCCGCTGCACCTCGCGCTCGCCTTCGTGAAACGGGCTGCTCTCTTCGTCCATGCCGCTCTCCCTCCGCGTTAGTGTGGCGATCTTACACCGGCATGCGCGCCGCCGGTCCCGCCTCTAGAATCGAGACACACTCGAACCCCGGAGAAACCGCCTTGCCAAGCCGCCGCGCATCCATCGCCCTCACCGCCGAAGAACAGGAGCAGTTCCTCAACGACAGCTGGACCCTCCAGGTCGCCTCCATCGGCCCGAAGGGCTACCCGCACCTCGTCGCCATGTGGTACGTCGTCATCGACGGCAAGGTCCACTTCACCACCTTCCGCAAGAGCCAGAAGATCCTCAACCTTCGCCGCAACCCGAAGATCTCCGTCATGCTCGAAGCCGGGAAGGGCTATGCCGAACTTCGCGGCATGGTCATCGAAGGCGAAGCCACGCTGCTCGACGATGCCCCCTTCACCGCGAGGGTGATGGGCATGGTCGGCGAGAAGTACAACGGTATCCCGGCCCCCATGGAGACGCCCGAAGCCGCCCTCGCCGTCGCCTCAAAGCGTACGGTCGTCCGCGTCGACCCGGTCGAAATCTACAGCTGGGACCACCGCAAGCTCGGCGGGCGATACTGATGCCGCCAGGCGGAGCCTGGACTACCGGATGACCCGCGTCGTCTTCAACCCGTGGCTGCGGCCGGAGCTCGACGTCCCCACGCCCGGCAACCGCCCCCGCGAATTCCACCGCAGGCTGCCGGGGTACGTGCCGTCCCCGCTGGTGCCCCTCCCGTCCCTCGCCGCGGAGTTGGGCATCGGCCACCTCTGGCTGAAGGACGAGTCCTCACGGTTCGGGCTCCCGGCGTTCAAGGTGCTCGGCGCCTCCTGGGCCGTTTACCGGGAAATGAGCGCCCGTCTCGGCGGCGAGCCGGACTGGACCACGCTCGACGACCTCCGCGCCGCTTTCGCCTCGCTGCGGCCGATGGCCCTGGCCACCGCGACCGACGGCAATCACGGCCGTGCCGTCGCCCGCGTCGCCCGGCTCTTCGGCTTCGAGGCGCGGATCTTCGTCCCCGCCGGGACCGCCGATGCCCGCATCGACGGCATCAAGTCCGAAGGCGCGACTGTCACCGTGATCCACGGCAGCTACGATGACGCTGTGGAGCGCGCGAAAGCCGAGGCCGGGCCCACCTGTACCGTCGTCTCCGACACCTCCTGGGATGGTTACACCACAATCCCGTCCCTCGTCGCCGAAGGGTACTCGACCATCCTCATGGAGACGGAGGACGCGCTCCGGGCCGCGGGGGCGCCGCTGCCTTCCCTCGTGATGGTCCAGATCGGTGTGGGCGCCCTGGCGGAGGCCGTGGCCGGGCACTACCGTGCCGCTTCGCTGCCCGCATCGCGCCGCGCGACCGTCGTTGGTGTCGAGCCAGTTGGAGCGGCCTGTGTCCTCGCGTCCATCGAGGCCGGCCAGGTCGTCTCGGTCGACGGGCCCCAGGATTCGATCATGGCCGGGCTCAACTGCGGCACGCCGTCGCGGGTCGCCTGGCCGGCCATGAGGGACGGCATTGCCGCCTTCCTCGAACTCGAAGACGCGCGATCGATCGAGGCAATGCGCCGCCTCGCCGCCGAGGGCGTTGTCTCCGGTGAGACTGGAGCGTCGGGCCTCGGCGGGCTGATCGAGCTCATCACCGGGACCGGATCGGTCGAAGCCCGCGCGCGGCTCGGCATCGGCCCGGAAACGTCTGTCCTCGTCATTTCCACCGAGGGCGCCACCGACCCTGCGATGTACACCCGGCTGGTTGGCGAGCCCCCGGAATCGGTCGCCGCAAGAAGGAGAGCCTGATGGAAACGTTGTTGCTGGAACGGGACAGCGAACTTCCCGGCCTGGTGACCCTCACCCTGAACCGCCCGGAAAAGCTGAACGCGATCAACCTGACGATGCACGCCGAGATGCAGGAGGCCTGCCGCCAGCTCCAGGATGACGGCGAAGCGCGGGTGGTCATTCTCACCGGTGCGGGGCGCGCCTTCTCCGCCGGCGCCGACCTCGGCCGATCGCCTCGCGAACCGGGCGCCGAACGGGCCGCGCCCGCCCTCCCCCGCTCGGCGAATCAGCTGGAGGAACGGCTGCGTTCAACCGCGGGGAACCGGTCCTCGGCCGCCATCGAGAGCCTGGACCAGGTGACGATCGGCGCCATCAACGGGCTCACCATCGGCGGTGGCGTCGTCTGGGCGTCTTGCGTCGACATCCGCCTCGCCGCGGAGTCGGCCTGGTTCTCCATCCCGGAGGTTGAGCTGAACATCCCCCTCACCTGGAACGCGCTTCCCCGGCTCATGCGCGAAATCGGGCCAGCCCGGACGAAGGAGCTGGTCATGGCCTGCGAGCGATTCAGCGCCGATGACGCCCTCCGCTGGGGCTTCGTCAACCATGTCGTGCCCGACAGTGAGCTCCTCTCGCGGGCCCGTGCCCTCGCCGCCCGGCTGCTCTCGATGGACCCGATGGCCCTCGCCCTGACGAAGTCCGCGACCAACGCCCTCGCCCAGCTGATGGTGCCCGCCCAGGCCACCTACAACGACCGCGAGCTCCTGATGCTTGCTCGCCTCCAGGCCGCGGAACGGGCGGCGGCGAAGCCGTAATCTCCGGGGGGCCAACTCCGCCAGGCTATTGTGCGTCGTCCCCGTCGCCGACCGTACCCATGCGCTCCCCGAGCACCTCGCGCAGGCGCTTCGCAAGTCCCGGGTCGCGCCCGCCCGTGGAGATGCCGATGCGCCAGTCGTCGCCCTGCAGGGTCGCCGTGGAGAAGAAGCTGCTCTCTTCCTGGCGGTCCGTTACGTTGACCGGCACGCCGGCCGCGCGCGCCAGTTCCCCGGCCGCGCGGTTGACCTCCCGGGAGTCGGTGCAGGCGAAGACGAGCGCGTGACCGTCGATGTCAGCCGGGAAGAACGCGCGCTTCCGCAGGGTGACCCCGGGCAGTGCCTCGATCCCCGGCTGGATCTCCGGCGCGACGACGGTCACGGCGAAGCCGGCTTCCACCAGTCCCTGAACCTTGCGCGCCGCCACCGTCCCACCCCCCACGACGAGCGCCCGCCCGAGCGACGGCTGGAGGTCGACCATCAGTCCCATCGCCGCCTCCCGGGAGTCATAGTCCTGCGCGCCGTCTCAGCCGTATCTGGGATGAAGGTTATGGTAAAGACGGAGAAAAGGTCAATGCTATGGACGTATAACCCGGAGCTTTCAGGTGCAGGCAGCCCGTCTTTCGTCACGCTCCTACTATAGCGCCACCCACTTCCCGGGAGTGCTGATCGCTCGCGCCTACCCCTTCGCTCTGGGACACTGGTGGTATGCAAGAACTGCTTTCCCGCGCCAACGACGTGCTCGCCCGCATCTCTGACCTCCTGGTGCGCCTTTGACATCGCTTCTGAAGAAGCGCTCGTAACTGAACTCGAAGCGAAGTCCTCGGCCTCCTCGTTCTGGGACGATTCGGAGGCCGCGCGCGACGTCATGCAGCGGCTTTCCACCGCCCGCGACCACGCCTCCACCTGGCGCGGGCTCGAACGCCGTGCCCGCGACCTCTCGGAACTCCTCGCCATGGCCATTGCCGAGGGCGACGAGTCGATTGAGCCCGCCGCGGCCGCCGACCTCGCCGCCATCGAGAACGAACTCCAGGCCCGCGAGTTCGAACTCCAGCTTTCCGGCCCCTACGACCAGCGCAGCGCCATCCTCGCCGTCCACGCCGGGGCCGGCGGGACAGAGTCGCAGGACTGGGCGGAGATGCTTTTCCGCATGTATCTCCGCTGGGCCGAGCGCCGCGGCTACAGCACCGAAGTCCTCGACGTGACCGAGGGCGAAGAAGCCGGGATCAAGAGCGCCACGATCGAGATCGCCGGCCCCTACGCCTATGGCTACCTCCAGAGCGAACGTGGCGTCCACCGCCTCGTCCGGCAGTCGCCTTTCGACTCCTCCCACGCCCGCCACACCAGTTTCGCGAAGGTCGAAGTCCTCCCCGAAGTCGAGTCCATGGGCGAAGTCACCGTGAACCCGGACGACGTGAAGATCGACGTCTTCCGCTCAAGCGGCGCCGGCGGCCAGAACGTCCAGAAGAACTCCACCGCTGTCCGCCTCACCCACATCCCAACCGGGATCGTCGTCACCTGCCAGAACGAGCGCTCCCAGGGCCGTAACCGCGGGAGCGCCATGAAAGTGCTCGAATCCCGCCTCCTCGAGATCGAGCTCAACCGCCGCGAGGAGGAAAAGGCGCGGTTAAAGGGCCAGCATGTCGATATGGCGTTCGGCAGCCAGATCCGGAACTACGTCCTCCACCCGTATAAGATGGTGAAGGACCTTCGCACCGGCTGCGAGACCAGCGACACCACCGCGGTCCTCGATGGCGCCATCGACGGCTTCATCGAGGCCTACCTGAAATCCCGCGTCGGCGAGGAAGCATGAGCCGTCCCCTGGTCTTCGGCGCCGCCCTGCTGGTGCTCGCCGCCTTCGCCCTCTACAGCCCGCCACTGGCCGCCGCCGACTCAACCGTCGTCTCCTCGACCGTCGACAACGGCTATCCGAAGTCGCTCACCTTCAAGCTCGAGGCGAAGAGCGACAGCGACATCACCGACGTTTCCCTCAGCTACTCCCTCTCGGGCAAGGGCGGCGGTGCCATCGGCAAGCCGAAGGAACTCACGCCTGGCAAGGCCGTCTCGGTCCAGGTCAACGTCGACACCAACACGGGCAATGCATACGTCCCGGTTGGGACCGAGCTCACCTACCACTGGGAAATCACCACCGCCGACGGCAAGACCACCACCACGCCGGACGCAAAGTACTTCTACCTCCCTCCCGACCACCAGTGGGAGAAGGTCAGCAACGACTTCATGACCGTCTACTACTACGGCAACCGCAAACCGCTCGCCGAGTCCTACCTCGCGGCCGGGACCGACACCTACGACCGCATCGGCAAGCAGCTCCTGAACGTGACCCTGAAGCAACTCCCGGTGAACGTTGTCCTTTTCGCCGTCGAATCCGAACTGGAAAAGGCGAAGCCCGGCAACGGTGGGACCTTCGACGCCGCGGTTGTCACCTGTGGCACGAAAGTCAGCTCCGCCGTCGTCCTCGTCATCCCCCAATCTTGCGGCACCAACGACCGCACAGACACCCTTCGCCACGAGTTCGGGCACATCCTCAACCAGGCGGCCGGCGAGGGACCGCTTGGCAAGCTGCCGTCGTGGCTCGACGAAGGCGCCGCTGTCTACGCCCAGTCCGAACCCGGCGACGACTACATCGGCCCATTCCAGTCGGCGGCGCGGGGGAACCGTCTCCTCCCGTTCTCCTCGATGGGCGTGGCCTCGTCCGATGCCTCGACCGTGAACATCTTCTACGGCCAGGCCTACTCGATGGTGAAGTACCTCATCGACACCGGCGGCGCGCCGCGCTTCGCCCAGTTCTTCGCCAACATCAAGAAGGGCACCCGATTCGACCAGGCGTTGAAGGACACCTACGGCTACGACATGGCCACCTTCGAGGCGAACTTCCTCAAGGCCGTGGGTTCCACCCCAAGGACGAACCCGACCGCTGCGCCGACGCAGCGCCCCCAGTCGGCCGCCGCGACAGCGACGCCGACCACGAAGCCCCGCGCGGCAGCCCAATCGGACGGTGGCGACGACGGGAACGACAACCTTGTCGCCCTGGGGATCATCGGGGCCGCCGTCCTGTTCGCGCTGCTTGCGGTGATGCTCTACCTCGTCTCTCAGCTCCTCGCCAGGAACCGGACGGACGCCGCCGCCGGGGCGCCCCCCAAGGAGCCACCGGACAGCGACGGCCCGCCCCTCTAGCACCTCAAACACAGCCGGCGCCGGGACATTTGCCCGCCTGAATGGCCCGGCCGCCCTCCCCACGAAGTGGGAGCGTTGCCACGAGCTGCGCGGCTAACCCCCCCTCGCCCGCGAAGCGGGAGCAGGGGGCTGGGGGGTGAGGGGCAGGCCCCTCCAGATCAAATAGAACCGCTGCAGCGCCGTCAGGTTCGAGAGGATCGCCAGCGGCCATATCACCGCCGTCAGCCCGTTGAACAACAGCCCCGCCCCCAGGAGCACCACCCGCTCCTGCCTCCGGAACAACCCTTCGCGCATCGAAAGCCCCATCACCTCGGCCCGAGCCCGCATGTAGCTGACGGCCACGCTCCCAAAGAGCGCCGCGTAGGTGACCCCGGCCTGGACGTTCTCCCCGCGCTCGCCGAAGTACCAGGCGCAGGCAATCAGCACGAGTGCCTCGCTCGAACGGTCGAGGACGGCGTCGAGCACGGCGCCGTACGGGCTCGCCTGGTTCGTCGCCCGGGCCACCGCGCCGTCCACGAAGTCGAGGGCGCTGAAGACGAGGTAGACGATGCCGGCGGCCAGGAGTGCATCCTGGGTGATCAGCCACGCCGCCAGCCCGTTCCCGGCGAACCCGAAGACCGACACCATGTTCGGGGTGATCCCGAGACGCGCCACGCTTCGGCCGATCGGTTCGGCGAGCCGCTGCGGGGCCTTTCCGGGGAGGATATTGATTCTCGGCATCTCCTAACCCACCGTCTCGGCCTGGAGTGCGCGCCCGCGTGACCTCACCTCGGCCACCTGCCGGCGCTCGTAAAGCAGCCGCTCGTAGTAAGAGAGCACGCGGTGGGCGATGTTGTCCCAGCTGTAGTGGGCGGCGCGTGCCTGCCCTGCCTCGCCAAGGCGTGCGCGCAGCCGGGCGTCGTTCGCAAGCCGCGTGATCGCGTTGGCGATGGCTTCGTCATCCTTCGGCCGCACGAGGATGCCCTCCTCTTCGTCGGTCAGCACACCGGCGAACCCTTCGATGTTGCTCGCCACGACGGCCATACCGGCCGCCATCGCCTCCAGTAGCGCGATCCCCTGGCTCTCGTTGCCCGTTGCCGGCGAAACGAAAATCGCGGCGCTCCGGTGGTACCGGGGGAGTTCGTCGTAGGGCACGTTCGCCCGGAAGACGACCCCCGGGAACGGGCGCATCAGCCGTTCGTACCGGGAGAAGTCCCCCGCCCCGACGACAATCAGCCGGTAGTTGCCGCCGTCCGCTTGCAGGCGAATGTAGGCGCGGAGCAGGAACTTCAAGCCCTTCCGCTTCTCCGGCCGCCCCACGAAGAGGATGTTGCATTTGCCGTCCAGGAACTCGGGCAGCGGGTCGACCGGCCCGGCGAAGTGGTCGTATTCGATCCCGTTCGGGATGATGTTGTAGTAGCCGGCGTAGTAGCGGCTCACCAGCCGGGCCGCCGCCGGTGACACGGCGATCTTCCCGTCGAGCTTCCGGAACCACCTCCGGGTGAGCGGCCGCGAATACTCGTAGAAACGGTTGCCGCCCTCCTTCGCCGCGTGGAAGGTGCCGACGTTGGCCGCCGTCGAGTGGCGGAGAAAGTGGTAGGGCAGCAGCGGCATCAGCGGCTCGTGCAGGTGGACGATGTCGAAGTTGCCCTCGTCCAGCGCGCGCTTCACCGCCCCCGGGTTCCAGCCGAAACTGATCCGCGCGACCGAACCGCTGGCGTGTACTCGGCGCGGCCTCCCCATCACGACGATCTCGCCGTTGACCGCTTCCGGCTGCGAGGCCGGCGCGAAGACAACTACATCGTGTCCCCAGCGCCGGAAGGCCGAGGCGAGGTGGGTGATGTGGCTGTTGACGCCACCCTTGACGCACCAGTCGTACGGCGAAACCAGGGCGATCCTCACCGGCGGCCCCCCGGGGCGCGCCGAAGCCCGCGCAGCATCTTCCGCGGCGTCGCCGAGTACCCCCACGCCAGCCCCTGTGCGGTTTGTCTCACGCCCACCTCACGCACCGAAGGATAACGGGACATCGCCGAATGCGTCGTACCGGCGAGGATCGCCGCGCGCAGTGCTTCCGCGCCCTCGCCCGGGAACTCAGTCCAGCCGGTGCCCAGGTGGGGCAAGTGGTGGGCATCGCTTCCGCCTGTTCCCGGCAGCCCCCAGGCGAGGTTCGCCGCCCGCATCTGCTCGCGGCTCACGCGCCCGGCCGGGCTTGGGTTCGCGGTTTCGATCGCGTCGAAGAAGATGCCCGCTTCCGCCCGGGCGCAGATCCGGTCGATCGTCCGGCGGCTCACAGACCGCGTCAGCCAGCTGTCCGGGTGCGGCACCACCGCGAGACCGCCGCGCGCGTGGACCCACTCCAGCGTCGCCTCGATAGACCGGAAGCTCTTCGGGGTGTCTTCGATGAACAGGCAGAGGAGGTGTCCCTGGATCGTCGTGATCTCGGCCCCGGGGACTACCTCGATGCGATAGCCCCGCTGTGCCGCCAGTTCCCGTGCCCGGAGCCCGCCTGCCGCGTCTTCGTGGTCGGTCACGGCGATGACGTCGAGGTCCAGTTCGCCCTCCACACGCTCCAGCACGCGGGCGACCGAGGCCATCCCATCCGAGACGCTCGTGTGGATGTGGAGGTCAGCTTTCGCCACAGCCGTGAGCCTCCCAGAAGTCTTCGAAGACCGTCCACTGCCCGGGGTCCTGGCGGATGTGCGACTCGAGGACGGCGGCCCAGCGCGTGGCGGCCTCCCGGACGTCTGCCTCGCGGTCCTCGGTCGATGCCACCTGGAACGATGGGTAGACGACAACCCGGAAGGAGTCGCTGCCGGTCCGCCTCGTCAGCACCGGCAGCACCGTCGCCCCCGTGCGCCGGGCGAGGTCCCAGGGGCCGCGCGGCATGAGGGCGAGTCTCCCGGCGAACGGGGTGCAGACGCCGTTCCCCTGGATGTCGCGGTCAGCGACGAGCGCCACGACGCCGCCCGCGCGGAGCGTTTCGAGGCAGACCCGCAGGCCAGCGGGCCCCGTCTCGTGGTAGTGGCCGCCCGTGCGTGCGCGCACCTTCGCCATCAACGCGCCGAACTCCGGCGGCTCCAGCGGCTCCACAAGGGCGACGTACTCCCGGCGACGCGAAGTCACCGCCATCGCGCCCATCTCCGGGTTTCCCACATGCCCGCTGACGATGACCACCGGCCCCGGCTCCGCCAGTGGCCAGGCGAGCCCTTCGTTCTCGATCGTGAGGTGCCGCCGTTCGAACTC
This sequence comes from Chloroflexota bacterium, assembly GCA_016234445.1. Lineage (GTDB taxonomy): Bacteria > Chloroflexota > Dehalococcoidia > Tepidiformales > Tepidiformaceae. The sequence goes on along the minus strand of JACRBT010000001.1, from coordinate 220,367 downwards.
CCTCAGGTCCCGGCGGGCCAGCGTCATCATGTCGACCCAGTAGCGGGCGACGTTCTGGCAGGCCCGCCGGCTGGCGCGTCTTGCCCGCTCCGGATCCCCTCCGGCGAACGGCAGGAGGTTCCGGATCAGCCTGTCCCGCACCCCTCGCCGTGCCATCCAGGCGAACGAGCCGGCTGGCCCGGCCAGCCGGTAGGCCAGCCACGGCGCTCGCGCGGCCATGGGCCCGAGCCATCGGAGCAGCCGGTACTTCATCATCTTGTCGCCGCGGTTGGCCTCGGCCACATCTCCCGGAACATGTACCACTGGTCCGGGTGGCGGCGGATAAACCCTTCGTGCGCGGCCATGATCGCCTGAGTGATCGCCGTGACGTCGGCCGCCTGGTCCCCGGTCGGCGTGTGCGCTGGCAGGAAGTCGGCGAGCGTCGTCACCGTCGGCGCCCCTGCAGCCGTCCGCGCGAACGCGACGGGCACCACTGCCGCCCCCGTCCGCAAGGCCAGCCGCGCCGGCCCCGCCGGGACTTCGACCGTCGACCCGAAGAACTCCACCGCCACCCCGTCGCCCGGCGTTGGCCGGTCGATCAGCAGCGCCAGGAGCCCGTTCCGCTGCAGCGCTCGCACAAGCGACGGCCCCGCTTTCTCGATCTTGATGACTTCCATCCCCAGCCGCCTGCGGGCGCCCACCACCATCTCGTCCAGACGCGGGTCTTCGAACGTCTCCGCGAGCACGGTGAGGGGGTACCCGCGTGCCGCCGTGGCCCCGGCCCCGAGGTCCCAGTTACCGAAGTGGGTGCAGACGATGAGCGCGCCCTTCCCATCCGCCAGGGCGCGGTCCAGCGCCTCGAACTGTTCGGAACCGAGGACCTGTTCGATGAGCACCGGCGCCGGCACGGACGGAAACCGCACGAAGTCGGTGAGGTACTTGCAGTAGTTCACAAGCGACCGCCGGGCCATCCGCCGCACGTCCGAAGGCGGCGCCCCGGACAGCACCTGCTGGTAGTTCCGGATGGTCGCGCGGCGGCCGCGGGGCCAGCAATAGAACGCCGCCGAACCCGCCGCCGCCGCGATCGCGTAGCCCGCCCGTGGCGGAATGCGCCGGATGAGCGCCGTGACCACCTGCCACAGGCGATATTGCACCGGTTACCCCTGGGCGATGAACGCCTCGACCGCGTCGCGCGCCTTGTCGTCGTGGTACTGCACCGGCGGCGACTTCATGAAGTACGAACTCGGAGCCAGCAGCGGCCCCTTGAGCCCACGGTCGAGGCCCAGCTTGGCGCAGCGGATCGCGTCGATCACCACGCCGGCGCTGTTGGGGCTGTCCCAGACTTCGAGCTTGAGTTCGAGGTTCAGGGGCACGTTCCCGAAGGTGGTCCCTTCCATCCGGATGTGGCACCACTTCCGGTCGAGCAGCCACGGCACGTGGTCGCTGGGGCCGACGTGGACGTTTTCCGGCGCCATCTGGAAGTCCAGCTGGCTGGTCACGGCGTTCGTCTTCGAAATCTTCTTCGACTCGAGCCGCTCGCGTTCGAGCATGTTCAGGAAGTCGGTGTTGCCGCCGAAGTTGAGCTGGTAGGTGCGGTCGAGCCGCACGCCGCGATCCGCGAAGAGCCGCGTCAGGGTGCGATGGACGATGGTCGCGCCCACCTGGCTCTTGATGTCGTCGCCGATGATCGGCACGCCCGCCTCTTCGAACCGGCGCGGCCAGTACCCGTTCGGGTCACGGGCGATGAACACCGGGATGCAGTTGATGAAGGCGCACCCGGCCGCGAGCGTCTGCTCCACATACCACTTCGTCGCCTCTTCCGAACCCACCGGCAGGTAGTTGATGACCACGTCGACGTCGTTGTCGCGCAGCAGGCCGACGATGTCCGCGGTGCCGCCGGGGGCCTTCGTGATCACCTGGCTGAGGTACTTGCCAAGGCCGTCGTGGGTCATGCCCCGGGCGACGGTGACGCCCGTCTTCGGCACGTCGGTGAACTTGAAGGTGTTGTTCGGCCCCGAAAAGATGGCCTCGCTCAGGTCCTTGCCGACCTTTTCGATGTCGATGTCAATTGCGACTTTGAATTCGATGTCGTTGATGTGGTAGCCGCCAAGCACCGGGTGCATCAGCCCCGGGATGACGTCGCCGGCTTCGGCGTTCTTGTAGAACTCGACGCCCTGCACCAGCGATGAGGCGCAGTTCCCCACGCCTACGATTGCAACGTTAATCTTGCCCAACGTCCTTCTCCTTCCCGGAATCGGGGTGTCTCGGGCAGTCGTTCATCCGGCGGGTTCGGGGAAAGCCGGGCCGTAACTACCGGCAAGCGGGTATCCCGCATTGCCGCACGCGATCATACCAACGCCCCGCATCCCACGAAAGCGCCGGCCACTCTGCCGTGGGTTGGGCTGCCTATCCCCGTGGCGGCTTCGGTCCTGGAATGCGATGCAGCCGCGCGCCCGGCCGTGTAGGATCCCGCTCCAGCGGGCTCAAGAGCCGCTGGGGAGCCAAACGTGAGTCTTTCGTCGCAATCTGGGACCGGAGGGCCGTTCCGCGGCCAGGCGGTCCTCCTGCTCCAGGAAGCCCTGGTCATCTTCGTCTTCACCGTCGTCGTCGGCATCCTCAATGGGACCGACCTCGTCGACTTCGGCCGAAAGACACTCCTCACCCACGTCCATGGCGGGACGCTGGGCTGGATCACGCTGAGCGTCTTCGCAGCGTCGCTCTTGCTCTTCGGCGAAGGACACCGGCCAGGCCCGGCTGAGGTCCGCGCGGTCCGCGGGCTTACGGCGCTGGCGCTCGTCGCCATCCCGGCCTTCGTCGCCACGTTCTTCCTTACCTTCGGCGAAGCCCGGCCGTTCTTCGGGTCGTTCGCGTTGTTGGCGATCGCGGGGTTCCTCGCCTGGATGCTGGTCCGCGCCCGCGGGATGGCTATGACCGCCCCGCACTGGGGGTTCCTGGTCGCGATGGGCACGTCTGTCGCCGGCGGCGTCGTCGGGGTTCTCCTCGGCTACGAAATCGCCACCGGCCGCAACGTCCTCCCGTCCGGGGGCGAAGATGCCCACCCGGGGACGATGGTCGTCGGGTTCCTCATCCCGGTCGGCATGGCCCTGAGCGAGTGGTGCTTCAAGTGGCCCCGCCCCGATCCCGCTCGCCGCCTCGGGACCATTCAGATGGTCTTCCCGTTCCTCGGAGGCCTCGTCCTCCTGTTCTCACTGCTGCTCGACATCACGCCCCTCGCGCCCGTGGCCGCCCTCCTCGAACTGGTTGGCGTGGGGATCTTCGTCTGGCGGATGTGGCCCGCCTTCCGCCGGGTCGACTGGTTGGCTCGTGGCGCCGCGCCCTTTGCCGCGGCCAGCGCCATCGCCACGCTGGCCAACATCCTCCTCATCCAGTACCTGGTCGGCCGGTACGCCGGCGACTTCGACAAGGTCCCGGACCACGAATTGCTGGCGCTGGACCACACGATGTTCATCGGCGTCATGACCAACGCCATCTTCGGCCTCGTCTTCTCCGCCACGAATACCGCCAACGTCCGCTGGCCGAGCCTGGATCGCGTCGTCTTCTGGGGGACCAACCTGGGCCTCGCCGTCTTTTCCGCCGGACTCCTCGTCGACGTCACGGCCATGAAGCGCGTGGCGACCCCGGTCATGGGGGCTTCCATTCTGCTCGGGCTCGCCCTTTACTCAGTCCGGTTCGCCGGCGAACGGTTCGGCTCGCGCGTGCCGGCCATGGTCCCCGAGGGCGTATCCGCCGGGGGCGGCAGCTAGCTCGCGCAGACCGCCGCCAGGCTGCTGACCGCGACCCCGCGCCGCCCCTGCAGCAGGTCGTCGACGAAGCCGTTGGTGCAGTACCCCACGGAGATGCCCGTCTCCGGGTCGCCCCAGCCGATCTGGCCGCCCGCTCCGCCGTGTCCGAACGCCCGCGGCGAGGTCGTCCGTCCGAAGCCACGGTAGACGGCGTTCTCCGCGTCGCCCGCGACCACGACGGTCAACGCCCGGTTCACCGGCTTCTGGAAAAGCAGGTCCACGTGGAAGTCTCTGGTCCGCGGTTTGGTGGCGAACTCGATTGTCTCGGCCTTCATGATCCGGGTGCCGTCTGCCGTGACGCCGCCGTTGACCAGCGGCTGGTAGAACAGCGCCAGTTCCGCCGCCCGGGCGATCCCGCCCCCGCCGGGGACGCCGACCGCGCGCACCTCCGGGCGGTTGAAGTTGAGGATCGCGTCCGGCGTCACTTCGCCCCATCCGCCCGGCGGGGGCACCGGCGGGGTCACGTGGAGCACGTCCGCCACCCGCCCGTTCAGCTCGGCCGGCAGCCCCAGGTAGAACTCCCGCAGCTTCATCGGCTCGATGATCCGCTGCCGGACGAACTGCTTGAACTCCACCCCGGTCCGCCGTTCGATGATCTCCGCCAGCACCCAGTGCAGCGACGTGGCGTGGTATTCGAACTTCATCCCCGGTTCCCAGTTCAAACGCCAGTCCGAGAACGACCGCAGGCGCCCCTCGCGCGTCTCCCAGCGCCCCGGCCCGAGCGGCGCCAGCGGGAAGCCGCCGATGTGCAGCATCGCCTGCTCGACCGTGACGACGTCTTTCCCGTTCGTCCCGAACTCGGGGATGATGTCGGCGACCTTTTCGTCTAGCTTCAGGAGCCCGTCTTCGAACAGCGTCCAGCTGGCGGCGCCGACGATAGCTTTCGTGCTGGAAAAGATCGTGTAGAGCGTGTCCTCTGTTGCCGGCTTCATCGACCCGCCCTGGACCGCCTGGCCGAACACCCGGAAGCCTGCGATCTTCCCCTGCCGGGCCACGGCCACGGAGGCGCTGGGCAGCGTCCCGTCGTCCACATCCCGCTTCACCCGCGCGAAGACGGCCTCCAGCTTCTCGGGGTCAATCCCCACGTCCTCTGGCTTGTTGGCGACGAATGCTGGTGCGACCACGGCGGCCCCTCCCGGTTGATGGCCGAAGGATAGCTTCCCTCGATGCCGCTGTCGCGCCGGTGCTACTGGAGCGCCGGCAAGAACCCTTTCCCGTCGATCCACCAGGACGCCGACCGCGCTACCCCTCCCGCCAGTGTCCCGGCGCTTGTCCCGTCGCGCCGCACAATCCAGAGTTCGCCCCGGTCGTACTCCTTCGCGGGATAGAAGAGCAGCACCCATTCGCCGTCGGGAGACCACGTCAGGAACTCGGGCCGTCGCGACTCCGGGCCGTCATATTCGAAGATGAGCACCCGGGCCGCCTCCCCCGGGGTCGACCGGTAGAGCGACCCGTCCTTGTCGAAGGAAGCGGTTTCGCCGCGCGGGGAGACCATGTCCCATCCGGTCGGCGGCGACGTTCCCGGCGGGACCTGGGCCAGGCTTTCCGCGCCGGTCGCCAGGTCCACGTCCACGGCTGTCGGCACGCCCGGCCCGAAGCGCCAGTAGCGCGCTGTCCGGGCATCCACCCACGACACGCCGTTTGGTGCCGGGCAGCTCACCGTCTGTTTCGACGCGCCCGAGGCGGCCGCGCGGACAATGCACTCCCCCCGGATGTAGAGGATCTCCCCGGTGATGGCCGCGTCCGGATGCTTCGATAACGAGGGCGGCGACGGGTCTTTCGTGCCGAACTTCCAGACCACCACCGCCAGCAGGATCAAGGCTGCCAGGCTGGCAAACGTCCCCACGACGGCCAGCCGGTTCTTCATCAGGTTGCCCGGGCCGCCCACGGCCTCTTCTGCGCCAGGACGAGCACTGTCGCGATGAGCAGCCCGCCGATCACGATCAGCGCCAGCGCCGCGACTGTGACGTTCGGGGCGTGCCGCGCCACCGTGTTGATCAGCCCGGCGAACACCAGGGCGACCCCCGCGATCACGTAGAGGAAGACCCCGCGCCAGATGCTCCCGGCGATGAGCGCCGCCCCCACGACGAAGAGGATCGGTTCAGCCCAGCCCCCGCCGGAGATCATCGTTCCGAAGAACGTGCCGAAGGTGACGAGCCCGGCGGACACAAGCTGCCCCGTGATCTTCGGACGGAAGAGTCCTGCCTCGGCGAGGAGCAAAGCGGCGGCGCCGAACCCCGCTAGCACATACATGCCGAGCTCAGGGGGCCCGTCGTCACCTGTTACTTTCTGGGAAAACGCAAACGACCCCACGAGAAGTCCCGCGCCGACGCCCACCACCTGGAGATGGCTCTGGGCGATCGCCCAGAGCGCGAGCCCGGCCACTGCCACCGTGATTCCAGCGGCGAGGAACGCGTCCTCGTCCGCCCAACCGGCGCTGTCGGCGAGGACCCCGGCGGTCCCTGCGAGGAGGCCCTGAGCGGCGAGCCAGGCCAACTGTCCGCCGCGCTCGAGCTCCGGGCGGCCGTTGGCCCTCAGCGCCTGGCCGGCCGCGATGGCCAGCACCGCCGGCACGCCGATCACCGCCACCCGGGCCCACTCCTGCAGGTCCTCCCAATTGTTGCCGAGCAGGATGGCAATGCCGACACCAGCCACGGCGACGCCCAGGTAGACCAGCACCTCCATGAGTCCCGGTCCCTGGCGCCGGGGCGCTGGCTGGTTCTCTTCGAACTCCCGGATTGCGCTGGCCGTCGCCGCGTCGATGACGCCGGCCCCGGCCCATCGTTTCAGGTGCTGTTCTATCGATGCCATAGCACCATGATATCCCGTTTGCGAGCGGCTAGCAGGGCCAATAGGCCCGCAAGTGCGGAACCAAACGGCCCGCCCGCGCCCGCTCCAGGGCGCCAGGGGATGCGCCCCCGGCAGGAATCGAACCTGCGGCCAGACGCTTAGAAGGCGCCTGCTCTATCCCCTGAGCTACGGGGGCTCACCCTGATTGTAGGCCGGATGCCGCCGTGGCGGGGCCGTGCGCCCTCGCCCCGGCGCCCCCACAATGCCCCAATCGCCCCCCGGGAGCATCCGCCATGAGCCGTCCCCTCGAAGACATCACCATCCTCGACCTTACCTGGGTCCTCTCCGGTCCCTACGCCTCGATGATCCTTTGCGACCTCGGCGCCGAGGTCATCAAGGTCGAACGGCCGCCCTGGGGCGACGTCGCCCGCACCACCACGCCCTACCAGGACGGTGTCAGCGGCTACTTCTTCAGCGTCAACCGCGGCAAGCGCTCCGTCTCCGTCGACCTCCGCAAGCCCGAGGGCCGCGACCTCTTCATCCGCATGGCCGCGAAGGTCGAGGTCGTCATGGAGAACTTCACTCCCGGCACCATGGACCGCCTCGGCGTCGGCTATGAGACCCTTTCGGCCGCGAACCCCCGCCTCATCTTCGCCAGCACCTCCGGCTTCGGGCAGACCGGCCCCTATCGCGACCGCCCCGCCCTCGACATCATCGTCCAGGGCATGGGCGGCATCCTTTCGATCACCGGCGAACCCGGCGGCCCGCCCATCAGGCCGGGAGCCTCGTACGGGGACATCGTCGCCGGCCTCTACACGGCCGTCGGCATCCTCACGGCCATCCATGAGCGCGAACGAAGCGGCCGAGGACAGGCCCTCGACATCAGCATGCTCGACTGCCAGGTGAGCGCCCTCGAAAACGCCGTGATGCGCTATTCCGTCACCGGGAAGGCGCCCGAACCGCTCGGCACCCGCCACCCCTCGGCCACCCCGTTCCAGGCCTTTGAAGCGGCCGACGGCTGGCTCGTCGTCGCCCTCGGCTTCGGGGAAGAGAACCAGTGGCAGCTCTTCTGCGCCATCCTTGGCCTCCCGGAATTGATCGGCGATGCCCGCTTCGAGACCAGCCCCCGCCGGACCGCGCGCCACGCCGAGCTCGAGCCCATGTTGAACGCCGCCTTCAAGAAGCGGCCGGTGTCTCATTGGCTCGAGGAAATGCTGGCTGCCGGGATCCCCTGCGGCCCTGTCAACTCCATTCCCCAACTGGTGGACGACCCGCAGATCCAGCATCGCGGGATGGTGGTGCCCGTGACCCACCCGAAAGCGGGCACCATCCGCATCGCCAACACCCCCCTCCGGATGTCCCGCAGCGAGACGGGGATCAAGGGCCCGCCGCCAGACCTCGGCGCCGACACCCGCGACGTGCTCGGGGAACTCCTTGGTCTCGACGACGATGCAGTGGCGGCCCTGGAAGCGGCCGGTGTGGTCGCCACCTCGGGCGGGCCCGACCTCGCCGCCATCTCGGGGTAGCCCGCTACCGGTAGAGCCCGTGCGCGCGGATGTAGGCCGCCACGCCCGCCGGCACCGTTTCGTGGTGCTCGCCCCGCCCCGCCGCCTCCCTCGCCGCGCTGGAAGACACCGTGGCGTGCCCTTCGTGCACCTCCACCGCCACCACGCGGTCGGCGAACTGCCGGGCGGGGTCCTCGCAGAGCAACGCGAGGAGCGCCTCAATGGTGTCGTCGCCCCGGTTCGCCGCGATCACGCGGTGGTGAGCGAAGAACTCCGCGAGTTCCTCCTCCATCGAGCCGTAGTACTGCCGGTCGAACAGCCGCACGAGCGTGTCGTAGCCGACGACGAAGTCGAACGCCACCCCCGGGAAGGCCGCCCGGAGCGCGACTCCCTGGTCTGCCAGCCGGGCCGCGTTCACCGCGAGCACAGCCACGTCCTCGCCGGCCGCCAACAGCATCTCGACGCGCTCGCTCAACGATGCGCCGTGCACCGTCTTGGCCACGTTCTTTGTGCTCAGCATCGCCGCCCGGGTCCCGCCGTCGGCGCATGCCGCGTCGAGAAGGGCAAAGTGGGCGACCGTCGGCGGGTTGAAGGCCGACGGCAAGACCGCCACCCGCCCGGCGAACGCGGGACCAGTGTCGAATCGTTCCGCCGCCGGCCCCGTCGCCGCATCCAGTCGCGCCAGCTGCCGCGCGATCTCGTCCGTCTCCACCCGGGCATTCTACCGTCGCCTCAGGCGGAGCGGCGGAGCATCTCCTCCGGCCACTCGATGGTGTCGATCTCGTCGGCCGGCAGCCAGCCCCGGAGAATCCGCCGGCACCGGTGCATGGGCGCCGCCAGGTTGTGAGTCACCAGCGGCCAGGCGGGCTCGGCCGTGCCCGCAACCAGCCGCAAGCGCCGCTCCGAAGGGTCGTAGTAGATCCCACTCATGGGCGTATCTCCACCGGGATTGACGGCCGCGATCTCCGCAGCCGCATTCGCGAATCGTTAGAATTCCGCCGCCGCCGGCGCCGCCCGGGACAGGCCGGTGTCACAGCGGGAACAGCCATCAGGGCCCGGCGCCGGCTTTCCGCCGAGCCCATGACCGAATCTGGCTGGCTCCTCCCCGGCGGTCCCGAGAGTGCTCAGAAAAAGGGGGTGGGCTGCCGCCACCACCCGGCACCCCGCAGGCTCTCGCTCCGCGGCGGGCTTGCAGGTGACGGCGTCCACCGAGACTCAACTTTGGCGGTTGCCAGCCAGTGTCGAAGTTGTCTGTTGAGGAGGAACCTTGCCGCACTATCCGCTAGTTGAGCACCGCCCCGTGCCCACCCCGCCGCCGGCCGACCGCAACCACCTGGAAGTGCAGGTCCTCATCCTGCAATGCAGCATCGCTGCCTTCTACTGCGTCGGCGCCGGGCTGGGGTACTTCGCGGCCGAACCAGCAGCACGCTGGGCCTCGGTGGCATGGGTTGGCGGCTATCACCTCTTCCACGCCTGGTACATCCTCTTCCGCCGGAACCGGGAACGGCCCTGGGAACTGGTCGAGGTCATCACCCCTGCCCTCGACGTCTCCTGCATCACCGTTGCCTTGCTGGCCCATGCCGACCCCAACTCCGCGTTCTGGGCCATCTACCTCTATGCCCTCGTCGGCTACGCACGCCGTATCCACGGCCTGGCCTACGCCGCCCTTGCGAGCTTCATCGTCGCCAACCTCGCCACTAGCCGCCTGCTCCTCTCTCCCGGCAGCTTCTCCTCCGCGGTCGATGCCGACTTCGTCACCATGATCGTCGTCGCGGTGGCGATGGCCGCGCTCGCCGCCGCCATCGGCACCGCCTGGCGCAACGCCGAACGCCAGGCCCGCGCGCTCGCCGAGGTGGACCCCCTTACCGGCCTCGCCAACCGTCGCCACTTCTTCGAATGGCTCGACACATTCGCTGCCGACCCGGACGCCCAGTTCGCCGTGCTCATGCTCGACCTTGACGACTTCAAGCGCCTGAACGACGAGCACGGCCACCTGTTCGGCGACGATGTCCTCACGACCGTCGCCACTCTCCTCGCCAGGAACACGCGCGCCGGCGATCACGTCGCCCGCTACGGGGGCGAGGAGTTCGTCATCGCCCTCCCCGGCACCGGTCTTCGTGAAGCGCACCGCATCGCCGACCGCCTCCGCGAGGCGATCTTTGGCCAGGCCGCGACCACCGTCTCCATCGGCTGTGCCGAACGAGCCCCGGGCGAAGACGCCGAAAGCACCATTCGCCGCGCCGACGACGTCCTCCTCGCCGCGAAGCGCAACGGCAAGAACACCGTCCGCACCGCCAAGCCTCCTCGCCCGGTCGCGGCCTGACCCACCCGTCCCCTATCCGCCCGGCCCGACCCTCCCCTACACTTGTCTGACAACGACTCGCACGCTCGCGCCGCGGCCTACCCGGCGCCGGCGCTTCAGGGAGGCTCACGATGACACAGACAGGGACCTGGGCAGTGAAGGTTGGCCTCGCCCAGATGCTGAAAGGCGGCGTCATCATGGACGTCGTCACCCCCGAACACGCGAGGATCGCCGAAGAAGCCGGCGCCTGCGCCGTCATGGCCCTCGAACGCGTCCCTTCCGACATCCGCAAGGACGGCGGTGTCGCCCGCATGAGCGACCCTGAGATGATCCGCGGCATCATCGCCGCCGTCACCATCCCGGTGATGGCCAAGGCCCGCATCGGCCACTTCGTCGAGGCCGAAGTCCTCCAGGCGCTCGGTATCGACTACATCGACGAATCCGAAGTCCTCACTCCCGCAGACGAAACCCACCACATCGACAAGCACGCCTTCACGGTGCCCTTCGTCTGCGGCTGCCGGAACCTCGGCGAAGCCCTCCGCCGGATCGGCGAAGGCGCGGCGATGATCCGCACCAAGGGCGAGGCGGGCACCGGCGACATCGTCGAGGCTGTCCGCCACATGCGCGCCGTCCAGGACGAAATCCGCCGCCTCCAGAACATGCCAGACGACGAGGTCTACACCGCTGCCAAGGAGATGCAGGCCCCCCTCCACCTGGTCCAGCAGGTCAAGCGCGAAGGCCGCCTGCCCGTCGTCAACTTCGCCGCCGGCGGCGTCGCCACCCCCGCCGATGCCGCCCTGATGATGCGCCTCGGCGCCGACGGCGTCTTCGTCGGGTCCGGCATTTTCAAGTCCGAAAACCCGCCGCTCGTGGCGAAGGCCATCGTCGAAGCGACCACCCATTACATGGACGCCGACGTCATCGCCCGCGTCAGCACAGGGCTCGGCAAGGCCATGCCCGGCATCGCCGTCGGTTCGCTCCACGAAAAGGAGCTCCTCGCCACCCGTGGCTGGTAGCCGCACCGAAACCGTCGCCGGCGACTTCAACCGCATCCTCGAACCGGGCTCACCCTGGGCCCAGGCCAGCTTTCCCCTGCCCGGTGGCGACACGTGGGAATACCGCGAACCGGGCGCCCTCGTCCTCGTCCGCAACGGCTGGCTCCAGGTGACCGCCGTCCCCTACACGCGCTCCAACGATCGCGTCCAGATCCTCGACAACGCCAAGCACATGTACTTCTCCCGGGAGCGTTTCGCCGTGCCCCCGGGCGGGAAGGTCACGTTCGAAATTGAAGTCGCGGCCCGCACCGTTGGCACCCGCCCCGGCGACCTCTACGACGGCTACGTCTCCTGGAACCTCCTCGACTTCACCACCGGCTGGGCGTTCGACTTCTTCACCAGCGGCGACACCGTGGCGACGGTCTACGGCCGCCTCCCCTTCCCCGGCGTCACCATCCCCGACACCGGCCCCGCCCGGGCCTTCTGCATCTTCAACGAGCTGAAGGACTATGCGGCGACTCCCGGCCAGGTCCACTCCTACCGCATCACTTATGACCAGGGCGCCGACACGGTCGAGTTCGAAGCCGGCGGCCGCGTGGTCGACCGCTACGAAAACGTGCCCGACAAGATCACCGGCTTCACCGCCGCCCTCGGCCTCATGTCCGAGATCGACATCGTCGACGGCCGTTCCGTCAGCTGCCACGGCCAGGGCGTCATCGGCCGCTGGAGCCCCATGCGCGTCATCACCGAAGGCTGAAGGAAGATCGCACACCCTCCCGGATGCCCCTACTCGTCGAGCGGCCTTTCAGCTTCGTGCTTGAGCTTCAGGAGCGACTCATCGGCGATGGCGAGAAAGCTGCTGAGGAACGTGCGATAGACGTACGCGATCGGCTCGGCGTTGAGGTTGTACCGTTGTTCGCGCCCCCGGCTGGAAGAGTGCACCAGCCGGGCCCGGCGGAGGACGCCGAGATGCCTGGACACCGCCGGGCGGCTGACGCCCGGGAACTTCGCCGCCAGTTCGCCCGCACTCATGCCGGGGTTGTCCCGGAGCAACGCCAGGATCTCGCGCCTCGTCGGGTGAGCGAGCGCCGGGAAGGGGTCACTCGCCAACCGCGGGCCCTTCGACAATCGCTGCGAGTTTGGTCAGATGGTGGTTGTCCCAGCCCGACTCGAACCCATTGAGGTCGCCTCCGGGTGTGCTGGAGGCCGCTTCAAACCCGTGATGGAACAGCTCCACCACGGTGCCACCATCGTGAGGCGTGAGCCGGAAGGTGATAAGCGGGGGGGCGTGCCAGCCGTGCCCGATCCAGTCCTGTTCGAAAGTCAACTCGCTGGGCGGGTCAAAGACGAGGACCCGGCCGGAGAAGACTAACGGAGTGTCGCTCCCCTGGTGCCCGCCCGCGTCCGTCTCCACGATGCCCCCGACGCGCGGTTCGTACCTGGTCAGCGTGTGGCCGGTGCCGAACCAGGCCTTCATCCGCTCGAACGACTCGAATTCCCGCCAGACGCGCTCCGGCGGCGCCGCGATCCAGGCCGAGCGACGGACGTTCAATGGGCCGATTGGCGTGGCCATCGCGAAGTCCCCTTACAACGCGTAACCTTCTCGTTACGCGAACAATCTGCCCCGTCCGCCGCCCGTTGTCAATAGTTCCCGCACTCGGAACTCGGAACTCGGAACTCGGGACTTGCTCCGCTTGCGTTCTGCCGCCGTCTCGCCCACACTACCCCTCAATATGCGCACCATGCTGCCGCACTTCGTGAAGGATGCCTCGCCCGCCCCGGACTCCCCGGGGCGCGCCCTCCGACGCTCCTGATTCCCCCGTTCCCGCACCGTCTGTTCCAATAACCATGCAGAGCCGTGCAGCCGCTTCCCGCATGCCCTAGGCCGCCGGGACCGGCCCCCGCACCCACCAGAGGAGGACCCCACCCGTGACCGAAAAGATCTACATCTTCGATACCACCCTGCGCGACGGCGAACAGTCCGCGGGAGTCGCCTTCACCCCGCAGGAAAAGCTCGAAATCGCCCGCCAGCTGGAACGCCTCGGCGTCGACATCATCGAAGCCGGCTTCCCCTGCTCCACTCCCGGCGACCTCGAAGCCGTCCAGGCGGTCTCCCGTGAGGTTCGCGGCGCGACCATCGCCGCCCTCGCCCGCGCCGTCGCCGGCGACATCGACACCGCCTGGGAGGCCGTGAAGGGCGCCGCCGACCCCCGCATCCACGTCTTCATCAACACCAGCGACATCCAGATGGCCCACCAGCTCCACAAGGATCGCGAGCAAGTCCTCACCCAGGCCGAGGCCATGGTCCGCCACGCCGCAAAGTACACATCGAACGTCGAATTCAGCCCGATGGACGCCACCCGCGCCGACCCGCGGTTCGTCTTTGACATCGTCCGCCGCTGCATCGACGCCGGCGCCACCACCATCAACATCCCCGACTCCGTTGGCTATGCCATCCCGGAGGAACTCGGCGGGCTCTTCCGTTCCCTCTTCGAGACCGTCCCCAACATCCACAAGGCGCGCGTCAGCTTCCACGGCCAGAACGACCTCGGCCTCTGCACGGCCAACACCCTCACCGCCATCCAGAACGGCGCCCGCCAGGTAGAAGTCACCATTAACGGCATCGGCGAGCGCGCCGGCAACACCTCGCTCGAAGAAGTGGTGATGGCCATCAAGACCCGCAAGGACTTCTTCGGCTTCCACACCGACATCAACACCAAAGAGATCTGGCGCGCCAGCAAGATGGTCGAAACCTACTCGGGCATGCCCATCCAGTGGAACAAGGCGATCGTCGGCAAGAACGCCTTCCGCCACGGCTCGGGCATCCACCAGGACGGCATCCTCAAACTGCGCGAAACCTGGGAGATCATGGACCCCGCCGACATCGGCATCCCCCAGGGCACCCAGCTCATCCTCGGGAAACTCTCCGGCCGCCACGCATTCAAGAAGCACATGGAAGAGATGGGCTACGACCTCGCCGAAGAGGAACTGAGCCGCGTCTTCGCCGCCTTCAAGGAACTGGCCGACAAGAAAGTCGAACTCGACGACCGCGACCTGGAAGCGATCGTCAACGACAACATGCGTACCTCGGAGCACGGCGGCTGGCGGATGGAGATGGTCCAGGTGACCGCCGGCGACCACAGCACCCCGACGGCCACGCTCCGGCTGGTCGACCCCGATGGCACCATCCGCACCGACGCGGCCACCGGCACGGGTCCGGTCGACGCCGTCTACCGCGCGATGAACCGGATCACCGGCCTCACCCCGAGCCTCACCGAATTCGCCGTCAAGAGCGTCACCGAAGGCATCGACGCCCAGGGCGAGGTCACCATCCGGATCGAACGCGACGGCCACACCTTCACCGGCCGCTCCGCCGACACGGACATCATCGTCGCCAGCGCCCGGGCCTATGTGAACGCGCTCAACCGCATGCTCACCGCCCAGGGCCGCGCCGCCGCCCAGGTCGGCTAACCCCCGGCGTCGGTCGAGGAGGGGATGCCTCTCCCCTCCTCTCCTGCCGTTCCGGGACATCACGGGAGGCGGCGGACTTCTTCGAGGACGGGGGCGATGTATTCGCGGAAGCGGGCGGGGTGTTCGGACATCGGGAAGTGGCCGAGGCCTTCCATCGTGCGGTAGCGGAGACCTTTCACACGCCGGGCGAGCTCTTCGCCCATGTCAGGTGAGCTGGCCCAGTCGTATTCGCCGTTGAGCACCCAGAGGGGAGTGGCTGAGGTGTCGATCTGCTCCGCTGTCTCGCGGAGGTCGTGGTCGACAGAGTAGTAGAAGAGGTCGCCCTTGAAGACGGGTGGGGCGCCCTGGCTGTAGACCCAGGCGGTCTCGCGGCGATTGGCCTCCGGGCTTGTCGGCGACATGAGGCCGTACATGACGCTGGCCTTGAAGTCGTTGCTGAGGCGGGGGTGGTACCAGCGATCGCTGTGGCCGCCGGGGGTGAGGACCGCCGCTTCCAGTCCGACGAGGGCGCGGAACTGGCCGGGGCAGTGCAGGGCGAGGTCGGTGGCGAGGTTGCCGCCGATGGAGCTGCCCATGTAGACCGGCCGGTCGAGTTCGAGCGTCCGCGCGAACGTGGCGACGAATTCGAGGAGGAAGGCCTTCGTCAGCCGGTACTCCTGGCGCCACCATTCGATGCCGTCCGGGGGCACGGACTTGCCGTGGTACGGGAGGTCGTAGGCGATCATGCGGAAGTGGCGCTGGAAGTCGGCGTCTTCGAGGAGGTGGCGCCATTGGCGGCCGTCGGCCCCGGCGGTGTGCTGGAGGAGGATGGGGATGCCCTCGCCGGCTTCTTCGAAGTAGACGCGGTAGTCGATGCCGGCGACAGCGAGGTGGACGTAGCGGCCCGTGGCGGAGTCGAAGCGGGGCATCGGCGGGCTCCTTTTCAGGCGTTGGCGACGGCGCGCATGAGTTCGAGCAGGCGGCGAAGGGCGGGATAGTAGGCCTCGGTGTCGCCTTCGAGGACGAGCCCGTGGCGGGCGGCGGCGGCGAAAAGGTCGTGGTAGAAGGCACGGGGGACCGCCGCGAGCATTTCGTCCCAGGTTTCCGGCGGGGCCGCGATCCTGACGTCGTAGGAGAAGGCGGCCGCGGGGTCGGCTTCGACGACTTCGCCGGCGCGCACCTGGAGGAGATGGGTTTCGGCACCGGCGTCGATGCGGAGGGCGGCGTCCCAGTGGCGGGCGGCGATCCGGAACTCAGGGTCGGCGTTGGCCGCGTGGAGAAGGCGGAGCGAGTCGATAACAGGCATCAGGTCCCCCCGGTGCGGGAGTTTACCACGCCGGGTTAGCGGGCCATTTCCTCGAAGCCTTCGTCGCCTTCGACCTTGCGGAGTTCGCGTTCGCGGGCTTCTTCCTCTTCGCGCTTTTCACGTTCCTCGGCGGTTTCGCCGGAGAGCTTGCCCGCGACGTCCACCTCCACGACCGCTTCGAGCGGGTCGCCGATGACGGCGTACTTCGTCCCGCCGATGTAGGCGAGAGGGCTGTAGCGGCGCTCTTCGAGTTTCCAGGCCTGGGCGTAGGCCTCGTCCAGGGCCTGGACGCGGACGACGCGGCCGACGAAGAGCGTGTGGTCGCCGATCTTGACGACGTCGTGGAGGCCGCATTCGATCCAGGCGAGGCAGCCTTCGATGAGGGGCGCTTCGATCCGCTGGCCGCTGAAGAGTTCGAGCCCCGAGGCTTCGAGCTTGTTGTTGTTGAGGCCGCCCTGGGTGCCGAGGAAGTGGGTCTGCTTGAGGAGCGACGGCCCCGGGATGTTGATGGCGAACTCTTCGCTGAAGCGGATCATGTCGGCCGTGTGGCGGTGGGGGTGGATGACGACACCCACCAGCGGCGGCTCCATGGAGAGCGGCACCGTCCAGGCGATGGGCGCGGCGTTCGTCATCGCCCGCCACATGGTGGTGACGATGGCGACGGGGCCGGGGTTCAGGATGCGGCGGGCATCGGTGTCGTCGCAGAGGCGGCGCACGGCAATCGTCCAGCTAAAGAGTCAGGAGCGGCGAGGGGCACGGCTGACGGCCCTTCCACCCCGGCGGAAACGCGGTCTTAGTGGCGGCCGTTGGCGGAATTGGCGCGGCGCCAGCGAAGGAACTGCCAGTAGGCGATGAGCTCGGGCAGGTCTTCGGGGTGGCTTTCGAGTTCGGCGATGAGCTCGGCGATCTGGCTGTCCTTCACGTAGAGCATGTCGCCGTCTTCGCCGAGGAAGTAGTGGAGCGGGCGGTTGAGGATGCGGGCGACGTTGAGGAGCATGTCGATGCCGACGGAACGCTGCCCGGCCTCATAGAGGCTGATGGCGCTCTGGGTGGTGTTGAGCGCCGTGGCGAGCTGGCCCTGGCTCATGCTCGCGTCGCGGCGAGCAGAACGGATTCGCTGGCCGAGACCCGCGGAGACTGGAGCCTTGCCGTTTTCAATGCCGATCTTGGACATGGTCGTTCTCCCAACCCCTCAAAGCGGCGGCCCCACAGGCGCGCCGGAGTGTATTCGATTGTGAAATACGGTACGGAGCCGCTTTGTTTCGGTCAACTGCGCTCAGTAGCCGAGGCCCGGTTTCACGAGGTTTTCCAGGGGTTCGCCCGCGAGGAAGTGCCTGAGGTTGGCGATGAAGATGCCCGCGGCGCGATGCCCGTAACCTTCGACCGCGCCCGAGATGTGGGGGGTGATGATGACGTTGGGGAGGTCCCAGAGGGGGCTTTCGGCGGGCAACGGCTCGGGGTCCGTGACGTCGAGGGCGGCGCCGGCGATGGTCCCGTCGCGGAGGGCGGCGATGAGCGCTTCCTGGTCGACGACGGGGCCCCGGGCGACGTTGAGGAGGCAGGCGGTCGGCTTCATCCTGGCGAGTTCCGCTGCCCCGATCAGGCTGTGGGTGTCGGGCGTGTAGGGAACGCAAAGGACGAGGTAGTCGGACTCGGCAAGGAGGCGGTCGAGGGCGGCGTAGGGGAGGATCTCGTCGCAGTCAGGGTCGGCCGCGCCGGCTTCGACGGTACGGCGGGTGGCGAGGACCCGCATCCCGAAGGCGCGGGCGCGGCGGGCCGTCTCCCGGCCGATGGCGCCCATGCCGGCGATACCCAGGGTCTTGCCCGAGAGCTCGCCCGTGAAGCGGAAGCTCCAGCGATGCTCGGCCTGGTCCCGGACGGAGGTGTGCATGCCCTTGGCGAGCATGATCATGCCGCCGAGCGCCCATTCGGCGATGGCGGGAGCGGCCAGCCCGCTAACCGTGGTCACCGGGAAGCCGCGGTCGATGACGCCCTCCTTCGCCAGCCGGTCCACCCCGGCGGTGAGGACCTGGAACCACTGGAGCATCGGCGCGGCGTCGAAGACATCGCCGGTGAGCTGGGCGGGGCCGAAGATCACCTGGGCCTCGGCGAGGGCCGCGAAGGCGGCCATCCGCTCGCTGTCGGAGCCGGCGCCGCTGCCGACGTAGCGTGAGGCGGCCGAGAGCACCGGGTGCATGGAGACGCGGACGCGGGGGTCGACCTGCTCGATCTCGGCGAGGACCTCCGGCGCGACTTTGAAGGCAACGACGACGTTGACGGGGCCGTTCATGGGCATCTCCGGGAGGGCGACTGGAGCCGGAAGGTTACCACTTCAGCGGCCTACCGAAAGCCGGGAGATGAGCGGCTCCGGGAGCCCGGCGGTCCGCATCTTCTCCTGCGTCGCAGCGATGTCGTAGGGGACGCGGCGGAAGAGCACGGTGAGCGCTTCGGTGTCGAGGATGGCGTAGCAGGCCCGGGGGTCGCCGTCGCGAGGCTGGCCGACACAACCGGGATTCACGCAGGCGCGCGCGGGGCCGAGCTTCACGGCCTTCCCTTCGTCGGGGACCCTGGCGTCGACGGGCCGGCCCGGCTGTTCAACGATGACGAGCGGGAAGTGCGTGTGGCCGACGATGCTGAAGGCCGTCTCCTGGAGGGCGAAGTGGGCGCGGACGGCCTTCTCTGTCCGGAGGTACTCCCAGATGGGGTCGCGCAGGCTACCGTGGACGCGTGTGAAGGCGCCATCGACTTGCTGGAGGGGGAGCGCCGCGAGGTAGTCCCGGCTTGGGGTAGAGATTTCGGCGGCGGTCCAGAGCGCGGCCTCGGCGGCGAGCGGGTTGAAGTCGGAGGTGTCGATGACCCCGGCGGCCGCGGCGTCGTGGTTGCCCATCACCCCGGAGGCGCCGAGTTCGCCAAGCCGTTCAATAACAGCGTCCGGGTCGGGGCCGTAGCCGACGACGTCGCCCAGGTGCCACCACGCGGTTGCGCCATCTTCCTTCGCCGCGGCCACGACGGCGTCCAGGGCCGCGAGGTTCGAATGGATGTCGGACAGGAGCGCGACACGCATGGGGGCCAGCGTAGCACGGGCGTATGGCGTAACGGGACGGCTGCCTATACTGGCCGCATGGCGGATCAGCATGACTTCGAATTGGCGACGGGCGGCGAGGAAGAGACGCGGCTGCTTGGCGAGAAGCTGGGGCGCGCGCTTCGCAAGGGCGACGTCGTCCTCCTCAGCGGCGACCTCGGGACGGGCAAGACCTGCCTGACCCAGGGCATCGGCCGGGGGCTGAACTGCCAGGGCAACGTGAACAGCCCTTCCTTCGTGCTGATGAACGAATACGACGGCCGCGAGACCCTTTTTCACGTCGATCTCTACCGCATCGAAGACGTGGAAGAGTTGGACGAGCTCGGGCTGTGGGACTACGCCGAACGGGGCGTGCTCGTCATCGAATGGCCCGAACGGGGGGCCGAGTTGCTCCCGGGCGACGGGCTGGTGATTGAGTTGCGCTACGGCGACATGGACCGCCAGCGGCGCCTGAAGTTCCTGCCCCGCGGCCCCCGCGGCGAGGAACTGGTGAGGTCGCTCGGGGCAGCGTGAGCACCATCCTCTGCATCGACACGGCATCCTCGCGGTTTGCCCTCGCCGTTGCGCGCGACGGGCAGATCGTCGCGGCCAGCGAAGAGGACGGCGCCCAGGACCATTCGCGCCTCCTCCTCGCGAGCATCGACCGGGTGCTCGGTGGCGACCGGCGCTCCCCGGCGGAGATCCTCGTCGTCCGGGGGCCGGGCAGCTACGCCGGGCTCCGGGTCGGGATCGCGACAGCGCGGGGCCTGGGGCTCGCGCTTGGCATCCCGGTGACGGGCATCGGAACGATGGAAGCGGTGGCGGCCGCGGCAGACCCGGGGAGATTCACGGTCATCCACCCGGCGGGGCGCGGCGACTACGCCGCCCAGGGATTTGAGAGCGGGCGGGCCGTCGGCGCGCTTCGCACGATCACCGCGGCGGAGATGCCCGGCGGGACCGTGGGCGAAGGCGCCGCGGCCTTCGGCGGCCGGGAAGTTAGCCCCGGGGAACGCTGCCGGGCCGCGCTCGAATGGCGGCTGGGGAGCGGCGGCAGCGGCGACGGCGCGCCAGTTGAAGCACTCTACCTGCGGGAACCGAACATCACCCTCCCGCGGCGAAAACCGACGGCGACGCCCGCCTGACCAACGACACACCAACGAACCAGCGCAGGAGAAGAACCGAAATGACGACCAGGGAACGCACCCTCGTGCTTGTGAAGCCGGACGCGATGCAGCGTGGACTGGCGGGCGAGATCATCCTCCGGCTCGAGCGCCGGGGGTTGAAGATCGCCGGGATCAAGCTCATCCAGATGTCCCGCGAGCTGGCCGAACAGCACTATGCGGAACATCGCGGAAAGCCGTTCTTCGGCGGGCTCGTCGACTTCATCACGAGTAGCCCGGTGATTGCCATGGTGATGGAAGGCTCCAATGCCATCGTCGCGGTCCGCCAGACCGCGGGGAAGACGAACCCCGTCCACGAAGACGGCCGGGCTGGCAGTATCAGGGCCGACTTCGGGCTCGACACAGGGCGGAACCTCATCCACGCCAGCGACAGCCCCGAGAGCGCGACCCGGGAGATCAACCTCTTCTTCCGCCCGGACGAAATCGTGACCTGGACGCAGGATTCGGAGCGCTGGATTTTCGAATAGGCGCCGGCTTCGCGCGTCAGGCGTGGGGGTCGTGGCGGGGCCGTTCGCCGGGGCCGCGGGGTTCGCGGCGAAGTTCCCAGAAAGTGTCCACGACTTCGGGCGCTGTCTCTGAGAGCGAGGCGTCGATCCGGAGCATGAGGTCTTCGATCGCCGCGGCATCCAGCGAACGTTCGACTTCAAGTTCGCCGGTGACGAGGACGCTGTGGGAGCCGAGCTGCATGGTCAGCAGGCGTGGCACGCGCTCCACTTCGGGGAAACTGGCGAGCGTCTTGCGGATCGCCTCCTGGGTTTCTCCGCCGGCGGCGGCGCCGAGGAGGAGCGCGCGGGACTGGGCGCCGAGCATCACCGCGACGATAGCGAGGACGACGCCGATGGCGAGCGATGCAAGCCCGTCCCAGGCTTCGTGGCCAGTGATTTCGGAGAGCGCGAGGCCGGCGGCGGCGATGGTAAGGCCGGTGAGGGCGGCGCCGTCTTCGAAGAAGACGGTCTTGGTGGTGAGGTCCGGCGATTCGCGGAGGAAACGGACGGGGCCCCAGCCGTTCTGGCGGGCGCCGGCGAAGATTGCCCTGACTGCCACGGTCATCGAGGCGGACTCGAAGGCCGCGGCCATGCCGAGCACCCCGAAGGCGAGAAAGAGTTCGTGCTGGCTTCGGTGGTGGGCGGTCTCCTGGAGCAAGGTCCGGGTGCCTTCGTAGAAGGAGAAGGCGGCGCCCGCGACGAAGATGAAGATCGCCGCGAGGAACGACCAGAAGAACGCTTCCTTCCCGTAGCCGTGGGGGTGGCGGGCGTCGGCGGAGGTGGACGAGAGATTGATGCCGATGAGGAGGAAGACCTGGTTGACGGTGTCGGCGACGGAGTGACCGGCCTCGGCAAGCATCGAGGCGCTGCCGGTGAGCACACCGGCGGTCAGCTTGCCGGCCGCGATGGCGGAATTGGCGCCCATCGCGGCGATGACGGCGGTCTTGCTTTCCGAGGCCATTGGCGTTGCCCCGAATCGTACGCCGCGGGCAGGAACGGGGAAGACGCGAGGGCGTAGAATCCCGCCACAGTCAGGCAGGGAGGACAACAATGGCAGGACGAATCCAGGACCGCGTGGCGGTTATCACGGGCGGGGCAAGCGGCATCGGGCGGGCATGCGCGTTGCGCTTCGCCGAAGAGGGGGCCGACGTCGTGGTCGCGGACCTCGACGAGACCCGGGGGTTGGAGACGGTGGCGGCGGTGACGGCATCGGGCCGGCGGTCGACGTTCGTGCGCACCGACACCAGTCGCGAGGCTGACTGCGAGGCGCTGGCGGAGGCGGCGGTCGCGGGGTTCGGGCACGTCGACATCCTCGTCGCGGCCGCGGGGATCTCCCACGCGCTCTACGTCAGCGGGCAGGGCACCGGCGAGGTGGGGGCCGACCGGGAGGCCGCGATGCTGCTGAACAAGCCGACCGAGTACTGGGAGAAGGTCATGGCCGTGAACCTGACCGGGGTGATGATGACGGACCGCGCGATCGCGCGGCGGATGGTGGCGAGCGGCCGGCCGGGTTCGATCATCAACATCGCCTCCGGGGCCGCGAAGATCCCGCTCCCGGGCGCCGCGGACTATTGCGTCTCGAAGGCAGGCGTCTGGATGTTGACCAAGGTGCTGGCGCTGGAAGTGGCGCGATTCCAGGTGCGGGTGAATGCGATCGGGCCGGGGTTCATCGAGACGCCGATGACGGAGGGTATGCGCGCGGACGAGGAGCGCGCGCGGGCCATCGTCAACTCGACGCCCCTCGGGCGGTTGGGGCTGCCGATCGACATCGCGAACACGGCGTTGTTCCTTGCGAGCGACGAAAGCAGCTTCTTCACCGGGGAGATCATCTTCCCCGACGGCGGGCTCTTCACGGGCTGAGCGGAAATGGAACACCTCGACGCTTCGATCATCGACACGCGCCTGGACTCGCGCGCGATCACGTTCGAGAACCCCACCGGAGGGCGCGGAGCGGGGGGGCTCGCCCGGAGCGGCCGGAAAGGGGCGCCTTCGAAGACGCTCGAACCGGGGGAGCACGTCGTCCTCGCCGACATCGCCGGGCCGGGCACGGTCCGCCACATCTGGATGACGTTCCCGCCGGCGCCGCCCGAAGTGATGCGCGGCCTCTGGATGGAGGTCTTCTACGACGGGATGGCCGAGCCGGGCATCTCGGCGCCGTGTCTCGACTTCTTCGGGCTCCCCCACGGGCGGCCGGTTGCCTTCGACTCGGCGATGACGTCGAACCACGAAGGACGGGGGTTCAACGCCTACTTCCCGATGCCGTTCCGGGGGTCGTTCCGGATGGAGTTGACGAACGGATCGTCGCGGCGGCTGCCGTTCTACTACCAGGTTGACTACACCCTCGAAGGTGAGCTCCCCGCGACGGCCGGCTACCTGCACGCGGCATTCCGGCGGGAAAACCCGACGGTGATGCGGCGCGACTTCGTCATCGCCGAGGGGCTGCGAGGGCCGGGGCGATTCCTCGGCTGCGTTACCGGCGTGCGCGTGCTGGACGCGGGCGACTGGTACGGCGAGGGCGAGGTGAAGGTCTACCTCGACGGGGACCACGCGCTCCCGACCATCTGCGGGACGGGGCTCGAGGACTATGTCGGCTCTGCCTGGGGGATGGGGCGGCACGCCGCCTGGTACGCCGGGGCGCCGCTGTTGGTCCACCCCCCGCACCGGCCGGGAAGCCCGGACTTCGTGGGGTTCTACCGCTGGCATATCCCGGACCCGATCGTGTTCCGGCGCGAGCTGCAGGTGACGATCCAGCAGATGGGTTTCGCCGGCTTCCGGGACGGACAGGAGGCCGAATTCGAGGCCTACCAGGCGGGCCATCCGGCGGCCGGGACGGGGTGGGACCGGAGCCCCTCGCGCGGGGGCCTCGCCCGCGGGATCGCCGAACGGGTGGACGACTATTGCGCGACTGCGTTCGTCTACTGCATGGAACCGCAGGCAGTCCCGAGGCTGGATCTGGCGGCGGCGCTGGCGGACATCGGGCGGGTCGACTACGAGGAGCCGAGCCCGTTCGAGCGGTTCTTGTTGGGGTAGACCCCTCACCCCCCGGCCCCCTGCTCCCGCTTCGCGGGCGAGGGGGAGATGTTGGCGCGGCCTGCGGCCGCGCTTAGCCGCTCGACGAATTGGGCGGGGGCTGCGTATCGTGCGGCCGGAAAACCGAGGAGGAGAGGCATGGGGAAACTCGAAGGCAAGGTTGCGCTGATCACCGGCGCGGGGTCGGGGATCGGGAGGGCGAGCGCGCTCTGCTTCCATGACGAGGGCGCGGCCGTGATGTGCGCCGACATCAACCTTGAGGGCGCCCGGGACACGGCGGCGGCGATCTCCGAACACGGTGGCAAGGCGGCCGCGATCAGGCTGGACGTTGGCGACGCGGCCGCGGTCGAAGGGGCGCTGCACGAGACCATCAAGGAACTCGGGGGGCTGCATGTGCTCTTCAACAACGCCGGCGTGGGCGGAGGGTACAGCTGGGACGACCTGCTCCGGATCAACCTGCAAGGGGTGTACAACGGGCTCTTCTACGGCTGCCGGCTACTGGCCGAGCGGGGCGGCGGAGCGGTTGTGAACACGGCCTCGATCGCCGGTCTCGTGGCGCTTATGCGGCCGCCGTTGGACAACCTCCCGGCGCCCGAATACGGGTCCGGGGGGTACCAGGCCTCGAAGGCGGCGGTCATCGAACTCACGCGGCAGTTTGCGGTGGACTACGCGACCCGCGGGGTCAGGGTGAACGCGGTCGCCCCGGGCTACATCGTCACGCCGATGACGGCGCTGCTGCGGGAGGTGCCGGCCGCGGAGGCATACCTCACGAACCTCCACCCGATGGGGCGGCTTGGCCAGGCGGAGGAGATCGCGGCGGCGGCGGCGTTCCTCGCCAGCGACGGCGCTTCCTTCATCACCGGGGTGACGCTGCCGGTGGACGGGGGTTACACCGCGCGGTAGGCCCCTCACCCCCCCGCCCCTCTCCCACTTCGTGGGCGAGGGGGTGACGAGCGCGGTGGGCGGGGCCTTCGGCCCCGGCGCTTGTGCAGGGGTGACGAGTGGGGGTCAGTCGGCGGCGGACGGTGCCGGTGCGGGTGAGCGGCCCGCGCGGGCGAGGGCCTTCGCGAGGGGGGCGCCCTGGACGAGCGCGACGCCCCCGACGATGAGGCCGAGACCGGCGAAGAGGTCCCAGCCGACCGATTCGTCGAGGACCAGCCATCCGAGGAAGACGCCGATCGGGGGGAGGAGATAGGTCACGACCGAGGCCCGGACGGCGCCGACCTGGTTGATCAGCCACATGTAGATGACCACGGTGAAGCCGGAGCCGGCCAGGCCGAGGGCCAGGAAGCTTGCCCATTCGTTCGCCCCAAGGCTGGCGTGGTCATAGGCACCGCTGGCAAGCGCGAGGGGCATGAGGATGACGGCGGCGACGCCGATCTGGCCGACGGTGAGGGGGATGGCCGGGACCTCTCGCAGCCAGCGCCGGATGCTGACGGAGGAGATGCCGTAACACATCGTCGCGGTGACGACGAAGGCCAGCCCCCGGGTGGAATGGCTGCCAAGGCCGCCGGTGTCGTTGAGGGCCAGGACGACGACCCCGCTGAAGCCGAGAAAGAGCCCGGCGATGCGGCCGCGGCCCAGGTGGTCGCCCTTGATCAGCGCGGTGGAAAAGATCGCCGTCCAGAGCGGCATGCTTGCGTTTGCGATGCTGGCGACGCCACTGGGGATGTCGCGCTGGCCGAAGGCGTTGAAGCTCCAGGGCAGGGCGAAGTTGGTCACCCCGAGAGCGGCGATGGCGGCCAGTGTTCGCCACGACCGCGGGAAGCGGCGGCGAGCGATGAACGCGAACGGGATGAGCCCGACGAGACCGAAACAGACCCGGCCGGCGCTGACCCCGAGCGGTTCGACGCCGGCGTTGATGAGGACCCGGACGAAAAGGAACGAACCGCCCCAGATGGCGGCCACCGCGGACAGGGCGATGAGCTGGCGCGGCGTCACGGGAGAACCTGCATCGACTCAGGGTAGCAGGCAATCGGCCGCGGCGGTCAGGGCCAGGGAGGTCCGCCGTACTGGAGTTCGCAGGTGTTCCGCAGGAGCACAGCCCACGCTGCGGCCGTGAGCGGGGGGCCGGTGAAGCCCGGGCATTCGAGGTGGCGGAGGAGCAGAGGGAGGGTGCCCCCGGGTTCGCCGCGGAGGAACTGGTCGACGGCGGCGACGGGGGCGCCGCTGGCGGTGGCGGAGGGCCGGCCGGTGGTTTCGTCCACGACGAGGACCTGGTGGGGATAGAGGCGGCAGGCGTCGGGGCGGCCTTCGTAGCGGCCGCAGGCGAGGTCGGGCGAGAGCAGGGCGCAGCGATTCTCGACGCGGGCGAGAAGATAGGGCCGGGCCAGCGGGAGGGCGATTGGCTCGCCCTCTTCAGATTCGAGGAACTCCACCGGGGAGAGGCCGGCGGTGGCCTGCATTCGCTGGACTTCGTGGTCACCCAGGGAGACGCTGAAGCTCCGGCAGCAGTGGGCGTCGCAGGCCTGGGGTTGGCAGATGAACGACGGCTGGCCGGGCAACAACAGTCCGTAGGCCCGGTAACGCGACTCCACGCGCTGCCACGCGGCCACCAGCCGTTGGAGTGCCGGTTCGTCCATGGGGAGCATGGTACCGCGCCTTCCGGGAGGGCGGTCCGCGTTGCCGGTAGGCGGGCGGCTGGGTATCCTTGCCATCCCCAACCGGGCCAACAGGTTTACTTTGAGCAACGAACAAAACATCGAAAACTTGCCCATCGAGGAACGCGCCCAGCTGCGAAAGCAGACCGCTGCCCAGGCGGTCAAGCTGGCGATCAGCGGGCGATGGGAAGAGGCGGCGAACCTTAACCGCGAGTTGATCCGGGTCTTCGGCGACGAAGCGGAAGCGTACAACCGGCTCGGCAAGGCGTTGACCGAACTCGGCCAGATAACGGACGCCCGGGCGGCGTACGCGAAGTCGCTCGAACTCGAACCGATGAACACGATCGCCCGGCGGAACCTCGACAAGCTGTCGACGATGGAAGACAAGACCGCGGCGGCGCAGCCTCCGAGCCAGCTGGACACGCGGCTCTTCATCGAAGAGACCGGAAAGTCGACGGTGACAACGCTCCAGGCGGTGGAGCCAGATAGGACGACACTGCTCGACGCGGGCGACCTGGTGGAACTCCGAGTGCAGGGCAAGGCCGTCAACGTGCACGCGATTACGGGCGAGTACGTGGGGATGGTGGAGCCTCGCATCGGTCTTCGGCTCGCCAAGGCGATGGCCTCGGGGAACCTCTACACCGCGGCCCTGGTGACGGCGGGCGACGAGATCAAGGTGATGCTCCGCGAAACCTTCCAGCACCCCTCGATGATCGGGAAGGTGAGCTTCCCGCAGGCGAAGGCGGCGACCGAAGTCCGCGCCTACACCCGCCGGAGTCTCCTCCGCGGCGACGAAACGGACTTCACCGACGAGGACGAGAACGAAGAGGAAGAGCGCGAAGACGGCTGGAGCGAAACCGGTGACGACACCGAGCCTGCCGTGGACGTGGACGTCGAAGCCGAAGACGAGGGCTTCGACTAGCAGCTGGTTCCGGAATCACACGGTCCCTCACCCCCGGCCAACCCCCCTCTCCACCGAATGGTGGAGAGGAGGCCGGGGGGCGACGGTTACCGCTGGTCGACCCCCACGTAGGAGCGGTTGTCCGCGCCTTCGTAGAGGGCGTTCGGGCGAACCAGGCGGTTGTCCGCGTACTGCTCCAGCAGGTGGGCGGTCCAGCCCGTGATCCGCGCCAGGGCGAAGATCGGCGTGTAGAGGTCGCTCGGGATGCCGAGCATCTTGTAAACCGAAGCGCTGAAGAAGTCGACGTTCGGGTAGAGCGGCTTCCCTTCCAGCTTCTTCGCCAGGTAGTCGCGCAGCTTCAGCGAGAGGTCGAAGTACTTGCGGTCCGGCGACTGCTTCGCGACTTCGTGCCCAAGCCGTTCGAGGATGATCGCCCGGGGGTCCGTCGTCTTGTAGACGCGGTGCCCGATGCCCATCACACGCTCCCCGCGAGCCAGCATCGCCTCGACGTGGGAGGCGATGTTCTGTTCTTCGCCGATGGCGTCGACGGTCTTGTAGACCGCCTCGTTCGCGCCGCCGTGCAGGGGCCCCTTCAGCGTGCCGATCGCCGAAGCGATCGCGGAGTACATGTCCGAAAGCGTCGAGGCCGTGACGATCGCCGAGAAGGTCGACGCGTTCATCTCGTGCTCGGCGTGGAGGATCATCGCCACGTCGAACGTCCGCGCCTCGAGGGCGTTCGGTTCGCGCCCGTTGAGCATGTAGAGGAAGTTGGCCGCGTGGCCAAGGTCGTCCCGTGGCGCCACCACGGGAAGCCCCTGGCGGATGCGATGGTAGGCGGCGATCGCCGTCGCCATCTTCGCCGTGAGCCGGGCGGCGGTCAGCTTCAGCTGCGGCTGCGTGAGGTCGCTCGACGCCCGGTCGACCGCGCCGAGCACTTCCACGGCGATCTCGAGGGTGCGCATCGGCCGGACGAGCGTGTGCAGTTCGCGCAGCAAGCGCTCGATGATCTCGTCCAGGCCCCGCTCCGCGATCAGCCGCTGGTTCAGTTCCGCCAGCTCCGCCTTCGAAGGGAGGCGCTGGTTCCAGAGGAGGAACGACACCTCCTCGAAGGTCGAGTGGTCCGCCAGGTCGTAGATGTCGTAGCCCGAATAGACGAGTTCGCCCTTCAGGCCGTCGATCCGGCAGAGCTTGGTGGCGGTAACGTTGATGCCTTCAAGGCCCCGGGCGACGGTCTCGGTCATGGGATCCTCCTTGCGGCGCGAGCCCCGCCCGCGTCGATTGTATACAATGGCGCGGCTATTCTAGCAAAGACGCAGGCTATGTGTCACGCCGCCTCGCGCCGCCGATAACCGGGCCTCCGCCCGGGCGGGCCACGCGAAGAGACCCCGGTTTCCCGGGGCCTCTCCTACTGCCGCCGAAGGCTGGCGTTCAGTCGCCTGAGCCCTTGCCACTGTTGCTGCCGCCCCCGTTGTCCGAGCTCCCCGACCCGGAGTTGGAGCTGCCCGACCCGGAGCCCGAGCTCCCCGACCCCGAGTTGGAACTGCCCGGCCCGGAGTTCGAGCTGCCGGACCCGGAGTTCGAACTGTCATCCGGCCCTCCACTCAGACCTGAGTTCGGGCCGGGACCCGAATTGGCGCTCGGCCCGGAGTTCCCGCCGTTGTCGTCGTCCACATCATCGTCATCGTTGCCGGGTCCCTGGTCTGCTGTGCCGTCGTCGTCGTCCCCGTCATCGTCGGCATCGTCGTCGTTACCGGAGCCCTGATCGGGGGTGCCGTCGTCATCGGCGGAGCCGCCGGGGGTCGCGCCGGGAGTGCCGGGGGCGTCGCCGTGGCCCTGATCTGCCGTGCCGTCGTCATCGGCGGAGCCGCCGGGGGTCGCGCCGGGAGTGCCGGGGGCGTCGCCGTGGCCCTGGTCGGGGGTGCCGTCGTCGCCGGCGGAGCCGCCGGGGGTTGCGCCGGGTGTGCCGGGGGGGTCGCCGTGGCCCTGGTCTGCCGTGCCGTCGTCGCCGGCGGAGCCGCCGGGGGTCGCGCCCGGAGTGCCGGGGGCGTCGCCGTGGCCCTGGTCGGGGGTGCCGTCATCACTGGCCGGGGAGGATGCATCCGGCGACGCGATCCCGGCGACCGGGTCGGCGACGCCGTCGTCGGAGATGGCGGCGTAGGTCGCGGTTGCGCCGCCAAGGAGGGCCGTCGCCACGGCAAGGGCAAGGAAGCGGAAGCGAAGCATCGTGATTAGGATCGCCTTTCTGCGTTGCTACCGGGCATGTGGCCCGGTGGCCCGCAGAAGAGCCGCGGGCTTCGAATGTCCCGCCGCTTCCTTTCCTATTCCTTTAGGGTTTCCTTTACGCCTTCCCGCGCTGCATCCGCGCCACAATCTCAGCCGGGATCTCCTTGCCCGCGTCCAGGAACGCCTTCAGCGTCGCCGCGCCGGCCGGAGCGAAGATCGTCGTCCGGTTGTCAGCCGACCAGTCCCGGCTGTTCTCGATCGACGGCAGCTGTGACTGGAAGCGCGGCGCCACGTAGCGCGCCCAGAGTTCGTAGCTGTGCTTCGTCTTCGCCCACGTCGTCCACTCATGCGCCTGGAAGAGCACGCCGCCCATCCCGCCCGTCAGGTCGAAGATCCGCTCGATCGCCTCGATGGCGTCGTCCGGTGTGCCCACGATCGAGCCGCCGCTTTCCAGCGTGCCCTTGAACGTCCATTCGTCGAAGGCCCCCGGCTGGCCGATCACGCGCCCGAAGTACTCCTTGTAGAAGTAGGTCATCCCCTCTTCGACATCCCGCAGTGCCTCTTCCCGCGTGTCCGCCAGGTGCATGGACGTGAGCACCCGCCAGTTCCTGCGGTCCATGGTCTTGCCGTGCTTGGCTGCTTCTTCCTCGGCCATCGCCCAGCCCTGGGCGGCGTTCGTCATCCCGCCCGGCTGCGAAGCGGTGATCGAAAGCATCCCCACGCCGTGCTTTCCGGCGGTCACCGGCCCCGCCGGCGAAAACGTGCTCGCGACCGCGACGTCCATGTGCGGCTCCGAGTAAGGCGCCAGTTGCATCCGCGCCCCCTGGAGCGTGCACCAGTCGGCCTTGTGGTCGACAACCTCGCCCCGGAACAGCCGGAGGATAAGTCCCAGCGCCTCGTCCATCCGCGGCCGCTGAGTCAGCGGGTCGATGCCCATCATGTAGGCGTCCGAAGCGAGCGCCCCGGGCCCAACGCCCATCATCACGCGGCCGCGGGTCATGTGGTCCAGCTGCGTCATCCGGTCCGCGACCATCAGCGGGTGGTGGTAGGGCAGGCTGACGACGCCCGTGCCGAGTTTGATCGTCCGCGTCCGCTGTGCCGCCGCCGCGATCATCAGCTCCGGGCTCGCGATCGTCTCCCAGCCGGCGCTGTGGTGCTCCCCGATCCAGGCCTCGTCGAAGTCCAGGCGGTCGAGCAGCTCGATCAGCTCAAGGTCGCGTTCGAGGGCCAGCGTGGGGTTCTCGCCGACACGGTGGAACGGCGCCATGAAAATCCCGAACTTGAGACGGCGAGGGCGGAAAACGGGCATGCAAAGGCTCCTTCGATCGGCGTCTGCCGATCCTTAGCGTGGAGCGAATGATACGCGACAGCGCCTGCCATGCCAGCCGGGGTCCCGGCTGCTATGCTCCCGGCACTTCTACCGGAGGCCAAACATGGGAAAGCTCGACAATCGCGTCGCCATCGTCACGGGCGGTGGCCGGGGCATCGGCCGCGGCATCTCGCTCGTCCTCGCCCGCGAAGGCGCGTCCATCGTCCTCGCCGACATCGACCGCGTGAACGCGCCCCAGACCGCGCAGGAGATCCGTGACCTGGGCCGCCAGGCCATCGTCGTCCACACCGACGTCACCAACCCCGATTCGGCCGAGGCCGCGGTCCAGGAGGCCGTCAGCCACTTCGGCCGGGTCGACATCCTCGTCAACAACGCCGGCGTCGTCGGCCAACACGTCGGTGGGGGCAACATCACCCTCGACGACTGGGATGCCTGCTACCAGGTCAACCTCAAGGGCATCTGGATCATGAGCCGGGCGATGGTCCCCCACTTCAAGGAGAAAGGCGGCGGCAAGATCGTCAACATCGCCTCGATCGCCGGGCGCAAGGGCGGCCCCGGCCTCGCCCACTACTGCGCCTCGAAGGCCGGCGCCATCAGCGTCACCCAGTCGCTCGCCCGCGACCTTGGCCCCGGTAACATCAACGTCAACGCCGTCTGCCCCGGGCTCCTCTGGACCGACATGTGGCGCCAGCTCGAAGCGATGATTGGCGGCGACGAAACGCCCGAGGTGGTCGACCGGCGCCAGGTCTTTGACGCCTTCCTCTCGACGAACTGTCCCCTCCGCCGCGAACAGACGCCCGAAGACATCGGCATGGCCGTCGCCTTCCTCGCTTCCGAGGAGGCGAAGAACATCACCGGCCAGGCGCTCAACGTCGACGGCGGGATCGAACTGAACTGACGCTCCTCAGGCGGGGTCGATCGGGGTGATCACGCCGAGGCGGTCCTCGATCGCCTCCGCCGCCGCCAGGCAGAGGTCCTCGCGGTAGCGGTTGCCGATGATCTGAACGCCCTGGGGAAGCCCGTTCGCCATCCCAACCGGGACCACCGCCGACGGCAGCCCCAGGAGGTTGCACACCAGCACCAGCCGTAGCCCCCGGAGCGTGGTCATCACCTGCTCCGGCCCGGCAATGTCGAAGCCAACCTTGAACGGCTGCATCGCCGCCACCGGGCCCAGCACGAGCGGGTACCGTTCGTGGAACTGCGTCCACGCGCGCGCCACCGCGTTCCGGGCGGCGAAGCTCATGATGTAGCCCGCGTAGTCCACCCCCGGCGCCGCCGAGAGGGCGTGGTCGATGAACTTCAGCGCGTCCGGGCAGGCCACCTGCTGGAGGATCGGCAGGAGCGCCACCCCCATCTCCGCCATCACCTCTTGCCGCCAGATCTCCGCCGCCTCGCCCACCATCGGCGCCGCGACTTCCTCCACCTCGTAGCCAGCGTCCTTGAGCGCCGCCGCCGCCTTCCGTACACCCGCCGCGACGTCAGGGTCGACCCCCGCGCCGCCCGGGTCGACGGTCACCGCGACCCGCTTCGGTACCGCCGGCCCCACCAGCGGCGCCGGCGTCCACCACGGGTCGCGGGCGTCCGCGGCCGACATGCAGCTCAGCGCCAGCCGGAGGTCACGCACATGCCGCGCCATCGGTCCCTGCACGGCGAAGAGCTGCAAGGTCATCGCGAAGTCCTCCGGCGGCAGCGAGCTCGCGAACGGCACTCGCCCGAGGGTCGGCCGGATCGCCGCCGTCCCGTTGCATTGCGACGGCCATCGCAACGAACCGCCGTAGTCGTTGCCCATCCCGAGCGGCGTCATCCCCGTCGCCAGGGAGACCGCTTCGCCGCCGCTTGAGCCGCCCGGCGTCCGCGAAGCGTCCCACGGGTTCTTCGTCGCCCCGCGGAGGCCGTTGTCCGTGTGCCAGCGCATGCCGAAGTCGGGCAGGTTCGTCCGCCCGATCGGGATGCCGCCCGCCGCCTTGATCTGCTGGATGTGCGGCGCGTCGACCGGGGGCACCGCGTCCTTCATCGCCACCAGTCCCTGCGTCGTCGCCGAACCGGTGAGGTCGATGTTCTCCTTCACCGTGAAGGGCACCCCGTGGAGCGGCCCCAGTTCGCCGCCCGCGGCAAGCGCCCGGTCGGCGGCCTCTGCGTTCCGGATGGCGTCGTCGAGCACCACCGTCACGGCGTTCACCTTCGGGTTTACCGCCTCGATCCGCCGCAGGTGCGCCTCCACCACTTCGCGGCTCGAAACTTTCTTCGTCCGTATCGCGGCAGCGAGATCGCTCGCGCCCATTCGCCACAGTTCGCCGGCCATGCCCATCTCTCCCGGGGAATTCCCGGGGCGGATTCTATACCTGCTGTCCAGCGGCGGCCCGGGCAACGGCTGCAACGGGTGGTGCCGGGGAAGGGATTCGAACCCCCACGCCTTGCGGCCGCTGATTTTAAGTCAGCTGCGTCTGCCGTTCCGCCACCCCGGCCCGCGCCCGATCGTACGGGATTCGGGGCAATCGAGGGTGCAACCCCGTCAGCTCACCGCGAACACCTGGTCCACGAGCTCCACGTTTCGCCGCCGGCGCATCAGGCCGCGCAGCCGCCCCAGGCTCTGGTTGACCAGCGGGCGCTGATACCATCGACGCACCTTCACCAACGGCAGGATGACCCGCGCCTCATACGGCCAATCCCGGAGTCGGTCGGTCAGGTAAATGTGCAACGGTTCCGCCACCGCCCGGAACGGCGAGTCGATCACCACGAGCGGGATGTGCGGGAACTGCCGGCTCCATTCCTCCGCGACGGTGCCATGCTCGTCCGGGTCGTAGCGGACGTGAACGGCCGTAACGTCGTGCGAACGCTCGCACGCGGCATCCAGGGCGATGACGGTCGGCAGGTTGACGTGTTCAACCGGGACGAACACCGGGATTCGCGAGTTGCCGCGGGGGCGGAGTTCGTCGAAGACCGCGTCGATGGGGACGCGGAGGGTTCGTTCGAGGCGTTGGTAGAAGTGACCCACCCGGCCCGCGGCCACCGCCAGGATCGGGACGATGATGACCACGACCCAGCCGCCTTCCATGAACTTCGTCAGCATGATGACCAGGAAGACCACGCCGGTGACGATGCTCCCGACGCCGTTGACCACCGCCGCGCGCCTCCACCCCGGCCCGCGGTCACGCCGCCATTTGATCACCATCCCAAGCTGGGAAAGCGTGAAGGAGAGGAACACTCCCAGTGCGTAGAGGGGGATCAGTCGGGTGGTGCTCGCCCCGAGGGCGATGAGCAGCAGGATGGCGAAGCCGGTGAGGGTCGCGATCCCGTAACTGAAGACCAGGCGGTTGCCCCGCTGGTGAAAGATGCGCGGGATGTAGCCGTCGCGGGCAAGGATCGCGCTCAGCCGCGGGAAGTCCTGGTAGGCGGTATTCGCCGCGAGAAAGAGGATTCCGGCGGTGAACGCCTGGAGCAGGTAGTAGGGGAGGTTCTTTCCGCCGAAGGCAACTTCGCCGATCTGCGACATCACCGTCTCTTCGTCGCCGGCCACGTAGACGATCCCGAAGTGCCGGGCGAGCAGCGTTGTACCCAGGAAGAGCGAACCGAGGATGAGCCCCATCGCCATGAGCGTCTGGGCGGCGTTCCGGGACTCCGGCGGCTTGAACGCCGAGACCCCGTTGGATATCGCCTCCACCCCCGTGAGGGCCGTACACCCCGAAGAGAACGCCTTCAGGATGAGGAACAGCGTGACTCCCGCCGCAGCCTCGCTCTCGACACGGTGGACCGGCTCGCCCGCGGCGAAGACGTTCGGGTTGTCGCCAAGCAGCGCGCGGGCAATGCCCACGATCAGGGTCGTGCTCAGGATGAAAATGAAGCCGTAGGTGGGGATCGAGAAGATCACCCCCGATTCCCGCAACCCACGGAGGTTGCCCAGGGCAATGAGGAGCACCATGCCACAGGCGAGCGGCACCGCGAAGGGGTGAACCGAAGGCGCCGCGGACCCGATCGCCTCCACCGACGCGGCGATCGACACCGCCACGGTGAGCACGTAGTCGACCAGCAGCGCCGCGGCGGCCGTCAACCCGGCGGCAATCCCGAGGTTCTCATGCGCCACGATGTAGGCGCCGCCGCCGCTGGGGTAGGCGCGGACGGTCTGGCGGTAGGAAACGATCACGATCGCCAGCAGCATCGCGATCGCGCCGGAGATGGCCAGGCTGTAGTGCAGCGCTCCCGACCCCGCGATCACCAGGACCAGCATGATCTCCTGGGTCGCGTAGGCGGTGGAGCTGAGCGCGTCGGAGGAGAAGACGGCGAGGGCGATGCGCTTGCTCAGGCGCTCGTGGATGAGGCGCGCGTTCGACATCGACGTCCCGACGAACGCGTCCTTGATCCCCAGCGTGCGGCCCCGCCAGCCGGTCCGCTCGTCGGCGAATTCGGTCGCTTCGAACCGGTCAGGGCCCAGTTGGAAGATCCCCGCTCGCGGCCGGGCGACGCGGTAGCCGACGGGGCGCCGGCCCTTCCCGAGTGGTTGCAGGTGTGGCCGCGGGCCACGCTCAGGCAAGCGCATCACCAGCGTGGACGCCGTTCGCCTGCTCCGCGAAGACCGCAACGTGGCCATCGTCCAGTTCGAGGCGGAAGACGACGTCGTAGGAACCGTCCCGGCTCCGCGCCACGCTGGACACCTGCCATCCGCGCTCCACTTTGACGCGGAGGTCTTCGAGGCAGGCGCTCGCCGCCGTGTAACGCTGTTGGTCGTATCGAATCTCGCGCACCATGCCTGTCACGATGCGCCGCAAGCCATCCGGAGCGTGACTGGGGCGGGCCTCCCGGTGTCAGGATTCCGTCAGGAAATCCCCCGGTGACACTCGGTAGCCGACGCCCGGGTCCGTGATGACCAGTTGCTCGGCCCCGGGCAGCGCTTCCCGCAGCTTCAGCCGCAGCTGATGGATGAACGTCCGGAGAATGTGCGCGTCGTCGGTGTATTCCGGCCCCCACACTTTCGCCAGGAGGTAGCGCTGCGTGAGCACGCGTCCCTGCTGTTCCAGCAACAGCCGAAGCAGGTCGAACTCCTTCGGCGTCAGACGGACGGGGTTCGGCCCGACGGTCACCGCGCGCCGCTCGATGTCGAGGCGGACCGGCCCGGCGATGAGCGCCGGCTCGCGGGCCCCGGTGCCCTGCCGGCGGAGCGCCACCCGGATGCGAGCCAGCAGCTCATCCATGCTGAAGGGCTTGGTCAGGTAGTCGTCGGCTCCTTCGTCCAGCGCCTGCACCTTCCGGGCGTCGTCCCCAACCGCGCTCAGGATGATGACAGGCACATCGCTCTGCCGCCGAATTTCGCGGCAGAGGGTGATGCCGTCGACGTCGGGCAGCACCAGGTCGAGCACGACCACGTCCGGCCGCCGCCTTGTTGCCGCTTCCACCACCCCGGCGCCCGCTTCGAACGCCTCCACCGTGTAGGAGCGCGCTTCCAACGCCCGCCGGACCGCCCGCACGATCGCCGGATCATCGTCGACAAGGAGGATGCGCGCTCCGCTCATGCGGGCTGGGCCGCCGGCCGGAGGTTGAGGACAAAGGCCGTGCCACTCGCCGAAGACTGCACCCCGATGTTCCCCCCGCAGAGAGTGATCATGGCCGCGGCGATGGCCAGGCCGAGCCCCGAACCCGCCGCCCGCTGCGACCGCGCCCCACGATAGAACTTCTCGAAGATGTGGGGCAGGTCCTCCGGGGCGATCCCGGGGCCTTCATCCGCAACGGTCAGCCGGACGGCGCCGCCGCTTCGCTCGGCGGAGAGCCGGATTGCGCCACCCGGGGTCGAATACTTCGCCGCGTTCTCCACAAGGTTCCGCACCGCTTGCGTGAGCAGCCCGTAGTCGGCCCGGACCCAGATCCCGGGAGGCGCCTCAACCAGTATCTCGCGGCCCAGCCCCGACGCCGCCTGGCGGATGTCGGCCAGGAAGGCAGCGGCCTCCACCGGCTCCAGCCGGACGTCGACCACACCGCCTTCGAGCCGGCTCATCTCGAGGAGGTTGCCCACCGTCCGGGTCAGCGTCGCAGTCTGCGCCCCGATGGTGTCGAGGAATGCTCGCCGGTCCTCCTCCGTCCAGTCCACGGTGCTATCGCGGAGGCTGTCGATGGCGACCTGGATCGCCGCCAGGGGCGACCGCAGGTCGTGCGAGACGCTCGATAGGAGCACGGACTTGAACTCGTCGGCGCGGGTGAGTGCTTCGGCCCGTTGCGCTTCGGCATGGAGCGCGCTCCGCTGCAGCGCGAGTCCCGCCTCGTTGGCGAAGGCCGCGAGCAACCGCGACGGGTCCGCTGCCGCGGGCGCCCGGACCACCCCGGAGATCCGGAGGACGGCTTTCGGCCCGGCCTCGGCGGGGATGGGGACGATCGTGAGCGGGATCGATGGCGCCGCCGGCCGCAGGCGCAGGCTGCCGCGGCGGTCGGGACGCAGCCGCACGATCTCCCCCGTCCGTCCGGCCTCGGCGGCGAGCGCTGCTTCGTCCCGGCTGAACGGCGCGGCGCTCCCCGGGTCGAGGGTCGACGCACGCACCTCCCAGCCGCCCGAAGACTCCTGCACGATCGCGCAGCCGTCCGCCGAGAGCGCCCGGGCCGCGACGTTACACAGCGCCTCCATCGCCTGCCGCGGTCCCGCCGCGCGAGCGACGGCCTGGGTGAGATTCAGGAGGACGTTGGTCTCCGCCCCCCGGATCGAGACGAGCGCCACTTGCCGCCGCAACAGTGCCAGCATCGAAGCCCCCACGACCGCAACCGCCAGGAACACCACGAGAGCCACGACGTTTTCCGTGCCGTTGACGGTGAATCGATGAAACGGCGGGATGAAGAAGAAGTTGACAAGCAGGTCGGCTGCCACGGCCGTCGAAAGGCCAACCGAGTAGCCCCACAGCGCCGAGACGACCAGGGTGAAGAGGAGATAGCCGAGCGCCGCGGCGAGAACGTGCCGGTCATCCAGGAATGGAGCGAGCGCCGACGTCAGGGCAGTCAGCCCGGCGACCGAGACAGCCAGGCCAGCCCATTGGTTCCGGGCCCAGGCGGGGAGCTGCAGGAGCGCGTACATGGGCTTCCTCACCGTACTCCCGCCGGGGGCCGCCCGGGAAGCGCGACACCGCCCCCCACGGGCCTGCGGCGCCGCGCTGAACGTGACGACACTCACCGTGAGTCCGTTCACCGAGGAAATCACATGGCCACTGTCGAATCGCTCCATCCTCCCCGCCAACTCGTCGTCTTCCGCGTGGGCACCACCCGCTACGGCATCGACATCGAACTCGTGAACGAGATCCTTTCGCCCCTGCCCGTCACGCTGCTGCCCGGCGTCACTCGCCACGTCGCGGGCGTCGTCGAAGTCCGCGACCGCGTCATGCCCGTGTTCGACCTTCGCAGCCGCTTCAAGTCCACCGAGCCTACCGACGACCACGACAGCCGCATGGTTCTCGTCGAAGTCAACGACGGCCCCGTCGCCATGACCGTCGACGGCGTTGAGGAGGTGGTCACGGTCCCCCGCGAGGCCTACCAGTCGATCGCTGCTCCCGGGGACCGCAGCGGTCTGGGCTACCTGAAGGGCGTCGTCCGCCGCGATGGCCACCTCGTCCTCTGGATCGATCCGCGTGCCCTGATCCCCTCGGGGACGCTGGAGCTGGCCGCCGCTTGACCTTCAGACGGTCTCGTAGCGCCCGGCGACCTTGCGGGCGCGGCCATCCGCCTCGAGCAGGTCCAGGTGCCCCTGCACCGTCGCCACGATCTGCCAGAACCGCCGCCGGACAGCCCGGGGATAGATTCGCTCGCAGATCCCGTAGACCGTCTCCGCCCCCGCGGCTTTCAGCTCAGCCAGCACCCGCTCGGTCCGCTCCTCAATCTGGGCGAGGTTCGTCCGCACCACCTCGTGTACGTTGTCGAAAGGCTCGCCATGGCCGGGGAAGCAGTGGCTGACCGCCAGGTCCAGCACCCGCCGCAGCGAGCCCGCGAACGCTGGCAGGCTGTGGAAGCGCCAGTCGCCGCCCACGGCGCCGCTCGCCTGGATCGCCGGCGTCGGGGTGATGTCGGGCAGCAGGGTGTCGCCCGAAAACAGCCACCCCTCGGTCTGGTTCGCCAGCACCAGGTTCCCGGGCGTGTGCCCCGGCATGAGCAACGCCCTCACCCCGCCCGGCAATGGCAACCCGGTCTCCCCGGCGAGCACGTCCGGGACAAACGGCTGGTAGTGCAGCCCCGTCGGCCAGCGGCCATCGCGTCCCGGCGGCGGGTGAGGCCCGCGCGCGGCCGCCCGGGTCGCCCATTCGCGCCGCATCTCAAGCCCGTGGAGCGCCTCCGCGCAAACCTCCGGCGGCGCCCCGCACTCCTCGACGTACGTCGCGAACTGTTCGAATTCTCCCGGCAGCGAAAACGCAGGGTGGGATGCCAGGTGCTCGTCGCCGCGGCCCAGCGCCACGATCGATCCCTTCGCCTGCCAGTGGTGAGCGAGGCCCGCATGGTCCAGGTGCCCGTGCGTCGCCGCCACGATCGCCGGCGTCCGCCCGCCGATCGCCGACTCGATCGCCTCCGCCGCGCCCCGGTAGTCCGGCCCCGTGTCGACGAGGAGCATTCCCTCCGGCGCCTCCACCGCGTAGACATTGTTGTACCCCAGGGCAATCCGCTGCACCGTCGCCATCCGTCGAGTCTAGTACGCCACAGGCCAAGGCGGCGCCCCAAGGCGCAAGGGCTCCGTCCCGAACTCCCCCTAGCCCACGAAGTGGGTTCCAACCGCTCCCCCTCGCCCACGAAGTGGGAGCAGGGGGCCGGGGGGTGAGGGGATTCGCCCGGGGGCTTGCCGCCGCGTACCATCCAACCCCGCACGGAGGAACCGCATGACCGATCCCGCCGCCACCGGCCGCCTCTCCCCCGAGGATGTCGCCACTCTTCGCGCTGTCGCCGAACGCCTCCAGGCAAGCGTCGAGCGCGTCATTGTCGGCAAGACCGACGTCGTCCGCCTCGCGCTCGTCGCCCTCCTCTGCGAAGGCCACATCCTCCTTGAAGACGTCCCCGGCATCGGCAAGACCACCCTCGCGAAAGCCATCGCCCGGTCACTCGGCTGCACCTTCCGCCGCATCCAGTTCACCCCCGACCTCATGCCGTCCGACATCACCGGCATCCATTTCTACAACCAGAAGACGGGCGAGTTCGCCTTCCGCGAAGGCCCCCTGATCGCCCAGGTGGTGCTCGCAGACGAGATCAACCGCGCCACCCCCCGGACCCAGGCCGCCCTTCTCGAAGCGATGGAGGAGCACCAGATCACCGTCGAAGGCGAGACGACAAAGCTCCCCCGGCCCTTCCTCGTCCTCGCCACCCAAAACCCGGTCGAACTCGAAGGCACCTTCCCCCTCCCCGAAGCCCAGCTCGACCGCTTCCTCGTCCGCCTCAAGCTCGGCTACCCCGACGAGGAAGGCGAGGACGAGATCCTCTCCCGCTTCGAATCCAGCAGCCCCCTCGACACGCTCACCCCTGTCATCGAAGCCGACGAGATGGTCCGGCTGGCGACCGCCCTCGGCCGCCTCCACGTTGAGCCCGCTGTCCGCCGCTACGTCGTCCGCATCATCCGCGAGACTCGCACCGACAGTTCGTTCGAACTTGGCGCCAGCCCCCGCGCCAGCCTCGCCCTCTTCCGGACGGCCCGCGCCCACGCCGCCATCTCCGGTCGCGACTACGTCCTCCCCGACGACGTCAAGGCGATGGCTCCCCACGTCGTCCCCCACCGCCTCATCCTCTCGACCCAGGCGCGCCTCCGCGGCCGCGAAGCCGACGAGCTCTTCGCGGATATCCTCCAGCGTGTGCCCGTGCCCGTAGAGGCCTGAGATGCCGTTCCGCGACGCCTGGCTGCTCGTCGGCGGACTCCTGGTCGTCATCGGCTTTGGCGCCGCCGAGCCCGTCATTTCCGCGGTCGGCTTCGTCATCATCCTCGTCGGTGGCGTCAGCAGGTACTGGAGCCGCCACGTCTTCGACCGGGTCAGCCTCACCCGCAAGCTCGGCGAGCGCCGCACCTTCATCGACGAAGCCGTCAGCCTCGACGTCGCCCTGGAGAACCGGAAGCCCCTTCCCCTCCCCTGGTACCAGTGGCGCCTCGGCCTCGGCGAATCCTTCCGCATGGACGGCGAGGGCCTCACCGCCTCGGCCGTGCCGGGGCTCAGCTACATCGTCCGGCGCGGCGCCCTCAGCTGGTACGGCCGCCACGACTGGCGCTTCCAGCTCCGCTCGGGCGAACGCGGCTATCACCAGGTTGGCCCCGCGACCCTGCGCTCATCCGACATCTTCGGCGTCTTCCCCCGCATCCACGAAGACGAGCAGGTCCAGCACCTTGTCGTCTTCCCACATGTCTTCCCGCTCGAAGAACTCGGGCTCCCCGCCGAACGGCCGTTTGGCGAGTTCCGCGGCCGCAACCGCATGTTCGAAGACCCCCTCCGCGTCGCCGGCCTCCGCGACTACCGCCCCGGCGATTCCCTTCGCCGGATCGACTGGAAGGCCACCGCTCGCCGCGGCGACCTTCAGTCCCGCGTCTACGAACCTCCCGCCACCCAGCAGCTCTACCTCCTCGTCAACATCGACACCATGGAGAAGGCCTGGGAAGGCTACCTTAAGGACGAACTTGAACTCACCGTCAGCGTCGCCGCCTCCGTCGCCGTCTGGGCGGCGGGCTCGAAGCTCGCCGTCGGGATCCTCGCCAACGGCTCCTTCCCCGGCTCCGACCGGCCGATCCGGCTCGCACCTTCCCGTTCCCGCGACCAGCTCACCCGGATCCTCGAGGCCCTGGCCGTCATCCAGCCGCTCACCCTTGGCGACCTCGCCGGGGCCATCCATCGGGAGGGCGGCCGCATGCCCGCAGGCTCGACGATAGTCGTCGTCGCCTCCCTCGTGCCCGAGCCCCTGGCCGCCGCCGTCCGCCGGCTCGCCGCCGAAGGACACGAAGTCTTCGTCCTCGCCACTTCGTCACGCGTGGACCCATCGCATCTCCCCGGCATCTCGGTCCGGGCCGCCGGAAAAGAGTTCTCGCGGCCGAAGGTGACCGCATGATCGCCACGCTCGCGGTCATCGGCGCCATCGCGGCAGAGGCGCTGGCCCTCTACACCTTCGCC
Source organism: Chloroflexota bacterium (assembly GCA_016234445.1). Lineage (GTDB taxonomy): Bacteria > Chloroflexota > Dehalococcoidia > Tepidiformales > Tepidiformaceae. Next base: position 178,342 of record JACRBT010000001.1, on the reverse strand, counting down.
GAGCTTCTCGGCGCCGGTTTCGATCCGGGCCAGCACGCGATCAGCGGCATCTCCTTTGTGGCCGTCGCCCTCATCGCCTTTGCCATCCCGCGGGCCGTGCAGTTCGTCGCCGGGTCCGGGGCCAGGGCCTACGCCGCCGCCATCGGCCTCGTCGCCGTGCTCTGGTATGCCGTCCTCCGGCTCGAATTCGCCGGTGACCTCGCCCTCTGGGACTTCGGCTGGCTCGCGGACATCGTCTCCGACTCCCGGGCCGCCTCGAAGGGCAACGGCGACGTGGTCGTGGGGGCGATGTTCCTCTTCGCTCTCTGCGCCCGCTCCACCTTCCGTTCCGCCGCAGAAGTAGACATGGAGCTCATGGCCCGCTACGTCGGTTTCCCGTTTGTCGCGGTCACGATCATGGTGGTGATCGGCGCCACGACGGATAACGCCGGGGCCATCGCCCGTGGCGGCGCCGGGTTCTACGCGGTGGCGGTTCTCACCCTGGCGCTCTCCCAGCTCGCCCTCAGTGGCGCCACCATCGGCACCCTCCGGGCCGGGGGCATCACCGGCGCGCTCCTCGGAGGCACCCTGGCCGCGACCATCGGCTGCGTCGTCGTCTTCGGGCTGATCTTCGGGATCGTCGCGCCGGCCCTGGGTCCGCCGGTCGGCGCCGTCGTCGAAAAGGTCCTCACCGTTGTCCTGACGCCCCCCGCCTGGCTGCTGGAAAAGTTGTTCAGGGCGCTCTTCAGCGGCTCGAATCCCTTCAACCGGGTCCAGCTCACCCAATTCGTGACCGAAAACGCCGGCCGCGCCAACGACGGCCCCCAGGACCGGGAGTCGCCCTGGTCGAAGTTCGGCGCGATGGCCTTCCGCATCCTCGCCCTCGCCCTGGTTGCCGCCATCGCCACCGGCATCCTATTCCTGGTCATGGCCCTGCGGCGCCGGCTCCAGCCCCAGGCGGCCGCGGGGCCGTCCGCCAGCACCTCCGGCAGTTTCCGCGACGACGCTGGCGCGTTCATGCGCCGCCTCTTCTCCCGCAACCGCACCGCCGGCTACGGCGCTCCCTCCTCGGAGGCGGTCCGTCTCTATCGCGACGTCCTCAGCCGGGCTGAGTCGCGCGGCTACCCGCGGGCCGCCGCCGAGACCGCTGAAGAGTTCCTGCCGAAGCTCCACACCGCCTTCGAGACCAGCGTCACCGACGACATCACCGCCGCCTTCGAACAGGCCCGGTACGCCGGCCGCGAGCCCGACGCCGCAACCCTCGCCGACCTCCGCCGCCGCTGGCAGTCCGCTACCGGGAGCCGCTGACCGGCCTGTTCTCGAGCAGTGCCCAGCCGTCGCCGTGCTTCGTCACCATCGGCAGCGCCGCCGACGTGTCCTCGCGCATGGCGAAATGGAGGTCGTCGCCGAACCCCAGTGCCGTCAACAGCCGCCCGTGCTGGGACGTGCTGACGAGGCGGGTGCTCTTTCCCGGCTGTTGCGGAAGCCCGGGAGAGAGCCAGTCGTCGTATCCCCAGGCGTCGATCGCGAGCCCGGCCGCGTCGCCCAGTTCCAGTCCCGGCCAGGCACGGACGGCCTTGCGGATGATGATGCCCGCCCCGGCCAGGTCCTCCAGCGCGAACCGCCTGCCGCCCTCGGTCCCCGCACAGACGATCACCGTGCGGTCGTAGTTCCCCACACACGCCGCCGCCGCCGAGACGTTCGCGATGGCGCCCGTGTAGACGTCGCCCCGGCCCGCCAGCCCGCAAAGCGCCAGCGTTCCGTTCGTCGTAAACAGCACGCCGCCGCGCCCGGCCACGTCCGCCGCAGCCGCTTCCACCGGCGAATTCCCGTGGTCGAACCCCTCCGGGCGCAGGCCCCCAACTTCCCCAAAGAGCACCCGGCCATCCCGCGCGCCCACTTCCCGCGCCAGTTCGATGTCGCCCGCCACCACCAGGTCCGTCAGCCCCCGTGCGAACAGCGTCGCGATCGTGGTCGTCGCCCGCAGCAGGTCGACGACGATGTAGCAGCCGGCCTCCATCGCCGCCGCTTCCGCCGGGAGGAGTGCCAGGTCGAGCGTCTTTGCCATGGCCAAAGCATCGCCGATCGCCAGGTTCAGGGCACCTCCGTGCTATCCTCAGGCCGTGGACCCGCGCCCTGTAGGCATCTTCGATTCCGGAGCCGGCGGCCTCAGCGTTCTCCGCGCCTTCCGCCAGCTGGCGCCGAATGAGCGCGTCATCTACTTCGCCGACACGGCCTATTTCCCCTACGGCCCGCGCCCGGCGGCCGAGATCCGCAAGCGCGCCTTCGCCATCGTCCACCGGCTGCTCGAAGCCGATGTCAAGCTGATCATCGTCGCCTGCAACACCGCCTCTGCCGCCGCCATCACCGACCTCCGCGAAGCGTTTCCCGTGCCCTTCGTGGGGATGGTCCCCGGCCTCAAGCCCGCGGCCGGCGCCTCGGCCAGCGGCAAGGTCGCCATCCTTGCGACCGACGGGACTTTCGACGGCGCCCTCTACAACCGTGTCGTCGAAGAGTTCGGCCGCGGCACCCGGATCACGAACATCCCCGGGCATGGCCTCGCCGAGCTGGTCGAGCGTGGCCAGTCGGGCACGCCCCTTGCCCGCGCCGCCGTCCGGGAGGCGCTGGCTTCGAGTGTCCAGGCCGGCGTCGATACCGTTGTCCTCGGCTGCACCCACTACCACTTCCTCCAGTCCGACATCGCCGCCGAGTTCCCCGGCCTGGCGATCGTCGACACCAGCGAAGCCGTCGCGCGCCGCGCCGTGTCGGTCCTTAAGGAGGCCGGCCTCGACGCCCCGCCGGGCCAGGAAGGCGTGCTCGACCTCATCGTCACCGGCGACCGCGACGCCTTCCACGGCGTCATGGAGCAACTCGGGTTTCCCCACAGGAAGGCTGCAACGAACGCATGAACTACTTCGAACGCCTCGCCGCCCGCAGCCGCGATCTCGGCACCCTCGTCTGTGTCGGCCTCGACCCTGACTTCAGCCGCCATCGCGTCACGGAGATCGCCGCCTACAACCGCGCCATCATCGAAGCGACCGCGCCCTACGCCGCCTGCTACAAGCCGAATATCGCCTTCTACGAACAGCACGGCGTCGAAGGTCTCCGCCAGCTTGAGGCAACCCTCGACGCGGTCCCGGCCGGCATCCCGGTCATCGGCGACATAAAGCGCGGCGACATGGGGAACACCGCCACCGCCTACGCTCGCGCCGCCTTCGAAGCCTGGGGATTCGACGCCGTCACGGTGAACGGCTACCAGGGCCTCGACGCGGTCGAACCCTTCCTCGCCTACGAAGGCCGCGGCGTCTACGTCCTCTGCCGCACCTCGAACCCCAGCTCGCGCGAGTTCCAGGAACAGCGCATGGCCAGCGGCCGGATGCTCTTCGAAGAGGTCGCCCTCACCGCGACGGCCTGGTCCCCCAACGTCGGCCTCGTCGTCGGCGCCACCGCCCCGGCCGAACTGCGCCGCGTCCGCGAACTCGCTCCCACAGCCTCCCTCCTCGTCCCCGGCGTCGGCGCCCAGGGCGGCCAGCCCGCGGAAGTCATCGCCGCCGCCGGCGCCACGCCCGGGAGGATCGTCGTCAACGCCTCGCGCTCCATCTACTACGCCTCCGACGGCCCCGACTTCGCCGAGGCCGCCGCCGCCGCCGCCCGATCCCTCCGCGACGAACTGGCCGCGGCCGTGCCTGCCTGATGCTCGAAGTCGCGGTCGGCGAGGTCTACCGGATGCGGCGGAAGCACCCCTGCGGCGGCTGGGAGTTCCGGGTCTACCGCACCGGCGCCGACATCGGTATCGAATGCCTCACCTGCCACCACCGCGTCATGGTCGAACGCCGCCGGTTCGAAGCCAGGGCGAAAGCCCGCGTCCCCACGCCCGATGCCTGACCCCGAACGGCGGCCGCCGCTCCTCCAGCAGCGCCCCTTCCGGATGCTCAGCTTCTCCCGCTTCTGCTCCCGCCTCGCCCAGAACGCTATCAACTTTGGCCTCGTCCTCCTCATCGTCGACGAAACCGGCAAGGCCTTCCTCAGCAGCCTGCTTGTCCTCGCCCTCGTCGTGCCCTCGACCGTCGCCGGGATCGCCGCCGGCGTCGCCGCTGACCACCTCCCCAAGCGCATCCTCGTGGTGGCCGGCGACCTTGCCCGGGCGGCCATCTGTGGCTATGTCGCCTGGAAGGGCGGGGGTGTCGCCGCCTACTACCTCATCGCCGTGGGCCTCTCCGTCTCCTCGCAGTTCGCCGGATCGGCCGAAGGCGCCATCCTTCCCGGCGTCGTCCGGCGCCACGAACTCGCCCGCGCAAACGCCATCGGCCACGCCGTCACCATCGCCGCACAGCTGGCCGGGTTCGGGGCGCTGACGCCGCTCGCCCTCCGCGTCTTCGACACCCCTCGAATCCTCTTCGCCATCTGTGGCGGCCTCTACGTCCTCGCCGCGGGCTACGGCGCCGCCATCGGCCGGGTGACTTCCCCCGAACGCCTCGAGATCGGCGGCAGGGTGGAGGCGCCCTGGTGGCAGGCCGGCTGGCGCCAGATGCGCTCCGACCCCGCCGTCATGCACGCCGCGGTCGAACTGACCCTCATCGCCACCACCGTCATCATCCTCGGCAGCCTTCTCCCCACCTACATCACCGACACCCTCGGCCTGCCCATAGAAGTCGGGGCGGCGGTGCTCATCCCGGGCGCGGCAGGGATGGCGCTCGGCCTGCGGGTGGCCGGGTTCCTCGCCCACCGCGTCCCCCACGGGGCACTCAGCAGCGCCGGGTTCGCGGCCTTCGTCTTCCTCCTCGCTGCCCTCGCCTTCGTCAACCCGGAATCCGAATTCCTCGCCGGCTACGGCCCCTTCGAATGGCTCAACGACGTCTCGCTCGGTGACTTCGACGGCGGTGGCGTGATCGCGATGATGGTTGTCTTCCCGCTGGGGTTCGCTTACGCCATCGTCAGCGTCGCCGCCCAGACCGTCCTCAACGACCGCGTGCCCCTCCAGCTCCAGGGAAGGGTCCTCGCGACCCAGGGCGCGATGGCCGCGCTCGCGGCGTCGCTGCCCGTCCTCGTCGCGGGCGGGCTGAGTGACCTGGTGGGCGTCACCCCGGTCCTGGCGCTCGTCGCCGGCGCCACGGCCGTCGTCGCCGTGGCCAACGTCCGCCAGCCGAAGACCGCCGCTCCCGGGCCGCCCGTCATTGGCGGGACGTGGCGTTGACTCCCCGATCCAGCCGCTCGTAACATCGACCTCGGGCACCTGTCGTGCCCCTGAGGGTGGTGATGGCGTGAAAGAGATGAGCATCGAAAGCATCCGCCTGAGCCTGATGAACTATCAGCGAGTGCTCATCCTTCGCGAGAAGGATTCCGACCGCTACCTGCCCATCTTCATCGGCCCCGCCGAGGCCGACGCCATCGCCGTCCGCCTCCAGGATGTCGCCGTCGCCCGGCCCCTCACCCACGACCTTCTCCGTAACATGATCGAACAGCTCGGCGGACGCGTCGCCTACATCGTCGTCACCGACGTCAGCAACGACACCTTCTTCGCCCGCATCATCCTCGACGTCCGCGGCGAGACCATGGAAGTCGACTCCCGCCCCTCCGACGCCATCGCTCTCGCCGTCCGCGTCGAAGCCCCCATCTACGCCGAAGAGGCCGTCCTCGACCGCGCCGGCGTCCTCCTCGACGAAGAGTCGGAGGGGGGCGAAGGTGGCGAGGGCGACCGCCGGAAGCCGGCCGACCCGGCCGAATTGGAACGCCTCGGGGCCTTCAAGGACTTCATCGAAGGCCTCGACCTCAGCGACTTCGACAAGCCGAAGAAGTAGCCCGCAAGCCCCTGTTTTCGCTTGCGCTTTGCTTCACAATCGGCCTATGATGCGCGAGGTCTGGAATCCGGGCGCCCGGAGGGTGTGCCGTGGGCAGCTGGGTCGCACCAACGGCCTACCTGCTGGGCATCGGGTGGTATTTCGCCACCTGCATCCTTGTGGGCGTGCTGGTCGGCCTCTGGGTTGACTCGGTTACCGGTCTGGATCCTTTGTTCACGCTGGCCGGCATCTTCCTCGGGCTCGCCGTGGCCTTCATCGGCGGCCTCCGGATGTTGATGCCGTTCCTGCAACGATACGGAAGCGGGACCTCGGAGAAGCGCTGAAGTGAAGCTCGTCTACATCGTCGTTGCGATTGCCGCCCTCGGCGGTTGGCTCGCGGTTGGCCTGCTTTTCGCCCAGGGCCCCCAGCCCGAAATCGTCGTCCCCGCCGAAGTCCTCACGAAGCTCGGCCCCCTCAACATCACCAACACGATGCTCACGGCGTGGATCGTCATGGCCATGCTCATCGTCTTCAGCTTCGTCGCCACCCGCTCCATGAAGCTCATGCCCTCGGGCATCCAGAACTTCTTCGAAGCCATCATCGGCTTCCTCCTCGCCCAGATGGAAGAAATCGCCGGCGAGAAGAACGCCCGCAAGTTCTTCGCCGTCGTTGCCACCATCTTCCTCTTCGTCATCGTCTCCAACTGGTTCGGCCTCATGCCGTTCTTCAACGCGATCGGGAAGACCGAGGACGTCGGCCACGAGATCTTCCACGAACTCGCCTCCCCCGAACCCGAAAAGCTCACCCTCGCGGCTGACGGCACCTACGAAGAGAAGCACAAGTTCGCCGGCTGGAAGATGGACGACGCCGGCGGCATGGTCGTGGCGAAGTCCGGCGCCAAAGCCGTCGACTTCGAGGTCGAGGTGGGCGAAACCCCCGGCCAGGCCCTCGACCGCTACATCGTCTTCCTCGCGAAGGAATTCGCCGGCTTCGAAATCGACGACGAGGCCCTGCATCACCCGACCGCCGAGCAGGTTGCCGCCGCCGCCGCGACCCTCGACGGGACAGGCGCGCCGCTCCTGATGATGGCCGAGGGCCACGACGAACACGCTCAGGAAGGCCACGGCCTCGAAAGCCCCGCCCTCCACGCCACCATCGCCGGCGTTGACTTCGAGGACAGCCAGAAGATGGCCCTCGTCATCCCCTTCTTCCGCGGCGTCTACAGCGACATCAACAACACCCTCGCCCTTGGCATCATCGCCTTCTTCATGATCGAGTTCTGGGGCTTCCAGGCCCTCGGCTTCGGCTACCTCAAGAAGTTCTTCAACCTCAACGGCATCAACTCCTTCGTCGGCATCCTTGAGTTGCTCTCGGAGTTCATCCGCATCATCAGCTTCGCCTTCCGTCTCTTCGGCAACATCTTCGCCGGCGAAGTCCTCATCCTGATGCTCACATTCCTCATGCCGTTCCTGTTCGTGGACATCATCTACGGGCTCGAACTGTTCGTCGGCTTCATCCAGGCATCCGTCTTCGCCCTGCTCACGCTCGTCTTCGCCACTATGGCGGTCGAGCACCACGGTGAGGAAGACCACCACGGCGACGACCACCACGACGAGGACGCCGCCGCCGACGCCCACTATCACCCAGGAGCTGCTCAGGCCCACTAGCGGGGCCTGTTCACAGTCACACCCAAAACCGCGCCAGGGACAGGGGCGCACCGGAGGAAACAGGTCATGGACGTTCTTGCAATTCTGCCGTTCTTGCTCGCGATCGACGCGGATGGCGCAAAGGCCCTCGGCGCCGGTATCGCCATGGGCGTCGGCGGCATCGGCCCGGCCCTCGCCATCGGCATGCTCGTCGGCAAGGCCATGGAAGCTCTCGGGCGCAACCCCGAAGCCCGTGCCGCCATCCAGACGAACATGATCCTTGGCGTCGCCTTCGCCGAGGCCATCGGCATCTACGCGCTCCTTTCGGCGCTCATCATCGCGTTCGTCATCTAGTTCAAAGGAACGAGGTGCCCGTATGGGCCAGGCAGTAGAAGCCCTCGGTCTCAACCTGCCCCAGCTCATCGCTCAGATCGCGAACTTCGTGGTCCTGCTGGTGATCCTCCGCCTCACGCTCTACAAGCCCATCCTCAAGATGCTGGACGAGCGTAAGGCAAAGATCTCCGAGGGCCTCGGCGCGGCTGAGACCGCACGAGCCGAAGCCGCCGCCGCGCAGGCCAACATCCAGGGACAACTGGATACCGCCCGCAAGGAAGGCCAGGAGCTCGTCGCCAACGCCCAGGGGATCGCCGCGCGCATCCAGGCGGAGGCCCGTGAGCAGGCAGCACGCGACCGCGAAGCCGCCACCGAACGTGCCCGCGCCGAGATCCAGCTCGAACGCGACCGCGCCATCGCCGACCTCCGGGGGGAGTTCGCGGACATCACCGTCCGCGCCGCCGAAAAGGTCATTGGCCAGTCGCTCGACCGCCAGGGTCACCAGCGCATCATCGACGAGACGCTTGCCGAATCGTCGTTTGGCGGGAGCTGACCGATGGCAGGGGATGCACCGAACCGCTATGCCCAGGCGGTGTTCGCCATCGCCGTTGAAGCCGGCTCCATCGCCGCCTGGCGGTCGGACCTGGCAGACATTGCCCAGGTCCTGACCTCCTCTCAGGCTGCGCCGGTGCTGGCCGATAGCCGCATCCCCCTCGACCGCCGCCTGGCGATGGTCGATCGCACCCTGGACGTCCAGCCCCTCGCCCGTAACCTGGCGAAGCTGCTCGTCCAGCGCGGCCGGTCACTGGCAGCGGCCGACGTCGCGCGGTCGTTCAACGGCATGGCCGACGCCCACGAAGGCATCGCCCACGCCCGGGTCACCGCCGCCGTGGACCTCAACGCCGGGCAGCTGGCCGCCATCGAACAACGGCTGAGCCAGTCGTTGGGCAAGCAGGTCCGCGCCACCGCCTCGGTCGATCCCGCCCTCATCGGTGGCGTCGTCGTCAGGGTGGGCGACAAACTGGTCGACGGCAGCGTCCGGACGCGGCTTCGGCTGCTCCGGCGAGAACTCCAGGGCGCGCGCTGAGCCGCCCGGCAACTTTGTAACGAGAAGTAAGGAAGGGTCGCAATGGCAGTACGCGCCGACGAAATCGCGTCTATCCTGCGCGAGCAGATCGAAGGCTTTGGCACCAGCGTCGTCTCCACCGACGTCGGCACCGTGATCGAGGCCGGCGATGGCGTGGCGCGGGTGCACGGCCTCTCGGGCGCCATGTACTCGGAACTGCTCGAATTCTCCAACGGGTCCATGGGCATCGCCATGAACCTTGAAGAAGAATCCGTCAGCGCCGTGGTGCTCGGCGAATACGAGGACATCAAGGAAGGCGACGAGGTGCGCGCCACCGGCCGCATCATCGAAGTCCCCGTTGGCGACGCTCTCATCGGCCGCGTCGTTGACCCCCTCGGCAACCCCATCGACGGCAAGGGCCCCATCAACTCCGGCCGCACCCGCCCCGTCGAGCGCATCGCCCCCGGCGTCACCCTTCGCAAGAGCGTGAACACCCCTGTCCAGACCGGGATCAAGGCGATCGACTCCATGATCCCCATCGGCCGCGGCCAGCGCGAACTCATCATCGGTGACCGCTCGACCGGCAAGAGCACCATCGCCCTCGACACCATCATCAACCAGAAGGGCGGCGACCTCGTCTGCATCTACGTCGCCATCGGCCAGAAGGCCGGCAAGGTGGCCCAGGTCGTCGGTCTCCTCGAAGAGTACGGCGCGATGGAGCACACCATCGTCGTCGCCGCCAACGCCTCGGACTCCGCCGCCCTCCAGTACCTTGCCCCGTACTCCGGTTGCGCCATGGGCGAAGAGATCATGGAAAGCGGCCGCGACGCCCTCATCGTCTATGACGACCTGAGCAAGCACGCCTGGGCCTACCGCCAGATCTCGCTCCTCCTCCGCCGCCCGCCAGGCCGCGAGGCTTACCCCGGCGACGTCTTCTACCTCCACAGCCGCCTCCTCGAACGGGCGGCGAAGCTGGAAGCCGGCGGCTCCCTGACCGCCCTGCCGATCATCGAAACCCAGGCGAACGACGTCTCCGCCTACATCCCGACGAACGTCATCTCCATCACCGACGGCCAGATCTTCCTCGAATCCGACCTCTTCAACGCCGGCATCCGGCCCGCGATGAACGTGGGTATCTCGGTGAGCCGCGTCGGTTCCTCGGCCCAGACGAAAGTCATGAAGTCCGTCTCCGGTTCGCTGAAGCTCGACCACGCCCAGTTCGCCGCGCTCCAGGCCTTCGCCCAGTTCGGCACCAGCGACCTCGACGCCACGACCCGGCGCCAGATCGACCGCGGCCTCCGCGTGACCGAAGTCCTCAAACAGCCCCAGTTCGCGCCCCGCGACCTCGCGGACGAAGTGGGCATCATCTACGCCCTCAACGAAGGCTTCCTCGACGACGTCCCCGTCAACAAGGTCCAGTCCTTCGAAGTCGAGTTCCGCAAGTTCCTCGCCAGCAACCACCCCGAACTCAAAGAACTCATCCGCACCAAGCGCGAGATGTCCCCTGACGTCTCCGAAGCCCTGAAGAAGGCGATCGCCTCCTTCAAGCAGACCGTGCCCTTCTAGGCCAACCCTCGCCCGGCACGCCGGGAATCCATGACGCCGGGCGGGGGAAATCCTCCGCCCCCACCAAACGGGAAACCTGCCGATGGCGACGATTCGCGAACTCAAGCGCCGCATCACCAGCGTCAAGAGCACGACGAAGATCACGAACGCCCTGCAACTCGTGGCTGCCTCCAAGATGCGCCGCGCCCAGGACCGTGCCCTCCAGTCGCGCCCCTACGCGGAGAAGCTCCAACTCGTGCTCGCGGGCCTGGCCACTAACGCCGGCGGCGAAGACGAAGCCCGCCACCCGCTCCTCGAATCGCGCCCCGTCAAGAACATCGGCCTCCTCCACATCACCCCCAACCGCGGCCTCTGCGGCGGCCTCAATTCCAACCTCAACCGCAGCGCCGGCACCTTCGTCGCCACCGCCGAAGAACCCGCCGCCGTCGTCGCAGTCGGCAAGAAGGGCCGCGACTTCTTCGTCCGCGCCCGCGCCCAGGTCACCGCCGAGTTCACGGAGATGGGCGACTACCCAACCCAGGCCGAGACCAGCGCCATTTCCCGCGTCATCATGCAGGACTACCTGGCCGGCACGATCGACCGCGTCTACCTGAGCTACGCCGAGTTCGTTTCGACCGCGAACCAGCGCCCCACCGTCCGCCAGATCCTGCCGATCGCTCCCCCGCGCATGGATTCGCTGGAGCAGGCCGAAGAGTTCCGCGCCGGCTACATCTTCGAACCCTCGCCGGACCAGGTCCTCGAACGCCTGCTGCCGCGCTACATTGAGATGCAGATCTACTCCGCGGTCCTCGAATCGGCCGCGAGCGAACAGTCCGCCCGCATGGTCGCCATGAAGAACGCCACCGACAACGCCCTCGAAATCCAGCGCGACCTCACCCTCACCTACAACAAGGCGCGCCAGGAGCAGATCACCACCGAGCTGCTCGACATCGTCGGCGGGGCCGCGGCACTGGAGGAATAGGCTGGCAAGGTTCGCAGCGGTCATCTTCGACATGGACGGCGTCCTCGTGGACGGCGAGCCGCTGCATTTCCGCGCCGTGAACCAGCTCCTCGGCGAAGAGGGCCGATCCATCTCTCTCGAAGACTACAAGCCCTACATGGGCACGAAGTCCGGCTGGAGCGAGATGATCCGCGACCTCGGCCTCGGCCGCCCGAAGGACTACTACAGCGACCGCTACCGCGGCCTCATCCTCGACCAGTACCGCACGCACAGCAGGCCCCTCCCCGGCGCCGTCGAATTCGTCCGCGCCCTCGCCGACGCCGGCATCCCTCGCGCCGTCGCCTCGTCGAGCATCCAGCCCTGGGTCGAAGCCTGCCTCGACCGCCTCGGCCTCCACGACGCCTTCGATGTCACCGTCACCGGCAGCGACGTGAGCGAAGGCAAGCCCGACCCCGCGATCTACCTCCTCGCCGCCAGCCGCCTCGGCGTCGACGCGACGAAGTGCCTCGCCATCGAAGACGCGCCCGCCGGCATCCAGTCCGCCCGCAACGCCGGGATGGAGTGCTGGGCCGTCCTCACGGAGTTCACCCGCGACCTGCCCCTCCCGGACCCCCATCGCGTGCTGGAGTCTCTCCTCCACGTCGACCTCGAACACATCCTGGGGGTTCCCGTATGACCGGTCTCGTGCTTCGCGAAGAGAACGGCGGCGTCGCCACCCTCACCCTCAACCGCCCCGAGGCGCTCAACGCCCTCAGCCCGGCGCTCTTCGTTGAGCTCCGCGCCCACCTCGATGCCATCGCCGCCGCCACGGAGAGCGTCGGCTGCGTCATCCTCCAGGGGGCCGGGCGCTCCTTTTCCGCCGGCAACGACATCCGCGCCATCCAGGCCGGCGAACGCGCACCCTCGCCCACCTTCCAGGCAGAGACCCTCGACGCCATCGAAGCCCTCCCCCAGCCGGTCATCGCCTCCGTCCACGGCCACTGCTACACAGGCGCCCTCGAGCTCGCCCTCGCCTGCGACCTGCTCATCTGCGCCGAATCCGCCCGCTTCGCCGACACCCACGGCAAGTGGTCGATGACCCCCACCTGGGGCATGAGCCAGCGCCTCCCTCGCCGCATTGGTCCCCTCAAGGCCAAGGAGATGATGTTCAGCGGGCGGCCCGTCGCCGGCCCCGAGGCGACCGCCATCGGCCTCGCCAACCGCTGCGTTGCCGACGCCGATCTCGCCACCGCCACCACCGCGCTCGCCGCGGAAATGGTGGCCAACTCCTGGCACACCCTGCGCGCCGACAAGCGGCTGGTGAACGAAGGACAGCAATACACGCTTGCCGAAGGGCTCGCATACGAACGTCGAACAAGCCCGGGCGCAGGCCCGGATATGGCCGAACGCCTTCAGGGCTTCGGCGCCAAGAACTAAACGCCGAGACGGGAGGTCTTTGCCATGGCCACAGCCACAGCCACAGCCGACGGACGGGTGGTCCAGATTATCGGGACGGTGCTCGACGTCGAGTTCCCCCCTGAGCAGCTCCCTGCGATCAACTCCGCGGTCAACGTCGAGCGCCCCGACGGCACCTTTCTGGTGACCGAAGTGCAGCAGCACCTCGGCAACAACTGGGTGCGCTGCCTCGCGATGGACACGACCGACGGCCTTCGCCGCGACGCCCGCGCCGTCAACCTCGGCAAGGCAATCGCCGTCCCCGTCGGCGAAAACTCGCTCGGCCGCATGTTCAACGTCCTCGGCGACCCGATCGACAACCTCCCGGCGCCCGCCGCCGACTCCCCCCGCTGGGAGATTCACCGCGACCCGCCGACGTTCGAAGAACTCGAAACCGCCCCCTCCGTGCTCGAAACCGGCATCAAGGTCATCGACCTGATCGCCCCCCTCGTCCGCGGCGGTAAGGTTGGCCTCTATGGCGGCGCCGGCGTCGGCAAGACCGTCGTCATCCAGGAACTCATCTCCAACATCGCCCGCGAACACGGCGGCTACTCCGTCTTCGCCGGCGTTGGCGAACGCTCCCGCGAAGGCAACGACCTCTGGCACGAAATGCGGGAGTCCGGCGTGCTCCCCAAGATGGCCATGGTCTTCGGCCAGATGAACGAACCGCCCGGCGTCCGCCTCCGCGTCGCCCTCAGCGGACTCACCATGGCCGAATACTTCCGCGACGAGGAAGGCCGCGACGTCCTCTTCTTCGTCGACAACATCTATCGCTACACCCTCGCCGGCATGGAGGTCTCGGCGCTCCTCGGCCGCATGCCTTCCGCCGTCGGCTACCAGCCCACCCTCGCCACGGAAATGGGCGACCTCGAAGAGCGCATTACCTCCACCCGCAAGGGCTCGATCACCTCGTTCCAGGCCATCTACGTGCCGGCGGACGACTACACCGACCCCGGCGTGGCCACCACCTTCGGCCACCTCGACGCCGTCGTCGCCCTCGAACGCGCGCTCGCGGCCCAGGCCCTCTTCCCGGCCATGGACCCCCTCACGTCCTTCTCCCGCGCCCTCGACCCTCGCATCGTCGGTCAGGAGCACTACGACGTCGCTCGCGGCGTCCAGACCGTGCTCCAGCGCTACAAGGACCTCCAGGACATCATCGCCATCCTCGGCATCGACGAGCTCTCCGACGAGGACAAGCTCACCGTTGCCCGTGCCCGTAAGATCCAGCGCTTCCTGACCCAGCCGATGTTCGTGGCCGAACAGTTCACGGGCTCCAAGGGCCAGTACGTCTCGATCCGGGAAACCATCCGCGGCTTCAAGGAGATCCTCGAAGGCGTCCACGACGGCCTCCCCGAGCAGGCCTTCTACATGACCGGCAACATCGACATGGCGGTCGAAGCTGGCCGGAAGCTGGCCGAGGTCTAAGCCGTGCCACTCACCGTCGAAATCGTCACTGCCGAGCGCGTCGTCCGGACCGAGTCTGGCGTCGACATGCTCATCGTGCCGGGGACAGAAGGCCAGCTTGGCATTCTTCCCCGTCACGCCCCGCTGATGACGACCCTCGCCCCCGGGGAACTTGTCTTCCGCCGCGGCAACGACGAGGAGAGCTTCGTCATCACCGGCGGCTTCATGGAAGTCCGCAACGACCGCGTCACCATCCTCGCCGACGCCGCCGAAGCCGCCGAGGAGATCGACATCGCCCGGGCCGAGGAGGCGCGCGCCCGTGCCGAGGGCCGCGTCCGCGCCGCCCGCGAAGGCCACGGCGGCGACATCGACCTCGCCCGCGCCCTCGCGGCCCTCCAGCGCTCATCCATCCGGCTCAAGGTCGCCGGCCGCAAGCGCCGCCTCGGCTACCCGTCGCCCGGCCCACGCTAGGACCGCACCGCACTCCCCCTCTCCCGCGAAGCGGGATGAGGGGGCCGGGGGGTGAGGGTTTGCCCCAACGAATCGACGGGGCCTATCCTCAACTGCGAATGACCACTCAGCGCGCGCGTGGCCCAAGGTACGTTGTCCAGGGCGGTACGGTTCTGCGCGGCGCCGTCCGCATCTCCGGCGCCAAGAACGCCGCCCTCGCCCAGATGTGCGCCTCCCTCCTCACCGGCGAAGACGTCGTCCTCACCAACGTCCCCGCGATCAGTGACGTCGACACCCTCGGCGAGCTCCTCACCAGCATCGGCGCCTCCATCGAACGCAGCCCCAACGGCCGCCTCCGGCTCAACGCCCGCGGCGTCAACGTTTTCGACGCCCCAACCGAGCTCATCACCGAAAACCGGGCCTCATTCCAGATCATGGGCCCCCTGCTCACCCGTCACGGCTTCGCCTCATCCTCGCCCCCGGGCGGCGATGTCATCGGCCAGCGCCCCATCGACGTCCACCTCGGCGGGTTCCAGGCCATGGGCGCGAAGGTCAGCCGCCAGGGTGAGCGCTTCGTCGCCGAAGCCCCGGGCGGCCCCGGAAGTCTCCACGGCGCCCGCGTCTTCATGGACTACCCCTCCGTTTCCGGCACCCAGAACGTGATGATGGCCGCCACCCTCGCCCGGGGGCACAGCACCATCGTCAATGCCGCCACCGAGCCCGAGGTCCAGGAACTCTGTCACCTCCTGAACGCGATGGGCGCCCGCATCTCCGGCATCGGCAGCCAGATGCTCGAAATCGAAGGTGTGCCCGAACTCCACGGCGCCGAGATCGCCGTCATGCCCGACCGCATAGAGGCCGGCACCTTCGCCATCGCCGCCGTCATGACCGGTGGTGACCTCGAACTCCAGGCCGCCCCCGTTGCAGTCATGGACGCCCTTCTCGCCAAGCTCAGGGCCACCGGCGCCACGATCGAAGCGTGCGAAGGCGGCCTCCGCGTCGCCCGCCACGGCGCCATCCACGCGACCAGCTTTCAGGCCCTCCCCTACCCGGGTCTCGCGACCGACCTCCACGCCCCAATGGCCGCTCTCCTCACCCAGGCCACCGGCGTCTCCATCATCCACGAGCGCGTCTTCGACAACCGCATGCTCTACGTCGGCGAACTCCGCAAGATGGGCGCCGAAATCGTCAGCACCGGCTCCTCCGCCATCGTCAGCGGCCCCACCCAGCTCCACGGCGCCCACGTCCGCGCCCTCGATGTCCGCGCCGGCGCCGCCGTCCTCCTCGCCGCCCTTGTCGCACAGGGCCAGACCGTCATCGACGAGGTCTACCACCTCGACCGCGGCTACGAACACCTCGACGACAAGCTTCGGGCGCTCGGCGTCCAGATTGAGCGCGCCTGATGGCCATGGAATTCCTCACCTCCAAGAAGGCCGGGATCGACCTCGGCACGGCGAACATCCTCGTCTACGTGAAGGGCCAGGGCATCGTCGTCAACGAGCCCTCCGTCGTCGCCCGCCACAACCGCGACAACGCCATCGTCGCCGTCGGGAACGAAGCCCGCGCCATGCAGGGCCGCACACCCGGTTCGATCAGCGTGATTCGCCCCATGCGCGACGGCGTCATCGCCGACTACCTGACCACCGAGGCGATGCTCCGCTACTTCATCGGCATCATCACCGGGCGCTTCAACCTCATCCGCCCGGAGGTGATGGTGACCGTCCCCGCCGGCGTGACCAGCGTCGAACAGCGCGCCGTCCGTGACGCCGCCGAGCAGGCCGGCGCCCGCAAGCCCGCGCACCTCGTCCCCGAGCCGCTCGCTGCCGCTATCGGCGCCCGCATCCCGATCGGTACCGCCCGCGGCAACATGGTCGTCAACATCGGCGGCGGACGCACCGAAGCCGCCGTCATCTCGCTCTACGGCATCGTCGTCAGCGAATCCGTCCGCATGGCCGGCGACCGCATCGACGAGGCCGTGATGGCCTACGTCCGCCGCCGCCACAACCTCATCATCGGCGAAAAGACGGCCGAAGAGGTCAAGATCGCCGTCGGTAGCGCCATCCCCATCGACGAGGGCCTGAGCACCCAGGTCCGCGGCCGTGACCAGTTGAGCGGCCTCCCCAAGACCATCACCCTGAACAGCCTCGAAGTCGCCCAGGCCATCCAGGACTGCCTCGGCACCATCGTCCAGACCGTCCGCGCCGTCCTCGAAAAGACCCCGCCCGAACTCGCCGCTGACGTCATCGACCGCGGCATCGTCCTCACCGGCGGCGGCGCCCTCCTCCGCCACATGGACGAACTCCTCACCCAGGAGACCGGCGTCCCCTGCTACGTGGCCGACAACCCCCTCGAATGCGTCGCTATTGGCGCGGGCGTCGCCCTCGACCACCTCGAAGTGATCAAGCGCAGCCTCCCCACGGAAGAAGAAAACCTCGTCGGCCTCTTCCCCACCCCCGACCGCTAAGTTTCGGGTCGATAGGCCCGGCAGCGCGGGCCTATCCGCCCGCTGACATCTGCCATCCTGGGGATATCGTGACGGCATGGGCTGGTGCCGAGTCGTTGTTCTCTTGCTCGCTGTCCTGTGCTTGGAGGGCATCGTCTCGGTCGCCCCCCGCCACGCTGACTCTGCACCCGCTCCGGAAACCCGCCAACTCAAGGTCGTCAAGGTTGCAGCCTCTCCCGACCATCCCGGGGGGACGTTTGGCGGCTCCATAGGTTCCGGCGTCGGCAGTTTCAGTCTTCAGCTGGCGCCAGGCGCCAGCCGTAGTAACCCGCTCGTCAAGACGATGCCCACGGTGACAGTCGGGATTGCAGAGTCCACATGGCCCGCGGGCTGGAGCAACCAGGGATACGCGCTCGTGCCAGATCCGTCCGGCGTCGCGGTGTGCGGCGATGGTCTCTCCTACGGGGCCGCAAACATCATCCCGGCCGGATCAACTCCGTACCTGGTGTGCATCAAGAACGGCTACGCATCGTCCACAGGGTCACGTATCCTCCGGCTTGGAGTTACCACTCTCACCCCAATCCACCCCGTCGCCGACTTCGGGGTCACCTTGAGCACGGGCCAGCAGATCACCGTTCGCCTCCAGAAAGACCAGTCATCGTCGAGTGTCATCGAAGTGCTCGTTCCGGCCTCCTCGGTGGGCGTGGCCAATATCTCGACGCCGGTGAATTGGTGGGTTACCAGGCAATCACTTGTCGACGACCCCACCGGGCAGGCCACCTGCCTACGAGGCACCAAAGGGCCCCCAGTGCCCGCCGGCCCAGACCGGTACCTGCTCTGTGTGGAGGCCGTCTACTACTCTCCCGACTTGCCCCGTGGCCTTATCGTGGGGGTGATAACCAGCTCGGTCGGTCACCCCGGCGGCACCTTCGAAGTCGAGGTCCTTGGGAGCCTAAGAACCATCTCCCTCACGCCGGGCTCGGCCACCCGAGTCCTCCCGGTGGTGACGATCCCGCCCCCGGGGTCGGCGTCCATTTCGTTCCGGGCGACTTCCCCGGGATGGCACATAATCGGATACGGACTTTGGGGCCCTGGGGGTATCCCTCTCCCGGACCCCTGTGCGGCGCTTCCGCCCGTTTCTCCCTCCCCTGGTAACAAAGTTGTCCTGGGCGAAGGGTCCTCCCCATTCCTCCTCTGCATTCATGTGGCTTACCTCCCGAAGCGCGTCATCGTACCTGCCGTCGCGCGCGCTGGCCCGTGAGGCCGCGGGCGCCCCGGCTCAGGTCGCCCGAACCAGCCCTTCGATCCGGCGTCAGCGCAACGCAGCCAGCCGCTCGACCCACCACTCCCACTCCGCCGCCGTCTTCTCGTCGCCATCACCGGCGGGGGCCTTGGACCAGAGCAGCATGTGCGCCCCCGTGACGACCGCGAGCCTCTCGAGCCGCTCCCAAACACCGTGCGCCAGCGGCTCACCGCGGGCCGTCTCCAACAATTCCCGGTAGCGGGCGATCACAGCCTCCTTTGGCCGCGCCAGCCGGCTGGCGTTGATCGCGAGGTACCAGCCGAGGTCCATGCCGCAGGGCCCGGCTCCCATCAAAGCCCAATCGAACGCGGCGACTCGCCCGCCCGGCATGATAGCGAAGTTCGCAACCTTCGCGTCGCCGTGGAGGAGCGTGCGGGGGAGGTCGCTGTATTCGGCCACTGTCGAAGCGATCGGCCGGCGCAGGACCGCCGCTGCCGCTTCCGGGAGCATCGAAAACGCCCGTGCCCAACCCTGCATCGCCAGTCCGGGTACGGCGGTCGTTTCCCCGTCGGTGGTGTTGCCCGGCAACGTTTCCGCCGCGAGGACTCCAAGGACCTGGCGCGGCGACGCCAGCCAGCCGATCTGGAGCACAGCGCTCTCCCAGAACACCGCATGCAGGCTCGCGAGCGCGGTAAGCAGGCCGTCTTCCTGCTCCATAGTGAGCGGCTCGTCGACGTCCGGCAACAGGTGGTCCGTCAGGTCCTCCATCAGCAGCGCCACCTCGCTGCCATCCCGCGCGTAGGCACGATACGGGGAGGCGAAGACGCTCCAAACGTCATCCAGCGCCGGCTCCCCCAGCAGGGCAGCCTCCCGTCCAACGGCGTCGCCGGTCCTGTCGGCGACCCAGTTCGCCCCCAGTTGGACGCGTTTGAGCACCAGCGACGTGGGAGTTCCGTCGCCGTGATGGACGAGCAGCCGGCTGAGGGACGCCCCCGAATAGCCGGGAGCGTTCAGCGGCTGCGACTCCACGGACTCAGCTGGGCGGCCAGCCACGCTCCCCAGCAGTTCGAGGCTGATCAGTTCATCGAGGTGGTCGGCGCGCACGGCAGTCACGCCGCGACAGTACCACATGCCGAGACCTGACCGCCTCGCACGCACCGAGTTGGCCGCTCTGCGGTAGGATTACGCCATGCCGAACGAACCCGTGGGCGTCCTCATCATCGGTGCCGGGGCTTCCGGCGCGGCCTTCGCCTGGAGCATCGCCGACATCGGGACGAGCGTCCTCTGCCTTGAGCAGGGTCCCTGGATGAAACAGAAGGACTACCCGACAAACGGCCTCGCCTTCGAAGCACGCGGCATGGGCGAGTTCTCACCCAACCCCAACGTCCGCCAGCTCCCGGCTGACTACCCGGTCAACGAAACCGAGACGCCAATCTCGCCCCTCATGTTCAACGCCGTCGGCGGCAGCACCATCCTCTGGGCGGCGCACTTCCCCCGCTTCACACCCGGCGACTTCCGTGTGAAGACCCAGGACGGCGTCGCCGACGACTGGCCGATCGACTACGAGACCCTCGAACCCTTCTTCGCCATCAACGACCGGATGATGGGGGTCTCCGGGCTCGCTGGCGACCCCGCCTACCCCTACCACGAGCCGCCGCTGCCGCCCTTGCCGCTTGGCCGCCTGGGGAACACGCTCGCCCGCGGTTTCGAAAAGCTCGGTTGGCACTGGTGGCCCTCCGACAGCGCCATCCTCTCGCGCGAATACGAAGGCCGCGCTGGCTGCATCAACCTCGGCCCCTGCACTACCGGTTGCGCCCAGGGCGCCAAGGCCAGCACCGACATCACCTACTGGATCGCCGCCCAACGCAAGGGCGTCCAGGTACGGACCGGCTGCCGCGTGCGCGAAATCACGGTCCGGGCCGACGGGACCGCGGATGGCGTCCTCTACTACGACGAGGAGGGCCAGCTGCAGGAACAGAAGGCGGAGGTCGTGGTCGTCGCCTGCAACGGCATCGGCACCCCGCGGCTGCTCCTCAACTCCCGGAGCCCACAGCATCCCAATGGTCTCGCGAACAGCAGCGGCCTGGTCGGCAAGAACCTCATGCACCACCCCTACGCGATGATCACGGGCATCTTCGAAGAGCCCCTCCAGGGCCGCCGCGGACCGATCGGCTGTTCCATTTGGAGTCACCAGTTCTACGGAAGCGACCCCTCGCGGGGCTTCGTCCGCGGCTACTCTTTCGAAGCCGTCCGCGGCCTTGGGCCGGCGCAGACGGCCCTTCTCGGGATGATGCAGGGCCGCATTCCCTGGGGCGCAGGTCACCACGACGCCTACGCCCGGCTCTACGACCGCACCGCCACCCTGCTCGCCATAACCGAGGACCTTCCGGAGGAGACCAATACCGTCACCCTCGACCCCGAACTGAAGGACAGCCACGGGATCCCCGCGCCGAAGGTCACCTACCGCCTGAGCGAAAACAGCCGCAAGATGCTCGCCCACGGCGTCGAGCGCGCGAAGGAGGCGCTTACCGCCGCCGGCGCCGTCGACACGATCGTCGACCCGCTCATGCGCGGGGCCGGCTGGCACCTCATGGGCACCGCCCGCATGGGCACGGACCCGAAGACCTCCGTGGTCAACGAACGGGGCCAGGCCCACGACGCCCGGAACCTTTTCATCATCGACGGCAGCATCTTCGTCACGGCCGGCGGCGTGAACCCAACCTCGACCATCCAGGCCCTCGCCCTCTACGTCGCCGACAGCATCAAGAAGAACGTCGAATCGGTGTTTGAGCAGCCATGAGCGACAGCAGGACCCCCGTCAGCGACGAAGCCTTCCTCGACGCGGTGCTCGACGTCGTGATCCCGCCGGGTGGCGATGGCCGGATGCCGGGGGCTGGCACCCTCGGGATCGAGTCCATCGTCGCTGCCGCGGTCGCAGTGGACGCCATGCTCGGGCCCCTCGTCCGGGCCGGGCTCTCCGCCGTCCAGGAGGCAGCCGTCGCCCGCGACCCGAACGGCTTCACGGCCCTCACGCCTGCCGCCCGGCTGGAGGTGGTCGAAGCCGCGGCCGAGAGTCACCCGTTCCTCATGCTCGGCCTCGTCCGGTACCTCTACCCGGCCTACTACGCCCATCCCCGGGTGCTCGCAGCCATCGGCGAACCGCCGCGTGCCCCCTTCCCCGAAGGCTACGAGATCGAACCGACCGATCCGTTGCTGCTTGAAGGCCTGCAGAGACGCCGGCGCGCCTGACGGGACGGTCCTACATCCGCTCGATGATCGTCGCTGTCCCCATGCCGCCGCCCGTGCACATCGCGATCAGCGCCGTCGAGAGGTTGCGCCGCTCCAGCTCGTCAAGGGCCGTCTGGATGAGCATCCCGCCGGTCGCGCCGATGGGGTGTCCCAACGCGATCGCGCCGCCGTTGACGTTCAGCCGCGAGTCGTCGATCCCGAACTCCCGCTGGAACTTGAGGACCACCGCCGCGAACGCCTCGTTGATCTCGAAGAGGTCGATGTCCCCCTTCGACATCCCCGCCTTCTTCAGGCAGATCTCCGCCGCCGGGGCCGGGGCGGTCAGCATGATCACCGGTTCCGCGCCCGCGGTTGCCGTCATCCGGACGCGGCCGCGCGGCTTCAGGCCATGCGCGTTCGCGTATTCCGGCGAAGCCAGCAGCAGCGCGCTCGCCCCGTCGACCACGCCCGACGAGTTCCCCGCGTGGTGGACGTGCTCCACCTGTGCGATCTGCGGATAAACGTCTTTGCAGATCTCGTCGTAGCTGCGAGTGTCGTTCGGCGGGTTCATCGCCCCGATCTTGGCGAAGGCAGGGTTCAGCCCGGCGAGGCTCTCCATAGTCGTCCCCGGTCGTGGGTATTCGTCGTGGTCGAGCGCCAGCGTGCCGTCGTCGTTGTAAATCGGCACCACGCTCCGGTCGAAGCGATGATCGTCGATCGCCGCCGCGGCCCGCGCCTGGCTCTGGACGCCAAGCCGGTCGACGTCCGCCCGCGAGAAGCCCTCGATCGTCGCAATGAGGTCGGCCGAGATCCCCTGGGGCACCAGCGGGTACTGGGCGTAGAGGTGGGCGTTGTTCGCCGTGAAGCCATCGACGCTCAGCGGCGCCGTCCGCGACATCGACTCCACCCCGCCCGCCACGACAAGACTCTGCTGCCCGGACATGACGCTCATCGCGGCCACGTTCACGGCCTGCTGCGCCGAGCCGCAGAAGCGGTGCAGCGTCACGCCAGGCACAGTGACCGGCCAGCCCGCGTCGAGTGTTGCCATCCGGGCGATGTCCATGGCGTGGTCGCCGACGCCAGAGCCATTGCCCATGATCACGTCCTCGACGTCCGCCGTGTCGAAGCCGACCCGCTCGTGCAGCGCATTCAGCACCTGCGCGAGGACCCGCTGAGGGTGAAGGTGCGTCAGGCTCCCGACTCCCGGCTTCCCGCCGCCGCGCGGCGATCGGACGCCGTCGATGATCCATGCTTCGCTCATGCTGATTCTCTCCCTGTAGGTTTCGGGTTGGGGCTAGTCACCTGCTCCGCGGAACCGCGCCCGGGTGACCGTCGGCCGCCGCATCCCGAGGATGATAGCCCCCGCCCCCAACCCCGCGCCACCCAGCCCAACCAGCGCCCCCTACCCGTGCACCCCGTCCCGCTGCTTGATGTAGAAGGTCATGCTCTGCATCGCCAGCACCGGGTCGATGTGCCGGATGGCGACGCCCTCGGGCACGTGCGTCGGCATCGGCGCGTAGTTCAGGATCGACCGCAGGCCCGCCGCCACGAGCCGGTCAACCACCTGCTGGGCCGCCGACGCCGGGACCGCCACCACGCCGATGTCAACGCGATTCTCCGCCAGGAACGATTCGAGCTCCCTCGCATCGCGGATTGAGAGATTGCCCACCTGCCGGCCTACGGCCCCGGGGTCCGTGTCGAACGCCGCCACGATCTGGAAGCCCTGGGGCTCGAACCCGCCGTACTCGACGATCGCGTGCCCAAGGCGCCCGACGCCAACCACGCACACTCGCCACTGCTGGTCCAGCCCGAGGATCTCGCGCAGTTTTCGCAAGAGACCGTTGACGTTGTACCCGCGCCCCTGCTTGCCGAAGCGCCCGAAGTAACTCAGGTCCTTCCGGATCTGGGCTGGGGTCACGTCGAGCTTCTCGCCAAGCGTCTGCGAACTGACCACGCTTTCGCCCTCTTCGGCCAACGCCGAAAGCGCGCGCGCATAGATTGGGAGGCGATTGATGACTACTTCGGGGATTTCAAGCGTCATGGGACCGAGCAGCGGATCCGGTTGTGAAATCCGTAACGTTCGGACTATATCCCCGCGTTTGGGCGAGGGTCAATGCGAACGGGACTCGGATCGACCGCCAATGGCCGCCCGCAACGCGTTCGTAACGTCCCGGTCGTCGCGCGGGTCAACCGTCCGCGGGTCGAGCAGGACGCGCCCTTCTTCGACCCTCGCGACGACGTGCGGCGTCCCGACCCGCAGCGCCTTCGCCAGCGCCGACGCGTCGCCCTCGCGCGGCGCGACCGAGGCGCACCATGTCGCGATCCCTTCGCCCGGCAGCGAACCTCCGCCGACCATCGAGGTCGAAAGGACGACTGCCCCCTCGCTTCCGGCGGCCGAAGCCCATTTCCGCGCCCGCCGCTTCAGCCCCGCCAGCGGGATGGAAAGCATGCGCCAGACAGGGATCTCCTCGGCCTCTCGTCCTTCTGCATACGACATAAGGGTTGCATTCAGTGCCGCGATCGTCATCCGGTCGACCCGCAGTGCCCGCGCCAGCGGGTGCCGCCGCAGGAGCGCAACCGTCGCGCCCCGCCCCGCGATCACGCCGCACTGCGGCCCCCCGAGGAGCTTGTCGCCGCTGAACAACGCAAGGTCCGCGCCGCCGGCCAGGCTCTCCCGGACCGTCGGTTCGTGAGCGAGCCCGTACCTCGCCGTGTCCACCAGGCAGCCGCTCCCGAGGTCATCCAGGAGCAGCACGCCCCTCGCCTTCGCCAGCGCGGCAAGCTCCGCCAGCGGCGCTTCCGCCGTAAACCCAACGACCCGAAAGTTCGAGGTGTGCACCCGCAGGATCGCCGCCGTCTCGGGCGTGATCGCGGCCTCATAGTCGCGGGTGTAGGTGCGGTTCGTCGTCCCAACCTCCACCAGCCGGGCGCCGCTCTGCCGCAGCACGTCGGGGATCCGGAACCCGCCGCCGATCTCGACCGCCTGCCCCCGCGAGATGATGACCTCCCGCCCGGCCGCCAGCACCTGCAGCGCCATCAGCAGCCCGGCGGCGTTGTTGTTCACGACCAGCCCGTCCTCCGCGCCGGTCGTCCTCCGGATGAGGTCACGGACGTGGTCGTGGCGGCTGCCACGCTCCCCCGTCTCCAGGTCGAACTCGAGGTTGCTGTAGCCGCGCGACACCGCCGCGACGGCTGCCATCGCCCGTTCGCTCAACGGCGCCCTGCCCAGGTTCGTCTGGAGGAGCACCCCCGTCGCGTTGATCACCGGCCGCAACGACGCCCGCCGCGCCGCTTCCACCCCGGCCGCCGCCTTCGCGACAAGCTCGTCGAACGGCGGCACGGGCGTTCCCTGCCCGGCGGCGGCGCGTGCTTCGCGCAGCACCTCCCGTACCGCTTCGACCACGACCGGCCCGTCGTTCGCGGCCCCGCCGGTGCGCAGTGCCGCGAGGACGCGCTCCACGCTCGGCAGGCTCCGGAGGCCGGTTTCCGTGCTCATCTTCCAGAGTCTACCGCGACGCGCGCCGGCGCACCCCCGCAGCCGCCCATCGACCGCGTGAACGCGAGCTATCGATTCCACCGGCGAGCCGCCCCGGGAGTGCGAATCTGGTTGACCGCGCGGGGGACAGCGTTGACCATAATCGCACCCCTCTTCCCCAACGGAGCCTCCCCGTGAACCTGCGCATTCCCGGCCCAACCCCAATCCCGGACGAGGTTCTCCGGGCCAGCGCGGCCCAGATGATGAACCATCGCGGGCCCGAATTCGCCCAGATCCTTCGCCGTGTCACCGACGGCCTCAACTGGGTTTTCGGGGCTTCGACAGACGTCCTTTCCTTCACGACCTCCGGCACCGGGGGCCTCGAAGTCGCGATCGTGAACACCCTCAGCCCTGGCGACCGCGTCCTCAGCGTCTCCATCGGTTCCTTCGGCGACCGCCTCAAGAGCATCGCGAAGACCTACGGCGCCGACGTCGTCAGCTACGCCACCGAATGGGGAGAAGCCGCCGACCCGGCCGAGATCGCCCGCCTGCTCGACGCCGACGCCACGATCAAGGCGGTCCTCGTCACCCACAACGAGACCTCCACCGGCGTAACCAACCCCCTCGAAGCGATCGCCAAAGAGGTCCGCGCCCGCGACCGCCTGATCATCGTCGACGGCGTCAGCAGCGTGAGTTCGGTGCCCTGCCCTGTCGAGCGCTGGGACCTTGATGTGGTCGTCAGCGGTTCCCAGAAGGGCTGGATGGCCCCTCCGGGCCTTGCCTTCGTCCATTTCAGCGAGCGCGCCTGGGCGGCCAATGCCGAGGCCAGGATGCCCCGCTTCTACTTCGACGCCGCCAAGACCCGCGACTCGATCGCCAAGCTCCAGACGCCCTGGACGCCCGCCGTCTCCATCTACTACGCGATGGACCGTGCCTTCGAACTGCTCCGGGCCGAAGGCCTCGAAGGCGTCTACACCCGCCACCACGCCGTCGCCGAATACACGCGGAAGCGGATCAAGGGCATGGGTCTGAAGCTCGTGCCCGTCGACGAGCGCTTCGCCTCCAACACCGTGACGGCCGTCTACTGGCCGGATGGCATCGACGGAAAGGGCGTCAGCAAGCGCGCCCGCGAGGAGTTCGGCGTGGTCCTCGGCGGCGGCCAGGGGAAGCTCGACGGCAAGATCTTCCGCGTCGGCCACCTCGGTTTCTTCCAGGAGTCCGACGTCGCCGAGGCCCTCGACGTCGTCGAGAAGCTGCTCGCATCGGCGAAGACCACCGTCTGACCGGCTGACCTGGTGCCCCGCCCCCTGTCCGGGTCCGGTTCATGCGGATTGCATGAGTGGGCGCGATCATGCATAATGCATAATCATGGAAGCCAGTGAATTCGTCGCGGCCCGGACCGCGCTCGGGCTCTCGCAGTCGGCCATCGCTGCCGCCCTCGGCGTCGACCAGGGCACCGTCAGCCGCTGGGAGTCGGGCAAGGTCCGCATCCCCTCCCCCATCGAACTCGCCCTCGCCACTCTCAAGGAGAAGACCGAGCCCATGCCTGAGCCCCGCCGCGTCCTCGTTGCCGACCCAGTATCTGCCGAAGGCGTCGAAATGCTCCGCGCCGTCGCCGACGTGGATGTGCGGACGGGTCTTCCCCCGGCCGACCTCATCGCCGCCATCGCTGACTACGACGCCCTTGTCGTCCGCAGCGAAACAAAGGTCACCCGCGCCGTCTTCGATGCCGCGACCAAGCTCGTTGTTGTTGGCCGCGCCGGCGTCGGCGTCGACAACATCGACCTCCCGGCGGCGACGGAGCACGGCGTTATCGTCGTCAACGCGCCCCAGGGCAACACGGTCGCCGCGGCCGAGCACACCATCGCCCTGCTCACTGCCCTCGCCCGCCACGTCCCCCAGGCCGAGGCCTCGATGCGCCGGGGCGAGTGGAAGCGCAAGGACTTCGTCGGTGTCGAGCTGCGCGGCAAGGTCCTCGGCATCGTAGGCCTGGGGAAGATCGGCTCGGAGGTCGCCCGCCGCGCCGTCGCCATGGACATGCGCGTCATCGCCAACGACCCATTCGTCCCCGAGGAGCGCGCCCGCAGCCTCGGCGTCGAATCGGTCGAATTCGAGGAGCTCCTCGCCGAGTCCGACTTCATCACCGTCCACCCGCCCCTGACCGCCAGCACCGAAGGGATGATCGGCGAAGAGCAGCTCGCCGCCATGAAGGACGGCGTCCGCCTGATAAACGTTGCCCGCGGTGGGATCATCGAGGAAGCCGCGCTTGCTGCCGCCGTGAAGTCGGGCAAGGTCGCGGGCGCCGCCATCGACGTCTTTACGACGGAGCCGGTCCTCCCCGGCAACCCCCTGCTCGGCGACCCCCGCATCATCGTCACCCCCCACCTCGGCGCTTCCACCGCCGAGGCGCAGGAGCGCGTCGCCCTCGACGTCGCCGAACAGATCGTCGACGTGCTCTCCGGCCGGCCCGCGCGCTACGCGGTCAACGCCCCCCTCCTCGCCCCTGAAACGCTCCTGGTCGTGCAGCCCTACATGCAGGTGGCCGAGGCGATCGGTTCCATCGCCACCCAGCTCGTGACCGGCCAGCTCTCCTCGATCGAGATTGACTACTACGGCGAGATCGCCGAGCACGACGTCTCCCCTCTCCGCGCCTCCGTCATCCGTGGCCTCCTCAAGCCGATCAGCGAAGACAACGTGAACATCGTCAACGCCACCCACGTCGCCCAATCGCGCGGCTGGAACGTCGACGAGCGTCTCCGCACTTCCCACGACGTCTTCCTCAACCTCATCCACGTCAAGGTAGGCACCAGCGAAGCGGAGGTCAGCGTCGGCGGAACGGTCGAGCACGGCCAGCCCCACGTCGTCATCCTCAACGGCCTCGACGTCGACATGATGCCGGAACCCGGTACCTTCCTCCTCGCCTGCGACAACGAAGACCGCCCCGGCATGATCGGCAAGGTCGGCACCCTGCTCGGCCAGTTCGACATCAACATCCAGTCGATGCAGGTGGGCCGCCGAGGACGCCGTGGCCGCGCCCTCATGCTCATCTCCGTGGACGAAAGCCCCACTGAGGAACAGCAGGAGCAGATCGAAGCGATCGACGGCATCTACAACGTCCGGGTCGTCCGCTTCTAGGGCAACGCTCCCTCGCCCACGAAGTGGGAGAGGGCCGGGGTGAGGGTCACTCGTACAGCGGGTGAAAGACCAGCCCGGTGCCGAGCTTCGGGTGAAAGAACGTCGACTTCTGCGGCATCCGCTCGCCCTGGTCCGCCAGCCCCATGACCTCGCCGATCCCCACCGGGTTCAGGAGGAAGCCACAGGCCCCTCCCTCAACGCGTTCCAGCACCTCTGAGGTGAGGTGCGTGTACTCGACCGCACCCAGCCGCAGGTCGTCGTCCGTCAGCCCCCAGAGCGGCTCCAGGGCGCCGTAGCGCAGTTCATTCGGGGCGATCGCCGCCCAGCGTTGGCTCCTCCCGGCGGGGATCCGGCTCATCAACGCCGCCGAGTCCCGCACCCGCAGGCGATGCGCCTTTCCCGGCTCCAGCCCCAGGGCCACGATCGCTCCCGGCTCCGCGGCGAGCGCGTGGTCGAACTCCGCCGCCCGCGCCACGGTCGCTTCCCCCGGGATGTCCTCGACTTCGAACACCGTCTCCAGCCGCGATCGCCAGTCCGGCGGGGCCTGCCGCGGGACGACGCGGTGGATCGGCCGGATGACCAGCCCCGGGTCGTCCGCCGCCACGATCGCCGTCAGGGCGAACCGCGCGGGGTGGTCCCGAGGCAGCGTCTCTCCCGTGCCGGCCAGCCATTGGCGATAGGTCACGGCCGTCTCGTAGCGGTGGTGGCCGTCGGCGATGTAGAAACTCTCCGGCAGCAGCGGCGCCAGGAAGCGCATCTCGTACCGCCCCGCTTCGACCACCCAGAGGCGATGCCCGTCGCCGTCCGGCGTGAGTGCCGCGGAGTCGCAGGGCCGCGAGCGGATCACCTCGCCGAGGAACTGGCGCAGCTGTCCGGCCCGGTCGCGCGCGATCATGAACACGGGACTGAATTGCGTCCGCGTCGCCTGGAGCAGCTTCAGCCGGTCCTCTTTCGGCCCCGACATCGTGAACTCGTGGGGCTTCACGGCGCCCTCTTCCCACGGCTGCGCTTCCACCCCCGCGAGCAGCGCCCGGCGGGTGTAGGTGGCCCCGCCTTCGACAAACGACTGCTCGTACACGTACAGCTGCGGAGCGTCGTCGCGCTGTAGCATCCCTGAGGCTTCCCATTCCCGGAGCAGGCCGGCGACGCGGTCGTAGCGTTCCTCGCCGCCTTCGGCGAGTTCGAGCAGCACCGCGTTGTGGGGGTTCCGGGTGGCCAGCTCCCGCTGCTGGACGGCCGAGATGACGTCGTAGGGCGGCGCCAGCAATTCGGACAGTGGCCCCGCCGCCGCGGTGTACCTGAGGCCCCGGACAGGAAGGATCTGCGGCATCAGGAAACCCTCCGATTGAACCAGCGAGTGCGCGAACCTAAGATCGTCGCACCCACATGCCGTCCTATTGTGTCTTCTGCAACATCGTCGCCGGCCGCGAGCCCGGCTCGATTGTCTACGAAGACGACGACGTCATCGTCATCCAGAACATTCTCCGCTGGGTCCCCGTCATGCTCCTCGCGATGACGAAGCAGCACACCACCCAATCCGAGCTCTGGGACGACCATATCGCGAAGGTCGGGCAGGTCGCCGCCAAGATCGGCCGCCAGCTCTGCCCCGGCGGCTTCCGCCTGGTTTCGAACTTCGGCTACAACGCCATGCAGAGCCAGGAACACGGGCATCTCCACATCCTTGGCGGCGAATTCCTCGGGCACTACGTGGGCTGAGCGGCCGCGACCAGCGCCTCCGCCTGGTGGCCGAACAGTTCGAGGATCCCGGCCCGGGCGAGGTCGATCAGTTCGTCCATGCCCTGGCGGCTGAAGGGTTTCCCTTCGGCCGTCCCCTGGACCTCCACGAACGCGTCCTCGCCGGTCATCACCACGTTGAAGTCGACCTCCGCGGTCGAGTCTTCCTCGTAGCAGAGGTCCAGCATCGGCACGCCCTTGATGATCCCGACCGAGACCGCGGCCACCGGGGCCGCGATCACCGCCGCCGGCACCCCCGCGAGCTTCGCGATCGCAAGCCGCAGAGCCACGTATCCACCCGTTATCGAAGCCGTGCGCGTGCCGCCGTCAGCCTGGAGCACGTCGCAGTCGACCGTGATCGTCCGCTGGCCAAGCATTTCCAGGTTCACGACCGCCCGCAGCGACCGCCCGATGAGCCGCTGGATCTCCTGGGTTCGGCCGCCCGGCCGGCCGCGCTCGACTTCTCGCTGGGTGCGCGTGTGCGTCGCCCGGGGGAGCATCGAATACTCCGCCGTCACCCAGCCGCTCTGGGTGTTCCGGAGGAACCCCGGCTGGCGGTCTTCCACGCTCGCTGCACAGAGCACGCGGGTCCGGCCGAATTCGACCAGGCAGCTGCCCTCGGCGAAATCGAGGATGTTGGGGGTGATGTTCACCGGCCGCAGTTCAGCGGGACGGCGGCCGTCGATGCGTGGCGTCAATGTCTGAGCTCTCCTGCGGCCGCGGGGGGCCGTATGGGTGCCAGGTGGGCTGGCCCCGGTCGGATAACCGTACGATCGGCCCCCGGCTGGCGCAAAGCTACCGCTCGGTGTGGACGCGAACCACCCGCCCGTCGCTGCTCACCCGTACCCGGCCGTTCAGGTCGGTTCGAAAGATGGCGCTCCCGGCCAGCGCGTCGAGGGCTTCCGCAGTCGGGTGGCCGAACTGGTTGCCTTCGCCAACCGGGATTACAGCGACCGTCGCCCCGGTCCCGGCGAGGAACCCGGCGTCGCTCGTCTTCGACCCGTGATGGGGAACCTTGAGGACGGTCGCCGTCGCTTCGCCTTCCGCCATCAGTGCCCGGTGAACCGGCGCCTCGCTGTCGCCGGTCAGCAGGAAGACCGTCACCCCGTAGGTCACCCGCAGGATGAGCGACGTGTTGTTCAGGTCGTCCCGCGGCTGCGAAGCCGGCGGCCAGAGCACCTCGAATCGCACCCCGTCGATGGTCACGGTGTCGCCCTGCGCCAGGACCAGCGTGGAACCGGCGCCGCCCCGGTAGGCGTCGTAGGCTTCGCCTCCCCCCGGGACCCCTGTGTCGTAGGTTCGCCGAACGGTGAATCGCCGGGCGACTTCCGGCAGACCGGCGATGTGGTCCATCTGCGGATGCGTAAGGAAGACCGCGTCGATCCGCCGCTCCCAATGCGGCAAAGTCGCCCCCAGCTCCCGCGCGAGTTCGATCCCGCTCGGCCCGCCATCGACGAGGACGTGCTTCCCGTGCGGCGTCGTCAGGAGGATGGCGTCTCCCTGGCCGACGTCCAGCACCGTCATCTCGAAGTCGCCCGGGCCCCCCAGCGGCAGCAGGCTGATCGGCGCCACGGCCGCGAGTGTCGCCCCCGCCAGGCCCAGCAGTGCCACCCGCCGGAACGTCCCCGCGCTACGGGAGTCCGCCCACGGCAGCTCAGGCGGGCGGTACCGGTAGGCCGGCCATCCCGCCGCCCCCAGCCCAACAAACCCGAAGAAGGCCACCGTCGCACCCGTTCCCGAGACGCCGGTGGAGGCGCCGGGGAGTTCCGCCGCGGTCGTCGCCACCCACGACGTGAACGCCAGCGGGTAGTAGGCCACCAGCCCGGCGAGCCAGCCCGCCGGTTCGTACGCAAGCCCGGCCACGGCCGTCACGATCGCGCCCCAGAACGCCAGGACGAACACTGGCTCGACGATGATGTTCGTGGCCGGCCCCACCAACGACACCCGCCCGAACGTCACCCACGTGATCGGCAGCGTCGCCAGCGTGGCCGAGAGCGTGATCGCCCCCGCCTGGACGACGCCGTGGGGCACCCAGCCCGTGTATCGGCTCGACCGCGCAAGCCGCCCAAGCCCGTGTTCGAACCACGGCCCGAAGGCGATCAGCCCGCCCGTGGCCGCCAGGCTCAGCTGGAATCCGACGTCGGCCGCGCTCGCCGGCGAGATGGCCGTCATCGCCACTGCCGCGATCCCCAGCGCGGCGAGCGAACTGCGCGGCCGCCCGATCGCTGCCCCCAGCAGGTACACAACCGCCATGATCCCGGCCCGGAGCACGCTCGGTGAAAGCCCGGCGATCAGGACGTAGGCAACCACCGCCGAGCCCGCGGGCGCCGTCGCCCACCGCCGCCCGAGCACCGGCGTCAGCAGGAGGAACGTGAAGGCGGCGACGTAGAGGACGTTCGTCCCCGAGACCGCCACGATGTGGGCGAGCCCCGTGGCCCGGAAGTCGTCGTACAGCTCCGGCGGCAGGTTCGAGTCGCGTCCGAAGGCAACCCCGGCCCCGAGCGAGGCTTCCGGCTCCGGCAGCGCCCGCTGGAGTGACTCCTCCAGTTCCAGCCGCACCTTCGTCAGCGCTCGCATCCCGCGGTCCCGCCATCCTGACGACAGCCCGGTCTCTTCGACCTTCGGGTAGTACATAGTCCCCACGATGTCCTGGCGAAGGAGGTAGGCGCGGTAGTCGAAGTCGTCGAAGACCGGCGCTTCCTTGAGATCCCCGGTAAGCCGGAGCCGGGAGCCGTAGTCGAACTTCGCGAACTGGCTGAGGGTCACCCGCACCTTCCCCGCTGTGGCTTCCCCGTCCGCTCGCTCCACCTCCACCACGTAGGACGTGGTCGTCTGCCCGGGGTCCGGTTCGCTGACGACGCGCCCCTCCAGCGTCGTCTTCGAACCCACGACTTCCGCAAGCCGCGGCAGCGGCCGCTCCTCCCAGGCGTGGTAGCGGGCCGCACCGGAGACCGCCAGCAACGCCCCGAGCGCCATCACCACTGCCGCCTCGCGCCCCCGCCACGCATGGCCGAGGGGCAGCGCCAG
The DNA here is from genome assembly GCA_016234445.1 of Chloroflexota bacterium. Classification (GTDB taxonomy): domain Bacteria; phylum Chloroflexota; class Dehalococcoidia; order Tepidiformales; family Tepidiformaceae. Next base: position 145,461 of record JACRBT010000001.1, on the reverse strand, counting down.
GAGCAGCCACGCGCCAGCCATCCACACCGGCGCTCCCCAGAGCCCGACGGCGGCGATGCCAAGCAGCCAGCAGAGGGCGAGCACGATCAGCGTCACAGCCGCGCAACCCTAGCAGACCGCTGCCGCCGGGCCTACCGAGCGCCCCCTTCGTTGACGACCCGCGAGAGCCTCCGTAGAGTCGGCTGCGGGCCGACGGGAACACCCGCGGCTACAGGCAACGGAGATTTTCAGGCATGGTTTCACAGCGCCGCGATGCCGCGATCGTTGGCATCTACGAGTACCCATTGCGCAAGGCCCCGGGCGTCACCCCCCTCCAGATCAAGGCCGAATGCGCCGCTCGCGCCCTCGAAGACGCCGGCCTCAGTTGGAAGGACGTCGACGGCCTCTACGACGCCCAGGATGGCGCCGGGATGGCTGGGCTCGGCCTCGCCGAGTATTTCGGCTTCAAGCCGAATGTCATCGACACCACCGCGGTTGGCGGCAGCTCCTACGAGTTCCACGCCAGCCATGCGAAGCGCGACATCGCCGCCGGCAAGTGCAAGGTCGCGCTCCTTACCTACGGCTCTACCGCCGCCAGCGACATGCGCCGGATCGGCACGGGCGGCATGGGCGGCCTCGGCGCCGCCAGCCCCCTGAGCAACATGCAGGACCCCTGGGGCATGACCCTCATCGCCAACTACGCGATGGTCGCCCACCGCCACATGCACCAGTACGGCACCACCAGCGAACAGCTCGCCGCCATCTCGGTCGCCACCCGCGCCCACGCGATGCGCAACCCTGAAGCCGTCCAGGCGATGACCGACCTCCTCTTCGAGAACATCCGCGAGATCACGGTCGAGGACGTCCTCGGCAGCCGGATCATCGCCGACCCCCTCCACCTCCTCGAATGCTGCATGGTCTCCGACGGCGGCGGCGCGGTGGTCATCGCTTCGCCCGAAGTCGCCCGCGACACGAAGCACAAGCCGGTCTGGATCATCGGCTCCGGCGAAGCCACGAAGTACGCCGAAAATGGCTCCGACATCACCGTCAGCGCCGCTGCCCAGTCCGGGCCGGTCGCCTTCGCCGAAGCTGGCGTGACCCCCCAGGAAATCGACATCGCGATGATCTACGACTCGTTCACGATCACCGTCCTCTGCATGCTCGAAGACCTTGGCTTCTGCAAGAAGGGCGAAGGCGGACCCTTCGTCGCCGGCGAGCGCCTCCACTACAAGAGCCCCCTCAAGCCGGTCATTAACACCGACGGTGGCGGCCTCAGCTCCAACCACCCCGGGATGCGCGGCCTCTTCCTCCTCCTCGAAGCGGCCCGTCAGCTGCGCGGTCAGTCCACCTCGCAGGTCGAGGGCGCCCGGCTGGCCGTCGCCCACGGCAACGGCGGCATGCTCGCCACCAGCCACACCGGTGGCACCATCATCCTCGCGAGGGACTGACCAATGGCTCGACCGCAACCCCGATTCCCCGAACCCGACACTCAGCCCTTCTGGGACGCGACCAAAGAGCACAAGCTCATGTACCAGGTCGACCCGAAGACCGGCGACGTCATCTTCTTCCCCCGTCGTCACAGCCCCTACACGGGCTCTAGCGACCTCGAATGGCGCGAGTCGAAGGGAGTGGGCACTGTCTACACCTATAGCGTCGTGCGCCTCAACAGGCACCCCGCCTTCGCCCCCCTCGGCCCCTACGCCGTGGCCTACGTCGACCTCGACGAGGGCTTCCGCATCCTCACCAACGTCCTCGGCGTTGCCGACCCCGTGAACGACGTGAAGATCGGCATGCGGGTGAGGCTCCAGTGGGAAGACCAGGAGAGCGGCTACTCGCTCCCCGTGTTCGTCCCCGCCTGAGATGGACCTGGGACTTCACGGCAAGCGCGCCCTGATCACGGGCGCGAGCAAGGGCATCGGCCTCGCGGCTGCGACGCGCCTCGCGCTTGAGGGCGCGTCGGTCGCGATCGTCGCCCGTCGCCAGGACGCCCTCGAAGAGGCCCGCCAGGCGATTGTCGCCGCCGCGCCCGGCGCCACCGTCCTCGCCATTTCGGCCGACGTCGCCACTGCGGAGGGCACACAGTACGCCGCCGATCGCGCCCTCGCGGCCTTCGGCGGCCTCGACATCCTCGTCAACAACGCCGGCCGCTCCGCCGCAGGCCCCGCCCTTACCCAGGGCGACGAAGCCTGGATGGCCGACCTCGAGCTCAAGTTCTTCGGTGCCCTCCGGATGGCCCGCCTCTGCGTCCCGGCGATGCGCGAAGCCGGCGGCGGCCGCATCGTCAACGTCACCGCCATCCAGGGCAAGCAGCCCGGGGCCGGCTCCTCGCCGACGGCTGTTTCCCGCGCCGCAGGCATCGCCCTCACGAAGATCTTGAGCAAGGAACTCGCCGCCGACCGGATCCTCGTCAACACGGTCTGCATCGGCCTGATCAAGAGCGAGCAGATCGAGCGTGCCGCCCGTGGCCGCTTCCCCGACCTGCCCCTGGACCAGGCTTATGCCCGCATGGGCGAGGCGCTGCCCCTGGGCCGCGTCGGCGAAACCGCCGAAGCCGGGGACGTGATCGCGTTCCTCTGCAGCGAACGGGCTTCCTACATCAGCGGCGTGGCCTTGAACATCGACGGGGGACTGGCCACCGTCACCTGAGGCAAGGCCGCCCCCGGTTCAGGCGACGAAGCGGTAGCCCTTGCCCCGCACGGTCTGGATCTGGTCCGCCGTCCCGAGGACGTTGCGCAGCTTCCGGCGGAGGTTGCTCACGTGGGCGCGCACGAGCGTGCTCGCGCCGGCCGCGTCGTGGTATTGCCAGACGTCGACGAGGAGCTCCCTCGGGTGGAGGATCTCGCCCCGGTGTTCCATCAGGTACGCAAGGAGCGTCGCCTCGATGTTCGTGAGGTGCTCTTCCCTGTCTTCGCCTCGGAGCGTGTTCGTCGCAAGGTCGAGTTCAATGCCCGGGCTGGCCCCGCCTTGCCGGGGGTGGCCCAGCCGCTCGCGGAGCGCCTCGCCCAGCGCTTCGATCGGGAACGGCTTCTTGATGACGGCGCCCTCAACCCGGAAGTGCGGCCGTCGCGCGCCTTTGTGGAGGAGGTAGACCGTCGGCGGGCAGGTCCCGGCGTAGTTGCTCGCCAGCCACTGGTTGAACTGGGCGAAATTCGTCCCCGATTCGCCCCGTGGCAGGCCCTGGACGTCGACGACGAGCGCCCCCGGCAGGTTGTCCGGCAGCACTTCCATGGCCGTGTCATAGTCACTCGCGCTGGATGTGTCATACCCGCGTTCGCGCAGGTAATCGCCGACAGTCGCGCGCATGCGTGGTTCCCGGCTGATTACAAATACGAACGTCATTGGGGGTTCTGAGTCTCTCCGGATGGGGCGCGTCCCGCATCTTCCGGACGGCAGGCATGCGGTGTCAAGCCGTTTCCGTGTCCCCGCTAACATAAAGGTGTTAACTTCTTGCAACTGCCCCGAGGGGAGCATATTTCGCGTTTCGGGAAGCCCTACGGCGTGCCGCCGGCCGCCGTGCTGGCCAGCTCGTAGGTCAGCCGCTCGATCCGCGCGCGGACCACACGGTGGGGCGCCTCAGCGTCGATCCAGATGTACTGGGTGATGCTCTGGGTCTGAACCTGCACCTTCCAGGTGTTGAACTCCCCGGCCGGCACTTTCAGCCGCTCGCGGCCCACAACCGCGAGCCGGACCGTGAAGATCCGCCCGTTCCCGGCGTTGATGTTCTTGTACGCGGCCTCGTACCCATCGCCCAGGGCGATGCCGCGCACCACCCAGAGCAGCTCTTCGTCGTCGTAGTAGCCGGGGTCCGGGCTCTGCTCCGTCGGTGTCGGCAGGTCCCGCTCGGCCGTGTTCACCTTGCCGTCGACGTTCGCTTCGAGCTTGACGACCGCCCCTTCGTAGACGCTCGTAAACGTCGTCTGCTTCCCCTTCTTCGCGTCGATGATCGCCCGCACGGCCGAGATCGGTTGAAGCGTTTGCGAGTCCACCACGGTCACGCGCTCGTCCCGGAAGCCCTCGTCGTCTACGCACTTCTGGACCAGCTGTGTCTTTCCGGCTTCGAAGCCCGGGTTCGTCAGGATGTCGCACGTCCCGTAGACGTCTCCGCCCTTCTGGACGAGGTTGTAGCGATAAGCCTCGGCCCCGGTCCAGGGCGGCGCCCCGAACACCTTTGTGACCACCGCGTCATCTTCCCCGCCGCAGGCCGCCACAGTCGCGGCGAGCACGGCGAGCCCCGCCACGACGAGCCACCGGCGTCCGCGCATCAAGCCGGGACCGCGGCCATCGCGCCGTTGATCCGGCCGAGCGCGTCTTCGATGTCGGCCGCCGAAACGTCGAGGTGGGTGACCATGCGGATCCGCGCGGGCCCGAACCCGACGGCTAGCACTCCCGCCTCGCGGAACGCCTTCAGCCAGCCGCCGACGGTCCCCCGAGCCACTTCGACCACGACGATGTTCGTCTGGGGGTCGTTTGGCACGAAGGCATCGTGGCGCCGCAGGCCCTCCGCGAGGCGCCTGGCGTTGGCGTGGTCGTCCGCCATGCGATCGATGTGGTGCTCCAGCGCGTACAGCCCTGCCGCCGCGAGGATCCCCGCCTGCCGCATCCCACCGCCGAGCATCTTCCGGTTCCGCCGCGCCTCGACGATGTAGTCGCGCGGGCCGCAGAGCAGCGACCCCACCGGGCAGCCAAGCCCCTTCGACAGGCAGAAGCTCACCGAGTCGCAGTCCCGCGCGATCCTTGCCGCCGGCAGGACGAGCGCCGCCTGGGCGTTGAAGATCCGGGCGCCGTCGAGGTGGACCCGCATCCTCTTCTCGCGCGCCAGTGCCGTCAGCGCGTCCATCTGTTCGATCGAGACCGCCGCGCCGCCGCAACGGTTGTGCGTGTTTTCCAGGGCGAGCAGCGAAGTCACGGGGTTGTGGATGTTGTCGTCGCGCACGGCCGCGGCAACCTCCCCTGCGTCGAGGCTCCCGTCTGGCCGGTTCCGCAACGGGTGCGTTTGGAGGCCGCCGATGCGCGCCGCGCCGCCGACTTCGTAGTTGAAGATGTGCGACTCGTCCCCGAGGACGATCTCGTCGCCCGGGCGGGTGTGCGTCAGCACACCGACCAGGTTCGCCATCGTCCCGCTGGGTACGAAGAGCGCCGCTTCCTTGCCCAGGAGTTCGGCCGCCCGGGCTTCGAGCCGGTTGATTGTCGGGTCGTCCCCGAAGACGTCGTCGCCGACTTCCGCCTCAGCCATGGCCCGGCGCATGGCCTCGCCCGGCTTCGTCACGGTGTCGCTTCGAAGGTCGATCATGCGGCTCACGCGCGCTGCCGCTCCCAGAGTGTCTGGTAGTGCTGCGCCCCGCGGATCGCCCCCGTCACTTCCGCCCGCTCGTCGCGCAACAGTTGCTCCATCACCTGCCCGCACTGTTCGGTTGCCTCGTGCCCGCCGAGGCCCGTCAGCCGATCCGCCAGGTGCTCCCAGGCGCCGCTCGCCATCAGGACCGCGATCGAACGCGGCCAGTGGAACGACATAACTTTGTCCGGGAACGGGAATTCCGGCCGCAGCCGCTTGATCGACCGGAACCGGTCTTCCACCGACTCTGCCCGCGGCACGAGTGCGATGAGGGGCGGCGTCGCGGCTTTCGTGCGGAAGTCGACCAGGAGCCGCTTCTGAATTACGTGGAAGCGGACGACCAGCACTTCGGCGGCGTCGATGACCTTGAACACTTCGTCGAGGTCGACGCCGTAGTCGTCATTCATGCGGGGTTACTCGCGGGAGATGTGACCCGATGGTAGGACAGCACGGGATGGCGCGCAAAACGCCCTGTCCCCCCGCGCGTAAGCCGCCGCCGTCGCCGTGCCTGTGGAGTCGATGGTCGGGGTGCCCGGATTCGAACCGGGGGCCTCTTGCTCCCAAAGCAAGCGCTCTGACCAGGCTGAGCTACACCCCGCAGGCCTCAAGCGTACCGGCCCGGTGCCGATGCCGCGAGCCTCAGCCAGCCACGGCGGCCGGCCGGGCGCAGCCGATGATCTCGTTCACGTCTGCGACCCCTTCGCGCTCGAGCCAGGCCGTCAGCTCGTCGACGACGTCCAGCGGCGCCCGTGGGTTCGCGAACGTCGCTGTGCCCACCTGCACCGCGCTCGCCCCCGCCATCAGGAACTCCACCGCGTCCAGGCCCGTGCTGATCCCGCCGCAGCCGATCACCGGGATGCGCACCGCGTTCGCAACGTCGTAGACGATCCGGAGGGCGATGGGCTTGATCGCCGGGCCGCTCAGCCCGCCCCGTGCCCGGGGAAGGACCGGCCGGCGCCGCTTCGTGTCGATCGCCATCCCGAGGACCGTGTTGATCGCGCAGATGGCGTTGGCCCCCGCTTCTTCGACGGCGAGAGCAAGGCCCACGGGGTCGGTGACGTTCGGGGTCAGCTTCACGATGACCGGCAGGTCCGTGTTCCGCACCGCCGCCCGGGTTGCGCGGGCCGAGGCCTCGGCGCTCTGGCCGATCTCGATCCCACCCTGGTCGACGTTCGGGCAGCTGATGTTCAGTTCCAGCGCGGCGATCCCGGGGACGCCGTCGAGGAGTGCGGCCATCCGCCCGAATTCGTCCACCGTGTCGCCGGCGATGTTGACGATGACCGGCACGTCCCACTTCGCCCAGGCCGGCGCCATCTCGTCGATAACGGCGTTGATGCCGATGTTCTGGAGCCCGATGGAGTTCAGCATCCCCGCCGGGGTTTCGGCGACGCGCGGCTGGCGGTTCCCCGCCCGCGGCTCCCAGGTCACGCCCTTCGAAACCACGGCGCCGAGGCCCTCGACGCCGAACTGTTTCGCGAATTCGAGACCCCAGCTGAAGGTCCCCGAAGCCGGCATCACCGGGTTGCGCAATGCCAGCCCGCGCTTGTGGCTGGGCGCAAGGTCGACTTCGAGGCGAGGGGGCATGGTTTCCAGTCTACCCTCCCTTTGCGGGGCAAAGAAAACGGCCGGTGGGTCCGGCCGTTGGCGTCTGGTGGCTTCGCACCCCGTTCAGGAAAGACTGCTCGTCGACGTTTCGCCGCGGCGGCCGCGGTAGCGCGAGCCGTTCAGGCTGAAGCTGTCGCTGTCCCACATCAGGTCCTCCGAGGAGTTCCGGAACTCGCGCTGCTGGCCGCAACGCTTGCAGGAACCGCCGCTCACGGCGCCGTTCGGCGTGTCGATGATCCAGTGGTGGCGGCACATCGCGGAAACTCCGGTCTGCTCGAAGGCTTCGGCTTGGGTCATACGGTGATGTTCTCCTTGTCTACCTGTCGGTAGATATCGTAGCAGGAATGGGGCCTTCCCGGCACCCATGTTCCGACGAAACGGGCAAAGCGCCGGTAAACGATTGCCGGGGGCTCCAGAACGTTCTACCCTCTAAGGTAGCTGAACCGGTAGTCCCCCCTGTCGCGCCGCCCACCGGGCATGGCGCACGGACGACGCGCCGGCAGCCTCACACCGGGGAATCGGCAGCGATTCGTTCCCCGGCTCCGCGAAAGGTCCAGGTCCTCTTCATGCCCAATGCCAGCGCCGTGAGCCGCGACGACGTGATCGCCGCGCTCGCCACCGTCCGGGACCCGGAGCTCCACCGGGACATCGTCTCCCTCAACATGGTCAAGGAGCTCGACATCGACGGCGGCGGCGTCCGCGTCAAGGTCGAGCTCACCACCCCCGCCTGCCCCCTGAAGGACGCCATCGAACAGGACGTCCGCCAGGCCCTGGGCAAGGTCCCGGGGATCACCGCCGTCGCCGTCGAATGGGATGCCCGTGTCCAGGCGAGCGCCCCTCGCGAAGGCCAGCAGCCGATCGAAGGCGTCCGCAACATCATCGCCGTCGCCAGCAACAAGGGTGGCGTCGGCAAGTCCACCGTCGCCGCCAACCTCGCCGTCGCCCTCGCCAAGACCGGCGCCCGGGTCGGGATCGTTGACGCCGACATCACCGGCCCGAACCTGCCGACGATGTTCGGGCTCGCCCAGGGCCTCCAGTCCCAGAGCCGCGAGGGCCTTCGGGCGATCGAACGCTACGGCGTCCAGGTCGTCTCAATCGGGTTCCTCCTCCCGAAGGGCACCCCCGTCGTCTGGCGGGGGCCGATGATCGGCAGCGGCGTCCGCCAGCTGCTCCGCGACGTCCCCTGGGAGGACCTGGACTACCTCATCGTCGACCTGCCGCCCGGCACCAGCGACGCATCCATGAGCCTGGCCCAGGACGTCCCTGTGGCCGGCGTCGTCATCGTCTCCACGCCCCAGGACGTCTCCCTTGAAGACGCGATGAAGGCAGTGGCGATGTTCGAAAAGCTCAACGTCCCCGTCTTCGGAATGGTCGAGAACATGAGCTACTTCATCGCCCCGGATACCGGGAAGCAGTACGACATCTTCGGTCACGGCGGCGCCCAAAAGGCTGCCGAAGAACTCGGGATCGACTTCCTCGGCGAAATCCCCATCGAACCGGCAGTGCGCGAAGGCGCCGACAGTGGCATTCCTGTCGTCTTCGGCCACCCGGAATCAGCCTCGGCGAAAGCCATCGAACGGATCGCGGGCAATGTCGCCGCGCGCATCAGTGTTTTGCAAAGGATGGGTGTCTAAGAACACCGTATGGCCCTCAATATCTTCCCCAAGCGCAAGGAACAGCCCGCTGCGCCCGCGCCCGAACCAGAAATGACCCTCCCGGAGCCCTCTCCGGAACTCCTCGACGAACCCCGCAAGAAGACCCGCCGCGGCTCCCGCGGTGGCCGCGGCCGCACTCGCCCGGCAGGCGCCCCCAGCGAACCCGGCCTCGAAGGCGAAGCCGCATTCGAAGCCGAGGCTGAGGTGATCGGCGCTGCCCCCGTGGCCCGCGTCCGCCGCCCTCGCGTCCCCAAGGCTCCGGTCGAAGCGTTGGCTGAGGTCGAGGCGGTCGCCGAAGCGGAGCCGGCCCACGTGCCCGCTGCCCGGCGCACGCGCAAGCCCGTCGTCGCTCCCGTCGCAGCCGCGGACGTCGAAGAGGCCCCGGCCCCGGCCGCCGCGCCCGTCCACCGTGGTGGCCGCGCCGCTGCCGCCCCCGCCGACGCCTCGACGGCCGGCATCCTCCGGGCCATCGAACAGCAGGGCCGCCAGATCGAGCAGCTCGTCCGCCTCCAGGAAGCGGCCGCCCGTGGCGGCGGTGGTGGTGTCGCCACCCAGCCCGCCCGCGTCGGCATCTTCGTCGACGCCGCGAACGTCGAACTGGGCCTCGAACGCAGCCGCGCTCGCGTTGACTGGGGCAAGGTGCTCGAGCTCCTCACCCGCGGCCGCCAGCTCGTCCGCGCCGTCGCCTATTCGCCGGTCCACGACGACCCAACCGTGAGCATCGAGACCCAGCGCTTCGTCGAGCCCTTCCTCGACAAGGGCTACAAGGTTGTCACCAAGCCGCTGAAGCGCTTCGCCGACAACACCGTCAAGGCGAACGTCGACATCGAGATGGCGCTCGACATCATCACGATGCTCGACCGCCTCGACGTCGTCTGCCTGGTCTCGGGCGACGGCGACTTCCAGCGACTGGTCGAGCTCATCCAGAGCAAGGGCGTGCGCGTGGAGGTCATCGCTGTCGCTTCGAGCACGGCGACGAACCTGCGCCATGCCGCCGACCACTACATCGACCTCCAGTCGCGGCTCCGCGACATCCGCCTCTAACGAAGTGCCGGCGCCGGGGAACCCTTTGCGGCTCCCCGGCGTCTTGGTACAGAGATGAAGCGCTTCGCCTTCGTATTACTCCTCCTCGTCCTGCCGTTGGCTGCCGCCTGCTCCCCGCGTGACGGCGGCGGCGCCTTGTCGACCGCGACGGCGACTCCCTACACAGCCGACACGCCGGGCAGCGGTCCGACCCTTGCTCCAGTCCCCGGCGCCTTTGCCACCGCCGGTGGGAAGACCGTCCGTGGCGGCGAAGGGACGCGTTGCTGGGGGACGATGTGCGTGGACATGGTTGGCCCCATCACCAACGTCGACCCCCTTGTCGTGAAGGCCGGCGAGGCGGTCGCGCTCGACTTCGAGGGCGGCACCCCGACGACGGTCTCGCTGACCTGGATGGCTGTGACCGGCCCACCGCCGGCGCCCGGTCCCCAGGGCCGCGTCTGGATGCGTGAGCTGTCGTCCACGCCCGGCGGCACGACCCGGGAGGCGCCCTCAGCCCCTGGCGACTACGTGCTGACCGTCTTCGCAACCTGGAAGGGCCGCGGCGATATTCTCTTCGGGTTCTACGTCCGAGTCCGGTAGGCACATGCGGCCGCCGCTCCGCTAAGCTGTGCCCCACCGCCCGGAGAATCGCATGCGCGCCACCCTCGAATGGTTCGGCACCGCCACCTGGCGCCTCGAAGTTGACAACACCGTCATCTGGCTCGATGCCTACGTCGACCGCGCGCCGACCGCTGCCCCTCTGCGCCTGGACGCTGCCGCGATCGACCGCGCGGACTGGGTCCTCATCGGGCACTCCCACTTCGACCATGTCGCCGAGGCGGGGCTCATCGCCAGGAACACCGGCGCGACCGTTATCGGCTCGGCCCTCACCTGCGAGATCGTGCGGGACGAAGGTGTCCCGGCGGACCGGGTCACCCCCTGCGTGGGCGGTGAAACGCTCCAGCTCGGGCCGGTCCGGCTGCGCGTCTTCGCCTCGCTCCACGGATTCAACGGCCTCCGCGAATGGCCCGACCCCAGGGGCCGCGACACCCGCGCCCGGCGGGACGACCTCCGCCGGGAGTCGCCGGAACTCTGCGAGGCCGCCCTCGCCCATCTCGCCAACATCCCCGAGAAGCAACGACAGGACGGCGGCCCACTGGCCTACCTCCTCGAATGGGACGGCTTCCGCCTCTTCTGGCACGACACGCCGGGGATGGTCACCGCTTCCTGGGAGGCGGTCGCCGCGTACCGGCCCGACCTGGCGCTCCTGTCCATCGCCCCCTCGACGCCGAACCTCGACGGGGTGCCCTTCGAGAGCGGCCACGCCGGGTTCGTGGCCCACATGGCCGCCATCCTGAAGCCGCGACGGGTCGTCCTCAACCACCACGACGACTGGTGCCCGCCGCTCACCTGGCACATGGAGGAGGAGGGGTTCCGCCAGGGGGTGCAGGCTTCGGGCGCCGTCCTCCAGGTCCGCCGACTGAACGAAGTCTTCGAACTGACGCGGTGACCGCTGGCGGCTAACCCGCCGGCGCGACACACTCAGCCTCCCACATCCCACCACGGGTGCCGCCCCTTGCGCATCGGCCTCATCTCCGACACCCACATCCCCGAAGCCCGTTACGAACTCTGGCCGCAGGTCTTCGAGGCATTTCGCGGCGTCGACGCCATCCTCCATGCCGGCGACATCCACGACCTTGTCGTCCTCGACCAGCTGCACGACATCGCCCCGATCTGGGCGGCCCGTGGCAACGGCGAGGATGGCTCCGGCGGCCGTCCCATCCAGCCTGACCACCCGCGGCTGCGCGAGGCCTGGGTGCTCGAATTCGAGGGCCTCCGCATCGGTCTGACCCACGACGTGCCCATCCCGGAGTACCCTCCCCACCTCACCCTCGAGCGGGCGATGATGCGCTATTTCCGCCGCACCGACCTCGACGTGCTCATCTACGGCGACACCCACGTCGAGGCCATCGACACGATCGGCGGCACGCTCTGCGTCAATCCCGGATCGCCGACATATCCGCACAACCTGGACACGCAACTCGGGACGATCGGCTTCTTGGAGATCAGCGGCGGCCGCGCCGAAGCGACGATCTGGCAGCTGGCGGAAGACGGCATCGTCCCCTTCGACTGGAGCAAGTCCCGCCGCCCCTGGTAGCGCTGTCCCGGCGCGGCGTCTTTTTTTCTTTCGCCGCCGTCGCCGTCGTGGATCCAGGGAGCCGCGCGAAGAAAAAAAGATGACTTGAAGTCGTCTCCGCGCTTGGCCGCCGGGTGCCGATCCGCCCTGCGCAACAACAAAACACGCGTTGAACGCGTCTGGCGGCAAGGTCCGAGGTCCGAGGTCCAAGGCGAGTTCCGAGTTCCGAGTTCCGAGGTCCGAGTGCGGGGGGGCGCCATGCCGCCATGGTCGGGGCCATCGCTCGGAGCTGGAAGGCGCGGGTGACAGGGGGCGGGAGTGCTGAGTGCTGAGTGCTGAGTTCTGAGTTCTGAGGTCCGAGGTCCGAGGTCCGGGACCGCGGCTTTTTCGCAGCGCGACCGCGGGGTGGCGGTTGGTCGGAACTCTGAATGCGCGGGGAGGCGGGTCCCGGGCGCGGAGCGGGGAGGCACCCGGGAGACCACTCCTTCACAGTCGTGGCACGGCGAGCCGTGGCCCAGCGACCTCCCTTGACGTTGGGCGAGGGTCTACCCCCCCTGGATGCTGACCATGAACTCCAGCCGGTCGCCGTCGCGGAGGGGCGTCTTCGAATTCTCCTGGGAGTCGTTGATGATCACCATCACCGCCTCCATGTCGGCGTCGTTGAAGCCTTCCGCGGTGAAGATCGCGTGGGGAGTGATGCCGTCGCGCCAGTCGACTTCGGTTACCGGCAGCTTCGACTTCGTGCGCTTCACGAGCGTGGCGAACCATTTCACGTGGACGGTCATGCATTCCTCGGGCAGATAGGGTGTGGGTAGCTCAATTCTACGGCCCCGCCAGCTAAGGCCGATCGGCGCCTACATCGCCTGGGGGTGACCTGCGTGGACCCCGTTGGGGTAGTACGGGTCGAGGTGGATGTCGACGACCGACCCCGGCGGGAGGTCTTCGAGCCAGGCGGCCTGGAGCGCCTCCGCCGCGTCGTGTGCGAGGCCGAGGGGCGTGTCGGAGGGCACACACACGTTGGCGACCACGTGGACGGTCCGCCCGAGCTGGCGAAGCCGGAGTTCGTTGACGTGCGCGACAAGAGGAACTGTCACCGCCACGCCCAGGAGTTCTGCGCGGAGCACGGGGTCGGAGTGGTCCAGGAGTCTCAGGATCACTTCCCGGCCCGACCCCCACGCCGTCCAGAGGATGACCAGCCCGATCACCAGGCCGATGCTCGCGTCGAGCCACGTGGCGCCGAGGAGCAGTCCGATCCCGGCGGCGACCACGCCCAGCGACGTGAGCCCGTCGGTCCGGGAATGGAGCCCGTCGGCGACGAGCGCGGCGCTGCTGATCCGCCGGCCCGTCCGGATCTTCAGCTGGGCGACACCTTCGTTGCCGAGGAAGCCGATCGCGCCGGCGGCCAGGGCCAGCCATGGCCGCGCGACTTCGCGGTCGTGCCCGAAGGCCATGGCGGATTCGAAGAGCACGAGCCCGGCGCCGGCGAGGATGAGGACGACCACGAACAGCCCGGCGAAGTCTTCGAAGCGATGGTAGCCGTAGCTGAAGCGGTCCGACCGCGCCCGGCGGGAAAGCCGGAACGCTGCCCAGACCACCGCGGTCCCGGCCACGTCGACCCCGTTGTGGAGCGTGTCGCCGAGGAGCGCGACGGACCCGCTGAAGAGGAGGAGCACCAACTGGAGCGCCGTTGTGGCGGCGAGGCCGGCCGTGCCCCACTTGAGCGCCCAGACGCCCTCGCCCGTGCTCGCAGCGAAGGTCGAGACGTGTGTATGGCCGTGGGCTCCCTCGGCTCGGGCTGCCATGCTCCTTCCACCTTACCGCCCGTTGCCGGTGGCTGCCTCTGTGGGGGCGTTCTCACGTGGTAAGCGCGTACAATTCGCTCCACCAAGGAGACCCCAATGAAGCTCGCGATCAACATCGGCTATTCCGGCGCCCAGATGTCCCTCCCCCTCGACCTCGTCCTCGAAGTCGAACGCCTCGGCTACGACTCCGTCTGGACAGCGGAGGCCTACGGCTCCGACGCCGTCACCCCTCTCGCCTACCTGGCGGCGAAGACGTCCCGGATCAAGCTCGGCACGGGGATCATGCAGATCCCGGGCCGCACCCCGGCGATGTGCGCGATGACCATGTCCACCCTGGACCAGCTCTCCGGCGGGCGCGTCCTTGTCGGTCTCGGGCTCTCCGGGCCGCAGGTGGTCGAAGGCTGGCACGGCGTCCCCTATGGCAAGCCGGCCGCCCGCACCCGGGAATACGTCGAGATCCTGCGGAAGATCTGGGCGCGCGACGAGCCGGTGGAATACCACGGCGAGGAGTACCAGCTGCCCTACACCGGGCCCGGCGCCAGCGGCCTCGGCAAGCCCCTGAAGAGCATCCTCCACGGCCGCCAGTTGCCCGTGTACCTCGCCACCATGGGCCCCGTGAACATCCGAAACACCGCCGAACTCGCCGATGGCTGGCTGCCGATCTGGTTCTCGCCCCAGCGCGTGGGCCTCTTCAAGCCGTCGCTTGAAGAAGGCTTCCGCCGGGCCGGCAACGGCAAGTCCTACAAGGACTTCGACATCGCCGCCGGGTGCACGGTCGCCATCACCGACGACGTGAAGGCCGGGCTCGCCTCCATGAAGCCGAACCTCGCCCTCTACGTGGGCGGCATGGGCGCGAAGGAGAAGAACTTCCACAACGAGATGGCGATCAAGTACGGCTACAAGGAAGCGGCCGCGAAGATCCAGGAACTGTACCTCGCGGGACGCAAGGCCGAAGCCACCGAGGCCGTCCCCGACGAACTCTGCGACGAGATGTCGCTCGTCGGGCCCGTGGAGCGCATCAAGGAACGCTACCGCGCCTGGGAAGACGCCGGCGTGACGACGATGCTCGTCCAGGCCCGCCAGAAGGAGGCGCTCTACCTCATGGCGGACATCACCGGCGCAAGCAAGGGCGGGTAACTGCTCCCAGACCTCCCCCGTCTCTGTGTAGAATGCGGCCCGCAGCCGCCAGTCCACTTCGGCGGCGCAATCACGTGAGCATGGGAGGTCATCGTGGCAGACGGAGCGGAGTCCGGGCTTGCCGCCCCTGAGGAACTCGTCGGGCGGCTCCTCGAATCAGCGATCGGGAGCATGGACATCTTCGCAGTCTATGCGGGAGAGAAATTGGGGCTTTACCGCTCTCTTCACCAGGAGGGACCCGCCACGCCCGCGGAACTGGCCGCTCGAACCGGCACCCACGAGCGCTACATCCGCGAGTGGCTGGAGCAGCAGGCGACCACGGGGATCCTCGCGGTCGGTCCGTCGAGCGACGGGAGCGCGCGGCGCTACTCCCTTCCCGCGGGCTACGAAGCGGTCCTCGTCGATGGCGACAGCGAACTGTTTGTTGCCCCCGTTGGCCGGTTCGTAGCCTCGGCCTTCGCCCAGGCTCCGGGGCTCCTCAACGCCTATCGGTCTGGCGGCGGGGTGCCATGGGAGGCCTACGGCGAAGACATGCGCACGGCCCAGGCCGACTTCAACCGCCCGTTCTTCATCAACAGCCTCGTCCCTGGCTACCTCTCGCAGGTCCCGGGCCTGGACGCTGCCCTGAAGACGCCTGGCGCGCGGGTGGCGGAGATCGGCCCCGGCGGGGGCTGGGCGGCGATCGCGATCGCGCGCGGCTACCCGGGCGTGCGGGTCGACGGCTTCGACCTTGATGCCGCATCGGTGGACATGGCCCGGGCGAACGTTGCTGCGGCTGGCCTGTCCGACCGCGTCACCATCCACCATCGTGACGCCGGGGACGGTTCTATCGCAGGCGACTACGACCTCGTCGCGGCGTTCGAATGCATTCACGACGTGCCCGACCCGGTCTCCGTCCTTCGGACCATGGGGCGGCTGGTGAAACCCGGCGGCACGGTCCTGGTGATGGACGAAGGTGTAGGCGAGGAGTTCGGCGCCATCGGCGACTTCACCGAGCGGCTGATGTACGGCTTCAGCCTCACGGTCTGTCTCCCCGACGGCATGTCTCATCAACCGTCGGCCGGGACAGGAACCGTGATGCGCCCGCCGGTGTTCCGCCGCTACGCGGAGCAGGCAGGGTTCTCGCGGGTCGACATCCTTCCGCTCGAACACGACCTCTTCCGGTTCTACGCCCTCGTGCCCTGAGGGGGCCACTCCGTCATCTGGCGCCCGGGCTCGCTTTCCCAAGGGGGCGGCAACTGGTGGTAGCCGCCCCCGGCGGTCCAGCCGCCGTCCACGTAGAGGATGTGGCCGGTGATGTAGCGCGCCGCGTCGGAGGCGAGGAAGACGACCGCGCCTTCGAGGTCTTCGGGGTTGCCGAGGCGGCCCATCGGCGTCCGCGTCTCCGCCTGCACCTTCGTCCCCGGGGTGGCTTCGAACACCTTGTCCATCATCTCCGTGCCCGCGAAGTACGAGGGCGCGATCGCGTTCACGCGGATGTTCTCGCGCGCGTATTCCAGCGCCAGCACCCGCGTGAGCGCGTCAACGCCACCCTTCGCCGCGTGGTACGAAGCGGCCCGGAACTCGCTCCCAACCCGGCCGAGGATGGAGCTGACGTTGATGATCGTCCCGCCGCCCTGGAGCAGCATCTGCTGGGCGGCCAGCCGGCAGCCGTTGATCGTCGCCAGCAGGTCCAATTCGACGATCGACCGGATCCGCCGGGCGCTTGACTGGTCGTGGCGCAGGCCGGAGCGGTCCGTGTAGCCGGCGTTGTTCACGAGGATGTCGATCCGGCCGAACTCCTCGGCCACCCGCCGGAACAGCCCCTCCAGCTGGTCGTCGACCGTGATGTCCGCCGTGATCGCGCTCGACCGGCCCCCGAAGGAGCGCACCATCTCCGCCGTCTGGTCGATCAGCTCCTGGCGCCGCGCCGTGACCGCGACGTCTGCGCCCGCCCGCGCCAGGCCGCGCGCAAACGCCACCCCAAGGCCGCTGGATGCCCCGGTGACCAGCGCCACCTTCCCGGAGAGGTCGAAAAGCTTCGCGAACGATGGGTCCATGGCCGCCTCCTGCGCGTTGCGCCGGGCCATCGTATGGGCATCAGGGAAACCGGGGAATCAGTCGCGGAGACGCGGCGCCGGGCGGCCCGTCTCCTGCCGTTCGCGCGCGATGATGGCCGCGATCTCGTCCACCGAGGCGTCGAGCCGGCCGTGATGGTTCACGACGACGTAGTCATTGTTCTCGACGTCCGAAAGCTCTTCTTCCAACTCCGCGATCCGGCGGGCCAGCGACTCGCCGTCTTCGCTTCCGCGTTCGATGAGCCGGGCACGCAGCGCTTCCCGGTCCTCGGCCATGAGGAAGATGAAGAGGGCGCCTTCGAGGCGTTCCCGCCAGGTGCGCGCGCCCTGGACGTCGGTGCGGATGATCACGTCTTCGCCGCGCGCGAGCGGCCCCTCGATTTCGCTGCGCTCCAGCCCCTTCAGGTCGCCATAGACGACCGCGTGTTCGGCGAATTCGCCCGCCTCGACCTTTCGCAGGAACTCCTGCTTCGAAAGGAAGTAGTAGTCGATGCCGTGGCGTTCGTTGTCGCGGGGTGCGCGGGTGGTGCTGCTCGTCGCCCTGTGGATGCCGGTGCGCGCCCGGAGGGCTTCGATGACGCTGTCCTTCCCGACCCCGGAGGGGCCGTGGAGGACGATCACCAGCGGGTTCGCGGTCATCGGATTGTGGCTGTCCCTGAAGCAGCGTTGGCCAGCTGTTCCCAAAAGGCGGGGTACGACACGTCCACGGCGCCGTTCTCCACCCTAGTGTCGCCGTCCGCCAGGCACCCGGCGATGCCGGCCAGCATGCCGATCCGGTGGTCGCCGCCGGCGTCGATGCGGGCGCCGTGGAGTTTCACTGGCCCCTCCACGACGAAGCCGTCGTCGCGCGCCCGCACTTTCGCGCCCATTCGGCCCAGCACGCGGACGACCGAGTCTACGCGGTCCGACTCCTTGGCCCGCAGTTCGGCGGCATCGCGGACGACCGTCGTCCCTTCGGCGAAACAGGCGAGGAGGGCGACCAGCGGCAGCTCGTCGATCGCCCGCGGGACGAGTGCGCCGCCAACTTCCGTGCCGCGCAGCGTCGATGTACGCACGACGACATCGGCCACGGGCTCGCCGCCCATCGTGCGCTCTTCTGTGATCTCGATGGTGGCGCTCATCGCCGAGAGGATGTCGAGGAGGCCGGTCCGGGTTGGGTTCGTGTTCATCCCTTTCAGGACGATTTCGGCGTCGGGGTGGCAGGCGCCGAGTACCAGCCAGGGCGCGGCGCTCGAGATGTCGCCGGGCACCCGCAGCGAAAGCGGCGCCAGCCGGGAGGCCGGACGCACACCGACGGCCCCAGAGTCGAACACGTCAGCGCCCATGGCCGCCAGCATCCGCTCGGTGTGGTCGCGGGAACGTTCTGGTTCGCGCACCCTTGTTTCCCCCTCCGCGTAGAGGCCCGCGAGGAGCACGGCCGACTTCACCTGCGCGCTCGCCACGGGGCTCTCGAAGGCGATGCCCTTGAGGTTGCCGCCTTTGATCACCACCGGCGCGACCGCGTCCCCCTTCCGGGCGAGGATGTGCGCCCCCATCTTGCGCAGGGGGGAGATCACGCGCGCCATCGGGCGGCTGCGGAGCGATTCGTCCCCGGTGAGGATGCTGAGGAGTGGGTGTGCCGCCAGCAACCCGGAAAGCAGCCGCATCGTCGTGCCGCTGTTGCCGCAGTCGAGCACGTCGTCGCTCTCGTAGAGGCCGTGCATGCCGCGCCCGGTGACCGTCGCGCGCGGGCTCCCGGCCGGCCAGTCGATCTCGACGCCAAGCGCGGCGAGGCAACGCGCGGTCGAACGCACGTCCGCGGAGTCGAGGAGGTGGTCGATTGTCGCCCGGCCGTCGGCGATGGCGTTGAAGATCAGTGCCCGGTGCGAGACGGACTTGTCCGGCGGTACCGTGATCGTCGCCCGGACCCGTTCGGGGCGGTTGACCGGCACGCTCATCGCCGGTCGTCGTCTTCTTCGATGCCCAGCTTGCGGCGCAGTTCGCGGTCGCTGTCCGTTGTCCGCGGGGCGCGGCCGCCATCGCCGTTCGCCGACGACATCTGCTTCAACCGGTCGTACATCCCCCCGACGAACATGTGGCCGATCGCGTCCTGGGCGGAGGGTGCTTCCATCTTCTCAATGCGGCGGCGCCGGGGCGGGTTCAGGATGAAGGTGTCGCGGTCGAGCTGGGTGCTGGCCAGGAGGTCCTTCACCGGTTCGTCGCCGACCTCCACCGCCTTCGCGACCGTGTCGAGTTCGTCGCGGAAGCGCCGCAGCCAGTGGACGATGGCTTCGCGGTTGGTGCTGACGATGTCGCGGGCCATGGCGGGGTCGCCGCTGGCCAGCCGGGTGAGATCCCGGAAGCCGGGACCGGCGAGCAAGGAGAGGTCGTCCCAGGCGGCGCTGTCGCGCGCCATCCGGAAGAGCGCCACCGAAATCAGCAGTGGGACGTGGCTGATGGCCGCGGCGTACTGGTCGTGCTCGGCCGGGTCGATGTAGAGAGGGGTCGCGCCCATCGACTCGATGAGCCCCTGGACGACCTGGACGGCGCCCTCGTGGGCGCGCGGGGAGGGCGTCATCGCCCACGTCGCTTCCTTGAAGAGGTCGACGGTGGCCGCCTCCGGGCCGCTGGCTTCCTTCCCGGCCATGGGGTGCCCGCCGACGAAGTACACCTCGGCCGGGAGGAACTCCTCGGCCCAACGCATGACCTCGGCCTTGGTGCTGCAGGTGTCGGTGATGACGGTCCCGGGCTTCACGTACCGCGCGGCGTCCTGGAGGATCCGCCGCGCGCCCATGACCGGCACAGCCAGGATGACCAGGCCGGCGCCCTCGACGGCTTCTTCGATGGAGCCGACTTCCCTGTCCAGGGCGCCGAACTTCTTCGCGGTGCGAGCGGCCCCGCGGTCACGGTCGGCGCCGACCACGGTGTAGCTGCGGTCCTTCCGCGCCATGAGATTCAAGCCGATGGAAGTGCCGATGAGACCGGTGCCAATGATGGCGACCTGGGACTGTGCCATGGATACCCCGTTGTAGGCTGCCGCGCCGCGCTAGTTCGCGGAATCCGCTTCTTGCAGCAAGACAAGCATAGCATCCCCCCGCGGCGGAGCGTGATGCCGGAGGGTAAGGTCGACCACCCGTGGGGGCGCCCCGAGGTCTCGGAGCAAGAGAGCACCGGCC
This sequence comes from Chloroflexota bacterium, assembly GCA_016234445.1. Lineage (GTDB taxonomy): Bacteria > Chloroflexota > Dehalococcoidia > Tepidiformales > Tepidiformaceae. The sequence continues at coordinate 125,579 of JACRBT010000001.1, read as the reverse complement.
TCCGAATGGACCAGGGACCTCGCGGCTGCCCGGCGCACTTCGAACCGCGAACCTTCGGCGGCGAGCCCCCGCTCGGTGTTGATCGCGGCCGCGAGGACGTAGGCCACCCGGTCTGCCCGGCGCTGATGGCCCTTGGCGACGTCGTGGAGGAGCGCCGCGCGGATCAGGTCGGGGTCGTCGTGGCCGCGTTCGAGCAGCCACCGGGCGGTGCCGGCGGAGTGGACGACATCGCGCGGGTGCTGGCCGAGGAAGATCTGGAGGAGGTCCGGCGCGAGCCGTTCCCGCGCGAGCTGGATGTCCGCTTCCGCCGGCTGCTTCCCGGCTTCGAAGAACTGGCGCGCGCGGTGCCACATCAGACGAGCAGCGTGAAGAGCGAGTCGGCCAGGCCCCCGATCAGGAACCAGATCGGGTTGAACCCGGTGAAGAAGCCGACCACGAACATCGTCATCAAGATCCCGAAGCCGTAGGGCTCCAGCCGGATGAGCTCCCGGGCTATGCCCGCCGGGAGGAACCCGACCACCACCTTGAACCCGTCCAGCGGCGGGATCGGGATGAGGTTGAAGAGCCCCAGGAGGACGTTGAGCCAGATGACGAAGTAGAGGAAGAGGAAGACGTACTCCTCGCCGGTGCCGAAGCGGATGACGGCCTCCACGTTGGTGGCGAACCGGGATTCGACCAGCCCCATCTGGATCGGGATGGCCGCCAGCCCCGCGAAGACGAAGTTCGAGAGCGGCCCCGCGAAGGCGACGATCGCGTTTCCCCGCAGCGGGCCGTACTTCAGCCGGTAGGGTTGCACCGGCGTCGGCTTCGCCATCCCGAAGCCGAACAGGAAGATCGCTGCCGTCCAGACGGGATCGAGGTGGACGAGCGGGTTGAGGGTCATCCGTCCCCGCCGGCGGGCGGTGTCGTCCCCGAGTTCGTTCGCCGTCCACGCGTGGGTGAACTCGTGGAAGACCAAGCCAGTGAGGATCGCGACAATCGTCGCGGCGAAATAGACGAAGAATGCCTGCGGGTGGTCGCGAAGTTCGCTGAGGTACCAGACCATCGCCCGATGCTACCACGGCGGCCGGTTCCGGCCCGGTTCACGAGTGGCGGGCATGACAACGCGGAAAGATTGCATTGACGCCCGCCATCCCCGCTGGTACTTTCGCCGTAGTGCGAAGGCTGCCCCGCGCCCATAGGGACCGTCCCGGGCCGGGTCTCCCCAGCACTGCCGCGAGGTGTCGGGCCTCGTGGCGTAGGCGGTACGGCGGGGGTACCACCGGCAATTCGATGCGGCTGGTCCGCCGAAGGCTCTCCTTCGGGGCCGGGTCAGCAACGCCGCAGCGCCCTCCAGGGGGCGATGCGGAACGTCGAGCGCGAGGTGGACACTGTGTTTGTGCCCGGCGTGCAGCACCAGCGGTATCACGTGCCCCGGAAGTTTCCTTCCGTCTTGCTCGCAATCCTCGCGGTCGTCCTGACCGTCGTGGCCTGGGCCGCGCTCTCGGTCCGGCGGATCCCCAACGAAACCCTGCCCACGGCCAGCGGCGCCAGCCTCGCTCGCGTCCACTCCATCGCCTATACCCTTCCCGAAGCGACCGTCGACGGCCTCTTCGTCCGCAAAGACCAGCCGGGCGACCAGCCCCGCCGCATCGCCTCCTTCCCCTATGCCCTCAACTTCCACGCACGCGGCCGGGCAGCGCCCACCGGTGACCGCCTCGCCGTCCTCTCCATCGCCGACCTTTCGACGGCGGCCGCCCGGCTCTCGGTCGTTGACGCCGTCTCCGGAGAACTCCGCGAAGCCGCCGGGCTCTACGACTACACGTCCGAGATCGCCTGGTCCGGGGACGGCTCCCGTATCGCCGTGGTGCGCTCGAAACCGGCCGACGGGACCGGCCGCACCGCGGCCACGGTGTTCGAAATCGCGGCAGCCAGCGGCGCCGGGACGCCCATCGCTCGCTTCGACGACGTCTTCGTCGTCGCCCCGGTGGGCTACGCGGCCGACGGCCAGCGCCTGTTCGTCGCCGTCATCGACTCATCGGGGTCGACGCTCTGGGCTGCTCGCGCCGGGAAGCTGGAGAAGGTCGCCCTGCTCAGCCCCGGCCGCACGCGCGACTGGACGCTCAGCCCCGGTGGCGCGCGCATGGCCTACATTGAGGTCCTTGGGAACGGCGAGGGGGGAAGTTCTGGCAAAGTCGTGCTGACCGCCACGGGCGCCATTACCAGCTCCGGGATTGCCGGCGCCCAGCTCGGCGTCGCCTGGGACCCGCGCACCGGTGTTGCGCAGTTCGGCGGGCCCGGCGGAACGCTCCAGCTCTCCTCGCCGTCGGCCACGGAATCCTACGTCGTTCCCCTCGCGTGGTCGCCCGACGGCACCTCACTCGTAGCCGCCGTCTGCAACCGCCCCGCGGAGGCCACGGCCAGCTGCGTCCAGACCATCGAAGTCGCAACCGCGGAGCGCAGGCTCCGCATCGCCGATGAAGCCGGGATAGGCTTCGCCGGCTGGGTCCTCAATGCTGAATAGCGCCGGACGGGCGCGGAGGTCGAGTTTGGCTGTTACCGCACGGTACGCCCCAAGGCGGGGCCACCTTTCTTACGTCGTCATCTTGCTGACCGTGCTCGCGGGCACGCTGGCCGTGCTCCCGATTGCCGCCGCGATCTTCGGAGGGGTCAGTTCGGTGAGCCGCGGCAAGACTGCCTTCGCGAGCGCCCCCGCCGGCGACTACCTGATCCTCGGCCGGGCGGAAGACACCGAGGACGTGATCGTGGCTGCCCCCGCCGGCGGCTCCCTGCCCCTGATCGAAGTCGCGCGGGTCCCCCATCTCCCGGGCTTCCCGTCCACCGGCGCCGCCTCCCCGGACGGCACCCGCCTCGCCCTGATCGTTGCCGACGGGGGCAGCCGGTCGCAGCCGGTCGCCTCCCTCGTCATCGTCGACCTCGAGACCGGCGCCCTCACCCGGCTCCTCGGCGGGCTCGACTACCTCCAGCGCCCCCTGTGGGCTCCCGGGAGCGATTCCGTGGTCGTGACCACAGCGCCCGATGGAAGCGCCGGATCCTTCACCTTCGTCCGCGCCTACCTCGATGGCTCGCTCACCCCCCTCGCCGGCGCTGACGGGGTCGCCGGGGCCTTCCCCGTCGCCTTCGACAGCAATGGCCGGTTCGTCGCCGTGGTCATCGACGCGACCGGCTCCGTGGTCCTCCGCGACGGCGCGATGGTCACCCGGATCAGCTCCTTCATCACCCGCGACTGGCAACTCAGCCCGGACGGCTCCCGAATCGCCTTCATCGAGACGAACACGTCCGGCGGGCTCCACTACACCGCCCGGGTCGCGAACCTCGACGGCTCCGCCGATGCCACCGGCCAGCTTGTAGCCAGCACCGGACAGCAGCTCGGCGTCGCCTGGGCGCCCGCCGGCATTCCCGCCTTCGGCGCCGAGCCCGGCGGCGGCGTCTCCGCCCAGGGCGGCGAAGGCGGCTTCGACATCCCGCTTGCCTACACCGCCAACGGCCGCGCCTTCGCCGTCGAGCACTGGACCGGATCCAGCTTCTCCGCACCCGGGAAGATGACCATCGAGGTCCTGGTCGACGGTTCCCGGCAGCGCGTTGACGGCTACACGGAGTTCTACGGATGGGTGGCACGCTAACCCGCGCCGCCGTTGCTGGCGCCGCCGCGGCCGTGGCCTTTGCCTACGCGTTCTCCCACCCCGGGGGCGCGGCGGCCGACCATGGCGAGTGCCACGCGCCCAACCGCGGCTTCGACTTCGACACCCTCGAACTGGAACACTCCGTCCTGGACTACGGCCGCGCGATCGAGCTTGCGGTCGCGGGCAAGGCAGTCGCGTTCTCCTACCAGCTGGCCACCGGTGAGCCCGTCGACGTCCGCTACCAGGGGCTCCTGGCCGGCCCCCGCGCTGACCGGACGGCCGCGCCCGACCCGGCGCTCTCGATCCCGCCGACGGTCTACAAGTCCATCGCCTGGATCGAAGCCGCCTGGAACAACGCCGCGGGGTCGGTGCCCTATGGCGGGGTCGGGCCTGTCATCCAGTCGTACGACTGCGGCTACGGCCTCGGCCAGGTCACGTCCGGCATGTCCCACACCTACGCGCCGCCGGCCCTCGCCCCCGGCGTCCCCTCTGCCCGCCAGGCCACAATCGGCACCCACTTCCTCTTCAACATCGCCGAGGGTGTCCGCATCCTGGCCGACAAGTGGAACTCGGCCCCGCGCTATCGACCCATCGCCGGCACCGGCGACCCGGCCGCGTTGGAAGACTGGTATTTCGCCATCTGGAGCTACAACGGCTTCGCCTTCTCCAACCACCCCCTGAACCCCGACCGCGACCCCCTCCGCGGCGATGTCTACCACTGCGAGAACGAAACGGCCCCCGGCTACGGCATGTTCTTCTACAGCAGCTACACCTATCCCGAGCGCGTCTACGGCTGCATGCGCTACCCGCCGGCCCGCGACGCCAGGCCGATGTGGGCCGCGCAGGCGTTCCTCATGCCGGCCCTCACGCGGGAGCCGGTCTCCGCTGCCTTCAATCCCAAGAACTTCCTCGACTGCCAGGAAGCCGGCTTCTCCGGGACTGCGACAGCCTGCCGCGCCATGGACTTCCCCACCGCCCTCCCCGACGACCCCGCGACAAAGGTCGACGACTCCACCCGGACCCACGCCGACACCACGGCCCCGCCCGACCCCAAATGGGCTTCAACGTACCTGGGCGCGCCGGTTCTGAGCGTCGTCGGTCCCACCGCTGCCACCCTGAACGCCTACGCCGACGGCACGGCCAGCTCCACTTCCATCACCGTCCGCAACACCGGCAAGTGGATAGCCCCCTTCCGCGTGCGGTCGTCGGTGCCGTGGCTGGTCGCCCGGCATCCCGGTGACGCAACGACCGTCAGCATCGACGGCGGCGTCGCGATTGGCGCCGAAACGAAGGTTGTCCTCGAAAGCGCGAAGAAGGTCAGCCTCAACATCTACGTGAAGGACGAACCGATTCTCACCGCCCAGGCGACCATCATCACCGTCAACAGCAGCGCCAGCATGGACCCCGGCGACACCTTCGTCATCGACGACGAGCACGTCCTCGTGACGGCCGTCCCGAGCCTGACGCAGGTCGCGGTCCTCCGTGGCCAGGACGGGACCACCGCCCTTTCACACACCTTCGGCACGCCGGTCATGTGGCTGAAACCGGCGAAGACCCAGCCCGGGTACCAGAGCCAGCTGGTGGTCACCCTGGTTTCGTCGCTGGTCCCCCCCGGCGGCGCGACGGCCCGGATCTGGGTCGAACCCCTCTACGGGAGCGGGCCTGTCTTCGAGATGGTGGTCGAGGCGGTGAAGGCCGGCACCCCCGAGCCGCTGAAGTACCGTGTCCACGCCCCCGGCCTGGCCGCCGAGTGAACCGTCTCATCCGCCGTCTCCGCCAGCACCACGCGATCGAGCACGCCACCGTGGCCGTCCTCTTCGAGCGCCGTGGCCGGTGCAAGGTCTTCGGGCTCAGCGACTTCGGCGGTTTCACGCTCGCGGGCCCATTCGCCGCCGAAGACGTGCAGTCGGCCGCCGCGGAAGCGATCGCCCGGCTCCAGTCGGGGCAGTCCAATCTCGCCGTCACGGACCTCTGCGGCACAACCCTCGTGACGACGGCCGCGCTCGCCGCCGTCGGCGCCCTTGCCGGCGCCGGGAACAAGCGAGTCGCGAACCTGCCCCGGGCGATCACCTTCGCCGTCGCCGGCGTGGCTCTTGCCCCCGCTGCCGGCCGCTGGCTCCAGCGCACCGTCACGACCGACGCCAGCGTCGAAGGGCTGGCCATCGGGAAGGTCGCCGAGCTCGGAGGCACGCCCGCCCGAAGGCGCGTCCGCGTGAACATCACCGCGGCCGGGTAGCGCTGATCAGTGGCCGTGGGCCTCGTCCACCGCCTTCTTGTGGTCGGCCATCACCTTCTGGGCGATGGTCCCCGGCACCTCGCCGTAGTGGTCGAAGTCGAGTTCGAAACCGCCCCGGCCCTGCGTGATGGAACGCAGGTCGGAGGCGTAGCGCTGCACCTCCGCGAGCGGAACCTCGGCCTCGATGACGCTGGTCCCGCCGTCCGGGTTGATCCCGTGGATCTTGGCGCGCTTCGTGTTCAGGTCGCTCACGATGTCGCCCGCATAGGACTCCGGCGCCTGGACCTTGATCGTCATCACCGGCTCCAGGAGCGTCGCCGAGGCGCCCTGGACGGCCTCTTTCAGGGCCTGAGAGGCCGCCAGCTTGAACGCCATTTCGCTTGAGTCTACGGGATGGTGCTTTCCATCCACGAGCACCACCTGGCAGTCGGTGAGTTCGTAGCCCGCGAAGACGCCGTCGCGCGCGGTCTCCATCACGCCCTTCTCCACTGCCGGGATGAACTCCTTCGGGACGGAACCGCCGACGACCTTCTCCGTGAACTGGAGGCCGGAACCGCGCGGCAGGGGGTTCACTTCCATCGCCACGCGGGCGTACTGGCCGTGGCCGCCGGTCTGCTTCTTGTGGGTGTAGTCCGCCGTGCCCTTCTTTGCGATGGTTTCCCGGTAGGGCACCCGCGGCAGCGCGAGCTCCACGTCGACGTTGAACTTCCGCTTGAGGCGCTCGATCGTGACGTCCAGGTGGGCGTCGCCGAGCCCGGCGAGGATCGTCTCCGCCGAGGAGGCGTCACGCGTGAGCCGGAGGCCGGGGTCCTCTTCCAGCAGCCGCTGGAGGCTCGGGCCGAGCTTGTCGACCGACGCCTTGGAGGCAGGCTTCACGGCCATGCTGTAGACCGGGTTGGGGAAGCTGATCGGCGGCAGCATGCAGGGCTTTTCCTTCGTGCCGAGCGTGTCGCCCGTCGACGTGTGGGCCAGCTTCGCGACGACGCCGATGTCGCCTGCGGCCAGCTTTGGCACCGCGATCTGCTCCTTGCCGCGCTGGACATACAGCGTGCCCAGGCGCTCGTCGGCCGCCTTGTTGGCGTTCCAGAGATGGTTGTCGGCGCCGACGCTCCCGCTGATCACGCGAAGGTAGGTCAGCCGGCCGACGTAGGGGTCGGCGGCGGTCTTGAAGACCATCACCGCCGGCGGCGCGGCCGGGTCCGCGGTGAGTTCGCGGCCGTCCGCTTCGAAGGGGTCCCGGTCGGCGGGGGAGGGTCCGCTGAAGGCGATGTTGTGGAGCAGCTGGCGGACGCCGATCTGGCGGGCAGCGGCGCCGCAGGCCACCGGCACGATGAGCCCGTGGTCGAGGCCGCCGTGGAGCACCTGCCGAAGTTCGTCCTCGGACAGCTCTTCGTCGGCGAAGTACTTGGTCATCAGGTCCTCGTCCGTCTCGACGATCGCCTCGATGAGCTTCGCCCGGAGCGACTCGGCCTCTTCGGCGAGGTCGTCGGGCACGGGCACTTCCTCGCCCTTGTCGCCCACGTAGGCCTTCATGTGGAGGAGGTCGACCACGCCCTTGAAGCTGTCGTGCGAACCGATCGGGATCTGGAGGGGCGCCACTTTCGGCCCCCACTTCGCCCGCATGGTCTCGAGGACGGCTTCGAAGTTCGCGTTCTCCCGGTCCATCCGGTTCACGAAGATCATCCGCGGCAGCTTTGTCCGGTCGGCGATGTTCCAGGCGCGGTCGGTGCCGACTTCGGGCCCGGAGACGGCGTCGACCACGATCAGGGCCATGTCGGCGGCGGCGGCCCCGCAGATCACTTCGGAGACGAAGTCCGCGTAGCCCGGGGTGTCGATGAGGTTGACCTTCCGCCCCTCCCATTCGACCGGCACCAGCGAGAGGTTGAGGCTGAACTTCCGCTTGTGCTCGTCCTCGTCGTAGTCGCTGACGGTGTTCTGTTCTTCGATGCTGCCCATGCGGGTCGTCCCCCCGCTGACGAACAGGGCCGCTTCGCTCAAGGTCGTCTTGCCGACGCTGCCGTGGCCCATGATCACCACGTTGCGGATGTCGGCGGTGTTATAGACGTTCATTAGGCGGGGGTTCTCCGTTCATTGGGATGCCGGTGGATGCGATTCTACGCGCGCCGGAACAAGCCTCTCAAGGATGACCCTCCCACGCCCTTACCGGCGGGGCTGCGACGATCATCACGTCGCCGCGACAGCAGCCGTCGCGCCCATCCCCCACTCTCAGGCCGTGCCCGCACGCGCAAGCCGCGATAGACTTCGCACGGATGTTCGCACGATGACACGCACCTACGTTGCCCTCGACCTCGAGACCACGGGCCTCGACCCCGACCGTGACCGGATCACGGAGGTTGGCGCCGTCCGCTTCGCCGAAGATGGCACCGTCGTCGACACCTTCGAGCGGCTCGTGAACCCGGGCCGACCGATCCCGCTCTTCATCCAGCAGCTCACCGGCATCACCGAGGCTGACGTCGCCGGTGCGCCCCCGCTCGCCGAGATCGTCCCCGAACTGACCCGTTTCGTGGACGGCAGCATCGTCGTCGGCCAGAACGTCCGCTTCGACCTCGGTTGCCTTCGCCGCGAACGCGTGGACCTCGGCGTCCCCGGGATCGACACGGTCCAGATGTCGCGCCTCCTTCTTCCCCACCGTCAGCCGCGGAACCTTGTCGACCTGGCCGCCGGGCTTGGGGTGGAGGCGGGCGAACACCATCGCGCCCTGCCGGACGCGCGGACGGCCGCCGCCATCTTCGTCGCCCTCCGCCGTCACGCCGAGACGCTGGCGCCGGAGCTTCGGGGCCAGCTCGCCCGCCTCGTCGGTCTCAACGACCTTCCCCTCGCGGAGGCCATCGCCGGGGAGGACTGGCGGTCGCTCCCCATCACCGAACGCCAGATCCCGTCGGTGCGACCCGCCCCCGAGTTCCCCGCCCTGGTGAAGCGCGAACCCCGGGTCCCGGTGCTGGCAAGCGAAGTAGGGCGGGCCTTTGACGTCGCCGCCGGGGCGCTGGAGCGCTTCGAACACCGCTCCGAGCAGCGCGAGATGGCCGCGGCGGTCTGCGACGCGATGGCTGACGGCGGCCACTGGCTCATCGAGGCCGGGACCGGCGTCGGGAAGTCGCTCGCCTACCTTGTCCCCGCTGCCCTCCACGCCCTCCGCAACGGCGAGCGCGTCGTCATCTCCACCAACACCATCAACCTCCAGGAACAGCTCCTCCGCAAGGACATCCCCGCCCTTCGCTCGATCCTCCGCGGTATGGGCGCGATCAAGGACGACACCGAGCTCCGGGCGACGGTCCTCAAGGGCCGTTCCAACTACCTCTGCTTCCGCCGCTGGGTCGCGGGCTACGGCCAGGGCATGGGCGACCCCGACTTTGCCCGCCTCGGGGCCGCGATGCTCCTCTGGCTCCCGGAGACCGAGACCGGCGACCGCTCCGAGCTCAGCCTCGACTCGGCCGAGTGGCAGGCCTGGCCGCGCTTCTCCGCCCAGGACACCGATTGCCTCACCCGCCAGTCGCAGTGGGTGCGCAACGGCAGCTGCTTCCTCCAGCGCGCCCGCAAGGCAGCCGAAGCCGCCCACATCATCATCGTGAACCACGCCCTCCTCCTCGCCGACATCGCTTCCCACGGGAGCGCCATCCCCGCCTACGACCACCTCATCGTCGACGAGGCCCACAACCTCGAAGACCAGGCGACAAAGCAGTTCGGGGGCACGGTCAGCCGCCGGCTTCTCCTCGAAGCGCTCGACGGCCTCCATCGCCCCCGTGGCCGCGAAGGGCGCGAAGGCGGCGTCGCGACCCTCCTCCGGGCGCTCCCCGAGGGCGCCGCCCATGCCGCCGGCGTCGCCCTGGAGAATGGCGTCGCCGCCGCGGTCCCGCTCATCGCCCCCTTCTTCGAAGCACTCGCCGGCCACCTCCCTGGCGCTGGCGAAGACGACGCCCTCCTCATCGGCAAGTCGGTCCGCGCCCGCCCGGAATGGCTCGCCGTCGACACCGCCTGGGGCGCGCTCGACAAGGCCCTCCAGCAGACCCTCTCCGCCGGCGCGAACGCGGCCAAAACCGTGCTCGACTCGGCGCCCATAGAGGAGCCGGACATCCTCGCCGGCGAGATCGAGTCCGCCGCCCGCCGCGTCGACGAATTCCGCTCGCTCATGGCCGAGCTCCTCTCCCGGACGGGCGAGGAACAGGTCGTCTGGGCCGCCCGCGAAAGCGACCGCACCGCCTCGCTCAACTCCGCGCCGCTCGACGTGGGCCCCACCCTCTGGGAGGAGCTGTTTTCGAAGCGCCGGACTGTCGTTGCCACCAGCGCCACGCTTGCCACCGCCGGGAGCATGGAGTTCGCCGCCCGCCGCCTTGGACTCGAAGGCCCCCGGATGCTCCAGCTCGGGTCCCCCTTCGACTACGAATCCTCCACGCTCCTCGCCGCTTTCACCGACGTCCCAGAACCGAACGATCCCGGGTATCTCGACGCGGTGGCGTCGGCCGTGACTCGCCTCGTCCAGGCCTCCGATGGGCGCGCTCTCGTGCTCTTCACCTCGCATTCGGCCCTCCAGCAGGTGGTCCAGCGCTGCCGCGGGCCGCTCGAAGACGGCGGCATCGTCGTCCTCGCCCAGAAGACCGACGGCTCCCCCCGCCAGCTGACGGAGAACCTCATCGCCAACCCGCGCACTGCCGTCTTTGGCACGCAGAGCTTCTGGGAGGGGGTCGACATTCGCGGCGACGCCCTCTCGATGCTGATCATCGCCCGCCTGCCGTTTTCGCCGCCCACCGACCCCGTCCACCGCGCTCGCTCCGAGCAGTACGACGACCCCTTCGGCCAGTACTCGCTGCCCGCCGCGATCCTTCGCTTCCGCCAGGGGTTCGGCCGGCTCATCCGCGACCGCGAGGACCGTGGCGTCGTCGCCGTGCTCGACCGCCGCATTTACGAAAAGCGCTATGGCGCCCAGTTCGTCGCCGCCCTCCCGCGCTGCACGATGGTCCGCGCCGATGCCGAGACGGTTGCCGCCCGCGCCGCCGAGTGGCTCGAACGGTGAGCACAATGCTCCCGCTGCCGCTCACCGGCGCCCGCGTGCGCCTCGAAGCGTCACCGGACGGCCTCACCGTCGTGCGGCTGGCCGATGGTCTGACGGTCGGTTTGGCGAAGTTGTCAGAGGTGGGCGGGAGCCTCGTGGTCGAAGCCCTTTGCATCGACGACAGGCATCGCGGTTACGGCTGCGGGTCCGAGGCCGCCGCCCTGATCGTCGATGCCGCGGCCGCCCGCTACCCCGCGATCCGCGCATCTGCCCCGCCCAACCTCGGCCTCGCCGCCTACTTCTGGAGCCGCATGGGCCTCCGCCCCCTCCACGGCCCGGGCCCCGCGGGGGGCATCTGGTTCGAACGGCGCTTTCGCTGAGTGCCGGTCTTGCTCTGCGGAGCTGCCGCCATCTACAGCCGGTAGGGGACGCGGATGCCCGGGCCGTCCGCCGGAAAGTCCTTGGTGTTCCGGGTGACGAGGACGCAGTTCTGAGCCTGCTGTGCGGTTGCCCAGACAATTGCGTCTGGTGTTTTCAGACGGCGGTGAGACCGGCGCAGCGCGATGGCGCGTTCGGCGATCTCCAACGAGATGGGGACAATCTCGAAGCCGTTGAGGACATCTCGGGCCGTCGATTCCTCCTCCGGCGTATCGGCACCGGTTAAGACTTCGATGAACGACACGATGGAGATGAACCAGCGCTCGTAGATTTCCGGCGTCTCGCGAGCGGCTTCAAGCCCGCTGAGATAGTCAATCAGGACGTCGCTGTCGAAGACCGCGTTCACGCTCATCCCATTCTTCGCGAATCGCGCGAGTGTACTCCAGGCCGTCCAGCTTCTTGTGCCCCCAAGCGCCGAACGTCCTTCGGAGCACGTCGCGCTTGCGTTCGCGCAGGTAGACGTCAACGGCCCGGCGGACGGCCTCGGCGCGCGACACCTGCTCTTCGGCGCTGATCTGGTCCAGCGCGGCTAACTGGTCGTCCCGCAGTTCAACGATCGTCCTCATGGCGTCATCATACCACGTCATCATCGCCGGCCGGGGGTGTCGCCGGGCCAGGGATCGCTTACGACCCGCGCGGCGCGGAGGTCGCGCGGATTCGGGCGCCGGGAGTATCGTGAATCGGGGGAGTTCCAGCCGGGATCCCACCCTGGTCAGGCAGTCCGTGGCCCGGCCCTCAGGGCCGCGGTGCGAGTGCCGGCCGGGTTCGCCATGCAATCACCGGGCATAAGGCCCGTAGTAGGAGACGGTTCGTGTTTAAGACCAGGTTCACCGAGACGTTCGGCATCGAGCACCCCATCATCTGTGGCGGGATGACGGGGGTCGGGACCGCCGACCTCATCGCCGCGGTGGCGAACGCCGGCGCCCTCGGCTTCCTCACCGCCCTCACCCAGCCGACGCCAGAAGCGCTCCGGAAGGAGATCAAGCGCTGCCAGGAGATGACGGACCGCCCGTTCGGCGTGAACCTCACCATCCTCCCGACGATCAACCCGGTCCCTTACGACGAGTACCGCGACGCGATCATCGATAGCGGCGTCAAGATCGTCGAGACCGCCGGGAACAACCCTGAGCCGCATCTCCCGGCGTTCCGGGCCGCGGGCGTGAGGGTCATCCACAAGTGCGTCGCCGTCCGCCACGCCGTCAAGGCCGAGAAGATCGGCGTCGACGCGATCAGCATCGATGGCTTCGAGTGCGCCGGTCACCCGGGCGAAGACGACATCCCCGGGTTGGTCCTTATTCCCGCCGCGGCCGACAAGGTCCGGATCCCGCTGATCGCCAGCGGCGGCTTCGCCGACGGCCGCGGCCTCGTCGCCGCGCTCGCGCTCGGAGCCGACGCCATCAACATGGGCACGCGCTTCATGGCCACGGTCGAGGCGCCGATCCACGAGAACGTGAAGCGCCAGATAGTCGCCAACGACGAACGGGCGACCGTCCTCGTCTACCGCAAGTTCCACAACACGGCGCGCGTCGCCAAGAACACGGTCTCCGAGGAGATCGTCAGGCTGTCGGAGCAGCCGGGGGCGGAGTTCAAGGACATCGCCCACCTGGCGTCAGGCGCTCGCGGCAGGGTGAACGTGATGGCGGACGGCGACGTTGACGGTGGTGTCTGGTCGGCAGGCCTGGCCCAGGGCCTGATCCACGACATCCCGACCACGGCGCAGCTGGTCGCGCGCATCGTGACCGAAGCTGAGGAAGTGCTCCGCGAGCGCCTCTGCGGGATGCTGCGCTAAGGCGGGAGGTTCGTAGCCGAAAAACCACGAACGGAGCGCCCGGATGTCCGCCCGGGCGCTCCCTCCATGATCCAGACCATGCGCCCGCGGGCGCCCTACCCCATCTTCGCCTGCAGGCGGCGGTCGAGCGCGGCCAGGAAGTCCTCTGTCGTCAGCCAGGGAGCGTCCTTTGCGATCAGGATCGCGAGGTCCTTCGTCATCTCGCCGCCTTCGACGGCTTCCACGCAGACCTGTTCGAGGGTGGTTGCGAAGCGCGCCAGCTCGGCGTTGTTGTCGAGCTTCGCCCGGTGGGAGAGGCCCCGGGTCCAGGCGAAGATTGAGGCGATCGGGTTCGTCGAGGTCTTTTCGCCGCGCTGATGGGCGCGGTAGTGGCGGGTGACCGTGCCGTGCGCCGCCTCCGCCTCCATGGTCTTGCCGTCGGGGGTGAGCAGCACCGAGCTCATCAGGCCGAGCGAGCCGAAGCCCTGGGCGACCACGTCGGACTGCACGTCGCCGTCGTAGTTCTTGCAGGCCCAGACGACGCCGCCCTCCCACTTGAGCACCTGCGCCACCATGTCGTCGATCAGCCGGTGTTCGTAGGTGATGCCCTTCGCCGCGAAGTCCTTCGCGTATTCGGCCTCGAAGGTCTCCTGGAAGATGTCCTTGAAACGCCCGTCGTAGGCCTTCAGGATCGTGTTTTTCGTCGAGAGATAGAGCGGCCAGCCCCGGTCGAGGGCAAAGGTCATCGACGCCCGGGCGAAGTCGCGGATCGAGTCGTCGAAGTTGTACATGCCCATGGCGATGCCGCCGCCGCTGAACTTCGCGACTTCCCGCACGACCGGGGCGCCCCCGTCGGCGGGGGTGAACGTGATCGTCACGGTGCCGGCGCCGGGCACGCGGAAGTCGGTCGCACGGTACTGGTCGCCGTGGGCGTGGCGGCCGATGACGATCGGCTTCGTCCATCCGGGCACGAGCCGGGGGATGTTGCGGCAGACGATGGGCTCGCGGAAGACGACGCCGCCGAGGATGTTGCGGATGGTCCCGTTCGGGGACTTCCACATCTCCTTCAGGTTGAATTCCTTCACCCGCTCTTCGTCCGGGGTGATGGTGGCGCACTTCACGGCCACGCCATGCTTCTTCGTGGCGAGAGCGGAGTCCACCGTCACCTGGTCGTTGGTCGCGTCCCGGTTTTCGATGCCGAGGTCGTAGTACTCGAGCTGGACGTCGAGGTACGGGAGGATGAGCTTGTCCTTGATGAACTGCCAGATGATCCGGGTCATCTCGTCGCCGTCCATCTCGACGACCGGGTTCGCGACTTTGATCTTTGCCATCTGATTCGCCTGTGCCTTTCTCTGCGCCCGATCCGGCGGCGCCCCGTTTGGTGGTCTTTGGTCGCCCGGCCCCCGGTTTGGGGGCGAGGCTGTTATTGGTTACTTCGCCACGAGTTGGCGAAGGACGTATTGGAGAATCCCCCCGTGCTTGTAGTAGTCGAGCTCGACCGGCGTGTCGATCCGGCAGACGGCTTCGAACGTCGTTTGCTTGCCCTGGTCGTCGGTCGCCGTGACGGTCAGCGTCTTCTTCGGGGCGAGGCCGGTCGCGATTCCCGTGATCGTGTAGGTCTCGCGGCCGGTCAGGCCCAGCGACTCCCGGTCCTGGCCGGCGACGTACTGCAACGGGAGGACGCCCATGCCGACAAGGTTCGAACGGTGGATCCGTTCGTAGCTTTCGGCGATGACGGCTCGGACGCCCAGGAGGTATGGCCCCTTCGCCGCCCAGTCGCGCGACGAACCGGAGCCGTACTCCTTGCCTGCGAGGATGATCACCGGCACCCTGTCGGCCCGGTAGCGCTGGGCGACGTAGTAGAACGACCCTTCGTCTTCGTCCGGGAGGTGGACCGAGACGCTCCCTTCGGATCCCGGCACGAGCAGGTTCCGGAGCCGGATGTTGGCGAACGTGCCCCGCGCCATGATCTCGTCGTGGCCGCGGCGCGCGCCGTACTGGTTGAAGTCCTCGGGCGCGACCCCGATCTCCCGCAGGTAGACTCCCGCCGAGCTCTTCGCGCTGATGTTCCCGGCCGGGGAAATGTGGTCGGTCGTGATTGAGTCGCCGAGGACGCCGAGCACCCGTGCGTTGGCGATGTCACGCAGGGGTGGCGGCACCGGCTGGAGGTTGTCGAAGTAGGGCGGGTTCTTGATGTACGCCGACCAGGTGTCCCATTCGTAGAGTTCGCCCAGCGGCGTCTCGAGCTGGCGCCACGCTTCCGTGCCCTTGAACACATCCGCGTAGCGCCGCCGGAACATCTCCGACCGCACGCTCGTCCGGACCGCGTTCTCCACCTCGGTCTGCGATGGCCAGATGTCGCGCAGGTAGACCGGGCCGGCGCTGCCCTGGCCGATGGGTTCGTTCGCGGGGTCCCAGTCCATCCGCCCGGCCAGCGCGTAGGCGACGACCAACGGCGGCGATGCGAGGTAGTTCGCCCGGGTGTCGGGGTTCACGCGGCCTTCGAAGTTGCGGTTGCCCGAAAGCACGGCCGCCGCCACCAGGTCGCCCGTGTGGATCGCGTCGGTAACCTCGCTCGCCAGAGGCCCCGAGTTCCCGATGCAGGTCGTGCAGCCGTAGCCGACGAGGTTGAAGCCGAGCGCGTCCAGGAAGGGGGTCACGCCGGCCGCGTCGAGGTACTCGGTCACCACCTGTGAACCCGGCGCCAGGCTCGCCTTCACCCAGGGCGGCGTCTTGAGGCCCTTTTCCACGGCCTTCTTCGCCAGCAGCCCGGCGCCGAGCATCACTTCCGGGTTGGAGGTGTTGGTGCAGCTCGTGATCGCGGTGATCACCACCGAGCCGTGGTGGAGGGCGACCTGCTCGCCGCCGAGCGTTACCGGCACCGTGTCCCCAAGCTTCGCGGGCTCGACCATCGTCGCGAGGTTCTTCGCGAAGTCGGCTTTGGCGTCCTTGACGCTGATCCGGTCCTGCGGGCGCTTCGGCCCCGCGATGGCCGGCTCCACCTGGGAGAGGTCGAGTTCCAGCACGTCTGAGAACACCGGGTCCGGCGTCGAGTCGGTCCGGAAGAGACCCTGGGCCTTGCTGTAGGCCTCGACAAGCTGGACGAGGTCTTCGTCGCGCCCGGTAAACCGCATGTAGGCGAGCGTTTCGTCGTCGATCGGGAAGTAGCCCATGGTCGCACCGTATTCGGGCGCCATGTTCGCGATCGTCGCCCGGGATGCCAGCGGCAGCGACGAGAGGCCCGTGCCGAAGAACTCCACGAACTTCCCGACCACGCCCTTCGCCCGCAGCATCTGGGTGACGCGCAACACGAGGTCCGTGCCGGTGGCGCCTTCGGGGAGCTTCCCCGTGAGCTTGAAGCCGACGACTTCGGGTATCAGCATCGAGACCGGCTGCCCGAGCATCGCCGCCTCGGCTTCGATCCCGCCCACACCCCAACCGAGCACGCCAAGCCCGTTGATCATCGTCGTGTGGGAGTCGGTCCCGACGAGGGTGTCGGGGTAGGCGATCGTCGCCCCGCCTTCGTCCTTGCGGAAGACGACGCTGGCGAGGTACTCGAGGTTCACCTGGTGGACGATCCCCGTCCCGGGCGGCACCACCCGGAAGTTCGCGAACGCTTGCTGTCCCCAGCGGAGGAAGGCATAGCGCTCCTTGTTCCGTTCGAATTCGACTTCGACGTTGCGCGCGAAGGCATCGCCGGACCCGGCATAGTCGACCTGGACGGAGTGGTCGATGACGAGGTCCACGGGCTGGAGGGGGTTGATCTGGTTGGGGTCGCCGCCGAGCGCCTTGATCGCCTCGCGCATCGAGGCGAGGTCCACGACGACGGGCACGCCGGTGAAGTCCTGGAGGAGGACGCGGGCGGGCGTGAAGGCGATTTCGCGGTCTTCGCCGGAGTTGGGCTTCCAGCTGGCAAGCGCGGCGATGTCCTCGCGGGTCACCGCCCGGCCGTCTTCGTAACGGAGGAGGTTTTCGAGCAGCACTTTCAGGGAGAACGGGAGCCGGTCGACGTGCCCGACGCCGCGGTCGGTGAGCGCCCGGAGGCGATGGTAGGTGAAGGTCTTCCCGGCGGCCGTCAGGTTCGAGCGGCTCTTGAAGGTATCAGGATGCATGAGGGGGTCCATCCTTTCGCTGGAGGGTCCACGCGCCGCGCGCGGGCGCACCGCGGCGCTACGGGCGGGTCATGCAGGGGTGAAGGGCGGACTGGTTCCCACTTCCCAAGCCTCCTTCCACATTCCGTGGCGGTACTTGGGCCCTTTCCCGGGCGATCATTCGCCGGGCGGGACTCGTCTCAACCGTGCTCCCGCGACTTCCCCGAGGGAGGGGACCGTTGGGCCCGGGGCAGGCGTTTCGTGGGACGAACCAGCGTCAGTATAGCAGCCGGGCCGGAATTTGTGGTGGTCAGCGCCATGAAAAAGGTGGTATTGTGTTTATGGTACCCGCGAACCATCGGCCTCACGGAGAGGCTTCTTTCACCTGGCGCTCGATGACCGTAGGGAATCCGGAAAATCTGTTTGGAGGTCGTCGGGTGCCTTTCACCGACAAAACCATCACTTGCTCGGACTGCGGCGCGGCGTTCACGTTCACCGCGGGCGAGCAGGAATTCCATGCATCGAAGGGGTTCACGAACGAACCTCGTCGGTGCCCCAACTGCCGCCGGGCCCGCAAGACCGACGGTGGCGGCGGAGCTGGCCGGCCCCAGCGCGAGCTTTTCAGCGTGACCTGCGCTTCGTGCGGCAAGGACGCCAAGGTGCCCTTCGAGCCCCGCGGTGACCGCCCCGTCTACTGCAGCGACTGCTTCCAGCCCCAGCCCCGCTCTGTCGGTGGTGGTGGCGGCTACGGCGGCGGTGGCGGCGGTGGCTACGGTGGTGGTGGCGGCGGCGGCCGTGGCGGCGGTGGCTATGGCGGCGGCGGTGGCGGCCGTGGCGGTGACCGCGGTGGCTACGGCGGCGGCGGTGGCCGTGACCGCGGCGATCGCGGCGGTCGCAGCTGGTAGCTCTCGAAGGGCAAGGGCACGCACCATCCGTACCGCGACCGCGTGGGAGCGGCGCCGGTGGTGTCATCCCCCCGGGTGGCCTGAGAACCGCCCACAGTTCAAACGCAAATGGCCGGGAGCAATCCCGGCCGTTTGGTTATACTGGCCTCCCGCGGGGGCCCGTAGCTCAGCGGTGAGAGCGGCCGGCTCATAACCGGTTGGTCCTGGGTTCGAATCCCGGCGGGCCCACCACTCCAGCTTCGCTCGAAGGCCCTCTCGACCTCGACCGGCCGCTGCCGAATTGCAGCCACACCGGCTCGTGCGCAGCGGTTGGTTCCCGTCGCTGCAACGGGTCTTAGGGCCAACGAACTTGCGCCTTCCGGCCCTTGGACGGCCCTGCCCCAACCGCGACCGTGATGACATACATCACGCAGCCGGAGGCGTCGTGAATCCGCTGCCTCGTCACCACCACCGCACAACTCGAGCCGGTTTCGCTCTAATCATCGCCGCCTTCGTAGTGGTGGTTTCCATCAACTGCGGTTCCGGCAGGACCACGCGGATGACTTCGGTGAGTGCGGGTTTCAGTCACAGCTGCGGGTTAAGAACAGACGGCACGGTGGCCTGCTGGGGGAACAACCACTCGGGCCAGGCAACGCCGCCTGAAGGCCAGTTCATCAGCGTGAGCGCAGCGAAGCGAGGCGCGGAGTGGGATAGTGACGTGGGGTACACCTGCGGGGTGAGAGGTGACGGGGCCCTGGCCTGCTGGGGGCAGAACTTGGGTACTCGGGCGCCTGCAGGCGAGTTCATGAGTGTGAGCGCGAGCGAGGGCTACGCCTGTGCCGTGAGGACTGACGGACACCTCGCTTGTTGGGGCGAAAACCAGCACGCGCAGGCGTCGCCGCCAGCGGGGCTGTTCACCTCTGTGAGCGCAGGCTGGCTTCACGCCTGCGCGGTGAAGACGGACGGCACCCTCGCTTGCTGGGGGTACAACGTGGACGGCCGGGCGTCGCCCCCTCCGGGTCAGTTCACCGACGTGAGCGCGGGCGGGTATCACTCTTGCGGCGTGCGCGCGGACGGCGGCGTTTCCTGCTGGGGGCCCTACCACCACATTACTTGGCCGCCAGCGGGCGAGTTCACCAGCGTGAGTGCGGGCGACGCCCACACCTGCGGCGTGAAGACAGACGGCACCGTCGTCTGTTGGGGGAACAACGACGACGGTCAGGCGACGCCGCCGTTAGGCCAGTTCATCAGCGTGAGCGCGGGCGACGAGCACACCTGCGGGGTCAGGACGAACGGCACCGCGGCCTGCTGGGGGAACCACGAGGACGGTAGAGCATCTCCGCCGTTCCGCCTCACGCTGGTCAGGTCTTCCGTGTACGTGTCGCAGATGTCTGTGAACACCGCCTCGACGCCCGAGTCGTTGTAGTGCAGCCCGTCGCCGAGCATCGCGTCCCGTCCCCCGGGCCATCGGTGCTAAACTGCGGCGGGTTCGAATCCCGGCGGGCGCACGACGCCCGCTTCGCGCGAAGGCCTTCCCGACCTCCAACGGCGCTTCCCGAACCGCGCGAACTGGAGGCCGGGTCAGCGCCACGGTTCTTGGTGAAGGAGGGATTATGACTCAGCTGCTGCGGGATGCCTATCGCTATGCGGTCCTGTCGCGCAAGTTCGAAGACCGCATCATCCACATGGGCATGGCCGGCGAAATCCCGCCAACGCTTCATCCCGGCGCCGGGCACGAAGTCTGCCAGACGGCCGCGCTCGCCGCCCTCGGGCCCGACGACAAGGTGCTCTACAGCCACCGCGGCGTCGCCTACATGATCGCCCGCGGCACTCCCCTCACCGCCATCCTCGCCGACATCGCCAACAAGGAAGGCGGGACGAACCGGGGGAAGGGCGGCGTCATGCACGTCGTCGACGTCCCCCACGGCGTCCTCGGCGAAAGCGGCACCCTCGGCGGCGGGCTGGTGGTCTGCGCCGGGGTGGCGATGGCCCTGAAGCGCTTCGGCAAGGGCCAGGTCGTCGCCCACTTCTTCGGCGACGGCGGCTCGAACCGCGGCACCTTCCATGAGTCCCTCAACTTCTCCGCCGTCCAACGGCTGCCCGCCATCTTCTTCTGCGAAAACAACGGCTGGGCGGTGTCGGTGCCCACATCGGAGTCGACGTCGGTCCCGGACATCGCTTCGCGGGCCCACGGCTACGGCATCCCGGGGGTGGTGGTGGACGGCAACGACGCTTTCGCCGTCTTCGACGCCATGACCACGGCGGTCGCCCGCGCCCGGAACGGGGACGGCCCGACCCTCATCGAAGCGAAGGTCGTGCGGCTGGCCGGACACTACATCGGCGACCCTCAGCTCTACCGGCCCGATCGGGACCTCGCGGCCCAGAAGGACCCATTGCCGGGCTTCGCCGAGGCGCTGATCGAAGCCGGCATCCTGGAAAGGGCCGACCTGGAGACGATCGACGCCGAAGCCCAGGCGGAAGTCGAACGCGCTGTCGCCGTCGTGGCAGCGGCGCCGCTGCTCGACCCCGCCCTCGCCCTCCAGGACCTCTACGCCTGACCTCGCCAGAAGGGAGCGCCTCACCGTGGCGGTAATCACCTACTCACAGGCCATCAACCAGGCCCTCGTCGAGGAGATGGAGCGCGACGACCGCGTCATCCTCTACGGCGAGGACGTGGCCATCGGCATCTTCGGCGCCACCGGCGGCCTCCGCGAGCGCTACGGAGGCGACCGCGTCTTCAACACCCCGATCAGTGAGCCGCTCATCGTCGGTTCGGCCGTCGGCGCCGCGATGATGGGCCTCCGGCCGGTGGCCGAACTCCAGTTCGCGGACTTCATCTTCACGGCCGGCGATGAGGTTTTCCTCAAGGCCGGCATGTGGCGCTTCATGCACGGCGGCGCCTACACCTTGCCGCTCGTGGTCAGGGCGCCATCCGGGGGCGCGGGCTTCGGCCCCGAGCATTCGGCCTGCCCCGAAGCCTACATCATGCACTCGCCCGGTTTGCTCTGCGCCGTTCCCTCCACTCCCGCCGATGCCAAGGGCCTCCTCAAGCAGGCGATCCGGCTCGACAACCCCGTGATCTTCTTCGAACACAAGTCACTCTACGGCACCCGCGGCGAGGTCCCCGATGGGGAGTACGTCGTCCCCTTCGGCAAGGCCGTCGTGCGTCGCGAGGGGGATGCCGTCACCATCGTCGCATGGCAGAACATGCTCCGGCGCGTCCTCGCGGCCGCCGACCGCCTCGCCGCTGACGGCATCGAAGCCGAGGTCATCGACCCGCGTACCCTGAATCCCTTCGACCGCGAGACGATCATCGAGTCGGTCAAGAAGACCGGCGCCTGCGTCGTCGTCGAAGAGGGCTACCGGACCCTCGGCGTTGGCGCCGAGATCGCGGCGACGCTGATGGAGCACGCCTTCCCGTACCTCGACAAGCCGATGCGGCGGCTCGCGATCCCCGACGTCCCCATCGCCACCGCCCGCCACTTCGTCGACCGGATCGTGCCCACGGAAGACGAGATCTATCGAGAGGTGAAGGCGCTTGTCGGCTGATCGCTCGGGCGGCGTCATGTTCCTCCCGAAGCTGGGGCAGTCCATGGAGGCGGCGACGATCGTCCGCTGGCATGTGGACGAAGGCGGCCACGTCGAAGAGGGCGAGGTCATCGTCACGGTCGAGACGGACAAGGCCACCTTCGAACTCGAATCGCCGGCCACGGGGGCGCTGCACATCCTGGTAGCCCAGGGCGAAGAGGCCGCTGTCGAGACGGCGATAGCCGCGATCGGGGACGCCGCGGCGGCCGTGTCGGCGCCGCGCAAGCCGGCGCCAGCCACCACAACAGCCGAAGTCTCCCCCGGATCGGCTCCGGTGCCAGCCGGCTCCCGCCCCCTCGCGTCCCCGAAGGCCCGGCGGCTCGCGGCGGAACGGGGCATCGACCTCGCGACGGTCCGGGCCAGCTCCGAAGACGGCGTCGTTTCGGTCGAGGACGTGGAACGCGCGGGCACGGGCCTGCGCACCGTCAGGGAGCGACGCAAACTCTCCGGGATCAGGCGGACCATGGCGCGGCGGACCCAGGAGGCATGGCAGACCATCCCCCACATCGTCCAGATGGTGGACGTGGATGCGACCGGGCTCCTCGCCGAACGCGACCGGCTCAAGGCGCGAAACGTGGAGGCGACGCTCAACGACATCCTCCTCCACCTCGTGGCCGGGGTGATGACAGCCCACCCGGAGCTCAACGCTTTCATCGACGGCGACTCGCTGGTGCTCCGCGACCGCGTCGACGTTGGCTTTGCGGTGAGCACCCCGGCCGGGCTGCTTGTCCCGGTCATTCGCGGTGCCAGCTCCCTTGCGATCGACCGCATGGCAGAGGAAACGCGGCGGCTTGTCCAGGCGGCGGAGGGCGGCGGGCTGAAGCCCGACGAGATGGGGCAGGCGAGCCTGACGGTCTCCAACCTCGGCATGTACGGCATTCGGACCGGCACCCCGGTCATCAACCTCGGCGAGGCGGTGCTTGTCTTCGTCGGCTCCGTTGAGGAGCGGGCGGTGGTGCGGAATGGCAGCGTCGTCGCGCGGCCCACCCTCGGGCTCAGCGTCGCCTATGACCACCGGGTCGCCGACGGCGTCCAGGCGGCGGGCTTCACGCGCGACCTCAAGGAGGCGATCGAGGCGCTCGCCCCCCGCGAGGCGGATGTTTCCGAGCCGTCGATTGCCCCGCCGTTGCGGCCGCGCGAGGTGACGAGTTCCGCCCCCGGGACGGGCTACCACACCCGCGTCCAGGCAGCCGGCGGGCACGTCTTCGACCTCGACGAGCCCCCGGCGGATGGAGGAGCCGACTTCGGCCCAACCCCGGTCGACGCCTTCCTCGCCGGGCTGGTGAGTTGCCTCACCATCTCGTTCAAGGCAGCCGGGCGGCGGCGGAAGGTCCCACTCGGCCGGGTGGATGCGAGGGCCGCGGCGAACGAACGCGGCCAGATCAAGGAGATCTTCGTGACGCTCGAAGTCTGGAGCGAGGCAACGGAAGCGGAAGTGCGGGCGCTGCTTGTGCCGGCCGAACGCGGCTGCTACGTCCGCACCCTGCTCAAGCCGGAGGTCGCCTACCACCTGACGCTCGAATATCACCCGCTCTGAGCTACCACGCCCGCCGCCGGGCGTCACGGAGGGAACAATGCGCGTCCTTGTCCTCGGAGGTAACCGCTACATCGGCCGTCACCTGGTGGCCGAACTGGCACGGCTCGGACATAACGTCACCGTGTTCAACAGTCACCCGACCGAACTCCCCGCCGGGGTGCGCCGGCTCGACGGCGACCGCCGCCAGCCCGGCGTGATCGAAGCAACCCTCGGCCCGTTGCGCGACGGGTTCGACGCCGTCTTCGACAACACCTCCTACCAGACCACGGATGTGGAACCGCTCGTCGAGCTGTTCCGCGGGCGCGTCAGGCACTTCGTGTTCACCAGTTCCACCGCGGTCTACCTCTGGTCGCACCTCCAACCGGTGCGGGAAGACTCGCCGGTTTCCGCCGATGAAGCGGTGAACCCGTCGCGGGCCTACGGGGCCGGGAAGGTGAAGTGCGAACGCCTTCTTCTCCGGGAGTTCGAGACCAACGGCTTCCCGGCCACCAGCCTTCGCGTCGGGCACACGCTCGGCCCTCACAGCCCACTGCCGCGAGAGCACGGCCTTTTCGCCCGGTTGGAAGCCCGGCGCCCCGTCCTCATACCCGGCGACGGCATGCCGTTCGTCCACCTCGTCCACGTCGACGACGTCGCCCGCGCGATGTGCGCGGTCATCGAGACGGACCGGTCGGCGGGCGAGATCTACAACGTCGCCGGGCGCGACTTCGCCAGCATCGGGGGGTACCTGGCGCTCATGGGGGAAGCCGTCGGCGTGGAGCCGCAGCCCGTGTTCGTGCCCCGGGACTACGCACGGACGCTTCGCCCACCGATCCTGCACTGGGCCGAATGGTATCGCGGCGGGGCCGTGTTCTCCGTCGACAAGGCGAGGCGCGAACTGGGCTGGGAGCCGATCATCGGGCTCCGGGAGGGACTGGCCATCTCCTACCAGTGGTTCCAGGAAGAAGGGCGGGACTGGTACAGGATCGACTACACGCAGGACGACGAGGTCCTCGCGAAGCTTCGCGAGGGGTAACTCCGGGATGCTGTGGGGCGCCGCCGAAGATGTGAGAGCCACCGGTCGGCGCGGCGCTTGAGTCGACGCGGCCGGTCAGTGCGCTTCCGGCCCGCCCTGCATTATCACGGCGGCCACAGCCTCACCGAGCACCTGGTGTCCTGCGTCGTTGAGATGGAAACCATCCGGGGTGCTCAGGCTGCCTTCCGGAAACCGCCCGAACACGTCATCGGCGACAAGCATCCGGTAGCGGTGCGACGCGGCCGCCTCGTGGATGTCTGCCAGGAACTGCGCCCGCCGGGCCGGGGTCGCGAGCTTCTTCTTGGCCAGGGGCCCGGTTTCGGCCGGGTAGTCGACAATGAGGACATCGACCGCCTCGACCCGCGCGATGGCGCCAAGGATCTGCCGGTAACTCTCGGTCAGCTCCGCCTGCGTCGTGAGCGGGCGGGAACCGACCACGGTGCGAACGAGCTTTCGCCCGGCGCGATTGACCGAGAGCCTAGCTTTGCTCCGTGAGCCGCCGCCCGCGGCGCCCGTGCGCCGTTCGAATCCGCGTTCCAGCTTTTGGTAGAGCGACGCGGCCCGTACTCCAAATCGGTGCCGGACCTGCACCCAGACGAACCCGACCGTGTAGGCGAACGTGCCGACGGGAAGGATGACGAGATCGGGTTCCAACTCCCGGACCTTGCGTTCGGCGAACGCCGCGGCCCGCGCGCCCACCGCGGAGAATCCGACATCGTCGATACCGGTCACCGTCACGCCCCGCTGGGCGAGAAGGCTCGCGGCGACGTGCGGCCACGGGGTCCCGCTCACATGGCTGCCCGCGGTGTCGCTGTTTCCGAGGACGAGGATCTTCACCGGCGCATCCTACGGCCTCTCTGCCGGCGGGGGGCTTCGGGTCTACCCCTTCGCCAGGGCCACCACTGTCTTGACCGCGTCGCCGACCGAGACTGTGTCCATGTTCAGGACGAGGTCGTAGTGGGTGGGGAGTTCCTGCTTCACGTTGTAGAAGCGCTTCAGGAAGTCGGCGCGCTGCTTGTCCGAGTCGTCGATGGCCTTCTTCGCCTTCGACTCGCCCATCTGCGTCGATCCGTCCAGGCGGCCCGCCCGAACGTCAGGGGAGGCAGTGACCAGCACCCGGAGGAGCCCGTTCATCCCGGCGAGGGGGATGCTCGCCCCGTGGGCCACGAGGACAACGTTGCCCTCTTCGGCGACCTGGCGGATCACCTGCTGGATAAGCTGTTCGAAACCCTTGCTCGGCGGTGTCGCCGACATGACCGCGTACTCGCCCATCCCCCCGACTCCCGCCGAAGAGACCGCCATCGACTCCAGGATGCGGGCCATCAGCGGCCGGGTGTGCTCCACTTCGCCGACCACGTCCGGCGCGACCCCGGCAGCCTGCGCGGCCCGCGAGATGATCTCGTCGTCGACGTAGCGGTAGCCGAGGTCCTTCGCCACAGCCTGCGCGACTTCTTCGCCGCTCGCCCCCATGGCGCGTGAGATGGCAACAACTTTCTTGGCCACGAGCAGTCCTCCCAGAGCTGCGGTGACGGTCCTCGCCGCCTCCCCGCCCGGCGGACTATACCCGCCCTGCGCGCTTGGTGCATACGGAACCAACCAGATCTCCCGAAGCCGGGCGGCGCGGATAGGGCCCCGACATCCCGGGCGCCCCCCGGGTGCGCGGGAGCAAGGCGGCAGCCGTGGAGTGCCTAAAGCCGAGGGCTTGACAGGATGTGAGCGCGCGTTCAGAATGAGTTCATTCTGAGCATCCGCTCATATCAGGAACCGCGCGATGATCGAATTTCGGAACCTCACCAAGACCTACGGGCCAACCCGGGCAGTCGACGACGTAAGCTTCTCCGCTCCACCGGGCGCGGTCACCGGCTTCCTCGGGCCAAATGGAGCGGGCAAGACAACCACCCTCCGTGTACTCCTCGGACTCGCCCGGCCAGACAGCGGCAGCGCGCTCATCAACGGCGTCAGCTACGGCGAACTCCCGTCGCCTCGCCAGGCAATCGGCGCCGTTCTCGATGCCATCGGCATCCATCCCGGCCGGTCCGGCCGGAACCATCTCAACGTGATCGCTCGCGCCGCCGGGCTCCCGGAGCGCCGCGTCGACGAAATGCTGGAGCTGGTTGATCTGACGGCGGCGGCGGACCGTAAGGCTGGCGGCTACTCGCAGGGTATGAAGCAGCGACTGAGGCTGGCTGGCGCACTGCTCGGCGACCCCGGCGTCCTCGTCCTTGACGAGCCTGCCAACGGGCTGGATCCGGTTGGCATGGCGTGGCTCCGCCAGCTCCTCACGGGCTGGGCCGCACAGGGCCGGACCGTTTTGTTTTCGAGCCATGTCCTGGCCGAGGTTGAACTCGTCGCCGACCGCTTCGTCATCATCAACCGCGGCCGCGTGGTCCGGGAAGAGACGGCGGCCGAGCTGCGTGGCCAGGGCACAGGCGTCACGGTGGCCACGCCCGAAGCGGTCCGGCTGACCGAGCTCGCCAGGCAGCAGGGCTGGCGCGTGGAACCCTCCCGGGGCGATCGCCTCGTCATCCACGGCGCATCGTCCATTGAAGTAGGGCAGGCGGCTGCGCGGGCGGGGCTCGTCCTCTCGGAGCTATCCGCGCAGGCACCCGCCGGGCAGCTCGAGGGAATGTTTCTCGAACTCACAGCCGCTGGGGCAGCGCGATGAGAAGCCTCCTGGCGGCCGAATTCCTCAAACTCAGGACCACCAGCACAGCCTGGGCACTTCTCGGCGCGACCCTTGTCATCACCGCCGTTGCGGTCGCCGCCGCTGTCATTGTGGCTTCTGACAATACGAACATGGACCTCGAATCCGCACGCGGGGTCCGAACTGTCCTCCACGTCTCGGCCAGCGGGGCCATCTTCGTCCTGATCCTCGGCATCATCATCTCAGCCGGGGAGCACCGCCAGGGCACGGCGATCGACACCTTCCTGACCACGCCGGCCCGATGGCGGGTCATAGCCACGAAGCTCGCCACCGGCGCCCTCACCGGCGTCCTCTTCGGTGGCCTTTCCGTCGGCGTCGCCGTCGCCGTCGCCAGTCACACCTACGGACTCAAGGGCTACTCCTTCTCGCTCGACTCGGCCATGGCGTGGTCGATCCTCGGGGGCGCGGTGCTCTATGCCATCCTCTTCGGCGTTCTCGGAACGGCCCTGGGCAGCCTTCTCCGCAACCAGGTCGGCGCGATCGTCGGAGCCCTCGCCTGGCTCTTCGTCGCCGAACAGATTGTCTTCCAACTCGCTCCGGCGCTTGGCAAGTGGCTCCCCGGAGCCGCCGGGCGTGCCCTCGTCCGCGACCCCAACGCCGACTTGCTCACCCAACCTTCCGCGGCCGTCGTACTTGCGCTCTATGGCGCGGCGATCGTCGCGGGCGCCCTCCTTGTGGAACGTTATCGCGATGTCTAGACCGCTGAGTGCCCACCTTCGCGCCGCTACCGGCGGCGGGTTCGAGGCCGTTCGAAATCACATCCTCGCTGCGGCTCAACGCGTAGTCTCCCACGCCGGGCTGGCCGCAACCTCTACCCGCGCCGTTGCGGAGGAGGCCGGTGTCGGCGCCGGCACGATCTACAACTACTTCGACAACCGTGTTCAGCTCCTCGCCCAGTCCATCGTCCGCCACGCCCACACCCGTGCCGCGCCGCTTGCCGACTTGCCATCGCGCGCGGGTGAGGGCACCGTTGAAGGCAACCTCCTCCGCTTCGGCGCGCTGACGATGGAGATCCTCGGCGAACTCGTCCCGCTCTTCGCCGCGACCTTCTCCGATGCCGAACTGCTCCGCTCGCTGCGCGAGGAGTTCGCTGCCGACGATCCCGCTTCACGCGGTGGGGAGACCCTGTTCCAATACCTGCTCGCGGAACAGGCCCTCGGCCGGATTCGTCCCGGCGCCGACTGCCAGGTGGCCGCAGCGATCATCCTGGGCGTATGCCACGATCACGCGTTCCAGCACTGCCTTCGAGGTACGCCCGGTGAGGCCGCCGTGCCCACCGCGGAAATTTCGTTCATCGCCCGCACGCTTACTTCCGGCCGGGGGTAAGCGGCGGCGCCCACAGTCCGCCGAGAAACCGCGGACTGGAGGATACTATGTTTGCTTCACGACACAGGGGAATCGTCGCCGTCGTCGCCGGGGTGCTTATCGCCGCGGCACACGTCGCGCTTGGCATTGCCGCCGTCGTATCGGCCCAGCAATGGCTCAGCGGGATGGCCATCGGCCTGATTGTTGCCGCAGCCGCCGGGCTGCACCTTGCCCCGGCTCACCTGTGGCGAGTTGCCCGGCGCCGCACCAGGGATTGACCGGGTTGCCGCGGCCCCATTGCGGCGGCTAGATCACCGTGACGGGCTGGTATTCGCCGAAGACTTCCCGCATGGCGCCGCAGATCTCGCCGAGCGTGGCGTAGGCACGGACAGCGTCGAGGATCGGCGGGAGGAGATTCGCGCTCCCGCCACAGGCCGTCTTCAGCGCCGCCAGCGACGCCGCGACCGCCGCCTGGTCCCGCTCCCGGCGGTGGTGATCCAGCCGCTTCAGCTGGTGGTCCACCAGGCGCCGGTCCACCGTGAAGATGACGGGCGGTTGCTCGCCGCCTTCGCGGTATTCGTTGACCCCGACGACGACTTCGCGCTTTTCGTCCACGTCCTGCTGGTAGCGCCAGCTCGCCTCGGCGATCTGGGACTGGACCCAGCCGGTTTCGATCGCCTTGACGGCGCCGCCCACCTCGTCGATCTGGCGCATGTAGTCGCGTGCCTGGCGTTCGAGTTCGTTCGTCAGATGCTCGACGAAGTAGCTCCCGGCCATCGGGTCGACGGTGTCAGCGACGCCCGTTTCGTGGGCGATGATCTGCTGCGTGCGAAGGGCGATCCGCTGGGCGTCGTCCGTGGGCAGCGCCAGCGCCTCGTCGAAGCAGCTGAGGGCGATGCTCTGGACGCCGCCGATCACCGCCGCCAGCGACTGCACCGC
The DNA here is from genome assembly GCA_016234445.1 of Chloroflexota bacterium. Classification (GTDB taxonomy): domain Bacteria; phylum Chloroflexota; class Dehalococcoidia; order Tepidiformales; family Tepidiformaceae. The sequence continues at coordinate 96,443 of JACRBT010000001.1, read as the reverse complement.
CGCCCGGACGATGTTGTTCTCGGGCTGCTGCGCCACGAGCGTGCTCCCGCCAGTTTGGGTGTGGGTCCGCAGCATCTGCGAACGGGGGTCCTTCGACCCGTACTTCTCGACGAGGAGCCGCGCCCAGAGCCGCCGCAGCGTCCGGTACTTGGCAATCTCTTCGAAGAAGTTGTTGTGGGTGTTGAAGATCCAGCTGATCCGGGGCGCGAAGTCGTCGATCGCCAGCCCCCGCGAAAGGGCCTCGTCGATGTAGGCGCAGGCGTTCGCGAAGGTAAACCCGATCTCCTGCGCCGCCGTCGAACCCGCGTCCCGCATGTGGTAGCCGCTGACGCTGATCGTGTTCCACTGGGGCACGTTCCTGGCGCAGTACTCCATGATGTCGGCCGCCAGCCGGACGCTCGGCCCGGGGGGGAAGATGTACGTCCCGCGCGCCACGTACTCCTTGAGGACGTCGTTCTGAACTGTCCCGTTGAGTTTGTCCGCCGGAACGCCCTGCTTCTCCGCCGCCGCCACGTACATCGCCAGCATCACCGCCGCCGGCGCGTTGATCGTCATTGAGGTCGAGACCCGGTCCATCGGGATGCCTTCGAACAGCGTCTCCATGTCGTAGAGCGAGTCGATCGCGACGCCGACCTGGCCGACTTCGGCGATCGCCATCGGGTCGTCGGAGTCGTACCCCAGCTGGCTCGGGAGGTCGAAGGCCACGGAGATGCCTGTCTGTCCCTGGCCCAGCAGGTAGCGGAACTTCTGGTTCGACTCTTCCGCCGTCCCGAAGCCCGCATACTGGCGCATGGTCCAGTGGCGGCCACGGTACATCGTCGGCTGCACGCCGCGGGTGAACGGGAACTCGCCCGGGAAGCCAAGGTCGCGCTCGTAGTCGAGGTCCGCGATGTCCAGCGGCGTGTAGAGCCGCTCGACCGGCAGGCTGCTGGTGGCGAACTCACCCTCGCGCTCCGGCTGGCGGCTGAGGGTTTTCGCCAGCGGGCCTTCCTCCCAGCCGTGCACGGCCCGCGAAAGCCTCGCCAGCGCCTCCTGGGAAAACAGCGATGGTTGGTTCGGTTTGGACATGGCGGCCTCCAGGGTAGCTCCGATTGTAGCGGAGCCCTCAATAGGCGGCGCGAGGCACGCGGCTCGCTCTCCAGCGTGCCTGTAAGCGAATACCGTTCGGATCTGGCATACTCCGTTGCAATCCCTTGGAGGTACGTCTTACTTGGCAATTGATGGCAACTGGAACCTGACCATGCAGTCCCCGATGGGCCCTCGCCCTGTTACCGCGGAATTCACCTCGAGCGGCGGCGCCATCGGCGGCAACTTCACCGGCGCCCAGGGCGCCGCTCCCGTCGCCGGGACGATCGACGGGAACGCCGTCGCCTTCGCCGCGACCGTCCAGGGCCCCATGGGCCAGATGGAACTGAAGTTTGCCGGCACCCTCGACGGCGACTCGATGTCCGGCACCGTCGCCTTCGGCGCGTTCGGCAGCGGCACCTTCACGGGTACCAAGGCCTAACCACCGCGCTTCAGCGCACTCGACAGCCGCGCGGCCCCCACCGGGCCGGGCGGCTTTGTCGTCCCCGTCGCGCATCCGAACAAGTGTGCTAAGGCGCGCCTGATCTGGCACAATGTCCGGCATGACGGCCCAAGCGCCCGCTGCCATCCTCGATCGCTTCAGCCCCGTCGCCCGGGCGTGGTTCGGCGACACCTTCGCCGCGCCCACCCGCGCCCAGGAGCTCGGGTGGGACGCCATCGCTTCGGGCGCGCACACGCTCCTCCTCGCCCCGACCGGCTCCGGCAAGACGCTGGCCGCCTTCCTCTGGTGCCTGGACCGCCTCGCGAACGCCCCCCGGGCACCGCGCGCCCGAAACGCCCGGCGCGAACCCGGGGCTGGCGCGTCCCCTGCCGGCGTCCGGGTCCTCTACGTCTCGCCGCTCAAGGCCCTCTCCTACGACGTCGAACGCAACCTCCGCGCACCCCTGGCCGGCCTTCGTATCGCCGCCGCCCGCGAGGGGCTCCCCCTGCCGGAGATCACCATCGCCACCCGCACCGGCGACACCTCCACCCGCGAGCGCGAGGACATCCGCCGCGACCCGCCCGACATCCTCATCACGACGCCCGAATCCCTCTACCTGATGCTCACCTCCCGCAGCCGCGAGGCCCTGCGGTCGGTCGAGACGGTCATCATTGACGAGGTCCACACAATGGCGGGGACGAAGCGCGGCGCCCACTTATCCCTCTCCCTCGAACGCCTCGAAGTGCTGGCGGAGAAGCCGCCGCAACGCATCGGCCTCTCCGCCACGCAGCGCCCGCTCGACGAGATCGCGCGCTACCTCGCCGGCGCCCGCCCGGTCCGCGTCGTCGACGCGGGCGCCACCAAGGAGCTCGACCTCCAGGTCATTGTCCCGATCGAGGACATGTCCCGCCCCGGCGACAACCTCCCCGTCCACGGCCCCACGCCCGACGGCCGCGACATCGAATCCCGCACCTCCGTCTGGCCGGCCGTCTACCCGAAGCTGCTCGAACTGGTGCGGAGCCACCGTTCCACGCTGATTTTCGTCAACAACCGGCGCCTCTCGGAGCGCATTGCCGCCCGCCTGAACGAACTCGCCGGGGAAGAGCTCCTCCGCGCCCACCACGGGTCCGTCAGCCGCGAACAGCGCCTCGAAATCGAAGAGCGCCTCAAGGCAGGCCTCCTTCCCGGCCTCGTCTGCACCAGCTCGATGGAACTCGGCATCGACATGGGCGCCGTCGACCTCGTGATCCAGGTCGAGTCGCCCAAGTCCGTGGCGCGGGGCCTCCAGCGCGTCGGCCGTGCCGGTCACCAGGTCGACGCGGCAAGCACGGGACGCATCTTCCCCAAGTTCCGGGGCGACCTCCTCGAATGCGCGGTCCTCACCGAGCGCATGCACAAGGGACTCATCGAGAAGACCGACGTCCCCCGCAACCCGCTCGACGTCCTCGCCCAGCAGATCGTGGCAATCTGCGCCGTCGACGACTGGACGGTCGCCGGCCTGGAGGACCTCGTCCACCGCAGCTACAACTTCGCCGACCTCAGCCGCGAAGCGCTCGAAAGCGTGCTTGGAATGCTCGCGGGGCAGTACCCCTCCGACGAGTTCGCCGACCTTCGCCCGCGGATCACCTGGGACCGCGAGAGCAACGTCCTCTCCGGCCGCCGCGATGCGAAGACCATCGCGATCATCAACGCCGGGACCATCCCCGACCGTGGGCTCTACGGCGCCTTCCTCGGCGAAGGCGGGCCGCGCGTGGGTGAACTCGACGAGGAGATGGTCTACGAAAGCCGCGCCGGCGAGACCTTCGTCCTCGGCGCGACCACCTGGCGGATCGAGCAGATCCTCCGGGACCGGGTCATCGTCTCGCCGGCCCCCGGGGAGCCCGGCAAGATGCCGTTCTGGAAGGGTGACGGCCTCGGCCGCCCGCTGGAGTTCGGCCGCGCCATCGGGGCCTTCACCCGCGAAGTCGACGGTATCCGCGACGAATCGAAGGCCATCGCCCGGCTCACCTCGCGCCACGACCTCGACGACCTCGCCGCCAGGAACCTGCTCGCCTACCTCGCGGAGGAGAAGGCCGCCACCGGGGCGCTGCCCACCGACCGCACGATCGTCGTCGAACGCTTCCGGGACGAGCTTGGCGACTGGCGCATCGTCATGCTCACGCCGTTTGGCGGCCGGGTCCATGCCCCCTGGGCGCAGGCGCTCGAAGCCGTGCTCGCCGAACGCAGCGGCTTCGACGTCCAGACCATCTGGAGCGACGACGGCATCGCCCTGCGCTTCGCCGGCAGCGACGAGCTTCCCGCGGAGGCCCTGCTCTTCCCGGCGCCGGAGGAGGTGGAGGACCTTGTCGTGAACCGCCTCGCGGGGACGGCCCTTTTCGCTTCCCACTTCCGCGAAAACGCCGGCCGCGCCCTCCTCCTACCGAAGCGCCGCCCGGGCGCCCGTTCGCCGCTCTGGCTCCAGCGCCGCCGCTCCGAGAACCTGCTGGCCGTCGCCAGCCGCTACGGCTCGTTCCCCATCATCCTCGAGACCTACCGCGAATGCCTCCGCGACGTCTTCGACCTCCCCGGCCTCGTCGAGGTCCTCACCGCCGTCCGCAGCCGCGAAATCCGGGTGGTCCTGGTCGAAACGCAAGAGGCATCGCCGTTCGCCCGCTCCCTCCTCTTCGACTACGTCGCCGCCTACATGTACGAAGGCGACGCCCCCCTCGCGGAGCGTCGCGCCCACGCCCTCACCATCGACCGCAAGCTCCTCCGCGACCTCCTCGGCGACGACGAACTCCGCGAGCTCCTCGACCCCGAAGCCCTCCTCCAGACCGAACTCGAACTCCAGGGACTCGCCGAGGGCCGCAAGGCGCGCGACGCCGACCATCTCCACGACCTCCTCCGGCGCGCCGGCGACCTCTCGCTCCACGAAGTCTCCCTGCGCGTCGATCCCCCGGCGTGGGCGCCCGCGTGGCTCGCCGAACTCGAAGCCGGCCGCCGCGCTTGCCGCGTCCGGGTCGCCGGGGAGGAGCGCTGGATCCCGATCGAGGACGCCGGGCGCTACCGGGACGCGCTCGGCGTTTCCCCGCCCCTGGGGGTGCCCGAGGTCTTCCTCAAGCCGACCGACGGCGCCCTCGAAGGGCTCGTGGCGCGCTGGGCGAGGACGCATGCCCCCTTCGTCCCGTCGGCGCCGGCGGCCCGCTGGGCCATCCCCGAAGGGCTCGTCCGCGACGCCCTCCGCGCCCTCGAATCGCGCGGAGCCGTCATCCAGGGCGAGTTCCGTCCCGGCGGCCAGGAGCGTGAGTGGTGCGACCCCGAAGTCCTTCGGATCCTTCGCCGCCGCTCGCTCGCCCGCCTCCGCCGGGAAGTCGAAGCCGTCGACGGCGCCGCCTTTGCCCGCTTCCTGGTCCAGTGGCAGGGTGTCGGCGGCAGCGCAGGCGGCCTCGATCGCCTCCGCGAAGTGATAGCTCAGCTGGAGGGCCTCGCCCTGCCGGCTTCCGTCGTCGAGCGCGACATCCTCGCCAGCCGCGTTGCCGGCTACCAGCCCCGCCTCCTCGACGAACTCGGCGCCTCGGGCGAAGTCGCATGGCTCGGCCGGGGCGCCATCGGCCGCGACGACGGCCGGCTGTCCCTTCACCGCCGTGAGCACCTGGCCACGCTTGGCCCGCTGCAACCGCCGGAATCACCCGAAGGCCCGGTCCATTCCGCGATCCTCGAAGCGCTCCGGTCGCGCGGCGCCCTCTTCTTCGCCGAGATCGCGGCGGTCTCCACGGCCCCGGCGCCGAAGGAGACCCTCGAGGCGCTCTGGGAACTTGCCTGGGCGGGGCTCGTGACCAACGACACGTTCGCCCCCGTCCGCGCGCTGGCCTGGCCCCGGCGGGCCGCCACGGGTAACCCCCGCGGGCGGGGTTCGCTGGTGCCCCCGGAAGCCGCCGGGCGCTGGTCTATCACGCCCCTCGGCCGCGGCGACGGCGGCGCTTCACCGACGGCACGTGCCCACGCCTTGGCGACGGCGATGCTCGAACGCCACGGCGTGGTCACTCGCGAAGCCGTCAACGCCGAGGGCGTCCCGGGCGGGTTCGCAGCGCTTTATCCCGTCTTCAAGGCAATGGAGGAAGGCGGCCGCATCCGCCGCGGCTACTTCGTCGAAGGGCTCGGCGCCACCCAGTTCGCCCTCCCGGGCGCGGTCGACCGCCTCCGCGCCCACCGCGACCCGCCGGACGAACCCCAGGCGGTCGTGCTCGCCGCCACCGACCCCGCGAACCCCTACGGTGCGGCGCTCCCGTGGCCGCGCGATGAGGGAGATCGGAGGGTGCTCGCCCGGGCCGCCGGTGCCCGCGTCGTCCTCGTCGACGGCGCCCCCGCGCTCTACGTCGAACGCAGCGGCCGCGCGGTGGTGACACTCCCCGCCTTCGCGGCAGAACGGACGGCCGCGGTCGCGATTGGCGCGCTGACGGACGAGGTGACCGGCGAGGCCAGCCGGCCCCTCGTGCTGGAGCGGATCAACGGCGTGTCCGCGTCAGAGTCGCCCCATGCCCAGGCCTTCCGCGCCGCCGGCTTTGTCGACGGCTACCGCGGTCTCACGTTCCGCCCCCAACCGGCGCGGTTACCCCATGCCGGAAGGTGACTCGCTCTTTCGCTTTGCGGCGAAGCTGCGGCCGGCGCTCGTCGGGAAGACTGTCACCGCCGCGCGCAGCCACGGCCCCGGCCCGGTACCGCAGGTCGCGCGCATCGTCGGCGCCACCTGCACGGAGGTCCGCTCCACCGGCAAGAACATCATCATCAGTTTCGACAACGGCCTCGCGCTCCGCGGGCACCTGCGGATGTACGGCACCTGGCACGTCTATGCGCCCGGCGAACCCTGGCAGCGGCCCGAGTCGCAGGCCCGCCTCGTCCTCGAAGTCGCCGGCGCGGTGGTCGTGAACTTCTCGGCGCCGGTCATCGAGCTCATCGAAGAGCGCGCCCTCGAACACTACGCCCCCATCGGCGGCCTCGGCCCCGACCTCCTCGACGACGCCTTCGACGAAGCCGAGGCCCTCCGCCGTTTCCGCGAACCCGCCCGCGCCGCCCTCACCCTCGGCGACGCGATCATGGACCAGAAGGCGATGGCCGGAGTTGGGAACATCTGGAAGCACGAGACGCTCTATCGCTGCGGCCTCAACCCCTGGCTCCGCGTCGCCGACCTGGACGACGAGGCGCTCCTTGGCATGATCCGCACCGCCCGGGGCCTCCTCTGCGCCAGCGTGGGCAAACCCGTGGACGGGAGGAAGGTGCCCCGGCCGTCGATGTTCGTCTACATGCGCGCCGGGCAGCCCTGCCGGCGGTGTTTCACCCGCATCCGCAGCGCCCCCCAGGGCATCGACATCCGGAGCACCGCGTGGTGCCCGAAGTGCCAGCCCGTCCGCCCCGGGCAACTCGAACCGCCCCCGAGCCGGTCGTCGCGGCGCCGTGATGCGGGCGGCTAGCCCCAGCGCGGCCGGAAGTCCCCGGCGATCCCGAGTTGGCGCTTGCCGATCATCTCCAGCGCGTTGACGTCCGAGGGCGGGTGCGCCTTGCCCGCGCGCACGTCGCGGTAGAGCCGCTCAAGCCCGAATTTCCGGTAGAGTCCCGGCCCCCCGGCGATGTCCATTGCCAGGTTAAGGACGCGGACGTTGTTGTTGGTCACGATGTATTTGCAGACCCCCGCCTTCGATCCACCATCCTCTGGCGACCACGGCCGCGCCATCCAGTCCTCTGCCGCGCTCCGGATTACTGCCCGCGATGCTTCGTTCAGGGCGATCATCTCGCCCAGCTGGTACTGGATCCCGGGCATGTGGCTCAGCGGCCGTTGCTCGCTCATCGGCGTCCGTGACTTGACGTAATTGGTCACCCAATCGACTGCTGCCTGTGCTACGCCGAGGTAGACCGCCGACAACGTCAGGCTGAACCAGGCCCCGAACGATGCCATGTTGGTGAACGTCCTCGTCGCGTCCTGGGGCGCCGGCATCATCGCGTCCGGCACGAAGACGTTGTCCCAGACCGCGTCCCAACTGCCGCTCGCGCGCACGCCCATGACGTCCCAGCTTTCGGCCCCCGGGGTCGTCAGGCCCGGCGTTTCCTTGGGCATCGCCACCATCGCGACCAGGTGGTCGCCATCCGGGTGGTCTTCGAGGTGGACCAGCGCGCCCAGGAGTTCCGCCTGGGGCAGGTTCGAGTTATACGACTTCCGGCCGTTCACGAGCCATCCGCCCTCGGTCTTTCGCGCCTTGGTCTGCGGCAACAGGTAGGCCCCGGCCGCGCCCGTCTCGCTGAACGAGCCGCTCATGATCACCTTCTGCTGCCCCGCCATATGCAGGAACATCTCCCGCATCGGGTCCAGCACCGAGCTCGCCTGGAGGTCGTACTGCATCGAACCGAGCACGAAGATGTGCATGTTCACCGCGATCGCCGTGCCCGCGCAGCCCTGAGCCAGTTGCTCCTGGCAGGCGCAGAGTTCCAGCAGGTTCACCCCCTCGCCGCCGTACTTCGGGTCCAGGGTCATCGTCGAATAGCCGCTCTCCTTCATCGCCGCGTAGTTCTCGAAGGGGAAGCTGTTCTCGCGGTCGTGCTGGTCGGCGCGGGTGGCGAAGTCCGCCGCATGCGTGCGGGCGCGCTCCAGCAACCTCGCCTCGCGCTCCGAAAGCGGCTTCCTCAGGAGCGTCGGGTAGTCCGGAAAAATGCCGGTCGCAGGGGATGATTCAGTGGCCGTCATGCGGGTCCGTTCCTCGCTGGTGGGTGGGTGGCCGACAGCGTGGACAGGTTGTCCACCGGCGTCAAGCGAAGTCCCTCACACGGGCAACAACGCAGCCAGTCCGTCTGCCAGCCGCTCGTAGTCGGCGGGCTCGTTGTAGAGCTGGGCGGAGAGCCGCAGGAGCCGCTTCGGGGGCGCGGGCCAGGCGAACACGGGCACTTCCACTCGATGGCGTTCGCGCAACGCCGCCTGGAGTGGGTCAGGGTCGAAGATGAACTCGCGCTCGTCGTCCTTCGCGTCCGGCAGGACCAGGTTGGCGATGCTGCCCACCATCTCGTCCGGGCAGGGCAGCCCGAGGCCCAGGCGGGCGGCGAGCATCTCCCGGGCGGCGAGCGCAAGGCCCCGGTTCCGGGCACGGAGTTCGTCCCAGCCGCCGGGCAGAAGCGTGGCCATGAAGCGGATGGCCACGGCGAAGCCCAGGGCTGGCGTAGGGTCGCTGGTGCCCGTCCATGCGAACTCGGTCTGGAAGCGGGTGCGCCCTCGCAGCGGCCGGTTCGCGCCGTGGCTGATCACCAGCGGCCGAATCTCCTCCTGGCGGTCGGGCCGCACGTAGAGGAAGGCAGCGCCCTTGGGGGCGCAGGGCCACTTGTGCCCGTTGCCGGTGTAGTAGGCCGCGCCCAGCCGCTCCAGGGACAGGGGCACCATCCCCGGTGCGTGGGCGCCATCCGCCAGCGTCTCCACGCCCCGCGCCCGCAGTTCGCCCACCAGCCGTTCGATCGGGAAGACCAGCGCTGTCGGGCTGGTCACATGGTCGATGAGCGCAAGGCGTGTCCGTGGGGTCACGGCGTCGAGTACCGCCGCCACCACCTCGTCGTCGCCGGCGACGGGGAAGGGCACGGCCGCCACCACCACCTTCGCCCCATCCCGCCCGGCGGCGTATTCGAGCGCGTTCCGACAGGCGTTGTAGGCGTGGTCCGTCACCAGCAGCTCGTCGCCGGGTGCGAACCGGAGGGACCGGAGGACCGTGTTCACGCCGGCGGTGGCGTTCGTAACGAAGGCGATGTTGCCCGCGTCCGCGCCCACGAAGTCCGCGACCACTTCGCGCGCTGCGTCCAACAGCCCATCGAGGTCCCGCGAAAGGAACTGGACGGGCTCGCGTTCCATCCGCTCCCGGAGCGCGGCCTGGGCGTCGAGCACCGCCCGCGGGCAGGCCCCGAAGGAGCCGTGGTTGAGATAGGCAACGCCCGGGTCGAGCGTCCACAGTTTCCGGAAGTTCATCGGCCCATCATACAGGCCGGCGGGGGGCTGCCCGAGCCGTCAGGCCAGGCGAGGGAGCACCTTTTCCGTGAACAGCACGAACGACTCGTGGCTCAGGGGCGAGCACATCAGGTAGTCCAGGGGCAGTTCGTCGCGGAGCTGCTGGATGCGGTCGACCACCATCTCCGGGGTCCCGTGGATGATCACGTCGTTCACATAACGGCCGACCGGGTCCTCGGCGGGGTTCAAGCCCTTTGCATAAGAGCCGATCGTCCACCGGGCGCCTGCGCGAGCGACCTCCTCGGCCTCCCGGGCAGTGGGGGCGATCGCCAGGAGGCGGGCCATCGGGATGGTCCGGCCAGCCATAGAGTGACCGGCTGCCTCCAGGGTCTGCTGATACAGCCCTCGTTTCTGCGCGATCTCCACGTGGCTGGCGTGGGGGTCCATCAGGATGGTGAAGCCACGTTCCGCCGCCTTCCGGATGGAGTCGGGCGAAGTCGCCGCCAGCCAGACCGGCGGATGCGGCTGCTGCATCGGCCGCGGCAGCACTTCTACTTCGTCGATGTCCCAGTACTTCCCGTGGTGGGTTACCGTCGCGTCCCGCCAGGCGGCGAGGACGACGTCGACCGCCTCCATGTAGCGGTCGGCGCTGTCTTCGACCGGGACCTCGAAGGCCCGGAACTCGACCGGGTCAAACCCGCGGCCGGCGCCCCAGTTCACCCGCCCTCCGGAGAGGATGTCGAGCAGCGCCACGTCTTCGGCCAGCCGCAGCGGGTGGTAGAACGCCGCCAGTGTGACGGCGGTCCCAATCCGCAGGTTCTTCGTCCGGGCCGCCACATGGGTCGCCATCATGAGCGGCGAAGGGCACACGCTGTAGGTGTTGAAGTGGTGTTCCGCCAGCCAGACTGCGTCGTAGCCGCCCTCGTCCATGATCGCGATCCGTTCGAAGGCGCGCGCGTACACGGTCTCCAGCGGCACCCGCCGGGACCATGAGAAGAACTGCAGGACGCCAAACTTCATGCTGCCGACCATACGCCCGGGTCCCCGAAACGGGAAGTTGCCGCCACGGGCCTGCCGGGCAAGGGGCGAAGGTTCGGCAAAGGGGCCTCCCGGACCGTGAACCTTCGGTGTATTATCCCGATGAGATGCCCACCCCACGTGTCCAAAAGCGAATCGACGCCCTTTTCGAAGAGATCGAAGCCGCCGTCGCCGCGGCCTCCTGGTCCGGTGTACGTGACCTTGCGCAGGAGGTGCTGGACCTCGACCCCGACGATGCCGACGCCGCTTCATTCCTCGCGGCGGCCCGCCGGCGGATGGAGCGCGAGGGGCCGGGCGAGTCCTCCGGTCCCGCCTCCGCGGCCCACGAACGCGGGGAAGGCTTCCTCTCCGGCCGGTACGTCGTCCGCCAGACGCTTGGCCGCCTCGGCCGGAAGGCGGTCTACCTGGCCCATGACAAGATTGTCGAACGGGACGTTGCCTTCACCACCATCGACACCGTGGGATTGGACGCGGAAGCCACCACCCGCCTCTGGCACGACATTCGCGCCATCGCCCGTCTCGGCGAGCACCCCTACATCGTCACCACCTACGACGTCGGCGACGACAACGGCACTCCCTACATCGTCGCCCAGTTCATGTCCGGGGGCTCTCTCGCCGACCTGATGGCAGAATCCGGCGCCCGCGGCATTGGCGTCCACCGGGCTCTTCAGATCGCGACGGCTCTCGTGGAAGCGCTGGAATTCGCCCACACCAAGGGCGTCACCCACCGCGACATCAAGCCCGGCAATATCTGGTTTACCGCGGCGGGCCGCCCTCATCTCGGCGACTTCGGCCTTACCGTCGGCCTCGACCGAAACGAGGCGGACGCCGCCTACCTTTCACCGTACTCGCCGCCGGAGGAGTTTCGAGGGGAACACCTCGACCCGCGAAGCGACGTTTTCTCGATGGGCTGTGTGCTCTTCGAAATGCTCACCGGCCGTCCGCCCTACACTGCCCCCGACACGGCAGAGAAGGAGTACGCCAACTGGGGCACCGGCTCTATCCGCCGCCTGAACGGGAGCATCACGCTCCAGCTGGAGTCTTTGCTCCGATCGCTGATCTCGCCCAGGCCCGAAGACCGTCCCGCCAGCGCCGCTGCCTTCCATGCCGAACTTGGGCGCGTTTCCGGTGCCGCCTCGCCGGCCGAAGCGCCGGTCGCCATTCCCCTCACACTTGGCGCCCCGATCTTCACCCGCGACAGCAAGCAGATTGGCAGGGTCCGCGAAGTCTCGTCGAGTGGCAGCTTCTTCAAGGTCGATGCCCCCCGCCGCCGCGACTTCTGGCTTAGCCGTGACGATGTCGCGACCGCGGACGAGCGCCGCGTGACCCTGGCCTATCGAAACGACGAACTCGCCGAACGCCAGGTCGAGCAGAACCTGAAGATGGGCGCCGCGGCAAAGGACGGGTCCGCGGTCCGCGACGAGCAGTCCAGCGGCGACGGCAACGAGTCCCTCCGAACGCTCCTCTTCACCGACCTTGAAAGCCACACGGCGATGATGCAGCGCCTCGGCGACGAAAAGGGCCGCAAGCTTCTCCGCGACCATGAGCGCATGACCCGCGAAGCTCTCCGCGAGTTCGGCGGCAGCGAAGTGAAGACGATGGGCGATGGGTTCCTCGCCTCCTTCACGTCAGCCCAACGGGCGCTCCGGTGCGCCATCTCGCTCCAGACCGCCCTGGCCGACTACAGCGCGAAGGGCGACGAGACCCTCACCATCCGCGTCGGCATCAACGCCGGCGAGCCTATCGCCGAAGATGAAGACCTTTTCGGGACGGCCGTCATCCTCGCCGCCCGGATCGCGTCGAAGGCCGCTGGTGGCGAGATCTTCGTGGCGAACGTCGTCCGCGAGCTTGTCGCGGGCAAGGGCTTCCTCTTCGCGGACAGGGGCGAGTTTCCCCTGCGCGGCTTCGAAGAACCGATGCGGGTCTACGAGCTGAACTGGCGCCTCGACGCCTGACCGCGGGCATCTCCGACCAGGGCGCCGCAGTCTTCCCCGCTCGCTGGTGTTGCTCACGCCGGGAGAGCCATCCAGTCGGGCCGTCCGGGCGAATCGTACCGGGTTCGTGCCTCCCCCGATGCCTCGAGCGCCGTTCCAATCCCTAGGCCGGGTGTCCGCCCTCGCCCCGGTTCCTCACGAGGAAGAATCCCCAGGTGCCGAAGGTCACCAGCAGGTAGGCGCCGAAGATCGCTCCGGCGCCGATGACCTTCGTGTTCCGGAGGGCGTCGAAGTAGGCCTCCTCCTGGTAGAAGAGGATGTGGAAGAACAGGTAGGCAACGCTCACGTAGACAGCCAGCCAGACCCACTTGTTCCAGTCCCAGAGCCGCTTTCCGTCCATGAACTTGAGCGGGACCATCGTGCAGAAGAGACCCTCCATGCCCACGATGAAGACCGCCACGGCGATCGACTCCGGCAATGCCGCCAGGATCCCATCGTGCCCTTCGCCGAGGTCGCGCAGGGGGCCAACGAGCATCCAGGCTCCGAGGCTCACGGCCAGCAGGCTCAAGGCGGGCCAGATGAGCACCGAGCCGGAGTCCTTCTTCGTAACATTCGCCGGCACAAGGAGGACGCTCGAGGCGATGAACCCGAAGACGATGCCCGGCTGGAAGCCGACCGCGCGGCAGAGGGCCACGGACACCACCGCGATCATGATCGACGCGGGGTAGAGCCGGACTCCCGCCTGGAGGCCCAACCGCCGGCGGGTGAGCCAGGCTTCGCCGCCTTCGTAGAGGTAGGTCACCACGCCGCCGCTGACCACCAGGCTCGTGAACACCACGACGCTCTTACTGTTGAACCCGAAGCCCGGCTCAAGGTTGCCGTAGATGAGACCGGTGAGCATGAGGACGCCAATCGGGACGGCGATGCGCCTAAACCGCGATGACCCGCTTCCGACCCGCTTCCACGTCCGACCCAGGAACGCGACCACCGCGACAAGCGGAGCGGCGAAGCGTTCGAAGAAGCCCTCGATGTCGTCGCGATTCTCTTCGACCGTCTGGTTGAACAGGCCCGAGCTGATGAGCAAGAGCAGGACCACGCCCAGCGTCAGTGCCAGGTTCGAACTCGCAGCCTTCGGGCTGCTGTTGAGGAAGTCGCCGAAGGAGGGGACGTTGCGGATGATGCTCGGCCGATCGGTCTGCGGTCGAGGCGCCACTTTCGGTTCTTCGGCCGCGGGCGGCTCAGGGCTGGGCGTTGGTACCGGCGCCGATGTGATGGCACCGGCGACGGCGGTGTAGTACGCCGTGCAGGTGACGACCTCCCCGTCCACGAGGAAGCTCAGCTGGAACGAGGGCACGCTCGAAACAGCAATCCGCGACCGCACGTCCGAAACGCAGACGATTTCGTCGAGCGCCAGCGTGATCTTGCTGTTGCTGGTGGTGATGCTGTCGGGCGCCGTGTAGGTGATGGGCCGACCGCTCGCGACGCCCACGGGGCCCGTTGCCTGGCTCGGACCGGGTCCCGTGACCCCGCCCTCGCCGCCGACGGTCAGCGTGAAGAGCGATGGACTGACGTCAACGGGGACGCTGTAGCGCAGCACGATCTTCGCTGTTGGCGCGATGACCTCCGGTTGCGGTGGGTTCCCGGTCGGCGGCGGCTGCGGGATGGGCGCGGGCGTCGGTGTTAGGGGCACGGGCGTCGGCGTTTGCGTGGGTGCAGGCGTCGCCGTCGCTGTCTGCGTGGGCGTTGAAGTTGGCGTGACGGTCGGGGTTTGGGTCGGCGTCGAAGTCGGCGTAGGAGTCGGTTCCGGCGCGTCGCCCGCGAGCCCGAAGATGACCGTGAACGGCCCGGCCGAGATCCCCTGGAGGGTGTTGCTGGCCTCCCGGGCAATGGTGAGGGTCATCTCGAACCGGGCGCCGACGGCCGGGGGAACCGGCAGCGAGGGCGGCGCGGAACAGTTCTTCAGGTCCGCGAGCGTGAGGCCGAGGCTCGACGTACAGCCGCTCCAGGCGGGGAGCAGGTCGTCTCCGTCGAGCGTCATCGCCGTGACAACGACAGCCTCGGCCATCGCGGAGTTGCCGGCGCTGGCCGTATAGTCGGCGCGGACGCTCAGCGCGGCCGTCGCGTCGGGCGGGAGATTCGTCACGCGGACCTGGATGCCGCCCGTGACCGCCACGCCGGGGGCGCCGTCGGCAATGGACCAGATGGGACCGATCGTCGCGCCGAACGATTGCGTGCCGGCCGGGGCGAGCTCGATGTGAGGGTCGCCGGCGGCAGCCGAGACGGAAGGGGCGAACGGTTCGCGGTTGTGGACGAGGACCGCGCCAAACACCAGCACGCCAAGGACCACGGCGAGCCGCGCCGCCAGCCCGAAGAGATGGCGCTTCCCCCGCGGCATGCCCATCGTCGCCGCACTCATTGTGGATCACCGCCGGCGGCGAGGTCGCCCGGGTCGGGCCGGCGGCTGGCGGCGCGGAGACTCCGGCCGATCGAGGCCAGCTCGATGGCGATGATCGCCAGACCGGGGATCAGGATGAGCGCCATGTAGCCCTGCTGTGTCCCCATCCAGTGGACGAAGTAGCCCACCTTTGGGACAGCGAAGGCGAATTCACCGCGGACGCTCGCCGGGGAGATCGTCCCCTGGTCCGGGGCGTCGTTCGCGTCACCCTTCATCGTCAGTTGCCGGCCGTCCGCGGAGATGGCGACGATCCGGTGCGTGACCACCTGGCCGCCGCGGCTGAACATCACGATGTCGCCTGTGTGGAGGTGTTCGCGGTCTGGCCGCGTCATCACGGCGACGCTCCCGAAGCCGATGGTCGGTTCCATGCTCCCGCCCTGGACGACGACGAACTGCCAGCCAAAGAGCCGTGGCGCCATTGCCACAGTCACCAACCCCGCGACGGCGACCCCGACGAGCGCTATCCCGAGCCAGGAGAGCGCCTCGCGCAGCCATGCGGGGGCCACCGGCCGCCGGCGCCATCGCCCCGCAACCGTTCCGCGAAGCTCGGCCGCCATCATGATCGACCCCCGGCACGGCGACGATCGGCGGCGAAGGCGGTGAAGCGGCGGGAGCGTCGGCGTGTCTTCATGTTCGTCTTCATGGCTAGTTGAACGTCATCGGGCCGATGATGCCGGAGATCAGGCCCGTGACCCCGGTGAGGGAGGCCGTGTTCGTGTAGATGGTGACGGCGTCCTGGCTGTTGGAAAGGACCTCGATGTTCAGGCAGACGACGTCGCCGCTGACCATGGTCCGCGAAACCGAGCCGACGCTGGGAATGGTGAACGTCTCGCCGTACTTGTCGTTGCTTCCCGGTTTTGCGATGGCGATCGCGCCGGTCCCGGTCGCTTGGGCCAGGATCTGGGTCGCCGGGATTGCCCCAGGCGTGCAGGAGCCGTTCTGCCACCAGATCGTGACGTTTGCCTTGGCGTTGGCCGCGTTCGGCGTGTTGTTCTTGAGGACGAGGTTCAGGGTCCAGCCGGTGGTACCGCTTTGAACCGTCTTGACGGAAGTGGCGGTGGTCGCAGCGGGCGACGACATAAGCGTTGCACTCGCGGCCGGCGTGATCGTGAAGCTGCCGGTGTCGGGAAGCGTCTCCATTGTGGTGCTGTCGCTGAAGTACAGCGAGGGCACAGATGCGCTCGCGACGTCGAACGTGTTGCTCGTCCCGGTCTTCGCGTTCGGCGAGCCGCCCGTTGCCGTCAGCGACGTAGCCGTTACGGCGGCGGCGTAGGTCACGTTGAACGTTGCCACCCCCGCGACCGCGGCCTGGGTGCAGCTCGGGGAACAGGTGATCGCACCCAGGTTCGAAGCCAGAGTCACGTTGCCCGTGAACACTGTCACCGTGGAATTGTCGGCCGCCTGGGCCGTCGCTTTGACGGTGAAGGAGGTCCCGGCCGTCTGGTTGGCGATGTTGCTGGTCCCGTCGCTGGCTTTCACGATGAAGTGGTCGAGCGGCTTGACGGTGACGTCGGGGGTCGAGAAGAGGCTTGCCCAGTTCTGGAAGCGGGCCTGGAGCGCGTAGTGCGCTGCGGAGCCGCTCGCCGGCACGTCGGTCGTGGTGACCGTGGTCCTGCCGGCGATGTTCTTGACGAAAGTCGGGTAGCTCCCGGAAGTCGTCCCGTAGTACAGGTCGTAGCTGGTGGCCCAGGTTGAAGCGGTCGCCGTCCAGGTCAACGTCACCGTTTCGCCGTCGCTTCCCAGGGTGGCCGAGGGAGCGGTGGGCGGCGCCAGCGTGTCAGTTGAGAACGCGTTGCCGGAGCCTGTCGAGGCGTCCGTGAAGAGCGCGCCGGTGCCCGGGCCGGCGATGACGGTCAACATCGCGGCGAGCACTATCATGGCGACAACGAACTTCTTCACGGTGTCTCTATCTCTTCAGATTCAGTTGTTCGTCGTCTGCTCGGCAGAAAACGTGAAGGTGGCGGAGGTGGTGAGGTTCTGGGTGCTGTTGGCGGCGTTGGATGGAAGCTGGACCTGGAAGCAGAGGGTTTCGCTGGCCCCGCCGTTGAGGGTCCGGTCGCCCGCCTGGGCGCCGACGGCGGGATTGCCGAAGACCGCGGTCCCGGTGGTCGTGCCGAGCACGCCGGGCCCGTAAATCACCGTCCCGCTCGAACTAAATCCGGCTAGCGTGCAGGTGGTGACGCCAGACTTGACGGTCAGTTGCAGCGCTCCCGAAAGGACGTTTTCGGTGGTGACGCTCGCCAGGGCGTAACGCAGTTGGAGCGTCCCCGGATTGCTCACGGTCACGGCGGCGACGACCGCATCCCCGGGATGCATCTTCGGCGACGTGAAGCTGATGAAGCCGGCCGGGTTGTCGGTTGAATTGACCTTCAGATCGAGCGAGCCGCTGCTGAAGGCGTTGGAACTACTCGTGGCTGTGTCCGTGAGGCTGGCCGAAGTGACGCCGACCATCATGGCAGCCAGGACCAGCGCTATGAGCGCAACGCTTGCCAGTATCGAGGTCTTCATCGTTCAGCGAATCCTGCGTCGTCGTGTGACGGCGTGATCTGCGGAGTGGACGTGTGGTTGGCGTGGCCAGGGAGGATCGCCCGGGGGCGGGCGTCAGCCCGCCCCCGGATTGAGCATCCTCAGCAACGATTAGTCGTCGAACTGATCCAGTTCAACGGTGAAGTCGAGCGTCGACTCGTCGCTCTGGACCAGGTTCGTGGCGCTGTTGGGCAGGTGCCACTCCACGACGATGTACCTCGTCGTCCCCGCGGCAAGGGCGTAGTCGTTGTCGTAGGAGGCGGAGATGGAACCAAGAACGCCGCTGTAGATGGCGACGGTGCCGGGGTCGCCACAGTCATCAGTCGCGGCATCGGCGAAGCAGAGGGTGACCTCAAGCTGTTGGCTGAGTTCGCCAGCGGCGCCGTCGGTGCAGGTGGAGTCGGGCACTGCGGCTTCAGCGCCAAGGCAGGCGCCGAGTTCCACGTCGTCCACGCTAATCCCCGAGATGTCCACCGACCCGTCAATCGAACCGGTGTTCGCGATCGCCATCGAGGCGCGACCGGTGGAGGCAGCGTTCCCGGGGTCCCCCGCGCCGTCGGGGACAAGGCCGGTCTCCCCGAACACCGCGCTGGTGGATTCGTCCCCGTCCACGGTCAGGTCCAACGTGCCCGTGCTAAAGACGTTCCCGGTCGATGTGGCTGTGTCCGAGAACTCCGCGGTCGTGGCGGCGGTGATCATCGCCGCCACGGCGCCGATGACCATCAGGCTGAAGAGGATGCTCTTTTTCACTGGAGGGTTCTCCCCCGTCTTGGGCTCGTTCACCCATCGGCCACCGCAGGCCTTTTTCGGGTCCAGCATCGTGGATAACGCGTGAACGGCTCGGCCAATGTAGGGGAAAGCCCCGCCCCCCGTCCACAAGTTCGGCCCTTCAAACGTGAATGAAACCCGTATGAAACATGATGTGCATCAGATTGCATCACCCCGGGTCCCCAGCGGCTTGACCGGCCAGCCTTAGCGAAGCCCGCGCACCGCGTCCTGGACGTCCCGGTCTTCGATGTAGTCCGCCCCGCGCAGCTCACGGAACACCTGCGCCGCCCGGATCACCACCGCCTGCGGGAGCCCCTCCGGGAGCGGCGTCAGCCACGACAACAGCTCGATCGTCACCCCGTTCGGGTCCTTGAAGTAAACGGAGCGTTCGTAGCCACGATCGATCGGTCCTTCGAACTCCACGCCCGCGTCCCCGAGCCGCGCGCACCACGCCTCGATCGCCCCCGGCTCGACGTCGAGCGCGAGGTGGTCCATCCAGCCCGAACCGGAGCGCGCCGGTGGCAGCTTCGTGTCCACTCCGGGCTTCGGGAGGAAGTAGGCGATGAAGTTGTCTTCGCCCACGTGGAAGAAGAAGTGGTCCTCTTCGGGCACGTCCAGGTTTCCCTGGAGCAGGACGACCTCCATCCCCAGGAGGTCGCGGTAGAAGGCGATCGTTTCGTCGCGGCGGGAGCCCGAAAAGGCCGGGTGGGAGATTCTCTTCGTCTTCAGCATCGCCATTCCCCTCGCGCAGGACGCTTCCCGGCCCCGCCGGGCGAGGGTGACACAGCCGCGGCCCGCCCGGCAAGGGCGAGTTCCCTTCCGGGGGACGATCAGGGTCATGGCCGGTGGCCCGTCCCGGCGCCTGGCTGCCCCCGGCTACACCAGCCGGAAGCGCATGCCCCCCGCGAGGATCACGCCGTCGTCACGAAGCAGGCCGCGTTGGGCCGCGGCTGCCCGCACCGCGGCGGCATCCACGGCAGCGAGGTCGAGCCCGCCCAGCCCCGTGGGCCGGCCGTCGGTACAGGGGACGAACCGCAACGCCGCGTTGTCGAGCTTGATCACGGGGTTGCCCGCGGCATCCTTCGACAGCGGCTCCTGGATGATCTCGCTCCAGCGTTGCGCGAGCTTCGCCGGCTCCGGGTCCTGCAGTTCGGCGGCGACGATCGCCCGCACGCGGTTGGTGTGCGCCTTCTTCCACCATTCGCCCCGGATGGCGTGCGTCCACAGCGGCGGCGACTCGTCCGGGCCCGCGTGCCAGTCGATTTCGAGGAAGGAGCCGCCGGTGTCCTGGGGGTGGAGCTGCATCAGGCAGGAGGTGTCGCGGTCCTGCGCCGCCACGACCCGGATGCCAAGTTCCTTCACCCGCGACTTGCGGGGGGCGTGGTCGTCGCACTGGCAGATCACCATGTAGCCGCCATCGCCCCCGCGCCGGTCGAGGTAGCGGCCACCGGCGGTGTTCTCCCGGATTGGCGCGCACAGTTCGAGAAACTGCGTCCCCACGGGGAGGAGCCGGTTCTGGAGCCCGTAGGCGCCGGGCAGGTGCTCGTCGATGAACGCGACCTCCAGGCCGAACACCGCCGCGAGGTCCGCCGCCACGGCGTCCGCGTCCTTCACAATCAACGCTATCTGGCGCAATCGAAGCCACATCGTCTTTCTCCTACCGGCCCTGGAACACTGCCGGGCGCTTTTCGACGAACGCCCGGAACGCGGCTCGCGAATCCTCCGACGCCCCCGTCCGCTGGTGGCGTTCGGTCTCGACGCGGATGTACTCGCGGAGGCTCATGTTCTCCGCCGCGATGAAGTTCTGCTTCATCGCCCGGATCGCCAGGGGCGCCGAGGCTGCCAGCCGTTCCGCGATCGTGTCGACTTCGGCCCGGAAGACGTCGTCGTCGAACACCTTCGAGACAAGGCCGATACGTTCCGCTTCTTCGGCGGCAAACTTGCCTGGCATCAAGAAGAGCTCCCGTGCCCGCGAGGCCCCGACGATTCGCGGTAGCAGCCATGGCCCCGCCATGTCGCCCGAGATCCCCACGCCGAGGAAGGCGGAGTTGAAGTTCGCGCTGCGGGCCGCGTAGCGCAGGTCGCAGGCCGCCGCCCAGCCCATCCCTGCCCCGGCGCAGGCGCCGTTCACGGCCGCCACGGTCACCTGCGGCAACTCGTGGAGCATCGCCGTGAGCTGGAAGTGTTCCTGCGCCAGCGGTTCCTCGGCGGCACCCGAGCTGTAGTGGCCGAGGTCTGCCCCCGGGCAGAACCCCTTTCCGGCGCCCGTGAGCACCACCACGCGCGCGGCCGCGATCGCCGGCAGTTCGGCGAGGACTTCGTACAGCTCCCGCATCATCTGGTTGGTGATGCCGTTGAGACGCTCCGGGCGATTGAGCGTGAGGCGGGCAATCCCTCCTTCGACCGAGAACAACAGCGTCTGGAAATCGCTACGCACCGTCTTCCTCCTGGGCGCGAGGACGTCGCAACCTTGCGGTGCGCCCGCCCCCGCGGTCTGCGCAGGATACCGCGCCCGGGCCCACTCTGGTACGTTCCTCCGACGGCGGCCAGCCGCCCGCTGCCGGAACCCCACCTCTCCAGCCCGGAGCCACGGATGAACGAGTACCAGCGCTATCTCATCGAAGAATTCGCCGACGAGTACAACGAACGCCGGATGAGCCGCCGTGACCTCCTCCGCCGCGCCTTCCTGATCATGGGGAGCGTCCCCGCCGGCCTCGCCGCCCTTGCCGCCGTCGGTTGTGGCGGCGACGACGACGCGGCGACGATCGCCGACGCATCCGCCACCCCCTCGCCGGCGACCGGCGCTACCACGACCGTTGCGGCGACCGCATCGGCGGCGACCACCGCACCGGCCGCGGGCATCACTGCCTCGGACGTCAGCTTCGCCGGTCCCGGGTCCCAGCTCCTCGGCTACCTGGCGAAGCCGGCTGCCGCCGGGACCTACCCGGGGATTCTGGTCATCCACGAAAACCGGGGCCTCAACGAGCACACGAAGGACGTCGCCCGGCGCTATGCGGCGGAAGGTTTCGTCGCGCTGGCCGTCGACCTTGTGTCCCGCGGCGGGGGTTCGAAGGCCGACGCCGCCGCGAACACCGGCGCCCTCGGCAGCGCGAAGATCGACGACCTCGTCGAGGACATGAAGGCCTACGCCGCCTATCTCCCGAAAGTCGAGGGAGTGAAGGCCGGGGGAATCGGGGTCACCGGGTTCTGTTTCGGCGGCGGCTATGCCTTCGAATCGGCCATCGCCGGGCCCGGCGTGAAGGCGGCCGTACCCTACTACGGCATCTGCCGCCTGATCGATCAGCTCTCCACGACGAAGGCGGCCGTGCTCGCGATCTACGGTGCTCTCGATAGCAGGGTCACTTCGCAGGCGGACCGGGTGCGAACCGAACTCGCCAGGACCGGACGTCCGTACGATGTCCAGGTCTACGCCGGCGCCAACCACGCCTTCTTCAACGACACGGGCGCCAACTACAACGCCGCGGCGGCCGCCGACGCCTGGGCGAAGACGCTCGCCTGGTTCCGACAGCACGTCTAACGCGCTGGCCAGTCTGCCGTCACACGAACAGTGGCG
The DNA here is from genome assembly GCA_016234445.1 of Chloroflexota bacterium. Taxonomy (GTDB): domain Bacteria; phylum Chloroflexota; class Dehalococcoidia; order Tepidiformales; family Tepidiformaceae. The sequence continues at coordinate 74,693 of JACRBT010000001.1, read as the reverse complement.
CCATCCCCCGATCGCGGACCAGCGACTCCATCGCCGCGTCCGGCGGTCGCGGGCCGGGGTTCGCCGCGGCTTCAAAGACCGCGGGCAGGAGCGACACGTCCCCGACCGTGTTCAGGAACGTCCCCGCCCGGCCGAGCACCCAGTTCACCGCAAGCGCGATGTCTTCGCGGCGGTTCAGCGGTTCGTACCAGGTGGTGTGGGTGTGCTCCTTCTCGCCCCACGGGCCGAGCGTGATCCCCTTAATCGTCTGCAACGCGACCTGCCGCGCCGCGCACACCCGCGCCAGCTCGTCGAAACCCGCCGCGTAGGCCGGGTTCGCCATCATCGTGTAGTTGTAGGGCAGCAGCACCGAGTCGAAGGGGAAGCGTTCGAGGCTGCGCAAATGCATCGCCGGCACCGTCACCCCGTGCCCGGTCACGCCGATGAAGCGAACCAGCCCTTCCTCGCGCGCCTCGATGGCCGCGTCCAGCGCTCCGCCGGGTCCCATCGCCGTCGCCCACTCCGCCGGGTCGACCAGGTTGTGCAGCTGGATGTGGTCCAGGTGGTCGGTTTGCAGCCGCTCGAGCGAGTGCCGGATCTGGGCCCGCGCCGCTTCGTAGGTACGCTCGCCCGTCTTGGTCGCGAGGAAGAAGCGGTCGCGGTGTTCCGGCATCCAGCCGCCCACGAGGCGTTCGGAACGGCCATAGCTCGCGGCCGTGTCGATGTGGTTGATGCCGTAGCGAAGCAGCAGCTGAAGTGTCTCCGCCGCTTCTTCGGGGTTCGAACGCCCCAGGGCGGCGGCGCCGAAGATGACCCGCGTGCTGTCGTGGCCGGTCCGGCCGAACGGTTGGGTGGCGATTGCCATGGCGGTGCTCTCCTCTGCGCGGTTGGCACCTCAGGATACGCCGCCCGGGCCGCTGCCGCTGTCTGAATTCTTCCGCTGCCGGTATGGTTGATCTTCTACGACTGCTTACATCCCCGCCGCTCCCACGGCGATGCGGGGGCTTTCCGGGAGGGAACACACCATGGCTGCTTCGAACGGTACAGGGCTCCAGATTCGCTCGACAGTGAGGCAAGACGGCTTCCTCGAACTGTCGCTCGCAAACGTCCCGGTCCCACCGCCGGGCGCCGACGAGGTGATTGTCCGGGTGGAAGCGGCGCCCCTCAATCCCTCGGATATGGGGCTGCTGTTCGCCGCCGCCGACATGAGCACCGCCGTGGCGGGCGGGACTAGCACCAGCCCTACCCTGACTGCCCGGCTCTCCCCCGCGGTGATGGCTGCGATGGCCCCTCGCGTCGGCCAATCGCTCCCGGTTGGCAACGAAGGCGCCGGCACGGTCATCGAAGCCGGTGACTCGCCCGCGGCGCAGGCGCTGCTCGGCAAGACAGTTGCCGCCTTCGGGGGCGCCATGTACGCCCAGTACCGCTGCCTCAAGGCCGCCGACTGCCTGGCGCTGCCTCCCGGGACCACCGCGGCCGAAGGCGCCTCCTGTTTCGTGAACCCACTCACCGTCCTGGGGATGGTGGGGACAATGCGGATGGAAGGGCACAAGGCGCTCGTCCACACGGCGGCCGCGTCGAACCTCGGGCAAATGCTCAACCGGCTCTGCATTGAGGACGGCATCCCCCTGGTGAACATCGTCCGGAAGCCGGAACAAGAGGAACTCCTGAGGCGGCAGGGGGCTGCCTTCGTCTGCAATTCCAGTTCGCCCACATTCATGGCCGACCTCATCGAAGCGGTCGCCACGACCGGCGCCACGCTCGCCTTCGACGCCATTGGCGGGGGCCGGATCGCCGGCCAGATCCTGACGGCGATAGAAGTCGCCGCAAACCGGAACGCGCGGGAGTACAGCCGCTACGGTTCGAGCGTCCACAAGCAGGTCTACATCTACGGAGGGCTGGACCGGGGGCCAACGGAGTTCACGCGCGCCTTCGGGCTCGCATGGGGTATCGGCGGGTGGCTGCTCATGCCCTTCCTCCAGAAGATCGGGCCCGAAGCAGCACAGAAGCTGCGAGAGCGGGTCGCGGCGGAGATCAAGACGACCTTCGCCAGCACCTACGCGAAGGAGATCTCGCTCGCCGAGGCGCTCCAGATCGAGCAGGTAGCGGTCTACGGGAAGCAGGCTACGGGCGAGAAGTACCTGATCGCCCCGAACAAGGGCCTCGCCACCGGCTGACGCCTCATCGACGCCGCCTACCGCGAGTGCAGCCGGACTCCCGGGGTCTCGAACGGCACCAGCTCCGTCAGTACGCCGTGCACTTCCTTCGGGTAGAAGAACGCCGCCGTGGCCCCCGGACCGAGGTCCACCCGGCGGAGACCCTCGCCGCTCAGCCGCGCTGCTTCGCCCTCCACGTTGTCGACGGCATAGCCGATGTGGTGCAGCCCGGGGCCGCGTTTTGCCAGGAACCGCGCGGCGCCACTGGTGTCGTCCTGGGGCACGATGACTTCGATGACCGTCTCGCCCTCGCCGACCTGGAGGAAGTAGTTCACGGTCCGCTCCGGGGCGAAGTAGACGCCTTTCTCGCCCGCACCCTTCCAATCCGCCACCGGGAAGCCCATCTTCACCAGCAACACGTCGCGGGCTTCCTGCCACGACGGCGACACGAGTCCGATGTGGTCGATTCGGCGAATCACAGTCCACCTCCCCCACGGTTTCGCGGAGCGTAGAAGAAAGCTCTCGCTGGGTCGAGCGGGGCAGCCGCGTTAGGCCAGGCCTTCGGCGCGCAGCCGGGCGATGACGCCGGCGAAGTCGCCCCGGTAGAACCCTTCTCCCGCCGCGGCCACCCGGAAGAACGCATCCGGCTCAGCCTGGAGGCGTCCCATCGCCGCCCTCATGGCGCCGAACAGCGTCTCCCGCGCCTCTTCGTAGCGCCCCCCGAGCGGCGGCCGGAGCGCGTCGCGGCCCGGGAGCGCGGGAAACGGGGCGTGGGGCTCAGCCTGGTACCAGTACGCCACCGAGCTGTACTCGTTCGCGAAGTTGTTGGCGTGGCCGTGCTCAATCGTCCAGCGGATCGAACGCCGGAAGCGGATGGGGTCGTGAAGGTACCAGCGGTACATGCCGACGAGCCCCGCGTAGTCCGGCGACTCGATCAGGTGGAACCCGCTGTAGGGGCCGGCGTACTCAACCGACGGGCAGGCGCCGCCGCCGAAGATCTCCTCGGAGCCCGTGCCGTGGATGGCCGGCGGCCAGGGCTCACCGTCGATGAACACCATGTCGTCGCCCTCGCCGTACCAGCCGCCGGCGACGTTGTTCACCTCGAGGACGAGGCCGACCATCTGTCCGGTGCCGACGGCTTCGAGGGCGACGTAGTTCTCGGCGCCGTCGAGGTTGATTCCGCCGTGAAGCTGGACGTTCGGCGGGCCGATGGCGACCGTCGGGCGCTCCTGTCGCCACTGGGCGTGGAAGCGGAGCGTCTCGGCCGGGAGCGGCTCGTCGTAGGTCTCATAGTCGATGTGGTACCAGAATGCGGGGAGCATCCCGCCCAGGCGGCGGTCGCCGCGGTTCTCCAGCGTGATCCGCGCCCCTTCGCCGAACGGCATCGGGAAGTAGGCGTTCAGCCCGTGCGAGGAGCCGCCACCGGGGTTCACGGTCACCATCTGGCTCTGGATCAGCCGGACGCGGGCGTGCGTAATGGCGAAGAAGTCGCCGAGCGGGACCTCCACCGAGGGCTCGGCCTCCCCGTCCCAGTAGCAGCGCAGGATGGCGTCGCGGTAGTCGGTGAGCTCGTAGAAGGCGAGCGCGCAGTAGAAGTGGGTGATGCATCCCGGCCCCTCCTGTTCGAGGAGGGTCACCGTCTCGCCCGGGCCGATGGTCAGGAAGTCGCGGTTGCCGCCGGTCCGGTCCCACGACGAAGCGCGCCGGCTGCGGGCACTGGTGTTCGTGAACAGCGTCCGGAGGGGGTGGCCGTCGAGTGGGCTAGCGGTGCCAGGTGCCATGGATGCCTCCCGGTGCGTCGCGCGGCAGCGTAGCAGAACGCCGGGCCGCCGGGACAATCGAACCAGCGGGCACCTGGGTCAAACGCACCACAGATGACAGCTCGGCGCTATACAGGATCGGATATTGGACCGAAGGGGCCGGGGAAGCAGAACCAATGGCCCTCACATTGTGGGGCGGAGCGCGCGGATGATGGTTCGACCTCTGAATCCGGGTCAGGAAGGGATGGGTATGTCCAGGCATGCCAGGTGGCTAATCGTGTTGGTCGCCCTGTTTGCCGCGATGTTTGTCGCGATCGCATGCGGGGATGACGACGACGAAGACAAGACGCCGTCGGGTGGGTTATCCGGAAAGCTGGAGATCTTCAGCTGGTGGACCACCGGCGGCGAGGCGGCAGGGCTTCAGAAGCTCTACGAACTCTACCCGAATCAGTGCGGTGGAACCGTAAACATCGTCAACTCAACGGTCGCCGGGGGCGGTGGCGCGCAGGCGCGCCAGGTGCTGACGACCCGAATGTTGGGCAATGATCCTCCCGGGTCGTTCCAGGTACACATGGGCCACGAGCTCATCGACAGCTGGGTGACCACCAACTACATGGAACCGTTGGACTCACTCTTCAAGGAGCAGGGCTGGAACGACGTCTTCCCGAAGGGCGTGCTCGACATCGTTTCGTACCAGGGCAAGCCCTACGCGGTTCCCGTGAACATTCACCGGGCGAATGTCCTCTGGTACAACAAGGCGGTCTTCACCGCCAACGGGCTCCAGCCGCCAAAGACGCTCGATGACTTCTTCAAGGTCGCCGACGCACTCAAGGCGAAAGGGATCACCCCGCTTGCACTGGGCGACGTCGACTCGTTCGCCTCAATCCAGCTGATGGAAACGGTGCTCCTCGGGAAGCTTGGGGCCACGGCCTACAACGGGCTCTGGACCGGGGCGACCGACTGGAAGGCCGCGAACGTCACCGACGCGCTCAACGCGTTCAAGAAGACATTGGACTACGTGAACAGCGACCACAGCTCGCTCTCGTGGGACCAGGCCAATGACCTCGTCATCTCCGGCAAGGCCGCCATGACCATCATGGGCGACTGGCTGGAAGGTGACATGAAGGCCAAGAACTTCACCAACTACGGCTGGCTCCCGTCGCCGGGAACGGAAGGGGTCTACGATGCCCTGTCCGACACCTTCGGCCTTCCCAAGAACGCTCCTAACAAGGCTGCTGTCCTTTGCTGGCTGAAGGTGGTTGGCTCGAAGGCCGGCCAGGAGGCGTTCAACCCGCTCAAGGGTTCAATCTGCGCCCGCACCGACTGCAACCCGAGCCTCTTCGACGCCTACCTCCAGTCGGCGATGACCGACTGGAAAGCGAACACCATCGTCCCCAGCCTCGCCCACGGCGCCGCGGTGAAGCCAGGCTGGCTGACTGAGATCAGCGATGCCGTGACGGCATTCGTCGCCAACAAAGATGCCGCCACCTTGCAGAATCGCCTCGCGGCGGCCTGCAAGACCGCGGGCGTCTGCAAGTAGTTCGGATTCAGAGAGGGTTCGCGCAAGTGAACAGCAGTGGCCACCGTCTCGCTCGCCGGCTCACCAGTGAACGAGCGGTGGCCATCGCCCTCATCGTCCCGTCCGCGGTCGCCGTTGCGGTCTTCGTCTATGGCTTCATCGCCTGGAGCGCCGTGGTCTCCGTGAGTGAATGGGACACCGTGCGGCCGGACTACACCTACGTCGGCCTCGACAACTTCCGGGACCTCTTCAACAACTTCCGCTTCCAGATTGACATCCGCAACACCGTGGTCTTTACGGTGCTCTTCGTTGGAGCATGCCTCGGGATCGGGTTCGCGCTGGCCTCGCTGCTCGACAGGCACGTTCGGGGTGAGGGGCTTTTCCGCAGTATCTACCTCTTCCCCATGGCCGTTTCCTTCATCGTCACAGGCGTGGTCTGGCGCTGGCTGCTGGCGCCCCGGGCGGGGGTCAACATCCTCCCGGAGAAGGTGGGCGCGGGCTCAATCGACTACGGCTGGTACACGGACCCGACCGTCCTCTACGTCCACGCGGACACCCGCCTCGGCGAGGCACTCCACAGCGTCGGCCTCGGGTTTCTCGCGAACCCAAACTACGGCGTGCCGCTGGCGATCACCTCCGTCGTGATCGCGGCGACGTGGCAGATGTCGGGCTTCGTCATGGTGATGTACCTGGCCGGCCTGCGGGCGATACCCGACGAACTGCGAGACGCAGCCCGCGTCGACGGCGCCAGCGAAGCCCAGATCCTGCGCCACATCTCAGTCCCGCTGCTCCGTCCCGTGACGTTGAGCGCGATGATCATCCTCGGCCACCAGTCCCTCAAGATCTTCGACCTCGTGATCTCGATGACGCGACGGGGCCCCGGCTTTGCCACCGACGTCCCCGGGCTTTTCATGTACGAAACCACCTTCCAGGGCAACCACTTCTCCCATGGGGCGGCGGTCTCGATCCTGATGCTCCTCGCCGTCAGCGTGCTGGTCATCCCCTACCTCTTCTGGAGCCTCCGGCGTGAGGCGCGGCTATGACGCTTCCCTGGTCCCGGGTGGCCATCTACACCGTGCTGGTCCTCTTCGCTCTCGTCTACCTGATGCCGATCTACGTGTTGCTCGTGACCGGGCTGAAGAGCTTCCAGGAGGTTCGGCTCGAGCAGATGTGGGACCTGCCATCGGCATTGCGCTTCGACTCGTTCCGCGAAGCCTACAACTCGCTCGACTCCAACCTGGCGAACAGCTTCAAGATGGTGGTCCCGGCGACGATTGCATCCTGCATGCTCGGGTCAATCAATGGCTATATCCTGACGAAGTGGCGCTTCCCCGGCTCCGACCTCATCTTCTTCTTGCTGCTGTTTGGCATGTTCATCCCCTATCAGAGCATCCTGATCCCGCTCGTCAAGACGCTCCAGCAGCTTCATGTGTACGGGAGCCTGTGGGGGTTGGTGATCACGCACGTCATCTATGGCATTCCAATTACTACGCTGATCTTCCGCAACTACTACGCGAACATCCCGACGGAGCTCGTGGAGGCTGCAAAGATTGACGGCGCTTCGATCTTCAAGATCTACACGAAAATCATCTTTCCGCTGTCTCTCCCGGGCTTCGTCGTCGTCGCCATCTGGCAGTTCACCTCGATCTGGAACGACTTCCTGTTCGCCGTCACCGTCACGAGCAACCCCGGCATCCAGCCGGCGACGGTGGCCCTCAACAACATGGCCGGGAGCTTCATCGTGGAGTGGAACGTCCAGATGGCCGGCGCGCTTATCGCGGCGCTGCCGACGCTGATCGTCTACATTGTCCTCGGCCGCTTCTTCGTCCGCGGCCTCATGGCCGGCGCGCTGCGCGGGTAGCGGGGGAAGCATGGCGAGAGTCCTCTACAGCCACGTGACGAAGCATTTCGGCGATACGGTGGCCGTCGAAGACCTCACCCTCGAAGTCTTCGACAAGGAGTTCCTCGTCCTCATCGGGCCGTCAGGCTGCGGCAAGTCCACGGTGATCCGGGTCTTGGCCGGCCTCGAGAAGCTGACCGCGGGCGAGGTGTACCTCGACGACGTGCTCGTCAACGACCTCCCCGCCCGCGACCGCGACATCGCGATGGTGTTCCAGTCGTATGCCCTCTACCCGCACATGTCCGTCTTCGACAACATGGCCTTCGGGCTCAAGATGCACGGGGTCCACAAGGACGAGATCAAGCGCCGGGTGACGGCGGCCGCCGAAACGCTCGGCATCCACGAGCTTCTCAAGCGGAAGCCGGCGCAGCTCTCTGGCGGCCAGCGTCAGCGGGTGGCCCTGGGCCGGGCCATCGTCCGCGAACCAAAGGTCTTCCTGTTCGACGAGCCGCTTTCCAACCTGGACGCGAAGCTCCGCGTCCAGACCCGCGCAGAACTGAGCAAGCTCCACGATCGCCTGGGAACGACCTTCATCTACGTCACGCACGACCAGGTGGAAGCCATGACCATGGCCACCCGCCTCGCGGTCATGAAGGATGGAGTGCTCCACCAGGTCGGCACACCCGAGGAGGTCTACTTCCGGCCGGACAACGTCTTCGTCGCCGGCTTCATCGGCAGCCCGTCGATGAACCTGCTGCCGGGCAAACTGACGGGAACCCCCGAAGAGATGCGGATCGAGCTGAAGGGCTTCGAGCTTTCCCTCCCGGCCGAGCGGTCGAAGCGGGTCGCCTCGTTCGCGGGGAGGGACGTCATCTGCGGGATACGGCCGGAAGACATGCACGACCGGGCCTTCGTCCGCGCCGAAGTCCGGGGCCAGGTCATCCAGGGCCGGGTGGAAGTCACCGAAATGATGGGCAACGAACGGTTTCTGCACCTCCTCGTCCACGAACAGGAGTTGCTCGCCCGTGTCGATGCCCGCACCCGTGCCCGGGCGGGCCAGGACGTGAGCCTGCTCGTGGACGTGGACCGCGTCCACATCTTCGACGCCGCGACCGAGAAGGTCCTCGACAAGTTCGATCTCCCGGAGTCGCCTGCGCCGGTGCCCGGGGAGCCAGTCGCTTCGCCAGGCGCGGCGTCCTGAGCTCGCGCCGGTGGCGAGACAACCCCGGCAGGGCTCGCGACGGCGCCCACCCCGAAGGGTAGAGTTGGCCGCGAGAAACAACGGAGGCGCGTCGTGAAATCGGTGACGTTTTGGAGCGAGGGCACCCGCCTCGCAGGCGACCTCTACTCCCCGCCGGACCTTGACCCCGGCGATAGGCGCCCCGCGGTCGTGCTCTGCCACGGCTGGGGCGGGACCAAGGCCCACCTCGCGGCCACGGGGCTCCCGCAGCGGCTTGCCGCCGCCGGCTACGTTGTCCTCGCCTTCGACTACCGGGGTTGGGGAGACAGCGAAAGCAAGGTGGTCGTCCTCGACCCGCTGCCCAAAGAGCGAACCGAGACAAGCGCCCGTGTCCGGGTCATCCGCGAAGTGGTCGACCCCTTCGACGAAGCCTGGGACATTCGCCACGCGATCGACTTCATCCAGGGGGAACCGGGGGTCGATCCGGCGCGCATCGGCCTCTGGGGGTCCAGCTACGGCGGTGGGCTTGTGGTCTGGATGGCCGCCCACGACGAGCGCGTGAGGTGCGTGGTCAGCCAGGTCGCGCCCCAGGACTCGCGCGCGCTCGGGCAAACGCAGGCCGGCGCCGCCGCCCGCGAGGCGATGCGCGCGCTCGCGACCCGGCAGGCGCGGGGCGAAGCGGAACCGGTCCCGCAGGACGTTGAGGGCGCACCAGGTCTCCGCGGGACGCCTCACCTGGCCAAGATGCAGTACTTCGCGCCGATCGAGTTCGCGGAACAGATCGCCGTTCCGGTCCTCCTTATCGACGCCGAACACGAAGAGCTCTTCGACCGCCACCAGCACTCGGAGGCGCTGTCCAACCGGATGATCGCCGCGGGGAAAGCCTCCGTGCGGTACGTCGTCGTCCCGGGGATCTCCCATTACGCCATCTACGGCGAGAAGGCCGAAGAGTCGGCCCGCCTGGCCATCGAATGGTTCGACGCCCACCTCGGGGCCGCCGTCGGCTGAGGGCCTCGCCGGAGCTGACGAGTTTACTCTGGTCTCGGACCGGCCTTGCGGTGAACGGAGACCGCGTAACCCTTCGCTGCGTCCCATGGCTCGCGGTCCCAGGTCGCCCAGCGCTCTGCCAGCGCCAGCCCCGCGCTGGTGGCGAACTCGTCGTACCGTTCGACGCTCAGCCGGTTCGGGCTGACCTGGAAGCCGGCGATCAGCACGCCCCCCGGGTTCAGGTGGCGCGCCATGTTCGCCACGACGGCACCCTCCTTCGCGGGGGCCAGGAAGATCATCACGTTGCCTGCCATCACAATCGCGTCGAAGCCCCGGCCGAGGTCGACCGTCGCGAGGTCCGCCAGGCGCCACTCCACGCCGGGAGCCTTTCGCCGGGCCGTCGCCAACATCCCCGGGTCGATGTCGACCCCTGCTACGTCAACGCCCCGGCGGGCCAGTTCTCGCCCGACGCGACCGGTGCCGCAGCCGGCGTCGAGCACGGACGCGGGAGCGAACCGCTGGACGAAGTCAGCCTCGCCGTGGACGTCCTCACCGGCTTCCGCGCGCCGTTCGTAGGCGAGGTCGTAGTCGTCGCCCGAGACGCTCCGGGTTTGCAGCCAACGGTTCGCTGAGTCGCTCATCTTGCTGGTCCTGTCGCCACCTTCACCCGGTTCGCCATCGCGCGATCATACTTGCCACGAACGGCACATGGCGGGCGCAAAGAGACCCCCGTCGCAGGGGGTCTCGCGTTGTCACGTCCAGGATCAGTTGACTGGTGGAGCTGGAGGGATTCGAACCCTCTACCTCAACACTGCCAGTGTTGCGCTCTCCCGATTGAGCTACAGCCCCGCGGAACCCACTGATCGTACCAGCGCCAGCCCATCAGCGGCAAACGCCGCCAAGCCCTGAAGCCCCCAATTCCCGCTGCCGGGACCGCCTATTTCCGCGTCCGCGGGTCGAGCGCGTCCCGGAGTCCATCGCCCAGGAACGTGAAGCTGAGCATCAGCACCGCCACCATTATGGCGGGCCAGACCACCAGCAGGTTGTTCGAGTAGAGGTTGTCGTAGCCGTCGCTGATCAAGGAACCCAGGCTGGCATCTGGCGGTGGCACCCCGAGGCCGATGAAGCTCAGCGCCGCCTCCGCGAAGATCGCCAGCGGGATCCCGAAGGTTACGGCCACGATGACGGTGCTGAGCGTGTTCGGCAGCATGTGGACCCGCACGACGCGCCACGGCGACGCGCCGATGGAGCGCGCCGCGAGGACATAATCCTGTTCCTTGATCGACAACATTTGGCCGCGGACGAGCCGGGCGACGGTCACCCAGCTCACGAACGAAATGGCCAGGATCGTTGCTAACAGCGCCGACGGGAGCCCCGGGATCTGCGGGTCACCCTTGCCGATGATCGGCCAGTCCCGGCCAAACAACATCTGCCGCATCATGATGATGGCCAGCAGGTCCGGAAAGGCGTAGGCGAGATCGGTGAGCCACATGAGGATGCTGTCGCTCTTGTGCCCAGCCAGCGCCGCCGACATCCCAACCGAGATCCCGATGAGCAGGATGATCACCTGCGTCCCGAGCCCGATCTTGAGCGAAAAGAGCGTCCCCTGGAGGAGCCGCGCCCACATGTCCCGCCCCAGGATGTCCGTTCCGAGCCAGTGAGTCATGCTCGGGCCCTGGTTGGTGATCCCGTAGTCCTGGATGATCGGGTCGTGGCGCTGGATCGCCGGCAGGAACTCAGCTCCGAGCGAGAGGATCACAAGGACGCCCAGCAGCAGACCGGCGGCGAACGCCAGCCGGTTGCGGATCAGCCGCCGGAAGGCCTGTTCCCAAAGCCCTCGCTGCTCGGTGGACAGCTGCTCCGCCGCGAAGTCGAAAGGCTGACGGATCGTGCTTTCGGAGGCCATTCTTGTTCCCCTAGAGGCGGATTCGCGGATCGGCCACGGCGTAAAGCAGGTCCACGATGAGATTCATGACGGCGATGAGGATGGCGAAGAAGAGCGTGACGCCCATGATCAGCCCATAGTCGCGGATAAGCACGGAGTTGACGAACGTGGTTCCAAGGCCGGGGATTGCGAAAGCACGCTCCACGATGAACGACCCCGTGACCAGTCCGGCGAAGATCGGGCCCAGGACCGTAAGCACGGGGATCAGCGCGTTCTTGACCGCGTGCCGAACCACCACCCCAACTTCCGTAAGCCCCTTCGACCGGGCGGTGCGGATGTAGTCCTGGCGGAGGATGTCCAGCATCGAAGCCCGTGAAATACGGGCGATGAAGGCCGCCGGCAGGAGCCCCAGCGAGATCGTTGGGAGCACCATCTTGTGGTAGTTCCACAGCTCCCAGCCAAGTACGTCGAACCAGTTCAGCTTGAGCGCGAAGGTAATCACGAGCAGCGGCGCCAACACAAAACTCGGTAAGGCCGCTCCTGCTGTCGCGAGGAACACCCCGATGTAGTCGCCCACCCCGTTCTGGTTGATCGCGGCCACTGCGCCGAGGGTCAGACCGAAGGTGCAGGCAAACAGGAAAGCGCAGATGCCGAGTTGCGCCGAGATCGGCAGCCGCTCTCGGATGATGTCGGTGATATCGCGGTCGTTGGAAACAGAAATCCCGAGGTCCCCATGGGCCAGGTTCCAGAGGTAGTTCCCGTACTGGCTCGGTAGCGAGCCGTCGAGATCGTACCGCTCGTTAAGCCTCGCCCGGGCGGTCTCCGAAAGCGGCTTGTCCGAGTCGAAGGGTCCACCTTCGATGCCGTGCATGAGGAAAAAGGTGATGGTCGCGACCGCCCAGATCAGCGGGATGATGAGCAGGACACGTCGAATGGCATAGGCGAGCATGGCGGCCGTCCTGTGAGGATGCGGACCGGAGCCTCGTCGTTGAGGCAAGGCTCCGGTCCGCGCTAGTCGTCGTTGAAGTGGCGGGCCGGCCGAGGGCACAGGTGCCCCCGGCCAGCCTTGAAACTACTTCTTGCTCGTGGTCCAGAGCTCGACGTACAGGTCGCCCGGGATCTGCTTGTCGTCGGGCTTCTTGTTTTCGATCATCCCCTTGATGTGGGGCTTCACGACTGCGTGGAAGCCGACCTGCCACATGGGGCCCTGGCCGCAGATGTTCTCCACGACGAGCTTTTCGACGTCGCGGTACTGCTGGCGGCGCTGCTCGTCGTTGGTGTTGTACTTCGCCTTGGCGATGAGGTCGTCGATGGCCTTCATCGAGCAGCTCTGCTTGTTGATGGAGCCGCCGGTCTCGTAGAGGCCGAGGATCCAGTTCTCAGGGTCGGGGTAGTCTTCGCCCCAACCACCGAGGACCAGCTGGAACTGCCCGCTGTTGAAGCGGCTGGACCGCGTCTTCGAGTCGGTGTACTCGAGCTCGATGGTGATCCCCAGGTGCTTCTTCCATTCCGCCTGGAGGAACTCCCCGATCGCCTTGTTGGTCGCGGTGTCGGTCTGGAGAAGGACGAGCTTGGGGAAGCCGGCGCCGTTCTCGTAACCGGCCTTCTTCATGTTCTCCTTCGCCTTGGCCACGTCGAACCCGATCGCCGCGTCAAACGCCGTGGGGTTCGTGCCAGAACGAGCCGGCGGCATCCAGGTGGTCGACGGGATGTTGGCGCCCTTGAGGACGACGTCGTTCAGCGTCTTGCGGTCGGTGGCCTGGGAGAGTGCAAGGCGCACTTCGAGCTTGGCCATCAGCGGGTCCTTCAGGTTCGGCTCGAGGCCGGTGGTCCGGACCGCCGCATAGGAAACGAGTTCCTTGCTGAGGACCGCGTCCTTCTTCACGGCGTCAAGCTGGGTCGAAGGAACGAGGGTCGCGTCGATTTCGCCGGCGCGGTAGGCGTTCAGGGCCACGGCCGCGTCGTCGATGTAGCGAAGGACAAGCTTCTCGATCTTCGCCTTTTCCTTCTGGGTGTAGTTCGGGTTCGGGACCATCGTCATGTGGTCCTTCTCCGTGTACTCAGAAGGCTTGAAGGGGCCGTTGTACACGTTCTGCAGCGGGCCGGGCCAGGCGGCGTCGACCGTCTTGAGAAGGTGCTTGGGGGCCGGGAAGGTGGGCCAGAGGGCGAGGAGGATCGGGAAGGTCGGCTGAGGGTCGGTCAGCTTGAACTCGATCGTGGTGGCGTCCACGGCGCGGACGCCGACTGCCTTCAGGAGCTCATCCTTCTTGGCAGGAGTTTCCTTGCCCGCGGCGTAGTAGGCGTCGCAGCCCACGATGGCCGTCAGGATGTACTGGTAGTGCCCGGCGTTGTCCGGGTTGCAGGTGCGCTGCACGCCCAGCACGAAGTCGTTGGCGTCCAGGGGCTGCCCATCAGACCACTTCAGGCCTGCCTGCACCTTGACGGTGTAGGTCTTGCCGTCGGCGGAAACCGTGGGCTTGCCGTCGGCCATCGCCGGCTGAGGCAGGTTGGCGGCGTCGAGGTTGTAAAGCCCCCGCCAGACCATGAAGAAGTGTTCGATGTCCTGGTTGAAGTCCGAGAAGTGCGGATCCCAGGTTTCGAACTGGATGGTGCGGATGGTGATGGTGCCCGACGGCTTCGCGTCAGCGGTGGGCGAGGCCCCGGGGGCCGCGGTGTTGGTAGCGGCGCCTGTGTCGTCATCATCGTCGTCGCCACAGGCAACAGCGATCGCCATGACGCCGAAGACGGCGAGGATGCCCAGGAGCATCCTCCAGATAGGTTTGGTCATCGTAATTGGTTCCCTCCTCATCGATTAACCGGACGGTAAGGTGCGCGTCAGATCCGCTAAAGTCAATATCTCTTGACCTCTGCGGCCGCGTTGTCAGGGCAATTTCGCGTTCCACCTCCTGCTTATGCACACAGTGATTGGAATCGTCGCAGGGCAGACGCCTGAGCTATTGACGGCGCCAATGCCTCCCGGCTCCGCCCCCGGGGACCGTCTTTCATGGGGCTGCCCGCTCCACCGGCCGGCATTGCCCCCAGGGCGCCTCGTCAACGACAACGGACGGGCTAACACGCGGGCTCCACGCTCCCCTTTTCCATCTATCCATACGTCCGATGCATAGCCTGTGGATTTCTCGTCAAAGGGGCAAGCCCCGGCTTGTCGACCCTCACCAGCCGCTCCCCTACGCTGGCAAGAGCCTTTCGGAGGTAGCCATGGCCCGCGTTCTTGCCATCGTCAGCGTGCTTGGGCGCGACCAGAAGGGCGTCGTCGCCAGGCTCAGCACCTTCCTCGCCAGTCGCGACATCAACATCGAAGACATCGAACAACGCGTCCTTCGCGGGCAGTTCCTGATGGACATGCTCGTCGACATCACCGACGCCTCCGCCAGCCTGGACGAACTTGTCACGGGCCTCCTCGAGATCGGCTCCGAAATCGGCATGGAGATCCGCGTCACCCTCCACAACCGCCGCGAACGCCGCCGTGTCGCCGTCCTCGTCAGTCGCGAACCCCACTGCCTCGAACAGCTCATCGCCGACTGGCGCGCGAACGTTCTCAACGGCGAGCTCGTCGCTGTACTTTCGAATCACGACTCGCTCCGTCGCATCGCCGAGGAGGCGGGCATCCCCTTCTCCTGGGCGCCGAGCCTCGACAAGCCCGCCCACGAAGCCTTCCTCCTGTCCGAACTTGAGCGCTACAGCCCCGACGTCGTGATCCTTGCCCGCTACATGCAGGTCCTCACCGAGACCGTTGTGGCCCCCTACCGAGGGCGGATCATCAACATCCACCCCTCGCTCCTGCCGTACTTCCCCGGGGCCAATCCCTATCGCCGTGCCTGGGAGGACGGCGTCCGCGTCAGCGGCTGCACCGCCCACTTCGTCACGGAGGAGCTCGACGCCGGCCCGATCATCCTCCAGGACGTCTTCCAGATCGACGTTGGCGTTGACTCAGTCGACGACGTCAGGGCGAAGGGCCGCGCCCTCGAAGGCAACGTCCTCAGCCGGGCGGCCCAACTCTTCCTCAACAACGAGATCGTGGTGATCGAAGGAAAGGTGGTCTTCAAACCCGGGATGAAGACGCTCCTCCGCGACTTCGCCGGCGACCGTTAACGGCTTCTTGCCGCGAAAGGGCTACGCCCGCCTCCCTCTCTCCGCCGCAGGCGGAGAGGGAGCCTGTGGGTGAGGGGCGCAGTCCGCGCAGCGGCCGTACAGCTCCAGGCTGTGGCCGTCGAGCCGGAACCCGGCGTCGTGGGCGTTCTCCTGGATCAGCCGGTCCAGCGCGGGGTCGTTGAATTCGGAAACCCGGCCGCAGTTGCTGCAGATCAGGTGGTGGTGGTGGTCCCCGGCCGAAAGCTGGTAGCGGACGCTCCCGTCTTCCAGGGGCAACCGGCAGACCACGTCCAGCTCTTGCAGGAGCCGTACCGTCCGGAAGACCGTCGCCCGCCCCACACCGGGGACGGCGGCGCAGAGCTCCTCAACCGTGAACGGCGCGGCCTCCGCACCGATCGCGTCGAGCACGGCCTTCCTCGGCCCGGTCAGGCGATGGCCAACGTCGGCAAGGCGCATCGTCGCCTGTTGCGTCGATTCCACGCCCCATCATGGGAACGGGCTGGAAACGGTGTCAACGCGCGGCGGGCACGGCCATCCCCGGGAGCGTGCCGGCGAACTGCCATGCCATGGTGACGCCCGGCAGGCGCCCGCGGTAGATGTCCACCGCATGTGTGGGGCACACAGGCAGGAGGATCCCGTCCCCCTCTCGCCCCGCAGCCTGGCTGACCAGGTGGTCAAGGGTGGTCGAGAGGCAGAGCAAGTGGCCGGACTCAGGCGGATCTGCCCCTTCGTGGTGGCAGATGGCACAGGGTTGCTTCAACGCGGGCTCCTCCCTGGGGACCCGCGTACCCTAGCACCGGCCGGGGGAATAATGATCGCGCAAGCGTGAAGAGATCGACCCGGGGCGTTTGCATTCGCCCGGTCTATGACGCCCATAAACCCGGTTGCGCGTTTCCCCCGGGAGTAGCGTAGAATCCGCCCTTGCGGCCGGGGCTTCCTGCCGTCGAAGCGAGTTACGCACCTTTGGCGGGGTGATCTGTGCGAGCCGATACGTCTGACGTTGCCTTTCGATTGCTCCTGGCTCTTGGCGACCTCTGGGAGGGCCTCCACCGGGCCACGATCAACCCCACAACTCGAGGCCTCCACCTCACCAACGAATACCTCGGCGGCTACACGCGGATCTGCGCCGGCCCCGCCGCCCACCCCCGCCTCGTCGTCGAATGGAACGAGTCGACCCGCCATCTCCGCGTCATCCGCTGCGAAGACTGGCCCGGCTTCGAATCCATCCTCTCGGCGACGGTGGCCCATGTCCGCGCCGAGGCGCGCATCCGGGGCATCCAGGATGTCGTCGATGCGAGCCTCATGCGCGCCTGCCAGGAGCCCTCGTCGCCGATCCGCCGCACCGTCGCCCAGCGGCCGATGCCGGCCCTCGCTGCCCGCCGCGCCTGACCGCCGTTAGCGCCTCCGCGCCCAGTCCTTCGCGTGGTAGGTGATGATCATATCCGCGCCCGCCCGGCGGATGGCCGTGAGCGTCTCGTCGATCGCCCGGGGGCCATCCAGCCAGCCGCGTTCCGCCGCCGCCATCAACATGCTGTACTCGCCGCTGACGTTGTAGGCGGCCACCGGCACGTCCACGCTGTCCCTCACCGACCGGAGCACGTCGAGATACGGGAGGGCCGGCTTCACCATCACCATGTCCGCCCCCTCGGCGACGTCCGTCAGCACTTCGTCCACGGCCATCCGGGCGTTGGCCGGGTCCATCTGGTAGCCCCGCCGGTCGCCAAACGCGGGCGCGCTGCCCGCCGCTTCGCGGAACGGCCCGTAGAACGCGGAGGCGAACTTCGCCGCGTAGGAAAGGATCGGCGTCTCGGAGAACCCGGCGCTGTCGAGCGCGAGCCGGATGGCGCCCACGCGACCGTCCATCATGTCGCTCGGGGCGATGACGTCGCAGCCGGCCTCGGCCAGGCTCACGGACATCTCCGCCAGGAGCGGCAGGCTCGCGTCGTTGTCCACGCTCCCGTCCGCCCGCACGAGGCCGCAGTGCCCGTGGCTGGTGTATTCGCAGAGGCAGACGTCGCCGACGACCAGCACCTCCGGGTTCGCTTCCTTCAGCCTCCCGATCGCCTGCTGGACGACGCCGTCGCGTGCCCAGGCCGAACTCCCCCGCTCGTCCTTGTACGACGGCAGGCCGAAGAGCAAGACCGCTGGGATATCCAGCCCGGCCAGCTCACGGGCCTCCGCGGCGAGCGCGTCGAGGCCCAGCTGATCCTGTCCCGGCATCGCTTCGATGGGCCTTCGCCCGCTGAGCCCCGCGTCAACGAAGAGCGGATAGATGAGGTGAGACGGCGTCAGCTCGTTTTCGCGGACCAGGCCCCTGATCGCGGCCGAACCGCGCAGC
The DNA here is from genome assembly GCA_016234445.1 of Chloroflexota bacterium. Classification (GTDB taxonomy): domain Bacteria; phylum Chloroflexota; class Dehalococcoidia; order Tepidiformales; family Tepidiformaceae. The sequence continues at coordinate 56,939 of JACRBT010000001.1, read as the reverse complement.
CGCCGGTGACGTTTGAATAGTGGTGACTCCATCCCCCGATCCTAGCACTCTCCCTGCGTGCCCGGTTCTCGCCGTCCGCTATCCTGTGCATGTGCAACGGAGGCTGCCCCCCGAATACGACGGCTGGCTTGGCCACGAACCGGCCTTTCGCCGGCTGACTACGCCTGAACTCATCCTCGAAGTCCAGGACGGCCCGCCCGATCGCCGCCTGGCCGCACTCTCCGTCATCGACCTCGTTGAAGTCCCCCAGGAGACCCTCGAAGACTGGGTCCGCACCCTCCCCGACACGGAAGCGAACGAGCTCGCAGGCGCCATCCCGGCCCAGCGCCAGCACGTCCCCTGCGACGAAGACCTCCGCTGGGTCGACGTTGCCCGCCTGGGTTACGAACGCCGCCGCCTGCCCACGTTCCTCGTCATGCTCTTCTCCTCGCTCGACGCCATGGAGGCCCGCAAGTGCAAGGAGGCAGCCGCCGCCTGGACCGACGTCTCCGGCTGGCTCGAACTCACCTGCGACGACGTCCTCGCGGCTGGAGACAGCGAAACCTTTGAGGACATCTGCCTTTTCGTCTTCGAAAACTACCTCGACCACGACGACGTCTTCGAATCCTTCCTCGCGGTCGTCGGCAGGCACCCGGCGGTTGCGACCGAGGTCAGCAGCAACCCTTCGCGCTTCCTCGCCGGGCTCCCGCCGGAACACCAGGTGCGCACCTTGAAGGCGGCCGCCCGGGCTGGCGGGCTGCCCTTCGACTCGTCCTGGGCGCTCCTCCGCGAAATCTGACCGCGCCTATCCTAGCGGCCGGAAGTATGGCATCGAGATGTCGGGCGAGACGTCGTCCCACGCCACCTCCACCGCGCCGTCGATGGCCACGTTGTCCGGGTCTGCCTCCACCAGGAGGCTGGTCATCCTCGGACCCTCCTCCAGTGTGATCGCGGCGATGATGTACGGCACGTCCTCCGCGAACTCCGGCCCCTGCGCCCGGCGCGCCACCGTGTAGCTGTAGAGCCGTCCCCGCCCGCTCGCTTCGAACCACTCCCACTCCACCGAGAGGCACTCCGGGCAATGCGTCCGCGGGTAGTAGAAGACGTGGCCCTTGCCGCAGCGCTGGAGCAGCAGCCGGTGTTCCCGGGTCGCATCCCAGAACGGCTTCGTGACCGGCGTCGGCACCGGGATCGGGTTCGGATTCTTGCGATACTTCGACATGCCGCGCCCCCTATTCGCCGCGCAGGATCAGCGAGACCTGCTCGCTCATGATCCCGCCGTTGCCGTTGATGTAGACGGTGTCGCACTTCTTGAGCTGGCGCCCGCCGGCCCGGCCTGTCAGCTGCAGGTACGCCTCGGTGACGTGCGACATCCCTCCCGCCATTCCAGACTGCCCGAAGCTCAGCTGGCCCCCGTGCGTGTTCATCGGGAAGTCGCCGCGATAGGTCAGGTCGTGCGCCTCCACGAACCTCCCGCCCTCGCCCTTCCCGCAGAACCCCGCGTCCTCGATCGTGAGCAGCACCGTGATCGTGTAGCAGTCGTAGAGCGAGGCGAGGTCGACCTCGCTGTGCTTGATCCCCGCCATCGCGAAGGCGCGGTCGGCGGCCGGCTTGATCGGCGAATGCGTGAAGTCGCGCTCGTAAGTCACCGAACGGTGGGTGGTGTGTTCGCCCGCGCCGATGACGTAGGCCGGGCGGTTCTTGGCGCGCCTCGCCCGCTCCTTCGAGGTCACGACCACCGCCGCACCGCCGAAACAGGGCATGACGATCTCCAGCAGCTTCAAGGGGTCGCAGATCATCGGCGAATTGAGGACGTCGTCGATGGTGATCGGCTGGTTCGCGAAGACCGCCTTCGGGTTCTGCAGCGCGTTCGTCCGCTGGTCGACGGCGATTTTCGCCAGTTGCCGCTCCGTCAGCCCGTATTCGTGGCGGTAGCGGTTCGCGATCATCGCGTAGCCGTAGGTGCCCTGGACCGCCCCGAACGGGATCTCAAACTCGGCCTGGGGAGACCCCCAGTTGCCGCCACCCCAGTCCCGCCGCCGCTCCTGCGGGGCCACCGTTGGGTCGCTGTGGGGCATCAGCGTGTGGACGATGCAGACCAGGGTCTCGGCCATCCCCGCCTCGATCGCCATCGCCGCCCGGACCACCTGCGCCGCCCCCGTCGCCCCTCCCAGGTCGACGATGTCGAAGAAGTTGGAGGGCACGCCCAGGTACTCCGTGATCGCCGAGGGGATCAGGTTCCGCGCCTCCATCAGGTTCGAACCCGTCACCAGCCCGTCGACCTCGGAGAGCGGGATGCCGGCGTCGTCCAGCGCCTGCCGCGCGAGTTCCGCGTACGACTCGAGCCCCATGTAGAGCCGCGAGGGCTTCCGTTCGGGTGCGAATTCGGCCACGCCGACAATCGCGGCGTCGCCCCGGAGTCCTGCCATGTGGAGACCTCGGAGTGGAAGATGTGCCCGAATCCTACCGGAAACCTTCGGGCTCAGCCGCGCGGCTGCCTGAGCATGTACCAGCACCGAACCCCGAGCACGCGCTCCTCGCCGGTCACGGCGAACCCGAACCGCTCGTAGAGCCGGACATTCTCTTCCCTGTCCGTCTCCAGGTACCCGCCGGCCCGCTCCCGGTCCAGCAGCGCGCAGGCCCGCTCCAGCACCTGTGAGCCCACGCCCATCCCCTGCAGCGCCGGCTCCACGCCGAACGGGCCGAGGTGCCAGTGGGGTGTGTCCGGGTCGTGGGCTGCCCAGGCTGCCTGCCACTCCGCCAGCCGCCCCCAGGCGGACGGTCCCAGCCGCAAGAGGCGCGGCGCCATCCTCAGGATGTGGACGGGCGTGATCTCGCAGGCCCCCGGTGGTTCCAGCCCCAACACCGCCACCGTGAAGCCGCCCCGCCGGGCCGCCAGTGGCCGGGCCTGCACCTGTGGGAGGAGGCCGCGAAAGAGCGCCTCCAGCGACGCCACCCGCCGGGCGGGGTCATCCCCGAAGGCGGCAACGTGGAGCGGGTTGTCCCGCATCGCCCGGGAGAGCACGCCTGCCGCTTCTCTGAGCCCACCCCCGCCGAGCGTCCCGAACCGCATGTCCCCGATGGACCCGGTCGTGGGCGAAGCCGCGGGGACTGGCCGGCTGCTGCCCGGCCGCCGGACTAGACGGCGCACTCCCCTTCGCCGCGCTGAAGCTGGTAGAGCTCGCTCTTGCCCCAGTCGATGAAGAGCGTCTGGTTCTCTTCGTCCAGTTCGCCCGCCAGGCAGAGGTCCGCGATTTCGCGTTCCAGCGGCGCCGCCCCAACACGGTCGAAGTAGGCGTTGAACTCCTCGCCGGGCTGGCGTTCCCGCTCGTAGAGGCTGATCAGCCGGGCGGCGGCGTCAGGCCCGCGCTTGGCAGGCAGACGCACCTTCAGCTGGGTCGCGAGCCGCATCGTCCCCTTGTCATAACCGCCGGCGACGAAGACGTGGTAGGCCGGCATCTGGTTCGAACCGAACTTCATCGCGGCCCCGTGGAACCCGATCGTCGCGATGTGGTGTTGGCCGCAGCTGTTCGGGCAGCCGCTCATCTTGATGTGGATCTTCTGCGTGAGGGCGTCGCTGATCCCCATCGCCGTCACCCTCTCCTGGATCGCCCGGTTCAGCCCCATGGAACTCGTGATCCCCAGCTTGCAGCTGTCCGTGCCGGGGCAACTTACCACGTCGGTGACACCGTGGGCGCCGGCCTCGCCCAGGTCCAGCGCAAGCAGCCGCTGCCAGACTTCGTAGAGGGCCTCGTCGCGGACCCAGCGGAGGACGATGTTCTGCTGCACCGTCGTCCGGGCGTAGCCGCCGCAGTACTCCCGCATGATCGCCGCCAGCCCCTGGAACTGCTCCGGCTTCAGGTCCCCGCGCGTCACCTTCACCTCGACGGTGCTGAACCCCTGCTGGCGCTGCGCCTGGACGTTCCCGGTCACGAAGGCGGTGAATGCGGCCATGTCCGCCCCCGGCCGGGCGTAGTTCGCTCGCTTCGCCGGCGCATTGGCCTCTTCGTTGTCGATGTAGAGCAGCCGCTCCGGGCTGAAGTTCCCCGAAGCCCACTCGCCTTCGAGTTCGCGGTCGACCATCCGCCCGAACTCTTGGATCCCGACGCGGTCGATGAGGAACTTGATCCGCGCCTTGGCCCGGTTCTTCCGCAGTTCGTCCGCCTTTTCGAAGACGCGGATGACTGCCTCCGAAACCTTCAGGTATTCGTCCATCGAGGCGAATTCGCGGAGCACCATCGCGTTCCGCGGCATGATGCTGAGACCGCCGCCCACGACCATCTGGAAGCCCTTCACACCGTCCTGGACGCGGGGGATGAACCCCAGATCGTGGAGCCCCGTGATCGCGCGGTCGGCGTCGCTCGCGCTGAAGGCGACCTTGAACTTTCGCGGCAGCAACTGAGAAAGCGGGTTCCGCAGCCAGTACCGCGCGAAGGCCCCGACCCATGGCGTCGGGTCGAAGGGCTCGTCGTTGCTGACCCCGGCCCACGGGTCACCGGTGACGTTGCGGACCGTGTTTCCGCAGGCCTCCCGCGTCGAAAGCCCCGTCCTCCCAAGGATCTTCAGCCCGTCCGCTGCCTTCTTCAGGGGGATGTGGTGGAACTGGAAGTTCTGCCGGGTGGTGATGTGGCCCTTCCGCAGGGGCGCGCAGCGCTCGGCCACTTCGCCCAGCGCCTCCATCTGTTCCGGGGTCACCCCGCCGAAGGGCAGCTTCACCCGGATCATCTGCACTCCCGGCTGGCGCTGGCCGTAGACTCCCTGCTTCAGGCGGAAGCCGATGAACTTCGTCTCCTCCCACTCGCCCCTGAGGTAGCGGGTGGCTTCGGTTTCGAAGTCCTCAAGTTCCTTTTCGAGCACAGGCAACACCTGGCCCGGTGCGTTCGTGTGGATGACCGTCTCGGTTGCTGGCATGGCTCCGTCTCCAAGGCTGGGTATGGGTGGGTTCGGTGGAAACTCGATAAAATCTATCAACAATCCCGGTTGCATGCAACGAAAATTGTCGATATTGTTGAGTGACCTACTCTTCTTTGGAGCGAGCATGGCCACGCCCGCCGCGCCAGCCCTCAGCCCGGAAGCCATCGCCGCCCTCGACGCGCGCTTCGAGTCCGCCAGCCCGCCCGAGATCGTCGCCTGGGCCGTCGAGACCTTCGGCGACGGCCTCTCCGTCGGGGCCAGCTTCGGCGGCGCCAGCGGCATGGCCATCCTCCACATGGTTGCCGCGCTCAAGCCGAACGTGCACGTCTTCGTCCTCGATACGGACTACCTGTTCGAAGAGACCCACGAGACCATGCGCCGGAGCCGCGAGGCGCTCCACCTGGCGAACCTCCAGGTCTACAAGCCCCTCCTCAGCCACGAAGAGCAGGCCGCCCGCCACGGCTCCGCGCTCTGGATGCGCGACCCCGACCTCTGCTGCGAACTACGCAAGGTGGAGCCCAACCGCCGCGCCCTCGAGGGCAAGACAGCCTGGGTCAGCGGGCTCCGCCGCGACCAGTCCGAAGGCCGTGCCGACACCCCCATCGTCTCGTGGAACCAGAAGTTCGGCGTCGTGAAGATCAACCCGCTCGCCAACTGGACCGAGAAGGAAACCTGGGCCTACATCCTCGAGAACAAGATCCCCTACAACCCCCTCCTCGACCAGGGCTACACCAGCATCGGTTGCTACAACTGCACCGTCCCCGGCGTCCAGGGGCGCGCGGGCCGCTGGTCCGGCTTCGAAAAGGACGAATGTGGCCTCCACACCTGATCCGTCCGGCGCTTCCGCACCGACCATCGATACGAAAGGACACCACCCGCAGACCATGACAGACCAGCAGGGGTTCGTTCTCTGGTTCACCGGCCTCTCCGGCGCGGGCAAGTCGACCCTGAGTGAGGCGCTCGCCCCGGTGCTTCGAGCCCGCGGCCGCAGGGTGGAAGTCCTCGACGGCGACACCGTCCGTACCAACCTCTCGAACGGCCTGGGCTTCAGCAGGGAAGACCGCGACACGAACATCCTCCGCATCGGGTTCGTCGCGAACCTGCTCGCCCGCAACGGCGTCGCCGTGATCACTGCTGCCATCTCGCCCTACCGCGCCACCCGCGACGCCAACCGCCGCCTGGTCGAAGGCGACGGCTCCCGGTTCATCGAGGTCTACCTCGCCGCAACCGTCGAAGAATGCGAAGCCCGCGACGTGAAGGGCCTCTACGCCGAAGTCCGCGCCGGGAAGCGCAGCGGCTTCACCGGCGTCGACGACCCCTACGAGGCCCCGGAGCACCCGGAGATCAGCGTGCCCAGCGGCCGGGAGCCCATCGAGGCGTCGGTCCAGCGCATCCTTGCCTACCTCGAAGCAGAGGGCCTCGTCTCTCCTCGGCCTGAGTACGCGGCGGTGCAACGATGACGACGCAGGAGGCGTTGCCCTCGCCCGTCCACAACGCCCTCGACACCGGCCTCGAAATGCTCGAAGCCGAGGCGATCTTCATCATGCGCGAGGTCGCGGCCGAGTTTGAACGGCCGGCCCTCCTCTTCTCCGGCGGCAAGGATTCCATCGTCCTCCTCCGCGTGGCCGAAAAGGCCTTCTGGCCGGCGAAGATCCCCTTCCCCGTCATGCACGTCGACACCGGCCACAACTTCCCCGAGGTGCTCGAATTCCGCGACCGCCGCGTCGCCGAACTCGGCGCCCGCCTGATCGTCGCCTCGGTCCAGGACGCCATCGACCGTCGCGAAGTTGTCGAAGAGCGTGGCCCCCGGGCCTCCCGCAATCGCCTCCAGACCCCGGTCCTCCTCGCCGCCATCGCCGAACACCAGCTCGACGCCGCGATTGGCGGGGCCCGCCGCGACGAAGAGAAGGCGCGCGCGAAGGAGCGCGTCTTCTCGTTCCGCGACGAGTTCGGCCAGTGGGACCCCCGCAACCAGCGTCCCGAACTCTGGCACCTCTTCAACGGCATGCACGTCCGCGGTGAGCACATGCGCGTCTTCCCGCTTTCGAACTGGACCGAGCTCGACATCTGGCGCTACATCCAGCGGGAGAACCTCGAAGTCCCGTCGATCTACTTCACCCACGAACGCGATGTCTTTCAGCGCGACGGCATGCTCATGGCCGTCAGCCCGTTCCTTCCGCTGCTTCCCGGCGAACGTCCCTTCCGGGCCGCGGTCCGCTACCGCACCGTCGGCGACATGACCTGCACCGCCGCCTTGCGTTCGGAAGCCGCCGATCTCGACTCGGTCATCGCCGAGGTCTCTGTCGCGCGCATCACCGAGCGCGGCGCCAGCCGGGCCGACGACCAGTTCTCCGAAGCCGCAATGGAAGACCGCAAGCGCGAGGGGTACTTCTGATGGACCTCCTCCGCTTCGTCACCGCCGGCTCGGTCGACGACGGCAAGAGCACGCTCATCGGCCGCCTCCTCTACGACTCCAAGCAGGTGTTCGAAGACACGATGGTGAGCCTCCAGCGGGCAAGCGAGGCCCAGGGGCTCGACGAGGTCAACCTCGCCCTCCTCACCGACGGCCTCCGCGCCGAACGCGAGCAGGGGATCACGATCGACGTCGCCTACCGCTACTTCGCCACCCCGCGCCGGAAGTTCATCATCGCCGACTCGCCCGGGCATATTCAGTACACCCGTAACATGGTCACCGGCGCCTCCACCGCCCAGCTCGCGCTCATCCTCGTCGATGCGCGCAAGGGGGTGGTCGAACAGACCCGGCGCCACTCGGCTCTCACCGCCCTCCTCGGGATTCGCCACCTCGTCCTCTGCGTCAACAAGATGGACCTCGTCGACTGGTCGCAGGAGCGGCTGCTGGAAGTCGAAGACGACTTCCGGGCCCTTGCCCGGCGTCTCGGCGTGGAGCGCGTCACCGTCCTCCCGGTGGCCGCGGTCTCCGGCGAAAACATCGTCGACCGCGGCTCCAGCATGCCCTGGTACGACGGCCCGACGCTCCTCGAATTCCTCGAAACGGTCGAAGTCCCGGACCCCGCGCGCCACGCCGCCCTGCGCTTCCCCGTGCAATACGTCCTCCGCCCGCAGACGACTGCCTTCCACGACTATCGCGGCTACGCGGGGACGCTCGCGGCCGGGGTCGCCCGCGTCGGCGACGAAGTGACGGTCCTCCCCCTCGGCGCCCGCACGCGGATCGCCGCCATCGACCGCTACGAAGAGTCGCTCCCGTGCGCCGCTAGCGGCGAGGCCGTGGCCATCCGCCTCGCGGACGAAATCGACGTCGGCCGCGGCCACATGATCGTCGCCGCCGAGGACCCCGCGCCCGTCGCCACCCGCTTCACCGCCGACCTCTGCTGGATGGATGATGCGGCCGCGCTCGGCCCCCGCCAGCAGTTCTGGATCAAGCACACCACGCGCCGCGTCCGCTGCCTTGTCGAATCGCTGGACGACCGCCTCGACGTCGCCAACTTCGAACGGCTCCGCGACCCCGAGACGCTGAGCCTGAACGACATCGGCCGGGTCACCGTCCGCACCCTCGAACCGCTCTTCGTCGACTCCTACGCGACGAGCCGCGATACCGGCAGCTTCATCCTCATCGACCCGGCGACGCGCCGCACCGTTGCCGCCGGCATGGTCCGCGATGTCGTTACCGAACCCACGCCCAGCGCCCGCGGTGGCTGACACCGAAGTACGGCCGCTCGCGACCGACGCCCCGCACGAACCGCTTCCCGCTCTCGCGACGAAGCCGTTCTCGCCGGGGGCATCGATCGTGCGTCCGCTGGCGGCGCTGGCCGGCATCTTCGTCTTCATCTTCGCGCTCGAAGTGCTCAAGTCCGGCGCGAAGGGGCTCGTCCCGGTCCTCGACAACCTCAGCGTCTCCGGCCCGGCCAACGCGGTCGGGTTTGGCTGGCTCTTCGCCTACGTGGTCCTGAGCGGCTCGCCCGTCGCCGCGATCGGCGTGAGCCTCCTCGCCGGCGGCGTCTTCACCGAGAGCGAGGCCTTCGCGATGGTCGCCGGTTCGCGGCTCGGTGCGTCGTTCATCGTCCTCGCGGTCGGCTTCGTCTACTTCGTCACCCGCCGCCGCAACGCGGATGGGCTCTACATCGGCGTCGTCGCCCTTCTCACGACCTTCACCACCCAGGGCCCGGCCCTCCTGCTTGGCCTCGTCTCCCTGCACTACGGCTGGCTCGACGGCATCTCCTTCCACACGCCCCAGGGCCTCCTCAGCCTCAGCGACACCGTCTACGGCCGCTGGGTCGACCTCCTGAACGACCTCCTCCCGCGCGCCCTCGTGTTCGTCGCCGGGGTAGGCATCCTGCTCTCCAGCTTCGCGATCTTCGACCGTGCCCTGCCTCAACTCGAAGGCGAAGCCGAAGGCATCACCCGCGTGTTCCACTTCCTCAACCGCCGCCCGCTGATGTTCCTCCTCGGCTGCGCTGTCACCTTCACGACGCTGAGCGTCGCGATTTCGATCACCGTGCTCGTGCCGCTGTCCCTGAAGGGCTACCTCAAGCGCGAACACATCATTCCCTACGTCATGGGCGCGAACATCACGACCTTTGTCGACACCCTGTTCGCGTCCGTCCTGCTTGGCGGCCACACAGCCTTCGTCGTGGTCCTTACCGAGATGTTCTCGGTAGCCGCCGTCTCGGCCGTGCTCCTCACCGTGCTCTACCGGCCCTATTCAGCGGGGATTCTTTGGGGAGCGTCGTGGGCCACGGCACGGCCCCGCCACCTGGCAATCTTCCTCGCCGCCATTGTCGCCGTACCCCTCTTCCTCCTGAGCCTGTAGCGGCCGGCCAGGTAGCCGTGCCGCGAGTGTCAACGAGCGGTTTTCCCGCCTGCCCGCCGATGCCGGACGATCGCCACACAGCCGCCACCCCGCTCAGTCCTTCGCGACCCCGGCCACCCGCAGCTTGAACGGCCGCGCCGGTGGCGCCGTCACCTCGATCGTGAAGGTCTCCGAGTCGGTCTCAGTCAGCCCATCCGTCACTTTCGCCGTGAACGTGTAGACCCCCGCTGTCGACGGCGTCCCCGTGATCGCGCCCGTCAGGGTGTTGAGGGCGAGCCCCGGCGGCAACCCGGCGGAGATCGCCCACGTGTATGGCGGCACGCCGCTCTGTGCCAGCAGCGTCACCGCATACGGCGTGCCCTTCGCGGCCTTCGGCAGTGCCGGCGGCGACACGATCGTCACGAAGCCCGTGATGTGGAACGTGATCGTCGCCGGCAGCGAGACGTTCACCCCGTCGGAGGCCGTCATCGTGAAGCTGTCCTCGCCCTCGTAGCCGTAGTCCGGGATGTAGATGACGCCGCCTGTCCGATCATTGAACCCGTTGAGGCGCCCGTGGGCGGGCTGCGACGCAATCGCCCAGATGAACTTCGTGTTGTCGGGATCGGTCGCCGTGGGGTGGACTCCCTTCGCCTGGTTCGATCGGATGTTCAGCGTCTGGTCGTGCGCAACCGGGGTGGTCGTGTCGGTTACTGTGATGGTCACCGTCGCCACGTTGACCGAAGTGTCGAGCCCGTCCGAGACCGCCAGGCTGAATTCGTAGACCCCGCCGAACACCGCTTCGAAGGACGGGTTGGCGCCCTGTGGGTTCTCCAGGTCCACCGCGATGCCGGCGGTCTGCGTCCAGGTGAAGGCGCCGTCCGCGATGCCGCTCCCCGAGGGCAGGCCGTCGGGGTCGTTCGACGCCGAGCCGTCGAGGGTGACGATGGCGTTCACCGCCACGGTCTGGTCCGGGCCGGCGCTGGCGATGGGGAGCAGGTTGGCGGCGACGGGCGTGTTCTGGGCGAATTCGGAGGTGCCGTCCGCGGTCGTCGCCGTCGCGGTCACCCAGTCCGTGGCGCCAAGGGCGGTGCCCGGCGTCAGCGGTATGGTCGTCGTCGTGGACGCCCCGGCGGCAACGTCGAAGACGAGGATCGGCGTCTTTCCCGGCCCCCGGACCGCCGTCGCCGTCTCCGCAAGGTAGACGTTGATGTGGTTCGTGCCGGCCGCCAGTCGCGAATCCTGCGCCACCCGGAGCACAAGCTGGCCCGTGGTGGGTGATCGCAACGCCATCTGCAGAACCGGGGCGTTCTGGAGCCCGTTCGGCCCGCTGTCCGCGTCGTTCGTGTCGTTCGCGGTCACACCGTCGCCGCCGAGGTCGATGCCCGGGCCCCCGTTCCCGTAGACGGTGTTGCCCTGGACCGTGTTGCCGGTGCCCGTGCCGGTGATCCCCACGCCGCCTAGGACGTTGTCCGTCAGGACGTTCCCCGGGCCAAGCGTGTTCCCCGAGGCCGACCCGGCCACGAGGATGCCCCAGCCGCTGTTCCCCAGCGCCGTGGCCCCGTTCGCGCCCAGCCCGATGACGTTGTTCGAAACCGTGTTGCCGTTGGACGTGCCCTCGATGAGGACGCCGTGCCCCGGGCCGTTCCCCGAAATGACGTTCCGGGCCGCGAGCCCGCTCCCGCCGACGGTCGTCCCGCTTGTTCCCGTCCCGAGAGCGACCCCGGTGGCGTTGGCGTCCGCCGTGGAACCGCCTGGTGTCGTCCCGATGAGGTTGCCGGCGATGACGTTGCCGCTCCCCGCGGCCACCGCGATCCCGCTCGCGCCCGGCCCGAAGCCGCCGATGACGAGCCCCCTGACCGTGTTGCCGGACGACGCGAGTACAAGCCCGTCGACCCCGGCCGCCCCCGACCCTTCGAGCGCCACCAGCAGCACCGCGTTCGAGCCCGTCGCCGCCGAGTTCGCCGTCGCCCCGGGCTGGGTGTAGCCGTCGATCGTCACGCCGTCGGCCCCGGAGAGGGTGGGGAGCGCCGTGGCCGGCGAGATCGTGCGCACCCCGCTGCCGGGGAGGTTGAAGCTGATCGTGTCGTGTCCCGTGTTCGCGTTGGCGAAGGTGATGGCGTCGCGGAGGGTGCAGGTGCCCGTCCCCGTGGTCGCGCAGCCGGGGTCGTGAAGGTTGTCGCCGGTGTCGTTCACGACGATGGTCGCCGCTGCCGCCGAAACGCCGCCCGGGGCGCCACGGAGGAGCATCAGCGAAATCCCGGCCAGCAGCAGGATCCCGCTCGCCCTCCGGAGTCTCTTCTCAGGCATGGAGCGTCTCGTCTGGCACGTCCGCCGTCACTCCCAGTTCGTACAGTCGCGCGACGGCCGTCTCGTCCAGCTTCAGCAGATCGCGCAGGACATAGCTGTTGTGTTGCCCGAACCCGGGCGCCGGCAGGCGGATGTGCCCCGGGGTCCGCGAAAGCAGCCAGGGCGGTGACTCCATCTCCCAGGTCCCGGCGTCAGGGTGGGTGTGCTCGACCCACGCCCCCCGGTGGCGCAGCTGGGGGTCGGCCATCTCCTCGGGGATGGTCAACACCGCCCCTGCCGGGACCCCGAAGCGCTGGAGGATGTACATGGCCTCATAGTGCCCCCGCTGGGCCGTCCACGCCGCGACGATCTCGTCGAGCGCGTCTTCGTTCGCCTTCCGCGCCGCGTTGGTCGCGAATCGTTCGTCCTGGGGCAGGTCCGGGCGATCCATCGCCCGGCAGAGGGCGGCGAACTGGCCGTCGTCTTCGCAGGCGATGACGACGTGACGGTCGTCCCCGGCGCTGAGGTAGCGATTGTGGGGCGCCATGTGCGGGTGGCGGTTCCCGATGGGCGGCCGCAGCTCGTGGTTCATGCTGTAGTCGACCAGGTATTCGCCGACGAACGCCGTCAGGTTCTCCCGCTGGGCGACCTCGACGTACATGCCCTCGCCGGTCCGGTTGCGGTGCCGGACGGCCGCCGCGACCGCCCCGACGAGGGCCGTCCCCGCCATCGGGTCGCCATAGCTCAGGCCCGTCTTCATCGGTTCGCCGCCTTCGTATCCGGAAACCGAAACCAGCCCCGCCAGCTGTTCCACGTTGGAACCGTAGGCGACGAAGTCCTTCTCCGGCCCCGTCTTCCCATGTCCCGGCATGGAGACGTAGATGATCTCCGGGTTCACCGCCCGCACATCTTCGTACGTCAGCCGCAGGTTATCCATCACGTCGGCTCGGAAGTTCTCGATGATGACGTCGCTCACCGCGCAGAGCTTGAGGAGCACTTCCCGGCCCTCGGGCTGGGAGAGGTCGAGCGCGAGCCCGTACTTGTCGCGGTTGTTGTGGTTGAAGTAGGCCGACATGTTGTACCAGCGCGGCGTCGTGCGCGGGATGAGCCCGAGCCCCCGGAGGAGGTCCCACTGCCGCGGAGACTCCACCTTGATGACCTCCGCGCCGTAGTCGCCGAGCATCCGCGCCCCGAACGGCCCGGCCCAGACCATCGTCAGGTCGATGACCCGGAGGCCCGCCAGTGGCGCGCTCATCGCTCCACCACCCGGCGGGCGAGGCTCGGCGGCCCTTCCCACGTCTCCCCGTTGTCGAGGAGCACCTGCAGGCTCGTGCCGGTCGCCTCCACGATCCCGGTCAGGCGCTGAGGCGGCGGCGGGAAGACGGGCCTTGCCGGCACGCTGACGCGGACTCCCTCCGGGAACTCCGCCGAGGCGACGATCTCGATCGCTTCGATTCGCCGCCCGATCGCCCGGGCCAGCACCTGGAGCAGGGCGAAGTCGTCGGTGGCCCGGACGGCCGCGACGGCCTTGTCGCGAGGCGCGGGCACCTTCGCCGCCCGGAGCTCGGCCGGCGGCGGGATCGCGTCCTCGCCCCCCTGCTGGAGCAGCTTCCCGACCGCACGCTTCGCCCGGGGCGCGATCTCCTCGACCAGCTGGTGGAGGAGGGCGATGTCGTCGCTCTCTTCGAAGTAGGCCAGCGCAGCCGCGACCTCGTTCCGGGTGGTCATTCGCCACCCCCCGCGGCCGTCGCAGGGAATGCGGCGGTGGCGACGCCTGCGAGGACTTCCTCCGTGTGTTCGCCGAGGAGCGGCGCCCGCCCCGCCTGCCAGCCGTCAGGCCCCATCCACCACGGCGGCCCAGGATAGGTCGCTTCTCCCGCGACGGGGTGGTCGATACGCGTGAGGAAGGCCCGGGCGTTCAACTGCGGGCTTTCCATCAGGTCCTTCATCGTGTGGACGAACGCGATCGGCGCGCGCATCCGCCCGGCTCGCTCGTACACTTCGCGCTTCGTTTCGCCCGCGGCCCAGGCATAGAACTCGGCCATCAGGTCGTCGTTGTTCACCGTGCGCGCCGCCTGGGTGACGAACCTTGGGTCGTCGAAGAGGTCCGGGCGGCCGATGGCGTCGGTGAACGGCTTCCAGTTGCGGGGCATGATGTGGATGCCGAGGTGGCCGTCCTGGCAGGGATAGATGCCGATGAAGCTCGCCATGTGGTTCCCGCGCCGCACCCCGCTCCAGCGGCCCATGTAGGAGTAGTAGGGGATCCCGGCCTCGACGATCGGCGCCATGCAGTGCTGGATGCTGATGTCCACATGCTGGCCGAGGCCGTCGCGTTCGGCCGCCAGCACCGCCAGCATCCCGGCGGAGAAGCCGTTCAGGCCGCCCTGGTAGTCCGCCTGGTAGCCGCCGTTCTTTAGCGGCCCGCCCTCCGGGGTGCCGGTGATGAACATGTGCCCGCCCATGGCGAAGGCGACGAGATTGTTCGCGTGGAAATCCGCGTACGGGCCCTCTTGCCCGAACGCCGTTATCGAGACCAGCACGAGCCGCGGGTTCACCGCCCGCAGCGCCTCATACGTGATCCCCAGCGCTCGAAGGTCGGCCGGGCGGTAGTTCTCGATGACCACGTCGGCGGTTGCCGCCAGGCGCATGAACGCGTCGCGCCCCGCCGGCGTGCCGAGGTCCAGTTCCACCGACTTCTTGCCCGTGTTCAGGTAGAGGAAGAGGGCGCTCGTCTCGGGGTTGGGGACGCCGTCCTTGAAGGGCCCGTGGGTGCGGGCGATGTCGCCGCCGGGAGGCTCGATCTTGATGACCTCGGCCCCGTAGCCCGCGAACAGCTTCCCGCAGTAGGGCGCAGAGACGAAGGTCCCGATTTCGAGGACACGGAGGCCGGCGAGAGATTGGGACATGCCGCCGATTCTACGGGACGGCCGCCCGGCGCGGCGAACTAGCCCCGGCTCGGGAGTTCCACCTGGACGTTGCTGCGCACGCTCGGTTCGCCCTCGGCCAGCGTCACCACTTCGAGTTCGACGATGTTCTTGCCGTTCTCCTGGCGCTTGTCCACGACCCGCCCCGCGAGCGTGAGCGCCCGGTTCGCGATGTCCGGCCGGCGGTAGGCAGCCCGCACGTTCGCGACGTGTCCCTGCGGCCCCGCCCAGTCGCCGACGAACTGGGTGATCCACGAAAGCTTCAGCAGTCCCGGGACCAGCGCCCCGCCCACGCCCATCCGGCGGCCCGCCTCGGCGTCCGCGAATGCGGGGTTCGTCGGGTTGTCCCGACCGAAGAAGTCGACGGCGAGGTCCTCCGTCGGCATCTTCTCGACCGGCGGGATGTCGTCGTCGATCTTCACGTCTTCGTAGTAGCGCTGGCTCATTCGCGGCTCCTCGCGCCCTTGGGGTCGAACTGGGTGATCGTCATCATGTTGGCGGCGACGTGGTTGCCGTCGGCGTCGTAGTAGTCGGTCCCGCTCGTGATGAGGACGCTGTGACCGTAGCGGCCGCCCATTCGCTCGCGGATGTCGATGATCTGGCTGTAGGCGGTCAGCGTTTCGCCGATCCGCACCGGCCGGCTGAACTTCCACTCCTGCTGGGTGAGTAGCCCGCCGGGCAGGATCCCGGGCATGTTCCGGGGGCGGCCGCCACCCAACCCGGCGATGACGTAGAGGGGCGCGACGCCCGTGCCGTCGGCGTAGCGGGGGTCGGTGTCGCCAAGGATGTCCCGCATCCGGCGGGCGTCTGCTTCCTTGACGGTGATGGTCATGGGGTCGCTTTTCACGCCAATCATGGCGCGGTGTTCGTCGGTGATCAGGCTCTGTGGGGCTTCGTCTGACAAGGCAACTTCTCCGGATTCCGAACTATACCATCCCGTTTCCCCAGTCGCCCGGCCGGGACTATCATGCACCGGGACTATGGATCCATAGCCACGAAGGAGAAGCAATGGACGTGCGAACCCTCGGTGTCGTCGGTTCCGGGCTCATGGGCGCCGGCATCGCGCAGGTCGCGGCCGTCAGCGGCTGCGAAGTCACGATCATCGACCTCGACCAGCCCCGCATCGACACCGCCATCGCCGGGATCCGCCGCCGCCTCGAACGCGAAGTCGACCGCGGCCGGATGACGAAGGACCAGTGCGACAACGCCCTCGCCCGTCTCTTCGGCGTCGCCGACATGGACCGCTTCTCCTCCCTCGAAAAGGCCGACGCCGTCATCGAAGCCGTCGTCGAGGACCTTGGCATCAAGTCCGGGATCTTCCGGAAGCTCGGCCAGGTCTGCCGCCCGGATGCCCTCCTCGCCAGCAACACCAGTTCCCTGCCCCTCAGCGACCTCGCCGCTGCCAGCGGCCGCCCCGAGCGGGTCATCGGCCTCCACTTCTTCAACCCGCCCTGGGCCCTGAAGCTGGTCGAAATCGTCACCACCGCGAGCACCACCGACGAAACCCTCGCCGACGCCATGGCGATCTGCGAGAAGCTCGACCGCGTCCCCGTCCAGGTGAAGGACACCCCGGGGTTCATCGCCAACCGCCTCCTCGTGCCGTTCATCTTCGACGCGATCGACCTCCTCGACAGCGGCGTGGCCACGGCCGCGGACATCGACAATGCCTGCAAGGTCGGGCTGAACCACACCATGGGCCCGCTCGCCACCGCCGACCTCATTGGCCTCGACACGCTCAAGCTCATCGCCGAGAGCATGTTCGAGGAGTACGGCGAGCCGCGCTTCAAGGCGCCGACGCTGCTCCGGCGGCTCGTCTCGCTCGGGCACCTGGGGCGCAAGACCGGCCGCGGGTTCTTCAAGTACGAATGAGCGCCCGCGTCGAGCTCGCCGACCCCATCCTCGAAGAACTGACCGCCCGCCTGGTGGACATGACGGGCGAAGAGCCCACCTGCGACGCCGTCTACGTCTACACCCGGGGAGCCTGGTCGGCGGAGATCGCCGGCGAGGCAAGCTGGCTCACTGCCGTCCTCTCCCGTGGCGAAGGACGCGACGGCCCGCCGCTGGACGACTTCCAGCTGGCGATCATCTACGGCCTCGGCTTCGAGAAGGACGAAGAGGGCAGCGAACCCGGCTTCCTCCAGGAATGGGAGCTTGAGGAAGGCGACTCGTGGGAGGAAGACGCCCTCCGCGAGCTCGCCCTCCAGACCCTCGCGCTGCTCTCCCGCGTGCTCGACTGCGGCCCCATTGTCGAGATGAAGGTGGACGTCAGCCCCCTATAATCGCCCGGGACCGCCGGTCACGGCGGGCCGCGGAGGGGCATCATGGCACTCGAATTCTGGACTACGGGGGCCGGCGTCCCCAGGACTGTCGCACGCCAGGCACAGCGCGCCGAGGCCGCGGGCTTCGACGGCATCGTCTTCGTCGACTCCCAGAACCTCTCCGGCGACTGCTACATCGCCTGCTCCAACGCCGCCCAGGCCACTGAACGGCTGAAGGTCGGCACCGGGGTCACCAATCCCTTCACCCGGCACCCGGCGGTCACTGCTTCCGCGATCGCGACCGTCCAGGCCGAGTCCGCCGGGCGCGCCGTCCTTGGCATCGGCCGCGGCGACTCGGCCCTCGCCCACCTCGGATTCGCACCCGCCTCCGTGCCGGTCTTCGAACGCTACCTTCGCCGCCTCCAGGGCTACCTCCGCGGCGAAGAGGTCCCCTTCGACGAAGCGGGGAACGTGGACGCGCTTGGCCTCGCCGACCGGCCCACCTCCAGCCGCATCGCCTGGCTGCGCCCGGGGCAGCTCAAGGTTCCGGTCGATGTCGCTGCCACCGGCCCGAAGGTCATCCGCATGGCAGCCGTGGTTGCCGACAGTGTCACCTTCGCCGTCGGCGCCGACCCCGCCCGCCTCCGGTGGGGCATCGAAACCGCCCGAGAGGCGCGTGCCGCGGCCGGCCTCGACCCGCTCGCGATTCCGTTCGGCGCCTACGTCACCGTCGTCGTCCACCCGGACATCTCCGTGGCTCGCAGGCTCGGAGAGGGCGGCGTCTCGCTCTTCGCCCGCTTCTCGGCCATGCACGGTACCGTCGTCGGGCCCGCGACCGAATCGGACCGGGCGGTGCTCAAAGGGGTCCACGACGCCTACGACATGACCCACCACGCCCAAGCCGGGAGCGCCCAGGCGAGCGTCATCGGCGACGACTTCGCTTCGCGCTTCGCCATCCTCGGGGACACCGCCCACTGCGTCGCCCGCATCCAGGAGCTCGCCGCTTTAGGGATCGAACGGTTCGTGATCGTCGGCGCGTCGATGGGCGCGGACCGCACCGAAGCCGAGGCTGCCGCCCGGCGGTTCGCCGAGGAGGTTATGCCCGCGGTCCGGGCCGCGCACTGACGCGCAGCACCAGGCCGTCCTCGGCGCGTTCGAAGCCCGGGGTCTCGGTGGCCAGCGTCTCCGGCCCCATGTGCGTGAGGACGATCCGCGGGCAGCCGATGCGGTCCCGGTTCGCCCGCAGCGTCTCGAAGTCGATGTGGAACCGCATCTTCTTCGCGGCGCCGTACGACTCGCAGATGAAGAGGTCAGCCCCGGCGGCGGCGTCGATGAGCGCATCGGTCCATTCCGTGTCGCCGGAGTAGGCGATCGCGACCCTTCCCGTCTCGGCCCGCAGCGCGAACGGCGGCGCGCCGCTGCCATGGACGACCCCGAACGGCGTGACCGCCCAGCCCGCCAGTTGGAGTGTCTCGCGTTCGCCCAGCTCGACGAACTCGACCGCGAACTTCCGCTCCACCGCGCTCGACCCCGGGTAGAGCGCCTCCATCGCGGCGTGGACGCGTGCCTGCACCCCCGGCGGACCAGCCACCACGAGCGGCTTGGTCCGCCGGTTGAATTGGCCGTCGAGCACCAGGAACGGCAGCCCGCCGAAGTGGTCGCCATGGAGGTGGCTCAGGGCCACGAACCCGATTTCGTTCGGGTCCACGCCGGCGCGCTTCATCGCCACCAGCGAGGTCGCCCCGCAGTCGAGCAGGAGCGGCTCGCCGGGACCCCGGAGGAGGATGCACGCCTGCAGCCGCCCGCCGCTGCCAAAGGCGTCGCCAGAACCAAGGAAGTGGACTTCGACCGTGCTCACCGGCCCGCGCTCGTCACGCGGCGGATGGCGTCGATCTCGTCGAGGACGGCCCGGCACTCGTCGTCGCTGTTGAAGAAGTGGGGCGCGATCCGGATGCCCGCGCCCGGCCGGTAGTCGACGACGAAGCCGCGCCGGATGAGTTCCTGCTTCACCGCCTCGGCGCCGGGAAAATCGACCGTCACGTGGTTGCCGCGCGATTCGAAGCGCTCGGGGCTGTTGACGGTCAGGCCCCGCGCCCGGGCGCCGTCGTAGAGGATGGCCGTCTGGCGCCGCGCCTTCTCCCGGATGACCTCGACGCCGACCTCGCGGATGGCCCGGTAGCCTTCCCGCGCCTGGTAGTAGCCGGGCATGTTCGGGGTGCCCCCGGTGAAGCGGGCAATGCCTGTGGCGTAGTCGATTGGCGGCGGCTCGAACCCGAACGGCCGCTCGTGCGAAAACCACCCCGCCAACCGCGGCTCCAGGCGCTCGACGATCCGCGGGTCGGCGTAGATGTACCCCGCCCCGGGGCCTCCGCAGAGCCACTTCACCGACCCGCCAATGAGGAAGTCGACGCCGAGCTCCGTCACGTCGAACGGGACGGCCCCCATCGACTGGTAGGCGTCGAGCACCACCAGCGCCCCATGCCGGTGGGCGCGGTCGACGAACGGCTGCACGTCGACCAGTTCCGCCGTCCGGAAGAGCACGTGGGAGATGACCACGAGCGCCACCCGCTCGTCGATCGCCTCCAGCAGTTCCCCGGCCGGGAACACCAGGGGGTCGTCGCCCACGCGCACGACCTCGGCGCCGAGCCGCTTCTGGCCGTCGAGCAGGTATTCGACCGTCGGGAATTCGCCGGCGCAGTGGACGATCTGGTTCCGCGGCGTCTCGTATTCGATGCAGGAGAGGATCGCCGCGAGCGAGTTCGTTGTGTTCTGGGACATCGTCATCGAGCCCCGCGGCGCGTGGATGATGTCTTCGAGCACGGCGGCGACGTTCGCGACCTCCGGCAGCCACGTGTCCCAGGCGACGACCCCCTCGGTCGCCCAGAGGTCCGTGTATTCGGCCAGGGCGTCGCGGACGCTGGCGGGCATCGCCCCGAGCGAGTTGTTGATCAGGTAGGTCTTGCTGGCGAGGATCGGGAACTTCGGGCGCCAGGCGAGCAGCGGGTCATCCATGGCGGGAAGCGTACAGGCTTGTGCCGCCCGGCGACAGGCAAAGAGAAGGCCCGGACGGTGTCGTCCGGGCCCGGTGACGTGTTGTTGCCGGGGCCTACTTCGGGAGGCCGACCAGGACTTCGCCGTTTTCGATCCGGACCGGGTAGGTCTGGATGTCCTCGGCCTTGCGGTTGAAGAAGAGGAGCTTCGCCTGCAGCCGCCCGAGGAACGGGTGGTCGTTGTTGAACTGGCTGCTGAACGGCTGGCGGACCACCTTCCCCGTCGCCACTTCGAAGCGGGCGCCGTGGAGGGGGCACATCACGCAATCATCCTGCACCGGCTCGGCTTTGATCGGGCTCCCGGGGAAGCCGGCGATCGGCAGCCGCGCGTGCGGACAGAGCCCGCTCATCGCGTAGGCCCGGTCGCCCATCCGGACGACCGCCACGCGGAGGCTGTGCATCCGGATTTCCTTCGGCTTGCCGTCGGGCAGGTCGCGGAGGAAGCCGGCGCTCGCCCACTTGTCGAGCTTCGCCTGGGGGATGATCGACTTCGCCTTGACGGGCAGCGGCGGGTCGATCCCGAGGAGCGGGCCCAACACCAGCTGCATCAGGCCGCCGGACGCCAACCCCGCGACGAGGAGGACGATGCCGCCCACCATCGGGTCCGAATTCGTGTCGGCGTTGCCGGGGAAGAAGATGAGGATGACCCCGCCCACGATGAGGCCGATCGACGCGAGGCCCCACGTGCCAAGAATGGACAAACCGAGGAATGCAAGGGCTGGTGACACGGGCGAACCTCCGAGCGGATACTACCCCGCTTGTGCGGAATTGCGCAAAGTCAGCGGGTCCCGGACCGGCCTCCCGCTCAGGCCCCGGAATGGCTCTCCGAGAGCCCCTCGAGCAGCACCCGGACGCGCTCTGGCCCCGTCAGGAGCGGCCGCAGCTGCGATTCCATCCGCTTGCGGTCCTCGGAACTGTGCCAGCGCCGCCAGTCCATGAGCCCGAACCAGGTGCTGATGACGACGATGTTGTGCGCGTCTTCGCTGTCCCGGAGGGTCTCGCCGCTGATGTAGCCGGATTCTTCCAGGCAGCGTGCGCGGATCGCCCGGAGCAGCTCCAGCGCCCGCTTCTCCTGCCCCGGCAGCACCCGCCGCTCGATCAGCACTTTCACGGCCATCGCACTAGTCCATCACCACGGCCCGGTATCCCCGGCGGAAGTAGACCAGCGGCTTCAGCGCCGGGTCGAAGGCAGCGCCCACGACCTTCCCGACCGCGATCGTGTGGTCGCCGCCGACGATCGCCTCGTGCAGTTCGCAGTCGAGGTGGGCGATCGCCCCCGCGATGATCGGGCTCCCCGTGTGCCACTCGATCGTCCCGAAGTCTTCGAACGACGGTACCGCGTCTCGCCCCGACTTCGAAAACCAGTTGGAAATGTCTTCCTGGCCGTCGGCGAGGATGCTGATCGCGAACTTCTGCGAAGCCTGCACCATCTGTGCCAGCTTGTTCGAGTTCTGGAGGCAGACGAGCACCAGCGTCGGGTCCATCGAGAGCGATGAGAAGCTCGAAACCGTGATCCCGTAGACCATCCCCTCGTGCCGGGTCGTCACCACGGTCACGCCCGACGCCCAGGATCCGAGGGCGCCCTTGAAGTCGTCGGGATGGACCTCGCTCATCGTCGGCTCCTAGGCGCTCGGCAGTGCCGGGACCATGTCCCAGAGTGCCCGCACTTCGACTTCGTGGAAGTACCGCCACATGGGCAGCTGGGCGAGGACGGTGTCCAATTCGCGCGCGTCGCTCACGTCGTAGATCGCGAGCACGCCCGTCCCGGCTTCCCGGTAGATCGCCCGGAGCTTTCCCTGGTCGTAGTTCGCGCGGACCGCCCGCAACTGGTCGGCGACGATCGCCTGCCACTGGTCGGCGGGGATTTCGGTGGGTTGGCGCGACACGAGGCGCACAGCAAAGAGGGCCATGGGCAATCTCCCCGGGGGCAATGCCCGTGATTATAGGGCGGCGCTCCCTTCGGCACGAACGTCGCCGGGCGCGGCCTTAGCGGACGAGAAGGACTGCCGCCACCACGAGCCCGTAGGCGATGACCGAGACCCGGAGCCACCGCCGGCCCAGCCGCCGGGCCACGCCCACGCCGAGGTAGCCCCCGGCCAGCGCGCCAACCGCCATCACACCCGCCGCGGCCCATTCCACCGGCCCGAAGAACGCGAAGTAGACCACCGCCGCCGCGTTGATCAGCAGCGAGAGCATGCCCTTGAGGGCGTTCGAATGCTGGATTTCGTCCGGGAGGAGGATGCCCAGGACCGCCAGCGTCAGGATCCCCAGCCCGGCCCCGAAGTAGGCCCCGTAGATAGCCAGGAGGAAGATCCCGCCGTGCAAGAAGAGCGGCACGTGCGCTTCGTCCCGCGCCCGGAGCTGATGCCGCGCCGCGAACCGCCCGAGGC
The DNA here is from genome assembly GCA_016234445.1 of Chloroflexota bacterium. Lineage (GTDB taxonomy): Bacteria > Chloroflexota > Dehalococcoidia > Tepidiformales > Tepidiformaceae. The sequence goes on along the minus strand of JACRBT010000001.1, from coordinate 34,370 downwards.
CGTCCTGGAACGCCATCAGCCCGCAGGCAAAGAGGATGAGGAAGGGCACGATCCGGTCGAAGGCGGACTCCGGCGTCGAAAGCAGGATCGCCGAACCGGCCAGCGCCCCGAGGATGCTCGGCAGCGTCAGCAGGGCCACCCTCCGCCGCTGCCGCCCGAGTTCGTCCCGGTAGCCCAGCGAGCCGCCCGCGTAGCCCGGCCACAGCGCCACCGAGTTTGTGACGTTCGCCGCCTTCGACGGGTAGCCAGCCGCGAGCAGCGCCGGGAAGCTGATCAGCGACCCTCCCCCCGCGACCGCGTTGATCGCCCCCGCCGCGAACGCCGCCGCCGCCAGCCCCGCCACTTCGAGCATGTCCATCGCCGGGAAACACTTACGGTTCGAACGGCTACGCGCCACCCGCTAGCATGGCACGGTGACTGCCCCCTCGCGTCCCGTGGTGACCTTCGACCTCGACGGCGTCCTTTGTCGCCCGCCCTTCGGGATCAACCCCGGCAAGGGCCAGCACAAGCGCCGCGACGGCGAAGGCCACCGCAACCTTCTCTGGATGACCGAACGCTGGCGCTACCTCGGCCGCAAGCCGATGCCGGGGGCGGTCGAGGGCTTCCGTCAAATCGCCGGGACGTTCGAATGCCACGTCGTCACGGCCCGGGCCGAAGTCGCGCGCGGCCTCACCGAACACTGGTTCGAACGCCACTTCGGCACAGTCCCGCCGCTCCACATGCGCCCCCACTGGCGGGAAAAGTCAGCCCAGTTCAAGGCCCGCCGGGTGGTCGAGCTCGGCGCCGTGGCCCACTTCGAGGACGACCCCCACACCGCCCGCTGGCTCGCCGAACTGCTGCCCGCGGTCTTCCTCGTCGACTGGCCCCGCAACCGCTGGCTCGACGGCGACCACCTCCACCGGGTCGCCCGCCTGGCCGAGGCTGCCCCTGAACTCGAACGCCTCCGGCAGGCCCATCCCTCCACGGGCTGACCGCCGTATACTGGCGCGCCATGGAGTTCCGCCTCTCTCCCGCCCAGGAAGCCCTCCGGGTCGAAGTCCGCGACTGGCTTCGCGACAACGTCACGCCCGACATCGAGGGCTTCTTCTACGCCGAGGAGGAGGAGCCGGAGAAGCTTCGCGCCTTCAACAAGCGGATGGCGGCGAAGGGCTGGATCGCACCGTCGTGGCCGGCCGAGTACGGCGGCATGGCTCTTGGCTCAGTCGAGCAACTGGTCTTCGGCGAAGAGATGGCCTATGCCCGCGCCCCGAGCGGCGGCCGCGGTCCGGCCGTCGGCTATGCCGGCCCGACGATCATGATGTACGGCACCCCCGAACAGAAACGCCGCCACCTCCCCGGCATCACCAACTGGGACGCGGTCTGGTGCCAGGGCTTCAGCGAACCCGGCTCCGGCTCCGACCTCGCCAGCCTCCAGACGACCGCCGTCCGCGACGGTGACGACTGGGTACTCAACGGCACCAAGATCTGGACCAGCCACGGCCACTACGCCGACTGGATGTACCTCCTCGCCCGCACCGACCCGGAAGTGCCCAAGCACAAGGGGATCAGCTACTTCTTGCTTGACCTCAAGTCGCCGGGCGTGAGCTTCCAGCCGTTGCTCAACATCGCCGGGCGCAAGGGCTTCGGCCAATTCTTCTTCGACGGCGTCCGGATGCCGGCGGAATCGCTCCTCGGCGAGGTGAACCGCGGCTGGTACCTCGCCACCACCACGCTCGACCTCGAACGCTCGAACATCGCCAACACCGGCGCCCCGCGGAGAGCCATCGACGACCTCTGCGCCTTCCTCCGCGACACCGGGACGGCTGCCGAAGTGCATCGCACCCGCGTGGCCGACCTCGCGGTTAGCGTCCGCGTGGCGAGCATGCTGAGTTACCGGGTGGCGAGCATCCTCGCATCGGGGGGCGTCCCCAACCAGGAAGCGAGCCTGCTCAAGCTCTTTCTCAGCGAACTCGACCAGCGGATCGCCAACTCCGGCCTCCACGCCCTCGGGATGGCAGGCGCCCTCATGCCCGGGTCTCCCCACGCGAAGCTCCAGGCCCAGTTCGCCCTCACCTACCTGACGACGGTCCCCCGCACCATCGCCGGCGGCACCAGCGAAATCCAGCGCAACATCATCGCCACCCGGGGCCTCGGGCTTCCCCGCTAGGGCTCAGCGAGCCTCGCCGAGCAGCGCCCTTCGCAGCAGCAACAGGCTCGTCGTCACCGCCCGGCGCTTCACGGCTGCCCGGCCGGTGTTCATGGTCATCGAAAGCGCGTGCACCCCGCCTTCGGGGGTCGCCACGGCGACGTGGACCGTGCCCGGGGCCACGCCGTCGGCCGGATCGGGGCCGGCCACGCCGGTGACGCCGATACCGTAGTCCGTGCGGTAGCGCTCGCGGACGGCCTGGGCCATCGCCTTCGCCGTCTCCTGCGAGATCACGCCGAACTCTTCGATGACCTCGACCGGCACCCCGGCGTCGATCTTCTGCTGGGCGTGGTAGGTCACAAGGCCCGCCGTAAAGTACTGCGTCGACCCCGGCACGTCCGTCAGCGTGCTCGAAAGCAGGCCGCCGGTGCATGACTCCATCACCGCCAGCGTCTGGCCGCGCTCGTGCATCTGGTCGGCGATGTAGCCCTCGAAGGTCTCGTCGTCGTAGCCCCAGATCGCGCTGCCAAAGATGCTCCGCAGTTCCTCTTCGACCGGCCGGATGCGTTCCCACGCCTCCTCCCGGCTGCGGCCCTTCGCCCCGATGCGGAGGTGGACGCCGTCCGCCCGCGCGTAGGTGCCGATGCCGATCCCCGGCGTCCCGTAGAGGTGCTTGGCCATCTCGTCGACTGAGCCCTCGCCGATCCCGACCGTCTTCACCGTCCGGGTGACGAGGACCTCGCCGTCGGAGCGGCGTTCGAGTTCGGGCCGCACCTCGTTCGCCCACATCCGTTCCATCTCGGGCGGGACCCCGGGCATCGCGACAATGATCCGGCCGTCGCGTTCGACCCACCAGCCGGGGGCGGTGCCCCGGGGGTTGTCCAGCGCCCGACCGCTCGGGATGAGCCAGGCCTGCTTGATGTTCGAGGGCGGCATCACGTAGCCGCGGCCTTCGAAGAACGCCCGCAGCCGCTTTTCGAGCATGGGGTCGACCACCGGCTCTTCGCCGAGGAGCGCGCAGATCCCCTCGCGGGTCATGTCGTCTTCGGTCGGCCCCAGTCCGCCGGTCATGATGATCAGGTCGGAGCGGTCCCAGGCGCGCCGGAACGTCTCCGAAATGCGGCCCATGTTGTCGCCCACGACCGTCTTGTAGTTGAGGTCGATGCCCAGTTCCGGGAGTTGCTGGGCGATGTGGGCGCTGTTGGTGTCGATGATCTCCCCGAGCAGGATCTCGGTGCCGATGGCGATGATTTCCGCTTTCACGCGGGCAAGTCTACAGCACCCGCGCCTCAGTCGAGTTCCCCTTCCGCAAGCCTGTAGACTCCTCCGTATGCCACGCCGAACGAGCCGGCGCCGAGCCGGGAACCCTCACTCCCCGCGATCGGCGAGGGTGGCCGCCCGCGCGACCGCCGGGGGACGCCCGGCGCACGCCTCGGCCTGGCTCTCGCGCCTCCGCGTCGTGCATCCGTTCCCATCGTTTCTCGTCGCCGGGCTCACCGTGGCCCTCGTCCCCTTCGCCGGCGGCGATCCCAGCCCCTGGCTCTACGCAAGCCTTGGTGGCGGCATGCTCTGCTTCCAATTCTCGATCGGCCTCGCAAACGACGTCTTTGACCGCGACGCCGATGAGGTCGAGAAGCCGTGGAAGGCCATCCCCAGTGGCCTCATCTCCTGGCGCAAGGCGATGGTTCTCGCCGGTGCGTTCGCTGGCGCCGGCCTGGCAGCCACGGCGTGGTTCGGGCCGGCCGCCTGGCTGACGGGCGTGGCCGGGCTCACCTGCGGGCTGGCGTACGACGCCTACTTCAAGCGGACCCCCTTGAGCTGGCTACCGTTTGCTCTCGCCCTGCCGCTCATCCCCGCATGGGTGTTCCTTGCCGCTGGCGAATGGGATCCGCTGCTGTGGTGGGAGTTCCCGCTTGGCGGCATCCTCGGGCTCGCGCTCCACCTGGCGAACCAGGCCCCGGATGCCGCTGGCCTCCACGCCGGCCTGGCGGGTCGCGCGGGAGAACCCGCGGCGCGGGTGTTGAGCGTCGGCCTCTTCGGCGGGGCGGCCGTCGCCGCGGTCGCCGTCCTCTGGTTCGAATCGCCCGGCCGCGCCATCGCAGCAGCCGTTCTTGCCGCCGCGGTGGGTATCGCCAGCCGAACCGTCGCTCCGAGGCTCGGTCGCGACGGATTGTTCGGGGTGCTGGCCGCCGGCAGCGCCGTGCTCGCGTTGCTCTTCGTCTCTGCCGCTTGAATCCTGCCCGGCCTGCTCTCGCCGGCCGCTATGCCCGCCAGGGGCGATGGCCCGCCAGCGACAGGAAGTCCGCGTGCACCCCCGGCGTCGCCGCGACCACGCCCTCGGAGTAGATCGTCGCCCGTTCGCCCTCGCGCCCGGTCACGACGCCGCCTGCTTCCCGGACGAGGAGCAGGCCCGCGGCGACGTCCCACGGCTGCATGTTCGCGTGGACGAAGATGTCCCAGCGGCCCGCGGCAACGTAGGCCATCCCCAGCGCCGCCGACCCCGGCACCCGCAACGACTGCATCCCCGGCCAGAGGCTGAGCGCGGTTTCCAGCTGGCGCCGTCCGCGGCGGTCGTCGTAGCCCATGTCCATCGCGAAGACCGAGTCGCGGACCGTCTCAACCCCCGACACGGTCACGGGGGTGCCGTTCAGGGTGCAGCCACGGCCGGCCTCGGCGGCGAACTCCTCGTCCAGTAAGGGCTGCAACGTCAGCGCCGTTACCGGTTCCGACTCGTGGCAGAGGGCGATGTTGTAGCAGAAGTGGGGGATCCCGCGGGAGAAGTTCTTCGTCCCGTCGACGGGGTCGACAACCCACATCCAGCCATCGCTGCGGACCTCGGCGGCGGTCTCTTCGCTGAGGATCGCGTGGGAGGGGTATTCGCGCCCGAGGATCTCGTGCGTCACCCGCTCGACCGCCATGTCCGTCTCGGTGAGGACGTTGCCGCGGCCCTTGACGGCCGTGACCCCCGCGCGCCCGAACGCCTCGCGCATGATCTCCCGTGCGGCGGCGGCGCAGAGGCGCGCAACCCCCAGGGCGGTCTTGCCCGTCGTCGACAGTGGTGGCGCCATGTCGGTCATCTTCGCCGCAGACTACCGCCCGCCACGGCTACGGGCGCGGCTCAGGCATACTCTGCGCGTGACTGTCTTCGTTGGCCTCGACCTCGCCTGGACGCAGGGCCGCCCATCCGGCGTCTGTGTCCTCGAAGGCGATGCCTCCGGCGTGACCGTCGCCCGGCTGGATACCGCGACACTGGCCCCCGGCGAATTCGCGGCCCTCGTCGCGGGTTACGGGCCCGACTTGGTCGCCGCCATCGACGCCCCGCTCGTGGTCGAACCGGGCCGCCGCGCTGAGGCCGAACTCGGCCGCGTTTTCGGCCGCTTCCACGCTGGCGCCTACTCCGCCAACCGTCCCTTCCTCGAGCGCATGGGCGGCATGGCCGGGACTGATCTCGCCGCCGCGCTCATCGACCGTGGCTTCTCCCTCGACCCGGGCACGCTCACGCCGGGGGCTGCCGGCCGCTTCGCAATGGAGGTCTTTCCCCATCCCGCCCATATCGTCTTCTTCGGGCTCGACCACATCATTCGCTACAAGAAGGGCGCCATCGCCCGGCGCCGGCAGGGCGTGGACGAGTACCGCCGCCGCCTTCGGACATACCTGGAAGCGCGCACCCCCGGCGTCCTCGGTTCTGCGGCGCTGGACTTGCTGATGCCGGCCAGTCTCGATGGCGCCGGCGGCCGCGAACTCAAGGCGGTTGAGGACACCCTCGACGCGCTCACGTGTGCCCTCGTCGCCCACCACTGCTGGAAGGAAGGAACTGCCGGGTTCGAGATGTTCGGCTGCGCCGAATGCGGGCACATCGTCGTCCCGCGGCCGCTCCCGTCGAGGCCGGCTACATGCGCTCCGGCGCGGTCATCCCCATGAGCCCGAGCACCCGCGCGAGCGCGACCTTCGCCGCCAGCACCAGCCGCAGCCGCGCCTTCGTCATCGCCACGTCCTCGGTGAGCACCTTCAGCGACGAGTCTCCCTGCTGCTTGAAGGCGTCGTTGAAGGAATGGAACGCGGTCGCCAGCTCCATGGCGTAGTGGGGCAGGTGCTGGGCCTCGAAGGTGGTCGCCGCCACCTCGATGACTTCGGTCAACCGCATCATCTCCCGGATGAGACCGAGTTCCTGGGGCTGCACGAGGAGCCCCACGTCGCCGCCCTCGGGGGTGATCCCCTGCTCCGCCGCCCGTTCGAGCATGCTCGCCAGCCGGGCGTGGGCGTACTGCACATAAAACACGGGGTTCTCGCTCGACTGGGTCTTCGCGAGGTCGAGGTCGAAGTCCATCTGCGCCCCGGGCGAACGGAGCAGGAAGAAGAACTTCGCCGCGTCGCTGCCGACGTCATCGATCAGTTCGTCCAGCGTCACCAGCTCCCCGGCGCGCTTGGAAAGCTTCACCGCCTCGCCGCTGCGCTTCAGGAACACCAGCTGGTAGAGGAGGATCTGGAGGCCCTCGGCGTTGCCTCCCACGGCCGCCGTCGCCGTCTTCAGGCGCGACACATGCCCGTGGTGGTCCGCGCCCCAGACGTCGATGACCAGCGAAAAGCCCCGGCGCACGAACTTGTCGTAGTGGTAGGCGATGTCGCTCGCGTAGTAGGTCGGGCGCCCGTCGGACCGCACGACAACGTTGTCTTTCTCTTCCCCGAGTTCGCTGGAGGTGAACCAGAGGGCGCCCTCGCGCTCGACCAGCTGGCCGTTCGCCCGGAGGATGCCCATGGCCTCTTCGTACGGGCCTTCCGGGTCGTAGAGCGACTTTTCGCTGAACCAGCGGTCGTACTCCACCCCGAAGCGGACCAGCGTCTGGCGGATGGACCGCACCATCAGTTCGATCCCGAGGCCGGTGAGGTCCGCGGGGCCGGCCTCTCCCGGCGGCCGCAGGAAGCGGTCGCCCGCCTGAGCCTTGATCTCGCGGGCAAGCTCTGCCATGTATTCGCCGGGGTAGCCCTCGGCGGGGATGGGCACGTCGCGCCCGAACTGCTGCTGATACCGCGCGTACAACGTCTCGCCGAACGTGTCGGTCTGGGTGCCGGCGTCGTTGACGTAATACTCGCGCTCGACCTCGTACCCGGCCGCCGCGAGAACGGCCGCCATTGCGCTGCCGATCGCCGCTCCCCGCCCGTTGCCCACGTGCAGGGGCCCCGTCGGGTTCGCCGAAACGAACTCGACCTGCGCCTTCTTCCCGCTCCCAAGTGCCAGGTCGGCGTAGGCGGGGCCGAAGCGGACGATGTGTTCCACCTGGGACTGGACGAACCCTTGCGAGAGCCGGAAGTTGATGAACCCCGGAGGCGCGACCGCAGGCGGCTCAACCACGGGGTCCGCCGGGAAGTGGCGGGCGATCGCCTTCGCGATCTCCAGCGGCGGCTTCATCGCGGAGCGCGCGAGGCGCAGGGGCAGCGTGCTCGCGTAATCGCCGTTGGCGATGTCCTTGGGTCGCTCCAGGGCCGTCCCCGGGATGGCCACGTCGGGCAGGTCCCCGGCGGCGATGGCCGCGCTCACGGCGCTGGCGAGGAGGGACTCGAGGTGCTGGCGAATGTCGCGGACGTCCGGCATAGGACGTACAGCGTAGTCGCAATCGCCGGATGGTTGAAGCGCGCGGCCCGGCCGACTGCTGGCCCTACCCCTTGTTGAAGGGGAAGCCGTTCGCCCGGGCCAGGGCGCTCACCTCTTCGGCCGCCTCTTCCGCTCGTGCAATGACGCTCTGGGGGTACCCGTACTTCTGCTGGTGGACCGCGAATTCGTCCGCGTCCAGGAGGTCGACACAGCCGTTCGGCCGCACCGCCACGTCCAGGTCAAGGTCCACGTAGCTCAGCTGGCAGCCGTCGAAGGTGGGCGGCGTGGTGACGTTGCAGTACCAGAGCGCGAGTTCGCAGCCAGGCCGCGAAAGCCGGAAGACGTTGTACCAGCGGTCGCGCCAGAAGTAGACGAGGCTGTCGTAGGGCGAACGAAACTCGCCCCGGCTCGAATAGATCGGCGTCCGAGCCTTGTACTGGGTCACCAGCAACTGGCCGTCGTCGGAAACGACAGTGAACGGCTGGATCCAGTGCGCCGCCCCGTCGAACTTCGTCGCGCGCAGGAGGATCCGGCTGCCCGGGGTTGCGACCGGCGCGCTCGGGGAACTCATAGGACGATCATACAGGCCGCTTTCCCCGGAACGGGCGGTCCTTACGTGAAGTTGAGAGGATTTCTTTCGCCCGGCGCTCAGTCGTTGGCGAGGACGATCCCCAGCACGATCCCGGCAATGATCGCCACCGCCCCGAGGATCCCCGAGACCGCGGCCTGCGCGTTCGTGAAGCGCTCCTTGATCTCGTGGTGCATCGGAGCGGCGTTTGGGTCCTGGGCGTGCGGGTCGGCCATCGGTGTTCCTCGGTGGAGTGGGGCTACCGGCCTATTCTTGACCGCCACGCCATTTCGCGCACCCGGCTGCTACGCTGATGGCGATGGCAACTCCGTCGTCCACGTCTCCGCGTCGGCCCCGCCAGTGGGTTTCGAGGCAGATCACCGTCCCGGCCGCGCTCCAGCGCGCCTGCGACGAGTTCAACTCGGTCCGCTTCTTCGAATGCCACGAAACCCTTGAGGAGATTTGGCAGGAGGAACAGGGCGACGTCCGCGACCTCTACAAGGGGCTGATCCAGCTCGCGGCGGCGTTCGTCCACGTCACCCGCGGCAACTTCATCGGCGCCAACCGTCTCCTCCAGACGAGCGTCGCCTACCTTGCCCCCTACCGGGCCGAAGGCGCCATGGGCTTCGACGTCGACCACATCTGCCGCGAGGCCGAAGCTGCCCACGCCGCCGTCATCGCCCTTGGCCCCGGCCGTCTGGACGGCTTCGACATGGCCCTCGTGCCCGCATTAGCCTGCGCCGCCGCCCGCCTCGGCGCCGAAGCGCGGCGCTGGAGCGCATGGGGCTTCGACGCCGCCGGATCCGCCATCGCGATGACGATCGACGTCCTGGAGTGAGCAGCGCTCTGTGAACTCCTTCACAATTCCCTTGACTGCCATCGGTCTACACTGAGAGTCCCGGCCCCCTCTCCGGGCCGGGTTCCGTTCGGGAGCGCTGCATGACCTTCCTCACCCACACCCCCGGCGCCGACGTCGTCATCGACGCGCGCGACGTTGAGAAGACCTACGACACCGGCAACATCCAGGTCCACGCCCTCCGTGGAGTCTCTCTCCAGGTCCGCCGCGGCGAGATGGTGGCGATCATGGGTCCCTCCGGATGCGGCAAGACCACGCTCCTCAACAGCCTATCCGGCCTCGACGAGATCGACGCCGGGACCGTCTTCATCAACGGCACCGACATCTCCAAGATGGCCGACAACAAGAAGACCGAGTTCCGCGCCCGCGACATGGGCTTCATCTTCCAGACCTACAACCTCCTCCCCGTCCTGAGCGCGGTTGAAAACGTCGAGCTCCCGCTGATCGTCTCCGGGACCCGCCCCAGGGTCGCCCGCCAGATGGCCCTCGATTCCCTCTCCCGCGTCGGCCTTCGCGACTGGGCGAACCAGCGCCCCTCGCAGCTTTCCGGCGGCCAACGCCAGCGGGTCACCATCGCCCGCGCCCTCGTGAACACCCCCTCGATCATGTGGGCCGACGAGCCCACCGGCGCCCTCGACTCCGCCACGGCGAAGGAGATCATGGACCTCATCGTCGAGTTGAACAGCACGGCCAACCAGACGACCGTCCTCGTCACCCACGACCCCAAGGTCGCCGCCCGCTGCCACCGCACCATCCAGATGGCAGACGGCCTCATCCTCCGCGAAGACAGCCAGGCCGAGATGGCCGCCGCGGCCAGCGGCAGCTGACGACATGAACGAACTCTTCGGCCTCTCGATGACCTACATCGCCGCGGGCTGCCTCGCCGCCACGACCGCGATTCTCGGCTTCGTGGCCCTGATCGCCATTCGGAACCCGGTGATGTTCAAGACAGGCCTCCGCAACATCCCCCGACGGCCCGCCCAGACCAGCCTCATCGTCATTGGGCTGATGCTCTCGACGCTCATCACCTCCGCCGCCTTCGGTACCGGCGACACCCTCACGAAGAGCATCACCTCCGAGGTCTACAACACCCTCGGCGAGGCCGACGAGATCATCCAGTGGGACACCGAAAAGCGGGCCGCTGCCGTCGATCAGCAACTCATCCCCATGCCCGAAGTGGAGTCCTGGCGGCGCGAATTCGCCGGCGATCCCGACATTGAAGCCTTCGCGCCGTTCATCAGCGAACGCTTCTCCGTCCAGGACGTCGACACCCGCCTGAACGAATTCTCCGCCCGCATCGTCGCCTACCGGCCCGAGGACGCCGCCGCCCTGGGGGGCATCAAGGACCTCAAGGGCCGCCCGGTCGAGCTCTCCGCGAACGAGATCGCGGTCAACAAGGAACTCGCCTCCGAGATAGACGCCGAGGTCGGGCACACCCTGGTCGTCCTGTTCGAAGGCAACCCCGTCGAGCTCAGAGTGAAGGCGATCGTCCCGAACAACGTCCTCAGCGGCACCTTCGAGACTTCCCAGCGCCAGGGTGGGGTCGTCTCCTTCGCCTTCCTCAGCGACCTCACAGGGAAGGGCAACAACGCCGACGGCGTCTTCGTGACCAACCGCGGCGGCGTCAAGAGCGGCATGAAGCGTTCCGACGCCGCCGTCGCGAAGCTCGAACCCGTCCTCGATCCCACCGCCTACAAGATCGAGCCGTTCAAGCAGGACGGCATCCAGATGGCCGAGATGTTCGGTTCCATCTTCACCACGGTCTTCATCGTTTTCGGCCTCTTCTCCATCGCGGCCGGCGTGCTGCTCATCTTCCTGATCTTCGTGATGCTGGCGGCAGAGCGGAAACCCGAGATGGGCATGGCCCGGGCCGTCGGTGCAAAGCGCAGCCAGCTTGTGGAGTCGTTCCTTGCCGAAGGCATGGGGTACGACCTTGGCGCCGCCGTGGTCGGGCTCTTCGCCGGTATGGGCGTCACCTGGGCGATGATGCGCATCCTCGATGCCAGCGCCGGCCAGGACCTCGGCCTCAATCTCAACGTCGCCTTCACGCCCCGGAGCCTGATCACCGCCTTTAGCCTGGGGGTCATCGCCACCTTCATCGTCATCTTCATCTCGTCCTGGCGCGCGAGCCGCCTCAACATCGTCTCCGCGATCCGCGACCTCCCCGAAAGCCACCCGCCAAACCCGGAGGACGCCACCCTCACGGGCTACATCCGCGCCACCCTCAACGGCGTCATGGTAATGGGCGTCCCCCTCGGGGCGTCGCTCTTCTTCTTCGGCCCGGTCGGCTTCCTGGCCGGGGTTCCCCTGGTCCTGATCGGGCTGATCAGCCCCTGGTTCTACGTACTCCGTGGCTCCAACTTCGCGGGGCCCCGCGACCACCGCACCGGCGAAGGTCCGCCGCGTTGGCCGTGGATCACCGGCCTCGCGGTGCCCGTCATCGGCTCGGCGCTCATCCTCCCCTGGTACTTCATCGCCCTCTTCCTGGTCTGGCTCACGCGGGACCGCAAGCCACGCCGGGTCCCGGGTTGGCTCCCGGTCGCGGGGATCGTCATCCCCCCGCTGGGTTTCGCGCTCACGCTCCTCCAGGACGCGCGCGCCCGGGTCAACTGGCCGGCCGGCACCGGGGCTGCTCTCGGCCTGACGGGCGTTGCCCTCGTCTACGGCGGGCTCCAGCACAACGGCCAGTTCTTCTTCGCCTTCGGCATCTCGCTTGTCGTCTTCTGGGTGGCGGTGTCTCTCTACTACTACCGCGTCAACGCGCGGATGTCCTTCACCCTCACCAGCGTCGCCCTCCTCGCCTTCTGGTACCTCGCCCCCTCCGGCAAGCTCGAATGGCTCACCGGCGAACTCAACGGCGACATCGAGATGTTCTTCCTCAGCGGCCTCGTGATGGTCGCCTGCGGCACCTTCATCGTTGTCTACAACGCCGACATCGTCCTGCCGCTCGTCGCTGCCCTTGGTTCCCGGTTCGGCAGGATCGTCCCGGCCCTCAAGACCGGCGTCGCCTACCCCCTCACCTCGCGGTTCCGGACGGGCATGACGATGGCCATGATCGGCCTGATCATGTTCGCCCTCGTCGTCAACGCCACGCTCAACAGCAACTTCGCCGCGATCTTCCTCAACGACGACACCCTCGGCGGCTTCGACACCCAGCTCGAAGTGAACCCGAACAACCCGATCGACGACATCACCGCTGCGGTCGCTTCGACCGCAGCCGACCCGGCCCAGGTCGTCGCAACAGGCGAAAACCGGTTCGCCTACCCCTTCGAGGCCGAGGTCGAGAACCGCGACCGGAAGAAGAACGACGAACGCGAGGTTAAGGACTTCAGCCGCTACACCTTTATCGGCGCCGACGATGCCTTCATCGCTGCCGTTCGGCTTCCCTTGAAGTTCCGGGCGGCCGGGTACGCCACGGACCGCGCTGTCTGGGACGCCCTTGCCGGCGGTTCCGGGTTCGCCATCCTCAACGCCGGGGCAACGGTCGCGCCCCAGGCCTTCGGCCCGCCTGTGGAGGCCGGCCTTCTCTACCTGGACCCGCTCGAAGCCGGGTTCGAGCCCTTCACGCTCAAGCTTCGCGATCCGGGCACAGGCCGCGAGACCACGATCACCGTCATTGGCCAGGCAAAGGAGGCGGGAGAAACCTTCTGGCCCGGGATCTTCGTCTCGAAGGACACCCTCCTGGCTGCCTTCCCGGCGTCCCGCGGCCAAACGTTCTACTTCACCCTCAAGCCTGGCGCCGATGCCGAGGCCTTCGCCAAGCAGCTGGAAAGTGGCCTTGTCCAGGCTTCCGGGGAGTCGCTCCGGAAGCTCCTCGACGACCAGCAGGCGACCCAGAACGCCTTCATGCTCGTCTTCCAGGGTTTCATGGGGCTCGGCCTCATCGTCGGCATCGCGGCCCTCGCGGTCGTCGCCTCGCGCGCGGTCGTCGAACGCCGCCAGCAGATCGGCATGCTCCGGGCCATCGGTTACCAGCGAAGCATGGTCGCCCTCAGTTTCCTCTTCGAGTCCGGATTCATCGCCGTCTCCGGCATCCTCCTCGGGCTGAGCCTTGGGCTCTCGCTCGCCTGGGTGCTCTTCACCAGCGGCGCGCTCGGCGAGGAGTCGAAGTCGTTCGGGTTCGCCGTGCCCTGGGCCGAGCTCTTCGTCATCTCCACGATCGCGTTCGCCTCGTCGATGCTGATGACGTTCCTGCCCGCCCGGAGCGCATCCCGCGTTCCCGTCGCCGAGGCCCTGCGCTACGAATAGCTTGCCCGGCGGCTGCCCGGGCCGGAACCACCCGGTAGACTGCGGCTGTGGACCGTCCTGAACTCCTCGGCACCCGCCTGTTCGACCTCACCGGCAAGGTGGCGGTCGTCACGGGCGCCGGCCGGGGCCTCGGGCGCGTCATGGCCCTGGCGCTCGCCGCCGCCGGTGCGGACGTCGTGGTCAGCAGCCGCACCGCGGCCGAGCTCGACGCCGTCCGCGACGAGATCCGCGCCCTCGGCCGTCGCGCGGAGTCCATCCCGGCCGACATCACGTTCGAAGGTGAGTGCGAACAACTGGTCGAGCGAGCCATCGCGGGCCTTGGCGGCCTCGACATCCTCGTGAACAACGCCGGGATGAACGTCCGGAAGCCCGTCCTCGACCTCTCGCTCGACGAATACCAGCAGGTCCTCCGCACGAACCTCGAGGGCTACTTCCTCTGCGCGCGGGCGGCCGGCCGCGAGATGGTCACCCAGGGCTCGGGCAAGGTCATCAACATCTCGAGCATCATGGGCCGGGTCGCCCTGGCCAGCCAGGCTGCCTATGCCAGCTCGAAGGGCGCTATCGAGCAGCTGACGAAGGTCCTCGCCCTCGAATGGGCGCCCCACGGGGTCCAGGTGAACGCCATCGCCCCCACCTACTTCGAGACCGAACTCACCCGGCCGCTGTTCGAAGACCCTGAGCGTCACGACTTCATCACCGGGCGGACGCCGATGGGCCGCTGGGGCCAGCCCCACGAACTCGCTGGCGCCGTCATCTTCCTTGCCAGCGCCGCCTCCAGCTACGTCACCGGCCACACCCTCGTCGTCGACGGTGGCTGGACGGCCTGGTAGCTGCCGCAAACGCAAGACGGCCCTCCGAAGAGGGCCGCCAGGTTGGTCGTGGGCTGAACTGGGCTCAGGCGAGGTAGAGGAATGCGGTCGAGCGCGGGTCGAAGCCCGTCGCGATCTGTTCGACGGCGGCGCGCTGACGCTCCGGCCGATGCTTCCGGGGCTTGCGCGATTCCCGGGCGAGGAGTTCCCGGGCCTTCGCCAGGTCCGAGGGTTCCCCCGGCGTCATGAGCGTCGAGATGGGTGAATAGTCGTGATACATTCGCGGTGCCTCCCTTGATTGTGCGAACTTTCACAACCACCGTATCACACTCGCGCGCCCCTTTGAATACATCTTGTCAATGCCAGGTAACGAAGCTACCCGCCCGCTTCGGCCCACAGCGAAACCAGGTAGCCGTCCGGCCCCATCACCTGGCACTCCCGGATCCCGGCGTCGTCGTAGGGTGGTTGGACGGCCTGGCCGCCCAGCCGAAGCGCCGTCGCGTAGGCCGTCGCGACGTCAGCCACACGCACCCGGAGTTCGGCGCCGATGCCTCGCGCCGCCCCTTCCCGGCGGAGCGCGTCGTACCAGGGGTGGCCGCGATAGCTTTCGTCCGCGTGGAGGGCGATGGTCGTCGCCCCGGCCCGGAGCGAAGCGTAGCCAGGGTGCTGTTCCAGCAGCGTCATCCCCCCGGCCTGCTGGAGGAAACCGGCCAGCGCCGGGATGTCCGTGGTCCAAAGCACCAGCCCGAAGGCGTCGTCGCCGTCCATGCCGTGCACACCCTCACCCGCCGACCGCAGTATAACCACCGGTCAAGTGTTAAGGACGAAAGCTCGTCATAACGTCTCCCTGGCCGCGACAAACCCTGTCGCGGAGTCAGGCGGGGCGGAACTTGGGCAGCGTGATGTCGCTGTGGCGCTCCCAGTCAACCACCACCGGCATCCCAACCCGGATGTCGGCGTTGCTGACCCCGACGAGGTTCGTGGTGATTCTCGGGCCCTCCGCGAGTTCGACGATCGTGACGTTGTAGGGCACTTCGAAGGCCGGGTGGTACTTCTGGTGCATGATCCCGAAGGTCCGCACCACCCCCCGTCCGCTTGCCTGCTCCCATGTGGAACGGTCGGAAAGGCACTGGTCGCAGTGGTGCCGCCAGGGCATCCGCCAGGCCTTGCAGTCCGCGCACCGCAGGATCACCAGGCGGCCCTCCATGGCGCCGTCCCAGAACGGCTTCGACGCGTCATCCGCTTCCGGCAGGGGTTTCGTTACCTGTGCAGGTTGGGTCATCGTTGGCCTCAGTTCGCGTGGGGGCTGAGGATCAGCGCCCCGTGGTAGGCGAGGGTGCCGCCGTTGCCTGTGCACAGGATCACGTCGTTCTTCGCCTGGCGGTCGCCGCCCTGGCCCCGGCCCTGGATGACCGCTTCGCTCAGCGGGGTCATCCCCCACATGTAGTAGGCCGAGAGTTCGCCGCCGCCCGTGTTGGTCGGCAGCGACCCCCCGGGACCGAGCTTGCCGTCCTCCACGAACGGCCCGCCCTCGCCCTTCTTGCAGAATCCGTAGTCCTCCAGCGTCACCAGCACGGTGTAGGTGTAGCAGTCGTAGAGCTGGCACTGGGTGACATCTTCCGGGCCGACCCCCGCCATCCCGAAGGCCGTTCTCGCGGCGATCTTCGCGCCCGTCTCCGTCTCTGCGTCATTCCCGGCGCGGCCAGTGTCGCCCGGGTGTCCCTGCCCCATCCCGCGGATGTACACCGGCGGCTGGGCCATCGACTTCGCCTCGTCCGCGCTGCTCACGATGACCGCGACCGCGCCGTTCGAAACCAAACAGCAGTCGAGCAGGTGGAGCGGTTCGATGACCCAGCGTGAGGCGTGGTAGTCCTCCATCGTGATGGGCTCGCGCATCTGGGCCATCGGGTTCATGGTCGCCCACTGCCGCTGGCCCACGGCGATGATGCCGAAGTGGTCCTGCGTCGTCCCATACATGGCCATGTGGCGCTGGGCCGCGAGCGCGTAACCGGTGTTTGCCCCGAAGTATCCGGCCGCCGCATAGAGGCCGGCCATGCCCCGCGGCCGCGGCGCGATCCTGCCGGCGCCGCCGTACGCCGCGCCCGTCTTCGATCCCTCGGTCAGCGGCGCGTCGGAGAAGACGCAGACCACGTGCCGGGCCATCCCGTTGGCGATAGCCATGGTCGCGTACTGGACCATCTGGGCCGCCGTCGAACCGGCCGCGTTCATGTGGTTGAGCAGCCGCAGGTTCTTCAGGCCCAGGTAGTTCTGCAGCCCCAGCGTTATCCCGCCGCCGATGTTGCCGGTGATCCCGGCGTTGATGAGCAGCCCGTCGATGTCGTCGTGCTTCAGCCCGGAGTCGGCGATCGCCGCCCGGACGGCATCGGCCGCGAACTCGGTCGCCGACTTCCCGTAAATGCGCCCCATGGGCGTGATCCCGAGGCCGCTGATGGCCCCTGCGTTGCGGAGAGCGTGTGCCATGGAAACTCCTTCGATGTGCCCGATTCTACCGGCGCACACTCAGGAGCGAAAACGCGCCAACCCTACAGCCGGTAGCGCTTGAAATCCTCGGCCACGAAGGTGTTCGGGAGGCCGTTCGCGGTCACGTCCGGGGAGATGTGGGTGAGAAGCAACTGAGAATCCGGGGCCATCGCCTCGCGGACGATGGGGATGTCGTCCACCAGGTTCATGTGCACCGGCACCTTGAGGTCCCGCGAGGCGCACTCGCTGATGAGGAGTTCGGAAGTGCGGGCAAGGTCCATGACCGCGTCGCAGAGGATTGTGTCTCCCGTGTAGCCGAAGTTCCGGCCGTTGATCCAGGACTTGTAGCCCAGCGTCTCGGCCAGCAGGTCGTCGTGTTGCACCAGCACCCCTTCGACTGTGAGGTCGCCGACCCTGACGCACTTGCCCGGCGTCGCCTCCACCCAGTTGATCGCAAAGCCTTCGCCGAAGACGCCGGGGAAGACGTCCTCCGCGATCCGGCTCGCGAGTTCCCGGGTGTTCTTCGGACCCACGATCGTGACCGGGCGGGTCCGGCCCTTCCACCGCCAGTGGAGCAGCAGGAACGGCAGGCCGAGGAAGTGGTCCCCGTGGTGGTGGCTGAGGACGACCGCGTCGAGCTCGTTCGGGTCGATCTTCAGCTTGGCGAGGGACATCAGCGCCTGGGGAGGGGCTTCGAACAGGTAGCGTTCGTTGACGACGAAGCCGTTGCAGCAGAGGCCGCCGGGCATGAAGGCGTTTCCGCTACCGATGAATGCGAGGTCGAGTGCTGGCATGAGCGTTTTATCCCGGGTGGGTGCGGCGAACGCGCACTTTGCGGGGGGCGGCAGCGGCGTCGCGGCGAAGCATTGAGATCCATCCTACGCGAGCCCCGGCGCTGGCGAAATCAGGGACTGTGCTCCATCTCACAGTGGCCAAACCCGCGGATCGCGTTGGATTGCTACCCCCTCCCGCGCGACAATGCCCGAATGACCGTACGCGTAGGTGTCATCAACGTCACCGGCTTTGCCGGCATGGAAGCCGCGAGGCTGCTCTGGAATCATCCCGCCGCGAAGCTGACCGCGATCACCGGCCGCTCTCTTGCCGGCCAGAAACTTGGGGAGGCCTTCCCCCACCTCGCCTGCTATCACGACCTCCTCATCACGGAGGAGATCGAGAGCGACGTCGACGTCGTCTTCTCGGCGCTTCCCACCGCCGCCAGCGCCGCCGCCTGCGAGCCTTTCGTCCGCAGGGGCATCCCTGTTGTCGACATCGCCGCTGACTTCCGTTTGCGTGACCCCGCTGCCTTCCAGGAGTGGTTTGGCCAGCCTCACCCGGCGCCCGACCTCCTCGCTGCGGCCGTCTACGGGCTCCCCGAACTGAACCGCGACCGCATCCGTTCCGCGAAACTGGTCGCGAACCCGGGCTGCTACCCCGCGGCCTCCATCCTCGCGCTTGCCCCCGCGGTCGCCGCGGGTCTTACCGGCCCCGCCATCGTGGTCGACGCGAAGTCGGGCATCTCCGGAGCGGGCCGCGGCAGCCGCGGCAGCTACGGCTACAGCGAAGTCAACGAAGACGTCTCCGCCTACAAGGTCGCGAACCACAACCACCAGCCGGAGATCGCCCAGGAACTCGCCGCCCTCAGCGAAGCCCCGGCCCCCCGCGTCACCTTCGTCCCCCACCTCGTCCCGATGACGCGCGGGATCCACGCCACCTGCTACGCCCCCCTCAAGCGCGACGTCAGCCGCGAGGAGGTCATCGCGATCTACCGCGAGTTCTACAACGACGCCCCCTTCACGGCGGTTTCGGTCACGCCGCCCCACACGAAGCACACCCTCGGCAACAACATGTGCCTCGTCTCCCCGGAAGTCGACCGCCGCAACGGCATGCTCGTGGCCATCGGCGTCCTCGACAACCTGGTGAAAGGCGCCGCCGGCCAGGCCATCGAGAACATGAACCTGATGCTCGGCCTCGACCAGACCGCCGGCCTCGATCTCCCGGCGGTCTACCCGTGACCCCGAAGCTCGACCCCGCCGGCAACGTCACCACCGCCCCCGGCTTCCGTGCGGGCGGCACCTTCGCCGGGATCAAGACCGCCGGCGAAGGCAAGCTCGACCTCGGCATCCTCGCCGCCGACTTCCCCTGCGTCGTCGCCGCCACCTTCACCCAGAACCGCTTCCGCTCCGCCGCCGTCGAGGTCAACGTCGAGCACCTCGCCGATGCCCGCGCGCGCGCCGTCGTCGTCAATTCCGGCTGCGCCAACTCCAGCACCGGTGAGCGAGGCATGGCCGACGCCCGCGAGATGGCCGCCCTCGTCGCCGCAAAGCTTGGCATCGCCTCGACCGAGGTCCTTGTCGGGAGCACCGGCGTCATCGGCCAGTACCTCCCGATGGACAAGATCGCTGCCGGGGTCAGCGCGATCAGCCTCGCCCACGACGGCGGCTCCGTCTTCAGCCGAGCCATCATGACGACGGACACGCGCCCCAAGCACGGCGCCGTCCGCTTCGGCCCCTACACCCTCGGCGGCTGCTGCAAGGGCGCCGCCATGATCCACCCGAACATGGCGACGATGCTCGCCTACCTCACCACCGACGCGCCCGTCGAACCGGGCTTCCTCCGGGCCGAACTGCGCGCCGCCGTGGACCGCTCCTTCAACATGGTGGCGATCGACACCGACACCAGCCCCAGCGACACCGTCCTCCTCTTCGCCCGCGACCCCGCCGGCCAGCCCGGCGCCCTCGACGCGAAGTCGCCCCTGGCCGCTGAGTTTCGCGCTGCCCTCCAGGCGATGTGCACCCACCTCGCCCGCGAGATCGCCCGGGACGGCGAAGGC
Source organism: Chloroflexota bacterium (assembly GCA_016234445.1). Lineage (GTDB taxonomy): Bacteria > Chloroflexota > Dehalococcoidia > Tepidiformales > Tepidiformaceae. Next base: position 14,863 of record JACRBT010000001.1, on the reverse strand, counting down.
TCCACCCGCATGATGGAAGCGACGGTCACGGGGGCCGCCAGTGAGGCCGAAGCACGCAACCTCGCCCGTCTCCTCACGACCTCCTACCTGCTCAAGAGCGCGGTCCACGGCGCCGACCCCAACTGGGGGCGAATCAGCGCCGTCATCGGCCGCTCCGGCGCCGCCTTCGACGAGGCAGACGTGACCATTGACCTCTGCGGCGCCCGCGTCTTCGAGCGCTCCCGGCCCACCGATTTCGACCCCGCCGCCGTCTCCGCCGCGATGAGGGCCGAACTCGTCCCCATCGCTGTTTCGCTGGGGAACGGCCCGGGCACGGCCACCGCCTGGGGCTGCGACCTCACCCCGGAGTACGTCCACCTGAACGCGGACTACACGACGTGAACGCCCCGCTCGTCATCAAGATCGGCGGGAGCACACTCGGTTCCACCGACACCACCTTCGCCGACGTCGCCGCCATGGCCCGTGCCGGCGACATCCCCGTCGTCGTCCACGGCGGCGGCGCCGAGGCCAGCCGCTGGCTCGAAGCGATGGGCATCCCCTCCCGCTTCGAGCGCGGCCTCCGCGTCACCGACGAGAAGGTGCTGCCGGTGGTCGTCGCCGTCTTTGCGGGCCTCGTGAACAAGCGGATCGTCGCCGCGATCAACGCCGCCGGCGCGCCCGCCGTGGGCCTGAGCGGCGCCGATGCCCGCCTCCTCGAATGCCGCCTTTCGGGCCCTGACCTCGGCTTCGTCGGCGAGCCCGTCCGCGTGAACGCCGCGCCCGTCGTCGCCCTCCGCGAGGCCGGCCTCATTCCCGTCATCAGCTCCATCGGCTGCGTCCCCGGCGACCCCGCCGACCAGCTCGTCAACGTCAACGCCGACACCATCGCGGGCGAGGTCGCCGCCGCCGTCGGGGCCCGCCGTCTCGTCTTCCTTACCGACGTCGAAGGCGTCCGGGGTGAGGGTGGCAAGGTCATCCCCAGCCTCACCCCGGCGGGCGCCCGTGCCCTCATCGCAAGTGGCGTCATCAGCGGCGGGATGGTCCCGAAGGTCGAGGCCTGCCTCGCGGCGGTGGCCCTCGGCGTCCCCGCCCAGATCATCGACGGCCGCTCCGCCGGCAGTCTCGCCCGCGCCGCCAATGAAGGCACCAGCTTCCTCCCCGAGTGACGGACGACCGCGACCTCCTCGAAGTCGACGTTGCCACCTGCTTCGTGCTGACCGAATCCGGGCGGATCGCGCGGGTCAACTCCCCGGAACGGTCGCCGGGGCCTCGGCTCTACATGGCGGGGAGCGCCTCGGGGAACGTCCTCCGCCTGCGAAGCGACGTTGGTGACCTGACGGCGAGGGCGATCGAGGAACTCGCGGCCGCCGAACCCGCCTTCCACGGCCCGGACGCCACACCCGTCCATCTCAGCGACTACCAGCGTCTCCTCGCGGCCGAAGCGCCGGTGGAGCGGGTGGAGCCGGGGCTGATCTGGAACTTCCCCGCCCGGCTCGACTTCGAACACCCCGCGCCGCTTGTCGCTTCCGGTACGCCGGAGGGCGAGCGGCTGCTCACGCGTCTCAACGACGAGGGGATGCCGCCGGCTCTGGTGGAGATGGGCTTCGCGGACGCCGGCGAGTTCTGGCCGCCCTGGTGCGTCGCTCTCGACGGCGGCGAGGTTGCATCCATCGCCTTCGCCGCCCGGCTCGGCCCGCTCGCCGCCGAGACGGGCGTGGCGACGGTTTCGGCGTTTCGGGGCCGCGGGTTCGCAGCAGCGGCGACCGCAGGCTGGGCCTCCCTCCCGGCGCTCCGGGGGCGCACCCTGTTCTACAGCCATTCCCGGGCCAACGTGTCCTCCCGGCGCGTGACCGAGAGGCTTGGGCTGCGCTTCATCGGGTCGAGTCTCTCCATCGCCTGAAAAGGCGCGCGCCCGGGCCTGGAATCCGTGAACCACCTCATGCCAAACCCTTGCCCCGGCCGCGTATGCTGTCGGTGATGGACGAAGCGACGCCCGCCGTTGCCGAGACCGGACCGGTTGCTTCCGAAGGAGCGGCCGCGCCCTCTCCGCGCCTGCCAACCGCGCCCGCATGGGACCTCGACGACCCCGCGCTCTACCTCAACCGTGAACTCAGCTGGCTCGAATTCAACGAACGCGTGCTTGCCGAAGCCAGCGACCCCCGCAACCGCCTCCTCGAACGGGTGAAGTTCCTCGCGATCACCGCGAGCAACCTCGACGAGTTCTATGGCAAGCGCGTCGGCTGGCTCAAGCGCGTCCATCGCGCCGACCCCCGCATGCGCACCGTCGACGGCCGCACGGTCGCCGAGCAACTCGACCTCGTCGTCGCCCGCTGCGGGGCCCAGCGGCGGGCCGCCGGTGCCCGCTGGCGCGACGAACTCCGCCCCGCGCTCGCCGCCCACGGCATCTCCATCGTCCCCTTCACCGGACTCGACGAGCCCACCCGCGCCCGGATCACGGCCTACTTCGAACAGGCGATCTTCCCGGTGCTCACCCCCCTCGTCGTCGACCCGGCCCACCCCTTCCCTTTCATCTCCAGCGGCAGCCTCTCGGTCGCCCTCAACGTCCGGCATCCCGGGACAGGGCAGGATCGCTTCGCCCGGATCAAGGTCCCCCAGAACCGGCCGCGCTTCATCGAGGCCGGCGACCTTCGCTTCGTCCCCATCGAAGACGTCATCGCCGCCCACGTCCACATGCTCTTTCCGGGGATGGAAGTGACCGACTGGCACACCCTGCGCGTCATCCGCAGCGCCGAGACCGGGAGCTCGGGCGAAGAAGCCAGCGACCTCCTCGAACTCATCGAAAGCGAACTCCGCCGCCGCCGCCTCGCCGAGGCCGTCTCCCTCGAGATCTCCGGCACGCTCCCGCCGGCGCGGATCGAGCTGCTCCTCGAAGAGCTCGAACTCCAGGAAGGCGACATCTTCTTCTCCGACGGCCCCCTCGGGCTCGCCGACCTCTTCCAGGTCGCGTCGCTCCCCCTCCGCGACCTCGCCGACCCGCCCTTCATCCCCGCCGTGCCTTCTGCGTTCGTCAACGTCACCGACGACGCTTCGTTCTTCACCGCCATCCGCGAACGCGACATCCTCGTCCATCACCCCTACGAGTCGTTCGACGCAACCGTTGCCCGGTTCGTCGACGAAGCCGCCGATGACCCCGCAGTCCTTGCCATCAAGCAGACGATGTATCGCACCTCGCCCGACTCGCCCATCCTCGCCGCCCTGATCGACGCGGCCAGCCGGGGCAAGCAGGCGGCCGTCCTGGTCGAGCTCACCGCCCGCTTCGACGAAGCCAACAACATCGAATGGGCCCGCAAACTGGAAAGCGCCGGGGTCCACGTCGCCTACGGCCAGCCCAACCTCAAGATCCACAGCAAGATCTGCCTGGTCGTCCGGGAGGAAGTGACCGGCGTGACCATGTACGCCCACGTCGGCACCGGAAACTACAACTCCCGCACCGCCCGGCTTTACACGGACCTCGGCCTCTTCACCGCCGACCCGGCGATCTGCGCCGACCTGCTCCGCGTCTTCAACTACCTCACCGGCTACTCGGAGGTCCTCGAAACGAAGGAACTGCTGGTCGCGCCCACGAACCTCCGGCCGGAACTGGAGCGCCGCGTCCGCCGCGAAATCGCCAACGCGAACGCAGGCCGTCCCGCAAGGATCATCTTCAAGATGAACGCCCTCGAGGACCGTGAGTTCACCCGCCTCCTCTACGAAGCCTGCCAGGCCGGCGTGAAGGTCGACCTCATCATCCGGGGCATCTGCCGCCTTCGCCCGGGCCTCCCCGGACTCAGCCAGACCGCCCGGGTCGTGAGCGTCATCGGCCGCTTCCTCGAACACTCGCGGGTCTACTACTTCGAAAACGGCGGCGCCCCGGAGTACTTCATCGGCAGCGCCGACGTGATGAAACGCAACCTCGACGAACGCATCGAGGTCCTTGCGCCGGTCCGCCAGCCAGACCTCCAGCGCCAGTTGTCCGAGCTCCTTGAGATGCTCCTCGCGGATCGCCGCCAGGCCTGGCGCCTCGACGACGCCACCTGGTCGCGCGATCCGGCCGCAGCCGATCCCGGCCCCCACGAGCAACTCCTCGCGGCGGCGCCCTTCAGCTGAGCGCCCTTCGCGATACCGCGGACACGAGTTCTGCCCTACCATGCTTCTTTCCCCGGGACGCAAGGGCTGGATGGAGGGTGACATGACCGACTGGATCGCTGAAGAACATAAGTACCTGTTCCAGAACTACGGCCGCCAGCCGGTCGTCCTCGATCACGGCTCCGGCACCCGCGTTTGGGACGTCGATGGCAAGGAATACCTCGACTTCGTCGGCGGGCTAGCGGTCAACGCCCTTGGCCACGCCCACCCGGTGGTCGCCGAGGCGCTCGCTGCCCAGTCGCAGCAGCTCATCCACACCTCGAACCTCTTCTACACGAAGCCGATGATTGAGCTCGCGAAGCTCCTCGTGGAGCACTCCTGCCTGGACCGCGTCTTCTTCTGCAACTCCGGCACCGAGGCGATTGAGGGCGCGATCAAACTCGCCCGCCGCTGGGGCCACGACACCCGCGGCGGCGCCTACGAGATCATCGCGATGCAGGACGGATTCCACGGCCGCAGCACCGGCGCCCTCGCCGCCACCGGCACCGCCCGCTACCGCGAGCCCTTCGCGCCGCTCGCTCCCGGCTTCTTGCACGTCCCCTGGAACGACCTCCAGGCGGTCAAGGACGCGACCACGCCCCTCACCGTCGCGATCCTCGTCGAACCGATCCAGGGAGAGGGCGGCGTCAACATGCCCGCGCCCGGCTATCTCCAGGGCCTCCGCGAGTGGTGCGACGAGCGCCACCTCCTCCTCATCTTCGACGAGATCCAGACCGGCGTCGGCCGCACCGGCAGCCTCTGGGCGTACGAACAGGAGGGCGTCGAACCCGACATCATGGCGCTGGCAAAGGGCCTCGCCGGCGGCGTCCCCATCGGCGCCGTCCTCGCCCGCGAAGCCATCGCCGCCCACCTCGTCCCCGGGGACCACGGCACCACGTTCGGCGCCAACCCCCTGGCGACCGCCGTCGGTCTCGCCACCATGCGCTACATCATCGACAACGAGCTCGCCGAAGCCGCCGCCCGCGCTTCCGATCGGCTGATGACCCGCCTCCGCTCGATGGAAGACCGCCTCCCCGTCGTCACCGAGGTCCGCGGCCGCGGCCTCCTGATCGCGGTGGGCCTTTCGCGCGACATCTCGGCCGACGTGGTCGCCGCCTGCCGCGAGCGTGGCCTCCTCGCGAACAACGTGCGCCCGAACGCGGTCCGCCTGATGCCTCCCCTCATCGTCGCCGACGGTGAAATCGACCGCGCCTGCGACATCCTCGAAGAGGCGATCATGGCCGTGACGAAACACGGCTCGTAAGGCGCCGCCGCGGCTTGCCGCCGGTAGTACGATGTCCCCACTCACCCCCGGAGGGTCCGCCATGGGCGACGAATTCCGCGACTTCACCCTCGCGGCCGTGCAGGCCGCACCCGTCTACCTCGACCGCGACGCGAGCATCGAGAAGGCCTGCCGCCTGATCGACGACGCCGCCGCCAGGGGGTCCGACCTTGCCGTCTTCGGGGAGACCTGGGTCTCGGGCTATGCCTCCTTCGCCGCCTGGCCGAATCACCCCGCCTTCGGCGACCTCCTCCGGCGCTTCGTCCTCAACGGCGTGGAAGTCCCCTCGCCCGCAACGGACGCCCTCTGCGCCGCCGCGAAGCGGGCCGGCACCGATGTCGTCATCGGCGTGGCCGAGCGCGACAGCACCACCGGCGGCTCCATCTACTGCACCCTGCTCTTCATCGGCCGTGAAGGCGTCCTCCTCGGCAAGCACCGCAAACTCAAGCCGACCATGTACGAACGCACCGTCTGGGGCGAAGGCGACGGCAGCTCGCTACGGCTCTACGACCGCCCCTACGGGCGCCTGGGCGGCCTCAACTGCTGGGAGCACCAGATGGTCCTCCCGGGCTACTCGCTCATCTCCCAGGGACTCCAGGTCCACGCCGGGGCCTGGCCGGGCGGCACCTTCACCCGCCAGGAGGTCCTCTCCCGCGCCTTTGCCATGCAGAGCGCCGCCTACGTCGTCATGACCGGCGGCCTCCTCCGCATGGAGGACCTGCCGCCCGACCTCCGCGAACTCGCCCTCGAGATCGACGGCCACAGCCGCAACATCATCCTCCCCTGCGACGGCTGCTCCGGGATCATCGGCCCCAACGGGGACTATCTCGCCGGCCCCGTGCTCAACGAAGAGGTCATCCTCACCGCCACGGCCAACCTCGGGACCGTCATGTTCCAGAAGATGATCGCCGACCACGCCGGCCACTACACCCGCCCCGACGTCTTCGACTTCCGCGTCAACGCCCGCCCGAAGGAGGTCGCCTCGTTCGAGGGCCGCGACGACCCCGCCGTGGTCCGCGCCCACGAACTCCTCCGCCAGGGGCTCGCCGACGGCGCCATCCGCGACGAACACAGCCTCCGGGGCGCCTTCGCCGACCCCACCGCCGGCCTGCCGCCCGTGGCCCGCTGATGGAGTGGGCCCTCCTCGTTGTGACCCTGGGCGCCGCCGCCGTGACCCTCGTCGGCTGGCTCGGACTCGTCGGCAAGCTCCCGCGCAACGGCTGGGCCGGCATCCGGACGCCGTACACGATGTCCTCCGACGAACGCTGGGACGCCACCCACCGCGCCGGCGGGGCGGTCATGCTCCTCGGCTCCATCGCCGCCCTCGCCGCTGGGCTCGCCTTCCTCCCCTTCGCCCTCGCCGGGAAGCTCGATGACGCCCTCACAGCATCGATCGTCATCGCCATGGCGGTGCTCCTGGGCCTGTCCGCCATCGCGGCCTGGCTCTACGGCACCAACCGCGCCAAATCGCAGGGCATCTAGCTCTCTCGCCACTCGGGACCCGGTACTCGGTCCTCGGTCCTCGGTACTCGGAATTCCCTCCTGCGCGCGGGGGCGATACTCTCCATGTACCAATCCCGCGCCAGGAAACGCTTCGTGCCCAAGCTCGTCCTCGCCTACTCCGGTGGCCTCGATACCACCACCGCCATCAAATGGCTCAACGTTGAACAGGGCTACGACGTCATCGCCCTGAACATCGACGTCGGCAAGAGCCGTGAGCAGCCCGTCGTCGAATCCCGCGGGATGGCCGCCGGCGCTCTCAAGGTCCGCGTCATCGACGCCAAAGAGGACTTCATCCGCTACTTTGCCTTCCCCGCGCTTGCCGCCGGCGCCGTCTACCAGGACGCGTACCCGCTCGCGACCGCCCTGGCCCGCCCGCTCATGGCCAAGCTCCTGGTCGACGTCGCCCACGAGCAAGGCGCCAGCGCCGTCGCCCACGGCTGCACCGGCAAGGGCAACGACCAGGTCCGCTTCGACATCGGGGTCATGACCCTCGACCCCACCCTCAAGATCGTCGCGCCCACTCGCGAGAACGCGATGGCCCGCGAAACCCAGATCGAGTACCTCAACAAGCACGGGATCGACATCCCCTGGGGCGCGAAGGGGCCGTTCAGCATCGACGAGAACCTCTGGGGCCGCAGCGCCGAGGCCGGCGTCCTCGAAGACCCCTGGCAGGAACCCCCGCCCGAAGCCTACGAGTGGACCCGCTCGGCCGAAGACGCCCCCGGCACCCCGGCCTACGTCGAAATCGGCTACGAGCACGGCATGCCCGTCACCCTCAACGGCGAGGAGATTGGCCCCGTGCCCCTGGTCGAATACCTCAACGACCTCGGCGGCACCCACGGCGTCGGCCGCCTCGACCACATCGAGGACCGCCTGGTCGGGATCAAGAGCCGCGAGATCTACGAAGCCCCCGCCGCGATCATCCTCCACACCGCCCACCGCGCCCTCGAGGGGATGACCCTTTCGAAGCAGCAAATCAAGCTCAAGAAGACTGTCGCCACCGAGTACGCGGAGCTCATCTACAACGGCCTCTGGTTCAGCGCCCACCACCAGGACATCGCCGCCTACATCGCCAGCACCCAGCGCCACGTTTCCGGCACCATCCGCGTCCGGCTCCACCGCGGCCAGGCCACCGTCGTCGGGCGCAAGGCCGAAGAGTCGCTCTACGACCGCTCCCTCGCGACCTACGATCGCGGCGACACCTACGACCAGACGGCCGCCGTCGGGTTTATCAACATCTGGGGCCTTCAGACCCGCGTCCAGGCCCGCAAGCAACTCCTCGGCACCCTCGCCGAGACCCTCAAGATCGCCATGCCGCAGGAGGAACAGTCATGACCACCTCGTCTGAACCAGCCCTCCAGGTCCAATACGAGGGCGGCGGCGTCGGCACCGAACTCTGGGGCATGACCCAGGCAAACTTCCTCGTCCACGTCCCGAACGACGCCTCCCGCGAGGTCGCCGTGATGGTCAACGACGCGGCCGCCGCCTTCCTCGCCTCCCGCTACGGCCAGGACGACACCCCGGAGTTCCGCAAGAACCTCGCTCGTGTCGTCGGCCGCCTCTGGATCGAAGCCCTCCACGCCGAGCACGGCCGGATCAGCACCCCCGTCCTCGTCATCTCCCGCGCGACCTTCGACGAGCAGCCCGGCCTCCTCGCCGAAGTCGACCGCGCCGTCCAGCAGTAGCCGATGGCAAGCCCCGGCGACGGCGACTGGTGGCGGCGCGCCGTCATCTACCAGGTCTACCCACGCAGCTTCCAGGACTCGAACGGCGACGGCATCGGCGATCTCCAGGGGATCATCGATCGCCTCGACTACCTCAACGACGGGACGCCGGCTTCGCTCGGCATCGACGCGATCTGGCTCTCGCCCACGTTCCCCTCGCCGATGAAGGACTTCGGCTACGACGTCTCCGACTACCGCGACGTCCACCCTGACTTCGGGACGCTGGCGACCATGGATCGCCTCGTCGAGGAGTGCCACCGCCGCGACATCCGCGTCCTCCTGGACTTCGTCCCCAACCACAGCTCCGACCAGCACCCATGGTTCGTGGAGTCGAGAAGCTCCCGGCAGTCCCCGAAGCGCGACTGGTACGTCTGGCGCGACCCGAAACCAGACGGCTCGCCCCCGAACAACTGGCGCGGCGTCTTCGGCGGCTCCGCCTGGGAGCTCGACCAGGCCAGCGGCCAGTACTACCTCCACTCCTTTCTCGTCGAACAGCCGGACCTGAACTGGCGGAATCCCGAGGTCGTCGAGGCGATGCACAACGTCCTCCGCTACTGGATGGACCGCGGCGTCGACGGCTTCCGGATCGACGTCATGCACATGGTCCTCAAGCACCCGGAACTGCTCGACAACCCGGACAACCCTGACTGGAAACCTGGCGACCCGGAACTCTGGCGCCAGCGCTGGGTGAACAACGTCAACTACCCCGACGTCTACGGGGCCGTGAAGGGCATCCGCAAGGTCCTGGACGAATACCCGGGCCGCATGGCCGTCGGCGAAGTCATGGGCAACTCCGTCCACATCGCCGCCTACTACGGAAACGAGCGGCTGGACGGCCTCCACCTGGCCTTCAACTTCCACTACATCAACCAGCGGGAACCGGTTGTCACCCCCTGGGAAGCGCCGATCCTGGCGCTCATCGCGCGCCACGCCGAAGAGGCTATGCCGCCCGGCGCCCAGCCCTGCTACGCCTTCAGCAACCACGACCGCCCGCGCTTCGCCAGCCGCCACAACGGTGACGGCAACGGCCCCGCCCGCGCCCGCGCCGCAGCTCTCCTTCTGCTTGGCCTTCGCGGCACCCCCTTCGTCTACTACGGCGAGGAACTCGGGATGCTCGACGTAGACGTCCCCGAGGATCGCCTCCAGGACCCGGCCCGCTTCTACTCCTTCGGGAGAGATCCCGCCCGCACGCCGATGCAGTGGGACGCTTCCCCGGGTCGCGGGTTTTCCTCCGGTGAACCGTGGCTACCCTTCGGCCAGGCCGAGATCAACGTCGCCGCCCAATCCGCGGATCCCGGCAGCCTGCTCTCGCTTTACCGCCGCGCGCTCCGGCTCCGAAGGGGCGAACAATCCCTCCACTCCGGCGCCTACCACGAACTCGCTGCCACAAACGATGTCTTCGCCTTCGTCCGCGAAGCCCAGGGCGCCCGCCCGGTGGTGGTCGCGGTCAACACCGGGCTTGCGCCGGCGGCTCTTCCCCTGCCCCCGGGCCAGTGGCGGGTCCTGGAGTCGTCGCACCCCGCGATCGCCCCGCCGCTGGCAGGGGAGGCCACGCTGCCGCCGCTGGGCGCCGCCTGGTTCGCCCTCGAAGGGTAGCCGGTGGCCATTCTGGTATCCTTCCGCCAATGACTGAACGAAAACGAGTGCCCGTTTCGCCGCAGGAAGGGGGGCCGCGCCGCCGGGCCGTGCCCGACTCACTCCCGGCCTCCCGTGAGGCGGCCGAAGTGGCGCCCGATGCGCCCGCGGACGGCGCCGCCTGCGACTGCCCCGTGCTCGACCCCGCCGACTGGGATGGCGTCGAAAGCGACTGGAGCGACATCGCCTTCCTCAAGACCTCCACGACCGCGGTCCTCGGCGTACCCATGGGGTTCGGCTCCACTCGCGCCGAGCTTGCCGGGGCGGCGGCCAGGCTCGGCGCCACCGTCCCCGAGGACGCGATGCTGCTTCTCGGGCCCGGCCGCTTCCGCCGCACCCTGATGCTGGAAGTCGAAGGCGCGCCCGCCGGCGCAAAGGGCGTCGAACGCCCCGGCGGCATCGTCTACACGCGGCTCCTCTCAGCCCCCTGGGGCAAGATGCAGGCCCGGCTCGATGAGACCCGCGACGCCGCCCGCGAAAAGTACGGCCGGCCCCCAGACCATCTCTGGATCTGGTACCTCACCTGCCGCGTGTGCTCCGCTGACCGCGACTTCGAAACGCTCTTTGTGGCGCACTACGAGCACAGCAATGAGTAACGCCGACCAGGTCGACATCTACCTCCGCCTGCTCCTTGCCCTGGCCCTTGGCGGGCTCGTCGGCGCCGAGCGCGAATACCGCGCCCACGACGCGGGCTTCCGCACGAGCGCGCTCGTCTGCGTGGGGGCCGCCCTCTTTGGCGAAGTGAGCCAAGTCGCGGGCGACTCGCGCATCGCTGCCGGCGTCGTCCAGGGCATCGGATTTCTGGGGGCCGGCGTGATGATGCAGCGCGGCGGCAACGTCATCGGGGCCACCACGGCCGCCACGATGTGGTTCGTGGCAGGCCTGGGTCTCCTGGTGGCGAACGACCTCTGGCTCACCGCCGTCCTCGCCGCCGCCACGGCGGTCGCCCTTCTCGAACTCGAGCCGGTCTCCGACTGGCTGTTTCGCCTGGGCAGCGGTTCCCGGGGTGGGGCGAGGGAGACCGGAATTCGTGGCGATGAGGCAGGGGATCCCGCCGACGATCCGGGGTGACGCCCGCGCGGTCAGCCACTACTATCGTCCCATGCACGTCGAGCGCCTGCCGTTGTTGCCCGTAGCTGGCCCCAGCGGGCGCTGTTGTCGCGCGCTGCCGCCGGACCAGTTGCTCGCCCTTATGCCGCCCCGCGGCGCGTAGCCGGCGGGGCGCCCCGGTCGCACGCCCCCACCCACGGGGCTGTCTCTCCACACTTTCCAGATCATGAGGTGAATGATCGTGGCCGATCGCTACGACCCCCACGCCATCGAACCCAAGTGGCAAGCCCGTTGGGAGGCCGACAAGCTCTACCGCGCGCCCGACGACGACCCTCGCCCGAAGTGGTACGAGCTCGCCATGTTCCCCTACCCCTCTGGCGACCTCCACACCGGCCACTGGTACCACTACTCGGGCGCCGACGCCCACGCCCGCTACATGCGGATGCAGGGCTACAACGTCCTCTACCCCATGGGCTTCGACGCCTTCGGGCTCCCAGCTGAAAACGCCGCCATCAAGCACGGCGCCGACCCGGCCGCCTGGACGAAGACGAACATCGAGAACTTCCGCCGCCAGTTCAAGATGATGGGCTCCAGCTTCGACTGGGACCGCGAAGTCGTGACCTCCGACCCCGACTACTACAAGTGGACCCAGTGGTGGTTCCTCCAGCTCTACAACAGGGGCCTCGCCTACCGCGCCGCCGCCGCGGCCAACTGGTGCCCCGGCTGCCAGACCGTCCTCGCCAACGAACAGGTCGTGGGCGGCCGCTGCGAACGCTCCGATGACGTCGTCGAGCGCCGATTCCTCACGCAGTGGTTCTTCCGGCTCACCGCCTATGCCGACGAGCTCCTCGAGTTCAAGGGCATCGAGTGGCCGGAACGCATCCGCGCGATGCAGACGAACTGGATCGGCCGCTCCGAAGGCGCGCTCCTCCGGTTCCCGGTCGAAGTCGACGGGGCGGTCGAGCAACTCGCCGTGTTCACGACCCGTCCCGACACGGTCTACGGCGCGACCTTCATGGTCATCGCGCCAGAACACGCGCTCGTCGACCGCATCACCACTCCCGGCCAGCGCGACGCCGTCGACGCCTATCGCGAAGCGGCCAGCCGCCAGACCGAGATCGAGCGCATGTCCACGGAGAAGGAGAAGACGGGCGTCTTCACCGGCGGCTATGCGACCAACCCCTTCAACGGCGCCCGTGTGCCCATCTGGATCGCGGACTACGTGCTCGTGACCTACGGAACCGGCGCCATCATGGCCGTCCCCGCCCACGACCAGCGTGACTTCGAGTTCGCGACGAAGTACGCCCTCGACGCGATCCCGGTCTTCACCCACCCGGACGTCGACATCACCCGGCCCCTCGCCGCGGCCTTCAGCGACGGCCTGGCGATGGTCAACTCCGGACCTTTCGACGGCACCCCCGCGGCCGAGGCGAAAGCGCGCGTCACTGCTCACGCGGAGGCGAACGGCATCGGCGAAGGCACCGTCAACTACCGCGTCCGCGACTGGCTCATCTCCCGCCAGCGCTACTGGGGCGCCCCAATCCCGATGATCCACTGCCCCGAACACGCGATTGTCCCCGTGCCAGAATCAGACCTCCCTGTCCGCCTGCCGGAAAACGTCACTTTCGAACCGACGGGCCAGTCACCGCTCACGCTCATCGACGAGTGGGTGAACGTCCCATGCCCGATCGACGGCGGGCCCGCGCGCCGCGAAACCGACACCCTCGACACCTTCATGTGCTCGAGCTGGTACCAGATGCGCTACGTCGACCCCCACAACCCGGAACGGCCGTTCTCCCAGGCTCTTGCCCACAAGTGGCTCCCGGTCGACCAGTACAGCGGCGGCGCGGACCACGCAGTCATGCACCTGCTATACACCCGCTTCTTCTGGAAGGCCGCGCGCGACATGGGCCTGGTCGAAGGCGACGAACCGATGCTCCGGCTCTTCAACCAGGGCACCCTCCTTGGCCCCGACGGCCAGAAGATGTCCAAGAGCCGCGGCAACGTCGTCGCGCCCGATGGCGAAGTCGCGAAGCACGGCGCCGACGCCTTTCGCTGCCAGTTGATGTTCGTCGGCCCCTGGGACCAGGGCGGCCCCTACAACCCCACGGGCATGGCCGGCATCGTCCGCTGGCTCCACCGGGCATGGTCGCTCGTGACCGACCACGTCTCCTTCGTGACGGCACCCGACTCCGAGGGCGCCCGCGACCTTCGCCGCGCGACCCACAAGACCATCCGCGAAGTGAGCGAAGACGCCGAGCAGTTCCGCTTCAACACGCTCATCTCCCGGCTCATGGAGCACAGCTCGCTCATGCAGCGGGCGCGCGACGCCGGCGCGGTCGACCGCGGGGCCTGGAAGGAGGCGCTCGACGCAACCATCCTGATGATGGCGCCCCTCGCGCCGCACATCGCGGAGGAGCTCTGGGCCCGCGCCGGGAATCGCTACAGCGTCCACGTCGCCCCCTGGCCGAGCTTCGACCCCGCCCTCGCCCGCGACGAGCAGGTTGAAGTGGTGCTCCAGGTCAACGGCAAGGTCCGGGACCGCCTCCTGCTCCCCGCGGAAGCGACCGAGGCTGACGCCCGCGAGGCTGCGCTCGCCTCGCCCCGGGTCCAGGAATGGCTCCAGGGCAAGGAGATCCGGCGGTTCATTTACGTCCCCGGGAAGCTGCTCAACCTGGTGGTGTCATAAAGGTTCTTTCTTGCTTAAGTTAGGCAAACGCAGGAAGGAAACAAAGGTTAACGAGGGGTGGACACGAGCCTTCCTCGCATCTATGGTGCCGGGGAGGGCCGCTTTTCGCCGGCCCCACGCCCCCAGGCAACCAACGCATGGAGGATCCGAATGCAGATCAAGAAGTCCCCCCGCGAGGGCCAATTCAACGCCGCCGAGGAGGAGTACCAGCCCCTCGACGCCCCCGAAGCCGGTCTCCTCGACCGTCCCGCCGCCGACGCCCAGCCACGCCGCCGCGAGCCAGCCGCGGAAGCTCCTGCCGCCCGCCCGGAAAGCACGATCGACGCCCACTCGTCCTTCGACGGACGCTTCGAAACCGACAAGGACCTTCGTGTTGAGGGCTCCGTGAGCGGCGAAGTCATCTGCCGCGGCCGCCTCACCATCGAACGCGAAGCCACCGCCCGCGCCCGTATCCAGGCGCGTGACGCGTGGGTCAAGGGCCAGGTCGAAGGTGACATCGTCTGCAGCGGCAAGCTCGTCCTCGCCGCCAGCGCCGTCGTCAACGGCACGATCAAGACCGCTGTCCTCGTCGTTGAAGAAGGCGCCAGCATCATGGGGACCGTGGAGACCATCGCTGCTGGCGCCGCCGAACGGCCGGCACCGCTCCGGGCATCCGAGCCCCGCGCCGTCTCCGAGGCCATCAGCGCCGCCACCGAAGCCGCCGCGACCCCGGCCACGCAGCGCTGGAACAGCCGCTCGCGTGACCTCCCGTCGTTCGCCCTCGTCGCCTCCGACGACCGCCCCGCCGCCGACCGCGGTTAGCAGGAGTTCCCGGGCGCCGGGCGCGAACTGCGCGAACTGGAACAGAAAGGGCGGGGCGGGGGGGACCGCGGGGGG
>JACRBT010000020.1 GCA_016234445.1 Chloroflexota bacterium | reverse complement strand
GTGATAGCCGCTGACGCTGACGGCGTTCCAGAGCGGCATCTCGTTGGTGGCGAACTCGATCGTGTCCGTCACCAGGCGCATGGAGCGCGCGGGGTCGTAGATGTACTCGTTCTGGGCGATGTATTCCTTGAGGATGTCGTTCTGGAGCGTGCCCGCCAGCTTCTCCCGCGAGATCCCGCGCTTCTCCGCCGCGGCGATGAAGAGTGCCCAGACCACGGGCGCGGGGCTGTTGATGGTCATCGAGGTCGTGATCCGGTCGAGGGGGAGGTCCGAAAGCAGGATCTCCATGTCGGCAAGGGAGTCGACGGCGACGCCGCAGCTCCCGAATTCGCCTTCCGCCCAGGGCTCGTCGTGGTCGTAACCCATCAGGGTGGGCATGTCGAAGGCGATGGAAAGGCCGTTGTTGCCCGCCGCGAGCAGGTCCTTGTAGCGCTGGTTCGTCTCTTCCACGGAGCCGAAACCGCTGAACATCCGGATGGTCCAGGGCTTCCCGCGGTAGCCGGTGCGGTGGACGCCGCGCGTGAAGGGGTACTCGCCGGGGAGGTTGATGTCGCGTTCGTAGTCGAGGCCGGCGACATCCGTGGGGTCGTAGAGGCGGTTGATCTCCTTGCCGGAGACGGTCATGAAGGGTCCGGCGAGCTCCTTCCCCTCCTGAAGCACGGCGTCGTCGTACTTCAGGCGCAGTTCGCGGGCGCGTTCACGTTCGTTGCTCAAAGATCCATCCCTTTCACCTGTCTGCTCACAGCGAGGGGGGCGCCTGTGGCTTGGATCACCTCGGACACCGTGACGCCCGGAGCCACTTCGGTGAGCAGCAGCCCACGACCGGTGACCTCGATCACCGCGAGGTCCGTCACGATGAGGTCAACGCACGATGATGCGGTGAGCGGGTAGTCGCACTCCCGTACGATCCTCGGCTGACCATCTCGCGTCTGGTGCTCCATCGCTACGATCAGGCGCCGGGCGCCCGTCGCGATGTCCATCGCGCCACCGATACTGCCGCCGCCGCGCTCGGGCACGCACCAGTTCGCCAGGTCTCCGCGCTCCGACACCTGGAGCCCTCCGAGTACCGCCACGTCAAGGTGCCCACCGCGCACGATCGCAAACGACAGAGCGCTGTCGAAGAAGCACGACCCGGGCACCAGGGCGATCGGTTCACCGCCGGCATTGATGAAGTCCGGGTCGAAGTCTTCCGCGGAGCCCGGGGCCGGGCGGTAGCCGAGGAGGCCGTTCTCGCCATGAAGGACGATGCCCGAGCCGACTTCCACAAACTGCGCAACCAGGGTGGGCAGGCCGATGCCCAGGTTCACGGTCTGCCCTGGCCTCAGTTCACGTGCGACACGAAGGGCGATGAGCTCCCGGCTAATACCAGCTGACATGGCGTTCCCCGCTGAGAACCAGGCGGTCCACGAAGATCCCGGGCGTGACGACATGTTCAGGGTCGATCGCCCCCACAGGCACGATCTCCTGTACCTCCGCGATCACGACGTCGGCCGCAGTGGCCATGAGCGCGTTGAAGTTCCTGCTTGTGCCGCGGTACACGAGATTCCCGGCCTCGTCGGCCTGGTGAGCGCAGATGAACGCAAAGTCGGCTCGCAACGGGTACTCAAGAACGTGCAACTTGCCATCAATCAGTGCCGTCTCTTTCCCTTCGGCGGCCACCGTGCCTATCCCTGTCGGTGTGAAGAACCCCCCGATGCCCGCTCCACCCGCCCGAATGCGTTCAGCGAGGGTCCCCTGGGGCACCAACTCCAGCTCTACCTCGCCCGCCCGGTACAGGCGCTCGAACCTGCTTTCGCGCGCCGACGACGCGCGGATTGCGAAGGAGGCGATCATCCGCGAGAGTTGCTTTCGTTCGCACAGGTCATCCAGGTTATCGCCGATGCCGATGTTGTTCGCGATGGCGACGATGCCTTGCGTCCCTCTTCGCACGAGGGCCGCGACCAGCGTCGCGGGGCTCCCCGCGGCGACGAAGCCACCGAACATGATCCGGGCGCCGCCGAAGACGTCGTGGATCGCTTCGTCGGGAGATGCGAACCGTTTGGTCATGGCGAGACGCGGACCTCCGGGCCTTCCGTGAGGTGCGCATGCAGGGCGCGGCAGCCCATGAGGAAGGCGGGAGCCCCCGCCGTGAGACAGCAGAGCTTGAGGACGTCGAGGATCTCATCCTGGGTTGCTGCAGCCTTGAGCGCCGCAGCGATGTGGACGCGGGTGCCCTCCTCGTTCCCGAGGCTCGCGAGCATGGCCACCAGGACCAGCTCACGGGTCTTCGGCGGGAGCGAGGTGGGCCGCGAGTAGCCGCGGGCCGCATCGCTGAAGGCGTCGTAGATAGCCATGAACTCCGGGTCGAGGTTCGCCGCCATCTCCAACGACTCAACCGAGAACCCCCGGCGGCTCCGCATGCGGGCCACAACGTCCTCAGCCTTCGAAGAATCCCTGGGCATGTCTTGTGTCCTCCACGACGGTTAGTGGAACGGCTCCTGGGAAATGAGCCGCCTATGGGCCTGAGAGATCGAACAGCTCCCGGGCCTGGTCCAGCAGTTCCCCGCGGAGCCCCATCGCGTTGACGTTCCTGTCTTTCACCAGCTGGCATTCGTCGGCGCTGAGGCCGTAGCGTCCGAGCACGGCATCCGGGAACCAGACCAGCCGCGCCTTCAACTCCGGGTCCAGGTACGCCTCGCGGATAAGCCTCTCCAGTTCGCTCGTCGTCATCTCCCGACCTCCTTCGTGTTGAGCACGCGCTGGTAGAAATCGTCCAGTTGGGCGGCGACGCCGGCGGGGTCGTCGTACGGGGTCAAGTGCCCGGCATCCGCAATCATGCGAAACATGGCCCGCGGTATCCCATCCGCGAGCGCATAGCTCGTTCCCAGGTGGAAGTCGGCTTCGCCCATCAGGACGAGCGCCGGACACCGTATGCCGGGCAGCCTCGTGGCGAGGTCATAGGCAGCAATCGCCCAGAGCGAGCTGACGAACCATCGTCCGCACTTCTTGAGGTCCGCCCTCCTCCGCTGAAGCTCCTCAGCGGCGGCTGGACGCACCGTGCCGCCGATGTCGTCAACCTTCGGGAGGCCGTCTTGCCCCACGATCCGCCCGGCGGTGGCAATGACACGGCCGAGCCGTTGGGACTCCAGGTGCCACCCCGGGCAGCCGTTGAGCACGAGGCCCGTCACCCGGTCCGAGTAGCGGTGGGCAAGGTCTATCGCCACAATCGCGCCCATGGACGTGCCCGCGACCGCGAACTCCCGGAACCCGAGCTGCTCCATGAACTCCGCCGAGGCGTCGGCATGGTCGGCGATGGTGAACTCGCGCGGAGGACGGTCGGAATCGCCGTGGCCGAGGAAGTCGGGCGCGAGGACACTGTACCTTTTCGCGAGCAGGGGGATTACAGCCCCCCAGAGGTGATTCGACGTGCCCACGCTGTGCAGCAGCAGCAATGGTGGCCCATCGCCATCGGCCGCGTAGTTCACCGTCCCCGCGCGTAGCGCTACCGTCGGCATCTGCTCACCTCGCCTGCGGCTGTCCCCACTTCACCGCGAACGGGTCGTGGGTTGCGGGCGACGCGGGCACCGCCAGTGCCTCCGGCGGCGAGATCTGGCGGTTGGGCACCATGCGGTCCACGACCGGAAGCACTTCCTTCACGAACAGCCGCATCGACTTCATCGTCTGTTCGTGGCTGAGGCCCCCGAACTGGAACTCGCCTCCGAAGTAGCTGATGCCGGCGTCGGCGAGCGCCTCAAACTGGCGGAGCATCTGGTCCGGGTTGCCAAACACGAGCCGATGCCGCCATGTGGCGGCATCCATCTCGCCCGGATACGGCGGGGCGTCGTTGATGCCCTTCACCGGGATGCTTCCTCCGCTCAGCTGGCGGGCCACACGGATCTGCCAGCGGCTCTCTTCGACCGCGGCATCGATCTCTGCCTGCGATTCCGAACAGAAGATGAACCGGCTGACCTCGTACTCGTAGTCCTCCTGTCGGCGCCCTTCCGCAGCCAGGCAAAGCGAGACGAATTCCCGGTGGGCCTTGAGCTCGGGAAGGGTCATGAACGTTCCGGTCATGAAGTGAAAGCCGTGCCGGGCGGCGTAGCGAATCGACTCAGGGCTCGTCGTCGCCATCCAGATCGGCGGGTGCGGCGACTGAAGCGGTTTCGGGAGAATCGTCACCGGTGTGGGGACGCGGAAATGCTCGCCCTCGTAGGTGAAGTCGTCGCGCTTCCAGGCGGTAAGTAGGAGGTCGACAGCTTCTTCGAACACTGGCCGGTTGTTGGCAAGCGACCTGCCATACCCTTCGAACTCATGTACCTGGTAGCCACGCCCAAGCCCGAGCTCCAGCCTCCCCCCGGAGAGAACGTCCAGCGTCGAGACATCCTCGGCAAGCCGGATCGGATCCCACAGCGGCAGGACAATGATGGCCGTGCCCAGCCTCAGGGCCGGTGCGACCTCGGCTGCCTTCATCAGCATAATCAGCGGAGAAGGCGTGTACCCGTAGTTGGAGAAGTGGTGTTCGGTGACCCAGACCGACTCGAAACCTTGATCGTTCCCCCAGGCGATCTCCTCGTACAGTTCGTGATAGCGCGTTTCGCAGCTGATCGAGGTGTCCCGGGTGGGAACCAGGTAGAGCATCGCAACCTTCATCAGACCAAGCCTCCTCGCCGGATGGGGGATTCATGCATCGGGCGCCGCCAGTATTAACCAATCGGTTAATACGTGTCAAGCCGAGTGCCTCTCCCGGAAGGTCAACCGATCGCTGGTCAGCGCGTCAGTTCGAAGTCGTCGGGGACCGGGATATTGATGCTGCGGCGCGGCCCCTCTATCTCTCGCGTCAGGTGCCCGCGTCCGGCCAGGTCTTCCACGAGCGCGATGTCGCCCGGGCCAATCCGCAGTCGGCTGCCGTCGCCGCACTCGATCTCGGCGCTCCCGGAGAGGGTGACTACGATCTGCCGCCGCGGAGGGTTGTGGAAGTCCAGGGTGTCGCCCGCTGGCAGCTCCCGGAAGATCACGGGACCGCTTCCGGCTTCGAACTGCCACAGCGTGCCGAAGTAGGCCGGTTCGAACGGGACCTCGACCGTCTCGAAGCGAGAAAGGTCGTCGTCGCCAGTGTAGACGCGATAAATCTTCACGGATTTCTCTCCAGGGTCCGGATTGGATTCGCTACCTTGCGCCTCGCAGACGTGGGTCCAACAGGTCGCGAAGGGCATCACCGAGGACGTTGAACGCATAGACCGTGAGCGTGATCATCAAGCCCGGCCAGATGGCCAGACCTGGTGCCCTCTGGAAGAAGTCGCGCCCTTCGCCACTGAGCATCTGGCCCCAGGATGGGGTGGGAGGCGGGACGCCGTAGCCCAGGAAGCTCAGGCTGGACTCGATGAGGATCACCGTGCCCAGGGAGAGGGTGGCGCTCACGATCATCAGGTGGACGATGTTCGGGAGGACGTGGCGCAGCATGATCCGCACGTTCCCGGCGCCAACCGACCGTGCAGCTTCGATGTATGGGCTGTGCATGATCGAGAGCACCCCGGCCCGGTAAAAGCGTGAGGCACCCGCAGCCTGGAGCAGCCCAATCGCGACGATGAGCGGCAACACTCCCGACCCCATGAGGCCCATCAGGGTGATCAGCAGGACCAGCCCGGGAAACGCGAGCCAGACGTCCACCAGGCGCTGGCCTCCCTTGTCCACCCAGCCGCCGAAAAAGCCACTGAGGACCGCGACGGCGCCGCCGACCACTGTCGCGACGAGCACGGCGCCGAAGCCGACCACCACCGCGACCCGGGAGCCGTAGACGATCTTGCTGAAGACATCGCGGCCGAGGGAGTCGGTGCCCATGAGATGGGCCGTGCTCGGTCCCTGGAGCCGGTCGGCCAGGCTTTGCTCCGTGTAGGAATGCGTGGCGACCAGTGGAGCGGCAAGCGAAGTTGCGATGAGTACCAGGATGATCAGCGCGCCCAGCGCGCCGAGCGGCTTCCGGCGGGCGAAGTGGCCGATTGAGCGCCCCGCGCGGACCGCCCACACCCGCCGGATCGCCAGCGACGGGACGACCACAGAGCGGGAGCTCCCCGCTCGCGGCGTCATCTGAATCGGATGCGTGGGTCGAGCCACGCGTAGCTGAGGTCGACCAGGAGCGTCGACGCGACGATGACCAGGCCGAACATGAGGTTGGTCGCCTGGATGACCGGGTAGTCCAGCCGCGTGACAGCCGTGATCAGGTAGTTCCCGCTCCCGGGGAGGGAGAAGATGCGCTCGAAGATCACCGTGCCCGCCACCAGTGCCGGCAACTGCAACCCGATCACGGTGACTACGGGAAGCAGCGCGTTCCGGAGTGCATGGCGATAGGTAACCACGTTCGAACTCAGCCCCTTCGCCCGCGCTGTGCGGACGTAGTCCTGCCGGAGCACCTCGAGCATCTGGGTGCGGACCACACGGACCAGCCCCCCGGTAGGGGCGAGCGCGGTGAGGAAGGCGGGGAGCAGCAGGGACTTGATGTTCCGCATGGGGTCATCGCCCAGGCTTGTGAACTCGAGCGACGGTGCCCAGTGGAACCAAATGCCCCCAAACGTGATCACGAGGATCGCCATCCAGAACCCGGGGATCGAGGTCGATAGAATCGCCATGCTTCTGAAGAGGTAGTCCGGCCATCGATCCTGGTGGAGGGCCGAGACCGTGCCGATGGGGACCGACACAAGCAGAGCAATGAGGAGGCCCAAAGCGCCCAGTTCGAAGCTCACCAGGAACCGCCCAGGAAGCTCCTCAACAATGGGCCGGCGCGTGATCACCGAGGTCCCCAGGTCCCCCCGGAAAAGGCCTCCCACCCAGTTGACGTACTGCGCCGGGATGGAGCCGGTCAGGCCGAGGTCCTCTCGAAGGCGCTCTTCCAGCTGGGGGTCGGATGTCCCCGCGGATCCCAGCAGCACGGTCACCGGGTCCGACCGCGATGCGATTCGAAGCACGGCGAACACGATGATCGTCAGGCCAACAATCGTTGGCAACGCCAGGAGCAGGCGATGGAGCAAGTACCGTTGCATCAGGCGCGTCCCCGGGAAGCACGCAGTCCCCCCGGGGACGCACCGGGCGTCCCCGGGGTAAGCGGCAGTGGTTGGCAACGGAAAGGCATCCCGTTACGAGAGCCTCGCGTTGTCGATCCAATAGTGATGAGCCAGTGTCTGCGTGTGACGGCCATACTGGACCCCGGCCCATCCCACGACATCCCCAAGACCATGCACCCATTCCCAGGTCAGGTCAATGTTGTGCTGGTGGGCTCCCATCGGCACCATCGGCTGCGTCTTGGCACAGAGCCGCTGGATTTCGTGGAACGTTGCCAACCGTTCCTTCCTGTCCAGCTGCCGGTTCGCGAGTTCGATGAGCGCGTCGAGCTCGGGCATCGTGTTCCCGGCGGTGGAAGAAGTCGGGCCTGTCGAGTGGATGAAGCCTGAGAGGTAGGCACCAGGGTCGTACCGGCCGCCGTGGGGGTTGAACGAGATGCCGTCGTAGTTGCCCTTGCCCCGGGCATAGCCGCTGATAAACGCCTGGTACTCGACGACATGCGGCTTCACCCGGATCCCACCCTTGGCCAGCATCTCGATGATCACCTCGGCCCGGCGGGGGAAATCCGCCTCAAACTCCGCGGTGGTGATGTAGGTCCCCGGGGTTTCGAAGCCGTTTCCGTAGCCCGCGGAATCCAGCAGCTTCTTCGCCTCCGCGATGTTGAACTGGTAAAACTTCGCGTTCTCCCCAAAGTCTTTGCCCAGCGGGTCAAGCCAGAAGTCGCCGTACAGGCCCGAAAGGATGGTGCCCCACGGCGCCGGCTGGACATCGACCCCCGCCTTCTTCAGCCGCTCCGTCTCAAGGAAGACTTCAATGAACGACGCGCGGTCGACCAGCATCGATACTGCCTGGCGCACTCGTTCATCCAGAAAGGGTGAGCCTGGCTTCCAGCCGAAGCCGACGTTGGGGTTGCGAGCATCGGCCGTTACCGGGATGACCTTCGTCCCTTTCAGCTCGCTCTGGAAGGTCGGGATGTCGGTAGGGTCGACCGCCCCGTTCCAGACCTTCTTGGCCCGGAACTGGGCGTGGCGCTGCGCCGCCTCGGTGATGATCGGCAGCTCCAGCTTGTCAACCAGCGGGCGCTCCGGCGCCGCCCAGTAGCCCGGGTTCTTCGCCATGATCGCCCGCACGGAGGGCGTGTACTCCTCGACCATGAAGGGGCCCGAACCGCGCGGATCTTTCGCAAGATCCAGCCCGCTCGCCGCCTCCTTCGGCTGAATGAACAGGTGGCGGTCGGAGGCCAGCGCGCTAAGGAGGAGGGCCGATGGGAAAGCCGTCTTGAAGACGACCGTCTGCGGGTCGATCACCTGAATGGACTCAATAGGGGCGGACTTGCTTGCGCTGTTCGCCAGGTCGGTGCGGAACGGGCTCTTGGCGGCGAACTTTTCCCAACTGAACTTCACGTCGTCCGCATCCACGGCCCGGCCGTTCGTTGGGGCGCGCGGGTCCCATTTCGCGTTCGGGCGGAGCTTCAGCGTGATCTGGCGCCCGTCTCCAGGTAGTTCCCACGATTCGGCCAGCTCGCCCGTCACTTCCCCGGATGAGGGCTTCCCCACGCCCGGCTTGAAGTCGAGCAGACGACTGTAGGTCAGCGCGGCAAACGCCGAAGCGGCGCCGGCGACCTGGAGATACGGGTCGAGCGAAAGCGGGTCGAGGGCCAGCATGCCCCTGTAGACCCCGCCCTGCTGCGGCTTTACGGCGGTCGCCGTCGGGCTCGCGCCGCCGGACGGGCCGTCAGCCGGCGCGTCGTCGTCATCCCCGCAGCCTGCTATTGCCAGCGTCCCGAGGCCCGCCCCGGCTGCGAGCGCCCCTTTCACCACCGCCCGCCGCGTCAAGCGGCGCCTGCTCCAGTAGTTTTCATGCTCTGCCATTGGATGCTCCAGTCCTATGCTGGCAAACTAGTCCCGGTTCGAGATTGGCGGGGCGACCCCCATCGCCCGGCTCGTCCACGCCGCTCAATAACCTGGCCCACTGCCGCCTCCCTTGGGATGAAGCGGAGTATTAACCCGTTGGTTAACTCGCGTCAAGCACCCGCGGCCCACGATTTTTTCGTCTTTCCTAAACGAGACGGGAGGGGCATGCTAGAGAAAGACCCCTGCGGGCCGAGCAAATCCGCCGTTGAGGACCGCGATGAAGCACTCCACCCCTGCCCGCCAGCGAATCCTCGAAGCAGCCGAGGAGTTATTCTCGGCTCGGGGATACGCGGCGACCGGGGTCCAGGAGATCGCCGACCTGGCACGGATCAACAAGCGGATGATTTTCTATTACTTCGGCAGCAAGCAGGGCCTCTATTCGACGATGGCGGCCGCGAGCTTCAAGCAGGTCCTCCACCCGGCAGTGGAGTCCGGCCGGCGCGCACTGGATGAAGGCGACCCCGCAGTCGCCCTCGAGGAGATGATCGGTACCTACTACGACGCAATGAGCGCCCATCCTCGCTTCGTGCGCTTCATTACCTGGGAGGCCGCGGCCGAGTGGTCGATGCTGAATACCCTCGACCTCCGGGAGTTCACCGACCCCGTGCGTGCGCTCCTCGAAGACATCCTCCGGCGCGGCATGGCACAGGGCGTGTTCGCTTCTGACCTTGACGTGGAGGCCGCCTGGCGGCAGATAACGGGGGCGGTCGTCTATCACTTCATGTTCCGTCCCCGCGCTCGCGTCTTCGTCGAGGAAGACTTCAAGGCCGTGGAAGTCGCCGCAAGGCACCGGCGCGAGACGATCAAGTTCGTCCTTCGCGCGGTCCTCAACCACGCTTCCCCCGACGGCATGCACGCCGGCGCGGTGCCAGCCGGGGCTCCGGCTCACCGCGCCTGACCCACTCCGCCGCCCACCCAATACCCCGGTGCGCTTGACAATCTTAACCATTCGGTTAATGCTCCGCATGCCCGCTCGGGGCTCGTGCGGAAAACGCGGCCCCGACGGAGATCGACACGGAGAGCCGTAACGTGGCCAAGCTCAAAATCGGGGCCGACTTCCTCATCCCCTGTGACGACATGCGTATCGGTTTTCAAGAGCGATACGGGCTGACTTTCCGGCAGATCGAGCTCGCGGCGAAAGGCGGCATCCACGGAGTCTGGGTCACCGAACACCACTTCTCCAACTACGGGTACACCCCGAACCCGCTCATGCTCCTCGCCGGCGTGGCACGCGAGTTCCCTCACCTCTACCTTGGGACGGCGATCCTGGTCTTGCCGCTCTGGAACCCGGTCCGGCTGGCCGAGGACATCGCCGTGCTGGACGTGATGTCGGGTGGGAAGGTCATCGTCGGGATCGGCCGCGGTTACCAGCCCTACGAATTCGTCGGCCTTGGCCAGAACATCGCCTGCAACCGCGGTCAAAGCGAAGAAGCGACAGAGATCCTTCTCGCCGCCTGGACGCAAGACGACTTTACCTACGCGGGCCGCTTCTACAACTTCAACGAGCCCGTAACCGTCCTTCCCCGCCCCGTCCAGCAGCCCCACCCCCCGGTCTGGTGCGCCACGACCAGCCCAGAGTCGATCCGCTACGCCGCCCGGATGGGATTCGGCTTCATGCTCGCGACCTCCTTCACACCGGCAGAAGTTGCTGAGCAACGCGAGTTCATCGAAGCCGCCCTTCAGGAGGCAGGCCGGCCAACGGCCGGGTATGAGCTCTCGAAGAACACCTACGTGTTCTGCTCAACCGATCCCCAGCAGGTCGAGGCTGCGATCGCGGACGCGCTTTGGCAGCAACGGACAGCGAAATTCCTCAGGGATGGGAACAAGCCGGTCGGTGGGAAGAACCTCTCGCTGCCCACCGAAGGCGAGCCCGCCGACGATGTGCTGAGGGCCCGGATGATCGTCGGGAACCCGGATGAGTGCTTGTCCCAGATCGAAGCACTCGAACGGGCCGGGCTCACCTACATCACGGGGGTCTTCGAATACCCCCGGCTGCCGTTCGCCAGCCAGCTCGCCTCGCTCGAACTCTTCACCAAAGAAGTGATGCCGGCGGTGACTGGGTCTCGGGCCTGAGCGCCACCTTCAGGGAGAACGTGCCATGGAAACAACGCTGGAACTGATCTTGAGGCGCCTGATGGAGGAGAAAGACTTCCGCGCGAAGGTCATCTACTGGCCGGACACAGCCCTCGCCGGATACGACCTCTCCGAGGAGGAGCGCCTCGCCTTTCGAACGCGCAACTTCGAATCCCTTCCGGCCGCGCAGTCACTCCGCGAACGGCTCCGCAACACCCTCGACACCTCCGGATTCTGACGATGACGCCAACTCTCCCCCTAACTCCCTTCCGGCAGGTCACCCCCGACGGCGCATTCGCCGGCTCGCGGGCGGGGGCCGGCGAACCCCAGCTGCTCATCCACAGCCTCGGGACTTCCCGGCGGCTCTTCGCTGATGTCATACCGCCCCTCGCAGCCCACCGCGACGTTATCTGTCCGGATATCCTTGGGCACGGCGAATCGGACAAGCCACGCCGGGAATTCAGCATTCCCGACCATGCCGGATCCCTCGTTCGCCTGCTCGACGCGGTCAATGTCGACTCGGCGCACGTCGCCGGCACGTCGCTCGGGGCGTTGATCGGGCTTGAGATGGCTGCCTCGTTCCCGGAACGGGTCAAGTCGCTCACACTCAACGGTGCTCCGGGCTGGCACCTCGAGTCCCAGCGGATGGCCCGGCTCCAGCACAATTCCGCGGCCTTCATCACGCCTGATGGGCTGCCCCGCGAAGTGGCAGCGTTCGGAACGGCCAGGCCGCTGGGGCCCCAGCTGCTCACGCAGGTCAACGAAGACCTCCGGGCCGCGGGGCGATGGATGCTGAGTTCGATGTGGGCGATCGCGGCGTTCGACATCATGCCGCGCCTTCCTCGCGTAGCCGCCCCGACGCTGGTGCTGATGGGCGAGTTCGACTACTACCTGCCAACCGTGGAACAGCTCCTGGAGAGCATTCCCAATAGCCGGCTCCTGACCGTTCCCGGGGCCGGGCATCTCACCCCCTATGATGACCCGGAGGCGTTCGCGGCAGCTGTCGCCGGCCTCCATGGCCGCCGTTGACCTTGCCCTCTGCCAGCCCCCAGACCACCTCCGAGGAGACCGTGACCGTGTCCGACAACCCCTCCATCCAGGCGCTGCTCCGGGATCGCGGGCAGCTGTACTCGTCACTGGGCCTCGCCGTGGAAATGGACCCTGAACTGATGGGGCATTTCTACGAGATCATGAAGATCGCACGGCTCGAGGGTGACCAGGCCGCGAGGCCAGGCGTGGTCCTCGGGCCAACCATCAGGGAGTTCATTACGATAGCGCTGCTGGCGAGCCTGCGCTCAGCCGATGGCCTCCGGCTCCACATCAAACGTGTCCTCGATGCTGGCGCCACTCCCCAGGAAGTCTTCGAGGCCCTGGAACCGTGCCTGGTGACCGTGGGCGCCCCAGCCTTCCTCGCCGGCGTCGAGGCGCTGGCCGCGGTGCTGCAAGAAGCCTCTACCACCGGCGCTGCGAACCCGACCTGAGATTCGGCGGACCGCCGAGCGGCTGAACAATGACCTGCCGCAGGGGGCCCCTATGGGCGGCGAGGAGCGTGCCGAACTCCCGGCGGGAGGCTGACACCGCGACGGAAGGCACAGACCATGACGTGGTTCAAGGGAGCTACACCTCATACACCTTCAGCACCTCGTCGCCGTAGTGGTTGATGACCTTGATGGCGATCCGCCCCGTCTCGGGTCGCGCGAAGGGACGACTCCGTGTCGAGTAGAGGGATGCTCTTTGTACGATCTCCTAGCGACCGATGTGGTGCTGTCTGTGGCTCTGGGAGATCCGGCAGCGTGATCGTCCCATCCGGAACCATCTGCGTGATCGATGGCCCATCCGAGTACTCGCAGGTTCGGTTCACCCACCCGCTCGGAACGTAGTCCCGGCGCTCGGTTCCACCTGCCTCGTTGGCGAACCGACCACCCTCTCCGGCTTGGACCAAGAGGTGTGGTATGCCGGCTCCGAGGCTGGCTCCACCAACATGTAGAGTCGTCGGGCGGAACCACCGCCAACGAGCGCGAGACGGTCCGCCACGTCCAGGGCGCGCGGCCTCGGACCCCCGGAAGATGGCCTGGCCAATGCAGCCGCAGGAACTTCAAGTTCTTCAGCGGGTCTACTGGCTCTGCTTCTTCAACGTGCTCGCGTTTTCGCTCAGCTTCCCCGTCGAGCTCGCGTTGAAGTTCTCTCGCTGACGGTCGTCGCGAGCGTGGCGCGGAGCCAAGCTCTGACCCCCCACGATCGACACATCGTGTTGGCGACGGGGGAACGGCATTGGGCTACTGGAGTGGACCAGCGCCTCCGACGACGGACGCTCACGGTTCGCCCTGCCGGCCGAGCGCGTCGTTCACCGCATCCCCGAGGACGTTGAAGGCAAGTACGGTGAGGAGGATCGCCAGCCCCGGGAAGATCACGAGGAAGGGGGCACGCTCCATGTACTGCGTCGAACGCCCGAGCATCGTGCCCCAACTCGCATCGGGCGGCTGGACCCCGAGACCGAGGAAACTGAGCGCCGCCTCGAAGAGGATCGCAAACCCCATCGAAAGCGAAAGCTGCACGACCAGCGGAGAGAGCACGTTTGGGAGCACGTGGTGGCGGAGAATCCACGGCGCCGACCCGCCAGTGGAGACGGCCGCGGCGATGAAGACCTGTTCCCGGACGACCAGAGTCGACGCCCTCACCACCCGATAGAACCGTGGGGCGTTGACGACGCCGATCGCGATCATTGCATTCTCGATGTCCCGCCCAAGGATAGCTACGATCGCCATCGCGAAGAGCAGCCCCGGGATGGCCATGATGACTTCCGCCACCCGGCTCAGGAGCACGTCGGTCCAGCCACGGAGGTAGCCAGCCACCAGCCCGAGAGGGACGCCCAGCACGAAACTCACCACGGCAGCTTCGAAGGCAGCGAGCAACGACACCCGCGTGGACACAAGCATCCGCGAAAATGAGTCGCGTCCGAGGTCGTCGGTACCAAGCCAGTGGGTCGAATTCGGATCCTGCAGCCGGTCGCTCAGCACCTGCACGTTCGGGTCGTAGGGGGTGATCATCGGCGCGATGACAGCCAAGACGGAGAGCAACGCCAGGAAGCCTACCGCTACTATCCCGACGCGCTGGCGCTTAAACCGCCGCGCGAACCGCCCCCACGGCGATTCGACCGCGACTCTCCCCGGCGTGTCCCACCCCTGTTGGGCAGATTGGGCCCCGCTCATGCGCCCCTCGCCTGGGGGTTGAACAGCGGATAGGAAAGGTCCACCAGCAGGTTGGTGACGAGCACGACCACGGTTGCGACCAGCACCACGCCCTGGATCATGGGGATGTCGCGGTCGAAGACAGCGCGAACGGCGAGGCTACCGATTCCCTGCATGCCGAAGATCTGCTCGACGATTATGGAGAGGGCGAAGCAGCGGCTGACGGCAAGGCCTCCGACCGTGACCACCGGGACCATCGCGTTCTTCAACGCGTGCCCCGTGACCACTCGGAACTCGGCAAGGCCTTTGCTCCGGGCGGTCCGAATGTAGTCCTGTTGCATCACCTCCATGATGGCGGCGCGCGTTTGCCGCACGAGCTCGGCGGAGGAGGATGCCGCCAGCGTCAGGGCGGGCAGGAGGATGTGCTGCATCCACCCGCCGAAGCTCTCCGTGATGCCGACATAGCCGGTCGCGGGCAGCCAGTCGAGCTTGAGCGCGAAGACCAGCACCAGGACCAGTCCGAGCCAGAAGTTTGGCATGGCGACACCAACGGACGCGCCGATGGTGAGGAATCGATCCAGAAGGCTACCCGGCCGTGTCCCGGCTATGATGCCCGTCGGGACGCCCGTCGCGATGGCAAGGAAGAGCGAGACACCGACAAGCGAGAGGGTAACCGGCAGCCGGTCCGTGATGGCATTGGACACCTTGTAGCTGTTGAAGATCGATGTCCCGAGGTCGCCGCGGAGGACATCCCCAAGCCAGCGGCCGTAGCGGAGGTGAACCGGGTCATCCAGTCTCAGGTTCTCCCTCGCGGCGCGGATCTGTTCCGGGGTTGCCTGGTCGCCAAGGATCACCGAAACCGGATCCCCCGGCACCATCAGCAGCAGTCCGAAGACCACCAGCGACACGATGAACAGCATCGGGACGAGGAGAGCGAACCGCCGCAGAGTTAACTGAAGCACAGGCGCATCATCTTTTCGGTTGAGACCCCGGCTGCTGGCGTCGGACGGCGGGCAGCAGCCGGGCGGAAGTCAATCTTACTTGCTGATGGCCGCGTAGCGGAGGTCGTAGCTGCCCGCCAGGTTCGGCTTCAAGCCCACTACCTTGCCGTTGGTGGCCGTGATGCTATTGGCGTTACAGACCGGGATGTGCAGAGCTTCCTCAGCGGTGATCTTGCTGAGCTGTTGATAGCTCGCTGCGCGTTGGGACTGGTCCGTCCCTTCCAGCCCCTTGGCCGCCAGCTCGACGATCTTCGCGTTGTTGTAGCCGCCGGGGTTCAGGGTGCTGTTCGGAAGGTAGAGCTGGGCGACCGCCTTGGCCGGGTCGATGAACCCCCCCGTCGTCGAGAAGTAGGAGTCCACCGACTTCTCGATGGCGAACTTGGCAAGCAGCTGAGCGGGCTCAATCACCTGGAGCTCCATCTTCACCCCGATCTGGGCTAGCTGAGCCTGAATCGCCTCGGCCTGGGCGGAGTAGAAGGCAACGTTGATGACCACCGTCGTGAACGTGAAGCCGTTGGGTACACCCGCCTCGGCAAGAAGCTTCTTCGCTTCCGTCACGTTCAGCTTGTAGTAGTCGCCCTTCGTGTTGGGGTCGTTCGCCCAGTAGCCAGCCGGGAAGACCTGTGCCGTGGGCTCGCACCGGCCAGCTTGCAGCGCCTCGGCGATACCCTTCCGGTCTATCGCCATCGCGATCGCCTTCCGCACCTTGACGTCGTCGAATTCCGAACGCGACGTGTTCAAGTAGAGGATGAACGATCCGGCCACTGGGTCGCTCGTGATCGTGAGCTTGGCGTCCTGGGCGTCCTTCACCTGGTCGGCGTTCAGGCTCGTCGCCTGGATCTCGCCGGAACGCAGGGCGCGGAGCCGGGTGGCCGGGTCGAGGACCATTGAAATCTCGATTCGGGCGACACGCTGCGCCGACTTGTCCCAGTAGCCTTCGAACTTCTCATAGGCGATGACCTTGCCGGGTTCGTGGCTGACAACCTTGTAGGGACCAGCGCCTACCGGCTTGAGGTCCAGGTCCGTGTTCTTGAGCGCGGTCGGGCTAATCATCATGCCAGCCCGATCTGCGAGGAGAGCAGGCAGCGAACCCGCGGGCCCGCTGAGGTTGTAGCGGACGGTGAGATCGTCGACGGCTTCCACGCTGACCACCAGGGCGAGGTCGGCCTTAAGGGTCGACTTGGCGTCCGTCTTGGCGCGCTCGAAGTTCAGCTTGACCGCCTCAGCGGTCAGCTTTGCCCCGTCCTGGAAGGTGACGCCGCTGCGGAGCTTGAGCTCGAGGACTTTGCCGCTGTCCTTGAACGCCCATGATTCCGCCAGCTGGGGCTCGAGCTTCCCGTCGGGCGTGAAGTTGATCAGCCGGTCGTACACTGGGTAGAGGAAGACGTTCACGAACGGGTTCGGGGCCGTGTGTGGGTCGTAGTTACTCCCGGCGTTGGTCCCCCAGGCGAACTTCAACGTTGCCGTTGGATCCGTCTGGCTGGCGGGGGTGGCGGTTGCCGCGGTTGTTCCCGCAGTTGTGGGCGCGGCGGTTGCATCGCCGGACGCATCGTCATCGTCGTCGCCGCAGGCTGTGAAGGCCAACAGTGACAGGCCCGCTGCCAACAGGCTGAGTAGCCACCACGTGCGCAGAATCTTCATGACTTTCCCCTCCGTGTGTTGAATGTTGGCGCCCGGGCCCCGCCGGGGTCAGGCAAGGCAGCGGAGCGGTTGGCCGTCGTTCATGATGATCATCTCCTCCATCACGTTGACCAGGCTCAGCGGCATGCCGAGCGGCTCGCCCCGGATTTCCGAGTAGGCACGATGGAGATTGGCCACGAAGCGCTCCTTCTCGTGCCATTCGCCAAAGCGCCCGAGCTCCGTCTTCTGCGCCGCTTCGAACGGAGTGAGCCCGGCGTCCCAGGCCTTCTGGGCCGAGTCCTGGACAAACTGGAGGTAGGCGACGCCGTTTTCGATGCCTTCAGGGCCGCAGACGTCGCCGTGCCCGGAGACCACGATCTCCGGCTGCAGCGCCCGCAGCCGCTGAAGCGCGCGAAGGTGGCCCACAAGTGACCCCTGCACAATGAACGGAGTGCAGTGGTTGAACACCAGGTCCCCGGAAAAGAGGAGCTTGCGGTCCGGGATCCAGGCGATCGAGTCGTTCGTAGTGTGGGCCGGCCCGAGGAACTCGATCTCGACCCGAAGGTCGTCGACCCAGGCGGTGAGCTTGTCTTCGTACGTGATAAACGCTGGCTCCACCTCCACGTCCCCGAAGTTCCCCGTCGGGAAGAACGCCTTCGAAGCGAGTCCGGTCTGGATCGTTTCTTCCCGTGTGAGACGGTGGCTGATGATCGTCGTCTCGGGGAAGAGGTAGTTGCCCCAGGTGTGGTCGCCGTGGTGATGCGTGTTCAGCATCGTCCGGACGGGCCGATCAGTGACTGACTCGATAGCGGCCTTCAGCGCCTTCGAACGGCGCTCGGTGAAGCAGGTGTCGATGAGGAAGACGCCCTTGCTGCCGACGATGAATCCGGGGTTGTTGAGGCCCCAGCTTCCGTCGAGCTGCACGTAGGCGTAGATCCCCTTGCTCAGCTCTTTGAGGGCGGGCGGGGGGTTGTCGTCGACAAGGCCATGTGGCTGCAGATGGACTGAGCTCATACCGTCATCCTTTCACTCTCTTGGGCTTGCTTGCGGAGCAGATGTTTCTGGACCTTCCCAACCGAGGTTCGCGGAAGCGTCTCGGTGAACCTCACGAAACTGGGGACGCGAAACTTCGACAGGCGGTCGGCGCACCAGGCTATCAGTTCCGCCTCGGTCGCCCGGGCGCCTTCGTTCAGGACCACGACCGCGAGAATGGCCTCGTCGCGGATTGGGTCCGGGACACCGATCACAGCGGATTCGAAGACCGCCGGGTGCGCGTTGAGGACCCGCTCGACTTCGCCCGAGGCGACGTTCTCGCCCGCCCGCTTGATCATGTCCTTGCCGCGGTCCACGAAGTGCAGGTACCCGTCGGCATCGAAACGGACGTTGTCCCCTGTGTGAAGCCAGCCATCCCGGAACGTCTCGGCGGTCGCCTTCGGATTCTTGAAGTACCCGGCCATCAGTGTGGTTCCGAGGTCCCCGCCGACCAGGAGTTCCCCCACCTCCCCGGTCGCAACATCGCAGCCTTCGGCGTCGACGACCCGGAGCCGCGACCAGGGCGACGGGCGACCGATCGTCATGTTCCGGCGATCCCCGCAGAGCGGGTTCAAGGTTGGCAGCGCCACGGTCTCGGTCATCCCGTAGATCTGGAGCAACCCAACGCCGAAGCGCGCTTCAAAAGTCGACAGTTGTTCCTCGCTTACGTTCTGTGCGAACAGGGCGACGCGGAGTGAATGCTGGCGGTCGGCGGGGTTCGGTTCCTGGGCCAGGATCATCCGGACGGGCGCGGCGAAGAGGCTGGCGATGGTCGCCCGGTGGCGGGCAGCCTGCTGGCTCCACCGCGAGGCGCTGAAGCGGTCCATCACGGCTACCGACGCGCCCGTTACCAGGGCCGACATCGTCGAGTAGTACTGGGCGTTCGCGTGGAAGAGCGGGAGGACGACGAGGTGGCGGTCGTCAGGCCACAGGCGCAGGTACTGCGCCAC
This sequence comes from Chloroflexota bacterium, assembly GCA_016234445.1. GTDB lineage: Bacteria > Chloroflexota > Dehalococcoidia > Tepidiformales > Tepidiformaceae. Next base: position 159,511 of record JACRBT010000020.1, on the reverse strand, counting down.
GGTGTTCCCCACAAAGAGGTAGTTGGCGTTCGTCACCAGAACGCCCTTTGGCAGGCTGGTCGTCCCGGATGTGTAGAGCATGCCCACCGGATCGAGCGCACCGGTCCCCGGCAACTGTGCGGATTGGGCGTCCTCAGCCGCCAGGGCCGCTTCGAAGTCCGGCCCGGTCGCCAGCAGATGGTCAAGCTCGCCAGCCAGCCGAACTGTGTCCGAGAGGTCTGGCGACGTGACGCTCAGTCGGCAGCCAGCATGCTCCAGGACATACGAAAGTTCGTGGGCGGTCGACAGCGGGTTCGTGGGCACCATCACTGCCCCGAGCCTCGCCGCCCCGAACCAGCAATCGAAGAACTCCAGGCAGTTCGCCAAGTGCACGTGGAAGTTGTCGCCTGGCCCGACCCCGCGCGCCTGGAGCACCTGCGCGAACCGGGTGGCTCGCTCGTCGACCTCGCCGTAGGTTCGCTCGATGACGCGCCCCGCTGCATCTTCGAAGACGAAGAAGGTGTTGTTCCCGTGGAGCTGCGCCTGACGGGCAAGGACGCCTGCCACCGTGTCCGACCCGGTCGTGCAGAGGCCTGCGGGGACCGTCGCCATTCCTAACCTCGCTCCCACGCCGGAATGGCGTAGGTCTTGAGCCCGGCGCCAGCGGGCACGGTCTCCCTCTGACCGACACGGTTGCGGAGGACCCCAATCCCCTCGACTTCGAGCTCGACGATATCGCCGGGCTGAATCCAGCGGCCGAGCTCCAGGCCGCAGCCGCCGCCCACGGTCCCCACCGCCAGGAACTCACCGGGGTAGATGGTCTCGCAGTAGGATGCCCAGGCCAGGACCTCGGCAAACGAGAAGCGCCGATGGCGGCTGGTGCCCTCGCTCCAAACCTCGCCGTTCACCCGGGCGCGCATGGTCAGGTTCCACTCGTCGATTTCGTCCATCGTGACGGCGCAGGGGCCCATCACGGTGCAGAAATCCTTGCCCTTCGATGGCCCGATCGTGAGTGTCATCTCCCGGAGCTGGATGTCGCGGGCGCTCACGTCGTTGAAAATCGTGACCGCTGCGATGTACTCCGGGGCCTCTTCGACGCGGATGTTCCGGCCCGTCTTGCCGACGTAGAAGCCGATCTCAAGCTCGTAGTCCAGCCTGTCGGTGTAGGGGGGCCAGAGAATCTCCTCTTCCGGGCCGACGACGCTGAGGTGGTTGCACTTGTAGCAGATCGGCATCTCCGAGAAGGCCGGCGGGAGCGCCAGGCCAGAGCCGCTGCCATGGGCCTCGTAGGTCAGGTAGTCCCGGATGCGAGGGGGGGTCGGCACTGGCGCTAGGAGCGCAGCTGCTACGCCGGCGAAGGTGATGGGGTGGCCGGCCGTGGAAAGCGGATTGTCGCCACTCCGGAGGCTGTCCGCGGCGAACGCCATCGCCTCCGCCGCCGGGTCGAGTGCCGCCCTGCCGGCGGCAAAGAAGTCGATCATGTCGCCGGGGATCCGCTCGGCAGCGAGGCTATCCGCGCTGGACGCCCGCCCGCCGCCGTGGACCAGCCGGGCGGCGTAGGCGGCCTGGATGTCTACGATCTCCCCTTCGGGTAGCAGAGCCCCGACCCTGGCCGGACCGGCCGCGCTGCGAAATGTGACCAGCTTCATCAGGTGCCTCCCCGAGGTTCGGGGCAAGAGAGACGAAATTCGCCCTGCTTGCGCCGCTTTTCGTAACAGTTCGGATTCTGTATGATGCCAGTCAGGCTGTCAACAGCCCGATTCAGCCCCGAGCCATCAGGCTTCGAAGTGGAGACAGCGACGAGCGTGTCCGATTCCCTTGACCGGTCCATCCTCAACCTTCTTCAGGACGATGGGCGTCTCGCCAGCCTCGAGATCGCTCGCCGGCTCGGCGTCTCCGAAAAGACAATCCGCACCCGAATTGCCCGCCTCACGCGCGAACACGGCATGCGCGTCGTCGCCACTCTGAACAGCTCTGCCCGTCAGACGAGAATGCTGTTCCTCGTCCACACGCAGCCAGGTTCCCGCTTCGAGGTTGCCGATCGGCTCGCCCGTCTCCCAGCCGTGCAGCGAGTGTTCGCGACCACCGGCGCCTTCGACCTCGTGGTCGAGGGAGCGTTCCAGACCGATGCGGACGCACTCGAGTTCCTGGTGCGCGAGGTCGAGGCCGTCGACGGGTTAGACGCCTGCGAATCCGTCCACCTGATCAAGGAAGTGCTTCCAGGCGAAGCTCCCATCAGGGCTGGCAGGCCGGGCGATGAGGGCAGGGGGCTCGACTTCCGCCGGTTTGTTGCCCTGGCCGCGCGGGCGACGACCGAAGAGGAACTCCTGGTCCTCGGCGCCCAGGCCGCGGTCTCTGTCTGCGGGGCGGACAGATCGCTTGTTTCCCTGCTTGAGGTCCGCGATGCCGTCGTCCCGACTGGCCGGTCCGGTGGTGTCGGCCCCCCGCTGATCCGCATGACCACGTTCCACGGCTGTGCCCTTCGAGACGAGTACGTTCGCGAAGTCGTCCGGCGCGTCAACGAGGGCGAGAGCCGGGGCGTTTCTTCACGCGTCGTGGAGTCGGGCCTCCACGTTTTTATCGAAGACACGCTGACTGACCCTCTGATGACTGGCCTGCACGATCTGGTCCGGGCAGAGGGGTACCGCTCGTTCATGGCGGTCCCGATGTTCCGTGAAGGCCGCGTCATCGGGACCCTGAACCTCTACTATGACGAGCGCAGGCAACTCGCCGACGACGAAATCGCCGTTGCCCAAGCGTTCGCCGATCAACTCTCCAGTGCCCTCTCTAGGGTGGTGGCCGAGGAAGTCGCCTGACAACGCAGGAGGTGTGCATGCCTGGGATAGCGCCGATCCGCCGGGAAGACCTCCCCGAGTTCGAGTCAATGTTCGCGGCAACCGAAGCGGCCATGGGCTTCGTGCCAAACAGCCTGCTCACGATGGCTCACCGGCCGGAGATTCTCCGGGCGTTCGCCACCCTCGCTGGCGAGGTCATCAGCGGGGGCACCGTCGACCGCGGCTTGAAGCAGTTGATCGCGCTCGTCGCAAGCACGGCCGCGGGGTGCAGGTATTGCCAGGCCCACACGGCATCAACCTCGATCCGCGTAGGCACTTCCCCCGCGCGGCTGGACGCAGTCTACGAATTCGAATCGAGTCCGTTCTTCTCCGAGGCTGAGCGTGCCGCTCTCCGGCTGGCTCGGGATGCCGCGATCATCCCCAACGCCACCACCCCGCAGCACTTCGCCGACCTCTCTGCCGGGTTCAGCGACGGCGAAATCGTGGAGATTGTAGCGATGATCAGCCTGTTTGGCTGGCTGAACCGTTGGAACGAAACGATGTCCACCCAACTCGAGGAGGAACCGCTCCGCTTTGGACTGGTCAGCCTCGCCGGCCACGCCTGGGCTCCCGGCAAGCACGCTCCAAACCAAGAGTGACTGGGCGCAACCGCCCGCGCAACTCCGTCCGCGATGGTTGCGCGTCACCTCCAGGGCGAGGCGTCGCCAGGCTTGGTGGCCGTCGGCCACCACGATGAGTGAGTTGTACGTCTCGGCAGCCCTCCGCGCGGGTTGACCGCTGCCTTCAGCACTGTTGACGGCCACGGCACACCAGTGGTACGAGCGGGAAGCATTCTCGTCGGCGTCCGTCTTTGGCCAGCCAGGGGTGCAGCCTTTCAGTCCGATCGTGGCTCGCCGCGCGACAAGAGTTGTCGCTATCGCGAGGGAGGCTTCGGTAGGGCACAATAGCGACCCAGCGGCGCCACCAGCTGGAACGAGGGTGCACCGCAGCAATGTGCCCAACCGAGCCGGCGCGGCATCGATGGTCCCGGAGGATGAGTGTCCGCGCTTGAGCAACTGACCGTCGGGGCCGTCGTCGAGGGCATCGTGCCAGGCTCCGCGGTGTCCGTCGTCAGCGTGAAATGGCATGGGTCCTCAAGCGCCACCGTGGTCTATCGCGACGATCACGCTGGCAACGTCGGTCAGCAACTCCTCTTCCGCAGCGACGAGCACCGTCTCCAAGTTGTCGATGAGGGCCGGCACTGGGCCTTTGATGGCGATGGCCATCTGTTCCGGTTGGTGTCCGAGGCGCAGCGCATCCGTCTCGCCTACCTTTTCGACCCCATGCTCGCGGTCCACATCTCGAACGTCGTCCCGCTGCCCCACCAGATCGCGGCCGTGTACAGCGACATGCTCCCGCGCCAGCCGCTGCGGTTCCTCCTGGCCGACGACCCGGGCGCCGGCAAGACCATCATGGCCGGCCTGCTCATTAGAGAGCTCATGCTCCGAGGCGACCTCGAACGCTGCCTAGTCGTGTGCCCCGCCAACCTGGGCGACCAGTGGCAGGAGGAGCTGAGCGAGAAGTTCCGGCTCAACTTCGACCTCGTTGGTCGCCCTGAGATTGAAGCGTCCGTCTCCAACAACCCGTTCAGCGAGCGCAGGCTGGTCATCAGCCGCATCGACCTCCTGAAGCAGGACGAGAACATGGACCGGCTGCGGGCCGCGGACGACTGGGACCTCGTGGTCGTCGACGAAGCGCACAAGATGAGCGCCACCTACTTCGGCAACGAGGTGAAGTACACCGCTCGTTACCACCTCGGTGAGCTGCTCGGAGAGAAGGCGCGCCACCTGCTCCTGATGACGGCAACGCCCCATCGCGGCAAGGAAGAGGACTTCCAGCTCTTCATGGGCCTGCTCGACGCGGACCGGTTCGTCGGCCGGGCACGACAGGGCACGCGAGAAGTCGATGTCTCGGACCTCATGCGGCGCATGCTGAAGGAAGAGCTCGTCGGCTTCGACGGGTCGCCGCTGTTCCCGGAGCGGAGAGCGTACACGGTCAACTACGAGCTTTCGGACCTTGAGGCTCAGCTCTACGAAGCCGTTACCCGCTACGTCTCGGAGGAGATGAACCGGGCGGAGAAGCTCGCGGCCGAGGCGGGCGGTGATCGGCGGAGGACGGTCGTAGGCTTCGCCCTCACCATCCTCCAGCGCCGCCTGGCGTCTTCGCCGGCCGCCATCCACGAATCCCTGAAGCGACGCCTGAAGCGCCTGGAGCAGAAGCTCGAAGAGGCGAAGCAGGCGAAGCGCGCGTCGGAGCTTAAGGACGACCGGATCGACTTCGGGCTCCCGCTGAAGACGTCCACCGTTGAAGACCTCGAAGACGACCTGGACGAAGAGACGGAGTCTGAAACGCAGGAGATCGTGGACCTCGCCAGCGCCGCGACAACAGTTGTCGAGCTTCAGAAGGAAATTGAGAGCCTGCGGGTCCTTGCTGGCATGGCGGAGGCCCTGCGGAGATCGAAGGTCGACCGCAAGTGGGACAAACTGAGGGACGTGTTAGAGAACCCTGAGATGTTTGACCTGCACGGCGGACGGCGAAAGCTCGTCCTCTTCACGGAGCACCGCGACACGCTGAACTACCTCGTGGAACGGATCGGCAACCTGCTGGGCCGGCCGGAAGCGGTGGTGCAGATTCACGGCGGCCTGCTGCGCGAGGAACGCCGGAAGGCCCAGGCCCGGTTCGTGAACGAGGCTGACGCGCTCATCCTTGTCGCCACGGACGCGGCTGGAGAAGGCGTCAACCTCCAGCGTGCCCACCTCATGGTGAACTACGACCTCCCGTGGAACCCGAATCGGATTGAGCAGCGGTTCGGCCGCATCCACCGGTTCGGCCAGCGCGAGGTCTGCCACCTCTGGAACCTCGTCGCGTACCAGACGCGCGAGGGTGCCGTGTACCACCGGCTTTTCGAGAAGCTGGAAGAGGAGCGGGCCGCCCTCGGGGGCAAGGTGTTCGACGTCCTCGGCCGTGTGTTCACCGAGGTCGCGCTGCGCGACCTCATGCTCGAAGCGATCCGCTACAACACGACTGACGAGGCTCGCGCCTACCTGGAGCAGAGGATCGACTCCGCGTGGGACAAGGACTTCCTCCACCGCCTCATCGATGAGCGGGCACTCGACTCGACGACCATCAATGCCGCTCGACTGCGAGAGCTGAAGGATGAGATGGAGCGGGCGGAAGCGAAGCGGTTGGTGCCACACTTCATCGAGTCGTTCTTCGTGGATGCGTTCAAGCTACTTGGCGGCTCGGTGGCGAAGCGCGAGCCCGGCCGCTACCAGGTCACGCATGTCCCGGCCGACCTCCGCCGCCGTGACCGGGTCATCGGTCGTGGCGATCCGGTCCTGAAGACCTACGAGCGAATCTGCTTCGACAAGGTGCACGTGAACGTGGACGGCAAGCCGCCGGCCGCGTTGGTCGCGCCCGGGCATGCCCTGCTCGACGCGGTGGTTGACGTGCTCCTGGAACGCCACCGTGATGTGCTCAGGCGCGGGGCGATTCTCGTCGACGATTCGGGCGAGGCGTCCAATCCCCGGGTGCTCTTCTCTATAGAGAGCGACGTGACCGACGGCCGCGTGACGACGGAAGGCAACCGCCGCGTCATCTCGAAGCGCGTCGACTATGTGGAGGTCGATGCCGACGGCCAGGCGACAACGGCCGGCGCGGCGCCGTACCTGGACTACCGGCCGCTCGAAGACCACGAGGCCGAGGCTGCAACGGCCGTCCTCGAGCGCGACTGGATTGCGGCCGAGCTCGAAGACCTCGCGACGGAGCATGGCATCGTCGAAGTCGTAGACCGCCACCTCCAGGAGGTCCGGGCCGACCGCGAGTCGCTCGTGGCGAAGACCGCTGCCGCCGTGAGGGTGCGACTGACGAGCGAGATCCAGTACTGGGACCACCGTGCGGAGGAACTGCGGCTCCAGGAGGAGGCCGGCAAGAAGCCGCGCCTCAACAGCGCGAACGCCAGGCGCCGTTGCGATGAGCTCGAAGAACGCCTGGCACGGCGGATGAACGAACTGAAGCTGGAGCGCGATGTCGCCGCCCAGCCTCCGCTCGTCCACGGGGGTGCCCTCGTCGTCCCCGCGAGCATCCTCAGGGCGGTCACCCCAGAGGCCGACCGCGAAGCGGAGACCCGCGAAACGCGCCACATTGAGGCGATCGCGATGGCCCACGTGACGGCCGTCGAAGCCGCCGCCGGCCGGTCCCCGCGCGACGTGAGCAAGGAGAACCGCGGCTGGGACATCGAGAGCCGCGAACCAGGCGGCGCACTCCGGTTCATCGAGGTGAAGGGCCGCAAGGTGGGGGCCGAGACCGTCTGCGTGACGAAGAACGAGCTGCTCACCTGCCTCAACAAGCGCGAGCAGTACTACCTCGCCGTGGTCGTGGTCGACGGCGACGATGTCGTGGACTACTGGACGGTCGCGGACGCTCTCCGCGGCGACTGGTCGTTCGCGCTCACCAGTCAGAACCTGGATATCGCCACGCTACGCGCGAACGTGGCAGACGTCGCCGCCGTCTCGTAGTAGAGTAAGGAGGTAAGGACGCATTCGTGGAGGAAACCATGCTCGCCGTCGCCAAAATCACTTCCAAGGGGCAGACCACCATCCCCCAGGGCGTCCGCGCCGCCCTCCACGTCAGCCCCGGCGACATGATCGCCTGGGAGGTCGATGCTGGCGGCGTTGCGACGGTGCGCCGTGTTCAGCCAATCGACATCGAATACCTTCGCGCGGTCGAAAGCACGCTGAGCGAATGGGCCGGTCCCGCCGACGAAGACGCCTACCGTGACCTTTGAGCGCTTCGCCGTCGTTCGGGTGCCGTTCCCGTTCAGCGACCGCCAGGCGGCGAAGAACCGTCCGGCCGTCGTGATCTCCGACGCCGCCGCGTTCAACACGCCGGCCGGCCATTCGGTGATGGCGATGATTACCTCGGAGGCGAACCCGCCGTGGCCGCTCGATTGTCCCGTGGCCGACCTCGAATCCGCCGGCCTGCCCGCGCCGTCCCGCGTGCGCTTCAAGCTGTTCACCCTCGACCACCGGCTCGTGCGAGGCGAGCTGGGGACACTCGGACCGGCCGACCAGGCAGCCGTCGCCGCGAGCCTGGCAGCGCTGCTCGGAAGTCCGGGATAGACTCCACGTCACCGCCCGGCCGGAGAACCCCCATGACGAGGAACTTCAGATGACAACCACATTGCTCGACTTCGCCATCCTCGCTCCCGTGCCGCTCGAACACCTCGAGTCGGGGGAGGAGATAGCCCGCGCCACCGGTTTCGTCGCGTTCGGCTCGCTGAAGTGGGAACTCTTCCGTAAGGCGGACGAACTGAGAAACGGCATGCCCGTCCCCGTGCTCTTCTACCCCTCCTTCGACTACGAGTCCCCCGGGAAGCTGAGCTACGAGGCCACCTGGGCGGGATGGTACGTCGACTCCGTCGAGAGCAGGGGCGGCGCCCACCCGGATGGGATGCGACACCGACCCCCGTCGACGGCGAAGTACCGGGACGACAACGAGGGGCATTGGGCCGTGTTCTGGCACGTGCGCGACCTCACGCGGCTGGAGCAGTCCATCCCCATCACGAAGCTCCGCGGGCACGCGAAGGGGACATGGCGGAAGAACAGCGCGCCCCGTGGCCCTGAACTCATCGAAATGCCCGCCGACTTCCACCTGGAGCCGCCCACCCCATGACCGTCACGCGCAAGAAGCTCATCGAAGTGGCGCGGGCGCTGGAGGCGATCAACGCCGCCAGCGCCCGCGAGAAGTCCATCCACAAAGCCCGCCGACCCCCTTCACGGCCACGGACCTTCGCCCCCACGGGCATGAACCTCGACATGGCCGGGCTGAAGGCAGCAGCATGAGCGATATCCAGCGTAAGGAGGACTCGCATTGGCATCGGTGAAGGAACGCATTAAGGAACTCGTGGACGAACTTCCCGAGCCCGCCGCGGTTGAGGTGGAACGCCTGCTCCTTTCGCTCACAGGCAGGGAGGACGAGGCCGAATGGAATCGGCTCGCCGCAGCCAGGTTCGCCGCGTGGTTCTCCGCGGACGAATATGAGTACCCCGACGACGAACCGGCCCACCGTTCATGAGAGCTGGAGATGTTGTGTTGGCGCGCGTTCCCGAGGGCTCCACGGTGGACACCAGGCCCCGACCGGCACTCGTAGTCGCCGTGCTTCCGGCGGTCGTGCCAGCGCTGCTGCTCTGCGGCATCTCGTCTCGCGTCGCAAACAGTCTGGAGGGCTGGGACATCATCCTTTCGCCCGATGCCGCTGACTTCACCTCAACCGGACTGCATGTTCCCTCAGTCATCCGACCGTCGTGGTTGGTCACGTTCCCCAACGCCCCCATGCGCCTGCTCGGGAGGGTTAGCGACGAAACCCTCGGGCTGGTTCGCCAGCGCCTGGTGACGGTCCTGGAGGGCACCCTATGACCGTCACCCGCAAGAAGCTGATAGAAGTGGCGCTGCCGCTGGAGGCGATCAACGCCGCCAGCGCACGGGAGAAGAGCATCCGCCACGGGCACCCGAGCACGCTCCACCTGTGGTGGGCGCGACGGCCGCTGGCGGCGGCGCGGGCGGTCATCTTCTCGCAGATGGTCGACGACCCCTCGTCCTGCCCCGAGGAGTTCGCGACCGAGGAGTCCGAGGAGGCTGAGCGCCAGCGGCTGTTCCGGCTGATCGAGCAGCTCGTGCTCTGGGAGAACACCACGAACGAATCGCTCCTTGAACAGGCCCGCGCCGAGATCCGGAGAAGCTGGCGCCGCACCTGCGAGGACAACAAAGACGACCCGCGCGCGGCCGAGCTCTTCAACCCTGAGAAGCTGCCGGCCTTCCACGACCCCTTTGCCGGCGGCGGCGCCCTGCCCCTGGAGGCGCAGCGGTTGGGGCTTGAGGCGTACGCCAGCGACCTCAACCCCGTCGCGGTGCTCATCTGCAAGGCGATGATCGAGATCCCGCCGAAGTTCGCCGGAAGACCACCGGTGAACCCGGAGAGCCGGAAGGGACGCGGTTCGACGACGGCAAGCTGGAAGGGCGCGGCGGGGCTGGCCGAGGACGTGCGCTACTACGGCAAGTGGATGCGCGACGAGGCCGAGAAGCGCATCGGCCACCTCTACCCGAAGGTGAGGGTCACGGCCGAGATGGTGGCCGAACGGCCCGATCTGAAGCCCTACCTGGGCAGGGATCTGACCGTCATCGCCTGGCTCTGGGCGCGGACGGTGAGGAGCCCGAACCCCGCCTTCGCGAACGTCGACGTGCCGCTTGCCTCGACGTTCATGCTCTCCACGAAGGCGGGGAAGGAGGCGTACGTCGAGCCCGTCCTCGAGGCCGGCGGCTATCGCTTCACGGTGAAGGTGGGCACGCCGACGGATGCGGAGGCGGCGAAGCGCGGCACCAAGTCGGGAAGCAGCGGGAGTAGCTTCCTTTGCCTGATGTCCGGCACGCCGATGACGTTCGAATACCTTCGCGCCGAGGCGAAAGCTGGGCGGATGGGTGCGCGGCTGATGGCCATCGTGGCCGACGGCGACCGCGGTCGAGTTTATGTGTCGCCGACATCGGAACTGGAAGCGATTGCCCTGAGCGCGAGGCCGGATGATGCGCCTGAGACCGACCTACCTGCGAAGGCGCTCGGCTTCCGCGTGCAGGAATACGGCATGACGAAGTGGCGCGACCTCTTCACCCCCCGCCAGCTCGTGGCGCTGACGACGTTCTCGGACCTGGTGGGCGAGGCCCGCGCCCGCGTGCGCGAGGACGCCCTCGCCGCCGGCCTCCCCGACGACCCCCGCGGCCTCGACGCCGACGGCACCGGCGCCCAGGCCTACGCGGACGCGGTGACGGTGTACTTGGGGTTGGCCATGAGCAGAACGACAAACACCGTGAATGCGCTCGCCGTTTGGTCTCAGAGTAGGGAGCAAAGCGTCAATCTGTTCAGCCGACAAGCGATTCCGATGGCGTGGGATTACCCAGAAGTCAATCCCTTCGCCGGCGCGGCTGGGGACTTTGGTGCCACTACTGCCTCGGTTGGCCGCGTTGTCGCGGCTGCCCTTGAGATCCCAGCAGTGGTATTGCAGGCCGACGCCCAGACGATTCGCCATGTCACCCCGAAGGTGATCTCGACTGACCCGCCTTACTACGACAATGTCGGCTACGCGGACCTGTCTGACTTCTTTTACGTCTGGCAACGTCGCTCGCTGAGAACTGTTCTCCCCAAACTGTTCGCCACGTTGGCCGTGCCAAAGGCGGAGGAGTTAGTGGCGACTCCGTACCGTCACGGCAGCAAGGAGAAGGCAGAAGAGTTCTTTCTCCACGGCATGACAACCGCGATGGCGCGGCTGGCTAGTGCCACGCACCCGGTCGTGCCTATCACCATCTACTACGCATTCAAGCAGTCTGAGGCGGAAGGGAACGGCGGCACATCAACCGGCTGGGAGACCTTCTTGACTGCCGTAATGGCGGCCGGCTTCGTCATTGACGGCACTTGGCCGATTCGAACCGAGCGCCCCACGGGAGTCAAGACTGGAACGAACGTGCTCGCATCAAGCATCGTCCTCGTCTGTCGGCCGCGGCCCACCACCGCTCCCACCGCGACCCGGTCCGAGTTCCTCCAGGAGCTCTCGCTCGCCATGCGTGAGGCGCTACCGGTCATGACGAACGGCCAGATCGCACCAGTCGACCTGGCGCAGGCGTCGATAGGCCCAGGTATGGCCGTCTACTCGAAGTACTCGCAAGTACTGCGCCAGGACGGCAAGCCGGTCAGCGTCCGCGAGGCGCTGCAGGATATCAACAACGCCATCTCCGCCTACCGTACCGAGCGCACCAGTTCTTTCGACCCGAAGACGCGCTTCTGCATCGATCTCTACGACCAGTTCGGCTTCGCCCAGGCGGAGTTCGACAACGCCACCGTCCTTGCCCGCGCCCAGGCGGTCGGCGTGGACACGCTGGAAAACGAGCACCTGCTGGTCGCCGAACGCGGCAAGGCCTGGCTCGTCCCGCTGAAGAGCTACCCGGTCGGCATCGCCGGGCTCGAGCGGCGCTTCGCCGGGAGCGCATGGGAGGCGTGCATGCGCCTCGCCGCAACGCTCCAGGAGGAAGGGGAGTCCGCTGCTGCCGCCCTCGCGCGCGAACTGGGCGAAGGCGTCTGTGCTCGCGCCCGGGAACTCGCCGTCTGGCTCTACACCATCGCCGACGCCCGGAAGCGGTCCCAGGACGCGCTCGCCTTCAACGCCCTCGACGCCTCCTGGCCGGAGATCCAGCGGCTGCTGGCCTCGGCCGACCGCGGCGGCCAGCAGGGCCGGTTGGCGTGAGCACCGAGCCGTTGTCACGCAGGGCAACGCGTCATCTCCTTGAGGCCGCAGGCATGACCATTCAGGCGAACCTTGCCGCGGCACGCGACGGGCGCTTTCCTCACAACGAAGAGACGGTCACCGAGAACCTCATCCTCTGGGCTAACCAAGGCGGGCTCCCATCCGTCCAGGTCCATGCGCTGACCAAGCCTAAGGAGGCGAAGTTGGGCTATGACTTCGACCTTCGCCTTGAGACCCAACCTGGCAGCTTCAAGAGCATCCTAACTCAGGCAAAACGCGAGACAGCAAACGGCGCTTACCGGGTGGACTACGCAGTTGGAACCAACACACAGCTTGGCCTCCTCAAGGACCATGTGAAGGCGACCAGGTCTTCTGGAGCGTACATGTTCTACAACGCGTCTCTGCGCCCCGGGTTTGTCGCCGCTCACTGTCCGTGTAGCGGCTTGGGTTGCGGCTCCGGGGTGTCGGCCGACGATTGCCTCATCGGATGCACGGTTACTCCGCTGGATGACGTTGAGGCTGTATTGAATCGAGACGGCAGGTGCGGGTTGAAGAACGTTCACGACTGTCCTAACACCATTCCGTTGCGCTGCCTGCTCTGTCCCCGCCGCGGCTGGGCCGGCCCGCTCGCGATGGCCGCCGGAGCCGACGGGACCGCGCCGTGGGAAGGCATTCTTGCGGAGAGTCCACCACGCGCGGAGCCGGGGCTGATACTGGAACGGCTGCGCAGCGCCAATGGAGCCTGGCGAGAAGACTACCCCACCGGGTTCATCCCGAAGTACCTGGTGGTGATTCGCGCACCCTTGTAACTGAGATCGGCGGTCTGAGAGACGATGCGCGATACTGCTGAACCGATCGGAAGAGGAGCTAGACGATGAGCGATCAGCCCAACTTCACCCGCCTGAGCCAGGCGATTGGCCTCCTGGGCGACACCCTGCGTCCCTACGTCGAACGCGAGCTCAAGCGCGCCGGTGGCAACTGGTGGACGGACTACGTCCTCCCTGCGGTCTCGCCGCTCACCCGCCAGAAGCTACCGTCGCTCCCCAAGCGCGGCGTGAACGGGCAGCTTGGCCCTCTCGACGTCGCCGACCTGTTGTCACTCATTACCCGCAACTGGGCCGCCGCCTTCCGTGGCAAGCTGCCTGATTCTGCCCGCTCCTGGGCCGAAGAGCTCCGGAACAGCCGGAACGATTGGGCGCACAAGGCCTCGGGCGATGTCTCCGCGGCAATCGCCGACCGCGCGATCGATACGGCGGCCCTCCTCCTGGACGCCGTTGAGCCCGCGGCCGCAGCGGCGATGCGCCTCCTGAAGGACCAGCCTGCCGCGGCGGTCCCGGCCCCACTGCCCGCGGCGCAGGCCACGACGGCGCCACTTCCCGGACCCGTCGCGGCCCTCGAACCGCCTTCCGCCCCGAAGGCCGCGCCCGCTGTTCCGGCCGCGGCGTCCGCCGTGGCACCGTCCTTCCCGGATGCGGGCTTGCGGCCATGGCGGGAAGTGGTGACGCCGCGGGCCGACGTCCGGACCGGCACACTCACCCAGAGCCAGTTCGCCGCCGACCTCCACGAGGTTTTTCGCCAGACGACAGGCGTGGGGCCCGAGTACACCGACCCCCGGGAGTTCTTCGAACGCACCTACGTCACGAGCGGCATCCGGGACTTCCTGAAGACAGCCTTGCGCCGGTTGACCAACCAGGGCGGCGACCCGGTGGTGCAGCTGAAGACGGGCTTCGGCGGCGGCAAGACCCACACGATGCTCGCCCTCTACCACATGGCCCGCTCCGGCGCGGAGATCGTCGACGACGTGCCGGTCCTGAAGGAGCTGAGCGCGGAGCTCGGTGTCGCGCTTCCGAAGGCGAACGTAGCCGTGCTTGTGGGCACGAAGCTGTCGGCGACGGCGCCGTACGAGGATGACCCGGAACTGAAGTCGCTGGGCATCAGCCTGAAAACCCTGTGGGGCCACATGGCGTGGCAGCTTGGCGGCTGGAAGGCGTACCAGGTCGTCCAGACGGCCGACGACGCCGCGGTAGCCCCCGGCGAGGAGCTGCGGACGGTACTCGCGGCCGCCTCACCGTGCATCATCCTCATCGACGAGCTGGTCGCCTATGGTCGCAACCTCCCAACACGGCGCGGGCAGGTGCCCGGGGGCACGCTCGAATCGCTGTTGACCTTCCTGCAGACGCTGACGGAGATCGCGAAAGCCACTCCCGGCGTGATCGTCGCCGCCTCGATCCCCGAGTCCGACATGGAGATCGGCGGGCCGCAGGGCCAGCAGGTGCTTGCGCGAATCCAGCAGACGTTCGGACGGATGGAGACCGCCTGGCAGCCGGTGCAGCCAACGGAGTCGTTCGAGGTCGTTCGACGCCGCCTCTTCGAAAGCGTGCCTGCCGACGGGCGTGATCAGGCCGTGGCGGCGTTCGTGCGCTACTACCGGACCAACGCCTCCGACTTCCCTGCAGAGGTCCAGGAGAAGGCCTACGAGGAGCGGATGAAGTCCGCCTATCCGTTCCACCCGGAACTCTTCGATCGCCTCTACCAGGACTGGAACGGCGCCGTCCCGGAATTCCAGTCGACCCGCGGCGTGTTGCGGCTGCTGGCGGGCGCCGTCCAGGCGATGTGGCGCGAGCTCGACCCGTCGGCGCTCATCATGCCCGCGACGCTGCGCTTCGACCTCCCCGTCGTCCGCGAAGAGCTGATGCGGTACCTGCCGCCGCCCTTCCAGGCAGTTATCGACAGCGACATCGAAGGCGCCACCTCCGAAGCGCTCCAGATCGATGCCTCGAACCCGCGCTTTGGAAAGGTAGGCGCCGCCCGCGCCGCCGCCCGGACGATCCTGCTCGGGAGCGTTCCCGGAAAGGCAACTCCCGGCCTGGAGGATGTGCGCATCCGCCTGGGGGCGGCGCGGCCGGGGGAATCGGTCGCCACGTACAACGACGTCCTCGGGCGTCTCCGGGACCGCCTCCAGTTCCTGCACGGTTCGGGTAGTCGCTACTGGTTCGAAGTTCGCCCGAACCTCAACAAGACCGTCGCGGACCGCATCAGCCGCATAGCCGACGACGATGTCTACGCCTTCGTGCTTGTGCGGCTGAAGGAAGATGGCGACCGCGCCCTGTTCGCCGGCAAACACGTTGCGCCAGCCACCCACGCCGACGTTCCCGACGACACCTCGGTCCGGCTGGTTGTCGTGTCGCCGCGTTTCTCTCACAAGGCGGGCACCGATGACTCGCCGGCTCTTGCCTGGTCAAAGGACGTCCTGGACCACCGTGCGAACTCGCCCCGCTTGAACCGGAACATGCTTGTGTTCGCCGCCTTCGACGAGGAGTCGCACGCCCCGCTTGTCGAGAGTGCGAAGTCTTACCTGGCGTGGAAGTCCATCGTCGATGAGAAGCGCCAGCTGAACCTTGACGAAAACCAGGTGCGCCAGGCGACTGAGGGTCGCGACAAGGCCCAGCAGAGCGTCGATGCTTTGCTCGGCGAGGGCTACCGGTGGGCGCTCTTCCCCCAGCGTACAGCCGTCGAGGACCAGGGTAAGTGGAAGGTCGCCGAGGAGACGTGGGCGGCGCTCGACACGTCGGGGCGCCTCGGTTCCACGGGCACCCTCGCTCGGCGCATCGCATCCGCGCTGCAGCAGGAGGAGCGTCTCCTGGAGGCGTGGTCGCCAATGTTCCTGAAACGAGAACTCGACCGCTGGTTCTGGCCCCAGGGAGTCGACCACATCTCGGTCAAGAAACTGTGGGAGGAGAACCTGACGAGGTACGTGTACTTCCCGCGCCTCCGTGACCGCGATGTGTTCATGAAGGCGGTCCAGGAAGGCGCCACCACCCGCGACTTCTTCGGGTACGCGGTCGGCCTCGACTACGGGAAGTACGTCGGCCTGAGCTTCGGCCAGCGGCCCGCAAGCATCCTCCTCGATGACGCTTCTCTCATCGTGCGGAAGGAGGTGGCGGAGACCACAGAGCCTGCCAGGGTTCCGGGCGCCACATCCATTCCCGGGAAGGGCGGCCCCGAACCGACGCCGGAACCCGTCCCGCCGAGAGCCAGGGTCATGCGACGGTTCTACGGCTCCGTGAAGCTCAACGAACTGAAGGTCTCTTCGGGAGCCGGACAGGTTGCCGACGAAGTGGTGAAGCACCTCGCCGGCCTCGTCGACGCTGACGTCGAAGTCGTCCTCGAAATCCACGCGAAGGCGCCCGAAGGCTTCCCGGACGCGGTCATCCGTACCGTCAGCGAGAACGCGAAGACCCTCAAGTTCCAGACCTTCGAGTTCGAGGAGGAGTAGCGGCGGGCGGGCGACCGACGTGACGGCGAGAACTGCCCGCGAGGGCCGTGAAGCGTGCGCTCCTGGCTACGGTCGGGCGCAGCGTAGACACGATGCCCCGATCGTGTTGACTTCGCTTCCGGCCTACGCATGTATGGCGGCATGAGCACGAACACCCTCCCCAGCGTCCACAGCGACCCCTCCGCCTGGCCGAGCGCCCTCTACGCGTTCTTCGCCGAGAAGGAGCGCCGCTCCGGCTCCCTCCGCACCGTCGAGGGCTACTCGCGCATGCTCCGCGACTGCTTCGGCCGGGCCGGTACCACGCCCGACCACCTCGTCCCGCAGGACGTCCTCGCCTGGACGCACGGCATCGGCCTTCCCGGGCGACGACCCTCGTCCACCACGGTTGGGGCGCGCATTGCCTGCCTGAGCAGCTTCTACCGCTTCCTGATCCGGATGGGCATGGTCGCCTCGAACCCATGCGACGCACTGGAGCGCCCCAAGCTCGTCATCGCTCCCGGCCCGCGGGCTCGGCCCTGAGAATGTGCGCCGACTGCTGGCCGTGATCCCGGACAACGTGGCCGGGCGAAGGGACCGCGCCATCGTCCTGACGCTGGTGCTGACGGGCCGGCGTCGGTCCGAGGTCATCAACCTCAAGGCCGGGAACATCGAGTTCGACGGAGCGCGTGCTGCATACACCTACCGAGGCAAGGGCGGGAAGACCGGCCGGAGGGAGTTACCCTACCCGGCGTACGAGGCGATCGTCGCCACGCTCGCTGACGCCGGGAAGACGCTCGCGGAGATGGAACCGGCGGAGTCGCTGTGGCAGGCAGGGGAGCGGGGTGACAAGTTCAACCTTCTTCGCGCGGTTCCGGCGCTATCTGAAGGCGGCGGGTCTGGCGCCGTCGGAGGTGCATGTCCTGCGGCACACCGCGGCGAAGCTGCGGCGGGACGCCGGCGAGTCGATCGAGACGGTCAGCGCTTTGCTCGACCACTGGTCGCTGGCGGTGACGACGGTGTACCTGCGGCGGCTGGAGGGGACGGAGGATGCCGGCTGGGCGAGAGTGGCGGAGGCGATCGGGGTATAGTTGGCCTTCGCGGAGGGCCGCGTCGTGACGTCAAAATGGTGCCCTCCAACAGTTTAGCTTGACCGCCACGGAGCGGCGTCTCTGGTCGCCTACGGCTTTCGGTGCCCTTCCCCCGCTTAGCCATCGCCATGTTGTATGCTCCCCTGCCATCCACCGCCGGAGCCTCCCGCCATGCCCGCACCCGCCCGCGTCTGTTCCTGGGACAGCGACTCCCACCCAACCCTCAACCTCTGGACCACCGGCAACGTCGAAGAGGTCATCCCCGGCGTCCCCACGCCGCTCGTCGCCTCCATGTTCCAGTGGGCCGACTGGCTCACCACCAAAGGCATCGTCGAAGGCTACGGCGTCGACGACCTGATCCCGCCGCTCCCGCCGCCGGTGGCGAACTGGGTCGGCATCTTCGCCGGCCGCGGCGCCCTCAACCTCGGGTGGTTCGGCGCCATCTTCGCGACCTTCCAGGTGGGCGAAGGCTCCGGCGCGCTCGAACAGTACTTCAGCTCGGACAAGGAGAACCTCCAGACAGGCGCCAGCGCCGACACGGTCCGCGCCGCCGCCACCCGCCGCCTCCTGACGCGCTACGTCTGGCCGGCCACGCCCGTCGCCATCCAGCGCTGGAACAAGCGGGTGGCCGCCCTCAAGGTCGAACAGGCGGCGATGGACCTCCCCGCCCTCAGCGACGCTGCCCTTTACCGCTACTTCCGCAGGCTCTGGAACACGAGCGCGACCGTCCTCACCCGCCACCTCTTCATCGCCGCCGCCGCCGGGGAGATGCTGGCCGACACCGGCAAGTTCCTCGAAGCCGAACTCGGCGACGCCTACGACCCCAACTCCGGCGCCGCCCTGACCACCGGCCTCGGCGAGATCGAAAGCGCCCGCCCTGGCTTCGAACTCTGGCGCATCGGCCGCTACGTGGCGGCGAAACCAGCCCTCGCCGCCGAAGTAGCCCGGATGGACGCCCACCACATTGCCGCCGCGCTGGCGAAACCGGCCGACGCCGGCTGGCGCGCCTTCGCACAGCGGGTCGACGCGTTCATCGCCGAGTTCGGGTTCCGCGGCCAGAGCGAGGCCGACCCCACCGTCCCCACCTGGGACGAGGACCGCACCTTCGTCCTCAGCGTCATCAAGACGAACGCCGGCGCCGGCAAGGAACAGGACCCCATCCGGCGCGCGAAGACGGGCGAAACCGCCCGCGAAGCCCTCGAGGCCGGCATCGAAAGCCGGCTCCGGCGCGGCGCCCGGGGCCAATTCCGCCTGCTCGCCGGCCGCGCACAGCACTTCGCCCGCAGCCGCGAACGCTCGAAGGCCGCCTGGGTCCGCTCCATCCGGCTTGTGCGGCCCCCGCTCCTGGAGATGGCCGACCGCTGTGCCCGCCGCGGACTCGTCGCCGGCCCGGGTGACTTCTCCTACCTGCTCCTGGACGAAGTCGAGGCGATCTTCGCGGGCAAGGGCGCCAGCGACTACCGCGCCGCCGTCGCCGCCCGCAAGGCCGAACACGCCCGGATGATGACCCTCCTCCCGCCCGAGGTCTACGCCGCCCCGCCGGAAGTCGCGCCCATCGAGGCCCCGGCCGCTTCCGCCGGCAAGTCCCTCAGCGGCAACGGCGTCAGCGTTGGGGTCGCTTCTGGCCGCGCCCGGGTCATCCGCTCCGCCGCCGCGGCCGAAGAAGCCGACCTCGTCGCCGGCGAGGTCCTCGTCGCGCCCTTCACCGACGCCGCCTGGACGCCGCTGTTCATGTCCGCCGCCGCCGTCGTCGTCGAGACCGGGGGCATGCTCTCCCACGCCGCCACGGTCGCCCGCGAATACGGCATCCCCGCCGTCGTCGCCGTCCGCGGCGCCACATCCTTCATAAAGGACGGCGAGACGGTCACCGTCGATGGCACTGCCGGGGTCGTCACCATCGCCTGAGGAAGGCGCAGCACCGTTGACCCCCGCCGATTTCGGTGACGGAACAGGACAGCCGCGCGCCCAGGGGTTTGGAGGCGCCGCCCGGCGGTCGAATGCTCGGATAGAGAGGATTGCCGCCCGCGGAGCGCAAGGGGCGGCGGGTTCCGGGCGTGCCAGACGATCGCTACTCCCTGTCGGTGCCGCGCTTCCTCGGCCACTACGCCCTCGGCCCCCTGCTTGGCAGCGGCGCCACCGGCATGGTCTTCGAAGGCGAAGACCGCCGCGACGGCAGCCGCGTCGCGATCAAGCTCCTCCACTCCCACCTCGCCACCGACCCCGGCTTCCGGGAACGCTTCGCCCGCGAAGCCCACATGGTCGCCCTCCTCCGCTCGCCCTACACCGTCCGCCTCCTCGACTACGGCTTCGAAGGCGGCCGCGGCTACATGGTCATGGACTACGTCGAAGGCCAGACCCTCGCCGACGCCCTTCGCGCCAACAGGATGGGCCCCCGCCGGGCCGTGCGCATCGCCATCCAGGCCGCCCGCGCGCTGGAAGAAGCCGAGGCCCGCGGCGTGGTCCACCGCGACATCAAGCCCGAGAACATCCTCCTCGGCCCCGGTGACACCGTGAAGGTCTCCGACTTCGGCCTCGCCCGCCAGGTCGAAAGCGCCCGCGGGACCGTCTCCGGCGCGTTCATGGGCACCGTCCTCTACGGCGCCCCCGAACTCGCCTCCGGCATCTCCGACCACCGCTCCGACATCTACGCCCTCGGGGCGACCCTCTACGAAGCCGTCGCCGGGCAGCCCCCCTACAGCGGCACCGTGCGCCAGGTCCTCGACCTCCATCGCTTCGGCCGCTTCCCGGTCGACCAGGTGATGCACCTTCCCCGGCCCCTGCGCGAAGTGATCCGGCGCTGCATGGAGAAGCAGCCCGACCGCCGCTACCAGTCAGCCGCGCAACTGGCCCACGCCCTCGAACGGGTCGCCCTTCTCCTCGATGGCGGGCTCACCGGCGTCTTCGTCCCGGAGACCGGCCACGACGGGTCGTCGACGCGCAGTCCCCGGCGCGTCCTCATGGGGAGCGCTTCGGCCGGCGCCCTTGGCGTCGCTGCCCTGATGCTCCTGAGCGTCATCAACGGGACCCTCCACGCCAACGCGCCCGACCGCTCCCACGACGACGACAACGCCGTCCCGGCCGCGACCCCGGTGACCGTCGCCGAGCAGTGGGGGCGACCCCAGCCTGAGGTGCCGCCCGTGGTCATGGCGGCGGCAGCGGCGGTGGCCGCCTGGTTCGGCGCCGAGACCGGGAACGCCAACGTGGGGACGCCCGCCGCGGCCACCAGCCCAACGGCGGCGCCGGGTTCGAGCCCGCCTCAGGAGCCCAAGCCCGCCGCCACTCCCACGGTCACGCCCGCCCCGAAGCCGGCGCCAACGCCCACGCCGACCGCCATCCCCGCAAAGAGCGTGGCCGCCGGGCAATGGACGGCGACCCTCTCCCCGGTGAGCGACACCTGCAGCGGACCCACCCGGGGCTCCGAAGGCTCCATCGCCGAGGCCTACACGCTGGCCGGCGGCGACGCCGTCCGCATCTTCGAAGGCCAGCCGGTCAAGGCGTCTGCCAGCGATGGCGCCTCCCTGGGCGCGGCCACCCTGGACCTCACGGGCACCGAGTTCCTCTCCCCGCTGCTCGGTGGGAAGCTCATCCTCCGGTTCACCTTCTCCGGCCCGGAATCCGCCACCGTCCGCCGGGAAGAGCGCTACCTCCGGTTCGGGGGCGAATGCAGGGTGGTCTACGAAGGCGCCGCGAGCGGTCCCCCAACCACCGACCGCCAGTCGGCGCACTAACCCCCTGCCGCGACCGTCAGCCGCGCCAGCTTCTCCGGGTTCCGGACCGTCCGCAGCCCGACGATGCGCCCTTCGCCCACTTCCACGGCCATCACGTTGATCAGCCTCCCCCGGCGCCAGGCGAGGATCGCCGGCTGCCCGTTGACGTCCCGGACCTCCGCCCGGTCCGGGAGTTCCTTCGCGAGCCCCCCGAGGACGAGGCGCGCGACGCGATCGGCGCCCACCACCGGGTTGATCGCCGCCGCCACCTTGCCGCCGCCGTCCGACCAGGCCGTGATGTCCTCCGCGAGCATCCGCATCAGCCCGTCGAGGTCGCCGGTCCCGGTTGCCACCATGAACTGGTCCGTCAGCCGCCGCACCTCTTCGTAGGCGGGGGCGAATCGCGGCCGGCCCGCCTTCACCCGCTCCGTGGCCCGGTGGAACAGCTGCCGGCAGGCCGCCTCGCTTCGCCCCACGATCGCGGCGACCTCCGCATGGCTGAAGTCGAACACCTCGTGGAGGAGGAAGACCGCCCGCTCGACGGCCCCGAGGCTTTCCAGGAGCACGAGGAAGGCCATCGTCACCGACTCGCGCGCGGCCACGGCCCCCTCCGGCGACACCCGGGGGTCGTCGGGCCCGGCGAGCAGCGGCTCCGGCAGCCACGGCCCCAGGTACTGTTCGCGCTGCACCCGCGCCGACTTCAGGTGGTCCAGGCAGAGCCGCGTGACGACCGTCACCAGGAACGCCCGTGGCGACTCGACCCGCTCCGGCCTGGCCGCGACGAACCGGGTGAGCGCCTCCTGGACGATGTCCTCGGCCTCGCAGACGCTCCCCAGCATCCGGTAAGCCACGCCGAAAAGGAGCGGCCGGTAGGCCTCGAACAACTGCGCGTCGAGCGTGGCCTGGGTCAAGCTGGTCCCCCGCCCGAACGATACATCATCCGCGATGACGCTCGCCGCCGGGGCCGCGCGTCCGTCCGCACCGCCGGTAGCCGCGGCCGACCCTGGCCGCATCGCCTGCCCGCCCCGATCCGCGCCAGCCTTCACCCCCGCACCGCGATAGGTAGCCGCGGCCGACCCTGGCCGCATCGCCTGCCCGCCCCGATCCGCGCCAGCCTTCACCCCCGCACCGCGATAGGTAGCCGCGGCCGACCCTGGCCGCATCGCCTGCCCGCCTCGTCCCGCGCCAGCCTCCACCTCCGTACCGCCACCGGTAGCCGCGGCCGACCCTGGCCGCATCGCCTGCCCGCCCCGATCCGCGCCAGCTCTCATACTCCTCCGGCGCCGCCCTTCAGGGCTCTCTTGCCAGTAGAGACGAACGACGCCCCCCGGATGTGACAGCCCCCCGCACACGGCCGGCCGCGCACCAATCCGTACCGCGACGGGCACGGAGCGGCGCCGCGGCGGCAGCCCGCCCCGCCCCGCGCCAGCCTCCACCCATCCGGCCTCGCCCAGTACAATGCCCCCACACAGGAGGCGGACACATGGCAGGACAGAACGACTTCAACCTCAAGATCATCGAGGAGTTCCGGGCGAACGGGGGCGAGACCTTCGGGCCTTTCAAGGGGCGGCCCCTGCTGCTCCTCACTACCACCGGCGCGAAGAGCGGCGAGACGCGGACGACCCCCCTCGTCTACAGCAAGGACGCGGACCGGCTCGTCATCATCGCCTCGATGGGCGGTGCCCCGAAGCACCCGGCCTGGTTCCTGAACCTGTCGGCGAACCCGAAGGTCACGGTCGAAGTCGGCACGGAGACGTACACGGCCCGGGCAGCGACCGCCGAGGGCGCCGAGCGCGACCGTCTCTACGCCCGCCAGGCGGCGGAGATGCCGGCCTTCACCGAGTACCAGCAGAAGACGACGCGCCGGATCCCGGTGGTCGTCCTCGAGCGCGTGAAGTAGGGCGGCGCCGAAGAAGACGGGGCGGCTTGCGCCGCCCCGGTGGGTTTGCCTGCCGGCGGGAAAGGCCCGGGCTCAGGCCCCGGCTGCCCCGCCACCACCCACGGCCGCGCCCTGGCGGGCGCCGTCGGGGATCCGGATGTCATTGATGTCGCGGGGGACCTGGGGCACTGCCCGGTCGTCCATCGGCATCGGCTTCGGCGCCCAGTGGTCCTCGAACTGGCTGAACTTGTCGCGCAGCCGGGGGGCCACCTTCTCGGCGAAGGTCTTCGTGTTGTAGTAGACGAGTTCGCGCGGCATCGAACCCATCTGGAGACCGCACATCAGCTGCCCGACGTTGAGGTCGGTCGACATCTTGTCGATCTGCTGGCAGACGTCGTCCGGGTTCCCCGCGATGACGAAGCCGGCCTTCACGAGCGAGTCCCAGTCCATCGTCATCTGGGCGCGCTGGGCCGCCATCTCCATCTGGCTCTTGATGCCCGCCTTCACCGTGCGGTTCGTGCGATAGCCGGGGGCGTCGGCGAAGCCGGGATAGATGTGGAGGCAGCGCTGGTAGAAATACTCGATGTGGGGGGCGTAGAGCCGCTTCGCCTCTTCCATCGAATTCGCGACTGCCATCACCTGGAAGAAGCCGGCCTGGTAGGGGTTCGGCTCCTTGTTCTTCTCCTCCATGCGCTGCCAGAAGCCGTCCATGATGTTCTTCGCGCGCATGTAGCCGGAGAAGGAGAGGTAGGAGTAGAGGTAGCTCATGTCGGCGCACCACTCCCACGTCTCGATCGAGCCACCGCCCGGGATCCACACCGGCGGGTGGGGCTGCTGGAGCGGCCGCGGCCAGGGGTTCATGTAGCGCAGCTGGTTGTACTTGCCGTTGAAGGTGCTGACGCCGTGGTCGGTCCAGGCCTGCATGATCAGGTCGTGGGCTTCGTAGTAGCGCTCTCGCAGCTGGGCGCCGGGGACGCCATAGGCGAAGTTCGTGTCCATGCTCGTGCCCACCGGGAAGCCGGCGACGAGACGGCCGCCACTGATGACGTCGAGCATCGCCATCTCTTCGGCCACACGGAGGGCGGGACTGTAGAGGGCGATGGAGTTTCCCATGACGACGATCGAGGCGCGGCTGGTCCTCCGGGCGAGGGCGGCGGCGATGATGTTCGGGCTCGGCATCAGCCCGTAGGCGTTCGAGTGGTGCTCGTTGCAGCAGATGCCGTCGAACCCGCAGATCTCGGCGTATTCGAGTTCGTCCAGGTATTCGTTGTAGACCGCGTTGGCGCGGCGGGGGTCGAAGAGGCTGTCGTAGTCAGGGTCGACCCAAACGGAACGGTGCTTCGTGGTGAAGTCGTCCGGCAGATCGGGCCAGGGCATGAGGTGGAACCAGTGGAACTTCAACTTCGGTCACTCCGGGCGGGAAAGGTGAAGCAGGGCGGGATTGTTAGGCCCGCATAATGCATGGCGCGGAGTATACGGGAGCGACGGGCGGGCTGTCGTCCGTGCCCTCACCCCCCGGCCCCCTCTCCACCTTCGGTGGAGAAGGGGAGATGGAGCTGATCGTGCGGCTTGGACCGGCGCCGCTCCCTATACGTCGCAGGGAAGCGGCGAGAAGGTCGACTGTGAGCCTCGCGGTCGCGGTACGGATGGGGCGCAGCGGCACGGTGGGCCGAGAGCCGACAGCCGACAGCCGTGCGCGGGCGCGGTGGGCCACCGACTCAGTCCCCAGTCCTCTGCCCTCAGTCCTCTCTCCGTCCCTAACCCTCGTGGACGGCGGCGAGGACGAAGTGATACAGGGCGCAGGCGAGGAGGAAGAGCGACCAGGCCCAGGCCTTCATCAGCCAGTCGTATTCGAACCCCAGGTAGAAGACCGCGCCGCCGAAGACGAGGATCGCGGCTGTCCCGTAGAGCGCTTCGATGGCGTCGAAGTCGACGCGGGCGGCTTCGAGGGCGCCGAGGAGGGCGATGCCGAGGCCGAGTGCGACCACCAGCGCCGCGGCTTCGCGTTCGTCGGCAAGAGGCCCGTGGCGGACGAGGAGGGCGGCGATACCCCAGCAGGCGAGGGGAATGGCAGGGGCGGCGAAGCGGGCGCGGGCAAGACCGGCCACGAAAATCGCCACGGCGAGCACGAGCGGGGTGGCATCGAAGGTGAGGTCGAGGAAGCGATGGGCGGCGTAGTAGGCGACGGCCGCGAGGGCATAGATGGCCGCGGCCGCGCGGTCTTCGCTCCCTGACGCGCCGCGTCCATAGGCACTGCCCACCGTCATGCCGGCTGCCTC
Organism: Chloroflexota bacterium; assembly: GCA_016234445.1. Classification (GTDB taxonomy): domain Bacteria; phylum Chloroflexota; class Dehalococcoidia; order Tepidiformales; family Tepidiformaceae. The sequence continues at coordinate 134,204 of JACRBT010000020.1, read as the reverse complement.
CCGAACGCCTGATGCCCGCTCGTTCGGCCCCCCCGGGGCACGGCCACATACTACGCCGCCGGGCCACGGTTGCGGCCAGCCGGGAAACCGGCGCTCATCTGTTTGGCGAATTTACACCGGTTTAACACCGTTCTTCCGGCGGATGTGGTACAACGGGCGTGCCGAATTCGCCGCAAGGCGGAACGGGGGACCCAAAATCCCCGGGGTGCATTGCCACAGGCGTGGCATAGGTGACTCCCTCACCGAACCCGACAGCTAACCTCGTAGGCGCGAAGGGAGAGGCGTGGCAGCCGCAAACAGCCTGCCAGGAAGCCTCTCAGGAACCTGGACGATTCAGCGACGCACCCGTCCGCGGGCAGCGAAGCCGTCCCGTCCCCAGAGGAGGCGCACAATGCTTCGTTCGGAACACCAGGGCTGGTGGCGACGGCTTATCAGCCAGGCCCACGTGCCCGCGTATGTCCCCATCCGGCCTGATTCGATGAGGCGCTGCCCTGAGTGCTTCTGCCCCTACCAGGCCAGCGACCATTACTGCCCCTCCTGCCATTCGGCCGTGCCCGAATGGCGCTTCGGCTAAGGGTCCTATCCGGGCGTCCTGGCCCGGCGACCACGGTTGCTCTGTTCCCCCTCCTCGTCGTGTGTCCCCTCCGTTTCCTCCCGGGCACACGGCACAGCAAGGCCGCCCAGCGATGGGTGGCCTTGCTGTTTGTGGGGGGCGGGCTATTCGCGCTTCTGGGCCATCTCCTGGAAGCGGCCGAAGCCGACGCTGATGAAGATGCCCTCGGCCTCGGCGCAGAGCGTCTCGCCGTCGTGGAGGGTGGCGGAGGTGAAGATCTTGCGGCCTTCGACGCGGTCGACCTTGCCGGCGAAACGAAGCGGCCGGTGGAGCGGCGTCGGCCGGCGGTAGCGCACGGTGAGGGTGCCGGTCATGCCCGGGTTGCCGGTGCTCGACTGGACCATCCCCAGGACCTCGTCGAAGGCGGCGGCGACGAAGCCGCCGTGGACGTGGCCGGGCGGGCCTTCGTAGGCGTTGCCGAAGGTGACCGTGCCTTCGACGCCCTCACCCGCGGGCCAGAGCGCCATCGGCGGGGCGATCGGGTTGGCCTGGCCGATGAGGGGGCTGCTGTCGAAGTGGGAGCGCTGGTCGCCGGCGTTCGAGGCCTCGGCCCAGCCCCAGAGGGTGCGGCCCCGGGGCGACCTGGCCAGGCGTTCGGCGAAGTGCTCGGCGGCGTCCGCGGCGGCGTTCAGTTCATCCTCGGAGATGTCGCGGTCCATGAGGACGTCGGTCGTGCGACGGATGGCGGCGGCGAGGCGGTGGAAGGCGGCGCGCTGGCCCTCGGGCGGGTCTTCGTTCGGGATCCAGCGGGCGGGCCAGGCGCGGTCGTGGGGTGGAGGCAGGGGGTCTTCGGGCATGCCCGTATCGTACGGGAGATGCGGGCGGCGGGGGCGGCCGGTCGCCGGGGGCTCAGCCCGGGAGGGTTTCGTAGGTCTTGAGGTCGAGGATGGCGGCGGTGGCGCGTTCGGCCATCGCCCGCATGAGCGGGATCGCGCGGGGGCTTGACGTGTCCAGGCTCGCGGCAGCTGTCACGGGGATGACCAGCATCACCTGGACGCCGAAGCGGTAGTCGTCGAAGCACTGGTCGAAGCTGTAGTCGCGGACGCCGTTTTCGACGAGGACCCGATGGTAGTCGCGGAGGAGTTCCATTTCGTGGGCGCGGCGGAGTTCCGTGTCGAGGCTCTGGCTGAGGAAGTAGCCGATGTCGAGGAGGGGGCTCGAACGGACGGTGAGCTGCCAGTCGATCACGGCGAAAGGCGTCGCGCTGCCAAGACCGCCGAAGAACATGTTGTCGAGGCGGAAGTCCGTGTGGGCGATCGACATAGGGAGGGTGTCGAGCTTCGCCCGCGTCGGGTTCATGAGGTCGACGGCGCGGTTGGCGATCGTGGTCATCGCCTCGCGGGGATAGTCTTCGGACTGGAGGGCGAGGAAGGTGTCGAAACTCTGGCGCCAGAGGGGCTCGATGTAGTCGTAGAGGGGGTCGCACATCGTCGGCATCCAGGTGGCGAGGCGGGCGAGATCCGGGCTCTGCCACCAGGCGGCGTGGAATTTCGCGATCGCGGGGATGACGGTGCGGGCCTGTTCGATGGTGCAGCCGAGGAGCTGGTCGCCCACCTCGGCGTCGCGGATCTCTTCGAGGAGAAGGAGGTAGCGGTCGGCGGCGACGTCGACGGCGTTGTAGTAACACTTCGGCACGCGGAGGTCGACGTGGGGGGCGACTTCGTCGTAGAAGCGGCCTTCGCGTTCGTAGAAGCGGAAAGCGTTTCCGACGTCGCGGGCCTGCTGGAAGGCGGTGGGGATCTTGGAAATCAGGGTCGCGGGGGCGCCGGGGGCCGGGCGGTCGTAGGTGAGGGTGAGGCGCGCGAGTTCGCCGAGGAAGCCGACGCCTTCGCCGACGATCTGCTTGTCGACCGCGGTGACGGTGGCGCCGCCGATGTGGCCGCCTTCGCGGAGGACGGCGGTCAGCCATTCGGGGGTGATTTCGGCGGCGGAATAGGGGATGGTGCTGGCGCTGGCGGCCATCGGCGGGACCTCGGGTGGGATGCGAGGGATGTTCCGTGCGGGAGGGGCGAGTGTCAACGCCGGCGGCGCCGGGAGAGGCCCGGCGGGGATATAACGTCCGCGGATACTTCGTGATTGCACAGTGGCCGGTGCTCCCGTAGCATCGCCCGGTCAGAGAGGCACATGGCGCGGGCGCGGATGAGCGGGGGGCGGCAGAGCCGGGGCCGTCCCGGGCCTACTCATGAGTGTCGGGCCTCGTTGTCTGACGGCCTTGGCGAGACGGTGTTCACGGTGATCATCCGGGACATCACCGAGCGGCGGCGGGCGGAGGAAGCGATCGCCGCCGGGCGGCAACGGTTCGAAGCCATCTTCAGTCATTCGAAAGAGGGCATCTTCCTTCTCGACGACGCCGGCCGCTGCGTCGACGCCAATCCCGCGGGGAGCAGCCTCACCGGCTACAGCCGTGACGTGTTGCTGGCGATGGACATCCGCGGCATCACCCTCCCGGAGGACCACGGCGACGTGGCCCAGGGATGGGCCGAATTCCTTGCTGCCGGTGAACGCTCCGGCGAATACACCATCACCACCAACGGCGGCGCCACCCGCGACATCGAGTACCAGGCCGTCGCGAACATCACGCCGGGCGTCCACCTCTGGGTGCTCCGCGACATCACCCACCGGAAGCAGGTGGACGCCGCCCTCATGCACGCCCAGAAGCTGGAAAGCTTGAGCGCCCTTGCCGGCGGCGTCGCCCACGACTTCAACAACCTCCTCGTCGCGGTCCTCGGCAACGCGGACCTGGCCCTGGAAGACCTCGCGCCCGAATCGCCGGCGGTCGACTCGATCCTCCAGGTGAAGGTGGCCGCCAGGCGGGCAGCCGACCTCGCCCGGGAGATGCTCGCCTTTTCGGGGCGCGGGCGCTTCGTGGTCGAACGGCTCGACATGAGCGTCCTCGTGGAAGAGATGACTCACCTGCTCAACGTCTCGCTGGCGAAGGGCGCGGTGCTCAAGTTCAACTTCGGGCCCAACCTGCCCGCGATCCAGGCCGACCCGACCCAGATCCGGCAGCTGGTGATGAACCTCCTCGTCAACGCTTCCGACGCCATCGGCGACCGCAGCGGCGTCATCAGCATCACCACCGGCGTCATGCGCTGCGACCGCGAGTACCTGAACGAGACGTTCCTGCGGCCCGACCTTGCCGAGGGTGACTACGTCTACCTCGAAGTCTCCGACACGGGGGCGGGGATGGACGCGGCCACGCGGGACCGGATCTTCGACCCCTTCTTCACGACGAAACCGGCGGGCCGCGGGCTCGGGCTGTCGGCGGTGCTCGGCATCGTCCGGGCCCACCGCGGCGCCCTCAAGGTCTACAGCGAGTTGGGGAAGGGCTCGACATTCAAGGTGCTGTTGCCGTCGATTGACGAACCGGCGGACCCGGTGCGGGAACACCCGGCGGCGGCGGCCTGGACCGGTTCCGGCACGGTGCTGGTCGTGGACGACCAGGAGTCGATCCGGGCGGTGGCGGCGCGGGCGCTCGAACGCTTCGGCTTCGAAGTCATCCTTGCCCAGGACGGGCGGGAGGCAATCGAGCGTTTCCGCGAAAACCAGGACCGGATCCGGGTGGTGCTGCTCGACAAGGTGATGCCCCGACTGGGCGGCGAAGAGACCTTCCGCGAACTCCGCAGGATCAAGCCGGACATCCCTGTGGTGGTGATGAGCGGGTACAACGAGGCCGAAGCGACGGAGGAGTTCGCCGGGAAGGGCATCGCCGGTTTCATCCAGAAGCCGTTCGAACTGAGCGCGCTCCGCGACGCGATCCGGGAGGCGCTCCAGGGCTGAGCGCCGCCGGCTCCCGGCAGACGGGCGGCGCCGCGGGTAGAATGCGCGACACCCACCACCGACGGAGTCAGCCACCATGAAGTTCGGCGTCCAGATGTTCCCCACGGACTACGCGACCCCCGTCACCGAACTCGGACGGGCCGCCGAGGACCTCGGGTTCGAATCGCTCTTCCTCCCCGAACACACCCACATCCCGACGAGCCGGCGGACGCCCTGGCCCGGCGGCGCGCCCCTGCCGCAGGAGTACTGGCACACTCTCGACCCGTTCGTCGCGAGCGGGGCCGTGGCGGCGGTGACGAAGACGCTGAACGTCGGCACCGGCATCTGCCTGGTCATCGAACGCGACCCGATAACGCTGGCGAAGGAAGTCGCCAGCATCGACCACCTCTCGGGCGGGCGCTTCCTCTTCGGCATCGGCGGCGGCTGGAACATCGAAGAGATGGAGAACCACGGCACCCGCGGGGCGGTCCGCTGGAAGGTCCTCCGCGAACGCATCCTCGCGATGAAAGAGATCTGGACGAAGGACGAGGCCGAATACCACGGCGAGTTCGTCGACTTCGACCCGATCTGGTCGTGGCCGAAGCCGGCCCAGAAGCCCCACCCGCCGATCCTCGTCGGCGGCGACGGCCCCCGGACCTTCGACCGGATCATCGAATACGGCGACGAGTGGATGCCCATTGGCGGCCGCGTGAACCCGGGCGACACCCGGACGCTGGAGGACAAGATCGGCGAGCTCCAGGCGCGGGCGAAGGCGGCGGGTCGCGGCCGCATCCCCGTGTCCATTTTCGGCGTGCCCCCGAAGGCGGAGAGCGTCGAGCGCTACATCCGGGCGGGGGTCGACCGCTGCGTCTTCGGGTTGCCGCCGGCGCCGGCGGGGACGGTGCTGCCGATCCTCAAGCGCTACGCGGAGATCGCGGCGAGCGCCCGGTAGCTCGGCGGTGCCGCGGCACAGGGGTCTTCGAACTGGAGCCCGGGCTCCTGCACGGCTGCCCGGGTGACGAGACCACCGGCGCCGCTCCCTCGCGGTCGCGGTACGGATGGTACGTGTGCCGGCGGATCTCCAGTGCGGCGCGACCGGGCCCCGGGCTGCTACTCCCACTCGATCGTGGTTTCGCCGAAGGTGACTTTGTCGCCGGGCTTCACGCCCACGCGCGGGAGGGCGGCCCGCTCTACGGACGCCCACGGCCGGAGCCGTGCTGGCCTCGCCATCGGTCGGGGTCCTGGATGAGGGGGACTCGCTCACTCTCCTCTGTCCGCTGCTGTGCTCTCGCCCGCATCCAGAGCTGCGCCACCATTACCAGGACGAGCACAGCCACCAGCGCGGCGCCGCTGAGCGGCACCCAGGCCACGCTGCCGTGGTCCGGCTCCAAAGTGCCCGCGGACCGCGGTTGGTTGGTCGCGGCGCGCGCAGAACCGCTCGACGCAATGGGCGGCGCGTCCTTGGGGGTGCGGACTTCCAGGGGCGCCGACTGGGCCGCAGTCGCCCCCGACGCGTCGGAGAGCTGGAGTCTGGCGATGTACCCCCCCTCCAGCAACGTCGCCTCGAACGGCACTTCGACCGTGGTTGACGTCCCGGCGTAGAACGTGTCCATGTCGATCGGATAGCGGGTCACTTCCGCGCCCTGGCTATCGCGCAGCACAAACTCGCCCGCTGGCCTGAGGCGCACATTCCCGGTGTTGTTGACGCGAGCGGCAATGACGGAGGCACCTGCGACAACCTTGTGCTCAAGATCGCCGATGGTCAGTGCCGGCAACCGTGGTCCCGGGACGGTGATGGCCACGGCAATGACTTTTCTCTGCACCTGCTGGATGGCGATTCCTCCGCCGGCTGCGGAAGAAGTCGTGGGCTTCTCGTTCTGCACCACGAGGCTGGTGATGTACTCGCCCGGCCTTGCATCGGCCGGCACACGCACGGTGAAGGTTTGCTGGAGGGCCCTCCCTCCTTCGAGCTCTACTGTCTTCGACGGGTAGTCCAACCAGAGGGTGGTCCCGGCTGGCTGCTCGCCGTCGAGCTCGGCCCCGAATCCGCCGTTCACGATCGTGTACACGTCGGCAGGGTAGGTGCGGGCGCGAGCGGTGTCCTTGCCGTGGTTCCCCAGCTCAACCTTGAGCTCTCTCGTTTCGCCCGGCTGCAGCGTGATGTCGAAGTACTGCCCGGCGTAGTCGAGCGGGGCAATGCCCAGTTCGATGTCGGGTCCTTCCGCCAGCGCGGGGAGGAGGGAGATGAGCCCGGTGAGGATCGCGAGGATGAGCGCTGAGGACCTGGCGAGCATGAGAGCGTTCTCCGGTTTCTTGGAAATGAACTCAGGGGCCAGCTGCGATGGTCGTCGTCAGCGTACCGGTGTACGTGCCGGCGCGAGACCGAGCGGGGATCGTCAGCGTCACGCCCAGTGCCTGGGTATAGGTGCCCTGGCCGAAGCCTGCATCCGCCTGGATTGTCTTGCGGGCGGTGTCGAGCGATCCCACCGGCGAAGCGGCGGGTACTCTCGGGCCGCCAGCGGCGTCAATCGCCTGACCGGCCGTTGCCGCCGGGGCGCCGGCCGAAGTGAGGGCGAAGTTGGCGGCCGGGATGTCGGTCCCGCCGTTTGTCCCGCTATAGACGAATGCGGAGGCAAGGATGGTGACGTTCCAGCCATCGGGCGCATCGTCGGAGGCGGTCAGCACCAGTGTGCCGTGGCTCTGCTGGGCCGTGTGCGAATAGTTGATGTCGCCGAGCACGAGGTCGGCGACGCTGGCGCCCCGGACCGCGAGGGCCGGCCGCAGAAAGGCGAAAAGGGCGACTCCCGCCGCGAGGGTCGCGACGACCGGAACGATAGGCCCCGTAGTCATCCTCATGGCTCATACCCTCGGCGGCGGCGGCGAGGATTTACAGCCCCCCGCCGCATTCGACACCGTTGTTCAGGGAGCGGCTGAGATGGTCGTCGTCAGCGTGCCCGTATAGGTTCCCACGCGGGACTGCGCGGGGATCGTCAGTGAGACCCCGAGGGCCTGGGTATAGGTGCCCTGACCGTAGGCTGCGTTGGCCTGGACGGTCTTACGCGCCGAATCGAGGGTGCCCACCGGAGAGGTGGCCGGGACCTTGGGGCCGTTGGTCGCATCGACGGCCTGGCCGGCGGTAGCAGCCGGGGCGGCGGCGTCGGTGAGGGCGAAATTGGCGGCCGGGATGTCGGTACCGCTGTAAGAGCCGCTATAGACGAATGCCGAACTCTGGATGGTGACGTTCCAGCCGGCCCCAGATCCTGTGCTGTCATCGGCGGTCAGCGTCAGCGTGCCGGTGCTCGACTGCTGTGTGTGCGAGTAGGTCGCCGCTGTGAGCGTGAGGTTAGCAACGCTCGCCGTGCGCGTGCCCGCGCTGAGCGTTTGGGTGACGGTGTCTGCAGCGAATGCAGAGCCTACAATGGCAACTGCTGCCAACGCCCCGCTCAACACGATGAGTGTCCTGCGCCTGATGTCCAATGAGAACTCCTTCTGTTGTTGATGCGGCAGCCGTTCGCCGCCGTCATCCTCAAGCTCGCCCAACCACCAGAAGCTTCGAGCAACCATCGAGTGGATCCCCGGTGGAGGGGATGGAGCAAGCAAGGGAAGGGTGGGGCTGCCGACTGAGGGACCGAGTTCAGGCGAGCGGCGCGTGCCGGGTAGCTCGGCGGGTTCCTACTCCCACTCGATCGTGGTTTCGCCGAAGGTGACTTTGTCGCCGGGCTTCACGCCGACCCGGCGGAGGGCTTTGGCCACGCCCCAGCGTTCGAGGCGGCGGTCGACTTCGGCGCGGGAGCCTTCCATGTCCGTGTCCATCATCTCCACGAACTGGACCACGCGCTGGCCTTCGACCGCGTAGGCGCCGGTGCCGACCTGCTCGACCGTGAAGCGTTCGCGTGACTCGGGGCGGATGACGTGGAGTTCGGCGGCCGCGGCCTCGTCGGCGCGTGCGCGTTCGGTCTTGACGAGGGCCATGAGTTCGGCGGCGAGGTCGTCAGTCCCAAATGGGAGCTTCCCGCCGGGGACCGCCGCGCCGGTGCTCCCGCCCGGGACGGGCTCGGTATTCCCATCCGGGACGATGGCGGCGATCAGGCGCACGGGCCTTCCCAGGTGGGACGAAAGCGTGGCGGCTGAGCCCTGCGCGCCATCCCAGTCGAGGTCGACCTTCGTCACCGCGACGACGCGTGCGACCTCGTCGAGGGTCGGGTCGTAGGCGCGGAGTTCGCCTTCGATGAGCTCGAAGTCGGTCACCGGGTCGGGCGAGGTGCTGTCGACGAGGTGGAGGAGGACCCGGCAGCGGCGGATGTGCTTGAGGAATTCGAAGCCAAGCCCGTAGCCCTCGCTCGCGCCTTCGACGAGTCCCGGGAGGTCGGCCATCGTGAAGCGGTCGTAGCCGGAGAGGACGACGCCAAGCATCGGCTCGAGGGTGGTGAAGGGGTAGGAGGCGATCTTCGGCTTCGCGTTCGACATGGCGGCGAGGAGGGTGGACTTGCCGGCGTTCGGCAGCCCGATGAGCCCGACGTCGGCGAGGAGGCGGAGTTCGAGGCGGACGTTGAGGAGTTCGCCGTCGTGGCCCTTCTGGGAGAAGTTCGGGGCCTGGTTCGTGCTGCTGGCGAAGCGCTTGTTGCCCCAGCCGCCGCGGCCTCCGTGGGCCACCAGCACTTCGTCGCCGACATGGACGAGGTCGGCGAGGACGTCGCCCATCTCCTCGTCGGTGATCACCGTGCCGGCCGGGACTTCGAGGGTCAGGTCATCGCCGACGGCCCCGTGGCGGAGGTTCGGGCCGCCGTTGCCGCCGCTGCCGGCGCGGAACTTCTTCTTCGAGCGGTACTGTTCGAGGGTGTAGACGTCGTCGACGGCGCGGAAGTAGACGCGGCCACCGCGGCCGCCGTCGCCGCCATCGGGCCCGCCCTTGGGGACGAACTTCTCGCGGTGGAAGCTGGTGAGGCCGTGACCGCCGGTCCCGCCGGCCACCTGGATGGTTATCGCGTCAAGCATGTCCATCCATCTGACCACAGCGCAGGCAGTAGACGATAGGCCCGGGCGTTGTGGGAGCGGTTGCCCCAGCGCCGTGAGGGTGATGAGGCTGGCGCGGATCGAGGCGGGCAGGCGGTGCGGCCATGGTCGGCCGCGGCTACCGGTCGCGGTACGGATGGGGCGTGGCCGCGGTTCGCCGTGCCACGACTGTGAAGGAGTGGTTTTCCGCGTGTCCTCCACTAGCGGGCCCTGGGAACCATGGTGGTAAGACGACCGGCGCCGCTCCCTCGCGGTCGCGGTACGGATGGGACGTGTACCGAAGAACCGGTCACGGATACAGCATAGGAAACCTACAGGCTCTTAGAGGTTCTTCTGACGAAGGGGGCGATGAGCCGTTGGGATGGTGGAGATCGCGGTTCGGCAGGTGCGAATCACGCTCCGGGTGGTGTTGGAGGTGGGCGTTGGGATGGGTTGGGGACGTGGTGTCGAAGGTGGTGGGGTTCGCGGTCGCGGGTGGAATTGATAGGGGAGACGGGTCGCTGTGGGGGGAATCCCTACAGGTGGGCGGGGAGGAACCCCAACGGGGAGATCAGGGAACAGTCGCCACGCCCCCGTGGTAGACTCGCGGCCACTTGCTGGAGGGCGGTGTGCCATGGCGAAGCCGTTGAGCGCGGAGGCGCTGGTCTATGGGTTCACGAGCGCGGGGGACCCCCAGGTCTCCCCGGACGGGACGCTTGTCGCCTACACGCTCTCGACCACCGACCGCGAGACGAAGAAGGCGAACACGCAGGTCTGGGTCTGCGGGATAGACGGCTCCGGGGCGCGGCGGCTGACCTGGACGGGACAGGTCAACGCCAGCCCGCGGTGGTCGCCGGACGGCCAGTCGCTGGCCTTCACCTCGGACCGCGTCGAGAAGGTGGGGCTGTTCGTCATCCCGATGGCCGGGGGCGAAGCGCGCGAGGTGACGCGCCACCACGGCAACATGAACGAGCTTTCCTGGTCGCCTGACGGCACGCGGCTGCTGTTCACAGCCGCGTACGATCCCGCGAACCCGAACGGCGAGCCGCCGAAGAAGGACGCGGCGCCGGTGGTCCGGGTGACGAACCGGATCGACTACAAACAGGACGTCCGAGGCTACCTCAACGACGTCCGTGCACAGGTCTACGTGGTTGACGTTTCCACGGGCAAGAAGCGGATGGTCACGGGCGCCGCGGTCGACCACATGGCGGCGGCCTGGTCGCCCGACGGCGCCCAACTGGCGGTGGGCGTGGCGACGAACAACGGGATGGTCTCGCGGCTGGGGCTGGTCCCCGCGGACGGCGAAGGGGCGGAGGTCCGCTTCATCACGCCCGACGGCGGGGTCGTCGCCACCTGCGCGTGGTCGCCCGATGGCAAGCGGATCGTCTACATCGGCGACACCTGGCCGTCGTCCCAGACCGACTTCTTCGTCTACGACCTCGGCTCCGGGGAGACGCGGCGGGTGACCACCGACCTCCAGTGCCTCCCGGACGCCGGCTTCCCGCCCATCGTCCCCTCGTCGCGGCCGGTTTGGCTCGACGACCGGCGAGTGTTGTTCCCGGCGGTGCGCGCGGGCGCGGCGGGGCTTTATGTCATCGACCTCGCAACGGGGGCCGTCGAGCAGATCGAGGGGGAACGGGAGCTCCGTGTCGGCTTCAGCACCGACGCCGCCCGCCGCTACGTCGCCCAGTCGGTCGCGAGCCTGGACTCGATGGGCGAAATCGCCGTCTGGGATCGGAAGGAAGGGTCGCGGCGGTTCGTCACCAGCTACGCGGCGCCGGTTTTCGCCGAGATGCCGCCTGCGGGCTGGGAGCGCTTCGACGTGAGCCGAGCGGGCCTGACGATCGAGGCGTGGCTGTTGAAACCGGCCGGCTTCGACCCCGCGAAGAAGTACCCGGTGATCCTCGATATCCACGGCGGGCCGAACGGGTTCTACGGCTACGGCTTCAACCCCATCCAGCAGCACCTCGCCACGAACGGGTTCGTCGTGGTCTTTTCGAACCCGCGAGGGTCGAGTTCGTACGGGCGCGACTTCACCCAGCGGGTGACGAAGGACTGGGGCGGCGAGGACTACCTGGACCTGATGGCGGTGATGGACCGCGCCCTCCAGGAGCCCTACACGGACCCGGCGCGGACGGGCATCTGGGGCTACAGCTACGGCGGCTACATGACCGCGTGGACCATCGCCCAGAATCACCGCTTCAAGGCGGCGGTCTGCGGCGCGCCATGCTTCGACCTGGAGTCGATGTTCGGGACGAGCGACATTTCGCACTTCTTCGGGGCGCTGCAATGGGGCGGGCCGCCGTGGGAGGACCGCGAGTGGTACGCGACCCATTCGCCTTCGCAGCGGGCACACAACACGAAGACGCCGACGCTGATCATCCAGGGCGAGGCCGACGAACGCTGCCCGGTGGGGCAATCGGAGCAGATGTTCGTGACCCTGAAGAAGGCGGGCTGCGAAGTGGAACTGGCGCGCTACCCGGGCGGGTCGCACCTCTTCCTCCGGATCGGGCCACCCGAACACCGGGAGGACGTGCTGAACCGGATCCTCGGGTGGTTCAAAGGGCACCTGGGCGAACCAGAGCCCGCGTCGGTCTGACGAGCGTCATGTACCGGGAGAATAGGATGAGGGCGCGGGGCCAACGCCGGTACGGCAAGCGGAGGGATTGACATGGTGCGATGGTGGAGTTTGGGCGCGCTCGTGGCGGCGGTTGCGGCGCTGGCGGTCGCGTGCGGCGGTGACGGCGGCGGATCGGACGAGGAGTACGTCGCCGGGATCTGCGCGGCGACGAAGGCGTTCGAGCAGGACTTCGAAGCGCTTGGCCTTGCAGAGGGGGTGTCCCCGGCAGAGAGCATGCACAAGCTCGCGCCGATCATGGCCGACTACGGAAAGGCGCTCGACAAGCTGAAGGCGCCCTCCGACCTGAAGGACTTCCAGGCGACCTACGTGCGCGAGGTGAAGAAGGCCGCCGGCTTGATGAAAGACTGGAAGGAAGGCGACGGCGACGTCTTCCTGGCGCTGGAGAACCTGGAGCCGCCGTCGGCCCCGGCGAAGCGCCTGGATGCCGTCGCCGCGAAAGACGCGGTCTGCCAGGAGATCGGGTTTAGCTTCTCGGAAGGCACGGGCCAGTAAGGAAAGCCGGCCTCCTCGCTGGGGGCTACTGTACCCGGCGGGCGACGACGACGTCGCGCTGGAGGTATTCTCCGGCGCCGTAGGACGTGGTGGCCCGGAACTCACCGCCGCAGGTGATCATCGTGATCCACTGGGCGTCGCCGGGGCGGTCGCCTGGCCAGATCACGTAGCCCATCGGGATGTCGTAGACGGAGTAGCGGGTGTTCCGGACGACCTGGTAGCGGTACTCGGCGCCATCGGACATGGAGACGAGGATCTCGGCCCCGCCCCCGAGCGCGGCGACCTGGTTGAACGGCCCGATGATGTTCGGGTAGTAGTCGACGTGGGCGGCGAAGACGGCGTTGCCGGGCTCGCCGGGGGAGTCGTAGATGAAGTACCAGCCGACGGCGTGGGGGTTGTGGGGCGAATCGAGGGTGCCGTCGCCGAGGATGCCGATGTTCTCGATCGGTGCGCTCACGCCCTGGGAGGGGATGCGGAAGCCGGTCACGGCCGCGGACGACCGCCGGGGCGCGGCCGGGGCGTAAGCGGGCCCGGTGCTCGCCTCGTTCGAAGTCCCGCCGCCGGAAGCAGCCTGGAGCGCAGGGGCCGGCGTCGGGGTCGGCTCGACCGTGGGCGACGGGGTGGGCGAGGGCTCCGGCGTTGGCGTTGGCGTTGGCGTTGCGACGGTGGGCGAGGGGTTCATGACGTCGAAGGAGTAGACCTCGTCGCGGGCGTTGCCGCCGGCGCAGGCGGATGCCGCGAGCAGGACGGCGGCGGCCGCGGCAACGACCACGGAGAAGTGCGGCGGGTGTGTCATGTGCAGGCCCTCGAAGCGGCGGGGCGATTACCGCCGGGGTAGTGTACCGGGCCGGGCGGCGCCGGGGGAGCGGTGGTTAAGGCGATGCCGGTGTCCATCCGTACCGCGACCGCGAGGGAGTGGCGCCGCTGGTCCCCCACGGCTGGCGGCTTTCGGCTCTCGGCCCACCGGGCGGCAGGCGAAGAACCACTCCTTCACAGTCGTGGCACGGCTAATCGGGGACGGCCTTGGTCAGCTCTCCAGCCAGTTCACGTCGCCGTGGAGGTCCGGGTTGTGAGGCTTGCCGGCGAAGACCGCGTACTCGGCCTTGCTGGCGCCGATGGTCGAGCGGTCGCCGTGGCCGGGGTAGATGACCGTGTCGTCGGGGAGGGCGTAGAGGTGGGTCGTGATCGAGCCGATCTCCTGCTGGAGGTTCGCGTTCGAGGCCGTCCGCCCCGGGCCGCCGGGGAAGAGGGTGTCGCCGACGAAGGCGTGCTTCCCCCAGAGGAAGGTCGTGCTGCCCGGCGTGTGCCCGGGGACGCTGAGGACGCGGAAACCGAGGTTCCCGACCTTGACCTCCCCGCCGTGGGCGACCGATTCGTCGAGCTGGCCGGGCTTGAGCCAGGGCTCACGGGGGTCGCCGTAGACCTTGCAGCCGTAGCGCGCCTTCAGCTTGTCGATGCTGGCGGTGTGGTCACCGTGGCTGTGGGTGAGGAGGATGAGGGACGGGTTCGCGCCGGCGGCCTCGGCGGCGGCGATGCTCTGTTCGACCTCGTCCGGCGCGTCGACGAAGGCGGCGGCGCCGGTTGCGTGGTCGACGACGACGTAGATGTTGTTGCCGAAGCCGGCGGGGCCAGCGACCACGACTTCGAAGTCGCCGTCCGTGATCCGTTCCATGTGGAGCCTCCCGGGTGCTGTCTGTGGGCGCAAGGGTACTCGCAGGGGGCGTGCGGGCACCACTGGCGGGGGCGTTCCCATTCGCATCTTGCCCCCGCGGCCCTCGACGGGCCCGGGCTGGTTTACCTGCGGCGGCTTGCCGGGCATCATCAGTCCGGCGACGGGCGATTACTCCTCGGGGGGAGGACCGGCGTTGCCGGAGGGATGATGACCGAAGGCTACCGGGCCCGGGACGAGCCAGCCGTGGTCGTGAGCGGACTCGCGAAGTCCTACGGGCGGGTGCGGGCCGTGGACGGCGTTTCCTTCGAAGTCCGCGAAGGGGAGATCTTCGGGATCATCGGGGAGAACGGCTCGGGGAAGACCACCACCGTCGAGTGCCTCCAGGGGCTGCGTGACCGCGACGCTGGCGATGTCAGGGTGCTCAACCTCGACCCCGGGACCCAGCGCGACGCCCTGAGGCACCGGATCGGCTGCCAGCTACAGGAGTCGGCCCTGCCCGAACGGTTGCGTGTCTGGGAAGCCCTCGACCTCTTCGCGGCTCTCTCGCCGCGTTCACGGGAGTGGCGGCAGCTGGTCGAGGAGTGGGGTCTCGCGGAAAAACGGTCGTCCGCGTTTGCAGACCTCTCGGGGGGCCAGCGGCAGCGGCTGTTCGTCGCCCTCGCCCTGGTGAACGACCCGGAGGTGGTGTTTCTCGACGAAATGACCACCGGGCTGGACCCGGCGGGCCGGCGGGCGGCCTGGGACCTCGTGCGGGAAGTGCGCAGCCGGGGGACGACCATCGTCCTGGTGACGCACTTCATGGATGAGGCGGAAGAACTTTGCGACCGGATCGCGGTGTTCAAGAGAGGGCGGATCGTCGCGATCGACACGCCGTCGGCGCTGGTGGCGCGGTTCGCCGCTCACAGCACGGTGCACTTCAGCTACGACGGGGATGACCTCCCCTGGCTGAGCAGCTGCCCGGGCGCCGCCAGCGTTCGGCGCGAGGGGGCACGGTTCACGGTGACCGGGGACGGGCCGTTGCTGGCGCATGTCGCAGCAGCGCTCATCGCCCACGGGATCGCTCCGCTGGACCTCCGGGTCGAGCGAGCGACACTGGAACAGGCGTTCCTGGGCATCAGCGAACTGGCGGGCTCCTCGCGATGAAAGGGGTGCGAAAGCTGGCCTGGGTGGAGGTGAAACTGTTCGTCAGGGAGCCCTTTGCGCTGGTGGTGGCGTTCGCGTTCCCGTTCTTCATGCTGTTCGTCCTCGTGGGGGTGTTCGGCAACGAAGTCGAAACGACCGACCCCGAGGCGATGAGAGTGTGGCGTGGGGTTGGTCCGTCGGACTTCTACGTCTCCACATACGTTGGGCTGGTTGTGGCCTCGGCGGGCCTGCTGACGTTGCCGCTGCGGTTGGCGGGGTACCGGGAGGCGGGGGTGCTCCGGCGTTATCGGGCGGCGGGCCTTTCGGTGACGGTGGTGCTCGGCGCCCAGGTCCTGGTTTGCGCCGGGATGGCGGTCGCGGGGGCGGTTGGGATCGTGACCACTTCGACCCTGGTGTATGGCACCGCGCTCCCGGCGGATTGGGCGCTGACGGTGATCGCGGCGGCCATCGGCGTGGCGGCGTTCAGTTCGATCGGGCTGTTTCTTGGCGCCGTCCTTCCGACGGCGAGAGCGGTCCAGGGCACCGGACTGGCGCTGTTCTTCGCGATGATGATGCTCTCAGGCTCGGGGCCACCAAGGGGCGTGTTGACGGATTCGATGCGACGGTTCAGCGACTTGCTCCCACTGACCCACCTCAACCTGCTCCTGCAGGATGCCTGGTTGGGGTTTGGGTGGGCGACAACGGACGCCCTCATCACGGTGGGCTTCCTCGCGGGGTCGGCGGTGCTCGCGGTACGGTTCTTCCGCTGGGAGTAGGAGGACTGCCGCCTGCCCTGCCGCAGGCGTGGGCTAACGCGTCGAACCCGCGCTGGCGGAGTTGGCCGAGACGCTGGTGGGGGCGGCTGGCAGACTGTAGGGCGTGAAGGTCCTCCTCGACGAAGCGACGATCGCCGCCCGGGTGCGCGAACTCGGCGCCGCCATCACCGCCGACTACCGCGAGTCAGGCGACCTGGTCCTCGTCGGGATCATGCGCGGGGCCGTCTGCTTCCTCGCCGACCTCATGCGTGCCATCGACCTGCCGCTGCGGGTGGGGATGCTCGACGTGCGGAGCTACCAGGGCACGGGCCCCGGCCAGCCCAGCATTCAGGGCGACGTCCCGGGCGGGCTTGCGGGCGCGGACGTCGTCGTGGTCGAGGACATCATCGACCGCGGGGTGACGCTGGACGCGGTGATGACCGCGCTGCGGTGGGAGCGGCCGGCGAGCGTCGAGGTCTGCGCGCTGTTGCGGAAGCCGGGGAAGTGTTCGCCCCGTTGGCTGACGGGGGTGAAGTACGACGGCTTCGACATCGGCGAAGAGTTCGTGGTCGGCTATGGGCTGGACTACGACCAGCGCTGGCGAAACCTGCCTTATGTCGCGCTGTGGGATGGGGACGGCGAGTAGCGGAGGCAGGGGCGGCACCTACAGCCGGGCGAGCAGGTCCTCGACGGTGAGCGTCCCCGGGGGCTGGCCTTCGCGGGCCATGCGGTTCGCCGTCTCCCGGAGGAGGGCGTTGACCGGCGTCGGGATGCTGTGGAGGCGGCCCAGCAGGCAGATCTCGCCGTTGAGGTAGTCGGCTTCGATGCTGGTCTTGCCGCGGACCATGCTCTGCCACGAGGAGCCGCCGCCGCGCACCTTCCCGGCGATAGGGCCGACGCGGATGAGCGTGCCCCGGCGCTCGCGGTCTTCCTCTTCGGTCGCGAATTCGATCCCGGCGGCGCGGTAACAGGCGATGCCTTCCTGGCGGGCCCGGGCGAGGAGTTCGCGGCCGTCGGCCCCGGCGCCGCAAATGGCCTGGAAGGCGTTGCCCAGGTTCATCAGGAGCTTCGTGTACTTGCGCCACATCGGCCGGGGCTCGGGTTTCGCGCTGAAGGTGGAGCGTTCGAGGGCGGCACACCAGGCCTCGCAGACGTCGTCGGTGCCGTGGGGATAGCAGCCCGTGTCGAGGATGCCGCTGACCGGGGCGGAGTCGGCCTGGACGACGCCGGGTTCGAGGTGGGTCGCCGGGAGCATGACGGAGGTCGCATAGACGCGGGCGAAGCGGCGGAGGGCGAGGCGCTCGTTTTCGACGCCGTTCTGGACGCAGATGACGGGGATGTCGCAGCCGGCGGCGGCTTCGAGGGCTTCGAGGGCGGGACCGGTGTCCTGGGTCTTCATCGCGAGGACGGCGACGTCGCCGGGCTGCCAGTCGATCTCGGAAGGATGGCCGACGGCGGGCGCCTGGACGGTGACGGTGTCCGCGGGCGAGGCGATGGTGAGGCCGTTGGCGCGGATGGCGGCGAGGTGTTCGCCGCGGGCGATCAGGACAACGTCATTGCCGTATTGGGCGAGCCTGCCGCCGACCACGCCGCCGACTGCCCCCGCCCCGTAGATGATGAACCGCATGCCGCGCCTCCCTCCTGAGTGAGAGGCGATTGTACCGCCAGCGGGGGTCGCGCGGCTTGCCGCTGAGGGCTCAGTCGGGGGCGTCGGGCTGGATTACGGCGAAGGTCCAGCCCCAGGCGGTCCCCGGGCCGAGCATCCGGGTGGCGACCGTGCGGGTGAGTGGGGGCAAGGCCTCGGCGGAGGCAGGGATTTCGTGTCCCTCGAAGACGTGGGCGATCCCGGCGTGCTCCTCGCCGGCGATCCAGTAGCGGACACGCGGGTGGGCCTTGAGGTTGCGCATCCAGCGCGACTGCCGCCCCCGGACGGTGCTCACGATCAGGCAGCCTTCGAGCAGCGTCGCGACCAGGGGCACCGGCCGCGGCGTGCCCGTCCGGGCGCCGACGGTTTCGACGACGACCATCCCCACGGGGACGAGGCCGGGCGAGCCGGCGCCGGCCCGCACGACCGGTTCGACGCAGGCGTTGAGGGCCCGGAAGAACTCCGCCTCGATCCGGGCGAAGGGCCGGGCCGAGGATGCCGGGGAGGTCACTCTTCGTCCTCGGCGTGGACCACGAGGACGGGGACGCCCCTGGCCCGGCGGATGACGTCGTCCACGACGCTCCCGAGGAAGAGGCGGGCGAAACCGCTGCGGGCGTGGGTCGACATGACGATGAGGTCGGCGCCGGTGGCTTCGCACTGTGCGGCGATGGCTTCGGCCGAGTCTCCCTCGGCGACGATGGTCTGCCACTTGCCGCCGTATTCCTCGTTGACAGCATCCAGGTAGGAGCTGGCCGTGACTTCTGCCGCCTTCTCCATCTCGATGGCGGCGGCGACCGAGCCGGATGCGCCGAAGGCCTCGGCGGCGGTCGCGGCGAGGGCGGGGCCGTAGCCCGGCGTCACTTCGAGGAGGACGACCTGGGAGTCGAAGCGCCGGGCGATCTCCGCGGCAACCTCGAGGGCGGCTTCGGCTTCGTCGCTGCCATCGAGCGGGACGAGGATCTTCGTGAACATGGCGCCTCCTGAGCCACCCAAGGCTACCACTTTTCGGGGAGCGAGCGCCGCCGCAGGTCAGGTTTCGCTGCGGAAGACGGTCCAGGACTGGGGTTCGGCGAGGGGCAGGCCGGCTGCTTTCGCGGCCTCGATGAAGGCAGCGCGCTGGGCGGCGAAGGCCTGTTCCGACTCCCAGGTCTCGACGATCCGCCAGCCGCCTTCGACCGGCCCGGCAAGGTGGGACAGGCGCCCGGGTGGTGGCCAGAGACCCTTCGCGGCCAGCGCCGCCGTGGCCGCGGCGTATTCGGCCTCGGTGCCCCCGGGCATCTCGAGGATGATGCCGGTGACGACGCCAGCTTCGCCCGAGGCCGACTCGCCCTCGTAGGGCGGTTCGTCCCAGAACGAGGAGAGGACGACCCCGCCGTGCTGCGCCCCGGCCCCCGCAAGCCGGGAGCTGACCTGGAGGAGCCCGACCGCCGCAGCGACGAGGATGAACGGCAACACCACAAACACGCGTTCGACGCCGAACGCCGAGGCCGCGGCGCCCATCCCCAGCAGGGGTGCGATCGCCACCCCGTTGCGCAGCGAACTCTGCATCGCGAAGGTCCGGGACTGGTAGCTCCGGGGGACGCGGCGGTTGATGTAGGTCTGGACGCAGCCGCTGGTGAGGGCGCCCCCGAATCCGAGGACGATGGCCACGAGGGCGGTGGCGCCCAGGCGGTCGTCGACGGCCAGCCCGAAGGTGTCGAAAAGGCGGACCGGGTTGATCGGCTCGAACAGGTCGGTTGCGTTGTCGATTCGGCCCAGGGCGATGAGCGAGGCGGCGACGAGGCTGAGCCCGATCATCGCGCCGCGCCGTTCGCCCAGCAGCTTCACCGCTGCCGGCAGCAGGACGACGGCGAGCAAGAGCCCGACGGCGGAGGGGGCGAAGACGTAGACGGAGTTCGCCGCGTTCTGGTGGAGCACTTCGGAGACGTACGACGGGCCCATCATCGAGACCACGGTGTTGGCCGTGCCGGCCACGACGGCGACGGCGATCATCGTCGCGACGGCGGGTTCGCCCGCCACCCAGGCGATGGCGCCGCGGACGCTGCGACGGCGGCGGGGACTGAAGGCGCGGCCCTTTTCGGTCGTGGTCATCCGGAAGACGCGGGTCGAGGCGAGGAGGAGCATGACGCCGGCCACGTACATCAGGGGCTCGATGCCGAAGGCGCTGACGAGGATTGGCGCGAGGAGGGCGGTGCCGAAGGAAGTGCCGACGGCGGAGACGAGGTGCAGCAGCGAAGTCGCGCTCGCGAACTGGTCCTCTGTGGTGACGAAGGGGACGATTGAGGATTCGGCCGGGCCGGAAAGCTGGCCGAGGGTGTGGACGGCGAAGAGGAGGAACATCACGTCGAGGACGCCTGTCCCGAAGAAGGACGGGACGACGAAGCAGAGGAGGGCCTGGAGCGCGTAGCCGAGGCCGAGGGCGACTCGCTTCAGGGTGGCATCGGCGACGGCGCCGCCATAGAGCCCGAAGAGCGCCGGCGGCAACAGGCGGGAAACGCCCACGAGGGCGACTTCGGCCGGGTGTCCGCCCCGTTGGACCACGGCGACCAGCGCCCCGTAGGTCAGCGACTCCTGGGCGGCGTCGGAGAAGAACCGGGAGACCATGAGGTGCTGGAACCGCGGCGTCCGCCCCACCGAGGTCTCCGAAAGGAAGACCCAGAGCAGCCGGAAGACCTGCGTCTCTCCGCGGTCCCTCATGGCGTTGCCCCGGCGCAGCAACTGGGTCACGTCGTTCTGTCCCCTGCTGGGGCAGTGTACCAGCGCCGCTTAGATCACCAGTTCGACCAGCCCGCCGCGGTGGAAGAGCCGGGGCAGCCGGGCGCCCAGCGGTGCGACCACGTCCCAGCTGATGGTCCCGGCGTGGGCCGCGACTTCGTCCGCGGTGATCCGTTCGCCGCCCTGGTCGCCGATGAGGACGACCTCGTCGCCCTCGGCGGCGGTGGGGACGGCGGTCACGTCGACCATGAACTGGTCCATCGCGGCGCGCCCGACCATCGGGCAGGGGACGCCGGCGACGAGCACGCGCCCGCCGGCCGTCCCGAGCTGGCGCTTCCAGCCGTCAGCATAGCCAACGGGCACGAGGCCGATGCGCGAGGCGGCGCCGGCTTTCCAGGCGAGGCCATAGCTGACGCCTTCGCCGGGTTCGATCGCGTGGACGCGGGCGAGGCGAGCCTTGAGCGCGAGGATCGGCTGGAGGTCCGGGCCGGGCGAATTCGGGGGGAGCACCCCGCGCAGGGCGAGGCCGCTGCGGACGCCTTCGTAACGCAGTTCGCCGCGGCGGAGGGCGGTGGCCGAGTTCGCTGTGTGGCGATAGGGGACCCAGGGGAGGCGCTTCACCGTCGCTTCGAAGACCGCCCGCTGGCGGCTGCTGAAGCTGTCGTCGGCCTCGTCCGCGTTGGCCATGTGCGTCCAGAGGCCCTCGACCTCGACCCCCGGGAGGGTGCGAAGGAATTCGGCGAGGGCGACGGCTTCATCGGGGGCGACGCCGAAGCGGTGGAGGCCGGTGTCGACCTTGACGTGGACGGTGGCGGTCTTGCCGGCGGCGACGGCGGCGAGCGAGAGCGCCCGGCCGAGTTCACGGGAGTGACAGGTCATGGTGATTGACGCTTCCACGGCCGCGGGCGCGTCCTCCGGGAAGGCGTGGCCGAGGACGAGCACGGGCAGGGTCAGCCCGAGCGCCCGCAAGCCCAGGGCCTCCGGCATCCAGACGACGGCGAGGCGGTCGACGCCGGCCCGTTCGAGCGCGGGGGCGACGCCCTCGACGCCGTGGCCGTAGGCGTTCGCCTTTACCACCGCGATGAGCTCGACGCCGGGCCCGATCCATCCCCGGAGGGCGCGGACGTTCGCCTCGATCGCGTCGAGGTCGACTTCGATCCAGGCGTTGCGGGCGCGCGTGGCCTCGGCCAGGGTCGGATGGGGTGTGGAGGATGGCTGCACGGGGGACGGACCGGACCTTTCCGCTGTGCCGGGCGAATGATTGCCGGGCCTGGGGCTCGCAGCCTAGCATCGGGAGCGTGATGCCCAGATGCAAACCGGCCGGGGTCGCCCTGGCTGTGGTGCTCGCGGCCCTCCTTGCCGCTTCCTGCACGGGGCGGGCACGCCCCACGGCCGAGGCCACGGTCGAGCCATCGGCCGTCGCGCTGACGCCAACCGCGGAGGTGTCGCCATCGCCACAGCCGACGGCGACGCCCGTGCCGGCAACGGCCGAACGCGCGGCCCGGCTCTTATCGGAGGGCCGCTATGCGGAGGCGGCGGTCGCCTGGGCGGCGGTGGCGGCCGCGGAGCCAGGTGCGAGTCCCGGGCGGGCGGACGCGCTGGTGGGGGAAGCGGTGGCGCTGGGAGAGGTGGGGCGCGGTGCGGACGCCATCCGGCGCCTGCGGGACGCGGTCGCGGCGGCGCCGGTGACGACGCCGGCGGGGCTGCGGGCCGCCTACCTGCTCGGGCGGCGCCTGAACGACGCCGGCGGATGGATCGAGGCCGAGGCTGTGCTCCGGCCGGCGAGCATCGCCAACACCGGGACACTACTACCTTATGTAAGGCACGAATACGCGCGGGCGGCGGCACGGGTGGGTCCCGCAAGCGCGGCGAACGCGGCCTGGGACACCCTCCTCGCGTCGCCGGCGACCCCGTCGTCGCTCTACGTGGCCATCCTCCGGGAGCGGGCCGAGGTCGCGCTGGGAGCCGGTGACGTGCCCGGGCAGATCCGCTGGCTGACCGAACTGGCGGCCCTGACGGACTTGCCCGCGGATCATTCACGGCTGGCGGCGGTGGCCGCGGAGGCGGGGGAGAGCGGCCTGGCGGTCGCGCAGTGGCAGGCTCTCGTGGCGGGGTCGCCGGGGTCGGTGTACGCGCTGGGGGCGCTGGACGCGCTCCGGGCGGCGGGTCAGCCGGCTGACGCGGGGACGGAGGGCTTCGTGTACTACCGGCGGGGGATGTTGGCGGAGGCGCGCGACGTGCTCGCGGTGGGCGTCCGGGAGGGCGGCCTCAGGGCGGGGGAGCTGACGTTCCGCTACTTCTACCTCGGCGCCGCGTTGGAGGATCTGGGCGACTACCGCGCCGCACAGGAGAACTACGACCGGGCGGCGGCGCAGGGGACGAGCGACCGGTACGCCCACCGGGCCCGGTATTGGGCGGCGCGGATGGCGGAGGCGCTCGGGGACCCACGAGGGGCCAGCCAACGTTATGTCGCGCTGGTGCAGAGCGGTCCCCCGGGCGAGTTCACCGAGGAGTCTGCCTTCCGGGCCGGCTACACGCTCCTGGCATCGGGGGAACCGGCCGCGGCGGTCGCTGCCTGGGATGGCCTGCAACTGGCGGCGAGCGCCCGGTTGCTCTACTGGAAGGCACGCGCCTACGCCGACGAAGGCGACCGGGCGGCGGCGAACGCGGCCTACCGGGCCTCGGCGGAGAGCGAGCCGCTGGCCTTCCACGCCATGGAGGCGGCACGGGCGCTCAACGGGACCGCGGCTCCGAACGTCGGCTACACGGCGCGCGACCTGTCCGGCCCCGACTGGGCGGCGCTGGAAGCATGGTTGGGGCCTCTCCTGGGGGCGATGCCAGCGCCGGGGGCGCCGTCGCCGGCCGCGGACCTGGTCGCGGTGGGGTTGCGGAGTGAAGCGAGCGAACTCCTTTCCCTCGATGCCGAACGCGCGGGCGGCTGGGAGCTCTACCGGGTCATCCGGGAGGCACACGGGCTCGGGCTTGTGGACCTGGCGGCGCGGCTGGGAGTGCGGCTTCGGATTTCGCTCGGGGTGCGCGATTGGGAGGCGCCGCGGCCGCTCCTGAAGGTGATCTACCCGGTGGCCTACGTCGCGACGCTGGACGCGGTGTCGCGCGAAAACGGCGTCGACCCGCTCTGGCTGGCGGCGCTGGTGCGGCAGGAGAGCTTCTGGGACCCGGCGGCGGGGTCGACCGCGGGGGCGCTGGGGCTGACGCAGGTGATTCCCGTGACCGGCGAGGCGATCGCGGCCTCGCTTGGCTACGAAGGGTTCGGCGCGAACGACCTCTTCCGGCCGGCGGTGAGCCTCGAATTCGGCGCAAACTACATCGGCGGCCAGCTTCGCAGGTTCGGTGACCCCTATGCGGCGCTGGCGGCCTACAATGCAGGGCCGGGCGCGGCGGCGAGGTGGGCGGCGGCGGCGGCTGGGCTCCCGCCGGCCGACTTCGTGGAGGCAGTGGATTACGCGGAGACGAAGCACTACGTCCAGGCGGTGATGGAGCACTATGCCCACTACCTGGCCGCCTACGCTCCATGAGGGCCGATTCGACCGTTAGCCGGGGGTAAGGTTACGATAACGGTTCACGCATCCTTGTCCGAACGAAGGAGGCCAGCGTGGCCACCAAGCGCACTTATCAGCCCCACACCATCCCCCGGAAGCGCAATCACGGGTTTCGCAAGCGCATGGCTTCGCGGGCCGGCCGCCTCGTCCTGAAAGCGCGGCGCCTGCAGGGCCGCAAGCGCCTCACCGTCGTCTAGACAGGTCGAATCGGGGGCTGACCCCCGGAGGCGCCCATGGACCGCGAGCGGCGACTCCGCAAAGGGCAGCAATTCGACTCGGCATACAGCAAGGGGACCGTCGTTGGCGGTCCTCTTCTCGTTCTCCGGCACATTCCGAACGAGGGCGGGCCGGCGCGCTGGGGATTCGCGGTCGGGAAGCGCCTGGCGAAGCAATCCGTGCGCCGGAACCGGGTGAAGAGGCGGCTGCGGGAGGCGGCCCGGAGGATCCCGGTGGTCGCAGGGCACGACATCATCGTGACGGCGCGAGCGGGGGCGATGACGGCGACCTACGCGGAGCTCCTGACCGCGCTCGTCCGGGGATTGCGGAAGGCGGGGCTTTTGGACGGGGGCGCAGAGTGAAATACCCGCTTCTCTGGCTGATTCGAATCTACCAGGTGACGATTGCGGGACTGATGCCGAACGTCTGCAGGTTCGAACCGAGCTGTTCGCGCTACGGGTACGAGGCGATCGACCGGTACGGGGCGCTGCGCGGGGGATGGCTGACCCTGAGGCGGCTTGCGCGCTGCCGGCCGGGAGGAGGGCGCGGCTACGACCCCGTTCCTGGCGGGGACGAGAGCCCGTAGCGGTCGCACATGGATGTGAACCTGGCGGCGACGTGGTCGTCGAGGGCGGCGGAGTGCTGGCGGAGGAGGGGGATGACGACTTCGCGGAGGGGTGTGCCGCGGGCCATCCACTGGTAGTAGTCGCGGCCGCCGTGGTGGTAGGGGCCGTAGAGCTTGCTCCCGGGGACCGTTTCAAGGAGCCAGTGGAAGAGCCGTTCGTGGCGGGTGTGCATACGGATGGTGACCTGGGGTTGGCGGCCATCGCCGCCGAAGTGGCCTTCGCCGGCGAGGATGCCGATGAGGTAGCCCGCCGCGAAGTCGTCCATGCAGCCCTCCAACCGTTCGCTGTGAGCGTAGCAGGCCCGCGCGGATGTTTCACCGTCGCGTTTCCCGTGGAACAGGGGCCCGAAAAACGTGGATGTTTCACGTCAAACATGACGGTGAAACAGCGTTCCGGGACCTGATTCGTGTCCGGGGATGCCGGGAATCCCGCCTGGGACGGTTGATTCGCCGGTAGCATCGCGCCACCATACGCTATGCCGGTGAAACCTCCCCGCCTGATCGGGGCCGCCCTCCTGCTCGTCCTCGCCGCGGCCGTCCTCTCGGCCTGCGGCGGCGTCGTCAACCCCCAGGGCTGGGCCGCCCCTACCTTCGATTCCGACTCGCTCTACTACTACCCGGGCAAGGAACGCCTCGTTGCGGTCCCGCTGCTCTCCGATCCCCTCGCCCAGGCATGGCAGTTCCCCAACTCCGCCTTCGCCAACCAGAAGGACCTGAATCCCGAGGCGACCTACGGCGAGCCGGTCCGCGATGGCGACCGTCTCTACGTCGCCGCCTACGACGAGGGCGTCTTTGCCCTGAACCCGGCGGACGGTTCGATTGCGTGGGGGCCGAAGGAGCTCAAGGGCCACGTCCTCGACGGGACTACGCTCGCCGGGGGCCGGCTCTTCGTCGGCACCGACGAGGGCTACCTCTACGCCTTCGACCCCGCCACCGGAAACCCCGCCGCGGGCTGGCAGGAGCCGAAGAAGCTCGGCAGCGGGATCTGGGCGTCGCCGGTGGGCGTTGGCGACACCGTGGTCGTCGCGACCATGGGCGGGAAGGTGCGGGCGCTGGCGATGGCCGACGGCGCCACGCGCTGGGAGTTCAAGGTCGAGGGCGCGATCGCGTCGCTCACGGCGCTCGGCGAGAACCGGCTCTTCGTCCCGACGCTCTCGAAGAAGGTCATCATCCTCGACGCCACCAGCGGGGTTGTGGTCTCGGGGCCGTTCCAGGCTACGGACTGGGTTTGGAACACGCCGGCCTTCAAGGACGGGATCGCTTACTTCGGGGACCTCTCGGGCGACGTGTATGCACTCGACATAACGTCAGGCCAGGCGAAGTGGACCTACTCGGCCGGGCACAAGGTGAAGTCAGGCCCCGCGATCGTGGGTGACGTACTCGTGATCGCCGACCGCGAGCCTGTGGTCCACTTCCTCAAGCTCGGCGACGGCACCCTCCAGAACACCGTGCCCCTCGCGGACGTCGGCACCATCCGGGCGAACGTGGTCGCGGGGCCGGCCGGCACGCGGTTCGAGGGGAAGGCCATCATCGCGACGACGAAGGGCAGGCTCTTCCAGGCGACGCCCAACGGGCAGGTGGTCGAAATCCCAATCGCGGCGGTGCCGAAGTGATGGCGGTGATCGGAGACCTCTTCACCGTCGCGCTCCTGGACCCGATGATCAATTTTCTGGTCATCCTCAACCAGGTCCTCTTCGGCAGCTTCGGGCTCGCGATCATCGCGTTCACGGTCATCATCCGGGTGGTGACCTTCCCGCTGACGCTCCGCCAATTGCACCAGACGCGGGCGATGCAGACGCTCCAGCCCCGCGTCCAGGAGATCAACAAGAAGTTCAGCGACCCCAAGCGGCGGCAGGAAGAGACGATGAAGGCCTACCGCGAGGCCGGGGTGAACCCGCTCGGCTGCCTGGGGCCGATGCTTCTCCAGTTCCCGGTGTTGATCGCGCTGTTCTACGCCATCCGGCGGACCCTTCCCGAATCCCCGGAAGCCCTCGAATCGCTTGGCAGCCACCTCTACAACTGGAGCTACATCCAGCACGCGGTGCCGATCAACAACTTCTTTCTCGGCTTCGACCTGCGCTCCACCCCGAACCAGGCCGGCCTCCTGAGCGCGGCCGGGTTCCTGGTCGTCCTGGTGGGACTGACGACCTGGGCGCAGACGAAGACCACGGTCACCGTTGTCACCGACGAACGGGCGCGGGCGCAGCAACAGATGATGGCCTACATGATGCCGCTGATGTTCGCGTTCTTCGCCCTCAGTTTCCCTGCTGGCGTCAGCCTCTACTGGGTGGTCAACTCGCTCGTCGGCATCGGCTTCAACATCCTCACCTACGGGTTCCCTTTCCTGAAGATCGAACCAGTATTCAAGCGGCCCGGCCCCACCGCCGCCGCATCGCCCGCGGAGAGCCCCGGCACAGGCGCGGCTCCCGCCCCTTCCCAACCTGCTCGTGAATTGAGGACTAGCAATGGACCAGGCCGAAGCAAGCGGCAAAACCGTCGAAGACGCCCTTAACCGGGCACTCGCCAAACTCGGAGCCACCCGGGACGAGGTCGAATTCGTCGTCCTGGACGAAGGCCGCAAGGGGGGCCTTTTCGGCCGCGGCGCCAAGGACGCAGTCGTCCGGGTGGAGCGCCTTTCCACCCCACGCGCCCCGGAACCGTTCGACCGCTCCTCCGTGGACACACGCATCCCCCGCGGCGGGCAGCGCGGCGGCGGCCAGCGTGGTGGGGGCCGTCCCCCGCGCGAGGCCGGCCGGCCACCCCGCGAAGGCGGCAGGGGACCCCAGCAACCGGCCGCCGGCGGCGACCGTGCCCCTCGCGGGCGTTTCGGCCGTGGCGACCGTGCTCCCCGCGTAGGCCTGGAAGCCGCGACCCCGAAGCTGACCGCGGAAGACTTCATGCGGACGCCGAGCTACGCCGAAGAGACGGGGACGCCTCCGCCGCCGGCGGCAGGCCGTGGCGGCCGCGCTCCCCGGGCGGCACAGCCCCGGGAAGAGCGACCCCCGCGGGAGCCCCGTGGCGAGCGCCCGGGAGGCGAAGGTGGCGGCAGGGGCGAACGCCGCCGCCGTGAAGAGGGGCCTTACGTCGCCGCCGACATCAACGCCGAGGAAGTGGACTTCGCCGCCCACATCGTCGACGACCTCCTCCGGATCCTCGACATCGACGCCGAGCTGACCATCCGCGAGCCGCTCACGGCGGGCGACGGGCTGGGCACTGCACTGGCCGTGATTGACATAAGCGGTGATGACCTTGGCCTCCTTATCGGCCGCCGGGGCGACACGCTCCTCTCCCTCCAGTACATCGTGAACCTCATCGTCAACCGCCAGTACCCGGACCGCCCGGGCGTCACCATCGACGTCGAGCACTACAAGCACCGCCGGGAAGAGCAGGTGGTCGCGCTTGCGACACGGATGGCCGACCGCGTCCGCCAGACGGGCTCGCCGATCACGCTCGAACCGATGTCGCCGGCCGAACGGCGGCTCGTCCACATCCTCTTCGCCGACGACCCGGAACTCGCCACCAACAGCATCGGCGAAGGCGACAACCGCAAAGTCGTCATCAGCGCCCGCCACTAGGGTCGGGCGAAAGGAGCCAGCCACGCAGATCGTCGTCGTTGGCAACGTGGTGGAGGACCGGGCTCCCGGCGGCCGCTGGGCGCCGGGTGGGCCGTCGCTCTACTCTGCCCGGACGGCGCTCGCCCTCGGCGCCGAGGTCACGCTCTTCACGGCGCTCACACCCTGGTACGACCGCGCCGTCCTCGAAGGGATCGAGCTTCGCACCGTGGCGGCGGAGATGTGCCCGCGCTACGCCAACACCTATGACGCGTCCGGCGACCGCACCCAGCTGCTCCTCGAAGAGGGTCCGGAACTGAAGCCCGCGGCGATGGGCCTGCCGCCAGCCGCGGACGCGCTCATCGTCGCCCCCGCCTTCCACGAGCTCGCCGCCATCCCCGGGTTCCGGGCGCGGTTCGTCGCCGTCTCCCTCCAGGGGGCGCTTCGCAGCGTCGCCGCCGACCGCCGCGTCGTCCCGGCGAACGACCCGATCGCCCGCGCCAAGCCGTTCGCGGTCGAGGGGGCGTTTCTCTTCCTGAGCGAAGAAGACACCGCCGACCCGGACGCGCTCGCTCACTTCTGCATGTCCCGCGGCGCCACCGTCTTCGTCACCCGCGGCTACCGGGGGGCGACGCTGTATCGCGAAGGCGTCGAAACCCACCTCGACCCGCTGCCGGCCAACCCCGTGGACCCGACCGGCGCCGGGGACTGTTTCGCCACCGCCTTCATCGTCCGGATGGCCGAGACCGGCGACCTCGCGGCATCGTGCCAGTTCGCCCTCGCGGCCGGGGCCATCGCCACCGAAGCCGTTGGGCTCGACGGCGTGCCCACGCGCGCCCAGGTCGAGGACCGGCTGAAGGTGGCCGCCCGATGAGTGCGCGCGTCATCACCTTCGTCAACCAGAAGGGCGGAGTCGGCAAGACCACGACCGCCGTCTCCCTCGCGGCCGCAGTCGGGCGCCGGGGCCACCGCATCCTCCTCGTCGACCTCGACCCGCAGGGCAACGCGACCAGCGCCGCCGGGGTCGAACCGAACGCCCAGGCCGGCACCTATGAGGCCCTCCTCGAAGAGGTCGAGCCCGGCACCTGCGTCGTCGCCGTCCCGGACGAAGGCATCGACGTGATGCCAGCGAGCACGGCCCTCGCCGGGGCGGAGGTCGAACTCGTGCCCGTCCTCGCCCGGGAACGGCGGCTTTCGACGGCGATCTACCCCCTGCGCGACAGCTACGAATACATCTTCGTGGACTGCCCTCCCTCGCTCGGTCTGCTCACCATCAACGCCCTGACCGCGGCCGACACGGTCGTCATCCCCGTGCAGTGCGAGTACATGGCGCTGGAGGGCCTCAGCCGCCTGATGGAGACGCTCGAACTCGTCCGCCGGAACCTCAACCCGGGACTCTCGGTCCTCGGCGTGGTCCTGACGATGTTCGACCCGCGGACGCGCCTCGCCGCCCAGGTGGTCGAGGAAGTCCGCAGCCACTTCGCCGAGACGTTCGCGACCATCATCCCCCGGGCGGTGCGCCTCAGCGAAGCGCCGAGCCACGGGCAGTCAATCTTCCGCTACGACCCGGGCAGCCGGGCCGCGGCCGCCTACGACGCTCTCGCAGTCGAATTGCTCACACGCACGGGGGTGACGGTATGACGCAACCAAAACGCGGGCTCGGGCGCGGGCTCGACGCGCTCTTCGGGGGGGCCGCGAACACGGCCGTGCCCGAAGCCGCGCCGCCACCGCCGGAACCGGCCGTCGTGGCACCGCCGCCAGCCGCCGAGCCTCGCCGCTACGCGCCCGAGATGATGGACATCGACCTGATTTCGCCCAACCCGGAGCAGCCGCGCACGCACTTCGAACCCGAGAAGCTGCGCGAACTGGCCGACTCCATCCGCAGCCACGGGATCATCCAGCCGCTCGTCGTGAGCAAGGACGACGCCGGGGGCTACCGCCTCATCGCTGGCGAACGGCGCCTCCAGGCCGCCCGCCTCGCGGGGCTGGACCTCGTGCCCGTGGTCGTCCGGGAAGCCGCCGACGCGGAACTGCTCGAACTGGCGCTGATCGAGAACATCCAGCGCGCCGACCTGAACGCGATTGAAGAAGCGATGGCCTACCGCCGCCTGACCGAGGAGTATGGCCTGACCCAGGAGGATGTCGCCCGGCGGGTGGGCAAGAGCCGCGCGACGGTAGCGAACGCGCTCCGGCTGTTGGCGCTCGAATCCGAGATCCGGCGCAGCCTGGTCGCCGGGGAGATCACGGAGGGCCACGCCCGGGCGCTGCTCGGACTGCCGGAGGGCCGTGGCCGGGTCAACGCCTGGCGCGACGTCGTCAAGAAGAAGCTGAGCGTGCGCGAGACCGAGGGCTATGTCCGCAGGACTCTCGCTGCCGCGCCGGCGACCGCATCCAGCGCAGGGGCCGCCACGGCCCGCCGCGACGCCAGCATCGCCGACATCGAATCGCGCCTTCGCCGGGCGCTGAGCACGCGCGTGGCCGTCCAGCCCCAGAAGAAGGGCGCCCGCATCGTCATCGAATGCTTCAGTGCCGAGGAGTTCGAGAACGTGGTCACGAAGCTCCTCGGGGAGGAGGCGGAGTGAGCGCCGAAGCCCGCCTCAGGGAACTCGGGATCGACCTGCCGCCCGCGCCCGCCCCTGCCGGGCTCTATTCCCCCGCGGTGCAGACGGGGCCCCTGCTTTTCGTTTCGGGGCAGGTGCCGACCGAGGGTGGCCGCCCGCTCCGCCGGGGAAAATGCGGCGAAAACGTCCTCCTCGACGAGGCAGCCGGCCTTGCCCGCGTCTGCGCAATCAACGCGCTCGCCATCGTCCGGGGGCATCTCGGGTCACTCGACCGCGTTGCCCGGGTCGTCCAGGTGCGGGGTTACGTCGCCAGCGCCGACGGTTTCATCGAGCACCCGACGGTGATCAACGGTGCCTCGCAGCTCCTCCTCGACGTCTTCGGGGAGGCGGGTCGGCACGCGCGCGTGGCGATCGGCGTGGCGGAACTGCCCTTCGGGGTGCCGGTGGAAGTGGAGTTCCTGTTCGAGGTGAGCCGGTAGGGGGCCTCACCCCCCGGCCCCCTGCTCCCGCTTCGCGGGCGAGGGAGAGGCGAGGGGCGGCGCGGCCCGGGGGGCGCGCTGTCTGTTCTGCGAGGTGACGGGTCGTGGGTTAGAAGAGGAGCGGGGGCTGCGGCGGGGTGGCCGTGGGAGCCTGGGGGCGGACCCAACGGTCGAGGTCCACGGGGTCGAAGTTGCCGATGGCGTCGAATTGGCCTTCCGGGTAGAGGTAGGGTTCGCGGGCGTCGTCGCCGCCGGGGAGTTCGGTGAGCCGGGCGCGGAAGACGATCGCCAGTTCCCAGCCGCCGCCGGGGACAACGAACGACATAACGTCGACCAGGGTAAGGTCGTCGACCGCGCCGTTGCACCAGCTGTCCGCCAGCGCGCTCGCCGCTTCGTAGGGGTTCTGGCCGAAGTCGAGGACGTCCCAGGGCAGCCAGCGGCCGCGCGCTTCCTTCGCCCGGACGTCGAAGACGACCAGGCGGCCTTCGTAAACGGGCACGAGGTAGGCGGTGATGTGGGTGCCGCCATCGACAAACCCGGCCTGGGGCTTGCCGAAGAACGCCCGCGAGGTCATCTCAAAACAGCCCCGCGAACGTGTCGCGGTCTTCGAACGGCCCCACGGCGGCGAGAGTCGCCAGCGACGGCTTGAGCAATTCGCGGCCGACGCGGAGGACGTCGTCCTGGGTGACCGCGTCGATGTGGGCGACGACCTCGTCGACGGTCTCGATCTTGTCGAGCAGCAACGCCTGCGAGCCGAGCCAGCCGGCGACGGCGCGGGTGTCCTCCATCCGCAGCTGGATGCGGCCGCGGGCCATCTGCTTGCCCTTCTCCAGCTCGGCCTCGGGCATGCCCTTGAGGAGCTTATCGGTCTCGGCGAGGGCGACTTCGAGGGTGAGGCGGGCGTTTTCGGGGTCGCAGCCGGCGTAGATGGTGAAGGAGCCGGCGTCGCGGAACTCGCTCGGGTAGGTGTGGACGTCGTAGACCAGTGCCCGCTCCTCGCGCAGCTCCATGAAGAGGCGGCTGGACATGCCCTCGCCGAGGATGGTGCTGAGGAGGTCGAGGGCGAAGCGGTCCGGGTGGCCGAGGGGGACGGCCGGGTAGGCGATGCAGAGATGGGCCTGTTCGGTGCTCTTTTCGCGGACGGCGATGCGGTCGGCGCCGTTGCGGCCGCGAATGCCGAACCACGGGCCGGGCGCGGCCGCGGGCATGTCGCCGAGCCACTTCTGTGCGGCCTCGACGACCTCGCCATGCCGGACGTTCCCGGCGGCGACGAGGACCATGTTCGAAGGCACGTACTGGGCGCGGAGGTAGCGGTTCACGGCCGCGAGGGGCAGCGACTTCACGCTCTCCTCGGTGCCGCCGACGTTGCGGCCGAGCGGCTGGTGGGGCCAGAGGGTCTCGTCGATGAGGATGCCGGCGAGCTCGGCCGGGCTGTCCTCGATCGCCGCCAGTTCCTCCAGGATCACGTGGCGTTCTTTTTCGAGCTCCTTCGCGTCCATGACGGGCGCCCGGACCATGTCGGCGAGGATGTCGATCGTCTCCATGGCGGCCGTGTGGGGCACTTTCGCGTAGTAGACGGTGACTTCGCGGTCGGTGGCGGCGTTGTGCATGCCGCCGACCGATTCGATCGCCTCGGCGATGTCCTTGGCGGTGGGCCGGCGGGAGGCGCCCTTGAAGAGCATGTGTTCGAGGAAATGGGAAAGCCCGGCCTCTTCGTCCGTTTCGTATCGGCTGCCGGCGCCCACGTAGACGCTCAGGGTGGCGGAGCGGGTGTGGGCCATTTCGCCCGTGACAATGCGGAGTCCGTTGGGAAGCGTGGTGGTGTTGTACATAGAGGGGGACGGCGAGGCCGTCCTTCGATTCTACGCACCCGGCGGGCCTACGGGGAAAGATTCTTGCGGCGGGCGGTGGCGGGCGGCGTACAATCGCCCCGAGCGAGGACATCCCCCTGGAGACACCCATGGCACGCACCCCCGAACAGGTCGTCCGCGATTTCTGCGCGGCATGGTCGCGGCTCGACATCGAAGAGCTGATGGCCTACTTCACCCCGGACGGCATCTACCACAACATGCCCGGGCCGCCCGCGGTTGGCGCCGAGGCCGTCCGCAAGACCATCGCCGGGTTCCTCGGGGGCTGGCAGCAGACCGAGTGGGAGGTCCTCAACGTCGCGGCGAACGGGAACGTCGTCTTCGCCGAGCGCGTCGACCGCACCCTGGCCGGGGGGAAGCAGGTCGCCCTCCCCTGCACGGGCGTCTTCGAGATCCAGGGCGAAAAGATCCGCGCCTGGCGGGACTACTTCGACCTCCAGACCTACATCAGGGCGATGCAGGCCTAGTCCCGGGGCGGGGTAGCCGCGGGTAGGGATTGGCCGCATCCGACGTCACCTACGCCCCGCGTCAGCCTCCACCGCCCCCGGTACCCGCGGCCCCCCGTGGCCGCATCCGACGCTACGTATGCCCCGCGTCAGCCTCCACCGCCCCCGGTAGTCGCGGCCCCCGTGGCCGCATCCGACGCTACGTTCGCCTCGCGTCAGCCTCCACCGTCCCCGGTACCCGCGGCCTACATCGGGGCGATGCAGGCATAAGGACCATCGCGGCGAACGCAGGAACAACCTCCCGCGTTCGCCGCGATGTGGTTCGTCCGGCGCGAAGGGCTAGGCGGCCTTCGCCAGTTCGAGGTCGATGGCGAGCTTCACGGTGTCGGCGACGACGAGCCCGCCCGCTTCGAGGACGGCGTTCCAGCCGAGCCCGAAGTCCTTGCGGTTGATCTTGCCTTCGGCGCTGAGGCCGGCCTTGGTGTTGCCCCACGGGTCCTTGAGGGGCGCGGTCACCTCGGCGTCTAGGGCGACTTCGCGGGTCACGCCGCGGATGGTGAGGTCGCCGATGAGGCGGTAGTCGCCGTCGCGCTTCGGCTCGAGGCGCTTCGTCGCGAAGGTGATGACGGGATAGTTCTCCACGTCGAAGAAGTCGCCGGAGCGGAGGTGGGCGTCGCGGTCGGCGGCGCCGGTGTCGACGCTGGCGGCCTGGATGGTGACGGTGGCGGTGGAGCGGCTGAGGTCGTTTTCGTCGACTTCAGCGGCGACGGCGTAGTCCTTGAACTGGCCGCGGACGGTGCTCATGACCATGTGGCGGACACCGAATCCGACGGAGCTGTGGGCGGGATCGACATTCCAGGGCATGTGAGGTTCTCCTTGCTATGGTTCGGTAAGCGGCTTACCTGATGTGGCTATCCTATCATCGGTCGCTTACTTTGTGCAAGTGGCTATCCAAAAGTTGGCGACGGTGTAAGATGGAGGCATGACAGCCCCCACGGGACATGGCGCCGAGACCGAATGGAACTATTGCGCGGTCTTCCAGGCCGCGGTCGAACTTGTCGGCCGCCGCTGGACCGGGGCGATCGTCCGGCTCCTGCTGGGCGGGCCGATGCGCTTCAGCGAACTCCTGGCGAAGGTGCCGGGGCTTTCCGACCGGCTGCTCTCGGAACGCCTGCGCGAACTCGAGCACGAAGGCGTGGTCGTCCGGACGGTGCACCCGGAAGTGCCCATCCGGGTGGAATACGCGCTCACGGAAAAGGGCCGCGAACTCGAATCCATCGTCCGCGCCCTCGACGACTGGGCCGGCCGCTGGTCCGGGTAAACCCGGTAGCCGCGGCCCCCCGTGGCCGCATCCGACGCTACGTACGCCCCGCGCCAGCCTCCACACTCCGGTAGCCGCGGCCCCCCGTGGCCGCATCGCCGGGGTATTATGCCTCGCGCCAGCCTCCACCCCCTCCGCGCGGCCGGGCGCGAACCGGCGTATCCTCCCCGCGTGCAGATCCCCAAGACTATCCGCCTTCCCCACGGGGCTTACGGAGACGATTCGAACGTCTTCCACGTCGTCATCCGCGCGATGCCAGGCGAGGCTCCGTTCTCGGACAGGTTGCTGGGCGACGCTGTGTGGGGAGTGCTGACCAATCCGACTTCACGCGAGGCGGCGACGCTCTACGCCGCCTGCTTGATGCCCGACCACCTTCACATGTTGCTCTCGCCGTCAGGCCGCACCGTGATCCAGTGGGCGAACAGTTTCAAGTCGTTTTCGACGAGAGTAGCGTGGGGGCACCGGAGCCGGGCGGCGCTGTGGCAGCCGGGGTTCTTCGACCGGCGCATTCGGGACGACCGGGAGTTTGGGGAGGTGTTGGGATACATCCTGGCGAACCCGGTGGGAGCCGGGTTGGTGGGTGATTCGGACGATTGGCGGTGGGTGGCGACGTGGGTGGGGGAAGGCTGACGCGGGGCGGGCCGTGCGGGAAGAGGTTGAGGCTGACGCGAGGCATGGGTAGCAGGCGATGCGGCCACGGGGGCCGCGGCTACCGGCTGCGCCGGGCCGTACGGGAGGTGGAGGCTGACGCGGGGCATGGGTGGCGGGAGATGCGGCCAGGGGCGGCCGCGGCTACCGGCTGCGCCGGGCCGCTGGTTCCTACCCCAACACCCCCGCGGCGGCGAGTTCGGCGATGCGCTCTTCGCTGAGGCCGGCGGCGGTGAGGACGGCGTGGGTGTGTTCGCCGGCGCTGGGCGAGGCGCCCCGGACCCGGATGTCGGCTTCGCGGATGTAGAAGGGCGTGCCGACGGTTTCGATCTGGCCGAGGGGGTGGTCGATCACCTGGAAGGCGTTCATCGCCCGTAACTGGGGGTCGTCGATAACCTCCGGGAGTTCCGCCATCGGCGCCCAGATGAGCCCGTGGGCGTCGAGCGTCTTCGCCCAATGGGCCGAATCGTGGCGGTGGAAGACCTTCGTGATCCCGCGGGCGAGGGCGGCGCAGTCCGCGGCCCGGCCCTTCATGGTTGTGTAGGCGGGGTCGGTTTCCCAGTCGGCGCGGCCGATGGCCCGGCAGAGGCGCGGCCAGTAGGGGTCCGGGGTCATGTGGACGAGCATGATCCAGCGGCCGTCGCTGGCTTCGTAACAGTTGAAGAGCGGGTTGGGCGGGGCGTCGCGGTCCATCCGTGCCGGCTGGCGGCGGTCGATGAGGGCGCGGGCCATGTCGGTGGCGATGGTGTAGACGCCGGTCTGCTGGAGGGCCACTTCCACAACCTGTCCCTGGCCGGTGAGGTCGCGGAGGCGAAGGGCGGCGAGGGTGGCGGCGAGGGCGTTGAGGCCGGTCGTGTGGTCGCCCTGGGCGATGCGGCTGAGGACGGGCGGCTGCCCCGGGTGGCCGATGACGCCCATGATCCCGGAGCGCGCCCAGAAGGCGGCGAAGTCGAAGGCCGGGCGGTCGGCTTCGGGGCCGTGGATGCCGTAGCCGGTCACCGAGACGTGGATGATGTGGGGGTTGCGGGCGTGGACGTCTTCGGGCGCGAGGCCGTATTTCCGCAGCCGCGAACCGTACATGTTCGTCAGGAAGACGTCGGCGCGGGCGAGGATCTGGTGGACCATTTCGGCGGCGCCGGGCTGGTCGAGGGCGACGGTGACGGAGCGCTTGCCGCGGTTTTCGAGTTCGAAGAGGTAGTTCGGGCGTTCGGGCTGGCCTTCGGGGGTGAGCTGGACGCCGCGCATGACCTCGCCGCCGGGGGGTTCGAGCTTGATGACGTCGGCGCCGAGGTCGGCCATGAGGGCGCCGGCGCTGGGCCCGGCGACGTAGTTCGCCGCTTCGACGACGGTGATGCCCTGGAGGGGTGCGGCCATGCGGCGAATGGTACAGGAGGGAGGAGGGAGGAGGGAGGAGGGAGGAGGGAGGAGGGAGGAGGGAGGAGGGAGGAGGGAGGAGCCGCGTCCGCGGACGCGCGACCCCCTCGCCCGCGGAAGCGGGAGAGGGGGCCAGGGGGTGAGGGGTCAGTTCTTGGCGGCTTCCGGGGCGACGACTTTGTGGCGGGGGCCGGGTGGGGTCGGGGACGAGGGGACGGTGGCGGTGGGCGAGGTTGTGGGGGTGTGGGTTGGCGTGTTCGTGGGCGTGTTCGACGGCGTGCCGGTCGCGGAGGTGGGCGACGACGTCGGGGTGTTGGTGGGCGGGACGGGGGTGTTCGTCGGGGTGGGCGGCGGAGTGCCGATGGTAATCGTGCCCTTCATGCTGTTCGGGTGAATGCTGCAGTGGTACGCGATTTTGGTGTCGGTCACCGTGGCAGTCCACTCAAACGTCTGATTTCCCAAGTTGATCGCGGTGCTGGGAAACGGTGAGCCGCTGTCCGCCGTGACCGTGTGGGTTCCGCCGACCCAGGTCCACGTGACCTTCTCGCCGTTGCCGATGGTGACGTCCGTCGGAGAGAAGAAGTTACCCCCCTGGCCAACGTTCACGCTCGCATTCGCCGCCCGGGCGCTTTCGCCGCCGCCGGCGAGGCCCCATACCAGGAGTAGCAGCGCGGCGGCTGCGGTGAGCGCGGCGGGGGCTGCGCGCAGCCATCGTGTCCCGATAGTCATTCCCTGGCTCCTCCCACGGGGCGCATGGGTGCTGACTAGGATTACGCACGAGGTGGGGGTAAGGGATGGTAAGGGGCCTTTTCGGGAGGGGCGCCCAAGAGTGACGGAGGCCGGAGGCTGGCGCGGGGCATTGGTAGCCCCCGATGCGGCCACGGGGGGCCACGGCTACGGGGCGCGAAGGCTGACGCCGACGATCCGCGGCCGGCGATGCGGCCACGGGGGGCCGCGGCTACTGCCAGGTGACGCGGCGGAGTTGGCCGGCGCTGAAGACGTAGCCGACGCCCTGGTACATCGCGAAGGCGGACATCGAGGCGAAGTCCTTGTGCTGGTACTGGTAGGAGAACGTCCCGTCCCGGCGGAAGACGACGATGCGGTTGTTCGGGGCGTCGAGGACGGCGAGGTCGCCGTTCGTGAAGGGCTGCGGCGTCTCCGGGGCGATCAGGGGACGGTCGATGCCAGCTTCCGAAAGCTCCAGCGAAAGCTGGCCGTAGTAGCGCCGCACGGTGCCGTCCTCGTCGGCGGTGACATACTCGCTCGTGTCCACCATCAGCCGCCGGGCATGGGCGAGGGCGGCGTTGTCGATCGCCTTCACCGGCGGGTTGGCGAATCCGCCTTCGCCGGGGGTGAAGCGATAGACGACGCTCTTCGCCGCGTCGAGGACGTAGAGCTCCTGGGCGCGGAGGGCGATGTCGGTCGCGGCAAGGTCCTGGGGCGCGGCGAAGGGCAGCTGCCGGAGCCCGCCGCTCTTCGACCACGCCCAGAGGTTCCGGGAAGAGTCGGCGATGAGGAGGGCGGCGCCCTTGTTGTCGGGGTTCGCCGCCCAGGCGATGGCGACCGGGCGGCCGTGCTTCGCCTCCTTGTCTTCGGCGAAGATGGCGGCGCGCTCGGCGTCGGCGAAGTTGACGGCGATGACCTGTTGGGAGTCGAGGATGAACCCCTGGTCCGGGCCGATGGCGAGCCGGGCGGCGGCGACGGGCTTCTGGCCGAACTGTTCGAGGCTGGCGACGGTCTCCACCCGGGCCGGGCTGCGGACGGCGTCCATCTCCTTGATCGCGGCGGCGACGTCGGCGAGGAGTTGTTCCACCTGGGGGCCGGCACGCTCGGAGTCGTTCGCCTCGAGGAGCAGCGCCTGGGCGTCGGTGAGGGCGGTGCGCCTGGCCGCGGGGTCCTGCTGGACGCGGGCGGCGGCGAGCTGGCGCTGGGCGCTGTCGACCAGGCGGGCGTACCGCTGGCTCGACTCTTCCTGGAGCATCTGGGGCACCGTGAGCACCGCCACGAGCCCGAGGAGCAGGCCAAGACCGATGAGGATGACGAGCCACGTCGGCGGCAGTTGCCCGCCAATCGCCGCCCGGTGGCCGCGCGAAAGCGACCCTTCCCCGCGCCAGCGGCCGCCCATGGAGTCGCGGACGCGGACGAGCGGGCCGCCGCCATTGATCGAGCCGGCCGCTTCCGCCGCGATCGCCTCGCCGGAAGGGGCCGCCCAGCCGGTATTGCCGCGGAGGCTCGCCGCCATGTCGCCGGCGAGCGGGGCGTCGGCGGCCGTCGCCTGCGGGCGGGGCGGGGGCTCGTCCTTCACGAGGCCGCGGGAGAAGCTGTCCTTCCTCCCGTGACGGCGGCGGACTTCCCAGCCGCCGGTCGAATCGCTGTTCCCGTTGCCGCTGCCGCCGCCGGGGTTCGTGCGCCACGACGGCCGCGACGACATCGCCTGGGCGGGGATCGACGCTGCCCCGAGCTGGGCGCGGCTCCGGCGTTCGGCCGCGAGCCGCGAGAGGGTGTCGTCGCCGGAAGCGCGCCGGAGCGGGGCCGGGATCTCGGTGAGGATGGCGGGCACGGAGGTCTCGACGCGCCGCCGGGGGGTGACTTCGGCGAGCTGGCGCCGGGCGGCGTCGACGGCGGTTTCGTGTTGTTCGGAACCGA
Source organism: Chloroflexota bacterium (assembly GCA_016234445.1). Lineage (GTDB taxonomy): Bacteria > Chloroflexota > Dehalococcoidia > Tepidiformales > Tepidiformaceae. The sequence continues at coordinate 94,503 of JACRBT010000020.1, read as the reverse complement.
TGAAGAGGGCGGGCTGGAAGGGGTTGTTCGCGGTCGACGTGGCCACGGCCGCCGCCGCTTCGCCGTCCGTTTCGGAGCCGATGACGAACTCATTCTCGCCCGGCGGGAGCTGTGGTGGTCCCGGCTGCGCCGTCGCAGGGTCGTGCATGACGAGCACCGTCGTCAGGTGGCGGAGATGCTGGAGGCGATGGTAGAGGTCGGGCAGGACCTGGGCGGCCGGGAGCGCGAGGATGCCGCCGATCACTTCGTCGTCGAGTTCGGCGAGGGCGGGGGTCGTGATCAGGAGGACGCGGTCGCCCAGGGCGAAGTCGAGCTTCGTCATCTGCGGTTCGACCGGGCCGCCGAGGCCGATGGGGCGGCCGTGTTCTTCGTCGGAGTAGTAGGCGGTGGCGACGCCGTTGTGGAGGTGGAAGGCGACCGACGGCCCCGCCTGGGCGAGGACTGCCTGTTCGCCGCGCCGCCCGAAGCAGCTGAGACCGAGGCTGACGCGGTGCTGGGCGATGCTCTTGCGGTTCCAGTCGCGGAGGTTGCGTTCGGCTTCGGCGAAGAGACGGCGGAGGGAGCCGGTGAGGCTCATGTCCATGGTGGCGAAGGCCTGGCCGAGGGTGGAAACGACGTGGCCCGCGAAGGATTCGCCCGCAGGCGTTGTGCCTTCGGCGACGAGGAAGAGCTCTGCTCGGTCGTCAGCTGGCCCTTTGCCGTGGAAAACCCCGGCATTGGGGCCGCGGTCGACCGGTTCGCTGTCAACGATTGCGAACTGGCCAACCTGGAGGGGTGCGGTCAAGAGCGAGACCGTCCTTGTGCTCACAGATAGGCTTCGGGGCCTGGCAACCGCCTGCGCCCGTCCGCCGGAAGTCCGCCGGGTGCCCCGTGGGCGCAGGGCAGGAAAGCCACTATACCACCGGGCGCAAGTAGGCGAACCGGGGGCGGGGAGAGCGCGAAGGCTAGGCGTAGATGGGGATTGACAACCCGCTGTCGCCGATGAGCGCGGCAACCGTGGCTGCGAACGGCATCTCGCGGAGGTCTACGCCCCCGCTGGCGCTGACGAATTCAAGCCCGAGGACGACCTCACGGTTCTTCGAGTAGTCGATCATGCGGAGTTCGCCGACGAACACCGTCTCGGCGACTTCGCCCGGCGCAAACCTGACGTAGAGGCAGTCTGCCTCCGGGTCGAATCTCAGGTGTGGGTACTTCATCAGTTGGGTCCTTTCGCCAGGCGCGGCGGTCAGCCTTCCCATGCCGCCGTCTTCACGCGCGGCGGGTCAGTGTCGATCTCGACGTAAACGCGAAGCCGCCTTCCGCGATACGTTCCGATGTAGATCTCGGCTGGCGCCGCGTTGACACGAGGCTGGGCGGGGCGACGCGTATCGTAGTTGGCCAGGACGTATTCCACCCCGTCCTCTGATATGCGGCGGGCGCGCATCTGCTCTCGGGCATGGCCTGTGTAGGAGCAAGGCTTCCCCGCCTCCATGAAACTCCGTCCCTTCGGGTGGAACGCGGACCCGGATTCGCGATAGTCCTGCGCCTGCCAGGGAGCGGCATCATTCTCGCCTTTGGGGCGGGAGTCAATCTTCCCGGCCCGATCACATCGTCGTCCTTCTTCTGGGATCCGTCCATGCGGCGTCAGCTGGTTTGCCCCAGCCCCACGCGCCCAATGGAACCGGTGGCGCCCGGGCGGGGTTATTCTTGGGGAGGGGGTGCGCTGGCTTGGAGAACAACGGCGCCTTCGATCCGGAGGCCGACGGCCTGACTGCCGGGGAGCAGCACATCCTCGCGCTGATCCGCGAGGGGCGTCTCGACGCCGAGATCGCCGTCCGGCTGGGCGTGCCCATCGGCGAGGTGAAGGAGCGCGTCCAGCGGATCCTCCGGAAGCTGGAGTTGGGCGAACGGGGAGAACTCCTGGCCCCGGTGGGAGTGGTGGAGAACGCCGATTCCGGCAACGAGGCCGGGGAAGTGGTGATCGGTGGGCCCGAGCCGGTACCGGCGCGAACGGGCTGGCCGGTGCTGGTGACGAGGGCCGGCGGCGGGCTGGTGCTCCTCGGGGCGGCGATCTTCGCGGCGATGTGGGCGTGGTCGCTGAATGGGCCGGCGGCGGAAGAAGCGGGGGGCGACCTTCCCGTGCCGACGCTCTCTGCGGCGGCCGTGCCGGGCGCTCTCACCGCCATAGCGAAGATCGACGCGACCGAGACCGCGGCGGCGTCGCCGGCGGCGAGCCCAACTCCCACGCAGTTCGCCGTGACCGCTCGCTCGGCGCCGGAGATGAAGGTCACCGAATTGACGACCTTCCCCGAGAACCTGGTCCTCTACGTCGTCAACTCGTACCTGGACCCGAACCTCTACGCGAGCGCCGGGGTGATCCGCGTCTATCGCCTCGGCGGCGTGACGCGCTACGACCGCATCTTCCCGCTGCCGGGGGCGACGACGCCGGTCCTCGCGGCGGCGGCGGACGCGGATGGCTCCGACATCGTCGTGGCCGTCTGCACGCGCGGCACCTGCGACAGCGGCACGGGTGCCGCGGACTCCGAAGCCACCTACTACCGTTCCCGCGACGGCGGCGCCACCTGGGAGAGCGGGTTCTCGCTGCCGGGAGGCACGGGCGCCATGGCGGTAAGCGGGGGCCGCGTGCTCCTGGAAGAGGCGACGGAAACGCGGGCCGTTCGCTGGCAGCTCTGGGAGAACGGGGTCATGCGGGAGCTCACGCCGCCCGTGAAGCCGGGCACGGATGGCGTCCGTCCCTTCCTGGACAGCAACGGCCGGGTCTTCTGGTTGACGGGCACGGCGGTGGCGAACGAAGACGGCAGCATCGTCTTCACCCTCCCTCGCGCGGGAAGCGCGAACCTGGTCCCCGGCCCGTTCGGCTGGTTCATGAGATGGGTGGCGTTTGGCGGGTCCCCGACCGTCACCTTCTCGGTCTCGCCGGCGGGGAACGTCCTCCACGCCGGGACGACGACGCCGGGGTGGCTGTTCCCGGTCGCCGCCGTCGACAATGCCAACGCCGTTGGGGTGGCCACCGCCGGGCTTGTGCCGGCGGGGCGCGAGCTCCCTGTCGGGCGGGCGGGGTCGCTCCCGGCGCTCATCCACCTCTCGTCCGGGGTTGTCGAGGTGCTGACCGAGCCGTTCCTGGAATCACCGTTCCGGGGGTTCACGAACTACGTGGTCGCCGCCAGGTTCGGGACGTTCGTCCGGGTGAACACGCCCGGCGGCTGCCTGGACGTCCGCGAGGACCCGAGCCCGGGGGCGCGGTTCATCGCCTGCGTGCCGGACGGGGCACTGCTGCCGGACTCCGGGTTCCTGGTCGATCCGGCGATGCTCCGGGTGGAGACGCCGGATGGGCGGATCGGGTGGGCGGCGAGCGCGTACCTGGAGCGGTGACGGCCGCTCGCCGTGGGCGACCGGCGACGCCGCTCCGTGCCCGTCGCGGTGCGGATGGGTCCGAGTGCCCTGGATCGCCGTGCCACGACTGTGAAGGAGTGGTCTCCCCCGGGGGCACGATGTCACGTCGGCGGCCCGTGGGCTGGCGTAGCGGCAGCCGTGGGCGACCGGCGACGCCGCTCCGTGCCCGTCGCGGTGCGGATGGATGCGCAGGCCGCGCGGCACGGATGGAGGCTGGCGCGGGACGAGGCGGGCAGGCGATGCGGCCACGGGGGGCCGCGGCTACCGGGTTGCGGTGCGGCTCGGTCCCCGACAGCCGACAGCCGATAGCCGACAGCCGGCAGCGCCCTACCAGGTGTCGATGCAGGGGCGCTTCTTGGCGGTGGTGCGGGTGGGGGCGGGGACAGAGCGCAGGGTCCGGGAGATCCAGCGGCGGGATTCGATCGGGTCGATCACGTCGTCGATTTCGAAGTGGGAGGCGGTGTTCACGGCTTTTCCGCGCTCGTAGCTGCGCTCCACCATCTCGTCGTAGAGGGCCTTCCGTTCGGCGGGGTCTTCGAGGGCCGCGAGCTCGTTCCGGTAGCCGAGCTTCACGGCGCCCTCAAGCCCCATGCCTCCGAATTCGCCCGTGGGCCAGGAGACGGCGAAGAAGGGGGCCTTGAAGCTGCCGCCGGCCATCGCCTGCGCCCCCAGCCCGTAGGATTTGCGGAGGACGATGGTGAAGAAGGGCACGGTCACGCTGGCGCCCGTGACGAACATCCGGGCGGCGTGGCGGACGAGGGCGGTCTTTTCGACCTCCGGGCCGACCATGATCCCGGGCGTGTCGCAGAGGAAGAGGAGGGGGATGTCGAAGGCGTCGCAGAGCTGCATGAAGCGAGCGGCCTTGTCGGCGCCGTCGCTTTCGATCGCCCCGGCGAGGTGCACGGGGTTGTTCGCGACAATGCCCACGGGGCGGCCCTCGATCCGGGCGAAGGCGGTCACCATCCCGAGGCCGAAATGGCGCCGCAGTTCGAGCACGGAGCCGGTGTCGGCCATGGTTTCGATGACCGCGCGAACGTCGTAGGTGCGGAGGCGATTTTCGGGGATGATGCCCCGGAGGATGCGCTGGTCGGCGCACTCCCAGTTCGCCACCGGGCCCTGGAAGTAGGAGAGGTACTTCTTCGCCGCGGCCACGGCCTCCCGTTCGTCTTCGACGGCGATGTCGACGACGCCGTTCGGGACCTGGACGTCCATGGGGCCGACCTCTTCCGGCCGGAAGATGCCGAGGCCGCCGCCTTCGATCATCGCCGGGCCGCCCATGCCGATGTTCGAACCCTTCGTTGCGATGACGACGTCGCAGCAGCCGAGGAGGGCGGCGTTGCCGGCGAAGCAGCGCCCGGAGGTGATCCCGACGAGGGGCACGAGCCCGCTCAGGCGGCCGAAGTAGTTGAAGGCAAGGCAGTCGAGCCCGGCCACGCCGACGCCGTCGGTGTCGCCCGGGCGGCCGCCGCCCCCTTCGGTGAAGAAGACGACCGGCAGGCGCCATTCCTCCGCGAGTTCGAACATGCGGTCCTTCTTGCGGTGGTTCTGGGTGCCCTGGGTGCCGGCCAGCACCGTGTAGTCGTAGGACATGGCGATGCAGCGGGCCTTCGACTCGTCGAAGAGGTCGCCGTTGACGGTGCCGATGCCGGCGATCATGCCGTCGGCGGGGGTGTTCTCGATGAGGTCCTCGATCGTCCGGCGGCGGCGCTGGGCCGCGATCACGAGGGGGCCGTATTCGACGAAGCTGCCGGGGTCGCAGAGGTCGTAGACGTTCTCGCGCGCGGTCCGCTGCTTCGTCTTGCGGCGGCGGGCAACGGCGGCGGGGCGGGCTTCGTCGAGGCCGGCCCGGTGACGGGCGTGGACTTCGGCGAGGTCGGGGCGGACCTGGTCGAGGTCGATAGCCTGCTGGGCGCGGTCCTCCTCGGTCTCCACCTCGGCGACTTCGATGAAGGCGAGGGGGTGGCCTTCGAAGACGGCGTCGCGGACGGCGACGGCGAGGCCGTGGACGCGGCCGCTGCGTTCGGCGGCGATGACGTGCTCCATCTTCATCGCCTCCATCACGAAGAGCTGCTGGCCCTTGCGGACCGTGTCGCCTTCGCGGACGTCGATGCTGACGATGGTGCCCTGGAGCGGCGCCCGGACGGCGACGGAACCGGCCGGGGCTTCCGCGAGAGCCGTCGCGGCCGCCTCGGGTTCGGGGCCTTCCGCCTTGCCGTGGTGGAGGATGGCGAGCGGGTCGGAGGTGTCGATCTTCGCCCCGGCGAGGGTCGAGGCGGCGGGGAGTGAGGGCGGGGCGGCGGGCTGTTCGAAGAAGAGTTTGCGGTGGCCGTCGTCGGCCGGGGTGACCGCGAGTTCGGCCATGTGCTCTTCGACGAAGCGCGTGTAGACCCGGTTCGCGGCGAAGTCGGGGTGCTGGAGGATGTTCTGGAGGAAGGGGATGTTCGTCCGCACGCCTTCCACCCGGAATTCGCAGAGGCCCCGGTAGGCGCGGCGGACCGCGTCCCCGAAGTCGGCGCCGGGGGCGTGGGCGATGAGCTTGGCGAGGAGGGAGTCGAAGCTGGGGCTGGTGGTGTAGCCGCCGTAGCCGAAGGTGTCGACGCGGAGGCCGGGCCCGGCGGGCGGCTCGAAGACGGTGAGCGTGCCGCCGGTGGGCCGGGCGTTCCCGGCGGCGTCCATCGTCTCCATGTTCACCCGCACCTGGATGGCGAAGCCGCGCGGGGCCGGCACCTCCGCCTGTTCGAGCCCCATCTCCCGAAGCGTGCAGCCGCTGGCAACCTGGAGCTGCGTCCGCACGAGGTCGATCCCCGTCACGCCCTCGGTCACCGTGTGTTCGACCTGGAGCCGGGGGTTGGCCTCGATGAAGGCGAAGGCCGCGAGGTCGTGGGCGTCGGCGTCGACGAGGAATTCGAAGGTGCCGATGTTGAGGAACGTCGCTTCTTCGGCGAGCTTCACCGCCGCGGCCGTGAGCCGATCGCGGAGGAGCGGCGGCAGCCCTGGGCTCGGCGCGACCTCGATGAGCTTCTGGTTCCGCCGCTGGATGCTGCATTCGCGCTCCCAGAGGTGGCTGACGCGCCCCGAACCGTCCCCCACCACCTGGACTTCGATGTGGCGGGCGTGGGGGATCAGCTGTTCGACGTAGACGTCGCCGTTGCCGAAGGCGGAGCGCGCCTCCGACTGGCAGCGGCGGTAGGCGTCGTCGAGGTCGCCGGGGCGATGGACGGGGCGCATGCCTCGGCCCCCGCCCCCGGCCACGGCCTTCACCATCACGGCGCCGCCCGCGCCCAGCGATTCGAGGAAGGCGTGGGCCTGTTCGAGGGTCGTCGGGCCTGAGGTGCCAGGGAGGACGGGGACGCCCACGCGTTCGGCCAGCGCCCGGGCCTGTCCCTTGTCGCCGAAGAGGTCGAGGGTTTCCGGCCTTGGGCCGACGAAGGTCAGTCCCGCCTCGGCGCAGCGGCGGGCGAAGGTCGCGTTTTCGCTGAGGAACCCGTAGCCGGGGTGGATGGCGTCGCAGCCCGCATCCTTCGCGGCCGCGATCAGCTGGTCGATGTCGAGGTAGGCGGCAGCGCCGGTGCCGCGGAGTGCCCGGGCGCCGTCGGCCTTCTGGGTGTGGAGCGAGCGTTCGTCGTCTTCGGAATAGACCGCGACGCTGCGGACGCCCATTTCGGCGGCGGCGCGCATGACGCGGATGGCAATTTCGCCCCTGTTGGCGACAAGGAGGGAGGTGACGCTCATGGGTTCGGGTTCCTCGGCTGGCGAAGGGGTGGTGTGCCGCTCATCGTAGCGGGGTCGGGCGCGCCCCGCTTCCCCCGCCGCTCGGGTAAGCTACGCGGCTATGGCTGCCGCTCCCGTTGCTCCTCCCGCCGTCCCCGCCCCTCCAACCGGCCTCCGCCTCTGGTGGCAGGCGTCGAGGCCGGTCTCGTTCACGGCCTCGGTCGTCCCCGTGGTCGTGGGGACGCTGCTGGCGGCGGGCGACGTCTTCTCCTGGTGGAAGGCGCTGCTCGCGCTCGTGGGGTCGGTTGCCATCCACGCCGGGACGAACTTCGTGAACGACTACTACGACCACCGCAAGGGCGCCGACAGCGCCGAGTCGCTCGGCCCCGCCGGGTTCATCCAGCGCGGGATCGTGCCGCCGAGGGGCATCCTCGCCGCGGGGGTGGCCGCGTTCGTCCTGGGGGCAGCGATCGGCCTCGTTCTGTGCGCGACGACGGAGTGGAGCCTGCTCTGGCTGGGGGTTGCCAGCGTCCTCGCCGGCTTCCTCTATACAGGTGCTCCGGTCCACCTGGCCTACCTGGCCCTCGGCGAAGCGACCGTTTTCGTCTTCATGGGGCCGGTGATGGTCCTCGGGGCGTACTTCGTCCAGGCCGAATCGTGGGACTGGGAGCCGGTGGTGGCGTCGCTGCCGGTGGCCTTCCTGGTCACCGCCATCCTCCACGCCAACAACCTGCGCGACATCGAACACGACCGGAAGGTGGGCAAGCGGACCATCGCCACGCTCATCGGGCGGAAATGGGCGAACCGGGAGATGTACGCGCTGCTCGGGGCAGCCTACGTGGCGCTCGTCGTTGCCGTGGCGGTGGGGGCGATGGCCTGGCCGGCGCTGGTCGCGCTCGCGACCGCTCCCCTGGCGCGCCCGGTCGTCCGCGTGGTCCGGGCCGGCGGGAACCCGCGGAAGCTGAACATGGCCCTGTTTCTTTCGGCCCAGCTCCATATGCGGTTCGGGGCGGTGCTGGCCGTGGGGCTGCTGGCGGGCGCGATCATCGAACGGGCGTAGGGAGTTCTGAGTACCGAGTACCGAGTACCGAGTACCGAGTGCCGGGTATCCGGGGGCTGGCGCGGCGAGAGGCGTGGGTCAGGGGCGACGCCGCTCCGTGCCCGTCGCGGTGCGGATGGAGCGCAGGCCGCGCGGCACGGGTGGAGGCTGGCGCGGAGCAGGGCGGGCAGGCGGTGCGGCCACGGGCAGAATCCCTACCCGCGGCTACCGGTTGTGGCCGGGCCGCACGGCGATACTCTCCCTAACAGCTAACAGCTAACAGCTGGGCCGAAAGCCGAGAGCCGAGAGCCGAGGGCCGCCCGCCGTCACTCGACGAGCTTCACCGCCGTCGCGCCGCTGGCAGTGGTGCCGGTGTAGACGCCCTTGGGGAGCTCGGTGACGTACTTGACGAAGTAGACGTCGACCTTCGTCCCGCCGCCACTTCCGGTCGTGCCATTGATATAGACGAAGGCGAATCCGAGGACGGTGGACTTTTGCGGGTTTGCTATCTTGTCGACGACGGGGATGATGCCGATCCTGGGGCTGTTTTCGCAGCCGGGGCGGATGCTGGCCACGCCGTTCGTGACCGACAGGACGTCGCTGTAACTGTTGCCGGGGCAGCCCGTTGGCGCGGGCAGAGCCAGGCGGTCGGAGAGGCCCTGGTCGGTTGGCCCCTGCATGTTCCCGGTCTCGCTGTCGATCTTGTCGCCGACCTTGATGGTCTTGGTGCTGCCGTTCTTGATCGTGTCGCGGTAGACGCTGGCGCCGCTGCCGTCGAGCGAGAGCGCGCCGAAGTCACCGCCGGAGTTGGTGCCGGCCCCGTACTTGATGGTGCAGGCGACGCCCTGCTGGAAGGTCGGCACGCCCCCGGACTGGCCGGTGTAGCACGTGTTCTGGAGCAGCTTGCTGTTGTTGTCGTTGCTGGCGATGAAGCCCCAGGGGAGGAGGCCCCCGCCGCCGGCGTAGTTCATCGCCCGGGCCTTTGCCCTCGCGCTCACCGTCATCCCGTCCAGCCCGACGGCCTTCAGGAACCAGTAGTTGACCCGGCGCGAGGCCGTGACCTCGATTGTGTCGTTGGAGCCGTAGGTCTGGCTGATGGTGACGGAAATGTTGGTGCCCGCGGCCGCCCCCGCCTTGCCATACGTGTTCGCGGACGACGTCGCGCTCGAGGCGTTCGGCAGGTCCTGCACGCCGGCGAGGGTGGCGGAGTCAGCCAGCTTCTGGAGGTCGGTGCGGGCGACGACAATCTGGCCCATGTCCACGGAGAGACCGACCAGCCCGATGAAGCCGGCCAGTCCCATGGCGAAGAGCGCGAGCGCCTGGCCGCGTTCGGCAGCTGTCCCCCGCCCCAAGATCCCGCTCAAAAACGATCGCATTCGCAGCTCCCTCGGATCCCTTCCCCATGACCCTACCTTCTCCTACGACCGGCGGGGATGGCCTGGCCGGGAAGGTTGCGTGACGGCCAGGTGGCAGGTGTGTGGAATCAGCGTCCGGGCGCCGTTTGGGGCCAGGGAAGGCCCGGAGACGACCCTCGGCGGGGCGCGCTGTGACATCCGAGGCGCCGAACTTGCAGACACGCGGGGGAACCACTTCTTCACAGTCGTGGCACCGGGATGGGAGGAAGGGCCTCCCCTGGCACACCGCGCGGTTCCCCGCCCCACCGTCCCGCCGACGGGGCAGGAAATGGAGGCTGCTGCCCTCGCGCGATCGGCGAAAGTGGCCATCAGGTGAATATCCGGGAACGGCTGCGGCGGGCCACCCCCTGCAATTAACCTTTTCGAACGCGCACCGTTATCTCTAGTACACAGGCGAAGGCCTGCCTATGCTCGAAAGGAGGACGCTCGGACTACGCGATTTCCGGCGCGGCCCAGGGGGCTGGTTTGGCGATCCCCACGGTAGAAGAGTTGGTCCCGGAGTTCGACGAGTTCACCATCGTCGAAGCCGCCAAGCGCGGCAGCCAGGATGCTCTCACCGCCCTCTACGAACACTACTTCCCGAGGGTCTACCGCTACATCGTCGCCCGGCTCGGCAGCTCCGAAGACGCCGAGGATGTGACCGAGGAGGTTTTCCTCCGCATCGTCAACAACATCCAGAGCTTCAGTTGGCGCGGCCTCCCCTTCAGCGCATGGGTCTTCCGCATCGCACGCAACGAACTCGTTTCCCACGTGCGCCGCGAAAAGAACCGGACCGCCACGGCCCCGCTCACCGAGAGCATCCCCGACGGCGCCGCCGACTACACGGTCGAAATCGAAGTGCAAATGCAAATCGAAATCGTCCGGGTCGCCACCGCAAAGCTCCCGGAAGCGCAACGCCAGGTCATCGCTCTCCGCTTCGGCGCCGGCCTTTCCGTGGCCGAAACCGCCCAGGCCCTGAACAAGTCCGAGAACAACGTGAAAGTGCTCCAGCATAAGGCCATCGCCAAACTCCAAACCATGATTCGGCGCGACTGATGAAATCCCTCCTCGACCGCAAGCCGGGATACGACGCTCGAACCTTCGCCGAAGCGCAGGCCCTCATCGAAGACGGCCTCGAACTCGACTTCGTGCTCGGGCTCTATCCCGACGACGCGGCCTGGCTGGCGCCGATGCTCGGCCTCAGCGGCGCCCTCGCCGCAACCTACACCGCCGAACAGCCCAGCTACTTCTTCGAAGCCTCCCTCAAGAACCGCTTCCTTGCCGCCGCCCGCGAAGCGGCCCAGCCTGTCACAGCCGCCCCCACGCTGCCGGCGGCGCCCGCCCCGGCGCCGTTCGCGCGCGTCCGCACTGCCTTCGCCGGCGCCTCCGTGGTCGCTTCCGCCGCCGCGGTCGGCATCCTCACCCTCGGCTTCGTCACAGCCGGCGACGCCGTCCCCGGCGACTGGAACTACACCTTCAAGCGCGCCAACGAACGCCTTGACTACGCCCTCTCCCGGGGCGACGACCGCGTCGGCGTCCAGCTGAAGCAGGCCCAGGCGCGCGTCTACGAGATCCAGAAGCTCAGTTCCCGCGGCGACCTCTCCGAAGGCGACCTTGCCCGGCTGGAGAAGGAAGCCCGCTCCCTCGCCGACCAGGCCCAGGCGCACGAGATCGACGAGGTGACGAAGGCGGAGCTCCGCAGCCTCGACGCCCTCACCGTGGCAGTCCTCGATGCCGCCGCCGCCCACAACCCGGCCCTCGAACCCGCCGTCGCGACCACGAAGAAGACGGTCAGCGACGCCGTCGCCGCTTCCGTCGGCGAAACCAGCGAGGTCACGCCGGTGACTCCCGTCGCCTCGCCCACGGCGACCCCGGGCCCGGACGCAACGCCCACCCCCTGACCCGGGCCGCCGCCACCTCCTCGATTTCCCCCTGACCCTTAGACGCGTTCTTCCCAGCGCCTGAACTCGGCCACCGCGTCTGGCTCGAAGATCGACTCGGCGAGCGCCCATTCTTCCTCGTCGCGGGGAGGTTGGCCGCCCATGAGCCGGCCGATGAGGGCCGCCTCGCGCAGCGCCTGTTCCTTCGAAAGCGGCTCCGGCCCGAGGGCGATGAGGATGCGCATCACCGAGGCGACGAGGCCGCCGGCGGGCGCCACCACCCGGCCCGCGACAACCTCTTCGATCAGCCACCAGCTGAGCGCCCGGAGGTCCCGCGCTTCGATCGCCGGCGGGACGGCCACTGGTTCGGCCGCGACCGCAGGCGTGGCCGCCGCCGCGGGTCCTCGCTGCCCGCCGGCACGCGATCGCCGCCCGGGGGCGTTGATCCCGTGCCGGGGACGGCCGCCTGCGTGGGCTTCGTGCGGGCATCGCTCCAGCCCGTACCGGCAGGGCCACCCCTTACCTGTCGTCGCCCCGCACTGCTCTTCGTTGCCTCTTGCCATCTTCCGAGTGTCCGGCCCGCGCCGCGACAACCGGAACGCCGCCCTGTCGCCGGGACGCCCGCGCCGTATGATTCGCCCATGGCCAGCTTCATCGTCGAGCCCGAACGCCGCGTCCCCGTCATCGCCGAAACCGACGTCCTTGTCGTCGGCGGGGGCACCGCCGGCATCGCCGCCGCCGTGGCCGCCGCCCGTGGTGGCGCCCGGGCGATGCTCGTCGAACGCTACGGCTCGCTCGGGGGCCTCGCCAGCAACGGCCTCATCATCCTGCTCCTGACGATGGACGACGGCCGCGGCAAGCAGGTCGTCGCCGGCCTCTGCCAGGAGATGGTCGACCGCCTCGCCGCCCGCGACGCCTGCTACTTCCCGCCCCGCGACGAGTGGGGCTCGCCCGACCAGGACCGCGTCGAACACTTCCGCCGGTACGGCCTCGTCAACGGTGGCGGGCCCCACAACGTCCGCTACTCCGTGGCCTACGACCCCGAGGAGTTCAAGGTCGAAGCCGACCGGATGGTGATGGACGCAGGGGTCGACCTTCGCTTTCATCGCTGGGCGGTGGGGGTGGTCCGCGACGGCCGCCAGGTCACCCACGTCATCTTCGAGTCGAAGGCCGGGCGCGAGGCGATCGCCTGCCGCGCCGTCGTCGACGCGACTGGCGACGGCGACATCGTCTCGCTCGCGGGGGAACCCTCCGAATCCGAGCGCGTCCACCCCTGGCTCTGGTTCCGGACGGCGAACGTCGACGTCGAGGCCGCCGAAGCGAGCGCCCAGAAGTTCCGCTACTTCCGCGAGGTCAACAACGCCGGCTACCTCCACCCCTGGGGGGCCGCCGAACGGATCGGGCACGATATCGACGCCACGGACCCCGACGACCTGACCTACGCCGAGGTCGAGTGCCGCCGCCTCGTCCGGGAGGAGGTCGACCGCCTGCGCGGCAAGGCGCCCGGCTTCGAACGCGCCTACCTCGCCCAGTTCGCCCAGACGCTCGGGATCACGGAGTCGCGCCGCCTGGCCGGGCGCTACGTCCTTTCGCGCGAAGACATGGACGCGCCGCCCTTCGACGACACGATCGCGGTCACCGGCAACTGGACGAAGTACGGCGCGGTCTACAACATCCCCTACCGTTCCCTGCTGCCGCCGGGCGCCGACAACCTCGTCGCTGCCGGCCGCTGCATCAGCGCCGACCATCGCGCCCACCATTCGACCAAAGAGATCCCGCCCTGTTTCGCGACCGGCGAAGCAGCCGGGACCGCGGCCGCGCTCGCCCTCCAGCACGGGGCGGCCCCGGCCGCCGTGGACGTGCAGTCGCTCCGGGCGAAACTGCGGGCGGCGGGCGCCTTCGTCGGCTGAACCGGCTGCCGCGGGGACGCCCGGAGCCGTCTTAGCGGGGCGGGCGCTATGATGTTTGGATGGATAGCGACGGCTTTTCGGTCTCGGACATCGGCGAACTTCGCTCGCCCGTGGTGGTGATGGCGTTCACCGGCTGGAGCGACACCGGCACCGTCACGACGGACACGGCCACGCGCCTCATCGAGGCCTACCACGCCGACCCCTTCCTCAGCGTCGACGCCGAGGAGTACTACGTCTTCACCGAAACCCGCCCGACGGTGAAGCTCGACGACAACGGCATCCGCGAACTCCACTGGCCCCGCAACGAAGCCTTTGCCGCCCGCCTGCGCGACGCCGCCCACGACATCATCGTCGTCCGCGGGGTGGAACCGGACCTGAAGTGGCGGGCGTTCGCGCAGCGCCTGGCGAAGGAGATCGCGCGGTTCTCGCCGTCGCTGGTCTGCACGCTGGTCGCGCGCCCGGCGGCGGCGCCCCACACCCGGCCGATCCAGGTCAACGGCTCCTCCGCGGACCCGGCGCTGGCGGAGCGCTTCGGCCTCGGGCGCTCGATGTACCAGGGCCCCACGGGCATCCTCGGCGTCATCCACGACGCCCTCCGGACCTACAACGCGCCGCTCATCAGCCTCGCCGCCGCTATCCCCCACTACCTCAACGTCGAAGAGAACCCGCCCGCGACCCGCGCCCTCCTTCGCGCCCTCGAACCCGTCATCGGGCTCGCGCCGCCGCTCGGGGACCTCGACGAAGAGACCTCGCGCTTCATCGAACGCGTCGAGGAAGCCTCGCGCGGGGACGATCAGATCGCCGGCTACGTGCGCTCGCTGGAAGAGAACTACGGTTCCACCGAAGAGGCCGACGAGGAGGGCGGCGCCGACCTCCCGAACGCGGACGACATCCTCCGCGACGTCGAGGACCTGCTCCGCGGCGGCAACGACTGAGCCCTACCGGCCGGTGAGCATGTAGTCCTCGTCGACGTGGCGGGAGGCGACCCCGGCCGTGACCGCGGCCATCGCCACTCCCCGCGCGACCATCCGGTGCACCGCCGGGTCCAGCGGCGACGGCAGGACATGCCCGCGGGGCGTCATCGAAACGATCGCCTCGGCAGCCGCCGCGAAGATGGCGGGGTCGAACCGCCGCACGCCGGCATCGAGCCCGCCCCGGCAGAGCCCCGGGAAGGCGAGGAGGTTGTTCGTCGACCGGCCGTCGGTGGCGAGCGTCGCCCCCCGCTCGAGCGCGACGCTGACTTCGATCTCCGGGTAGGGGTTCGAAAGGGCGAAGATAATCTGGCCGGGCCGGACCATCTCCGGCGCGATCAGCCCGCGCTTCCCCGTGACCGCGACGACGACGTCGCAGGTGGCCATGATCTCGGCCAGGGTGGAAGCGATGCCCCCGGCGGCGACGACGCGGCCGACGGCGGCCGGGTCGAGGTCGGCCCCGCGGACGGGGTTGCCGGTGTAACGCATCAGCGCTTTCGTGACCGCGTTGCCTGCCGCGCCCAGCCCGACGCAGCCGATGGCGCAGCCGCGAAGGTCGCGGTCGACCATCTCCGTGGCGTTGATCAGGGCGGCGAGGACGACGGCGGCGGTGCCGTGCTGGTCGTCGTGGAAGACGGGCACGCCGCGGCCGGAGAGCGTTTCTTCGACGCCGAAACAGGCGGGTGCGGCGATGTCCTCAAGCTGGATGAGCCCGAACGTGGGGGCGATGGTCTCGACCGCGTCGACGATCCGGTGGGGGTCGCTGGTGCTCGTCACAATCGGGATGCCGTAGACGCCGGCCAACTGGGAAAGCAGCGCCGCCTTGCCTTCGAGCACCGGCAGCGCCGCCAGGGGGCCGATGTTCCCGAGCCCGAGCACAGCCGTGCCGTCGGAGACGATGGCAACGGTGTTCGACTTGATCGTGTAGTGAGACGCGAGCGAGGGGTCGGCGGCGATCCGCCGGGAGACTTCGCCGACGCCCGGGGTGTAGACGCGGCCGAGGTCGGATTCGGAGCGGATGGGGTAGCGCGATTCGACGACGAGCTTGCCGCCGACGTGGAGTTCGAGGACTTCGTCGCGGACTTCGAGGACTTCGGCCTCGCCCGTCCCGTTGATCGCCGCGACGGTGCGGTCGATCTCGGCGGCGGCGGTGAAGCCCATGTCCATGTCGCGGATGCGGCTGAGGGGGGCGATCGAGACGGTGCGGATGTCGCCGAGGCTGGCGCCGTGCTCGGCAACGACGGTGAGGACGCGGGCGAGGACGCCGACGCGGTTGGCCGTCTTGATCCGGAGGGTGCGGAAGATGGTGGAGCCGCGGTGGAGGTCCTCGGAGTGGGACATGGGGCGCTCCCGGTGTGGTGAGCCCAGTGTACCGGGCGGCAGGCTGTGGGCGGAGCGGGGTGGGATCGCGACAGAAGTTGTCGCTATGGCTCCCCCCACCAGGGCAGTTGTATGGTGACCTCGGGCGGCGACTGCTGCTCGGAGTCACGGGATGACCAGACGCGTCTCTCGCGGCCGCCTCATTGCGACCGCTGTCGCCGCCGGTGCCCTGGTGGCCGGGGTCGTCGTCGTCGGTGCTTCTCGCGGAGGGTCGAGCGCACGGGGCGACGGCGGCCACAGCGTCGTCGTCCCGAACATTGCCGGGGACTCGGCGCCCGGGCCGCTCGGGCTGCAGTGCGGGGTCGAACGATGGGACGTGAAGACCCTGTCCGACACCCCAGCGGTCTTTGTGAACTACACCCCGGTGGACACAACCGTGGACGCGCTGCGGGCGATGGCGGCGCCGGCGATCGGGGACCACACCCCCCGGATCTCGCCGCTGGAGTTCACGACGTACCGGGTGACCGCGCGGCTGGTGGAGATGAAGCGAGAGGACGACCGCGACATCCACCTGGTCATCGCAGACCCCTCGGACGTCACCCACACGATGATCGTGGAGTTGCCGGACGTCGCCTGCGAGGGCCCGAACCGGTCGGCGAAGAAGACCGAGATGCAGGCGGCAAGGCAGGCGTTCGAAGCGGCCTGCGGCGGGCCCACGACGTCGTTCAAGGCGCTCACGGGGACGGCGACGTTCGTCGGCGTCGGCTTCTGGGATGAGATCCATGGACAGCGAGGCGTGGCCCCGAACGGGATCGAACTCCATCCAATCCTGGACGTGAGCGGCATTTCCTGCGGCGGGAGCGGGGCCACGCCCACGGCGACTTCCCCATCCGCGACCTGCGGCGGATCGACCGGCGACATCATCGCCCTCGACAAGGTCGCAGAGACCGTCACCGTGAACGCGCAGGGGCCGATGACCGGCTGGTACGTCATCAGCCAGGCCGGCAACCAGCGGTTCGACTTCCCGGCCGACTACGTTGGGACGGGGAACGTGGTGATCAGCTCGGATGTGCCGGCCTTTGCGGGCACGCAGGCGACGCTCTGGTGGAGTGCCAGCCCGGTGTGGAACAACAGCAGCAACGACGACGCGCTCCTGTTTGACTGCAACGATGTCCAGCGCGACTTCTTCGAGGACGGGATGTAAGACCCCCCGCCCCCTCGCCGCCGGTGGTACCATGGGCGCAGCCATCGCCCGGGGTTGCTGCCATGGCCCTGCCTTCGCTCGTCTGGAAACTTGCCTCGCCCTACGACGCCTACGTCTCGCACGTCGCCGCCCTCAACGTTGCCATCGGGAGGATCCGCTACTTCAGCGACGTCGCCCTCGGCCTCGAGGCCGGCCTCCAGAGTTCCGTCCGCTTCGTCCCCGTCGGCGTCGACCCCGTCGCCCGGGCCGCCCGCTTCCGCGAACAACTGGGGAAGGCCGCCGCGGAGATGAGCGACGAGCAGTTCGAGGAGTTCATCGCCCACCTCGGCGGCGGCAGCGTCGCGGAGGTCGAGACGAGCCGCGCCCAGGCGGTGACGCGCCTTTCGCACACCACTCGCGGCCTCGAAGAGTACTTCGGCATCGCCGGGCGCGAACTCGCGACCCTCGAAGCGCGCGGCTACAACCCCCACCGGCCCGACGTCGCCCGCCAGCTGAAGGACAACCACCTCCCGGAGACGACGGTCGCCGAATACCGCCACCTCCTCCACGAACTCGGCGTCCGCGTCGGCCAGAAGGCGGGCTAAGCGGCCGTCCGCGGCCAGCCCATGAACCACGACGGCGACTCCCGCCTGGTCTATTCCACCGACGGCGGGCGCGTCCGCGACAACCGGCCCCCGGTCCCCGCGCGAGGGAAGGCGGCACCTCAGCGTCCCCCGCCGGCGCCCCCGAACGACGGCGTTGTCCGCATTCAGCGCGACAGCCGCGGCCGCAAGGGCAAGACCGCAACGACGGTCACCGGCCTGCCCGGCTCCGAAGCCGAGCTCGACACCATCCTTCGCACCCTGAAGCAGCATTGCGGCGCGGGCGGCGCGCGGGAGGGTCGCGTCCTCGAAGTGCAGGGCGACCACCGCGACCGGCTGCTCGAAAAGCTGACGGCGATGGGGTTCCGGGCGAAGCTCGCCGGCGGGTAGGGCCCCAGAACGCGGACGGCCCGGCAGCGGTGGTAGACTGCGGCCATCTTTCCCCGGGGGCAGGGCGATGAGCGAAGCAGAAGGACAGGAGCTGGAGCGGGAACTCCTCCGCCTGGCGCATGGCATCCGGGAAGTGACGCTGGGCACCCCCGCGCCGATCGCCCAGTCGCGCCGGGTCGCCGTCGGCTTTCGCGGCAAGGCCCGCCTCTACTACTACCCCCCCCGCGACGGCGGCCGCCTCCAGACGCCGCTGGTGCTCTTCCCCTACCTCGGCATCAGCCGCCCCTACATCTTCGACCTTCGCCCCGGCGAGTCGTTCGTCGAATACCTCGCCGAACAGGGCGTCCCCTTCTACCTCTGCGACTGGGGTGTGTTCGGGCCCGAAGACCGCGACATGGGGCTGGACGACGTCATCGCCGGCATGGTCCCGGCGCTCCTGGGCCAGGCCCTCGCCCACGCCGGGGCTGAGTCGGCCACGCTGTTCGGCTACTGCATGGGCGTGCCGATGTGCGTTTCCGCCCTTGCCGCCGACCCGTCGCTGCCGGTTAAGAACCTCCTGACGATGGTCGGCCCGATCGACTTCGGCGAGGGTGACTTCCCGACGATGACCGCGGAGGGCCACTTCGACGTCGACGCCGTGGTCGAGACCTTCGACCTGATGCCGGCCGAATTCGTCCGTTCCGGCTTCAAGATGATGAACCCGATGGCCGACGCTCAGCTGATGGCGACGGTGATGACGAAGCTCGACGACCCCGGCTTCATGACCGGCTACCGGGCGATGAACCGCTGGTCGAGCGAATGGGTGCCGTTGCCGAAGCAGTTCTTCCGCCAGTGGGTGCAGCACTTCTACCGCGGCAACGAGCTGATCCAGGGGAAGTTCCGGGTGATGGGCGAAGCCATCAACCTCCGCGACATCACCGTGCCCCTGCTCTGCATCGGCGCGAAGGGCGACGAGATCGTGCCGCCGGCGAGCGCGAAAGCGCTGGTCGACCACGTCGGGAGCAAGGACAAGACCTTCCTTGAATTGCCCGGGGGCCACATCTCCGTGATCGCGGGCCGCCGCGCCCGGGGCGACGTCTGGCCCGGCGTCATCCGCTGGCTCCAGGACCACGACGACTGAGGGCGCGAGTCCCTATCCCGGGGCGTCGAGGGCGGCGATGACGCCAGCGAGGTCGCCGGCCAGGAGTTTCGCCACGTCGAGCCGGAGGCCCGGGAAGATGCCGCTTTCGATGATGCCTGCGCTGCTGGGGTCGAGGCGGACATAGTCGCCTTCCTGGAGGGAGAACCAGTCGACCGCGTTGTCGTACACCCGCCAGGCGAGGTACTCCTGGACGCCGTTGCGGCGGTAGACGTTCTTCTTCGCGTGGAGGTCGATGGAGGCAGAGCTGGCGGCGATCTCGGCGACGAGCTCCGGCGGGCCCTGGATGTAGCCTTCCGCAGTGATCTGGCTGGCGCCGCCTTCGGCCCGGCGAAGGCTCAGGTCGGGCTGGACTTCGTTGTCCAGGTCGATGAGTACGGTCGCGTTGTGCACGAGCGACAGCTCCGGATGCCCGGCCCAATAGTGGGAAAGCCAGCCGCCAAGAAGCGCTTCCGGCTGCCCGTGATCGCGAGCCCGCACGGGTGATGGCACGTGCACGACCCCCTCGATGAGTTCGGCCTTGCGGAGGTCTGGCCGTGCCTCGTAGCGGCGGTGGAACTCGGCGCGCGTCAGCCGGTCGCCGTTTTCCAGCGGCGGGAGGAGCGCGGCGGGAGTTGTGGGTGCGATCGCCATGCCTTCGCCTCAGGGCCAGTGTAGCAGCTACGCCGGGGATCCCACGGCGCAGGCTACTCCTCGCCCGCCTTCTTCCTGGCCTTCCGCTTCCCGGGCGCGGGGTTGGCCGCCTTGAGGTCGCGGAGGGCGTCGTCGATCCGGTCGAGGCGGAGGAGGACGGTCTGGACCTGGTCCATCAGCCGCCGGAACTCGGTGATCGGCACGGCGCCTGCGGCTTCGATCATCGGCCCCCAGACCTGGCGCGCCTGCTCGGACATCGCCGCCTGGGCGCCGAGGAAGGTCTTCGTCGCCTCGCGCTGGGCTTCGGCTGCCTGGTCGGTGCCGGTCAGTTGTTCGAAGGTCTTGCCCCAGGTGGCGAGGTAGTCGTCGGTCGCCTTTTTCCAGGCGCCAAGGATGTCTCCGAAGGGCTGCGGCTGTGTCATGTGGGAATGCTACACCACCGGGGAAGAGTCGCGGCCTCCGATGGCCAACCGCCGCCGCGCGCGGTACCTTTTCCCCGGCGGCCACACCACACGAAACGGGGATTCAGGGACAATGGAACGACGGCGAGTTGGCAATGTCGACGTGGTGGCGCTGGTGGACAACGTCATGCCCTACGCGGCCACGGCGGTCTACCCGGAGGCGGGCGCGGCGCTCGACCGCTTCCGCGGATACTTCGATGCCGAAGGGCGGGTGCCGCTCAACTTCGGCTGCTTCCTGCTCGTCGACGGCAGCCGTTCGGTGCTGGTCGACACTGGCTGGGGGCCAGAGTTCCAGGGGCGGCTCATGGCCGAGCTGGCCGCGGCGAAGGTCGACCCCGCCTTGATCGACGCGATCGTCTTCACCCACCTCCACGGCGACCACACCGGCTGGAACCTGGACCGCGCGACCGGCAAGCCCCTCTTCCCGAAGGCGCGTTACCACGTCCCCCGGGCCGACTGGGAGCACTACGGCAACGCCACGCCGCCGCCGGATTCGTTCGTCCGCGACGTCGTCCCGCTGGAGGCGATGGGGTGCATGGAGCTGATCGAAGGCGAACACACGCTGGCGCCGTCGCTCACGGCGATCCCCACCCCGGGGCACACGCCGGGCCACACGAGCATCGTCATCAGCTCCGGCGGCGAGCGCGGCTTCATCCTCGGCGACGTCGTGATTTCGAAGGCCGACGTGGAGGACCCGGACCTCGTCAACACGTTCGACTGGGACCGGGGCATTGCCCGCCAGACGCGCCTGAAGATCCTCGAACGGCTGGTGCGCGAAGGCGGCCTGGTCGGGGCGAGCCACCTGCCGGCGCCGGGCCTCGGCCGCTTTGTGGCGAAGGGCGCCGGGGCGGCCTGGGCGGAAGACCGGGGATAGCCGCGCCTTTCTTTACGCATTTGCCTCTACACACGCGCTCCGGTTCGACGTAGAATCCACGAATATCGTTCGTCTTTGACGACTGGAGCACGATGTCATGACCGCAACGAATGACCCCGCCGCCGCGAAGCCCGTCCCCACGGGCATCCAGCTCATGCCGCTGGACCCCGCCTTCCGTGAGGACCCTCACCCGATCCTCGACGAACTGCGCGAACGCGAGCCGGTCCACTACAACGCCCTGATGGGCACCCACGTGCTCACCCGCCACGAAGACGTCACGGCCGTCCTCCACAATCGCGAGCTTTCGGTCGACCCCCGGAAGTCGAAGAACGAAAGCGTCGCCGGGCGGATGCGGGCGCAACGGCTGGCGGAAACCGACGCCGAACCGAGCATGCTTTTCCAGGACCCGCCCCACCACGACCGCCTCCGCGGGCTGGTGAACAAGGCCTTCACCCCCCGCGCCGTCGACGCCATGGGGCCGCGCATCCGGGCGATCACCAGCGAGCTCCTCGACGGGCTGGAGGGCCGCGACGGCTTCGACGTCATCGCCGACTTCTCGGCGCCGCTCCCGACGATCGTCATCGCCGAGATGCTGGGCGTGGACCCGAAGGACCAGAAGCAGTTCAAGAAGTGGTCCGACATTGGCATCCAGGGCTTCAATCCGTTCCTTTCCGACGAAAAGCGGGCGGAGGTCGAAAAGGCGGGCCGCGAGCAGAACGCCTACCTGGTGAAGGCCGTCGCCGAGCGCCGCAAGGACCGCCGTCATGACCTCCTCACGGCGATGATCGAGGCGGAGGAGCACGGCCAGATGCTGAGCGACGAGGAAGTGGTGACGATGACCTCGCTGCTCCTCGCGGCGGGCAACCTGACGACGACGGACCTCATCGGCAACGGCGTCCTGGCGCTGCTCGACAACCCGGCCGAACTCGAAAAGCTGCGAAACGACCCCTCGCTGATCGTGAACGCGGTCGAGGAGATGATCCGCTACGACCCGCCGGTGGTGCAGTCGGGGCGGACGACGCTGACGGACATGGAGATCCGGGGCTGCCCGGTGCAGGCCGGCCAGAGCATCGGCGTCTCGCTGGCGGCGGCGAACCACGACCCCTCGGTCCACCCGAACCCGCACCACTTCGACGTCACCCGCGAGGAGATCAACCACGTCTCCTTCGGGGGCGGGCGGCGTTACTGCCTGGGCGCGCCGCTGGCCCGGCTGGAAGCGCAGACCGCGATCCTGGCGCTCATCCAGCGTTTCCCGAAGCTGCGGCTCGACCCGTCGGCGAAGATCGAACACCGCCAGATCCCGGCCTTCCGGGGCCTGGTGGAGCTGCGGGTGCTGGTTTCGTAGGGGGCTACGGGCTAGCGCGGGGCGCGACGGCGAGGCCTTTACCGGCCGGGTGTAGAGTTCTCCCCATGCGCAGCGGGCGATGGTGGACGGTCACGGCAGGCCTTTGCCTCGCGGCCCAGCTGTCGCTCGTTGCCTGTGGCAAAGAGTCCGGCCACCCCGGGCCCATCGAGGGTCCCGCGAGCCGCTACGGCATCCTCGCCGAGGACAGCGACAGCGGTGACAAGTTTATCGTGGAGGCCCTCAGCCGCGCCGACATCCACCCCGGCAGTGACTTCTACTCGATCAGCTACGCCGAGATAGCGCTCATCGAGGAGTATCGCGCCCTCGGCATCACCGATGCGCACGACATCACGGAGTCCCGGGGGAGGTTCGCTGCCTGGGGCTTCGACAGCCACCTCCGCGAAACCCTGGACGGGAGGGATCGCTACGCGCGCATCTCTATCTCGCTCTTCGATACCGAGTCCGGGGCGCGCGAAGCGTTCGCCGCCCGGGCCGAGCTGCTCCCCATGCGCGTCGCGGTGACGGATCTGCGGTTGCCCGGGGAGGAGGCCATCCTCTACGAGGGCTTCAAACAGCACCCGGGCCAGTTCGTCCCCGGTCTCCTCTTCCGCCGGGACAACCTGGTCGCGCGGGTCGAAGTCCCGGCGTCAACCGGAGACCCCCTGGATGCCGCCCTGGAAATCGCCTTCATCATCGACGAGAAGGCCACCGGGGCCCGCGCCGCCACCGCTCCAACACCCGCACCCGGCCGTCTGCCCACGCCTGTCGCCCCAGCACCCTGGACCGGCAGCCGCGGAGAGACGCTTCCGGGCGATGTGATCTCCCAGTGGCAAGGCCCCGAGCATTGCGACTGGCAAACGATCGTCTTCCTCCAGTTCCGGGGCAAGACCTACGCGGGGGACCCCTTCGGCATCCTCGCGGACCACACGGCCGGCCCCTTCGACCGCAACGCCCGCCTCCCGAGCGATGCGAAGGCCACTGGCTATCGCAGCGGCAAGCGCCAACTCTGGACTGCCGCGTCCGACCCCGACGCCGTTTTCATCTCCGCGGGCGGCCGGGCGGAACGCTGGCCGCGCTTTGACGGGGGCTGTGCCTGATGGGGGGAGAGGCCCGGCGCGCGCCCCACGACGCCGCGAACCGACCCGCATCTGTCACCGGATGCCCCTCCCGCGCAGGGGCCTGCGGGTAGGATGATGGACGGGGAATGCGTTTGAAGACGGCGGGAGATTTCGCGGTGGCTGCCTGGCATCGTCTCTTGCGAGGGCTCGGCACGAGGGACGTCTTAGTGATCGCCCTCGTCGGCTGCCTCGGCGTGTGGGGTGCAATCTCTGCGGAGCTGCAGCCGATCATCGTGGGCACGGCCATCTTGTCCGTCATTGTGGGCAGGGCCTGGTGGCGGGGCGACCTCACGAGAACACTGACGCGGAAGGATTCAGGCCAGAAGAAGGGCGCCCGAGCCTGGTCTGCCGAGCGGAGAAGCTGGCTGGCGGTGGGGGTGCTCGGCCTCACGCCGGTCGCGCTGATCGCTCGGTCATACGGCGGCGCCTCTGTTCTGGTTGCGGTCTCCGGCTGGGTACTGGCGGACGCTCGCTCGTTGAGAGACATCGTGACGGCAACCACACGGCGGGGCACTGTCGCAAAGACGCTGCTTCTCGCCGGCGCGGCGGGTTTCGCCGTCACTTTTGTCTACAACCTGAGTCAGCCACTGTAGGCGGTATCAGCAGGAGTTGGACATCGACACGGCAGTGTGGGTCCTCGGGATAGCCCTCGGCACTGGCGCGATGTGCGTAGCCTTCGGGCTCACCACCTACCTCAAGACAGAGTCCCCCGCCCGTGAGTTCATTCGGCTTGGGGGCGTGGCCGTCTTCGCCGTCGCTTCCGTCGCGAGCACCGCGGCAAGCGGCGGGGATGTGGGGTCGGCCGTCGTGGCGGTGCTGCTGATTGCGACCAGCGCGGTGCCGTTCGCGCTGAAGGGGCGATAGGCCCCCCCTCGCCCTACCGCGTCTTCCCCTCGGCGACCGCTTTCACCGACGGCTCCATGATGTTGCGGGCGACGGGGCCTTCCCAGCGGTCGTAGACGGTCCCCTTCGCGTCGACGACGAAGACCCAGGGTTCGCTCAGGCCGCCGTCGGCGCGGACGATCCACTCCTTCACCGTGGGGCTCAGTTCGCGCTTCTCGAAGCTCTTCCAGATCTCGATGTGGACGAAGTCGACGCGGTCCTTATAGGTCGCCTGCAGCGCTTCGACCTCTTCGTTGACGGGGCCGCAGAAGCGCGACGTGCAGTAGGCGGGCGTCGAGAACACCACCACCAGCGGCCGCCCGGCAGCGATCGCGTCCTTGATCTTGACGTCGTGCATGTCGTTCGCCGGCGTCCCGGAGTCGATCTGGCGGATGTCGGTGACTTCCTTCTTCGTCAGGTTGTCGCTCTTCGGCGCCTTCAGCCCGGGCGAAATGATGGTCGGCTTCGCGTTCACCTGGAAGCCGACGTCGCGCACGCCCTTCGTCCCGTCCTTCAGGGTCGCTTCGACGATCAGGCCCCAGAAGCCGGGGTGGTCGAAGTTCACGGTCACGAAATAGCCGACGCGGTCCTCTTCGACGCCGCCGTGGACGTGCGTCTCGCCGTTGGCGTGCTTCACTTCCACTTTCGGCCCGACGCCGGGGGCGCTGGCGACGGCCTCCGCCGTGAACACCGGCTTCGGGTTCGCCGGGTCGCGAAGGTCGAAGAAGGTGGCGGTCGCCTTCGCCCCGCCCTGGGGGTTGTCCTTGAGGTCGGTGATCCCGAAGACGAAGTTGTTCTCGCCCACGTACCAGTCGGAACCGGCGATGACCACGTTGATGGTGTTGCGCTGGCCGGTGGGCACCGCCTGGGCGGGGTCGGTGGAGGTCGGGAACTTCGTCGGGTCGCCGCTGTCGTCACCGCCGCCACAGGCAACCAGCGGGAGGGCGACGAGGACGGCCAGGGCGGACGGGAGGAGGAAGCGGCGCATTGCCTCAGGGTAGCGCAGCGACGGGAAACGCGGGGAGAAGGCGGCTACGGGGTGACGTCTGCGTCGAAGGCGGCGGGGTAGCGTACGGTCCCGGCGACGCCCTCGAGCGCGCCAGGCGCCAGTTCGAGCACCTGGAAGACGGCGTCCGGGACGGGCCAGGGCGCGGCCACCCCCCGCGGCCGGGCGGGGCGGAAACCGAAGCGGCGGTAGTACTTCGGGTGCCCGAGGACGATGACGATCCGGTGGCCGAGCCGCGCGGCTTCGGCGAGCCCCTCCTGCATGAGCGCGGTCCCCGCGCGGGAACGTTCGTGGCCGGGGATCACGGCCAGCGGGGCGAGCGCCAGCGCCGGGATGCCGCCGGTCGCGGTCTCGATGAGGCAAGGCGAAAAGAGGAGGTGGCCGATGACGGCGCCGTCGTCTTCGGCTACGAGCGAGAGGCGGGGGTCGAACCCGGGCGCCCGGCGGATCGCATCGACCAGCCGCACTTCGCCTTCGCCGGGCGAGAAGGCGGCGCCGACCACCCGGGCGATGGCTGCGTGGTCGGCTTCGGTTTCGGCGCGGACGGTGACGCTGGGCACGAGGCCAGCTTAGCGCACGGCGGGCGGACGTAACGCGGGCGCGGACGCAAAGATCGCGGCGTCGCGGCCCGGCAAGCGCATGCCCCCTGTACGATGGCGGCACACCCCACGGAGCCCGCCGTCCATGCAGCTTTTCCTCGACACCGCCTCCATCGCCGACGTCCGCGCTGCCGCCCGCTATGGCGTCATCTCCGGCGTAACCACGAACCCGAGCCTGCTCGCGAAGGAAGGCGGGGTCAGCTACCGCGAGCGCGTCCAGGAGATCGCGTCCGTCATCGATGGCCCGATCAGCGCCGAGTGCGTCTCCCGGAAGGCGGACGACCTTGTGCTGGAAGCGCGGGAACTGGCGTCCTGGCACCCGAACGTCGTCGTCAAGATCCCCATCGACGAGGAGGGGCTGGAGGCGATCCACCGCTGCAGCAGCGAAGGCATCCGGATCAACACGACGCTGATCTTCTCCGTGAACCAGGCGCTGCTGGCGGCGCTCGCGGGGGCCACCTTCGTGAGCCCGTTCGTCGGCCGCCTGGACGACGTCGGCGAAGACGGGATGGAGATGGTCCGGCAGTGCGTGGCCGTCTTCGAAAGCTACGGGCTGAGCGCGCGGGTCCTCGCTGCGAGCCTTCGCCACCCACTCCATGTCACGGCGGCGGCCCTCGCCGGCGCGCACATCGCCACCATCCCTCCCACGCTCCTCCCCCAGATGATGAAGCACCCGCTGACGGACGTGGGCATCCAGCGCTTCCTCGACGATGCGAGGAAGGCGGGGATCCTGTAGGGGTCTGTAGCACTCGCCGCGCGCATCCGTACCGCGCCCCACCCGCACACCCTCCATCCGCACCGCGACTGGTAAGGAGCGGCGTCGCAACGCTCGACGACCATGTTGCGCCAACCGCCAGCCTCTTTCCCTATCCGGTACCATCCCCGCATGCCGCCGCCCGGCCGTCCCTCGCCACCAGGTATACCGCTCGCCTACTTCATCAGCTTCCGGTGCTATGGGACGTGGCTTCACGGCGACGCGCGGGGCTCGGTGGATCGTTCCCACAATGTCGCCGGGACGGAACCGCTCCCCGCGAACCCGTGGAGAGAGCAGGTCGAGGGCGAACGCCTTCGCCAGAGCCCAGGGTTCCTGAGCGATGGAGACCGAGCCACCGTGACCCGGGCCATCGGCGAGCGGTGCGTGCACACCGGCTGGGAGCTGCTGGCGCTGAACGTCCGCAACGAGCACGTCCATGTGGTAATGCGGAGTGAGGTCGAGCCGGAGGTGGTGATGGGTTCGCTGAAGCGGTGGGCGACGAGGGCGCTGATCGAGGCGGGCGAGCGGAGGCAGGGACAGAAGGTGTGGTCGCGGCATGGGAGCACGCGGTACTTGTGGACTGAGGAGAGCGTCGAACTGGCATGCCGGTATGTGACGGATGGGCAGTGAAGGCGGGGATGGGTGTTGGCGGTGGCGACGCCGCTCCTTTCCAGTCGCGGTACGGATGGTGCGCGGGCTGACGGCCGACGATGGTGTGAAGCGTGCAACGACGCCGCTCGTTACCAGTCGCGGTGCGGATGGCGGGTGGGCTGGCGGTGGGAGATGGTGTGTTGGGGGTGGCGACGCCGCTCCTTTCCAGTCGCGGTGCGGATGGCACCGTGACCGGCGGCCGTAGGCGGTCGCCGCGGGTTCGTGTAGGGTACGCGGCATGACTGACGGGACCGCCATCGTCGCGCCTGAGCACATCCAGCATTCGATCGCTGTCGTCCGCGGTCTCCGGGTGATGCTGGACGCAGACCTCGCCGGCCTCTATGGCGTGTCGACGCGGGCACTCATCCAAGCCGTGAAGCGGAACCCCGAACGCTTCCCTGAAGACTTCATGTTCCAGCTGACCGCTGAGGAGGCGGCGATCTTGAGATCACAAACTGTGATCTCAAACGGGGGTCAGGGCGGGCGGCGCTACCTGCCCTACGCTTTCACCGAACAGGGCGTCGCCATGCTCTCGAGCGTCCTTCGCAGCCCCCGCGCCGTCCAGGTCAACATCGAAATCATGCGCGCCTTCGTCCAGCTGCGGGCGCTTCTCTCCAGCCGCGACGAACTCGCCGAGCGCGTCGGCCACCTCGAACACCGCGTCTCCCTCATCTTCACGGCGATCAGTGACCTGATGCCGCCCAACCCGGTCCCGTCACGGAAGCCGCTCGGATTCCCGACCCGGGAACCGGACGCCGCGGCCCCTACTGCTTCGCTTTCGCCACCGCGTCGTTGAGGAGCTTGCGCCAGGCGTCGAGCGAGGCCGGCGTCTGGATGGCGGCGCCGTTGATGGCGAATCCGGGCGTCCCCTTGAGGCCCGCCGTCTGGGCGGCGCGGGCGTCTTCCTGGGTTGTCGCGAGGTAGTCCTTCGCCTGGTAGCAGGCCACCCATGTCCGGGTGTCGACCCCAACCCTGTCGGCGATGCCGAGCAAGGCCGGGTCGCTAAAGCGGCCGGCGTTGAGCTTTTCGTTCAGGTGCTGCCCGGCTTCCGCCTGGATCAGGAAGAGCGCCCGGTGATACTCCCAGAACTTCTTCTGCTCGGCCGCGCACTGGCTGGCAATGGCCGCGTTCAGCGACTCCTGCCCGAGGATGGGCCACTGGCGGAACTCGATCCGGACCTTCCCCGTCTTCACGAACTCGTCGACGATCGTCGGCTCGATCTGGGCGGTGTACTTCAGGCAGAAGGGGCACTGGAAGTCTTCCCACATGGTGAGCCGCACCGGCGCGTCGCTCTTGCCCAACGTCCGGCCCTCGGCGAGGCCCGCCGGGATGGCCAGCTGCTGGATGGCGGCGAGGACGGCGTCGGTCGATGGCGAAGACGCGGAGGTGGGCGCCGCCGTGGTCGTGCCCGCCCCCGGAGAGCTCCCGCCGGTGGGCGTGCTGGCGTCGTCGTCACCCCCGCCACAGGCCGCGGCAACGGCCAGCAGCCCCACAGCGAAGGCGAACACAACGGCGGCCCGCCAACGCGCGTTCATTCGGCCAGGAACCCGTTCACCAGCCCGATGAACACGTCGAACTGGTCGTGGTGCACCCAGTGGCCCGCCTTCGCCACCTTCTCGTAGCGGTAGTCGTGGAAGGCGCTCAGGTCGAGGTCCCCGTTGCGCACGCCCCAGCTCTCCTCGCCCCAGATGATGAGGAGGGGGCAGCGGATCTGGTTCCAGAGGTCGCGCGCGTCTTCCATGTTGAATTCGTATGGTGAACCGGCGTGGGTGAAGTTGTCGAACTTCCAGGTGACGCCGCCGTCGTCTGCCGGCTTCACGCCCTCAACGGTGAGGTGGCGGGCGAGTTCGGGCGAAAGGTGGCGGTTCGCCTCCATCATCCGTTCGGTGGCCGTGTCGATGTCCTCATAGCTGCGAAGGCGCCGCTGTTCGAGCTTGCGCATGCTTTCGACCCACTGGCGCATGCGGACGTGCGCTGGCCGGCGGACCCCGCTCGCCCAGCCGAGCCCCCCGAGGCCCTCGATCGTGACGACCTTCGACACTTTCTCGGGGAAGGCGCCGGCGTACTGGAGCGTGACGCCGCCGCCGAGGGAGTGCCCGATGATCGTGTAGGGGGCGCGGCCGATCGCTTCGCCGAGGGCGTGAATGTCGAGGGCATAGTCGATGATCGAGTAGTCGCCGCCGATGGACCACTGGGAGTCGCCGTGGCCGCGAAGGTCCGGGGCATAGACGCAGTAGCGGTCGCTGAGGGCTTCGGCGGTGCGGTCCCACGATCGGGCGTGGTCGCGGGTGCCGTGGACGAGGAGGAGGGGCGGCTTCGACTCGTCGCCCCAGACGAGGTAGTGCATCTTCAGGCGTTGCGAGAAGTAGTAGCGAGATTCGGGCGTCATGCTTATCGAGTGTAGCGAATCGCCGGGCTAGGTACCGTGGGGCCGGTTTCGATGGCGGGCGGCGGCGCGGTCGCGGTAGGGTTCCCCCTGATAGGAACACTTGCCGCCGGGTGGCATGATTCTAAGATTCCGCTAACCAGGGCAGGCCCGATGGGCTCAGAACCCGCGCTCTCTACCGCCCGCAGGGAGATCCTCCTCGACCTGGCGGGACTTGTGATCGGCCGTCGCAGCCTGGCGGCGGTCTTCGAACAGTTCGCCCGCCGCCTCCTTGAACTGGCCAGCTTCGACTGGGCCTCGCTGACGGTGGTGGATGCGAGCGGCCAACACCTCCAGGTCGTCGGGTCCTACCCGGCCTGGACGACGCCGCCGAATGGAACGCGCGGCTTCACGCTGGAAGAAGCCGGCCTCTCGGGCCTGGCCATGGCTCCCGGTGGAGTCGAATTCATCCCCCGCCACGCTCCCGGGCACGTTTCCCGGCTGCTCGCCGAGGGAGGCATCGAGCGCGCCTGGGTGATCGCCCTGGTCGAAGACGGAAAGCTCCTTGGCGCCCTCACCATCGGCCGCCTCAAGAACGAGCCCTTCTCCGCCGAGGAAACGGCCTTCCTCCAGACCGCCGCCGGCTGGATCGCCTCGGCGGCGCGGCAAGAAGCCCAGCTCGCCGCCGCCGAGCGCGACGTCGCCGAACAGAAAGTCATCGCCGACGTCGCCGCGGCGGCGGCGCGGGAATCGTCGGTCCTTGCGCTCGTGCGGGCACTCCACCGGCCCCTGCGGACGATCGTTCCCGGTCCGGTGGTGGCACTCGGCTATCTCGAAGACGGCGAGGTCGTCTACCCGAACCCGCGCGGCCCCGACATCCGGGTCACCCCTCGCGAGCACGAACTGGCGGCCCTCAAGCATGGCCAGGTGGCCGCGGTCGAGGCGCCCTCCGACGGCACGACCCCGCTGATGACCGCCATGGGGATCCACGCGATCAGCCTGACGGCCGCGCGTTCCGGTGGCGGCGACATTGGCTTCGTCCTCATCGGTTCCACGCAGGCAGGCTTCGCCTTCAGCGACCGCGAGCTCCAGCTCTTCCAGGTCCTCGCCCGGATCCTCGGTCCGGCCATGGAAAACATCCGCAACGCCCAGCGGACGGCCCGGGAAAGCGCGCTCTACGACCTCCTCCTCCGGACGCTTTCAGATGCAGTCATCCTCCTGGACCGCGACTTTGTCCGCGTCTACGCCAACGAGTGCGGCGAACAGATCGTCCAGGCGCTGGCCCCGACCTGGCAGCGCGCGGCCAGCGGCGACACCGAGGGCGCGCTCCCGGAACTGGCCCGGGCCGCCTACTCCTCCGCCGTGCGCGAAGGGAAGACGGTGCCGGGCCGCTCGGACATCCTCATCGACGGCGAACAGCGCTGGATGGACTTCGAGATGGTGCCGCTCGACCATCCTTCCTACCGGCTCCTGGTGGTGGCAACCGACGTGACGGAGGTCGTGCGGCACGAAGCGGAGCGGGAACGTAGCCGCGAAGAGGTCGAACGCTCGGCGCGCCTGGCGGCCCTCGGCGCCATGATCT
Source organism: Chloroflexota bacterium (assembly GCA_016234445.1). Lineage (GTDB taxonomy): Bacteria > Chloroflexota > Dehalococcoidia > Tepidiformales > Tepidiformaceae. The sequence goes on along the minus strand of JACRBT010000020.1, from coordinate 63,302 downwards.
CGGGCGTCGCCCACGAACTGAACAACCCCCTCACGGCGATCCTCGGGTTCTCGGAACTGCTCGAATCCTCGCCGGCGATCGGGGGGCTCAGCGAAGAAGCCGGCATTATCAGGCGGGAGGCGCTCCGGGCACGCGACATCGTCCGCGACCTCCTCTTCATCGCCCGCCCGCCGGAGGGCGCGCGATCGACCGTGGACTTCGGCGACATCTTCGCCTATGTGGAGCGCGTGCGGCGGCCGGAGTGGCTGAAGCTCGGGATCGACGTCAGCTTCGCCGTTGCCGCGGAGGGGACGATCGTCGAGGCGGACCCGCAGCAACTGACACAGGTGCTCCTCAACCTGGTGACGAACGCCGAGCGGGCGGTCCGGGGCGTCGCGTCACCGCGGATCACCGTGCGCGAAGTGGCCGGCGGGTTCGAAGTCGAGGACAACGGCAAGGGGATGGATGCCACCGTCCAGGCGCGGATCTTCGAACCCTTCTTCAGCACCGGCAAGGACCGCGGCACGGGCCTCGGCCTCAGCATCTCCCACACCATCGTGACGGCCCATGCCGGCCACATTGAGGTGTCGTCGAAGCCCGGCGAAGGCGCCCGCTTCCGGGTGACCTTCCCCGTCTGCCATTCCGGCGTCGCCGCGACGGGAAGCTCCCCGGAACCCAGGGGGGCCTCGCTCCGCGTCCTCGTCGTCGACGACGAAGCCGCGATCCGCCTGGTCGCGCAGCGCCTCCTGCGGTCGCTCGGGCATGAGTGTGACGCGGCGGCGACATCCGCCGAAGCAGCGGCGCTCGCCGCCGGCGGCAGCTACGACGCCGTCTTCTGCGACTACCGTCTCCTCGGCGAAACCGGGGTCGACGTGGTGGATGCGCTCGCCGCCGTCTCCCCGGGGATCGTGCCCAGCATCGTCCTCTGCACCGGCGATGCGACCCCACCCGACGTCCAGGCGCTGGTGGCCGCGCACAGTCTCCGCGTGATGGTGAAGCCCTTCGGCCGCGAAGACATCGAAGCCGTGCTGTCCGAAGTCGTCCGCCGCTAGCAGCCCCTCCACGCCCGCATCCCCCTCACCCGCCGTAGGCGGGAGCCATCGTTCCCCTCGCCCACCGCAGGTGGGAGAGTCAGCATTCCCCTCGCCCACGAAGTGGGAGAGGGGCTAGGGGTGAGGGGCTCAGGGCGTCGGCAGGAAGAGCTGGTACTTGCCGGCCGTCTGCTTGCCGCCGTAGAGGGGCGCTTCCACCGTTAGCGTCATCGGCCCGGTTGTGGGCCCGACCCCGTTCTGGATGGCGACGACGAGCGTGACCGTCCGCCCCTGGCCGCTCGCGACGACGGATTCGGACCTGCCGCCGAGGGTCGCCAGCGGCGCGAACACCTGGCTCGCGACGGCGAGCGACGCCGTCCGCAGGTTCAGCTGGCCGAAGTCCTTGCCCGGGTTCGTCAGCCAGAGGTCCACGAGGACGGCGTGGGTGCTGCCTGCGCGCCCGGCCTTGCCGACGGACTCGGCGAGGGTGACGGCCTCCCTCCCCCCGGTCGCGAGGAGGATGCAGCGGAAGTATTCGATCGGGAAGACGGTTACCCGGACGACCCGGACCGAGAGCCCGCCGAGGGTCTGTTCGATGACGATCGGGAACGAGCCTTCCTGGATGGCGCCGCACTCGGTGGCCTCGCGAGAGAAGTCCGTCCCGGGCGTGGGCGAGGGGGTCGCGCGCGCGCCGGCGACGTCGCCGGTGGCCGTGGCCGCTTCCGGCGCGGCGATGGTGAGGCCGTCGCTGGCGGAGGGCGTGCCGGTGCGCGTAGTGGGCGAAGGCTGGGCCGTCCGCGTGGGCGCCGCGGCGGAGGGCGAAACCGAGGGCGAGACGACGGCCGAGGGCGTCACCGCCGGGAGGTCGCTCCCCGCCTGCTGCTTGCCGCTCCCGGGTTGGACGCCAAACGCGACCGCGATCATGCCGAGCACGACCGCGCCTGGGAGCAGGATCTGGGGCCGCATCAGCGAGCGCAACGGCGAGGCGGGGGCGCCGTCCGGGGCAATGCCGGCCGCGAGGTCCTCGGGGTAGTCGCCGGGAAGCTCCACCCGTCCACGCTAGCGCCGGGCCCTGCCCCAATCGATGCGGAGAACCCTGATCATCGCCGGGGAAGACACCTGCCGGCGCCCGATACCAGCCTCACATTCGCCCCGGTCAGAAATCGAGCGCGATCCCGACGGCGAAACAGGCGGCGAAGACGAAGTTGAACCGCGCCGTCGCTCTCAGGACCGGGTTCAGGGCCGCGCCTTTCGTGCCCTTCGCGACCACGCGGACAGGCCCCGCCGCCGCCGGCAGGCTCAGGAGCACGAGCAGCACCCAGGGCGACGCCGGTCCGAAAACCCAGGTGCCGATAGCGACCCCGTAAGCGCCCGCGAGCTGGGCGAAGTACCAGGCCCGCGTCCCCCGGTCGCCCATGAGCACGCCAAGGGTGGTCTTGCCGGCGGCGCGGTCGGTCGGGATGTCGCGGAGGTTGTTGACGACGAGGATGGCGGTCACGGTGCAGCCGATGGGCACCGCCGCTGCCCAGGCGAGTCCACTCGTCGTGTCAGCCTGCACATAGTAGGTGCCGACCACCGCGACGAGCCCGAAGAAGACGAAGGTGAAGAGGTCGCCCATCGCGTGATAGCCGATCGGCCAGGGCCCGCCTGTATAGATGATGGCGGCGGCGATGCTGCTGAGCCCGACGGCGACCACCGGCCAGCCCCCCACGAAGACCAGGTAGACGCCGGCCGCGAAGGCCAGCGCGAACGACGTCCACATCCCGGCGAACACCTGCCGCGAGGAGAGCAGGCCCATCTGGGTCACTCGGGGTGGCCCGAGGCGATCCTTCGTGTCGGCGCCGCGCTTGAAGTCGAAGACGTCGTTGGCGAAGTTCGCGCCGATCTGGAGGCAGAGGGCGCCGAAGAGTGCGGCCAGCGCCGGCAGGAGGTCGAAAACGTCTTCGCGGATGGCGACGGCGCTCCCGACGAGCACGGGCGCCACCGCGGCGGTCAGGGTCGGCGGCCGGATCGCCATTCGCCAGGCGCGGGCGCGGCTCACCGCCACCGGGGCGGCCGCCGCGCTCAGCGCCGCACCGCCGTCACCGACTGGATCGCCCCGAACATCGGCGACCGCTTTTGGACGCGATGGAACCCGTTCGCCACCAGCATCTCGACGAATTCGCGCTCCCCGGGGAGGTAGATCGCGGACTGGGGGAGGTAACGATAAGCGGAGCGGTCGCGCGAAAGCAGCCCGCCGACGAAGGGGACCGCGTGGTTGAAGTAGACGCCGTGGCCGGCGCGGACGAGCGTGTTCCTCGGGCGGTCCACTTCCAGCAGCCCGATCCGGCCGCCCGGGGCGAGGACGCGGGCCAGTTCCGCCAGCACCGGCGGGATGGCGACGAAGTTGCGCAGGGCGAACCCCGAGACGGCGGCGGTCATGCTCCCATCGGCGAAGGGCAGGTGGAGGGCGTCGCCCTGGACGAACGCGACCCCGTCGATGCGGCGGCGGAGTGCCCCGAGGAGCATCTGCCGGGCGAAGTCGAGCCCGACGACGCTGGCCCCGGCTTCGCGCGCGATCTCGGCGAAGTCGCCCGTCCCGCAGGCGAGGTCGAGCACCCGGTCGACGGGGCCGATCCCCATGCGGCGGACGAGGTCGCGGCGCCAGCGCTGGTCCATGCGGCCGGTCATGACGCGGTTCAGGCGGTCGTAGCCGGGGGCTATCCGGTCGAACATCTGGCGGACTTCGCGGGCTTTTTCTTCCGGTTTGGGGAGCGCGCTCACCGGGTCATTGTGGCAGAGGCCGCCGCTAGAAGGATGTGAGGCGCGCGCTATCGCCCGACGACGAGGCCGCGGTGGATGGCCGGCTGCCCGGCGGCGTTGAGGACGTCGAAGAAGATCGCCCGGCCGCCGGGGGTCTCGCGCTCTTCGAGGCTGCGGACCGTGATCTCCTCGCCGGGGATGACCATCGCCCGGAACTGGCCGGCCAGCCGGGCGACGCGCGCCGGGTCGCCGCCGAGGCTGCGGTTCACGACCTCGCGGAGGGCGATGGTCATGGTCGCGCTGCCGTGGAGGATGATGTCCGGGAGCCCCGCCGCCAGGGCCACCGAGCGCTCCGTGTGGATGGGGTTCCAGATGTCGGCGCACTCGGTGTAGACGTGGGCGGCGTGGGGCGCGATCAGGATGCTGGCGACCCAAACGGGACTGCCGGGTTCCGGCGACGGCTCCGGCTGCGGTTCGAGGGATGCGATCGAGCGGTCGGGGCCGTTGGTGCGGGCGCCGCGGATGATCCCGGCCGTGTCCATGACGGCGATGGCCTCGCCGCGCGAGTCGCGCATCGTCACCCGCTGGACCTGGAGCACCCCCGGCGGGATCTGGCGCACCTCGATGGTTTGCGCTTGCGCCGTGACCACGTCGCCCTGGCGGAAGGGCCGCGCGTAGCGGATGTCGGCCCAGGCGTGGACGCCCATCCTGCCGGTCTCGAGGTCCATCGTCTCGTCCGGTATGTGGCGGCTGTTCCACTGGAACGTGAACGCCATCCCCGGGTGGCCGACGAGGCCGCCGTCGCGGACGTCGTCCATGTAGCATGGGTTGGGGTCGTCGACGCCGGCGGCGAAGGCGCTGATCAGCCGGGGCGTGAGCTCCCAGCTACGGGCGATCGTGAAGCGCCCCACGGACCCCGTCTCGACCACACCCACAGCAGCCATCGCACCCTCCCGCGCCGCGAATGATACCAGCGCGGGCGGAGGCGGGAGTTGCCATGCCCCGGCCGGTTGCCGATAGTGGACATACGCCGCAAGGAGGCCTGTTCCCATGGCAGCCGATGCCCCCGTGAGTCCCAAACCAAGCCTGGCCGAGGCAGCCTCGATACAGGCGTTCTGGGACAAGCACTACAGGGAGTTGCTCCAGGAGTACCCGGAACAGTTTGTCGCCGTGAAGGACGGCAAGGTGATCGCCGCCGACAGCGACCTGGCGACGCTCGTCGAGGAGCTTCGCGCCCGCGGGATCGATGTCCGCACGGACGTGGCGATCCAGTTCATCTCGGCCGGTTCCGCCAGCCTGCAGTTGTGATCTCGGGTTTCTACACCCCGAGCATCCGGCCTCAGCCCCTTGTGACCGTCGTGCTCCGAATCCCAGACGTGCGACCGGACTGGATTCCGGTGCCGTTCGTCGTCGACACCGGGGCCGCTGTGAGCTGTATCCACGCGCTGGACGCCGTCGCGAAGTTCGGGATGACGCCGGCAAGCCTTGATCCTGCGGCGTGGCCATCGGCCAGGGCGATGGGCGGGATCGGGGGGCAGCTGCGGTATCTCGCCCTGCCTGCCAGCTACGCCTTTCTGCACGACCACGGCCAGTGGGAGGTCATCGACTCGACCATCTACATCGGGGAGATGCGATCGCAGACGCTCCCGGCTCTCCTCGGCTGTGACTTGCTCAGCCGTTTCGTGCTGACCGTGAGTGCCGGGCGGACGGTCACGCTCGACCACTGAGACTCGGCCCCCGGTGACAACCGCCCCTCCACGCTACCCCCGGGGCCGCCCCACCATCGCCTCCAACACCACAGGAGGCATCACCTTGCCGCTCACCCTCGTCGAAGCCAGCAAGCTCAGCAACGACACCCTCGTCGCCGGCGTCATCGAAACCATCGCCACCGAAAGCCCCGTCCTCCAGCGTCTCCCCTTCGTGGAGATCGTCGGCAACGGCCTCACCTACAACCGCCAGAACACCGGCCCCAACGCCGCCTTCTACGACGTCGGCGACACCTGGTCCGAAGACACCCCGACCTTCACCCAGGTGACCGCGAACCTGAAGATCCTCGGCGGCGACGCGGACGTCGACAACTTCCTCAAGTCCACCCGGTCGAACATCCAGGACCTCGAAGCCGCCGTCGTCCAGCTCAAGGCGCGCGCCGTCCAGGTGCTCTTCGACGACACCTTCGTCAACGGCAACGAGAGCACGAACGCCAAGAGTTTCGACGGCATCGACCGCCTCTGCGTGGCCGGCCAGACCGTGAGCATGGGCACGAACGGCGCCACCCTTTCGCTCGACAAGCTCGACGAGCTGATCGACAAGGTCCGTGGCGGCAAGCCCGACCTCATCCTCATGAGCCGCCGCAGCCGCCGCTCGCTCAACCTCCTCGCCCGCACCGTCGGGACCTTCCTCGAAGCCGACCGGGACGAGTTCGGCGGGATGCTGCAGTTCTACGACGGCATCCCCATCGGCATCAACGACTACGTCAGCGACGCCAAGACCCAGGGCACGAGCAACGACTGCAGCACCATCTACGCGATGCAGTTCGGCGAAGGCGCCCTGAGCGGGCTGACCGGCGCCGGCGGCCTCACGGTCGAACGCGTGGGCAGCCTCGAAACGAAGGACGCCAGCCGGGTCCGGGTGAAGTGGTACGCCGGCCTGGCGCTCTTCAACACCCTCAAGGTGGCGAAACTGACCGGCGTCCGCCCGTAACGAGCGGAAGGCGGGTCCACGAAGAGGGGCGTCGGAGCGGCGCCCCTTTTTCGTTGGGCCGATTCAGGCGGCCACGTAGTCCACCACAGTCACGGGTTCCGGGACGGGGAGACCGTCCTCCTTCAGCCCTTCGATGTGGAAGAGGATAGCCTCACGGATCTCCGCGGCGACTTCCTCGATCGTGTCCCCAACGGCCACGCACCCGGGCAGATCCGGCACATAAGCGGAGTAATTCGACTCGGCGCGTTCGATAACCACCGCGTATCGCATCAGCGTTCTCCTCGGCGGATGCCCGCCTGCTTCGCCAGATTCTACGTCGCGTTGGCGACGAGCACCCCCGGGCTGTGGCGGCATGTGGTGACGGAGACGAAGTCAGCCGCAGCGCCGTCCCGCATCCGCTATCCTGCGGGGACGAACCTGGAGGATACGACCATGCAAGGACTCACTATCGGCGTCCACTGTGCCGCCGCGGACCCGAAGGGCACCATCGCCGCCATCGTCGCCGCCGAGCGCGCCGGCATCGACGTCGCCTGGATGACCGCCGGGGGCGTCGCCGCGGACTCGCTCGCCGTGTTCGCCGCCGCCGCCGGCCAGACCGAGCGGATCGAGTTCGGGACGAGCATCATCCCGACGTTCCCCCGCCACCCGCTGGCCCTCGTCCAGGGCGCCGTCGTCGTCGACTCACTCGCGCCGGGGCGGCTGCGGCTTGGCGTCGGCCCCAGCCACAAGCCCGCGATGGAAGGCACCTTCGGGCTCAACTTCGACCGCCCCCTCGAGCACCTGCGCGAATACCTCGCCATCCTCAACGCCGCCCTCAAGGAGGGTAAGGTCTCGTTCCACGGCAAGCGCCTCCACGCCGAGGCCCAGTTGCCCGCGCCCACACAGGTCCGCGTCATGGCCAGCGCCCTCCGCCCGAACGCCTTCCGCCTCTGCGGCGAAGTCGCCGACGGGGGGATCTCCTGGGTTTGCCCCCAGCCCTACCTGCGGGACGTCGCCGCGCCGGCGCTGGCCGCGGGGGCGAAGGCCGCCGGGAGCGCGAAGCCGCCGCTCGTCGGCCACGTCCCGGTTGTCGTTTCGACTGACGCCGAGGCCGTCCGCGCCGCTGCCACCCGCCAGATGGGCTTCTACCCGCGCCTCCCCTTCTATTCCAGCATGTTCCAGGACGCCGGCTTCCCCGAGGCTGCCGGCGGCGAGTTCTCGGCGCGCATGGCCGACGCCCTCGTCGTCCATGGCGACGAAAAGGCGGTGGCCGCCCGCATCCGGGCGCTGCCCTCGTTCGGGGTCGACGAACTCCTCGCGATGATCCTGGTCATCCCCGGCGACACGACCGCCCGCGACCGCACGCTAGAACTGCTGGGTTCGCTCGCGAAAGGGTGACAGCGGGGCTCACGCAAGCTCTTGAAAAAGGTGTAGGCTTCCGCGCGTGAGCTCCGCCGGACTCGGCACCGCCGTGGGAGGTTGACCGTGGCCCGGAACGAAGCCCGCTACCGGGAAGCCGAGAGGAAGCTGTGGGAGTCGTTCGGGGTCGTCCCGGGGGAGCAGCGCCTTGACCTCCGCCGCAGCGGCGTGACCCTGAGGGTCCAGGAAGTCGGGGAAGGCCCGGCGGTGGTGTTCGTCCACGGCGCTTCCAACGCCGGTTCGAGCTGGGCGCCGCTGGTCGCCCGGCTCCCGGACTTCCGCTGCGTGCTCCTCGATCGTCCCGGCTGCGGTCTCAGCGACCGCCTGGCGGCCAACTTCGACGACGTCGAGCGGCTGGGAGCATTCGCCGACGGGCTGGTTGCCGACGTGCTCGACGCGCTGGGATTGGAATCAGCCCACGTGGTGGCGACCTCATTCGGCGGCTACATCGCCTTGCGCACCGCCGCCGCGGAGCCCCGGCGCGTCGGCCGGATGGTGCTCTTCGGCTGGTCCATCGGGGCGCCGGTCGGCAAGGTGCCACTTGTCATGCGGATGACGGGTGTGCCCGTCCTCAGTCGCCTCCTCCTGTCGGTGCCCCCGAACGCGCGGGCGGTGCGCGCCATCTTCCGGCAGATCGGCCTCCGGCAGGCACTGGAACAGGGCCGGATCTCTCAAGAAGCGCTCGACTGGTTCCTCGCACTCCTGCGCGACACCCCCACCATGCGCAACGAAGTGGCTGCCGGTCCGCGCATCTTCAACCCGGTCCGGGGGATGAACGAACGAATCCTCCTGCCCGCCAGCCTGTTGGCCCGGGTCCAGGCGCCAGTCCACTTCGTCTGGGGGGAGGAAGACCCCTTCGGCGGCGCCGAAATCGCCCGGAGCTTCGTTGCCCATCTTCCCAACGCCGGGCTTGAGCTGTTGCCCGGCACCGGCCACGCACCGTGGATGGACGACGCGGACCATGCCGCCATGGCGACCCGGTCGTTCCTCCAGTACCCGGCTGGTTCGGTGACGTGATTCACACAGGCCCCTTGCGCGGGTGGCGATAATGGCGGCATGAGCGGCCCCATCAGCGCCCCCGCACCCCCCACGCCCCTCCGCCACGGGGTGGTGGTCGTCCACGGCCAGGGCAGCCACGAGCCGGGCGAATTCCTCGCCAGCGTCGTCAACCCCATCGCCAACGTCCTCGAAGAAGCCGGCGGCACGGTCGACCGCGGCTTCTCGATCGTCGACGGCAAGGCTCGCGCCCGGCTTGTCGTCACGCCCCCGGCTTCGGCCGGGACCGCCACCGAGGAGTTCGAGTTCGCCGAGGGCTACTGGGCGAACTCGTTCCTGCCACCGTCGGCCGACGAGGTCGCGCGCTGGATCCTCAAGCGCGGCCCCCGCGAAATGGTTGCGATGCGCCGCGATTGGGTCGGCAACCCCGCCAACGACCTCTGGGAGCCCGGCGACCTGGCGCGCGAGCCGGGAAAGCACCCCAGGTCGCCCGGCGACGACGTGAAGTCCCCCGCCGTCGAACGCCATCTCGCCGCCAAGAACCTCGTCCGCGCCGTCCACGGGCAGCCTGAACCCGAGCCCACCTACCGGGCTCCATGGTTGGTCCGTTGGGCCTACCGGTTGCAGCTCTCCCTCGTCCTCGCGCTGCTCCCCCTGCTTCGCGCGTTCACCTGGGTCTTCGCCCGCTTCATCTACCTGCTTTACCTGCTCGGCGGCACGAAGGGCACGGGTCTCTTCTCCTACATCCGCAAGGCCGCCGAGTTCGTCGCGAAGCTCAACCCCTTCCTTCGCGACACGCTCGGCGACACCGAGCGGTTCATCGAAGGCGGCGTCTGGGCCGTCGCCATGCGCGCCCCCGTCGAAGACGCGATCATCGCCTTCTACGCCGATCCCACGATCGCCGACATCACCGTCATCGCCCATTCCGCGGGCTGCGCCGTCACCTACGAGAGCCTGGGGCTTGGCGGCCGCGTGGGCGACGCCGCCGCTGCCGCGACCCCCAGGCCGAAGCGGCTGACCCTCGTCACCCTCGGCAGCGCCATCAACCGGGACTTCGGGTTCGCCGCGGAGAGCAAGGCCAGCCGCCATGCCCGCCGCCTCGCGGGGACGCCGCTCGACGACCGCATCACGGGCGTGCCCCCGGACCGCTGGGGCGACGTGGTCCCCGCCGAGACGCTGGAAGAGATGACCCGCCTCCGTTCGCACTTCTACTGGGTCGACATCCATGCCCGCATGGACTTCGTGCCCGCGGGACCGTTGCGCGCCGGGGCTATCCAGATGGCTCGCGTCGACCCCTGCCAGTTGAAGCTCCGGCGGGTCATCAACGACGACGACCTCCTCGACGACCATTTCGCCTACTTCACGAACACCGACATCGTCGTCCCCCGCCTGATCCGCGCCATCTACGGCGGCGAATACCCCTGGCAGGGCCGAACCAGCGCCGAGACCGCCGCGATCACGCGAGATCGCCTCGCCCACCGGACGCTGCGGGTGCTCTCGCTCGACCTCGTCCGGCTGGGCCTCGTCGTCGCGGTGGCGGTCGTCTCCGTACTCCTCGCGAAGTGGGGCGGCTTCCAGGAGGGCGTGAGCCTCGTCTTCACCGCCGGCACGGACAAGGACTTGAGCGGCGCGGTCACCCTCCCCGCGACGTTCGCCTTCGTCGCGACGGCCTTCCGCCCGGTGTACGGCTTCGTCCGGGAATGGTGGTTCGGGTCGCTGTGAGCCGGGAACGCGGCCGGTTCACGTGCCATCCGCGACGCGAACCGGATGGAGTGTCGAACCGGGCGGGTGATACCCGCCGATGCGGCCACGGTGGAACGCGGCTACATTCAGGGCGGAGGTTTCCATGGACCTGACCTTTCGAGCCGCCATAGCCGCCGACGCCGCCGCAATCCGCGCGGTCATGGGCCGCGAACCCTCGGACGAACAGGTTGGCATGGCTGGCGGCGACGCGGAGAAGGCGGCCCGCTTCCGGGTGCTGGCGGCAGGGGCGATCGCCGGCAAGGGCGGTCTCCAGCGGACGACGGTCGCGGTCGCGGAGGGCGAAGTCGTGGGCTTCGTCCAGTCCGGCGCAGAGGGAGGGGAGGGGATCACGCCCGCGCTGGCCTGGGGCGTCCTCCGGATCTTCGGGCCCTTCGGCATCCGCGGGTTCCTCCGCCGGGACCGTGCGCGTGCCCGGGTGAGCATCCCGGCCCCGGCGGGAGCCTTCCACCTCGCCGAACTCCACGTCTCGGCCCGGCGCCGCAACGCCGGCATTGGCGCCGCCCTCCTCGCCGAGGCCGAGCGCCAGGCCCGGGCAGCCGGTTTCACGCAGATGTCGCTGACCACCACCACCAGCAACCCGGCCCGCCGCCTCTACGAGCGCTCCGGCTTCACCATCGTCCAGACCGCCACCGATCCCGAGTACGTGGCGCTGACGGGCGTAGAGGGGCGCATCCTGATGGTGAAGCCGCTGGCGTGAGAGTCAGCTTCGAAGGCGAAGATCGTGCCCGGCGATGCGGCCACGGGCAGAATCCCTACCCGCGGCTACCAATCCCGCGCGCTCCCCTACAATGGGACGATGGACCGCGACGCCCTGAGAGAGATGCTGGCCCGCGTCGCCGCCGGCGCGATGCCCATCGACGACGCCCTCGCCCGGATGGAGTCCGCTCCCTTCGAAGCGCTCGGGTTCGCCAACGTCGACCACCATCGCGCCCTCCGCGACGGCCTCCCGGAGGTCGTCCTGGCGATGGGCAAGACCCCGAAGCAGACTGCCGCCATCGCCCACCGGGTCTACGAACGGGCCGGCCGCGTCCTCGTGACCCGCGTCGAACCCGCCCACCTGGAAGCGCTCCGGGCGCAGGTCCCAGGGCTCCAATGGGACGAAGACGCCCGCCTCGCCTGGTCCGACCCCAGCCCCCGGCCCCTCAGCGGCAACGTCGCCGTCGTCACCGCTGGGACCTCCGACATCCCCGTGGCCGAGGAGGCGGCGATCACGGCGACGATGATCGGGGCGAAGGTCAACCGTTTCTACGACATTGGCGTCGCCGGGCTGCACCGGATCGGCCCCCACATGACCGCCCTCCGCGAAGCCAACGCCCTCGTCGTGGTCGCGGGGATGGAGGGCGCGTTGCCGAGCGTCGTCGGCGGTCTCGTCCAGAACCCGGTGATCGCGGTCCCCACTTCCGTCGGCTACGGCGCCGCTTTCGGGGGACTGGCCGCCCTGCTGGGGATGCTCAACAGCTGCGCGACCGGCGTGAGCGTCGTCAACATCGACAACGGCTTCGGCGCAGGCTACCTCGCGGCGACGATCAACCGCCTTGCCGTCGCAGCCGGCAGCCCGCCGAAGTGAGCTCCACCCTCGTCTTCGACTGCTTCTCCGGGATCGCCGGGGACATGACCATCGCCGCCCTCGTCGACGCTGGCGCCTCGCTCGACGCTGTCCGCGCCGGGCTCGATACCCTCGGCCTGCCGCCGTTCACGATCGGCACGACCGCCGTGACCCGCGGGGGCATCCGCGCCCTCCACCTCGACGTGACCGTCGAACGCGAACGCACTTACCGCCCGGCCGAGATGCGCGAACTCGTCGCCCGGGCGGCCCTGCCGGATCGGGTGAAGGCGCGCGCGACTGCTGCCATCGACTGGCTCGCCCGGGGTGAGTCACTCGCCCACGACACGCCCGACCCCCACCTCCACGAAGCCGGCGGCGTCGACGCGATGGTCGACCTGGTTGGGGCGATGCTGGCGCTCGAAGACCTCGACGTCGGGGATGCCTGCTGCCCGGTCGTGACCGTGGGCGCGGGGACGATCGCGCGGACGGAGCACGGGCCGATCCCGGCCGCGCCCGGCCCGGCGGCGGCCCACATCCTCCAGGAGGCGGGGTTCGCCCTCCGTTTCGTCGAGGCCTCGCACGAACTGGTGACGCCCACCGGCGCGGCGATCCTCGCTGCGGTGGCGCGGCCGGGGCCGGCGGTCATCATCCCGCTCCGGCACGGCGCCGGCGCCGGCACCTCCGACCCCCCGAACCGCCCGAACGCGCTCCGGGTGTTCATCGGCACGGCCGCGGCGGGAGGCGTGGCGCCTTCGCGGGAGGTTGTGGGGCTGGAGGCGAACATCGACGACATGCCCGCGACGCTCCTCGCCCACGCCCGCGACCGGCTGATGGAGGAAGGCGCCCTCGACGCCTGGCTCGAACCGATCGGGATGAAGAAGGGGCGGGCGGCTCACAAGCTCTGCGCGCTCGTCCCCGCGGCAGAGGAGGGCCGGTTCGCGGCGCTGTTCCTCGCCGAAACCACGACCCTCGGCGTGCGCGCCCTGCCCTACCGCCGCTACGAAGCGGCGCGACGGATTGAGACGGTCGCGACCTCGCTCGGGCCCGTCCGGGTGAAGGTGAGCGACTGGCAGGGGCGCGAGCGGCGGTCGCCCGAATTCGAAGACGTGAAGGCGCTGGCGAAGGCCCGCGGCCTTACGGCCCTGGAAGTGCAACGGCAACTGGAGCGGGAACTGGGCAGCTGACCGGGCTGCCCCGCATCGGCTTCTCGCGAGACACACATCCGGACTTGTTATAGGGGAAACCCCTGACCATCGCGTGAGTGACAGTCGAAGTTCCCGGTGTCCACCAGTTGGCAACTCGCGAGATCCGCGGTGGCCAGCTGGTGACGAACCTCGCAGGGAACAACCGAAATGAAGAAGAGCATCCTCCTCAGCCTCATGGTGATCGGCGTCGTGGCGGCCGGCTTCGGGGGCACCAGGTGACCCCGAACATGGCGCTCGCGCCCGGCGACTTCCACCGCGACCCAACCCCTGCGAACCTGGCGCGCCGCGAACAGGTGATCGCCCAGTACTACCCCCTGGTGCGGGGCGTGGTGAGGCGGATGACCGCCCAGAAGATGGGCGCGGTGGCCGACTACGAAGACATGGTCGGATTCGGCACGGTCGGCTTGATCCAGGCGGTCGATCGGTACGATGCCAGTCGTGGGGTGTCCTTCCGGAGCTATGCCGTCACCCGCATCCGCGGCGCGATCGTCGATGCCCTCCGCCAGCTCGACCCGGAGAGCCGGGTGGTGCGTCACCGTGCCAGGCTCGTTGCGGATTCGCAAAGCTGCCTGGCCTTCAAACTTGGGCGAGAGGCAACAAACGGAGAGGTCATGGTCAACACCGGGCTCACCCCGAGCCAGTTGGAGGAAGCGAGGTGCGCGCTCGAACGCAGGTCTGTTTCGCTCGACGGGCTCCAGCGAGCCTTCGACGACCAGGATGAGGGAGGGCCAACCGAGCTTCCCGGCGAGGAAATCAACCCCACGGAGAGCATGGAGCGACGCGAACTGCTCAAAGACCTTGCCGAAGCGCTCGAGGCGCTCCCCGAGCGCGACCGATTGGTCTTGACCCTCCGCTACCACGAGGGCCTGACCACGACCGAGATCGGCCGGATATTGGACGTCTCCGAGTCGCGCGTGTCGCAGCTCCATGCCCGCGCTGTTGAGAGGATCCGGGCGCGGCTGATGCCCCATTGGGCAGCCTGAGGCGCGAGCCGGCAAGCGCGTAAGGGCGTCGCTCGGTGTTCCCTCGCCAGGCGGCTAACTCGCCGCCTGGTCGATCACCGCGTCCACTTCCACTTCGATCAGCATCTCCGGGCTGATCAGCGCCTGCACCTCCACCATCGTCGCCGCCGGGCGCACCTCCGCGAAGAACTCCGCGTGGGCGCGGCCGAACTCCTCCCAACGCGAGGCGTCCGTCACGAACATCCGCGTCCGGACGACGTCGGCCATGGTCGCCCCCGCTTCCGCCAGCGCCTGTTCGATGGTTTCGAAGCAGCGGCGGGCCTGCCCGTAGGCGTCACCGGGGGCGAAGACGGAGCCGTCCGGCCCGGCCGCCGTGGTCCCGGCGACGAAGACCTGGTTGCCCACCCGCACCGCTCGCGAATAACCGATCACCGGTTCCCATTTGCCCCCGGACGACACGTTCTGCCGCCCGGCCCGTCGCGGCGCAGCGGCGGCGAGGCCGGGGGCATGTTCGAGCGTGAGGGCGTCGACGGCGTTCTTCGCGTCGCGGAGAGAGCAGTTGGTCTGGGCGCGCAGTTCCCTGATCGCGGCGAGCTTGTCTCCGGCCCGGACCTGCGCCAGCACCGCCTGCGGGTCAGTCATCTGCCCGAGCACGGCTTCCCGCGCCAGCCGCGCCGCCTGCGCCTGGACCTCCCATTCGGGCCAGTCGCGGCTGTCGTCGCCGCCGCGGTGGGTGCGCTTCCAGATGTTCTCCGCGACGACGAGCACCAGCGCGAGCCCCAGCACCGCGAGAAGGATCTCCATCCGCGCCTAGTCCGGGAGCGGCGGCAGGCGGTCGAGGTCCGCGTTGCCGATGTCGACAACGCGCGACGGGATCGGCTCTCCGAAGGCCACCGTTACCGGCGCCGCGCCCCCCTCGCTGTGCACCGTCACCGTCTTCGCCACCGGGTCGACGATCCAGACTTCGCGCACGCCCGCGGCCAGGTAGGCCGGCAACTTCGTGTTGACGTCGTAGCGCCGCGTGCTCGGCGAGGCGACTTCGACGACAAGGTCCGGCGCGCCCTCGATGCCCCGGGCCCCGAACCGCCCCATTCGCTCCTGCGAGAGGTAAACGACGTCGGGTTCGAACCCGGTGTCGCGCGACAGCGCCACTCCCGCCGGCGCGTGGAAGGCACGCCCAGCGTGTGCGCGGGCGTAGTTGTGGAGCACTCCATGGAGCCACGACGAGATGGAGAAGTGCCGGCCATCGGGTGGAGGGGCCATTACGAGCATCCCTTCGTACAGTTCATACCGGTTTGGGTCGTCTTCGGGCAGCGCGTACCAGTCCTCGACCGTCAGCGGTTCGAAGCGCGGGATGCGAAGGGGGGCGGGTTTGCGGATCGCCACGGCAGGCTACCTCAGCCCTGAGTATACTCCGGCGCCCATGACATCCGGGGCCCCGCCGGCTACTGGCCGCCGCCGGCCGCCGGCTGCGGTGCGAGCTCGCCCTGGCGGCGGCGAGCGAAGGCGACGTCCTCACCGGCCATCGCCTCTTCGTTCGCCTTGCGCTCCTGCTCGTAGGTCATCTTGTAGAGGTTCGCGTAGATGCCGCCCTGGGCCAGGAGTTCGTCGTGCGAGCCGATCTCGGCGATCGACCCCTTGTCGAGCACGACGATCCGGTTTGCTTCCCGGATCGTGCTCAAGCGGTGGGCGATGACGAAGCTCGTCCGGTTCTTGAGGAGCTGGCGCAGTGCCCGCTGGATGATCACCTCGGTCTGGGTGTCGACGTACGCGGTCGCTTCGTCGAGGACGAGGATGCGCGGCGAGGCGAGGATGGCGCGGGCAAAGCTGATCAGCTGCCGCTGGCCGACGCTCAGGTTCTGGCCGCGCTGCTGAAGCACCGTGTCGTAGCCGTGCTCCAGGCGGGTGATGAACTCGTCCGCGCCGACAGCTTCGGCTGCCGCCCGCACGGCTTCGTCCGTCGCTTCTGGGCGGCCATAGGCGATGTTCTCGCGGATGGTGCCGCTGAAGAGGTAGGGGTTCTGGAGGACCACGCCCATGTGCCGGGTGAGCGAACGCCGCTTCACGTCGCGGATGTCGTGGCCGTCGATCCGGATGGCGCCGTCGGTGACTTCGTAGCCGCGGCTGACAAGCGAGGTGATCGTCGTCTTGCCGGCGCCGGTGTGCCCGACGAAGGCGATCGTCTCGCCCGGCTGCACGTGGAGGTCGACGTCACGGAGGATGGGCACGCCCTCGATGTAGTGGAAGAAGACGTGGTCGAAGTCGACGCGCCCTTCGACGGACTCCAGCTCCATCGCGTCCGGCTTGTCCTGGATCCGCGGGGCCGTGTCGAGCACTTCGAAGATGCGTTCGCCGCCGGCCATCGCCCGCTGGAGCATCGTGTACTGGAGCACGAGGTCGCGGATCGGGTCGAAGAAGCGCCCGACGTAGATGGTGAAAGCCGTGAGGACGAGGAAGAGACTGGCGACGTCGACCGAGCTGGCGTTGAGCGCCCGGAGCCCGCCGACGATGACCACGGCCGCCGTCGCCACTGCCACGGCGAGTTCGATGACCGGCATGATCGCGGCGCTCAGCATCCCGGCCCAGATGTTCGCGTTCCGGTTCTGCTGGTTCAGGGAGTCGAACCGCTTCGCGTTCTCGTCTTCGCGGGACATGGATTGGACGGCGCGGACGCCGGAGACGTTTTCGGCGAGGGTGCCGTAGAGCGCGCTGATCTTGATCCGGACGTCGACGAACGCGGCCTTCGCGTGCCCCGCCCACCAGACCATGATCAGGACCAGCGGCGGCACGATCGCGAAGGTCACCAGCGCAAGCTGCCAGTCGATGAAGAGGAGCGTGACGACGACGATCGCGAGGCCAACGATGTCGGCCATGAACGTGAGCGAGCCGCTCGTCAGGAGTTCCTGCATCACCGTGACGTCGCTCGTGAGGCGGCTGATCATGCGGCCCACTTCCATCTCGTCGTAGAAGCTGAGCGACAGCCCCTGCATGTGGTCGTACATCTCGGTGCGAAGCTGCATCAACAGCCGGTTGCCCATCCAGGAAGTGGTGAGCAGCTGGATGTAGGACGAGGCCCAGCCCATGAAGGCCATCCCCATCATGATCCCGAGGTAGAGCCAGACCTGCCGGGTGTCGTGCTGGATCCCGGCTTTCACGGTGAGGCCGATAAGGAGCGGCTGGAGGAAGCTCGTGACCGCCGACAGCACCATGCAGGTGAAGGCGAGCGACGCCTGGAGCTTGTATTGCTTGAGGTACGGCATCAGCCGCTGGACAACCTTCGCGTCGTAGACCTTGCCCAGGTACTCGTCGTCCCAGCCGTCGCTGCCGCGGCCGGTGCGGCCGGGGCCCATCGTCTGCCCGCCGATGCCGGTGCTCCATCCGCCCGCGCCCGCGCCACCGCCAAACATACCCATTAGTTGCCACCCCCGGGTGCGCCCGTGGGCTGCGGCGAAAGCGGCCGCGGCGTCTCAGGCGCCCTGCTGGTGGACCCGTTCCGGGCCGCGATCGCCGGCGTCCCGTGCCCGAGCGCTTCTTCCTGGTCCTTCAGTTCGAGGTCGAAGATCCGGCGGTAGAGGCCCTCCTCTTCCAGCAGTTCCTCGTGCTTGCCGCGCTGGACCACCTTCCCCCGCTGGAGGACGACGATCTCGTCGGCCCGCATCACCGTCCGCAGCCGCTGGGCGATGACGAAAGTCGTCCGCCCGTGCATCAGTTCCTGCAGCGCCTGCTGGATGAGGTACTCGGTCTGCGAATCCACGCTCGCGGTCGAGTCGTCGAAGATGAGGATCTTGGGGTCGAGGAGGAGGGTCCGGGCGATGGCGATGCGCTGCTTCTGCCCGCCCGAAAGCGTCACCCCGCGTTCGCCCACCCATTCGTCGTAGCCATAAGGCAGCGAGACGATGAAGTCGTGGATGCGGGCGGCCTTCGCGGCGCGTTCGATGTCCTCCTGCGTCGCCTCCGGCTTCCCGTAGGCGATGTTGTCGCGGATCGTGCCGATGAAGAGGAAGACGTCCTGCTGGACGATGCCGATCTGGCGGCGAAGCGACTCGAGCGTCAGGTCGCGGACGTCGTGGCCGTCGATCGTGATCCGCCCGGCGGTGACGTCGTAGAAGCGGGGGATGAGGTTGACGACCGTGGACTTGCCGCTGCCGGTGGGCCCGAGGAGGGCGATGACCTGCCCCGGCTTCGCGTCGATGTCGACGCCCGAGAGGACGGCGCTGACGTTGTCGTAGCCGAAGCCGACGCCTTCAAAGCGGACGTGCCCCCTCACGTCCTCAAGCGGGACGGCCCCGGGCTTCTCCTGGACGGCGGACTGCGCGTCCAGCAGTTCCCAGACGCGTTCGGCCGAGGAGATGCAGCGGACAACGATGTTGAGGATGAAGCCGAGCATGCGGACGGGCATCTGGAGGAGGTTGAGCCAGAGGGTGAAGAGGAGGAGGTCGCCGGCCTGCACCGAGCCCTGCGAGATCAGGTAGGAGCCGACGCCGACGGTGAGCGCCACCTGCCCGGCGGAGATGCCCTGGAGGAGCGGCTGGTGGGTCGCCATCATCCTCGCCTGGGCGTAGCTGAGGTCGGCCTGCTGCTGGGCGGCATGGCGGAACTTTTCGCTTTCGAACGGTTCGCGGCTGAACGCCTTGACCACGCGGATGCCGGTGAGGCCCTCTTCGGCGACCTGCGTCATCACCGCCTGGTTCTCCTGGATTTCGCGCCAGATCGGCCGCATCCGGCTGCTCACGACCATCGAGCGCCAGGCGAGGATCGGCATCGAACAGAGGCTGACGAGCGCCAGCTGCCAGTTGATCCAGAACATCCCGACGATCGAGATGGCGAGGACGAGGGCGATGTACACCAGCCGGAGGAGGCCCATGTTGATGAACATCCGGATGTTCTCGACGTCCTGCGTCGCGCGCGACATGATCTGGCCGGTCTGGACCTTGTCGTGGTAGGCGTAGCTGAGGCGCTGGAGGTTGTCGTAGATCCCGTTGCGGATGTCGTAGGCGACCTTCTGGCCGACCGATTCGCCGAGGTACTGCTGGCCGAAGGAGAAGAGGCCGCGGCCGACGGCGAAGGCGATGACGCCGAGGGCGCTATAGATAAGGAGGCTTTCGTTGCCATCCAGGCCGGTGATCCGGCGGTCCGCGCCATACACGGGCTTGAGGCCGAAGTTGATCGCGTGCCGCACGAGCAGCGGGCTTAGCATGACGAAGGCGCCCGAGAGGATCACGCAGAGCAGCGCCCCCGCGAGTTGGAGCTTGTGGAGGCCGAGATAGTGGGTGAGGCGGAAAAGATGACGCACGCAACGCTCCCCTGAGTCTGGAAGGGTATCACACCTTAACGCGAGCGTAAATGTAGCGCGCCGCCCAATTCTTCATCGCCGGAGTGACATCGGCCTGCTTGCGATACCGCCCCCGGCGTCCACGCTTCCCGCCATGGCCGCCACCCTCGCCGCCTCGCTCACCGCTCACCAGAAGCTCCCTTCCGGTCGTAAGCCCGTCCTCTCCGTCACCGCCTCCGCCAAGCGCCACCAGGTCGATACCCTCAGATGGACCCGCTACTACACCGGGGCGGAGGCAGCCGGGGCCAGCGCCGTCGTCGTCGCCAACGATGGCGCCCTTATCCGCGCCCGGATCGACGGCTCGGGGAACGTCCTTGTCTCCCGCGTCACCAGCCCCGGGAGCGGGTCCACCTACAGCAGCTGGACCGACATCGACGGCGGCCTCACCGCGACCAACACCGGCAACTGCTCCATCGGCATGGCCATCAACCCCACGAGCAACGAGATCGCCCTCTGCTACACCCGCAACTCCCGCCAGGGTACCTACGTCGTCCTCTCCTCCGACGGCGGGGCCACCTGGGGGACGCCGACCATCCGCATCAGCACGGCCTCTTCCGGCTGGGGCTCGGCCATCGCCTACAACCCCTCGGGGAACATCGCCGTCTTCCACGTCACCAGCACCAACACCATCCTTCGCGTCCGCCGCACCGCCGGCGTCTGGGAGGGGACGGCCGGCACGGTTTGGACCAACACCGCCTACGCCCTCTCCATCGCCGCCGCCCACGACGGCGCCGACTACGGCCTCATCGTCGCCGGCCGCGTCACCAACTCCACCGGCGAGCCCCGCCTCTGGTCCTGCTCCTTCGGCGACGGCGGCCTCTACTCCTCCGGCACCTGGTCCGCCCTCACCGTCATCGCCGAGGAGGACATCACGACCGGCACATCCACCGTCCCCTACGTCGTCTCTTCCGGCGCCGCCATCGTCAACGGCTACCCCCAGGTCGCCTACACCCACGTCGACATGGTCGCCGTCCCCGGCGGCTACGAGGGGCGGGTCACCCGCCCGGCCTACAGCGGAGGCTTTGACGGCGCCCTCTGGGATTGGGGCAGCCCCGTGGAACCGGCGAGCGTCTACGGCGTCGCCCTCTGCTGGCGCAGCAACGCCGCCTGGATGATCACCCCCGACGGCGTCTGGTACGCGACCACCGGCGGCAGCGACGACCTCTCCTCACGCGTGCTCAGCTGCCGCTACCGCGTCGGCACGGACTCGAGCAAGCTCACGCTCGAGCTCGACAACCACGACGGCGCCCTCAACGGGGCGCCCAACGGCACCTACGACGGCCTCATGCTCGGGGGCACCCTCACCGTTCTGCCCGGCTACTACTCCGGCACAGCCGGCGCCGCCGAGTACGGCGTAACCGTCGACTTCACCGTCGAGCGCATCACCTACCGGCACCGCAACGACGGCTCCCTTGTCGCCATCGTCGAGGGTGTCGGCCCCTGGGAGGTCGCCGCCCGCTCCGAGGTCGTCCAGGTCTACCAGTTCGCCGCGGCCGCGGTCACACGGTCGGGGCTCTTCCAGCGCTTCGCCGCCCGCGCCGGTTTCCGCGTCGTCAACCAGGGCAGCCCCCGGGCGCCCTCGACCGACTTCACCGCCACATCCCCCGCCTTCGCCGTCGCCCCCGGGCAGAGCAACGCCGACGTCCTCCGGGCGCTCCTCGCCGCGACCTCCGACTACGTCCGCCCCGACCGCGCCGAGTTCCGCGTCGTGGGCACGCTGGCGGCCGACGCCAGCGACGTGACCTACGGAGGCTCGGGAAATCACCCGATCGCCGCCCTTGACCTCCTGGACGCGCCACAGGAGGCAAACTGGGTCCGTCTCTCCGGCCCCACCTCCGGCGCCACCTTCTTCGCCGACGACGCCTACAGCTACGACAGCGTCTACAAGCACGGCCCCCGGCTCAGGCAGCAGCGCGTCAACGACGCCACCAGCGGGGCGCTGGCGACGAGCTACGCCGCCGCCGCCGCGAGGCGCGACGTCGTCGACCGCGAGTACGGCACCCTCACGGTGCCCTTCGACGCCGCCCGCCAGGTCCTCGACGTCGTCACCGTCAACGACACCAGCCTCGGCGTCTCCGCGGTCAAGTACCGCGTCCTCGCCCTCGAGATGAACTACGCCCGCGGCCCCAAATCCGCCCGCTACGACCTCACCCTGACCCTCGGAGGAATGTGACCGTGGCATACGACGCCGACAAGCACCGCAGTGAACGCGACGCCCTCATCCGCCGCCTGCTCGACGGCGGCCCCGCCAGCTTCACCACCGACCCCGGCACGCTCGCGCGCGCCCTTGGCGTCGACCTCGCCATACTCTACTGGGCGCTCAGGAGCGTCCACCAGTCCGGGCAACTCGCCCTCGGAGGCATGTGACCATGGCCATCTACAAACCGATCTGGCTCACGCTCGACGAGGAGCAGCAACGACGCATCGCCGACGGCGTCGACGCGCTCACACGCCAACTCGCCGCCACAGCAGAGCGCGCGGCCGCGCTCGCCGCGGAGAACGAGCAGCTGCGCGCCGAGAACGCCGAGCTTAGGCGCTGCCTGGACCGCTGGGCTGCGCACCATCCCGTACCGCGACTGGAAAGGAGCGGCGTCCCCACCAACAGCTAACAGCTAACAGCTAACAGCCCCCAGGAGCTCCCCCCATGACCCTCATCCGCGGCACCCTGATCAGCTTCACCGCCGCCACCTACCTCTCCGTCGTCCGCCTGGACGGCAGCCAGCCCCGGACCCTCACAAACGTCCGTTCCTCCCGCTTCGCCAGCGCCGAGTACGTCGCCAACCGCCGCGTCATCGTCGACACCGGCGACAACAACAACCCCGACGACTACGTCATCACCGCGCTGTACACCTAAGCGAGTTCCGAGTTCCGAGTTCCGAGTTCCGAGTTCCGAGTCCCGAGTCCCGAGTCATCAGTACGTTCGCAGCGTGGGGAGGATCTTCGCGCCCCACCCGGCAAGGGCGGCCCGGGCGTCGGGCGAAGGGTCGCCGAGGGCAACCACGGAGGTGATCGAGCCGAGTTCCACGAGCCGCGCACTCTGTTCGCTCACATTCGCCATGTGGGCGAGGAGGGCCTCGGAGCTGGCGTAGGCCTCAAAGATGACGCATTCGCTGCCGGCTTCGTCGACGTACCAGTCTTGCGCGAGGGTGCCCGGGTCCTTTTCGCGCATCACCTTCTGCATGGCGTCCGCCACGGCCGCCAGTTCGTCCCGCTTGCCCGGGTGCAAGGACATCGTCACGACAAATTGCAAACTGCCACTCATGGCTCTTACCTCCGCTGGAAATGCCCGCGAGTCTATCCGGCGCCGTGCGGCGTGTACACCCGGTGAGTTCCGAGTTCCGAGTTCCGAGTCCCGAGTCCCCCGCCCTCAGTACGTCTTTAGCGTGGGGAGGATCTTCGCGCCGAATCCCGCGAGCGCCGCCCGGGCCTCTGGCGAAGGGTCCCCGCAGACCACCGCGGAGACGATCGTCCCCAGTTCGAAGAGCCTCCCAAGCTGTTCGCTCACGTTCGCCATGTGCGCGAGCGCGGCCTCCGAGCTGGCGTAGACCTCATGGACCACGCATTCGCTCCCTGCCTCGTCGATGTACCAGTCGTGCGTGAGCGTGCCCGGGTCCTTCTCGCGCATCACCTTGTGCATGGCGTCTATCAGGGCCGTCAACTCATCCCGCTTGCCCTGGTTGATGGACATCGTCCCGACAATTCTTACAGTGCTGGTCATGGCTCCTACCTCCCTGAAAGTGCCGGCGAGTCTACCCGGCGCCGCCCGGCGTGTACACCCGGTGAGTTCCGAGTTCCGAGTTCCGAGTTCCGAGTTCCGCGTCCCGCGTCCCAAGTCCTCAGTCCTCAGTCCTCCGCCCTCAGTCCTCAGTCCTCCGCCCTCAGTGGCTGTGCGCGCGCTGCGTTTCGCTCAGGGCGTCTTCCTTATAGAAGCGCGCGTAGAAGGCCGGGTCCAGGTGGTGGGCCTGGTAGGCGAGGACCGTCCGGAATGGCCCGTTCGTCGCCGGGAAGCGGCCGAAGCGCTCGTAGACATAGGTGCAGTAGGCGATCGTCGCCGCCAGCGCCTTCTCCGAGCACCGCGGGATCCCGGCGGCAACCCCGGCAGGGTCCTTGAAGGCGCTCCGGCCGCCGATGTCCTTGAGGGTGCCGTGGGGGCCATATTTCCAGTCCACGTAGGCGAGGACCGCTTCCTCCATGTTCTTGTAATAGGGCGGCGCAAAGGGGCGAAGGAGCACCTCTCCACCCTTCTCAAGCCCCACGGGGACGACGACGTCCATGTCCCGGCGCATCAGCTTCACCAGCAGCCGCATGGGCGCCGACATGCCCACGCTCTTCGTGAAGGTGTCGTGCTGCATCCGGAAGTTGAGCGCTTTGAACCAGGCGTCAGGGTGGTGGGCGAAGTGGGCGAAGCCGCCAAGGCCGAGCGCCTGGGTCATCAAGCCGAGGTTTTGGAGGATGGCGCCCTGTTCGATCGCGGCGAATTCGTGCATCCACGTGTCGAGGACGCCGATGGGGATGGTGCGCCCGGCAGCGGGGCTGTCGTACAGGTGCCCGCCCTTCGAACGTGCGAACCGCTTGACCCCGGCCGGCTGGAAGCGCGACGTGTCGTCCACCAGGTAGTAGCCGAACTCCTCGTTGAACGCGGTCAGGAGGACGTTGATGTAGAAGGCCGACATGTGGTGGACGGGCAAGAAATAGGTGGTGCCGGGCCGGTTGGCCGAGTAGTTGTTGAACGCCGGGACGAACGGGATCGCCCGCTCGACGTCGATGCGGGTGTCCGAGATCTGGACCCGCGCCTCGCCGTAGAAGCTCAGGATGTCCCCGCTGGCGGCGTCGGCGGCCATGCGGGCGCACTCCTCCGGGCTGAGCTCGCGGGGCCGGCGCACCAGCCAGGTGCCCGTGTCGTTCATCACGAAAAGCGAGTCGGCGTGGATGCTGTCGCCGCTGGCGGCGGTCCGCGCGTAGAACTGGCTCATGACGTTGCCGCTGCCGGCGTCGGGGACGTTGCCGGTGTCGTAGGCGAGTTCCCCGAGCGCGTACCCGGTGATGCCGACGGCGGCGAAGGCGAGGGCGGCTTCCTCGGCGTCCGTGAGGGGCTCGGGGGGCTCGGTGCTGGTGTAGGCCAGGGGGCCGCCGTTGAGCGTCATCCCCTTGGCGAAGCGGCGCGATCGGCGCTGGGTCAGGGCCGAAACGAACGGGTAGGTCGCCGCCGTTCCGAGGCCTGCTGCGGGGTCTGATGGGTTCATCTGGTTGCCTCTTTCTCGGTGCCGGGAGTGCTGGAGAGCCGGACCAGGAGTTCCCGGGCGGCGTCCAGCTGGGGGGAGGGGCTCTCCTCGGGGAAGGCGTCGATCGCCTCTCGCAGGACGATGACACCGCGGCTGCCTGGCGGTTCGATCGCCAGGCACACGGTGGCGAAGGTCACGGCGGCCCGAAGTTCCAGCGAACGGGCGCCAGATTCGCGGGCGAGGGACAGGGCTGTCTCGATGTCGGCCAGGGCGCCCGGCCTGTCAGCGGGGTCGAGCTGCAGCCTGAAGCCGGCGCGCAGCCGGTAGAGGTCAGGGAGCCACTGGAGCTCGCCACTTTCGTTGGCGGCGGCGAAGCCCTCTTCGATGGCCTCAATCGCGGAAGCCGGGCCTTCGTGGATGGCCTTCATCTCGGCGAGCAGGGCGAGGAGGTGAGCCTCGGTCGTCCGGGCGCCGATGGCCCGGAACCCTTCGAGCCCGCGAATGAACTCGGCAAGGCCATCCGCGTCGCCAAGGACAGCCCTCGCCCAGGCGCCGTAGACGGTCGCGCCGTGGACCCAGTAAGGGAAGCGGTGTTCGAGGGCCACCGCCCGCCCGGCCTCGGCGCAACGAATCGCATCGAGAGGCTCGCCCCGAAGTTCGTGGATCCAGGCCGAAAGCACGAGCGCATAGGCCGTTCCGAAGAGCGATTCGACTTCCACGGCCACAGCCACCGCCTCGGAGACCGTGGCGAGCGCGAGGTTCGGATGGCCAAGCGCCCAGTACGTGAGTCCGAGATAAGCCCGGACCGTCACGGATGGGTCCCGTGCTGCCGCCACGCCGTCGGCCCGGCAGGCGTCGAGGATCGTGCGGGCCGCTTCGAGTTCCGTCCGCGCCCGACCCGGCTCGCCGCCCAGGAAGAAGGCTTCGCCGAGGGCGTGGTGGGCGATGCCCCGGAGGACGGGCTCGCCGATGCCGTCCGCCAGCTTCACCAGCTCTTCGCTGATCGACCTCGCCCTCGGCACGTCGCCGTGGACCTGGTGGAAGCGCCGCAGCCCGGAGAGCGCCTGGAAGGACTGGCCGGGGTCGGCGAGGAGCCTCGACACCTCCGTTGCCCGGCCGTAGTTCTCTTCGACCGCGGGGCTGGAATAGCCGACGGTCGCGATCAGCGGCGGGCCGAGGGCGTTGCGGAGTTCGAGTTCCAGCGCAGCCGATCCCGCCGCCGGGTCCAGCAGGCTGAGTGCCCGGCCCAGGTGGTTCACCGCCTCGGTGTTAGCGGATTGGGCGACCGCCCTCGCCGCCGCCCGCCGCAGGTAGGGGATCGCCCGCGCCCCGGCCCCCGCGCGTTCGAGGTGGTGGGCGAGCACCTCCGGTTCGCTTTCGCTGATGGCGGGGAAAGCCGTCTCGATGACGCCGGCGATCGTGCCGTGCAGTCCGACGCGGTCGGCGCGCAGCATCGACTCGTAGGCCACGTCCATGATCAGCGCGTGTTTGAAGGCGTAGACCCCGGCCCCCGGGAGCGGCATGCAGATCCCGGCCTCGGTGAGCTGTTCCAGGCCGGCCCGGGCCTCGGCTTCCGGCACCCCGGCGGCTGCGGCGAGCAGCGGCACCGGGACTTCCCGCCCGCAGACGGCCGCAACCCGGGCGAGTTCGCGGACCGGCCCCATGCGGTCGAGCCGGGCCATCAGCGAGCTGAAGAGGGCGGGGGGCACGTTCGACTCGCGCGGCGCCTGCCGCCCCGGGGCCTCCGCGGGAGCCCCGCCCTCCAGCGCCAGGCGGACCAGCTCCTCGGCGAAGAGCGGGACCCCATCGGAGCGGCCTGCGAGCCGTTCGATTTCGCCCGCCGCAAGGGTGCTGCCTTCCGCGAGCGTTGTGATGAGCTCCAGCGTCGTCTCCGGTTCGAGCCGCTGGAGCGTGATCTGGACGATCCCCTTGCCCGTCGCCCGGGCCACACCAGGTTCGGGCCGCGACGTGAGGAGGATCAGGATTCGCTGCCGCCCAACCTGCCCGGCGATCCGCAACAAGAGCTCCGCCGAGCTGGGGTCGAGCCAGTGGAGGTCTTCGACGATGACGAGCGTCGGCGCCCGCAGGACGACCGCCCGGAGCCAGGCCGCCAGCGTCTCGAAGATCGCCTCCTTGAGTTCCGCGCCGGAGAGCTCGGAGCCTGGGACGCCCGCCGCGTTCGGGAGGCCGAGGAGCGCGGCCAACGGCGGCACAAGTGCTCGCGGCTCCAACCCGAGGCCGGCCAGCGACTCCTCGAGGCGGCGGAGCATCTCTTCCCCCGGCGTCGCCGGGTCAAGTTCGAGGACGCGAGCGAGGTGGTCCACGATCGGGCGGAGGGCCGTGTTCTGGTGGAACGGAGAGCCCCGGAGCTGGATCACGGTGTGGCCATCGGCCCGGGCGCGGCGGCGCAATTCGGAAGCGAGCCGCGTCTTCCCGAGGCCGGCGTCGCCCGAGACGAGGACGGCGCTGCCTTCGCCCGCCAGCGCGCTCGCCCAGGCTGATTCGAGCAGGCGAAGCTCGCGGGAACGGCCGACGAGCGGCCCCTCACCCTGGCGGGTGCGTTCGCTCGTGCCCCCGGTCGCGGCGACCCGGAAGAGCTCGATCGGGCGGCTGATGCCCTTGATCTCCCGCAGGCCGAGCCGCTCCATCTGCGGGGGATGGCGGAGGAGGGCCGCCAGTTCGCCGCTGACGACAACGGCCGAGGGCGGCGCCAGCGACTGGATCCGGGCCGCGATGTTCGCCGTTTCGCCGACCACGTCGTTGGGCTCGATCCGGCTGCCACCGCCCATTTCGGCGATCACCGCAAGGCCGTAGTGGATGCCGACTCGGACTTCGGGCACGCCACCGTGGGGCAAGAGGGGCAGGCCGGCGGCGGCAGCGACAATCTCCAGCCCGGCGCGGACGGCGCGGTCCGGGTCGTCCTCGTGGGCGGTCGGGTAACCGAAGTAGACGAGGAGACCGTCACCCATGTAGCGGGAAATGTAGCCGCCAAGGCGGTCGACGGCGTCGGCGGCCACCCGGTGGTAGGCGCGAAGGACGTCGCGAAGGTCCTCCGGGTCCATGCGTTCTGAGAGCTCGGTCGAACCCCGGAGGTCGCAGAACATCACGGCCATGTGCCGGCGCTCGGCCGGGCGGGCGGCCGTCGCGGAGGGGGGAAGGGTGCTGCCACCGGCCGGTTCGGAGCCCGCGGCACTCAAGTAGGTCAGCGCGTCCTCGTCCCTTGGTTGGAGGCGGAGCACGGCGCCCGCCCGCAGGCGCACGGTCTCCCAGTCGCCCCTCGCCATCGCGTCTTCCGCCTCGGTGAGCAGCCGGTCGACCTGGCGCTGGACCCGCTCGCTCGTCACTTATCGGGCTCCGGCGGCCGGCGGCGGCCCTTCGTTCCCGCCGAAGCGAGCGCCCACTCGCCGGCGAGTTCCGCCGGGATGGAAAACGGCTCCCGCGGCTGACCGGCGGCGGGACGGCCGTCCGCGGCGGTTTCGCGCAGTTCCCGCTCGTCGAGGCGCTGCACCATCTTCGTCCCCGTCGAACCAAGCCGTCGCCGCACGAAGCGGTTCCGGACTTCGATCCAGCTGACGGTGCGCTCCAACAGGCGCCAGCCCGCGAAACGGAGCCGTTCGTGCCAGCGAAGGGGCGCCAGGCCGACCATCCGCGCCACTTCGGGCCCGTTCAGCCAGATCACCATCGCCCGGGGGATGAAGCGCATCGTCCGAAGCGGGACGAGGCCGGCCATCGCGTCGAGGAGATGCTGCTCGATCTCGGCGGCGGCGGCCGATTCGGCGAACTGGCGTTCCTTTGTCACCCGCCAGAACCGCCGCGCTTCGTCGAGCGACCCCGGGACCAGCTCGGGCTGCACGCCCATCAGCCGCCCGACGACGAACCACGCATAGACGTAGGCCCACTGGTCTTCGGGGCTGAGGCGGACGCCCTGGGTCGCCAGGCATTCGAGGACCTGGGCCGACATCGTCAGGATCGTCCCCGCCATCAGTTCCTGGTTGATGGGCACACCCCAGGAGAGGTCCCAGGCGAGGTCGCCGTTGGGCGTACGCACCTCGTTCTGGCCCGGCCCCGAACGGGGTGTCTGCTGCAACAGGTGCCGGACCCCGGCGTGCATCAGGCGCACGCGCTCGGACGTTTCGCGACCCTTCCCGCCGGGCTTCAATCCGCCGGGCCCAAGCACGTCGAAGAGCAGCTGGGCGGTTTCGAAGACGCGCCGCTTCGGGTCGCTTTCGAGCCGGGAGACCCCGAGCAGCAGGTGGGCGATGTGGGTCGCCGCATACCCCCCGGCCAGCGAACCGAAACAGAGCGAGACGACGATCTGCGGACCCCATCGCCGGAAGACAGCTTCCGCGCGTTCCACCTTGTCCCAGTCGACGGGGCCGATGTCTTCGCTGTCGCAGAACGCCTGCCAGCGGGGCTGGAGTTCGGGGTGGCTGGTGGCCCCAGTACGGACGAGCTCGCGGATCAGGTCGAGCGACGTCGCCGAAGGGTCGGCTTCGAACACCGAGGCGATCAGGGCATCCGCCGGCGGATCCGGCACTTCACGCCGGCTGTCGAGGAACTTTCCGTCAAGCTCCATGCGCGGTCTTGCCCCCGTGCCCGAAAGTTCCACGGACTATAGCAGCCCAGCGAGTGCTGAGTGCTCAGTTCTCAGTGCTCAGTCCCAAGTCCCGAGTCCCGAGTCCTAAGTCCCGAGTCTGGAGCCCTCAGCCCCCCAGTCCTCAGCCCTCACCACTCAGCACTCAGCACTCAGCACTCATCACTCGTTCCTTGCTTGACCGCCGGTCGCGCGTTCCGGCATCCTTCCACGTCTACGGAGGACACACCCACGATGACGCTTCGACTTGGCGATCCCGCACCCGACTTCACCCAGGACTCCACCGAGGGCCCCATCCACTTCAGCGAATGGAAGGGCAACAGCTGGGCGATCCTCTTTTCCCACCCGGCCGACTTCACGCCCGTCTGCACCACCGAACTGGGCATGGTCGCGAAGCTCAAGCCCGAATTCGACAGGCGAAACGTCAAGCCAATCGGCCTCAGCGTCGACCCCCTCGAATCCCACGTCAGGTGGGTCGGCGACATCGCCGAGACCCAGGGCCACGCCCTCAACTACCCCCTCCTGGCCGACGGCGACCGCAAGGTGGCCAAGCTCTACGACATGCTCCAGGACGACGCCCCCGGCACCACCACCGTCCGCTCGGTCTTCATCGTCGACCCCAAGGGCAACATCCGCCTGACGCTCACCTACCCGGCTTCGACCGGCCGCAACTTCGACGAGATCCTGCGCGTCATCGACTCCCTCCAGCTGACCGACGACTACCGCGTCGCCACCCCGGTGAACTGGGAGTCCGGTGACGACGTCGTCGTGCTCCCGGCGATCAAGAACGAAGAAGCGGATAAGCTCTTCCCGAAGGGCTACCGCCAGGTGAAGCCCTACCTGCGCATCACCCCCGACCCGAAGAAATAGCACCGGGCCGGGCAGGAGGGCCATGGCGACCCAGGCAAGGACGGCTCCGCGGCTGACAGCGCCGGTCCTGGTCGCCATGGCCGTTGCCGCCGCGTTCGCCGCGACGGGCTGCCGCAACGACGAGTCCCCGGCGGCCGGCGTCGTCATCCGCGAGGCAACCGCAACGCCGCCGGCCGAAGAGCAGTCCCCGGCGGTGGTCGGCGAACCACGCCCACCGGGCTCGCCGCGGCTCCGGTTGTCCGAAAGCGTCGCCGTCTCGGTCGCGCCCCTCGCCGAGCTCTCCGCCGATGCCTCCGCGTTTCTCGGCGGCCGGGCGCCGCAGTGGGGCGTGGCGGCCATCCTCCCCGGCCGCGGCAAGGCCTACGTCGAAAACGCCCAGCAGCCCTTTGCCCTCGCCAGCATGGTCAAGGTCCCGATCATGCTCACCCTGATGCAGCAGGCGATCGACGCCGGCGCCGAGCTCACCGAGGACCAGCGCTGGCTCCTGGAAAGCATGATCGGCTACAGCGACAACGATGCCGGCTACGAACTCTGGCTCGAGGTCGGCGGCGGCGACGCTGTCGAAGGCTTCCTCGACTCGATCGACGTCCGCGGGTTCACCTTCCCCCCGGGCGCCGGCTGGGGCGACACGACCGCGACCCCGGAGGGATTCGCCCGCCTCCTTGGCATGCTCGCCGTCGGCGCCATCCTCGACGAGCCGATGCGCGCCCTCGCCCTGGAGCTCATGGCCGGGGTCATCGAAGGGCAGCGCTGGGGGACGACGGCGGCCTTCCCGGACGGCCGCGAACCCGGCGTCGTCGCGCTCAAGAACGGCTGGTACCCCGCCCTCACCGGCTGGCGGGTGGTCAGCGCCGCCGTCAGCCTCGGCGGCTTGCCCGAGCCCCTGGTCCTCGTCGTGATGACCCGGAACCAGGACACCTTCGAGTACGCCGCCGAGACGGTGGAGGGCGTTTCGGCCCGGATCGGGATGGCGGTCTACGGCCTCGTCCTCCCCGACTACGCGCCGGCCGAGGTAACCGACAACTCGCCGACCGTCGTCCTCCGCTTCGAACCGACCGCCGAGGGGCTCCCCGAGGTTGCCGGTTCCTGCGATGAGCCTTCCGCGCTCCTCCGCCGCGAAGGCGCCGTTGCCTGCACCGTCGACGGCGAGTCGTACGACCCCTGCTTCGTCCCCGACCCGCTCGTGCCGGTCGCCGTCTGCGGGGCGACCCCGACAGAGGAAGGGGGCGGGTTCGCCGTCCGCGTTGAACAGCTCCCCGAGGGCGAGCGGCGGAGGCCGGGCATGGCCGCCTGGTTCCTCCTGCTCGAAGGCGGCGCCACCTGCACCCTGGTCCAGGAAGACCCCTTCGACGAAGACGGCGACCGCGTCACCTACCGCTGCTCCGACCGTTCCGTGATTGTCGGCCCCATCCAGCGGACCGCGACGTGGTGGGCCTACCGCGCCGCCGAAGACTTCAGCACCACCGCCACCGTCGCCGTCACCGCCGCCTGGAACTGAGGGGGCGCGTCGCGCCGGGCGCCATCCGTACCGCGAAGGGCACGGAGCGGCGTTGGTGCTCCCATCCCCCCGGTGGCCGTGCCGCGCCCGTGAGGAAGCGGTTGGCCCGAACGCCACCCTCTGGCTAATGGTGGCCAAGCCGGATAGAGTCGAATCGTTCATGGAACCCACGTTTCCGCCCCACGCGGTCGTCTTGCTGAAACGCGCTCTTGCGAGGGTGTACTGGTACAAAGGTGACCTTCGGACCTTCTTGAGATCGGCAGGGGTGGGTCGGGAGTTGTTGGAGCCGTACGACTGGACCACCGCTTACAAGTCGACAATCGCGTCGGGGGTCGTCGACTCCCTGATAGGTCGGGGCGATCAGGGGGTCGGGCCACTTAGACACCTGACTAAGGCCCTCCTTGACCTGCCAAATCTGGATCATCTGCGCCAGCTCAACGGCGGCACCCACTTGGTGGAGGAAGCCCGTTCCGCGATTGAAGCCCTGAGGGCGGCTGTCACCGGACAAGAGCCAGCCCGTGGTGGGGCCCCGAACCGTCAGGCCACGAGGCGGGCCCCGGCGGGCAATGCAGACCTCCCCCGGCTGCGCGCAGACTTCGCCAGACTCGCCACGAACCCCGACCACTCTGAGCGTGGCATCCAATTCGAACGATTCCTCACCGACTTGTTTACCGTACATGACCTTCAGTCACGTGGGTCATTCCGGAACATGGGGGAACAGATTGACGGCGCGTTCGTGCTGGACAACAACGACTTTCTACTAGAGGCGAAATGGGAGAAGGACCCGACGGGGGCGGCAGACCTGGACGCATTCTCGCGCAAGGTCGAGCGGAAGCTCGAAAACACCCTTGGGCTCTTCGTCTCTCTCAACGGATTTGCCGAGCCCGGGCTGAAGGCGTTCTCTTCGGGCAAGCTCCTCGTCATCCTGATGGACGGCGAGGACCTTGCCGCAGTCCTGGAGGGCCTCGTTGACTTTGTCACGCTTCTCCGGCGAAAGAGGAGCCACGCGGCTCAGACCGGAGACCCGTTCTTCCGGGCGCGAGACCTGACGAGCGGTTGAACCTGCCCCCGAGAACCGCCACCTGCGTTCAATGTTTGAGCGACTCCCTCGCGGTCAGGGCTTCATGCCATCGTCGGCGTACCAGAGTCGGCGGCGGGGGAGGGGAATGCCGAGGCTGCCCTTCCACCAGGTGTCTTCGCCGAGCAGCCAATAGTAGAGGTTCGCGTAACGAAAATCGGGATGAATCTTTAGCCCCACGCCGCCCGAACGACCACCCTCCTTCCGAAGCAGCGGTCGGATCCCGGCAAATATGGTCGGAGCGAACCGGTCTTCGCCGCCGACCGCGCTAGCGGTGCAGGAGGTGACGAGGTCCGCGACCTGAAGGAGTCGTTGTCGATGCGAGTCCGCCGTGAGAGGCGCCGGCATCAGGGAGGTGAACTTCCTGAAGTGGGTTCCGTCGCGAAGCGTAGAAGCGCAGGCATCGAGGAACTTCGCCTCGTCGCTTCCGGGTCTATCGAAGACCACCGTTGCCCCTGCCCCCGCGCTGGCGCACCAGTCCGCTCGCTCAAGGAACAGGGTTGTCACGTCCATGTCATGTGTGGTCGCCCCCGTCGCGGTTTTCATGGTCGTGTCATTCACACAGGCGATCACTGTGACATCGCATCGCGCGCACTCACCGAGCACCGCAAGGAAGAACCGCTCCCGGTCTTGGTCTTTGAGATGCTCCCGCATCCACGAGCTGCGAGGTGGCGACCACTTGAACTCCTCGCCGGGCGGGAAACCCACGCGCAGAGCGAGTTGGTCTATGCGGCTCTCTAACTGTTGCACGCGAGCGTGAGGAACATAGATTCCGCCGGCGCACACGAGCGGACCCATCCCCGGTCGTGATGGGTGCGCAACCCTGGAGTCGTCAGCGTAAACGTGGTCGGGCATGCTACCAGTGTAGTCCGTCGCAGAGTGGCGGGTTCCCCCCGCCCCCTCCTCCCCGCTTCGCGCTACAATCAGGCCACTACCATCCCAACCCCAGGACGCCCGCGCGTTGCGGCGCCTGGCTGTGAGGCGCCGTGCCCGAGCATCCCCTTGACCCGATCTTCCACCCCCGCGCCGTCGCCGTCATCGGCGTCCGCTCCAGCCGCAAAGACGCCTTCGGGAGCTTCTACCAGTCGCTCCGCGAAGCCGGCTACCACGAGCTTGGCAACCTCTACCCCGTGAACCCGAAGGTCGACGAGATCGACGGGGTCAAATGCTACCCGTCCTTGCTCGACACGCCGGACCCCGTCGACCACGTCATCTCCCAGGTGCCCGCAGCCGTCGCCCCCCAACTGGTCGACCAGTGCATCGCCAAGAAGGTGCGCTCGATCCACTTCTTCACCGCCGGCTTCGGCGAAACCGGCGACGAACGGCTGGCGGCGGTCGAACGCGAGATGATCGCGAAGCTCCGCGCCGCCGGGATCCGCGCCATCGGCCCCAACTGCATGGGCCTCTACGTCCCCTCCAGCCGCCTCGCCTTCATGGAGGGCTTCTCCATGGAGCCCGGGAACGTCTTCCTCCTCTCCCAGTCCGGGGCGAACGCGGGCGAAATCGTCGGCGAACTGACGGGACGCGGCGTCCGCTTCTCGAAGGTCGTCTCCTACGGCAACGGCGCCGACCTCCGCGCCCACGACTTCCTCGACTACGCCGCGACCGACCCCGAGACAGACGTCGTCACCGCCTACATCGAAGGCGTCCAGGAAGGCCGGGCGTTCTACGAGGCGCTCAAGCGCTGCGCCCGCGTGAAGCGGACCATCATCCTCAAGGGCGGGCTCACCCAGTCGGGGACGCGCGCCGCCCATTCGCACACGGGATCGCTCGCCGGGTCCGCCGCGATCTTCGACGCCGTCTGCCGCCAGAGCGGCGCCATCCGCGCCGAGACGATGGAGGAACTGCACGACCTCGTCGTCGCGGCTTCGACCAACACCCGGCGCATCACCGGCCGGGGCGTCGCCCTCATCGGTGGCGGCGGTGGCGGCTTTGCCGTGCTCTCCTCCGACGCCATCGACCGGGAAGGCCTGACCGTGCCGCGGATGCCGGCTGAGGCGGTCCGCCAGATGCGCGAGTTCATCCCCGTCGCGGGCAGCAGCGTGAACAACCCGATCGACGCCAACCCGCCCGAGGAGCGGATGGAGGACATGCTCCGGATCGTGGCCCGCGCCGAGGGGATCGACATGGTCTTCATGGGCCCGATGTACCGGCCCTCCAGGAACCAGGGCAGCCCGGACGCCCAGCCCGACCGCGAGGAGCGATCGAAGGCCCAGGAGGAGATGGCCCAGAAAGCCGCCCGCCAGATGCGCGCCCTCGAAGACGAAACCGGCACCCCGGTGGTCGGCATCGTCCGGAGCGGCCGGATGGCCCGCCGCATGGGCATGTCGACCGAATCCTTCTTCGAAGCCGCCTACAAGGAGGGCATCGGCGCCTACCCGAGCGTCGCCCGGGCGGCGCGGACGGTGAACCAGGTGCTCGAATGGCGCCGCTACCGCGAAGGCCTGCCGGAGATTGTGTAGCCGTTAGCTGTTAGCTGTTAGCTGTTAGCTGTTAGCTGTTAGTGGTGGCTGGTGGCTGTCGGCTGTCGGCTGTCGGCTGTCGGGCCGCGCTCCATCCGTACCGCGACCGCGAGGGAGCGGCGTCGTCGCTCCCCTACGGCAGTCTGCGCGCCAGCCCGCCGCTTCCATCCGCACCGCGACGGGCACGGAGCGGCGTCGGTGCTCCCCTACAGCGTTCGGTCCGCCAGCCCCCGGGCCGCCGCCGACGCATGGCGGGCACGCGGAGGGCCACTCCTTCACAGTCGTGGCACGGCGACCTGCCCGCCGCGCTTCCATCCGCACCGCGACCGCCAGGGAGCGGCGTCGTTGCTCCCCTACGGCTGTCGCTGCGCCAGCCCGCTCGCCATCCGTACCGCGACCGCCAGGGAGCGGCGTCGTCTCTCCCCTACGGCAGCCCCCGCGCCAGCCCCCAGTCCCCTACTCCCGCCGCCCCCGAAACAGCGACGCCACGATTGCCAGCGACGAGAACGCCGCCGCCGCGAGGAACGCCACCTGCACGCCGTCGAGCAGCGCCCCCGGCGGCAGCCTGTCGGCGCGGACGGCGCTGAACCCCGCGGACGACTCGGCCACCGCCACCAGGATCGTGCTCGCCAGCGCGAGGCCCGCCGCGTTCCCGATGTTCCGCGACGTCGCGACCGCGGCGGCGGCCGTGCCCAGCATCGTCCGCGGCACCGCGCCCATGATCGTCGCGCTGTTCGGCGACTGGAAGATGGCGGCGCCGATCCCCACCAGCGCCAGCCGCGGCACCACCAGGTAGGTCGGGGTGTCGCTGGAGAGCGTCGCCAACGACAGCAGCCCCACGCAGACGATCGCCAGCCCCAGTGTCGGCTGGTGGCGGAAGCCTGAACGGTCCGCGATCCGGCCGCTGAAGGGCGACAGCAGGAGCATCATCGCCGGCACCGTCGCGATGATCAGCCCCGCGTGCCCGCTGCCATAGCCCCGCGCGTTGATGAGATAGAAGGGCATCAGGAAGGTCACCGCCGCCTGACCGGAGAAGTTCAACACGAGGCTTAGCACCGGGATCGTGAATGCCCGCTTCTTGAACAGCGGTAGCGACAGCACCGGGCTGGCGGAGCGCGATTCGACCCAGAGGAAGGCTGCCAGCGAGACGGCCGCGATCGCGAACAGGCCGAGGATCGTCGGCGAGCCCCAGCCCCACTTCTGGCCGCGGTTCACCGCAAGGACGAGCGTGCTCAGGGTCGCGAAGAGGGCCGCCGCGCCGGGCACGTCGACCTTTCGCTGGCCGCCCGGCAGGGCCTGGCTGGGATGGATGAGGATGAACGCCATCGCCATCGCCAGGAGTCCGACGGGCACCCGCATCCAGAAGATGGACTCCCAGCCGAAGCCGCTGAGGAGGAATCCGCCGAGGATCGGCCCCGTCATCAGCCCCGCGCCGACCACCGACCCCGTCGTCCCGAGCGCCATCCCGCGTTCGTGTTCGGGGAAGGCGTCGGCGACGATCGCGTTGCCGTTTCCCAGCGCCAGCGAGACGCCGATCGCCTGGAAGAACCGGAAACCGATCAGCTGGGCGATGGTCTGGGCGAACCCGGCGACCCCCATGCCCGTGGTGAAGATGACCCAGCCAAGGATGTAGACCCGCTTCCGCCCGAAGAGGTCGCCCAGCCGCCCGGCGGTCAGCGTCAGCCCCGTTACGACGAGGTTCGAGACGAGCGTCGCCCAGACGACCACGTCCGGGGAACGGTCGAACTCCTTCGAAAGCGTGGGCAGGGCGACGTTGACGATGCTCACGTCCATGGTCGCCATGTAGCTGCCGAAGCACACGGCGATGAGGGCGCGCCACTTATAGGACATGGGCGCCAAGTCTACCGGTCGCCCAGCCTTCGCGCGCCGGGAGCGGGCAGGCGCGCGAAGGCAGCTGGCGTGTGGCCCGAATCAGCGGGTGGCGGCCGCCTTCCGCTTCCCGTAGTAGGGCACTTCGACCTCGCCCTTCGCGTGCTCGTCCTCCGCCTTCGGGCGGGCGGCCTGCTTCGGCGCGCCGGGCAGGCGATAGGGCTGCGTCGGGTCGGTCATCACGTTCAGGACAGCGGGCTTGCCGCTGGCGAAGGCGCGTTCGAGGGCCGGGCGCACCTCCTCCGGGTCGGTCACGAGCTCCGAGTGGGCGCCGAAACCGGCCCCGACGAGGTCGTAGCGGACGGGCCCGAGTTCGGCGCCGACGGTGCGTTCGTAGCGCGCGAGCTGGCCGTGCCGGATCATCCCCCAGCCCTGGTCGTTGTTGACGACCGTCACCAGCGCGATGTTGTGGCGGACGGCCGTGTCGATCTCGGCGATGTTCAGGCCGGCCGAACC
Source organism: Chloroflexota bacterium (assembly GCA_016234445.1). Taxonomy (GTDB): domain Bacteria; phylum Chloroflexota; class Dehalococcoidia; order Tepidiformales; family Tepidiformaceae. The sequence goes on along the minus strand of JACRBT010000020.1, from coordinate 25,577 downwards.
GTCGCCGATGATCGTCAGCACCTTCTTGCCGGGATTGGCGACCTTCGCCGCGAGCCCAAAGGGGATGCCGACGCCAAGGCAGCCGAGGTAGCCGTGGCTCATGTAGTGCCCGGCGTTCTCCACGATCGCCTGGTCGCCCATCCACTGCGAGGTCTCGCCGCCGTCCACCGCCAGGATCGAGTCGCCGTCGAGGACGTTGGCGATTTCGCGGGTGAGCCGCGCCTGGTGGATGCCGATGCGCCCGGGCACGGCCATCGCTTCGTCGAACATCCCGCGGTGGAACGCTTTGGCGGCGGTGAGCCCGGCGATCCAGCGCTCATGGTCCTTGAACTGGCGGCCGCGCGCCCGCTGGATGAAGACCCGGAGCGTCTCGCGGATGTCGCCGACGAGGGCCACGTCGACGTCGCGGATGCGCCCGATCTCTTCGGGTTCGATGTCGACCTGGATGAGGGTGGCCGCGGGGGGCAGCAAGCTGGGCGTCCCGATCCCCCCGGACGAGCCCGTGAACATGCCGACGCGCGCGCCGAGCATCACGATGACGTCAGGCTGGCCGCCGGCCGCGCCCGTGGCTACCGGGTGCATCGCGAGTCCGAAGCTGCCGTAGCCGAGGTCCGTGGCCTCCGAGACGGCGCCGCGGGCCTTCGAATTTGCGAACACCGGGATCCGCGACAGCGCCGCGAACTCCCGCAGTTCGTCCTGCGCGCCGGAGAACGCGACCCCGCCGCCGGCGAAGATGACCGGCCGTTCGGCTGCCGCAAGGGCGTCGAGGGCGCGGTCGACCGACTCGGCGCTCGCGGCGGGACGGCCTTCGGGGGCGAAGTGCTGGTACTGCGGCACCCGGTCTTCCTCCGTCGGCGAGTAGATCACGTCGATCGGGATGTCGAGGAAGACTGGCCCCGGGCGGCCGGAGACGGCGTGGCGCCAGGCCGCGGCGATGTATTCGGGGATGCGGTGCGGCTGGTAGACGGTCCGCGCGAACTTGGTGATCGGCGCCATCAGCGCGATCTGGTTCATCGTCTGGAGCGAAAGACGGTCTTCGTCCGAAAGCGGGCTGCGGCCGCCGATGCAAATCATCGGGACAGCGTCCATCCAGGCGTTGGCCACGCCCGTGACCGCGTTGGTGACCCCCGGCCCGGCGGTGACAATCGCCACGCCCGGCTTGCCGGTGGTGCGCGCGTAGCCGTCGGCCATGTGCGCGGCGGCGGCTTCGTGGCGCGTGTCGATGACGCGGATGTTGTGTTCGAAACAGGCCTGGAAGATCGGGTCGATGTGGCCGCCGGAGAGTGCGAACACCTCGCGGATGCCCTGCTGTTCGAGTGCGCGGACGACCATCTCGCCGCCGTGGATCATAGCCATGGCAAAGCCACCTCTCTGGGAACTAGAGTTTCCGGGAGAGAATGGGCGCTCGCACACCTTCCCGGTATGACGGCCGTCACATTGTTCGATTCGCCCCGCGGACGGCCCCTTGACCGGCGGCCCTCCCCCCGCGTGGTACGATGATCAGGCGGCGGCGCACCCTTTGCCGGCCGCACAGGAGTCACCCATGTCGCAATTTCCATCCGAACGCGCCACGCCCATCGCCGTCGAAGGACGGCTTGCCGTCGGGCTGCTGGGCAAGGTTTTCGGGCTGCTCGCCTTCTCCCTCGCCTTCGCGGCCGTCGGCGGCTTCGTTGGCTACCGCCTCGACCCCGCCTGGATGCTGCCGCTCTTCATCGTCGAACTCGGGCTCATCTTCGCCGTCCAGGGGCTGCGCGAGCGCGAGGGCGTCAACATCGTCCTCCTCTACGCCTTCGCCTTCGTCTCGGGCCTTACCCTCGGACCCGTCATCGCCCGCTACACCAACGACGGCTTCGGCGGCGTCGTCATCCAGGCCGCCGCCGTGACGGGCGTCATGACCGCCGGTCTCTCCGGGTTCGCGCTCGTCGTCAAGCAGGACCTGAGCGGCCTCCGCCCCATCCTCTTCGTCGCCCTCCTGGGCCTCCTCGCGGCGATGATCGCGAACATCTTCGTCGGCGGCTCCGTGATGTACGGCGTCATCAGCTGGTTCGGGGCCATGCTCTTCAGCGCCCTCCTCGTGCTCGACGTCAACCGCGCGAAGCACGCCCAGGACACGATGGGCAACGCCGTCGTCATCACCCTCGGCATCTACCTCGACATCGTGAACCTCTTCATGTTCGTCCTCCGGATCATGACTGGCGGCTCCCGCAGCTAAACGGCGGCGCCCGAGGCACAACGAAAGAGGCCGGGAGTTCATCCCCCGGCCTCTCTTTTGTGTGCCCTCAATCGTCTCCCCCACGAAGTGGGAAACCTCTACCTCCCCCTCTCCACCGAAGGGTGGAGAGGGGGCCGGGGGGTGAGGGGCCACAACGAAAGAGGCCGGGAGTTCACCCCCCCGGCCTCTCTTTGCGCGCACTGGATCGCATTTCCCACGAAGCGGGAAACCTCTACTCCCCCTCTCCACCGAAGGGTGGAGAGGGGGCCGGGGGGTGAGGGGCCTACCCCCGCAACCGCCGGATCCGTTCCTCCAGCGGCGGGTGGGTGCTGAAAAGGTTGGTCATCCCGCCACCCGCGAACGGGTGGACGATGTAGAGCGCCGAGACCGACTCCTGCGCCGGCGTCGACTGCATCGGCCGCTGGGCGACGCCCCGGTGGAGCTTCTCGAGCGCGCTGGCGAGGGCTTCCGGGTCGCCGGTGACGTCCGCGCCCGTCTTGTCGGCGGCGTATTCGCGCTGGCGGCTGATCCCGAGCTGGATGAGCGTCGCCGCGATCGGCGCGATCAGGATGGCGACAAGCATCAGCAGGGGGTTCTGGTTCTCGTCCCGCCGGCCGAAGATGCTGCTCCACATCATCACCTGGGCGATCATCGAAATCGCGCCCGCGACCGTCGCGACGATCGAGCTGGTGAGGATGTCGCGGTTGCGGACGTGGCCCATTTCGTGGCCGATCACCCCCCGGAGTTCGCGGTCCGTGAGGATCCGGCGGATGCCTGTGGTCACCGCCACGACGGCGTGATTCGGGTTGCGGCCCGTCGCGAAGGCGTTCGGCGAATCCGTCTGGATCACGTAGACCTTCGGCATCGGCATCTTCGAACGCGCCGCGACTTCGCGCACCATCGCGTGGAGGGCCGGCTCTTCCGCTTCCGTGACTTCGTGGGCGCCCGCCATCCGCAGCGCCATCTTGTCGCTGAACCAGTAGGCGACGAAGTTCATCACGCCCGCGAAGACGAGGAAGACGGCCATCCCGCCGATGCCGCCGACGAGGCCGCCGATAGCCACGAGGATGCCCGTGAGGGTGGCGAGCAACATGGTGGTCTTGAGGGTGTTCATAGAAACTGGTGGATACCTCCTATCCCGTTCTCTATTCTACCGCCCTCCCGGTAAAGCCCTCAGTGTGGCCCGCGCGGACGGCGCGCCGGGGAACTACTCTGGTCGTTGCGGCGTCCTGTAAGTGAGATGACTACGCCAGCACGCGTCCTGGCACTCGGCAGCGTTGCCGTCCTCGTCCTCCTCTCGGCCTGCGGGGGAAAGCCGAGCGCACCCGCGACCCCCACCGCGAGCGCGACAGGCGAGCCATCGGCGACCGCCACCGCATCGGTAACGGCGTCGCCCACCGCCACGACCACGCCCGCCGGCCCGGGCGGCATCCCCATCCGCGAATGGACCCTGCTCCCGCCACAACCGATGCCAGGAGCGCTTGCCCTCATCATCGAAAAGGGCTCGTGGGGCCGCCCGGGGCCGACTGGCTACCTCGAACGGGTCTACCGCGACGCCTCGGGGATGGTCCGCGTCGAAGAGGTGTTCCGCGCGCCGGCGGGCTCCAGTATCGACTCAACGGCCTTCACCGGGGATTTCACCGAGATGGCGGCGATGGTCTGCGTCTCGGCCGGGACCTGCGGGGGGACGCTTCCGCCAGCGCCCGAGGCCCGCTCCACGCTCGTTCATTCGACCGATGGCGGCGTGACCTGGAGCGAAGTCCATGCCTTCGAGGAACCGCTCGGTCTCGCCGGGATCATCGCCACCGGGTATGTCCTTTCGCGGCCGTCGCTGGCCGGGGACGTGCCGCCGTCCGCGCTCCTCCGGTATCCAGGCGGCCAGCTCATGGAGCCGCCGGCCGGGGCTGAAGACCCGCTGCGTGTCTTCTCCTATGACCGCCGCCTGCTCTGGCGCGACGCCAACAAGACAGGGTTCCTTACGAGCGACGGGCTGGTTGCGCTGAGCACTACCCTGACCGGCCTCACGGACCCCCAATACGGCGTCGGCTGGCTTGGCGGCAATCCTGCCACCGGGACGATGTTGGTCACCCCAATCCGCCCCGGCAGTGACCCTCGCCAGGTCGTGGCCGTTTACCGCGAAGGCAAACTCGCCGCCCTCTGGCGCACGCCGATCGCCTACGCGACGCTCGTCAACTTCCGGGCCTGGTTCAACGACCACACCGCCGTTGCGAACGTCACCATCGCCTACCAGGACCTTCGGGCCGCGATCCTGGCGAAGGAACCGGACTATCCGATGACCGGCGGGCAGTTCCTCGGGTACCCCTTCAGCTTCCCGGCCTTGGTCGACATCAACACGGGCGAAGTGACGCCCATCGAAACCTACGGCCCCCTTTCCGCGCCCTACGAGTGGAGCAGCAATTACGTCGTGGCGGTCCAGCGCGGATCGTTTGCGAGGGTCGTCCTCGGCGCCGGCGAGTGCCTCAACCTTCGCGACGCACCGGCGCTCACCGGCCGAATCCTCGCCTGCGTTGCCGGCGGGACGCTCTACACCTTCCGCACCCGCCAGGCCGAGACCAGCCCCGACGGCCTCCAGTGGCTGGAGGTCACCACGGCCGCGGGCCTCACCGGCTGGGCCTCCACCAGCTACCTTGAATACTGAGATGGCCGCATGCGCCGAGAGGGGAACCACCATCGCTCTCGCGGCGTCCTGTAGGTGAGATGAACGTGCCAGCACGCGTCCTCGCTCTCGGCAGCGTTGCCGTCCTCGTCCTCGTCTCCGCCTGCGGGGGAAAAACGAGCGCGCCCCCGACCACCACCGCGAGCGCGACCGCCGAGCCATCGGCGACCGCCACCGCACCGGCGACCGCGTCCCCCACCGCGACGGCCACGCCGGATGCGAGCATCCCGGGCATCCAACCGATCAGGCTTCGGGCCGGTGAGCCCGTGCCCTTCCCCGCGGGCGTCGCCCTCTACGCCATCGATGGCACCTGGGAAGGCCCGAGCGCGGCCCTCCGCCGCTACTATGCCGACCCCTCGGGGGCCATGCGGACGGACGACCTCATCGTTTCCGACTTCACGGTCACCGACCCCTCAACCCGCGCCGTGACCGGGGCCAGGAGCGGGCCGGGCGCCCGCCAACTTGCGGTGGCCCTCTGCCACGGGTTCTGTTACGGCGAACTTCAACCGGTAACGATCGTCCGCTCGGACGACGGCGGCGTGAGCTGGACGGAAGTTGGAACCGTCAAGGAGGGCGGCTGGGACACGGTTGTCGCGGTCTCCGGCGATGGCGTCGTTGTCCGCGGCGTGAAGCCGGGCGACTTCGCATCCACGGCCACGCTCCCACTCACGGCGCCCCAACAGACGGTGAGCTTCCCCGCCTCCGTTGTCGCGGCCGGGGCTCCGATCATGGCGGCCACCATCGAGGGCAAGCTGGTGCTCATCGCGCTGGGGAAGGATGCGCGCACGCTCTGGAACCTCGACGGTTCCGGCGCCGTCTTCACAAGCATCCCGCTTTCGGCCGGGGCGCAGGTCCGAACCTGGGAGATGCGGCTGGTCCCCCACTCCACGGGGCTCGAACTCCACGTTCCGTGGACGGACGCCGCCCGCGCGGGCTACCTCGGCCTCCTCAACGTGCGCGACGGCAAGTTCCGGGCCGCCTACAGCTTCACCGAGGAGGACGGCCTCTCTGATCTCATCGTGACCGAGTGGCTGAGCGAGACCATCGCTATCGGCCGGGCCGGCTTCGAAGCGTCCCGGTACCCGGTCACGGCCCCCGAAAAGTGGTTCCGCGGCGTGCCCGCGATCATCGACTTCGGCACCGGCACCGTCTCGCCCATCGCCGATTTCGTCCGGTTCCTCGGCGGCAAGGCCGGCGGCCCCTTCCCGATCGGCGCCGCGAAAGGCCCCTTCGCGAGAGTCACCCTCGGCGCCGGGGAGTGCCTCAACCTCCGCAACCTCCCCGAACTCGCCGGTTCGGTCCTCACCTGCGTGCCCGGCGGCACGCTGCTCACCTACAGCAGCCGCCGGGTCGAAACCAGCAAGGACGGCATCCGCTGGCTCTGGGTCACCACCCCCGGCGGCCTCACCGGCTGGGCCTCCACCAGCTACCTCGAATACTGACCGGCTGTCGGCTGTCGGCTGTCGGCTCTCGGCTGCCGGCCGCCCCCCGTAGCCGCGGCCGACCCTGGCCGCATCACCTGCATCTCCCGCCTCGCGTCAGCCCCCACCGCCCATCCGTACCGCGACCGCGAGGGAGCGGCGTCGGCACGCCCCCACGGCTTTCAACCACCGGGCACTCCCCTCCCGGCCCGCCGCCTCCACCCGCGCCGCCGGGCCTCGCTACCTCGCGTTGTCCCGGACGAAACCCAAACATCGCTTCCATGCGTCCGCACTCGCTTCCGCATACTGCTCATACGCCCGGTCGAAGAAGCTGTGCGGCGCGCCGGGATAGACCACCACCTCGTGCTTCACCCCCGCCGCCGTCAGCGCCGCCTCGAACATGTCGACCGCCTCCTGCGGGATCCCTTGGTCGGCCCCGCCAAAGAGGGCCAGGATCGGGCAGGTCATCTCCTTCGCGCGGTCGGCCGGCCCGGGGGAGTTGTCAACGAAGCTCGGCGTCGGGCGGCCGTAGAAGCCGATCGAACCGGCCAGACCATGGCCCGACGCCGCCTGCAGCCACGAACTCGAACCGCCATAGCAGAACCCGACGGTGAACACCGACGAGCAGTTCCCGCCCGCCGCCGAACGCAGGTACGCGACCGCCGCACCCGTATCCTCGGCGACCTGCGACATCTTCGTCTGGCGGACGTGCTCCATGAAGGGGAAGTCGGCGTCGCGACGGCCGACCCCCGCCGTGCGCCCGAAGAAGTCGTAGGCGATCGCGGTGATGCCTTCCTCGGCGAAGCGCAGCGCGAGTTCCTCATAGAAGTGGAAGAGCCCGCGGACGTCCGGGAGGATGACCATCCCGGCGCCCCCGGCCTTCGCGGCGCGGGCAACGAAAGCCGCGAACGGCGTGCCGTCCTTCGACGTGAGGGTAACGAGCTCGGAGTCGATGGCGGCGCCTTCGATGGGCTGGATCGGCGGGACAGCGTCAGCGGGGAAACACATGCGGTACTCCTGGGTGGGGGTGGGTGGTGTCGCGATTATAGGCGACAGCGCCGCGGGCCGGTGACCCCGAGACCCCCGTACGGCCCTTGGTCCACCTCAGGGCGTGGATCCCTTGTAGCCTAGCCCGAACAGAAGGACATACGCGCTCGGGACGATGACCGCCGCGCTCGCGCTATCCCTTTCGAAAAGATACCAGGCAGTCAAACCGAGACCCGCAACGACGCAAGCGCCGACGAGCCAGTGAACGGCCCGCGTGCGCGCCGAGAGAATGCCAACCCCCATCGACAGAGCTCCAAGCACAACTCCGACGACTTGCTCAGTCACTGCTCGACCTTACTGTCATGCTTCCCCTTCGCCCACACGTCCGCGCTCATGGTACGAACAGCCCGAGAGTGACCCGAACTCGCGCCAGCTCCGCTAGAGTCCCGGGGCTGAAGCTCAGCATCCGGTCCAGGTCGTCGGCCAGGGTGGATGCCGGCGCTTGCGACCCGAACGTGCTCAACGGCGGAGGACCCCATAGGCGGACACTGCGGTCACCGGCACAGCAGTTACCGCGGTATCGAATCCGACACTTCCGGAGCCGGACAACAATCCGGCAGCAACTCCGAGCGAGCAAACCGCCAGGACGGTCGCGCACGCGCCCATGAGGAACCGCATATCCGCTTCCTCCGACCTGCCCGCCGCGACACTCGCCACCGCCCCGATGCCCATCAGCACCGCGACGAACCATCCTACAATCGCGCCCGCCATCTTCCCCGCATCATGCGCGCACCCGCCGGGCCGTGCGAGTTCGTCCCGGTGGCAGGTGCGGGAACACTTCCCCGCGCGGCTGGCCGCCACGGCCCGTATCATCGCGGTGAGCGGTCACTTTACCCCCGGGACGTTCCACGCCCATGCCTTTCCGCCTCGCCGCCATCGACCTCGACGGCACCCTCATCGCCTCCGACGGCAAGGTCAGCGACGCCAACGCCGGCGCTCTCCGACACCTCGCCAGCCGCGGAGTCGTGGTCGCCGCGGCCACGGCCCGGCCCTACTTCGCCGCCATGCGCCCCTTCGAAGCCGCGAACGTGGGCGCCGCCGCCATCGCCTGCGCCGGGGCCGACGTCCGTCTCGAAGGCGGCACGGTGGTCGACCAGGCGGCGATGCCCCACGACTTCGCCGCCTTCATCGCCGGCCTCTGCGACCGCGCCGGCTGGCCCGCGACGCTCACGACCCGCGACCGCACCTATCGCCGCGAGAACGAGATGCCCGCCTGGGCCAGCAGCCGGACGGACATCGTCGTCACGACGCGGCTGGCTGACGCCGGGCTCGACGGCGTCCTGGCGGTGCTCGCGAACGTCCCCCTCGGGGCGCCATTCCTCGCCGAACTCGACGCCTGGGAGGGCCGGGTCTCGATGCACCGGGCGACGCTCTTCAACGGCGAGTCGCTCCTCACGATCACCGGGCTCGGCATCGACAAGGGCCACGGGCTGCGCGCGCTCTGCCGGGCGCTTGGGGTCGCGCCGGTCGAGGCGGTCGCGTTCGGCGACAGCGACGTCGATGTGCCGATGTTCGAAGTGGCCGGGATGGCGGTGGCGATGGGCGGCGCCCCGGACCAGGTGAAGGCGGCGGCGGGGATGGTCGCGCCGGCAGCGGACGAAAGCGGGTTCGCGGCGGCCGTCTACCGGCTCTGGCCCTGACTCAGCCCAGGCCGCAACTCGCCCCGCCGACAGAGATGTTCTGCGAAGCCGTCGCCGTCGCCCCTCCCGTGAAATACGCGGTCACGGTGACGGTGTAGCAGTCAGGCGTGTCGAACCTCACCTGGAGCGCCGACTGGACGATGCCCCCACTGCGCACGCCGCCAGCCGAAAAGCTCCAGTCGTAGGTCAGGAGCTCGGCCGGAGCCGGCGCCGAGGCGGACGCCGAGAATATCATCACCGCCCCCGCGGCCGCGCTCGAAGGCCCGCTCAGCTTCACGTAGGGACCCGAGGGCGTCGCCGTCGCGGCCGGCGGCTGGGTCGCCGTCGCAGTCGGAGTCGGGGCGGGCGGCGCGGTCGTCGAGGTTGCGGCCGGGGTGTCGGCGGGCGCGGCCGCGGGGCGAGACGTCGCCACCGGGGTCGTGGTCGCCGCCGAGGCCGTCGCCGAGACCTGCGCCCCCGCCACGGTCGAGACGGGGGAAACGGAGCTCACCGGCCTCCGCGTCGGGGGGACAGCCGTCGCAGTGGCCGTCGCGGTCGCTTCGCGGGCAGCGCTCGCGTTGCCGTCGTCGCCGCCGAGGAAGAAGGCCGCGGCCACCAGCGCGACCCCGCCCGCCACCAGCAGCCCGCCGACAACCGCGAGCATCGAGCGCCGGAAACTCCCGATCACGCCCCCGGGCTCATCCGGAGGCAGGTAGCCGATCTCCCGGGCGAACCCCACCACCGCGGCGTCGAAGACGTCCGGCCGTTCGAGGTTCGCCGCATGCCCGGCCCCGGGGATGGTCACCACCCGGCGCACCTCTTCAGGCACGGCGTCGATGAAGCCCTCGGCGAAGCTCATCACGTCGGCATCCCGGTCGCCGAAGACGAGCAGCGTCGGCACCGCCAGTTCCGGGATGCGTTCGAAGACGTTGACGTTCGGGATCAGGGCTTCCGCGGTGCCAGCGACGCCGGCCCATTCGAGGCGGTCGAAGTCGCCGGCGAGCTGGTCGCGGGCGAGGGGAGGGAGGCGGCGGCTGGCAGCGGGGTAGGTCGAACCCCGGCGGAGGAAGTCAGTGCCCTCGGCGCGGACGCGGGCGCCCATCTCGGCCATCCGGGGGCCGACGGTCGCCCGCCAGGCCGGCGTCCCCGAAGCCGAGGACGAATTGATGACGATCAGCCCTTCGAGCCGGTCCGGCCGTTCGATCGCGAACCGCAACGCCAGTGCCCCACCGAGCGAATGCCCACAGAGGAGGACGCGGTCGTAGCCAAGGTGGTCGAAGAGCGCCTCCAGCCGGTCCATCGCGGGGCCGGGAGCGTAGGGCGCGGCGTCTTCGGGCGAATCCGATTCCCCGTGCCCAAGGAGGTCGACGGTGACGACCCGAAAGTGCCTGCTCAGCCCGGCAATGTTCCCGGAGAACGAAGCGGCGCTGGCGGTGAAACCGTGGAGAAGGAAGATCGGCGGCGCCCCGGGAGGCCCTTCGTGGATGACGTACCCGATTCTTTCGCCCGGCGGCCCGATCAACGGCATAGCCTGAATCTACCCCTTACGGGTGCACTGTGGGAAGGACACGGCGAGCACACCCGGGCACGTGGTGCGTTCGATTCCTGCCATCGATCCTGTCGATGCACCCGTCCGCGCCCTGTCCCCTCCCGCCTTCCGGTCAGAGAATATGGTTCGACGCCCCCGAACTATGCGCTCCGGCGCCAGGGCGGCACTGGAGCGCCCTTGTCCGCAGTCCTCAACTGGCTGTCCATCGGGCCACTTGCCTGGCCGTCGCCCGCGGGCCTTCGCCGCAACGCGATCGCCGGCGTCGTCGTCGGGATCATCGCCCTGCCCCTGTCGATTGCGCTCGCGGTGGCGGTGGGCGTCCCCCCGATCGCGGGGCTCTACACGGCGGTCTTCGCGGGCTGCATCGCGACCGTGTTCGGCGGGTCGCCCTACAACATCACCGGCCCGACGGCCGCGCTCGTGCCGCTGCTCGCCGGCGTGGTCCTTGCCCATGGCCCCCAGGCGCTGCCAATCGTCGGGCTGATGGCGGGCGGACTCATCGTCGTGATGAGCGTTTTCCGCTTCGGCCGCCTCATCCGCTACATGCCCGGCATGGTCATCGTCGGCTTCACCGCCGGCATCGCCCTTTCGATCGCGTTCGGCCAACTCAACAACTTCCTCGCCGTCAGCGGCATTGACCCCTCGCTCGAACACTTCCACGCCAAGACCTGGGACACCTTCACCCACCTCGACACTGTCCGCTGGTCGACGCCGCTCGTGGGCGCGGGGTCGCTCGCCCTCCTCATCGCGACGCCGAAAGTGCCCCGGCTACGTGCCATCCCGGGGCCGCTGATCGCCGTCGTCGTGATGACGGCCATCGCCTGGCAGTTCGGGGTCGACACACCCACCGTCGCCAGCCGCTACGGCGACCTCCCCCGTGACTTCCCGAAGCCGACCCTCGACTTCTTCGACGCCAGCCTCGCCTTCGACCTCGTCCAGCCGGCCGTCGCGGTGGCGATCCTGGCGGCGATCGAGTCGCTCTTGAGCGCGGTCGTCGCCGACGGCATGTCGACGAAGCCCGAACGCCACGACCCTGACCGGGAACTCCGCGGTCTCGGGTTCGCCAACCTGGTCTCGCCGATCATGGGCGGCATCCCCGCCACCGCCGCCATCGCCCGGACGGCGGCCGGCATCCGCGCCGGCGGCGACTCGCGTCTCACCGGCGTCTTCCACGCTGCGACCGTGCTGACGCTGACGCTGGCCCTCGGCGGCCTCGCCGGCCACATCCCGATGGCGACGCTCGCCGCCATCCTCATCATCGTCGCCTGGAACATCTCCGAGGCGCCGGAAGTCATGCGGTTCTTGCGCCGGGCGCCACGCGAAGACCTCATGGTACTGGTCGCGACCATCCTCATCACCCTCTTCTTCGACCTCTCTTTCGCGATCGGGTTCGGCGTCATCATCTCGGCGGTCCTGCTCATCCGGCGGCTCGTCTCCATCCCCGCGGCCGAAGAGATGCTCCCGGACGCGACCGGCCGCGTGCAGCAGGTTTCGGAAAGCCTCAGCGAGATGATCCGCCACCGGCCCGACATCGCCTTCTTCACGGCTCAGGGCATGCTCTCCTTCCACAGCGCCGCGGCCTTCGAATTCGAACTCCTCGGCCACGGCCGCAACCCCCTCATCCTCCGGATGAAGGACGTCCACCACGTCGACGCCTCTGGCCTGCTGACGCTCGAAGGCATCATCGAACACCGCCAGAAGTCCGGAGGGCGAATCATCCTGACCGCGATCCAGCCCGACGTGTACCCGGCGCTCCACCGTTTCGGGATCATCAAGACACTGGGGCCGGAGAACGTCTTCGAACACACCGCCGACGCCATCCGCTCGATCGATGCGCCCCACGGCCACGACGCCCATCCGATCATGCCCCTCGTCGGCGGCTTCTGACCGGCGCCTGTTACCATCGAGCGATGGACATCCAGTTCGCGCTCCTCGCCGACCACGCCGAGATCGTCTCCGGCAAGCTCTACCTGATGGGGGGCGGCTGGACAACGTCGTACGCCCCCGCCGCGCCCGCGACCATCCGCCTGGCGATCGTCGTCGGGGTGCGGGTTGGCTGGGAAGAGACGAACCAGCCCGTGCCCGTGCGGATGACCGTGGAGAACGACGACGGCCAGGAGTTCGTCCGGATCGACGGCCAGGTGAACGTCGGGCGCCCGGTTGGCCTCGCGCCGGGGTCGTCGCAGCTTGCGCAGATGGCGGCGAACGTCCCGGTGGCGCTCCCCGCGTTCGGGGGCTACCGCGTCCACATCGTCGCCGGTGGCGAAGCGAGCCCGGTCGAAGAGAACCTCCCCTTCCGGCTGGAACAGCGAGGCGAGCCGCCGCCACCGCGGCATCCATAGCCGCTAGCAGCGCCCGTGGTACGATAGGCCTTCCCCGGGGTGTAGCTCAGCCTGGCAGAGCGCTTCGTTCGGGACGAAGAGGCCCCCAGTTCAAATCTGGGCACCCCGACCAGGAGAATCCGTCCGGCGGCCAACGCCGGCTGACGGCGGCGCGACGACGCAGCGACACCCGAAATCCTCGGCCTGGTCGGCGGCGGCGGGGACTCGAGTCGTTCTGCCCCTGCCCTACGGGCCGCCGATGGCTTGTTCCCGTAGAGGGAGACTGTGGCGAGGTTTGGGGCGCCTGCCGATGCGTTCAGGGTAGGCACGCCGAACACGTGGTGCTAGAGTCGCGTAAACGCTTGCAGGTCGGGAGTGAAATCGTGATCATCTGGGGACCGCTCGGGCCGGAAGATCCCGAAGCTGATTCCGACGAGGAAGAATCGCGGCGAGTCCAGGAGGTTTTCGTCTACGAGCCGCTTGCCAGAGCCGGTCAGCTCTGTTCCGACTGTGGCGAGCCCTTGAACTATCCCATGGTGCTATGGAGTTTCTCTACAGATGTGTTCTTGCACCCCCTTTGCGCGACGCGCGTGGGGCAGTGCCTTCTGTTCGACGCCAAGATAGCCCTAAAGCCTGACCTCTTGGACATCAACATTCGCCGCCGACACCGCCTGACTTAGGCGGCCTACCGACTCACGGAGGGACGGTCTCGCCGCCGCCGCGAGAACGCTCAATCGCCTGAAAGATCTGGTTGGCTGACGTGCAGTACTTCGTGATCGTCTACAGTCGAGCGCAGGGCAAGATCCTTCTTGGCCCGGAGACGTTCGCTGACTCCGAGCGGAAGGCAGCCTTGCAGCGCCGGTTCCAGTTGGAAGCCTGCTGGCGCGACGACCCGGACATCGAGGTCGTTGTCCTCGGGAGCGAGTCCGAGGCCCAGATTCGCCGCACGCATGGGCGATACTTTCATACCGTCGCCGAGCTGGCTCGTGCAGCAGGGTCGGCAGCGGCGCTGGGCGCCCCGTAGGCGGGCCGCTCGCCAAGGCCCGGTGGGCCGGGTCGAGGTGGGCCAGATAGCGTTTGGGACGAACGATGAGTGCGGGGCTGGAATCAAAGTGGAAAGACTATTTCAGCCGGGAGGAATTCGAGCGCAGCCGGAAGAAGATGTGGTCCGCAGGCTGGATCATTGTGGAGGAGCGAACGAGGCCAGGGAAAGTACCGTGGGCCGGTGGCGGCGGCGCGCTTCAACTCCTCCTCTACCCCATTCTGCGACTCTTCAATAGAACTCAGCCGCAAGAAATCCTGATGGTGCGGTATGAGCGACCTGTTCGTCGAACGTGAAGCCGCGTCATTGCGCCCGCATGGCACTCAAGGGGACCGCCTCAAGCTCCGAGCCGGCCCGGGAAAGCCCCGCAAGGGCCTGCGGATTCATGTCACGGACCTGCCCGCTTGAAGCTCGCGGTTCCAGCGAGCCCGAGTCGGGACATACCACGCGAACACAGCGAGCGAAGCGCCGCTAAATCCGAGGAGATCGGCAAGGTGACCGCCGAGGGTGAACAGCAGCACTCCGTAGACGGCGATCGCCTCGGTGAAGAGCAGCCTGAGAATCGCGCTGGACTCTGCGAGCCCTCCTCCAGGGGCGATCCAAGCGATTGATTCCTGGAGGTTGCTCCGCTGTCTCCGGGGATGACCCACCACGTACCGTACGGTGACAATGCCCGCCACAGACAGCGCAGCCAGAGTCACGCGGAGCATCCACATCCACTCAGCGGAAGGCCGCCAATCGGGACCCGGACGACCCTGCAGGACCCCCAGACTGAATGGCAGGTACAGCGCAAAGAGCGCCGCACCTGCGTGCATCCAACGCACACGGCGAAACGCGGCTTCCCCTTCTGGCCCCATGCCCTGAGGATCGGCGTCAAAGGCGCTCAGCAACACTCCGTCGGGCGAGGATTCTTTCCACCCCTACCGCCCCCGCAGCCACCCCACCACCGCTTCCGCCACCGCCGCCGGCTGCTCCGGCAGCAGCGCGTGGCCGGCGTGGTCGACCTCGACCAGCGTCACCCGGGCGGGGAAGGCTTCCTTCAGGGCGCGGCCGTTCGCAGGCGGGGCGATGCGGTCCTGGAGGCCCTGGACCACGAGCATCGGCGCCACGCCCCCGTCCCACCATCCCGCCGCCGGGGTCACCCGGCTGGCCGCGCCTTCCGCTCGCGCAACCTCCGGGTACCAGCCGTCGCTCCACAGCCGCGGGTCGTTCCCGGGGGCGAAGAAGGCGACGGCCGCGGCCGCCATCCGGTCCTCGAAAGAGACGTCCGGTTCGAAACAGCGCCCCAGGGCCGCCGCGGCCTCGGCGTCGGGCGGGACCTTGCCGCCGGCGCCGAGGAGGGTGACGCTCCGCGCAAGGTCCGGGCGATCAGTGGCAAAGCAGCGGACGACGCGGTTGCCGAAGGCGTGGCCGACGACGTGCGCCGGGCCGTCCTGGAGAGCCTCGATCGTTGCGGCCAGGTCGGCGGCGTAGTCGTGGAGCGTGAGCCCCTCCATCGGGCCTTCGCTCCGGCCGGCGCCCCGCGGTTCGATGGCGACCGCCCGGAAGCCTGCGGCGGCGAGCGCTTCGCCCAGGAGGTCGAAGTCCCCGGCTCCCCGCCCCAGCGACGGCACCATCACGACGAGCGGACCGCTACCCCGGAGGACGGCGACAAGACGCGCCGGCCCGGCTTCGATGCGCAACCGCGCGGGCTCTGCTACCACCGTCAGTCCTCGTACCCGGGCGGGCGCTGGAAGCCGCCGAACTCCCGTTCGACCAGCTGGGCGAATCGCAGCGTCGTCCGGTCTTCGAGGTAGGGGCCGATGGCCTGGGCCCCGATGGGCATGCCCGCCTTCGTCAGCCCGAGGGGGAACGCCGTCGCGGGCTGGCCGCTGAAGGTCGCGATCCCCGGGTACACCAGCTGGCTCGTGTAGGGCACCGTCCGGCCGTTGATTTCGAGCGTCCAGTGGGCCATCGAACCGAGGCCGCGGTGTTCGAACGACGGCACGATGGTGATCGGCGCGAGCAGGATGTCCCAGTCGCGGAAGAAGTCGCGGTAGCTCTGGCGATAGAGTTCGCGCTCCGTGAAGAGGCCGATGTAGTCGGCGGCTTCGAGCATGACCCCGGCGCGGGTGGCCTTCGTGAACTCGTCGTCGTGTGGGTCCGGCGCCGCGATGATCATCCGCTGCTCGCGCGGCGTGCGGGCCGACATGATCGCGTTCAGCAGCGTCATGTACTTGCGGTGATGGTCGCGAAAGTCGCGGAAGAGCGCC
The DNA here is from genome assembly GCA_016234445.1 of Chloroflexota bacterium. Lineage (GTDB taxonomy): Bacteria > Chloroflexota > Dehalococcoidia > Tepidiformales > Tepidiformaceae. Next base: position 9,437 of record JACRBT010000020.1, on the reverse strand, counting down.
GGCGCGGCCGTCTCGACCTTCGCCCCCGCCTTCGCGAGGTTGGCGGCAAGACCGTCGATCGCGGCGCTGATTTCGGCGTCGATCTCCACCCACTCTATAGAAGGAAGGACCGCGACCCGGAGGCCGGCGAGCGAATCGGCGCGCGCGGGGGGCAGGACCAGCCTCCAGCCGACGTCTTCGCCGGTGTCCGGCCCGGCCGCGAGGTCGAAGAAGAGTTCGAGGTCCTCGGCCCCGCGGGCGAGCGGCCCCTGGACGCCCATCGCGGTCGACGGGTTCGGCATCGGGACCATCGGCATCTGGCCGCTGCGGGCGACGGCGCTGTCGCTCGGCCGGTGTCCGAAGACACCACAGAAGGCGGCCGGCACCCGGATCGAGCCGCCGATGTCGCTGCCCCATTCGAGGCCGGTCATGCCCGCCGCGAGAGCCGCCGCGCTGCCGCCGGAACTGCCGCCGGGCGAACGGCGAAGGTCCCAGGGATTGTTCGTGCGGCCGTAGTTCGGGTTGTCCGACTGCCAGTCCGCGAGCATCGGCGGGACGTTCGTCTTGCCGAAGATGACACCGCCGGCGGCCTTCACCGCCCTCGTCACCGGGGCGTCGAAGTCGACCCGGGCGTCGCGCCACTCCTCGTTGCCTGCGGTCGTCCGCAGCCCGGCGACGTTGACCGACTCCTTCAGGGTCAGTGGCAGCCCGAGGAGCGGGCCGTCGTCGCCGCGGGCGCGAGCGGCGTCTGCCTCGCGTGCAGCCTCGCGGGCACGGTCGAAGTCGCGTTCGACCACGGCGTTGACGGCCGTGTCGTAGCGTTCGACCCGGCCGATGTAGAGGTCGAGCAGCTCGACGGCCGAGACCTGCTTCTCACGCAGCGCGCGCAGCAAGTCGACAGCAGTTGCGAAGGGGTCAACAGAAACGGCAGCAGCCAACGGATACCTCCAGGAGCCCACGAGTGGGGCGCCCGATCGTACCACGGCGGAAGCGGCCGGGAGTGGGCGGGGTTACAGCCCCCGCAACTCCACCCGCTTGCCCCGGGATTCGGCGATCCGGCCGACCCGCAGCGCTTCGGGGATTGCGGCCTCCACCGCTTCGGCCTCGTCTGGCGCGACCATGACGACGATGCCGATGCCCATGTTGAAGACTTCGTACATCTCTTCCGGCGTCACTTCGCCGCGCTGCTGGATGAGCGTGAAGATGGGCAGCACCGGCCACGCGCGCGTGTCGAAGACGGCGGCCAGGCCCTCCGGGAGGATGCGGGGGACGTTCTCCGTGTAGCCGCCACCGGTGATGTGGGCGATGCCGTGGAGCCGGTCGAGCACGGGCGAAAGCTCGCGGTAGTAGGGCCGGTGCGTCGCCAGCAGCGCCTCGCCGACGGACTGGCCACCGAGGAGCGCGGGCCGTTCTTCGAGGCGGCGGCCGGTCTCGTCTTCCGGCTCGCCGTCGCAGATGCCGAGCACCTTGCGCGCGAGCGAGGCGCCGTTGGTGTGAAGGCCGGTGCTGGGCAGCCCGAGAAGGACGTCGCCCTCGCGGATCTTCGACCCGTCGATGATTCGGTCGCGTTCGACGACGCCGACGATGAAGCCCGCGAGGTCGAAGTCGCCCGGGGCATAGAGGTCGGGCATGTCCGCGGTTTCCCCGCCGAGGAGGGCGCAGTTGTTGTCGGCGCAGGCCCGGGCGACGCCTTCGACCAGGGTCGACTTCTGGTCGTTGGTGAGGGCGTTGCCGGCGATGTAGTCGAGGAAGAAGAGCGGTTCGGCGCCACAGGTGAGGATGTCGTTGACGCTGTGGCCGAGGATGTCGGGGCCACAGAGGTCGAGGCGGTTCGCGGCCAGCTGGAACTTGACCTTCGTCCCGATGCCGTCGGCGCTGGCGGCGAGCACCGGGTCGCGGTACTTGTCGCCGAGCCGGAAGAGGCCGCTAAAGGGACCGGCGTCGCTCAGGACTTCGGGGCGGCGGGCCTTCGCGAGGATGCCCGGGAGGCCCTTGGCGAACTTGCTGCGGGCGGCGATGTCGACGCCGGCGGCGGCGTACTGGCGCGGTTCGGAAGTCACAGGGGCAGTGTACCAGAGGCCCCGGTGCGCGCCGCCGGCAACACGGGCGTTTGTGACCGCTCCCTCCCAACTGCTAGACTGCCCCCCCGGTTCAGGCGGCCGGCCGGTTGAGGTCTTCGATGACACGAACCCGCGCGTCCTTCGCCCTCGTCGCCCTCGCGGTTGTTGCCGCGGCCGCGGTGGTGCCGTTTCTTCCCGGAGGGCTGCCAACTCCCGGCCACACCGCCGGCGAGGCCGGCCAAGAGCGTGTCGTCGTGCCGCTCCTCGCCCGGGATGCACCGGGGGAGGCCATACCCACCCCGGACCCGCCGCGCGCAACCACCTCGCTCGACCTCATCAACGAAGCGCGGGACACGGGCAAGATCAGCGCCGACCAGGCCACCATCTATCGGTTCTATGCGGTCTTCGAAGACCCCCGCCTGCCCGCCGCCTACCGTGGCGACGACACCGGCGTCTTCGACGCGCCGCTCCTGGATGAGGAGTTCGCCGCGGCCCCGCCCGCGACCCAGGACCTCTTGCGGCCGTTCATGCTTCGCCCCGACAACCCGGAAAGCTGGGTCAACACCACACAGGCGGGCTATTCGGAGCAAGCGCTCGGCGAGGTCACCGCGGCTGCCCGGCCCACGGGCGCCTGGCTCTCCGAGTCGGGGTCCCTCGTCCGCGTCTGGTATCCCGACTGGGGCGCGGTCCCTCAGACCGCGACCCTCCGCGCCAAAGCGCTGGCGACGGTAAACGAAACCGAGAGCCTTGTCTGGCCGAAGCTCAAGGCGCTCCTCGGCCGCGAACCGCCGGCAGACTGCCTCCTCCTCTGCGGCGACCGCGGCGGCGACTCGCTCTACGACATCTACCTCGTGAACATCGACCGCTCCGCCACATTCCGCGAAGCGCCGTATCTCTGTACCGGGGTCACCAGCTACATCCTTCTCAACCCCACCGACAAGTTCAGCACACTCGCGCACGAGCTGATGCACTCGTTCCAGAACGCCTTCCCCCAGCTCGGCGGCTGCGACGAGTACCGCTGGCTCAAGGAAGCTACCGCCCAGTGGGCGATCGACTATGTCTACGGCCAGACCTACAACGCGGACGAGCAGATCGCGGACTGGTACCTGGCCGACCCGCGCATCTCCCTCGAGTTCAAGAACGACGTTCGCGAATACGGGGCCTATGTCTTCTTCTTCTACCTCACGCGGATAGGCGCGGCGCCCCCGGTTATCAAGGCGATGTGGCAGGCTGCGGCTTCCAATTCCGACAGCCTCAAAGCGGTCGAGGACTCCATCCCCGACGGGTTCAACAAGCACTTCCCTGAGTTCGCGAGATACAACTGGAACGACACCTGGTCTCCCCTGAACAGGTATCGCCTCCTCGACGCCCTGACGGACAGGGTCGTGCCCCAGCATGTCACCCCCGTGTCGATCGGCGGAGCGCCGTTCAAGATTTATGACATGCCCGATACGCCGCTCAAGCATCTCAGTTCCTACTACGAGGACTACAGCTTCGGCGCAGACGTGAGCACCATCGCCTTCTTCAACGGCTTCACGTACGACCTTACGTTGGAACAAATGAACGACATGAAGATCTTCACCCAGACCGAGCTGGACGGAAATGCGCCCAACCGGAAGCACGGCAAGGTCCAGGCCCTGCTCAAGTACGCCGGCAAGGATTGGCAGGTCGCCGACTGGAGCGACAAGCCCGCGGTGATGTTCTGCCGCGACGATCCGAACAACCGCCTCGAGCGGCTGGTCATCATCTTCAGCGACAGTGACTACCAGAGGACGAGCCCGCCGCTGCAACCCGGTAACCTGAAGGCGAAGTTGTTCACCTCAAGCGTCGGTTGTTGGCGCTGGCAGGGCACGGCGACCTTCACCTCCTCGGACAACGTCTACAAGATCACCGCCAACGTGACCTGGCAGGCCACGAGCATCAACACGGGCGGCCCCGGCGTCATTCCAGCCTCCGCAGGGACGAAGTACGGCGCCCTTGGCCAGAACTTCACGCCGCTCCAGGGCACCATCACCTGGACGGCGTCGGGGACCGACGGGAGCGGCTGCACGCACAGCGGCTCCAAGACGTTCCAGTTCCTGGGACAGTCGACGATCTTCAACTTCATCTTCATCTCCAACCTCGTCCCGGAGGGCGAGTGGATAAATGGCTATGTCGGAGAAGGTCAGATCGGATCCACGAAGGAGACCGTGAACTGCCCCGGCGGCGATGGCCCTGAGGACGTGATCGAGCCCAAATGGTTCTGGCTCGTCGCGGGTTCTGAGACGGGCCTCCTGCACGTTTCGGCGGATGGCCGGAAGCTGACAGGCAGCGTCGGCGGAAACGGCGACGACCGCTGGACCTGGAACTTCACGGCGCTCAAGTGACCGGCAACGGCTGCCCGTCTGCGGCGCCGCGCCCCCTCAGGCGACCGGGGCCAGTGCTCGCGCCGGGTCAGGGATCGGGTCGCCGCTGATCAGGCACGACTCAATCCAGGCCGCCATTGCCTCTTCCAGATTCGCGAGCGCCTCCGCTGGCGTGTCGCCGGCCGTCAGGCAGCCAGGCAACTCCGGCACCTCACCCATGTAGCCCTCAATCGGGTCCCCGTGAATCACGCGGTGATAGGGGAGCCTGAGCCTGTGTTGAACCTCAGCTTCTCGCTCGGTGTTGTACATTCTTCCGGCTCCCTTGTGGACTCAAGCACCGTTCGGCCCGGCCTTACTGGCGGCCCGTGCCGGTCTTGGCGACCTCCGCCGGTCTCCGCCGTGTGCCATCGCGAGGCGCGCCCGGCACCACGGACACCTTCACCAGCTTGCCGCGAGCGTCCCGGACGCGGATGTCGACCTCGGCGCCGACTGCCCCAAGGACGCGGGAGATAGTCTCCCACGTCGGCTGCACCGCGCCAGACTCGATGCGCGCGATTTCGGGCTGCGTCATCCGGGCCTTCGACGCCAACTGCCGCTGCGAAATCCCCAGGCCGGTGCGCATTTCGATCAGCTTGCTGGCAAGCTCATAGGCCGGCCGGCGGGACTCGTAGGCGCGACGAGTCTCGGCATCGTCCAGGAGTTCCGCTTTCAGCTTGTCCCAGTCATCCATCGTTCTTCAGCCCCTCTTCGCGGTGCGGTTCAGCCACGCGGCCCGGCGTGACTTCGCCAGGTCCAGGTCCTGGCGTGGCGTCGCCCGCGTCTTCTTTGTGAATCCGTGCAGCAACCCGAAGGTTCTCCCTTTCCAGTGGAAATAGACCACTCGATAGATCCCGTCCTGGTCGCTGGCCCGCAGCTCCCAGATCCCGTCCCCAAGGTGCCGCACGAACGGCATGGTGAGCGCCGTCCCGTGTCGTTTCAACAGGTCGACGGTCCAGATAACCTCCGCTCGCGCCGAAGCATCCAACGACCTGATCCAGTCGTCGACAGGCTTGCCACCGGCGTCGGTCGTAAAGGTCCGGATCAGCCATTTCGCCACGCGCCGAGAGTATAGCACATGCGCTATCAACGATCATAGCATCTCTGCTATCGGAAGCGACATCACGGGAACGAGCCTGGGAGCACCTGCCCCCTACGGCCCCCCGGCGCGGTCGAGGCTCACGGCCGCGGCGAGTTCACGCGCGCGGCCAGGGACCATGTCCAGGCGGTCCATCTGCATCTGCACGTCGATCGGGTAGCGGCCGGTGAAGCAGGCGTTGCAGAGCTCGGCGTCCGTCTGGCCCGTGGACCTGATCAACCCTTCGAGCGAAAGGAACCCGAGCGTGTCCGCCCCGATGTGCTGCCGGATCTCTTCCACCGACTTGTTCGCCGCGATCAGTTCCCACTTCGTCGCCATGTCGACCCCGAAGAAGCACGGTGACGAGATCGGCGGCGTCGTGATCCGCATGTGGACCTCGGTCGCCCCTGCCTTCCGGAGGAGGCTGATGACCCGCGGCGTCGTGGTCCCCCGGACGATTGAGTCGTCGACGAGCACGACGCGCTTGCCGCGAAGGACGTCGGCGAGGGCGTTGAACTTCAGGCTGACGCCGGCGTCGCGGATGCGCTGGTCGGGCTGGATGAAGGTCCGGCCGACGTAGCGGTTCTTGATCAGCCCTTCGCGGAAGCGGATGCCTGATTCGGTCGCATAGCCGATCGCGGCGGGGATGGCCGTGTCAGGAACGCCGATGACGATGTCGGCGTCGACGGGGTACTCACGCGCGAGCTGGGCGCCCATCTCTTCGCGGGCGGGGTAAATCAGCTGCCCGAGGAACTTGCTGTCGGGCCGGGCGAAATAGGTGAACTCGAACGTGCAGGCGGCGCGCTTTCGGGCCGGGGCTACCGGGAAGAAACTCCGCATCCCGGAGGCGTCGACCTGGATGACTTCGCCCGGCGCGACTTCGCGGTGCAGGGGCACGTTCAGGTGTTCGAGCGCGCACGATTCGGAGGCGGCGATCCAGCCGCTGTCGACCTGCCCGATGCAGAGCGGGCGGACGCCCATCGGGTCGCGGACGGCGAAGAGCGTGTCCTGGGTCATGATGACGAGGGTGTAGGCGCCTTCGATCCGGCGCATGACGTAGTGGAAGCGCTCCTCCCAGGTGCCGGCCGGGGCGAGGGCGAGGAGGTGGGCGATCAGCTCCGAATCGGCCGTCGACTCGAACTGGACCCCCTGCGCTTCGAGGTCCTCGCGCAGGATCTCGGCGTTCGTCAGGTTGCCGTTGTGGGCGAGGGCGATCTGGGTGCCGGTCTCGCGGTCGCGGACGATGATCGGCTGGGCGTTGCAGATGACGGAGCCGCCGGCGGTGCTGTAGCGCGTGTGGCCGATGGCGATGTGGCCGCGAAGCTGGGCAAGGTCCTCTTCGTCGAAGACCTGGGCGACGAGACCCATGCCCGTGCGCAGGCTGAATTCGTTCGTGCCGTCGTTGGTGGCGATCCCGGCGCTTTCCTGGCCGCGATGCTGGAGTGCGTAAAGACCGTAGAAGGTAAGACGGGCGACATCTTCTCCGGGGGCGAACACCCCGAATACGCCGCAAGCTTCTCGTGGATTGTCGCTGTCTGGGATCACTACGCCGTGGCGCCTCCAGCGAGGATCGTTAACGCACCTCTAGTATATCGGCCCGGCCCCCGGCGCGCCAAAGGAGCCAGTACCGCCCCAACCTGGCTTCTGGATGAAGCCTCAACGCCCGCACTCCCCCTCGCCCACCGCAGTGCGAGCGGGGGCAGGGGGTGAGAGGCGTGGCTTCCGTGAGCTCCGCGTCCGCCCGCGGCGCCAGCAGCTTCCACACCCTGACGAAACGCCGCCAGGACCGTTCCAACCTCGTTTCTGGATGAAGCCTCTCAACGCCCGCGTTCCCCCTCGCCCACCGCAGTGGGAGAGGGGGCAGGGGGTGAGGGGCCCCCCGGCGCTCCTCACCCCCTGTGAAGCAGGTCACAGAAGCGTCGCGGACACCCTACCGCCAATGGGGATCGCCTGCGTATCATCCGCCGATACCGCGCCCGGGCGCGCCGCAGGAGGCTGGAAAATGTACGACGCAATCGTGGTGGGGGCGCGCTGCGCTGGTTCGCCCACGGCCATGCTCCTCGCCCGGAAGGGCTACCGCGTCCTCCTCGTCGACCGCGCCACCTTCCCCAGCGACACCATGTCGACCCACGCCCTCCGCGCCCAGGGGACCAAGAAGCTGAAGGACTGGGGCCTGCTGGACCGGGTGGCGAACTCCGGTTGCCCACCGATCAGGCAGGCGCACTTCGACATCGGCGTCGCCCAGATGACGGTGCCGATGCCGCCGTTCGAAGACATCGACGCCACCTACTGCCCCCGGCGGACCGTGCTCGACAAGATCCTCGTCGACGCGGCGGTGGAAGCAGGGGCCGAACTGCGCGAAGCCTTCACCTTCGACGACCTCACCTGGAAAGACGGCCGGGCGACCGGGATCGTTGGCCACGCCCGCGGCGGCGAGAAAGTGACCGAGGAAGCGCGGATCGTCATCGGCGCCGACGGCCTGCACTCTCAGGTTGCGAAGGCCGCCGGGGCGCCCATCGTCAAGCAGGCAGACCACGCGACCTGCGGCTACTACGGCTACTTCTCCGGCGTCCCCTGTGAGGGCTTCGAGTTCTACTTCCGGGAAGGCTGCTACATCCTCGTCTTCCCGACCCACGACGGGCAGGTGTGCATCGCCATGGAGCGGCCCCAGGGCGAATTCAAGGCCTTCCGCGAAGACGTCGAGGGCAATTTCATGCGCACGCTCGAACTCGCGCCCGGACTCCACGCCCGGATGGCGAACGCGAAGCGCGAAGAGAAGCTGATTGGCATTGGCGAACTCCCGAACCAGTTCCGCCAAACGTTCGGTCCGGGCTGGGCGCTCATCGGCGACGCCAGCTACCACCGCGACGCGATCCTCGGTTCCGGGATTACGGACGCATGGTACGAAGCCGACTACCTGGCCGAAGCCGTCGATGCCGGGCTCTCGGGCGCCCAGCCCATGGAAGCGGCCCTTGCCCGCTACGAACAGCGGCGCGACGAATTCGTGGCCGGCACCTGGGCAGCGACGCTGAAGCTCGTGCAGTTCCCGCCGCCCCAGGAAGCCATCGGCATCTGGACTGGCGGAGGCTAGGCCCCGGAGACGGCGTTCAGGCCGCTTTCGCCCGCGGTTCCGTGGGAGACTCCTTGAGGAGCCGTTTCGTGAGGGCGAGGCGCGCCTGTTCGCGGCGGAACGCTTCCAGCTCGCGGCGCTGGGCCTGGACCATGAAGGTGTTGCCCACGCGGACGAAGAGGCAGCAGACGGTCAGCGCCGTAAACGCCAGCCCCCAGGGGAGGACAGCGGTGAGCCCCGCCACGGCGGCCAGCGCCCCCGCGACGGCGAAAAGGTTGCGGATGCCCCATTCCCAGAAGATCGCCATATAAGGATAGTCGGCCGCCCCCGCCCGAAAACCAGATCCGTTCGCGGCGCCTGCGGTGAAACGCCGCCATCCGTACCACGACTGGTAGCCGCGGCCCCCCGTGGCCGCAGCGCCGGGTACCACGCCCCGCGCCAGCCTCCACCGCTCTCTCATCCGTACCGCCGCCCCCGCCGGAAAACCAGATCCGTTCGCGGCGCCTGCGGTGAAAGGCCGCCATCCGTACCACGACTGGTAGCCGCGGCCCCCCGTGGCCGCATCGCCGGGTACCACGCCCCGCGCCAGCTTCCACCGCTCTCTCATCCGTACCGCCGCCCCCGCCGGAAAACCAGATCCGTTCGCGGCGCCTGCGGTGAACCGCCGCCATCCGTACCGCGGCTGGTAGCCGCGGCCCCCCGTGGCCGCATCGCCGGGTACGACGCCCCGCGCCAGCCTCCACCGCTCTCTCATCCGTACCGCCGCCCCCGCCGGAAAACCAGATCCGTTCGCGGCGCCTGCGGTGAACCGCCGCCATCCGTACCGCGACTGGTAAGGAGCGGCGGCTCCCCCAACGGCATCCCATGGG
>JACRBT010000005.1 GCA_016234445.1 Chloroflexota bacterium | reverse complement strand
GCCGTGGAGAAGGCCGAGCAGTCCTGCGGGATGCGGATCCTGAGCGCCGTTGTGGGGATCTCCGGCAACCACATCAGTTCCCAGAACAACCGCGGCATCATCGCCATCCCCGACCGTGGCCGCCCGATCAACAGCGACGACCGCGCCCGCGTCCTCGAGTCGGCCGGACAGATCAGCATCCCCACGAACCGCCAGGTACTCCACATCCTCCCGCGCGGCTACTGGATCGACGGCACCGACCCCGTCACCGACCCGATCGGGATGTCGGCCGGCCGCCTCGACGCCGAGACCCACATCATCACCGGCGCTGTTTCGGCCATCCAGAACCTGACGAAGTGCGTCGAAGGCGCGGGCGTCCAGGTCGACGACATCGTCCTCGAGTCGATCGCCTCGGCAACTAGCGTCATCGAAGAGCAGGAGCGGCTGCAGGGCGTGGCGGTCGTCGACATCGGCGGCAGCACGACCTCCGTCGCCGTCTACGACGAAGGCTCGATCGCCCACACCGTCTGCCTGCCGATGGCCGGGTCGCAGCTCACCAACGACCTCGCCCGCGTCCTTCGCTGCCCCTGGGAAAGCGCCGAGGCGGTGAAGTGCCAGTACGGCGCGGCCTACGCCGACCGCGAATCAGGACGCGACACCGTGGAGATCGAGGCATTCGGTACGCAGACGCGTAAGGCGATCCCGCTCGTCCACATCTGCGAAATCCTCGAGGCCCGGACGGAGGAGATCCTGGAGATGGTCGGGCTCGAACTGAAGCGCGCCGGCTACCTCGACCGGATCGCCGCGGGGCTCGTCCTCACCGGGGGCACCAGCCAGCTGAAGGGTCTCGCCGAAGTCGCCGAAGCTCGGCTCGGGATCCCCGCCCGCCTCGGCCGTCCGCGGCGCTACACGGGCCTCACTGACCTCATCGGGACGCCCGCCTACGCCACCTCGATCGGGCTCGTGGAGTTCTCGCTCCAGGGCCGCGAACCCACCGCCAGCACCGCTCCGCTCCCCATCGGGAACCGGGGCGCTTCGATCGTCCAACGCCTCATTTCAGTCGGACGGGCGCTTATGCCCCAGTGACCCACCAGGGAGGAGACCGATGTCCATCATCGACTTCAGCAAGCACGACCAGCCATTTCTACAGGGGAGGGACCACGCCATGAGCCTACGCTACGAAACCAACATGCTGCCCGACATCAAGGTCATTGGCGTCGGCGGCGGCGGCTGCAACGCCGTCAACCGCATGATCAAGGCCAAGATCCCGGGCGTCGCCTTCGTCGCCCTCAACAGCGACGCCCAGGCCCTGATGGCCTCCGACGCGCCCACGAAGATGCGCATCGGCGACCGCCTGACCAAGGGCCTCGGCGTCGGCGGCGACCCCACCCGCGGTGAACGCGCCGCCGACGAGAGCCGCGACGAGCTCTACGAACTCCTCCGCGGCACCGAGATGGTCTTCGTCACCGCCGGGATGGGTGGCGGCACCGGCACCGGCGCCGCCCCGGTCATCGCCGAGATCGCAAAGGAATGCGGCGCCCTCACCATCGGCGTCGTCACCAAGCCGTTCATGTGGGAAGGCATGAAGCGGATGACCCAGGCCGAAGAGGGCGTCAACCGCCTCCGCGACAAAGTCGACACGCTGATCGCCATCCCGAACGCCCGCCTGATGGAGATCTGCCCGCCGGACGCGACGATGGAACAGGCCTTCGAAACCGCCGACGACGTCCTCCGCCAGGCCATCCAGTCGATTTCGAACATCATCAGCCAGAGCGGCGCCATCAACCTCGACTTCAACGACGTCCGGGCGACGATGAGCGAAGCAGGCCCGGCCCTTCTCGCCGTCGGCCGCGGCACCGGCGAAAACCGGGCCGTCGAAGCCGCCCGCGCCGCCACCACCAGCCCGCTGCTCGACCAGTCGATCGACGGCGCCCTGAAGGTCCTCTGCAATATCACCCACGGCGGCGACCTGAAGCTGCGGGAGATGGACATGGCCGGCCGCGTCGTCGCCGAAGTGGTCGACCCGTCGGCCAGCATCATCTGGGGCACCGTCGTCGACCCGCGTGTCGGCGACGAAGTCCACATGACCGTGATCGCGACTGGCTTCCCGCCGAAGGCGATCGCCCTTGACGACCCGCGTGACAACCGCCGCCTTGCCGACATCGGCCTGGCCGGGGTGATCACCGATGAAGACGCTGAACTGCCCGCCTTCCTGCGCCGCAACATCCGTTCCCTGAACAGTGTCGGCGGCCGGAACGAGGTAGTCGCGAGATTCGCCGAAAGGAGGTAGCTAGCTAACCGAGCGCGCTAAGTCCGGAAGGACTGCTGACCCGAAGCTTTCGGGAAACCTGGGGCTCGCGGCATTGGGAGATGGCCGCGAGCCCCGTTCGTTTGCATGGCAAACCGCGACGCGCCGCGGCCCGGCGGCTCCGTCGATCGTCATCCAGGGGGAGAGGGGGGAAGCGGGCTGAAAGGAGGTAGCTATCTAGCCGAGCGCGCTAAGTCCGGAAGGACTGCTGCCCCGATGGAATCGAGGAGCGTGGGCTTGGCGTATTGGGAGATGACGTCAAACCCGTTTCTTTGTACGAAGCGAGCCCAGTACCCCGCCGATAGCTCCCTCCCTTTCAGCCGGACGCGTACACTACCACAGCACTTAACAATGGCGCCAGTACCCGGATCATTGCCTGTTCGACCTCAGAAGTAGATGTGGTCCACGTAAAGCCCCCGCCCCGCTGCCCCTTCCGGCTCCGGGAGCTGCGGCGTCCAGAAGTCGAAGAGGCGGCACTCGCCGCCCAGGCCCGAGACCGTCGCCCAGCTTCGCGTCCCCGCCGACGTGAACAGCGAGAGCTCCGTCATCCCCCGCTCGAAGAGCCAGGCACACCAGGCGCGCAAGAGGGCAACCAGCTCGTGCTCCGCCCCCGGGAGGAACCCGAAGTCGAGCACTGCCCCCGTTCGGCTGACCGACACGTTCCCTTCCGGGTCCGTGAACCGCGTCGCGATCGACTCGCCTTCCGGCCAGACACCGGCGACCGCCCCATCGGCTATCCACACCCGCTCCCAGCCGTACTGCCCCGGGTCCCGGGCAAGGCGAGCGGTGAACGATTCCGCCGTGTAGGGGAGGAACATCTCCTCGTCGGCGTGGCAGGCGTTCAGGATGTCCACGATCGTCCCGGCGTCGGCGGCGGTCGCCGGGCGCCCATGGGGCGGCCCCGCCAACTCCTCGCAGGAAAGCGACACCCAGGCCGGGCCGAAACTCCAGCGATTCGGCGCAGCGCGCACGAACGCCTGCGAAGTGGCATTCCCGGGGGCGATGTACCAGTACTCCGCGTCGAACCCGGCAGGCCCGAAGTGCTCGCGGAGCCGGGATGCCAGGACGCGACCGACGCCCCGCCGCTGGAATTCCGGAAGGATGCGTGCATGGTGAACATAGAGCATGCGCCGCTCGACTCCGCCCAGGAGCACGCTGTGCACCGCCCCGCAGAGAGCCCCGGCGGGCACCCCAACCACGTCCGCCAGCATCACCGTCGCCGCGTTCATCAGCCGTGACGCGGCGAAGTAGTCGTCGCCGCGGTCGATGGTGATGGCGCCGTCGCCGAGCCCCAACGGCGAGCGACGCTCGATCTCGGACAGGATGGGGCCATCGGCCTCTCCGGCAACTCGTACCACGATTTCCGGGCTCATCGCCGGGATTGTACCGGAGCCCCGCGCCGCTTGAAGCGCTTCAGGGCCGGCCAGGCCCTTCTTTCTCGGACCGCCCGGTCGCCATCGGCTCTCCCGCCAGCCGGGCCGGGATCCACTCCGCCAGCAGCTGGTCCAGCGCGTCCTTCGCCTGGAACAGCGAATGCCCCGCCTCGGCGAAGAGCACGATCCGCTTCGGTTCCAGTGCCCGCCGGTAGATGTCCTCGCTCGCTTCGTGGTCGAGCACGTTGTCGGCCATCCCGTGGGCAAGGAGGAGCGGCTTGCCAAGTTCCTCCACCTGCCGCGTCCCGTAGAGCTGGGGCGAAAGGGAGGCCACGGCACAGACGATGTCCGCCAATTGGCCGGCCTTGATCACCACCGCCCCGCCGAAGCTGTGGCCCACGAGCACCGCGTTCGCCGCCCCGATCCCGCGGAGAAACGAGCAGCCAGCGAGCACGTCGAGCACGCACTCTTCGAAGTTGTTCGGTTCGCGGTAGCTGAGGCGAAGGACCGTCACGTTGCTCGGGCCGAGGAGCGAAGCAAGGCGGGCGTAGATCGCGTCTGCGGGGCCGTCGAGCCCGCCCATCGCGCCGCCGACGCAGATGACCGCGCCGGTCCCACCCTCGACCGGGTGGAGCACGCCTTCGATGGTCCCGCGGCTCGTTTCGAGCATGACCACCAGCGCCCCGGGCTCCTCCGATGGCTTCGCCGCCACCCGGTGGAGCTTGAGGGTGAGGTCGGCCCCCGGCTCTTCTTCGTCCCAGAAATTGCCCGGCATGGGGACCACTATACGCGGAGCCCGCGCCCTCGCCTTCGCCGCGGGAAATAAGCGGAAAGAACTGGTACCCTCGGGAATTGCGCGCACCGCCCCGGCACGGCACTACGCACCAGCCCGTGGCCTTGCAGGAAACACCACTCGGAAAGAGAGCTCACAAGACATGACCATTCGATTCGACGGACAGGTCGCCCTCGTCACGGGCGCCGGGGCCGGCCTTGGCCGCGCCTACGCACTCGACCTCGCCAGCCGCGGCGCCAAAGTCGTCGTCAACGACCTCGGGGGCGACCCCCACGGCCAGGGCGAAAACCGCGCCGCTGCCCAGAAGGTGGTCGACGAGATCAAGGCCGCCGGCGGCGAAGCTGCCCCCAACTACGACAGCGTCAGCAGCTACGACGGCGGCTTCAACATGGTGAAGACCGCGATCGACACCTTCGGCCGCCTCGACGTCGTCATTTGCAACGCCGGCATCCTCCGCGACGTCGCCTTCCACAACATGAGCGAGGAGGACTGGGACAAGGTCTTCGCCGTCCACATCAAGGGCTCGTTCACGGTCCTCCGCGCCGCCTGGCCGGTGTTCCGCCAGCAGTCCTACGGCCGCGTCGTCCTCACCACCTCGTCGTCGGGCATCTACGGTCAGTTCGGCCAGGCCAACTACGGCTCGGCGAAGACCGCCATGCTCGGGCTGATGAACGTCCTCAAGCAGGAGGGCGCCAAGTACAACGTCAACGTCAACACCATCGCCCCGGTCGCCGGCACCCGCCTCACCCAGACGGTCATGCCCCAGGAGATGGTCGAGAAGCTGAAGCCGGAGATGGTCGTCCCCGCGGTGACCTACCTGGTTTCGAAGGACTGCGCCGACAGCGGCCTTATCATCGAAGCTGGCGCCGGCAACTTCAACCGCGCCGCCATCGTCAAGGGCCCCGGCCTGCGCCCCGGCCTCGACGACATGAAGGACGCCGAGTGGGTGCAGTCCAACTGGAAGCAGATCACGAGCCTCGAAGGCGCCGTGCCCATGTGGAACGCGCAGACGCCGCTCGCGACGCACCTCGCCAGCAAAGCCTGACATCCCAGCAAGGGAATCGGTGATGGCGGGCACTCCGACGCGGGGCGCCCGCCATCAGGTGAGCCGCCTGGAGCGCAGCCGCAAGCTCAGGTCCGCGGAACTGCTGGCGCTTCAATCGGGCCAGCGTTCCCCGCGACGGCGGTTGGTCCGGGTACGGGCGGTGCTGGCACAGCAACAGCCCGCTGCCTCTGCAGCGCCGCCGCGGCCCGCGACGGAACGGCCGTCGGCCACCCCGGACCGCTAGATACGGGGCCCTTCCAATGTGAGTGGGACCAGGCCCGCGAAAGCCCGCGCCCCGATGGGCCAGGGTTGAGGGGCCAGGGTTTGACCCGCCCCCGGCGCGCGCCGAACATGCGCGCATGGCAATTCCCGGGCGGGAACCCTCGAACCGCGGCTGGCGAATAGCCTTCGTCCTGTCGGCGGGGACGTTTTCCGGGGCGCTGCTTGCGCTCGGCGCCGTGGTCTACGACGAAACCGGCAACGACGGCGGCTCTTCCAGCCTGCACGACGCCATCGCCGGGAAAGACGACAACCCCACCCTCCACTATTCAGGCGACCTCCCCGGCGGGCTGGGCCCGGCCGGCTTCGCACCTGCCGCCGCGGGCGAAACCGCCGACCTTTCGTTCTCTGAGAGCGACGGTGCCGACGGCGTGATCGTGGAGTATTTCGTCCCCGTCGCCTCCCTGGACACAGCCGTCGACTCCGTGACCGGCGCCCAGCTCCTCGCGCTTCTTTCGGGCGAGACAACCTGGGCAACCGTCGGCGGGATCGGCGGCAAGCCCCAGTTTGGGCTCGCCATCGCCGACATCAGCCTCGTGCAGCAGTTCGGCGGCACACACACGAAGCGCTACGCTGACTACCCCTCCCTCATCCAGGCCGCGGCCGTCCCCGGCACAGGGATGATCGCCTTCATACCGCTCGACCTGGTGACCCCGGCGGTCAGCGCGCTCGCCGTCGACGGCGTGGACATCGTCCGCGGGCGTGGCGACCGGTCGCAGTGGCCCTTCGTCCGGCGCGTGGCGGTGAGCGCCGGGACGAAACGCGGGGAAGCAGCACTGGCAGACGTAACATCCCGGATCGAGGCGAAACTGCCGGTCGCCACGATCGTCGTGGCGACCGGCGACATCCTCCAGTCGCGCTGCACGCTGGTGAAGATCAAGGCCACCGGGGACTGGGCCGCCGCGCTCCGGGGACCGGTCGGGGACTACCTCGCCGCTGCCGACCTTGCCCTCGGGTCGCTCGATGGCAGCATCCAGGACATCGGGGCTCCCTACGGCTGCCTCGCGACGACGAACCTGACCTCCCCGCCGGAGGTGATGGCGGCGCTGACCCTCGCGGGGATCGACGAAGTCACGGTCGCCACGAACCACATCTTCGACTGCGGCCAGGCCTTCTGCGACGACCGGGCCTTCCTGCGTACCCTGGAGCTGCTTGACGCCGCCGGGATACGCCACGTCGGCGGCGGGAGGAACCTCGAAGAGGCACTCGCGCCCGCCATCTTCGAAGTGAACGGCGTCCGCTTCGGCGTCCTCGGCTTCGACGACGTCGCCGCCTACGAGCTCGAAGCGACGGCAACCGCCGCCGGCACCGCCCCGCTCGACGACAGCTACGCCGAGGAGAACGCAGCCGGGGAGCCTGCCTTCTTCCGCCCCGCGAGCGAGCTCTCATTGGCGCGGTTCAGCGACCGTATCCGCAAGCTGAAGGCTGATGTCGACGTGGTGGTCGTCCAGGTCCAGTCGGGGACGGAAGACACCCACACGCCAAGCCCCCGCAGCATCAAGGCGCTCCGCGCGGCGGTCGACGCCGGGGCCGACCTCGTGGTGGGGAACCAGGCGCACTGGGTCCAGGCAGTGGAGCCGCGCGGCCAGGGCTTCATCGCCTACGCGCTGGGGAACCTCATCTTCGACCAGCAGCACACGCCGGAGCACAGCCAGGGCTACCTGTTGGAGGCCAACTTCCTGGGGAAACGCCTGGTCAACGTGCGGCTGATGCCCTACCAGATCGTCGACCAGTACCACCCGGAGTTCGTTGGCGGCACCCTACGCGCCAAGATCCTGGGGGACGTCTTCCAGGCAACCGCGGAGCTCCCGCCGGCCCCGTGATCAATTGACCTGCCAGTCCAGCCGCATGCCTTCCTTGTAGTGGTCCAGCTTGCTCCCGGCCTCCCCGGGGACGATGACACAGGCGAGGACGTACTTCCCCTTCGGGAGATCGAGCACAATCTCCCCGGACTTCCCCGGGTCGATGTCTTCGACTTCGCCCATGTTGTCGAAGGAACCGTCCGCCTTCACAAAGAGCACCGCGAGCTCGTGGACTTCGGACTTACTCTGGTTGCGAGCAACGAACTTCGTCGGGCCGGCCGCGACCGAGGCCACGTCCGTGATCACGCGGTATTCGGTCAGGTCGACGGTGACGGTGGCGTTGGGGGCTTTCGTCGTGCCGCGGGACGATGCCCGGTCGGCGGCGCCGCCAACGTCGACGCCGGTCTTCGCGGCCACGGTGACCTCGATGATGGTGGATTGGCCGCCGGGCACGTAGCACTTGAGCTTCTGGACACCCGCCGAGCCGGGGGCCGTCCATTTCTGCGAGCGCGTCTTGCCGGAAGGCACGAGGAGCTCTTCCAGGCGCATCCCGTCGATGCCCTCGATCTCTGCGTCCTTCTTGCCGTCGTTCGTCACTTCAAAGGTGACCTTTTCGCCGGCGCCGACTTCGAGCGTCGCAGGGGTGCAGTTTTCGTCGGTCTGGCGAAGCTGGATGACGCGGCGCTCGCCGCCATCGCCACCACCACAGGCCGCCGCAAGGACGGCGAGAGCGAGAATACCGAGGAATCCGGGGACAAAGCGGGACATGGGAACCTCCGGGAGTGTTCGTGATGTGAGAGTTCAGTGGGATGTCGAGGAGGGGGCGGCCACGGTCGCCGGGGCACGAGCCGGGCGCCGTCGCCAGGTGGGAAAGGCGAGGAAGAGCAGCACGGCCGGGACGAGATAGCCCCAGTAGAGCGCGATTTGCGTGAGCGACGGGGCGGAGTCGTAGCCGAGCAGGGTGCTGAGGAACTTGCCCTCGGTGGAGGTGATGGAGATAAGGCTTTCGGTGTCCCAGGGTCGGCTGCCGAGGTCGCTGATGATCGCGGCCTCGTAGAGCTTTGTCACCGAGTTCGCGAGAAGCCCGGCCGCGAGCACCAGCAGCAGCAGCCCCGACAAAAGGAAGAACGGGCGAAGAGGTATGCGCGTGCTGCCCTGGTAGATGCCGGTCCCGATAGCGGCGGCGACGGCGAACCCGAGGAGACCGCCGAGGACGTACTGGGGCCCGGAGACGCCGTTGCTCGCCCCGGCGAAGAGGAAAAGCACGGTTTCGAGACCCTCCCGGCCGACCGAGGTGGCGGCGAGGAGGACGATCGCGGTCACCGAGCCCTTGCCGATGGCGGCGTCGACCTGGTGCTTGAGTTCGGCCGAGATGCCGCTCGCCTGGCGGCGCATCCAGACGGCCATCCCCGTGAGGACCAGGACGGCGAAGATCATCGCGAAACCCTCGAAGGCTTCGACAACGCGCTTGTCCAGTTCCTTCGAGGCCAGTTCGAGGCCGGCCCCGATGGCGATGCAGATCGCCGCGGCAAGCCCAACCCCGGCCCAGACATGGCGGAAGTGGCGCCGCTGGCCAATCGAACGGAGGTAGCCGAGGAGGATGGCGACGATGAGGGCCATCTCCACGCCTTCCCTGAGTGTGACCAGGAACGAGAACGCCATCGCGAGTCCTCTGCCAGTAGTAGCTTCCGTCGAAGATTAGGCTAGGCTAACTTTGAGAGCAAGTCAAGCCTTACGAGCTGAAGCTGTTACCGCTATCCTGAAACTTTCCGAGCGGTAAACAAGGGCCGAACGGCCTACAAATCATGGACCGTTTGGAGGTACTGCTGGCCGAAGGCCCGGATCACGTCCTCCGCGTGGTCGTTCTCCCTCGGGTTCACCAGGCAAACCGCGTGGCCGACGCCCTGCGCCGCGATCGACGCAAGCTGCTCGACCGTGCGTTCATTCCCCTCGGAGCCGATCACGCCGGCGCCTTCAATGCTCAGGCTCAGGGCAGCGGGGTCGCGGCCCGCGCGCTCGGCCGCCTCCCGGGCGATGGCGAAGTCCTCGGTTACCGTGGGAAGGCTCTTGGCCGTGGCATGCCAGCCATCGGCGAACCTGCCGACGCGCTCCAGCTGCTGCCGGCTCTCCCCGCCCAGCCAGATGGGGATGGTCCCGTTCACGGGTTTCGGGTTGCAGGTCCAGTCGACGCATTCGTAGAACTCGCCGCTGAAGTTGACCCATTCGTCGCGCCAGAGCGCCTTCGTGACCTGCAGCCATTCGTCCATGCGCTTGCCGCGCCGCTCCCAGGGGACACCGAGGACCTCGAACTCCTGCTTCCACCAGCCCACGCCGGCGCCGAGGATCATCCGGCCGCCGGAGAGGTGGTCCATCGAGGCCCACTGCTTCGCGTTGAGCACGGGGTGCCGCATCGGCGCGACCAGCACACTCGTCCCCAGCTGCACCTTTGAGGTGACCGCCGCGAGGTAGGTGAGGAGCGTGTTCGCTTCGATGAAGTTGTTGCGGGGGGAGAACCCCATCTTGCCGTCGGGCGAATACGGGTACTGGGACTCCTGCTCCTTCTGGAGGACGACGTGGTCGAAGACCCAGAGGCTGTCGAAGCCGGCCTCGTCGGCGGCGCGGGCGAACCCGGCGATGGTCTCGGGCGTGGCGAAACGGCCAACCTGGGGAACGTGCAGTCCAACCTTCATATTTCAGCCTCCGGTGACGCTCGCCAGCGGTGGCGGCCGCGAAAGCGTAGAACACGGCCCGGCCGAGGGCCATCGCCGGCGCCGGGCCGCCAGGCGAGCGCAGCGGGGGCGCGGTCGCGTAGGATTGCCCCCATGTCCAGCCAGCCGTTCGCGGGAGTCACCGTCGTCGAATTCGGTCAGTTCATCGCCGTGCCCTACTGTGCCCAACTCCTGGCCGACGGGGGCGCCCACGTCATCAAAGTCGAGTCACTCGAAGGCGACCCCGTTCGTCACCTGGCGCCGCTCGCGCCCGGGGAAACGCGGCACTTCATCTCCCGGAACCGGGGGAAGCACGTCCTCCCCCTGGACCTGAAGCACGAATCCGCCCGCCCGGTCATCGAAGCGCTGCTCCAACACGCCGACGTGGTCCTGACCAACCTCCGGCCGGGCGTCGCCGCCGAAGTTGGGCTGGATTACGAGAGCCTCCACCGCCGGTTCCCACGGCTCGTCGTCGGCAACGTCACCGCCTTTGGCCATTTCGGACCCGACGCCGGCCTCGCGGGCATGGACTACGTCATCCAGGCGCGGAGCGGGCTGATGGCCGCCAACGGACGCATCCGCGACGGCCTGCCCCTCGCCGGCGACCCCCCGATCGCCGACTACATGTGCGCGATGATGCTCTCCTTCGGCGTCGCTTCTGCCCTCTTTCGCCGCGAACAGACCGGGAAGGGCGGCGAGGTCGACGTATCCCTGCTGATGGCCGCCCTTGTCCTGGAGAACAACCTGATCCTCCGGGTGCAGGGCGCGGACGGGCCGACCCACGCGGCGGTCCACGAACAGCTGGCGGAGCTGCGCAGGGAAGGTGCCCCCTACGCCGACCAGGTCGCGGTCCAACCCCAGCTCCGCGTCAGTTCGATGTCGAGCGTCTACTACCGCAGCTACGCGACGAAGGACGCCGCCATCGCCGTCGCCTGCGTCAGCCCCGGCCTCCAGCGGACGTTCATCCGGGCGATCGGGCTCGTCGACGATGCCCATCACGAACCGATGAACCGCGAACAGCAGGCCCGCCACTACGCCAGCCTCCAGCACCGCGCCGAAGCCACCCTGGCGTCGAAGACCACGGCGGAGTGGAAGGAGATCTTCGACAGGCACGGCGTGCCCGCGGCGGGCGTGAAGTTCCCGATCGAGCTGCTCGACGACCCCCAACTCCTCGCGAACGGCATGCTCCACGACCTTCCCCACCCGGCGCTGGGACCGGTGCGGATGCTCTCGACACCCGTCAACCTCGACGGCGGCGGCTTCGTGCCCGGCCACCCGACCGCGGCGTACGGGTCGGAAACGCTCGCCATCCTCGGGGAGATCGGCTTCTCCGAGGGCGCCGCCCGGCAGCTCCTGGACGATGGGATCACGCGGGACCGCCCGCCGGGGACGTGACCGCCTCTTTCGTCCGCCCCCCATACACTGGAGCAATGCGCCGCGCCGTGCTCGTCCCGTTCGTCCTGCTCCTCGCGCTTCTTGGCGCCTGTTCCGGTGGTGGCGACCCGCCCGCGAACACGGCCGCCACCACGCCGCCCGCAACGATCGAAGCCACCGCCACCGCGGCGCCGGCTACCGCCACGACATCCACGACCGCCGTCCCCACGGCGCCCCCGACCGGCAAACCCAGGCTGGGGACGTCCGCCGGGCAGCCGGTTTCGCAGCGCGACCCCGCGTTCACGGCACTCCCCGGCGCGACGGCCACGTTCGGGCAGCTTGGGAACGCCGTCTACCGCGTGGAGATGCCCGCGAAGTGGAACGGCGACCTCGTGCTCTGGGCCCATGGCTTCCGCGGGTTCGACCTCGAGGTCTACGTGGACGACCCGCCCGAGGCCCTGCGCAGGGCATTCATCGACCAGGGCTACGCGTGGGCGGCCAGCAGCTACAGCGAAAACGGCTACACGCCCGGCATCGGCGCCGACGACTCCCTCGCGCTCAAACGGTACTTCGAAGCCACCTTCGGGAAGCCGAAGCGCACCTACCTCACCGGCGCCTCGATGGGCGGCAACGTCACCGTGCTCTCGATGGAGCACTTCGTCGGGGAGTACGACGGCGCCCTCTCGCTTTGCGGTGCGGTCACCGGGATCGAACAGATCGACTACCTCTTCTCCTGGGCGATGGCGGCCGAGTTTGTCTCCGGGCAGGCGTTGCCGATCGGCAGCGGGCAGTCGGCAATGCTCTCCGCGATGTCCAAAGTCCAGGCCCAGCTGAAGGGGACGGACCCCCAGCCCACGGCGAAGGGCCTCATGTTCATCGACATCATCCGCAACCTGACGGGCGGGCCGAGGCCGTTCTTCCTCGAAGGCTTCAAGGACCAGTACGCGCTGAACTTCGGGCTGCTCGCGCTCGACCCCAACCGCTCCACGCTGGTGGGCAAAGCGGCCACCAACGCGGGCGCGGTCTATCGCGTGGATGCGGCGCTGGGGACCACTTCCGAAGCCGTAAACGCCGGTGCCCGGCGGCTGGCGGCGGACCCTTCGGCCCGCAACGCTGAGGCCCATCCCGACGCCGTCCCGACGACCGGCAGGCTCACGGCGCCCCTGCTTACCCTGCACGGGACGGGTGATCTCTTCGTGCCCATCAGCCTGGAGACCGCCTACCGGGCGAGGGTCGAAGCGGCCGGCAAGGGCAGCTTTCTGGTCCAGCGGGCCATCCGGGCGCCGGGCCACTGCAACTTCAGCGCCGAGGAACTGCGGACGGCCTGGAACGACCTGGTTGCCTGGGTGGCCGGCGGGACGAAGCCAGCGGGCGACGATCTCAGCGGCGACCTGACCGACGCCGGGCGGCAGTTCACCAACCCCCTGCGACCGGGGGACCCGGGGACGAAGTGAGCCCCGCTTGCGAATGACCGCGGGAGGCGTCACGCTCCTGCTGTGAACATCTTCTTCGACGTGGACGACACGCTGATCACGTGGGACGTGAAGCTGCGCCCTCATGTGCACGACGTCTTCGCCCGGCTGAAGGACGACGGCCACACCATCTACCTCTGGAGCGGGCACGGCCCCCGCTGGGAGGTGGTGCGCCGTTTCGACCTGCACCACCACATCACCGACTGCTTCTGGAAGCCGCTGCACAACCATCGCGCCAGGCTGACCGAACTCGGTGTGCCCTTCGCGCCCGACTTCGCCGTCGACGACCACGCCGAGATCATCGAGGTCTTCGGCGGGCTCGTGATCGAACCGGCCGGCGCGCCATATGGGCGGCAGGACGAAATGTGGCGGGTCTACGACGAGATCGCCGCCTTCGCCCGGGAGCAGCAACCCCGCCCTTCGCCAGGCGCGTGAGCCGCGGCCTCATCTTCGTCCGGCACGCGATGCCCGAAGTGGTGCCGGGCGTCTCCTCCACTCTCTGGCGCCTGGGCGAATCGGCCCGGGAAGACTGCGTCCTCCTCGCGCACGCGCTGGACCTGCCGCTGGCGTCCCCTATCCTGGCGAGCGGCCAGCCGAAAGTGGACGAGACAGCCGCCATCATCGCGATGCGCCGGGGACTGACCACCCGGGTCGATCCGCGGGTGCGGGAGGTCGAGCAGCCGGCGGCCTGGTTCGACGGCGACTACCGGACCGTGGCGGCAGCCTACCTTGCGGGCGACAACCCCCACGGCTGGGAACCGCGGGAGCATGTGGCCGCGCGGTTTGCAGCCGCTGTCGACCAGGCGATGGCCGCCGACGGGACGGGCGACGTCGTGGTGGTGAACCACGGCCTGGCGATGAGCCTCTACCTTGCCGCGCTGACTCCGGTGATCCGCGAAGGCGGCGGCGGGCGGGAGTTCGACCTCGTTGCCTTCTGGCGGGGGCTGACTTTCCCCGACGCCTGGCGCTATGACCCGGCCGCCACGGAGCTGGAACGGCTCTGGGACGGCGGGATGGCGCCCGAGTAGTGTCGCGTTCTAGAGGAGGGCGTTGTTCTTTGCCAGGAGCTCCTTGAGCTGCGCGAGCGATTCGACCGGGCGGGCGCCGAGCGTGTCGAGGGCGTCGATCACGTCGTCGCTGGCATCTTTTTGGTAGGCAAGGTCGACGAGGTCGCCGCGGTCGGGCTGCAGCCCCTGGTCGAACCAGTCCTTCACGAGAGCTTCGACATCGGCCCAGTTCGACTTTGCCACGGTGGCCTCCTTGGGGGCACTGTTCGGGCCGCGCATGGCGGCCCGGGAAGTTCGTTGCCGGCGGCGCGAACCTAGGAGGGGAACGCCCCGCCAGAGTAGGGCTTGTCGTACTGGACGTACGGCGGGAAGAGGGTTTCCAGTTCCTTGCGGATCGGGTCGCCCTCAGGGAGGTAGCGATGGAACTGGGGCTCGACGTCGCGGCGCCGCCAGGTCTTGCCGATCGTGTCCTGCTTGATCTTGTCCTGGAGGAGCATGATCCCGGTGAGGAGCGATTCGGGCCGCGGCGGGCAGCCGGGGACATAGACGTCCACCGGGAGGAGCGTGTTCACGCCGGGGGTGACGCTGTAGGCGTAGGCGAAGGGCCCGCCCATGATCGCGCAGCCGCCCATCGCGATCGCCCACTTCGGTTCCGGCATCTGGAGCCAGATGCGGCGGACGGCGGGGGCCATCTTCCAGGTCACGGTGCCCGGGACGATGAGGAGGTCAGCCTGGCGGGGAGACGCGCGGAAGATCTCGGCGCCGAAGCGGGCGAGGTCGTAGCGCGGCGTCGCCGTCGCGATCATCTCCATGGCGCAGCAGGCGAGCCCGAACATCGCCGGCCAGAGCGAGGACCGGCGGGCCCAGTTGACCACCTGGTCAACGCTGGTGACGAGGAGGTTCTGCTGGACTTCGTCGTCGACCTGCGAACCGAGGACGGGCAGCGGCTGGTAGATCTTGTTCGCCTGGGTCATGGTTCGTGCAGTCTATCACAATGCCCTGCAAGGAAAGCAGGGCTGGGGCAGCTGGCTACCGCCGCTGCGTGTGGTATTGACCGTCGTTTACGGGCTCTTCCACGAAGAGTTCGCCATTGCGGATCTTGATGTTGAACAGGCAGTCAGGGTTGGTGCAGACCCACGCTTTGTAGTGGATCGGCGCGCCCTGGCTGCCAAAGTCAGAGAACGGCACAAGGTCGCCGTCGTCGCATTTGCGGCACTTCGGAAACTGGTCCATATCCCCCACCCCCTCCCCGGGTTGGCGGCGATACTATCAGCCCGCCTTTACCGCGGCAATCGTCTTTTCTTCGCTGGCCCTTGTCATGTCCCCTTCGAGGAGAGCGAAGTCGGCCTCCGGCACCTCGTGGAGGTTGCCCTGGTAGGCGAGCGTCCAGTTGGCGCGGGGCCACTTCTGGGTCCACGTGAAGCGGTCGTGGTAGGGCTCGGCGTCCAGCCACCGGGACTCTTCGAGGACGACGGCGGGCTTGATCCCGGCGCGGTAGGGATAGAGCTCGTCCGGCTTCTTGTCGCTCTGCCAGATTCGCGTGCGCTCTTCGACGACGGGGCTCGTGACGGTGGCCGTGGCGGCGAACTGCTTCTTCCCGGTCACGTAGAAGGCGAGGCGGTCGCCCGGCTGGATGCTATTGGCCATGTTCCGGCGGGTGCTCTTGAAACCGTGGCGGGTGAAGCCCATCTCACGAGTCTTGCCAAAGATCTCGAGGCCTCCGACGACAATCCAGTAACGCGGCATGGTCGACTCCTCGGCGGCCCTGGAGTGGTGGTGGATCAGGGACGCCAGTACGTAGTGTAGCCCCGGACGAGGACGTCGGCGCCAATCGTCTCGATCACGGTGTGCTCCAGCCGCGAAGCCTCGCTGATGAGCGACGCCCCCCGCCCGGCGACGGCTCCCGGCCCGGTGCCCCCGATGACGACCGGCGCGATGAAGGCCCAGACCTCGTCGGCGTGGTGGCCGTCGAAGAGCGAACCCAGGAGCGTCGCGCCGCCCTCAGCCCAGATCGACATCACGCCCCGTTCGCCGACCGCATGGAGCAGCTGGTCGAGGTTGAGCCCGTCCGCGGTCGCTTCGCACTCGACGACCTGGGCGCCGGTGGCGGCGAGCGCCTGTTTCCACGGTCCCGGCGCGGCGGTGCTGGTGGCGACGATCACCTTCCCAGGAGCGGCGAAGAGGCGCGCCCCCGGAGAAACGCGGCCGCGCGCATCGAGGACGATCCGCGCCGGCTGCCGCGGGAGGACGATGCCGTCGCGGCGGGCGGTCAGCTCAGGGTCGTCGGCCAGGACGGTGCCGCTGCCAACCATGACGGCGTCGACCCAGGCGCGCTGTTCGTGGCCGCGGGCGCGGGCGGCCTCGCCCGTGATCCACTTCGAGTCGCCGCTGGCGGTAGCCGTTCGCCCGTCCAGGCTGGCGGCGAACTTCGCGATCACGTAGGGCAGCCCCGTCTGGCGATGCTTGAGGTAGGGGCGAAGGAGCGCGGTCGCCTCGGCCCGGCCATCGCCGATCTCGACCTCGATGCCGGCGGCCCGGAGCATGGCGATCCCCTGGCCGCGGACGCCGGGGTGGGGGTCTTCGAGGGCGACGACCACGCGGCGGATGCCTGCCTCGATGATCGCTTCGGCGCAGGGGCGGGTGCGCTTGCCCGGGAAGGGCGCGCATGGCTCCAGCGTTACGTAGAGTTCGGAGCCGGCGCCGGCGGGCAGCCCGGCGAGGGCCGCGGCCTCGGCATGAGGCCCGGGGGGCGGGTTCGTGGCGCCAACGGAGACGACGTTGCCATTGTGGACGGCCACGGCGCCCACCCAGGGGTTCGGGCTGGTCGCGCCGCGGACGGACGCCGCCGCGTCGAGGGCCATCTGCATGAAGCGCGATGGCTGCTCTGGCATGGGTTCAGCGCCAGGAGTTCTGGGGGCTCGTGGCCGCCCAGAAGTCGCGGACGGCCTGGGCGTGGCCGACGTGTTCGCGGAGGTGAGCGATCCCGCTGATGAGGCAAGCCGCGCCGGTCCGGTCCTGGGAAGGGTCCTCCGGGAAGGTGACCGTCGCGGCGAGGTGCGCATCGGTGCCGCCAGCGAGGATGCGCCCGGCCTCGGCGGCGGTCTCGTCGATCCGGCGGCGAAGTTCGTCCGCAGTGATGCCGGTGGTCTTGAACGACGGCAGGCGGTCGTCCTTGCGGTAGTCGGCGATCGAGCGCAGGCGCCCGGCGCCGTTCCCCAGCCAGAAGAGCGTCGACGAGAGGGAGTGGACGACGAGGACGCCGAGCGAGTTCATCCCCGCGACCGGCGACCAGTCGAGGGCCGCGTCCGGAAGGTCGTCGATGGTTTCGCGGAGCATCTGGAGGGACGCCCGGGTGATGTCGATGGCGGCCTGGTGGGTGGGAGTCATGGAGGAATAGTACGGGAAGGGGGTATCCGGGGCACGGGTGGGTGGATCGCCCATTATGTTCGGCATGAACTGGTCGACAATCGAAGATACGGGGGATGGCAGGATGGCGGCGCCTACACCTGGCGAGAGCACGTCGCGGCCGGCCCTGGTGCTCGGCGGCGGCGGGGCCTATGGAGTGATCCAGGCCGCCTACATGCACGCCGCCCACGAGCAGGGATTCCGCCCGCGGCTGGTCGTGGGGACGAGCGTTGGTTCGCTCAATGGCGCATGGCTGTCGCTCCACCCGGACCATCCCGACGAACTCCTCCGGATCTGGATCGGGCTCGACCAGATGCGCCTGGTGCGGCTCAACCCGTGGCGGCTGGCGACGCGCCTGGTCCGCAACCCGATGAGCCTGACGACGAACAACATCGTCCCGGAACTGACCGCGAACCACATCGGCGACAAGCGCTTTGAGGACACCCGGATCGAATTCGCGGTGGTGGCGACCAACCTCTCGCGCGGGGCAAAGCACGTCTTCCGGTCGGGCTGGCTGGGCCAGGCGATCCTCGCGTCCACGGCCATCCCGGCGGTGTTCGAGCCCGTGGAGATCGACGGCGAGTTGTTCGTCGACGGCTGCCTGACGGCCTCGGTCGACCTGGGCACCGCTGCGGCAATGGGCGCCAGCGAGATCCTCGCGGTCGACCTCACGCCACCGCCGGGAAACAGCCGCCCGAAGACGGTTTACGGCGTCCTGAAGCAGTCGTTCGCTATCCTTTCGCACGCAACGACGGACGCGATGGAGGCCAACATCGCCACCCAGATGCCGGTGCGGGTGGTGAGGCCGGACCTTTCGCGGCATTCCCCCTGGCGGCTCGACGACAGCGCCGGGGCAGTGGCCCACAACCTTTCGCTCGCGCGCCGCGACCTCGCCGGGGTGTTCGACGCCAACGGCCACATCGCCCTGGACTGCGCCCTCGACCGGGCCGGGGGCGCCGCGCCGAATGTGGTCTCGATGGAACGGTTCTTCCACGTGAGGCGGGCGGGGTAGGGAGCCAAAGCCTCTCGCGACCCGGACTGGCGAAGGCGGGGACGAGCGGCGATCCGCCCGGGGCTCGGGAGCGACAGCTGGTCTCCACGAAAGAAATGGGGTGCGCAGGAAGAAAAACACGACTTGAAGTCGTCTCGACGCCCCGTCCCCGGCGCCGATCCGCCGTGCACGAAAAAAAAAACACGCGTTGAACGCGTCCGGAGGCAGTTCCGAGGCCCGAGGTCCGAGGTCCAAGTGCGGAAGGACGCGGCCATGCAGCGATGGTCGTGAGGTGGGCGGGGGAGGTGGAAGGGGGAGATGGCAGCGGGGAGGTCCGGGGTCCGAGGTCCGAGGTCCGGGCGGCGCCACCGCATCGGGAGGCGCTGGAGGGAGATTCGTTCCAGGGGAAGTACGCCGCTCCCTGGCGGTCGCGGTACGGATGGAGGGGGCCGGCGGGCCCGGCGTTAGTGGAAGGAGCCGCCGAGGAGGTCGCGGGACGTGATCAAGGTCCGAGGTCCGAGGTACGAGCGGCGGCACCGCATCGGGAGCCGTTGGAGGGATCAAGGTCCGAGGGCCGGGCGGCGCCACCGCATCGGGAGGCGCTGGAGGGAGATTCGTTCCAGGGGAAGTACGCCGCTCCTTACCAGTCGCGGTACGGATGGACAGGTGCGAGGTCCGAGGTCCGAGCGGCGCCACCGCATCGGGAGCCGCTGGAGGGAAATTCGTTCCAGTGGAAGTACTCCGCTCCTTACCAGTCGCGGTACGGATGGTGGGGGTGGCCGGCGGGGACGGCGGTTAGTGGAAGGAGCCGCCGAGGAGGTCGCGGGCCATGATCAGGCGCTGGACTTCGCTGGGGCCTTCGCCGATCCGGCGGATGCGGATCTCGCGGTACCAGCGTTCGAGGGGCAGGTCCTTGGTCATGCCGTAGCCGCCGTGGATCTGCATCGCCCGGTCGACGACGCGGCCCCCGGCTTCGCTGCTGACCAGCTTGGCCATCGCGGCTTCGGTGCGAAACGGCTCGCCCCGGTTCGCCTTGCCGGCGGCGGCGAGCGTCAACCAGCGGCTGGTGCGGATGTCGATCTCGTTGTCGACAATCATCCACTGGATGGCCTGGCGGCTGGCGAGGCGGTCGCCGAAGGTCTCGCGCTGGTTGGCATAGGCGATGGCCATCTCCTGGGCCTTGACGGCGACGCCAATGCAGCCCGCGGCGTAGGGGATCCGCTGGCGGCTGAGGCGGTCGTTGGCGATGGCGAAACCGCCGTTGACCTCGCCGAGGACGTTGCGGGCCGGTACGCGCATGTCTTCGAACTGGAGCTCGGTGGCGTAGTGGGTCGAACGGAGGGTGTGGACGACGCGACGGACGTGGAAGCCGGGGGTGCCCGAGTCAACGATAAAGCAGGTGATCCCGCCCCGGCCCTTCGCCGCGTCGGTCCGGGCGAAGATGATGCCGTAGTCAGAGCGGTCGCCGCCGCTGATGAAGATCTTGGCGCCGTTGACGACCCAGTCGTCGCCGTCCTTGACGGCTGTCGTCTGGATGGCGCGGGCGGGGTCGCTGCCGCCGGAGGGTTCGGTCAGGCCGAAGAAGCCGTGCTTTTCGCCGCGCAGGGTGGGGAAGAGGTAGCGCTGCTTCTGGTCGTCGTTCGCTTCGAAAAGCTGGGCGAGGCCGGCGCCGCCGAAGACGCCGTAGCAGGGGGCATAGAGCCCGGCGCGGTGCTGGGCCATCTCGATGGCCATCAGGGTGCGGGTGACGATGTCGATGTCGGGGCCGTCGTACTCGGGCGGGATGTCCAGTCCGTAGAAGCCCATCTGCTTCGTCATCGCGACGAGGCGGGCGTGGTCGCCGGGGTCGAGTTCGCTCGCGTCCGGGTCGAGGTCTGCTTCGAGGGGGACGATCTCGTCGCGGACGAAGCGGCGGGTGGTGTCGACGATGAGGCGCTGCTCTTCGGAGAGTTCGAGGTCCACGTGGTTCCTCCGGGGGGATTAGCCGGGGCTGAGCCGGCCGAGGGGCGGCACGGG
This sequence comes from Chloroflexota bacterium, assembly GCA_016234445.1. Classification (GTDB taxonomy): domain Bacteria; phylum Chloroflexota; class Dehalococcoidia; order Tepidiformales; family Tepidiformaceae. The sequence goes on along the minus strand of JACRBT010000005.1, from coordinate 170,600 downwards.
CTCGAGGCGGTTGAGTTCGGGCAGGGCGCCGTGGCGGGCGGCGTGGGCCATCAGGAGCTCGCGGTGGCGGGAGATGTAGGCCGTGTTCACCTCGACCCGGAACCGGGTCTTGCGGCCGGCGGGGTCGCCGAGGTGGCGTTCGAGTTCGCCGCGGAGCCCGAAGAGCGAGCGTCCGCCGGCGAAGCCGATGTAGAGGACGTTGCCCAGGTCGTCGCCAATCTCGTAGACGCCGAGGTAGCCGCGGACGGCGGCAAGGCCCGCGGTGGTGAGTTCGCGCCAGGGCTTTGTCAGTTCGATTGCCATCGCGGGGAGTCTACGCGATCCGCCGCATGGCTACCTGCCCTCGAAGCGCGCGGGGCGCTTGTCGAGGCGGGCGGCCATGCCTTCGCGGGCGTCTGCGCTGCCCCGGGTGGCTTCGACGAGGGCATCGACGTCCGCGTGGGCGATGCCGTCGCGGAAGGCCATCTCGCGGACGAGGAGTGCCTTCATCGCCCGGAGCGAGAGGGGCGCGTTTGCGGCGAGGCGGTCGATGACCAGCGCGGCCTCTTCTTCGAGGCGGGACGGCTCCGCCACGCGGGAGATGACCCCCAGGGCGTGCATCCGCGCGGCGGGGATGGGGTCGCCGAGGAGGAGGATCTCCCGGGAGGCCACGGGGCCGGCGACCTCCAGCAGCTTCTTCGCGAGGAACCAGGTCGGGGCGAGGCCGATCTGGGCGAGCGACATGCCGAACCGCGCGGCGGTCGAGGCGACGACGATGTCGCAGTGGAGCGCCAGTTCGTTGCCGCCGGCGATGGCGTCGCCCTGGACGACGGCGACCACCGGCAGCGGGTAGTGTTCGATCGCTTCGAGGACGGCCTCGATCGGGCTGGCCCCGGGCGAGTCGAGGGTGCCGGCGCGCTCGCGGAGGTCGAGCCCGGCACAGAAGACGGGGCCGTTCGCGCGGACGACGGCGACGCGTTCGGTCGCGGGCGGCTGTTCGCGGAAGGCGGCGTGGAGTCCGGAAAGCAGGTCCGCGTTCATGGCGTTGCGCTTTTCCGGGCGGTTGAGGGTGACGGTTTTGACCGGCCCGTTGGATTCGACGATGACGACGCTCACGTTGCCCTCCTGTCAGTGGCTGCCCGAAGGCACTTCGGCGACGATGCCCGCGGCGAGCAGGCGCTGGTACTCGGCCCCCGTCTTCCCGAGGAGGCCCTGGATGACGTAGTTGTTCGCTTCCCCGAAGGCCGGCCCGGGCCGTTCGACCGGCGCAGGGGTGAGGCCGAGGGTGAAGGCGACGCGCGGGTAAGGTGTCGGGCCGACGGCGGGGGTGTCGACGTATTCGAAGCCGTGACGGGCGGTGACGTGGGGGTCACGGAGGAGCTCGGCTACGTCGAGGACGGCGGCGGCGGGGACGCCTGCCTGCTGGAGCATGGTCTGCGCTTCGTAGTGGTCCTGCTGGCGGGTCCAGGCTTCGATCGGCGCCTGGAGGAGGGTGCGGTTGGCGTAGCGATCCGGCGTGCGGGCGAAGCGGGGGTCGGAGGCGAGCGCGGGCTGGCCGATGACACGGCAAAGCGCCTGCCACTGGCCATCGTCCTCGACGGCGATGGCGACCCAGCGGTCCTCGCCACGGCAGGGGAAGACGCCGTGGGGGGCCAGCCAGGGGTGGTCGTTGCCCATCCGCATCCGCTCACGGCCATTCATGGCGAAGTCGATGCAGGCGTCGCCGACGACCTGGAACTCTCCTTCGATCATCGCCAGTTCGACGTGCTGGCCAATGCCGGTGCGGCGGCGGTGGCGGATTGCAGCGAGGGTGGCGAAGGCGGCGTGGACGCCGGCGTTCTGATCGCAAAAGAAGTTTCCGGGCTTCATCGGCGGGCCGTCGGCGTAGCCGGTGAGGTGGGAGAGGCCGCTCATGGCGTCGACGCCGGGGCCGTAGGAGATACGGTCGCGGAAGGGGCCGTCCAGGCCGAAGGCGGGCATGGAGACGAGGATGATGTCCTCGCGGGCTTCGCGGAGCTGGCCGTACCCAAGGCCGAGGTTGCCCATGACGCGTGGGGAGAAGTTCTGGACGACGGCGTCGGCGGTGGCGACGAGTTCGAGGAAGAGTGCCCGGCCCTCCGGCTTCGCGACATCCATGACGACGCTGCGCTTCCCGCGGTTGAGCTCGTTGAAGATCATGATCCGGTCGTAGCTGCGCTCGTCGCTGCCGTCGGTGCGGGGGGCGGTGCCGGCGGCGTGGAAGGGCCGCCCGTTCGGGGCCTCGACCTTGATGACCTCGGCGCCGAGGTCGGAAAGAAGGAAGGTGGCGATGGGGCCGGCGACCGCGTTGGTGAAGTCGACGATGCGGATCCCGGCGAGCGGCTTCGTGGGCCGCGCGAGAGGCGGCATGCCCGGGTCCCGGGGCGCTGGGGACTCGCTGCCGAGCCACTTCTGTGCGTGGGCGCCGAGGATCGGGGCGGGCCTCGTTTCCCACGGGGTGGCGGAAAAGCGGATGGGCGCGGCCGGCTGGAGCACGGGCCCAGCCCCGGGGTGTTCCACGGTGACGAAGCTGGCGCGCTCGCGGTGGTGGGGTTCGGCCATGACTTCGCCGGGCTCGCGGACTTCGGTGAAGGGCAGGCGGAGCGACTGGGCCTCGGCGACGATCTCCGCCCGGGTCCGGGTGGCGAGCCAGGGGTCCATGATGGCGTCGATCTCGTCGGCGTGTCCCATCATCGAGTCGAGGAGGTCGGGGGCGAGGAGCCGCGGGTTGGGGATGAGGGCGGCGAGCAGGTCGAGGTGGCGGTTGTTCGAATGGCAATGGACGAAGCCATCCAGGCAGGGGCGAATGGTCGAAGGGTAGGAGTGGCGGGCGGGGAAGCCGAGGAGGCGGGTGCCGTTTCGCTTCGCCACCTGGCCGTGGAAGTAGGCGTTCTGTTCGACGCCGCCGATGAGGAAGGTGCCGGCCTCCATGACCGAAACGTCGACGACCTGGCCGCGGCCGGTCATTTCGCGGGCGAAGATGGCGGTGAGGGCGCCGAGCGCGGCGTGGGCGCCGGCTTCGTAGTGGACGAGTTCGCCATAGGCCTTCAGCGGCTCCCGATCAGGCGAGCCGGTGAGCATCATGTAGCCGCTGGCCGCGTAAGCGACCAGTTCGCCTCCCCGGTAGCTCGCGTAGGGGCCGGTGAGCCCGAACGGGGTTATCGAGACGATGACCAGGCGGGGGTCCGCGCGCAGGAGGGCTTCGAAGTCGAGCCCGGAGCCGCCCAGCGCCGCGGGATCGAGGGCGGAGACGAGGATGTCGGCGTTGGTGATGAGCCGGGCGACCGCCTCGGCGACGGGCATCGCTCCGGGGACGACGCTCTCCTTGCCCGTGTTGAGGTGGAGGAAGAGGCCGCTGCGTTCCGGGTCGGGGCGGTCGCCGGGGAAGGGGCCGTCCCGCCGGGTACGATCGCCGCCGGGCGGCTCGACCTTGACGACGGTGGCGCCGAGACCGGCGAGCAATTTGCCGCAGTAGGGTCCGGCCACGCCTTCGCCAACCTCGACGACGCGCAACCCTTCGAGCGGGCCCATCCGTCCTCCCCTCCCGGCGGCTGTGCCCGGGGCACTCGGATTCTAGGGGAGCAACGACCGGGCGTCAGGTTCGGGCGGGCGGTCGAGTCAGATGACGTCCGAGATCCGCAGGAGCGCCGGTCCGAGGACGAAGAGCAGCATCGCGGGGAGCACCATTGTGACCAGTACCAGCACCATTTTCACCGGCGCGCGCTGGGCCTGGACTTCGGCCTGCTGGCGGCGCTTCAGCCGCACCTGCGCCGCCTGTGTCCGCAGCACCTGGCCGATGGGGATGCCGGTCTGTTCCGCCTGGATGAGCGCCTGGACGAAGGTCCGCAGTTCGGCGACTTCGGTCCGTTCGATGAGCCGCAGCAGCGCGTCGCGGCGGCTGCGGCCGAGGGTCGTCTCCCGGACCGTCATCCGGAGTTCCCGGCCCAAGGGTCCGGGCGTCTCCGCGCCAACCTCCGCGAGCGCCCCGTCGATGGCGAGGCCGGCCTCGACCGTCGTGACGATGAGGTCGATGGCATCGGGCAGTGCCCGGAGGATCGCTTCCTTCCGCTCGGAGACGCGGCTCGAAAGCCAGACGATCGGGAGCAGCGCCACAATCACGGCCCCACCGGCAACAGCGAGGCTCGGAAGCCCGGCGGGCACGGCCGTCAGCCCGGCGAGCGCCCCAAGAGTCGTCGCCCCGACGACCGCGAGTTGGAGAGCGAGGAATGCATGCAGGCTCAGGGGTTCCCCGGCGACCAGGAGCTGCTTCTCCAGCTTCGCCACGATCGATGCCGGGAGGATGTTCGACAGCCAACCCTTCACCCGGCCCGCGACCGGGATCCCGACGCGCACGGCAAAGGGAAGCGCGAGGACGTCGTCGCGGTTCAGCGAATCGGCCCGGTCGAACCGTTCGAGGCGCGATGTCAGCCCGCGCCGCGGCCCCGGCGTCACCAGCGAATACGCCCCAACGAACGCGGCACACGCCGCGAAAACCGCCGCCAGAATCGCCATGGTCACACCTCGATCCTCGTTATCCGGCTCATCACAAAGAACGCCAGGACTTCCATCAGGATCCCGCCGCCGAGCATCAAGCGCCCGGCCACCTCTTCCCAGAGCGGCGAGATGAATTCGGGATCGGCCACGAACAGGAAGCCGACGACCCACGCGGGGAGCAGACCGACGACGATCGCGCCGAACCGCTGCTGCGCGACAAGCGCCCGCACATGGCCTCGCAAGGCCTCGCGCTCGCGCATTGTCGCCGCCACGCTTTCGAGGATCGCCGCGAGGTCGCCGCCGACCCGGCGGTGGACCTCCAGTGCCCGCACCACCAGCCGCAGGTCCCTGCTCTTCACGCGTTCGACCAGCTTCTCCAGGCTGGCCTGGAACGAACCCCCGACACGGGCCTCATTGAGGATGCGTGCGAATTCGGCGCCCAGCGGCGCCTCCATTTCGCGGGAGACTGTCGCCACAGCCTCCATGATCGAGAAGCCGGACTTCAGCGACGTGGACATCACATCGAGGGCGGTTGGCAGCTGCATTTCGAAAAGCGCGAGCCGCCTCCGGGCCCGGCCCCGCAACCAGGTCTCGAAGCCGATGACCGTGGCGGCCGCGAATGCCAGTCCCACGAGGGGAAGGCCGCTCAGGACCGCGGCTGCGATTCCCACGGCGACCGCGCTCGCCCCAACCACGAGGAGGTATTCGCTCACCTTCATCGGGACTGCCGCGCGTTCCAGCAGCAATCCCCGGTCCACGGCCCAGTGGTAGCGGCCGAGCAGTCCACTCAAGGCAGCACTGTTCGCGAGTGCGTTCGGGCGCAGCAGCTCGACACGCGGAGCGCGGCCCCCGGGAGCATCGGTCCGCTGCCGGGAGAACGCGACCGCCCGCTCGACCAGCTTCCGGTGGTTCGTCCCAAATTGCCCGGCGAGCGCGCCGACGCCGACGAAAGCGCTCAGCCCGGCGAGGAGAGCAGCGAGCAGCGCCACGTTCATCTCGTTGCTCCTTCGATGAAGATCCCGGTGTCGAAGTCGCAGCCGGCCATCTTCAGCGTCTCGCTAAAGGTTGGGCGCAGGCCGGTCGGCCGGTAGCGCCCGGTGACTTTGCCGTCCGCGGTGATCGTCTCCACCTGGAAAGCGAAGATGTCCTGGAGCGTGACCGCCGTGCCCTCCATCCCCGTTACCTCGGTCACTTTCACGATCCGGCGGACACCGTCGGGGAAGCGCTGGAGCTGGATGATGAGGTGCAACGCCGCCGCCAGTTGCTCGCGGATCGCCGAGACGGGCAGTTCAATCCCGGCCATGAGGACCATGTTCTCGATCCGCGAGATCGCGTCCCGCGGGGAGTTGGCGTGGACGGTGCTGAGGGAGCCTTCGTGGCCGGTGTTCATCGCCTGGAGCATCTCGAACGCCTCCGCGCCGCGGACCTCGCCGACGATGATCCGGTCGGGGCGCATGCGGAGGGCGTTCCGGAGGAGGTCACGCTGGGTGATGGCGTGATGCCCGGTCATGTCGGGCGGGCGAGCCTCCATCGCAATCACATGCCGCTGCTGGAGCGCCAGCTCGAGGGGGTCCTCGATCGTGATGATCCGCTCCGTCCGGGGGATGTAGGCGGAGAGGGCGTTGAGGAAGGTCGTCTTCCCGCTGCCGGTGCCGCCGGAGATGAGGACGTTCAGCTTGTAGGTCGTGCAGGCCCCGAGAAAGTCGGCCATGCGCTGGTCCAGCGTGCCCGCCGCGATGAGGTCTTCCATCTGGTAGCGGTCCCGCCGGAACTTCCGCACGGTGATCGTCGGGCAGCGCGGCGTCGCCGGCGGAATCGTGATGTTCACGCGGGAGCCGTCCTTCAGCCGCGCGTCGACCATCGGTGTCGACTCATCCACCCGCCTGCCAATCTCCGCCAGGATCCGCTCGCCCACCCGCCGGACATGCTCGTCGTCGCGGAAGCGGACATCGCTCATCTGGATGATCCCGTTCGACTCGAAGTAGACCAGGTCGGGGCCGTTCACCATGACCTCGGAGACCGCGGGGTCGTCCAGCAATCCCTGGATAGGCCCAAGTCCGAGGACCTCGTCCGCGACCCTCGCCACCACGCGCTGCCGCAGTTCGCCGTAGACGGGATAGTCGCCAGCAACGATGAGGGACAGGACTGCTTCTTCAACGAGCCGGCGCGCCTCCTTGCTGTCGACGCCGCGAAGCTTCTCGACGTCGAGGCTGCTGATCAGCGATTCGTGGATAGATTCGACCATCGAAGCGAGGTCCGGCCCCTCGCTGGGCTTCAGGACATGCACCGGGGGATTCGCCAGCGCGGACCCCCCGCCGGGGCGAGATGCGCCGAGTCGAAAGATCGACTCACCGTCCGAGCGTCCAATGTCAGGCATGGCGGCCTACCCCACTTCCTGCCATCGCCCCCGTGACCTGCACAGCCGGGCGCCGGGTCACGCGGAAGAAGTGGCGGTGTTCTTTCACCGGCGGCTTCCCCGTGATCTTGCCGGCCATGGCGGTGAAGCTTTCCCCGGCGCGCGAGTGCGGCTTCGTTATGACGACCGGCTTGCCGTACTGGGTCGCGGTGCTCACTTCCGTGTCGTGCGGGAGCTCCCAAAAGATCTCCTTGTGGAGAACGCGCTGGATGTCGGCCGCGCGGATCGAATTGGCGCCGTTCGCGTGGTTGACCGTGATGAACAGCCTTTCCGCCGGGAACGACTCGCTCTCGAGCAGGTCCAGCATCAACGACGTGTCCTTGATGCTCGCCATGTCGACGCTCGTGATGACGAGCACCTGCGTCGCCACCTCGATCGCGGCGCCGACGATGTCGCTGAAGGTCCCCGGCGTGTCCAGGATGACGTAGTCGTAGAGTCGCGCCGCAAACCGCACCAGCTCCTTGATCTCCCCGGCCGTGACGTTGCGCCATTCGTTCGGGTGGCGCGGCGCCGGGAGGATGTGGACGCCGGTGCTGTGCTCGATCAGCGCGCTCTTGAAGGTCTCCCGGTCCATCGTCGGCAGCGCCGTCGCCACTTCCGCGACAGTGAAACGAGGCTCCACGTCCATCATGATCGCGACGTCGCCGAAGCGCGTGTCCAGGTCGACGATGAGGACCGAGCTGCTCGAATCCCGGGCGATTGCGGCGGCGAGGTTGGTGGCGATCGTTGTCTTGCCGATGCCGCCCTTGGCACCAAACACCGTGAGAATCGTGCCGGCGGCCCGGACCGGTGCGGGCGAGCCTTCCTCGGCCGGATCGGCGTTTCGCATGGCCCGCTCGATCGCGGCCAGCAGTTCCCCAGCTTTCACGGGCTGGGGGAGCAGATCGCGGATGCCCGTCTGCATCGCCTGGCGCACGACCCCGAAGTCCGTCGTGCTCGAATAGGCGATGACCGGCGAATTCGGGAGAATGCTGCGGATCGACGAGACGGTCTGCAGCGCCCGGACAGTCGGCTCTTCGATCGCGACGAGCACGAGGTTCGGCCGCGTTTCCTCCGCGAGCGACGACGCCTCGACGCCGTAGCCGCAGTCGGCGACGACGGCCAGCCGCGCCGGCGAGAGCATCGCCTGGATCTCCGCGCGGACCGGCGCCCGCTCATCGACGATCATGACCAGTGGGTTTCGTCCCATTGTGTTGCCTCCTGTCCTCTCTGGCCCAGCCGGGCCCGGGTGGCGCTAGCGCGCGTTCTTGAGCGCTTCCTTGAGGGCCGCCTGGAACTCCGGGTCTGCCAGGCTCAGCAGCGTGCTGTCGGGGGTCTCCGCGACCGCCGTGTCGCCGGGAGCCCGGACGGCCAGGCGGATGGTCCCCTTCACCTCCACCAGCAGGATCTGCTGTGCTTCTTCGGAGGTGATCGCGAGCGTCACGACGGTGGCGTCCGGTTGAGGATCGGCCTGGTCGACGAGCGTCCCGTCAGTGGTGGACGACCCATCGCCCTGGGGTAGCGCCTTGTTTTCGAGCTTCTGTTCGACAGCCAGCACTTCGACATCCTGGGCAAGCAAGAAGGAGCGGGTGTCGTGGAACTCGGTGCCGCCATTCAGCGACTGGTATTTCACTTCCACCGTGCCGAGCACGTCCACGCGGTCACCAGGGCGCAGGAGGCCGCCGGCTCCAACAACCTTGTCGGCCTTCACCGCCATGCCGCGTTTGCCAGCCGGGACGACGTAGGGGAGGCCCAGTTGCTGCGTGTCGTCCCCGGCGGAAGCGAGCTTCTCCTGGACCAGCTGCTCGCCGCGGTAGATGGGGATCCGGGCCACCTGCCCAACCGCGAGCCGGTCCTCGCCGAGTGCCCCGGCGAGCAGCGCCTTCGCCGGCACTTCCGTCAGCTGGAGCATGTCGGCGGTGATCTCCGTCCGCGCCGGGATGTCGCGTTTCGCGGTGACGACGAATACGGAATCGCCGCCGGTGACGGACGACACACCGCCGCCGTCATCCGCGCTTTGTACGGCCGTGTAGACAAGGACGCCGGCGACGGCCGCGAGCGCTGCCGCGAGCAGGAGGCCGAGCCTGCTGCTGCCACCAATCGAAAGGGAACTTGCACGGTTCATGAGAAGACCTCCGCTCTGTGGGTTTGGACGCTGGCGAAGCCGCCTGCTGCCGGATTCATTCGATGAGTTGCACCACCTTCACCACCGCGCCCGGTCCGTAGTCGGCGATGGGCACGCCGCTTTCCTGCAGGGGGAGTGGTGCTGCCTGGAGGAATCGCCCCGTGATCCAGCACTGGCCGGTGCCATTCCCGCCACCGCCGCCACCACCGCCGCCACCGCCACCACCGCCACCACCGCCCCCCGGCGGCGCGCAGGTCGGCCCGCCGCCGATCGGTTCCACGGTGCTGCGATCGATGAGGAAATAGGCGAACTGTCGAAGGGCCGTGCCATCGCCAACGATGTCGAGGTCGCAGGCCCCGTTGCAGAAGTTCTTGATGACCGGCACCACAACCACGGCCGTTGGTTGGACACCCGCCGCATTGCGGCCCGCCCCCGCCAGCGGATTGCATCGTTCGATCAGAAGCCCCGCCGGCGCCACATCGTCCATGTCCAGGCAGTTGTTCGCTTCCGCCGCGTCCATTCGGATCACCAGGCAGTTGTGCAGCGAGGAGACATTGCCGGCTTTCGCGTCAACCGGATCCGTGATCGGCTCGATGCTTCCCCCGATGAGGAAGTTGCAGACGTCGTTCGCGCCGTTCCCCCCGGGCAGGTCCAGCAGCTGGTAGCTGCTCCGCGGGTCGGAGTTGTTCCCCGAATACTCCTTCAGGGTGACCAGCCCGGTCCGCGCCGTGTCGTCGTCGATGGCCACCGGGATGACCCCCGGTCCGAGGAGTTGGGGGGCGCGGACCTTTGCCGCGGCGCGGGCCGTGATTTCCGGCCGGCCGAAACTGAAGCGGCCGCTGAACATGGTCTCGGCCCGCTTCTTCACGGTGGAACGAACGGCGAGGTTGCCATCGAACACTTCGGCTTCGTTCAGCGTCAGCCCGGAGACGTTCTTCGCCGCCCACGCCCTGGCATCCGAAATCGCGAGGGATGGGTCCTCGGGGAGCTGTTGCGCGCCGGCGAGGGCGGCAGCGTCGGCCGCGTTCTGGAGGTCGCGACGCTGGACGTAGATCAGGCTCGACTCAGCGACGATCGCCAGGATGGCAAGGAGGAAAAACGTCGAAAGGGCGATCAGGACGATCGACTGCCCGGACTCGGCGCCCGCGGCTGCCCTTGCCTGTGCGAGTACACGGCGCGCGCTCACTGGCACACCGCCTTCGTGTACGGGGGCGCCGTTTCCATCCGCATCGTGGCTTCGCGCGTGAAGGTGAAGTTCGACAGCCCCGGGACGAGCGAGATCGGTGTCACCCAGTCGTAGGTGAACTCGGCCTGGACGGTGATGTCGCTGCCGATGGTGGCGCCGCGCGCGAGGCTGCTGACGCCGCTGAAGTTTGCCAGTCCGCCGCTGGCTTCCTGGACGCGCGCGGTGACGGCGGCGTCGGTGCCGCCCACGGCGCCGCATCGTGCGCCTTCGCGGACCGCATTGGTGACGCTCACATAGGAGTAGCCCAGCAGCCCAACGTCCACGATGAAGAAGATGAATCCCAGGAGGAACGGGAGGGCGAGGGCGAATTCGATGGCGGCCTGGCCGTGCTCCCGTTTCATTTCGGTCCCTCCGCGGGTTTGTGTGGTGGCGGGTGAGTCCCGGTGTATCCGCTCGCAGCGGGACCCACCCGCCTGGGGCGTTACACGGCGGCGATGGCGGCGAGGATGGCGTCCTCGATGGCGCCCATCACGGTCTCGCCGGTCGCGGCCAGGAGGCCCGCGACGACGAGGGAGACGAGGGCGACGGTGACGCCGTATTCCATGACCGTGACGCCCTCATCACGGCGGCTGAAGCTGTGCAGCCTTGCTGCAGTTCGAAGGATGAAGTCCCGCATCTGAAATGCACCTCTTTCTATTGTGTTATGCAGGAACGGCCAACCTGTCCGCACTTCGCCTTGCGGCAGCGCGCGGCGGACGGGACGCGTCTACCGCCTCAGATAGGGATGAACGCCGCCGAGAGCCACCTTCGTCGCCCGGGCTCCTGGTCGTTCAGCCGGCGCTCGGTTGCGGCCCAGACGCGGTGGATGCCCCCCGCGTCGAGCGTCCGCGTCCTTCGCGCCATCCCCAGCAGCCACTGGGCCACCGCCATCAACCCCACCACTTCCTCTCGTTCGGGAGAGCGCTGAGGGAGTTCGTCCTCCCAAGGGCTCCCCTTGAGCATCCTGTCGATGCACTGGCCAAGCGCCGACGCCGCGATTTGTTCATGCCGTCGAAGCATTGGTAGCCTCCATCAAGCGCCGCAGCCGGTGCAGCGCCCGGAACTGGACGGCCCGCACCGCGTTGGGATTCATCGCCAGGCGATGGGCAACTTCGTCGTGCGAAAGACCTTCGAAGAACCTCAGAAAGATGACCTGGCGCTGCTCACCGGTGAGATGGTGGAGCGCGTCGGCCAGCCGTTCGTTGCCGGGACCGCGGTCGGCGATCTCGGCCGGGTCCTCAGTGGAAGCGTCGCCGTGCTCCAGGACGAACGGCGTCGTTCGAGCGGCGACACTGTTGCCACGGAGCGACGACACCGCAACGTTATGGGCGATGCTGAGCAGCCACGAAGTCTCGCTCCCGTTGCCCCTGTAGGAATGGCGCATTCGCCACGCCCTGAGGTAGACCTCCGCCGTCACGTCTTCCGCCTCCCCTTCATCGTGTACCAGGGCGATCGCATAGCGGTACACCGGCCGCACCGTGCGCTCGTACACGCCCGCGAACCATTGTTGGTCTCGGATCGGCGCCGCTTCCAGAGGCTGACGCGCCAGGCTCCGCGCAACAGCAGCTGTGCTCATATCGTCACCCCGCCTCCGCTACTGCCCACCCCCTCGACAGGTGGACGAACGGTTGACACCAAGTAGACACCATCCGCGGCCGCTTTGTTACGGCGGCACCAGGGAAAACCCTGAAACATACGCATTTCTTATGAAGTGATTCAAACCCCGGGCACAGTTGATGAAGTCGCATCAAAGCCACCACGCTCTCCAGCGTCAGCCGCTCCCGCCCGCCGGGGCTGAGAGGTAGGCGAGCGCCTTCGCCATAGTTCCCAGCTTCGAATAGTCGCGCTCGGGGACGTCGATCCCCGTCCGCGCGTGGAGGGCGATGACGAAATTGAGGATGTCCATCGAGTCCAGGTCGAGGCTGTCGCGAATGTCGTCGGCGTCGCCGAGGCGGCCGTAGTCGGCCTGCGGAGCGATCTCGCGGAGGGAATCGAGAATTGCGGTTCGCAATGCTTCCTGGTTCATAGTTTCTCCGGTTCCTGGAGCAGGCGTCCGATGGCGTTGAGGTAGAGGCCGCCGCGATGGCCGTCGCTGGCGCGGTGGTCGGCCGCCAGGGAGGCGCGGATGATCGGCCGCAAGCCGACAAGATCGCCCACCGCCCACGGTTCGCGGGTGATTTTCCCGAACCCGACGATCGCGACCTGGGGAGCGAAGATCACCGGGAAGACGGTCTCGACCCCCTGTTCGCCAAGGTTCGTCACGGTGATCGTCGGGTCAGCCAGTTCGGAGCTGCGGAGCGACCCGGCCCGCGCCCGGGTGACCAGGTCGCGGAGTGCCGCCATGAGGTCCTCAAGCGGGAGCCTGTTGGCGTCATGGATCGCCGGGGCGACGAGGCCGCCTTCGCGGAGCGAGATGGCCATCCCCAGGTGGACCGCCTCCGACGGCTGGAAGGCGTCGTCCGCCCAGTAGCCGTTCATCTCCGGGACCTCGCGGACGGCGAGCGCGGTTGCCTTGAGGAGGAGCGCCGCGTAGAGCAGCCGCGATTGCGGCGGGCGGTCCTGGTTGGTGCGTTCGAGCCAGGCCAGGGCGTTGGTCATGTCGACCCGGGTGCCGAGGTAGTAGTGGGGGATCTCGCGGTTCGAACGGGACATGGCAGCGGCGATCGCGCGGCGGCGGGCAAGAATCCTGTCGGGACCGGGCGCCCGTGGCACTGGCGGCGGCGGGGCCTCCGTCTTCCGCGGAGGCTGGGGCGCCGCAGCGGCGCGCTCAACGTCTGCGAGGGTGACGGCGCCGCCCGGGCCGGTGCCCGGCAGCGAGGCGAGTGCGAGTCCGAGGTCCTGCGCTCGGCGCCGCGCCGCCGGTGAGGAACGCAGCCGCGCCGGCTCGGCGGTGACCGGCCCGCGTGGGGCTTGGGCCGCGCGTTCAATGTCCGCTTTCGTCACTGCCCCGTCGATGCCACTGCCCGTGATCCCGGCGATGTCGAGACCGAGCCGCTCGGCCAGGAGCCGGGCAGTGGGGGTCACCCTCCCGCCGCGACGGAATGGCGCGGGGGCCGGTGGAGCCGCGGCCGGGGGCGGGGCGCGATGAATCGCGGCTACCGGCGGAGGCGGAACTGGGCTGACCGTGTCCGCCGCGGCGGGGGCGCCCGCCGGTCCGAGCGTTGCCAGCGGCGTCCCGACGGGCACTTTTTCGCCTTCGCCCACGAGCAACGCAACGACAGTGCCGGTATCGAAGATCTCCACCTCGACGTCCGCCTTGTCGGTTTCAACCTCCGCGACGATGTCGCCGCGCTTCACCGCGTCCCCCGGCTTCACCAGCCAGCGGAGGAGGGTGCCGGCCTCCATGTCGGCGCCGAGGGCAGGCATCCGGAATTCAGCCACGATTCCCCACCACTTCCCGCGCGGCGGCGATGATGGCCGGGACCTGGGGCAGGGCCGCGTCTTCGAGGTGCTTGGGATAGGGGATCGGGACCTCCCGGGTGCAGACGCGGGCCACCGGCGCGTCGAGTTCGTAGAAGCAGCCCTCCGTGATCCGGGCGCTGATCTCGGCGGAGATGCCGCCGCTCCGCCAGCCCTCGTCGACGACGACAGCCCGCCGCGTTTTCGCGACGGAGGCAAGGATGGCCGCGGTGTCCAGGGGCCGGAGTACGCGGAGGTCCACGACTTCGGCCTCGATGCCATCAGTCGCCAGCGCTTCCGCCGCCTGAAGGGTCTTGGCGAGCGTGCCGCCGTAGGCGAAGAGGCTGACGTCGCGGCCTTCACGGCGCAGGCGGGCGCGTGAGATATCGACGGTGTGTCCCTCCGCGGGCGCTTCGCCTTCGCTGTTGTAGAGGAGGGCGTGTTCGAAGATCAGGACGGGGTTCGGGTCCTCCAGCGCGGGCCAGAGCATGCAGCGGGCGTCCTCGACCGTGGCGGGGGCGAGGATCTTGATCCCCGGAATGTGGGCGTACCAGCCTTCGAGGCTGTGCGAGTGCTGCGCCGCCACCTGCCGCCCCGCCCCTGTCGCCATCCGGATGACGAGAGGCACCGGGAACTGGCCGCCGGACATGTGGAGGAGCGTCGCGGCATTGTTCAGGATCTGGTCGAGGGCGAGCAGGCTGAAGTTGACGGTCATGATCTCGACGATCGGCCGCATCCCGTTGACGGCGGCGCCGATCCCGGCGCCCACGAACGCGGACTCCGAGAGGGGCGTGTCCCGGATCCGGGCCGGGCCGAACTCGTCCAGGAGTCCCTTGCTCACGGCGTAGCAGCCGCCGTAGCGGCCAACGTCTTCCCCCATCAAGAACACGCGCTCATCGCGAAGCAAGGCCTCGCGGATCGCCTGGCGCATCGCCTCGCGGTAGGTCATCGGTGCCGGGTCGCCGCTCATGGCGCTGCCTCCTCCGCGTAGACGAACCGCTCAAGCTCGTCGACCGACTCCCAATCGCTGGCCTCGGCGAACGCGACGGCGTCCTCGATCTCCTTCGCGATCTCCGTTTCCATCGCCTCGGCCACGGCGTCGGGAAGCGCGCCCCCTTCCCGGAGGCGGGCGGCCAGGGCAGGGATGGGGTCGCGGAGCTTCCACTCCTCCACCTCCGCCTTCTCCCGGTAGAGTTCCGGGTCGTACATCGAATGCGGGCGGAAGCGGTAGGTCCGAAGCTCGAGGAAGATGGGCCCACCGCCCCCCAACACCGTCGTCACGGCGCGGCGAGCGGCGTCCTCGACGGCGACGACGTCCATACCGTCCACGGGCCAGGCGGGGACTTCGTAGCTGCTCGCCTTCAGGCAGAGGTCTATCTCCGACTCGGACCGGCCCAGCGCCGTCCCCATCGCATAGAGGTTGTTTTCGCAGCAGAAGAGGACGGGGAGGTCCCAGAGGGCCGCAAGGTTCATCGACTCGTGGAATTCGCCTTCCGCCACCGCGCCTTCGCCGAAGAAACAGGCGGTCACCCGGTCGAGGCCGCGGAGCTTGTCGGCAAGGGCCATCCCCACCGCGAGCGGCAGCCCGCCGCCGACGATTGCGTTGCCGCCGACGAGCCGGGCGGCCGCATCGAAGACGTGCATGGAGCCCCCGCGCCCGCGACTGCAGCCGGTGACCTTGCCATACATCTCGGCCATGAGCGGGCCCATCGCGACGCCGCGGGCGAGCGCATGGCCATGCTCGCGGTAGGTGGCGACGATCGCATCTTCCGGGCGAAGGGCCTGCATCACCCCGACGGCGACCGCCTCCTCGCCGATGTAGAGGTGGAGGAAGCCGCGAATCTTCGCGGCGCTGTAGAGTTCGGCACACTTCTCTTCGAAGCGCCGGACCCGCAGCATCTCGCGGTAGAGCGCCAGGCCGTGGGTGGCGGCGGCATCGACTGTTCGCTTAGCGGCCATCACGTCGTCTCCAGGGTTGAGGTGTCGCCTTCGGGCAGGCCGAGTTCGCGAGCCTTGAGCAGCCGTCGCATGATCTTGCCGCTTCGCGTACGAGGCAGCGTATCAAGGAAGTCAATCTCCCTTGGGGCGACGGCCGGGCCGAGGCGCTGCCGGGCGAACCCCAGCAACTCTTTCCGGAGGGGTTCGGTCGCTTCGAACCCCGACTTCAGCGAAACGAACGCCTTGACGACCTCACCGGCCACCGGGTCCGGCTTGCCGATGACCCCCGCCTCCGCCACCGCCGGGTGCTCCATCAGGCTGCTTTCCACCTCGAACGGCCCGACAAGGTGGCCGGCCGACTTGATAACGTCATCGCCGCGGCCGACGAACCAGTAGTAGCCGGCGGCGTCGCGGCGGGCGAGGTCGCCGGTGAGGTACCAGCCGCCGGCGAAGCACTTGCGGTAGCGTTCGTCTTCGCCCAGATAGGCGCGGAACATCGAGGGCCACCCCGGCCGCAGGGCGAGTTCGCCCTCCACGTCAGCGTCCGTGACCTCGACCACCCCGGCGCCGGGGTCGCGCGCGACAATCGCGGCGTCCACCCCCGGCAGCGGCTTGCCCATCGAACCCGGGCGGATGTCCATCGACCGGAAGTTCGCGAGCATGATCCCGCCGGTCTCCGTCTGCCACCAGTTGTCGTGAATCGCGAGCCGGAGGACGCGCCTCCCCCAGTCGACGGCTTCGGGGTTCAGTGGTTCGCCCACGCTCGACATGAAGCGGACGCTGGAGAGGTCGTAGTCGCGGACGGCCTCGTCGCCGACTTTCATCAGCATCCGGACCGCGGTCGGGGCCGTGTACCAGACGGTCACGCGTTCGCGCTGGATGATGCCGTACCAGCGGTCGGCGTCGAACTCGGCTTCGTCGACAACCATCGTTATCCCGTTCGTGAGCGGCGAGATGATGCCGTAGGAGGTTCCGGTGACCCAGCCGGGGTCGGCCGTGCACCAGAAGACGTCGCCGTCGTGGAAGTCGAGGGCCAGCTTGCCGGTGATGTGGTGGGCAACCACGGCCTCGTGGACGTGGACGGCGCCCTTCGGTTTGCCCGTCGTCCCGCTGGTGAAATGGAGGAGCGCCATGTCTTCCGGCCGGGTGTGCGCGGTTTCGAACCCAGCGGGGGCGGCCGCCATGGCCTGGCCGAAGTCGAGCGTCCCGGCCGGAGAGTCGACGCCCTCGCCGTTCACCGTGAGGACGTGGCGGAGCCCCGGCAACGAATCCCGGATCCCGGCGACCTTCCGTTCGTAGAGCGTGCCGGTGGTGACGAGCACCCTCCCATCGCCGATGCCCAGCCGCTGACGGATCGGCTCGGGGCCAAACGCGGAGAACATCGGGCAGAAGACCGCGCCGTACTTCAGGGTCCCGAGGGCGGCGGCATAGAGCTCCGGGATCCGCCCGGCCAGCGCGAAGACGCGTTCACCCCGCTCGACGCCAAGTCCCGCCAGCACGTTCGCGAAGCGGCTGCTGAGGTCGTCCAGTTCGTGGTAGCTGATCTCCCGGCGCTCGCCCGACTTGCCCAGCCAGAGGATGGCGGTGCGGTCGCGGAGGGGTCCCCGGGCGTGGCGGCCGACGGCCTCGTGAGCGATGTTGAGGGCGCCGCCGGGAAGTCCATCCAGTTCGGCCCGGGCTGCCTCCCAGGAGAACGCCGCCCGGGCCGCGTCGTAGCTGACGAGGTTCGGGGCAACCGTCCACTCGCGGGGATCCTTGACGATCGGCGGCCAGTCGGTTCGCATCTCGCCATCCATGGTGGCAAATGGCGGGGCGGAGTCACACGGCCGTTCGTTCCCGCTTGCGGACCCCAACGGCCCGGGACGGGTGTCGCCGGGTGGCTGCGGAAAGTAAACCTCCGGTTAGCGGGGGAGGGCGCCGGGTGCGGGGTGTTCGCGCGTGGACTGCCCCCGGCGTGTCAGAATCGCTCAGTGGGCGGGCATTGATGCAGGAACCGGGTGACACCAACAGCTCCGCGGCTGAGGAGCCGGGGCGGCGGCGGCCGGCTGCCCGCTGGCGGCGCGCCATCGCGCCCGTCCTCGGCCTGGCCGTGACCCTCGCCG
The DNA here is from genome assembly GCA_016234445.1 of Chloroflexota bacterium. Taxonomy (GTDB): domain Bacteria; phylum Chloroflexota; class Dehalococcoidia; order Tepidiformales; family Tepidiformaceae. Next base: position 152,925 of record JACRBT010000005.1, on the reverse strand, counting down.
CGCTCTACCTCTTCACGGCACTCGACGGTGGGACCACGGCGACGACCAGGATCGACGTGGGGCCCGCCGTCTCGACAGCGGTCGCGAAGGCCCTCGATCGGCCAGCAGTCTCCGCCCTGGTCTACCAGGCGATCCTCCCGTCGCTGGTCTACATCCAGACCGAAGGCACCGCGGACGGCGGCGCCAGCCATGGGGTGGGGACGGGGGTCGTCATCAACCAGGACGGGTCGATCCTCACGGCCTACCACGTGGTCTCGGGCGCGACCATCATTCGCGTGATCTTCGCCGATGGGACGCAAGCCACGGCCCAGATCGCGACCGCGGAGCCCGAGAACGACATCGCGGTGCTCATGCCCGACGGCACGCCGGAGATCATCGTCCCGGCGGTGCTTGGCGGTTCCGGTGGGGTGCACGTTGGCGACGAGGCGTTCGCGGTCGGGAACCCGCTGGGCCTGGTGGCGTCGATGAGCGCCGGCGTCATCTCGGGGCTCAACCGCAAGCTGCCCATGCAGGATGGCAGCGGGGTGCTCGAAGGCCTGATCCAGTTCGACGCCGCGGTCAACCCGGGGAACTCGGGCGGGCCGCTCCTCAACCGGGCGGGGCAGGTGATCGGCATTGTCACCGCCCTCGCCAACCCTTCGAACAACGACTCCTTCACCGGCATTGGCTTCGCGGTCCCGATTGGGGCGGCGGGTGGTGCGGGCGGCGGACCACCACGATAGCCAGGGGATTCAGATGACCAACGAGCCAACGCCGAACGGCAGCAACCCAATGGAGCAGGTGCTCTACGAGGTCAAGAAGGTGATCGTCGGCCAGGACGCATTGCTGGAGCGGCTGATCGTCGCCCTGCTCGCCCGCGGCCATGTCCTTGTCGAAGGCGTCCCGGGGCTCGCCAAGACGCTCGCGATCAAGACGCTCGCGGCCTCCATCGGCGGGGACTTCAAGCGCGTCCAGTTCACCCCCGACCTCGTCCCGGCGGACCTGACGGGCACCCGCATCTACAACCAGCGGTCGGGCGAGTTCCAGACGTCGCTCGGGCCGGTGTTCACCAACCTGCTGCTCGCCGACGAGATCAACCGGGCGCCGGCGAAGGTCCAGAGCGCGCTGCTCGAAGTCATGCAGGAGCGGCAGGTGACAATCGGCGTGGAGACGCACAGGGTCGCGGAGCCATTCCTCGTCCTGGCGACCCAGAACCCGATCGAGTCGGAAGGGACCTACCAACTGCCCGAAGCCCAGCAGGACCGCTTCATGCTGAAGGTGCTCGTGGACTACCCCTCGGCAACCGAGGAGTTCGTCATCGCCGAACGGATGACCGGGGCGCTGGAGAGCACGCACCGGGTGATCAACAAGGACCAGCTCCTCGCGCTGCAGCGAGACGCGGACGCCGTCTACGTGGACCCCGCGATCATCGAATACGCGGTGCGACTGGTCCGGGCGACGCGCAACCCGGAATCGGTTGGCCTGGGCGAACTCGGGCGCTACCTGGCGTTCGGGGCAAGCCCGAGGGCCACCATCAACCTCATCCTCGCGGGGCGGGCGCTCGCCCTCATTCGTGGCCGCCAGTACGCCCTGCCCCAGGACGCGCGGGACCTCGCCCTCGACGTCATCCGCCATCGCCTCGTGCTGTCGTACGAAGCACTCGCCGAAAAGGTGAGCGCCGACGACATCCTCAAGAAGATCCTGACCGCCGTCCCACTTCCAAAGGTCTCCCTCAATGAGAGCATCCGTCCAACCCCCGCCGCCGCCTTCGGATCTGCAGCCAACGCCTGAGCGGATCCTGCACCGGCTCGAGTGGCGGGTGATCCGCCGGCTCGACGGCATCTTCCAGGGCGACTACCGCACGCTGTTCTACGGCGCGGGGCTGGACTTCGCCGACCTGCGGGAATACCAGGCGAACGACGACGTCCGGCACATCGACTGGAATGTGACGGCCCGGATGGACAGCCCCTACGTGCGGGAGTACGTCGAGGACCGGGAGGTCACGGCCTGGATGCTGCTCGACCGCTCGCCGTCGATGAGTTTCGGCCTGGAAGAGCGGCCAAAGGGGCTTGTCCTGACGGAAGTGGTGGCGACGCTGGCACGGCTCCTTACCCGCCGGGGTAACCGGGTCGGGGCGATCCTCTACACGGGACAGGTGGAACAGACGATCCCGCCGGCGGGGGGCCGGAACCAGGTGCTGCGGCTCGCCCACGACCTCCTGCGGCCGCCGGCGGCGACGCGCACGGCGACCGACCTGAGCGGGCTCATCTTCGCCGGGCTGAACACGATCAAGCGGCGTTCGCTGATCTTCCTGATCTCCGACTTCATCAGCGCACCGGGCTGGGAACGGCCGTTGACGTTGCTCGCGCGCAAGCACGACCTCGTCGCCATCCGCCTCTGGGACCGCCGCGAAGTCGAGCTGCCGGACGCCGGGGTCATCGTCATGGAGGACGCCGAGACGGGCGAGCAGCTCCTCGTCGACACGGGCGACCCGGGGCTTCGGCGCCGCTTCGCGGAACTGGCCCGGGTGAGGGAGGAACGGCTCAAGGCCGGGTTCATGAACGCCGGCGTCGACCCGTTCGACATTGCGACAGACGAAGACCTGGTCGTTGCTCTCGTGCGGATGGCGGAGCAGCGAAAGAAGAGGGTCCGCTGATGTCGTTCGCGTGGCCGATCATGCTGCTCTCGCTGACGCTGGTGCCGGTGCTGGTCGCGGGCTATGTCCTCTTGCTGCAGCGACGAGAGAAGCGGGCAGCCGAACTCGGGACGATGCGGCTGGCCCAGGCCGGTACGGCGCGGCGCCTGGGGTGGCGGAGGCACGTCCCGCCCGGGGTCTTCCTCGTGGCGATTGCGCTGCTCCTGGCCGCCCTGGCGCGCCCGGAAGTGGCTGGCTTCCCGCACCGCGAGGGCACGGTCATCCTCGCGTTCGACGTCTCAAGCAGCATGCGGGCGGACGACCTGAAGCCGTCGCGGATGGCCGCCGCGAAGGAGGCCGCTACCCGGTTCGTCGAGAACCAGCCGTCGACGATCCAGATCGGCGTGGTTGCGTTCGCCGACGGCGCGCTCGTCGTCCAGCAGCCGACGGCGGTGAAGGCAGACGTGCTCGCAGCCGTCGAGCGCCTGTCCTCGGAAGGAGGCACGTCGCTCGGGGAAGGGATCATGACCTCGCTGGGTGCGATCTCCGGCAAGCCGATCCTGCTCGAGCAGGCGGCGCTCGAGGGCGACCTGGAGTCTGTCGACATCGGCTATTTCGGGTCGGCCGTGATCATCCTGCTCTCCGACGGCGAGAACACCTCGCGGTTCGACCCGCTCATCGCCGCCCAGATTGGGGGCAACGCGGGGGTCCGGGTCTTCACCATCGGCATTGGCAGCGCGGATGGCGCGACGGTGGAGATCGACGGCTTTCGCGTGGCCACGGCCCTGAACGAGCCGCTGCTGCAGGAGATCGCGACGAACACGAGCGCGACCTACTTCGTCGCCGAAGACGCCGCCACGCTGGTGGAGATCTACGACAACATCGACCTGCGACTGACGGTTGAGGGGGACCCCATGGAAGTGACCTCGCTGGCGGCGGCCGCCGCGGTGCTCTTGCTGATCGTGGGCGGGGCGTTGACCATGCGCTGGTTCGGGAGGGTGCCGTAGCCATGTCGTTCTCCTGGCCGCTCGTCCTGCTGTCCCTCATCCTGATCCCGGTCGCGGTCGCGATCTACGCCTGGCTGCAGCGGCGGAAGCGCCGGTTCGCGGTGCGCTACGCCAGCCTCTCGCTCATCCGGGACGCGCTTCCGAGGCACGCCCGTTGGCGCCGGCACCTTCCGTTCGCGCTGTACCTGCTGAGCCTGGCCAGCCTCATGGTCGCGGCTTCGCGCCCTCAGGCGGTCGTCGCGGTGCCGACGAAACGGGCTTCGATCATCCTCGCGATGGACGTCTCGCTCTCGATGTGTTCCTCGGACGTGGCTCCGAACCGGCTGACCGCGGCCCAGGACGTCGCCAGCCGGTTCATCAAGGACCAGCCCGGGGACACGCGGATCGGCATCGTGGCATTCTCGGGGCTGGCCCAACTGGTGGTGCCCCCGACGACGGATCGGAAGGAACTACTCGCGGCGATCGAGGCGTTCCGGGCCGCCCGCGGGACGGCGATCGGGAGCGCGGTTCTCAAGGCCGTGGACGCGATCGCCGAGATCAACCCGAACGTGTCCCGGAGCGGGATCGACCTCGACGCGACCCCCGGCGGCCCCGCGGTGGCAGTCGCGGGTGACTATCAGCCGGACATCATCGTGCTGCTGACGGACGGGGCGACGACGCAGGGAGTCGACCCGATCGTGGCGGCGCAAGAGGCCGCGGATCGCGGCGTTCGGGTCTACACCATCGGGTTCGGCACGGATACCCCGGCCCCGCTGGTGTGCTCGCGGGACCAGCTCGGGAGCGGCGCCCTGCCGGGCCAGTTCGGAGGCCCCGGGGGCGTGGGCGGCGGTGGGGGCGGTGGCGGAGCGCGGCGCCAGTCGCTGGTGGTCGACGAGGAAACCCTCGCGAGCATCGCCGAACTCACCGGCGGAACCTACCACAAGGCCGAGGACGCCGAGCAGCTGGACGAAGTCTTCAAGGACCTCCCGAACGAGGTCGCAGTCACCAAAGAGGACCGGGAGGTCAGCGTGGCCTTCGTGGCGATGGGTGCGCTGGCGGCGATCGTGGCTGTGGCCCTGTCGCTGGCGTGGAACCGCTACCCGTAGCGAGGTCAACCGGGAAGAGCGGCGGGATCGTGAACATCTCGTGGGTGGACTACCATTGCCTGCGTCGACTTCGGCGAGGGATGGCCAGTACGCCATCTGCTCGCCCTGAACGAAGGGTTGGCCAAGTGGGACACGCGAGCACGCAGCAAGGGCCCCCGCGTGGAGAGACGAGCGGCCTGGTCGCTCGCGTCCGCGGAATCGATCCGTACGTGTTGGACGCGCTGATCGCCGTCACGCTCGCCGCGGCCGCGATCGGTGTGGTTGCCAGCCGCAACGGTGACGAACGATTCCGGGAGGACGACTTTATCGGGACGGTGCTGGTGCTCTTCCAGACGCTGCCGGTCGCCTGGCGGCGCGTCGCTCCCCTCGGGGTGGTCGTCGTCACCGGCGCCGCGATCGTTCTGTACGCCGCTATGGGGTACGCGGTGGTGCAGCCGGGGACGTTCGGCTCGCTGATCGCGGTGTACACGGCGGCAACCCTGACGACCGGCCTGACTGCGGCGGTTGCCGTGGTGGCCACCGCCCTGGCGCTCGGTGGCTACTTCGCCACGACCCGCGACGATTTCAGTTCCGCCGGGGCGGCAGGGACAGCGGCCACCTGGGCGGTCACGTGGTTCGTGGGCACCTTTGTCCGGGTCCGGGGGGAACAAGCGGAAGCAGCCGGCGCGCGTGCCGCCGCGCTCGAACGCGAGCGCGAAGCCCTGGCCAAAGAGGCCGTCGCCGCCGAGCGCGCCCGCATCGCCCGGGAGCTGCACGACATCGTTGGGCACGCGCTCAACGTTGTCGTGCTCCAGGCGGCGGGAGCACAGCGGGTGTTTGAGTCGAGGCCGGAGGCAGCCCGGGACTCACTCGCGTCGATCGAGGCAGCGGGTCGCGAAGCTCTGTCTGACATGGAGCGGATGCTTGGCCTGCTGCGCGCCGCGGACGGCGGCGGGGAGGCGCTGGCGCCGCAGCCCCGGCTGGCGTCGGTGGACAACCTGGCTGCCCAGGTCTCCGAAGCGGGCCTGCCGGTCGATGTTTCCGTCGAAGGGAGCCGGATGGACCTGCCGGCGAGCGTGGACCTGTCGGCGTACCGGATTGTGCAGGAGGCGCTGACCAACGCCCTCAAACACTCACAGGCGTCGCGAGTCCGGGTGGCGATCCGGTATGGCGACAACAGCCTGGAGCTCGACGTGGTCGACGATGGGCGGGGGTCGCCGAAACAGGGCGGAGGCGACTCGGAAGGAGGGAGGGGTCTCGTCGGCATGAAGGAGCGCGTCGCGCTTTTCGGCGGAGATCTCGTTGCTGGCCCGGCGGCCGGGGGCGGGTACCGGGTCCACGCGAGACTCCCCTTCAAGGGAGACACCGCGTGAGCATCCGCGTGCTGCTGGTGGACGACGAGAACCTCGTGCGCGCGGGCCTGCGCCTCATCATCGAGGCGGAGCCGGACATCGAAGTCGTCGCGGAGGCTGGCAACGGCGCCGAGGCGGTCCACCTGACGACAACGCTCGACCCGGACGTCATCCTCATGGACGTCCAGATGCCGGTGATGAACGGGCTGGAGGCGACGCGGAGGATCACCGCGCTGGGCCGGTCCGAAAGTTCGCGGGTGATGATCCTGACGACCTTCGAACTCGACGAGTACGTGTACGAAGCGCTGCGAGCAGGGGCCACGGGCTTCCTGCTCAAGCGCACGCGGGCGGATGACCTCGTCGCGGGCATCCGGGTTGTCGCCTCGGGCGAAGCGCTACTGGCGCCCTCCGTCACCCGCCGCCTTATCGGTCAGTTCGCCGCGCCGCCACCTTCGACGGGCGTGGACGACGGCCTGCTTGAGGCGCTAACCCAGCGCGAGCGCGAAGTGTTCGAGCTCGTGGCGCAGGGGTTTTCGAACGTTGAGATCGCGGCCCACCTGGTCGTCTCCGAGGGCACGGTGAAGACGCACGTGAAGCACGTGTTCGACAAGCTCGACCTCCACGGCCGGGCGCAAGCCGTCATCCTCGCCTACGACATCGGCCTGGTGAAGCCGAGGACGAACTAGGCGACCGGCCGCCCGCTGAGAGCGGCAGCTACCCCGGAAGGGGTAGGCCGGGCTCGAGAAAATCCCCCTGGCGTTGACGACAAGTTCCCTTTCCTGGGCGACGCCGCCGCCGGCGGGGCCTCTTAGCCTCTGTTGTGAAGCCTGGCAGAGGCTCCAAGGAGGTACGAGATGAAAGGGACACATGCCAACAACGGCCGCGCGCCGCAAGGCATCGGCTTCACGGGGGGGCTGACCCGCGCGGCTGCCCTCCACCCGTGGCGCACGCTTGCTTTCTGGGTAGTGCTGCTCGCCGCCGCGTTCGCCGCGTCCGGCCTGATGAACCTCTCGTCGGACGCGGGAACCGCCGGGACCGAGGCAACGCGGGCGAACGACCTGATCAAGGAACGGCTGCGCGCCCAGACGTCACCGGAGGAGTACATCGTCGTCGAGTCCACGGACTCAACGGCGGATCAGGCGGCGTTCGCGGACTTCGTCGACTCGCTCGTGGCCGACCTCAGGGCCGTCCCCGAAGTCAAGTCGGTAGTGAGTTACCGGGACGGCGGGGAAGGCCTCGTTTCGGGCGACGGGCACACGGTCATCCTGCCCACCACGTTGATCGGCGGCGAAGCCGATGCCTCAATCACGGCAGAACCGCTGATCGACGTAGTCCACGCCGCCGACGGAAGCGAGGGTTTCCGCGTGACCACCGTCGGCTTCGGAAGCGTCGGGGTCGAAATCAGCTCGTCGATGGCCGAAACCCTGAGGCAGGGCGAAGTGATTGGCCTGGGCATCGCGCTGGTGATCCTCCTCGTCGTCTTCGGAGCAGCGGTCGCGGCGGGCCTGCCGATCGTTGCCGCGGTCGCCTCCATCTTCGTCGCCGTCGGCGCCACGGCGCTTGTCAGCAACGCGATGGGGATGTCGGACTTCGTCGTCTTCATCATCACGATGATCGGCCTGGCTGTCGGCATCGACTACTCGCTGTTCATCGTCCAGCGCTTCCGGGAGGAAGGTGCGGCCGGCAAGCCGAAGGTCGAGGCGATCACGGCCGCCGGCGCCACCGCCAGCCGCGCGGTCCTCTTCTCGGGGATGGCCGTCGCGATCGCCCTCGGCGGGATGCTCGTCACCCCGGACCCGGTGTTCCGAAGCTTCGGGGTAGGGGCGATGCTCGTCGTGGCGGCAACCGTGCTCGCCGCCCTGACGCTGCTCCCGGCCGTGCTGTCGCTCCTGGGCGACCGCGTCAACTGGCTGTCGCTGCCGTGGAACGGGCGCCGGACCAACCTGGACGTGGACGATGCCGGCGGCCCCTGGGCAACGGCAACGAGGTTCGTCACCGCGCGCCCGGTCGTCAGCGTGCTTCTTTCCGGGGGCCTTCTGGTGGCCGCGACGCTGCCGGTTCTCGACTTCAACCTCGGGAATGTCGGGATCGGGACGTTGCCGGAGGACAGCAACGCTCGCCACGCCTTCGACGTCTTGAACAGGGAGTTCTCGGACGGGGTGCTCACGGCGGACGTCGTGATTGACGCCCCGGACGTCAATGCCGCAGCCGTGACGGCAGGCGTCGAGCGGCTCACGAAGTCGGTTGGGGACGACGGGTTCTTCGGGGCGACGAGGCTGGAGACGAACGAAGCCGGCGACATCGCCCTCCTGACCGTTGCCATGCCGGGGGACTTTTCCAGCCGCGAGTCGAAGTCCGCGCTCGAACGGCTGCGAAACGACTACATCCCCGCAGCCTTCAATGGCAGCGAGGCAGAGGTCTTCGTGGGCGGGCCCACGGCGGAGTCGGTCGACTCGGTCCAGGCTCAGGTGAGCTACCTGCCGCTGGTCTTCACGTTCGTCCTCGGGATGAGCTTCCTGCTGCTGATGCTCGTCTTCCGCTCGATCGTGGTGCCGCTGAAGGCGGTGGCCATGAACATGCTGTCGGTCGGCGCCGCGTACGGACTGCTGGTGCTGGTCTTCCAGAAGGGGGTAGGGACGGACCTGCTGGGCTTCCGGGAGTCTCCGGTCATCGAGTCCTGGCTCCCGCTGTTCCTCTTCGCCATCCTCTTCGGGTTGTCGATGGACTACCACGTCTTCCTGCTCAGCCGGATCAAGGAGCGATACGACGCTACCGGCGAGAACACGCTGTCGGTCGTCCACGGGCTGCGCCAGACCGCGGGGATCATCACGGGGGCGGCGCTAATCATGGTCGCGGTGTTCGCGGCGATGGCGTCGAGCGACCTGGTCATCTTCCAGCAGGTCGGATTCGGGCTCGCCGTCGCGATCCTGGTCGACGCCACGATCATCCGGATGGTGCTCGTGCCGGCGAGCATGGAGCTGCTGGGGGACTGGAACTGGTACTTCCCGAGCTGGCTGGAATGGCTTCCCGACCTCGGGATCGAAGGCAAGCCAGCAGGGGCGGCCCGCTTCGTCCCGGAGGCGTTGGAGCACCCGCTGATGGCCGCCGAATAGCGCTGCCACCGCGAGCGAAGAAAGGGCGAGCCCGCTGCGGCTCGCCCGCTCGCGTTGCCGCCGAAGTTGCCGCCGCTTCTGGCGCGAAGGCATACTGGAACCGCGGGCGGGCGGTTCCGGCCGCGGTTCGGGCGGCTGTAGCTCAGTGGAATAGAGCATCTGTCTTCGGAACAGAGGGTCGGGGGTTCGAATCCCTCCAGCCGTACCACGATTGACAGCTTGCAATCACCGTGCGCCCGCGAGTACCCTCCCGGCGTGGTGATGGCGTGACGATGACCCGGGCGACGGTGGCCCTGGGGGCGTGCTTGCTGGCCGTCCTGGCGCTCGGCGGACGGTCGGCGGATGCGGCCGCCCCGTGGTACACGCTCATCACCGGGGACGCCCTTCGCAAGCCCGTGCTGGTGGATTCGTGGGCGGAGAATTACGAGATCATCAGCGGCGACACCTTCGAGGGGCCGCTGCCGCACGCAGGGGAGCGGCCCCACCTCGACGTGGCCCTGTATTGGGGAGCGGCGTGGGACCCGAGCGCCAACAAGCCGCTGACTCCTCCGCGCGACCCGGCACTAGGAGACCAGACGGGCCGTTTCTATCCCGAATACAAGGGGAGCCAGGCGGCTCTCATTCTCAATCCCGTCCCGGGAGCGGCGCCCCTGCCACGTGTGGTGGGCGAGCGAGGGCTCCAGGTGCTGGCCGCCCATGGCATCCCGGTGACATCCGAAGAGTACGAGGCGGCGCTTCGAGCGAACGCGACGGATGACGGTGCCGGAGCGGCGGTCGTTGCATCTGTGGCGGCGGTGCTGCTGGCGGTGGGCGGGGGCGGAGGGCTCCTGGCCTGGCGGCTGAGGCGGCGACGCCAGTAGCTGCGCGGCAACTCCGCGGCATCTACCCAAGCCTAACACCCGCCCCGCCGGCCTCCCCGAGGCGACACGGAGGAGGCAGCCGGTGCGCGACGCCCTGGCTTCAGCGTCCCGGCGGGCCCGAGCACTCGCCCCCTGAACCTTCCTAAACAGCGATTCCAATCCGTCCGACTATCGTCCCGGCGATCAACAGGAGCGCCAGCAGCCAGGCGACGACGGCCAGTGTGAGACAGCCAAGCCGCGCAAGTAGACGCTCGCGTCCGGCCAAGTTCCGCGGAGAGACCCACGCGGCCGCAACCGAGGCGGAGAAAAGCAGAATCAGGATCGAGAGCGTGACGGTCGAGATACGCCATCCGTCCCACTCGACGGTGGGAACGCTCACGTGCATCCTCCTTCGTCGTGAGACCGGGCACCGGGCGCAGGCCTGAGCGTGACCTCGCGTGCCATGCGCGTCGTGTTCATGGTGCCCCTCTTGAGGCGTCGCCGCCAGCGGTTGCGCGGCAACGCCGCGGCATCCACCCAGGCCTAGAACCGCCCTGCCGGCGTCAGTCGATCTTCACTGCCAGGAGTTCGCCGCGGCCGATGGGGACGACGAGGCCGCTCAGGTGGGGATGGCCGAGTGCCTTCGCGCGGAAGCCCGCCAGGTCCTCCGCGTGGGAGGTCAGGTTGTCGGCGACGAGGGTGCCGCCGGGGCGAAGGGCCCGCACCGCTGGCTCCAAGAAGCTCTCGTAGTCTTCCTTTTCCGCGTCGATGAAGACGAGGTCAGCCTGGGCCGCCGTCCGCTGAAGCCCGGCGAGGCCGTCTTCGAGGCGCGAGTCCACGCGGTGGCTGAGCCCCGCTTCGGCAAGGTTTCGCGCGGCGATCGCGACCTTCGCCGGGTCGACCTCGAAGGTGGTCACGCGGCCGCCGGTTCGCTCCGCCGCCAGCGCCAGCCAGAGGGTCGAATAGCCCGCGGAGGTTCCCACCTCGACGATCGTCCGGGCGGCGACGGCGGTGGCGATCGCCAGCAAGAACTCGCCAACTTCCGGCTGGATGGCACGCAGGCGCCGTGCCCGTGGTGTGCCATCCACTCGATCGCGCGCGTCTTCGGCCTCGAGCCTGCGCATGACCGACCGTACAGCTGGCGGGACTGGGTCCAACTGGTCCGCTCCTTGTCGGCGGGAAGGGGCGCGGCCGCTCTCGTCAGGCGAGCTTCTTGATCTCCTCGATCAGGGCGGGGACGACCTTCTTGTAGTCGTCGACGATGGCGAACTTGCTGACCTTCACCATGTTCGCGTCGCCGTCCTTGTTGATGGCGACGATGGCCTTCGAACCGGCCATGCCGGCCATGTGCTGGCTGGCGCCGCTGATCGCGACGGCGATGTAGAGGCCGGGCGAGACGGTCTTGCCGGTGAGGCCAACCTGCTGGGAGGGCGGATACCAGCCGAGGTCGCAGGCGGCACGGCTGGCGCCGGTCGCGCCCTTGAGCAGGCCCGAGAGTTCTTCCAGCATCTTGAAGGCGCCGGGGTCGCCGAGGCCGCGGCCTCCGCTGACGACGACGGGGGCATCTTCGAGGCGGACACCGGTGGTCTCGGCCTTGCTCGTGCCGAGGACCTTCACGCGAGCTTCGCCGGCGTCGGCGATCGCCGAGGTGGAGCCGCTGCGGCCGGCGTCGGCTTCGAGGGCGTCGAACGACTTCGGCTTGACGGTCGCGACCTGGGGACTGGCCTTCCAGGTGTGCTCGGCGCGGGCGTTGCCGCCGTAGCAGCCCCGGGTGACGCGGAGGCGGCCACCGTCGATCTTGAGTTCGACGCAGTCCATGGCGACGGCCGTCTTCAGGCTGAAGGCGAGGGCCGGGCCGAGGTCGCGGCCGAAGCTGGTCTGGCCGAGGAGGACGACGTCGGCGCCGGACTGCGTGATGGCAGCCGTGACGGCGGGGACGAGGACCTCGGCGGTACCGGAGGCGAGGGCGGCGCTGGTGCCGGCGATGACGCTGTCGGCGCCATGGGAGATGAGGGCGGCGCCGAGCGATTCGGGGCCGGCGACGAAAGCGGTGACGGAGCCGCCACCCTGCGCGGAGAGCTGCCGAGCGGCGCCGAGCAGTTCGAAGGAGATCGGCGCGATCGCGCCATCAGCGGTTTCAGCGACTACGAGAATCCCTGGCATCGTTCAGTCCTTAGATGAGCTTGGCGGCGCGGAGCTTCTGGGCGAGGTTCCGGGCCTTTTCCTCGGGCGAATCGCCTTCGATGATCTCGACGTTGCTTTCGACCTTCGGCACGTAGAGGGCTTCGAGGGGGAGCCAGCGATTGGCCGCGCCGGTTTCTTCGGCGCCGAGGCCGATGTCGGCCGCGCTCCAGATCTGCACCGTCTTCTTGGCGGCGAGCATGATCTGGCGGAGCTGCGGGTAGCGAGGCTCGCCGAATTCGTTCGAGACCGAGACGATGGCAGGCAGGGGCGCCTCGACGGTCTGGAAGCCGTCGTCGAGGACGCGTTCAACCTTGACGCTGCCGCCGTTCTTTTCGATCGCCTTGGCGACGCTGACGACGGGGACGCCGAGGAGCTGGCCGACGCCGGAGGGAACGACACCCATGTCCCAGTCGGCGGCGGAGCGGCCCATCAGGATGAGGTCGAATTCGCCGACCTTCTGGATGGCCTTCGCCAGGGCGACGGCGGTCTGGAAATTGTCGATGCCGTCGAAGGAGGGGTCGTTGAGGAGGACGCCTTCGTCGGCGCCCATGGCGAGCGCGTGCTTGATGGCATCGCGGGCCGATTCGGCGCCAAGGCTGATGACGGTGACCTTGCCGCCGCCGTCAGCCTCGTTGAGGCGGAGGGCGGCTTCGGTCGCCTGGGGGTCGAAGGGATTGACCACAGGGGCGATGCCCTGGGCGGGGATGACCTTCTTCGCCGCTTCGTCGACCTTGAAGGACGATGAGGGCGTTTCCGGGTCAGGGATTTGCTTGACGCAAACGATGATGTTCACGCGCTGGCCGAGCCTCCTGGAGCTACGATCCGGGTTCGCCGGACCGGGGGGATGTGATGCGAAAGAAGGATTGGGGGTAACCCGGGGCATAGTAGCACACGGGTCTCGATTGTGAAATCTCGCACGGATTCGTGTCGCTGCCTATGACGTTGGTCACCCCGGTCAGTCGAAGGGGTCGCCGAGGCCTTCTTCGGCGCGGGCTTCGAGCTGGCGGGTGTAGGGTGCGCCGGGGACGCCCTCGGCAGCGAACCAGCGGCGATCCTCGAGGTCCCGGCGGAGGGCGTTTGTCAGCGGCGTTGCGGAGATGGTGGCGGTGTGGAAGCCGCGCGTTTCGGCGTAGATCGTGGCACGGTCGATCATCCAGAGTTCGAGCCCGCGGCCGCGGTACGGCTCGAGGACGGCGGGTTCGGCGACTTCAGCCGTGCCCATGCGGTCGTCCCGGACGGTGATGACGCCGGTCACGCGGTCGCCGTCGGCAAGGACGAAGCAGCCGGGGCGGTGCCCCTGTTCGTAGGGCCAGGGGTCGTCGCCGGTGATGGCGGCGATCGCGGCGGCGTCGGCCCGGCGTTGTTCGCGGACGGTGAGCAGGGGGAGGCGCTTTTCGAGGGTGAGCGACTCCATGCCTGCCGCGGTCGCCGAGCGGCCGATCGGGAGGTAGCCCCAGCGAGCGAAGAGCTCGGGCAGCGGGTAGGCGTCCGGGCACTCGACGCGGATGAGGCGGAGGCCCCGGTCCTGGGCCGAGGTCTCCACCGCCCGGACGAGGGCACGCCCGGCGCCGGGGCAGCGGGAGGCGAGGAGGTCGAACCAGGCGATGCCGTCGCCGTCGCGCCGGCGGACGGCGCCGCAGAGGGCATCGCCGTCCAGCGCCACGAGGATGTCGCTGCCGGTCTGGAGGAGGAGGCGGACGGATTCGGTCGTCGCCGCGCGAGCCTCGGGCGGGTCATCGGCCTCCGGGAAGGCGGCCGAGAGGAGCATTGCGATGGCGCCGGCATCCTCCGCGGCGGCGGCGCGGACCTGGAAGCGGCCGATGGGGCGGGGAGCAAATGGCATACCGCCGAGTATAGGCCCAGGCGCAGGAAATTCCGGCCGGGATCGTCCCGGGTGAGGCCACGGGAGGGTAGACTTCGGGGCATGAAAGCGATTGTCATCTCTGCTCCCGGGGGGCCAGAAGTCCTCCAGTACCGCGACATCCCCGAACCGTTGGCGGGGCCAGACGACCTCCTTGTCCGCGTCCGTGCGGCGGCCCTGAACCGCGCCGACACACTCCAACGCAGGGGGCAGTACCCGCAGCCGGGGCCGAAACCGCAGTTCGAGGTGCCGGGGCTTGAATTCGCCGGTGAAGTTGTCCGGGCCGGCGAACGCGCGACGGGGTTCGCCACCGGGGACCGCGTGATGGGGCTGGTGGCCGGCGGCGGGTACGCGGAGATGGTTTCGATCAACCACCGGCTGGCGACGAAGGTGCCGGCGAACCTGGCGTGGGAAGAGGCCGGGGCGACGCCCGAGGTCTACATCACGGCGCACGACGCGCTCCGCCAGTGCGACATGGTTGCGGGCGAAACGGTGCTCATCCACGCGGTGGGCTCGGGCGTCGGGGTGGCCGGCGTCCAGATCGCGAAGATGATGGGCGCCAGCCTGGTCATCGGCACCGCGAGCAGCGAAGAGAAGCTGGCGCGGGCGGGGGTGCTCGGCATGGACGTCGGCGTCAACTACAACACGAAGGACTTCGCCGACGAGTGCCTCGGGGCCACGGGCGGGAGCGGCGTCGACGTGGTGCTCGACGTGATCGGCGCTTCCTACTGGGAACGCAACATGCGGGCGATGGCGCCGAAAGGGCGGATGGTGCTGGTCGGGTTGATGGGCGGCGCCGTCACGCAGGCGAACCTGGGGATGCTCCTGGCGAAGCGGCTGCAGGTGCGGGGGACGACGCTGCGGGCACGGTCGCTGGAAGAGAAGGCGCAGGCGACCCGCGCGTTCGAAAAGGGCGTGCTGCCGCACATCGCGAGCGGGCGCATCAAGGTCATCGTCGATCGGGTGTTCCCCCTCGCGGAGGCGGGAGCGGCCCAGGAGTACATGGAAGCAAACGCGAACTTCGGCAAGATCGTGCTGTCGGTGTAGCGAGCCCTGGGACAAGGGTCATCAGTCGCGGGCGTAGCCGCTTTCGCGAATGCGGCGCCAGACTTCGCCGCTGCTGGAGTAGCGCTCCATCAGGTAGGGGTAGACGGCCGGGACGTTGAAGAGCCGTTCCATGCAGAGCTGGCCGAGGTAGCGGTCGAGGACTGCCGGGTGTTCATCCGGGTCGACGAGGTCGAGTTCGAGGCCGGCTTCGAAACCACCGGGAGCGGCGGGCGCGCCGGCGGGCTGGCTGGCGGCGAGGATGCCCCGTTCGGCGAGGGAGAGGATGGCGTCGCGGAGGGACTGCCGGAAGGCCGTGGTTGCCCGGAGGCCGCCGGCTTCGAGGTGCACCTCGCCGCGGCCCTGTGCGGCGAGCCCGGCGACAACGGCGGTGACGTGGTCGATGCGGAAGGTTTCGCTGCCGGCGGCGCGCGCCGGGGGCAAGCCGATCGAGAGGACCCCGAGGAGGGCGACTTCGAGGTCGGCGAGGTCTTCGGGCTGGTAGGCCATGAATCGAGGGTAGCGCCGGGGTACCGGTTCGGGACAGCGTCGCGGGGGTCAGGCCTTGCCGTAGTCGACGGTCAGCCAGCGTTCGGGGGTGATCCGGACGAGCAGTTGCCCGGCGACGTTTTCGCCGCCGCCGGTGGACTTGAGGTAGCGGTCGCCCATGACGGGGCCGAGGTATCGGTGGGCCACCTTGCGGATGTCGCGCTCGTATTCGGGCGTGCCGAGGGCGAGGGGGCCTTCGACAGTGACGTACTTGTAGGGCGGGGCTTCGGTCTGGACGACGAGGCTGGCGCGGGTGGCCTGCCGGAGCAGGAGGCCCTTGCGGGAGCCTGCGCCGGTGACGACGTGGACGTCGCCGCCGGGCTCGTACCAGTACCAGACGGGGGCGGCGAGCGGCCCGCGGCCGGGTTCATCGACGCAAAGGACGCCGACGTGGACGTCCGCAAGGAAGGCTTCGCGCTCGCTTCGGGTCATGGCCGTGGACATGGGATCACCTCGCGGGGAGTGTAGCGGGTGGGTGCCGGGGGGCGAAAGGTCGCGAGCGCCACCGAGGCGGCGATTCCCGTACTATCCGCTGATGGCGAAAGTGCAGCGCGGGTACCGGTGTTCGGCGTGCGGCTTCGAAGCGGCGGCGTATGCGGGCCGGTGTCTCCAGTGCCAGGCGTGGAACACCCTGGAACAGTTCGAGAAAAGCGCCCGGCCCGGTCCCGCCGCCCGCGGTGGTGGGAACGGCGCAGCCCTCCCGGCGCGGTCCATCTCGCTCGCGGACGTGCCCGACGAGCCCGGACGGCGCCTGCTGACGGAGATCCCCGAGTTCGACCGCGTCCTCGGCGGGGGAATGGTCCCGGGGTCGCTCGTGCTCGTTGGCGGCGACCCGGGGATCGGCAAGTCGACGCTCGTGCTGCAGGCAGCGGCACGGCTGGCGGCGGCGGGTCGGAACGTGGCCTACGTTTGCGGCGAAGAGTCGCCCCGGCAGGTGCGGCTGCGCGCGTCGCGGCTGGGGGTCCCGGGCGACGGCATCTCGCTCGTACCGGAGACGAACCTGGAGAGCGCGCTTGCCGCGGCCGAGGCCCTCGGTGCGTCGGTGACGATCATCGACTCTATCCAGTCCATTTACGTCGAGGGGCTGGAGACGCGCTCCGGGGGGCCGGCCCAGCTTGCGGAAGCGGGGGCGCGGCTGGTGGGGTGGGCGAAATCGAACGAGATCGCGACTGTCCTCACCGGCCATGTGACCAAGGGTGGCGAGATTGCGGGGCCGCGGCTGCTCGAACACCTCGTCGACGCGGTGCTGTACTTCGAAGGCGCCGAGGGCGGTGCGCTGCGGGTGCTGCGGGCCGTGAAGAATCGCTTCGGGGCGACGGACGAGGTGGGCGTCTTCGAGATGACGGGCGAGGGGCTACGGAGCGTCGAGAACCCCAGCGCGGCGTTCCTCGACGCCATCGACCAATCGGCGAGCGGCTGCGCGGTGACCGCCGTCATCGAGGGGACGCGGCCGATCGCGGTGGAAGTGCAAGCGCTGGCGGTGCCTTCGTTCCTGGCCTCGCCGCGGCGGATCGCGTCAGGGTTGGAGACGGCGCGGCTGCACCTGCTGCTGGCGGTGCTGGCGCGGCGCGGGGGCATGAACGCGGGCCAGATGGACGTCGTGGCCACGGTCTCCGGGGGCCTGCGGCTGCGGGATCCGGGCGCGGACCTGGCCGTCGTCGCCGCACTGGCCTCCGCCATCGGTGACCGGCCCCTGCCGGCCGGGACCGCCTTCCTCGGCGAGGTGGCGCTTTCAGGAGCGATCCGCGGGGTGCAGCAGGCCCAACGGCGGCTGGCGGAACTCGGGCGCCTGGGGTTCCGGCGCTGCTACGTGCCGCCGGGGACGAAGGGGGTCGAGGGGGTCACGGCCGTCCCCGTGGCGACGGTCCGGGATGTCCTGGCAGCGCTGAAGTCCGCCTGAGCTACGTCTGCCGGTAGGCGCGGTGGCGCATGATGATGCTCTGGAGGATCCCCAGCGAGATGAACATGCTCATCAACGAACTGCCGCCCTGGCTGACGAACGGCAGCGGGATGCCGGTGACCGGGAAAAGGCCGAGGTTCACGGCAACGTTGATGAACGTCTGGGTGAGGATGAGCAGGACGATGCCGACAGCCACGAGCTGACCGGCGGTGTCGCCGGCGATCTGGGCGGCGCGGATGCCTCGCCAGAGGAGGAGGATGAAGAGCGAGAAGAGGACCATCGCCCCCGCGAAGCCCGTCTCTTCGCCGAGGACGCTGAAGATGAAGTCCTTGGTGGGCACCTTGAGATAGCCGAACTGGGTCTGTTCCCCGTTGGTGATGCCCTTGCCGAGGAGTTGCCCCGAACCGACGGCGATCTCGGCCTGGATGTTGTTGTAGCCGGCGCCGAGGCCGCCCTGGTCTTCGTAGGGGTCGACCAGGACGGAGATGCGCTCAACCTGGTAGTCCGCGACGGCGAAGGTCCAGGCGAAGGGGGCGATGGCGATGCAGGCGGCCCCGAGCACCATGAGGTGGCCGCGGCTGACGCCCGCGACGAGGACCACGCCAATCCAGATCGCGCCGAAGACGATGCTCGTCCCGAGGTCCGGCTCGATGAAGACGAGACCGGCCGGGGGGATCACGATGAGCAGCGAAAGAACCAGCGCTCGCAGGTCGCGGGCGTCGCCGCCATGCTCGCTGAAGAAGCGGGCGAGGGTGAGGACGGTGGCGAGCTTGGCGAATTCGGATGGCTGCACCTGGATGGGGCCGAGGTCGAACCAGCGGGTCGAGCCATAGGCGGTCTGGCCGATCACGAGGATGGCGAGGAGGGAGAGGATGGCGAGGCCGTAGAGGACCCACGCGTAGTGGGTGAGGTAGTGGTAGTCCAGCTTCGAAACCAGGAGCATGGCGCCGATGCTGACGACGGCGAAGAGCGTCTGCTTCGCGACGGGGTTCGAGAAGCTGGCGACGGGGCCGCTGTAGGCGTTCACCGACCCGCTGTGGATGAGGACGAGCCCGAACCCGACGAGGCAGAGCGACGCGAGCATGAGCAGGTAGTCGAACCTGTCCCAGCCTCGGAAGGCGCCGGGGCGGCTGTAGCCAATGCTCACGGGGTCACGTTCTCCGCGAAGTACTGGAAGATGCGGGCGGCGACGGGCGCCGCCTTGTCGCCGCCGACGCCAAGGTCGAAGTAGACGGTCACGACGACTTCGGGGTCGTCATAGGGAGCGAAACCGGTGAACCATGCGTGCTGGGCTTGCTTGCCGTTCGCGAGGACGGGGCCGAATTCGGCGGTACCGGTCTTGCCCGCGATCCCGAGGCCCGGGATGTAGGCGCGCTGGCCGGCGCCGTCGTTCACGGAGAGGAGCATGCCCTTGCGGACTTCGGCGAGGTTCTTGGCGTCGACGGGCACCTGCTTCCACTCGGGCTTCAGTTCCTTCACGGTGCCGTCCGGGGAGACGACGTCTTTGACGATCCGGGGCGTGAGGAGCTTGCCGCCGTTGGCGACCGCCGCGGTCATGCGCGCAACCTGGATGGGCGTGGCGGTGACGTCGCCCTGGCCGATGCCCATGAAGCAGGTGTCGGCGTAGAACCAGTCGCGGTCGTTTTCGTTGAACTGGGGGCCGGCGTAGAGGCGGCGCTTCCAGTCAGGCGTCGGGACGATGCCGTCGCCTTCGCCAAACAGGTCAATACCGGTGCCCTGTCCGAAGCCGAAGCCGCGGGCGTAGTGGGCGAGGACCGCCGCCGACTCTTCCGAGTTCTTCCCCATGCCGCGGATGCCTTCCTGGGGGATGCCGCAGGAGGCCTGGTAGAAGAAGTGGTTGGAAGACCATGCAATGGCCGTGTAGAAATCCACGTAGCCGTGGGCGCGCCAGTCGGTGAACGGGTAGATGACCCCGTTCTCGCCCTTGATTTCGAGGATGGTGGACGTCACGGTCCGGTTGGAAGAGGTGGTGAGGTTGCCGTTCTGGAGGCCGGCGCTGGCGGTCACGAGCTTGAAGGTGGAGCCCGGCGCCTCGGCCGTGAGAGCGCGGTTGAGGAAGGGCTTGCGGGGATCGTCGAGGAGCGACTGGTACTCCTGGCCTCGCTCATCGGGCCGGGCGAAGAGGTTGTTGTCGAACGTCGGGAGGGACACGAGTGCGTAGACCTGGCCGGTCTTCGGGCTCATGACGACCGCAGCCGCAGTGGTCGCGATGGTCCCGGCAGATTCGAGTGAGTCTTCGAGGAGCTGGGCGACGAACTCCTGGAGGCCGGCGTCGATGGCGAGGGTGAGGCTGTTGCCTGCCACCGGGTCCTTCGTCTTCAGCGCCTGGATGAGGTGCCCCTGGGCGTCGCGTTCGGTGGCGCTGAGGCCGATGTCGCCGCGAAGCTCGTCCTCGTACCAGGCCTCGATGCCGTCCTTCCCAACGGGTTCGTTGATGGCGTAGCCCTGCTTCTTCAGCGCCGGGCGCTCCTCGGGCGTCTGGGCGCCGACGAACCCGAGGATGTGGCTGAAGGCAGACCCGGCAATGTATTCGCGGCCGGGGGTGATCGTGAGGCTGACGCCGGGCATGTCGGTGGAGACTTCTTCCAGCTGGAGCGCCTGCGCCTTGGTCAGGTACTTCTTGATCGGGAGTTCGAGGTGGGCACGCCGCTCCGCTTCGGCGTCGAGCACGCGCTGGCGGATTTCGAGGGCGGGAACGCCAAGGAGCTGTTCGAGGCGCTGGTAGATGGCGTAGCGGACGGCTTCGCCCTCGGGGAGGAGTTCGGGCACGATGGTGGCGGAGTATATGCCAACATTGTTGACCAATGGCTGGCCATTGCGGTCGACGATCAGGCCGCGCGGCGGGAGGATGTTGGTGGCGGTGATGTGGTTTTCCCGGGAACGCTGGGCGTAGGCGTCGCCGTTGATGATCTGCATGTAGCCGAGCCGGGCGACGAGGATGCTGAAGAGCAGGATGACGGCGAGCTTCAGTGCCGTGAGGTTGCCGTGGGGGCGGTTGCGGCTGGTGCCGGGGGTGCCGCGGAAGCCTTCGCCGAGCATGCTCACGGGTGCTTCCCTCCCGGCGCGGCCTTGATGTCGTCCGCCATGGTCACCACCTCGCCTGCTGCAGCGACGGGCCGCGCCCTTCCCAGCCGAAGGCACGGATGGGGAGATAGACCATGCTGAGGAGGAGGCCGTCGAGGATGAGGCCGGGAAGCACGAGCCTGAAGGCGAGGCTCCCCAAGTCGGCGCTGGCTCCCTGGGCGATGGCGCCGAAAGCGAGGATTAAGCGCGCCCAGGCGCCCGTCGCGAGCCCGGCGATGAGCCACGTCGTGTAGCGGTTCAGCGGCACCGCCGACTGTTCGAGGCCGGAAGCTATCGGGAGCAGGGGAAGATAGGCGAGCAGGATGAGCGCGGGCGACCTGTCGGAGGCGAACCCGAGGGAGATGGCGAGGAGCGGCAGCCCGACCATCACGGTGGCAGGGCCGGCGAAGGCCGCGAAGAGGAGCAGGGTGAGCAAGGCAAGGTCGGGGAGCGCGGCCTGCCACGGGAAGAGGCTGGCGACCGTCACCTGGGCGAGCGCCGCAAGGAGGAGCGCCGCACCGGTCAGGGCCGCTCTCATCGGGACTCCAGGTCGAGGCGCTGGGGGACGAAGCTGGTGAGGACGAGCACGGTGCGGGCCGTGGAGACGCGCACGAGGGATTCGAGTTCGACCTTGCGGAAGAGGTCCTGGGAGGTGCCCGAGACCTTTGTAACCCTGCCGATGGGGATGTCGGGCGGGTAGTTGCCGCCGAGGCCGGAGGTGACGACGAGGTCGCCGACCTTGATGTCGGCCTGGGCGAGTTCGAAGGAGAGGCCACGGTTGGCGGTGCCGCGGACGATGCCGTCGGCGTGGGATTCCTTGATCTCGGCCGCGACCTTGCTCTGGCTGTCGGTGATGAGGCGGACGAAGGCGTGGTTGTCGAACGCCCGCGTCACCGTGCCGAGGAGCGTGCCCTGGGAGGAGAGGACGACCATGCCGGCCTTGATCCCGCTGGAGCTGCCGCGGTCGATGCTGACGACGTCGGTGAAGGCAGAAGAGTCGCGATGGACGATGGAGGCGGCGACCGAGGCCTCGATGCCGCTCCCGCTCTGGACCTTGAGCGCCTCTTCGAGTTCCTTCACGCGGTCGGCGTCGGACTGGAGGGCGCTGACCTCGTTCTGGAGGCGCTCGTTTTCGAGGCGGAGGCGGCGGTTTTCGTCCTGGAGCTCGTTCAAGCTGCCGGCATCGGAAAGGAACGAGGCGACGGGACGGAAGATGCCGTTGAGCCCGTTTTCAATCGGACGAGTTACGTCAAGGAAGAGCCCCTGGAACGGCTGCAACAGCCCGGTCTGGCCGGCAACGGCGAGGAACAGCGCGAGGCCGACCATCGCTCCGACCCACCAACTGTACCGAGAGAAAAGCAGCATGCGACCACCGTAACAGGGCGCGACGAGATGCTAACGCCCGCGTTGCCTCGACGCTAACTGAGACTGAACCTTGCTGAGCATGGTTTGTTCTTCGAGCACTTCGCCGGCGCCGCGGACGACGCAGAGGAGGGGGTCCTCGGCGACGTAGACAGGGAAACGGGTTTCCTGGCTGAGGCGCCGGTCCAGGCCGCGAAGCATGGCGCCACCGCCGGCGAGGGCGATGCCATGGGCCATGAGGTCGCTGACGAGTTCGGGCGGGGTGACTTCGATAGAGGAACGGACGGCTTCGACGATGGCGCTGATCGACCCGGCAAGGGCGTCGCGAATCTCCACGGTGCTGACTTCGACGGCCTTGGGGAGGCCGGTGGCGAGGTCGCGGCCGCGGAGGTCGATGGTTTCTTCGGGGTCGAGCGGCGCGGCTGAGCCGGCGCTCTTCTTGATCTCTTCGGCGGTGCGTTCGCCGATGAGGAGGTTATGGACCTGGCGGGCGTAGGCCATGATGTCCTGGTCCATCTCGTCGCCGGCGACGCGGATGGAGGTGCTGACGACCATGCCGCCGAGGGAGATGACGGCGACTTCGGTGGTGCCGCCGCCGATGTCGACGATCATGCAGCCGGCGGCTTCCATGACCGGGAGCCCGGCGCCGATCGCGGCCGCCATCGGCTCTTCGATGAGGTAGCAGCTACGGGCGCCGGCGTTGAGGGCGGCATCGTGGACGGCGCGCTTTTCGACTTCGGTGACGCCGCTGGGGATGCCGACGACAACACGCGGCTGGGCGAGGAAGTTGCGGTCGTGCACGGAGCGGATGAAGTAGGAGAGCATCTTTTCGGTGACTTCGAAGTCGGAAATGACGCCGTCGCGGAGGGGGCGGACGGCGATGATGTTGGCGGGGGTGCGGCCGACCATGCGCTTGGCTTCGGCGCCGATGGCGAGGATCTTCTTGGAGTTGCGGTCGATGGCGACGACGGAGGGTTCGTCGATGACGATGCCGCGGCCTCGGACCATGACGAGGGTGTTCGCCGTGCCGAGGTCGATGGCGATGTCATGGGAAAGAAAGCCGAACAGGCCAGAGAGAGGGTTGAAGAAAGCCAAAGGTGCCCCGCCGGATGGAACGCCTCACGAACGCGCCGCGTGACGATAACTCAGTATACCGCGAGGGCGGTCTCGCCGCGAGCGTTGATTACTCAGCGTTGTGAAAAGGGTTGATTGCCTTTTCGCACCAGCAAGGGAACGAGGACATGAGAGGCTGTCGGGCCGATCGCAAGACAGACTCGGACGAGGGTGTGCTACGCTAGAATCGAATCCCGCGATGACGCGGACCCAGGAGTCCCTGTCCCTTGGCCTTTGCCGATAAGCAAATCGCTTGCCGCGATTGCGGCACGAACTTCGTCTTCACCGCCGGCGAGCAAGAGTTCTACGCGAACAAAGGGCTGATGAACGAGCCCACCCGTTGCCAGACCTGCCGGTCGGCGCGCCGTGCCACGCAGAACACGATGCAGGAGACCGACGGCTACGTCCGCTACGGCAACTTCGCCAGCTTCGGCGGGAAGACGCCGCGCCAGATGCACCCGGCCGCCTGCGCCGAATGCGCGCAGATGACCGAGGTGCCGTTCGTCCCCCGCGGCGAACGGCCCGTCTATTGCAGCTCCTGCTACAACAAGATCAAGCCTGCCGCCCCCCGGGACGAACACGTCGCCCGCTCCTAGCTGGCTGCCAGGCATCGCCGACGGGGAGGGAGCAGCATGGCCGCGAATCCTCTCCTCTTGCAAGTCTCCCGGATGCTCGGCGCCGGTGTGACGACGGCGGTGACGGCCCGTGCGCTCATCGCCTCGGCTCCCGGCCAGCTGGCGGCGGCTCTCGTGCGTGAGGCTGCCGACAGCGACGACGTGACCAGCACGGAAGCGGCGATGGACTACCTCGAAGGGCGGCTTGCCGAGCTTCGCGAACTCCTCGACGACGCGACCGCCGCGGCTGTGCGCGAGGCGTTCGCCGCCAGCGTCGCCGCGTGGGGGCCACGGCCGGGGTAAAGCCGCCTCGCCGATCGTCCCGGGCGTGCTGTCGCCGGCTGGGGAAATCCGGCTACCATTGTGACGCGAGGCACAACGAGTGGCAGACCTCTCGATCTACCTGTTCTGGACCGGGCTGGCGACGTCGCTGCTGGCGGGCGGCCTGTACGTCGGGTACGTGCTCAGCGGCACTGTCGCCCTCCGCCGCTTCAGCGCCCAGACGGAGGCGGGGACGGTGACCGTGTCCACGCCCGTGCTGACGGCGAACCCCGGCACGGGGCGGCTCGCAACCGCGTTTCTTGGCATGACCGTCGCCGCGCTCGCCGGGGCAGTCGCTTCCCGCTGGGCGGCGGTGGATCACGCGCCCGTGGCGAACCTGTACGAATTCACCGTGGCCTTCGCCTTCGGGATCGCGGCTGCCTACATGGCGTTCGAAGGGTGGTCGCGGCAGCGGCGGTTCGGGATCGTCGCCATGCCGATCGTGATCGCCATGCTCCTGATCGCGACCCAGTTCCCGTCGGAAATCGTCCCCCTGATTCCCGCGCTCCAGAACGGCCCGCTGATGACGCTCCACGTCAGCGTGATGATGATTTCGTACGCCGTGCTGACGGTTGCATTCTGCGGCGCCGTGGTCTACCTCGCCCAGGGCGGCGAAGGCCACCGCCGGTTCCGGAGCCTGCCCAGTGCCGAAGCCGCGGCCGACCTCGCCCACAAGGCAGTCATGGTTGGCTTCCCGCTGCTGGCGCTCGGCATCGCGCTGGGGGCATGGTGGGCGAACAGCGCCTGGGGCCGCTACTGGGGCTGGGACCCGAAGGAAACGAGCGCGCTCGTGACCTGGCTTAGCGTCGCCGCCTACTTCCACGCGCGGGCAGGGACCGGCTCCGTGGCGAGCGCGCCGGGCATCCGCAGGGTGGTCCCGAAGAGCTGGCGGCGCGGCTGGCGACCCGACCCGATGTGGTGGCTGGTGGCGATGTGGGCACTCGTGATGTTCACCTACTTCGGGGTGAACCTCTGGGTCTCGGGCCTCCACAGTTATGCCGGGGTCTGAGCCCGGCGGGCACCCCCTCCAGAACCGCGTGACACCCTTCGGCGAAATCGTCGCGACCCCGGCCCGGGGGACGCTGATGGGCAACCGCGGCGGCTGCTTCCACGACGGCAAACAGCGCCTCGGGCGGCGGCGATGGGTCTCGCGACGCTGGATCACCTGCCTCCTGGAGTACAGGGGCTGGCACCGCGAGGTGATGACTCCCGGCCGCTACACCGAGCTCTTCTTCCTCGACGAGGCTACCGCGTTCGCCGCCGGGCATCGTCCCTGCGCGCTCTGCCGACGTGGCGACTTCGAGCGCTTCGTCGCTGCATGGCTGGCGGGCAACCCCGGATCCGGGCTGACGCGCGCGGGCGGGATCGACCCGATCGACCGCGTGCTCCACGGCGAGCGCACCCGGCGGGACGTGACTCCGCGCGTCCTGGCGAGAGCCGGCGACCTGCCCGCGGGCGTCTTCGTCGCCACCAGCGGCGATCCCGGGCGGGCGCTGCTCTGGACCGGGAAGGCGCTTCTGCCCTGGGCGGCCGGCGGTTACGGCTCGCCGCTCCAGGTTGGCAAAGGTCAGAGCGTGACGGTGTTGACCGCCGCGTCGGTCGTGCGCGCCTTCGCCGCCGGGTATGTCGCCGGCGTACACCCGTCGGGGATGTGACCCGCGTCCGGGGCCGGTGGTTCACATGCGGAAGACGCCCCACTTCGTCTCCGGGATGGGCGCGTTGAGGGCGGCGGAGATGCCCAGCGAGAGCACGCGCCGCGTGTCGACCGGGTCGATGACGCCGTCATCCCAGATCCTCGCCGTGCTGAAGTAGGGGGAGCCTTCGACTTCGTAGCGGTCGATGACCGGGCGCTTGAACTGTTCCTGCTGGTCCGGGGTCATCTGGTCACCACGGTCGAGGCGGACCTGGAGAAGGACGCTGGCGGCCTGTTCGCCGCCCATGACCGAGATGCGGGCGTTGGGCCACATCCAGAGCTGGCGGGGGCTGTAGGCGCGGCCGCACATCGCGTAGTTCCCGGCGCCGAAGCTGCCGCCGATGACGACGGTGAACTTCGGCACCTCGACGCTGGCGACAGCAGTGACCATCTTGGCGCCGTCTTTGGCGATGCCGCCGTTTTCGTACTGCTTGCCGACCATGAACCCGGTGATGTTCTGGAGGAAGACCAGGGGAATGCGCCGCTGGCCGCAGAGTTCGATGAAGTGGGTCGCCTTGAGGGCGCTTTCGCTGAAAAGGATGCCGTTGTTGGCGACGATGCCGACGGGGAAGCCGGTTATCCGGGCGAACCCGCAGACGATGGTGGTGGCGTAGCGCGCCTTGAACTCCTGGAAGCGCGAGCCATCGACGATGCGGGCGATCACCTCGCGGACGTCGTAGGCGTGGCGCATGTCGGGCGAGACGACGCCATAGAGGTCGTCGGGATCGTGGGCGGGCTCCTCGCTGGGGGCGACTTCCCACGGCGGCTGCTTCGACCGCGGGACGCTGGCGAGGATGCCTCGGACCATGCGAAGCGCCTCGCCGTCGTCTTCGGCGAAGTGGTCGGCGACGCCGCTGATGCGGGTGTGGACGTCGGCGCCGCCCAGTTCCTCGGCCGTGGTCACTTCGCCGGTGGCAGCCTTCACGAGCGGGGGGCCGCCGAGGAAGATGGTGCCGGTGCCGCGGACGATCACGGCTTCGTCGGACATCGCGGGGACGTAGGCGCCGCCGGCGGTACAGCTGCCCATCACGGCGGCCACCTGGTAGATGCCCTGGGCGCTCATCCGGGCCTGGTTGTAGAAGATCCGGCCGAAGTTCGTGCGGTCGGGAAAGACGTCGTGCTGGAGGGGGAGGAAGGCGCCGCCGGAGTCGACGAGGTAGATGCAGGGGAGGCGGTTCTGTTCGGCGATCTCCTGGGCGCGGAGGTGCTTCTTCACGGTGATCGGGTAGTAGGTGCCGCCCTTGACGGTGGCGTCGTTGGCGACGATGACGGATTCGTGGCCGGAGACCGTGCCGAGGCCGGTGACGATGCCGGCGCTGGGGACGTCGTCGTCGTAGACGCCATCGGCGGCGAGGGGGCTGAATTCGAGGAACGGCGCCGCCGGGTCGATGAGGCGCTGGATGCGCTCGCGGGCGAGAAGCTTGCCGCGGTCGTGGTGGCGGGCGATGTACTCCTCGCCGCCGGCCAGCCGGACGCGGTCCAGGCGGGCGCGGAGGTCATCGACGAGGGCGAGGTTGGCCTCGCGATTGGCCTTGTAGAGGGGGTCGCGAAGGTCGACGCGGGTGGGGAGCTCGGGGATGTCGTGCCACTCCATGGGGGGAAGCCTACACGCCCGCGGGGTCGCGTAGAATCGCGCCATGGCGGATATCAGCGAATTGGAGGACCTCATCGCGCGGCGGCGAGAAGAACGCCACGTTGAGTACAAAGAGTCGCAACGATGGGACGAGCTGAAGGACAAGATCGCCAAGACGGCACTTGGCATGGCGAACCTGCGAGACGGCGGCTACATCGTGCTGGGCATGCGCCGTAACTCAGACCACACGTACGCGGCCGCCGGGGTTTCGAGAGAGGACGCCGCGACGTTTACCGAGGACAGTGTTCGGGCTTACGTGAACAGCTACGCCAACCCCTACGTGGCACTGCAGGTGTCGACGGTGGAGCTGGAGACGAAGAGGTTCACCGTCGTAAGTGTCGACCAATTCCACGATGTGCCTGTCATCTGCAGGAAAGGCGGGGTCGGCCTTCGCCCGGGGGCGATCTACTACCGATCGCGCCGGATGCCCGAAACGACGGAGATCCGGGATGCGAGCGACATGCGAGAACTCCTGGACCTCGCGACGGAGCGGGCGGTCGCCCGATTCGTGAGGGTCTTCTCCCAGTTCGGGGGTACTCAAGGACTCCCGGGTGTGGCATCCTCGAGTGAACAACGATACGTCGAAGAACTGCGAGGACTGTGATGACGCAGATTGCCTCCAGCCCCATCCCCGCCGAAGCCGCCGCCGTGGCGGAGCATCCGCACTGGCGATTCCTGCTCCGGCCCGTCGTCTACGACGAGCATCGCATCCCCACCATGAACGACTGCTGGAGGCGGGTTGAGGACTGCCAGGTGCGCACCCACCGCGGCCTGACCAGCTATCCCGAACTCGACCGGGATCCCCGGTATTCGGCCGCCGGGCCGGGCTGGGTCGAGTCGTGGGAACCCGAGCTGAGCTACTGGCGGCTGTATCAGAGCGGGCAATTTGTGCACCACCTGGTACTCCCCGGCAACGCAGACGGCGATGAGGCGTGGAGAGCAGAGAGGGTTGCGCGTCTCCAGCCGCCACAACCGCCTACCGGGCTGTTGGAGGCGTACTGGGCGCTCGATTCGCTCCGTGCGTTCCTCACGTTCGCAGGGCGCCTTGCGACGCGCATCGCGGGCGGCGAGCGCGTCCAGATCGAAGTCGCGCTTCGCGGCAACGCAGGGATCTTGCTCTTCTCGGACGACCTTGCGTGGCCGCCCCGCCACCCCGGCTATGTCGCACGGCACGACCTCTCCATTGGCCCCATCCAACTGGGCGCCGAGGAGTTGTTGGGGACCGCGGACGACGTTGCCGTCGATGTCGCGATCCAGCTCTTCGCGCACTTCGGCTGGGAGGCAAGCCCTGAACTCCTGAGACGGTACATCGCGTCCCGAGCCTGACCGGGCGCAGCGCCGTCGGCCCTCATCGGGCGAAGGCGGTGACGAGGGCGATGATGCCGCTGGCGAGGAGGACGCCGATGACGACCCGGCGGAACTGGACGGGGTCGAGGCGGCCGTAGACGCGGTTTCCCGCCACCCAGCCGATGCCGAGCGCGGGGATAGAGGCGGCGGCGACGAGGACGATCTCGCTGGTGAACCTGCCGCCGACGACAAAGAGCGTCGTCGCAATCAGGCTGCTCGCGAAGAAGTAGGCGGCGAGCGTCGCCCTGAAGGTTTCGGGGGCGACGCCGCGGCCCTGGAGGTAGAGCACCACCGGCGGGCCGGACATCGAAGTGCTGGTGTTGAGGACGCCGCTGACCAGGCCGACGGCGGCGTCGCCGAGCTTGCCGGCGCCGTGAAGGGTTGCGCCCCGCCAGACGAGGACCGTGGAAACGAGCACGGTGATGGCGATGAGGACCTGGAGCGGCGTGGGGTCGATGACGACGAGGACGAGCAGGCCGAGCGGCATCCCGGCGGCTGCCCCGGCGAGCAGTGTGAATCCGAGCCGCCAGTCGATGTGCTCGTGCGCGCGGGTGATCATCACGGCGTTGACGGCCGTGCCGAGCGTGTTCGCCAGCACCACCGCATCCTTCGGGCCGACCACGAGGGCGAGCGGCGGGACGATGAAGAGAGAGAACCCGAACCCGCTGAGCGACTGCGTGAACGCCGCCAGCCCGGCAAGGACGATGACCAGGCTGGCTTCGACGGGGTCCACCGGTCACTTGTACGTGCCGGGGGCGGTACGGCCAACGGCAACGGGCGCGATGTCCTATCCTTTGGATCATGGAAGTAGCGAACGAATTGATGGTCCGGGGCATCGTTGTCGGGGTGTTCCAGGAGAACTGCTGGGTGGTCGGCAGCCGCCGCACCGGCGAGGCGATCTGCATCGACCCCGGTGACCAGCCGGATGAGATCCTGGCCCTGGCGCGGGACATGGGCGTGACCATCAAGCTGATCGCGAACTCGCACGCGCACATCGACCACGTGATGGGCGTCCACGGGATCCATTCGGCGACGGGGGCGAAGTTCCTCCTCCACTTAGGCGACCTCGATCTCCTGCGAAACGGCTGGAAGGGCGCGGCGGCGCGGTTCGGGCTCGACGTTTCCCAGGGGCCGCCCGACCCGGACCTCTTCGTGAAGGAAGGCGACGTGGTCGAAGTTGAGGGGCTGCGGCTCCAGACGCTGGGGACGCCCGGGCATACGCCGGGGAGCGTGAGCTTCTACACCGAAGGCATGCTCTTCAGCGGCGACACGCTCTTCCGCGGCTCCATCGGCCGGACGGACATGCCCGGGGGCAGCTTCGAACAGGAGATGGAGAGCATCTGCGGCAAGCTCCTGAGGCTCCCGGAGGAGACGATGGTGTTGCCGGGGCACATGGACGAGACGACGGTCGCGTTCGAGAGGAAGCACAACCCGTTCGTCCTTGAGTGGCTGATGCGCCGGGGCGACGCCGGCCACTGGACCAGCGCCCAGTAGCCGCCTGCGATGAAGATGACGCCAGCGCAGGTCGACGCATTCCTCGGCGAGACACGGATCGCGAAGCTCGTGACGCTGTACGCCGACGGGCGGCCAACGTCGGTGCCGGTCTGGTTCGAATGGGACGGCGCGGCGGCGCGGCTCTTCACCTCGGTCGACTCGGAGAAGGTTGGGCGGATCCGGGCGGACCCGCGCGTCTGCCTCTCGGTGGAAGAACCCGCCGGCGTGGACGAGGCGTGGGTGACGATCGAAGGCAACGCGACGATCGAGACCGAGGGCGGAATGGAACTGGCGCGGCGGTTGGCACACCGGTACTACAGCCCGGAGAAGGCCGCGGCGACCCTTCCCGGATGGGAACGGATGGCGGCGAAGTGGGTCGTGGTGACGATCGCGCCGACGCGCATCCGGTCCCTGGCGCCCGGGTAGGCGCTGGCGGTATGGCTTACGGGAGGCTGCGGACGGGCATCGAAATCCCCGAACTCGTGGGCGTCCCGGGCGGGACCTTCCGGATGGGGAAGGAAGACAGCCGTCCGGACGAGCGTCCTGCGCACACCGTGACTGTGAGGCCCTTCCGGGCGGGGGTCTCGCCCGTGAACAACACCCAGTACCTCGCGTACGTAGCCGCGGCGGGCGTGGCTATGCCACCGTTCATCGCAGAGGACCGGTTCGCGGCGCCCGGGCAGCCTGTTGTGGGAATCAACTGGTTCGACGCCATGGCCTATTGCGCATGGCTGCTGGAGGTCACCGGTACTGACTTCCGGCTGCCGACCGAGGCCGAGCGCGAATTCGCCGCCCTCGGGGGCCTGGCCGGGGGCGACTGGCCGTGGCCGGGCGACCGGCATCCCATCGCCGCCGAAATCGACGCGATGACCGCGCCGCACGCGCCGCGGCCGGAGTGCGCCAACGGCTACGGGCTGCGGTGCATGGCGGAGAACGTCCACGAATGGTGCAGCGACTGGTACGACCCCGCCTACTACGCCCTTTCGCCCACGGAGAACGCGACCGGGCCGGGCGAGACGCGGCGGCGCGCCAGCCGTGGGGGAAGCTGGCGCCACCGGGAGAAAGTCACCCGGATCAACGCTCGCTCCAGCCTTGACCCGTCGTTCCGGTACAGCGACTTCGGCTTCCGCGTCTACGCCGACGCGTAGGCTGCGCGGCTGGCGGCCGGTTCTGGTACAACGGGAAGCACAACAAGGACGGGGCACACAAGCACACATGGAAATGCGACCACTGGGCCGGACCGGCGTGAAGGTGAGCAGCCTTTGCCTGGGCTGCATGATGTTCGGGGGCAAGACGACTCCCGCCGACTCGGCGGACATCATCGACCGGGCGCTCGATGCGGGGATCAACTTCCTCGACACGGCGAACGTCTACAGCCGGGGGAAGAGCGAAGAGGCGACGGGCGAAGCCCTGAAGCGAAACGGCAAGCGCAACCAGGTCATCCTCGCGACGAAGGTCCACGGGGTGATGGGCGAGGGGCCGAACGACCTGGGCAACAGCCGCCGGCACATCATCGAGCAGTGCGAGGCGAGCCTTCGGAGGCTCCAGACCGACTACATCGACCTCTACCAGATCCACCGGCCGGAGCCTGGCATCCCGATCGACGAGACGCTCCGGGCGCTGGACGACCTCGTGCGGTCGGGCAAGGTGCGCTACCTGGGGACGAGCACGTTCGCGGCCTGGCAACTGGTGGAGTCGCTCTGGGTTTCGAAGGAACTGGGCCTGAACCGCTTCGTCTGCGAGCAGCCGCCCTACAACCTGCTCGACCGGCGGATCGAACGCGAACTGATCCCGATGGCCCAGACCTACGGGTTCGGGCTCATCCCCTGGAGCCCGCTTGGCGGCGGACTGCTGACGGGCAAGTACAACCGCGACGAAGCGCCGCCGGAAGACAGCCGGTTCGCGAACTGGGAGTCCAACCCGATGCAGCGGCGGCGGATGAACGACCGGATCTTCGACGTGATCGACGGGTTGAAGCCGCTGGCGGAGGCAAAGGGAGTGACCCTGTCGCAGTTCGCGCTGGCGTGGTGCGTCCAGCAGCCGGGCGTGTCGAGCGCGATCATCGGGCCGCGCACCATGGAGCAACTCGAAGACAACCTCGGGGCGCTCAGCGTCACCTTCTCGGAGGAAGACCTGCGGGAAGTGAACCGCGTGATCCGTCCGGGGCAGATGGTTTCGCCGTTCTACGAAGCCGAGTTCGGGCCGCACCCCTACCGGGTGTAGCACCGGGAGCACGACGCCGCCGTTCGATGGTTGCGCGGCCCCCTCACCCCCCGGCCCCCTCTCCTCCGTCGGGGAGGAGAGGGGGAGGAAACGCGGGGCCATGGCGGAAGTGACGTACCGGGAGCAGTTCGGACCAACCAGCCTCCGCCCGGTTACAAGTACTCGGTGCGATCGTGGCGAGGCCCCTCACCCCCCGGCCCCCTCTCCTCCGTCGGGGAGGAGAGGGGGAGGGAACGCCAACTTTGTTGGCGAAGTACTCGGCGAAGCACGCCGTCGCGCCGGTGAAGATTGAGAAAGTCCAGCCACTACCGTCGCCGGGACTGGCCGTGGTACCCTGCGGCTCAATTTCTGATGGGGAGCGAACATGCCATCAAGAGTTCTATTGCTGGTAGGGACGAAGAAGGGCGGCTTCGTCTATACCTCCGACGAACGGCGAGAGAATTGGGAGCTTTCGGAACCGATCCTTCCGGGCTGGACGTTCCTGCATCTGGCCGCCGACCTCCGGGGCACGACGCCCCGTCTCTACGCCGCCGCGAACCACTGGGCCTGGGGCCCGTCGGTCGCGAAGAGCGAGGACCTGGGCAAGACCTGGGACTACCGGAGCGAAGGGCTCAAGTTCCCGCCGGACATGCGGAGC
Source organism: Chloroflexota bacterium (assembly GCA_016234445.1). Taxonomy (GTDB): domain Bacteria; phylum Chloroflexota; class Dehalococcoidia; order Tepidiformales; family Tepidiformaceae. The sequence continues at coordinate 119,877 of JACRBT010000005.1, read as the reverse complement.
CCGAGCAAGCATCCCATGGGCGAGTGGAACCTGACGGCGCCGGGGGCGATCGGCAGCATCTGGAACGTCGCCCCCGGGCACGCCAGCGAGCCTGGCGTCGTCTACGCGGGCACCCAACCGGCGGGCCTCTTCCGGAGCGAGGACTGGGGCCGTTCGTGGGCGCCCGTGGAGTCGATCAACCGCCATGATTACCGGCTGTACTGGTCGGGCACGGGCGGCGGCGACTCCTGCATGCACTCCATCCAGGTGGACCCGCGTGACGCGCGAGGGATCTACCTCTGCGTGGGCGCCGGCGGTTCGTTCAAGTCGACCGACGGGGGAGCCACCTGGGACGTGTTTTCGCACAATGCCATCCCGACGCACCCGGCGGCGGTGAAGCTGCTGGCGGAAGCCATCGGCCAGTTCCCGTCGCTCCTGCCCCCCGGCAAGGACCCGGCGGGCCTGGACGAACTCCACCGGATGCGCCTCGACACGAAGAACCCGGACCGTCTCTGGGGCCAAGCACACTGGGGCGTGTTCCGGTCGGACGATCGTGGCGCAACCTGGGTGGACGTGACCGAGGGGCTGCCTTCGTTCCACGGGTTCGGCATCGGGGTGACGAAGCAGGGCGCGGACGGCGTCTTCGTCGTGCCGCTGGACTACGGCGCGGACAACTTCCGGGTGGCGCCGGGCCAGTTCGCGGTCTACCGGACGGGCGACGCCGGGAAGACGTGGGAGCGGCTGACGAACGGGCTGCCGGGGCCGCACAACTACCAGAGCGTCTACCGGGAAGGGATCGACACCGACGGGCTGCGGTCCGAGGGCGTCTATGTGGGCACGAGCAACGGCGCGGTCTACTACGGGGAGGACGCGGGCGCGCGCTGGCACCGCCTCCCGGGGACGCTGCCGCCGGTGATGAGCGTCACCGCCGCCGTGGTGTAGGCGGTCCTGGCCCTGCTCTTGGGCGTCCGGGTAGTGCCCGGCTCGTCGGCATTCGGCTCGAGGGGGTCGACGATGGGCGCCGCGGTCAAGCTCGCGGCGGATGGCGCGATCGATCGAGACCCGCGGGAGGAGTCCCTGCGGCCGCCGGGAAGGCGGTGTCGTTGGATGCGCAGCTCGCGCCGGGCGGCCGCTCTGGGGCAGGAAGCAGCGCGAGCGTAGAATCCAACGAGACCAAGGAGGGGGCGCATGGCAGGACCGCTGACAGGGGTAAAGGTCGTGGAGATGGGTGTCTGGGTGGCGGGGCCATCTTGCGGGGGCATCCTCGCCGACTGGGGCGCCGACGTCGTCAAGATCGAGCCGCCGGAGGGCGACCCGTTCCGGGGGCTCTTCGCCGGGCTCTTGGACCTCCCCGCGAACCCGCCGTTCGAACTCGACAACCGGGGGAAGCGGAGTATCGCCCTCAACCTCGACAACGAGGAAGGGCTCGCCGTCGCCCGCCGCCTGATCGACGAAGCCGACGTGTTCGTTTCGAACTACCGGCCGCGGGTGCTTGAGAAGTTCGGGCTGGGGTACGACGCCTGCGCCGGGCGCAACCCCCGGCTCGTCTACTGCCAGGTCACCGGCTACGGGCCGGCGGGAGAGGAAGCGAACCGGGCCGCCTACGACATCGGCGCCTTCTGGGCGCGTGCCGGGGTGGCGGCGAGCCTAACAGCGCCCGGCCTGGAGCCCCCGCAACAGCGCGGCGGGATGGGTGACCACATGACGGGTGCGAACGCGGCGGGGGCGATTTCGGCGGCGCTCTTCGCCCGCGAAAAGACCGGCAAGGGCCAGCGGCTGGCGGTTTCGCTGCTGCGGGTTGGCGCCTACATGATGGGCTGGGACACGAACACGCACCTGCGCCTCGGGGCACCGATCGTGCCGTATGACCGGCGGCACGCGGTCAACCCGATCATCAACAGCTTCCGCGACCGGGACGGCAAATGGTTCTGGCTGCTTCTCCTCCAGGCCGACCGCCACTGGCCGGACCTTATCCGGGCGCTGGGGGTCGAATGGATGGCCGCGGATGCGCGCTTCAACAGCATCCCCGCGCGGATGCTGAACGCGGAGGCGTTGGTGGCCGAAATCGACGCGGTGATGGCCACGAGGACCCTGGCAGAGTGGGCGCCGATCTTCGACCGCGAAAACGTCTGGTGGGCGCCCGTGAACACGATCGAGGACGTGACAAAGGACCCCGCCGCGGAAGCCGCGGGGGTGTTCGTGGAGGTCCCGGGGCCGGACGGGCCGATCCGCCAGGTGGCGACACCGGCGGATTTTTTCGGCACGCCAATCGAGTTTCGCGGCTGGGTACCGGAGCTGGGGCAGGACACCGAACAGGTGCTCCTCGACCTCGGCTACGACTGGGACGGGATCATCGCGCTGAAGGAGCGGGGGGCGATCCCGTGAGCTCCGAACGGAAAGTGCGGCTCACGCGCCTGCCCGAAATGCGGCTGGCCTACATGGAACACACAGGCCCGGCCGACGAAATCCCGGACCTCTGGGAGCGCTTCAACGAATGGAGGCTGAAGCATCGGCCCGACCTCGGCCGGGTCGAAATCGCGGGCATCGGCTGGCTCATCGCGGGGGATGAAGAGGACGAAGAGCGGGTCACCTTCCGGACGCTCGTGCCGGTGCGGAGCGACTACGAGGCGCCGCCGCCGGCGAAGACGATGTTCTTCCCCGGGGGCGAGCTGGCTTACTGCTACGCCGACGACATCGACGAGACGGACGACGCGATGATGGCGGTGGCCGACTGGATGGAAGAGCACGGTTACGAACCGGCGAGCGGCCCGATGGAGCTATACAAGTTCCACTACAACCTGGACCAGCACCCCTGCGACTGCGGGTTCCTTGTGGAGAAGGCGTAGCCGTCGGCGGCGGGTGGTAGGATGTGCGCATGACTGAACTCATGCAGAGAGCGCTCAGCGCCCTGCGCGAACTGCCGGAAGAGCAGCAGGACTGGATCGCGGCCGTGATCCTCGAGGAGCTCGAGAGCGAGCGTCGCTGGGATGAGCTCCTTGCAGCGTCGCCGGAGCTGCTCGAGCGGTGGGCGACCGAGGCCGAGGCATCGCTTGCGAGGGGAGAGGGCCGCCCGCTGTAACGCGCTCAGGCGAAGAGCAGGCGTCCCTTGGGCTCGGGGATGTCGCGGCCAAGCTCGCGCGCGGTCTGGATCCATTCCGAGATCACGACCTCGACGTTCTTGACCGCGTCGGCATAGCTGGCGCCGTCGGCGGCGCAGCCCGGCAGTTCAGGCACTTCCGCGATGAACGCGTTGTCTTCGGCGCTCCAGTAGATGATGAGCGCATGCTTGAACATCGAGCAGACCTCCGGACGCCAGCCCGGCACGTGCGCCCTACCGCGTCAGCCAGGCGAACTGCTGTGGCTTCCGCTGGCTGCGGGCGTCGATCATGATGTTGACGATGCTCGGCTTGTCAGTCGCGAGGGCTTCCTTGAGGGCCGGGCCCAGTTGCTCCGGGGTGGTGACGAAGAAGCCCTTGCCGCCGTAGATCTCGGCCATCTTTTCGTAGTGGGCGGCCGGGGTGTAGGCGGACGGGGGGACCTTCGCCGGGTCGAGTTCGTCGGGGCCACCGCCGATGCCGTTGTTGTTGACGATGATGAAGGTGATGTTGAGGCCGTAGCGGGCGGCCGTCTCGACCTCCATGCCGCTGAAGCCCCAGGCGGAGTCGCCTTCGACGCAGATGACCTTCTTGCCCGGGTGGACGACGGCGGCGGCGATCGCCTGGCCGAGGCCGACGCCCATGGTCCCGAAGCTGCCGGCGTCGAGGCGGTGGCGGGGCAGGTAGTTCGGGAGCATCGTGCGGCCGATGTCCATCGTGCTCGCGCCTTCGTTCTGGATGATGGCGTCGCGGGGGATGAGGTCGCGGACTTCGCGGAGGACGCGGTAGTAGGTCATCGGGACGGAGTCGTCCTGGGTCATCGTCTCAACGGAGGCGGCGTTCTCTTCGATCTTCTTCTGGAGGCCGGTCCACCAGGTCGTCTCGGAGGGGTACTGCCAGGGCTTCGCCTTGAGGGCGGCGTTGAGCTGGGCGGTGATCGCCTTCGCGTCGCCGACGAGGGCGACTTCGGTGGGAACGTTCGTGCCGATCTCCTCGGCCGAGATGTCCATCTGGATGACGCGGACCTTGTCGTTGAAGCGCGGGGGCAGGCCGAAGTGCATCATCCAGTTGAGGCGGGCGCCCATGAGGAAGACGACGTCGGCGTTCTGGAGAGCGAAGGAACGGGCTGGCGCGATCGAGAGCGGGTGGTCGTCGGGCATGACGCCCTTGCCCATCGGCGAGGCCAGGTACGGAAGCTGGGTGGCTTCGAGGAAGGCGCGGACTTCGTCCTCGGCGCGGGAGTAGGCGGCGCCCTTGCCGACGATGACGAGCGGGCGCTCGGCGGACTTGAGGGCGGCGATGGCGCTTTCGACGTTGTCCTGCGGGGTCAGCATCCGCGGCGGCTCGGGGCAACGCGGCGGGTACTGGACCTGGTCCTCTTCCACGGAGCCGGTGATGATGTCGCCGGGGAAGTCGAGGTAGACGGCGCCGGGGCGGCCGTAAATGGAGGTGCGGACGGCCTGTTCGACGAAGAAGGGGATGCGGGCGACGCTGTCGGGGCGGGCACAGTACTTGGCGAAGGGGCGGGCAGCTTCGATCTGGGGAGCTTCCTGGAAGGCGCCCTGGCCGTTCTGGTAGGTGTCGTTGGCGCCGCCGATCAGGATCATCGGCCAGTTGTTCGACCAGGCATTGGCCATACCGGCGACGCCATGGATCATCCCCGGACCGGAAACGCCGAGGCAGACGCCGGGGCGGCCGGTGAGGTAGCCGACGGCGGCAGCGGCGTAACCGGCGGCCTGTTCGTTGCGGAAGCCGAGGAACTTGATGCCCTCGCGCTGGGCCATGATGGCGATGGGGACGACGGGGATGCCGACGATCCCGAACATGTACTCGCAGCCCTGCTGCTTCAGGGACTTCGCGATGATCTGGGCGCCAGTAACGGTGGCCATGGAAGACGCTCCCGGGAGAGGTAGTGGTGCTGCCGCATCATACGGGAAGCGCGCCAAGAGGGCAGGCAGCGATGCTATGCTGCGCCCCACGGCCCGTAGCGCCGGCCAGTGGGGTTGGTCAGCGCAGTGCAGGAGGCGGATGAATGGCTGGCAGCCTGGAGGGACAGGTCGGCATCGTCACAGGTGCGGGCCGTGGCATCGGGCGGGCCACTGCGGTGGCGCTCGCACAGGAAGGCATGGCAGTCGGGCTCGTGGCGCGCAATCGCGACCAGTTGGCCGAGACGGCTGACATCATCCAATCGCTGGGCGGCCGAGCACTGGTCACGGTTGCGGACGTGGCGGACGAAGCGGCCGTGAACGCGGCCGCCGGGCAGATCGCCGCCGGGCTGGGCGTCGCCACTCTGCTCGTGAACAACGCCGGGGTTTCGGGCGTTTTCGCCTCGCTCGTAGACGGTGACGCCGGGGCGTGGTGGCGGACGCTGGAGGTGAACCTTCGTGGTCCGATGCTGTTTTCGAGGGCCGTGCTTCCTTCGATGATCCGGCGCGGTTCCGGCTGCATCGTCAACATCGGAAGCAACGTCGGTGCCCGGCCCACGCCCGGGAACAGCGCCTATGCGACGAGCAAAGCCGCGCTCCTGCGCTTCACGGACAGCCTCGCCGCAGAAGTGGCGCAAGCGGGAGTCACGGTCATCGCCGTGAGCCCGGGGCTGGTCCACACCGCGATGACCGACCAGCCATTCTTCCAGGACTTCCCGGACGACGAATGGACGCCGGCAGAGCGGGCGGCAGAGATCATCGTTCGGTGCGCACGGGGAGAGATGAACGCGCTGTCGGGTCGATTCCTCCACGTCGAGGACGATCTCGACCGGATATTGCGGGAGGTGGGGCGGATCGAGGCCGAGGGGCTGTACATCCTGCGCCTCCCACAGTTGGACGGATTCACGGAATAGCCAGGGGCCGACCGGGGCCCGGCGGCCGGAAGGTCAGGCGTCTCGCCACACGGGGTCCCGCTTCTCGGCCCAGGCAGAGATGGCTTCGGCGGAGTCGGCGGTGCGACCGGCGAGGATCTGGTTGCGATTCTCCAGCTTCAGGGCGTTTTCGAGGGAGATGCCGGTCACGGTTTCGTTGAGGACTTCCTTGCTGAGGCGAAGGCCGAGCGGGCTGGAGCGCGCGATCATCTGCTTCGCGATGGCAATGGCCGCGGGGACGAGTTCGTCCTGGGGGAGGATCTTCGTGATGAGTCCCATCTCCTTCGCCTCCGGGGCGTCGACGATCCGGCCGGAGTAGATCATGTCGGCGGCGTGGGCGGCCCCGACGATCTTCGGGAGGTGGTAGGAGCTGCCGACATCGCAGCCGCTGAGACCGAGGTTCACGTAGGAACACGCGAATCGGGCCATCTCGGTGCCGATGCGGATGTCGGAGGCGATAGCGATGGAGAGGCCGCCGCCGGTCGCGGCCCCGTTGACGCAGGAAATGATCGGCTGGGGGCAGCGGCGCATCTTCACGACGAGGTCGGCGATGTCTTCCTGGAAGGTGTAGGAGTCCTGCACGGGGCCAACGCCCGCCTGCCACTGTCCCTGTTCGCCGCCAGCCTTGAGGTCCAGGCCGGCGCAGAAGCCGCGGCCGGCGCCGGTGATGATGATGACGCGGGTTGCGTAGTCGCGGTGGCGTTCGTCGAAGAAGGCGCGGAGTTCGCGCAGCATCTGGTGGTCGATGGCGTTGAGGCGCTCCGGCCGGTTGAGGGTGAGGATGCCGATGGGACCCTGCTGGTCGTAGAGGAGTTTTTCCATGGGGCGGCAGTTTACGGGAAGAACCCGGCAGCGGGGCGAGCGCAGCCCCGCGGGAGGCGCGTAGAATCGGCCAACATTCAGGAGGACCATCCATGCCCACCACCGCACGCGTTGTCGTCGTACCCGGCGAGCCCGGCCCGCTCCAGGTTCATGAAGTGAAGCTGCCAGACCCCGGCCCCTACCAGGTGGTGGTCAAGCAGTTCGCGAGCGGCATCTGCCACAGCCAGCTCCACCAGATGCACCGGCCGCGGACCGGCGCGGCCCAGATCCTCGGGCACGAATCCACCGGCGTCGTCCTGGCGAAGGGCCGGGAAGTGCGGCATGTGGCCGAAGGGGACCACGTGATGGTGACCTGGGTGCCCCGGGACGGTGAGCGGGCGACCCGGCGGGCGGAAGGCGTCGCCCTCGACATCGGTGGCGGCGTGACGGCCCGCGCGGGGAACGTCTTCACCTGGGCGGACAACACGATCGCCGACGAGCAATACGTCGTGAAGATCGCCAAGAACGTCCGGACCGACGTGACTTCGATCATCGGCTGTGCCGTGATGACGGGGGCGGGGGCGGTCTACCACACCGCCGGGGTCAAGAAGGGCCAGAGCGTGGCCGTCTTCGGGGTTGGCGGCGTGGGGCTTTCGGCGATCGCGGCGGCGAAGGTGGTGGAAGCGGACCCGATCATCGCGGTGGACCTCGACGACTCGAAGCTGGCGTTCGCGATGAAGTTCGGGGCGACCATCGGGATCAATGCCTCCGAGGTGGACCCGGTGGAGCGAATCCGTGAGCTGACCCAGAGCGCGACGGAGTTCGACATGCTCGGGCGGCCGGTGGCGGGGGCCGACTTCGCCTTCGACTGCATCGGCGTGCGGAAGACGATGGAGCAGATCCTGCCGGCGGCGCGGAGCGGGGTCCTTGGGGCGAAGAGCGGGGGGACCGCCGTGCTCGTGGGAGTGCCCCAGACGCCGGTGGAGCTCCAGGCGACGGACCTCTTGCTGAACGAGAAGAAGTACATCGGGAGCATCGGCGGTTCGTGCCGGCCCGACCGGGACTTCCCGATGTTCCTGCGCTGGTTCCATGAAGGCGACCTGGACCTGGACGCGATGGTGACCGCGCGGTACCGGATCGACCAGATCGTGGAAGCGACGGCGGCGCTGGAGCAGGGGAAGATCGCGGGGCGCGCGATCATGGAGTTCTAGCCGCGCCTCCACCATCCCGCCACCTGGCGTCAACGCGACTGCCACTGGGACGGGGGCAGGATCCGCACGATGCTCAGGGAGATGAGCGCCCACTCGATAGTCTTCGACCCCAACCGCAAGGATCCGTTCGGTGCCTACCCGGAGCCGCTGCCGCAGCACCTGGGTCTTGAACTGCCGGATCCCGACGTTCTTACCCAGTTCTGCCGGAAGTACCGGCTGAGGGAACTGGCGATCTGGGGGCACGCGCTCGAGCCCTCCTACCCGAAGGACGCCCCGATTGAAGTGATGATCGGCTACGCCGGCTCCCGGGCGTGGGTGAAGGCGACGCAGGACCAGATGAGCGGTCTCCTCACGGAGTTGTTCGGCCGGGAGTGCAAGGTGTTGGAGCGCCCGGAAGTCGACGTGAGCGAGAACCCCATCCTCCGCCGCCGCTTCTTCCGTTCGGTGAAGACGCTCTACCTGGAACGCTGACGAGTACCGAGTACCGAGTACCGAGTACCGAGTGCTGAGTGCTGAGTGCATAATCGGCGCTGTGAATGTGCTTGGACGCGACGGCTTCTCCAGGGTCCTGCCGCTTGTCCCTTCGCGGGAGGGGGCGGGGCACATGGCGTTCGTCCATGCCGTGCTCGAGGGTTCGATGGCGGGGAGCGTCCATGTGGATGACGTGGGGGCGCCGCGGTCCGCGGTCGTCGTCAACAACTCGGGTTGGGCGTTCGCGATCGGTGAGCCGCGGGGGGACCTGGTCGACGCCTGGATGCCGGCGTTCCTGGAGCGCTATCTCCCCGGCCAGCCAACGGGGCTGTGGGCGACGAGCGACGGCTGGCGCCGGGCGCTCGACCCGCTCTTCGCACGGTACGAATGGCGGAACGAGTACCACCCCGGTACCCCCCTGGAGCCGTCAGCGCCGCCGGTTCTCCCGGAGGGGTGGTCGCTCCGGCGCATAGACGCGGGCCTGGCGCGCCAGTTCGAGGGACGGGTCGACCCGTGGGTCGTCGGCATCTGGGGCGGGCCTGAGGCGTTCGCCGAGCGCGCCGGCGGGTGGGCGGTGGTCCGCGACGACGGGGTGCTCGCGAGCTTCTGTTGCGCCTGCGCCGTGGGCGGCCCCCCGGGGGCGGTGGAAGCGGAGATCGAGATCGGGACAGCGCCTGACTCGCGCCAGCGGGGCGTGGCGGCGGCGGCGGCGCGGGCCTTCCTTGGTGAATGCCGGGAACGGGGTTGGCTCCCGGGATGGACGTGCGGCGCGGGGAACGTCCCCTCGGCGCGGCTGGCGGAACGGCTGGGCTTCGTGTTCCACCGGCAGGTCGTGGGCTACCCGGTCAGCAAGGAAACGCGTCGCATCGGGAGCTGGTGGCTCTAACGAGTGCCGAGTCCCGAGCCCTGCCGGTGGCCCCTCAGCACTCCGACTCGCGTTTCTGGCGGGCGATCTCTTTCTGGCGGTCGAACTCAACCTTCTGGCGGGCGAGCTGCTCTCCGCTGAGTTCGAGGCTCCAGAAGTCCTTCTTCCAGGAGTGGTCCGGCGACCATTCGTAGGGCGTCTGGACGGTCGTGCGCGGCGCGGTCGCGGATTCGAGGAGATCGAGTGCCATGCCGACGATGGATCGCTGCATCGCCTTGTCCCCGGGGCGGCCGCAGGGGTTGCCGAGAGGGAAGTCGCTCCAGACGAAGCGGGCGACCCCGCAGCGTTCGACGATGTCGCGGGCGGCGCCAATGATGACGGTGGGGATGCCGTTTTCTTCGAGGTGGCGGGAAACCAGGCTCACGGTCTGGTGGCAGACCGGTCAGATCGGGACCAGGACCGCGGCTTCGGCGCCGTCTTCGCGAAGCCGGGCGAGGATCTCGGGGGCGTCCTGCTCGACCGTCGTGCGCTGGCTGCGGTTGGTTGGGGCACCATGGAACCGCGGCGTCAGCGACCCGATACGGCCCTCGCGCTGGAACTGCTGGAGATGCGCGAGGGGGAAGTAGGCGTCAAGGTCGTCGGCGTGGGTGTGGACACGGTCGTAGCCGACGTGGGAGATGCGGAGGTCCGGGCGCTCGGAACTCGGGAGGGAGTAGACCCGGTAGAACTTCGCTTCGGCGTTGTAGGGCGCGCCGGGACCCTGGTCCGCGAGGTCCGGCCGGTAAATGGAGGCGGTGGTGACGAGGCCGAGCCGGGCCTGGGACAGCGGCTTCGAAAGCCGTGTGAAAGGGACCTCGTCGTGCTGCGCCCAGTTGTAGGGGTTGTCGTAGCCCTGGGCGAGGTAGTACGAGCGGCTCCGTTCGACGTACGGGATCGGTTCGCGGGATGGGGACGTATCCATCGGCGGGCTCGAATCGGGTGATGGGCCAGTTATACGTGGACGGCGGGCGGGGTGTACAGCAGCGGCTACGACGCTGGCGCGGCCTGGACCCTGTCGGCATAGGGGCCACCGTGGCCGATGAGCGCCTGGACGACGAGGTTCGCCTGGATCCGGAGCCCCTCGACCGTCTTGTGGACCCCGTCCGGGAGGTAGAGGGCTTCGCGATCGGGGGCAGCGTCGTAGCTGGGGCCAGAGTCGGCCCAGAGGAAGCGGTGCCGGTCGACGGCGACGTGGACGCGCTTCATGACGGTATCCAGGGCCTCGGCCGAGCCGGGGTTCTCCCTGGCGATCCGCTTCGGCCATTGGGGTTCGGCGAGGGCGACGACGTGGAGGCCTTCGCGCTGGGCGAGGAGCCTGAGGAGCTCGCTGAAAACGTTCACGACGTCGTCGATGGTGGTGATGGTGGCGGTGCCGATGACCCTGCGCGAAAGCCAGCGCCCGGCGCGGTTCAGGCGGCCGAATGTGTCACGGCGGTTGCCGGTGCGCGATTCGAACCAGAGCTCGGTGCGGCGGAAGGCACGGTAGGCGCGCTCGCCGAAGCGCTGACGGACACGTTCGGCGACCGTGCCGATGGCGCAGACATAGGAACCGACGGCGATGACGACGATGTCGGGGTCGGTTTCTTCGACCTTCGAAAGGGCGAAGCCGGCGGCGCGGCCGCCCATGGGCGCGAAGAGGATGTGACGGACATCGACGGGTTCGCCGATCGCGGCGGAGAGCTGGGACGCGGCGAGCCACGGCCAGGCGAGGGACTGGTCGGGGAGCCCGACGCCGGCCGTGGCGCTGTTCCCAATCACGCAGATCCGCATTCCCACCCCCTTCGGCCGCTGCCCGGGCCGCCGGGTGCATCGTCGCAGAATCGCGGTCTGCCGGGAATGGGAGAAGGTGCTCGGACGGCCGGGAGCGCAGCGTATAGACTGTCGGGCGACGCGGAAGTGGCGGATTCGAGCACGGAACGGGAGACGTTGGCATGGGCAGCATCAGTGCGGTAGACGAAAAGACGGGACGGAAGTTCTATCTCGACGACCCGGACGACCTCCAGCCCGGGGAGAAGGTCGTCTTCATCCTGAGCCTCCACGGGGGCGGGTCGGTGGGCGCGTGGCAGCGGCTCTACTTCCCCGCCCACGACTACAAGGAGCGTTACCGGCTGGTCATCGCGACGCCGTCGGCCGCGACGAAGGAGCCGATGCGGCGATGGGTCGAGGAGGCGGACGACGAGCACCTGCGGAACATCGTCGACTACGTGTTCGAGAGGTACGGCAGGGAGAACATCGCCGCGTTCTGGCTTGCCGGGCACTCCCAGGGCGGGATGACGTCGAACCGCCTCCTCGGGCAGGACTTCTTCAAGGAGCGGGTGGACGGCTGGCTGAGCCTCTCGGGCGGGCGGATCGGGCCGATCGAACTCCCGGCCACGTTCTTCTCGCCGCACCGGGGATCGCTGCCGCCGCCGGACCAGGGAGGGAACGGGCCTCGCCCGGGCAGGGCCGCGGCCGTCGACTGCGACATCTCGTTCATCTTCGCCACCGGGGAGCACGAGATGGTGTCCCTGCCGGAGACGTCGCCGTGGGCCGAGAAGTACGGCGCCGGTCCCCGGCAGCGGCTACCCGACGTGGTGGACGACCAGCCGGGGCAGATCTACGACACCCTGCGCGAGGGGAAGTCGACGCCGGCCTGGGGGCTCTGGCCGAAGCCGGGGACGGCGCAGGTCTACGTCTATCCCAACGCCCGCGACGGCCGCGTCATCGCCGACGTGGTGCGCATGGACAAGGGCCACACCGAAGGGCTGGAGCCGAAGGTCACGGAAGCGCTGATCAGGATGATGGTGGCAGCCCCGGGCGGGAAGGCGCGGACGGCGAGCGCAGTCTAACCGCGGCTGGTCCCGACAGGTCTCCTTCAGCGAGATGGCAGGCTCGGGTATCGTGTCGGGGTGAACGTCGTGGTCGAGCCCGCGAAGGTCGAGGACAAGGCCGTCCTGCGGCGGCTGCTGGAGCTCTACCTTTACGACTTCACGGAGTTCCTGCCGCACGACCTCAACGAGCACGGGGAGTTTGGGTACCAGTACCTGGACCACTACTGGGCGGCGGACGAGCGGGAGACGCGGTTGCCCTTCCTGGTGCGGGCCGACGGGAAGCTCGCCGGGTTCGCGCTGGTGCGGCGGAAAGCCGGCGGACCGTGGACGATGGCCGAATTCTTCGTGATGCGGAAGTATCGGCGGGGCGGCGTTGGCTCCCGGGCGGCACGAGAGGTGTTCGCGCGATGCCCGGGCGCATGGAAGGTGTCCGAGGTGACCGCCAACACGCCGGCGCAGGCGTTCTGGCGGCGCGTGATCGGCGCCGCGACTGGCGGGCGGTTCACCGAGGAAGAAAGCGAAAAGGGCGTGACGCAGGCGTTCACCATCGCGGGCTGACGCGCGCCAGCGGGCAGCGCACGTTGGCCCGGCGCACCGTCCACGCTTCAGGCGCGCGGCTGGGGGCGCTCAACCAGAGGCTGTTCGGCGATCGGCAGGACAAGGCGCAGGGACTGGGGTGCAAGGCATTCGGTCGTCGTGCAGGCCTGGAAGGAGACCCTGACGCCGGCATCGAGCGTGCCGCCGTCCACCAGCATGAAGGTCACCGGCACCTGGACGCGCACCTTGCCTTCGTAGACGTGGAAGGCTTCGTCCAGCCCGTCGATGCGGAAGGGCTTCGTCTCGGGGAACCGGGGCGGCCCCGGGAGGACGCGCTCGATCGGCTCCAGCTCGACTTCGAGGGGATGGTAGCCGTCCGGGATGGGCCGCCCGTAGACGTGGAGCCCGGCGGGGATGTCCAATTCGACCGTCAGCCAGATGCGCTGGCCCCAGGCGTAGGAGTCTTTGTCGAACCAGGCGCTCACGGCAACGCTCTCGACGGAGGCGTCGCGGATGGCGCCGTGGACGGCGGCCTCCACGCCGAGCAGGTGTTCGAGCACGCCGACGCCGGTGTCGCGCTCCCGGTAGCTGGGATAAAAATGCTTGCTTCGCACCGAGCCATCGGCGTTGAGGACGAACGTCCCCGGATGGGGGATGCCCATGATGGGCTCGGCCGCCTGTTCGTTGAGGAGGCCGAGGGCGCGGATGACAGCGCTGCCTTCGTCCGAAAGCAGCGGGTAGGAGATGCCGTACTTCGCGCCGAACCCGCGCAGGGCCTCGACGCCGTCATAGCTCACGGCGTAGAGCGCGTATCCCGCCCGTTGGAGGTCGCCGTAGACGCCTTGCAGCTCAACGAGCTGCGTCTTGCAGAACGGTCACCAGCGGGCGCTGCGGTAGAAGACCACCAGTGCCGGGCGGCCGGCGCGGTCGGCGTGGAGGTCGACGGGTCTCCCGTCGACGCCGGGAAGGATCACCCCCGGGAAGGGCTCACCCACAGCCGGTCCAAGGCTCGCGAAATCGACGTCGGTCACTGCTTCGCCCCCAATAGCCGCGACCCTAGCACCTGGGGCGGCCGGTCACAAGCGGCGGCGGGCGTTGACGGTTGTCAGCGGCCCTGGCCCTGCTCCGCCCACGCGCGCTCGGCGAACCTGCCGAGGTTGCGCGGCATGTGGCGAAAGATGAACTCGTGCGCGGGGAGCATGGAGTACCAGTAGAGCAGACCCCAGAGCCCGGATGGCCGGAAGAGGGCGGTCATCGTCACCTTTGAAGTCGTCGCGGCGAGGGGCACGACCTCGAACTCCAGGAGCGCGGAGCCGGGGACCCGCATCTCGGCGGCGAGCGTGAGGCGGCGGCCGGGGTCGACGCGCACGACGCGCCAGAAGTCGACCGCGTCGCCGGGCCTCACCAATTCGGGATGACGGCGGCCGCGGCGCATCCCCACGCCCCCGACGAGCCGATCGAGGAACCCGCGCAGCCGCCAGAGGGCGTTGGCGTAGTAGTAGCCTCGCTGCCCCCCGATCGACGACACGGCCCGCCAGGCCTCGGACGCCGGGGCGTCGACGACGACCTCGCTCGTCTCTGACTTCGAGTATGTGGCAAGGTCGGCGGTGTAGCCCCTGAAGGTGACCGCTCCTTCGGCCCAGCGCGCCGGGAGGGATCCGTCCCGTTCCAGCTCCACGGCCGCGAGGACCGATTCGCGGTACGTCTGGAGGTCGATGGGAAGCAGCTCGCGGATCGCGCGGTCGTCGGCGATGACGCCAGCCCCGAGCTGCTCGACGAGCGGGCGCGCAATCCGCGAGGGCACGCTGGTGGAGAGCCCCAGCCAGCGGGCAGAGATGCGATGCGCACCGACGGGCACCGGGAGCAGCCACCGCCGCCTTCCCGTGACTTGCGCCAGCTGCGAGATGAGGTCGCTGTAGGTGAGCGTTTCGGGCCCGGCGAGGTCGTACGTGCGCCCGGCGGTCTCGGGGAGGGTGAGCACCGCCGCGAGGTAGGTCGCAACGTCGTCCACGGCGATGGGTTGCGCCGCCGCCCGCGTCCACCGGGGCATGAGCATCAACGGCTGGTGAGCGACAAGGTCGCGGATCGCCTCGAAGGCGGCGCTGCCCGCGCCGACGATGATGCCGGCCCGCAGTTCGGTGACCGGGATCGGCCCGGCGCGGAGGACATCGCCTACCCCGGGGCGTGACGAGCCCTCCGGCGGGACAAGGGCGCCAAGCAAGATGATCCTGCGCACCCCGGCGGCGGCCGCCGCGTCGCGGAAGCGCCGGGCGGCTTCACGGTCGCGGGCGGCCGAGCCGGCGCCGTTGGCTATCGAAGGGGCCAGGTAGTACGCCGTGTCCACGCCTGCAAGCGCCGACGCCAGCGACCCCTCCTGTTCGGGATCCACGTGGACGCGCTCGACGCCAGCCCACTCGCGGCCCTCCAGGTTCTCCGGCCGGCGGGACGCGGCGCGGACGTTGTGGCCCGCGTCCACGAGCCTGGGCACCAGGTGAGAGCCGACATAGCCACTGGCGCCCAGCACAAGCACAAGGCCCATGGAGGCACTGTAGCGAAGCGCGGTCTCACGCGCCCGGCACGGCCCGCGAAACGAGCGCCGGGCGTGGCGCGGAAGGCCGGGAAGAGGGCCCGGCTGATGCATCTGCATCACGACAGGCACCATCCGGGCGGTTCAATCTACTTCGACCAGGCGCCCCGGCTTTGTGGGCGCTCGCCGTGCAAGGGGAGGTGCCGTCGTGGGGATGCTGCTTGAGGATGGCTCGCGCGTCGGCGTCATCGGCGGCGGCCCGGCTGGTTCCCTCTTCGCGTACTTCCTCCTCACCTTCGCACAGCGCATGGACATGCCGCTGAGCGTGGACATCTACGAGCCGCGGGACTTCAGCAAGCCCGGCCCGGCGGGCTGCAACATGTGCGGCGGGATCGTGTCCGAATCCCTGGTCCAGGCGCTCGCGGTCGATGGCATCAACCTCCCCGGAAGCATCGTCCAGCGAGGGATCGACTCGTACGTCCTGCACAGCGAACGCGAGAGCATCCGGATCGACACACCGTTGCGCGAGAAGCGGATCGCCGCGATCCACCGCGGGGGCGGACCGAGGGACATCAGCGAGAGGACGTGGGGAGGCCTCGACGGCTACCTCCTCAAGCTCGCCCAGGACCTTGGCGCCAATGTCGTGCCCACCCGGGTGGGCGAAGTTGGCTGGGACGACGGCCGCCCGCGCGTGAAGCTGAAGGATGGCGAACGGACGTACGACCTGCTTGTCGGCGCCACGGGGGTCAACTCCTCCGGCTGGGACCTCTGGGAGAAGCTGGGATTCGAGGGCAAACGCCCCGAGACGACGAAGGCCTACATCACGGAACTCAACCTCGGGAACCGGACGATCAACGAGACGTTCGGCAACTCGATGCACGTCTTCTTCCTGGACATGCCGCGGCTCGACTGTGCCGCGATCATCCCCAAGGGGGACTACGTCACCGTCTGCCTCCTTGGCGACGACATCGACCATGACCTCGTGCACACGTTCTTCGAAAACCCGGCTGTCCAGCGTGCCTTCCCGGTCACCTGGATCGCCGGCGAGGGCGCGTGCCATTGCTCGCCGAAGATCAACCTGCGCGAGGCCAGCAAACCGTTCGTCGACCGGGTCGTGTTGATTGGCGACTGCGGCGCAACCCGCCTGTACAAGGACGGCATCGGCGCTGCCTACCGCACAGCGAAAGCCGCCGCCCGGACCGCCGTCTTCAGCGGAGTCACGGCGAGCGACTTCGAGAAACACTACCTTCCCGCCTACGAACTCATCGCCAGGGACAACCGCTTCGGCCGGCTGATCTTCCGGGTAGTCCACCGGGTGAAGGCGTTTCCGCCGCTGCGTCACGGCGCACTGAAGATGGCTGCCCGCGAGCAGGCTCGCCCGGGCGCGTCTAGGCGCATGAGCATCGTGCTCTGGGACATGTTCACGGGCAGCGCGCCCTACCGGGAGATCTTCTTCCGCACGCTGGATCCCCGCTTCTGGGTCCGGTTCGGATGGAGCAGCATCCGCGCTGGCGGCGGGCGACGAGGAAAACAGATGGAGGCCGCACATGGAACCGGGAGCGCTGGGTAGGGAGTATGAGGACCGCGAGGTCATCTGCCGCCAGGGTGACCGTGGCGACTGCATGTACGTGATCCAGAGTGGGACCGTTGATGTCCTCCACCAGGATGGCGGGGCGGAGGTCCTGGTGGGGACGATGAAGGCCGGGGAGATCGTCGGCGAGATGGCCCTCTTTGACCGCCAACCGCGGTCGGCGACCGTCCGGGCGCGCGGCGCTGCGAGGGTGCTCACGCTCGACAAACGGGCGTTCCTGCGCCGCGTCCACGAAGACCCGAGTCTTGCCTTCCGCCTGCTCGAAACGATGTCCCAACGCATTCGCGCCCTGAACACAGAGCTGGCGAGCCTCAAGCAAGCCCCGGCTGCCACGGAGCGCGAACCTGCGCGACTCGCCGGCCGGCGCGGATAGGCGGCTCGGCGGCGCCTTCCCCCGTCAGCTACCATGGGGGCTCCACGGTGGAGGGAACCATGGCGGAAGACAGGGGAGGTTTGCTGCAACACTACCGGCAGATGCGGGAGGAGCTTCTCGCCGCCATCGACGGTCTCAGCGACGAGGCGATGGCCGAACCGTCGCTCGATGGCTGGTCGGTGAAGGACCACCTGGCGCACCTCGCGCTCTGGGACGAGATCCGGGCCAGCGAGGTCGTGCGCATCTCGGCGGGCCACGAATCAGCCTGGCGGATGGACGCCGAGCAAGAGGCGGTCTTCGGACCGATCGCCTACACCTTGCGGAGGGGCCTTTCGGTCGATCAGGCGCGATGGGAACTCGAGATGTCGGGGCAAAGGCTGCTGGACGCGATCGCCGCCGCGACGGAACGGGGGCTGGAAACGTCGCTCTACGGAGAGGCGGCGTTGCGGAGCACGCACGAAGCGGCGCACACAGGGTGGATTAAGCGCTGGCGGGAGGAGCGGGGGATCTGAGGGTGAGGTCTCCCGGAGCGCTCAGCCGTGGGGCTGCGCGACCTTCCACGCGTCGGCCATGGCCTGGCCGTCGAACTCACCCGTCAGCCGTTCCCCTTCGGCGCTGTTGTGCCAGCCCGCTGCCGTCAGCGTCGGCTTGAGTTCGTCGCGGTCCAACGCCGCGCGCTCGGCGTAGGGCACCCGCAGCCGCGCGCAGACGCCGCGCATCGCCGCCGACATGGCAGCGTTGCGTTCGGCGTTGCGGCGATTGAAACGGCGGCTCGCCATCGGGAAGGTGGTCCAGTTCTCGTTCCCGCGGACCAGGAGGACGACGCCTTCGCGGGCGAGGATCCCGCGCATCGCGGCTTCCACGGTCTCGGCCACCTGGGGAACCGTGAAGTAGGTTGCGCCGGGCAGGACAGCAAGGAGGCGGCGGTTCAGGAATTGCGCCCAGCGGTTGTCGGCGAATCTCGGGGACTTCCCCACCCTGAGGCCAAGGCGGCTGAGCCGCACGCCCGTCCGGCCGAACCGCCGTTCGAACCAGAGCGGGGTCGACTCGTAGCCGTACCAGAAGTTGTTGACCTGGAGGACGACCATCTCCGGCTGGTATTCGTCCAGCCACTGCCGGACGAGCGCGGGGAACGCGGCGTTCGGCCAGGCTCGCTTGAGGACCGTCTCCACGGGCTCGCCCGCCGACTCGGCGAGGAGCCGCTCGGCCACCTTCCAGGCGCGGGCTTCGACGGGAACGCCGCCTGCGTCGTCGTTGCTGGTGCCAAGACGGAGTACGCGCATGTCGAACGAAACTATGTGACCAACGCAGGTGCTGATCCACTGCGGTGAGCCTCGCGATCTCAGGACGAGAGGCGCGGGAGCCACGAGTGACCGGGCTCGACCGCCGCGACGGCACGCGCGAGCCACGTTGTCTGGCCGGGGTCCAGCAGCGGCAGGAGCGCGTCGAGGTCGAGTTCGTCCCTCGGGCGCATCGCCTCGCGCACGTTCTTGAATGGCGCTGGCAGGAGCTTGTAGTAGGCGACGACGAGGGGTGCCGCAACCGGGACGGCCCAACCGCAAACACCGACGCACTGGCTGAGAGGCAACGTGAGGCGCGGCTCCCGGCTGAAGATCCAGTCGCCGCCGGCGCGCTCGTTGAGGTTCAGTTCGAAGTCGAACCCGTCTTCCGCCCGGCAGTGAAAGTGGCCTGGCACCTCGACTCGGCGCCCGGTCCAGAGCTGCGCCGGGGCGATGGGGACATTGGCCCAGACAGGGTCGTCGCCGCTCCAGTTGTCGTCGTGGGCGACGAGCTGCCAGCCGGAAAGGTGGCCCGGGATCGCCACCTGGTCGTCTTCGAAGACGACGACATCCACGTCAGCGTGGTCGCGGGTGATCCGGCCAAGCCACGCATCGACGGCCCAGCCGCCGCAAAGCGCCCAGGCCCCCGGGAAGGTGGACATGAGGCCGGCAACGCGGGCAACGGGTGCGGGGACTTCAGGGGTTGGAGGAGGCACGGGTGGGAACTCCTGAATGCGGCATGGGAGCTGATGACGCGAGGCGTTCGTCCAACGCGGCGGTGAACGTGTTCCAGGCCTCCTGAGAGTAGCTACTTCGGTGGTGCATATCCTTCGTTCCCCTTCAACAGCGGATGCGTGCCAAGCGCTTCCTGGATGAGCGCGACCGCCTCGTCGTAGCGGGCGCGGTTCCAGCCATCCGCGCGGGCCTTCTCAAGCGCGGATACTGGCGTTCCCGCCGCAAAGCGGGGGCCAGGACGGTGGAACCCGGTTACCACGTACTCCGCCGCGTCGAGCCCGGCGATGCGGCGACCGAACGCGGAGGCATCGTCCATGCCCAACATTGGGCTGATGGAGATCCCGACGGGCACGCCGGCGCGGGTCAGCGTCTCGGCTGCCTTCAACCTGGCCCGGATGGACGGCGCGTGGGGCTCGTAACGAAGGCGGACGGCTTCGGAGTCGGTGGGCACGGAGAGATTGACGCGGATCCGGTCGAACTGCTGGAAGAGGTCGATGTCACGGGTGGCGACAGGACTGCGCGTCTGGATCACGAGCCTCGGTTGAACCGGGATCAGCGCCTCGAGGATGCCGCGGGTGAGGCCAAGGCGGGACTCGATCGGCTGGTAGGGGTCCGTGACGCTGGACATGTAGACGGGATCCCCGGGACAGAGCCGCAGCCGCTCGGACGGTTCGCGCGTCGCCTCGACCACGAGAGCGGCGGCGTTCTCCTTTACTCGCACCCATTCGCCCCAGGAGTCGCTTGCTTCGGGGGTCGGTGCAAAGAAGCGAGCATAGCAGTACTCGCAGCCGAACCCGCAGCCGCCGTAGGGGTTGAGACTGAATTTGTAGGCTTTGATGAAACCGGAAGCCGGAGTGAGCAACGACCGGGGATTCGTATAGACAACGGTGCGAACGGTCCCGAGCCGAGCGGGCCGGGGGGCCGTGCGATTAGGCACCGCGTTGTTCACGCGCCGAGTCTAGGCGACGGCTGAAGATAGAACAAGTGTTCTGTGATCGAGAGGCCGCCTCCGTTACTCTCGCCTACAGTGCGACGCGTTCGAGGATTACCACCGGGATCGGGCGGGGGGTGCGCTGCTGATACTCGTCGTAGGCCGGCCAGATCGCCGCCATCATCTTCCAGAGCCGGGGCTTTTCGTCCGCCGCGGCGGTCCTGGCCCGCGCCTTGAACTTGTCGGCGCCCACCTGGACATCGACCAGCGGCTGGGCGACGAGGTTCCGATACCAGGCGGGGTGAGCGGGGGCGCCGCCCTTCGAGGCGACGATGACGTAGTTGGCGCCGTCCTTGCCATAGATGAGGGGGAGGAGGCGCGGTTCGCCGGACACCTTGCCGGTCGTCGTGAGGAGCAGGGTGGGGACGCCGCGCCAGAGGTGACCGTCCTCCCCGTTGGTGGCGAGGTACTTCTCGATGTGTTCGGTGATCCAGCCGGGCAGTTGCGGGGGTTGAGGCGAAGTCATGGCCGTCCTTCGTGCGGGATGTCTTGCCGGCATACCGCAGGGAAGGCGGAGTCTCCGAGCGCTTGTCTTGCCCACGCGCGGCTGTCAAAGTAACCAGCCCAGGGCCGCGCGGCAGGGCGAGTTGGAGACCGCGCCGGTTCGGGGTGAGCCACCACGGATCGCAGGGAACTTTGGAGTGCGGTCGAACGTTTGGACAGACATGCGTGCTTTACGATTCGTTGGTCTCGTCGGCGCCTGGGCGGTGGCAGGCCTGCTGTGGCTTGTCGTCGCCTTCGCCGTCTTTTGTATCGCCTGGTTCACCTGGTTCGGCCCGGGGGAGACAGAGCACGTCGCGGCGTTCTGGACCATCATCGGCGCCGTCGCCGGCTTCCCGGCCCTTCTCATCACCGCCCGGCTCGGAGGCTTTTGGCACCGGCTCTTCCCGGAGGGCTGAGGACCGCGTACTGCCGCCGAACAACTCAGGCTTAAGGAGGCCGCACCATGGGAACCGAACAGATCCTCGTCGAGCAGCGCGGGCGCGTCGGCGTCATCCGGCTCAACCGGCCGGAGAAGCTGAATGCATGGACCCAACAGATGGCCACCGAGATCGAGGAGCAGGTCGAGGCCTGGAACGCTGACCCCGGCATCGGCGCGATCCTGATGACGGGCGAGGGCCGGGCGTTCTGCGCGGGCGCGGACCTGGGGGGCTTCGCCGACCGGGCACGGGTGAACAGCGACGGCGCCGGCGAAACCATCCGTCGCGGCGGCGCGAGGATCACGCACCTCCTCCAGCGGTCCAAGCCCACAGTCGCGGCCGTGAACGGATACGCCGTCGGCGTCGGGCTCACGATGATCCTGCCGTTCGACGTCCGGGTCGCCTCGACCAGCGCCAGGTTCAGCATCCGGTTCGTCAAGATGGGCCTAATCCCGGAGCTCGGTTCGACGCGGCTGCTGGCGCAGCTCGTGGGCCTCGGCAACGCGACCGAGATGTGCCTGACCGGGCGGATGGTCGAGCCGGACGAAGCACTGCGGATGGGCCTCGTGACGGCCGTCACCGGACCCGAAGACCTCTTCGCGACCGCCCTGGCGAAGGCCGACGAGATCGCGAACAACCCGGCGGGCGCTGTGATGATGACCAAGGAGCTGCTGGCCAAGAACCCGCTCGACCCGGACATGGAGGCGGTCATGGAGCGCGAGCTGCTGAGGGACCAGATTGCCCGCCGCCTCCCGGACCACAAGGAGGCGGTGGCGGCGTTCATGGAAAAGCGGCCGCCGTCGTTCAACCGGGGGTGACCCGCCGCGGGGGCCCGGGACGGGGCGACGTTGCCTGCGGTTCGCGGTCCCCGTTCTAGTCGCCGCCTGCGGCCGGGTACCCCGTTTCCGGCGCAGCCTCCACGTGGATCACCGGGAGCACCCGGCCGAGCCACGCGGGCAGCCACCAGTTCCTCTTTCCGAGCAGCTCCATGGTCGCGGGCACGAGCACCATCCGGACGAGGGTGGCGTCAACGAAGACGGCCACCGACAGGCCGAGGCCCATGAGCTTCAGGGCACGGTTGTCGCTGAGGATGAAGCTGGAAAAGACCAGCACCATGATCAGCGCCGCCGCGGTGATCACGCGGCCCGTCGCCGCCAGGCCGTCGGCGACGGCAAGGCCGTTGTCGCCGGTGCGGTCGAATTCTTCGCGGATACGCGAGAGCAAGAAGACCTCGTAGTCCATGGAAAGCCCAAAGACGACGGCGAAGAGCATCATCGGCACCCAGGCTTCGATCGGACCGTCCTTCCCGAGGCCGATGAGGCTCGCTCCCCAGCCCCACTGGAACACCGCCACAACGACACCGTAGGCTGCGCCCACCGAGAGCAGGTTCATGATCACGGCCTTGAGCGGAACCAGGAGGCTGCGGAACACAGCCATCAGCAGAAGGAAGGAGAGGGCCAGCACCGCCCCCAGGAAAAGCGGCATCCGCTCAGCGGTGTAGCTGGAGAAGTCGACCACGCCGGCCGTCGCCCCACCGACCTTGAGTTCCAGCTTCCCGGTGCCGGGGATCGACGGGAGGACGCTCCGGCGTATGGTCTTCACCAGCGTCGTCGTCGCCTCATCCTGGGGTGAGGTCGCCGGGTAGACCTGGAGAATGGCTGCGTCACCGGCCTGGTTCAGGATCGGGTCAGTGACCGCGGCAATGCCGGGCGTCTTGCGTAACTGCTCTGCGACCTGGCGCAGCAAGGCGACGTCGGCGTCGCCCCCGGGCGTGCTCGCGGCGATCAGCAGGGGTCCGTTGAACCCGGGACCGAACCCCGTGGAGAGGAGGTCGTAGGCCTCGCGCGTGGTATCGCCCCTGGGGTCGTTGCCGGCGTCTCCGAAGCCTAGTCGAAGCGAAAGCACGGGGAGGGCCAGCACCAGGAGGAGTGCGAGGGCGCCCACCGCCGCCGGCCAGGGACGCCGCTGGACCACACGACTCCACCGCCACCAGATCGAGTGCCGGGTGCTGCTTTCGGGCTTCGGCCTCGCGAACGGCAGCGCCAGCCAGTCGATCTTTCTCCCGACGAAGCCGAGCACCGCCGGCAGCAGCGTCACCGCCGCAGCCATGGTCAGCAGCACCGTCAGGGACGTACCCACGGCCAGCCCCAGGTTCAGGTTCCGGCCCATTGCGATCAGCCCGAGGACGGCGAGCACGACCGTGAGCCCGGCAAAGAGCACGGCCCGGCCGGCGGTGTCGATCGCAAGCGCCACGGCGGCGGCGGGCTCTCGTCCTTCGCGGAGAGCGTCGCGGTAGCGCGTGACGATGAAGAGCGCGTAGTCGATCCCGACGCCGATCCCGATCATCATCGCCACTTGCGATGTCCAGGTCGGCATGTCGACGAGGTTCGCCGCCAGCGCCAGGAGCGACAGGCCAATGCCGATGCCGAACAGCGCGGTCATGATCGGGAGACCCATCGCCAGGAGCGATCCGAAGGCCAGGACCAGGATAAGGATGGCCCCGGCGACCCCGATCAGCTCGGATGGCGGCTGGCTCTGGTCGGCGAACATGCCGGTGCCGCCGCCCAGTTCGACCCGCAGCCCCTCGACGTGTACCTGGTCGCGCAGCTTCGTCACCTGCCTGGCGGCTTCCAGGTACTGCTCTCCCGTACGGTCCGAGAAGTTCAGTTCCGCGAACGCTATCTTCCTCCCCGGCGCGATCTGCCGCTCCGCACCCGGCTCGTAGAAGCTCGTCACGGTCGTCCCCGCAACGGTCGACTGGATCGCGCCAAGGAGGCCCTCGACGGCGGTCCGCACCGCGGGGTCGTCCACGCCCTGTTGCGCTTCGACGACGACCATTCCCTGGTCGCCGGAGCGTTCGCTGAAGCCGTGCTCCCGCAGGAAGTCGATCGCGTCCTGGCTCTCGGCCCCCGGGATCGCGAAGTTGGTCTTCGTTGCGCCACCGAAGATACCGCCCAGGGCGCCGAGGGCGATGAGTGCGGCCACCCAGGCGAGCGTCACCGTGCCCCGCCGGCGGTAGCAGAAGGCGGCAAGGCGCCGCATTCCGCTTTCGCGCTTCCCGGACCGCGTCGTTGAAGTGCTCATCCTGTCTCTTCGTTCAAGGCAGCCCGCGCGGAGGCGTTCGCGGACCGCGGAAAACACCGCGCGCGACGACCCCAACGAAGGCTAGTGGCCGGGATGATGGCCCGTGACAGCGAATAGCGCAACCGGCGGCGGTCTCGTGCCCGGCGCCGCCGATTGCCGGGCGAGCGGGGCTTTCTCAGCCGCGAATCGCCGCCCTGATGCTCTCGATGTGCGCCTGGAGATCGCCCAGGAGCGGTCCTTCGACGATCTGCCGCGCGCTCAGCTGGGCTCCGCCAGCGAACGCCATCGCTGCCGTCTTCGCCAGCCCGGCGGCGGTCAATCCCCGGACCGCATCGACCGCGGCGGGGCCCTCGGCCAGCAGGTGGGCGAGCGCCTGTTCGCGGGTGACGCCTGCGAACTCGGTGGCGTGGTTGGCATTTCCCTGGTTGAGTGCGTCCGCCGTGTAGTCCGCGAGGGGCGAATGTTCGCCGGCGCTGATTGCCCGGGCGAAGTGCGCGAGCCCGGCGTGACTGGCCGCGTGGTGGGCGGTCACTCCAACCGGCCAGCCCTCCCGCGTGGTGGCTTTCCAGGCGCGGTCGCTGCACGCTTCGATGGTCTCTCGCAGTTGTACGAAACGGGCATTCAGGCGGGAGGCCAATTCCTCGCCGGCAGTGAGGGCCGGGGGCGGGGCGACGGCCTTCCCGCTCGCCCGCTGCGCCAGTTGCGGGAGGTACAGGTCCCAGCCCGTCGCGTGCCCTGCCCGGGCCATTTCCGGCAGACCGCGGTGCACCATGCGCAGGACGGTGCCATTTCCCTGTGGAGCCAGCGAGAAGTCGACCGTGCTGGCGCCGGGCCGGACGCCGTCAGCCGCGAGGGTTTCCCAGCCGAAGGTGTAGACGACCCGCGAGTGCGGAGTCACTTCCACGAACTCGCCTCGCATGATGTCGAAGCCGTTGTAGTCGACGCGGATGGCGCCGCCGGGACGGGGGTCGGCGGTGACGCTGCGGCCCATCCATTCGGCGATCTTTACCGGATCGGTGAGGAAGCTGAAGACCGTCTCGGGCGGAGCGGCGATCGTCAGCGTGCGCTCGATGGTGTCAGTCGTGGTTGCCGGCATCGTGGTTTCTCCCTTTCTGAGCGCGCTCGGCGCTTTCTTTCAGCCGTTCGAGGCTGTCGTCCCACATGCCCTCCAGGAAGGCCCGGACTTCCGCGAGGCCTTCGGGGCGGGCACGGTAGAGCCGCCGTGTGCCATCCCGTCGTTCGGTCACCAGCCCGGCCTCCTTGAGCACGCGGAGGTGCTGGGAAATGGCCGGCCGGGTGACGGCAAAGCGCCCGGCGATCTCCCCGGCGGGCAACTCGGTGTTCCACACCAGCCGCAGGATCTCTCGGCGCCGGGGTTCGGCGATGGCCCGGAGGGCGTCTTCCATGGCGTTGACTGTAACTGTTCGCTTACGTTAGTGTCAACTGACGCAGCCAAGGGGAAGCCCGGCGCCGCTCACCCGGCACGGAGGCCGCCCCTGGCCGATGCTCCAGAGAGGCAGGAACTGAAAATGGCGAACTATCTCCTCGTCTACAAGGGCGGAGGCATGCCCGAGAGCCCCGAGCAGCAGCAGTCCGTGATGAATGCCTGGATGTCCTGGTTCGGGGGCATGGGCGATGCGGTCGTTGACGGCGGCAACCCCTGCGGACCGTCGCGCGGCATCGCTTCGGACGGTTCCATCAGCGAGCACGCAGCTTCGGCACTCACCGGCTATTCCGTGGTCAAGGCCGCTTCGCTGGACGCTGCGACGAAGCTCGCGAAGGGCTGCCCGGTCCTCTCTTCCGGCGGTTCGGTTGAGGTTTACGAAACCTTCAACGCGATGTGAGCCGCGACAACCCACGAGTCAGCGGGGTCGCGGGGCTGGTGGCGGCGGCAATACCACCGTGCCCGTCGTGCCCCATGACGACCAGAGCTGCTCCGGCCGTTCGCCGCGCCCGTAGCCGACGCCGTGGATGCCACCGTCGGCACCGAGTGTCAGCGTGAAACCGGCCGGCGGGTCGGTGTTGTTCACGACAAACAGGACGTAGCGGGAGCGAGGGGCGCCTACGGCCTTCGACGGCAAGTCCGCGGGGAGTTCGCGCAGGCCCCAGAGCCGCGGGCTGCCGTCCAGGAGGGGGCGCAGGGTCGCGCGCACTTCGGCCAGGGGAAAGGCGACGCTGCCGGAGCAGAACTCCGCGAAGACGATATCGACCCGCGTCCCCTCCGCGACTGCCGCGGGGCACCGATAGGCGGTGGGCGCCGCCATGCTGGCAGTGCAGGGGACCGGCCGGCTGGTGGTGAGCGCCGCAAGCGCTTCGAGGTCGCCGGCCGAGATGGCCGCCATCACGGAATCGACCTCCGGGATCCCGGTAGGGGTCCCGGGGTCATAGCCGTAGATCGGGTTCCACGGGATCTCGGTTGCGGTTGGAGCCTGGCTTGCGACCGTGGCGGTTGCGGTCGTCTCAGGCCCGGGAGAAACAACGGCGGGCGTCGTGCCACCGCTGCAGGCGGCGGCAACCAGCGGCAGGAGCCACGGCGCGACGGCCTGGGGGATCCTTCCGAGCGTCCGTAGGGTCACGTTCCCGTCCTTGCCCTGATCCGAGTCTGCCGACCCGGGTGGTGCTTGTCGAGGGCGGACCGCTTTGCTCGCGTGCGGGGGGCGAGGCTTCGCCGTGACGCGACTGTCACGGGTGAAGGACTCGTTGCTCGCGCTGCGAGGAGGACGTGGTTCATCCCCGCTATCAGATTCGGCCGTGCGATCCATTACGGGGGGAGTGACAGCCACCACCAGGGCCGACAGCGAGTGGGTTTGTTCTCGCCGGCCCGCTGACCGCGAGCAGGTCAGCCCAGGAACGCCTGGATCAAGCCAGCGGTGGAGGTAACGACCCAATAGGCCGTCACCGCGCCCCCGATGATCGTGGCTACCCGGGCCGGGCGGCCTCCGCCCTCCCGCCGGGCACGTCGACCGTAGACAAACGCGAGGACGGCTGGAGCCATCGCCAGTGCGGCCAGCGGACCCCCCACTGCCAGCGCGGCCCAGAACGGTGGATCCTTCTCACCACTCGGGTAGCCGAGCGCGTCGATCAGCCCCTCGCCGACGACCATGGCGACCACGAAGGCCACCGGGATCAGCGCCACGCACACCCAGGCGCGCCGCAGGTTTCGCCGACCGTCCGCGCGCGGGGAAGAGTCGCCATCGGGGGGAATCGTGAGCGTCGACATGAGAAGGGTTACCCCCGTGCACACATTCTCACGACCCCAAGGTCGTGGGCAATCGACCCGGGTGGGAGCCCAACAACAACGGCCTGGGACCCGGGGCGAGCAGCAGCAGTCGTGCTGCGTTTGAGATCAGTTAAGCTCTTCCACCAGGACCTTGCGGGTAGAATGCAAGAACCTGGTTCGGATGGGGGAGCGAATGGCCGGTCGAGTGTCAGGCAAGGTGGCAATCGTGACCGGGGCCGCGTCCGGCCTGGGCGCTGCTGATGCGCGACGGCTCGCCGAGGAAGGCGCCCGCGTGATCCTCACGGACATCAACGAAGAGGCGGGGCGCGCCATCGCAGCCACGATCGGGGGCCGCTTCGTGCGGCAGGATGTTTCCGACGAAGCTTCCTGGCCTCGACTCATCGAATCCGTCATGAACGACTACGGCCACCTGGATGTCCTTGTGAACAACGCGGGGATCGCCATCGTCGAGGACATCGAGGCAGCGACCACGGAGAACTGGAGGCGCACGCTCGCCGTCCACCTGGACGGGACGTTCTTCGGCTGCCATTACGCGATACCCGCGATGAAGGCGTCTGGTGGCGGCTCGCTGATCAACATGTCCTCCACGGCGGCGCTGGTCGGGATCGCGCCGTTCCTGGCCTATTCGGCGGCGAAGGGCGGGATCCGCTCAATGACCAAGTCGATCGCGGTCCATTGCCGCGCCAGGAAGTACGGGATCCGCTGCAATTCCATCCACCCGGGCAGCATCAGCACGCCGATGGTGCATGCCGCGCTGGAGGCGACGGCCGGAGTCAAGATGATGGAGACCCCGGACCCGGAGGCCACTCGCCTGGCGCTGGGTATCGGGGAACCGGACGACGTGGCAAACATGGTCGTCTTCCTCGCGTCCGATGAATCGAAGCACATCACCGGTGCGGAGCTGGTGATCGACAACGGCGACACGGTCGTCTAGGGTGCCGCCGCCACGGCGGGGAGGGAGTTAGCCATGGCGATCACGGGGCTCGTCCACGTCAACATCAACTGCAGCGACTTCGAGCGGTCCCGGGCCTTCTACCAGGTTCTCGGGTTTGAGCGCCTTCTGGAGGTGGCTCCAACCAGTACACCAGAGGTCGCCGCGGCCGTTGGAATGCCGCCCTATGCGCTGCGCGGCGCCCTGATGATCCTCCGCGGGACAGGTCAGCCCCTCGTGATCGACCTGCTCGAGTGGCGGGATCCACGGGATGACTCTCCGCCCTACCGTCACCTGTACCATCTCGGCATCGCCCGGGTCGCGCTCGCTACGGACGACCTGGACGCGGAGATGGCGCGGCTCAAGGCGCACGGGGTCGAGTTCTTATCCGAGCCCGCGACCGTGGCTCTTCCGGGAGCACCGGTCAGCTCTCGCTTCGTGTGCTTCAAGGACCCGGACGGCACGATCCTGGAGCTGGTGGAGTCCACCTGAGAGGCTGGCCCCGGGATGGAGGGGCGCGCCGAGGACCTTGCCGGCCCCTAGGCCGCGCGCCGACCGGCCTCCGCCGTCAGCGACGGCGGGCGCCGGAGTTGATGGCGAACGCCGCCCCGGCGGCGAGCAAGACCCCGGTGGTGAACAGCACGATGCCGATCCAGAGGACCGAGTCGAGTTTAGCCCCGACGCTCATGTGGGAGGCCACGCCACGTGAGGCGTCCTCGTTCATCACGACGAGGCGCCACTCGCCGTCCGTTGGATCCCAGTCGACTGTCTGCTCGCCGCTCCCGGTTGCCGAGGCCACCCAGAAGGCCTGCCCGGCCGGCGTGGTTCGCGGAGGGCCGCCAGCGCGCTCCGAGTACTTCGGGCGGGGCGTGTCTCCGCCGAACACGAGATTACCCTCAATGTCGGTGACGACGACGTGTTCGACGCCGAGCAGGTAATTGTCCACATCTGACGCGGGCCCGATCCCGACGAACGCGATGCGCTGGCTCTCGCTGCGGACGCGGACGTCGCCGAGGAACGTGTCCAGCGCCCACTGCGCGCCGCCGCTGTCGATGTTCGCGCTCTCGGAGACGATGGCGTAGGTCGCGGTCGAAAGGTCGACGCCTGGCGACATGAGATAACCGTCTTCGTCGCGCTGGGTCCGGTCGATCACGACCAGGGCAGAGCCGGCGGCGAGGAAGCCGAAGGCAAGGATGGCCGCAATGCTGCCGAGGACGACCAGCACGACCCGCCCGGCACCCACGTGGGCCGGCTTCGGCTCCGTGGCCGGCTCGGGGGCGGGCATCGGTTCTCCCTCGGTCTCCTCGAGTGGCGGCTCGCTGCCACCCTGATCGAGGCGGAAGGGCGGATAGCGATCGGTCATCAACCCCGCGTACACGACGACGCGGGCAACCCAGCGGTCGAGCCCGAGGACGAAGTCGAAGAGGCCGCGCGGATAGCGCGCTGTGAAGAGGAGGGCGACGCCGGCGACCAGGACCAGGATGTCGATCAGTCCCGCCGGGAAGCCGCCCATCCACCACCATCCGCCTGCCGACCGCGCCGCGAAAGTGCCTCCGCCGACGAGGATTCCGACGACCATGTAGTGCGGGATCGCGAGCAGCCACCACTTGACGAGCACGCGGCCTCGGGAGAGCCGCTCGGGGTAGTCGATGTGGAGCCGTGCCGGGTAGTCGGGGACGTCGTCGAGGGTGAAGGGCGGGTAGCGGTCGGTGCCGAGCGCCCCGTAGGAGTAGAACGCCACGCGCCACGCCCAGCGGAGAAAGCCGACGTTGAATTCGAAGAGTCCCCGGGGATAGCGGGCCGTGAAGAGGATCGCGAAGAACGCGACGACCGTGAGGACGACGTAGGCCAGCCAAAGGAACGCGAGGACGATGTAGTGCGGGATGGCGAGGAGCCACTTGACCAGCCAGAGCCAACGGCTCGGCTCGGCGCG
Organism: Chloroflexota bacterium; assembly: GCA_016234445.1. Classification (GTDB taxonomy): domain Bacteria; phylum Chloroflexota; class Dehalococcoidia; order Tepidiformales; family Tepidiformaceae. Next base: position 89,606 of record JACRBT010000005.1, on the reverse strand, counting down.
CAACTCGCCTTCGATTCGGACCGGATAGCTGGCGCGATCGTTCACGCTGCCTCCTCGGTCGCCTCTCCGGGCATTCTGACACGGTCGGGGCGGGCCGGGAAGGGGTGGTCTCCCTCATGCACGAAGCGGGCACCGGCACTGGAGACTGGGGGAGCGCTTTGACCGAATGGTGGCTCTCAGGCTCGCGGTCCTACGACTGCCTCGACAAGCGTGAAGCCAGGCCGGACGGGGCTGCGTCGCGGATTCCCACTGACGTTGCCGGCTCAACCGCCCACGACTTCTGTCGCGGCCTTTGCCGGGGCCGCGCGGTTGCGTATCACCGACGTCTCCGCGACGCGGTCGCCGAGCCGGCGGCGGTCGGAACTGACGCCCAGGATGAGCGCCCCCACGAAGTAGGGCAGGATGTACGGAAATCCGTCGACGACACGGAACGCGTTACGGACGATAGCGGCCGCCCACCCGCAGGGCTCGCCGGATCGCCGGGCGACGCGAAGGCCGCACAGGGCCTTGCCGGGGGTGCGGCTCGTTGCTCCCTCACAGACGACGAAGTACGCCAGGAGGACGAGGGGGATGCCCACGTAGAAGAACACGCCGGTCCAGCGGTGCTCGTAGTCATCCGTCGCCGCCGAGAGCGCATAGGCCGCGACGGTGAAGACGATCGTGAGGCACAGGGTGTCGAGGATGGCCGCGACGACGCGGCGGGCAAGCAACGCGACTTCCACCGGGGCGGGGCTGCCGGACACGGTCATTCCACTGGAGAATCGGCTGCGACCGGGGCGTTCATCAGCCGGGAGTTCGCGCTGAGGGGCGGCGAAGGCAGACTGGTGGGCTGCTACCGCGAATAGTACTACCGCCCGGGTCGCTCGCGTTCGTTCTCAACGACGCGGTACCGGCGGCATGACCTGAGCCTCCTGGGGTCGCCCTGTGGCCTCGCGCGGCCAACGGGCCGCTGGAGCGCACCCGTATACTCGACTCGTGGGAACCGAAGACAAGGCGATTGTCAAGGCGTGGATCGACGCGATTCGCGCCTCCCTTCCGTCGGGAGGCTTCGATCCCCTGCTCGTCGCACTTCGAAGTGATCAGGCTGACGGTGCCGCGACGGCCGCCGTCATGGACGAACTGCTAAGCGCTCGCCGCGAGGCCGCCGCGGGGGCGGGCGGAGCCCTCCCATGGTATGGCGACACGAGGATGCTCATGCGTGGCCTGGCGACTGAGGTCCTTGGGCGCCCCCGTAGAGACTTGGATAGCGACTTCGACCGCGTGTGGGACGAGTTGTTGGACTTCGTCAAGCGGGACGACGCTGAGACTTTCGCCATTGCAGCCGTGCGGGGCCTCTGGTTATCGAGGCCCGAGCTCACATTCGATGAAGGGGGCTTGTTCCTTGCCCAACTTCCCGAGCAGCTTGCCATCGAGCGATGGTCGGCACCGGACGGCTTTTTCGATGGCCATGCGCTCGGCTTCTACCTTCGGTTCGTCGACCGCCCGTGGGATGCCGAGCTGCTTAAGCCGCACCAAGCTGACGCTGAGCGCAGACTGATCCTCGCAGTCGAACAGGCTTGGCGCGCCCTAGCGCTGGTTACCCCAACGAATCCGGTATTCCCGCTCCCGGCCACCGATTACGTGACATCAATCGGACCGACGTGGCTGGAACGCGCGATGGGCCGTTCGATCTCAGCAGGCCGGTCAGGGATGATGGCTCTCAATCTGGGTGCTGACGGCGAGGATGCGTGGGTCGCGGCTTACCGCGATCTGGGCCGCGTGGACTGGCACCGCTTCGCGTTTCTGGATCTGTCGTTCCGGCGGTTCGTCGAGGCGTGCCGGAAGCGAACCTACGATGACCGGGTGATCCACTTCTCCATCGCCGCCGAGTCACTGTTTCTCGTCCACGCGGACACCGAGCTCACCAATCGGCTGGGGCAACGTGCCTCCGTGTGGCTTGGCGGCGACGCGGCGGAGCGCGACCAGAATTGGAAGGACTTCAACGAAATCTACGCGGCGCGGAGCAAGCTGGTTCATGGCGAAACCTGGCGACCGAAGCGATCACAGCGGCAACTCGACGTGCTCGCTAGCCTGGCGGGTGAGCATATGCGGCGAGCGCTTCAACTAGCCGTGGAATGGTGCAACTCCGGCCGTTGCACGTTCCCATCGAAGGGGCTTCTCGACTGGGATCGCGAGTTTCGAAATGCGCTGATTCTGTGAGCGGGACCGCTGGCGCGCAAACGCTAAAGCGCCTGAGCGAACGAGGAGACTGGTGGGCGATACTGGATTCGAACCAGTGACCTCTGCGATGTCAACGCAGCGCTCTAACCAACTGAGCTAACCGCCCACGAGGGACTTCCTACGATAGCCGAGGGGCCGCTTGCCGCCAATTGCCGGCACGGGGGACTGGAGCGGGCGAAGGGAATCGAACCCTCGTCTCAACCTTGGGAAGGTCGCGTTCTGCCATTGAACCACACCCGCCGGCAGAGACGGATTGTAGCACGGGCCCGGGCTTGATTCACGGCCGGAAATCAAGAACCCGGCGGTGGCCAGACCGCCGGGTTCCGTTACTCCAACAAGGAGCGGGGGCAGAGGACCTGCGTGGATCAGGCGGCGGCGATGCTGTTCTGGGGGCCGCGCTCGCGGTGGAGCGGGCTCGCGCCGCGGGAACGATTGGCGAGGAGGTCGCGCTGGGAGCGCCGAAGGAAGTCCCGCACCTGGAGCTCGCCTTCGTAACCGGTGAACGAAACCACCGGGTAGAGCGAGTCGGCGAGGGAGTTCGGGATGCTGGAGGCGAGGGCGGCGAAGACGAGGTCCGACTTCGCGGCGGCGGTGGTTTCGCGGTCGTCGAGGACGATGGCGGCGAAGGTTGCGCCCTGGAGGTGGGCCAGGAAGTCGCCGTCCTGGACGACGGGACGGAGGGACCGGGCGATGGTCTGGAGCATCTTGGGGTCGTTCTCGGTGCCCGGCTCGAGCCCGGCGATGTCGGTGAGGAGGAGGGAGAACCCGCGCCCGTTGCGGACCGACCGGGTCATCTGGCGGCGGAGTTCGAAGACGAAGTGGCGGCTGTTGGCCAGGCCAGTGGACTCATCTTCGTAAAGGCGGCCGCGCATCCGTTCGATCGTGTGGTGGACGCGGCGGCCCTGGTCGGACTCTTCGTACCAGAACTGGATGTGGACCCCGGCGAAGAGGGCGGTGGAGAGCATGAGCACCAGCCAGTTGCCGCCGGCGCCGGTGGTGACGATGGCGGTGAGCTGGACGCAGAAGATGATCAGCCAGAGTCCGAACGTCACCGGGCGCAGGAAGCGCATGACGGTCGGAGTCTCAACAGACCCGAATGCTTTCTGGTCACTCGACGGGAAAAGAAAGATACTCAGGCCCGCTGGCTTGTTCACCGTGGTTCACCCCGCGCTCTCTGATAAGAAGTTCGGGCCGGGCGGCGAAGGCCAACAGGATGCTTCTGTAACCTCTCTGTAAATCCTGCGGCGGCTACTTGCGGCGGGGCGGGAGCGTCGCCACGTAGGCACTGATGGCGGTGGCGGCGCGGCGGCCGTCGGCGAGGGCGGTGACCACGAGGTCGGCGCCGTTGACGTTGTCTCCCCCGGCGAAGACGCCCGGCCGGGAGGTCCGCCCGCCTTCGTCGACCTGGATGAGGGCCTTGCGGTCGGACTTGATGCCAGAGGTGGTCTGGGGGACGAGAGGGTCGGCCCCGTAGCCGATGGCGATGGCGACGGCGTCGGCGGGGACGACGTATTCGCTGCCTTTGATGGCGCGGGGCGAACGGCGGCCGCTGGCGTCGGGTTCGCCAAGCTCCATCTTCTGGAGTTCGACGGAGACGACCTTGCCCTCTTCGTCGCCGATGATGCGGGTCGGGAGGGTGAGCATCGCGAATTCGACGCCTTCTTCGCGGGCGTTTTTCCGTTCTTCGCCACGGCCGAGCATCTCGTTCTCGGTGCGCCGGTAGACGAGGGTGACGTGCTCGGCGCCGAGGCGGACGGCCGTGCGGACGCAGTCCATGGACGTGTCGCCGCCGCCAATGACGACGACGTTGGTGAGCTTCGGGAGCGGCTCGCGGAGGTGGGCGGGCAACTGGTCCGGCGGGAGGTTACCGCGGACGAGGAAGTCGGTGGCTTTGTGCACGCCCGTGAGGTTTTCGCCTTCGATCTCCATGGCGTTGCCGACGCCGGCCCCTGTGCCGAGGAAGAGGGCGTCGTGCTGGCCGTCGAGCATGTCGTCGATCGTGATGTCGCGGCCGACGTAGGTGTTGCAGACGAACTTCACGCCGAGGGCTTCGAGGTGGGCGATGTACTCGTCGACGATGGACTTGCGCATCTTGAAGTTGGGGATGCCATAGACGAGGACGCCGCCCGGTTCGGGCCAGAATTCGTAGACGGTGACGGCGTGGCCTTCGAGGGCGAGCTGTTCGGCGACGGCCAGGCTCGCGGGGCCGGAACCGATCGCGGCGACGGAGCGGCCGGTCGGCTTCGGGAGGTAGCGGGGCATCGGGTAGCCTTCGAGCTGCTGGCGCTGGTAGTCGGTGGCGAAGGCTTCGAGCTTGCCGATCGTGACCGGCGGTTCCTTCTGGCCGCCCGGGCGGATGGCGAACCCGACGACGCAGGCGCCTTCGCAGAGCTTTTCCTGGGGGCAGAGGCGGCCGCACATCTCGGGGAGGTTGCTGGTTTCGCGGAACTTGTCCGCGGCGCCGATGATGTCGCCGACTTCAAGAAGCGAAAAGGCGCCGGGGATGTCGTTGGAGACGGGGCAGGCTTCCTGGCAGGGCGCCGAGGGGCACTGGATGCAGCGCGAGGCTTCGACCATGGCCGCGTTGACGTCGAAACCGATGTAGGTCTCGTCGAAGTTGCGCTTGCGGGCCTCCGCGTCCTGCTTGGGGACGGGCTGGACGGCGACGGAGAGGCGGCGGTGGACGTCGTGGGGGTGGGGGTGGGTCATGGGTAAACGTTAGCCGGCCCGGGGACGATCCCGGCGGGGCCGGCGTGACCTCAATTCAGGGTGTAGGGGGATCGTAGGCGATGGGCGGCCGGTGTCAACGCGCGGGGGCGGGGTCACTCGCCGCGTTGCCCCTCCTGGTACTCGCGGTCGGCGCGTTTGCCGCGATAGACGCGCATGTCGATAGCGCGCGTGACTTGAGGCGCGAGGCGAAACAGGAGGCGGGGCTCGGTTTGCATGTTGGCGAAGAACTTGTCGACTGCTTCGGCGTTGGCGGGGTCGCCGCGACCCACGTACTTCTCGGCGAGGAGGCGAGAGATCGGCCAGATGTCGAAGCCCGGGCGCTCGAAGGGGGTGCAGATGCCGTCGAATTCGACGTGGCCGCTGAGCGGGGCGCCGGACTCGATGCAGAGCGAGGCGCGGCCGTCCTGGAGCAACTGCTTGCACCAGACGCGGGAGTACGTCCCCGTGATCCAGATTTCGCCGTCCTTCCAGAGCCACCAGACGGGGACGGTGTAGGGCATGCCGTCGCGCCGCAACGTGGCGATGACACCGACGATGGGCTGCTGGAGGAAGGTCTCGACGTCTTCGGGCTTCATTCGGGGCATGGGCTGGCTCCGGGTTTGTGGTGGGCGGGGTAAGGCGGTGGGTCTAGGGAAGCGCGTCTTTCGCGGTGCCGGTGAGTTCGTAGCGGGGCGGGTCGATCCATTCGCCGGAGGGCGGGTTTTCCTGGGCGCGGACCTCGGCGCGGAGCTTCGCGGCCTCTTCCTTCTTGCCCTGGCGGATGACGGCGTCGCGCTGCTTCGCGTGCTCGACGTCACGGGCGACCTTCGCCGGGTTCTGCTTCCGGGGCTTGCCGGGGTAGAGCGCCAGGCGGCCCTCGCTGGCGAGCTGGGTGAGATGGGCGCGGACGTTGTTGTCGGCGGCGCGGCGGAGGCGTTTGTCGATGTCCGGGTAGAGCTGGAGCATGATGTCCCAGCTGGTGAAGGCGCCGCCGCCTTCAAGCACGCCGAGGATCTGCTGCTCGCGCATGTTGCGGTGGTTGACGTACATCTGGAGGCGTTCGCGGGGGTCGTTGACGAGCTTGCCGTGGCCGGGGCAGATGACCTTGAGGTTCGGCAGCTCCAGCAGCCGGGCGAGGGTGCGGCGGTAGGGACCGAGCTCCCAGACGGTGGTAGTCGAGCTCCCGAGGAGCGTGTCGCCGGTGAAGAGCACGCCCTCTTCCTCCAGGTAGTAGCAGACGCTGTCGACGCTGTGGCCGGGGGTGACGAGCACCTGGAGGCGGGCGCCGCCGCCGAGGTCGAGCACCTGGCCTTCGCGCACGGTCTGGACACCGGTCGCTGGGAGGCGGCCCTTGAGGAGCTTGACCCCGTTCTGCGGGACGAGGATGTCGGCCTTGAGGACGTCGCGGGCCCACTTGAGGTTGCCGCTGTGGTCCGAGTGGTGGTGGGTGATGGCGGCGAGGGAGACTTCGGCGTGCTCGGTGGCGGCGAGGTAGCCGCGGATCATCCAGCGGTAGCGGTCCATCGCCTCGCCGGAGTCGATGGTGAGCACCTGCCCGTTCCCGACGAGGTAGATGTCGGTGAAGTCGGGGTGCATGGGGTTCTCATCGGGCACCTGGATGGCACGGACGGAGGGGGAAACGCGCATGGGCGGATGGTAGCACGAGGAGGAATCGGCGGGCGCGCGGCAACCACGGGCGGCGAAGGCGTGTAGAATCGCGGGAACTTCACGCGGGGGCGGCACGATGCCACGAGCGCCAATCAACGGGACGGAACTGTTCTACGACCAGCAGGGCGAGGGCGAGGTGCTCCTCTTCCACCACGGCTACACGGGGTCGCACGACGCCTGGGCCGAAGTGGTCCCGGCCTTCAAGGACCGCTACCGCTGCATCGTCATGGACGCCCGGGGGGCGGGCGACAGCGCCCACCCGGCAGGCGGCTACAGCATCCGCCAGTATGCGGCGGACATCGCCGCGATGGCGGACCACCTGGGCGTGGGGAAGTTCACCTACATCGGCCACAGCATGGGCGGTGTCATCGGCATGGAACTGGGGCTGAACTACCCCGAACGGCTCGACCGGCTGGTGCTCGTGGCGCCGGCGCCGGCCGACGGCATCCAGTACCCGGGCATGGAAGCCGAGCGCGAGCGGGCGCGGAAGCTCTGGCGGGAGCGTGACCTCGCGACCCGGCTGGAAGAGGCGGTTGCCCTCGCCGGGCGGCCAGACGCGGACCTGCTGCGGCGCAACGTCCTCCGCGGCTTCTCGGTCTCGGAGGGCCACTTCGAAGAATCGTGGGAAGACCTCGTGAACTACCGCGCAGGCGACCGTCTCGGCGAGATCAAGACACCAACGCTGATGATGGCCGGGGCCGCCGACGGGCTTCTTCCCGCGAACCTCGCGGACTTCCAGCGACTCGGGAACGCGACCCTCCACGTCTTCAGCCGGGTTGGCCACGGGATGGAGTACGAGGCGCCGGCGGAGTTCAACGCTGTGCTCGCGGACTTCCTCGAGCATGGAGTCGTGACGGCGCGGACGCTGATGCGGAAGCTGCGGGAGTCGCAGGCGGCGCTGAGCCGGTAGCGACCCCTCACCCCCCGGCCCCCTCTCCTCGCCTGCGCGAGGAGAGGGGGAGGGAGACATTCAGCCGCTTCGCTTGAGGCGGCCGGTGCGCTTGGCGTGGCGTTCGCCCCAGCTGAAGACCTGGACGCCCACAGGGATGAGGACGAGCCCGGCGGCGAGCAGCCCGAGCATGGTCGGCCAGAGGTCGGCGACAGAATCGCCGTTGATGAGGGCGTCGCGGATGCCCTGGATGACGTAGGTCGCAGGGCTGATGACCGAGAGCGTCGCGAGGGGCTCGGGCATCTCCTTCGGGACCGCATAGACGCCGGAGATAAGGACGAGGGTGGCCTGGATGACGTGGGTCATCTGCATCCCGCGTTCCGGGTAGAGCAGCGGCAGCGTCGCCCCCATGATCCCGATCCCGATAAGGCTGACGCTCCCGACGAGGAGCACGAGCGAGGCCGCCAGGTAGTCGGCGTTGCCCATGTTCAGGTCGAAGACGACGACGATGACGACGAGGACCACGGCCGTGTGGATGAAGCCATAGACCAGCGAAAAGAGCGCGGTGCCGACCATGTGGGTCGATCGCCGGACCGGGGCCATGAAGGTGTATTCGATGGTCCCCTCCCATCGCTCCCAGCTGATCATGTCGCTGACCGTTTCGAAGACGACGGCGAGGTAGTGCCAGACGATGGCGCCGACGGCCAGGAAGAGCACCAGCTGGTCCACCTGGAGGTCGCTGAGGGCGGTGGCGCCCACGGCGGCGTTCACGTTCTGGGCGATGAGGACGACGGCGAGGGAGTTGGCGATCGTGTAGAGGACCCACACGACCTCCCAGCCCCAGTAGCGCTTGGTCAGGTTGATGTTGCGTTCGACGAAGGCGTACGACGCGCGGAGTTCATGGATGGGAGCGGCGAGAGTCACTTCAGTTCCTCCTCCTTGATGTCCTCTTCGATGCTGCGGCCGGTGAGCTGGAGGAAGACGTCCTCCAGGGTGGGCTCCGGCTGCTCGGCGCTGCGGACAAGGTCCTTGAGGGCGGCGGCGGTGTCGAGGGCGACGATCCGGCCATGGTCGACGATGGCGATGCGGTCGCAGAGCGTTTCCGCTTCGTTCATGTCGTGGGTGCAGAGGATGATGGTGGCGTCGTGGAGGTCGCGGATTTCGCGGACGAACGCCTGGACTTCGCGACGGGAGTGGGGGTCAAGGCCCGTGGTCGGCTCGTCGAGGAGGAGAAGGATGGGGGCCGAGAGGAAGGCGCGGGCGATTGCCACCTTCTGCTGCATGCCCCGGGACATGTCCTCCATCGGCGACCAGATCGAGCGCCCTTCGATGCCGAGACGTTCGAGGATCTCGACGATAGTCCGGCGGGCGTAGGCCGGGTCGACGCCGTACATGCGGGCGCCGTACATCAGGTTCTCCATGGGCGAAAGCTTCTTGAAGAACGAGGGGTCGACGGAAACGCGGTTGATGAGGCGCTTGACCTCGGCTTCGTCGGTGACCACGTCCTTGCCGAAGACGGAGATGGTTCCGGTGTCCGGGTGGAGGAGGGTGGAGACGAGGCGGATGAGGGTGCTCTTGCCCGTGCCGTTGGGGCCGAGAATGCCGAAAATCTCGCCGCGTTCGACGCTGAACGAGACGTCGTCAACCGCGACGATCCGGCGCGAGGGCGCGCGCTTCCCCCGGAGGCGGCCGGCGAGGCCCGGGCCGGAGGTGAAGACCTTGGTCACGCCGCGGATGTCGAGGGCGGGGCCGTGGAGGCGGGCGGGGACGAGGCGGTGGGTGGCTGGCGAGGGCGCGATGACGGTCATGGGAGGCTCCGATCTGGTCTGGTGGGTGGGTTGCGGCGGGAGGCTTTCGGGTGTTGCGGTCAATGGTTCCCTCGGTCCCTGGGGTGTGGCGGCGGTCCAGAAACGGACAAAGCGCCGGCGGGATGCCCGCGGCGCTTCGTTTCCTGTCGTCGTTGTCTGGGGAACGAAAAAGCCGTGGGCGGTTCGGTCGTGCCCACGGCTGTCAAGAGTTATGTCACAAACTCAACCGAAGGGCACAGAATCCGGGGAGGAATTAGGCGCGGTGGACCGCAGCCGGGCGCTCATCCCATACAGCATTGCAACATTCATCGGTGCGGCGGCGCCCTTTCCTCGAACTTCGCTGCTGACTATAGCTCGAAGTGGCGGTGTGAATCAAATCGGACGTCCGATACTGCCTTCGTTGCGGCGCGCGGTAGGATGTTGCGATGGAAAACGCGGGGCTGCCCATCGGCCTTGACGACGTGCGGGCGGCGGCGGAACGGCTCCGGGGCGTGGCGAACCGGACGCCGGTGATGACCTCGCGGACGTTCGACGCGCTCGCGGGGGACGGTACCCGGGTGTTCTTCAAGTGCGAGAACTACCAGCGGGTGGGGGCCTTCAAGTTCCGGGGCGCCTACAACCACATCGCTAGCCTGGCCCCGGAAGAGCGCGCCCGCGGGATCGTGGCGACGTCGTCCGGGAACCATGCACAGGGCGTGGCCCTCGCCTGCCGGCTCCTGGGGGCGCCCGCCACGATCCTGATGCCATCGGATGCGCCGGCGACGAAGCTGGCCGCGACGCGGGGGTACGGGGCCACCGTGGTGCTCTACGACCGCGAAAAGACCTACCCGGAGACGTTCGTCCAGGAGTACGCGACGACGCACGACCTCCACTGGGTGCCCGCCTACGACGACCCGCTGATCATGGCGGGGCAGGGCACCGCCGCGCTGGAACTGGTCGAGGAGGTGGGCGCGCTCGACTTCTTCCTCGCGCCGATGGGTGGCGGCGGGCTGATGTCGGGGTGCGCGACCGCGGTCAAGGGCCTCCTCCCGGGAACGAAGGTGTTCGGCGTGGAAACCGAGGGCGCGGACGACTGGGTGCGCAGCCTGGCCCGGGGCGAACGCGTGATGATCGACCCGCCTGCGACGATCGCGGACGGCATCCGGACCCGGCAGCCCGGGGTGCGGCCGTTCGCCCAGTGCCGGGCGCTGCTCGACGGCGTTGTGGTGGTGAGCGACGAGGAGGTGCGCGAGGCGATGCGGTTCATGGTGACGCGGATGAAGATGCTGGTGGAGCCCACGGGGGCGGTGGCGGCGGCCGCGGTGATGGCGGGGAAGCTCGGGGACCTCGCGGGGAAGCGGGTTGGGGTGATCGTCTCGGGCGGGAACGTGGACCCGGACGTGCTTTGCGAGGTCCTAACCGGCGCCTGAGGCGGAGCTGAGCACGACGACCATCTCCTCGGCGCCGTGGATGCCGCGGACGATCTGCTTCTCGATGTCGGCGGTGCGGCTGGCGCCGGTAAGGACGAGGGCCTCGCGGTCGCCCAGCCGCCCGGCGAGGGCCGACGGGTAACGGACGATGTCCGCGGGGTCGAGTTCGACGACGACGCGCTTCGCCGCCAGGAGCGGGCGGCGGGGGGTGGCATCGCCGAGAAGGAGGACACTCCCGGTCGAGGCGATACCCGCCGCGGCGCGGAGACGATGGTCGCCAGGACGCTCGTCGAGGGCGGACACGACTTCGACGCCGAGCAACGCCGCCCGCTCGCGGAAGAGTTCTTCGAGGCCGGCCGTCGGGGTGTCGAGGAGCGGTTCGACCAGTGCAATGGACGGCGGGTAGCCCGCGCCCACCGGCTGGAACATCGCCGGGTCGCGGGTGACGTCGGGTTCGGGGAGCATCCTGGGGTCGGCGCCGCCGCCGCGGGGCCGGACGAGGCGGGCGCCGTTTCGGAGGCCGATGCGGGCAAGGGCGGTGACCGCGCGGGCACGAGTCGCACCGGAGAAGGCGGCAGCCCAGGCCTTCCAGGCGGCGCGCTCGCCGATGCTCCCGGACTTACCGCGGCTGACGGCGTCGGCGCGAAGGTCGAGGAGCATCCGGTGGAGCGGGATGCCGACGGGGCAGACCTCGGTGCAACGACCGCAGAGGCTCGACGCGCCAGGCAGGTCGGCGTAGCGGCCGTCGCGCCAGAGCAGCGGCGAGAGGACCGCGCCGATGGGGCCCATGTAGGGCGAGCCGTAGGAGAGGCCCCCGGCGACGCGGTAGACGGGGCAGGCATTCATGCAGGCGCCGCAGCGGATGCACTTCAGGACTTCCCGGAAGCGGCGGTCGCGCAGCACCCGGGAACGGCCGTTGTCGACGAAGATGACGTGGCGCTGCTGCCCGGGAGCGGGTTCCGCGAGGAAGTGGGTGAAAGCGGTCAACGGCTGGGCGGTGGCGCTCGGAGCGAGCACTTCGAGGATGGCGAGGGCGCCGGCCTCGTCGGCGACGACCTTTTCGAGCCCGGTGATGACGATGTGGAGGCGGGGGTGGCTGACGCCGAGGGAGACGTTGCCTTCGTTTTCGACGATGACCACCCGGCCGCTGGAGGCGACGACCGCGTTCGCGCCCGTGATCCCGGCGTCGCAATCCCGGAAGTAGGCGCCGACAACGTCGCGGACGTGGCGGGAAAGCCGCCCGGGGTCGTCGTCCTCGAGGTCGGCGCCCGCGCGGGCGAGGAGGTCGCGGATCCGGGCGCGGTTCAGGTGCAGGGCGGGGGCGGTGATGTGGCTGGGGCCGCGTCCCTCCACGTCGACGATGTATTCGCCGATGTCTGTTTCGAGGACGTCGATGCCGGCGTCGCGGAGGCCATGGGTGAGCCCGACCTCTTCGCCCACCATCGACTTCGATTTCGCCACGCGCTTCGCATCCCCGAGGAGGGCGATGACGGTGGCGACTGCCTCGGCGGCGGTGGCCGCGCGGTGGTAGCCGATGCCGCGGCGTTCGAAGTTGGCGCGGACCCCGGCGTGCAGTTCCTCGAGGCGGTCGATGGCGTCGGCGCGGGCCGCGGCAGCCCGGGCCCGGGCGTCGTCCGGGCTTCGCTGAAGGGTGGCGGCCGAATCGCGGACGAGGCCGCGCATGATCGGCCCGACGCTCTCCGCCGGGTGGGCGGTGGCGATCTCCGAGGCGGCGCGCTGGCGGTAGGTGGTCACGCGAGCGCCCTCGCGAGGAGTTCCGGGAGCGTCCATGCCTCCAGGGGCATGCCGCTGCCGCGGGCGCCCGACTCGATGTGGGCGAGGCAGGAGAGGTCGGTCGAAACCAGGACGCGAGCGCCGCTTTCGCGGATGTCGTCGAGCTTGCCGCGGAGCATTGCCGCCGAAACTTCGGGGAGCTTGACGCTGAAGGTGCCGCCGAATCCGCAACACTCCTCTTCGTTACGGAGCCGGCGGACTTCGAGGTCTTCGATCCGCGCGAGGAGGCCGAGGACGGCGGCGCTGATGCCGAGTTCGCGGCGGGCGTGGCAGGCGTCGTGATAGGCGACCAACCCCCGGAGGCGCAGGCCGAGCATGGGCAGCCCGGGGTGGGAGGCAACGTAGTCGCCGAATTCGCGGAAGCGCTGGCCGATGGCGCGGGCGGCGTCGCCCCGATGGGCGGGAAAGAGGTCCGGGAGGTAGTGGCGGGCCATGGCGGTGCAGGAGCCGGAAAGGGTGACGACGGTGTCGTGGTCGCGGACGGCGCGGAGGAGTTCGCGGCCGGCGGTCTTGGCTTCGGGGCGGAAGCCACTGTTGTAGGCGGGTTGGCCGCAGCAGCGCCCGTCAACCAGGGAGACGGTGTCACCGAGGGCTTCGAGGACGTGGCGGGCGTGGCGGGCGTCCTGGGGCCGGAGCGCTGCCATGTAACAGGGGTCGAAGAGCGCGACGGCGGCCATGGGCCAACCCTAGCCGCCAGCCAGACCGCCTGCAACAACACGGCGATGGCCCCGCCGGCGCCGGACACGGCTTCGTTCGATCCGGTAGAGTCGATCGCATACCTGACCAGATGGAGCGTTTCATGTCTGACGTCACCGTGGAGATCCGCGACAACGGGCCTATCATCATCCGCGGCGGGGTGACAATCACCGACGCCACCGGCCACACCTACGAAACCAAGGACACCGTGTTCTTCTGCCGCTGCGGCCAGTCGACCAAGAAGCCGTTTTGCGACGGCACGCACAAGGTCTGCGGCTTCGAAAGCGCCCCGCGGGCCGAAGTAGCCGGCTGATCGGGGGCGTCCCGCGACATCCCCGGCGCGCCCGGCTAAGCTTCGTCGCAACTACAACGCGACGGAGCTCACCATGGACTACCAGCAGATCACCTTCGAACAGCGCGGGCGCGTCGGCCTCATCACCCTGAACCGGCCCGAGAAGCTGAACGCCTGGACCGACCGGATGATGGGCGAATACCGCGACGCCATCGAGCGCGCGAACGCGGACCCCGGAATCGGTGCGATCGTGATGACCGGGTCCGGGCGGGCGTTCTGCGCCGGCGCCGACATCGGCGGGTTCCAGGCCCAGATCAAGGGCGACGCCGACAGCCCCGTGAGTGGCCGCGCAAACCGCGAAGGCGGCGACTGGATCAGCTTCCTGAACGGCATGGGGAAGCCGACGATCGCGGCGATCAACGGCGCGGCCGTGGGCATTGGGATCACCCAGGTGCTGCCGTTCGACATCCGGATCGCGAGCGAGAACGCCCGGATCGGGCTGTTCTTCGTGCGGATGGGCCTGGTCCCCGAACTGGCGAGTTCGCATTTCCTCGCCCAGATGGCCGGTTACGGGCGGGCGCTGGAATGGTGCCTCACCGGCCGGATGCTTTCGGCGCAGGAAGCGAAGGACGGCGGCCTCGTGACCGAAGTGCTGCCCGCCGACCAGCTCCTGGACCGCGCCCTCGCCCTTGGGGAAGAACTCTCGAACCAGTCGCCGCTCGCGCTGAAACTGATCAAGGACCTTTTCCGCGAGAACGCGACCGACGGCGACCTGCGCCGGGTGCAGCAGCGGGAGGGCCAGGCGCTCGCCCAGGCCTACGCCAGCCCCGAGCACCACGAGGCGGTGGCGGCGTTCCTCGAAAAGCGGCCCGCGAACTTCGCCCGGAAGTAGCCAGCGCGGCTACCGGCGGGTCTTGCCCAGCTTCTCCATCACGAATTCGAAGACGACCTGGTCCTGGGCGCCGACGACGCCGTACTGCTCGTCGAAGATGAACGTGGGGACGCCGGTGACGCCGACTTCGTAGGCCCAGCGGATGCCGTCGTCGACCTGCGCCCGGTAGACGCCGCCGGCGAGAGCTTCGCGGAGCTCCGCCGGGGGGAGGCCGGCTTCGTCGCCGAGGCGGACGAGGGTCTCGATGTCGCCGATGTCGGCGAGTTCCTCGAAGTAGGCCTTGAACATGCGGCGGTGGAAGTGGAAGCCGTCGTCGCCGCGGTCGGCCGCGAACTCCTGGGCCTGGAGCGCGAGGTGGGAGTTGGAGGTCCACTGGCGGCCCCGGGTGAAGGTGATCCCAAGGGATTCGCCGCGTTCTTCGAGGCTGGTCTTCGGCGCCCCGGGCTGGGTCATCTGCCTGCGGGACTTGCCCTCGGGCGGCGTCGTGGGGTCGAGGAGGTAGGGGGCGAAACGCACGTCCATGTCGTACTTCGCGGCCAGCGACTCGACCTCAACGAGGCCGACATAGCACCACGGTCAGACGAAGTCGGAGACGACGGTGAGGGAGGTTCGGGCGGGGTCGACGCCAGATTCGGTGGTCATGGAATCACTATACGCGGCGGGCCGGGGCCGGCGCCTTCGCGGCCGCGACGAGGCCTTCGAAGATCCGCCGCGCTTCCTCGGAGCTGCCAACCATCTCTTCCGGGTGCCACTGGACGGCGACAAGGAAGGCTTCGCGGCCGGGCATCTCGATGGCTTCGACGACGCCGTCCGGCGCCTGGCCGACGGCTTCGAGGCCCTGGCCGAGCGCGTTGACCGCCTGGTGGTGGAGGGCGTTGACCATCGGTGTGATGGTGCCGAGGAGCTCGGCCGTGCGGCTGCCCTGCTTCAGCCAGACGGCATGCGTTGGTTCGGACCGCGAACCGGCCTGGCGGTGGAGAATCGCGCCCTGCACCTGCGAGGGGATGTCCTGGACGAGCGAACCCCCGAGGGCGACGTTGAGGACCTGCATGCCCCGGCAGATGCAGAGGAGCGGCAGGTCCTGCTCGAGGGCGTAGCGCAGGCAGGCAATTTCGAGGCTGTCGCGCTGCTCGGAGACGAACTCGGTCGCCGGGTGCGGTTCTTCCCCGTAGAGCGCGGGGGAGATGTCGCCGCCGCCGGTGAGGACGATGCCGTCGAGCGCCTGGAGGAGGTCCAGGAGTTGCGCCGGCCGGAGCTGCGGGGGGAGGAGCACCGGCACGCCTCCCGCCTGCTGGACGGCATGGAGGTAGGCCGCGTTCACCTGCGCCCGCTCCGGTGCCGTCGCGCTGGCGGGGGAGGAGCCGGTGGTCACGCCGATAAGCGGCGCGGCCTCCCCCGGCGTCTTAGCCACCGGCGACGGCCCGGATCTGGGCCGCGTGGTCGTTCAGGTGGGTGATGTTGCTCTTGAGGAGGCTGGCGCAGGAGCCGTACTTCTCGTCCGACTTCACGAGGTCGGTCTCCGAAACGTACTTGAGCTTCTTGTTGCACATCTCGACAACGGCATCGAGCCCGGCGAGGGCCTCGGCGGCGGTCGCATAGGACGCGGTGACGCGGTCGACGCCGGGGTAGCCACAGACCTTGCATATGACCGTCGTGTAGTAGGCCTCGACGGGGATGGCGTGCTCGGCCACCTGCCGGGGCGACCACGCGGCCTCGCCTTCGCCGGAAGCAGGCTGCGTTTCCCAGGCAGCCGTCGCCGCTTCGATGGCAGCTTTCAAGGCCGCGCGGCCATCAGCCAGCGCCGCGCGCAATTCGTCCGGTGTTTCCGCCATTTCTTCGCCTCCCAGTGTTCGTCCGCGCATCCTACCATCCGGCGGCCGCCGGTTCCCCTGGCTCGCGTATACTCCCCACCCACAGTCGCACCAGCAGGAGCATGCCGTGGACGTCGCCTCGTTCGCCGAGATTGAGCAGGACTTCAACAAGAGGGTCAGCACCATCGTCTGGTGCCTGATGACCACGGTCGACGGCAAGGGCCGTCCCCGGACGCGGGTCATCCACCCACTCTGGGAAGGGACGACGGGCTACTGCCTCACGGGGCCGGATTCCTTCAAGGCGAAGCAGCTGGCGAAGAACCCCAACGCTTCTTTCGGGTACTGGAGCCTCGAACACGGCCTCGTCGTCGCCGACTGCGTGACGAGCTGGGAAGAGAGCGCGGCCGAGAAGCAGCGAATCTGGGACCTTTTCAAGAACACGCCGGCTCCCTACGGCTACGACCCGGCGATGTTCTGGCCGGCCGGCGCGGGCGCGCCCGGGTTCGGCGTGCTCAAGCTGAAACCGTGGCGGATCGAACTGCACGGGCTCCAGGAACTGATGGCGGGGGCGCCGCCGCGCGTCTGGCGGCAGGCTGTCTAGGCCCTCACCCCCCGGCCCCCTGCTCCCACTTCGTGGGAGAGGGGGAGTGAGCCGGGTCCCCCCCAGCATCTCTGAGCGCCAACTTTCGTTGCGAAGTACTGGCCGGGGGCTGGTCAGGCCAGGAAGCCGCATAAGCGGAGGTTCACTCCGGGTGTAACGCCTTCGAAACACGCCCCCGCTATGCTGTGGGACATGCCAGCGCCCACGGTCCCCGCGATCCGTTTCGCGACGGAGGACGACCTCCCGGCCATCCTCCGGATCTACAACGACGCCATCCTCACGACCGTCGCGACGTGGGACGAAGGGCCCTGGACCATGGAGCGCCGCCGGGAGTGGTGGGCCGAGCACCAGGCCGACGCGCTCACGCCGGTGATTGTCGCCGAGGCGGGGGGCGAGGTCGCGGGAATGGCCTACCTGAGCCGGATGAGCCAGAAGTCGGGCTGGCGGTTCACGCTGGAAGACACGATCTACGTCGACCCCGGGCATCACGGGCAGGGCGTCGGGCGGGCGTTGCTGGGCGAACTCCTGGAGCTGGCACGGAAGCAGGGCACGCACGTGGTGGTGGCCTCGATCACGTCATCGAACGAGGCGAGCATTGCGCTGCACAAGGCGCTGGGCTTCGAATACATCGGCGAGATCCGCGAAGCCGGCTGGAAGTTCGGCCAGCGCCACAGCACGACGTACTGGCAGCGCATCCTCGACTGAGTAGACTGGGGGCAGATCCCGTTTCGGCTCAAGGTTAGGCCCGAGGGTGTACAGCGCGAGAACGCAACCGAGCAGGAGATGGCAGGACGACGAGCCGCACTTCAGGGGTTGGCGGCGGTCAGGGAGCGCCGCAGGATCAACATCATGACCGCCCGCGAGCCGCAATGCGGGTGGATCGCCGTTATCGAAACGTCGCGCGGGCGCATCGGAAAGTGGCTGGGTCAGAGCGTGCTCGTGGTCGCCCTGGGGGTCGCAGCGGTCGGGGCAGCGTGTGGAGGTTCGAAGACCGATGAAGAGAGCTTCCTCGTGTTCTACGGGCCCGAACCCAACGGTGACGACAGCTACGTGGAAGGCACGCTGGTGTTGGACGCAAGCTGCATCTACATCCAACCACCGGGCGCCGAGGCGAGGTACCTGTTGGCGTTCGCGGACGGCCAAGCATCCTGGGACAGTTCGACCCAGACCCTCGTGTTCGGCGGAGTTTCCTATCGACCGGGCGATCCCATCACGGTTGGGGGAAGTGGACACGACTACGACGACCCGGCCCGTTTGGCGCATTGGACAAAGCCTCCGAAGGAAGCATGCGACACAAGGCAAATCTGGCTGGCGAAAATCTTCACTCCCTTCGTGCGCCCCGATCCCCAATAGAACACCTGACCGCGGGCCTCACCGCCAGAAGATGGCCGCCCGCGTCGCAGCTCGCTTCCCTGCCGGGGCTAGCTGCGGGCCGCCTAAGTCGGCGTGATGCCGAACGAGTGGATGAGGCGCCCGAAGCCCATGTAGCTGACGACGGCCCAGCCCAGTTCCACGATCTGCTCCTCGGTGTAGTACTGGAGGAGGTCGTCGAAGAGTTCCTGGTCGATGTTGTTGTGGTCGACGAAGAGGCGTTCGGTGTAGCCGAGGGCGGCCTTTTCGGCGCCGGTGAAGGAAGACTGGTCGCCCCATGTCCGGATGCGGGCGACGGTGTCCTCCTCGAGGGTCTCTCCTTCCCCTGACAGGGGAAGCCGGGCGGCCTGTCAGAATTCGCAGGCGTTCAGCTGTGCGACCCGCAGCCGCACCATCTCCTTAAGACGCGCGGGCAGCGAGAGATCGCGGATCAGGGGCACGTACCAGCGATACCAGTTTTCGAGGAGCACGGAGTTGTGCCCGAAGACGCGGGTGACGTGGTCCGTCCGGTGGCGGAGCTTCGCGGAAAGCTCGTCGTCGGTCGCGAGGCGGAGGCGGGGCTGCGGGGCGTCGCTCATGGGCGCAGTATAGGCGGTCAGTTGGCGCTTGCGCGCCCGGCGGCCTGGAGCCACTGTTCGTCGCGGGGGGAAGGCCGGCGCTGGAGCCGCTCGCGGAGCAGGGCCTCGGCCTTTTCGAAGCGCCCGGCGCGCAGGTAGGCCTGCAAGAGGGTGTCTTCGAAGACCTGGCGCTGGGCGTTGCTCCCGCCCACGCGGACGATCTGCGGGACGAAGGGTTCGAGGAGGCCGGCGGCGGCGCCGTACTCCCCGCGGGCAAACATCGCCAGGGCATCGACGATGGCGGGGGCGACGTCGCCCGCGGGGAGCTTCCCGGTGGCGGCGCGGTCCCGGACCTCGGCGGCGAGCCGGTCGAGCTGTTCGCTGTCGCCCGCCCGGGCGAAGGCCATGGCGGCATGGATGTCGGCGAAGGTGATGCCGGCGTGGGGGAATGAGCGGGCAGCGAAGGCGCTCACTTCGTCCCAGGGCAGGGGATGCCCGGTTTCGCCGTAGACGTCGCAACGCCAGAGCAGGGCGGCGCAGTCGGCCATGACAATGATCGGCGCGCCTTCGTTAACACCGGGACGGAGGCGCTCTTCGTAGATCGCCATGGCAGCGTCGTAGTCGCGGGAGGCCAGGCCGAAGAGGGCGCGGTGCCACCAGAGGTGCCCGTAGAGCGAAGCCGCGCGTTCGTAGCCGGGGAGCCAGCTATCGAGGAAGGCGCCGCCTTCGCCGTAGCCGCCGGTTTCGAAGAAGACGTGGGCCATGGTGTGGGAACCGTGACCGCTGCGGGGGTGGAGCGCGAGTGAGCGTTCGGCCAGGCGGCGGGCCTCGTCGAAGTGGTAGAGCTCGTTGTGGGCGAAGGAGAGGGCGCTGAGGAACCACCAGTCGTCGCCGTAGGCCGCCTCCAGCGGGGCGAGGAGGGCGAACTGTTCCTGGCGCCAGTCCGGGCCGCCGCCGAAGCCGATGAGGCCAAAGGGGCCGTTCGCCTGGCTGAGGACGAAGGCGTCGCGGGGGAACTCGGCGGCGTGTTCCTTCACCAGTTCGAGGGCGCGCTTCGAATTGCCTTCGACCGCGACGGCGACCGTGGCGACGTGGGACTGTTCGCGGCGAGTCGCGCCTTCGACGAGTTCGCGGGCGCGGGCGATGGCATCGCGGGCTTCGGGGAAGCGGCCGCGGAACTGGTGGGTCCGGGCGAGGGCGGCGTGGGCGAGCGCAAAGCCGGCATCGGCGCCGACGGCCTCGGCCAGCTTCTCTTCAACGCCGACGCTGCCGGCGAGATTGAGGTCGACCGCCTCCGAGTACGCCGCGGCCGCGGCAGCCGAATCGGTGCTCAGCACCAGGCCGTACCGGTCCTTGAAGTCTGCCATCTGTCGCCCCTCGTCCGAAGTCCTGGCCGATTCTACGCGAGAAGGGGACACCGGCGAGGGTGCCCCCTTCGTGACATGAGCGGCGACCCAGGTCAGGCGCCGGCCGCGACTTCGGTGAGGCCACTGCCTTCGACCAGGCCATGGCCTTCGACCTGCACCCGGGGGAGCCAGGTCAGCCACGACGGGAGGTACCAGTTCCAGTCGCCGAGCAGCGTCATGCTCGCCGGGACGAGCACGGACCGGACGACGGTGGCATCGAGGAAGACCGCGACGGCGAGGCCGAACCCCATCTGCTGGAAGGCCACGAGGTCGCCCATGGCGAATCCGCCGAAGACGGCCACCATGATGAGGGCGGCGCCCGTGATCATCCCGGCCGTGCTCTGGACACCGTGGACGACGGAGGCTGCATTGTCTCCGGTCTGGTCGAAGCGCTCGCGGATGCGGCTCAGGAGGAAGACGTGGTAGTCCATCGAGAGCCCGAAGAGCGTCGCGAACATGAACAGCGGCACCCACGATTCGATCCGTTCGCTTTGCTGGAAGCCGAGGAAGTCCGCGCCAAAGCCGTGCTGGAAGACGGTCACCATCAGCCCGTAGGCGGCGCCGACCGACAGCAGGTTCATCGCGATCGCCTTGATCGGCACGACGATGCTGCGGAAGACGACCATCAGGATGAGGAAGCTGAATCCGAGGACGAAGGCGAAGACGATCGGCGTGTAGGTGTCGATGATCCCGCTGTAGTCCTGGCCGATCGCGGTCGAGCCGGTGACGAGGACGCGCGCGTCGACGTTCGCGAAGGCCTCGGGGATGTAGTCGTCGCGGAGACGGGAGAGGGCCGCCGCGGCCTCGTCACCCTGGGGGTCGCCCTGGATGGGAGCGGAGACCCGGGTCACGGTCCCGTCGGCGCTGACCTGGACGGACACCTGGCCGAAGGCGGCGTCGGAGAGCAGCATCCCTTCGAGGCGAATCACGCCCGCGCGGATCGGCTCCGCGTGGACGTCGCTCGACTCGATCACGATGTCCGCGGGGGCAAGGACGCCGGCGTTGAACTCGCGGTCCAGGATTTCGAAGCCCTGGCGAACCCCGGTCCCCGCGGGGAGTGAGGCAACGCCGGCGGACCCGAGTTCGATGGCGAGGTAGGGCGCCGCCGCGGCAACCAGCAGCCCCACCGAGGCGACGACGCTGACGACGGCGTGGCGGGTGACGAAGTTGGTGGCGACGACCCAGAAGCGGCCCTGGCCAGAAGAGCGGAAGGGGATTCGGACGCGGGCGGCGTTGACCCTGTCGCCGAGGAGGCGGAGGACGGCCGGGAGGAGCGTCAGGGCAGCCGCCACGGCCACGATCACGACCACAATCGCGCCAGCGCCGAGGCTCCGGAAGATGTTGTCCGGGACGAGGAGGAGGCCGGAGAGGGCGATCACGACCGCGATCCCGGAGAAGAGGACGGAGCGGGAGGCGGTGGCGGCGGCATGGATGATGGCATCGTCGCGGCCGGCGCCGTGGCCACGTTCCTCGCGGAAGCGCTGGACGACGAGGAGCGAGTAGTCGATCCCGACGGCCAGGCCGATCATCGTGATCATGTTGAGGACGAAGGTCGAGAGTTCGAAGAACTGGCCAAGGATGGCCGTGACGCCGGTGGCGACGACGATCGAGAGGAAGCCGAGAGCCAGGGGCAGGCCCGCCGCGACAAGGGCGCCGAAGACAACGGCGAGGATGACGAGCGCCACGGGAAGGCCGAAGACTTCCGCCGCCTGGAGGTCCTTTTCCGAGGCCTGCAGCCAGGTGCGGTCGATGCTCGCCGGGCCAGCAACGACGACGGAGAACCCATCCTTGCCGTCGAAGGTGGCCACGCGCTTCATCAGCGTGGCCACGCTCGTTTCGGGTTTCCCGGCAAGCACGACCGGGATGAGCACGGTGCGGCCGTCCGCGGAGACGAGCGAGGCGGGATCGGGCGCATCGTAGAACGGCGTCGCGGTGGCGACCGCGGCGGTCTGACCGCGGAGGTCCGCGACCATGGCCTCGACGAAGGCGCGGTAACCGGCGGAGTCTGCCGTTGCGGCCTGCGATTGGACGATGACGTATTCGAACTCAGGGACGGCCGAGGGGAAGTGGTCTTCGATGATCTTGTCGGCGGCGAATGCGTCGCGGTCGACGTAGACCTTCTGCTCGCTCGTGAGCACGCCGCCGATGGTGGTCGCCGCGGCCGCGCCACCAACGAGCAGGAGCACCCAAATGGAGACCACCAGCCACGGGTGGCGAACGGCGACGCGGGCGAGCCGCTGGGGAGAAAGGAACGCTGTCACGGGGAACCCTCCGGCCGGGCGAACGGGCGTAATTCAGTCTGAACGCCCATTCAGATGAATGAAGAGTCGTTCATTCAAATCGTGCGGTCTATGAAGTAGTTCACACAAGGCCGGGAAAACGCGGCGGGGGGTCCTCGTCCAGGCGCCCGGGCTCAGGATGCCGGCGGGCAGGGCTTCAACATTTCGACGAATGCATGGACGGCGGCCTCGTCGCCCGGTTCCTCGCCGCGCTCCAGCCGGATCATCCGGAGGCCGAGAATGAGGGCGACCCCGGCAAGCGCGAGCACGCCCGCGTCGAGGTCGCGGCGGATGGTCCCGCCGGCCTGGCCGTCCCGGACGAGCGCAGCCGTGGACCCGACGATCGCATTCCGGAGGACGGAGTGGTGGTCCCGAGTGGCTTCGTTCCCGCGCACGCCGGTAAGGACGAACTCGAGTTCCATGCACTCGGCGTCGATGGTGGCCTCGTCGAGGGAGCGCACGCCGATCCTGCCAAGCGCGTCCAGCGGAGAGGCGGCGGCGGCCGACTCTTCGGCGAAGACCTGGCTGTTGCGGCCGACGGCCTCATCGAAGACGGACTGGAGGAGCTGCGCCTTCCCGGGGAAATAGCGATAGATAGCCCCGGCGCTGAGACCCGCTTCTTCGGCGATCTCGGCCATCGTGGTCCGTTCGTAGCCCTTGCGGGCGAACGCGACGAGTGCTGCTCGCTGGATGGCGCCAGTGCGGGCGTCGATGTGTTCCTGGGTGACCTTCGTCAATCGGGGCCTCACTCTGAACGTTTATTCAGTTGTCTGAATCATCGTTCGCGCAAGGCGATGCCGTCAATCCGGATCACGGGGGCGGCGCTGATCGCCATCATGGACACAGCGTCGGGGATGCCGAGAATTGCGCCATGCGTCAGCCAAGGGAACCCCAGCAACCGGACCGGGCGAGGCCCTGGCTGCGCGGCTGTGCGCCCGGATGACCGCCTCCACGGCGAAGGTCCCCACACGCTGGGATAGCGGCCTCCTCAGCCGCGTGCCTGCGCTCCAGCACCGGGACTTCCGCATCCTCTGGTTCGGGATGTTCTTTTCGAGCGGGACGATGATGTTCCAGTTCTACGCCCAGGGCTGGTTCATCCTTGGGCTGGCGGGGACGGCCGGGCTGCTGGGGATGCTGGGGGTGGTCCGCGGCACCGGGATGCTTATCTTCAGCCTCTATGGGGGCGCCCTGGCGGACCGGATGGACCGCCGCCGCCTGCTCATCGTCACCCAGAGCATGGCCCTGGTGATCTACGGCGTGCTCTCCGCGCTGATCATCATGGACCGGATCAGCCTCTGGCCGGCCTTCGCGCTCATCTTCCTCTCAGCCTCGGCGGAGTCGGTCGACGGGCCGGCGCGGCAGGCGCTGATCCCCCACCTCGTGCCGCGCGAACACCTCCCGAACGCGATCTCGCTCTTCATCGCCGCCCAGATCAGCGCCTACGCGTTCCTCCCGCCGTTCGCGGGCATCGCCATCGAGACGATCGGGACGGGCGGCGCCTTCGCGGTGAGCCTGCTGGGGCACGCCGCGGTCATCATCGCGCTCCTGATGATGAAGACCCGCGCCACGATCCCCCTTGCCGGGCGGGAGCCGCTCCCGAAGGCGGTGGCGGCCGGGATTCGCTACGCGGCCCAGCGCCAGCAGGTGCTCTGGATCCTCTCGTACGGCTTCTTCGTCGGCGCCCTCGGCTTCCCCATCATCAGCACGCTCGCCCCCTACTGGATGAAGAACGAACTCGGGCTCGACGCCTCAAGCTGGACGCTGATGGGCTGGGCCTGGGGCGGGGGCACGGTGGTCAGCACCATCTTCCTCTCGACCCGGCGGACCTTCACGCACCTTGGGCCGACGGTGCTGGTGGGCTCGGCGGGGTTCGCGCTCACGCTGCTAGTGTTCGGGCTGACGCGGAACATCACGGTCGCGGCCATTGCCTGGTCGCTCAACGGGACGTTCTTTTCGGCGAACATGATCGCCTCGACGTCGCTCCTCCAGGTGATCGTCGCGAACCAGTACATCGGCAGGGTGACGTCGCTGCGGACGCTCTCTTCGGCGCTGAACCAGCTGACGGCGGCGCCACTGGGGGCCGCGGGCGACCTCGTGGGGATGTCGAAGCTGGTTCCGGGGATTGCGTCGCTGCTGGCGTTCCTGGTGATCGGGCCGCCGCTGCTCTGGACGGCCGCGCGGGACTTCGCCCGGCGGGAACCGGAGTCGTAACGGCGGCGCTCCTCAGCTGCTTGCCAGCGGGTTCATGACCCGCAGTTCTGGGAACCGGGCGAAGTCTCGCTCGCCTGTCCACAGCTCGTCGACGCCCCAATAGACGCAGAGAGCCGCAATGCGCGCATCGTGGACCACGCCGCCAGCCGCGCGTCCGCTCGTGGCCAGGCGGGCGAAGTGGTCGAAGTACCCGGGGCCCTCTCCAATCGCGGTCGCACTGGGCGACTCCAACCACACCGTCACCTGCGCGAGTGCCGCCTCGATCGGCGAGGGAACCCGGAAGATGCGAGCGTTGGTGGTAATCGCAACGAACTCGTGGATGCACGGCCAGGGGATCGCCCACGGCGCAGCGCCTTCAGCCAGCCCAACCATCACGCTCATCGCTTTGGCGTTGAATTCCGAGTCTGACCGGTGGGCGTGCACGAGGATGTTGGTGTCGACGGCGATCACGTGCCGCGGCCCTCATAGCTGTCGGTCAGCATGCGCTGGAGATCCCAGTCGGCGAATTCTTCGGTGGTTCCGCCCGCTCCGAACCTCGCATCGCGGAGGACGAATCGTCCAGCCTGCGCCCGCCGGTCCAGGGCGGCCCCCAGTCCTTCCTCCAGGAGCGAGCGAAGGGTCCGATGTTCGCGGGCAGCCACCTCGCGGGCTCGGGCAAGGAGCGCGTCGGAGAGTTCCACGGTGGTCTTCATGTATGCCAGTCTAGCACAGGATATGGGTGCCCATATCGCGCCTACTTGAGCGCGGCCAGCCTCGAGTGCGCCCAGTGCGTGATGGCCACGGCGAGGGCGTCGGCGGCGTCGGCGGGAGAGGGGACCGCCGCGAGGCCTAGCTGGAGCCGGACCATCTCGGCGACCTGCGACTTTTCCCCGCGGCCGTAGCCGGCGACCGTTTGCTTCACCAACGCCGGGGAGTACTCGTCGACGGTCAGGCCGCCGTCGGCCATGCCGAGGATGGCGGCGGCGCGGGCGTGCCCAAGGGCCATGGCGCTGCGGGCGTTGTTGCCGACGAACGACGCTTCGATGGCGCCCTGGACGGCTGCCCACTCGGCCACGGCCGCGCGGACGCCGTCCCGGATGGCGGTCAGGCGTTCAGCGATCGTGTCCGTCGCCTTCGTCCGGACGACGCCATGGGCGAGGTGCAGGCAGCGGTCACCCTCCACCTCCACCACGCCGAAGCCGGTCACATTCAGCCCCGGGTCGATTCCGATGATCCGCATGGGGGCATGGTACGCCGCGCCCGGCGGGACGGCCTAACGCAGGTGTCAGGCGCCCGTCAGCCCTCGTAGCCTTCGAGGACTTCGTCCGTGAAGTCGCCGTTCGAATAGACGCGCTGGACGTCTTCGAGGTCTTCGAGGGCGTCGAGGAGGCGGAGGGCCTGGTGCGCCGTCTTCTCGTCGAGTTCGATCATGACCTTCGGGACCATGGCGAAGTCGGCATTTTCGACTTCGAGGCCGTTCGCTTCGAGTGCCTTCCGCACCGGCTCGAGGTTCGCGGGCTCCGTGCGGACTTCGACGGCGTCGCCCTGGACTTCGACGTCGTCGGCGCCGGCGTCGATGGCCTGGAGCGCGATCTCGTCGGCGTCGTGGCCGTTCACGGGCACGGTGATGACGCCCTTGGCCTCGAACTGCCAGCCGACGGAGCCGGTTTCGCCGAGGTTGCCGCCGGCGCGGCTGAAGCGGTGGCGGATCTCGGCGACGGTGCGGTTGCGGTTGTCGGTGAGGGCGGAGACGAGGATCGCGGTGCCGCCGGGGCCGTAGCCTTCGTAGGTGATCTCGTCGAGTTGCTCGTCGCTGCCGGCGCCGGTGCCCTTGGCGATGGCGCGTTCGATGTTGTCGCTGGGCATGTTGTTCGACTTCGCCCGCTGCACGGCGAGGCGGAGCTTGAAGTTCATGGTGGGGTCGCCGCCGCCCTGCTTGGCGGCGATGATGATTTCGCGGGAGAGCTTGGTGAAGAGCGCCCCGCGTTTGGCGTCAACGGCGCCCTTCTGGCGCTTGATCGTGGACCATTTCGAATGCCCGGACATTGCGAACCTCGTCGCTCAAGTGGCTGGTGGTCTCCTGAGTGTAGGACGCCAGCCCGGTTACAGGTAGGCTTGCACTGCCCGGGACCGCCGGGTGGGAGCAGCCATGGACGCCTACCGCGCGATCGTCACGAAACGCGACACCCGCAAGTTTTCGCCTGAGCCCATCCCGGAGCCGGTGCTCACGCGCATCCTCCAGGCCGGGCGGATGGCCGGGAGTTCGAAGAACACGCAACCGGTGCGGGCGATCCTGGTGACCGAACCCGCGCGGAAGGAAGAGATCGCGTCCTGCGGCCAGTTCGCCACCCACGTCCCGGCCTGCGCGGCTGCGATCGCGGTTGTCCTCACGCCCGGGGGCGGCGCCTTCGACGCGGGGCGGGCGGCCCAGAACATGATGGTGGCAGCCTGGGCCGAGGGCGTGACGAGTTGCCCGACGTCGATGCACGACGCCGCCTGCGCCAACCGGGTCCTCGGCCTCCCGGAAGGGCACTCGGTCGCGATCGTCCTGGCGATGGGCTACCCCGAGGCGGGCACCAGCGTCAATCTCGGGCGCGCGCGCATCCCTCTCGACGACTTCGTCCACTCCGACCACTGGCGGGGAGAGGGCGCCGGGGGCTAGATGTCCCGGACGCCGCTGACGATGAGCCCGGCGCCGGCAACGACGAGGAGGGCCGCGGTGAGCATCGCCACCGCCCGCAGCGCGTTCCGTGTCGAAGGCCGCTCCGCGGCGGCCACGAACAGCGCCGTCGCGAGGACGACCGCGGGCGCCAGCGCTCCCAGGGCGAGGCCGGTGCCTTCGTCCGCGCCGTAACTCATGACGGCGGCGACCGCTGCCGGGCCCGCGAGGAGCGGGATGCCAAGCGGGAAGAGGCCTCCCTGCCACCCGGGGGCTACGTCGCGCGCTTGCCGGCCGGGCTCCCAGAGTGCCAGCACGCCCGCGGTCACCATGACGATCCCGCCGGCGATGCGGAAGGTCTCGGGGGCGATTTCGAGGAGGTCGAG
The DNA here is from genome assembly GCA_016234445.1 of Chloroflexota bacterium. Lineage (GTDB taxonomy): Bacteria > Chloroflexota > Dehalococcoidia > Tepidiformales > Tepidiformaceae. The sequence continues at coordinate 61,969 of JACRBT010000005.1, read as the reverse complement.
GAGGCTGTCGGCGACGCCGGCGGCGGCGGCCAGCACGGCGGCCGCGACCATGAACCCGGCGGCGGCCATGGTGCGCCGTTCGCCGGCCGGCCTACCCATCGCCAGGGCCACGCTCGCGGGGTTCACCGCGGCGAAGAAGATCAGCGCCAGCTTCAGGTAGTCGGTCATCGGTTCGCTTCCCCCCACGATTGCACGATCGCCTCGGTCCGGAGGAGCCCGGAGATGGCGTGTTGCTGGTCGTCCATGCGCGTCACCCCATCGGTGAACCATGCCCCTTCGACGAGCGATGGCCGGGCGTAGCGTTGCGCCGTGGCGGCCGTCACCTGGCGCTCGGCGAGGAGCCCGGCCGCGCAGACCGCCCGTTCGGCCAGCTTCGGGGCGTCGGCGGCCATCCGGGGGTCGATCCGGGCGAACCGCCAGAGCGACGTCAGGCCCTCGACCCAGGTGCCCATGCCCGCGGCGCGCGCCTGGCGCCCGTGGATAGCTTTCGACCACCACGTATCCCGCCGCTGCGATTCGGCCCGGACGAGGAAGCCGAATCGGGCGGCAAGGTCGCGGGCGTAGCGGATGTTGTCGTCATTGAGGTTGGGCGGCGCCCCCGGGGGAAGCGGCCAGTCCGCCATCTCGGCGAGGCCGTAGGCGGCCCACTGGTCGGCCCAGGGCGGGAACTTGTTCTGCTCCACGTCGTCCCGATGGAGCGAGAGGTAGTCGGCGACGAGCCGCGCGGGGCGATCCCAGCCTTCGCCGGGGAAGAAGCGGTGCATCATCGCCAATGCCCAGAACGCCTCGCCGGTGGCGTAGCGGGAGGTCTCGCCGGGGTAGGGCACCCCGGTCGACGGGTCCCAGCGGTTCAGGAAGCTGCCGTCTTCCCGCTGGAGCACGAGCAGGAAGCGGGCGACTTCGTGCATTTCCGCGTCGTAGCGCCCGTCCCCCGTCGCGAGGCGGCGCTGGTTGAGGCTCATCAGCATCAGGGCGCTGGCGCCGAGCTGCACCCCGCCGCTGTTCGGGTCGCGAAAGGCGGCCCAATCGTCGCGGCGGACGAGGTTGCCTTCCATCCAGGCGAGGGCGCGGTCGGCGGCGGGGAGCGCACCGGGGTCTCCGGCGGCGGCGAGCTGGTAGAGCGACATGGTCACCCCGGCGTGGCGGACGACGTTGTAGGTGGAGGCGAGGGAGTCGTCGTTAGCGTCGTATTCGTAGACGTAGGTGCCGTCGGGCTGGAGTGCACGTTCGATCCACCCCCCGGCCGCGAGCGCCGAGGCGTGGAGATCCTGGACGGCCGGGGCAGGGCAGTGCTCGGCCGGGACGACGACGGCCCGGAGCGCAACCGCGCCGGCACACCAGGCGCCGAGGGTGAGCCCAAGGCCTCTCCACATGGGAGCGCAGCATACGGCCTTGGCCCGTCAGGGGCGTCCGCGCGGCGCTTTACGGCCGTTTACCCTGGCGCCCGCGACAATGGCGGGAGCCCGGCGTCCCGGGCCAGGAGCCGTAGTGTCCCTCTCCCGTCTTCTCCCTGTCCGCCTCGCCGGCGGATTTTTCGTCCTTCTCGTCCTCCTCGGCGCCGGCTGGTGGTTCTTCATCCGCGAGTCAAACGAGGTCCAGGAGTCGACCAGCGACGTCACCGACGCGGTGAGGACCGCCGCAGCCGCGACTCCAACGACGAAGCCCGCTTCGACGCAGCCCGCCGCTTCGGCCACGGCAAGCGGGTCAGGGACGTCGGCGGCGGCGGCCTCGTCGATCGGTTCGCAGTCCTACAAGATCGTGGCCGGCCAGTCCCTCGCCTGGTACCTGGCGCCGGAGAAGCTCGCCAGCCTTCCGACGTCGTCGGTCGCGAAGGGCACGACGAGCGAAGTCAGCGGCGAGTTCCACTTCACCGCCGAGGGCCTCGACCCCGCGAAGACCACGACCTTCACCGTCGGGCTGACGAAGCTGAAGAGCGACGAGTCGCGCCGCGACAGCCGGGCGCAGGACGCGCTTCAGACGTCGAGGTACCCGACGGCGACTTTCACGGCGACGAAGCTGACCGGGATGCCGGCGCAGTTCGGCGCCACCGACTCGGTGATGCAGCTCACCGGGACGTTCGACCTTCACGGTGTCAAGAAGGAAGTCACCTGGGAGCTGAAGGTGAAGAAGGACGGCGAGATCCTCTCGGGGCTGGCGACGCTCAAGTTCAAGTACACCGACTTCGGGATCACCAAGCCGGACATCGGCGGTTTCGTCACGGTCGAATCGGAAGTGACCATCCAGGTGCAGATCTTCGCCGCCCCGGCCTGAGGAACAGGCGCCCCCGGGTCAGGCCTGGAAGTGCAGCTTCAGCCCCTTCGCCGGCCAGTTGTCGACTGCGACCAGCTTGCCTGTCGTGCTCAGGGTCACGTAGAGCGTCCTGAGCCCGGGACCGGCGAAGCATGCGTTCGTGACGAGCAGGTCCGGGAAGGGGTAATGCGTCAGCTTCGACCCGTCGGGGGAGATTGACGTGAGGCCGCCGTTTACCAGCGTGGCGACAATGACGTTGCCTTCGCCGTCGACGCAGAGCGAGTCGCAGAGGCCGAGGTGCATGGGCGCGGCGCCGGGCACGGTGCCGAGGACGCGCCGCCCGGCGATCTGTCCCGGTCCCGCAAGGTCGTTCGCCCAGACGCGGCCGGTCGGCGTTTCGGCGACGTAGAGCGTCTTGCCATCCGGGCTCAGGCCGATGCCGTTCGGGCCCTCCATGGGGAAGATGATCTCTTTGATCATCTTCCCGTCGGGCGAGGCATAGAAGACGCCGGTGCGGTCGCGCAAGCGAGGGTGCGTCTTGCCGTGGTCGGTGAAGTAGAAGTTGCCTTCGGCGTCGAAGACGATGTCGTTCGGCCCCTTGAGGGGCACGCTGGCGCAGGAACGGTAGAGGGTCGTCACCTCACCGCCATCGGCGCTGACCCGCTGGATCTGGCCGCCGATGTAGTCCGCGGGCTGTTCCCCGGGCATCAGCAGCGTGGCCCCGCCGATGTTGGCCTGGTTCCATTCGAAGCCGCCGTTCTGGCAGACGTAGATGGCGCCGTCGGGGCCGATGGCGGCGCCGTTGGGGCCGCCGCCCGTGACCGCGAAGGTCGACTTCTGGCCCGCAGGCGTGACCCGGGTGAGGACGCCGGCCCGGATCTCGGTGACGAGGATGTCGCCGCCGGGCAACTCCAGCGGTCCCTCCGGGAAGGCAAGGTCCGCGGCCACAACGCGAAAGTCAACCATAGCTACCCCCGGAGGAACGCGATTGGGGGCCATCGTACGCAGTTCGCCCACCGGCTGCCACGGGCGAACGGAGGGGTTAGGCTCGGAGCATGCGAAGCGGCGCGGTGTTCGACTCCACTGGCCAGTACCGCTACCTGCTCTGGCGCGAGTGGGAGGTGACGTTGCCGCGGCTCACCGTCGTCATGCTCAACCCGAGCACCGCGGACGCCATCACCGACGACCCAACGATCCGGCGAGTCTGTGGCTTCGCGCGTAGCTGGGGCTTCGGCCGGGTGGACGTGGTCAACCTCTTCGCCCGCCGGGCCACGAGTCCGCGTGAACTTTTCGCGGCTCCGAACCCGGAGGGCACGGGGAACGAAGGGTATCTCCGGGACGCCGCGGCGGGCTGTGTCGAAGTGTTGCTGGCGTGGGGAGCGCACGGAACCTTCCGCGACGCCGGGGCGCGAGCGCTCGACCTCCTCCAGGGCAACAACCTGACCTGCCTCGGGATGACGCGAGGGGGAGAGCCCCGGCACCCGCTCTACCTGGCGGCGAGCACCCCGCGGGTCCCCTGGCGGCGGTAGCTGACGGCGGCAACGGGGCGGCGCATACTTTCGTCATGCCTGACACCGACCCCATCGCCCGCATGGCCTTCGTCCCTCACAGCGTCCCCTTCGCGATCGAGCGCGCGGAGGGAGCGTACCTGGTCACGCCAAGCGGCCAGCGTATCCTCGACGCCGCCGGCGGGGCGATCGTCATGAACATCGGCCACGGCCGCCAGGAGGTCGCCGAAGCGGTGGCTCGGGCGCTGGTCGAGACGACCTACGTCGTGCCGCCGTTCGCGACCCCCCACCGCGTGCGGCTGGTCGAACGGCTCATCGACCACTGGCTGCCGAAGGGGATCACCCGGGTGATGTTCACGAGCGGCGGGTCGGAAGCAGTCGAAGCCGCCCTGCGGCTGGCGCGGCAGCACCACGTCGCCTCCGGCCGGGAGAGCCGCTGGAAGGTGATCGGCACCGACCTCTCCTACCACGGGGTGACGCTCGGGGCGCTGGCGGTCGGGAACCACGCGCCGCGCCGGGCCGGCTTCGAACCGATGCTGGTGCCATTCCCGAAGGCCCCCGCGCCCTACCGGATCCTCGGGGCGCCCGAAGGTGGGCCACATCCCGCCGACGATTTGGAACGCGTCATCCGGGAAGAGGGGCCGGACACCGTGGCCGCCTTCATCGCCGAGCCGGTCGTGGGTTCGGCCGGGGGCGCGATGGTCCCGCCGGACGACTACTGGCCACGGGTGCGCGAAATCTGCAGTCGCCACGGGATCCTGCTGATCGCGGACGAGGTGATGACCGGGTTCGGGCGCACCGGGCGGAAGTTCGCGGTCGACCACTGGGGCGTCGTCCCCGACATCCTCGTCGGGGGGAAGGGGCTGGCCGGGGGCTACGCGCCCCTGGGAGGCGTCTTCGCCACCGAAGCGGTCGTGGCGCCGCTGGCGGCCCGGCACGAAGACGTGATGTTCCACACCTTCGCCGGGCACCCCTCCGCCTGCGCCGCCGCCGACGTGGTGCTGGAGATCATGGAGCGCGAGGACCTGGTGGCGCGGGCCGCACAGGTGGGCAAGCATCTCCGCGCCCGGCTCGAAGAAGCGGTGGGGACCCATCCCAACGTCGGCGAGATCCGCGGCCTGGGGCTCATGCTCGGCATCGAACTCGTGAAGGACCGGACGACGCTGGAGCGCTTCCCGGCGGGCTCGCGGTTCGCCCAGCGCGTCCAGGCCCAGGGCCTCCGCCGGGGTGTCTTCTACTACGCCGCCGGGTCAGGCCCGGTGCGCGACGCCCTCCTCATCGGCCCGCCGTTCACCATTACCAACGCCGACATCGACCTGCTGGTGGACACGCTGACGCCGTCGCTCGACGCGGCCGCGCGGGGCTAACGCCGGGGCTCAGCCCACGGCGCCTGCCTCCCGAAGTTTCGCGATCCGGGCGTCGTCGTAGCCCATAGCCTTGAGGATCTGGTCGGTGTGCTGGCCGATGATCGGGGCCGAATGGGTGGGCCGGCCGGGCGTGCCACTCAACTTCGGCCCGACGCCGATCTGCTTCACCTTGCCGATGGGGGAGTCGACTTCGACCACCATCCCGCGGGCGAGGTTGTGGGGGTTGGTGACGACGTTCTCCATTTCGAGGACGGGCGCGGCGCAGATGTCGTAGCGGGACATGAGCTCCATCCACTCGTCGGCGGTCTTCGTCTTCATGACGGCGGCGACCTTCGTCTTCTGCTCGGCCCACTTCGACTGGTCGAACTGGCTGGCGAGGTACTCTTCGAGCCCGAGGATGCGGCAGAGGGCCTCGTAGAAGTGGGATTCGATGCTGCCGAGGGAGAACCAGCGGCCGTCGCTGCACTCGTAGACGTCGTAGAAGGGGGCGGCGCCGTTGAGGAGGAACGCCCCCGGGCGGATGGCCTGGCCCTGGCCGAAGAAGCTCGTGAAGGCCGAGGTCATGAGCGAAAGGACGCCGTCGCTCATGCCGATGTCGATGTCTTGGCCGCGGCCGGTCTTTTCGCGCGCGATGATCGCGAGGCAGATGGCGAAGGCCGCCATGAGCCCGCCGCCGGCGAAGTCCGCGACGAGGTTGATTGGGATGGACGGCTTCTGCCCGGGCCGCCCCGTGACGCCGAGAGCGCCGCCGACGGAGATGTAGTTGATGTCGTGGCCGACGAGCTGGCTGTAGGGACCGGTCTGGCCGAAGCCCGAGACCGAGCAGGTGATGATCCGGGGATTGATCTTCGCCAGCGCTTCGTAGTCGACGCCGAGGCGCTTGACGACGCCGGGCCGGAAGCCCTCCATGACGACGTCGGCGCCGCGGACCATCTCGTAGAAGATCTCGCGGGCAGCCTCGTCCTTGAGGTTGAGGGCGATGGACTTCTTGCCGCGGCCGAGGGCGTTGTAGGCGGCGGCGCGCTGGGCGCCCTCGGTGTTGCGCGGCCCGGCGCCCAGCTTCGCGGACGAGCCTGGGATCGCCTCGACCAGGGTCACGTCGGCCCCGAAGTCGGCGAGGAGCATGGAGCAGTAGGGCCCCGGGGCCAGCCGGGAAAGGTCGAGCACTTTGATGCCATCGAGCGCGTTTGCCATGGGAGCGAACCTCTGCGAAGTGGCCCGGGAGACCGGGCGGGATGTGCGGGTAGCATGGCGGCACTTCCCCACCCCGCGCAACTTCCGGGGGACAGGGCGCCCGCGCTAACCACTGGAGCACGCGCCGGGCCTATGATTGACGCTCATGTCGACGCCCGAAGACCACATCGAAGTCGAATGGCAGTTCAGCGCGCCCGCCGTGGGCCCGATCGCGGAGTGGCTGGCGTCCGCGCGAGTCCCCGGCTACCACGTCACGCCCGGGGCGGTGAAGGACCTCGACGACACCTACTACGACACGGACGACTGGCGCATCCACGCCGCCCGCTTCACCTGCCGCACGCGGGAGAAGAAGGACGGCGCCGAGTTGACGCTGAAGGCCTTCGCCGACGCCAAAGACGGGATGCGAAGCCGCCGCGAGATCAACGAGCGGCTGGAGGTGGTCGCCCCCGAGGCGCTGGCGGCGGCCCCCGGCCCGGGCGGGAAGCTCATCCGGGCGGCGGCGGGGACGCGCCCGCTGCGGCCTGTCTTCAGCGTCCGCACTCATCGCCAGACCTTCCTCCTCGGCGACGACGAGGGCCACCTCGGGGAGATCGCACTCGACGAGACCTCGATCCCTCGCGAAGGCGCCGAGCCCGTGCGGTTCGCCCGGGTTGAGGTCGAAGTCGACGCGGCGGCGGTCGCCCGGGCGCAGCGTTTCGTCGATCTGCTGGTTGTCACCGGCGGGCTGAGGGCCGTTGGGACCTCGAAGTTCGAAGCAGCCCTCGAAGCGACGGGACAACAGCCAACCCCGGCCGTGCCCGAACTGGGCTCCACCGCGGTCACCGACGCCATGCCCACCAGCGAGGTCGCGTTTGCGATCATGCGGAAGCACTTTGCCGTCTTCCTCGCGAACGAGGCGGGCACGCGCATCGGCCACGACATCGAAGCGCTCCACGACATGCGGGTCGCCGCCCGGCGGCTGCGGGCCGCGATGAGCGCCTTCCGGCCCTTCCTGTCGCCGGCGATCCAACGCATCCGGGACGAACTCGGCTGGGTGGCGGCGGCGCTCGGGGAGGTCCGCGACCTCGACGTCCAGCTCGAACGGATCGGCGAGTGGCGCGAGGGCTTCGACCCGGGCCGGGTCCACGCCCTCGACGCCATCGCCGACCTCTTCGAAGCCCGGCGGACGGCGGCGCGGACGCGGATGCTGCGGGTGCTCGACTCGCGGCGTTACGAGCGGTTCGTCCTGCGGTTCACGGCCGTGCTCCGGCGGGGGCCCGCGCGGCGCTTCGCCCCCGGCGCGCGGCCGATCCTGGCGACGGCGCCCGACCTGCTGAAGACCCGCTACCGGCGGCTGCGAAAGCGCGGCGACCGGATCGTCCCGGGGACGCCGGCGGCCGAGTACCACCTCCTCCGGATCGAGGCGAAACGGCTGCGCTACTGCCTCGAATTCGCCGGGCCCGTCTACGGCAAGCCGGCGACGGACGTCAGCGTGCGGTTGACTGCGCTCCAGGACGTGTTGGGGCTCCACCAGGACGCGGACGTGGCGGTGGCGATGCTCCACGAGATGGCAGGGCGGGCGGGCCGCCGCCTGGGGCCGGAAACGGTGCTGGCGATGGGCGCGATCAGCGAACGTTACCGTGTCCAGGCGGAAGAGCTACGGGCGAGGTTCCCGGCGGTCTACAAGCCGCTCGGCGGGAGTGAGTGGCGGGCGCTCCGGCGGCTCCTTGAGTCGCGGCGTCCCCCGGCGCCCTGAGTCCCCGGGCCGGACACTAACGGGCGTTCCCTGTATCCTGAAACGCCGGGCCTCCGAACCCTGGGACGCCGCCAGATGGCCGCTTCCCGAACCGGAAATCGCACACCGGACTTCGCTCCCATGGCAGTTCTCGTCGACCAGAACACCCGTCTTCTCGTCCAGGGCATCGGCACGGAGGGCGCCAACCACATGCGCCGTTCCATCGCCTACGGCACGAACGTCGTCGCCGCCATCCACCCTCGCCGCGGCGGCGAACAGCAGGACGGCGTCCCGATTTTCACGACCGTCGACCACGCGGTCCGGGACACCGGGGCCAACGTCAGCATCATCTTCGTGCCGGCGCCCGGGGCGGCGGACGCCATCCTCGAAGCGACGGCGGCGAAGATCCCGCTGGTCGTCTGCATCACGGAAGGCATCCCCGTGCTGGACATGGTGACGGTGAAGCGCGCCCTCCTCGGGAGCGGGACCACGCTCATCGGCCCGAACTGCCCGGGCGTCATCACCCCGGGGACGAAGACACGGGTGGGGATCATGCCCGGGGACGTCTTCCTGCCCGGCGGCGTCGGCGTCGTCAGCCGCTCAGGGACGCTGGTCTACGAAGTCGTCGCCCAGCTGACCGACCTCGGCATCGGCCAGAGCACGTGCATTGGCGTTGGGGGCGACCCGATCATCGGCACGCGCCAGGTCGAGGCGATCCGGATGCTGAACGAAGACCCGGGGACGAAAGCGATCGTGATGGTGGGCGAAATCGGCGGGAGCGCCGAACAGGAAGCCGCCGTCTACATCAAGGAGAAGGTGAAGAAGCCTGTGGTCGCCTTCATCGCGGGGGCCACGGCGCCCGCGGGCCGGCGGATGGGCCACGCCGGGGCGATCATCTCCGGCGAAGACGGCAAGGCCGAGAACAAGAAGGCCGCGCTCCGGGCCGCCGGGGCCTACGTGAGCGATTCGCCGGCCGAAATCGGAAGCACCATGAAGCGCGCACTCCAGGAGCGCGGACTGCTCTAGCCTCACTTGCGTAAGTTAGCGATCGATCGCTGCGAGGCCCCCTCACCCCCCGGGCCCCTCTCCCACTTCGTGAGGAGAGGGGGAGTGAGCCGCGTAGCGCGTGGAACCTCCCAGCGCCAACTTTCTGTCCGAAGTACTAGCCTTCCGCGATCCGGGAACCCTCAGCTGGAGACCATCTCGCGGCGCCGGGACATCGCCGGGCGCGGATCCGCGAGGAGCGCCGCGACCTCTTCTTCGACCGCCGTGTCAAGCGCGCCCGCGGGCACGACGCGCTGGACCAGCCCCCAACGGAGCGCCGCTTCGGTGTCGATCGGCTCGCCGGTGAGGATCATCCGGGCAGCGACGCCGGGGGGCAGGGTGCGCGGCAGCGTCTGGGTGCCGCAGGCGCTGGGGATGTAGCCGAGGGTCACTTCCGGGAGGGCGAAGGTCGTGCCTTCGGCCGCTATCCGGGTGTCGCACATGAGGGGGAGTTCGAGGCCGGCGCCGTAGCAGACCCCGTGCATGACGGCGACCGTGGGGCAGCGGCTCTGCTGGAGGAGGCCCCAGACGTCACGCTGCCAGCGGGCGTCGCGGGAGGCGATGATGCTCGGGGCGGTGCCGAACTCGGAGATGTCGGCGCCGGCGCTGAAGGCCCGGCCTGCGCCGCGAAAGACGACGACACGGACGTCCGGGTGGTCGCGGCAGGCGCCGAGGTACTCCCAGAGCAGGTCACGCATGGCCATGCTGATGGCGTTCAGCCGCTCCGGGCGGTTCAGCGTAATGGTCGCCACCCCGCGGGGGTCGAGATCGAAGAGGACGAATTCGGGCATCGCACTCCCAGTGTACGTCCCCCGCGCCTTAACAAACCGGCCGGACATGCCGATTATGGCGACAGGATCTGTCGCGACCCTGGGAGGTGAAGCGGCAGGTTGGAGGGACGACTATGCCCGGAAGCAACCCCAGTGCGGCCAGGCTGACGCCGGCGCCGGCGAAGCTGTATACCCGAATGCGACCGCGGAGGCTCACGGTGCCCCTGCTGGCGCTTTGCGCGGGCGCGCTGGTTGCCTGCGGGGGGGCGCAGCCGCTGCGGGAGGGCCCGCGGGTCCTGAGCTCCAGCCGGTCAAGCCTCAACGCGATCGAGGTCCGCGGCTACGATTTTGTCTTCGAACTGAGCAAGCCCAGCGCACCGGCGGGCATCGTCGAGTTCCGCTTCATGAACAGCGGAGCCCATCCGCACGAGCTGGAGATCATCCGGATGGACGGGAAACGCTACGGCCCGCCTGTTGGCGCCGTGGAACCGATCCAGGCGACCGACTCGCGGCTCCTTCGCGTCGACCTGGCGCCGGGGTCCTACCGGCTTGTCTGCCTCGTGGTCACCGATGTCGCCGGGGAGGCTGAATCTCACCGCGCACTGGGGATGGAATACGCGTTCGAGGTGGAAGGGTGAACCTGTCACGGCTGCGGACACTGGGGCCGACTGCCCTACGGGTGCAGATCACGGTCGTGGTCGTGGCGGCCGCATTGCTGGCGGCGATCTCGCTTACGACACTGAGCATCGTCAGGGACAGCGCCCGGGCGTCGTCGCGGGAATCCCAGGCGGCGATCCTGAGCGCCGACATCCACCGGCACGCCCTGGAGCTGCGGTTGGCCCTCCCGGCTGACGGCGGCAGGCTCTCGGCGGAACAGGCGCTGGCGGCGCGCGAGATCCTCTACCACGCCGACGAGGACGCGACGGCGTTGCATGCAGACAATGGGACCGCGGCGACGCTCGACATCCTCGGGGCCGTCCGGGATGCGGTCGCGGCGCTCAACGACCACGCCGAGACCGGGTCAGCGGTGTCGCTCGCCGATTTCCGCCTCCGCGTGTCGGCTTTCGAGCGCGAGTCCAGCGCCCTGAGCCCCCAGCTCCAGGTCCAGGCGGCAGCGGAACAGGGGTTCCTCGGGCGGACCGCCGACCTCGCCCAGGTCGGGATTGCAGCGGCCGTGATACTCATCTTCGTGGTCCTGGGAGCCGCCACCTGGGTGGTGAGCCGGGGCCTGAAGACCGCGGTCCGGCGGGCGGAAGCCGAGACGGCCGCGCTCCAGGCGACCACCGCTTCGATGGCCCGGCGCAACAGCCAGTTCCAGGCGCTGTACCAGATCGTGACGGAAGTGACCGAGACGCTGAGCCTGAAATACGTCGTCCAGACGACGATCCGCGAAGCCCGGCGGCTCGTTTCGGCCGACGTCGTCATCCTGCGGCTCCTCCGCGGGAACGAACTGGTAGTGGCCGGCACGGAACAGGATGTAGACGGGGATGTCATCGGACTGCGGACGATCCAGCTGGGCGAAGGGCTCGTGGGGCGCGCGGCCAAGCGCGGGAAGTCGCTGCGCATGGGGGCCGACGCGGAGGCGACGCTCTCCGATGGCGAGGGCTTCCCGGGCGCCCAGTCGGGGGTGGTCGTGCCCCTGATCGTGGGGGCGCGGGTCGTGGGAACGCTCACCGTCTGGTCACGCCTGCCGGACCTCTTCACGGCGGAAGACGAGCAGGTGCTGGAGATGATGGCCTCGCAGGTGGCGACGGCGGTCGTGGCGGCGGACACACACGAACTCAGCGAGCACGAGGCCCACCACGACCCCCTGACGGGCTTGCCCAACCGACGGCAGTTGACGCGCGACACGCGTGAGCGCTTTACGCCGGAGCTCGAGCTGGGGCAGGCGCTGGCGGTCGCGATGGTGGACATCGACCACTTCAAGCGCTTCAACGACGACTTTGGCCACAAGGTAGGCGACGTCACCCTCCAGCGCGTGGCGGAGGTGCTGCGGAGCGCGGTGCGCGAAGGCGACCTCGTCTACCGTTACGGAGGCGAAGAGTTCACGATCGTGCTCCCCGGGACGGACCCGGAAGCCGTGCGGCGGCTCCTGGATCGCGTCCGGACTGCGGTCTCGGGGACGTCGTTGACGGGCGAGCACATGGAACCGGTCGGGCCGGTAACGGTGTCGATGGGGGTCGCATTCGCTCCCGCCGACGAGCAGGACTTCGAGCGGCTGCTGAAGTGCGCGGACTCGGCGCTCTACCAGGCGAAGTGGGCAGGCCGCAACCGGGTGGAGGCCTACACGGCCGCGGAAGGGGAACTCCCGGCGGCCGCGTAGGCCAGAGATCCGCCTCAGACCGCGGCGATCGCCTCGCCTTCGACCACGGACTCCCCGTCCTGGTTCACGGTCACCACCTTGATGGTGGCGAGGCCGCCCTTGACCTCGGTCACCTCGGCCTTCGCCGTCAGCGTGTCGCCCGGCCAAACCTGCTTCGTGAAGCGGACACCGAACTTCTTCAGGGCGGTGGGGCCGAGCCAGTCGGTCAGCATTCGCCCGGTGAGCCCCATGGAAAGCATCCCGTGGGCGAAGACGGTGGGGTAGCCGCCAAGCTTGTTGGCGAGGGTGTCGTCGTGATGGAGCGGGTTAAAGTCCCCGCTGGCGCCCGCGTACTTGACGATGTGGGTGCGCTGGATGTTTTCGACCACGACTGCTTCGTGGGTATCGCCGGCTTTCAACGTCATCTTTCGTCCTCCTACTGGTCCACGGCGCGTTCGGTTTGGACGCCGACGGAAGTTGCGGTGACGCAGAGGACACCGTCCTGGTTGCGGTATTCGGTGATGCTTTCGCTGAAGATGAGCTTGCCGCCGCGGCGGCCCTGCTTCTCCCAGCGGTTGCCGGGGCGGGTGGTCACCCAGAGGGTGTCGCCGGCGTGGACGGGCTGGTGGTATTCATAGTGCTGTTCGGCGTGGAGGCCACGGCCGAGACCGCCGCCGCCGGGGCCGTCGCCGCGATGGGCCGGGGGCGGGCCCTTGCGCGGGCGGGTGATGTCGAGCGGGTAGTCGGGCTGCCAGTGGGCGCTGCACTGGACGAAGGTCGGGGGGACGACGATGCCGCCCACGGCCTTCGTGGCCGGGTCGTTGGGGTCGGAGTATTCGGGGCGGATGTCTCCGAGCGACCGGGCGAAGAGCATGACCTGGGTGCGGTCGACGGGGAATTCGAAGCCGTCGGGCATGGGAGCCTCCAGAGGGTTGAGTAGCAAGACCGGAGTCTACGCGGTTTGGCGGCGCGGTTCACGCGGAGGCGCCACGGCCGGTGGTACACTGCCTGCATGGTTAGCGTCACCATCACCCTCCCGGACGACCTGCACCGCGCGTTGAAGTCGCGTTCCGAGACCTGTGGCAAGACGATCGAGGAACTGATCGTCGAGCAACTGGCCGAAGAGGCAGCGGCTGCCGCCGCGGCGCGGAAGACGGGCCTGGAGATACTCGAGAAGGCGCGCCGGAACGCAAGCGTGACGATGGCGGGGATGACCGAGGACGAGATCATGGAGCTTGCGGTGGCAGAGACGCACGCCGTCCGTCGCGAGATGGCGGGGGAACGACGCGCCGCCGCGGGTCGTAAGTAGACACCATCTAAGGTAGCGTCCAGCGCCACCTGCCCTGAGGTTGCCTTCTACGCCTGGTCAGCGAGTTTCTGGCCGGCCGACTCGAGTGCCTTGCGGTGGAGGGCGACGAACTCCTGCCACCACGGTTCGAACCACGACGGCGGCAGATCGCCTGCCCGGTGGAGGGCGACGATGCGGTCGAGTTCGGTGGTCACGGCGGCCCGGAGGTCGGCGAGGGAGCCGTTGTTCTTGTAAGCCCAGTCGGTCCCGGGCTCGCGCTGCTCGAACGGCCGCATGCTGCCAAGGCGCTGCCTGGCCTCCTCATCCGACATCCCGCGGGTCTCCCTGAGACGGACCATCGCGACGTCGTCGTCGACGCCGATGAGCCAGACCTGGTCGCACCAGCGGGCGTAGCCGGGCTCCATCAGGTTCACCGCCTCCATTACGGCAAGGTCGCCGGGCGCGAGTTCGGCCCGCCAGCGGTCGATCTCGCCCTTGATGGCGTCCGTAATCGAACCCATGGCGGTGGTGAGCTTCGCCATCTCGGCGGGCTTGCCGAAGACCTTCGCCCCGAGGACCTTCCGGTCGACGTAGCCGTCGGCGCCGACCACTTCCGGACCGAAGGCGGCGACGACGCGGTCGAACCCCGGCGTGCCGGGGTCATAGAGCCGGTGGACGAGCTTGTCGGCGTCGCAGTGGACGGCGCCGCGTTCTTCCAGCAGCTGCCCGACGGTGGACTTACCGGCGGCGATGGTGCCGGTGAGGCCGATGACGAGGGGAGAGGACCGAGTGCTCAGTGCTGAGTGCTCAGACGCGTAGTCACCCTTTTCTGACACTGGCATTCGCCTCCTGATCGCGACGCAGTTGAACGCTCGCCCGAAGGCCCGCGATGATGCGCGCCACTTCGTCGGCCTGGTTCAACAGGTTTCGAAATTCTTCTTCCGGGATGTAACCGACATCCAGAGCGGCATAGAGATGAGAACGGACCTCGGCGCACGATGCCTTCGAGACCGAGAGCGCCTGGTGAAACTCGCCCGCCCGGTGTCTCTCGAATCCCTCTGCGATATTCGCCATCACTGAAATCGAGGCCCGTTGGATCTGACTCGCAAGACCATGATCGCGCGCGAACGCAGGGGCCCGAGTCGCCTGATACACAGCGCGATTCAGTTGCCTCGCTTTCTGCCACGCGATCAAGTCTTCGAATCGATCCAATCAGGGCCTCTCAGCACTCAGCACTCAGCACTCAGCACTCATTTCTCGTTCGTCATGATGATGGTGCCGGAGGCGGCGAACATGCCGCCGACGCCGTGGGAGATGCTGATCTTCGCGCCGGGGACCTGGGCGGGGGCGGTGCCGCGAAGCTGGCGGACGCTCTCCTGGAGGGCGTACATGCCGTACATGCCCGAGTGCATGTAGCTGAGGCCGCCGCCGTTCGTGTTCAGGGGGAGCTTGCCGCCGGGGCGAGTGTTGCCTTCCCAGATGAACCCGGCTGCCTCGCCCCGCTTGCAGAAGCCGAGGTCCTCGAGGGCGTAAATCGGCAGGTGGGCGAAGGCGTCGTAGATCATCAGGTGGTCGACGTCGGCGTGCGAGATGCCGGCTTCGTCGAAGGCCTTCTTGCCGCTCACGCGGAACGCCTTCGACGAGGTGAAGTCTTCCATCTGGCTGACCATGGGGGTCTCGGTGCTCTCGCCGGTGCCAAGGATGTAGACGGGCTTCGTGGGGAAGTCCTTCGCCCGGCTGGCGGAGGTGAGGATGAGGGCGCCGCCGCCGTCGGTCACCAGGCAGCATTCGAGGAGGCGGAAGGGGTAGGCGATCATCCGCGAGTTGAGGACGTCTTCGACCGTGATCGGGTCTCGGAAGGAGGCGCGGGGGTTCATCCCCGCCCATTCGCGCTGGACGACCGCAACCATGGCGAGCTGTTCGTGGGTGAGGCCGAGTTCCTTCATGTAGCGGAGGACGGGGATGGTGAACATGCTCGGCGGGCCGCTGGCGCCGTAGGGCGCTTCGAACTGGCCCTGGAGGCTTGCGGCGGCAGGACCGAAACGGCCGGCGCCGACACGCGAACGCCCGCTTTCGCCGTGAGTGATGAGGACGGTTGTCGCGAGGCCTTCGTTGATCGCCGCGGCGGCGTGGCGGACGTGGAGCATGAAGGAACAGCCGCCGACGGAGGTGCCGTCGACGTAGGTGGGGGTGATGCCGAGGTGGTGGGCGACGGCGACGGGGGATTCTCCCGCGGTGGCGACGCCGTCGATGTCGGAGGGCTTGAGGCCGCAGTCGGCCATGGCGTTGAGGGCGGCGTCGGCGTGGAGTTCGATGACCGACATGTCGGGGATGATGCCCATCTGAGTGGTCTCGGCGGCGCCGACGATGGCGACACTCTTCTGCTTCATCGTTACGCCCCCGCCGGCCGGAACTTGGGCAGAGAGATGGTTTCGGAAACGGGCTGGAAGACGACTTCCATCGCCATGTCGAGCTGCAGCGCTTCCGGCGTCTGGGGGCAGTCGACGATGTTGGTCATCATGTGAGGGCCTTCGTCGAGCTTGACGACGGCGATGGCGTAGGGGGCTTCCTGTTCGAAGCCAGGCGCGGGGCGATGGTTGATGACGTAGCTCCAGAGCTTGCCCTTGCCGGTGGCCTTGAACCAGGAGACGGAGCGCGAGGCGCACCTGGGGCAGAAGGGGCGGGGCGGGAAGATGACGTTGCTGCAGGCGTCGCAGCGCTGAAGGCGAAGTTCGCCCGCCTTCGTGCCGTCCCAGAACGGCTGCGTCTCGGGGGTGGGCTGGGGGATTGGTTTCCGGTAGTCGGCCAAGAAGGTCCTGCCTTTGTGGGGAGTCCGGTCCCGGGGGTCCCGGCTCAAGATGCGAAACCCATATCTACCGTGAACGTGAGGGTAAGGCAAGTTTGCGGCCGCCCGGTTGAGCCGGGCACGGCAACGCCCCGGCGGACTCCACCGGGGCGCTGGTGCGGGCAGCCGGGGGTCTTAGTCCCCGGCCGGCACCACAAGGAGGGGCCTGTCGATGTCGTGGATGACGCGGCCGGTGGTGCTCCCGAGGGCGAGGCGGGCGGCGAACCCGCGGCCGTGGGTGGTCATCACCACGAGGCTGGCGCCAACTTCCTTCGCGACCTGGGTGACAGCGGTCCCGGCCGCACCCTGGATGGCGACGGTGCGTTCGCCCGCCCGGGCCGTCGCGGCGAGGTACTGCTTGACGCCTTCTTCCATGCCTTCAAGAAGCTCCGGCGAGTAGTAGGAGAATTCGACCCCGACCGGCGGCAGGGCGGTGAAGGAGCGCACGAGCGCAACCGTGAGACCAAGCTTCGCGGCGAGGTCGCGGCCCAACGCGAGTCCCTTCTCGGCGAGTTCGCTGCCGTCGAGAGCGACGAGTACGGGGCCGTCCTTGAGCTCGGCGGCGGTGCCGATAGCGCGGACAAGGAGGGCGGGGACCGGGGTGCCGCGGATCACCTTGTCGGCGACGCTTCCGATGACGGCGGCCTTGAACCCGCCGCGGCCATGGGTGGACATGACGACCATGCGCGCGGACTCGGCGAGGTCAAGGATGACGCGGGCCGGGGCGCCGCGCTGGAGGACGGTGCTCTGTTCGATCGCGCCGGCGCCCTGGTTCTTCGCGAGGTCGCGGGCATAGGTATCGAAGGCACGCGTCGCCGATTCAACGTCGGCGGCCGACTTGATGCCTTCGGCTTCGTCGGCGACGTGGACGAATCGCAGGGGCGCTTCGAGAGCCCGGGCGAGGCGGATCGCGGCGGGGACGGCCTTCTCGGCGTCCTTCGAACCGTCGAGGGGGACAAGGATCGGGGCGGAAGCGGTCACTGCTGGCTCCTTGCAGGGTCTCTCGTCTCAGGATGTTCCGGGGGCAGCATAGCGGACAGGGCCATCCGGGTTCCAATCGGGGGGCTGAACGGTCCCCCGCGCGTCTGCCCGGGGTCCTCGGCTAGATCGCCCCGTGGCACTTCTTGAACTTCTTGCCGCTGCCGCAGTAGCAAGGATCGTTCCGGCCCACCTTCGGCGCAGTGGCGGCGGGGGCCGAACCCCGGGCGGCGGGCGTGTCGTCGCGGTTCGTCCGCAGGTTCGCGGGGGCGGGGGTCGACTGGCGCCCGAGGACGGGAGCGGCAGTCGGGCCGCCAGCCTGGCCGTCGGGTGAAGGGGGCGCCGCATCGCCGGTGCCGGTGCCGGTGGCGGCGAGGGGCTGGGGCGCCGGGCGCTGGTCGACGACCTTGACGTGGAAGACGGTCCGGGCCACCTGTTTGCGAATGTTGGCCTGGAGCTGCTGGAACATGTCGTAGCCTTCGCGCTTGAAGGCGACGAGGGGGTCGATCTGGGCGTAGGCCTGGAGGCCGATGCTCTGGCGGAGGTCTTCGATAGCGGTCAGGTGTTCGCGCCAATGGGAGTCGATGGCTTCGACGAGGAGCCACTTCTCGACCTTGCGCATGTTTTCGTCGCCGATCGCGGCTTCGATCTGCTCGTAGCGGTCCTCGGCGCGGTCGAGCACCTCGTCGCTGAGTTCGTCGCCGAGTTCGAGCATTTCCTCCACCGAGGGGACGTCGTCGGGGACCAGGATCTCGCGGAGCTCGTTGTGGACGAGCTCGTTCGAGTCGGGGTCGCCGGCTGTGGCCGCCTTGAGGATCGACTCGAGCTCGGTGACGAGGAGGTTGAGGACGTTGTCGCGCGTGTCGGCGCCGTGGAGGATCTTCTCGCGCTCGCCGTAGATGACGGTGCGGTGCTCATTGATCACGTCGTCGAATTCGACGAGGCGCTTGCGGATGTCGAAGTTGTGGCCTTCGACCTTGGTCTGGGCCTGTTCAATGGCACGGGTGACCATCCGCGATTCGAGGGGCATCTCCTCGGTCATGCCGAGCTTCTGCATCATCCCGGGGACCCAGTCGGGGGAGAAGCGCTTCATGATGTCGTCGCCGAAGGAGACGAAGAAGCGGCTGGAACCGGGGTCGCCCTGGCGGCCGGCGCGGCCGCGGAGCTGGTTGTCGATGCGGCGGGATTCGTGGCGCTCGGTGCCGATGACGTGGAGACCGCCGAGGGCGGCAACCCCTGCGCCGAGCTTGATGTCGGTCCCGCGGCCGGCCATGTTGGTGGCGATGGTGACGGCGCCGCGCTGGCCGGCGTCGGCGATGATGTGGGCCTCGCGTTCGTGCTGCTTCGCGTTGAGGACCTGGTGCTGGATGCCCTTACGGAGGAGCAGGCTGGCCAGGTATTCGGACTTTTCGATCGAGGTCGTGCCGACGAGGATGGGACGGCCGGCCTCGTTCAGCTCCTCGATCTCGCCAACGACGGCGTTGAACTTCGCCCGTTCGTTGATGTAGACGACGTCCTGGTGGTCCTCCCGGACCATTGGGCGGTGGGTGGGCACGACGACGACGTCGAGGTGGTAGATCTTGGAAAACTCCTCGGCCTCGGTCTCCGCGGTGCCGGTCATCCCGGCGAGCTTTTCGTAGAGGCGGAAGAGGTTCTGGAAGGTGATCGTCGCGTAGGTGACGGACTCGCGCTGGACCTTCAGGTTCTCCTTGGCTTCGACGGCCTGGTGGATGCCGTGGCTCCAGCGGCGCCCGGGCATGAGCCGGCCGGTGAATTCGTCGACGATGACGATCTCGCCGTCCTTGACGACGTAGTCACGGTCGACGCGCTTGAGGACCTCGGCGTCGAGAGCGGCTTCGAGGTGGCGGGCCAGCTTCGAATCCTGGCCGAAGATGTCGCCGACGCCGAGCGCCTTTTCGACCTTCGTGATCCCGTCGTCCGTGAGCGCGACGTGCTTCGACTTGTGGTCGACAACGAAGTCGTCGTCTTCGACAAGGGTGCGCATGGCGCGGGCGAAGGCCATGTAGGTGGCGCTGGCCTCTTCGGCGTTGCCGCTGATGATGAGCGGCGTCCGGGCTTCGTCGATGAGGATGTTGTCGACTTCGTCGACGATGGCGTAGGAGAGGTCGCGCTGGGTCTTGCGTTCGAGGTCGGGGACCATGTTGTCGCGAAGGTAGTCGAAGCCGAACTCGTTGTTGGTGCCGTAGGTGATGTCGCAGGCGTAGGCGGAGCGCCGGTCGCAGGGGCGGAGGTCGTCGAGGCCGCCGCTGCTTCCTTCTTCGCCGGGCTTGTAACCGGGTTCGTAGAGGTAGGAGACGTTGTTGTTCTGGATGACGCCGATGGAGAGGCCGAGGGCGTTGTAGACGGGGCCGTACCAGGCGGCGTCGCGGCGGGCGAGGTAGTCGTTGACGGTGACGAGGTGGACGCCGCGGCCGGGGAGGGCGTTGAGGTAGACGGGGGCGACGGCGGTGAGGGTCTTGCCTTCGCCGGTGCGCATTTCGGCGATCTTGCCTTCGTGGAGGACGATGCCGCCGATGATCTGGACGTCGTAGGGCTTTTCCCGGACCTTGCGCCAGGACATTTCGCGGGCGGCGGCGAAGGCTTCCGGGAGGAGGTCGTCGAGGCTCTCGCCGTCGTCCTCGATCCGGTCGCGGAACTCGCGCGTCTTCGCCGCGAGGGCCTCGTCGCTGAGGGCGGCCATGTCGTCGGCGTGTTCGTTCACCTCGTCGACGATGAGGCGGAGGCGCTTGAGTTCTTTTTCGTTGGAGTCGCCGAGGATGCGGGAAATGAAGCCGAGCTTGGGCATATTGCTGCCAGTGTAGATCGTTTAGGGGTAGGAGCGGGTAAGCGCGGCTCAGGCGCCGGCTGGACTGTCGGCGGGGCACAAGAGCAGGCGCTGCGGACGGCTAGGGCCGAACGAGGCGGCGAATCGTCTGTCGCAGGTCCACAGTTCGGCGTCGAGATCCTCGGCGCAGGCGAGGTACATCGCGTCGAAGATGTTGGACTGGTCGAATCGGCGGGCGATCACGAGGGCGCGGTCCACCCACTCGGCGGAGTCGACCAACTGAATGGAGAGCGCGTCGAAGTCTCGAACCGCGCTCTCAAAGTCGGCAGCGGTCAACAGTCCCCGCCGCACCAGGCGCCAACCGGCATTGAACGTCTCCTAGCGGAGGAGGACCGGGGCTACGAGTTCAACGTCGGGGGCGAGAGCAGCGAGTCCGCTCCCGGGATCAGCTGCGACGGAAACAGGACCGCCGCAAGAACCGATGCATCGACGACTCTGGCAGTCATTCAGGGGAGTCTGCCCCCGAGACACGGTCACAATCGTCATCACCTTCATCGGTGCGTCCGAGCGCCCAGAGAATCTCGTCTGCCGAGAGAATGTGACGTCCACCCGCGAGGGCGGCCTCCCGGCGAGCCGCGGCCCGCGCGAGTACCTGCCGCGATCGGGCGACTTGTTCTGCGGTGGGAGGGCCCAGGCGTCGGGCTTCTTCCACACTGAGCGAACCACTGCGATCCTGCATGACCATGGGCCAATCGTAGCACGCGTGAGTGGTCAGCCGGCGGCTGGTCTCCGCCGCCAGAAGCCGGTCGCGGCCTCGAAGGCGTGCGCCAACTGGAGGACGCCGAAGTCGTCGCGGTAGCGGCCGACGACCTGGAGGCCGACGGGGAGGCCATCGGCGGTGAACCCGGCCGGGACGGAGATCGCCGGGTGGGCGGTCACCGTCACCCGCGAACAGGACTTCATCCAGTCGATGTAGGTCGCCATCGGCTGGCCGTTGACGACCATGGGGTATTCGGTGGCGATGTCGAAGGGCGGCACCTGGCTGACCGGGCAGAGAAGGAACTCGTAGCGCTCCATGAACGAGCGCATCCGCTGGAAGACCTGCGTCCGGAGCATCTCGGCCTCGCCCACTTCCGGCCCCGTGAGCGCGAGCCCCTTTTCGACGTTCCAGATGACCGTGTCCTTCATTTCGTGGCGGTGGGCGGCGAGGAGGGGCCTGCGCGCTGCGGCCATGCTCCAGGCCCGGATCACCTGGAAGGCCTCGTCGGCGCCGGAAAGGCCGGGGGACGCGTCCTCGACTTCGCAACCGAGCGCCTCGAAGGTGGCCCGCTGCTGTTCGAGGACCGCGGTCACGGCGGGTTCGACCGGCAGGCCGCCAAGGTCGCGGCTCCAGGCGACGCGCACACCCCGGAAGTCGCGTTCGAGCGGGCGGAGGAAGAGTTCCCCGGGCGACTCCAGCGACCGGGGGTCCCGGGGGTCGGGGCCGGCCATCGCCGCGAGCGCCAGGGCGACGTCCGCGACGGTCCGGGCCATCGGGCCTTCGACGCCCATCTCCGTGAAGGCGGTCGCGAGCGGATAGCGGGGCACGCGCCCGAGGGTTGGCCGGAAGCCGACGACGTTGCAGTAGCCGGCGGGGTTACGGAGCGAACCGCCAAAGTCGCTGCCGTCGGCGATGGGCTGCATCCCGCAGGCGAGGGCGACGGCGGCCCCCCCGGAACTGCCGCCGCAGGTCTTCGTGAGGTCGTAGGGGTTGCGGGTCGCGCCGAAGACCGGGTTGAAGGTCTGCGACCCGGCGCCGAATTCGGGCGTGTTGGTCTTCCCTATCGTGATCGCGCCGGCGGCTTTGAGGCGCTCGACGACGAGGGCGTCTTCCTCCGGCACCCAGTCGCGGAAGATGGGCGACCCGAGCGTCGTCCGGATGCCCTTTGTCTGGACGAGGTCCTTGTGCGCGACCGGGAGGCCGTGGAGGATGCCCGCGGGTTCGCCGCGCGCAAGGGCATCGTCGGCGGCGGCCGCGGCGGCCATCGCCTGTTCGGGGACGAAGGTCACGATGGCGTTCACGGCGGGGTTGACGGCCTCAACCCGGGCGATGTGGGCGGCGACCACCTCGCGCGCCGAGAGTTCCTTCGCCCTCATCCGCCTGGCGAGTTCGGTGGCGGTGAGGAAGCAGAGGTCGTCTGCCGCCACTACACCACGCCCCGGGCGCGGAGGCCGGCGAGGTCGTCCTCGCAGAGCCCCAGTTCCTCGGCGAGGACCGGCCCGGTGTGCTGCCCGAGGAGCGGCGCGGGCTCCAGCTTCGTTGCCTCACCACCGAGCCGGATGGGGTTGCCGAGGATCTCGGTCTCGCCGCGGACGGGATGGTCCATCACCTGGACGAAGCCGCGCTCCTTGAGGTGCTCGCTGGTGAAGATGTCGCCACTGTCGAAGACGGCGCCCGAGGGGATGCCGAAGGCCTGGAGGTCGGCCATCGCCTCGTGCTTGGTGCGCTGGCTGGTGAATTCGGTGATGAGCCCCTGGAGCCAGGCTTCGTTCTCGCGGCGCGCGGTCAGCGTCTGGTAGCGGGGATCATCCATCAGTTCGGGCCTGCCGAGTGCCACCGCGAGGTTCTCGAGCATCCTCCCCGAGACGGCGACGACGTAGATCCAGTCGTTTGGGCCGAACGGCTTGCAGGGGTAGGCGCTGGTGGGAGCGAGGCCGCGAAGGTTGTTCCCGACGCGGGGGACAGGGTCGCCGACGAATTCGCGCCCGAGGAAACCGATCCGGGCGATGTTGGCGATCGCTTCTTGCATGGAGACCTCGACGTGCTCGCCCTGGCCGGTGCGAAGACGCCTGACGTAGGCGGCGAGGATGCCGATGGCGAAGTGCATCCCCGTCCCCGTGTCGCCATAGGTGACGCCTGAACGGATCGGCGGCGTCTCCGGCGTCCCGGTGATCGACATGCTCCCGCCGACGGCCTGGGCGACCATGTCAAAGCTCTTGTAGCCGGCATGGGGGCCGGTGGTGCCGAAGCCCTTGAGGGTCCCGTAGATCAGGGGCGGGTGGACCTCGCGGAGGGCTTCGTAGCCGAGACCGAGGGCCTCCATCGCGCCCGGGCCGAAGTTCTCGACGACGGCGTCGAAGCGGGGGACGAGGCGGAGGAAGAGCTCCTTGCCTTCGGGCTTCTTGAGGTCGATGGTCACACTGCGCTTGTTGCAGTTGAGGTTGAGGAAGTAGAGGCGGTCAACGGGCTGGGCGCCGGGGTTCGCGCCAAGGCCGCGGCCGGGGTCGCCATGGCGGGGCTGCTCCACCTTGACGACGTCGGCGCCGAGCCAGGCGAGGGCCTGGGTCGCGGAGGTGCCCGCTTCGTACTGGGTGAGGTCAAGGACGCGGAATCCTTCGAGGGCTGTCGACATACGGTTCCACCATGGGCGCGGGTTGGCGGCATCGTAGCGGTTCGCGGCGGCGGTTGGAACCTCGATCTTTGCGGTTCGCCGATTCAGCCGCCGTTGGCTTCGGCGGGGCCGGAGAGCGCCCGCATGTCGTCGAGGGTGGCGGCGACGCTGTAAAAGAGCGAACCCACGGGGTAGTTCCCCTGGCTGTCCGCAGCCCCGGCGGCGACGCCGGTGAGGAGTTCGAGCCCCTCTTCCACGCGCGTCACCGACCAGAGGTGGAACTCTCCCCGCGCGATGGCAGCCGCGACGTCGCCGCGGAGGGTCAGGTTGATCACGTTGCTGGCGGGGAGGGCGACGCCCTGGCTGCCGGTCAGGCCCACTTCCTTGCAGAGGTCGAAGAATCCCTCGACCTTCTCGGTGACGCCGCCGATCGCCTGGATGTTCCCGAACTGGTCGACTGAGCCGGTGACCGCGATGTCCTGGCGGATGGGGACGCCGGCAAGGGAGGCAAGGATGGCGTAGAGCTCGGCCGAGCTGGCGCTGTCACCTTCGACCTCGTCGTAGCTCTGTTCGAAGGTGAGGCTGGCGCTGAAGGCGAGGGGCCGGCTGCGCCCGAAGGTACCCTGGAGGTAGCCGCTCAAGACGAGGACGCCCTTAGTGTGGATGGCGCCGCTGCGTTCGGTCTCGCGTTCGATGGCGACGACGCCCCGGCGCCCGAGGCCCGTCCGGCAGGTGATCCGGGTGGGCGTGCCGAACTCGTGGCTGCCCATCGAATAGACCGCGAGCCCGTTGACCTGGCCGACGACGGACCCGGACGTCTCGATCCGGAGGGTGCCCTCGGCGATCATCCGGCGGAGGCGGTCGGGGACGAGGCCGGAGCGCCGCGCCCGGGCCTCGAAGGCGCCGCGGACGTGTTCCGCTCCGACGGTGGCAGCGCCGGCGCTGACCGCGACCTGGCTTGCTTCCTGGCAGAGGTCGGCGATGAGCCCGTAGCGGGTGCTGAAACGATCCCGCCGGCCGGCGAGACGGTTGCTGTAGCCAAGGACTTCGGCGAGGGCGCCGCGATCGAAATGGAGGAGATGGCACGTCTCCCGGGTCTGGCGGATGAACCCGGCGGTGGCGACGGCCGAGGCGCCCGTGCAGTCGGTGTCGGGTTCGAACTCGGCCCGGATCTTGAAGAGCTCGGGGAAGTCGGGGTCGAGCGCGTCAAAGAGGCCGAAGACGAAGGGCTGCCCGACCAGGACCACCTTGAGGTCGAGCGGGATTCCCTGGGGGGAAAGGTCGACCATGGGCATGGGAAGGATGCCTTCGCCAGGGTCTTCGATGCGGATTTCGCGGGTCTTGAGGGCTTCCTTGAGCTTCACCCAGGAACGGGGGTCGGCGAGGAGGTCCTGCACCTGGAGGATGAGGTAGCCGCCGTTGGCCATGTGGATGGAGCCGGGGCGGATGCGGGTGAAGTCGGTCACCATCGCGCCCATGCGGTTTTCGAAGTCCATCTTCCCGAAGAGGTTGTGGTAGCGGGGGTGGCGTTCGTCGACAACCGGAGCGGCCGCGGAAGGCTGGTCGCCATGGGTAACGAAGAGGTTCACGGAGTAGCGTTTGAGGAGCGCTTCCCGCTCTTCGCCGAACTGGGCGACGAGCTGGGGAGGGACGCGGTCGGCGAGGCCCTCGGTGAAGCGCTTGTAGACTTCGAGGTTGGCGACGATGTCGTCTTCGACGGCGGCAAGGTGGGGCATGAGGCCGTAGGGCCCGTAGACGCGCTCGAGTTCGTCGATGATGGGGCCGACGACGAAGCGGGTGACTTCGCGGTCAAGGGCCTCCACCGCCTGCCGGGCCTGCGTTTCCAGCTTGCGAAGCTCGCGGCCGGCCGCCACGATCTCCTCCTGGACGGCCGTGCTGCGCCCCTCCCAGTCGTGGCGCTGGGCGTCCGTGAGGGCGTTGTAGACCTCGGGCGTCAGCGGGGTGCCGTCGGCCGCCATGGGGACGGGGACGAGCCCGACGGGGCTGGGGTTGATCGCGAAGCCCTTCGTCCGGGCGCTCGCCTGGAGCTGTTCGATGATCAGTTCGCGGGCCCTCCCGATCGGTTCGAGCACTTCCTGGCCGCGCCGTTCGTAGCCTTCGCTGGCGAAGGCGCTGGGCAGCGCCGTCCGGCAGGCTTCCTGGAGCTGGGCGACCGCGCGGTGGAGGTCGTCGCCAAGGCCGGAAGGAAGGGAGACGGCGTGGGGCCGCCTTGGGTCGGCGAAGTTGTGGAGGTAGCACCAGTCGGGGGACGGTGGCCGCCCGGCCGCGGCCTCGGCAACCAGCTTCCCGACGATCGTGTTGCGGCCCGAGGAGGGGGGCCCGGAGACGGCGATGTTGTAGCCTTCCGGCACCATCCGGAGGCCGAAGACGATCGCCTCGCGGGCGCGTTCCTGGCCGAGGACATCGGCCAGCGGCGCGATCTCGGCGGTCGAAGCCGGGAGGCTGGCGGCGTCGAAGATGGGCTGGAGCTTCGCCGCAGCCACGGCAAGGCGTTCTTCGATTGGACTGGTCATTGGCGCTGTCCTCCACGAATCGCTTCCATATTGCCACGTTGGAGTTGGCACGGTAGTGGGCGATGGCCGGTCATCCGCCAGCCGGGCGGGCAGCGCCGCGCTTCGCCGCCAGGCGCCGCCGCCGGCGCTTGTGGGTCGCGTCGGCGATGAGGACGGCGGGCGCGGCGAGCAGGGCCACCGCGAGCCCAGCCGGCGGCGGTGGCGCCTGGTCGAGGAGGTCCGCGACCGGTCCCGTGAAGAGGAACGCCAGCAGGAGCGTGAGTTCGACGGCGACCGCGACGAGCAGGAAGCGGTTCGTCCGCCAGCCGAGGGCGCCGGGCCAGAAGGTCGTGCTCCGGCAGGCGAAGGCATTCGCTGCCTGCCCGACGACGACGGCCGCGAAGGCCGCGCCGCTCGCCTCCATGAGCGTTTCGCCCCCGGGAAAGCTGTCGCCCGGGCGCCACCCGGCGGCGAGCATGACCGCGAGGAAGGCGGTCATCTCCACGAGGGCTTCGACCGGCCCGAGGAGCGCGAAAACGCGGCGGAGGAGGCGGGCATCCATGAGGTGGCGGCCTTCGACCGGGCGGCGGAGGACCCGCTCGTTCGGGGCTTCGGAACCGAGGGCGAGGGCGGGAAGGAGGTCGGTGCCGATGTCGAGACAGAGGATCTGGAGGACGCCGAGGGCAAGGGGGAAGCGCCCGCCCGAGAGCGCCCAGACGACGAAGGGCGTGAGCTCGGCGACGTTGTCCGTGAGGTGGTAGGTGAGGAAGCGGCGGATGTTGGCGAAGGTCGCGCGGCCTTCCTCGATCGCCACGACGATCGTCGCGAAGTCGTCGTCGAGGAGGACGAGGTCGGCGGCTTCGCGGGCGACGTCGGTCCCGGTCCGGCCCATGGCGATGCCGACGTCGGCCTCCTGGAGGGCGGGGCCGTCGTTGACGCCGTCGCCGGTCATGGCGATGACGTGGCCGCGGGCGCGAAGGGCGCGGGCGATCCGGAGCTTGTCTTCCGGCGTGACCCGGCAGATCACGGCGCCATCGCGGTCCACCAGGGCGCCGAGGATCGCCTCGCCGGCCGGCAGGTCCACGCCCAAGAAAACGGGGCTGCCCGGGAGCAAGAGGCCGGTCTCGCGGGCGATCGCCTCGGCCGTGCCCGGGTGGTCGCCGGTGACCATGGCGACGGCGATCCCGGCCCGGCGGCAGGCGGCGACGGCGTCCCGGGCCCCGGCGCGGGGCGGGTCTTCCATGCCGACAAGACCGAGGAGTTCGAGGTCGCGCTCGGCCTCGTCCGCCGTGGCCGGCGCGGCCTCCATCGGCCGCCGGGCGATGGCGAGGACGCGGAGCCCCCGCCCCGCCATCTCGTGGGCGGCACCGTCCGCGCCGGGCGCGCTCGCGCTGCGTCCGAACACGGCCTCGGGGGCGCCCTTGGTGAACATCCAGCCCGGGGTCACCACCGACATCCGCCGGCGGACGGGGTCGAAGGGGAACCTCCGGAGGACAACGCGGTCGCGGTCGCCGGCGGCGACGTCGACCCCCAGGCGCCGGGCGAAGGTGTCGAGGGCCGCCTCCATGGGGTCGCCACGGGCGAGCCAGGTGCCCTCCCGTTCGACCGCGCGGCCGTCGGAGGCAGCGATCGCGGCGGTGGCGAGGTCGCCGAGGGCCGCGGCCAGGCCCGGCGGCGGGACAAGCGCCGGCGCCGGGGCATAGCCTTCGCCAGCCACGGCGAACGAACCCCCGGGCATCCAGATTTCGCGCACGGACATCTCGTTGCGGGTGAGCGTGCCGGTCTTGTCGGTGCAGATGAAGGTGGTGGAGCCGAGGGTCTCGACCGACTCCAACCGCCGGACGAGGGCATGGCGGCCGGCCATGCGCTGGGCGCCCATCGCCAGGGAAAGGGTGACCGTGGGAAGGAGGCCTTCGGGGACGAGGGCGACGGTGACGCCGATGGCGAAGAGGAAGCCGTCACTCGCCGGGGTGCCAACGAGAAGGGCGATGCCGAAGAACCCGCCCCCGACCGCGAGCGCCACCAGGGCGACGATGCGGACGACCCGGTCCAGCTCGCGGGCGAGGGGGCTCCGCGGTCGGCGGCCGGCCCGGGTGAGGCGGGCGATCGCGGCCAGGCGGGTTCGGCCCCCGGTCGCTTCGACGACGGCGGTACCTTCGCCGGAGACGACGAAGGTGCCGGCCGAGACCGCGCTGCTGGCGTCGACGGCCACGGGCAGGCTCTCGCCGGTGAGGGTCGACTCGTCGACGCGGAGGCTTTCGGCGGCAAGGACGGTCATGTCGGCGGGAATGCCGTCGCCGCCGGAAAGGAAGACGACGTCTCCAGCGACGAGCCCGGCGGCGTCGATCTCTTCCCGGCGGCCGTCGCGGAGGACGTTCACGCGGCGGGGAATGAGCCGCCGGAGCTGCTGGGCGGCCCGTTCGGCGCGGTGCTCCTGGGCGAAGGCGAAGACGCCGTTGACAAGGATGACGACGAAGATGGCGCCGCCGAGCTGGGGCATCCCGGCGACGAAGGCGAGGCCGCCAGCGGCCCAGAGGAGGAGAGCGAAGAAGTGCGAGACCTGGGCGGCAAGCTGCTTCCAGGCGGGCGGGGAGGGGGCCGGCGGGAGCGTGTTCGGCCCATCCCGGGCGAGGCGCGCGGCAGCCTCGGCGCCGGTCAGCCCGGCGGCGGGCCGATCGGCGGCGCCGGGCTCGCTGGTCCGGTCGCGCCGGTGGGCTTCCATGGCTCCAGTGTCGCCCTCCGCAGGCTGCGCTTCAGGGGCCGGGCGGCCCATCCTCGCGGGCCGGACGGGTCCGGGAAGGGCCGTTCGACTCCCGAAACCATAGCCTTTCGGCCCGGCCCCGTCGCTTCGCGGGGGACCATAATCCAGCGGGCGGTGTCACTGTCGCGGGAGGAAGCTGTGCTCCGGGAAATGACGATCGACGAATGCGAGTCGCTGCTCCGGCGGCACCGCCACGGCCACATCGCCATGCGCGACGCCGAGGGCGCCTACCTGGTGCCGATCAGCTATGCCTACGCGGAGGGGGCGATCTACGGTCACGCCGCCCCCGGCCGGAAGATCGCGTTGATGCGGCGCTGGCCGCACGTCGCCTTCCAGGTAGAGGACGTCGAACACGGCGCCCGCTGGCGGAGCGTCGTCATCCGCGGCCGGTTCGAGGAGCTCCAGGGCGAGGACGACCAGTTCCGCTGCCGGGCGCTCCTCCTGAAGGCGTTCGAAGGCAACCACATGAGCCTCACGGCCGGCCACGGCCACCGGACGACGCTGGCGGACGCGGTCCTCTTCCGGATCCGGATTGAGGAGATGACCGGGCGGGCCGAGAACATGTGAGGCCCCGGTTGGCGGCCCCCCGCCGCGATGGCGCACAATGGGAAGTCCGGCGGGGAGGATTCCCACCCCGGGGACGGAGCGGCCATGACGCGCATCGCCCAGATCTCGTTGCACACCAGCCCATTGGCGCCCCTCGGCGGCCGGGAAACGGGCGGGATGAACGTCTACGTCCTCGAACTCTCTCGCGAACTGGCGGCCCTCGGCTACGAAGTCGACATCTTCACGCGGCTCGACGGTGACCTGCCCCGGGTGGAAGAGGTCGCCCCGAACCTCCGCCTGGTCAGGATCGCGGCCGGCCCGCCGGAGCCGATGGCGAAGGAGGAGATGGCTGCCTACCTCCCTGAGTTCGTCCAGGACATGCGCGCCTTCGTCGCCGAAGGGGAACAGCCCTACGCGGTCTACCACAGCCACTACTGGCAGAGCGGCCGGGCCGGTGAACTCCTCGCCCGGGAGGCCCGGCGGCCCCACGTCGTCATGTTCCACACCCTGGGCGAGGTCAAGAACCGGGCCCGGATCAGCGAAGAGGAGCCGACCTTCCGGATCCAGCACGAGCGCGCGATCGCCCACCACGCGGACGCGATCATCACGGCCAGCGACCACGAGCGCGTCCTCCTCGAACGCTACTACGGGGCGGACCCCCGGCGGATGCACACGATCCCCTGCGGCGTCGACCTTGAGCTCTTCAGCCCCCGCGACCGCCGCGCCAGCCGGGAGGCGCTGGGGCTCCCGGCGGAGACGCCCGTCCTCCTCTGGGTGGGACGGCTGGAGAAGCTGAAGGGCGTCGACATCCTGATCAGCGCCTTCGCCCAGCTCGAGGTGGAGGGCACGACCCTCCTCATCGTCGGCGGCGACGAGCGGGCCGGCGCCCTTCGCGCCGAACTGGAGGCGCAGGCGGAGGCGCTCGGCGTCGGCGGGCGGGTGCGTTTCACCGGGGCAGTCCCCCACGACGCGCTCCCCACCTACTACAGCGCCGCCGACGTCTGCGTCGTCCCGAGCTACTACGAGAGCTTCGGCCTGGTCGCGGTGGAGGCGATGGCCTGCGGGACGCCGGTCGTGGCCTCACGCGTCGGGGGGCTCGTCTCGACGGTCGATGACGGGGTGACGGGCTACCTGATCCCCTGGCGCTGCCCGGAGCCCTTCGCCGAGAAGCTGGAAGTGCTGCTCGCCAACCCGGAGCTGCGGGCGAACTTCAGCCGGGCGGCGCGGCGGTCGGTCGAGCGGTTCCGCTGGCGGGCGATCGCCCTCCGGGTGGCGGAGGTCTACGACGAAGTGGCCGAAGCGTACCGCCCCCGTGGCCGCCGCGAAGCCGGGAACGGGTTCGGCAAGGAAGTCTACGAAGCGGCGGTGGTGGCGGCCGGCGGCAGGCCCTGACCCCTCACCCCCTGGCCCCCTCCCCCACTTCGTGGGGGAAGGGGACGACGAGCGCCGCCAGGGGTGAACGCGTGCGCCGCGTCCCGCGGCGCACGGCGCTCGCCCGGGGGCGGGGCTCCCGGCTACGATGTCCGGCGTGAGGTTCGCCCGATGAGCAAGAAGCGAGACAAGGGGAAGACGAAGGGCGCCGCGAAAGCCCCGCCCGCCGGCGCGAGCGCCCCGCCGATCGGGTCCGCCCAGCAGGAGGCGCCGCCGCCGATCGAGGGGCCCCTCAACGCCATGGTGATCATGGCCCACCCCGACGATGCCGAGTTCGTCTGCGGGGGGACGGTGGCGAAGTGGTGCGCCGAGGGCTGGGACGTGCGCTACGTCCTTGTCACCGGCGGCGACAAGGGCACCCACGACGAGTCGATGCACCCCGAGAAGCTGGCCGCCATCCGCGAAGAGGAACAGCGCGCCGCCTGCCGCCGCCTCGGCGTGAAGGAATGCATCCTCCTCGGCTACCCGGACGGCTTCACCGTCGACGAGCACGAGCTCCGGGGGCAGATCGTCCGCCTCCTCCGGATCCACCGGCCAGACGTCGTCATCACCTGGGACGCCTTCCGCCGCGGCTTCAACCACCGCGACCACAGGAACGTCGGGACGGTCACGGCGGACGCGATCTACCCGCTCGTCCGCGACCGTCTCTTCTATCCCCAGCACGAGGAGGACGGGCTCGTCAGTCACCAGGTGAACGAGGTGCTCCTCGCCGGCTCGGACGACCCGGACTACACGGTCGACATCACCGCCCACTGGGAGACGAAGGTCGAAGCGATCCTCTGCCACACCAGCCAGATCGGCGGGCGGACGCGGGAGGACTTCCTCAAGCAGCGCCGGGAGCAGGTCGAGCGTGAGGGCGAAAAGCCGATCGAGGAGCGCTTCCGGCGCTGGAGCATCCGCCGGCCGATGCGGCGCCCGGAGCCGGAAGCCGAGAAGGCTGCCCCCGAAGGCGCGCCGCCGGCGCCTCCGCTCGTGGCCAAGCCGAAGGGCCAGCACTGACCCGGGCGGTTCAGGCACCCGAGAGCGGGCAGCGGCCGCACATCCCCCTGGTGCAGTAGTCGCGGTGGAGGAGGAGCCCTCCCTGGAGCCGCGCCGCCGAGGCGAAGGGACGTCCGCCGCCATGGCCGAGCCAGCCTTCAAGCCGCTTGAGGCGGCCATAGGTGCCGGGAGAAGGCAGCGCCAGCCAGGCCGCCTCGACGCTCGCTTCGGCCCAGGCGCCCGAGGCAAGGGCGACCGGGAGGACGGCGTTGACGGCGAGCTCGACCGCCATCCCCCTCCCGAGGCCGGGGGCACGGAGGCGCAGGGGTGTGCCCTCCTGGAGCGCGGCCGGCCAGCCTCTTTCGCTCCCGGGCCAGAGCCCGGCGACCAGGGCGCCCGCGAGCTCCAGACGCCGCGCCGGCGAAGCAAGTGGCCGGAGGCCGGCCCGGCGGAGGGCAAGGAGGGCGGCGGCGCCCTTCAACTCGGCGGCAGCGGCGAAGGGGCGGTCGACGCCGGGATAGCGGCGGTCGAGGCGTTCGAGGATGGCGGCGAGGGGCAGCTCCCGGGCCAGGCGGGCGAAGGCGGCCCGGTTCGCGGCCCCGGCGAGGGTTTCGAGGAGGAGGGTAAAGAGCGCCTGCCCGGTTCCTGCGGATTCGACAAGGGGCGCGACGCGGACGGCCTTCTGGCGGAGGCGCCGGGCGCCCATCCGTTCGAGGGTGGCCGCGACCTCCATGCCGTGGGCCGCGGCGAAGGCACAGGGCGGGGTGAAGCCTTCCCGGAGTCCCGCGGCCGCGGCGCGGAGGACGAGCACCGGGATCGCGCGGCCGCCGCTGCCGAGGGTGGCAAGGGCGCCGGTGTCGTTCGCCTCGACGACGTGGAGGACGACGCCGGCGTAGGCAGGGTCGAGGTGGTGGCCGTGGCTCCGCCAGCCGCTGGCGCGGAGGTGGAGTTCGACGTCCCCGCGGAGGAGGTCGTCCCCGGCCTCGACGATCGCGCCGGTGTAGTCGGGGCCACTGGCGCCGCCGGGGACGCCCGGGAAAACCACCTTGAGGGCACGGCCGTCTTCGAGGCGAAGGGGGCCGCGGACGCCCTCGCCCCAGCGGGCCGCGAGCTCGGACTCGGAGGCGAAGGCCCCGGCCGCGACAGCCGCCCGGGCGCTCACCGGGGCTTCTCGCCTTCGCCGCCGGGCGGGGAGGCGTCGTAGGCGGCCGCCTCCTCGGCGAGGATCCCGAGGAGCGTGGCGGAGGCGCCGCGGGGGGCATAACGGCCCGTCTCCCACTCGCTCACCGTCTGCTGGCGCATGCCCAGGCGGCGGGCAAGGTCGGCCTGGCTCAGCCCAAGCCGCGCCCGCAGGGCCGCCACCCGTTCCGCCGTCCAGAGTTCGACCGGCCGCCCGCGTTCGCCCATCATCGCTTCCGAAGTACCGAGTCCTGAGTCCTGAGTCCCGAGGTCCGAGGTCCGAGGTCCGAACAACAGTAGCGGCTACGCGGTACCGTGTAAACTCCTTTGGGCTGCCAACTAACAGCTAATAGCTAACAGCTAATAGCTAACAGCTCCCCGCCGACAGCCGACAGCCATCCGCCGCCTACCGCCCGTAGCGGCTGAGGAACTGGCGGGCCCGGTCGCTGCGGGGGCTGGCGAAGAACGCGGCCGGGGGCGCGTCTTCGACGACGGCGCCTTCGTCCATGAAGATCACCCGGCTGGCGGCTTCGCGAGCGAAGGCCATCTCGTGGGTGACGACGAGCATCGTCATCCCCATCTCGGCGAGGCCCCGCATCACCTCGAGGACCTCTCCCACCAGTTCCGGGTCGAGGGCGCTCGTCACTTCGTCGAAGAGCATCAGCCGGGGGCCCATGGCGAGGGAGCGGGCAATGGCGACGCGCTGCTGCTGACCGCCGGAGAGCTGGGATGGGTAAGCGTCGAGCTTGTCGCCGAGCCCCACCCGGCTGAGCATGGCCGTCGCCCGGGCGCGGGCCTCCGCCTTCGACTGCTTGAGGACGTGGACCGGCGCCTCCATCACGTTCCCGAGGGCGGTGAGGTGGGGGAAGAGGTTGAAGCGCTGGAACACCATCCCGATCTCGCGGCGCATCCGGGCGACGGCCGCGTCCCCCTCCGCCTTCAGGCGTCCGCCCTGTTCGCGATAGCCGACGAGCCGGCCGTCGAAGAGGATGCGGCCACGGTCGATCCGCTCCAGGTGGTTGACGCAGAGGAGAAGCGTGGACTTGCCGGAGCCGGAGGGCCCGAGGACGGCCACCACCTCGCCCGGCTCGACCGAGAACGAGATCCCGCGGAGGACTTCGGTCCGTCCGAAGGCCTTGTGCACGTCGACCAGTTCCAGGAGGGGCGGCATCAGCGTCCTCCCATCCAGGCGGGGCGGCGCGCCCGGCTGAAGACCGATTCGCTGGCGGCGCCGGCGGGCCCGCGGTAACGCGCCTCCAGCCACGCCTGGAAGAGGCTGGCGATCGTCGTCAGGACCAGGTACCAGGCGGAGATGATCAGCAGCCATTCGAGGTACTTGAGGCTCGAGGAGTACTGCTGCTTGGCGACGAAGAAGAGTTCGGCGACGCTGATCGCGTTGACCAGGGACGAGCTCTTGAGCATGGCGATGAATTCGTTGCCCGTTGGCGGGATGACGACCCGCATCGCCTGGGGAAGGATGATCCGGCGCATGGCGAGGGGGTAGGTCATCCCCAGGGAGCGGGCGGCCAGGGCCTGGCCGGGGTCCACGCTCTGGATCCCGGCGCGCATGATCTCGGTCATGTAGGCCCCCTCGTTGATCGAAAGGGCGACGATCGCCGCCTGGAAGGTCGAAAGCTTGCCGTCCCAGGGCGCCCACTCCGGCCAGAGCTGGGGCAGCGCGAAGAACCAGAAGACGATCTGGACGAGGAGGGGCGTCCCCCGGAAGAGCCAGATGTACAGGAGCGACGCCCAGCGCACGGGCGCCAGCCGGGAGAGGCGCATCAGGGCGAAGACCGTGCCGAGGGCGATCCCGAAGAGCATCGCCAGGACCGAAAGCCGGACGGTCATCCAGACGCCGCGGAGGACGAGCTCCGAGAAGAGGTTGTCGCGCACGACTCCCCAGTCGATGACGCCCAGGAAGAGCCCTTCCACGCCGCCGAGCATAGGGGCCGGGGGCGGCAACGGCCACCCCCGGCCCCTGCTCGAACGCTACTTGAGTTTGCCGGCCTCGAGGCCCCAGTACTTCAGGATCGCGGTGTACTGGCCTTTGGCGATCATCGCCTCAACCGCGGCCGCGAGGGCGGTCTTCAGCTCCGCGTCGTCCTTGCGGACGGCGATGCCGTAGGGGCCGGTGTTGTACTGCTCGCCGACGACCTCGGTGCCCTTGACCTTCTTCGCGGCGTAGCCGGCCACGGGGTAGTCCATGAGCCCGGCCACGGCCCGCTTCGAGGCAACAGCCTGGACGACGTCGTTGTTGCCCTCAAAGGTCGAAAGCTTGATCTTCGTGGCGCACTTGGCGTCCTGCTCTTTGGCCTCGTCGATCTGGACGGTGCCCGTCTGGATCGCCACGTCCTTGCCGCAGAGGTCGGCGAGCGACTTGAGCCCCGCCGGGTTGCCCTTGACGACGAGGATGCCGGAGCCCGCGACCATGTACTCGACGAAGTCGACTTCCTTCTTGCGCTCGTCGGTCACGCTCAGGGAGGACATGATGACGTCCACCTGCTTGCTCTTGAGCGAGGGGATGACGGCGTCGAAGCTCGTGTTCTTGATCTCCGCCTTCACGCCCCAGGCGGCGGCGATGCAGTTGGCGATGTCGACGTCGGCGCCGATCGCCGTATCGGTGCCCTCTTTCGTGAACTCCATCGGCGCGTAGGTGAGGTCGGAGGCCACGACGAGCTTGCCGGCGGTCTTGATCCGGGCGGGCGCGGTCACCCCCAGTCCCTTGCAGTCGACGCTGGCCGCGGTGAGGTCCGCCCCGCTGCCGCCGTCATCGTCGTCGTCGTCGCCACAGGCAACGGCCAGCAAGGCGGCCAACCCAAAGGCAGCCATCGCCAGCATCAGCCAGGATCGTGAGCGCATCTCAGTTCCTCCCAGGGGTAGAAGCTCCGCACACGATACACCCGCGGGGGAAGTACCGAGTACCGAGTCCCGAGTCCCGGGTACCGAGTCCCGGGTCCCGAGGTCCCGAGGTCCGAGGTCCGAGTACCGGTCGGCCTTCAGCCGATGCCTCTCCAGCAGCTAATAGCTAATAGCTAACAGCTAATAGCCCGACAGCCGACAGCCGACGGCCGGCAGCCACCAGCTACCGCAGCGTAATGCCGCCGTCGACGGACACGTACTGGCCGGTGATGTTGCGGGCGAGGTCGCTGCAGAGGAACGCGGCGAGGTTGCCGATGTCCTCCGGCGTCTGCTCGCGGCGCATCGGCACCCCTTGCTGGACGATCCGCTCGAAGACCTCGCGCGGGGTGAGGGAGGCGAAGGCCGGGTTATTGTTCCGGGTTATCGTCGCCAGGCCTTCCCAGGCGCGGGTGTAGAGGAACCCGGGGCAGATCGCGTTCACGCGGATGTCGTTCGGGGCCAGTTCGAGGGCGAGGCTGAGGGTGAAGTTGATGACGCCCGCCTTGGCCGCGGCGTAGGCCGCGAGGGTGGGAGAGGCGCCGAGGCCGGCGATCGAAGCGATGTTCACGATCGCCCCCGAGCCCTGGGCGCGGATGAAGGGGATCGCAGCCTTTGAGGCGACGAACGTCGTCCGCAGGTTCTGGGCGAGGGTCTGGTCCCAGCCCTCCTGGGTGACGGCGAGGATCCCGCCACCGGCCATCGCCTCGGCCGGGAGGTCGGTGGGCATCGGGCCACGCCCGGCGCCGGCGTTGTTGACGAGGAAGTCGATCCGGCCGAAGGAGGCGGCGATGCCCTTGACCGCGCCGGCCACGTCTTCCGCCTCGGCGACGTCACAGGCCATACCCGCGCTGGCCGTCGGCAGCGATTTCGCCGTCGCGGCCGCGGTCTCGCCGTCGAGGTCGAGGATGGCGACGCGGGCGCCCCCCGCGGCCAGGCGGCGGGCGATGCCTTCGCCGATGCCGCGGGCGCCGCCCGTCACGATCGCAACTTTGCCGTCGAGGTTAATCATGGTCTTGTTCCACCTCCAGAGTTCGTGTCATTCACCGGTGAACCGGGGTTCGCGCTTTTCGAGGAAGGCCGCGACGGCCTCGCGGGCGTCGCTGCTGAAGCCGGCGAGACGCATCTGCAGGGCTTCGTGGTCGAGCAGCTCCTTCAGGGTGCCGGTTTCGGCCAGGTTGAGGTTTGCCTTCATCCGGCCATAGGCGGCGGTCGGCCCGGCGGCGAGCTTCGCACAGAAGGCGAGGCCCTCCTCCAGGAGCCGGTCCTGGGGGACGACGCGGTTGGCGATCCCGAGTTCCAGGGCCTTCGCGGCGTCGAGGATCTCGGCCGTGAAGTAGAGCTCGCGGGCCTTCCCGTTCCCGACGATCCGGGGGAGGAAGTAGCTCCCGCCGAAGTCTCCGCTGCGGCCGACGTTCTTGAAGGCGGTGCCGAACTTCGCCTGTTCGCCGCAGATCCGGATGTCGCAGGCGAGGGCGAGGCTCATCCCGGCGCCGACGGCGTGGCCGTTGACGATCGCCACAGCGGGCTTCGCCATCGTGTGGAGGCGGAGGCTGACGGCTTCGTGGGAGGCGCGCAGCTCCCGGACCAGGGCTTCGAAACGCGCGACCTCGGCGCCGGTTTCGCCCGCGCCTCCCGGGCGGTCGCCGTCGCGCTGCTGCATGCCGCGGACGTCGCCGCCGGCGCAGAAGGCGCGCCCGGCCCCCGTGAGGGCGACGCAGCGCACCTCCCGGTCGTGTTCGCACTCCTGGAGGTAGCGGCCCAACAGCGGGATCAGCTCCCCGCCCATGGAGTTGAGCGACTCCGGCCGGTTCAGGGTGATGAGCGCGACGCCATCGGGCCGCTTCTCAAGGAGCACGTCGGACATCGGGGCCTCCGCCGCGGGGTTGGTCGCGCCATCGTGCCCCGGCGCGGCGCCGCTGGCAACAGGAGTGACGAGGACTGAGGACTGAGGACTGAGGACTCGGGACTCGGGACTCGGGACTCGGGACTCGGGACTCGGGACTCCGCTATACTCCGGGCAGCCCGGAGCATAGCGAGGCCCCCGATGTCGACCGCCCATCCGCCCGCCCACGCCGAGATCCCGCCGCCGGCGATCGAGGAGGTCAGCCCGGGCGTCTTCGCCTACGTCCAGCTCGACGGAAGCTGGTTCCTGAACAACGCCGGCTTCATCACCACCGGCGAGGGCGTGATAGCAATCGACACGACGGGGACGGAGAAGCGCGCCCGCGCCTTCGACGCCGCCCTCCGGAAGACGACCGCGAAGCCCGTGCAGGCGCTGATCAACACCCACAGCCACGCCGACCACACCCACGGCAACTTCATGTTCGCCCCCCGGACGGCGATCATCGCCCACGAACTCTGCCGTGAAGACGTCCTCCGGGGGAGCCTGGCGGCCCTTCGCAACGCCTTCCCCACCGCCGACTTCGGCGAGATCCCCTACGTCCCCCCGATGGTGACCTTCGAAGAGCGGCTGAACGTCTACGCCGGCGACCTCCGGATCGAGCTCCGCTTCGTCGGCCCGGCCCACACGACCAACGACGTCATCGCCTGGATCCCGGAGCGGAAGGTGCTCTTCAGCGGCGACCTAGTCTTCAACGGGGGCACTCCGTTTGCGATGGCGGGGTCGATCGGAGGCTGGCTCGACGCGATCCC
The DNA here is from genome assembly GCA_016234445.1 of Chloroflexota bacterium. GTDB lineage: Bacteria > Chloroflexota > Dehalococcoidia > Tepidiformales > Tepidiformaceae. The sequence continues at coordinate 23,595 of JACRBT010000005.1, read as the reverse complement.
CGTGCTCCGCGGGCTGGGGGCGGAGACGATCGTCCCGGGCCACGGCGCCATCTGCGGCCCTTCCGCCCTCGACGACGTCGAAGCCTACCTGCGCTTCATCGACGCCCTCGCCCGCAAGGGCATCGCCGCCGGGATGGAGCCCTACGCCCTGGCCCGGGAGACGGACCTCGGCCGCTTCGCCCACCTCTCCGACCCCGAACGGATCGTCGGCAACCTCCACCGCGCCTACCAGGAACTCCGGGGCGGTCCCCGCGGCGGCCCGATCGACGTCCCCTCCGTGTTCGCGGAGATGGTCGCCTACAACGGCGGCCAGCCCCTCCGCTGCCTGGCGTAGGACCCACGCGCGAGAGGCTGGAACCGCGCCTTCGCGGTACGATGCGGGCAACAGTCAGCGCCCGCCGGGCGGGCAGCACACCACCAGGGAGGCTCCCATGCCCATCGACCCGAAACAGGCCCTCGGCGCCGCCATCGAAGGCGGCAGCTTCAGTTGGGACCGCGACCGCGTCATCCTCTACCAGCTCGGCGTCGGCGCCGGCGTCCCCCAGACCGACCCGAACGAACTCGCCTACACCTACGAGGCGAACCTGAAGGTGCTCCCCAGCTTCGGCGTCATCCCCGCCTTCGGCAGCCTCGGCCGGATGGGGGCGATCCCGGGGATGCAGTTCAACCCGGCGATGCTCCTCCACGGCGAACAGGACCTGGAGATCCTCCGGCCGATCCCGGTCGAGGGCAGCGTGACGACGAAGGGGAAGGTCGCGGCCATCTACGACAAGGGCAAGGCGGCGCTCGTCGTCGTCGAAACCACGAGCGCGGACGCGAACGGGCCGCTCTTCGTGAACCGCTTCTCCCTCTTCCTTCGCGGCGAGGGCGGCTTCGGCGGCGAATCCGGCCCCCCGGCGGGAAACGCCGCCCCCGACCGCGCCCCGGACGCGGTCGTCGAGTCGAAGACGTTGCCCCAGCAGGCGCTCCTCTACCGGCTCTCCGGCGACAAGAACCCGCTCCACGCCGACCCCGGCTTCGCCAAGATGGGCGGCTTCGACGTGCCCATCCTCCACGGCCTCTGCTCCTACGGGATCGTCTGCAAGGCGGCGGTCGACCGCGCCCTCGGCGGCGACACGGGGAAAGTGGCGCGCTACGAGGCCCGCTTCGCCGGCGTCGTCTTCCCGGGCGAGACGATCGTGACCTCGCTCTGGCGCGAAGGCGGGAAGCTCCTGATCGACGCGAAGACGAAGGAGCGCGGGTCCGCGGTGATTTCGAACGCCGCCATCACCGTGCGGTAGGTCGCGCGACGGCAGGGGCGGGCCGGCGACAGGAGCTGTCGCGGGCCCGTGCGAGGGTTGTTCTCTCACAACGAAAGGGAGAACAACAGTTGAACACTATTCGTCGCGTCACGATGCGGGCAGGTTGGATCGGCTGGCTGAGCGGGGAGAGCCAGGGCAAGGCCCTCGAACGGGTCGTCCCGGAGATGAACGCCGCGGGCTACCGGGTGGTCTTCGTCCTCGCGGACCAGTGGAACCCGTTCAAGCGGCTCTTTGCCCTGGTGCTGCTCATCTGCACGCTCGGGTTCTGGACGATCACGCCGAACCTGCTCGTCATAGGCGAGAAAGTCGGCTGAGCCGGGGTCTCGTCGCTCACACCAGCGTAGCCGTGCCACGACTGTGAAGGAGTGGTTCGCCGCCTGCCAACCATGCACTGGCAGCGGCCCGGGAGCTGGCGCAGCGACAGCCGGAGGGGACCACCGACGCCGCTCCGTGCCCGTCGCGGTACGGATGCTGGGCGGCGGGCACGGCTAACTCGGTGCTGAGACCACCGGCGCCACTCCCTCTCGGTCGTGGTACGGATGAGGCCGCGGGCCGCGGGTCGCCGTGCCACGACTGTGAAGGAGTGGTCTCGCGCGTGCCAGCCATGCGCCGGCGTCTGGAGCCAGGGCCGCGGTACGGTGCGGCTCCGGGACAACCGCTTCCTCACGGGCGCGGCACGGCTAACTCGGTGCTGAGACCACGGGCTGCTCAGCGCGAAGACCCGTCCGGGGGCGCGCGGAGGATGTCGTAGACGGCTGCGGCGGCGAGGGCGCCCAGCGCGGGCGCGACCCAGAACACCCAGTGGGCGTCCCAAACGTTCGCGGCCACCGCCGGGCCGAAGCTCCGGGCGGGGTTCATGGAGGCGTTCGCGACGGGACCCCAGCCGGTGGCCGCAAAGCCGACGTAGCCGCCGACGGCGATCGCCGCGAGCGCGCCCTGGGCGCGGGCGTCGGTCGCTACGGCGAAGACGACGAAGGCGAGGAAGAAGGTCAACACGAGTTCCGACCAGAAGGCCGCGTCCGTGCCGTTGATCCGGGGGACGGTCGTCGCGGCCTCGACCGAATCGCCGAGGATGCCGCGGATGGCCAGCCCGGCGAGCACCGCGCCCGCGAGCTGGGCGGCGACGTAGCCGGCGGCCCGCGGCACCGGGATCCGCCGCGTCGCCGCGAAGGCCAGCGTGATCGCGGGGTTGATGTGGCAGCCGGAGATGTGGCCGACCGCAAAGATCATCGCCATGACGATGAGGCCGAAGGAGAGGCCGACACCCACGCCCGAGACGCCCCCGCCGCTGGCCGCATCCACGGCGGCAGCACCCGGACCCGCGAAGACCAGGGCGAACGTCCCCAGGGCCTCGGCGAGGTAGGGCGCGAGCGCGGGCCGGGGTGCAAGCATCGCCTCGATCCTTCCCGGGAGCATGAACGGCTTGTTGAGGGACCCGCGCTCAGGCCTGTCCCATCACCATCTTCATGAACCGTTCGCGCCGCTCTTCCGGGCTGCCGGAACGGTCGAAGAGGCCGCCGGGCGAGAGCGTAATCCCGCCGTCGACGACGAGCGCGTGGCCGGTGACGAAGCTGGAGGCGTCGCTGGCCAGCCAAAGGGCGGCTTCGGCGATGTCGTTCGGCACGCCGGAACGCTTGATCGGCTGGCTCTGGGCGAGGGCGGTCTTCATCATCTCGATCGTCCCGTCGGCCTGTTCGGCGCTGAGGCCCATGCCCTTGCCGAAGATGGGCGTGGCGATGCCGCCGGGGCAGATCGCGTTGACGCGGACGTTGTATTCGCCCAGTTCCACCGCGGCGGTCTTCGAGAGATGGATGACGGCGGCCTTCGCCATGCTGTAGACGTGGGGGCCGAAGATCGCGCCGACGCCGGCGACACTGGCGGTGTTGATGATGCTGCCGCCGCCCTGGGCCTTCATCACCTTCGCGGCGTGCTTCACGCCGATGAAGACGCCGCGGAGGAGGACGCCCATCGTCATGTCGTAGCCGGCCATGTCGGTGTCCTCGATCGGCCCACCCACGCCGCCGAAGCCGGCGTTGTTGTACATCGCGTCCAGCCGCCCGAACTTGCGGACGGCGTACTCGACTGCGGCGGCGACGTCGCTCTCCTGGCTGACGTCGGTGTGGAGGTAGGCGGTCGCGGTGCCGAGCTCCTCGGCCAGCTTTTCGCCGCGGGCGTCCTGGATGTCGGCGATGACGACTTTCGCGCCTTCGCTGGCGAAGAGGCGGACGGTGCCTTCGCCGATGCCGCTGGCGCCGCCGGTGACGACCGCGACCTTGCCGTTGAGACGTGGCATGGGTGCTCCTCAGGTGTGTGTGGCGAGGAGTCTACGGGAAAGCCGGGGGAGCGTCCGCTTCAGGCCTGGGCGAATCGTGCGGCGAAGTCGGCCTCGTCGAGGCGGGCGCCGCGGCGGCGGTCGCTCACGGCCAGTTCCATCCGGGTGAGCTGGGCGAGGCCCTTGCGGGTGTCGCTGGCGACGCGGGCCTTGTCCTGGCGTTTCAGGCGCGTCTTGAAGAGCCAGTAGGTCCAGTCCTTCCAGTCGGCGTAGGCGACGTGTTCGCCGAGCATCCGGCCGGTCTGTTCGTAGTACATCGCCGTCAGTTCGCCGCGGCCCCGGCCGTAGACGCGCATATACATCGACTCGTCGTCGCGGGGGTCGATGCCCCAGGCGCGGGCGCGGGACTGCTTGTGGATCTCTTCTTCGACGCTCAACTGGAGTGCCTCTTCGACGAGGACCCCGTAGAGGTAGTTCAGGTGGGCAGCATGCTTGGCGGCGCCGATCCGGGCGGCGAAGTCCTCGTCGTCGACCTCGATGTCATCGGGCCAGCGGCCGTCGAAGAGGAGGGCGTCGCATTCGCCGGCGGGTGTGATGTCGCGGACCTCCTCGAGGAGGCGTTCGGCGAGGAGGAGCCAGTCGAAGGCTTCGCCGCCGGTGAGGTAGCGGTAAGTGCGGTCGCCGACGCGTTCTTCGGGGAGGCGCCACTGGCCGACGGCGTCGAGCACGGCTTCGAACCAGTGCTGGCCACCGGTGATCGCCTGGCGAAACCGGAAGAGGGTTTCAGCCGGCGCGGGCAGCCCCGCCTGCTCCGGATCACCGGCGGCTTCTTCCTGGCGAGCGTGCGCGGACGTGCTCATCGTCACCTCATAGTAGCAAACCGGCCGTTTGCGACCTCCCCTGGGTCTCGCGGCTTCCCCTTTCCTTGCCGCGGAAGCTTCCCCTTTCGGTACGCGGTCGTCACACTCAGGGCCATGGGTAGTATCGGGCTCATCTCCAGCGTCGCCTTCCCCCTGATGATGGTCATCGGCGCAATCGCGGCCTGGCGCATCAGCAAGCGCGAGAACAGGCCTGAAGCGGACAAGGCCGCCTGGCGGGACGACTCACTTGACGACTGGCGGCGTGAGCGCGACTTGAGCACCGAAGAGCAGCGCCAGGCGAGGGAAGCGGGTGCGCCCGCGGGCGGCCTTTCGAGCGGGCAGGAAGAAGCCCCCGAAACGCAGCGTCACCAACGCATCGGGGGCTAAGGCTGGCCCTTTCGGGCGCGGCGGTTAGCGGCGGCGCGTGACCACGTAGCCCGCGGTCGCGGCCATGAGGGCCCCGGCGATGGCAACGAAGAGCGCGTCGCGGCTGGTGCTCCCATCCGTCTCGAACCCGGAGCCCGTGGCCGGCGGCTTCGGCGTGGCCGAGGCGGTCGCGGCCGGGGCAGCCTGGGCAGCGACGAGGACGGCGCAGGCGATACGCGCCCCGGAGTTGCCCGTGGGGTCGGTCACCTGGTCGTCGGCGGCGGCATGGACGACGAGGGCGGCCCCGGCGGCGGTGTCGATGCTCGTCGCTCCCACGGTCAGCGAGATGCGGTTCGTCGTGACGGTGTGGGTCCCGGTGCCGGTGAAGGAAGCGGGGATGCCCGGGAGGTCACCGGCGTGGGGGCCGTCCGCGGAGTCGAGCCCGTGCTTCGCGCCGGCGGGGTTGAAGTGGCCGGCCGCCGTGGTGAAGGCCGGGCCTTCGCACTTGCCCGCGGCGTGGATGTGGACACCGTGGCCGCCGGCCGGCAGCCCGGCGGCATTCACGAGGACCTGGACAACGCCCTGGGCATCCTGGTTGAGGGTGACTGTCCCGGCGGACGCGCCGGTGCCGTCGACCAACGGGGCGGAGATGGTCTTGACGGCCGGGCCGGTGTAGACCGCCGGGCCTGTGTGGATGGGGTCGTCGGCGAGCGCCGGGGCGACGGTGGCCGCAAGCGCGACAACTGCCGCGGCGGCGAGGGTGAGGTGGGTTCGAATCGACAAGAAGGTCCTCCAGGGTGGGTTTGCAGGGGACGTTGTGGTGGCGCCGGCTGGCCCGGGAAGGCCGCGTGGGCGCCAGCGGCATCCTCTAGCCGCCTGGCGAGGAGCATACGCACCGGGTCGCGGCGGGGCGTGTGAGGTGGGACACGGTTCGCCGCAATTCCGCTCGGGCTCCTCCCGGAAAAGAATAAGCAGATATATGCCGATGTCAACAGGGGGCGCGCCGGAGTCTGCTTCGCCGGGCCAGGCGCCGCCTTCGCAACTCCGCCGGGCTGCCGATGATCGGCATAGCGGCCCGCGGCGGGTTTGCCGGGATCGGCGGCTGCCTGTAGCGTTTCCGCGCGAAGGCAGACCCCTGCTCCTGAGCTCACCCACCCGCTCGGAAGGTGCCATGCGAGAAACCACGCTCTCCGCCGCCTATGGCGACCCCTTCGCGGACGACCCTTCCCTCCAGCCCATCAACACTCCCCTCTGGCGCGAGACCTTCTTCGCGTTCGACTGGCTGGCGCTGCGGTCGTCGCCCGTGTACTACGGCTGCGGCGTGCCCCTGGGCAACGGCGAGCCCGTGGTGCTGGTCCCCGGGTTTCTCGCTTCCGACGCCTCGCTGGTGGAGCTCTACGGCTGGCTCGCGCGGATCGGCTACCGGCCCTACTTTTCGAACATCGGCCGCAACGCCGACTGCCCGGACCACCTGGGCACGGCCCTCCTGGGCACGGTCCAGCAGGCTCACGCCGAGACGGGCCAGCGTGTGCGCCTGATCGGGCACAGCCTCGGGGGGATGCTCTGCCGGAGCGTGGCGCTCGAATACCCGGAGTACGTCGACCGGGTCATCTCGATGGGGTCGCCGTTCAAGGACGCGGTCCGCGCCCACCCGGTGGTGCTTGCCGCCAGCGAAGCGCTCCGCCGGGGGCGAAACAGCTCCGTCGGCCGGAACCTCAAGCCCGCCTGCTTCAGTGGCAACTGCACCTGCACCTTCGTCCGCAACATGCTCGCCCCCGAGGCCTACCAGGTCGGGCACTTTGCCATCTATTCGAAGTACGACGGCGTGGTCGACTGGCCCAGCTGCATCGAGGACGACCCGGCCCTGAACGACGAAGTGAACTGCACCCACATCGGGATGGCGTTCCACCCCGGCGTCTACCGGGCGCTCGGGCAGCGGCTGGCGCAGCGGCTGTAGGGGCCCCTCACCCCCCGGCCCCCTGCTCCCACTTCGTGGGCGAGGGGGGGTCTTTGGCGCCCTGCGGGCGCGACGTGCGAGGCGAGCGGGCTCCGGCGCGGGCTGTATAGTGCCGCCGTGTGAACACCGACCCCGAACTGCCCTACTGGCTGGCGCTCCGCCGCGCGGGCCTCGGGAGCACGAACTTCAGCCTGCTCCTCGCCCGGTTCCGGACGATCACGGCGGCCTGGGAAGCGCCGATCGAAGAGGTTGGCCGGGCCGGGCTCGACGCCCAGTACGTCCGGGCCGTGAGCAAGGCCCGGGCAGGTTTCGACCGCGAGAGCGAACTCGAATGGCTGCGGAAGCTGGACGCCCGCGCCTACACCTGGCTCGACGACGACTTCCCGGCGTCGCTCCGTGACGTGCCCCAGAGCCCGCCGGTGCTCTTCGCCCGCGGGTCGACCTCGCCGGCGTTCGAACAGGCGGTCGCGGTCGTGGGCACGCGGCGGGTGACCCCCTATGGGCGCCAGGCCGCCGAGCACTTCTGCGAAACGCTGGCCCGGGCCGGGGTGACCATCGTCAGCGGGCTGGCCCGCGGGGTCGACGCCATCGCCCACCGCGTCGCCGTCGAGCAGGGCGTCCCGACGGTCGCCGTCCTCGCCGGGGGCATCGACCAGGTCTACCCGCGTGAGAACGAAGGCCTCGCCCGGCGGATCATGGACAACGGCTGCCTGGTGAGCGAATACCCCGCGGGGATCCCGGCGCGGCCCGACTACTTCCCCCGCCGGAACCGGATCCTCTCCGGGCTGGCGAAGGCGACGCTGGTGATCGAGGCGGGTGAGGGGAGCGGCGCACTCCACACCGCGAACTGGGCTTTCGAACAGGGCCGCGAAGTCTTCGCCGTGCCCGGGAGCATCTTTTCGCGCCAGAGCCACGGTACAAACCAGCTGATCCGCGAAAGCACGGCGAAACTCGTGGCAACCCCCGAACAGCTGCTGGAGGAGCTGAACCTCCTGAGCGCGGGCAGCCAGCGGCCGCTCCTGAAGCCCGCCGCGAAGGCCAGCCCCCCGCCCGCTTCGACCACGCCGGAGGAGGGCCGTGTCCTCCACTGGCTGCGGGAAGAACCGCGTCACATCGACGAGATCGCCCGGGAGTCGGGCATCCCCGTGGCCGAAGTCGGGGGCACGCTCCAGGTCCTCGAACTCAAGGGGCTGGTCCGCCAGGAACGCCCGCAGAGCTACGTCCGGGCCTGACCCTGGCCGGCACCCGGCGAGGGCCAGTTCGACAATAGCCGGGGCGAGTGCATACAGTCGGAAGGCATGCCGGTTTTTCGCGCCGGCCAGGATTGACAGATTTGGCAACAAAGACCACCAAGAGCCCCCGGCGGCCCGCCGGGAGCATCCAGCGCCGGATGGCCGCGAACACGGTCCCGGAGACCGCGGCGCCGCATGCCCCGAGGGCCTCTCGGAGCCGCGCCCGCAACCTTGTGATCGTGGAGTCGCCGGCCAAGGCCCGGACCGTCGAGAACATCCTCGGTGACGACTACCGGGTGATCGCCTCGGTCGGGCACGTCCGCGACCTGCCTCCCTACGGCTACGGCGTCGAAGACATCAAGAAGCTCAACTTCAGCCCCAAGTACGTCGTCGTGAAGGACAAGAAGCGCGGCGTCGACAAGACCGCGGTGATCAGCGAGATTGCCGACGCGGCGAAGCACGCCGACCGCGTCTTCCTTTCGACCGACCCCGACCGCGAGGGCGAGGCTATCTCCTGGCACATCCGCGAGGCGGCCGGCATCCCCGAAGAGAAGACGACCCGCGTCGTCTTCCACGAGATCACCCGGCCGGCGATCGAGGATGCCTTCCGCCACCCGGGCAAGGTCGACATGCAACTGGTGGACGCGCAGCAAGCGCGCCGGGTGCTCGACCGGCTGATCGGCTTCCCGCTCACCTGGTTCGTCCAGAGCAAGGTCAGCCGGGCGGCGAGCGCGGGCCGGGTGCAGAGCGTCGCCCTCCGCCTCATCGTCGAGCGCGAACGCGAGATCCAGGGCTTCAAGGCCCAGGAGTATTGGACCATCCATGCGCTCCTCGCCAAGGGCGCGTCGCAGTTCACCGCCGACCTCGCGAAGCTCCCGGGGCATCGCGGGAAGCCTTCGATCACGAACCGGGCCGCGGCCGACGAGCTGGTGGCGACGTTCAACCGTTCCGCCTTCAGCGTGGCCACCGTGGCCAGGGGCGAGCGCGCGAAGTCGCCGGTGCCGCCGTTCACGACGAGCACGTTCCAGCAGGCCGCGAACAACCGGCTCGGGCTGGGGGCGTCGAAGGCGATGGGCGTCGCCCAGCAGCTTTACGAAGGCGTGAACGTCCCCGGCGAAGGGCCAGTCGGCCTGATCACCTACATGCGGACCGACTCGCTGAACATCTCCCCGGTGGCACGGGGCGAAGCGCGGCGCTACATCGCGGGCCGCTGGGGCGCCGAGTTCGTGCCGGCGAAGGAACGGGTCTACCGGGCCCGGACGAAGGGCGCACAGGAGGCCCACGAGGCGATCCGGCCGACATCGCCGGGGAGGACCCCCGAGAGCCTCGCCCGCGTGCTCGATCGCGACCAGCTTCGCGTCTACACCCTCATCTGGCAGCGCTTCATCGCCAGCCAGATGTCGGATGCGCGCTTCACGACGGTGAAGGCGGAGATCGAGGCCAAGGAGGGCGCCACCCTGCGCGGCACCTTCAGCGCCAGCGCCCAGCACCTGGTCTTCGCGGGCCACCTTGCCGTCTACGGTGCGAACGTGAACGAACGCGAGGGCGAGGACGAAGACGCCGAGGCGTCGTTGCCCGAGCTGGTCGAGGGCGAGGCCCTGGAGCGTCGCAACCTCGAAGGCAAGCAGCACTTCACGGAGCCGCCCCCGCGGTTCACCGAGGCCTCGCTGGTGAAGGCGCTGGAAGAGAAGGGCATCGGCCGCCCGAGCACCTACGCGACGATCGTCGGGACCGTCCAGAAGCGCGAGTACGTCAAGCGCGACGGCCGCGCGCTGGTCCCCCAGGAGCTCGGCTTCCTCGTCAACGACATGCTTGTCGCCCACCTCGGCAGCTACGTGGACACCGGCTACACGAGCGAGATGGAACGCGAACTCGACGAGGTGGCGGAGGGCAAACGCAGCTACAACACCACCCTCAAGGACTTCTGGACCACCTTCGAACCACGCTTCGAAGAGGCGAAACGGACCGCCCAGAAGGAAGAGGAAGTCACCGACATCCGCTGCAACGTCTGCGACCAGGCGAACATGGTGATCAAGTGGGGCCGGAACGGGAAGTTCTTCGCCTGCCCGCGCTACCCGGAGTGCAAGAACTCGCTGCCGATGGACGCGAAGGGCAAGCCCGTGTTCGTCGCCGCGCCGACGGAGACCAGTTACGCCTGCCCGAAGTGCGGTTCGCCCACGGTGCAGAAGACGGGGCCGTACGGGCCTTACATCGACTGCGTCCAGCGCGAGACGAAGAAGTGCGACTTCCGCGCCGGGGTGCCCGTGGGCGTCCCCTGCCCGGAAGAGCCGGAGTCCGGGCAACTGGTGGAGAAGCAGGCACGGGGGCGCAAGCAGGGCACCTTCTACGCCTGCTGGAACTACCCGCACTGCAGCTACACGACAAACAGCCTCGACCCCGCGAAGATGACGAAGCCGCGCCCGCCGGTCGAACGCGCGGAAGCGAACAGGAAGCTTCTCGAACGGAGCGCTCGGGGCAAGGCTGCCTTCGCCGCCCGCAAGGCAAAGGCGCCCGTCCGCCGAGCGAGTTAGGGACGAGGACTGAGGACTGAGGACTGAGGACTGAGGACTGAGGACTGAGGACTGAGGGACTCGGTACCCGGTACTCCGCTACAATCCGCCCGAACACGCGGAGGGTACCGGCATGCGTCTCGATGGGAAGGTTGCGATCGTCACCGGCGGCGGGAGCGGCATCGGCCGGGCGATAGCCGTCCGCCTGGCGGAAGAAGGCGCGAAGGTGGCGGTCGCCGACATCGACGGCCGGGGGGGCGGCGAAACGGTGGCGCTCATCCACGAGAAGGGCGACCTCCACGAGCCGATCTTCGTCCGCACCGACGTGACCGACATCGTCAGCGTCCACGCGATGGTTGCCGAAGTGCAGCGCGAATGGGGCGGACGAGTCGACATCCTCGTCAACAACGCCGGCTGGGACCGGGTCGAACCGTTCCTCCAGAGTTCGCCTGAGACCTGGGAGAAGGTCATCAACATCAACCTCAAGGGGACGATCAACTGTTCCCACGCGGTCCTGCCGGTGATGGTGGAACAGGGCGCCGGGCGGGTCGTCAGCATCTCTTCCGACGCCGGGCGCGTGGGTTCGACCGGCGAGGCGGTGTACGCGGCCTGCAAGGCGGGCATCATCGGCTTCAGCAAGACCGTCGCACGGGAGATGGCCCGCCACCGGATCAACATCAACGTCGTCTGCCCGGGTCCGACGCGGACCCCGCTGCTGGACGAGATCACCCAGGGGCCGCAGGGCGCGCGGATCATCGAGGGGATGACCCGGGCGGTGCCCTTCCGGCGGCTCGGCGAGCCGGAGGAGATCGCCGCCGCGGTCGCCTTCTTCGCCAGCGACGACGCCGCCTTCTGCACGGGCCAGGTGCTGAGCGTCAGCGGCGGCCTGACGATGGCGGGGTAGGGAGTTCCGAGGTCCGAGGTCCGAGGTCCGAGCGCTAAGTCCTTCGTCCTAAGTCCTAAGTCCGTAGTCCTTAGCCCTCCTTGACGTATGCTGGCGATTATGGCGAGCGTCCCCGCGCACAAGACGGCTGAGGCGTTCCTCGATGCCTACCTGCGGGAGCTCGCGGGCATCGGCAACCGCTCGGCCTACACCATCCGCAACTATCGCCACGACATTGGCCACTTCCTCGCCTATTGCAGGGAGACGAAGCGCGAGCCGCTGGCCGTGAATCGCCAGGTCTTCCGCGAATACCTCGGCGGACTGCGCGAAGGCGGCATGGTCGCGGCCTCGATCACCAGGCGCACGAGCACGGTCCACGGCTTCTACCGCTATCTCCACCAGCAGGAGGCGACCGAGCGCGATCTCCTCTACGGCATCGCCCTCCCGAAGCGGCCGAAGCGCCTGCCGAAGGTGCTGGACCCGGCCCTGGTGAGCGCGCTCCTCGCGGCGCCACCGCTGGACACGCCCCAGGGGCTCCGCGACCGGGCGATGCTTGAACTGCTTTACGGTGCCGGCCTCCGGATCTCCGAACTGGTGGCGCTCGACACAGCCTCCCTGGACCTCGACGAAGGGCGGACACTGGTGCGCGGCAAGGGCGCGAAGGAACGCGTGGTCCTCTTCGGGGAACCGGCGGCGCAGGCGATCGAGGCCTACCTCCGCGATGGCCGTGGGGCGCTCGCCACGGGCGCGGAACCGGCACTCTTCCTCAACCGCTTCGGCAACCGGCTCACGGCTCGCTCCGTCCAGACGATGATCAAGCACCACGCGACCGCGGCCGGGATAGCCGAAGACGTCCACCCCCACCTCCTTCGCCATTCGTTCGCGACCCACCTCCTCGACGGCGGCGCCGACCTCCGGATCGTCCAGGATCTCCTCGGGCACAGTTCGGCGAACACGACGCAGATCTACACCCACGTCAGCCAGGCGCGGCAGGCAGAGGTGACGCTGGCGGCGTGGGAGCAGGTCGCGGAGCAGGCGCTCGAAGGGCCGCGGCGGAAGCAGCGGCGGAGAGACGCGTCGTGAGCGCGGAGCACCCGGTCATCCTCCTGGTCCACGGGCCGAACCTGAACCTCCTCGGCGAACGCAAGCCCGAGGTCTACGGGACCACGACGCTGCTCGACATCGAGGCCGACGTCGCCGCGGCCGCGGGAGCGCGGGGGGCGGCGGTGCTCTGCTTCCAGAGCAACCACGAGGGCGCGCTGATCGACTTCCTCCACGAGAACCGGAAGGTCGCGGACGGCATCGTCATCAACGCCGGCGCCTACACGCACACGTCGGTCGCCCTCCACGACGCCATCGAGGCCGTCAACCTGCCCGCGGTCGAGGTCCACATCTCTAACACCCACGCCCGCGAGGGCTTCCGCCACGTTTCGATGATTGCCCCGGTCTGCCTGGGGCAGGTGACCGGCCTCGGGCGGCAGGGCTACACTGTCGCGACCCACTTGCTGCTGGACCATCTCGGGTCCCCGGCGGCGAATCCCTGAGCGGCCGCGGCAGGCGGTACAGGCGAGGACCATGACGAACCGGCTGGAACGGCTGCGGGCCGCCATCTCCGAAGCGGGGCTCGACGGGCTCTACATCTCCTGCCCCGTGGACGACGTCTTCGGCCGCCATTCCCAGAACCGCCAGTACGTCTCCGGCTTCACGGGGTCGTCCGGCATCGTCGTCGTGACGAAGGATCACGCCGTCCTCGCGACCGACTTCCGCTACATCGAACAGGGCGAGCGCGAGTGCGTCCCCCGCGGCTTCCGGCTCTTCAAGACCGTCGGGCGCGACCCCAAACGCTGGCTCGGCGCCCTCCTCGGCGAAACCGGCATGGCGGGGAAGAGGCTCGGGCTGTCGCGCGCCGACATGACCTACGGCGAGTTCGTCTCCCTGGACGCGGCCGTGCAGGAACTCCCGTCGGGCGACCGGCCCAAGCTCGTGCCCGCGCCGCCGCTGGTCGAAGGGCTCCGAAAGCGCAAGGACGCCGAGGAGATGGCGCTCCTCCAGCGGGCAATCGACATCGCCGACGGGGCCTTCGAAGCCGTCGCCGCGACGCTGGCGCCGGGGCAGGAAGAGACCGCCATCGCCGCCGCGGTCGAACGCGAGGTGCGGCGACTCGGGGGCAGCGGCATCTCGTTCGAGACCATCGTCGCCGCTGGACCCTGGGGGGCGATGCCCCACGCCAGCCCCCGGGCCGTCCCCGTGGAACCGGGCGCGGCGGTCGTCATCGACATGGGCGCGCTCTACGGCGGCTACTGCAGCGACCTCACCCGGACCATCGTCGCCGGTGAGCCTGATGCGAAGTTTCGCGAGATCTACGCGATCGTTTTCGAAGCCCAGCGCGCCGCCATCGAGGGCGTGGAACCGGGGATGTCAGGCCGCGACGCCCACCGGCTGGCGGCGGAGGTCATCGCCCGCCGCGGCCACGGCGAGCGGTTCGGGCACGGCCTCGGCCACGGCGTCGGGCTGGAGGTCCACGAGGCGCCGTATCTCGGAGAGACCTCCACGGATACCCTTGAAGAGGGCATGGTGTTTACCATCGAACCCGGCATCTACAGCCCCGGCTGGGGAGGCGTCCGCATCGAGGACGTCGTGGTGCTCGAAAACGGCAAGGCCCGCGTGCTCAGCCACGCGACGAAACTGACCCCACCAGGAGTGTGAGACGTGATTTCCACGGGCGAATTGAAGAAGGGCGCGACCATCGAACTGGATGGCAAGCTCATGACGGTCCTCGAATACAACCACATCAAGACCGGCCGCGGCTCGGCCCAGGTCCGGATCAAGTTCCGTGACGCCCGCAGCGGCGCGATCTTCGAACAGACCTTCCAGGCGGGGACGAAGTGGCCCCGGGCGCGGGTCGAGACGCGGGAGATGCAGTACCTCTACAGCGACGACCAGTTCTACTACTTCATGAACACCGAGAACTACGAGCAGATCCCGGTCGGCCACGAGCGCGTCGGCGACGCCAGCAAGTACCTGAAGGAAAACAACCTCTGCCAGCTGGTGATGTACGGCGACGAAGTCATCGGGATCGAACTGCCGATGACGGTGGAGATGGTGGTGGTCGAAACGGACCCCGGCTTCAAGGGCGACACCGCGACCGGCGGGACGAAGCCCGCGAAGACCGACACCGGCCTGGTGGTCAACGTCCCCCTCTTCGTCGACGAAGGCACGAAGATCCGCGTGAACACGGACTCGGGCGCCTACATCGAGCGGGTGACGTAGGGCTGTCGGCTGTCGGCTGTGGGTGTGGGGCCGCGGGTAGCCTGCGCATCTAGTTCCCTGTGGCGGAGCCACCTTGGGCGACGCTGGTCAGGGAGTCTCGAATGGCTCGAAGGAAGGCCACCACCGCGACGTCCCCGGCAGAGTTCTGGGCATTCTCCAGAGCTCCGAGGAGAGCGGCCCACTGCGCTGGGTTGAGACTCTCCTGCGGTGTCGGCTGTTGCGTCTGGCGCGCGGGCGGCCGGGCTGGCCAGGTGAGGAAATGATGGACGAGGGAGGTGACCTGCCACTTTCCTCCCCCGGCTTCCACCAACACTGCTGTCACTCCCGTGGGCATGTCATCGAGACTCCGCGCCAGGCTACCTGTGGCGAGCACGACACCGGGTGCGAGGAGGCGACCCTGGGACCCCCCAGCACTACTGGCGGGGGGCATCTGTGGAAGCTTGCGACGCCACGCCTCGACAGCTTCCATCCCCTGTCTGCAGCCTCCAGAGAGGTCGGTGACAAGCACCGCGGGTCCGAACGCCAGTCTCCTGGAGTCGATTCCCCGTCGCAGCCAGCCGAACATGTCGAAGGCCAGGGTGTCAGGCGAGACCGTAGCGCCCACCGGGGAGGGCGTCTGTCGCGACCGTGCCGGGGGTGCCGTGCGCAGCCCCTGCGGATTCCACAGCGCCATGCGCTTGCGGCCGTTACGAACTCTCGAGACCAGCCCCACCGCGGCGAGCCCCTGCCAACCTTTCTCCGTGCCGACAAACTCATCCTCCCGCACCAAGAGCGGCCCCTGACGCGGCGAGAGCGGCAAGTGCAGCAGCAGCCGCAATGCGTCTCGATCGAGCACGGGGAACCAGCCTTCGCGCCAGAGGGCGGTTGGGATGTGGAGCCGCTTCGCGGGCGGGCCTGACGGGCGAGGAGGGAGCTCGAGCGTCACACCCACTCCGGGCTCGAACCGCCGCGTCACGGTCTCGGCCTTCGAAAGCCGGTCGATCGCCTGCTTGATAGACCGACCGGGAGTGGCGAGCGAAGTGTTGGCCGTTGCCGCCGCAAGTTCCCGGTAGGTCGCCGCCCACAACTGTGGGCTACCCGCCCGCGCGTCGGCGGACTCCAGCAGTATCAGGAGTTTCAGGCCGAAACCCTGTGGATCGGCGGGATGTTGGCCAAGTCGTTCCTCAACGTTTGGGATGTCCACCCATCGAGGCCACCACCCCAACTGGGCCGTCAGAGAGAGCCGGGCCGACGTCGATTTCAACAAGTTACTCCTACAAAATCGCTCCGGTTTCCTATTCTAGCATCTGTTGTACGTTATTTGAGGTCTGGAAGTGCCACCCGCGGTATCTCGGCAGCAGCTAGCCCCCGGGGGACAATGTGGGGGAAGTTACCGCCCACCACTCGGAGGTGATCTCTCTATGGACGTAGCGCAACTTGTCGACCTGAACGCCCAGCACGACGCCTTTTGCCGCACCCGCTACGACGGCCACAACCGCCGCCCGATTCGAACCACCATGCGCCAGCTGAAGCATCGCCGGGCGCGGCGGCGCTGGCGATCCATCTGCAGAGCCATGTTGGGGCGGGAGACCGCCCACCGCCACCCAGGCTGGAGCCCAGCCCTGACTATCCAACGAGGAGGAACCCGATGAGTGGTGACAGCCCAGACGACACCGTCCACGACCCGCTCCACATCCGGCGCCTGGTGGAGGAGGTGCTGGAGGAACTCGGGGTGGAGCCTCCAGAGGACGACCAGGCTGCGTCCCTCGACGCCAGTCGAATGATCGACCATGCCCGCCTCTGGGCCCGGATACTGATCCAGGCTGGGCTTGAAGGAGCGCCCTCGGAGATCACTGTCGGCAAGGCGCGGGAAGACGCGGCGCGGGCGGCCCTGGAGCGAGTGATACTCGGGGCGCTACTAATTGAGAGCGACGTCCCAAAGCCGGCGTTGGAGGCAGTCGACCTGGACTTCGAGGCCTGGCGACCGTTGCTGGCCCTCTTGGCCGACGCGGACCGCGTCATGAACGAGCTGGAGGGTTCGTAGAGGATGGGTCCGTTGCACGACCGCAGTCCGCGCGACCACAGGAAGCCGGAGGCGAATTCGAAGGTCCCCGGGCGAAGAGAAGGCGGCGGGTGCCTTCGCTACGTGCTGGAGTCGCTCTGGGCGTTCGGATGGACGTTTGCCGTCACATTCCTCGTCGCGGCGTTCTTTCGGTTCTTGCTCTTCCCGTGACACGCTCGCAGTAGTCGACAGAGGCAAGCGCGCCCTCCGGCCATCCTGCTGTCGGCTATCCCCGGAGCGTGGGATGCTCGGGGGCATGACTGACGAGCCTTCGCTTGACCTGGCGCTGGAGGCGAACCGCAGGTTTGCGGAGACGTTTTCGCCCAGCGAGGCGGGGACGCCCCGGCTTGCCGTCCTTCTCTGCATGGACGCCCGGATCGACCCGATCCGCGCCCTTGGCCTTCGCTACGGGCATGCCCACATCATCCGGAACGCCGGCGGCCGGATGGCGGACGCGCTCCGCAGCCTGGCCATCAGCCAGCGGCTCGTCGGCACGACCGAGGTGGCGGTCATCCACCACACCGAATGCGCGATGACGACGTTCTCCGATGCCGACATGCACCGCCGGCTGCGGGAAGAGGCGGGCGTCGACGCCGGGGACATGGCCTTCCTCCCCTTCCGCGACCTCGACGAGTCCGTCCGTGAGGACCTTCGGATCTACCGGGAGTCGCCGCTGGTGCGCCACGACGTGCCAGTGCGCGGGTTCATTTACGAAGTCGCGACCGGGCTCCTGCGCGAGGTGACGGAGCAGGGGGGCTGAGCGCAGCTACGCTGCCAGGCGCAGCCATTCGCCCATGACCCGGTTGCGGCCGGCGTGCTTGCCTTCGTAGAGCCAGGCATCGGCACGCTTCACGGCGTCTTCAGGGCGCTCGCCGGCCCCGGCCAATACCGCCCCGGCGGAGATGGTCACCGCCACCGCCTGGCCCATTGCCCGGCAGACCGACTCCCCGACGAGGACCCGCATCCGCTCGGCTGTCCGCGCGAGGTCGGCCAGGCTGACGTTCGCCAGCACCACCAGGAACTCCTCGCCGCCCCAGCGCGCCACCAGGTCGCTCGCCCTGACCGCCGAACCGAGCGTGGTGCCGACCATCCGCAGGACGTCGTCCCCGGCATCGTGCCCCAGGGCGTCGTTCACGCGCTTGAAGTCGTCGATGTCGCACATCACGACGCCGTAGTGCCAGCCGAAGTCTCGCGCTTCCTGCTGGCGCGCCGAGAGGAAGTTCCTGGCGAAGCGGCGGTTGGCCAGCCCGGTGAGGTCGTCGAGGTAGGCCGTCCGTTCGAGGTCCTTGACCTGGCGGATAGCGGCCATCTTCTCGCCGTTTTCGCTGAAGATCTCGACCGCGCCGACGACGTTGCCGTCGTCGTCGAGCATCGGCGTGGCGCGCACGGCCACGGACACCCGATGGCCCTGCTTGTGGTGAAGGAACACCTCGGCCGCGCGGGCCTGGCGGTCGACGATCGTGGCTTTCAGCGGGCAGCCGGTCTTGCAGAGACGCGTCCCGCAGTCGTCCACGTGCATGAGGACGTTGTTGGCGCACTTCCGCCCCACCACTTCCTCCGCCGTGTAGCCGGTTATCCGCTCGGCCCCGCGGTTCCAGTAGGTGATGCGCCGATCGAGATCGACGAAGTAGACCCCATCGAACATGTCGTCGAGGAGGTGGCGGTAGAAGTCGACGCCGGGATTCATGGCTACCCTCGCTGATTCACTCTCACTCTCGGCCCGAATGAGGGGTTTTCAAGGCCGGGAACCGAGGGTTTTTCCCCGCTCACCGCTTCCCCTGACGCGCCGCCGGAATTCGCGCTATCGTTCCCGGGGCCGCAACCGCGGCGGCAGGAGTCCCCGATGCAGGCGCTCTCCCCCGGCCAGCTCCTCGCCTTCCTCCGGGAAGTCCTGGAGGCGAACGAGATCCTCTCCGACCTCTGGATCGCGGGCGAGGTTTCGAATTACTCGCGCTCCGCGGCGGGGCACCGTTACTTTTCGCTCAAGGACCCCCAGGGCGTCCTTCGCACGGTCCTCTTCCGCGACAACATGCCCGGGATGGGGCTCCGCGACGGCGACCGCGTCCTCGCCCACGGGCGGGTCAGCGTCTATCCCCAGCGCGGCGAACTCCAGTTCATCGCCGACTTCGTCCGGCCCGAAGGGGTCGGGCTCATGGCTGCCCGCTACGAAGAACTGAAGCTCCGGCTGGAGAAGGACGGGCTCTTCGAACCGTCGCGGAAACGGCCCCTGCCGCGGTTTCCCGAACGCATCGGGGTCGTCACTTCGCCCACCGGGGCGGCGTTGCAGGACATCCTCAACGTCATCGTGCAGCGCTGGCCGGTCGCCGAGATCGTCCTCGCCCCGGCGATGGTCCAGGGCGACCAGGCGCCGGGGCAGATCGTCGCAGCCCTCCGGGACCTCGCGGCCGAACCGGGGCTCGACCTCGTCATCCTCGCCCGCGGCGGGGGCGCGTCCGAAGACCTCTCCGCCTTCAACGACGAACGGGTCGCGAGGGCCGTCTTCGCCTTCCCGGTGCCGGTGGTCGCGGGGGTGGGGCACGAGACCGACGAGACGATCGTGGACTTCGTCGCCGACTTGCGGGCCCCCACGCCGAGCGCCGCGGCTGCACGCGCCACACCGAACCTCCCCGACGCCTGGCGGGCGACGCGCGTCCTTGAGCGGGGGATGGCATCGGTCGTCCGGGAGGCGCTGGCCAGCCGGGCATCGCGGGCGGAGGGCCTCGTCACGCAACTCGAACGCGCGGCCCCGGACCCGGCGGCGCAGTCCGTCGTCCTCGCGCGGCTCCTCCGCGACATGGCGGCGAAGATGGAGCGCGTCTGCACCGCCGACCGGGCGCGGTTCGCAACCGTCTCGGCGCGGCTGGCGGGGCTGGACCCGATGGCGACCCTGGCCCGCGGGTTCGCCATCGTCCAGGACGCGAAGACCCGGAGAGTGGTGAGCAGCACCCGCAAGCTGAAGGCCGGCGACCGGCTTTCCGTCTCGGTGACGGACGGCGCGTTCTGGGCCGAAGTGAGCTGAGGCCACTCCCCCGTTGCCGCTGAGAGCGTAGGCTTAGGCCCATGGCACGCGCCCCCAAGGACGAACCCCAGCCGTCGTTCGAAGACCTTTACACGGCCCTCGAAGAGAAAGCCCGCCGCCTGGAAGCGGGCAACCTGCCGCTGGAAGAGTCGCTCAAGCTCTACGAAGAAGGCGCGGCGCTGGTCGACCGGTTACGGGACGTCCTCGAGTCCGCGGAGCTGCGGGTGCGAAAGCTCCAGGGCCGGCTCGACGAAGACCGCATGGACCTGCGCGAAGTCGAAGCCGAATACGGCGAGGTCGAGGACTAGTACTCACTTGCGTAAGTTAGAGATCGATCGCTGCGAGGCCCCCTCGCCCCCCGGCCCCCTCTCCCACTTCGTTGGGAGAGGGGGAGTGAGCCGGGTAGCGCGTGGAACCTCCCAGCGCCAACTTTCTTTGCGAAGTACTAGCGTGCCGCTCCAACGCCACGCCGGCCCTCACCCCCTGCCCCCTCTCCCACTGCGGTGGGCGAGGGGAACGCGGGCGTTGACGGGCTTCATCCACACCAAGTGGGAAGGGCACTAGCGTGCCGCTCAGGATCGCCTGGCTGACGACGGGGCGGGGGCCGGGTTCGTTCGGCGCCCTGGAGTACGTGATCAAGGCGATCGAGGAGGGGCTGCCGGTCGAGATTGCGGTGGTCTTCTTGAACCGCGACCCGGGCGAAGCGGAACCCACGGACCGCCTCATCGCCTTCGCCCGGGAGCAGGGAATTGCCGTCGAGACGCTGTCTTCGGTGGCGTTCCGGAAGCAGCGGGGAGGGAAGCTTTCGCGGCCGGGCGAGCCCCTGCAGCCGTGGCGGCTCGAATACGACGCGGCCGTCGCGGAACGGCTCGCCAGCTATCGCTTCGAACTCGGCGTTATGTTCGGTTACATGCTTATCGCGACCGAGCCGCTGCACTCGCGCTTCCGCTTCATCAACGACCACCCGGCGCTGCCCGACGGCCCCATCGGCACCTACCAGGAAGTGATCTGCGAGCTGATCCGCACCGGCGCCACGGAGTCGGGCTGCATGATGAACGTCGTCACCGGCGACGTGGACCGCGGGCCGGCGGTGAGCTTCTGCCGTTACCCGATCCGGGATCGCGCCAACGAACCCCTCTGGGCCACCGCCGACTACGGCGCCTCGCGCGAACAGATGGAGAAGTCGCTGCTCTACCTCGACATTCGCCGGCGCGGGGTCGAACGCGAACGCCCGTTCCTCGTGGAAACGCTGCGGGCCATCGCCGAGGGGACGCTCGTCGTCCCGCCGGACCAGCCGGTGGACCTGACGTCCGCAGTCGAGGCGGCCGCGCGCTGACGGTTCGCTCAAGTTCGAAGCGGCACAAACCATAGCCAAGGGGCCGGCCACGCGGGTATCATCGGCGGTCATGGAGACCGAGAGCACCGGCTGCCCCGACTGCGGGCTCGTATTCGACCTCGACGACAACTACTGCCGCGCCTGCGGGATGTACCTCGCGGCCCTGCACGCGTCGCTGAAGCCCGTGGCGGCGGACCCCGCCCCGCGCGACCTCCAGGTTGTGCGTTCGCACGGGGGCGGGTTGCCGCAACCTGTGAAGCGCATGGCCACGGCGATTGTCGTTGGGAGCGCGCTGCAGGTGGGGCTCGGCCTCGGCAAGCGGTACCTCGCGGCCCAGGGCGCCCGCAAGGCAGCGGACGCTCTTTCGCGCGGCGGGCGCCGGGGCAAGGCCCTCCAGCCAGCGGCCGAGGTGCCCGAGGAGACCGAGGCCGTCAGCGAGACGCTCGTCATCCGGCGGGTGTGGATGAAGCGCGGGTAGGTCCGGTTCCGCCGATTCCGGCAAGGGGGTGGTGACGATGGAAGGCCAGATGGTGGTGTTCTTCCGGAGCGAACTGCGCGACGGCGCGGACCGGGACAAGTACCGCGAGGAGAACAAGCGGCTCTCGGCGATGGCAGCCGCCATGCCCGGGTTCGTCTCGGCGAAGGTGTTCACCGCGGCCGACGGCGACCGTGTCACGGTCGTCACCTTCGACTCCGAGGACTCGCTGCGGGCGTGGCGCGAACTGCCCGAGCACGTGGCCGCCCAGGAGCGGGGCCGGGACGAGTACTACCGCTCCTACTCCACCCAGATCTGCAAGGTCGTCCGCGAATCCTGGTTCGAAGAAGAGGCCTGAGCGCCCGACTCAGGCCCGCCGCCCGATGACCAGCGTCACCACCAGCGGCCGCGTGATCTTCCCGCCGAACTGACCGTCGATCATCGCCCGGAGCCCGGCGATCAGCGCCTCGCGCACATTGCTTTCCAGGTCGATCACGTTGGAATAGGTGCGGACGAGGAGCTCGTAAGACGCGGCATCGTAGACCTGGTCCCAGTCGTAGCGGTGGGTGGCGATGTCCGCGAAGAGCCCGGACGCCCGGATCTCGGCCTCGTGGGCGGTGGGCACGGTTGTCCGCGGGGGCGCCGGCGCGGCATCGAAGGGCAGCCCGAGGCGCTCGAAGACGGGCTGCGACTCGAGGAAGAAGTCGGGGCTGCCGTCCCCTCGCACCTGGACGTGCTGGAAGAGCGCGATCACGCCGCCGGGTCGGAGCAGGCTGTGCACCTTGGCCAGGCCCACGGCCGGGTCGATCCAGTGGAACGCCGTCGCCGAACAGACGATGTCGAAGGACCCTGGCGGCAGGGAAACGTCCTCGAAGGCGCCGGTGATGACCTGGACGTGCGGGTAGGGCGCGAGCTTTTCGCGGGCGCGGGCGGCCATCGCCGGGCTGAGGTCGAGCGCCGTGACCTGGCAGCCCCGGGCGGCGAAGGGGAGCGTCGCCTTGCCGGTGCCGCAGCCGATCTCGAGCACCCGCGGCGGCGCGCTCCCGGCGGCCGCGGCGAGGATCTCGTCGAAGAGCTCGGAAGGGTAGCCGGGCCGGGCGGCGTCGTAGATGCCGGCGACGCTGTCGAATCCGGCGGCGAGGGAACGGTCCATGGCGTCTCCGGGGCGGCGGCGTTCGGGAGCCGCATGATAGGCTGCGAAGGATGACGGTGCACCTCCTCGACCGGCGGCAACGCAACCTGATCCTCGCCCTCCTCTGCACCGCCAGCTTTGCCTCCGTCTTCAATAACCTCATCATCGCGCCCATCCTCCCGGACATCTCCGACGACTTCGGGGTGCGGGTGGCTGTCGTCGGCCTCCTCGTGACGGCGACGGCGGTGGTCGGCGGGGTCGCCGGGATCTTCGCGGGGCCGCTGATCGACCGGCTGGGGCGGCGGCCCGTGGTGGTGACGGGGATGACGCTGCTCGCGGTCGCGACCATCCTCTCGGCGGCGGCGCCCAACTTCCTCTTCCTGGCGGGGGCCCGGGCGCTCGCGGGCCTGGGCGTGGCCTGCCTGACGCCGGCCGTCTTCGCCGCCGTGGGCGACTACTTCGACTACGGCGAACGCGGGCGGGCGATGTCGTGGGTCATCTCCGCGAACACGATGGCCCAGATCCTTGGGGCGCCGATCGGGGCGGTGCTTGGCGGCCTCGTGACCTGGCGGCTGGCGTTCGTCTTGCTGGCCGGGCTGTCGCTCGTCTTCACGGCGCTGCTCTACTGGAAGCTGCCGCCGGACGCGGCCCGGGCCGAAGGGAGCAGTCCTTCGATGCGCGGCGCCGTGCGGACGGTCCTCCGGAGCGGCACGACGACCATGGCGATCGCCTCGACGTTCCTGAGCACCGGCTACTGGTTCCTCTTCGCCACCTACATGGGCGCCTACTACCACGACGAATTCGACATCCCGAAGTGGGCGCTCGGCGGGCTGACGATGGTGATGGGCCTCGGCGTCCTCACCGGGAGCAACATCGGCGGGCGAATCGGCGACCGCACCGGCAAGCGGCCGGTCATCCTCTGGTCGACCGCTGCCTGCGGG
>JACRBT010000019.1 GCA_016234445.1 Chloroflexota bacterium | reverse complement strand
GGGAGACCCGTCGGCGCATCCCCCGCCACGCCCTTCCTCGCTGCCGGCTAGACGATCTTGAAGTAGACCACGTCGTCGACGATCCAGGTGTTCGACTGCTTGTTCACGCGGCGGGCGGCACGGCCGATGCGGAGCGCCAGGCCACGCGCCGTTTCGCCCCGCGAGGGGACCAGCTTGCCCACTTTGCCGCCCTTCACGCCTTCAACGTAGCGCTCGTATTCGCGCATCCGGGCGTTGAGTCTTCCCGACTGGCGGGTGGGACGTGGGGCATCCGCTTCGGACACGAGAGTGAATTCTGCCATCTTCGACCTTCCTTCTGGTTTTCTTGCGAACCGTCAGCACGAGCGAGCTTCCGGGCCGGCGCGATTCAACCACCAATGCTCGTAACAGGCCAACCATACAACACTCGCGGCAAGTTTCTCAATCGTTTTCCGTTGCCGGCCCACAGATGTGTGCTATCGGCGCTCCTGGAGGCTTGAGATACCGGCGCGGATCGACTCCAGGAAGCCGTGCAACTGGTTCTCCAGCCTCCGTAAGACTTCAAGTGCGTACTCATCAGCGTCGTCCAACTGCCGGGCCGAGGCCTCGGCCGCTTCGCTGAGATGCGCCGCCGCGGTCGCGTCTGCTTCGGCGATCACTTGCCGTGCCCGCGTCTCCGCATCCATCAACATCCCGTGGCTGCGCTCTTGCGCCTCCCGCACGATCGAGTTCTCGTCGAGTCGCCGCGCCCGCTCCGTCTCTGCATCCGCCAGCAACTGGCGTGATTGCCGGTGCGCGTCTTCGATGACCTGTTCCCGCGCTTCCAGCACCTGCGTTGCCTGCCGGACATCCCCCGGCACCGAGAGTCGTAACTGGTCGACTACGTCGAGCAGCCGCTTCCGGTCGATCACGAGGTTGCCACCCGGGAGACGCCGGGCATGTACCAGCAGGTCTTCCAGGCTGTCGATGAGTTCGAGGATTTCCACAAGGCCCCCTTGGGGCTAGGGGTTTGCCAGGCCGAGCTTTTCGCGCAGCGCTGTTCGGACGTGTGCTGGCACCAGGTCCGCCACGTCGTAGCCCAGCTTTGACACTTCTCGAATCCGGCTGGCACTGATGTAGAGGAAGTCCTGGTTCGCCATCAGGTACACGGACTCAAGATGCGGCGCCATCTTCCGGTTCATCAGCGCCATGTCGAACTCCGCTTCGAAGTCGCTCACCGCCCGGATCCCCCGGACGATCGCCACCGCGCCTTTGCGCCGCGCGAATTCGACCGTCATTTCGTCAAACCCTTCGACTTCCACCGAAGGCAGGTGCTCCACCGCTTTGCTGAACATCGCGACGCGCTCTTCCCAGGTGAACATGGACCCTTTGTCCCGCCCCCGGACCACCGCGACCACCACCCGGTCGAAGAGGTGCGTCATCCGCGTGACCAGATCGAGATGGCCATTCGTCACCGGGTCGAAGCCCCCCGGGAAGATTGCGATCCTCATTCCCCCTCCTGCCGGGCGTACAGTGTCACGGCGCTGTCGCCATACACGCGATGGTCCCGCAGGACGAGTCCAGCAGGGCGCTCCGGCGGATTGTAACGGCTTCCGTGTTCGTAGACGACAAGGCCCCCGCTGGCGACCAGCCCGGCCACGCCCGTGAGCGTTTCCTCCGCCACTTCCGAATCGTAGGGAGGGTCGAGGAGGACGATGTCGAACGGTCCCGCCACGCCCTTGAGCGCCCCCGGGAGCCGCCCCCGCACCACCGTCGCCTGCTCCGCGAAGCCGGCGCGCGCGAGGCTCTGGAGGATCGCCTGGCAGCAGGCAGGGTCGCCTTCAACGAACGTCGCCCGTGCCGCCCCGCGGCTGAGCGCCTCGATCCCCAGGGCGCCCGTGCCCGCGAACGCATCGAGCACCGCCGCCCCGTCCACGCGGTCGCCCAGGATGTTGAAGATCGCCTCCCGCACCAGCCCCGAGGTTGGCCGCAGCCGCACGCCGCGCGGTTCCGTCAGCGGCAATCCCCGGGCGGTGCCCCCCGTCACCCGAAGGCGGGTGGTGGCCACCTAACGGGTAGCCGTCGGGGACGGAGACGGAGTGGCTGCCCGGGCCTGGACGACAATTGCCACCTCGTTCTCGAACCGCGAGACCCCGTCGCTCAGCGTCAGGGTGATCGTGTACGTGCCCGGCTCGGCCGGCGTCGTCCACTTCACCACGCCCTTCCTGGTGTCCTCGAGCTGGCCCTTCTGCGCGTTCCAGACGGGCTGGAGGTCGGCGGGGTTTGGCTGCAGCAACACGGGCTGGCCGCCTGTCACGAAGGGCGTGATCGCCGGCCAGATGTTCCCGAGGTAGATGTTGTCGCTCCCGTCCTCCACCGCCAGCCCACCCAGCTTGAACCGGCTTACGAATTCCAGCTTGAAGCCGACGCTGAAGTAGTTCTCCAGCCAGATCGTCCGCCCACCGTTGTCCTTGTAGGTGAAGGCGACCGTCGCCGAGTTCGGGTCCCACTGAACGCCGGTCAGGTTCTCCGTCTTGTCGATGTTCGTTCCCCGGATCTCGAGGATGCTGTTCGTTTCGATCTTCTGGCTGGCGCTCCCGCCGATGCTCATCTTCGTCGCGATCGTCATCGCCGTGCTGATTGGTACCCGCTGGATCCCTTCGGCCGCCTGGACCGTGGCGTACGGCGTCACCGTCAGCACCAGCTTGCTCGGCTCCACGATCCCGGTCAGGTAGGTCAGGATGTCCGGCATCGACTTCCGGTACGTCCCCTGGTCCCGGTATGGGGTCATCTGGACGACGTCGGCGGCCTTCCCGAGTTCGGCCCAGTCATAGGCGCCCTCGTCGATCCGGTCCTGCGCTCGTTGCGGCGGCGGCAAGGTGAGCGTCAGCTTCTTGCTCTGCGCGTGCAAGGCCTGCGCCAGTTCGGCGATGAAGAGCGTGAAATTCGTCCGCTCGGTCGCCGGCAGGTCCAGGTAGGCGATGTCAATTCCTTCGAGCTTCTTCTCGGCGGCCTTCGCCACGATCTGTTGGACGTGCGCCGAACGGCTCGCCGGGCTCGAAAGGATCCCCGTGACGATAGGGACCGCCGCCCGGTCGGTCGCGTTCGCGTAGACCACCGGGTAGACGGCCACGCCGGGGTCGAACTTCGTCGTGCTCAGCTCCCCCTGCAAGGTGCCGTCGGACTGGGGCCGGAAGTCGAGCGGGTGGACGATGGTGACCTTTCCCGTGGCCTCCCGGTGCAACGGCGCGTTGTGTTCCAGGTAGGCCGCAACGGTCCACTGCGAACCCGTCCGGCGGAGGATCGCGATCAGCGCGGGCATGTCGTGGAAGACCCCGGAGACCTTGTTGCCCTGGGGCTCAAGGACCGCCGCCGTCACCGGTTCCCACGCCTTCGACTCCTCCACGTAGCGGAAGAAGGTCAGGTTCCGATTGTCCGTCGTTGCCTTCGTCAGCGGCAGGTAGACCTGGGCGTCGCTCCCGGCGGGCAGCGTTGCCCCGTCCTCGCGGTGCTCATAGATCTTGCTGACGAGTTCGAACCCGTCCGGCGGGGTGATCTTCCGGCTCGACTCGCAGTACTCCTCCGAACACCCACCGCCACCGCACGCTTTCGTGAAAAGCAGGTATGCAAGGGCCACCGCTGCCAGCGCGCCAAGCACGTAGAAGAGCGGGCGCTGGTAGCTTCGTGGCCCCTTCCCGCCGTAAATGCCCGATTGGCGCCGGCTCCACGGGAGCTGCGGGCCGGCCCCGCCCCTGCCGGTCAACGAGACCCGCCCTGCCCCGATGAGAATGCGCTAACTACGTCGTCCAAGTCTGACCTCAACTTCGATTATCCGGCCGTTCCGGTTGAGGACAACCTTTGTCGCCTGCCCGGGCTCCATCCCAAGGAGGGCGTTCAGGAACGGGTTGTCGCGATCCACCGGCTTCCCCCCGACCGAGGTGACGATGTCGCCGACGCTCATCCCCGCCTGGTCGGCCGCGCCGCCGGGCGCCACGCTCGTGACAAGCCCTCCCTCAGTCGCTGCCAACCCGGGGTAGACCGCGAGCGTGTCCGGCGAGATGTCCACGACCTTCGCATCGACCGACGGTCGCGGGTACGAAGCCCCGGTGCTGATGATCCGGCTTGCGATCTCAAGTATGCGGTTCGCCGGCAGGGCGAAGGCGATGCCTTCCACCGACTGATAGTTCCGGGTCGCGCGCAGGACGGCCGTGGGCATCCCCACGAACTGGCCCTGGAGGTTCAGCAACACCCCGCCGCTGTTTCCGGGGTTGATCGCCGCGTCCGTTTGGATCAGGTCGTCCTGGCGGACCCCGTCGAACACCCGCCGCCGGAGGAGGCCGCTGACCACGCCGATGCTGACCGACCCGTCGAACTCCGCCAGCGGGTTGCCGATGGCTACCACCGTCTGCCCCAGCACCAGCGCCGAGGAATCGCCCGCCGTCACCGGCGTGAGCCCCACCGGTCCGACCTGGAGCACGGCGACGTCGGTGAAGGGGTAGTCATGGCCCACGAGGATCGCCGAGCGTTCGCTCCCGTCCGGCAGGATCACCTTCAAGCTGTCCGTCCCGAGGACGACGTGGGCGTTCGTGAGGATGTGCCCATCCCGGTCGATCACGACCCCGCTCCCGATATCCTCTGTGGTCCCGCCGGGGACGCGGCGCGTGCTTTCGATCCGCACCACGCTCTGGCGTCCCCGGGTAGCGACCTCTACGACGGCGCCGGTTTGTTCCACCGTCAGGAGGACCGTCTTGTCCGCATCCGCCCCGGTCGTCGGGGTTTCTGTGTCATCGTCGCCAGCCAGGATCGCTACCGCGGCGCCCCCGATCACGCCACCCAGGAGTGCCAGCGCCCCGAACGCCACTGTCCGCCACCAGCCGCCGCTTCGCTTCCCGGGCGGGACGGCGGGCGCCAGGCCACCGCCGGGGAGGGCCGGGTGGTCGATGACTCCAGGTTCAGCAGCCTCCCCGCCTGGCGGTGAGCCTGCGCGCACCCAGTCAAGACCGTCCGTCGCGCGGCGCTGTGGCTGGGGGCGCTCTTCGTTGGGGGGTTCCACAGCTTCCTCTTCGCGGGCTCAATTGCCGCCGGGTCGTCCCGGTGGGTATACTAACGCTGACTGAGGGGCACGACCCCCAGTCGATTTTTTTCGTCCCAAGAGCGCACTCTTTCAGGTTACGACATGACTGACAAGCCAGTTCCCCTCACGCGTGAAGGCAAGGCAAAGCTCGAAGAAGAGCTCCTCGATCTCCGCGCCCAGCGCCGCGTCATCGCCGAACGGATCCACAACGCCCAGGAACAGGGCACCAGCCAGAACGACGCCGAATACGACGACGCCAAGATGGAACAGGGCCGGGTCGAAGGGAAGATCCTCGACCTCGAGGACATCCTCCGCCGGGCCACGATTATCGACGAGACGACGGCACACCACGCCGGCCGCGTCATCATCGGCAGCGGCGTCGAAGTCGAACAGGACGGCAAGCGCCGCCACTATCAGATCGTCGGCGCCCCCGAGGCCGACGCCGCCCAGGGCCGCATCTCCAACGAGTCGCCCGTCGGGGCCGCCCTCCTCGGCCGCGCCGTCGGCGACTCCGTGGACGTCAACGTCCCCCGCGGCGTCATCAAGGTGAAGGTCCTCAAGATCGACTGACGGCGCGCCCGCCGTCGCACAACACCGGGCCGCGAACAGCGGCCCGCCGCATTTCCCGGAGGTCACGGTGGACGAACTCATGGCCCAGCGCCTCGCGAAGCTCGACCAGCTTCGGGCCATGGGCATCGACCCCTACCCTCCCCGCGCGACTCGCACCCACACCGCCGCCGAAGTGACCGCCCTCGTCGAAGCCTCGGATCCCGTCCAGACCGACACCCACCTGGCACCCGTGGACGTTGCCGGCCGCGTCGTAGCCCGCCGCGACATGGGCAAGGCAACCTTCGTCGACCTCCTCGACGGAACCGGCCGCATCCAGGTCCTCCTCCGCCAGAACCAGCTCGGCGACGTCGCCTACGAGGCCCTCAGGCTCATCGACCTCGGCGACTTCATTGGCGTCCACGGCGAACCGATGCGAACCCGCACCGGCCAGCCCACCGTCGGCGCCGCCACCTGGACCATGCTCGCGAAGGCCCTCCATGCGCCGCCGGAGAAGTACCACGGCCTCGCCGACATGGAACTCCGCCAGCGCCTCCGCTACCTCGACCTGATGGCGAACGAGGACACCCGCCGCAACTTCACCGTCCGCTCCCGGGTCGTCTCCGGCATCCGGCGGTTCCTCGACGGACGCGGCTTCATGGAGGTTGAAACGCCGATCCTCCAGGAAGCCGCCGGTGGCGCCGCCGCTCGCCCCTTCGTCACCCACTTCAACGCACTCGACGAAGACCGCTTCCTCCGCATCAGCCTCGAACTCCACCTCAAGCGCCTGGTCGTCGGCGGATTCGACCGCGTTTACGAAATGGGGCGCATCTTCCGCAACGAAGGCCTCGGCTTCAAGTACAACCCCGAATTCACCATGCTCGAAACCTACGAGGCCTACGCCGACTACAACCACGTCGCCCGGATGGTCGAGACCATGGTCAGCACCGTCGCCGAAGAAGCCCTTGGCACGATGACCTGCTCCTTCCGCGGCAATGAGATCAACCTCGCGCCACCCTGGGAGCGAATCACCTTCCACGACGCCCTCCGCCACTACGGCCAGCTGGACCTCGACGGCTTCCCGACCGCCGAGCGCCTCCGCCCGGAACTCGAACGCCGCGGGCTTGAGGTCGCGCCGGCGGCCGGCTTCGGCAAGCTCGTGGACGAAGCGATGTCCCACTACGTCGAACCGAACCTCATCCAGCCCACCTTCCTCCTCGACTACCCGGTCGAGCTCTCGCCCCTCGCCAAGCGCAAGCCCGGGAGCCCCCACCTCGTCGAACGCTTCGAAGCGTTCATCGGCGGATTCGAAGCCGGGAACGCCTACACCGAGCTCAACGACCCCGTCGACCAGCGCGCCCGCTTCGAGGAACAGCTTGCTCTCCGCGCTGCCGGCGACGACGAAGTCGAGCTCGTCGACGACGACTTCCTCTTCGCCCTTGAGCACGGCATGCCGCCAACCGGCGGCTTCGGCATGGGCATCGACCGGCTCCTCATGGTCCTCACCGGCCAACCCACCATCCGCGAAGTCATCCTCTTCCCGCAGCTGCGGTCCCTGAAGGACTGACCGCGGTGCCCCCCGGCCGCCCATTCGCATTCGAGCGCCACCACACCGCCACGGCCTATGTCGTCCACGGGGGCCACACGCTCCTCCTCTGGCACCACAAGCTCCGGATGTGGCTCCCGCCCGGCGGCCACTGCGAACCCAACGAAGACCCCGTCCAGGCGGCCCTTCGCGAAGCGCGCGAAGAGAGCGGCGTCGCGGTCGCCGTTGTCCCGCCGCCTGACCTCCTCGTCTGCGCCGGCCCCGAAGTCCTTCCTCCCCCCGCCGTCATCCTGATCGAGGACATCGTCCGCCCTGACCAGCCCTTCCACCAGCACATCGACCACGTCTACTACACCCGCGCCCTGTTCCCCGTCGACTTCGAAGCCGCGATCCCCCACGGCATCCACCGCTGGGTCGACCCCGCCGCCCTCGACGCCGCGTTTTCCCTCCCCTCCCCCGATGGTACGCTCGTGCCGGTTGCCGAAGACGTCCGGCTCCTCGGCATCCGCGCCATAGCCGCCGCCACGGAGTTCCCGCGTGCTTAGTGTCCAGTTCATCCGCGAAAACCTCGACCGCGTGAAGCGCGACCTCCTCCTCCGCGGCGCCTCGGCCCCGGTGGACCGGATCGTCGCCCTGGACGAAGAGCGCCGGGCACTCCTCCAGCAGGTCGAAGCCCTTCGCGCCGAGCGCAACGCCGCCAGCAAGGCCATTGGCGCGGCGAAGGAGTCCGCCGACCGCGAGGCCCGGATCGCCGCCATGCGCGAGGTCGGCGACCGCCTCGGCGGCCTCGAAGCGCGTCTCAAGGCTGTCGACACCGAGCTCCAGGCGAAGCTGTACGAAGTCCCCAACATCGTCGACCCCGCTGTGCCCCCCGGCCCCGACGACGGCTCGAACGTGGAGGTCGAGCGCGACGAATCCAACAAGCGCCACTTCGACTTCCAGCCCCGGCCCCACTGGGAACTCGGCGAAATCCTTGGCGGCATCGACCTGGAACGCGGTGCCCGGATGTCCGGCTCGCGCTTCTACGTCCTCGCCGGCCAGGTCGGGCGCCTCTATCGCTCCCTCATCCAGTGGTGCCTGAACGAACACGTCGAAGCGGGCTTCAGCGAACGCTACCTCCCCTACATGGTCTCCGAGGCCTCGCTTTTCGCCTCCGGTCACCTTCCCAAGTTCCGCGACAACCTCTACTTCGACGGCGAAGAGGACTACTTCTTCATCCCCACCGCCGAAGCGCCATTCGTGAACCTCTACCGCGACGAGATCCTGCCCCCGGGTTCCCTGCCGATGCGTCTGGTCGCCCACACGCCCTGCTTCCGCCGAGAAAAGATGAGCGCCGGGCGCGACGTCCGTGGCATTAAGCGTGGGCATCAGTTCGAAAAGGTCGAGATGTTCGTCTACTGCGAGCCGGACCAGAGCGCGGCAGAACTTCAGGCGCTGGTCGAGCGGGCAAAGTCGCTCCCGGCGAAGCTCGGCATCCCCTACCGCGTCCTCCACCTCTGTAGCGGCGACATCGACTTCAAGGCGACGCGCGGCTTCGACGTCGAGATGTGGTCCCCCGGGGTGAACGAGTGGCTCGAAGTGAGCTCCGCCTCCAACTGCCTCGACTTCCAGGCCCGTCGCGCCAACATCCGCTACCGCCCCACGGCCGACGGCCCCACCCGCCACCCGCACATGCTCAACGCCTCGGGCCTCGGGATGGTCCGGGCGCTCATCTCGGTGATGGAGAACTATCAGGAAGCCGACGGCAGCATCACCGTTCCCGAAGTCCTTCGCCCCTACATGGCCACCGACCGCATCCACCCCCCCGAAAAGCGGTAGCGGTGGGAGAACTCTGCCGCTTCTAC
Organism: Chloroflexota bacterium; assembly: GCA_016234445.1. Classification (GTDB taxonomy): domain Bacteria; phylum Chloroflexota; class Dehalococcoidia; order Tepidiformales; family Tepidiformaceae. Next base: position 104,882 of record JACRBT010000019.1, on the reverse strand, counting down.
GGCCTCGTCATCGTCATGTTCACGAACGACCACGGGCCTGCGCACTTTCATGTGCGGTATGCTGAGTACGAAGCGTCGCTGGCGGTCGAATCGCTGCAGGTGACCCAGGGACAGTTGCCTCGACGGGCGCTGGGCCTGGCGGTCGAATGGGCGAGCCTCCACCAGGACGAGCTGAGGGACAATTGGGAACGTGCGCGCAGCGGTCAGCAACTGAGGAAGATCGAGCCGTTGAGTTAGTCGGCCCGGGATCCATCCCGGCGGCTGAGGTTGTCACGGGCGTGGCCTATGTGGATGGCTATCGCATCGACGTCAGCTTTGCCGATGGCGCCACCATCACCGTCGACCTCTCCGAATACCTCCGTGGCGAACTTTTCGAGCCTCTCCGGGACAAGCGGCTCTTCCGGAAAGTGAAGTTCGACCCGGAGCTGGGGACCGTCGTCTGGCCGAATGGCGCCGACCTCGCCCCCGAGTTCCTCCGCTACGGGCCTGACCGGCCGGGCTGTCCCTGCAGCATCCACGCGCCGTCGCGGGCGCTGTCCCGCTAAGGTAGCCGCGGCCCTCCATGGCCGCATCGCCTGGAACTGTCTCGCCCGGCTCGGCCGCCCCCTCGCGCCGCAGGACGACCGGGCGCGCGTTACCATGTCGATGCGATGCGGGTGTTTCACGCTCTGCGGATCCGGTGGCTGGTGCTGCTCCTGGTCCTCCCCAGCCTGGGTGTCCTCGTCCCACTCCACGGTCCCGCCGCTGAGGCGCCCGCCGGGCCATCGCGCGCCTACCTCCCCCTTCTCGCCCGCGACGCGCCCATCGCCACCCCCTGGTTCCTCACCCGCGGCGGGACGACCACGGACAAGGCGTGGGGCGTGGACACCGACGCCCTCGGCAACGTCTACCTCGCCACTTACGAAACCGCCCCGGGCACCCTCTCCGACATCTACCTCTACAAGTTCGACGCCAACGGCAAGCAGCTCTGGAAGTCGGCGCCCTGGGGCCGGGCCGGGAACGACCAGTCCTACGTAGTCGTCGTCAACGAACCCCACGTCTACGTGGCCGGCCGCTCCGACACGAGCTTCGACGTGAACTCCGCCGACATGGCGGTCCTCGCCTACAACATGACCGACGGCAGCCTCGCATGGTCGTGGATCGGCGAACCCGGCTCCGGCTACGACGAGACCGACGGACTCGTGATCACCCCCGACGGAATCTACATCGCCGGCTGGAGGACGATGCCCGGCATGTCGAACGACATCGCCGTGGGCAAGCTTTCCCTCGACGGCCAGCTGCTCTGGATGAAGACGTGGGGCACCGCCGGCTGGGACGAAGCCAACGGTCAGATCGTCGTCACCGCGAGTACCATCTACGTTGCCGGCAAGTACAACGGTCCACCGGCGCTCCTCGGCCTGCTGGGAGGCCAGGCGGCCCTCGTCGCCTTCGACCGCACCGACGGCGAGTATCTCTGGCACACCAAGTGGGGGGCCGCCGGCTCGGACGCCTACGGCATGATCGGCGACGCCTCCGGGCTCTATGTCGTCGGCGTCGACTTCCAGCTCTTGAACGGCCAGATCTTCGTGCGCAAGTACACAGCAGCTGGCGACCTCGCCTGGGACCGCATGTGGGGAGGCTCGAAGGGGGAGGCGACGCGCGCCGTCGAGGTGGCTGACGACGGCGCGGTCATCGTCGCCGGCAAGACCGACAGCTACGGTGCCGGCATGAACGACATCGTCGTCATCCGCTACTCGCCCGACGGGACGGAACAGTGGTCACGGCTCTGGGGCGGAGCGAAAAGCGACGAGACCCACGGCCTCGCCCTCCACGGCGACACGCTCTACATCGCCGGCGAGACGTCGTCGTACGGCGCCGGGGCCTCAGACGCCCTGCTCCTCAGTGGCACGCTCTCAACGGCCACCCTGGGGACGGTGAAAGTCCCCTGACGGGCGGGGGGCTCTACCCCTTGCCGTTCTGGGCGGCTGCGAGTGCTCCCCTGGCGCCCTTCTCCAGGATCTCGTCGACCAGCCCGTAGTCTTTCGCCGATGGCGGGTCCAGCCAGAAGTCGCGGTCGGTGTCATGCTCGATCCGGTCCATCGGCTGGCCCGTCGTCGAGGCGATGATCCCGCGCAGCACCTTCTGGAGCCGGATGGTCTCGCGCGCCTGGATCTCGATGTCGCGGGCCTGCCCCTGCGCCCCGCCAAGCACCTGGTGGAGGTGGATGGTCGAATTCGGGAGCGCATAACGCTTTCCCTTCGTCCCCGACGTCAGGAGCACGGTGCCCATGCTCGCTGCCAGGCCAATGCAGACGGTCGAGACGTTCGGCCGGATCAGGTTCATCGTGTCGTAGATCGCCAGCCCCGCGGTCACGCTCCCGCCGGGGCAGTTGATGTACATCATGATGTCCTTGTCGTCGTCTTCGCGGGCGAGGTAGAGCAGCTGGGCGATGATGACGTTCGCGATCATCGCGTCGATCGGCGTCCCCAGGAAGACGATGCGCTCCTTCAGCAGCAGCGAGTAGATGTCGTAGGCCCGCTCCCGCCGCCCGTCGGACTCGATGACGAACGGCATAATGTCGCTCGGGCGGACGAGCTCGGCGTCCGGCCGCTTGCCCGCGATGATGTCCTGGATCAAGTCGAAACTGCTGCTCATGGGGCCTCCACCACAAAGGGCTCTGTCATTCCAGTGTGCGGCGTCCCGCCCGAAAACGCCATGCGGGTCCCGCTGGCCGGCGCCTCCGGCTTACTCGTAATGGAACCGGCACTGAAGGAAGACGATCCGGTCGGCGAAGACACGGTAAACCACCCGATCCCGCTGCGTCAGCCGCCGGGACCACGTGTCGGAAGCGAGATAACGGAGCGGCTCCGGCTTCCCGATGCCCGCAAACGGGTCGCGCAACACTTCTTCCACCAGGGCCAGTGCGCGAAGCGCCACCTTCCGGTCGGTGGCGACCCAGTAGCGAAGGTCTTCGATGAAGTCGCGGTCGAAGGCGGCCTCGCGCAACGAGGAACTACCGGGGTTCCTGGCTGAACCCGGTTTCCACGCGAAGCTGCGCCAGCGTCATCCGGGTTGCCTCCCCCGTTTCGGAACGCTGAAGCGCCGCGAGAAGGCGGCGGGCGTTGGCCGGGCTGCCGAGCAGGTACGCCGTTTCGAGCAGGCTGGAGAGCTCATCCGCCGCGATCAGCGCCACGGGCTCCGCCCCCTTTCGCTTGATGACAACGGCGTCGCGGCTTGAGGTGACTTCGTCCCACAGCGCCGCGAAGTTGTCCCGGGCGAAGGTGTAAGTCGTCTCCCGTGTGGTGCCCATGATCAGCCCTCCGTACAGGATCACTGTACAACAGCGGCAGGAGCCCGCACAGTCCCGGTTCCTCCCGAGTTGCCGCCCCGGTCGCCCGCGCCGCCCCCCGTCTATCCGTACCGCGACTGGAAAGGAGCGGCGTCTCTCCGCCTTGCACACGATGCCCCACCCCCACCCCCTAACCCCTAACAACTTCCCCCTATAACCTCAATTCATGCCCTCTCGCCGCGAAGACATCCGCAACATCGCCATCATCGCCCACGTCGACCATGGGAAGACCACGCTTGTCGATGCGCTCCTCAAGCAGGCCCATGTCTTCCGCGAGAACGAACACGTCGGTTCCCTCATCCTCGACAGCAACCCCCTCGAACGCGAGAAGGGCATCACCATCATGGCCAAGAACGCCGCCATCGAATACCGCGGCGTCCGCATTAACATCATCGACACCCCCGGCCACGCCGATTTCGGCGGTGAAGTCGAACGCGTCCTCAACATGGCCGATGGCTGCCTCCTCCTCGTCGACGCCGTCGAAGGCCCCATGCCCCAGACCAAGTTCGTCCTCCGCAAGGCCTTCGAACTCGGCCTCCACGCCATCGTCGTCGTCAACAAGATCGACCGCCCCAACGCCCGGATCGAAGAGGTCGTCCACGAAACCTCCGACCTCTTTCTCGACCTTGCCACCGCCGACCACCAGCTGGAGTTCCCCGTCATCTACGCCAACGCCCGCGACGGCTATGCCTCCCGCGACGCCGGCGTCCCCGGCACCAGCATGGAACCCCTCTTCGAAGCCATCCTCGAATCCACGCCGCCGCCGCTCGCGAACCTCGCCGCCCCCTTCCGCATGGTCGTGACGACCCTCCAGTACGACAGCTACCGCGGTCGCACCGCCGTCGGCCGGATCACGGACGGCTCCGTCCACCCGGGCGACCAGGTCGTCCGCTTCACCCACGACCGCACGGTCTCGAACCACCGCATCGCCCAGGTCTTCGGCTTCCAGGGCCTCGGCCGCGTCGAGCTCGCCGAGGCAAGCGCCGGCGACATCGTCGCCATCACTGGCATCGGCGACATCCTTATCGGCGAAACCATCGCCAGCCCCGAGGTGACGGAGCCGCTCCCCGCCATCTCCATCGAGCAGCCCACCCTCAAGATGACCTTCAAGGTCAACGACTCGCCCTTCGCCGGCCGCGAAGGCAAGTTCGTCACGAGCCGCCAGCTTCGCGAACGCCTTTTCCGCGAAGTCGAAACCAACGTCTCCCTCCGCGTCGACGAAGGCGAGACTGCCGACGCCTTCATCGTCAGCGGCCGCGGCGAACTGCACCTGGCCATCCTTATCGAGACCATGCGCCGCGAAGGCTACGAATTCGCGGTCACCCGGCCGGAAGTGATCCTCCGCCAGGGCGTCCGCGGCCTCGAAGAGCCGTTCGAGCGGCTCTACACCGAGGCTCCCGGCACGGCTACCGGCTTCCTCATCGAAACCCTCTCCGGCCGCCGCGCCCAGCTCATCGGCATGCACAGCGACCACGACGCCGACGTCCGCCTCGAATTCGACATTCCCACCCGCGGCCTCATCGGCTTCCGCGACACCTTCATCAGCGGCACCGCGGGCGAGGGGATCATGAACACCGAATACCTCGGCTACCGCCCCTGGGCCGGCGACATCCAGCGTTCCCGCAGCGGCGCCCTCGTGGCGGCCGAAAGCGGCACCGCCCTCAGCTTCGGCATCGCCAACGCCCAGGAGCGCGGCCAGCTCTTCATCGAGCCCGGCATCGACGTCTACGGCGGCATGGTCGTCGGCCTCCACGCCAAGGAGAACGACCTCGACGTCAATGTCTGCCGCGCCAAGCAGCTGACGAACATCCGCAGCTCCACCAGCGACATCGCCGTGAAGCTCGTCCCGCCCTCGCCTCCGAGCCTGGAACGCAGCCTGTCGCTGATCACCGTGGACGAGCTTGTTGAGGTCACGCCGAAGTCGGTCCGCATCCGCAAGGCCGAACTCAACCCGAACCTCCGCGCCCGCGCCACCAAGCGCGCCAAGTTCGCCGCCATGGAAGTCTGATCCCCGGTAAGATGCCACCCATCCCCGGGGAGGCCCCATGCAGACGCTGACCTTCGGCTCCATCACCGTCGACGCTGTCTCCGATGGCGAACTCTTCCTGCCCTTCGCGCGGATGTTCCCCGGTGCCGACGCCGCGGCTTTCGCCCGCCACGGCGGCATCAAGGGCGAAGCCATCTCCGCGCCCCTGACCACGTTCCTCGTCCGCGCCGCCGGCCGCACCATCCTCGTCGACACCGGCATCGGCGCCGACCTCGGATCGCTTGGCCGGTTCGGATTCGGCGGCACCTGCGGACTCCTGCCCGCCGCCCTCACGGCCGCCGCCATCGACCCCGCGACCGTCGACACCGTCGTCTCCACCCACCTCCACTCCGACCACATCGGCTGGAACGTAACCGTCGGCGACGAACCGCGACCCCTGTTTCCCAACGCCAGATACGTCGTCAGCCGGACGGAGTGGGCCTTCTGGTCAGCCACCAGCGACAGCACCGTCGCCCGGTGTGTCCGCCCCCTCGAACGCTCCGGCCACCTCGAACTCGTGCCCGATGACCACGTCGTCGCGCCCGGGATCAGCCTGCTACCCACCCCCGGTCACACGCCCGGGCACGTCAGCGTCCTCGTCTTGGACGGCGGCGAAGGTGGCGTCATCACCGGCGACGCCGCCCACCATCCCGCTGAGATGGAGAACCCGGATCTGAGCCCGCCCTTCGACTCCGACCCCGTGCTCTCCGCCGCCTCCCGCCGGGCGCTGGTCGAACGGGTGGAAGCGGAGGGCCTGGTCGTCATCGGCGGCCACTTCCCCGAGCCTACCGCCGGCCGCGTCGTCCGCGTCGGCAAGCAGCGCACCTGGCACTGGCTCGGCGCCTGAGACGGGCGTAGCCTCTCTCCCATGTACGACGACCTCGACACCCCCTGCCTCCTCCTCGACCTTGACGTGGTCGAATCGAACATCGCCCGGATGGCCGCGTTCTTCGAAGGCAAACCGGCGAAGCTCCGCCCCCACTTCAAGACCCCGAAGACCCCGGAGGTCGCCCGCCGCCAGCTTGCCGCCGGCGCCATCGGCATCACCGTCGCGAAGCTGGGAGAGGCAGAGGTCCTCGTCGACGCCGGCCTCGGCCCAATCCTCATGGCGAACCAGGTCGTCGGCCCCCTCAAGATCGACCGGCTGATGGCCATGCTCGCCCGCGGCGCCGATGTCACCATCGCCGTCGAATCCGAATTCAACATCCGCGAACTCGCCGATGGCGCCCGCCGCTCGGGCCAGCACCCGGCCGCCATCATCGAAGTCGACAGCGGCATGCACCGCTGCGGTACGACCGACCCGAAGGACACCGTCGCCCTGGCGCGCATGCTCGAAGAGAACGGCATCCGCTACCGCGGGATCATGGGCTACGAAGGTCACGCCGTCCTCCTCCCGGAAGAAGCCGAGCGCCGGGAGAAGGGGTCGTCCGCCCTCGCCATCGTCAACCAGCACGCCGAAGCGCTCGCCGAGGCCGGACTCCCGCCCGAGATCGTCTCTGTCGGGGGCACTGGCACCTTCGACCTCTCCGGCAGCTGGCCAGGGGTCACCGAGGTCCAGGCGGGGAGCTACGTCTTCATGGACGGCCGCTACCAGGAGGTCATGCCCGGCAAGTTCGACTGCGCCCTCACCCTGCTCACCACCGTCCTCTCCGTGAAGGAGCGCTACGCCGTCTGCGACGCGGGCATGAAGTCGCTCACGAACGAGTTCGGCCCGCCGATGTCGCGCGACGGCACTGTCAAGGTCGCCCGCCTCTCCGAAGAGCACGCCCACCTCACCGGCGAGGGCCTCGCTTCGCTCCGTCCAGGTCAGAAGATCGAGGTCATCCCCAGCCACGGCGACACCACCCTCAACCTCCACGACTGGTACAACGTTACCCGCGGCGGCGTCGTCGTCGACCGCTGGCCCATCCTTGGAGCCCGCAAGTTCAAGTAGGCGATAATAGCCCTATTCCCTCCCGGCCGGCATCTTCCGCGCCGGGGCTCCCCGGAGGATTCGAATGAGAACCTGCCCCTGGTGCGGCCGCGAAAACCTCAACGTCTACGCTTATTGCCAGGGCTGCGGCCGGGGCTTTGCGGGCCCCGAACGCAAGGAGGCATCGCCCAAACGGCGCCGTCGGCTCTGGCCGTTCGGCTCCCGCACGGCGGCCTGACAGGAACAGGCCATGCTCGACCTCAGCCAGATCTACCACATCGGCGTAACCGTCCCGGTGCTTGACCGCGCCCTCGACGAACTCGGGGAGCAGATGGGCTTCACCTGGAGCGAGGTCCGTACCCTTAACGTCCGCGTCCGGATGGATTCGCGCATCGTCGAAGCCTCGGCCCGGGTCGCCTTTTCGCGCGAGGGACCACCGTGGTTCGAAGTCATCGAAGGCCCGCCCGACACCATCTGGGCGCCCGACCAGGGGATAGGCCTCCATCACGTCGGGCTCTACGTCGATGACCTCGCCGCCGAGACCGCCCGCCTCGAAAAGCTGGGGATGCAGATCGAAGCCGCGAACCTCGCCCCGGACGGCACGCTCCGCAGCTTCGCCTACCTGAACGGCTTCGCCGGGGTGCGGGTCGAACTCGTGGACGTCCGCGTGAAGCCCAATCTCGAAGGCTGGATCCTCGGCGCCGGTAGCTAACGGCGACCCTGGCGCGACCCCTTCGCCTGCGTCGCGGCGACGGGTTCCGGGACGGCCGGCGCGCGCTTCTGCTCCGCGTAGTAGCTGTAGCCGCCCTCGAAGACTCGCAGGTCCCCGTCCTCGATCTCGAAGATCCGGTCGGCGATCCGGTCGAGGAAATAGCGGTCGTGGGAGACCACGATCACCGTCCCCGCGAACGAATCGAGCGCCCCTTCGAGCACCTCCGCCGAGGCGATGTCGAGGTTGTTCGTGGGTTCGTCCAGCACCAGGCAGTTTGCCCCGCTGAGCATGAGCCGGCAGAGCTGCACACGGCTCTTCTCGCCGCCGCTCAGCCGCTCGATCGGGAGCTGCGCGGAGGTGTAGGGGATCAGGAACCGCCCCAGCTGCGAGACGGCCTCGCCTTCGAACATCGGCCGCACCGCGCGGATTGCCTCGATCGCCGTCTGGCGCATGTCCAGCGTCTCGTGCTGCTGCGCATATCGCCCCAGTTCGATACTCGGGCCCACCCAGGCGACGCCGTCGTCGGGCCGTTCTTCGCCCAGCACCAGCCGCAGCAACACCGACTTTCCCGCGCCGTTCCTGCCGACGATCCCGATGCGTTCGCCCGACATAACGGTGGCCGTCGCCCCCAACAGGACGATCTTCTCGCCGTAGGCCTTGCTCACGCCCCGCAGTTCCACCGCCTTCGCCCCGCCCCGCGCCCGCGGATGGAACAACAACGACATCTTCCGCCGCTCCAGCACCGGCCGTTCGACCTTGTCCATGCGGTCGATCTGGCGCTGCTTGTTCCGCGCCTGTTTGATGTGGCGCTCGTCGATGACGATGCTCGCCCAGAGCTTGAACCGCGCCACCGCCTCTTCCAGCCGCGCGATCTCCTTCTGCTGGGCCACGTAGTTCTGCTGCTGCCGGAGCAGCGCCAGTTCCTTCTGGGTCGCGTAGGCCGAGTAGTTCCCCTCCCACCGCAGCAAGCGCGCCCCGGAATCCCTGGCCGGCTCCATCTCCAGGACCGTGGTCACCGTCTCGTCCAGCAGGTAGCGGTCGTGCGAAATCACGACAACGGCGCCATCGAAGTCGCGGATCACTCGCTCCAGCCGCTCTTTCCCGGCGAGGTCGAGGTGGTTGTCCGGTTCGTCCAGCAGCAGGAGGTCCGGCTCCGTCAGCAGGCAGCGGGCCAGGCCGACGAGCTTCCGCTGGCCGCCGCTCAGGGTCTCCATCGGCTGGGCCCAGGTCTCGTCGGTCAGCCCCAGCGACCGAAGCAGCCCTTTCGCCCGGTTCTCAACCATCGGGCCGCCGAGGGAATCGAACTCCGCCAGGAGCCGCTCCTGTTCGGCCAGAAGGCGCTCGAAAGCACCGTCGTCGTTCCCGGCCGCGGTCATCTCGCGGGCGACCGCCGCCAGCCGCGCCTCGACCACCGCCAGGTCGTCGCGGGCAGCCAGCAGCTCGGCCAACGCCCCCCTTCCCGCCTCCCCGGCGTACTCTTGCGCCAGGTAGGCGACCTTCGCCCCCCGCCGGAACGCGATGACGCCAGCGTCCGGCCGTTCGACCCCGGCCGCCAGCTTCAGCAGGGTCGACTTCCCGACGCCGTTCGGCCCCACCAGCCCGATCCGTTCGCCGTCCTGGAGCGACCACGAAAGCCCGCTGAACACGGTCCGGCTCCCGTGGACGCGGGCGACGTTGTTCAGGTCGGCGATGATCATGTCGCGGCTCCGTTGATGGATGGAAACGAAAGAGGGGGCGGCCTTCGCGGCAGCCCCCTCGGGTGGTCGTGCTGCGGTGTGCCGCTTACCCCCGGGGCAGCCCCAGGCCGCGGGTGGCGATGATGCCCTTCTGCACTTCCGTGGTGCCGCCGGCGATCGTCGAGCTCACGGCCTGCATGTAGCCCATGCTGGCCCGGTTCCGGACGTTCCCGTGCATCCCGTAGAGGTGCATCGAGAGGTTCGCGATCCGCTGCCCGAGCTCGCTGCTGAAGAGCTTGCACATGCTCGCCTCGTAGTTCGGGATCAGCCCCCGGACCTGCATGCTAACGACCCGGTAGCTGAGCATCTTGGCGACTTCGCATTCGATCCAGCGGTCGACGAATTCGCGCTTCACCGCCGGGTTGCGGTCGAACGACGCCACCGTGCCCTGCTTGCCCTGGCGGATGAGCCCTTCGAGCTGCTTCCGCACGCCGACGGCCGTGCCGATGGAGCTTCGTTCGAAGTCCAGCGTCGTCGTCCCGACGTACCAGCCCCGGTTCTCTTCGCCAATCCGGTTGCGGACGGGTACGCGCACGTCTTCGAAGAAGACTTCGTTGAAGGTCTGTGTCCCCGCCAGCGTCGTCAGCGGCCGTACGGTCACGCCCGGGTGGTGCATGTCGACCAGCAGGTAAGTGATGCCACGATGCTTGGGCGCATCGGGGTCCGTCCGCACGAGCATGTACATCATGTCGGCGAACTGCGCGCCCGTGGTCCAGATCTTCTGGCCGTTGATCACGTAGTCGTCGCCGTCACGGACCGCGCGGGTCTGGAGGCTGGCAAGGTCCGAGCCGGCGCCCGGTTCGCTGTAGCCCTGGCACCAGATGACTTCGCCCTTGAGGATCTTGGTGAGGTGCTCCTGCTTCTGGTCCTCGGTCCCGTGTTCGATGATGGTCGGCCCGATCATCATCACGCCGAAGCCACCGATGTTCCCGGGGACGCCCGCTTCCGCGAACTCCTCGTTCATGACGAACTGGTCGACCACCGACATGTCGGCGCCGCCATACTTCTTCGGCCAGGAGGGGGCAATCCAGCCCTTGGCGGCGACTTTCTCCCGCCATTCCTTCATCGCCCCGAAGCGGGCGAAAAGCCCGCCCTCGCCGTCTCCCTCGGAAGGCGACTTCAGTGCCGCCGGCACCTCGGCGTCGATGAACTTGCGGACTTCCTTCCGCCAGGCTGCTTCGTGGGCACTGTCACCCAGGTTAATCGCCATGTACGTCGATCCTGCTTTTCTCGTTGCTAATGCTGGCATTGTCCGCGACCTCCACCCGCTCGGCAAGCAACCAGCAGCGCCGATCCTGTATCGTTGACTTCGATGCCACGCACGTCCCAGCGCAAGCCTCGCACGCCGGTGACACGCCCGCTGCCCCCCTGGGCCGAGCGCTGGGACGAACTCAAGCCAGATCCCTTCCGCACCGCGCGCGAAGTCCTGCCCGGCCTCTACCAGGTCCGCACCCGCGGTTCTCGCGCCTACCTCGTCGTCGACGGCCCCGAAATCACGCTCATCGACACGGGCAACCCCGGTTCCGGCGCCCGCATCCTCACTGCCCTCCGCGAACTCGGGCGCTCGCCGGAAGAGATCTCCCACATCCTCATCACCCACTACCACCTCGACCACGTCGGCGGTCTCCCGGAACTCCAGGCCTTCATCCCCGCGCGGACGGGCGTGCACCTCGCCGAGGCTCCCCACGTGGCCAGCGATGACCCCCTCCCAAACCCGTTCCAGCACCCGCTGCTCGCGAAGATCTGCGAACCGTGGCTCTCCCGGAACGACCCCGGGGCGGCCCGCGTCGACGTCCACCTCAACGATGGCGACGAGCTTCCCGGGCTTGGCGGCATGCGCGTCGTCCATGCCCCCGGCCACACCGCCGGCAGCATCTCGATCTACTTCCCCGAACGCGGCGCCCTCCTCGTCGGCGATGCCATGCAGTACAAGTTCGGCCGGCTGATGCTCCCCAGCCGCCTCTTCACCCAGGACATGGAAGAGGCCACCCAGTCGGTGCGAAAGCTCGCCGCCCTCGACTTCGAAACGCTCTGTTTCAGCCACTTCCGCCCCATCCTCACCGGGGCCGACCAACAGGTGCGGGAGTTCGCCCGCGGGCTGGCAGGCTAACCGTGGCCGAGACGCTAACGGCCCTTCTCGAAGCGTCCGCCCGCCAGTTCGGCCCCCGGCCAGCGCTCGTCATGCGCGCCGGGGTCCGCACCGTCCGCCTCAGCTACTCCGACCTCGAACGCCGCTCCCACGCCTTCGCCCGCCTGCTCCAGGAGCGCCGCGTCGTCCCCGGCGACCGCGTCGTCATCTGGGCCGCCAACCAGCCCGACTGGGTCGCGGCGATGTTCGGGTCGTTCCTCGCCGGGGCGGTGGTCGTCCCCCTGGACGTGCGCAGCTCACGCGAATTCGTCGAACGCGTGGTCGCCCAGACCGAGCCCGTCCTCGCCTTCGCGGGCCGTCCCCAGGGTCCCGTCCTCCGTGAACTGGAGATCCCCACCCTCGAACTCGAAACCCTTAAGCTCCCCCTCGACGGCCTCGTCACGCCGGCGCCGGTCACGCCCGGCACCCTCGCCGAGATCATCTTCACCTCCGGCACCACCGGCGACCCCAAGGGCGTGATGCTCAGTCACGGCAACATCGCCGCCAACGTCGACGCCGGCCTCGCCGTCATCGACATCTCCGCCAACACGCGAATGCTCTCCCTCCTGCCGCTCAGCCACATGTTCGAGCAGATCGGCGGCTGTTTCGCTGCCATCCAGGCCGGCGCGGCCGTCTGCTTCCCGACGAGCCGCCAGCCCGCCGCCCTGCTCCGCACCATGCAGGAGTGGAAGCCGACCTTCATCATGGGCGTTCCCCAGCTGCTCGCGCTGCTCATGAACGGGATCGAGCGGGAAGCCACCGCCACCGGGCGGATAGGGCTGCTCAACCGACTCCGAAAGCTGGCGCTCCGTCTCCCCTTCCGCGCTCGCCGGGTCCTCTTCCGGAGCGTTCTCCACCGCCTCGGGGGCAAGCTCGAGATTTTCGTCAGCGGCGGCGCTGCGCTCGATCCCGATGTCCAGGTCAAATGGGAAGCGATGGGGGTCGCCGTCGTCGAGGGCTACGGCGCCACCGAATGCTCCCCCATCATCAGCGCCAACCCCAGCGACGACCGCCGCATCCGTAGCGTCGGCAAGGTGCTCCCCCGCCAGGAGGTCCGGATTGCGCCCGACGGCGAGGTCCAGACCCGCGGCCCCAACGTGTTTTCCGGCTACTGGAAGAACGAAGCCGCCACGGCCGCCGCCTTCGACGACGGCTGGTATCGCACCGGCGATCTCGGCTACATGGAAGACGGCTACCTCTACCTCAAAGGCCGCAAGAAGGACCTCATCGTCCTTGCCGACGGACAGAACGTCTATCCGGAAGACATCGAAGAAGCCCTCCGCCACCAGCCTGGCGTCACCGACGCCGTCGTTGTCGGCCTCGAACAGGGTGGCGACGTTCGTCTCCACGCCGCCATTCTCGAAGCCACGCCGGGGACTGGCGCCGCCGCCGTCCGTGGTGCCAACGCCACCCTCGACGACCGCCAGCAGATCCTCGGCTACACACCCTGGCCGGACGAGGACTTCCCCCGCACCCACACCCTGAAGGTCCGCCGCAACCTCGTCCTCGACTACCTCCGCGACAACATCACCAGCCGCCAGCCGGCGCCCGCCGCCCCCGACAGCGACCCCCTCCATCGCCTGATTGCCCAATGCAGCCGCCAGGACGGCCAGATCGCCGAGGAGCATGACCTCGGTTCCGACCTCGGGCTCGACTCCCTCGGGCGGGTGGAACTGCTCTCGGCGATCGAAGAGGAGCTCGGCGTCTTCGTCGACGACACCGAGATTGGCCCGCGGACCACCGTCGCCGAGCTGCGCGCCATGGTGGAGAAGGGCGCCCGAAAGCCAAAGGTCCGCAAGTTCCCGACCTGGCCCCGCTGGCGGCTCGTCCGCTTGCTGCGCCGGGGGTTGATGACCTGCGTGGTCTTCCCGATGCTCCGCCTCGGCTATCGTGTTGAGACGCGTGGCCGCGCCCGCTTCCGCGACCTCGACGAACCCTGCCTCATCATCAGCAACCACAACATGCACCTGGACCAGGCGATGCTCTTGCGGACCATGCCCCACGGCTTCCGCCAGCGCGTCGCCATCGCCGCCGCCGCCAGCGACATATTTGGAAACCGCATCCGCGGGTTTGGCGCCAGCCTTCTCGGCAACGCTTTCCCCTTCGCGAAGGAAGGCAGCGGCGTTCGCGAAAGCCTCGAGTATGTGGCAAAGATGCTGGACGAGGGCTGGAACGTCCTCATCTTCCCCGAGGGAAAGCTCACGGTGATTGGCCCGATGGAGCCCTTCAAGAGCGGCACCGGCCTCCTCGCCGTCGAGACCGGCGTCCCCGTCCTGCCCATGCGGATCGACGTCCTCCGGCCCGGCTTCTACGAAGGCAAGTGGCTTCCCCATCCCCGCGCCCGCGTCCGCGTCTCCATCGGCGAACCGGTCCGCTTCGAACCCGGCACCAGTTACGCCGAAGCCACCGTCGCCCTCGAAAAGGCCGTCCGCGAAGCGTGAGCGACTCCCCCGGTCCCATCCGTTTCGCCGACATCCTGACCACGGGCAGCGCGGTTTCGAGCTACCTCGGTGCGTCCACCGTGACCGCCGCCCACCTCATCGAAGCCGTCGCTATCCTCCGCGGCGAAAAGCTCGTCGAGGAACTTGGCCGGCCAGTCTCCCCGCTCGTCAGCCGGTCCAGCCAGGGCGCCGAAGTCGAACCGGCCACCCGCGAACTCGTCCAGCACTGGTTCTTCGCCCTCGGTCAGGACATCAACGCCACCCTCGACGAGGACGAAACCGCCCTCCTCCTCCTCCAGCTCGCCGGCCTCATCGCCTAGCCCCGTTCCCGCGCCGGCCGGCATTTTCACCCTCGCGACTGCGGCCTCCCCCTCTCCAACGAAAGGTGGAGAGGGGCCAGGGGTGAGGGCCTCAGAGCGTCGTGATCGGCCGCGCCTGGAGCAGGTAGAACCGTCCGCTGTCGTCGAAGGCGAACTCGATGTCCATCGGCACGCCGTAGTGGTCCTCTACCGCCGCCGCGCTTCGTGCAACGACGCTGATCTCGTCGTCCGTCAGCGCCGGCGCCGCCGCGAGGGCGGGTGGCGTCGGCTCCTGCACCGTCCCGTCCGCCGACGGCACGACCCGGATGTGCTTGTCCATCACGTCCTTCTGGACGATGGCCCCGTCTTTCCGCGCGACATAATTGTCTGGCGTCACCATCCCGGAGACGATCGCCTCGCCCAGCCCCCAGGACGCGTTGATCAGCACCTCGTCCCGCGCCCCGGTAACCGGGTTCAGGGTGAACGCCACGCCGCTGACCGCGCTCCGCACCGTCTGCATGACCACCGTCGCCATCGCCTCCGCGCTGTGGTCGATCCCCTTGATCGCGCGATAGTGCGCCGCACGGGGCTCCCACAGGCAGCGGTAGCAGCGCACGACCGCGTCGGCAACAGCCTCGGCCCCGGTGAGGTTGATGTAGCTCTCGTAGAGCCCCGCGAAGCTCGCCGCCCCACCGTCTTCGCTCACCCCGCTGGAGCGCACCGCGAAGGTCGCGTCGGCCCCCGTGCGCTCCTGGAGTGCCGCGTACGCCGCCTCCAAGGCTTCTCCCAGCGCACCCGGCAGCCGCGACGCCTCGAGCTTCGCGAGGATGGGCGCGCAGGCCTCGCGCACCTGTGCGGGCGTCGGGCGCCCCGCCAGGGAGAGTAGTGGTTCGAGCGCGCCGGTCAGCCCGTAGGCTTCATGGAAGACGCGGTACGCCTCCACCGTCACAGCGAATCCCGGCGGCACCGGGAAGCCGGCGGCCCCCAGCCGCGCCAGGCTTGCGCCCTTCCCGCCGATCCGCGCTGGGGCCACGCTCTCGCCCGAGTCCAGCCACGCAATGTAGTCGCTCATGCCGCGCACAACCTCCGGACCACTTCATACAGCACCTGGATGCCCAGGCGCAGATTGTCGACGCTCAGCCGCTCGTTGTGGCCGTGGACGCCCGCCAGGTCTTCCGGCTGCACCAGGCACGGGACGAACCCGTAGGCGGGTACCCCACGCGACCGGTAGATCCGCGAATCCGTGAACCCGCTTGTCAGTTCAGGCACAACCTGCGAACCCTCCACCATGTCCGCGACAACCTCGCGGACCACCCGTGCGAACTCTGACTCCAGCGGCGATTCCCCGCCTTCGAACCGGTTCAGGACCTCGATCGTCACACGATCGTCGTCAATCACCCGCTTCAGTTCCGCGAGGAACCCGTCCGGGTCCACATCGGGGAGCAAGCGGCAGTCCAGCGTCGCCGTCGCCACCGCCGGGATGACGTTGACCTTGATGCCCGTGTTCATCGTCGTCAGCGAGATCGTGTTCGAAATCCGGGCGCGCAGGGCCGGGCTCCGTTCCGCCGCCTTGAGGATGTCGGCCACGCCGGAGGTGCTCATCGCGCCGGCGGCGTTCATCGCTTCCACGTGGGCCAGCATGAGCGGTGTCGGCCGGAGCTCCTGTGTCCACCCGGCGACGCGGTCGAGCGCCCGCACCAGGTGTTCGGCACAGTTGTCGCCGTGCGGCACCGAGCCGTGCCCCGGCCGGCCGCGAACGGTCAGCTGGAGCCAGAACGGCACCTTCTCACTGGGTGCGATCTGGAAGAGCGGCGTGTCGCGCCCTCCAATGCCCGTGAGCCCATAGGCGCCTTCGTTGATGACCAGCCCGCAGGCGAGCCACTCCGGCCGGTGCTTTTCGATCCACGACACGCCATAGGCGCTCCCAGCCTCTTCGTCGGCCGCTGCGAGAAAGATGATGCCCCGCCGCAGAGCCACCCCGCGCCGCTTCAGCAGCACGAAGGTAAGGAGCTCGATGATGCCCATGCCCTTCATGTCGAGCGTGCCCCGCCCGTAGACGAAGCCGTCCGCAAGCTCCCCGCCGAAAGGGTCGCGATTCCAGTACTCGCGCTCCACCGGGACCACGTCCGTGTGGTTCAGCAAACACACGGCGTCCGCCGGCGGCCCCATCCGCGCGATCAGGTTCGAACGCCCGGGCGCCGATTCCGCCGTCTCGAAGGCTATCCCCTCGGCCGCCAGGACCTGGCCCAGCCATTCGACCGCCTTCGCCTCATTTCCCGGCGGGTTTGACGTGTCGATACGGACGTACTCCTGCAGGAGCACCGTCGCTTCCCGTGTCACGCTTTCCCAGTCGATCGAAGTTGGCACCGGCGGCAGGCCTCGGGACAAAGGATGAAGGGGAGTGTAGCGCCGCGCGCCCGACCGGGCACGGCTTGAGACTAGCGGCTCCGCCGGTGATAGTGCGGCGGATGAGCATCATGGTCACCATCATCGCCGCCTGGGCGGGGCTGGCCGCCGGTTGGTTGGCTGTCGGCGAGCAGCACCGTCTCTACCAGCAGTCCCACTATCGCTCGTCTCCCGCCGCCGGCCGCAAGCGGCTCTTTCTCCGCGGTTTCGGCGCGCTCGCGACCGGGGCCGCCTGGGGCCTCGCCTTCCGCCCGGACCACTACGACGCCGGACCGGCTGCACTGACCGCCGGTTTCGCCTTCGTCCTTGTCGTCCTCGCGGCGACCGACTTCGACCGCAAAATCATCCCGAATCGGCTCAGCTACCCGGCCATCGTCGCCGCGGCGGTCTTCTCCTGGGCCTGGCCGGACCGTTCCGTTGGGGCGATCTGGGGCGGCGCCGGGTTTGCCGTCGCCGTCTCGGCGGGCGTGTTCGCCCTCGGCCTGCTCGTCGGGACCGTCCTCCGCGTGAAGGACACGCCCTTCGGCCTCGGCGACGTCAAACTCATCATCCTCATGGGACTGCTCTGCGGCTGGCCCGCTGTCATGACTGCGTTGCTCTTCGGGGCCATCGCCGCCGGCGTGCCGAGCTTTGCCCTTCTCCTCGCAGGCCGCCCGCGCACCGTCTTCAGCTACGGGCCCTACCTCGCCGCCGGGGGAGTCGTCGTCCTGCTCTTCCCGGGGTCGTTCGTCTAGGCCTCGACGAACTCCAGGACGTGCCCGGGTTCCGTCCCCTCCGCCGCGCCCCTGGGCAGCTCCACCACGCCCCACGCCCCCTTCCCTCCAAGGGCGAACCCAACCCATGGGCGGACGCCGCTGGCCACCTTCGTCACCCGGTTCTCCCGGTCGAAGAACACCGCGTCGATGCTGAACCACATGAACATCATGTGGATGGAGCCGCAAGGGCGAATCACGAGACCCTCGCCCGGGGGCAGCGACCGGCGGAGCATGAGGCCCCGGAAACGCGTCCAGGGGTTCGTCGCCATCGCCGCGTGGGCGGCGAGTTCACGCCCGGTTGTGGTGTCCCGGACTCCCACCATCGCCTAGAACGACGCGTTCCGCATCTGGATGATCGCCGGGCCGCCGATGACGACCATGATCGCGGGGAAGATGAACAGCACCAGCGGGAACACCATCTTGATCGGCGCCTTGAACGCCTGCTCCTCCGCCCGCTGCTTCCGCTTCGTCCGGATGACCCCGGTCTGGACCCGGATCACCGAGCCGATCGAGATGCCCATGCTCTCCGCCTGGACGATCGAATTCACCAGCGAACGCAGCTCTTCGACGCCTGTGCGATTGGCCATGTCCACGAAAGCGTCGCGCCGGGAGCGGCCCATCGTGATCTCGCGCATCGACCGCGTCAGTTCCTCGGCGAACGGACCCTTGACCTTCTCGATGACCCGCGTGAAGGCGGCGTCGATGCCAAGGCCGGCCTCCACGGACGCGGTGATCAGGTCGAATGCGTCCGGCAGCGCCCGCCAGATCTCTTTCTGCCGCCGCTTGATCCGCCCCAGCAGCCAGATCCGCGGCGCGTAGATGCCCATCGCCACCGCGATGCCGTAACCCATGAACACGGACTTCGGCGCGCTCCCCCCGCTCGCCATCATCGCGACAACAAGCAGCGGGATGACACCGGCTGTTACTGCGATCGCGAGGATGAACTGTCCGGGGCTCAGCCTGAGTCCTGCCTGGGTGATGGCTCCGCCGAGCCGTTCCGACATGGCCGAGGGGAGGAGCCCGTTCACCCGCGCAGTCGCGCTTCGGAGGATGGGCCGGAGGACGCGCGCTGCGAAAGCCGCGTTCGGGTCTGGCAGTGGGTCGTGCCCGGGACGCTGGTATCGCAGCCCGCCGAGGCGTGCGTCCATGGCCCCGTTCCCCGGCTGCCGGTAGAGGATGCCGAAAACGGCGAGCGTCACAGAGACAAACACTGCGAAGGCGATCAGCAGCGGCATTTGACTACACCTCGATGTTGACGATTTTCCGGATGACCAGGAAGCCCATCGTTTCCAGCACCACCGCGCCGGCAACCATCATGTGCCCCAGCTTGTCGGTGAACAGCAGTGAGATGAATTCCGGGCTGATGAGGAAGAAGACGACCGTCAGCCCCACCGGAATCCCGCCGATGACGTATCCGGTCATGCGCTGCTGCGACGTCAGCGTCCGAATCTCGCCCTTGATCCGCTCCCGTTCCCGCATGGTGTGGGCTACGTTCTCCAGGATTTCGGCAAGGTTCCCGCCCACCGCCCGTTGGATAAGCATCGCCGTGATCACGATGTCGAAGTCGGGGCTCCCGATCCGCTCATTCAGTGCCGTTAGAGCCTGCTCGATGCTCGCGCCCATCCCCATGTCTCGCATGGTCCGCCGGAGTTCCACGGTCAGAGGGGCTGGCAGCTGCTCGGCGGCAGCGTCCAGCGATTGCTGCAACCCGAAGCCGGCCCGGAGCCCGCTGGAAAGCATCTGCAACATCTCAACCAGCTGGCTCTCGAGCTTTCGCCGCCGGCTCGCGATCCTCCGCCGCACCCACACGCCGACGAGTAGATACCCCAACGGCGCCGCGACGAGCCCCAACTGGGGGACTGGCAGCAGGCTCATCCCGAGCGCCGCCGCGACAAGCCCGATCACCAGGCGGAGCACGAAGTATTCGCGCACGTTGAGCGTTAGGCCAGCCCGTTCGAGGTCCTGCGCCCAGCTGGTTGCGAGCTTCCCCGAGACCAGGTTCAGCCCGCCGAAGTTCACGGCAGTACGTTTGCGGAGCCCCACGGAGCCCCCGGATGAGGGGCCTTGCGGAAGGGGACCGTCTGCATTCCGGATACGGTTGAGACGAGCAGTCGCCTCCGTCATGCCGGCCGCCCCAAAGCCGGCGACCCAGAGCGTGAGCGTGAAAACGAACCCGGCCGTCGAAAGCGCTACGAGAGGAAGCATCGTTCTACAGCCCCATTCCATTCCCGAACAGGTGGTTCGGGAGGTCGATCCCGGCCATCGCGAACTTCTCCGCGAAGCCAGGGCGGACTCCGGTTGGTTGCATGGAACCCTGGACGTGCCCGTCTTCGTCCACCCGTTCCAGCTTGAAGAGGAAGATGTCCTGGAGCGTGATGGTGTCACCTTCCATCCCGCTCACTTCGGTCACGTGTGAAATCTTGCGCGACCCGTCCTGCAGCCGTTGCACCTGGATGAAGACGTCGATGGCCGAGCAGATCTGTTCCCGGATTGCCTTGGCGGGAAGGTCCATCCCTGCCATCAACACCATGTTCTCGAGGCGGGCGATGGCGTCCCGCGGGGTGTTCGCGTGCACCGTCGAAATGGAGCCTTCGTGACCGGTATTCATGGCCTGGAGCATGTCGAAACACTCCGACCCCCGGACCTCACCGATGATGATCCGGTCGGGGCGCATGCGCAGGCTGTTGCGGACCAGGTCCCGCTGGTGGACCTGGTTCTTGCCTTCGATGCTGGGGGGCCGCGCCTCCATCGTGATCACGTGATCCTGCTGAAGCCGGAGTTCGGCCGGGTCTTCGATCGTGATGATCCGCTCTGTGTTCGGGATGAAGCCCGAAAGCGCGTTCAGGAGGGTCGTCTTCCCTGTGCCGGTACCGCCGCTGATGATGATGTTCAGCTTTGCCCGCACACACATGGCCAGGAACTCTGCGGTCGCCTCGCTCATCGCCCCGACCGAAATGAGGTCGGCCATCCGCATCTTGTCCGCCCGGAACTTTCGGATCGTGATCGTCGGCGCCTTCGGGGATACCGGCGGGATGGTGATGTTCACGCGGGAGCCGTCGGGAAGGCGCGCGTCCACCATTGGGCTCGATTCGTCGATACGGCGGCCGAGCGGCGCCACGATCCGTTCGATGATCCGCATGATGTGCTGGCGGTCGCGGAAACGCGTCGGGCTCCGGAAGAGGCGCCCCTCGCGTTCGTAGAAGATCCGGTCCAGGTCATTCACCATCACTTCCGTGACGGCCGGGTCGCGAAGGAGCGGTTCCAGCGGCCCGAGGCCGAGCACTTCGTCGGCGACGGCGTCGAGGAGTTCATCCCGCGTCGTCCCGGTCACCTGGATGCCTTCTTGCGCCAGGAGTTCGCGGGCCGCCTTGATCACGCCTTCACGTTGCTTGTCCGGGGGGAGCCCCTCAAGCGCGCCGTGTTCCAGTTCTTCAATGAGCAGCTCGTGCAGCCGAACTTTCGCGGCGTCGGCGGCGGCGTTCCCGCGCGAGGCGGTTTCCTGTTCGGTGGCGCGTCGCCGGGTGGCTGCCGCAGCCGTGTCCGCGGCTACGATTGGGCCTCCGGGAGAAGCTGGCGGCGGAGCCGGGCGGAGTGGCAGCGGCGTAGTCCGCGCCTGTGCAGGCGCCTGGTGGGAAGGGACCGCCGGCTGGAGATCTTCTCCCGAGCCCCAGCGTCCCCGCACGGGCGCAAGCTGCCCCGACGGGCGAAGCCGATCCGGCTCCGCGCCTGCCGGCGCGCCAGCATCCAGCGGGCGCAGACGCCTACGGGCGCCAGCCCAACCGAACGAGCCGCCCTCGCCCTGGGGAGAGGCTTGGTCTTTCTCTTCTTGCGCCACTCTTTACGCTCCCTTCGCTGCTGGCCTGCTCAAGCGCTCTTCTTCAAGAAGGGCCGGAGCAGCCCGCCGAAGCCACCACCCTGGCGCTTCTGGTTCTTAGTGCGGTTGCGAACCCCCGCCAGCGCACGGGCCATTTCGCGGATTTCCAGTGACACTTTGCTCCCGGGACGGCTCATGACGATTGGCCGGCCCAATTGGGCAGCCTTCACCACTTCGTTGTCCTGCGGGATCCGCCACCAGAGCGCCGAGTCCAGCGTCCGCTCCACGTCTTTTTCGCGGACGCCCGTGTCTATGCCGGCCCGGTTGAGGACCACCTTGATCCGCTCCTCGTCGCTCCCGAAGCGCTCATGGAGCATCTCCAGGGCGAGGACCGTGTCCTTGATGCTCGCCATGTCCAGCGTCGTCACCAGGAGGATCATCGTCCCGACTTCGATGGCCGCCGCCACGATCTCGTTGAAGGTCCCGGGCGTGTCGAGGATCACGAAGTCGTGTGTCTGCGCGAGGATGTCCACGACGTCGCGGATGTGCTGCGCTCCCAGGTTCCGCCAGTCGCTCGGCCGGGTTGGGGCCGGGAGGATGCGGACGCCGGAGTCGTGCTGGACGAGGTAGTCCTTTAGCGTCGCCCGGCTCACGTTGTCCAGGTTGCGCGCAAGGTCGGCAATCGAACGGTCCACGGCGATGTCCATCGTGATCGCGACGTCGCCAAACCGCGTGTCCATGTCCACGAGCGCCACCGTCTGGTGCGCCTCCGTGGCCAGGGCGACGGCCAGGTTCGAAGCGATCGTCGTCTTCCCGATGCCGCCCTTCGCCCCGAAGATGGTGATGATCGTCCCCTGCGGGACCGGCTCTTCCAGTTCGCCCCGGCGCCGCGCTGATTCCCGCTCGGCCCGTTCCAACACCCGGAGGATGGATGTCTCGAGTTCGTCGGCCTGGAGCGGCTGCTGGAGGTAGTCGGAGGCGCCAGAAACCATCGACTGGCGCATGAGCCGGATGTTCGCTTCCGTGGAGAAGACGATGATCGGCAGGTCCGGCATCCAGTCATTCAGCCGCGAAAGCGTCTGAATCGGGCGGACCAGGGGTTCCTCCACCCGCATCAGGACCACGTCCGGGTGGAGCTGATGTGCCAGGGTGAACGCCTCCACCCCGTATCCCGCGCTCGCCACCACAGCGAACCCGATTTGCGTGAGCGTCTTCTGGACCTCGGCACTGCTTTCGCGGTCCGGGTCAATCACGATGACCTGTGGCACCCTTGCCATCCTGTTCCTCCACCGTCACTGCGCACCGTCAGGACTCGTGCGCTTGTTTCTCGGGCCTGGCCTCCCGTCGCCCGGAGACCCGGCCCGGCTATGCGAATGCGAATCTCACTTCTTCTTGGGGGCGAAGATGTCTTCCAACGACCAGGTGGTCCCGCCCGCAAGTTTCTGGGAGTCGCCCTTCTGTCGAGGCAGGATGCGATACTGCCCCTGCTCGTCCTTCATCGCGTCGATCAGCGCCACTTTCGCTGCCAGTTCCGGGGTCAGCGCCAGCGTGATCGAAATCGCCTTCTCGTAGGTTGCGGCGTCCTCACCCGGCTTCGCCGTGGTCGCGGCCACACCCGCCGCGCCCGCAGTCTTCACGTCCGCATTCGGGATCACCTTCACCAGCGTCTGCGATATCGCGAGCACCTCCACGTCCTGGGCGATGATGCCCGTGATCGTGTCCGGCCGTTCGACCCCGGTGAGAGGGTCCACCGTCGTCAGCGTCGTGATCCCAAGGATGTCCACGCGGTCACCCGGCTGGATCAGCCCGGCCGCCACCCACGCTTCGTGCGGCACCTGCAACGAAATCGCACGCATCCCCTCGGGAACTTTCCAGGCCAGCGAATTCTGGCCCACATACGTCGTCACTTTCGGGGTGGTCACCTGCTCGCCGGCATACAGCGGCGAAGTTGCTACCTTGCCCACGACGTCGTCGGCATTCCCGACCCGGCCCACGAGGAGCGCGGCGGCCGGGAGGGGGCGCGTCGTCAGCATGTCGGCCGTGATCTTCTCCCCGGCCTGGATGTCGCGCGTCACGACGACAACAGACTCGGCGCCGCCCGCGGAGTCGAGTCCACTGAGGTCTCCCCCGCTGCCGTCGCCGCTGTTCAGGAAGGCGAAAACCAGCGCAGCGCTGAGGATGCCGAATACGGCGGCGAGCATGAGCACGCCGCGGTTGCGGCCACTCGGGGATGCGGTTGTTGCGATAGATCGTGCCACGTGGGTACTCCTCCTCCTGCTATATCGACCGGCAGGCCCCTCACCTGCAGATCGCGAGACCCCGAATGTCTTTCCCATTCCGGCTCAAGGCCGGCGGTGCTCGTGCTTTGGGCAGTGCCGCGGCGCGGTTTACCGCCGCTGCCGGGCACGCGGCCTCGCACCGGGGCGGAAAGACTGTTGAAGTGGGGGAAGTTGCCGGGGCGAGGCCACCGCCTGGTGAAAGCCCCGGGGGCGCGGTTCGGGCGGGGAGCGGCCCTATTCCAGCCGCATCGACGCGTGGGCTGTGATGGTCGGCTCGGAGATGCTCCCGCCCATCAACCCGAGGATGCCGCCAATCGGCGTGACATAGTCGAAGTCGTAGCTGAGGTCCACAACAATTGGCGTGCCCCGCGCACCCTGGACGTTGCTGAGGGTGATCGAGAGCTTCGACAGGCTCACGCCGGAAGCCGACTCATTGATGCGCGTCCTGATGGCATCGCTGTTCTGCTGGACCGCCCCAGCACGGGCGCCCTCCCGGGCGGCGTTGGTGATAACCAGCCAGCTGTAGAAGGCCCTGCCGAAGTCCACCAGCCCGAACAGGAGGACGAGCATGATCGGCAGGATCATCGCGAACTCGGTCAGAGACTGGCCAGCGTCCGTTTCCCGCCATCCGCGCAGGGCAGCGAACCGTTTCCGAATGGTGCGATGCGGCGTGGATGGCGTTGGCTCGTCCATTCCTGGCTCCTCGAATCTCTGACAATTGACTGAACGAACGTGGGGTGGGCCGCCTTCCGGCGCCCCACCCCACATTCGCTGTTCCGATGCTGGACGGGACCTAGAAGGCGCCGCTCATGGACGAGAACGTGCTGTTGATGTCGCCACCGAGGATGCGGACGGCGCCGATGCAGACGACGGCGATGAGCGCGAGGATCATGCCGTATTCGGCAAGGCCCTGGCCTTCTTCACGCGTCTTGAGGGCGATGACCTTCTTGGCGGCCCAGTTCTGAAGCTTCGACATGGATTTTCCTACCTCTTCCTTGTTGTTGGGGTGTTCCCCGGAGTGTTCGCTTTCCCCCACGCTGCCCGGGCCTCCCCGGGAAGTCCCGCTTCCGGGCCTGCCCTTCTCCGCCCTTTCCCGACCCCGGACCCCGCATCGCGGGTTGGCCTCCGAAGTCCGTTCCGGGTGGAACCGGACGCTCCATGGGGTGGAGCTACTAGCACATTCGGCCCCCAGCGGCAGGCCTAAAGGGTGGAAACCCCGTGTTCACCGATTTCGCTCCTTTTTCCCTGCTTTTCCGGCCTTCCCACTCCTGAGCCCTGCCCCTGGCCCCGTTCTTTCCGATGTATCAAGAAGAGACCGTGCCGTCCCGGCATGTCACCGAGGAGCGAAGAGCAGCGATGACCGCAGCCGCATCCCATCCCATGTCCGCCTTTCCCCGCGAACGCTGGCGCCGCCGCGGTTCGATGCTCCAGGACGCACTCCTCGTCTGCATCTCCGCCGTCTTCCTCTACGTTCACGCGACGCGGGTCGTGGCCGACGGCGCCTATGGCAGCGTCCCCTTCGCCGTCGAACAGGCGCTCCTCGTCTGGATGTTCCTTACGCGCCGCCGCAGCGTCGCAACCTCAACCCGGGTCTTCGACTGGCTCGCCGCGACCGGCGGCGGCTGGCTTCCCTTCTTCCTCCAGCCCCAGGACGGGCTCCCCGCTGCCGCTGAGATCATCGGGACCGCCGTCCAGGTCGCGGGGCTGACCTGCACGATCATCTGCTTCACCTACCTCGGCAAGAGCTTCGGCATCGTCGCCGCTAACCGCGGCCTCAAGACGCATGGCCCCTACGGGCTCGTTCGCCACCCCATCTACGTCTCCCACAGCATCACGATGACCGGCTTCCTCATCGCCAACTTCCACCCCGTCAACGTCGCGATGCTTGCCGTCATCACCGCTTGCCAGCTCCTCCGCATCCGGGCCGAGGAACGCGTGCTCACCGACACGGCCGACTACGCCGCCTACAGGGCCGTCGTCCGCTGGCGGCTCCTCCCCGGCGTCTTCTAGAGCGAGTCGATCCCGGGCAGGTGGAAGGCGACGTCCGCCTCGAACGCCGCCACCTGCCGCCCCGTTTCGGCCGCGTCCCACCCGAGCATCGGGCCGGCCACGCCCGCCGCCTCCCGATGGCAGCACAGTCCCCGGCACGCTGCCCAGGCAATCCCCGTGCGTCGCATCAGGATGTCCGATAGCGTGCTCGCGTGCTCCGAACGCGCCGCGTGGATGACCTCCCCTCGGACTGCCCCGGCGTGCCCGCAAAGCAGCCCCCGGTCCAGGCCAACAACCTCTCCCGCACGTTCGCCGTAGATTCGCAAATGGGACCTGCTCGCGCCTGGCGCGTCGAGTGCCAGGAGGTTGATCGCCCATTCCTGTTCACGTGGCGGCCGCCGGTCCTGCCGCGACGAGTCACGCTTCCGCGGCGGCTCCAGCCCCGCGATCACCTCCCGAGCCAGGGGCCGGAACGTGCTCAGCTTGCCCCCCACGACGCTTTTCAAGCCCGCCGGTCCCCCGGAACGGCCGTGGTCGATCACCGCGTGACGCCGGGTGATCGCCGCCTCGGGGCCCCCTGGGACGCGCTGGAGGGGCCGGAGACCGGCGTAGGCGTACCGCACCCGCTCCCGCGTCACCCCCAGTCCCGGGAGGAGCGCCCCCGCCTCCGCGAGCAAGTAGTCCGCCTCTTCTGCCGTCGGCCGCACGTCGCCGGGCGCGCCGTCGAAACGGACGTCGGTGGTGCCGACCAGCAGCAGCTTGCCCTGGGGCACGGCGAAGAACACCCGGCCGTCGTCGCGCGCGGTCGAGAAGACGGCGTCCTTCGGCGGCGGCCCGTCGAGCTCCACGACGATGTGCGTCCCTCTCGTCACGCCCAGGTTTCCGGGGCCGCTCAGGCCCGCCGCTTCGTTCACCGCGTCCACCCACGGCCCGGCCGCGTTGACGACCGCCTTCGCCGGGATCTCGAAGCAACTGCCTGCCGCGTCCCGGACACGCAGCGAAGTCACGGCCCCGTCCGCCGCATTGACCCGCTCCACCGCCGCGTGGTTGAAGATCGCCGCGCCCGCCCCCTCGGCCTCCAGCGCCAGTTCGAGCGCCAGTCTCTCCGGCGCCAGGACGCGCGCGTCGTAGAAGGTGAAGCCGCCCCGGGTCGGTTCCGCCAGGAACGGCGCCAGTTCCCGCAGTTCGCGCTCCTTCAGGTGGCGATGGACCGGGACACTCCGCTCGTACGAGAGGATGTCGTACATCGTCAACCCGGCCCGCAGCTGCCAGGCGGGCCGGCGGGTCCACGGCAACACCGGCAGGACGAAACGCTGCGGGCGCACCAGGTGGCGACGCGTCCGCAACAGCCACGCCCGTTCCTGGAGCGACTCGAAGACGAGCCCGACGTCACCGTGTTCCAGGTAGCGGAGCCCCCCGTGGATCAGCTTCGTCGAACGCCACGTCGTCCCGAACCCAAAGTCGCCCTGTTCGAAGAGGGCTACCCGGAGCCCCCGCGCCGCGGCCTCCTCGGCGATTGCGCAGCCGTTTATCCCGCCCCCGATGATGGCAAGGTCGAGCGGCGCCCCGGACGCGAGTTCGGCGAGCGTCACTCCGGCGCCGCCCAGCCAAGACTCCGGGTCACGGCATCGGCCCACCGCGCCTGCCGCGCTGCCCGTTCGTCCTCGCTGATTCGCGGCTCGAAGCCCCGGTCGACTTCGCGCAGCGCAGCCACTTCCTCGCGGTCGCCCCAGGTCCCCGCGCCCAGCCCCGCGAGGTACGCCACCCCAAGCGCCGTCGTCTCGGTCTGTTTCGGCCGAACCACCGGGACGCCCGCGAAGTCGGCCTGCATCTGCATCAACAGGTCGTTCCGGGAAGCGCCACCGTCCACGCGCAATTCGCTCACCCTGCGGCCGAGGTCGGACTCCATAGCCCCCAGGAGTTCGGCGCTCGAGAGCGCGATCGCCTCCAGGGCCGCGCGGGCGATGTGTCCCTTCCCCGTCCCTCGCGTCAGCCCGACGATGGCGCCGCGCGCGTAGGGGTCCCAGTGCGGCGCCCCGAGACCGGTGAACGCGGGGACGATCGCCACGCCCCCGCTGTCGGGCACCGTCTCCGCGAGTGCCTCGATGTCTTCCGACCGTTCGATCACGCCCATCTCGTCCCGCAACCACTGCACCAGCGCCCCGCCGACGAAGACCGAGCCCTCGACCGCATACTCCGGCGACCCCGGCGCCATCCCCGCCCCCGCGGAGCAGAGAAGCCGGTTCCGCGACTCCACCGCCTCCGCCCCCGCGTTCGCGAGCATGAAACAGCCGGTGCCGTAGGTGTTCTTTGCCTGCCCCGTTTCGAAACAGGCCTGCCCGAACAGGGCCGCCTGCTGGTCCCCGGCGATACCCAGGATCGGCACCGCCCGCCCGAAGACGCCCTCGTCCGTGTCCCCGAACGGCGACTGCGAAGGCTGTACCTCCGGCAGCATTGCCGCCGGCACTCCAAGCAGCCCGCAGAGCCCGTCATCCCAGCGCCCGCGGCGGATGTCGAAGAGGAGCGTCCGGCTGGCGTTCGTGAAGTCGGTGACGTGCCTCCGGCCGCCCGTGAGTTTCCACATCAGCCACGAGTCCACGGTCCCGGCCGCGATCTCACCGGCCTCTGCCCGCGCCCGCAGCCCGACCTGGTGGCGCAGCAGCCATGTCAGCTTCGTCCCCGAGAAGTAGGGGTCGAGCGTCAGCCCGGTCACCCGGGCGAAGAGCGCCTCGTGGCCGGCCTCCCGCAGTTCATCGCAGATCCCGGCCGTCCGCCGGTCCTGCCAGACGATGGCCCGCCCCATCGCTTCGCCCGTCCGTCGATCCCAGGTGACCAGTGTCTCGCGCTGGTTTGTGATGCCGATGGCCACGACGTCACCCGGCCCGGCCCCGGCAGCGACGAACGCATCGCGGATCGCGTCCCTCGTCGACGCCCAGATCTCCTCCGGGTCGTGCTCCACCCACCCCGGCCGGGGGAAGTGCTGGGTGAACGGCTCCTGCCCCAGGCCCGCGATCCGCCCGCGCGAATCCACGAGCAACGCCCGCGAGCTCGTCGTCCCCTGGTCAATCGCGAGGATGTAGTTGGCGGCCACGTCACCGAGTATAGGGACTGCCGGACCCCCGCTGTATCTGGGGGGGCGCTGAACTTACTTCGCCGGCCGCGCCGTCGCTTCCAGCCTCCCCAGCCGGTCGCGGAGACGAATGTTTTCCTCCCGGAGCTGCTCCACGTCGTTGCGCAGCCGCTTGACCTCGTCGGTTGTCTGGCCGCCCTTGCGGAGGATGGCCGCGTTTTCCCGGGCCATGCGGATGGACCGGCCGTCCAGTTCCCGTTCGGCCATGCGGTCCAGTGCCGGCGCGAAGGCCGGGTCGCCAAGCGTCTTGAGCGCGTTCGACGCCGCGATCCGGACTCGGAAGTCGGGGTCGTCGAGCAGCCGCACCAGTTCCTCCGCCAGGCCTTTCTTGCGGCCTTCGAAGTGCTGCCCGAGCTGGGCGCTCGCCGCCGTCGCGGCCGCGCGGGCCTGGTCGGGCGCCCCGTAGCGCGCCGCGGAGAGGATGGCCTCCAGCCCCCGCTCTTCCCGCAGCTCCACCAGCCCGTCGACGCAGCCGACCCGCACTACCTGGCGGAAGGACGGCCGGTCGAAGTTCGCCATGATCGCCGCGAAGCTGCCCTCCACCCGCAGCTTGCCGATGCTCCGGTTGGCCTCCGCTTCCACAAACCACGACTGGTCGCGCTTCGCCAACGGCTCCAACGCCGCCATCACCGTCGCATCGCCGCGGAACTCCCCGAGCGCCGCGACCACGGCCCGGCGCGCCTTCGGATGCTTCACGGTCAGGCAGCGCAAGAGCGCCTCACGCGAGGCCTCCCCGCGTTCCGTCCCCAGCGCCTTCGCGGCGGCCGCCTGGACACCCCAGAAACGGTCCCCCATGACCGCCGCCTCCAGCGCAGCAATCGCCTCAGGTCCCCCCTTCTTGCCGAGCGACTGGGCCGCCGCCCGCCGCCCGGCGATGCTGTCGTCGTCGCGCAGCTGGAGCCGAAGCTCCCCCACCGACTTTTCGAAGTTGAGTTCCTTCAACACCATGTTGTAGGGGTCGAAGCGGCAGAGGTCCGGCTTCCCCGGCAGCCCGAAAACGAACGTGTGCTCGCGTTCCGTCGCTTCCACCTCGAATGCGACCGGCTTTCCTCGCCCTGTCCGGAAGTCGACCACCAGCGGCACCCGGAAGATCGGCGTCCCGTCCTCGGTCGACTGCGTCTGCTTCACGTTCACCGAGGCCAGCTTCCGCTCCTCGTCCCAGCTCCAGCTCACATTGAACTCCGGGTGCCCGGGCTTGAACAGCCACTGGTCGAAGAACCACTCGAGGTTTCGGCCCGTCTCAGCCTCGACTGCCTCCACCAGGTCGTGGGTCACCACGCTCCGCTCCTGGTTCTCGCGGCAATACCGCTGGATCGACCGGATGAAGCCGTCCTCCCCGAGCAGCCCACGCAGCGTGTTCAGCACCACCGAACCCTTCTCGTAGAGGTGCCGGTCGAAGATGTCGATCGGCTCGTTGAAGACGTTGGTGACGATCGGCCGGCGGTATCGCTCCCCCAGGTAGAGGTCGGTGTTCTCGATCACCCCCTGGCGGTAGTGGTCCTGCCCGAGGTGTTCCTCGTCCCAGAGCAGGCTGAAGAACGTCGCGAAACTCTCGTTGAGCCACCCGTGCGACCAGTCCCGGCAGGTGAGGAGGTCGCCCCACCACATGTGCGCCAGCTCGTGCGAAATCAGCCGGTCGCCCGAATAGTCCCGCATCGCCTTGCGGTCGAGCAGGAGGTTCTCGGTCATCGTCGTCGCGCTTGTGTTTTCCATCCCGCCGAAGACGAAGTCGCGCACCACCACCTGGCTGTACTTCGCCCAGGGGAACCCGACGCCCGTCACCTTTTCGAACAACGCGATCATCTTCGGCGTGTTGGCGAAGGTGGCCGCCCCGGACTCGGCGTCCTTTGGCTCCACGTAGTAGTCGATCGTGAGGTCGTCCCGCGAGGCGTCGATCCGCGTGAACTCGCCCGCCGCCAGGGTGATCAGGTAGCTCGAATGCGGCCGGTCCTGGAGCCAGTGAAACGTGCGCGTGCCGTCGCCGTTCGCCCGGTCACTGAGCATCCGCCCGTTCGAAAGCGCGAACCATGACTCGGGCACGGTCGCCACCATCTCCGTCGTCGCCTTGTCGTTCGGGTAGTCATAACAGGGGAACCAGTAGCGCGAGTCCTCGTCCTGCCCCTGCGACCACACCTGCCGCGGCTTCTCCGGGTAGGATTCGTCCGGCCCGGGAAAGTACAGCCCAAGCCGCGGCGTCGCCCGGTAGTCGATCGCCACCGTCAGCCGTTCCCCCCGCCGCCGCCCCCGGCCCAGCTTCACCCGCAGGTGCTGGCCGTCGTAGTCGAACTCCGCCGGCGCTTCGTTCACGGTTACGCCGCCGATGGCCATGTCGATGGCGTCGAACTCCACCGTCTCGAGGCCGTCGTTGAACAGGGTAACGGTGTGAGAAACGGTCCCGCCGACACTCTTTCCGGGGACGTCCACCGCGACTTCGAGCTTGATGTGCTCAACGTCCACCACGCGGTCGCGGGGCCAGCGCGGCTGGTCACCGGGGAGGGCATGGGGCGGCGTTCGGAACCCCGCCGAGTCCTCGCCGGATTCGCCATGGCGCTCGCAGTGAATGCTCATCTCGTCTCCGCTCCCACGTCGATACGTGGCGCGCGAAATGGTATCGGCGCATCACCCTAGGAGCGATTGGGGGGCCGTAGCCGGTCAGTAGACCAGCGCCTGCCCCTCACCGCGGAGGTCGGCGGCAGCGCCAATGCCCGCCGGGCCCGTCACTGCCACGTACGCCTTCCCCGTCTCCCCGAAGTGTCCCTGGGGCCGAACCTCGTGCCCCGCGGTACGGAAGGCCTCGCCGAGGGTGTCCGGCTCCCGGGTCTCGACTTCGACGGCGCTCCCATCGCCCGCGGGGTTGCCGATCGACCATCGCGGTGCGTCCAGCGCGGCCTGGGGGTCCTCGCCGTGGCGCAGCAGCCGGTCGAGCAGTTGGAGGTTCGTCTGCACCTGCCGGTCGGCCCCGGGCGTCCCCCCAACGACCCGCAACGCCGCCGCGTGTGCCGGCTCGCCCATCTTCGCCGCCAGCGGGAGCAACGGCGGGGGGTCGACCGTGACCAGGTAGCAGTGGAGCGTGTGGTTGGGGCGGCGGCCTCCCTCCAGTTCGTTCGGGTGTCCCCGTTCGAGCGTGAACCCGCACATCCGGTTGTTGAGGACGATCCCCGCGCCCGGGACCATGACCCCGCTTCCCCACGGCTGGAAGATCGACTGGATCAGCGAGACCGCGTTCCCGTCGCCGTCGACCGCGAGCATGTAGGTGGTGTCGCCGTCGCGCGGGGCAGCCCCGCCACCGCCCGTGGCGACCGCGAGGATCTCTCCCGCCCGCGAAGGCTGGAGGTGGCTGGCCGCGTCGAACTGGCCCCGGTCGGGGTCGGCGGCGAAACGGGAACGGTGCGTGAAGGCGGCGGCCGAAGCCCGCATCTGGAGGACGGCTTCCGGCGTCTTGCCGTCATCGCCCGCCAGGAGGTGTTCGTACAGGCGGCAGGCGAGCAGCAGTGCGTACCCCTGGGATGGCGGCGGCTGCGAGTGGACCCGGTACCCCGCGAACTCCACCGAAAGCGCCTCGCCCCAGCGCCCGGGTGCCTGCCAGTCTCCCGGCGTGAAGCTGGCGCCCCGCCCGTTCAGCGCCTCCCGGCAAAGGCCGCCGATTGGCCCGCTGTAGAAGGCGTCGGCGCCCCCGCCAGCGACGGCCTGGAGCGTCGCGGCGAGGTCCGGCTGCACGACTCGCTGACCGCCCTCTCCCGACACAAGCCCGAAAATCTCCTTGAAGTAGGCCGATGGGTAGATCCGCTCCCGCCCGCGCGCCACCGCCAGCGCCAGGCCGCGCGAAGCCGGGAAGCCCTCTGCCGCGTATCCGATCGACGCTTCGAAAAGGCCCGCCCACGGCAGACGCCCATGCCGCTCGTGGAGCTTCCACCAGCCGTCGACGCATCCCGGCACGGTCACTGCCAGCGGCCCCGTGGAGGGTATCCCCCCGAGCGCCCGGTAGTCGTCCGCGCGGGCGGCGAAAGGCGCCGGCCCGGAGCTGTTCAGCGCCTCCACGCGCCCGCTCGCCCCCGTGAACGTGAGCGCGAACATGTCGCCCCCAACGTTGCTGAACTGCGGTTGGACCACCACCATCACCGCCGCCATCGCCACTGCCGCGTCGGCCGCGCTCCCGCCCGCCTTGAGTATGGCAAGCCCCGCCGAGGCCGCGAGCGGATGGTCGGCGGCGGCGCAGCCATTCGGGCCCCAGGCGGTACCCCGCAGGGGAAACGTCGCCGTCACGCCGCGTGTTCCCGCAGCCAGGCGAGGACGTCCGCGCCGTGGGTCGCGACCTTCACCGTCGTCCACGCGTGTGCGACCCGGCCGCCCGGATCGATGACGAAGGTCGACCGGAGGACCCCCTCGTAGCTGCGCCCGTACATGCTCTTCGGCCCGAAGGCGCCGTAGGCCCGCGCCACCGCGTTCCCCGCATCGGCGAGCAGCGAGAAGGGCAGGCTGTACTTCGCCGCGAACTTCCCGTGCGAGGCCACCGAGTCGCCGCTGACGCCGAGCACCCGCGCCCCGGCGGCAGCGATTGCGGCTTCCTGGTCGCGAAAGCTGCAGGCTTCCTTCGTGCAGCCTGCCGTGTCGTCCTTCGGGTAGAAGTAGAGCACGACCCACTTCCCGGCGAGGTCAGCCAGCCGGATGGTGTTCCCGTGCTGGTCGGGCAGTTCCAACGGCGGCGCGGCGTCTCCCACGGCGGGCATCGGCATCAGTCCCCTCCCGGCATCGATGCGGCAATTCTAGCCCGGCGCTTCCGGAAGCGGTTCAGCCCGAGAGCTGCTGGGCCAGCCGGAGCAGGTCCTCTTGCGCCGCCGGGTGTGCGCCAGCGACCACCGCCTCCAGGGGCACCTCCACCGGCCGCCCGCCCTGGATCCCGATCATCATCCCGGTCCGCCCCGCGGCCAGCGATTCGACCGCCAGCGCCCCCGACTGCGCCGCCACGATCCGGTCCCGCGCGGTCGGGCGTCCGCCTCGCTGGATGTGCCCGAGCACCACGACCCGGTAGGGGTGGTCGAGCAGCTCGCTCACCCGCTTCGCGACCTCGAAGGCGCCGCCCGGGGACCCTGCTTCGGCCACGACGATGATGTGGCTGCGCTTCGCCCGCGAATGCGACTCCTTCAGCCGCTCGACCAGCTCGACGATGTCGGAGTGATCCTCCGGCACTAGCACGCCCGCCGCGCCGGCAGCGACGGCCGTGTGCAGCGCAATCGCCCCACTCGTCCGCCCCATGACCTCGACGAAGAACATCATCCCCGTGGATTCGCTCGTGTCGCGCAGGTGGTCGATCGCCAGCACCGCCGTGTTGACCGCCGTGTCGAACCCGATGGTGTGGTCCGTCCCGTAGACGTCGTTGTCGATCGTCCCCGGGATCCCGGCGACCGCGACTCCGTGTTCCGCCTGGAGCGCCAGTGCCCCCCGGAAGCTCCCGTCGCCGCCGATGACCACAAGCGCGTCGACCTCGTCGTGGTGCATCTGGCGGACCGCCCTCGCCCGCACGTCGGCGTCGAGGAACGGGGCGTACCGCGAAGTCCCGATGAACGTCCCCCCGTGCTGCACCTGGTTCCCCACGGCCCGGTCGTCCAGCGGCATGATCCGCCGCGTGGCGAACCCTTCGAAGCCGTCGATGTAGCCGAGCGTCTCGATCCCGAGGCCCGTGGCGGTGCGTACCGCGGCGCGGATGGCCGCGTTCATCCCCGGCGCATCGCCGCCGCTCGTCAGGATCCCGATTCGCTTCATCGGACTCACTCTGCCCACCTTATCGCTCGAGGCGCAACCGCCGCCGGGTGGGGCCGGCCGGACATCATTCCTTCGCGTGGTGCCCGTTGGTCCGCGGGCAGACATGCCCCTGCGGGTCGAGTGGCCCACCGCAGAGCGGGCACGGTGGCCGCCCGGACGCCACGACCCGGGTGATTTCGTCGCGCAGTTCGTGGGCCTGCCGGTAGTCGAACTCCACGGAGATCGCCGTCCCCGGTTCGTCCGGGTTCGCGGTCTCCGCCGCCATCAGCACGACCCGCTGCTTCTCGCGGTTCAGCCCCATCGAAAGCTGGGCGATCCGGAAGTCGTAGTCCGCCGACAACGGGAACGACGGCGCCGGCTCCACGTCGTCCAGCGGCGGCCGCAGGTAGCGGTATTCCTCCGCGTTCAGGACCGTCTCGATCGCGTCGCCCAGGGCCGAGAGCTGTTCCTTTTCCAGCCACAGCGACGTCGAATCTCCGCCCCGCGTAAGCGCCCGGAGGCGAAACCGCCGTTGGCCCGGCTGCCCGATCGCCTCCGGTGAAATGTGGTGGACCGGGCCCAGCTCGCGCAGTTCTGCCATCGCCCCAATCGTAAGCGAGCGCCGTTTTCCCGTCCCGCCGGCGCCCCAGGAATCCCCACCGTGCACGGTGTTCAAACAATTTCATTCTCGCGAGAGTTTCGCGACAAGAGGTGTCGCACCCTTCCGTTAGTCTTGACTGCCCACGGGAAAGAGCGGGTCCCCTGGGAAAACAAAAGGTGGTGGTCCATGTCTCAGCAGTCCCGGAGGTCGACCCGCCTCCTGGAGATCGAGCGCCTCCTCCGCACGCGCCTCCAGGGCTACACCTCCGTCGAGCTTGCTCGCCAGCTGGGTGTCAGCTCCCGGAGCATCCAGCGTGACATCCTCGATATGCAGAGCGACCTCAACATCCCCATCCTCCAGACGGCGGGGCGCTACCAGGTCATGCCCGGGAGCACCGCGCTTACTCCCGTCCGGCTCACGCTCCATGAGGCTCGCTCCATCTTCCTCGCCACCCGCCTCTTCCTCCGCTACTCCGACGAACGCGACTCCGACGCCATCTCCGCGATGGAAAAGATCGCCGACGCCCTCCCCGAGACGATCGCTCGCTACGTCCGCGCCACCGTCATCGTGCTCAAGACCAGGCCCCTCGACCGCCACCTCATGGAAATCCTCCGCACCCTCACCGAGGCCTGGGCCGAATCGCGCACGGTCCACATCACCTATCGCTCCCAGCGCAAGAAGGGCCCCGGCGAAGCTGACCTCGACCCCTACCTCCTCGAACCCAGCACCACCGGCGCCGCCACTTACGTCATCGGCTACAGCCACGCCCACCAGACCGTGCGCACCTTCAAGCTCGACCGCATCCTCCGCGCCGAACTTACCGACGAGGTCTTCGAAGCCGCTCCCGACCACGCCGGCGCCGCCGAGGTCATGGAGCTGCTCAACCGCAGCTGGGGCGTCGTCTTTGGCGGCGACCAGTACAAGGTAGCCGTCGAGTTCTCACCCGAAGTCGCCGCCCGCGTCCGCGAGACCCACTGGCACCCGCGGCAGTCGCTCACGGACCTTCCCGGCGGCGGCGTCCGCCTGGAGCTCATGCTGCCCAGCCTCCTCGAGTTCACGCCATGGGTCCGGAGTTGGGGCCACATGGCCCGCGCCGTCGAACCGCCCGAGCTCGTCGCCGAGGTCGCGGCTTCCCTGCGCCAGGCCGCCGCGCTCTACGACGCCTCGCCCTGAAGATCCCCCGGCCGCTCTCCGCTAGACTGGCCGCGTGGACCACGCTCAAGCCCTCAACCAGCGCCGCGAAGAGACGGCCCGCGCCTGGGCCATCTCCCGCGGCGCCGTGCTCGTCCCCGCCGGGCTCATGCTGCCCGTCGCCGGCACCGACCAGTTCCACGAATTCCACCCCCACCCGGAGCACGCCTACCTCGCGGGGGCATCGGCGCCCGCCGGCGTCCTCGCCTTCGACCCCGGCGCCGGGTGGACCCTCTTCGCCCACGTCCCCGGCGAAGACGAAGTCGTCTGGACCGGCGCCGGCGAACCCCTCGAAGAGACCGCCGCGAAGACCGGGCTCGACCGCGTCCTCCCGCTGGCCGCGCTGGGCCAATGGCTCGAACGTCGCCGCGGAGAACCCATCGCCATCATCGGGAACCGCGACCTCCTTACCGACCCTCGCGGCTACGGGCTCGCCAGCTTCGACCACCTCGAACTCGACGTCGACGAGGAACTGAGCGCCCTCCTCAGCCTGTCCGTCTCGGAATCGCGCCGGGCCAAGGCCCCGGACGAGCTCGAACACATGCGGCTCGCGGCCCAGGCCAGCCGCCGGGGCCACCTGGCAGGCATGCGCCTCGCGCGCGCGGGCATCACCGAACGCCAGCTCCAGGTCGAAATCGAAGCCGAGTTTTTCCGTGAAGGCGCCCTGCGTACGGCCTACAGCTCCCTCGTTGGCTCCGGGCCGAACGGCGCCGTCCTCCACTTCGCGCCGTCGCCCAAACCCATGCGCGACGGCGAACTCGTCCTCGTGGATGCCGGCGCCGAATGGCAGCAGTACGCCAGCGACGTCACCCGCACCTACCCCGTCGGGCAGCGCTTCGAGGGAGTCCATCGCGACCTCTATGCGCTCGTCCTTCAGGTCCAGGCCGAGGCCATCGCCGGCGTCCGCCCCGGCGTCGAGTTCAAGGACCTCCACCTCGGCGCCGCCAACACCCTTGCCGCTGGCCTCGTCGACCTCGGGATCCTTCGCGGGAACCCCCACGACCTCGTCGACCGCGACGTCCACGCCCTCTTCTTCCCCCACGGCCTGGGCCACATGCTCGGGCTCTCCACGCACGATGCCGGCGGTTGCCTCGCCGGCCGCCAGCCCAGCGACCGCTTCGGGCTCAAGTGGCTCCGCGCCGACCTGCCCCTCCAGCCCGGCTATGTCGTCACCATCGAACCGGGCGTCTACTTCATTCGCGCGCTCCTCACCGACCCCGCCCGCCGCGCCGCCTTTGCCGACGCCGTCGCCTGGGAACGCGTCGACGCGATGCTCGACCTCGGCGGCATCCGGATCGAGGACGACGTGCTCGTTACCGACGCTGGCGCCGGCGTCCTCACCGCCGCCATCCCCAAGAGCATCGCCGAGATCGAGGCCATCCGCCGGGAGGCGCTCGCGTGACCCTGCCCTACGAGCGCATCTCGATCGAACAGCTGGCTACCTTCCCCCGCCCGGGGATGAACGTCCCCGCCAATATCCGCTTCGCCCCCGGCGATCGCGCTGTGACCTACCTCTTCAGCACCGAGGGCTCGCTGGTCCGCGGCCTCTGGCGATACGACATCGACACGGGCGAGCGCACCATCCTCGCCGGGCCCTCCGCCCAGGCGGTCGAAGAAGAGCAGATTTCCCGCGAAGAGGAACTCCGCCGCGAACGCCTGCGCCTCCGCGAGCTCGGCGTCACCGACTACCATTTCGCGAAGGATGCCCCCCGGCCGGTCCTCCTCGTGCCCTCCGCCAGCGGGATCCGGGTCCGTGCCGGCGACGACCCCTGGCTCACGCTCCCGGAAACGCATGGCGCCCTCGACCCTCGCCTTAGCGACGACGGCACGCAGGTCGCTTTCGTCCGCGGCGGCGACCTTTTCGTCGCGTCGCTGGCCGGCGGCGCTCCCCGCAGGCTCACCGAAACCGCGGAAGACGGCCTCACCAACGGCCTCGCCGAGTTCATCGCCCAGGAGGAGCTCGACCAGGACCGCGGCTTCTGGTGGAGCCCGGACGGCTCCCGCATCGCCTTCGTCGAGGCCGACAGCCGCCATGTCCCGAAGTACGCCATCGTCCACCAGGGCAAGGACACCATCGACGTCGAGGAGCACCGCTATCCCTTCGCGGGCAAGCCGAACGCCCACGTCCGCCTGGGTGTCGCCGATGTGGCCACCGGCGGCATCACCTGGATGGACCTCGGGCAGGACCCGGACGTGTACCTCGCCCGCGTCGCCTGGCGCCCCGGCAACGTCCTCACCGCCCAGCTTCTCTCGCGGGACCAGGAGTCGCTCCAACTCCTCAGCTTCAACGGCGAGACCGGCTCTTCCCGGACCCTCCTCGACGAACGCCGTCAACCCTGGATCAACCTCCACCACGACCTCCGGTACCTCGAATCCGGGGAGTTTCTCTGGTCGTCCGAAGAGTCCGGCTTCCGCCACCTGTCGCTTCACGACGCCACCGGCCGCCTGGTGCGCCAGCTGACCTTCGGCGACTGGATGGTGACCTCCGTCGCAGGCGTCGACGAACCCCGGCGGATCGCCTACGTCATCGGCACCCGCGAGGGCCCCCGCGAGCGCCACCTCTACGCCGTGGCGCTCGACACCGGCGACATGAGCCGCCTCACCGCCGAGCCCGGGTGGCACGACTGCACCGTCTCCCGCGATGGCGGCCACTTCATCGACCGCTGGAGCTCGCTCGAACGCTCGCCACGCGTCGCCATCCGCCGGATCGACGGCAGCCTGGTCGCCATGCTCCACGAGTCGCCCGAGGCTGACGCCGCGCCGCTCGGGCTCCGCCCGCCGGCGTTCTTCGAGGTGCCGCTCGCCGGCGGCCCAACCCTCCACGGCGCCGTCTACAACCCGCCCGTGCTCGAACCTGGCCGCCGCTATCCGCTCATCGTCTCGGTCTACGGCGGCCCCCACGCCCAGCGCGTCGCCGACGACTGGACGCTGACCGTCGACCTCCGCGCCCAGTACCTCGCACAGGAAGGCTTCGTCGTCATCAAGGTCGACAACCGCGGCAGCGCCAACCGCGGCCTCGCCTTCGAAGCCCCCATCGACCACGCCATGGGCAGCGTCGAAGTCGACGACCAGGCTGCCGCCGTCCGCTACGTTTCCGCCTGGCCCCACGTCGACGCCAGCCGCGTTGGGGTCTACGGCTGGAGCTACGGCGGCTACATGACCTGCCTCTGCCTGATGAAAGAACCGGCCATCTTCAAGGTCGGCGTCGCCGGCGCCCCCGTGACCGACTGGGACGGCTACGACACCGGCTACACCGAGCGCTACATGGGCACCCCGGAAGAGAACCCCGGCGGCTACCGCGAAAGCTCCGTCCTCTCCCATGTCGACCGCCTCGAAGGGAAGCTCCTCCTCGTCCACGGCGGCATCGACGAGAACGTCCACTTCCGTCACACCGCCCGCCTGATCACCGCGCTCACCGCCGCCCAGAAGGCCTACGACCTCGTCCTCTTCCCGGAAGAGCGCCACATGCCCCGGGAAGCGAAGGGCCTCGAATACCAGGAGCGCCGCCTCGTGGACTACTTCAAGGCGAACCTGTAGCTCGCAGCCGTCCCGAAGGCCCGCTATCCTCGGTACTGACTCGAATCCCCGAGGCCCGCCATGGACTACGCTCACCCCGAACTGCTCGTGGAGCCAGACTGGGTCGCCGCTCACGTTGACGACCCCAACGTCCGCGTCATCGACTGCGCTGTGCTCGAAGCCTATCGTCGCGCCCACATCGCCGGGGCCGTCCACCTCCCCGTCCACTACTACATCAAGGAACAGGACCCGGCGGGCTCCGACCACGGTGTCCTCGTCATGCCCCCGGCCGAATTCGAAGCCCTCATGGGCAAGCTCGGCATCTCCAACGACACGACCGTCATCACCTACGACGACAACAACGGCATGGTCGCCACCCGCCTCTGGTGGGTCCTTCGCTACTACGGCCATACGAAGGCGCGCGTCCTCAACGGCGGCTGGCACCGCTGGTTCACCGAAGGCCGCCCGACAACTTGCCACGCCGCCCGCGCGACGCCGGCGACCTTCAAGACGGCCACCCCGGACCGCGCCATCTACGCCACCGTCGACGACCTCAAGGCGACCCACGCCGACCCCGCCTGCCAGGTCCTCGACGCCCGCACCGACGCCGAGTGGGACGGGCGCAACGACCGCGGCAACAAGCGTCGCGGCCATGTTCCCGGCGCGAAGCATCTCGAGTGGGTCCGGTTCGTTGCCCAGGACGACACCCGCAAGTTCCTCCCCGCGGACGAATGCGAGCGCCTCCTCCAGGAGGCCGGCATCACCCGCGACAAGCCCACGATCACCTACTGCCAGGGGGGCGTCCGCGCCGCCCACGCCTTCTTCGTGATGACGCTTCTCGGCTACGAAAACATTCGCGTCTACGACGGCTCGATGCGCGAGTGGGCCAACCGCGACGACACCCCGCTCGTCGTCTGAGCCCCCCTTTCCCTCCGGACAAGAAAAGAGCCCCGCATCAGCGGGGCTCTTCGTTCGTGGCGATGTTAGACGGAGGACTCAGACGGCCGGGGTGACC
This sequence comes from Chloroflexota bacterium, assembly GCA_016234445.1. Classification (GTDB taxonomy): domain Bacteria; phylum Chloroflexota; class Dehalococcoidia; order Tepidiformales; family Tepidiformaceae. The sequence continues at coordinate 63,865 of JACRBT010000019.1, read as the reverse complement.
GGTTCGGCTTCGGTTGCCGGGCGCTCGGCGCGCTGGACCTTGAGCAGCCCTTCGAGGGTGAAGCCGAGGTCGGCTCGTTCGCAGAGCGAGCTGCAGTAGGTCATCTTCAGGGCAGAACTCGGGGACTTGCGCCAGTCGTAGCGCAGGCCGCAGCGGGCGCAGACCTTGATGTTGTTGAGGTTGATCCCGACAGCGCCGGGGCCGATGGGGGTTTCCAACTGTGCGGTTCCTCCGTTCTGTGCCCGGTGGGGTGGGCGCAGCTCCTACACACTAGATAAAACGCTGGCGAGGCCGGAAAGGTTCCCACCGCGCGTCTCCGCGCCCTGGATCTCCACCCTGCCGTCAGGCCGCCAGCATTTCCTTCCACTCTGACCGTACAACATGGAATTCATTGAGCAAGGTCTCGATCGTAAAGCCAAGGTCGGCTTTCTCACATAACGACCCGCAGTAGGTCATCTTCAGGGAGCCGCTCGGCGACCGCCGCCAGTCGTAGGGCAGCTTGCAGTGTTGGCAGACGCGCATGTGGCCCGAATCCATCGATGCCCTCCTGCCTTCTATGTTCGGCGGGTTGGCCCGGCGCCCACACTCCCGGCGCCGCCGACTTCGGCCCGCCCGCTCACAACGCGCGAAACGACAGAGGCCCCCGCGGTTTTCCGCAGAGGCCCCTGTCGTTTCGCAGATTGGGTCTGCCCTACTTCGACTCGGCGAGGATGACTTCGCGCATCCGCCGCATCGCCAGCGCCCGCCGCTGCTGGGCTTCGGGCAGGCTCGAAATGTCCACTTCGGCGATGTTGAAGCCGTAGGCCGGGAACCTCGGGATCTCCTCGTCCGTCAGCTCCTTCATCCACTGCTTCCGCTTGAAAGCCGCCTCGACGTAGGGCGCGAGCTCGTCCGCCTTGCGGGCCACGCGCTCGGCTTCCTTCTCCTTGAACTCGGGCATGACTTCGCCGGCGAAAAGCTCAAGGTCTTCGCAGATGTCCTCGTGCTTGTTGTTTCCGCCCTGCTGGATGAACACGGCCTGGTCGACCCCGGCGTCCGCGAACTTGCGGACGTGCTCGCGAAGCTGGTCCGGGGTGCCGATCCCGCCTGCCCCGCCGCCGAGGGCCTCGAAGCCGAGCTTGTCGCGGACGGTGACGTACTGCGCCCAGATGTCAGAACGGCCCGGCTTGTGCTGGCCGAAGTTGTAGTGATGCCCCAGCGCGAACTGGAAGAAGCGGAACCCGTCGGTGCCCCGCCGGATCGCCTCCTGTTCGTCGCGGTGGCAGGAGAACGACGACACCATCGCGATGTTCGGGTTCACCGTGTGGCCGATCGGCACACACTCGCGCTTGAACGTCTCGTAGTAGTCGGTCACCCAGTGCTTCGCCTCCGCCGGGTCGATGAAGGCGAAGGTGAGCGCCCCGATGCCCAGCTGGGCCGCCAGGTGGATGGTGTCACGGTTCGAACACGCCACCCAGATCGGCGGATGCGGGCGCTGTGCCGGCTTCGGCACGATGTTCCGGACCGGCATGGAGAAGTACTTGCCCTGGAAGCCCGGGTAGGGGTCCATCGCCAGCATGTTCGCCACCTGTTCGGTGGTCTCCCGCCACATCGCCCGCCGCTCGGCCGGGTCGATGCCGAAGCCTTCGAGCTCGGCCCGCGAAGCCGATTCGCCCGTGCCCCATTCGACCCGCCCGTTCGAGACGAGGTCGAGCGTCGCGATCCGTTCGGCCACGCGCGCCGGGTGGTTGTAGTTGGGCGGCATCAGGACGATGCCGTGCCCGAGGCGGATGTTCTTCGTCCGCTGCGAGGCCGCCGCGAGGAAGACTTCCGGGGCGGAAGAGTGCGAGTACTCCTCCAGGAAGTGGTGTTCGACCTCCCATGCGTGGTCGATGCCGAGCTTGTCGGCCAGCTCCACCTGGTCGAGCGCGTCCTGGAAGAGCTTCAGCTCGCTGCCTTCGCCCCAGGGCCGGGGGATCTGGTGTTCATAGAAAATGCCGAACTTCATTCGGAGCCTCCTCTCATGGTGGGGAACTCTAGCAGAAAGTTAGGCCGCTGCTAACCACCAATGCCCCGTTCGCCACGCCCCCCGCTAGAATGACGGAGGCGGGACCGGGGATCCTGGGGGTGCTTCCGAAACGAGACGAGTGACGGTCGCAGCCGTCCTGGCCTATGCGGTGGCCGGGCTCTTTGGCGCGGGCTGCAACGGTGGGGAGAGCGCGGACCCCAAGCCCGGGGCATCCCCGTCCGGCGTCGCGAGCCCAACCAGCGCATCCCCTGGGACAACACTGGCCTCGCCGGCGACGCCGGGGGCCACGCTGCCCGGGTATTCGCGAGACAAGCGGACCGGCGTCGCCGCGGTGGACACGGTCGTGGATGCGCTGCTGTCGGGGCAGGCCGACCGTATCCGCCCGCTTCTTCAGTTCTATGCGGTCCCCTGCCGGGCGCCGGCGACGGGCATCCCGGCCCCGCCCGCCTGCCCGCCGGGGGCGGCCGACGGCACGAAAGTCGACGTCTTCCCCAACGCGAGCTGCCCGGAGGGCCGGTACGTCACCCGGGACGGCATCGACGCGTTCCTCCGCGAGATCGCGACGGCGTCCAGCCTCCCGTTCGCGGTCTACCGGCAGGAACCCGCGCCCCCCGCCGGTTCGGAGTTCCCGCGGGGAGACTACGCGATCGTCCTGACGACACCCCGGCCACCAACCAACGCGAGTTTTCCGCCCTATTCAGTCAGTACAGTTCAAGTGGAAGGCGGCCGGATCTTTTCGGGAGCCATCGCCTGTCCACACGAAACCGCAGCCACGGTGCTAGGGAACCGGGTGGCCTCGGCATTCCTGCTGCCGCCTCCGTAACTCCGGCCGGGCCCCACCGCGCTCGCCGCCGGTCGCACCGCCGGTTGCCACCCCGCACCGCCCCTGCCAGAATCCGGTCACTGCATCACGCGCCGGAAGGGGATCGCCGCCATGGGCTTCAAAGTCGAAACAGGGATGTACGCCGCCAGGATGGAAGAGGCCGGCGAAGCCGCCCGCCACGCCGAGGGAATGGGCTACGACTCCATCAACACCGCCGAGACCGCCCACGACAGCTTCCTCCCCCTCGTCCTCGCCGCCGAACACACCGAACGCATCGGCATCGGCACCTCTGTCGCCATCGCCTTCCCCCGCAGCCCCATGGTCACCGCCATGATCGCCTGGGACCTCCAGCGCTACAGCAAGGGCCGCTTCACCCTCGGCCTCGGCACCCAGGTCAAGGGCCACAACCAGCGCCGCTTCAGCGTTCCGTGGTCGCCGCCTGCCCCGCGGATCAAGGAGTACGTCGAGTCCCTCAAGGCCATCTGGGAGAGCTTCCAGACCGGCGGCAAGCTCGACTACGTCGGCCAGCACTACTCCTTCACGCTCATGACCCCGAACTTCAATCCCGGCCCGATCGACTGGCCGCGCCCGAAGGTGCACATCGCCGCCGTCAACGAACACAACGCCCGCGTCGCCGGCGAAGTCTGCGACGGCATCAAACTCCACGGCTTCAACACCATGAAGTACACGAAGGACGTGATCCTCCCCCAGGTGATGAAGGGCCTCGAAAAGAGCGGCCGCAAGCGCGAAGACTTCGAAGTCTGCGGCGGCGGCTTCCTCGCCACCGGCAAGGACTGGGCCGCCGTCGAACGCTCAGTCGGCGACGTGAAGCGCCAGCTCAGCTTCTATGGCTCCACCCGCACCTACCAGAATGTCTTCGACCACCACGGCTGGGGCGACACCACCGCCCGCCTCCACGAGATGAGCCTCCAGGGCAAGTGGGCCGAGATGCCCTCCGTCATCCCCGACGACATGGTCAAGGAGTTCGCCGTCTGCGCGCCCTACGACAAGGTCGTGGCCGAGATGAAGGCCCGCTACTCCGGCGTCTGCGACCGCGTTGGCTTCGGTGCAGCGGGCCGCACGCCCGAGGAGCAAGAGGCAGCCCGCCAGATCATCAAGGAGCTCAAGGCGTAGACTACGCGCACGGTTCGCCTGCCGGCAGTTAGGAGCGCCCAAGTGGCAGCAGAATGGGAAGAAAGACCCGCGTTGATGGCGGCAATTCGGGCGTTGTTTTCGGCGAGCGCGCTCCTCGACCCCATGCGCCTCCGTATCTGGGACGCGGAGGGCCTCACGGTGACGCAGCTACGGCTGCTTTCGTTTCTCTCCGAGGAGGACGGCCTCAGCAACGCCGCCCTCGCTGACCGGCTCCTGGTGACGCGGCCCTCAGTCTCGGCGCTGCTCGAACGTCTCGAACGCGGAGGCTTCATCCGCCGCGAGGTCGCGCCCAACGATCGCCGCGCGATCCGGATCTCGTTGGAGGAGCGGGGCCGCACGGCTGTTTCCCACCTGCGCCAGGACACCTGGGCCTACACCGGCCACCTCATGCGGTCGCTCTCCGACGACGAACTCGAGGAACTCGCCTCCAGTCTCAACCGCTTCGTCGAAGCCGGCCGCGCCCAGCGCCAGGCCGACCTCCTCGCCGAAGCCGAGGTCACCGCCGCCAGGTAGTTCGCTCTACAGCGGCGCCCCCTTCAGGCCCATCAGCCCGCGGATGAACTGGAGTTCGCCGAGGTGCTCCGCCGTGTGACCGATCGCGAAGAAGGTGATCGTCTCCAGCTTCGAAAGCCGGTCGACCTCCGGGTACACGCCGGTGAAAAATGGCAGCGAGACTTCCTCCGCCGCCTCCGCGTCCGTTAGTGACGCGAGGTAGCCAACGATGCTTTCGCCCACCGCCGTCGCATAAGCGCAGAGTTCGCCCGTGTCCAGGTTGATCCGGCCGATCTGCTCGCGCGAAAGGCCGTTCCCGAACGGGCTCTGGCCCGTCTCGGCCACCGGCAGGCGCGACGCCCAGCCCTGGCTGGCGAAGACGCTCGGGCGACCCATCACCAGCCCGTGACAGAGCTCGTCCGCCGCCCGGTAGGTGTGCCAGACCGTGAACACGATCGAGCTGTCGTGCCCTTCCGGCTGCCAGCGCATCTGTTCCGGCGAGAGGTCCTTCACGAGCAGCTGCGGGTACCAGTGCCAGAAGACGAGGTTCTTCGCGAGCGCGCTGTTGAGTGCCATGCCGTCCTCCTCAGGTTTCCCCGCGAAGCTACGCCCATCCGTCGTGCCTTGCCACTGCCTCAGCCGCTCGCAGGGAAATGCCGCGCGATGAAGTCGTCCACGCACCGCGCGAGCAAAGGCTCGCTCCGTTCCTCGAATCCGTAGCGCGCTCGCACCACCGGTTTCGCCACCCCCGTCAGCGCCGCGAGGTCGATCGGGCTCCCCGCCACCACAACCTCTGCCCGGGAAGCGTTGATCGTGTCCCGAAGGCTCGCGACCTCTTCGTCGCTGTACCCCGCCGCCGGCAGCACAGGACCGATGTGGGGGTACTTCGCGAACAGCGCCCGCACCGTCCCCGCCGCGGACTCCCGGGGGTCGACGATCTCGCTTGCGCCGGCGGCGCGCGCGGCCACGTACCCCGCGCCGAAGGCCATCCCCCCGTGCGTCGTCGTCGGCCCGTCTTCGACCACCAGGACCCGCCGTCCGCTCACCGCTCCCGGGTCGTCGAGGCTCACCGGCAGCGACGCATGAGCCAGCGGCGCCCGCGGGTTAAGCGCCCGCACCTCTGCTTCGACCGCGGCGACGTCGCCCGGGGCGGCCGCATCCACCTTCGTCACGACGACTACGCTCGCCATGCGCAGCACCGTCTCGCCCGGGTGGTAGCGGTTCGCCTGGCCCGGCCGGAGCGCATCGGCGACGGCGATCAGCAGGTCCGGCCGGAAGAAGGGGAAGTCATTGTTGCCGCCGTCCCAGACGATGATGCTGGCCTCCTGTTGGGCCGCCTCCAGGACGTCCGCGTAGTCCACCCCCGCCCAGACCACGGCCCCGGCGGCGATGTGGGGCTCGTACTCCTCCCGCTCCTCCGCCGTGCAGTCCGAAGCGTCGAGGTCGGCCACGGTGGCGAATCGCTGGACGCGCTGCTCCTCCAGGTCGCCGTAGGGCATTGGATGGCGCACGACCGCCACGCGGATCCCCCGGTCGCGGAGCTTCCTTGCAAGCCATCGCGAAAGCGGCGACTTCCCCGACCCCGTCCGCGCGGCCGTCACGGCGATGACCGGCACCTGCGCCCGGAGCATCGTCCGGTCCGGCCCCAGCAGTTCGAAGTCGGCGCCTGCCGCCAGCACCCGAGAGGCGAGGTGCATCACTTCCTCGTGGCCCACGTCGCTGTAGGCGAAGACCGCGCGTTCCACCTTCTCCCGCCGGCAGATCGCCTCCAGGTCCCTCTCGTCCTCGATGACGATCCCCTCGGGGTAGAGGGACCCCGCCAGCGAAGCCGGGTAGCGCCGGTGCGCGATGCCCGGGATCTGGGCAGCGGTAAAGGCCACCACGCGCGTCGCCGGGTCCTCCCGGTAGACCACGTTGAAGTTGTGGAAGTCGCGCCCCGCCGCGCCAAGGATGATTGTCCGGACCGGTCCAGTCATGCAGGACCTAGGGTACCGCTCCGGGGCGCAGCGCGAATCGGGCAGTGCCGTCGGCCGGCATCCGCTCGCAACTGCCCCTCAGTCTCCCCCGCCCACCGGCGTTGTCCAATCCCAGACGATGTCGAATTCGCCCCTCGCCGCCCGCCGCAGTCGTGCCGCCAACAGGTTGAGCGACTGCAGCAGCGCCGACCGCCGGTCGACCGCCGGTTCTTTCGCCTCCCAGAACTCCAGCAGCAGCCGCGTGAGGGCAGTGTCGAGGTGCTCGATCCGTGGCAACAGCCGTGGCTCCGCCCGCCCGATCGCTTCGCGGATACCGTCGGGCCCATAGATGGCGTTCAGGTGCGACTCCACCGCCAGCGTGCAATCCCGGATCGCGGCGTGGACCTCGTCGTACCACGGGTCCAGTGGTGGCGCCGCCGCGATCACCCGTTCGAGATGCGCCGCCGCTTCCAACAACGAATCCTCGGCCAGCCGGCACCCAAAGTTCTCTTCGATCGCGATGGCCCCGCCGGCCGCGGCGGCCCCGGTTTCGTAAACGGAACTGCTCATCTCAACCTCCCCGCGCCGGCATGCCCGCGCTCCGCAAGAACTCCGTGATTCGTTCGTACAACAGGTGAGCTTCTTCTTCCGGCGTCCCTTTCAGGACCTCCCGGCGCCGACCGCTGCCCGCCCCCGCGACCTCGCCAAGCCCCGTCACCGAAGTCGGCGAGCCCGCGCCCCCGAGATGCCCGGGGTCGACGTCGAGGTCAGCCGCGGTCCATGTCGTCACCGGGTCGTTCGCGCGAAGGCAGACCAGCCGGGCCGTGTCCATGAAGCGAGGCTCGTTCGTGCTCACCTTCACCGAGAGCACAGCCGGCAGCGGCACGTCCAGCGTCTCTTCCCCGTCGTGAACTTCCCGCACCACGAGGATGTGGTCCCGGGTGTCGTCGAAGGCGACCGAGTGCGCGTAGGTCGCCTGCGGCAGGTCAAGCCAGGCGGCGATCCCCGGCGGCACCTGCGCCGTCGCACCGTCCGATGATTCCTCCCCACAGAGCACCAGGTCGACGTCGCCGATCTTGCGGATCGCCGCCGCCAGGGTGAGCGACGTCGCGAGCGTGTCGGCGCCGCCGAAGGCCCGGTCGCTCAGCAGGTAGGCGTGGTCGGCCCCCATCGCCAGTGCCGCCCGTAGCATCGGCGCGACGAACGGCGGCCCCATCGAGAGCAGCGACACGCGCCCGCCGTGGCGGTCCTTCAGGGCAAGGGCCATCTCCAGCGCGTTCATGTCGGGCGGGTTGATCTCCGAGCGCGCGTGCCCCCGGTCGAGCGTCTTCGACTCGCGGTCGACGCTCACTTCCTCCGACTTCGGGACCACCTTCAGGCAGACGAGGCTGTGCAGTTCGCCGTTCATGGGGCACCTTCTCCGCGCGATTCGAACTCGGCCACCAGCGCCCGCACGACCGGCAAGAGGTCGTCGACGACGCAAAGGTCGGCCTGTTCGAAGATGGGCGCTTCCGGGTCGCTGTTCAGGGCGACGACGAGGTCGGCCTGGTCGATGCCGACCGTGAACTGGGTCGCTCCGCTGGCGCCGCAGACGATCGCGAGCTTCGGATGGGTGATCACGCCGGTCTGGCCGATCTGCCGATCCCGTCCCGCCCAGCCTTCGTCGACCGCAACGCGCGTGGCTCCGATCTCGGCGTGGAGCGCGCCCGCCAGGGCTTCGATGAGCGGCAGCTGGCCCCGCGCGCCCGCGCCCGCGACCACAAGCCGGTCGGCGCGCGAAATGTCGGCTCGCTCCTGCCGGTGGCGCGCAACCACGGTCACCGGCCTGGCGCTCGCCGGGATGTCGACCTCTACCCGCTCGATCGGCGCAGCGGCGGCCCGTTCGGCCTCCGTCCGGGCGAAGACGCCGGGACGCACCGTCGCCATCTGCGGCCGGTGGTTCGCGCAGGCGATGGTGGCGAGGATGCCGCCCCCGAAGCCGCTGACCTCCCCGAGGAGGAGGCCGTTCGCCGCGTCCAGGGAGAGGTCCGTGCAGTCGGCGGTGAGCCCCGTGCGGAGCGTCACGGCGAGGCGCCCGGCGAGGTCGCGCCCGTATGGCGTCGCGCCGAGCAGGAGGATGTCGGGGCGCTCCCTGAGGATGACCTCGCGGGCGGCGTGTGCGTAGGCCTCCGCCGTGAACGCGTCCAGGAGCGGATGGGCGACGACGACCAGGCGGTCGAGGTCGAGATGGGCGGCTTCCCCGGCGATCGCGTCGAGTTCGTGGCCCATGAGCAGCCCGGTCAGGATCGCACCCGACTTCGAGGCGAGTTCTCGCGCCTTCGCCAGCATCTCCAGGCTGACCGGCGCGAGTTGTCCCCGATCGTGTTCGAGGAATACCCAGATGCCGGTCGCTTCCGCGGGGGTGTACGCAGGGTCGATCATTGCCCGGCTCCTTCGTTGGTGGCCGCTGCCGGCTGGAAGGGCCCGGCCAGCATCGCCAATTCCGCGAGGTCGATGACCTTCAGGTCGCGCGCCCCCGCCAGGCCAAGCCCGTCTTCGAGGCAGGCGATGCAGTGCGGGCAGGTCGTCGCCAGCAGCGACGCGCCGGTGCCCGCCGCCTCCCGGGCGCGTGACTCCGCGAAGCGGTCGCTCGCGGGCGTCTCCATCCACATCCGGCCGCCGCCGCCACCGCAGCAGAGGGTCTCCGAACGCGACCGGCTCATCTCGTTGAGCGCCAGGCCGGGGATGGACGCCATCACCGCCCGCGGCGCCTCCGTCTCGTCGTGGTGGCGCGCGAGGTAGCAGGGGTCGTGGAAGGTCACGGTCTGGCCGTCGAGGCCCCCGAACGCCACGCTCCCTTCAGCCACCAGGTCGCGCAGGAGCTGGCTGTAGTGCCGCACCTGGAACCCGCCTTCACCGCTGTCGTAGTGCCGGGCGAAGGTGTCGTAGCAGTGCGGCGAGACCGTGACGACGTTCGTCACCCCCGCCTCCCGGAACTGGCGGCTGTTGTTCGCCACCATCTCCGCGAGGTAGTCCGCGTTCCCCAGCGAGCGCGCCGGGTCGCCGCAACAGGGCTCGTCGTCGCCCAGCGTCCCGAACGGCACGTTCGCCGCCTGCAACAGGCCCGCGACAGCCCGCGCGACCTTCTGCGCGCGCCGATCGTAGGAAGCCGTGCAGCCGATGTAGAGCAGGGCCGTGTGCACGGCGGGGTCGAAATGCGGGATGTCGAGCCCCGCCGCCCAGGCCGAGCGCCGCGACGGTGGCCGCCCCCAGGGGTTCCCGTCCCAGTGAAGGTCCCACATGACGCTCGGGAGGCCTTCCGGGACGGCGCCTTCGTCCCAGGCCAGCTTCCGCAGCCCGAGCATCACGTCGCTGATCGGCACCTGGTGGGGGCAACGGGCTTCGCAGGCGCCGCAAGTGGTGCACCGCCACGCCGCTTCGGCCCAGCCATCGACTCCGAGCTGGGCCTGCCGCATCACCGAGCGGACGCCGATCGTCGGCCCCGCAACCAGCCCCCAGGGGCAGACCGCGGTACACGTCCCGCACTGGAAGCAGGCCGCCGCCTCGCCGCGAGTCGCCGCCAACACGCGGTCCCAGCGGTCGTCGTCGAGCAGGATGACTTCGGGAGCGAAGGCGGTCATACCAGCACCTCCTCGGCCGCCAGGCTGGAGGCGTGGCGCCGTACGACTTCGTCCATTTCCCGCATCTTGGCGGCGAACTGCTTGCCTTCCGAAGCGGAGACCCACTGCAGTTGCAGCCGCTCTTCCGCTATCCCCTTGCGGGCGAACTTTCGTTGCCAGAAGTTGAATCGCTTCAGCGTCTGGTAGTTCGCATCGATGTAGTGGCAGTCGCCGAGCCGGCAGCCCGTGAGCAGGACCGCCCCCGCACCGCGGTCGAAGGCCCGGGCGATGAAGTCCTCCTCGACGCGGCCCGAGCACATCGTCCGGATGACGCGCCCCGAGGCCGGGTACTGGACCTTCTCGATGCCCGCCTGGTCGGCCCCGGCGTACGAGCACCAGTTGCAGGCGTAGACGAGCACCTTCTCCTGCGGGTTGTTGAGCAAGGCCGCGTCGATCTGGGCGAACACCTGCTCCTTCGTGAAGTAGGGCATCGTGATCGCGTCGAAGTTGCACTCGGCGGCACAGGTCCCGCAGCCCTCGCAGGCCGCCTCGATGAACTTGATTTCGCCCGTCTTCACCGGGCCGATGAGTTCGATGGCGTCGAAGGGGCACACCGGCACGCAGCGGCCGCAGACGGTGCACTTGTCGAGGTCGACGTGGGCCGTAATCGGCTCCTTCTCGATCGTGTCCCGCGAGAGGAGGATGCCAGCCTTCGACGAGGCTGCGAGCGCCTGCGCGACCGTCTCCCGGACGTCCTTCGGGTACTGGGCCGTCCCGGCGAGGTAGATGCCCGCCGAACCCGCTTCCGCCGGCCCCAACTTCGGGTGGCGTTCGAGCAGGAAACCGTCCTCGCTGTGCGCGACCTTCAGCTGCTGCGAAATCGTCTCTTCGACGGGTTCGAAGCCGACGGTCAGCACCAGCGTGTCGGTGGGGATGGCCATCCGCGCGCCGCTGAGGGCGTCGTCGACCGTCACCATCCCGTTCTCGTAGGTGATCGCCTCCTCCGGCTCGGCGGCCGGGTCGTACTTGAAGAACTGGACCCCTTCGCGGAGGGCGCGCGTGTATTCCTCTTCGGCGTGGCGGCTGAAGGTGCGAATGTCGCGGTAGAGCACCCGGACGCGCTTGCCCTCCTGCCGCAGCTTCAGTGCCTGGTGGACCATCGACTCGCAGCAGTAGCGCGAGCATCCCCGGCCGTCCAGCCGCGAACCGACGCAGCCGACGAACGTGACGTGCTCGCCGATGTCGTCTTTCGTCTGGAGTTCGAGGTTGGTGATGACGGTGGCGTCTTCGGGGTAGTGGAACTCGGTCGGCTGGTACGGCTTGGCGCCCATCGCGAGGATGACGGCCCCCGCCTGCACTTCTGTCCCGTCGCTGAGGTGGGCGGCGAAGTCACCGACGTGGCCGCCGATCTGGTCGACCTCCACGCCCCGATGGACGTTCACGCCCGCCTGGAGCATCTCCCGGGCGAGGTTCGAAAGCAGTTCGCGGGCTTCGACGCCCGAGGGCGCCAGCTGCCCCAGTTCGCGGAGCATCCCGCCCGGCGCGTGGGAGCGGTCGACGAGGTGGGTCGTGTATCCCTGCTGGGCCAGGTTCGTCGCGGCCATCATCCCGGCCACGCCGCCCCCGATGACCAGCGCCGTTTGCACGACCGGCTGGACGCCTTCGGTCAGCGCCGTCAACAGCGCTGCCTTGTGGACGCCCATCCGGACCATGTCGAACGCTTTCTCCGTCGCCGCGTCGCGCTCGCCTTTGTGGACCCATGAGTCCTGGTTGCGAAGGTTCACCATCTCCAGGAGGTACGGGTTCAGCCCCGCCCGGAGGAGGACGCGCTTGAAGGTCGGTTCGTGGGTCTTCGGCGAACAGGCCGCGACCACCACCCGGTTGATGCCGTTGTCTCGGATGACCCGGCCGATTTCCGCCTGTGTGTTCCCGGCGCAGCTGAACATCTGCGACTGCGAATGGACCACGGTGGGCAGCGTTTTCGCGTACTCCACCACCCGGGGAACGTCGACGACGCCGGCGATGTTGCTGCCGCAGTGGCAGACGAACACGCCCGTGCGCACCTCGCCGTCGGTCGGCAGCGCTTCGGCCATCTCCTCCTTCGGCCAATCACGGGTCCCGACGAAGGTGAGCGCGGAGGCGGCAGCCGCCCCGGCTTCGGAGACGCTGTCAGGGATGTCCTTCGGGCCTGTGGCGCAGCCCGCGGCGTAGATGCCGGCGCGGGTCGTGAACGTCATCCCGCCCCGCTCTTCGTTGGCGCGGATGAAGCCGTCGCCGTCCAGCTCGACGCCGAGCGTCGCGGCGAGGTCGGCGAGGCCCTCGGGCGGCTTCACGGCCGTCGCCAGGACCACCATGTCGAAGGCTTCCTCGCGCACGGCGGCCTCGGCGGTGTCCTCGTACCGGACTTTCAGGCGGCCGTCGTCTGGCACGACCGAAGCGGGCCGTCCCCGGAGGAACCGGGCGCCTTCGCCCCGTGTCCGGTCGAGGAAGGCGTCGAAGGCCTTGCCGTAGGCGCGCAGGTCGATCGAAAGCACGGTGACGTCCTTCACCCCGTGGTCGATCGCCTGGTAGGCGTGCTTTATCGAATACATGCAGCAGAAGCGGGAGCAGTAGCTGTGGAACCGCTCGTCGCGTGAGCCGACGCAGAGCACGAAGAGGATGTTCTGGGGGTGACGGCCGTTCGAAGGCCGGATGATCTCGCCGCCCGTCGGCCCGACCGAAGTCAGCAGCCGCTCGAACTCCATCGAGGTGAGCACGTCAGGGTGGCGGCCGTAGCCGTACTCCGACACCAGCGCCGGGTCCATCAGTTCGAACCCGGTTGTCACCACGATCGAGACCGCCCGCCGCTCCAGAGTCTGGTGCAACGGCATGCTGTAGTCGATGCACTTCGGCGGGCAGGCCTCCAGGCAGCGGTTGCAGGGCATGTAGTTCGGCGGTTCGTTCAGGCAGTGGTTGATGTCGATGACGTAGGCGCCGGGGACCGCCTGGGGGAACGGCGTGTAGATCGCCTTGCGTGAGGCCATCTCCACGTCGAACTCGTTCCGCAGGAGCACCGGGCAGGCCGGCACGCACTCGCCGCAACGCGTGCACTCGCTCGTCACGAAGCGGGCGCGCTGGTCGATTTCCACCCGGAAGTTTCCCGCGCTCCCCTCCACCTTCGAAACCGTCGCGTTCGTCAGGATCTCGATGTTCGGGTGTTGCTCGACCTCGGAAAGCTTGGGCGCCTCGATGCAGATCGAGCAGTCGAGGGTCGGGAAGTTCTTGTCGAGCGCGGCCATCTTCCCGCCGATGGCCGGAGAGCGTTCGACGAGCACCACCCGCGCGCCCGCGTCCGCGAGGTCGAGCGCTGCCTGCACGCCGGCGATTCCACCGCCGATTACCAGCACCTGGTCGTTCATCGCAGAGTCCTCATGGCGTAGTCGTGTCCCGCGGTAAAGGCGCGGAGGTTCAGGTCGATCGTCTTGGGCGGCACCGTGGTCCGGATCGCCTCTTCGATGGCAGCCCGGCTGACCACGTCCGTGACGCCCGTCAGGAACCCGAGCATGGCGATGTTCCCGACCAGCCGCCGGCCCATCTCCTCGGCCAGCCGGCTCGTCGGCGCCATGTGGACGCGCTCGCCTGCCCCCGCCGTCACCAGGTCTTCGTCGATCAGCACGACCGCGTCCTCCGCCTTGTCCGCCGAGTAGCGGATCGCCGCTTCCTGCGACATCAGAACGAGGATGTCGGGCCGCGAAAGCACCGGGTAATCCACCTTGTCGTCGTCGATGATGACTTCCGCCGCGCAGGCGCCCCCGCGGGCTTCGGGGCCATACGACTGGCTGAAGACCGCGTCCTTGCCGTCGTAGAGCGCAGCCGCCTTCCCGACGATGTAGCCCGCCATGATGATTCCCTGGCCGCCGAACCCTGCCAGCCGGACTTCATACCGCGCCATAGAGCACCTCCTGCAGGGCTTCCCGCGAAACCGCCGGCCGGAAGAGTGGCCGCTCACGGTTGACGAAATTGCCAAGGACGATCGGCTCGTCCTCCGACATGCTCAGACCGACGTCCTCCAGGGCGGCGTCGTGGTTCACGATGCTCCGCCGCCGGTAGAACCACATCTCGTCCAACCCCTCGCCCAGGTCGTTCGCCTTGCCGAACCCCACCGGGCAGGGCGAGAGCACTTCGACAAAGCTGAACCCCGGTTTCAGGAGGGCCTCCCGCATCGTGTCCCGCAACTGGCGGACGTGGAGCGACGTCCACCGCGCCACGTACACGGCCCCCGCCGTCGCGACGAGATGAGGCAGGTTGAAGGGCTGCTCGTAGTTCCCGGCTGGTGACGTCGACGTGGTCGCCCCGAACGGCGTCGTCGGCCCGGCCTGCCCGCCCGTCATCCCATAGTTGAAGTTGTTGACGCAGATGACGGTGATGTCGATGTTGCGGCGGGCGGCGTGGATCAGGTGGTTGCCGCCGATCGCCGAGAGGTCGCCGTCGCCGCTGATGACGGTCACGTGGAGGTCCGGGTTCGCCACCTTCAGGCCAAGGGCGAAGGGGATCGCCCGGCCGTGGGTCGTGTGGAACGAGTCCATGTACAGGTACCCGGCCACGCGCCCGGTGCAGCCAATCCCCGAGACCACGACGTTGTCGTCGACCGGGAAGTCGAGCGACTGCACCGAGTCGGCGTAACAGGACATAACCGATCCGAGCCCGCAGCCGGGGCACCAGATGTGCGGAAGCCGGTCAGACCGCAGCAGCGCGTCCGACGGGTGAGAATCGACCACGAGCTGGCTGGCCATGGGCTGCCTCCTTGATGGATTCGAGAATGAGTTCGGGCCGCATGATCGCGCCGCCCGCGTGGTTCGCCCCGTAGACCGGGATGTTCGTGACGCGTTCTACTTCCCCGCGCACCTGCCCGAGGTTGAGTTCCGCGACCACGATCGACCGGACGCGCTCCCCGAGCGCCCTGACCTCGTCTTCCGGGAATGGCCAGAGCGTGAGCGGCCGGAAGATGCCGGCGCGGATGCCCTCCGCCCGCGCCAGGGCGATCGCCCGCCGCGCCGTCCGTGAGGTGCTGCCGTAGGCGATGACCGCGACTTCGGCGTCTTCGAGGCCTGACTCTTCGATCTCGATGATCTCGTGCCGGAAGTTGGCGATCTTCGCGGAGAGCCGGCGCACCAGCCGGTCATGAGTGGCGGCGTCGGTCGCGGGATAGCCGCGCTCGTCGTGGGTCAGGCTGGTCACGTGGGTGCGATACCCCAGCCCCGGCAACGGCATGGGCGGGACAAGCGTGTCCTCCGCCGCCCGGAACGGTTCGAACGCGCCGTTGGCCGGCGCGGTGTACAGCCGGCGCCGCACGCGTGGGATTTCACTGGCCGCCGGGATGACCACCCGCTCCGTGAGGTGCCCGATCGCTTCGTCTGCGAGGATGATCACCGGGTGGCGGAAGCGGTCCGCGAGGTTGAAAGCCCGCAGGGTGAGGTCGAACATCTCCTGGCACGAGGCCGGCGCGAGGGCGATGGCCTGGATGTCCCCGTGCGTCCCCCAGCGCGCCTGCATCACGTCCGCCTGGGCAACCAGCGTCGGAAGGCCCGTGGAAGGTCCGCCCCGCTGGACGTTGACGATGACGCACGGGGTCTCGGTCATCGCCGCGAGCCCTATCGCTTCCATCATCAGGCTGAACCCCGGCCCCGAGGTCGCCGTCATCGCCCGGGCGCCCGCCGAGGAGGCGCCGATGACCGCGGTGATGCTCCCCAGCTCGTCCTCCATCTGGACGTAGGCGCCGCCCGCTTCCGGCAGGCGGCGGGCGAGGCGCTCGGCGATTTCCGTCGAGGGCGTGATCGGGTAGCCGCCGAAGAAGAGGCAGCCCGCCGCCATCGCCCCTTCCGCGCAGGCGGTGTCGCCGTTCATGAAGTGGCTCCCGGTAAGGACCTGGGCTTCGATCACGCTCATCGCGCCACCTCCCTGATCTCGTCCGAATAGATGGCGAATTCCGGGCAGACGAGCATGCAGAACCGGCAGTTCACGCAGGATTCCTCTTTCCCCTCGGCGACGATGGCGAAGTGGTACCCCTTGGCGTTCAGTTCCTCGGACCGCGTCAGCACGTCGGCGGGGCAGAAGTCGATGCAGAACTGGCAGTCCTTGCACCGTGAAGGGATCACGAAGACCTGCCCCCGCGGCACCTGGAATTGTTCAAGGCCGCGGTCGAGGGGTTCGCGAAGGGCCACTGCTTGCATGGCGTCACTCACTTCCTGGTTGTTCCGTGTTCGCGGGAAAGGTAGGGCGGGTCGGCCCCCGGCAGGCCGTGTTCCCAGGCCCTGGACAACAGCCGTTCGACTTCGTAGGCCGGGTACCGGCGCTGGCCGCCGAGCGTGCGGACGCAGGGGAGGATCCCCTCGTTTGCCCAGCGGGTGATGGTCTGGGGGGCGACGCCGAAGCGGATCGCGACGTCCGTCCGGCTCAGGAGGTCGTTTGGCTGGGTGAACGCGGTGTCGCTTTTGCGCTCCATGATCGCTTCAAGCGCAGTAAACGCCTCGGCGCCTGTGGGTGTCGTGATGCGGATGCATCAGATGGACGGAAAAAGCGCGATCAGTTGCTGCGGGGCCCCGGGAGGACGAAGAGCCCGTCGTCGTAGGCGAGCGCCACCGCTTCGGCGCGGCTGTGCACGGCCAGCTTCTCCAACAGGTGCTGCATGTGGTTCCGGACCGTGACCGCGGTGATCCCCAGGTCCGCCGCGATTTCGTCGGTCGACCGCCGCTGGCAGAGACAGCTCAGCACCTGCCGCTCGCGCCGTGTCAGGGTGCGGCGAAGCGCCCGCGGCGGCCTTGCTGGCCGAACCCGCTCCGACAGCCGGCAGAGGTGCATCACCGTGTCGAGGTGGTCGCCCGAGAACAGGATGATTGTCGAGACCTCGATCGGCACCCGCTCGCCGTCGCGCGTGCGCGCATTGAGGCGAAGGGTCGGCGGCGCCGTGCCTTCGGCGGCGCTGGAAATCACCGCGCATCCCGCCCGGCAGAATCGGCCGCCCGCGGGGTCGCAGCAGCCGAGCAGCTGGTAACAATGCGCCCCAAGGGCTGCGTCCAGCTCGTATCCGAAGACCGCCGTCGCTTCCCGGTTCCAGGCAACGATCCGCTGGTCCCCGTCCACCGCGAAGAGGGCTTCAGAACTCACCGTGCCCCGATGGTTCGATGGCCGCATCGGTCACACCTGGCGACGCGAACGTCCGGCACCCGCACCTGCCGGCACAGCCTGACGGCCGGGAAGATCCCCGGTCGTCCCCAGCCTGACGGTCTCTCCCCCACCGGCAAGGGCCGATCGTCCCCGGAACACGGCCCCAACGGTCCTTCCCCCTGCCCCAAACGCCAGGGCCGCTGCCCGGGTGGGCAGCGGCCGAGGGAGAGCCGCCAGGAGAAGGAGATGGAGCCTAGGCCTGGCTGCCTTCCAACCTGAACTTCGCCGCAGCCTGGTTCAATGACTGGGCGAGGTCCTTCATCTGGTTCGCCGTCGCAGCCAGCTCCTCCGACTGCGCCGACAGTTCCTCCGTCGAGGCCGAGACCTGCTCCGCGGAGGCCGACGTCTGCTCGCTTGTCGCCGAGACCTGCAGGATAGCGTCGGTCACACGCGATGTGCCCTGCGCCATCTCCGAAGCGCCCTTCGCCGACTGGTCAGCCATCGAGGCGATGGTCTCCGCCGAACTGACGATCCGTTCCGCGCCGGCCGCCAGGCCCTGCACATCCCTGGCGATCTCCTGCATCTGGAGGGCCGACTGCTGCACAGAGGCGATGATTGTGGTCAGTGCCTCGCCAGCCTGGGTCGTGATCTCCCGGCCGGCTTCCACGTCGCGGACACCGGCGGCCATCGCCTCGACAGCCTCCTGCGTCCCCGACTGCACCTTGGCGATCAGCGCGGCGATTTCCTTGGTGCTCTCCGATGAGCGCTCCGCCAGGCCCCGCACGTTCTCCGCCACCACCGCGAAGCCTCGGCCCTGTTCGCCAGCCCGTGCCGCCTCGATCGCCGCGTTCAAGGCAAGCAGGTTCGTTTGCCCCGCGATCTCGTCGATCGCCTTCACGATGTCGCCGATCTGCTGGCCATACTCGCCCAGCTGGTCGATGGTCCTCGACGCCCGCGACACCGCCTTCGCGATCGACTCCATCGAAGCCACCGCCTGGGCGACCGCCTGCTGGCCTTCGACCGCCGCAACGCGCGACTCGTCCGCGGCCTTGGCAACGTCGGCCGATGCCGTCGCGACAAGCCCGATGCGTTCGCCCATTCGCGCCGCCTCGTCCTTCGACTGGACGGCGGAGGCGGCGTTGGACTGCGCGGCCGCCGCGACCTGCTGCGAACCTGCCGCCACCTGCTCGATTTCGCGAGCCGATTCCTGCGAAAGGCCGGAGAGCGAAACCGTCGACCGCGTGACCTCCGTGATGGCCGCGGCAATCTGGCCCGTCGCCGACGCCATCTGGTCCGATGACTCACGGAGCTGGTCGGAAGCGCCCATGATGCTCCCAGCGTTGTCCTTCACGCCACCGATCAGGGTGCGAAGGCTGGCGATCATCGACGAAAGCGCGTTACCCAGGGCGTCGTCCGCCCCGCGCGGAGTTACCTGTGCGGTCAGGTCTCCCCTGGCGACGGCCTCCGAGGCCGCGACCATTTCACTCAGGTAGCCCGTCATTTCCCCGAACGAACGGGCGAGGTCGCCCATTTCGTCCTTGCTCTTGATGTTCACGGAAACGTTGACGTTGCCCCGGGAGATTGAGTCGGCGGCGGCGGAAGCCTGCTTGGCCGCCCCGGCGAGGGAACGTGCCAGGAGGAAGGCGAGGCCCAGGCCTGCGACTGCGGCCACCAGGCTCACCCCGAGCAGCAGCGTCCGGGCGGAAGAGGCGGCGCTCGCCGCGTCCTCGTCGGCCTTCCGGGCATCTTCGCTGTTCGCGCTCGCGAGCTCGTCCAGCCCGGCGTTCATCGCGGTGATCGCCGCCGTCATGGTGCCGGCCAGCTGCGCGGCCGCCGCGGTGTCACCTGCTTCGAGCAGCGCGAGGACTTTGGTGCGTTCGCTGATGACCTCGTTGATCTGCTGTTCGACCACACCCCAACGCTGAACCTCTTCGGGGTCTCGCAGTGTTGCGGCGAACCCCGCCATCGCGGTCTTGGCGTCGTCCATGCGCCCTCGCGCCTCGACGACCAGGTCCTCCCTCTTGGCGGGGTCGGGCTGAAGGAACGCTCGCTTCTCTTCTCGTGCGCTCGCGATCATGGAGGCATTCGTTTCGAGTGAATGCTGGACGCCGAGCAGGAAGTCGCCGTAGAGCTCGTCGGTGCGCTGGGCGCCCTGGTTGAGCTTCATGACGCCGATGAACGCCACGACGCCCATGAGCGCCAGGACGACGCCGAAACCGAGCAGCAGTTTCACCTGGATCTTCAAGTCGTTAAGTCGCGCCACAGTGACTGGCTCCTGGGATGAAGTGACGAGCAACCCGTCCTGTCCACTACCATCGCGGTCGGCAGGGCGCCCGAGAATCGGCATTGCCCCGCGCTGCCTGGCCCTCCCCGCCCGCATTGAATTCGCCGGCTTTGGCGGCAAAATTCCGGCCCACCTGGCGCCAGCAGCTCACCGCGTCCGTTGGTCGAACCTAGCAAGCACTTGCAATGCCGTTCAGCGGGCCTTTACCATCCGGCTCACTGCCCCCGAATCGGAGAGCGTCCAACGTTGGCTTCTGACCGCGTCGTCCCACAGGCGCCGGCCGTCTCGGGGTTGGCCCAGACCAGCTGGAAGGTCCTCTTCCACCTCAAGCGCAACGGCCCCGCCACCGCCGAAGACGTTGCCGGCGACTGTGACATCACCCCGAGGGCCGCCCGCCACCAGCTCGGCTTGCTGGAGGCGGCGGGCTTCGTCACCCACCGCTCGCTCCCGTCCGAGTTCCCTGGCCGCCCGCGCAACACCTACGAAATCGCCTCCTCCGCCGAGGCGCTGTTCCCTGTGTCCGGCCTGGACTTCGTCCTCAAGATGTTCCTCAGGGTCGCCGAGAACCACCCCGAAATCGCGGCCGAAGCCTTCGCCGCGGAGAGTGCCGCGTTCACCTCCGGCGGCTGGGAGTCGGTCGACCGTGGCGCGCCCCTCCCGGCCAGGCTGGAGCAACTTGGAGCGGCCATGGAAAACGTGGGCTTTGTCGCCGCGGTCGACGTGCCGTTTCCGGGTGCCGCCTCTTTTGCTCTCCGCCACTGTCCGCTCTGGTACCTCGCCCGGCGGTTCCCCGCCATCTGCGACCTCGAAGACCAGACGATCAGAGGCATCTTCCCCGAGTCCGATGTCCAGCTCGTGGAGGCCCGGCTCGAGGGCGCCGCAGTCTGCCGATGGACGTTGCGCGCCAACGGTCCTTCACGCGCCTGCCAGTAAAGAAATAGGGGTCCCCGCCGCTTGCGGAAAGGCCGATATCTCACATAGTCTAGGCATCCGGACAAAGTTATCGTGGCGGCGGGTAATATGAGTCCTTTGGAAGATTTGCTAAGTCTGACGGTCTGCCTCTGGCAGACCGCTTCCTTTGCCCGCGAAGACATCGCCCGCGTCCGTTCCGAATTCGAACTCCATGTCGGCGCCGCCGTCCAGGTCGAAAGCTGCCAGCGCCTCGAAGCCTATTCCCTCGGCGATTGCGCCTGCCATGCCCCCGTACGTCTTTCCGGCAAGGATGCCCTCCTCCACATGGCCGCCGTCGCCTCCGGTCTCCAGTCCGTTGTCCTCGGCGAAGAGCAGGTCATGGGCCAGGTCCGCGCCGCCCTTGAACCCGCCGCTGGTCCCCTCCGCGGCCTGGGCGACATCGCCGTCGCCGCCGCCCGTGAGCTCCGCCGCAACAACAACCTCACCGCCCACTCCGGTCATCTCCTCGACCGCGGCCTCGCCGTCGGTGGCGTCGAAGCCGGCGGCTCGATCCTGATCGTCGGCACCGGCCACACCGCCCGCCTCGTTGCCCGGCGTGCCCAGGAACGCGGCTTCGCCTCCATCACGATCGCGGGCCGGCGCAAGCCGGATGCATCCTGGTTCGACGGCCGCGCCTTCCGGTTCCTCCTCCTCGACGACCTCCCCAACGCCGTCCCGGTCGACGTCGCCGTCGGATGCCTCGGTTCCGAAGCGCCCGCCATCGACGTCGCGGCCGGGATCCCGCCGGTCCGGCGCCTCATCCTCGACCTCGGCACGCCCCGCAACTTCAGCGGCCATTCCGCGGCGCCGCTCCTCACCATCGCCACGCTGCTCGAGGCCGGCCAGCGCCATGGCACCGAACGCCGCGAGAAGCTCCAGGAAAGCCTCCGGGCCATCCTCGAACGCCGCCTCGAAATGGCTGGCCAGACCCGCCACTCGGCCGTCGGCGCCCTTCGTGCCGCCGTGGAGCGGGTGCGCACCCTGGAGATCGAGCGTATCCAGCGGCTCCACCCTGAGATCCCGCGAGAGACCATGGACACCATCACCCGCTCCTTCGTGAACCAGCTCTTTCGCCTGCCCACCGAGCGCCTCAAGGCCCTCGACGATCCCGAACTTGGCGACCAGTTCGTGGCCCTCTTCTCGGAAGACGCCGTCCCCGAGGCCGCCAGCGTGAAGAGGTACGCATGACCGCCTCCACCGTCCCCGTTTCCATCGCGGACCCGGTCAACCAGGCGATCCTTGCCGTCTCCGAAGACCGCGTGCACGGCTTCAAGCGCGACCCGCTCGGCGAGATCGCGTCGCGCTCAGGCGTCCCCCTCCCGGTCGTCATCGACCGCATCCGGGCGATGCTCGAAGCGGGGACCATCCGCCGCGTCCGCCAGACGCTGATGTCGACGAAGCTCGCCGAAGGCGCCCTCGCGGCCTGGGAAATCCCCGAAGACAGGCTCCACGCCGCCTTCGACTTCATGTTCCAGGAGGACCCCTCCAGCGGCCACGTCGTCGTCCGGACCACCGAACTCGCGACCCCGGGCTCCCGCTACCGCCTCTGGACCACGCTGAAGGTGCCGCAGGGGTACTCCATCGAGAGCCACGCACGTTACCTCGCCGGGCGCGTCGGGGCCAGCCACTTCCGCCTCATGCCCGCCAGGAAGCTCTTCGTCCTCGGCGTCGGCCACACCCGCCGCCGGACCCTGGCGCCCGGCAGCCGCGCCGATGTCCCTGCCGACGCCGTCGACACCCAGACCATGACCCTCTCCGAACTCGACTGGCGCGTTCTCACCGCCCTCAAGCGCGAATTCGAACCGCACGAACTCGTCGAGGATATCTGGGCGCCCCGCGCCGCCGAAGCAGGCGTCCCCCTCGACTCATTCTTCGCAGCTGCCGAATCGCTCGACGCCCGTGGCCTCCTCGGCCGCTTCTCCACCTTCCTCGAACACGTCAAGGCGCTGGCCACCGGCGAACGCGTCACCCGCTACAACGCCCTCTTCCACTGGGCCGTCCCCCCGGGCAAGGAACTGGCCGCCGGCGGCGAAGTCGGCCGCCACGACATCATGACCCACGCCTACTGGCGGGAGGGCGGCGCCGAGTTCAACAATGTCAACGTGATGGGCGTCGCCCACGGCACCGACAAGCAGCTCCTCCTCGATCACAAGGCCGCGATCGACGCACACCTCGCCGAGGCGGGCGTCGAAGTTCGCTACACCAACGTCTTCTGGGGCGGCCGCAGCGAGATCAAGCCGTCGGAGATTTCGCCCATCGCCTACCGCGAGTGGTGCGTGGGAAACGGCATCGACCCGGAAACGATGCGCGACCCCGCACAGCCGAAGGGAGACCAGTGACAAGGGGCGTCCTGCTCGTGGGCCACGGGTCGCACTTCAATGCGAATTCGAGCGCGCCGGTGCATGCCCACGCCGAGCGTCTCGCTGGCCGCCTCCCGGCCGGGACCGAGATCCGCACCGCTTTCTGGAAGGAAGAGCCCCCGCTCTGCCGCGGCCTCGACGCCTTCTCCCCGGCGGTCGACGACGTGACCGTCGTGCCAGTCTTCATCGCCACCGGCTACTTCACCGAAGAGGTCGTACCTCGCGAACTCCGGATCACCGGGCCGATCGGCGAAGTCGACGGCATCCGCGTTCGCTACACCGGCGCGATCGGCGCGCACCCGTCGCTGGCCAAGGTCGTCGTCCAGCGCGCGATGGAGGCCGGCGCCACCGGCAGGGAAGCGCTCGCCGTCCTCGGGCACGGCACCTCCCGCAACCGCCGCTCGGCCGAGAACACGGTCCTCCAGGCCGAGTTCGTCCGCCGCCTCGGGATCTTCCCCGAAGTGACCGCGGTCTTCCTCGACCAGGAACCGAACATGCGCGCAGTCTTCGACCACGTGGCGGCGGCCGAAGCCGTCATGGTGCCGCTCTTCATCGCCGACGGCTGGCACGTCGGTGAAACCATCCCCGAAGACATGGCCCTCGACGGCGTCTCCACGGTCCGCGACGGCCGCTCCCTTCGCTTCGCCGCCGCCGCCGGCACCCACCCCGCCATCGCCGGCGTCATCGCCGAGATGGTGGAAGAAGCCTGGCAATGGCAGACCAACTAGCACCCACCCCTCCGGGACACACTGAGGAGCACGACGATGGAATACCGGCAGATCCGTGGTACGGACCTCACCGTCTCGACGGTTGGGTTCGGCGTTTGGACGGTTGGCACCACCTGGTGGGGGATCGAAAGCCGGGAGGCCGGCATCGACCTCCTCCGCCGTGCCTTCGACCTCGGCGTCACCTTCTTCGACACCGCCGACACCTACGCCAGCGGTGAAGCCGAGACCATCCTTCGCGAAGCCCTCGGCGACCACCGCGACGAGATCGTCATCGGCACGAAGTTCGGCTACGACATCTACAACAACCCTGAGCGGCCCGGCCAGCAGGAGCGGCCCCACGACTGGTCCCCCGGCTACCTCCGCAAGGCCCTCGAAGGGTCGCTCAAGCGGCTCGGCACCGACTACATCGACCTCTACCAGCTCCACAACCCCCGCCTGGTCACCATTGACCAGGACGAGGCGCTCTGGGAAGAACTCGAACGGGCGAAGAGCGAGGGGCTCATCCGCGCGGTTGGCACCGCCCTCGGGCCTGCCTTCGACCTCCGCCAGGCGGCCGAAGGCGTGACCTCCATCGTCAAGCGGCGGGCGACTCCCCAGGTCATCTACAACCTCTTCGAACAGGGTGTGGGCGCCGGCGTCGTCCCCGCGGCCTATGACTCCAACGCCTCGATCCTGGTCCGGGTGCCCCACGCCTCCGGCCTCCTCGATGGCACCGTCCAGGCCGACACCACCTTCGCCGCCAACGACCATCGCAATTGGCGCGTCACCACCAACGAGCGCCGGAAACTCTGGCTCGAAGGCGGCCTCCGCAAGCTGGAGCGCCTGGCTTTCCTGACGGAGTGCGGCAAACGGACCCTCGGCCAGGCGGCCATCCAGTTCGCCCTCTACCAACCCGCCGTGGCCTCGGTCCTGCCCAACATCTACAACACCGAGATGCTCGAAGAGTTCGCCACTTGCGACCGCGCGGCCCCGCTCTCGGAAGAAGAGTACGGCCGC
Organism: Chloroflexota bacterium; assembly: GCA_016234445.1. Lineage (GTDB taxonomy): Bacteria > Chloroflexota > Dehalococcoidia > Tepidiformales > Tepidiformaceae. The sequence continues at coordinate 39,371 of JACRBT010000019.1, read as the reverse complement.
GTCCAGGCCCTCTACGCCCGCAACTTCGACCTGTAGCACCTGCCGCGCCAGGTTGCGCCGCTTTTCGTCCCCGAGGAGGTGAGCCATGACACACGGACAATCACACGGCGACAGGCCCGCCGGCCCACCCCAGCGCCGCGGCCCCATGGTCGACCTCGACCCCAGCGGCCAGGTGGGCGGGCGCGAACCCGACCGTGAGCGCCGCCAGTTTCTGAACTACGCCTTCTACAAGCTCGACCCCGCCTTTCGCCGGCTGCCGGCAACGGAACGGGCCGAAGCGGGCGCTGAGTTCGCCGCCGTCCTCAACCGCTGGGAGAATCGCGACGAGCTGATCCTCCGGACCTACTCGCTCGTCGGCCTCCGCGGCGACTGCGACTTCATGCTCTGGCGCATCTCATCCGACCTCGCCTGCTTCCAGGAGATGCAGGACGAGATGAACCGGGCGCGGCTCGGCGCTTTTCTCACCCAGCCCCACAACTTCCTTTCGCTCCAGAAGCGCAGCCAGTACGTGAACCGCATCGAAGGCTCCGGCGAAGGCGTCGAACTCCTCCCCGGCCAGGGCGCCTACCTCTTCGTCTACCCCTTCGTGAAGACGCGCGCCTGGTACAACCTCAGCCCCCACGCCCGCCAGGGAATGATGGACGAGCACATCCACGCCGCCAGCCCCTTCAAGGGCATCCGCCTGAACACCAGCTATAGCTACGGCATCGACGACCAGGAGTTCGTGGTCGCCTTCGACTCGGACTATCCCCAGGAGTTCGTCGACCTCGTCCAGAGGCTTCGCCACACGGAGGCGAGCCTCTACACCCTGCGCGACACGCCGATGTTCACCTGCAAGAAGGCCCCCGCCGGAACGATCGTCTCGCAGCTCTCCGGCGGCGGATAGACAGGTCCACCCGCCCGGGACAGGTCCAGCCCGTCCCTACCGTGGCGACGAGGACGGCCTCGGCGTGGCAACCGCCACCCTCGCCTGTGCGCGCCCGCGGGGCTCCGTTACGATTACGGCGCTGCGTGCCGGCGCCCGCCCCGGCCGCATCGCCGACGCGCCCGCGAGGAAGAGCCCGGCGCCCGCGACAACCAGTCCTGTCTGGTAGGTGCTATGGAGTCCGATGCCTCCCCCCAGGAGAAGCAGCAAGCCGAACGCCTCCAGCCGCCGTCCATCGCGGAAAAGGGCCACCACGGTCAGCGTGAATGCCCCTGCCGCGGCCCCGTAGACGACTGATGGGAAGCTGCCCGAGAGGCCCGCATTCCAGAGCAAGAGGATGCGGGTCGTCCACGGGTTCCCGGCGAAGACAGCGTACGCCAGCACCGCGGCCGCCCCGGCGATCAGCCACTCCTTCCGCACCGGCTGGCGCATGACCAGCAGCGGCGTCCCAAGCGCGAACAGCAGCGCTGCGACCTCGGCCGGGGTCAGCAGACCGCCGCTGTCGAACCGAAGGCTCGGATCCGTCGCGGTCTGTGCCAGCGAGTGCGTCCCGCTGAGCGCGAAGGCGGCCGCGAAGGCGCCGGCAACGGCGGCCTGCCGCCACGGCGCGAACGACGGGCCGACGGCCGCGAGCAGGAGCACCGCCCCGATGCTCGCCGCGTCGATCCAGTAGCCGCTCACGATCCCCCATCGCGCCCCGCCGGCGGCGGCGATGAAGGCCACGACCACGACCCCTGCCACTCGCGCTGCCAGGTCACCGGACCGCCACAAACGCCACGCCAGCGCCGGTAGCGCGGCGATCAGCAGGACAACGCTCAGGTAGTAGGCGAACCGCCCGAAGTCCGCGACGACGTTGTACGGCCCGGCCAGCGCTTCGATCCCCGGGATGTGGACCGCCGTCCGCGTGAACGTCCGAAGCACGAGGAGCTCGACCCCCGCGGCGCAGACAAGCCCCGCCGCGAGCGGTTCCATGCCGGCGAAGGCGCGCCCGGGAGTCCGCGGCTGCTCCATCAGGACGTCCTCCCCTCCCGGTAGCCGTAGACGGCCAGGCCCACGCCCAGGGCGGTTATGCCCAGCAGTGAGAGCAGGGCGATGGTGAGCACCATCGCGTCGTTGCCACCGCCGGTCCCGGGGAGCTTCTGGGCGGAAATGCTGAGGGTCACGAACGCGGAGACCGACTTCCGCCCGTTGCGGTCGCCCTCGCTCCCGTTCCAGACGGCGAAGGCGATGTCGGTCTTCGTCCCGCTGGAGAAGCTCGCCTGGTCAACATCCGGTCCCGCAAACGGCCGCGAAAAGACCACGGACCACTTGCCGTCCTTGTAGACGCCTTTCCCGAGCACCTGCTGCGTGGCGGCGGGGCTGAGCGTGCCGAACGTCCGCGAGATCAGGTTCTGGACAGCCCCGATCGCCGGGTTTGCCACCGGGTTACCCGCCGCCCGGGCAGTGAAGAAGAGGTCTTCGGTCGATGGATAGCTCTCGACCAGCGCATTCGGGTGGATGGTGGTCACCTCGGGGATGCCCGCCTGCGAATCCGCCCGCCACTGCCAGATGTTCACCCCGGCATCCGCCTGCCCCATGCAGATCGACGGCACCGAGGTTGCCGCCCGGGCCGGGAACTCGATCGCCACCGCGTCCGAAAAGTCCTGGACGCGGGCGGTCGACTCGTCGTCGGTTGCGTCCGTCCACTCCAGGCGCACGTAGAGTTGGTCCTTGTGGTGAAGCGCGCGGGCGCTGATCGTCGGGATGCTGCCGCCACCGGCCGCGTAGGTCCCCGCCTGCGCTGTGAGTGGCACGGCGATTGGGAGGGCGTCCTTCCACGCCTTTGAGTCCGGCGCGGCGGGGTCGGCGTCCGAAGGGTAGGCGGTCAGCGTGATCGTCTGGGACTGGGCAGGGTTCGCCCCCGCGAACTGGAGGAAGCCCGCGACGACGAGGAACACCGCCCCTGCGGCGAGCATCCTCCGGCGCGTCTGGATGAAGGTTCTCAGCGCGTTCACAGCGTCCCCACCTCCGTGGCGATTTCGTCGAGTTCGATGACCTGGGCGCCGGCGATGTCATCGTCGCTTTCGTTCGGCCGTTCCCACGCCTGGGCCGGGGCGTCTACAGGCTGGATCTGGCCGGTCTTGATCAGGCGTGCGTCGTCGGCGATCCATGCCCCCAGCGCCCGCCCGGCGATGTCATAGAAACTTCCCCGCTCCGCGCAGGCCGAGACGCGGGCTCCCACCCCGCCGCCCCAGCGCCCCAGGTGCTCGCGGAGGAACAACCGCTGCGCCCGCTTTGCCTCCGCGACGCGCGCGGCACTGAGATGCTCCGCCGCGTAGGCCTGTTTCTGGCAGAGGAAGGCCATGAACTCGAGCTCAACGCAGAGGTCGTCCGGGCGGAACCCGCCGCTCGCGTTTTCCACCCCAAAGGCGCGGTAGAACCCCGCGATGTCCGCCATCCGGTTCGTTTGCTGGATGAGGTCGGCGGCAAGGTAGGCGGTCTCGAACGTCGGGCAGTCGGGGCTGTAGCCGACTGTGAATACGTTGACGTAGGCCGCTTCCAGCTCCTCCGGCGACGCCTCCACGGCGCGCAGGCAGAGTTCGGCAAGCGGCGTCGAAGCGAGGCCCGGCGCCCCCAGCGCGGCGATCTCGCGCAGGGCGGCGGCCCCGGCGTCGTCTGGATAGGCGAAGGCGTGGGCCAGGAGCGTGTATCCCAGCGCCCGCGTAACGGCGAGGCCGGCCGCTCCGGATTCCCTGCTACTGCTCTCCATGCCGGGCCCCCCTTAGATGGTGTTCATCGCGACCTGTGAGGGCCGCTCGATGACCGGCTCGTCGACGGCGACGCGGACAATCTCCTTGCCGCGGCTGTCGTACCCAATGACGGTGTCGTTGAACAGTTCGCGCTTCTGGCCGCCGACGTTGAGTTCGCCGGTCTTCGGGCCCTGCTCGACCTTGTAGCTGAAGACGATGCTCTGCGTGGCCCGGAACAGCTGGAGCACGGCCAGCGTTTCCCGGCTGGGGTTCATGTAGGCGGCGATGGCGTCGTCCACGCCGGGCCCGAACATCTGCCGCAGGTAGTCGCGCGGCACCCATCGCGGCGGGATGTAGTACACGTTGGGCTGGGTCCCGAACTGCGGGTAGAGCGGCAGGGCGACCTTCGCCACGTTCACCAGGTAGTACAGGGGGTTCTGCCGGTCCTCGATCCAGAGGCCGTCAGCACCCACCTTCACCAGCCCCTGGAGCCGGATCTTGCCGATGCACGCCGTCATGCAGCGCGTCTCCATCGGAAGGCCCTCGGTCAGCGGGTCGGTGCCCTCCACCCTGGGGTAGCAGCCGACGCACTTTTCGGACGTGCGGGTTGTCGGCCGGTACATGGACTTCTTGTACGGGCAGGCCTCGACGCACTTGCGGTAGCCGCGGCAGCGGTTCTGGTCGATGAGGACGATCCCGTCCTCTTCGCGCTTGTAGACGGCGTTGCGCGGGCAGGCGGCGAGGCAGGCGGGGTATGTGCAGTGGTTGCAGATCCGCTGGAGGTAGAAGAACCAGCCGGCGTGTTCCGGCAGCGAGACGCCGGTCGGGGAATGCTTCGTGGCCGCATCCTCGAAGATGTTCGGCGCCTTCCAGTCGTCTTCCGGCGGGATGTAGCCGGTGACCATGTTGTTGACCTGGTCCGCCGTTTCGAAGATGGTCTTGCCGGAGAAACTCCCGTAGGGGGCCTTCGCCGGGTCCTTCTTCGAAACGTCCCAGGTCTGGCCGCCGGGGTTCGCCTTCTCCTGGAGCGTGAGGATGTTCACGTCCCAGTGCTGCGGGAACCCGCCGTACGGCTTCGTCTCGACGTTGTTCCACCACATCAGTTCCTGGCCCGGTGAGAACGTCCAGGTCGTCTTGCAGGCCATCGTGCAGGTCTGGCAGGCGATGCAGCGGTTCGTGTTGAAGACGGCGGCGAATTGCAGCTTCGCCGGCCCGTTGGCGAAGCGGTAGTCCATCTCCCGCCCGATTTGCCAGTTGTACACCTTGGGCATTACGAAACCTCCATCGCCGGCTCGGCTCCAAACACGTCGTCGATGATCCGCTGGATGAAGGCCTCACCCCGCTCTTCGTAGACCGCGTGCGCGCCCGCGAACATCTGCGAGCTAAAAATCTGGAGGATCTTCCTCCGCGGCACTCCCATCAGGGCGTATTCCTCCACGAAGCAGCGGGCCATGGCTTCCTGCCCGTCCACGCCGGGCTCCATCGGGAACCGCACGGCGACGAACTCGTACGGGTCATCGTCTTCGAGGTCCTTCTCGGCCATCGCCTAGCCTCCCTTCTGGGTGTTGAAGCCGCCCTTGAGGTACGACTGCATCGCTGTGTTTTCGCCGCCGGGGCTCATCCCGGTCGTTCCCGGCACCCATGCGCCCTGGCCTTCCATCCCCCCGGCCTCGGCCTTCGTGATCTTCACCAGGGTCTCTTTCGGAACCGTGTTCACGGCGTGGTTGTCGGCTTCGCCCCCGAAGATGAACGCCTGCGCCACCTTCGCCTTGTGGAAGAGCGTGTCGGTCTGGTGCATCGGCATGGCCCAGTCCTTCGTCACGCTCTGGTGCGAACCGTAGCGGAAGCTCGACTGGTAGCCGGTGTCTTCGGAAGTGGCCCGGCCGTCGGGCCGGGTTTCGTGTGCCTTCACCGTCTTTTCGGTCGCGATGAAGCCGCCGTGTTTGGTCATCACCACGCCCCGCGGGTAGGCGGGGTTGTACTTCACCCGGAGCATCAACCGCGCCACCTTGTAGTGGGGGTCCGACGCCTTCCAGCCAATGTAGGGACGGTCCGCGGGGTTGGCGTCCACGTACACGTAATCCCCGTCGGCGAGCTGCATTGCCCGCGCGTCCTCCGGGTTCATGTGGAGTTGCTGGTCGCCGACTCCGGGGAGGCGCTTGTCGGTCCGGTAGGGGTCGGCGAAGTTCGACGCCCAGAGGACCATCCAGTCCGTCACCCCCCAGGAGGAGTGGACGGTGTGGCGCGTCTTCGGCGTCAGGAAGTAGAAGTTGTAGCCGTCCTCCCAGAGCTTGTTCTTCGTCTTCTTCACTTCCGCCCAGGGGAGCTTGATGTTCCGGACCGTCCGCAATTCCGGATCCATCTCCTCCCGGGCGATGCCGTAGTCGTTCGGCCGGATGAGCGGGTTGTTGCTGACGATGACGTTGGGCAGGTACGGCGTCGCCTCCGGCCCTTCGCGGTGGACGATGAAGTTCTCGCCGTACTCGATCGCCTCCGGGATGTCGCAGTACGAATTCATCCGCCCCGTGTCCGTGTGGAAGGGGAGGTTGTCGTGGACCTGCTCCCAGTAGGGGATCCGCGGGTAGGTTCGGAACATGAGCAGCGCCGCCCCGGGCTCGCCGTACTTGCCCGCCAGCACTTCGTCGACCTTGTAGCCGCTGGTCGTCCCCGAGGAATCGAGCAGCCGCTGCATGTAGACGTCGGTGCGGCCTTCGAGGGCGAACTTCCAGTACTCCGCGAAGCGCTTGTCCCCGGTGGCGTCCCCGAGCGCCTTCGCCACCCCGGCCATGATCGCGATGTCGTCCTTCGTGTCGTAGATGGGCTTGATCCCGCCCTTCCAGATCTGGAGGAACGGGTTCTGGCACGACGCGGTCACTTCCGGCTGCTCGGTCTCCAGCCAGGAGTTGGCCGGGAGCACCACGTCCGAATACTCGCAGGTCGCCGTCATCTCGATGTCCTGCGTCATGATCAGGTCGACCTTCGGGAGGACGTTGAAGAGGACGCCGTAGACCCACTTGGCGTTGTTGATCAGGTTCACGTTCGTCGTCCACTGGACCTTCGTCGGCGTCGGCATGTGCGACTTGCCCGTGAACACCTTGTGCCCGGCCTTCGGCGTGTCGACGACGAGCGCCCGGTCCCCGTGGTCCCAGTAGGCGGGCTCTTCGTCCTTCGTATAGGCGTGGGCGACGATCTCCTTGCCCTTCGCCGCGAGGTTCAGGTTCGGCGCGAACGGGTCCTCCGCGATCCAGCCCTTGAAGCCGGGGCCCGTTTCCGGCGTGCCCTGGAAGAGCGCCGCCTTGTAGTTCCCCGCCCAGCTGTAGCAGCCGGCCCCCGGCACGCCGAAGTTGCCCGTGAGCATCAGCGGCAGGTGCGTCGCCCGGTTGTGGAGGGTCGCGTGGAACCAGTGGTTGATCCCCTCGCCCACATGGATCGCGACCGGCTTGATCGTCGCGATGTCGTTCGCCAGCCGCTCGATCAGGTCCTTCGGCGACCCGCTGATCTCCGCCACCGTGTCGAGGTCGTAGTCCGCGAGATGCTGGCGGTAGGCCTGCCAGAGCGTCATCACCTCGACCTGGCTGCCGTTCGCCAGCGTCACCGTTCCCTTGAATTCGAGGTCCGGGTCGAAGCCCTTCGCGGCGAGCCTGGCGCCGACATCTTCCCGGGTGACGGCCTTCGGCGCCTTCGTCTTCGCGTCATAGATGACGTAGTCCTGGAGCTTCGTGTACTGGGCGTCGGTCAGTCCCTGGAGCTTGTAGCTCGGCCCGTCCTTGGCCAGGCCAGGCGCGTAGTTTGGGAACATGTCGGCGGCGCTCAGCCGCTTGAGGGTGTCGGTCCGCACCAGCAGGGGGAAGTCGGTGAACCCCTTGACGAAGGCCGCGTCGTAGAGGTTCCGGTCCATGATCAGCTTGCTGATCCCGAGGAAGATCGCCGTGTCCCCAAGTCCAGGGCGGCAGGGGATCCAGTAGTCGGCCTTCGTCGCCGGCGGGCTGTACTCCGGCGTGATCGTCACGATCTTGCCGCCGCGCTCCATCATCTCGATGAAGAAGTGGGCGTCGGCCATCTTGTTTTCGACGAGGTTCTTGCCCACGCCAATGTGAAGCTTGGCGTTCCGCATGTCGTTGAAGTCGCAGTCCGCGTTCTGCAGCCCCGTGACGAATGGCGTCCCCGGCGCCTGGTCCCCGTGCCAGGTGTAGTTCGACCAGTTGCGCCCGCCGCGGGCGTCTTCCGGCTTCACGCCGCGAGTGTGCACGTCGAGCAGCGCCATCATGTTGGAGGCGCGATACATCCCGTACTTGCCCATCACGCCCAGCAGGCCCATGCCGCCGCGAAGCTTGAACGTCCGCGTCCCGGCCCCGCCCATCTCCTCGACCATCTCCGGCTGGTAGCCTTCGGCCAGGAGGATCTTCTTCCCCTCCTCGCCCGAATAGCGCTTGGCGATCGCCACCATCCCGTCGGCCACGAGCTTGAAGGTGTCGTCCCACTTCATCTTCACGAACGTGTCGGTCCCGCGGGAGTCGAACTTGTATTTGGTCCGGTTGGCCGCGTCGAGGCCCGGGAACCCGTCCTCGGCCCACTTCTTCCAACCAGCCCGCATGAGCGGCTGCTTCAGCCGGTAGGGCCCGTAGATCCGGCGCGTCAGCGTCGCTCCCTTGTTACAGCCGCGGGGGTTCCAGGCGTTCGTCGACTTGTTCCCGAGGAGGTCCCCAACCTTTTGGCCGTCGTAGTTCTGTTCCGTCCGCAGGACCACGCCGTTGCGGACAAAGGCGCGCAGGCGGCAGTTGTGCGTGCAGTTCGGCGCGCAGACGAAGGTGAAGCTGCTGTCGTACTTGTACTGGTCCCGGTACACCTTCTCCCAGTCCCGGTTCGGGTAGTGCGCCAGCGGGTTGTCGATGCCCGGCGCGCTCTGGAGGAAGGCCAGTTGGCGCTCCATGTAGAGCGCCGTGATCCCCGCGGCCGTCGCGCCGCCAAGCTTCAGGAAACTTCGCCGGTTGATGCTCACGAGCAGACTCCCCTTGCGTTGGTTCGGGCCGGACGGGCTGCAGCCACCACTTCGAAGGCCGCTGCGATGATCGCCGGAATGTCCAGGTCCAGGGTCGATAGATGCCAGCGGCCAACCACGTCCTCGCCTTCGGCGGGTTCGATGGCCTGCGCGAGGATCGTTGGGAAGTCCTCGGCGGTGTGCGTTTCGAAGAGCGCGACGTCGATCCCGGCGGGCAGCGCCGCCAGCATTCGGGCCGCCGTGGGGGCGACCGGCCGCGTCGTCACCTGGAGCCGGTCCGGCGTCAGGATCACCATCGCCGACGGCCCCTTCGCCCACACCCGGCCCGACGCCTTCTCCGGGAGGTCCAGCGGGTGATGGGTGCGCTTGATGTAGGCGGTGCGGTAGCCGTTGGCTTCCAGTGCTTCGGCGAGCCGTTCACAGACCGCCGTCTTCCCGCTGCGGGAAGGCCCCCGCACACAGATGACCGTGGGGGCGGGCTGCTGGCGCTTATGCGGTACTGCGGGTGCGACCGCGAGAGTTCGGGCGCCCGTGGCGCGGGATACGTTCAGAGATGTCACGTGCCATGGCTCCAGTGGCGACGATTCGTGCCTGCCACAATCAGCCTTGTGCGGCCCCCCTGCGAGGGCCGACCGTCCCCCGAAAAGGGGACCGATGGTCGCATCCTGCTCCCGGGTTTGGCCTTACGGCGCCGGTTGGCGGCCTTCATCGCGCCACCACGCTACTTCGCCGGCTCCGCTGGGGCCGTGACTAAAGTCCCGCGCTCCCGGTCGCGATCAGCCGCTCGGAGAGCTTGCCGTCAGTACGAGTACCCGCCGGCGGCCGGCGTCCCGGAGGCAGCCGCTGGCTGGGGCGGGGTCGCGAACCAGAGGCCGTTCAAGCCCTGGCCCTTCGCTTCTCCCGGAGCTTTGTCACCGGCGAACCGGTACAGCGGCCGCCCGCCGTAGGTCACCTGCTTGCCCCCGTCATCCCGCGTGATTACGCCGAGTTCCGCGGTGAGCCCGTCCGGCTTCGTCAGCGCGCCCGCCGGGGCCAGCAGCGGGGGCCAGGTCGTCGCGCAGGCTCCGCTGCAGCTGCTCCTCCCGCTGTTCGCCACGTCCTGGTTGAAGGTATAGAGCGTCAGCCCCGACGCATCGGCAAGCACCTTCCCGACGCTCGCCACTTCGCCGATCTTGACCACGGCACCCGGGCTTGCGGCGCCCCCGGTGCTCGTTGCCGGGGCTTGCGTGTTCGTCCCTCCGCCGGGGTTGCCGTAGCCATCGTCCCCGCCACAACCCGCCGCGACGGCGAGCACTGCTCCGGCGGCCACGATAGCGGCCGCCCACCGGCTGACATGATCCAATCGAAACATCTAAATCGCCTCCCTTGCCACGGGTACGCCCCCGCGCCGGTAGGAGATTCCGTGCACAAGGCCGCCACCCCGTGCCCAACCGTCCGCCGACTCTCGCGACGTTAAGGCGCCCTTTCCCAAACCGCCGGCAGTGCGGGATCCGCCCCCTCGCCTACTTCCTAACCCCGCTTTCCGGTAGGCTCGGTGCAATTCCTCCCGGGGTCCCCTCCATGAAACTCCACGAATACCAGGCCCGCGACATCCTTGCCCAGAACGGCGTCGCCGTCACCCGCGGCAGCGTCGCCTCCACTCCCGCCGAGGCCCGCCGCATCGCCGAGGAGCTCGGCGGCAAGGTCGTCGTCAAGGCCCAGATCCACGCCGGGGGCCGCGGCAAGGGCCGCCTCGTCTCCGCGTCCGAAACCGCCGCGATGTACCAAGCGCTCACCACCGACGCCGCCAACAACTCCGGCCAGGTCCGGGGCGCCCGCGTTGGCGGCGTCCGCCTCGCCGACTCCGCCGCGGAAGCCGAAGCCGCCGCCGCCGCCATCCTCGGCAAGTACCTTGTCTCCATCCAGACCGGCCACGAAGGCAAGCTCGTCAAGAACGTCCTCGTCGCCGAACAGGCCGACATCGCCAAGGAGTACTACCTCTCGATCATCGTCGACGGCACCGTCGGCGGGCACCTCATCATCGCCTCGGCCGAGGGCGGCCAGGAGATCGAGGCCGTCGCCGCCACGAATCCCGACGCTATCATCCGGATGCCCGTGAACCCCGTCTCCGGCTGGCAGCCCTACGTTGGCCGCACCCTCGCCCAGCGCCTCGGCCTCGCCGGCGACCAGGGTGACCAGGTCGCGAAGCTCGCCCAGGGCCTCTACAAGGCAGCCCTCGCGACCGATGCCAGCCTCGTCGAGATTAACCCCCTCGCCCTCCTCGCCGATGGACGCGTCGCCGCCGTCGACGCCAAGCTCACCATCGACGACAACGCCATCTACCGTCACAAGGACCTCGAAGCCCTCCGCGACAAGGACGAGGAAGACCCCCTCGAAGTCATGGCCCAGGACCTCGGCGTCGCCAACTTCATCAAGCTCGACGGCAACATTGGCTGCGTCGTCAACGGCGCTGGCCTCGCGATGGCCACGATGGACACCATCAAGCTTGCCGGCGGCGAACCGGCCAACTTCCTCGACATCGGCACGGTGAACGACCCCCAGCGCGTCGTCAGCGCCCTCAAGGTCATCCTCGAAGACCCCTCGGTGAAGGCGATCCTCGTCAACATCTTCGGCGGCATGGCCCGCGTCGACATCATCGCCCAGGGCGTTGTCGACGCCCATCGCCAGATGAAGATCGATGTCCCCGTCGTGGTCCGCCTCATCGGCACGAACCTCGCCGAGGGCGAAAAGCTGATCGAAGAATCGAAGCTGCCCCTGATCCGAGCCACCGGGCTGGCCGAAGCCGCGAAGAAAGCCGTCCAGGCCGCCAACCACGCCGCCTGAGCGCCACAATCTCGGGCGCAAGTCAGCCTCGTGAGGCTGCGCAGCCCCGGCGCTAACCCCCCCTTGCCACCGACGGTGGAGAGGGGGCCGGGGGGTGAGGGCCCAGCAGCCGCTTCGGTGCGAACAGCCGGTAGCTTTGCTCGGCGAGGAACGCCACCTCGTCCCAGTCGACCGCCCCTGTGTCGAGCCGCAGGCCAACCCATCCGTTCGGCCCGAGGTACGGCGGGAAGAAGAAGCGCGCGGGGTCCGCCGCCAGCAGCGTCTCCTGCGCGCCCGGCGGCGCCTTCACCGCGACCGCAATCCGGCCGTCGCCGTGGTGGTTCTCCAGGTACCAGGCGAACGTTTTCCCGCGCACCCGGAAGACCGCATGCGGCGGGTACTCCGCTCGCTCCTCCGCCTCCGGGAAGGCCAGGCACACCTCGCGCAGGCGGGCCAGGGCGTCGTCGCCGCTCACCGCCGTGCTACCGCTGGCCGTACGCCCGCACGCGCGCCATCGCGGCCGCTGCCCGGTCGAAGCTCGCGAACACCGGGATCTGCCGTTCGTTGAACTTCGGCTTGATCGACCCGATGTACTCCTCTTCGTGCGCCGGGTGGAGGATGACCACGAACGGTTTGGCCGAGCGGTCCATGTGGACCCGAATCGCGTCCAGCATCTGGTCGAGCGTCTCCGGCTTGTGCTTCCACTGCCGCGCCGCGAACATCGCCGAAAGCTCCATCGCCATGCCGTCGATGTTCGGGTCCGCGTCCACAATCCGGAGGATGCGGTCGAGCACTTCGAGGTTCCCCGCGATCGTCCCGCCCATGTCCAGCGGGTTCTGGTAGCTCCCGCCGATGATGTTGAAGAACCCCTGGAGTTCGGCGTAGGTGGCGTCGGTAAACCGCGGGACGCTGAACCCGGCCTTCGCGAACGCGTCGGTGATCGAGACGGACTGGCCGCCGGTTTGCGCGAGCAGCGCCATCCCGTCGCCCTTCGGCGCCTTCGTCAGGAGCAGCGCCTTCATGACGTCGATCGTTTCGTCCAGGCTGTTCGTCGTGATCGCCCCACACTGGCGCATCATCCCGTCCCAGACCGACTGCGGCGCCGCCAGCGAACCGGTGTGCGAACGCGTCGCCCGCGCCCCTGCCTCGGTCTGCCCGCCCTTCCAGACGACGACCGGCTTCTTCGCGCAGGCTTCGCGGAGCACCCGGAAGAAGCGCCGGCCGTCCTTCACGCCCTCGACGTACATGCCGATGACTTCGGTCTCGTCGTCGGCCGCCAGGTATTCCACGTAGTCGCTCACGTCGAGCACGACCGCGTTCCCGAAGCTGGCACAGCGGCTCACGTGGAGCCCGTTCGCCGCGGAGACGAGACTGAACATAATCCCGTGCGTCCCCGACTGCGACAAGAAACCGATCTTCCCGTCGTTCGCCACCGCCGCGTCGGCGCTGAAGCGCACCCCGACCTTCGGGAGATAGAGCCCCATGCAGTTCGGCCCGACGAGGTTGAAGTTCGCCTCGCGCGCCATCTGGGTGAGCTGGTCCTGGAGCTTGATCCCCAGTTCCTCGCCGGTCTCCGCGAACCCGGAGGTGAAGAACCCGGCGCCGTTCGCCTTCTTCGCGATCAGGTCCTTGAGCACGAACGGCGACACCTGCCGCGGCACCGCCACGACCGCGTAGTCGACCTCCCCCGGCACATCGGCGAGCGAAGTGAAGTTCTGGACGCCGAGCTTCTCGATCCCCTCGATTTCTTTCGGGTCGAGCTGGACCGAATAGAGGTTCCCGCCCTTCTGTTTGAAGGGCATGTTGCTGTTGAGCCACATGTAGCCCGGACCCTTGTCGCCGATGACGACCACGGTCTTCGGGTTGAACATCCGATCGAGACGGTGCCCGGGGACTGCCATGGCTACGCTCCCGCGACGACGATGCGGGCGTCCACCGCGATGGCCCCGTCCGGGTAGGCGAACACCGGGTTCAGGTCGAGTTCCTGCACCTCAGGGTGCTTCTCAACGAACTCCGCGACCTTCACGATCGTGTTCTTCAGCGCCTCGATGTCCGAAGCCGGCTGGCCGCGAACCCCGTCGAGGATCGGCTTGCCCTTGATCTCGCCGATCATCTGCCCGGCGTCGCGGCTCGTCAGCGGGACCAGCCGGAAGGAGACGTCCTTCAGCACTTCCACCATGATCCCGCCGAGCCCGAACATCATCACCGGCCCGAACTGCGGGTCCGTCGTCATCCCGACGATGACTTCGGTGCCCTGCGGGGCCATGTGCTGCACGGCCACGCCCGTGATCTTCGCGCCGGGCACGTGCTGCTTGCAGCTCGCCATGATCGCGTCGTAGGCGGCTGCCACGTCGTCCTTCGACTTCAGGTTCAGCTTCACGCCGCCGGCGTCACTCTTGTGGGCGATGTCCGGCGAAACGACCTTCAGGACCACCGGGTACCCGGCGGCCTCGGCCTGGGACTGGGCCTCTTCGCGCGTCGTCGCGAGGGTGGTGTTGGTGACCGGCACGCCGGCGTCGCGGAGCACCTGCTTCGCTTCGACTTCATTCAACAGGGTGCGCCCCTCGGCCCGGGCGCGCGCAAGGACAGTTTCGAACGTCATAGAATCCTCGGCTGGAGTGGCTGCGGGCTCGCGAGCCCGGGATGGCGAGCACCCGGATGCGGGTGGCACCGCGCCAGATGATACTTGAGCCGGCCCGCCCTGTCAGGCGGAGGGGAGTTACAGCGAGTGTCCGTTGAACAGCACGACATCGTCGTCATCGGTGCAGGGTCCGCGGGGGCCGTCATCGCCGCCCGCGCCAGCGAGGACCCGGGGCGCAGTGTCCTCCTCATCGAAGCTGGCGCCGACTACGCCGCCATCGGGGACACCCCTTTCGACCTGGTCAACAGCCACAACAACTCCTACTCCGACCACGACTGGGGGTTCAGCTACCAGCCGACCGCCGATGGTCGCGTCCAGCCGTTCCCGCGCGGCCGGGTGACAGGCGGATCGAGCGCCGTCAACACCACCATCGCCCTCCGCGGCATGCCCGAGGACTACGACGGCTGGGCCGCCCAGGGGAACCCGGAGTGGGCCTGGGAGAAGGTCCTGCCCGCCTTCAATCGCCTCGAACGCGACCTCGACTACGGCGACGCCCCCTACCACGGGGACGCCGGCCCCATCACCATCCGCCGCTATCGCCACGACGAGCTCACCCTCGTCCACCAGGCCTTCCTCGAAGCCGCCCGCGGGCTCGGCTACCCCGACTGCCCCGACGCCAACGACCCGCAGAGCTGGGGCTCCGGCCCCCACCCGATGAACAAGATCGGCCGCCTCCGGATCTCCACGGCGGTCGGCTACCTTTCGGCCGCCCGCGTGCGCCCGAACCTGGCAATCCGGGCGAACACCCTGACCCGCCGCCTGATCGTCGAGAACGGCCGCGTCGTCGCCGCCGAAGTCGAACACGACGGCCAGGTGGAGTTGGTCCACGGCCGCCTCTTCGTCCTCTCCGCCGGCTCCCTTCAGTCCCCAGCCATCCTCCTTCGCTCCGGCGTCGGCCCCCGCGAGGAGGTCGAACGCCACGGCATCGAACTCGCCCGCGACGTCCCCGGCGTCGGCCGCAATCTCAGCGACCACCCGGCCCTCGCCGTCGCCTGCACGGTGAAAGACCCGTCGATCCTCGACGCCGACCAGCCGATCGTCCAGACCATCCTCCGCTACACTGCCCCCGGCTCCGACCAGCGTAACGACCTCCAGATCGAGGCCTTCTCGTTCTCTCCCCGGGGCGGCGATCTCACCGCCTGTGCCATCGCAGCCGTCCTCGAACAGGCCTACGGAACTGGCACCCTCCGCCTTCGCTCCGCCGACCCGCGCATGGGCCCCGTGGTCGAACAGCACTTCTGCGAAGACCCCCGCGACACCCGCCGCCTGGTCGCCTGCTTCAAGGACACCATCGCCTTCACTAAGGCGAAGCCACTCTCGGACCTCATCGACCGCGTCATCTTCCCCAACCCGGCCGTCCCTCTCAGCGACGACTCAATCGCCAAGCTCTGCGAACGCTTCGCCGCCAGCGGCTTCCACCCCTGCGGCACCCTCAAGATGGGGCCATCCGGCGACCCCGGGGCCGTCGTCGACCAGTACGGCCGCGCCCACGCCCTCGGCAACCTCGTCGTCGCCGACGCCTCGATCATGCCCTCGGTGCCGCGGGCGAACACCAACCTCACCTCGATCATGATCGGCGAGAGGGTCGGCGAATGGCTTCGCACCCGCCCGTCCCAGTACGGGCTGTAGTGGTGAGTGGTATGATGGTGGTATGAAAGTCAAGACATCCGTCACGCTCTCGGAAGACCTCCTTCGGGCAATCGCCCGCGTGTCCGGCGACGAAAGCCGCTCGGAGTTCATCGAGGATGCCACCTGGGCCGAGATCCGGCGCCGCCAGTGCGACGAGCGGGACCAGCGCGACATCGCCATCATCAACGCGAACGCGGCGGAGTTGAACGCCGAGGCGCTTGAAGTCCTTGAGTTCCAGGCAGCCCTTGCGCCGGCCGGCGACGAGTGAGACGCGGCGAGCTATATCGCGTCTCGCTCCCCAGGCCCGGCGACCCCCGCCGGAGTCGCGTCTACCTGATTGTCAGCCGCCAGGCGCTCATTGACTCGTCCTACACCACCGTGGTCTGCGTTCCCGTGTATTCGAACTACCACGGCGCGAGCACCCAGGTAGAAGTCGATGAGTCCGAGGGCCTCAAACACCACAGTAGTCTCCACTGTGACAACCTCACGAGCCTCCCCAAGACGGCGCTGACCGACTACGTGGGCTCGCTCACGGCTGCAAGGATGCGGGAGGTCGATCGCGCCCTGGCCGTCGCGCTGGCGCTGAACGCCCCGAACTGAGCTGACTCGATGACCGCCATCCCCCGCCTCTACCACTTCTCCGAGGACCCCGGGATCGCCGTCTTCGCTCCCCGCTCGCCCATCGAACGCCCGGAGGTGGAGCCACTCGTCTGGGCCGTGGACGAGGCCCACGCCTGGACCTACCTCTTCCCTCGCGATTGCCCTCGCATCCTGCTCTGGCCTCTCCCCGCGACCACGCCCGCCGACCGCCAGCGCTGGCTCGGGCGCGGCGGCGAGGGGCGCGTGGCCTGCGTCGAATGGGCCTGGCTCGAGCGCCTCCACTCCATCGCCGTCTATCGCTACCAGTTTCCCCCGACGGGCTTCGAACCTGCCCCCGGGGAAGACGCGGACTGGATGTACGTCAGCCGCGAGCCCGTCTCCCCGTTGGCCGTCGACCCTGTCGGGGACCTCGTCCAAGCGCTTCGCGTGGCCGGCGTCGAACTCCGCCTCATGCCCTCCCTTGCGCCCCTCCGCGACGCCTGGGACAGCACCATGCACGTCTCCGGCATCCGTCTCCGGAACGCCATCGGCTGGCCGTCCGCCTGAAACTGGCGCCGCTGGCCGGGGGAACACTCAGGAAGTTGGGGGAGGGAATTGGAGGCGCCGGCCGGATTCGAACCGGCGGTGAAGCTTTTGCAGAGCTCTGCCTTGCCACTTGGCCACGGCGCCGGACCGCAATTTGGAATGGTGCCCAGGGTGAGATTTGAACTCACACGCCCAAAAGAGCACTGCCCCCTCAAGACAGCGTGTCTGCCATTCCACCACCTGGGCACGTTCGCCAATCGTAAAGACCGTCTCCGGCCTCGATCAAGGACGCCGAGGTTGCGCCCTCGCACCGGAGTATCTCACGAAAAGCTGGCAGGGGCGGCAGGACTCGAACCCGCGACCGGTGGATTTGGAGGCCACTGCTCTACCAACTGAGCTACACCCCTGCGCGAACCCAGATCGTATCAGATTCGCCGAAAGAGTCGAACGCTCAGGCCGCCTCCGGGTGTGCCCCCGTGCTTCCGCAGCCCGGACACCGCGGGATCCGTGTCGCCCGCGGTGCTTCCGAAAAGTGGAAGTGCACCCCGCAACGGTCGCACTCCATCCGCCGGAACATCTTCCCTTCGGCCGACTTTCGCTCCCAGAGCGGGGTGGGCAGTCGCTGCGTGTACATCTCAGTCGCCTCTTACCATCCATAACGGCACATCGACGCGGAAGTTAACGGCCATCGCCGTCATCTATCCACGAATCGGGCAATCCCTGTCACATCCCGCGGAGCCCCGGCCCGCCGCCACCCTCTGGTATACTCGGCCCATGGGTAACCAAGTCCGCCATCTCCTCTCCGCGGCCGACCTCAGCGGGGAGGAGATTTCGTTTCTGCTCGACACCGCCTCCGCCCTCAAGCGGAAGCCACAGCCCCTGCTCAAGGGCAAGCACCTCGCCCTCCTCTTCGAAAAACCCTCGCTCCGCACCCGCGTGAGCTTCGAAATCGGGATCCACCACCTCGGCGGCACCGCCATGTCGCTCAACGCCAACGAGGTCGGCCTCGGCGAACGCGAAGCCATCCGCGACGTCTCCCGCGTCCTCGCCCGCTACGTCGACATCGTCGCCGTCCGCACCTTCGGCCAGGCCATCGTCGAAGAGTACGCCGAGTTCTCCAGCATCCCCGTCATCAACGCCCTCACCAACGAAGAGCACCCCTGCCAGGCCCTCGCCGACATCCTTACCCTCAAGGAAAAGTGGGGCGACCTCCGCGGCCGCTCGATCGCCTTTGTCGGCGACGGCAACAACGTCGCCGCGAGCCTCATCCTCACCGCCGCCTCGCTCGGCATGGACACCCGCATGGCTGCCCCGAAGGGCTACGGGCTCCCTGAATGGCTCGTCTCCGAAGCCAGCGCCCGGGCCGCGAGTTCAGGCGGCAAGCTCACCCTCGTCACCGACCCCCGCGCCGCCATCCGTGGCGCCGAAGCCGTTTACACCGACGTCTGGACTTCCATGGGCCAGGAGCGTGAGGCCGAACGCCGCCGCATCGACTTCGCCGGCTTCCAGCTGAACAGCGACCTGATGTCCGGCGCCGCCCTCGGTGCCTTCGTCATGCACGACCTCCCCGCCCACCGCGGCGAAGAGATCACCGACGAAGTCATCGAAAGCCCCGGCTCGATCATCTTCGACCAGGCCGAGAACCGCGTCTGGGCCCAGGCCGCCGCCGTCGCCTTCCTCCTCGGCGTCGCCCATCAGGTCGAACGCTAACCTCCGTCTCGCCCGTCCCTCGCGCCCGTCACCACCGTCCGACTCCGGCACGTCCCGCGAAGCGGGAGCAGGGGGCCGGGGGGTGAGGGGGCATGGCACAATACCCACGCCATGGCCGCCTCCGAACCCACCTCCGCGCACGACCGTCTCGCGAAATACCGCGAAATGCGCGACTTCGCCCGCACCCCTGAGCCATCTACGGCCGAGGCCGAGCCCTCCCCGGGCCTCCCGCGCTTCGTCATCCAGGAACACCACGCCACCGCCCTCCACTGGGACTTCCGCCTCGAACGCGACGGAGTCCTCGTCTCCTGGGCCATCCCCAAGGGCCTCCCCCTCGACCCGAAGACCAACCATCGCGCCATCCACACCGAAGACCACCCCCTCGCCTACGCGGAGTTCGAAGGCGACATCCCCGCGGGCAGCTACGGAGCCGGCCGCGTCATCGCCTGGGACCACGGCACCTACGAAACCCACAAGTTCCGCGACGACGAGGTCATGGTCACCCTCCACGGCTCCCGCATTCACGGCCGCTACATCCTCTTCCCCACCGGCGACAACGGCTGGATGGTCCACCGCATGGACCCGCCCGAGGACCCGGGCCGCGAACCCATGCCCCGTCACCTCGCCCCGATGCTCTGCCGCCCGTCGAAGCTCCCCCGCGACGACCAGCAGTACGCCTTCGAGGTGAAGTGGGACGGCATCCGCGCCCTCTCCTACGTCGAAGGCGGCCGCATCCGACTTGAAAGCCGCAACGGCCTCGACATCACGAAACAGTTCCCCGAACTGCGGTTCCTCGGCGAATCCCTGGGCGCCCGCGAAGTGGTCCTCGACGGCGAAATCGTTGCCCCGAGCGAATCCGGCGCTCCCAGCTTCGAACGCCTCCAGGCCCGCCTCGGCCTCAAGGGCGAGGCCCTGGTCCGCCGCCGCGCGAAGGAGTCCCCGGTCGTCTACATGATCTTCGACGTCCTCTACCTGGATGGCCGGGTGACCATGCCGCTTCCCTACCGCGAGCGTCGACGCCTGCTCCAGTCGCTCGGCCTCCAGGGGCCATCCTGGCGCGTGAGCGAATTCCACGAAGGTGGCGGCGCCGCCATGTTCGAAGCGACGAAACAGCAGGGACTTGAAGGCGTTGTCGCCAAGCGCCTCGACAGCGCCTACCACCCCGGCAAGCGCACCCCCGCATGGCTGAAGGTCAAGCATGCGAACCGCCAGGAACTCGTCATCGGCGGCTGGACGCCGGGCGAAGGCGGCCGCCAGTCCACCCTCGGCGCCATCCTCGTCGGGCACTACGATGGGACTCCCGATGAAGCTGCCGCCCGCGGCGAGCCCCAACAGCTTCTGTTCGCCGGCCGTGTCGGCTCGGGCTTCGACGAACCCGCGCTCGCCGCGCTCCTTGCCCGCCTCCGGCCCCTCGAACAGCCGGAGAACCCCTTCGCCGACCCTCGCGACATCCCCCGGGAGTCGCACTTCACCCGCCCGGAAGTCGTCGCCGAAGTCGAATTCACCGAGTGGACCCGCTCCGGCACGCTCCGCCACCCCGTCTTCAAGGGCCTCCGCCTCGACAAGGACCCCCGCGAAATCGTCCGCGAAGACACCATGCCCCTGGACGACACCGCGGCCGAACCGCCTCCGCCCACAACCCCCGCCGCCGCCCCGGCGACGTCACCGCGCACCCTGGTCGAAGTCGAAGGCCACCAGCTCTCGCTCTCCAACCTCGACAAGGTCCTGTATCCCGCGGCCGCCTTCACCAAAGCCCAGGTCATCGACTACTACACGCGCATCGCCCCCGTCCTCCTGCCGCACCTCCAAGACCGTCCCCTCACGCTCAAGCGCTATCCCGACGGCGTCGCCGCCCCGTTCTTCTACGAAAAGGAGTGCCCTTCCCACCGACCGCCATGGGTGCGGACCACGCCTATCTGGAGCGAAAGCAACCGCAAGACGGTCAACTACTGCCTCGCCAACGACCTCGCCACCGTCGTCTGGCTCGCGAACCTCGCAACGCTCGAACTCCACCCACTCCTCGCCCGCAAAGACGACGTCCAACGCCCCCTCTCGGTCGTCTTCGACCTCGACCCCGGCCCTCCCGCCGGCATCGTCGAATGCGCCAGGGTCGCCCTCCTCCTCCGGGAACTCTTCGACGCCTTCGGCCTGCAGACCTTCGCCAAGACCTCGGGATCCAAGGGCATGCAGGTCTACCTCCCCCTCAACACCCCGGTCACCTACGCCGAGACCAAGCCCTTCGCCCACGCCGTCGCGGCGCTCCTCGAAGGCCGCCACCGCGATCTGGTCGTCTCCACGATGACGAAGTCGCAGCGAGCGGGAAAAGTCTTCATCGACTGGAGCCAGAATCACGACTCGAAGACGACCGTCAGCGTTTATTCGCTCCGCGCCATGGAGCGGCCGACGGTCTCCACGCCGGTGGAGTGGGCCGAAGTCGAAGCCGCCGCCTCGACCGGCGACCGCTCCCTGCTTTCCTTCGAGGCCGCGGCCGTCCTCTCCCGTGTCGCCGCAAAGGGCGACCTCTTCGCCCCCATGCTCACGCTCGAACAGGCGCTCCCGAGCCTCAGCCCCGGCTAGCTGTCGCCCCGTCGCCCACCATCGCCCGCCAGGCCTGCACCAGCCCCCCGCCCTCATGGTCGCCCATCGACATGTGGCCGGCGGTGCCGCGATGGATCCCGTCCCCGCGCTTCAGCTCCGGGTCGTTCGGGATGACCGGCTTCTCGTGCGCGATGTAGACGACACCGAGCCCCTCGCAGAAGCGCTTGATGCTCCCCTCAACCAGTTCACGGCGCTTCACGAACGCGTCGAAGTAGTCCGCCAGCGCTCCTTCGGGGGCGCGCCCTCCGCCAGTGGCTTTCACAACCAGCCCCACGCCCTCTTTCGCCAGGATCGCCCGGATCGTCGCTTCCATGACGCTGATCACCTGCTCCGGCCGGAACTGGGGGTCCCCGCCGATGAGCCGGTGGGCCAGGCGCCGCCCGAACTTGAACGGCCGCGTGGTCGAAAGCCAGGAAATGTCCGCTGCTTTGAGGCTGGCCTGGGCGACCGGTTTCCCCACCCGCCCGAGCTTTCGTTCGATCCGGCGCGGCACGGACTCGTAGCCCCACCAGTACCAGGTAACCTTCAGGAAGACGATGTCGGGCTCGTAGCGGTCGAGCCACTCCCGCACCAGGTCCGGGAGTTCCGGCTCGGGCCAGATCACCCGCGGGACAGTCTCCACCGGCTCCCCACAGGCCTCTTCCAGCCGGCGCGCGGCGATCGCGTACGCGCGCTTCTCCAGCGGGATATCCTCACGCACGTCTTCGCTGTTCCCGAGCCGCAGGACTTTCATCCGCCGAATCTTGCCCGCCCCGGGTGGTGGAGGCAACCGCCACCAAAGGCCACACGCACGCCCCGCTGCCTCATCTCCCCGGCGGCCCTATGATAGTGGCCCCGGCGCCCTCGCCGCGCAGGCAAACTACCTTCACAGGGGCAATCCCCATGGGCCTTCGCACTCCCCAGCAATACGTCGACTCGCTGAAAGACGGCCGGTCCGTTTACTACCGCGGCGAACCCGTCGCCGATGTCACCACCCACCCCGTCATCAAGAAGGCCGTCCACCACGCCTGCCTCGACTACGAGATGGCCGAAGACCCCGCCACCCGCGAGCTCTCCATCGTTCAGGAGGGCGGCGACGTCTACAGCCGCTACTACAAGATCCCCGCCAGCACCGACGACCTCCTCAAGCGCAGCCAGCTTATCGAGGCCGCCACCGCGCTCGGCAAGACACTCGTCGTCCTCGTCAAGGAAATCGGCACCGACGCCCTCTTCGCCCTCCACCGCGTCGCCCGCGACATGGACCGCAAGTACGAATCCGACTACCTCCAGCGCGTCCAGGCCTTCTACCGCCACTGCCGCGACAACGACCTCACGATCTCCGTCGCCCAGACCGACGTGAAAGGCGACCGCAGCCAGGGCCCCCTCACGCAGCCTCACCCCGACTACTACACCCGCATCGTCGAACGCCGGGCCGATGGCATCGTCGTCCGCGGGGCCAAGATCCACACCAGCTGCACCACCAACACCAACGAGCTCATCGTCCTCCCCACCCGGGCCATGTCCGAAGGCGACGCCGACTACGCGCTCGCTTTCGCCATCCCCGTCAACACCCCCGGCGTCAAGCTCGTCGCCAGCCCCTACGGCGGCGCCCCCAAGGCTGAATTCGACGCTCCGCTCAGCGCGGACCGCAAGATGATGGAGACCATCACCATCTTCGACGACGTCTTCGTCCCCTGGGACCGCGTCTTCATGGCCGGGGAACACGACTTCGCCGGCGCCATGGCCCTCGGTTTCGTCGAATACCATCGCTTCACCGCCGTCTCCTACAAGCTCCCCCTCGTCGACGCCCTCATCGGCTCAGCCCTCCTCATGGCCGACCTCAACGGCATCGCCAGGGCGGCCCACGTCCGTGACAAGCTGATCTGGCTGATCAGCTATGCCGAGACCCTCCGCGCCCTCACCGACATGGCCGCCATCCGGGGCCGCGCCGACGAAGCCGGCATCTACGCCCCCGACGCCCTCACCACGAACATGGCCAAGTACCACTTCGCCCACAACTACCACGAAGCCCTCCAGCACGTGCAGGACATCGCCGGCGGCATGCTCGTCACCGGCCCCGGCGTCGAAGACTTCGCCAACCCCGACACCGGCGACCTCCTCCGCAAGTACCTCGGCGGCCGCGCCGGCATCGACGGCGAGCTCCGCACGCGCGCCATGAACATGGTCAGTGACCTCACGACGGGCGACTTCGGCGGCTACCACGCCGTCCTCGCCATCCACGCCGAAGGCTCGCTCGAAGCCGAAAAGCTCATGATCTCCCGCGCCTACGACAGCCGCCGCACACTCGAATACGCGAAGAAGCTGGCGGGCCTCGCCTGATCCCACCCTCAAGGAGCCCCAACCCATGACCGCAAAGTCCGATCTCCTCGCCGAACTCCAGTCCAGCCACGACAGCTTCCGCGCCCTGTTCGCCACGCTCCCCGCCCAGGCCTATGGCGAACGCTGGCTGGGTGACTGGGACCTCAGCCAGGTCCTCGCCCACATGGCCGGCTGGTTCCGGGAAATGGCCGGTTCCCTCGAACGCGCCGCCCGTGGCGAACGGCCCACCCCCGAAGGCGTGGACTACAGCGACGAAGATGCCTGGAACGCCCGCTTCGCCGCTAAAGCCAAATCCGGCACTGCCGCCCTCGCCGACTGGGACGAGGCTTTCGCCGCCTATCGCGCCGCCGCCGAAGCCCTCTCGGACACCCTTTACGGCACCGACCCCGAGCGGGATCGGCCGCGCATCGGCAACCGGCTCCTCGGCGGGCCCGGCATCCACCACTTCGAGGAGCATCGCGGACAGCTCGAGGCCTGGCTCGCCTCCCGCAAGTGAATCGCCCCCCGGCTGCGGTACACTCGAACCGATGCAGCGAGTGGAGATCCCCCTGTTCCCCCTGCGGACCGTGCTCTTCCCCGGCATGGCCCTTCCCCTCCGCATCTTCGAAGACCGCTACCGCACGATGACCCGTGAACTCCTCGACAGCGGCGGCGTTTTCGGCGTCCTCCTCATCCGCGAAGGAAGCGAAGTTGGCAGCGGGGCCGTGCCCTACAGCATCGGCACTACCGCCCGCATCGAAGAGTGCCAGGAGGTTGAGGGCGGCCGGTTCGTCCTCAACGCCCGCGGCGTCCAGCGCTTCCGCCTCGTCCGCTCGCTCTCGCCACGGCCCTATCCCGCCGGCGAAGTCGAGCTCCTCGAAGATGAACCCGCCTACGACACGCCCATCCTCCGCAGCGCCCTCGAAACCGTCCGCGCGACCTTCCCGGCGTACTTCCGCCTCGCCCTCGCCCTCTCCGACCAGTGGGCCAGGGGGCTCAAGCTCCCCTCCAGCCCCAACGGCCTCGTCAACTTCCTCGGCCCCTGGCTCCAGGTGGAAGAAGAGACGAAACAGCGCCTCCTCGAAGGCGAAACCGTGAGCGACCGCGTCGTCCAGCTCGCCGAGATCCTGGACGACCTCCTTTCTCGCACCGGCACCGAGGTCGTCGAACACCGCCGCCGCAAGTTCCAGGGCCTGGGCGTCATGAATTGACCCACGCCGCCCCCGCCGTCGAAGTCAGGGTCGCCCGGCCATCCGAGTTCGCGGCGATCGGCAACCTCACGGCCCGGGTCTACATCGACGAGCACTTCTCCCCCGCCTCCGCCGACGCCACCCTTCGCGACAGCAAGGGGCGGGCGTCCGCCGCCGCTGTCCTCCTTGTTGCCGTGACACCCGCTGGCGAAGTTGCCGGCACCGTGACCTTCATCCCGAAGGCGAGCGCCCTCGCCCAGGTCCGCCGCGACAGCGAAGCAGAGTTCCGCCTCCTCGCCGTCGCCCCGGACCTTCGCGGCGCCGGCATCGGGGAAGCGCTCGTGACCGAGTGCATCGCCCGGGCCCGCAAGGCCCACCTCCACGCGGTCGTCCTTTCGACCCAGGAGAGCATGCTTGCCGCCCACCGCCTCTACGAGCGGCTCGGCTTCGTCCGCGAACCCCACCGCGACTGGGAGCGAAACAACGGCCGCCGGATGCTGGTCTACCGCCTCGCCCTCACCTGACCGGCGGCGTCAGCCCGCCCGCGGGTCCGGCACGTTGACGACGATGCCCTCCATCGTGTTTCGCGCCAGGAGAAACTCCGCCGGGTTCGCCGGGTCAAGGTTCTCTTCCGAGTGGATCTCCCACGGCGGCACGAAGACGAAGTCGCCTGGGCCCGTGTCCGCCACGTGCTCCAGCTTCTCGCCCCAGCGGAAGCGGATGCGCCCCTTCAGGATGTAGATCCCGGATTCGCTGTCGCCGTGATGGTGGACCGCTGAGCAGGCGCCGGGCTCGTTGACGCCCGTCCCCATCCAGAGCCCGGTGGAGCCGGTGAGCTTTGCGGAAATGCCCGCTTCGCGCCGCATCCCCGGCGTCTGGGCGGTGCCGCTGTCGCGTTCGTTGGGCCGAATGATCCGTACCATGCCCGGGATTCTACGCGGATCTCCCCGGAAGCCGCGAACCATCCACTCCGGGTCCTACCCCGACTGCTCGTCCGCCTTCGCCCGGTCCCAGAGCGCGTCCAGGCCCGCGAGATCCATTCCCTTCATCTCGATGCCTTCAGTCTCCGCGATCCGCTCCATCGCCCCGAACCGCCGCCGGAACTTCGCGTTCGCCCGCCGCAACGCCTGCTCCGCGTCCAGCCCCAGCCGCTGGGCGATGTTCGCCAGCACAAAGAGGATGTCGCCGAACTCGTCCTCGCGATCGCCGTCGCCGTCTTCCGCCCTCGCGAACTCGCGGACCTCCTCGAGCATCTTCTCCAGCGGCCCCTCGATGTCCGGCCAGTCGAACCCCAGCCGCCGCGCCCGCCCCTGGATCGACTGCGACGCCGCCAGTGCCGGCAGCGTCGCCGGCACGCCGTCGAGGATGGATTCACGCGGCTTCTCCGCCTTCTTCAGCGCTTCCCAGTTCTTGTACACCTCGTCCGAGGTCTTCGCCGTGCCCTCCCCGAAGACGTGCGGGTGACGCCGGATCAGCTTCCGGGCGATGTGCTCGCTCACGTCGGCGAAGGTGAACTCGCCGCTGCGATTGCCCACGGCCGCGTGCATCAGCACCTGGAGGAGCACGTCCCCCATCTCTTCCGTCAGCAGCCCCGGGTCCCCGGAGTCGATCGCCTCCAGCGCCTCGTAGGCTTCTTCGAGCAAGTGCGGCCGGAGCGACTCGTGCGTCTGTTCCCGGTCCCATGGGCACCCGTCCGGCCCGTGCAGCCGTTCGATGACCGCGAACAGGCCGTCGAACCGCCTGACGTCCTCCTCCGGCGCGAGCGGCGGCAGGTAGAGGCATTCGAGGTAGCCGAACGGCCGGTGGTCGATCTCCGCCAGCGGCACGGCCCTCGTGGTCTCGTTCTCGCTCCCGAGCGCCGTCAGCACGGTGACCGGGTGGCTGGCCGGGTAGATGTCGAGCAGCCGCAGCTTCAGGTCCGCCGTCACGTCCCGGTCGAACACCTGGTGGATCAGCGCTGGCCGCTGCGCGTCGATCCGGAGGTCCAGCGCGTCGCAGACCTGCATGTTCCCAAGGTCGACCCCCAGCGCCGTCGCAGCCACGTCGGCGAAGCTCACCGCCGGGTACGCGCGGCAGGCAACCCCGCCCGCCCGCGCCTGCTGCATCAGCAAGGTCACGCTGCTCTCTGCCACCAGCGGGTGTCCCGGCACAGCGAAGATGACGTCGCCAGCGGCCGCCCGCCCCAGCACGCGCGCGGCGATCGCTTCGTACACCGCCGCAAAGGAACTTCCCCCCCGATAGAGGTCGTCGCAGTCTTCGAAGCGCCCGCCCGGGTCCACGTGCGCGACCGTCGGGTGGTGCCGCGTCCGCAACACGACCGGCAGCCCCGAAGCGAGCAACGCCGCCGCTTCTTCGGTCAGCAGCGACGGGCGCCCCGGCCCCAGTCCCACGATGTGCAGCGTCATCGCCTTCGACCGTAGGGCATCCCCACCATCAACGCACCTCGATGGTGTCGCCTGCATCCGCGCCATCCGTACCGCGACGGGAACCGAGCGGCGCCGCTGGTCTCATCACCCCGGGCGGCGAGGTCTGCGTTCGTGCCCATGCCGCCGAGCATACAGGAGGCCCGTTTCCTCGCGTAGAATCGCCCCATGAACGACTACCTCGACATCCTCACCTTCAAGAAAGACCGCCACGCAATCATCCAGCTGAACCGGCCGGAGAAGATGAACGCCCTCAGCCACAACCTCCGGGCCGAGCTCTTCGACGCCCTCAAGGGGTTCGAAGTCGACCCGGACGTCCGTGTCATCATCATCCGCGGCTCCGGCCGCGCCTGGAGCGCCGGCTACGACCTCTCCGGCATCAGCAAGACCCAGGACGACCGCGACTACGTGGAGCGCCGCAGCGGTCTCCCGAACGTCGGCCCCATCCATCCCGGCCAGGGACAGTGGCCGCAGCACCTCCTCAGCGGCTACTGGCAGATCTGGGAGCTCACCAAGCCTGTCATTGCCATGGTCCACGGCTACTGCCTCGCCGGCGGCACCGAGCTCGCCACCATGTGCGACCTCATGTTCGTTGCCGAAGACGCCATCATCGGCTACCCGCCCGTCCGCGCCATGACCCCCGTCGACATCATCTACCACCCCTGGCACATGCCCATGCGCAAGGTCCGCGAACTCCTCTACACCGGCGACAGCGTCACCGGAAAGCAGGCGGCCGAACTCGGCTGGGCGAACCGCGCCCTGCCCATCGACCAGCTCGAAGCCGCCACCGAGGCCTTCGCCGAGCGCATCGCCAACATCGACGGCCCGATGCTCTCCATGACCAAGCGCCAGGTCAACCGCGTCTACGAGGTCATGGGCATCCGCACCTCCATGCAGGTGGGCGGCGACCTCCAGGAGTTGGGGCGAGCCCGGCCGGGCGGCGGCACCTTCGGCCAGATCGCCCGCGAAAAGGGGCTCAAGGCCGCCCTCGACTGGCGCGACGGCCCCTTCGAGGACTACGCCAGCGCCCCCGCCGGTTCAGCCCGCCCCAGCGGCGCCGCCTGGTGAGCGACGCGGTCCCCGGCGACCGTTCCCGGCGCGAGTTCGAGGCCCTGCCGCTCCACAAGGCGATGGGCCTCAGTGTCGAGGAAGCGCGCCCCGGCTTCGCCCGCATCCGCATGCAGACCAGCGAGTTCACCCTCGGTGGCGCCCGCGGCAGCGTCCACGGCGGCCTCCTCGCAGCCCTGGTCGACATCGCCATGCTCCAGGCGCTCATCCCGATGTTTCGCTCGAACGAAGCCGCCGCCGGCACCGCCGACCTCAACATCACCTACCTGCGCCCGGCGATGGGCCCGCGTGTCTACGCCGAAGCCACGGTTCTCCGCAAAGGCCGCCACCTGGCCGTGGTCGAAGTCAGCATCACGGGCGAAGACGGCCAGCTCTGCGCCAGGGGCCGCACGATCTACGCCATCCAGCCGCTCACGAGCAGCGGTGCCCCCGGACCCGGTTAGTACCTCGCAGCGGAACCTGGCGCCGGGAGATCCCAGGCACGACGCGGCTCACTCCCCCTCTCCAGACGAAGTGGGGAGAGGGGGCCGGGGGGTGAGGGGGCGGTCGGCAGGGAGTACTAGGGCGTCTTCCCTGCTTCGCCCGCGAGGACGGCGTCGACGTGGGCCAGCATCCGCTCCGCCAGCCTCACCGAGAGACTGATGTCGGACGTCCCTTCGAGGCCGCTCTGGACCACCGAATGGACGATTCGCCCGGTCCGGAAGCAGACGATCGTGTCCACGGAGGTGCCGAAGTCCGGCAGTTCTTCCGCCACCTGCAGCCCCACGGACTCCTCGCCGATCTTCGGCACCGCGAACTCCTTCAGAGGGTTCGTCTCGTCGATCGGCAGGTCGCAGTACAGGGCGATGGCTTCCCGCGCTTTCTCTACGGTCGAAAACACCGTCGAATGTGTCCGGTAGAGATACGGGTGTCCCAGGTGCGCAATCGGCGAATCCCACGCGAGGATCGTCCGGAACCCGGCCACCCGCCCCTGGCTGTCAAGCGCCGTCGCCTGGAGCGCGAGCCCGTCTTCGTCCTGGACGCTGGGGAACTCCGCCGCCCAGTCCTCGTTGGTGAACGCTGTCGCGTCCTGGGCGAAGACGCCCGCCGGCATGTCGTCGTCCGTCAGCGCCATCGCCTCGAGTTCGTCCTCACTGAAGTCGCGGTCGGTGTTGTACGACGTGCCCGAGCCACAGGCTGCAAAGAGCAGCGTGGCGCCGAGCGCGAAGGGGAGGGCGCGGAAGAGCATGGGGGTTCCTCGGGGGCGGATTCCCCTATCGTACGCCAACCACCCGTTTCACAAGGAAAGCCCCCCTTAATCGAGCGCTGCAAGACGGCCGCGCGCCGGGGCGGTATGCTCCATCACCACCACTTCCGAGGGAGCCCACAATGAGCCTCAGCACCCAGGACTACATCGACATCCAGATGCTCTATGCCCGCTACAACCACGCCATCGACGCTGGCAAGGCCGAGGCCTGGGCCGCGACCTTCACCCCTGACGGCGACTTCAAGGCCACCGGCAACCCTGATTGCCACGGCACCGCCCAGCTCGCCGCCTTTGCCCAGGGCTTCGCCGGGAACATGCAGGGCAAGGCCCGCCACTGGACGAACAACCTCGTCATCGAGCCCTCCCCCGAGGGCGCGAAGGGCAGCTGCTACCTCATCCTCTACCGCGTCGTGGGCGCCGGCACCCCGCCTGCGGCCCTCGCCACCGGCATCTACCGGGATGTCCTGACGAAGGCCGCCGACGGCTGGAAGTTCGCTTCCCGCACCGCCGCCATCGACGCCTGATAGCCCCGGCCCGGAGGCAGCCTGGATGCGATTCGTTGTCGCCGCAATCCTCGTGTCCATGGCTGCCATCGTCGTCCTTGCCGTCGTCTTCCGGTCGAAGGCCGCCTGGGAGATCATCCACTTCAGCCGCCGCATCGTCTGGCTTTACGTGCTCCTGATCGTTGTCCTCGCTGCAGTCGAATTCCAGCGCCGCGGCGGCTTCTGACCCATCGGGGCCTCTTGCGGGGGCCGCGACTTCGGGCGTTCTAGCTCACGCCCGCCCCGCCATCGACCGGGAGCGAAACCCCGGTGATGAACCCCGCCTCCTCCGAATGGAGGAACAGCGCCGCGTGGGCGACGTCCCAGCCCGTGCCCATCTTCCCGCCGAGGGGCACCCGCCGGTCGCGCTCCGCGATCACGGTCTCACGGGGCGTCCCCGCCGCCACCCGCGGCTCGATCGCCATCGGGGTGTTCATCAGCCCCGGGAGGATCGCGTTCGCCCGGATCCCGTAGCGCGCGTTCGCCGCGGCGATGTTCTCCGTCAGGCTGACCACCCCCGCCTTGGTCGTCTTGTAGCCCACGTACGGGTACGCCTCGCGCACCGCCATCGAAGAGATGTTGACGATCGACCCGCTCCGCTGTTCGCGCATCGCCGGAAGGGCGTGCTTGCAGGCCAGCCACATCCCCCGCAGGTTCACGGCCACAATCCGGTCGAACGCTTCCACCGTCAGTTCCGTGGCCGTGGCGTCGCCAAGCGCCAGGCTCGCCCCGACGTTGTTGTGGAGGATGTCGATCCGCCCGAACCGCTGGACGCACGCGTCGATCGCCTCACGCACCGCCTCTTCGCCGGTCACGTCCGCCGCGACCGCGACAGCATCTCCCCCGGCTTCGCGGATCATCACAGCCGTCTCCTCCGCCGAGGCCAGGTCGCGGTCCGCCACCACCAGCCGCGCCCCTTCACGAGCGAGCAGGATCGCCGCCGCCCGCCCGTTCCCGATCGTCTCGCCCGGGGTTTGCCCACCCCCGAAAATCACGCCCGACTTGCCCTTTACCCGGTCAGCCATCGCTCACGCTCCCGCGCCCCGCGGCCCCAGCGCCGCCATTGCGTCCCGCTGGAGGATCGCCATCGTCAGGTCGCCCCGCGTCTTTTCGAGGATCCCCCGCGTCTGGTCGGTCGTTCGTCGCAGCCCGCCCGTCATCGCGTCCGGGAAGTCGACGGTCACGAGGACGCTGTAGATGTCGTCCATCGCGTCGAGGATCGCTTCGCAGCCGTCGTACTCTCCCCGCCGCAGCCGGTCGAGCACCATGCGGCGCATCTCGCCCACCGCCTCGGCGATGCCGTTCAGGTAGGCCGGGTACTCCACCCCCAGCTCCTCGGGCGACGGGATCGGCCTCCCCGAAAGCAGCGCCAGGGTCGTCGAGGCCTCCGCGAACTCCTTCTGGGCGTCGTGGAGGAAGCCCGCGTGGTAGATGTCGCCGTGCCCCGCCAAAGCCGCGACCGCGTCATCGCGAAGCCGTCGCGCCTCAGCCAGGACCTCCGCCGCCTTCGCCAACTCTCCCCGGTGCACCGCCCGGATGCTGTTCGCGCTCATCCGGATCAGCGTCCGGCTTGCGGAAAGCGCCTGTTCGCGGGCCGCGTTCTTCTCCGTGAAGTGCTGGATGATCCGCGGCATGATCTCGTCGAGCGGCGAGGTGTCGGACACGGCGCTACAGGTCCTTGACCGGGTCCGGGAAGTCGCCGTCGCGGGCCGCGTCGATCATCTCCCGGGCGCCTTCGGGCAGGTCCATGCCGTACTCCTCGAACCGCTTCTCCACCCAGCTGCCGATCTGGCGCGGGTCGCGGTAGGCGTCGGGCCCGCCGCCCATGTCCGCCGGGTCCCCATACTTCTCGATGATGTCCGACCGGCTGTACGTCCTCCCGAACTTCGACATCATCCGCGCCGTGTTCGCGCTCTTGCAGTGGTCGCAGGGCGGCCGCACCTCCGTGTCGACCTTCCGCGTGAAGTAGTTGGTGATCTTGCCGCAGTCGCTGCAGCGAAATTCGTAGATGGGCATGGTCAAAGGGTAGGCAGCCGCGCCCGAAAAGCAAAGCGGCTCAACCGCTACCGGTCTTCCGGCGGGTGAGGGAGCCGCTTCTCGAACCACGCCACGTCCCAGTACCGCCCGAACTTCCGCCCGACTTCGCTGAATACACCCAGCTGGCGGAAACCGAACCGCTCGTGAAGCCGCACCGAGGCGTCGTTCGGGAGCGTGATCCCGGCGACGGCGCGGTGGAGTCCCTGATCGGCCAGTGCGGCGAACAGCGCCTGGTAGAGGGTTGTGCCGAGCCCGATGCCCGTCGCTTCCGGCGCGCAGTAGATGCTCGTCTCCACTGTCGTCTCATAGGCCCGCTTCGGTCGAAAAGCACTGCTCCAGGTCATCCCCACGACTTGCCCCTCCGCCTCCGCGACCAGGACACGGTGGTGGCCGGTGTCGTCGTAATGCGTGAACCACTCCCGGCGCTGCTCTACCGTGAACGGCTCGATGTCGAAGGTCGCGGGGGTCGTCACGATGTAGTGGTTGTAGATCTCGGTGAGCCGGGGCAGGTCATCGTTCGTCGCCGGCCGCACCCGCACTCTCATTCGCTCTGCCATAAGCCAGTATTCTCGGGCGAAGGCTGCCGCGCCGCCACCGCCTCAGTCCGGGATCTCGACCCCCCGGAAGTGTTCCACCTGCGCGACCGTCCCCCCGGGACCCAGGTCCACGCTGATGACGTCGATCCGCACTCGCTCAGGGTTCACGCCGGAGGCCTCGCAGTAGTCCATGGCGCACTGCCACATCCGTCGCAGCTTCGCCGGCCCGAGCGACTCCGCCGCGCTCCCCGGATCTGCGCGCCGCGTCCGCACCTCGACGAAGACCGTCTCGTCGCCCTCCGCCGCGACGATGTCGATCTCCCCGCCCGGCGTCCGGACGTTCCGCACGAGGATTCGCAGCCCCGACGCCTCCAGCCTGTGCCCGGCAACCCGCTCTCCGAACGCCCCCAGGTCCTGCCGCGCCGTCACAGCGCCAGCGAGAACTGCGCGACCGGCGCGAAGCTCCTCCGGTGGATCTCGCATGGTCCCCGCGCCAGCAACAACGCCTTGTGTTCCGGGGTCGGGTACCCCTTGTTCCGGCAAAAGGCGTACCCCGGGTAGCGCCCGCACATCTCCTCCATCAGCGCATCCCGCGCCACCTTCGCGACGATTGACGCAGCTGCCACCGCCACGCTCAGCGCATCACCGTCGATCACCGCCCGCACGTTCGGCAGCGGCAGCGGCAGCGCGTCGGAGATGATCGCGTCCGGCGTCACCGCCAGCGACTCGAACGCCCGCAGCATGCAGAGCTTGCGCGCCTGATAGATGTTGACCCGGTCGATCTCCGCCGGGTCCGCCCAGCCGATTGCGTACGGGACCGCGGCCCGGATCTCCGCCGCCAGTTCAACGCGCGTCTTCTCCGGCAGCACCTTCGAGTCGTTCACGAACCGGTACCACTTGAACCGCCGCCCCGCCGGCAGCGCCACGCAGGCCGCCGTGACCGGGCCGGCCAGCGGTCCCACGCCCACTTCGTCCACGCCTGCCACCCAGTGGGCGCCCGCCTTCCAGGCTTCTCGTTCGAACTTCAGCGTCGGTCCGGCCAGGGCTGCCATCGCCCGGATGGTAGCGCGCGAAGGCCGCCCGCGCCTCGATCGGCGCCAACTTTCGCGTTCGCCGCCCGTTATGCCGCGCCGGTCCCGCTATAGTGACGCCACCACCCTCATCTGGAGCCATCCCATGCCCAGGCTCACCTCCGCCGAGCGCGAAGCCTTCCTCGCCGAACCCGGCATCCTCTGCCGCATTGCCACCCTCAACGCCGACGGCAGCCCCAGCGTGACTCCTATCTGGTTCATCCACGAAGGCGGCGAGATCCTCGTCACGCCCCGCGCCGAGTCTGCCTGGCTGGCGAACCTTCGCCGCGATCCCCGCGTCGCCTTGTCCATCGACGAACAACCCCATCCCTACCGCAAGGTCACCGTCGAAGGCGTCGCCCGCTTCGTCCACGAGACCGGCAACGACGACGCCTGGCGCGACCTCTACCGCCGCATCGCCCGCCGCTACACCTCCGCCGAAGGTGCCGAACACTACATCCAGGAGACCATCGATCAGCCCCGCGCCCTGATCGCCATCCCCCTCGCGGGCTCGAAGGTCCTCACCTGGAGGATGCCGGTCCCCGGCGAAGCATTCCGCGGCATCTGGCACGACCGCTACTACGTCCCCGGTTCGAAGATGGCCCGCGACTGAGCCCGGCTACCCGCTGTGCGACGTGTGCCGGCTCCACTGCCGCAGGGTTTCCTTGATCCGCTCCCGCGCCTCCGGGGAGACTTCCGCCCCGAGCAAGACACACTCGTCCAGGTGCCGTTCCAGCACCATGATCCCCGCCTGCTCCAGCCCCGACCGCGCCGCCAGAAGCTGCGTGAGCACGTCCTCGCAGGCCCGGTGCTCCTCCAACATCTTTCGCAGGCCGCGCACCTGCCCCTCGATCCGGGCCAGCCGGGCGAGCAGCTTTCTTTCCTCTTCAGGGTCCATTTCGGCCTCTTTCCACCCTTGACGAGGTATACCCCACGGGGGTATAGTGACTGTAACACAGGGCTGAGGGCCGTCAACCCCGGCAGCAGGCTCGGAATTGGAGTAACAACATGTCTGACACCCGCGAAGTCACCGACCTGACCTGGGAGGCCGACGTCGTCAAGAGTGACCTGCCCGTCCTCGTCGACTTCTGGGCGCCGTGGTGCGGTCCCTGCCGCATGGTCGCCCCCATCGTCGAGGAACTCGGCCAGGAGTACGCCGGCAAGGTGAACTTCTTCAAGATGAACACCGACGAAAACCCCCAGGTGCCGGGCAAGTTCGGCATCCGCAGCATCCCCAGCCTCCTCATCTTCAAGGGCGGCGAACTCAAGGGGACCATCGTCGGCTTTCGCCCCAAGAGCGACCTGAAGAAGCGCCTCGACGAAGCCCTCCTCGCCTGAGGGGCGGCACGGTCCAACCTCGAAGGGGCGTGACGCACGGCGGCACGCCCCTTTCCTTTCCCCGGGCTTTTCGTCTCCCGGGGCCGGAGACGTCACCATGACTGACTACGACATCGCCATTATCGGCGGGGGCGGCGCCGGCCTCACCGCCGCCATCTACGCCGCCCGCGCCCGCCGCCGGGCCGTCGTGTTCGAAAATGCGGTTACCGGCGGCCAGATCGCCACAACCGGGCTCGTCGAGAACTTCCCCGGCTTCCCCGCCGGCGTCGACGGCTTCGAACTGGCCCAGTCGTTCCTCCAGCAGGCGGAGAAGTTCGGCGCCGAACTCCGGTATGAAGACATAACATCGCTCTCCGTCGGTCCCGACGGCCGCTTCCGCCTCCAGGCAACGGAGTCC
Source organism: Chloroflexota bacterium (assembly GCA_016234445.1). GTDB lineage: Bacteria > Chloroflexota > Dehalococcoidia > Tepidiformales > Tepidiformaceae. The sequence goes on along the minus strand of JACRBT010000019.1, from coordinate 4,068 downwards.
GGCGTCCACACCGCCCGCGCGGTCATCGTCGCCGCCGGCGCCCACTACAACCGCCTCGGTGTCCCCGGCGAGAGCGAGCTCGTCGGTCGCGGCGTCAGCTACTGCGCCACCTGCGACGGCGCCTTCTTCCAGGACCAGGAGGTCGCCGGCGTCGGCGGGGGCGACTCCGCCATCGACGAGGGCCTCTTCCTCACCCGCTTTGCCAGCAAGGTGCACGTCATCCACCGCCGCGCCGAATTGCGCGCCAGCGCCATGCTCCAGGAGCGAGCCTTCGCCAACCCGAAGATGGCGTTCACCTGGAACACCGTCGTCGAACGCATCGAAGGCAAGGGCCAGGTCGAAGGGGTGTCACTCCGCAACCTCGAAACCGGCGCCACCCGCACGCTCCCCGTGGGAGGCGTCTTCATCTTCGTCGGCCAGTTGCCCAACAACGCCCTCCTCCGCGGCCTCGTCGACCTGGATGACGGCGGCCGCGCGCTCGTCGACCTCACCATGCGCACGAGCGTGCCCGGTCTCTTCGTTGCCGGCGACCTCCGGACGGGCGCCGCCCGCCAGCTCGTCAGCGCCTGTGGTGACGGCGCCACCGCCGCGCTCGCTGCCGAACACTACCTGGAGGAGGAGCCCGCGACGCACGGCTAGACGTAGCGGCCATCCCCTTTGTGCCGCGCGGATGATACGATTTGCCCATGCCTCTCTATGAGTTCCAGTGCACGAAGTGCGGCGCCCGCGACGAAGTCTTCGCCCGGAGCATGACCGCCGAGGTGAAGACACCGTCTTGCCCGAAGTCCGGCAAGGCGCGTGGCCACGCCATGCAGCGCGTCGTCAGCAGCTTCTCCCGCCACCTCACCATGGCCGACCAGATTGTCGAGGCCGAAGCGAAGTGGGGGAAGGAAGTCGACGCCTCCATGGGCCCCGAACCCGACGTCGGCCGCTACGCCCGCCGTTACGCGGAGCTCTCCAAGAACCTCCCCAGCCCGAACGACCTCTAGAAGCTCGCAACGGCGTCTCCCGCACGTGGCCCGCTCGGGCCAAGTGCCCGCCTCCCCCTCGCCCGCGAAGCGGGAGCAGGGGGCCGGGGGGTGAGGGAGCAGTTCCGCCGGCGCTCCCCCCCGCCTATACTCGCTGAAACGCGGCTCCGTGCCGCCCGAGGAGGGTGCTGTGGCAGCAACGAGCGAGACCGCTACCTACCGCAACGAGCTCGTCTCACGCTTGCGGTCCACCACCGAAGACCTCCAATGGGCCGTCCGCGGGCTCGCCGCCACCACCCAGCAGTACCGCCCTTCCGGTGAAGAGTGGTCGCTCCACGAACACCTCGCCCACCTTCGCGACATGGAACAGGAGGTCTATCTCCCGCTCCTCCGCTGGGCGACCGTCCCCGACATGCTCGACCCCCGCGATTACAGCCGCCGCGAATGGCACGAACAGCGCTACCGCGCCGAAGAGCCCCTTGCCGCGGTCGTCGACGACATCGGCCGCATCCGTGACGAAGAACTCGCCATCTTCCGCGAGATGAACGACATCACCTGGACGAAGTACCGCGCCGACACCCGCTGGGGACCCCTCACTTGCCAGTGGATCGCCGAACTCATGTACCGCCACGTCCTGGACCATCTCCAGTGCGTCATGGCCCTCCGCCAGGACGTCAACCTTGCCGCTCTCCAGCCGCCGCCCATCGTCGTTGGCGGCTACATCGGCGGGCAGGACCGCCCATGAGGCTCCGCACCATCGTCGCCGTCCCCGCCGGCGCACCCCTGGACCCGGCCCTGGAGTCCGACGCCGATGCCGTCGCCCTGCCCCTGAACGACGCCCGCGTCCCGTCCCCCGAACTGCGACAGGCGTTCGTGGCTGCCGTCCCCCGGATCGTCGCGGCTGGCAAGCTCGCTGTCGCCGTCGTCAACCACCCTCGCACTCGCCTCCTCCGCGACGACCTCGAGGCCATTGTCGCCCCGGGCCTCGCCGCCGTGCTCCTGCCCCATGCCGCCGACCCCCAGGACGTGCGCGACCTCGCCGTCCTCCTTCGCGAATTCGAACACACCCGCGGCATCGAACCCGGCACGGTCGCCGCCTTCCCCGTGATCGACAGCGCCCGCGGCCTCCTTCGCGCCGCCGAGATCGCCCACGCCGCCCCGCGCGTTGCCGGCCTGGTCTTCGATGCGACCGCCTACGCCCACGACGTCTTCGCCCGCGAGGAAGAGCACGGCCCGCGCCTCGCATACGCCCGCGGTGCCGTCGTCGCCGCCGCCCGCGCCTACGACCTCCTGCCTCTCGTCGCCGGGAGCCACCTCGAAGCCCGCTCCCTCGCCCAGTATGGCTTCGCTGGCATCGTCCTCCGCGAAGCCGGCAGCGCCGTCGTCGTCGCGAACACCGCCTTCGCCCCCACCGAAGCCGCCCGCGCCCGCGCACAGCGCCATCTCGACGCCTACAGCGCCGCCCGCGGCGAAGGCGACTGGGTCGCCCGCGTCGACGACGAAGCGGTCGACGCCCACGACGCCCGCAAGGCCCGTCAGCTCCTCGCCTGACTCCTCCGCTCCGGCGCAAGTTCCGCCGCCCATCGCTCTGCCACCCGTTCCAGCAGCGGCTCCGCGTTCGCCATCGAACGGGCGAGGTCCGGCTCGATCGCCGAGAGCGTGAACACCCCTGGCTCGCTCCCCTCCGCGACGCCCGCGAAGACAACGCACGGCTTCCCCTCCCTCGCTGCCCATGCCCTCACCCGTCCCGTCACCTTCCCCTGGACAGACTGAACATCGAAGCTGCCCTCGCCCGTGACCACCACGTCGGCCTGCGCCAGGCGTCCGGCGAACCCCGTCGCTTCGGCCACGACGTCGAACCCGCTCGCAATTCGTGCCCCGAGGAATGCCACGAGCCCCGCCGCGAGCCCCCCCGCCGCCCCCGCCCCCGGCAAATCGCCCACGTCGACTCCCAGGCACTGGCGGACAGCGTGGGCAAAGCGCTCCATCGCCGCCCCGAGCAGCACCACCTGTTCCGGGGTCGCACCCTTCTGGGGGCCATAGACCGCCGCCGCGCCGTTCGGACCCACCAGCGGGTTCGTCACGTCGGTCGCGACCACGATCTCGATGCCATCGAACACGGCTGGCCGGTCCCACGCGATTGCGGCGAGGTCCACCAGCGGTCCCCCTCCGGGGCGGAGCTCTCGCCCCTCGGCGTCGAGGAACCGTGCCCCGAGCGCCCGCGCCATCCCTGCCCCGCCGTCCGTCGTCGCGCTCCCCCCGACCCCGACGATGATCCTCGGCGGCCCGTCCCCCGCGGCCGCGAGCAGCAGTTCGCCCACCCCAAGACTGTCGGCCCCGAGCGGGTCCAGTTCCCCCGGCGCCAGGTGAAAGAGCCCGTTCGCCTGCGCTGCCTCCACCACAGCAACCCGCGAGCCCCGGAGGAGCAGGTACCTCCCCAGGATCCTTCGGCCAAGCGCGTCGTGGATGGCGAGTCCCGCCGTGTCGGCCTTCACCGCCCGCCTGAGCGCGTCCAGGAATCCCGGGCCACCGTCCGAAAGCGGCAACTGGTCCACCACCCAGTCCGGCCGCGCCCGCCGGATGCCCCGCGCGATCGCAGCCGCCGCCTCTTCCGCGTTCAGGCTGCGCTTGAACTCCTGTGGGGCGACAAGCACGCGCATGGCGCGATCCTACGAGGTCGAGTCGCTCCATGCCGCGCTCCTCGATCCCGCGTCCTGCGATTCCGAAGGTTGATTTCCCGTAAAGGCGGTGACTGCTACATTTCCGTGCGCATCCGGTTGTCAGGGGGGAGCCCGGCCGCTTCGGCGTGCCTTCCTTCTGCCTGAGCGCCGGAACCCAGTCGTTCGGAGGGGGAGGCCACATGCTCCTGGCCCAGATTATGATCCCGGCGGCAAGCGCCGCGGCGGTCCTGTTCGCAATCTGGCTTGCCTACGACGTCCTCAAGCGGGACAAGGGCACTGCCACCATGCAGGAGGTCGCCGGTACCATCCTCGAAGGCGCGAATGCCTTCCTGAATCGGCAGTACCGCACCATCGGCATGCTCGCCGTCGTCACCTCCGTGATCGTCGGCTCCGTTGTCGGCATCTTCAAGGAGTCCACG
>JACRBT010000018.1 GCA_016234445.1 Chloroflexota bacterium | reverse complement strand
TTCGACATCCCGAAGTGGGCGCTCGGCGGGCTGACGATGGTGATGGGCCTCGGCGTCCTCACCGGGAGCAACATCGGCGGGCGAATCGGCGACCGCACCGGCAAGCGGCCGGTCATCCTCTGGTCGACCGCTGCCTGCGGGGCGTTCATCTTCCTGGAGACGACGGCGGCCTTCGACACCGTGGCTGCCGCGCTCTTCCTTTTCGGGTTCGCGACGGCAGCGGGGGCACGATTCGCCAGCGCCCAGGCGATGCTGACGGAGATGGCGCCGTCGCAGCGTGGCACGGTGATGGCGCTCAACGCCTCCGGCCAGCAGTTCGGGATCGTCGCGGGGTCAGCCGTGGGCGGGCTGGTGCTCGACCTCTGGGGCTACACGGCGATCGGCCCGGCGGCGGCACTCCTCGCCCTTGCTTCGCTGGCCACCTATGGCCTCTTCGTCCGGGAAACGGGCATGGCGCCCGAGCCGCGCCCGGCGCTCACCTGAGCGCGATCGTGTTTGTCATCACAAGCCCCCGTTTGGTAGACTCCGAGGGCTGAGCGCGCCGGTTCGACGCGCCCGCCGCGGGGGATCGATGGCTTACGGAACCGGCATCGCCAAGGGCATGGGGCTGACGCTCCGCACCATGTTCCGCCCGGTCGCGACCATCCAATACCCCGAAGAGACGCGGACAATCCCCGTCTATGCGCGGACGAACCTCCTCTGGTTCGAAGAGCGCTGCACCGGCTGCAGCACCTGCGCCCAGGCCTGCCCGGACGGCTGCATCCTCGTCGCCACCAGCCAGGACGCCGAGGGCCGCCGCAACATCGACCGCTACGAGATCGACTTCCGCGTCTGCATGTACTGCGGGCTCTGCACCGAAGCCTGCCCCTACGAGGCGATCCAGCCCGGGGGGCCGCTCGACGACGCCGTCTACGTCTTCGACGAGATGTACCGTGACAAGCACGCCCTGACCCGCGTCGCCCGGAGCTTCCTCCAGGGCCACGAGAACACCTACCCGAACGGGATGAAGGCGCCGGACCCGGACGCGGACTTCCACCGCCTCTAAGGTTCGGCTTTCCCACGATCCACGTGCCCCGCCAACGGGTTGGGACGCAGCTCAGGCGGGCGGTCCCTGCAACTGCTGGAGAAGGCTGGCAGAGTCCGCGATCTCCCAGATCTCGGCGATCTTGCCATCGCGGACGCGCGCGAAAGTCGCGTGGTCAATCTGGAACCGCCGGCCGGTCGGCGCCAGCCCGATGACCTCTCCCAGGTGGGTGCCGGTGACCACCGATCTCGCGGCCACCGACGCACCCTGGCTCATGATCTCGACGACCTCGTGCCGCAGGTCCGGCACGCCGGCGAGGATTCCGCGCCACTGTGCCTTCTCGGCTTCGATGCCGGCGGTCGAGAGCCCCAACGGGGCGTGGATGACGACGTCTTCATGGAGGCACCGGTCGAAGGCGTCGAGGTCGCCCGCGTCGCCCGCCGCCAACCATTTGCGCACCAGTGCCTCGTTCCTTTCGTCCATGCCAGCCGACCTCCCTGAGCGGGGTGAGTTTACGGTGTTGCGCCGGGGCCAGCCACTTGCGCCGGGCGCGTATGCTGGCGCTGTGCCTGACATCGCGCGCCTCGACCGCGCCGCCGCCCTCCTTCGTGAACTCGAGTCGCTCAAGACCGACCGGCCTGGGGCCCCGAGTACCTGGGAACGGGCACTGGCGCGGGTCTACGACGCCGGCCTGGCGGTCGCGCTCGAATTCGCCCTGGCCGGGATCGGTTTCGTGGCGGCGGCATGGATCTGGGGGGACTGGGACGTCGAGGCGTTCAAAGACCCCGGCCCGGCGGAGGTCGCCTTCACGGCCGCCATCGCCGTCATCTGGCTCGGGATCCTCGGCTGGAACGAGATCGCCGGATTCGGAGCCGGGCGGCCGACGTTCGGCAAGCGGCTCCTCGGCCTGCGGGTCGTGATGGCGGAGGACGACTCAGTCCCTACGCGGCGGCGGATGCTGGGGCGATGGGCCACCGCGTTCGTGCCGACGGGGCTGGTGCTCGCGGCAGGAGGGCTCGTGGCGACAGCCATTCCGCTCTCCCTCCAGCTGCCGTCGCTGTTGGCGTTTCTTGCGGTCCCGGCAGCCGTGTTCCTCGGCCGTGACGGCCGCGGGCTCCACGACCGGATCTGGAGGACGCGGCTCATCCGCCCGCGCTAGACAGCAGGGTCGCCCGCCGCCAGCCCTCTTTTCTCCGGGCGTATACTGGAACCATGGACCGAACCGAGCGCTCAGCCACGCCGACCGCCTCAGAATGGGACCGCGCCTACATGCGGCGCATAGGGCGGTGGAAGCACGAGGGCCACGAGATCGCCCTGGCCGAACACCTTGCACTGAGCGGCACTGAACGGCTGGTGACCAGCGTCGTCTGGACCCGGGCCAACCTGGGCCTGGCAACCTGGTCCCTGCGCACAGATGACCAGCCGGAGCGTTTCTACGAAAGGGCGAAAGAGCTTGGCCTCTATCGACCCTGAGGAGCGGGCGAAGGCCCTCGTCTTCCTGGAGTGGCTCGGGCACGTCTTCGAAGAAGCCGGGCTCGAAGCAGTGGTTATTGGGGGACAGGCGCGCAACTTCTGGGCCGAGCCGCGCACCACCCGCGACTACGACTTCACCACCGCTGCCGACGCCGAAGGCTTCCAGCGGGTCCGCGATGCCCTGGCAGCGGGGGGCTTCCGTATCGTCCGTGATCAGGGCCCGCACCAGGCTTCGGGACCCGACTTCGTCCAGTTCGTGAATGACGCCACCTCGGAAGCGATCGATCTGCAGGCGGCCAAGACCCCCTTCCAGGAGGGCGTCGTCAAACGCGGTGTGCGGCTCGATCCTGGCCAGCCGCTGCGGGTGGCGACGGTCGAGGACATGCTGGTCTTGAAGCTGATCGCGAACCGCAAGAAGGATCAGAACGACCTCTTCGAGCTCGCCAGGCTCGATGGAGTCGACTGGGGCTACGTCGAATACTGGGCCGGGATCTGGGACGTCACCGAAGTGCTCCGAGGTCTCCGCGAGGCGATGGAACAGGAACGCCGCCGGATCGAAGACCTCTACCGTTAGCTCGCGGCAAAGCACAGCCGCTCACCCTTTCGTTCCGTTCGTTCTCTTCGTCACAATCTGGTAGATTTGTCCGGCAGCTCGCCGCCCGCGCTCCTGCGCGCCCGCGGCCCCGGGGAACCGAATGGCAAGCATCACCGTCGACGGTCAGGTCATCGAGGCGCCCGCAGGGGCGCCGCTCGTTGAGGTCCTCAAGAACAACGGCTTCTACGTCTCCAGCCTCTGCTACATCGACGGGCTCAAACCGTATGCCGGCTGCCGTTCCTGCCTCGTCGACATCGAAGGCCCCCCCGGCCTCCAGCTGAGCTGCACTTCCGTCGTCCAGGACGGGATGAAGGTCACCACCAGCAGCGACGAGGTGAAGGACGCGCGCAAGGCCGTCGTCTCCCTCATCCTCGCCAACCACAGCGACCGCTGCCTGACCTGCCACCGCCGCGAACACTGCCACCCGGGCGACATCTGCCTCCGCGACGACGTCGTCACCCACCGCTGCCTCACCTGTTCGAAGAACTACCGCTGTGAACTCCAGGCCACCTGCGAGATGGTCGGGATGTCGGGCTACGAACCATGGGTCGGCGAGGAACGAAGCTGGTACCAGCACCCTCAGCCGCCGGCCGACCGCGCGAACCCCTACATGGAGTTCGACCCCCAGATGTGCATCATCTGCACCCGCTGCCAGCGCGCCTGCGAGGACAAGCGCCACACGGGCGCCATCACCCTGAGCGGCAAGGGCTGGGACACGCGTATCGCCTTCGGGGCCGGCGGCGCCATCCACGAAAGCAACTGCGACTTCAGCGGCGCCTGCATCGACGTTTGCCCAACCGCCGCGCTGATGGAGCACCCCAACAAGTGGGTGGCCAAGCCCGACACCTGGACGATGACCACCTGTGACTCCTGCGCGGTGGGCTGCAGCCTCAAGCTCGGTTCGAAAGAGGGCCGCGGCGTCATCGTCCGGCCCGGCAACGCGAACCCCTTCTCCGGCGACCAGATCTGTGTCCGCGGGCGCTACCACTACGACTCCCTCAAGCCCCGCGAGCGGCTTTCCCGGCACTTCGTCCGCCGGGGCGCGATCCACGCCCCCGCCTCGCTCGCCGATGCCCTGGCCGAGGCGGCGCAGGCGCTCAAAGACGCGAAGTCGAAGGGCCGGGTCGGCGTCCTCGTCGGCGGCAACCTCACCAACGAAGAGGGCTGGGCCGCGGCGAAGATCGCGGCAGCCCTCGGCGGAAACGCCGACCTCTCGTCCGGGCCCGTCGTCCGGGCCGTGAAGGGCGCCCTCGAAGCCCGGCTGGGTACCTGGCGGACCGCGGCCGACATGACTCGGATCCCGGCGGCGAAGGCCCTCGTCGTCATCGCGGACGACCTCGAAGAGAGCCACAACGTCGCCAGCGTCCGCGTGAAGGATGCGGCCGTCCACCAGAAGGCGAAGGTCATCGTGATCGGCGCCGTGCGCAGCGAACTTGTCGACTTCGCCGCCTGCTGGCTTCGCAGCGAACCTGGCGAAGAGGGCCTGACCGCCGCCCGCCTGGCCGACGCCGTCGCCGGGGGCCAGCCCCACGACCACGCCACCGCGGAGGCCGCGGGCATTCTCCGCGATGCCCCGAGGGACGGGACGCTCGTTGTCTGCGCGCCGAACCCCGTCAGCGCCGCCATCGCCGGGAGCATGGCCGGCGGGGCCGCAAACCTGGCCGTCGCGCTTTTCGGGAATGCCGCCTCCGAGAACCTGGTGGTCCTCCCCACCGAGGCGAACGTCAACGGCCTCCTCGACGTGGGTGTAGCAGCCTCGGGCGGCGACGACCCGCTCGCGGGGCTTGCAGGCCTGCTCGTCGTCCGTGACGACCCGACGATGCGGCTCCCCGGCGCAGCCGAGGCGCTCGCGAAGATCGGGACCATCGTCGTCATCGACAACGTCCTCCACGAGACGGCGAAGCGCGCTGCCGTGGTCATCGCCGAAGGCCGGGCGTACGCCAGCCGCGGCACCTACACCACCGGCGGCTTCCGCATCCAGAAGCTCTCGCCGGCGGTGGCGCCGGAAGGCGATGCGATCGACTGCTACCGTGCCCTCCACGGCCTCGGCGCGGCGCTCGGCGTCGACCTCCCCGCCAACGCCGACGCAGCCCTCGGCGAAATCGCGAAGGCGAACCCGGCCTACCAGCCCGCCCACGACCTCATCCTCGGCGAAGGCGTGGCGATGGCGGTGGCGGCGAGTGGCAAGGGCACGATCGTCCCGGTGGCGGCGCTGACGGTCTCGGGCAGGGGGCTGCGCCTCGCCACCGGCCGCGACCTCTACACCGCCGCCGATGCGGCCGCGCTTCGCCACCCTGAGGCCGAGAAGCTCCATCGCTACGACCGCATCCAGGTCAGCGAAGCCGACGCCGCCCGCCTGGGCATCCACAGCGGCGACGAGGTCGAGATCGCGGCCGGCGGCGCCGCCATCCGCGCGAAGGCCGACGTCAACGAGCGGGTCGCCACAGGCACCGTCTTCGTGTCGAGCCTGCTCCAGGGCGGCGCCGTGGCCCAATTCTTCACCGGCGACGCACTCCCCACGGTCACCCTCACCGCGGCGGCCGTCCCCGGGCGGCGGGCGACGCAGCTGGCCTGACCCTCGACCCCATGCCCGGGACAAGAAAGAAGCCCACCGGTTTGGCGGGCTTCTTCGGGGTTGCGGGCTTCGGGGTTGCTGGAGAGGTAGGGGAAGGGCAATCCTTGAAGCCAGACTCTTAGTTGCGGCCACCGATGGCCAGGAGCAGGGCGAGCGCAGGGCCAGTGCGCCGCGTTGGTGGGACCGCGATTTCCGGACACCGCCGGGGACGGATCCGGGAAGGAAGAGTCGCCGCCGGCCGTTCCCGCTGGGCATAGCGCCCGGCGCGAATGTGAGCGGCGACTGCGGGAGGAAGCGACTCTTGCATCTCCCTTTCTCCTTCGACCGAGCATGGGGCCGGGATGTGAAGCGAACACGCAGCCTTCGTAAAACGTCGGCAAAATCGGCCGTTCGGGCGCCGAAACGGGGCCCGGCGGGCGCCTCTCAGGGAGTGCGGAGCGCGAGGTCCTGCGTCGCCGGGAGGGTCGCCCCCGGGAACGCGCCCGGGCTGATCGGCGGGAAGTCGTGGGCGAACACCCCCGAAGCGCCGGGTGCCGTCCAGACGTGGAGGTTCCAGGCCGTGGTCTTCGAAAAGACGCCCCGGCAGGACGCCGCATCCGGCTTCACGCTGACCGCGTTCGCCGTGAAGCAGAGGTTCTCGTGGCGATGCCAGGCGTCGAGCGGCCCGAAGAACGACGGCGGCAGTTCCGTCACCTTCTCGCTGGTGAACATGAAGCCGAGGAGCTTCCACGTCCCGTCGAGACGCTTCGAGTAGAGGAGAATCTCGGGGCGCTCAGGGTCGAGGAGGTTGCCGTCGCTGTTGTACTTCAGGTTGGCGAAGTGGGCGGCGATCCCCTCCAGGTCCTGGGTGATCTGGATGTAGCCGGAAGCCATGGCGACGCGGATGTCTTCGAACTTCGCGGCCGACGTTTCGACCCGGGCGTAGAAGGCCGCGGCAGCAGCCAACTGCTCCGGCGTGACGGGGACTTCGGTGCCGTGGGTGTGGGCGTTCCCTTCGGCCATCGCATCGCCGGTCGCGGAGGCGGCGTCAGGGTGGGGATGACTGGCGTCTCCCGTGGCGGCCGGCGGGCCGCCCGTCCCGGCGACGACCGCGACAGTGTCGTCCGAATGGGCGCCGGATGCTTCGAGGACCTGGTGGTCGTGGTTGTCTCGTTCCGCCCCGGTGGCGACGAAGATGGCGGCGCCCACCGCCAGTCCCATCACCGGCAGCGTCCCCGCGCGCAGGGCAGCCGCGAAGAACCCTTCGCCGCCGAGGCGACGGTCGTGCATCCAGGCGGTGGCCATCCCGAGGACGGCGCTGGCGGTGAGCGCGATCCCCGCGACGATGAGGGCATGGCCGGGGTTCGAAAGCGTGAACACGCCTTCGCGCGCGGCAAGGGTGGCGTCGTCCGAATGGAGGTAGACGTCCCACGCCAGGCCAATGACGTGGACGACGATGCCCGTAAAGGCAGCCGCCCAGAGTATTCGGTACTTCATGGCTTCTCCGGAGCGCCGGGCGGTGGGGGCCCGGGACGTGGATGCTACCGGTTGTACGGCGGTGCTGGCTATCGGGATTCCGGCGGAGGCCCCGGTGATGCGTCACAAGGGCACGAACGGGGCGCTTGGCACGCCCTGAACGTCTGGCAGCGCTGGGCGGGCGGCCCGTTCCCTTATACTCGCCAGTACAGCCTGAGATGAAGATTGCGCCGACATCGCGACGAGCCCGCCTGTTCTTCGGAGCCCTGGTCTCCGTTGGGGTTGTCGTTGCCCTGGCCTATGCCGCCGGCCGCCTGGCCACGGGCGATCGGGAAGACACCCCCGTACCTGAAAGCATCGCGAGCCGCGGGGACCCCGCGATCCGCCTCATCAGTGTCAACGGCTCCCGCGGCGGGCACTTTCCTCTCGCGACCGATGGCACCTCGCTCTGGTACGCAGCCAGGGAGGGCGGCACGGATGCGGGCGGCCTCTACCGGTTCGACCCGGCCAGCGGGAAGAGCGAGAGAGTCTCTTCGCTTGAGTGGTACGAGTTCCCGCAATGGATGGGCCGGATCGAAGGCGCGACCGTCCTGATGACGGGACACCGGGTGGTTGTGGTCCGCGACGACGGGGCGAAGGATTCGGTGGCGCTGCCGCCGGTCACGCACTACGCCGGCCTGGGCGGCGACAACTACGTCGAGGCTGTCTCCATCTACGGCAACCTCCTCTTCATGGTGCGGTCCGACGCCCTGGAGGTTGACGTCTTCCAGCTGGCCCCGAAGGTCGCGGTCCTGCCCGCAATCCCGCTCCCTCCGAACCTGCCGCCGCCAAAGAGCATCCGCGCGCTCGGCGGCGACAAGCTCCTTCTCGCCACGCATGTTTCGCACGCCGCCAAGGGGTACGGGACGGGGACGTGGGTGCTCGACACCACGACCGGCACCGCCGAGCCGGTTGCGGGAGCGAAGGCGCCCTCGGCCATCTCCGAGGCCGGCCCCGTCGTGCTCAGCGACTCAGGCATGCTCGCTCGCTTCGACCCGGCCGGGTCGCGCCTGACGGCGATGGCGGCGGCGCCAGCCCCCACCGCGAGCCTGGCCGCGACCGCGAACGGCGGGGGCTGGCACATCGGCTTCGAAGAAACCGCGATCACCTTCACCTCCGCGAGCGGTTCCCAGCGGCGGTTCCAGCTTCCGACCATCGTCGACTACTACGGGGGCAGCCCGGCAGGCGAGCAGGAGATGCTGGTCCGGCGGGACCGAACCGTCTCCGTCGGCATGATGGTCACCTTGAAGGACGGGTCGCTCGCGTTCTCGGCAGCCGGGGATTCATTCATCGGGGTGATTGCCAGGCCGAAGTAGCGCCCGCGTTCGCGCCTGAGCGCTACGACCGCGGCAGGCCCAGGCCGCGGGTCGCGACGATGCTGCGCTGGACCTCCGAGGTGCCCCCGGCGATGGTCCGCGAGACGGCGCCGAGATAGCCGCCCCGCACCGTCGCCGCGAGCCTGGCGCCCTCACCGCTTGCGCCAGCGTCCATCCCCAGCAGCTTCATCGCCGTCGCCATCATCCGCTGCGACCACTCGGTCCCGAAGATCTTCGCGCTCGACGCCTCGGCGTTCGGGACGAGCCCCGCGCTCTGCATCCAGGCGACCCGGTAGCACATCAGCCGCCCGACTTCGAGTTCGATGGCGAGTTCGGCCAGTTCCGCGCGGACGGCCCGGCCCAGGCTGCCCTTCACCGCCCGCTCCCGCGCCGCCGCGAGGACGTCGTGGAAGATGTATTCGAGGTCGATGAGCCGCTCGATCCCGGAGCGTTCGAAGTCGAGGTGCTCGGCGAGGATGTACCAGCCATGGTTTTCGTCGCCCACGCGACGGTCCACCGGGACGCGCACCTCGTCGAAGAAGACCTCGTTGAAGTGGTGGCCGCCGGTCATGTCGACCAGCGGGCGGATGCTGATCCCCGGGCTGTCGAGGTCCACCATCAAGCAACTGATCCCGCGGTGCTTCGGGGCATCCGGGTCGGTGCGGACGACAAGCCAGACGGCGTCGGAGATGTGGGCGTTCGAGGTCCAGATCTTCTGGCCGGTGACGACGTATTCGTCGCCGTCGCGCACGGCCCGGGTGGCCGCCGCCGCGAGGTCGGAGCCGGCGCCGGGTTCGGAGAGGCCGAGCGCGAAGCTGACGTCGGCGTTGACGATCCGCGGCAGCCATTCGCGTTTCTGGGCCTCGGTGCCGTGGCGGATGAGCGACGGCCCAACCTGCCGTTCGGCCACGAAGTGGTGGGCGCGGGGCGCGTTCGCGAGGATCATCTCTTCCGTGTAGATCATCTGCTCGAGGGCGCCGAGACCCTGCCCGCCGTACTCCTTCGGCCAGGCGAGCCCGATCCAGCCGCGGGCGGAGAGCTTCTTGCTGAAGGCCTGGTCGGCGCCGCCGCTGCCGCGCTCGACGCCCACCTCCTCGGCGAGGAACGTCTTCAGTTCGGTCCGGAACTTCTGCTGTGCAGGGGTGAATTCGAAGCGCATCGTCTTGGCCTGCCGGGGTGGTTTCGTCGCCGTACAGCCTATGCCCCGCGCGGCCGGATTGCACGGCGGGCCGCCAGCGTTTGCCGAGCGCGCGCCAGCCGCAGAGAATGCCCCCAAACAGGACAGGGAACGGGAGCGAAACCATGGACGTGGCCCCAGGGCTGGCGGGATTCGACGCGGACCGCCTCGAACGGATCACCGGGCACCTCAACCGGAACTACATCGAACCCGGGAAGATCGTTGGCTGCCAGGTGCTGGTGTCGCGGCACGGGCACCCCGCTTACTTCCGCTCGTTCGGGCAGATGGACCGCGAGCGCAACACGCCCATGCGCGACGACGCCATCTTCCGCATCTACTCGATGTCGAAGCCAATCACCTCCGTGGCGCTCATGAGCCTCTACGAACAGGGCCACTTCCAGCTGAACGACCCGGTCTCCCGCGTCATCCCCGAGTGGCGCGAACAGCGCGTCTGGGTGTCGGGCGACGGCGAAACGATGCAGACGAAAGAGCCGGAGCGGCCGATGACCTTCCGCCACGTGCTCAGCCACACCGGCGGGCTGACCTACGGCGCCACCGGCCACCCTGTCGACCGGGCCTACCGCCACGTCGGCGTCCGCCGCGACCAGGGCGAGACGCTCCGGACGTTCGTCGAAAAGCTGGCGAAGGTACCGCTCCAGTTCACCCCGGGCGACCGCTGGATGTACTCGTATTCGACCGACGTCTGCGGCTACCTGGTTGAGGCGATCTCCGGGAAGCCCTTCGACCAGTACCTCCAGGAGACGATCTTCGACCCCCTGCGGATGAAGGACACCTCGTTTTCGATCGCCCCCGGGAAGGTGGACCGGTTCGCCGCGAACTACCAGCGCGAGCCCGACAAGTCCCTGCGGCTGATCGACGACCCCCAGCACAGCACCTACTTGGGCACCCCTGCCTTCCTCTCCGGCGGTGGCGGCCTGACAAGCACGACGGCCGACTACCTCCGCTTCTGCGAGATGCTCCGCCGCGGCGGCGAGCTCGACGGCGAATGCATCCTCGGCTCACGCACACTGGGGCTGATGAGGAAGAACCACCTTGCCGGCGGGCGTGACCTCGCGGGCATGGCCGTCGGCGCCTTCTCGGAGACCGCCTACGAAGGCGTCGGTTTCGGGCTCGGCTTCGCGATGACGCTGAACGAGGTCGACTCCGGCTCGCTCGGCGAAGGCGACTACTACTGGGGCGGCGCCGCTTCGACCATCTTCTGGGTGGACCCGAAGGAGGACATGGAGGTCATCTTCATGACCCAGCTGATGCCGTCGGCGACCTTCAACTTCCGGGGCCAGCTGAAGAACATCATCTATTCGGCGATGGTGGACTGAGCCGCGTGGGGTTGGCACCCATCGACGACGCTACCTTCGAACGGCTGCTGGCCTCGCTTGCCGAAGCGGTTGGGCCGGTCGAGGCGGCGGTCCGGGCGGTCCCCCGGGATCGCTGGGAGGAGGTCATCCATACGGGCGATGGCGCCTGGACGCGGCGCCAACTGCTCGCCCACATGGCCGCGAACGACCTCCGCCAGCTGATCCGGATACGGATCGGGGCCGG
Organism: Chloroflexota bacterium; assembly: GCA_016234445.1. Taxonomy (GTDB): domain Bacteria; phylum Chloroflexota; class Dehalococcoidia; order Tepidiformales; family Tepidiformaceae. The sequence goes on along the minus strand of JACRBT010000018.1, from coordinate 89,748 downwards.
GGTACCCGAACCCGGCGACGACCTCGCTCACGCCGCCGAACTCGAGGTCCACGACTGGAACCGCGGCCGCGTCGCCGAACGGGCAGGGAACGACGTCGAAACCCTGGTGGCGGAGATGCGGGCGAACCGGGCGGCGCTCATCGCCCTCCTCCGGAGCCTGACGGCGGCCCAGCGCGCCCGCCCCATGCCCTTTCGCGGCGAACCGACCCCGCTGGCGGAGATGGTGCCCGTGCTCATCGGCCACCTCGACGGCCACGCGCGCGAACTCGTGGCGGGGGTCGGGGGATGAGTATCAGGCCCTAGGACATCTGGTAAAACACCGCTTGTAATATTCCTTGACAAGCGCTGCGGCCCGGAGACGACAATCGATCAGCCCGGTTGGAGCACGAGGATGCGAACAACCGGGTGCGCCCCGATTTCCCCATGGGCTTCCCACGCCCGAAAGGAGTCGAAGATGGGTACGTTGACCTGGATTCTCGTCGGGTTGATCGCCGGGCTCGCAGCCCAGTTCCTCCTCGGGGGTGGCCCGGGCGGGTCTGGCCTCCGGGGCATCCTCATCACGATCGCGTTGGGCGTCGGCGGCGCGCTCGTCGGCGGGTTCATCAGCACCGCGCTCGGCTACGGCGACGTTACGGGCTTCAACCTCAGAAGCATGGCCATTGCAACCGGGGGCGCTGTCCTGGTGCTCTTCGCGTGGCGTCAATTCGCGGGACGCGGCGGCCAGCGACGGTTCTCCTGACGCCTCGCTGCGGTCATCTTGCCGCATTCCGCCAGCCTCTACGCACAGCTTTGAAAGAAGGTGGACACCGTGGGAATCGGAGTCAGTCTCTTCCTTATCGCCGTGGGCGCCATCCTTGCCTGGGCGGTTGAATACACCGTTGTCGGCATCGACATCGAAGTCATGGGCGCCATCCTGATGGTCGTCGGCAGCATCGGCCTGCTGCTCTCGTTGCTCTTCTGGGCCAGCTTCGCGCCGTTCGCGGAACGAGATCCGTTCCGCCGGCGGGATGACCTCGGCCCGCGTTGAGCGGCGGCGGTCGCGCCGCCCAGCGTCTCTTCGAGCACGGGAGCTGCGCGGCGCGACTGGCCCGGAGCAGCCCTCCGGTCACCGGCCGCGCAGCACCTCTGTCAGCTCCGCGGTGAGGCGTTCGGCCAGGTCCGGGCGGCCGTGGAAGGCGGCGGGCGTGCTCTGGAACATCTCGACCCGCCAGCCACCCCAGTGTCTGGTCGCGACGAGGGTCTGGATGGAGTTCAGGTCCGGGTGGAGGTCGGAGGCGCCCGGAGGGAGCAACCCGGCGGCGGCGCGGAGGAGCATCGCCCCCGGACCGAGCGGGCGCACTTCGAGCACCTTCACGACGTAGGCCGGGGTCGGGTGGTTCGCGAAGATCTCCGCGAGGTGGGAGGCGATCGCGTCGCGGCCGTCGACCTGGCTGCCGTCGAACCCGACGATGCTGCCGCCTTCGGCGAAGAGCGCCCCGTAGGCTGCGGCGTCGCGCCCGTTCCAGTAGTCGGTCAACTGCCGGTAGAGGGCCCCGACGTCGGCGTCCGCGGCAGGGATGCGCGCGGCTCCCCACTGTTCTATGTCGCCGCCGCGGCAGCGTTCGACCCAGTCGAGGATCTCCTGCGCGGCATCCCCGGGACTGCGGTCGGAGACATCGAGGGCGAGGGTGTTCGGGTGGCCGGTGGCGAACGGCGGAACCTCGTCGTTGAGCCGCGCGCCCTGCACAGGGTCCACCAGCTTCATGCGGGCGCGACGGTCGTCGGTCACGATGCGCCGGACCAGTTCGTCGGTCCGGCAGGTGAGCAGCACGGGGACGAAGAGGCTCCCGCGCGCCTCCGCCACGGCCACGACTTCGAGGAACGCCCCGTACTCTCCTTCGTCTTCTCCCCGGATGAAGTTCGTGAAGACGAACGAGAGGTGGGGCGGCGAGACGCTGGCGATCGTGTCGAGCACAGCCGCGCGGACCCGCCCGACGAACGGCCAGATGGACGGGGGCAACGGGGTGACGCCGTCCGGGGCGAGCGTGTTGAAGATGACGTTGGCGATGCTGTGGTTGTCGACCAGCCGGGCGCCCGTCCGCCGCGCGACCTCAGAGGCGATGGTGAACTTGCCAACCCCCGGGCTGCCGATGATGTGAATCACGGTCGTTTCCGGGCGGCCGCCGGCCGGGAGTTCGTGTTCCATCAGCTTCGTCCCTCCGAGGGTGGGGCATTGTGGATCGCCGGGGCGGCACCTGCCACCTGATCCCTGGTTGCGCGGTAGAGGCGGCACCGGCCGAGCGCCTTGACCGGCTTGCCGCCGATCGTGCCACGCGCTACGCTGTGCGGCGTACATGGCGAACCGATCTCTAGGCGACCACCTTCGAGAAGCCCGTCTTAGGCGAGGCCTAGGACTTCGCCAGCTTGCCGCCATCATCGACAAGACACCGTCCTACCTTAGCGATATCGAGAACGATCGACGCATCCCGGCGGAGGATGTCCTCCACGACTTGGGGGAGGCCTTGGGGTTGAACTTCGACGAGTTGATGGCGCTTGCCGGTCGATTCGGGCAACAGGCGGAGCGCTACCTGAGGCGGCAGCCTGTGGCTGGACAGTTGTTCCGGCGCATCTCGGAGGCGAACCTCCAAGCCGAAGACCTCAGCAAGCTCCTCGAAACCGCGGAGGGCCTAGCTCGGGAGCAAGCAGAACCGTGAACGAATTCAGAGCTCGGGACGGCTCAACGCGGCTCTGGCTCGACGACGCAGAAATCGAGGCCATCGCTGGTGACGAGCTGCGTCGGGCCGGCTTGGCCCCGACCCCCGACCACCCGGTTGTAGACTTGGAGTCGTTTGTGGAGCAACACCTGCGGGCTGTCCTTGACCAGTACGCCACGCTGCCCAACGACGTCCTTGGCCAAACCGAGTTTCGGAGAGGCGAGCAGCCACGGGTCCTCATCAACAGGGATCTGACTGGAAGCGCTCTCGACGTCGAGGATCCCCGTCTATCAGCGGTTGGACGGTGGAGGGCGACCCTGGCCCACGAGGCGGCACACATCCTCCTGCACCGCCATTTGTTTGAGTTCGGAGACGCCCAATTGCCCCTTGTAGCGCCACGCCCCACTGCCCAGCCGGTTCCGCTGGTGCGATGTCTCAAGCGTGAGGTGACTTTCCGATCCGTCTCGTCGGATTGGCGCGAAGTGCAGGCGAACAAGGGGATGGCTGCGCTGCTGATGCCTCGCGGACTGTTCACCACCGTGGCCCGGCGCGCCGCGGCCAGAGAGGGCATCGACCTCCCGGTGGCACCGGGCCAACGGGGTGAGGAAAGGCTCGTCGGCGCCATTGCGCCCGAGCTGCAAGTGTCGGGCACTGCCGCTCGTATACGGCTAGCGACGTGCAGCCTTGCCAGCGACACAGCCGCACTCCGGATGACCGAGGCGTAAGCTTTCAGCCAGCCCACTGGTCCGTGTTGACAAGTCGGCGTACACGGCGGACACTGCGATCACACCTCGCAAGGCGGCCCGGTGCCAAGCGCCGCGACTTGCCTAATCCACGCGAGGCGGAGACCCCAGGATGCGCACTCATGGAACAGACCGCTCTGGGCGGTCGTTTTCCGCCATTACGGTTCAAGCCGTCTGGGACAAGGCCCTGCCGGCGCCAGGCGTCGATCCGACCCAGCGACGGAAGGACGCCTGCGGGGCCTGGATTGACCGGGCCCAGTACGGCAACACGACCCCGCGTGGCATGGGCTGGGAAGTGGACCATCTTGTCCCGGTGTCTCTTGGCGGCGGTGACGACCTTGCCAACCTCCAACCGCTCCAATGGCAGAACAACCGGGGAAAGGGCGACGCGTACCCGAACTGGACCTGCCAGATCGCTGCCACCAAGTGAGGCTGCTCATCAAGGGAAGTCAGGAGGAGCACTGTGGAATTCATGCACTTCGATCTGGGCCAGATGTCGGGCGGAGAGATCGTCGAAATCTCCCTGTCCGGCTCGGCGGCCAACGTCAGGCTATTGGACTCGACCAACTTCAGCAGCTACCGCGCTGGGCACCCATACCGCTGCATCGGGGGACTAGCGCGGCGCTCGCCGGTTCGGCTTGAAGTCCCCCATGTCAGCCACTGGCACGTCATCGTCGACATGGCAGGCCTAAGCGGAACGACGAAAGCTGTAGCAAGGGTGATCGCGCGGCCGCGGTCTTCCGGATAGCGGGACTCAGCCCGCCTCCAGCCGCGTGAGCCGCGCCGCGAGGGCGTCGAGGTCGGGGACGAAGAAGTAGCCGCGCGAGTAGGCCGACTCGACGACGAGGTCGTGGAAGGCCCTGCTCGCTGCCGTGTAGGTGGAGACGTCGCCGACGACGGCGAACTTGCGCCCGTAGTTCACCGCCTTCTGGAGCACCTCGCCGGCGAACCCCGAACGGAGGTCGAAGAACGAGGGGTCGAGGGCGCTGGCCTGGACGGCGATGACAAAGGCGTCTTCCCCCATCGCGTCACCGATGAGGTCCGTCACCTGGCGGACGGTTCCGAGGCACGGCTCCTCGGCCGCGACGAAGAGGCAGCGCTGGCCGGCAAGGTCGATCAGTTCATACGACATAGTCCACCCGTTCGGCCTCATCGAGGATGGTGGTCTGGACGCCTTCGGGCCCACCGAAGCCCAGTTCACCGCCGGCGCCGCCCGGAACGGCTATGCCGGGGCGAGCTCGAAGTCGCATCTCACCCAGCGATCGGCGGGGACCGGCTGCCAGTTGAGACTGTTGTACTTGAGGTGGCCATAGCCGCCGGAGAAGCCGAGCCACTTGACCATGCCGGGCTCAATCTCGTTCGCCCCGGACCAGTTCGCGTATTGCATCGGCTCCCAGCCGTTGTAGGAGACGATCTGCCCGGGCTTCACGTTCGGCGCCACCTTGACCCGGGCGTGGAACTCGCTGACGTCGTTGAAGATCCGGACCAGGTCGTCGTCCTTGACGCCCCGGGCGGTTGCGTCGGCGGAGTTGACCATGATGCTGGGCGCCCCGCGGTGGGTGGCCAGAACCACCTTGTTGAAGTGGTTCATGGAATGCACCGACCAGCGATTGTGCCCCGAGGACATCCCGAGCGGGTAATCGCCGCCCATGCTGGGGTTGGGCTTGTGCGTCGGCAGTTCTTCGCCGCCTTCCAGGAACCATTCGTGGTCGATGTAGAACTGGGCGCGGCGGGAGTAGGTTGGAAAAGGGTCGCCGTGTTCGACGTGACGGGTGAACGGGGTTATCACGTCATCCGGCCGCAGTTGCGTCGCCTGCCCGAGCATGGCGGGGGCCATGCCCATGTCGGTAAACCGCTTGAACCCGGATTCCCGCAGCCCCTCGAGCGTCGTCCCCTGGGGCAGTGTGCCGGCGAGGACCGAGTCCCGGATCTGCTCGTCGGCGACCACATCTTCGCCGCTGTAGTACCCGCCCATGGTAAAGAGCGGGACCATGCCGTCGTAACGCACCGTGGTGCCGTCCGGGAGGGCGTAGGCTTCGAGCCCTCTCTCCTGGGCGCGCGCGGCCATGGCCCCAAGGATCGCCACGAAGATGTCCCACTCGTTCCGCGACTCTCCCGCGGGAGCGACAACCCGGTCGCCAAGGGTGAGGTTCGCGACGAACGGGCCGGGGATGGAGAAGGCTACCTTCTCGTAGTGCTGGGCGGCCGGGAGGAAGTAGTCGGCGTTCTGAACCGTCGCGCTGAACTTGAAGTCGATGGCGATGACCGTCTTGAGCCTGGACCAGAGGCCGGCCATGGCCTTCTTGCCGCCCCGGGTCCGGCGGAGCGTGTTGCCGCCACATTCGATGTAGACCTGGGGAACCTCTTCCTTGCGGGGGTGGTCGAGGCCGTCCCACCAGCCCTCTTTCAAGGCGGCGGCCATGTAGTCATCGAAGCTCCGGACCATGGAGCTGTCGCCCCAGTCGGGGTTGTTCCACCGTTCGCCGAAGCCCATCTGGTTGTACCACCAGAACACTGGCGGGGTGTGTGCGTCGGCCGGCACGTCGTCACCCGTCCGTTCGTCCATCATGCCCAGGAGACCGCGGCGCCCCTTGGTCATCTCCGACATGGCCAGCTCGTCGTCGACGAGTGACGGATCAAGCTGCTTGAGCCGGGCGATGGCGGCGTCTCTGCCGGCGATGATGGCCCCTGCCGCTTCCGCCCCCGGCCGGCGCTTGGTCATCGCTATCTGGCCGCCGTCGTGAAGCCCCGCCGCCCAGGTGCGCAGCCCGGTGCCCCGCTTGCCCCAGTTGCCGCTCGCCGCCAGGACGAGGCACATCGTTCGTTCGATGAGGTCCCCGTGGTACATCTTGCAGGCGTTCATACCGAGGAAGATGTTCGTCTTCCGGGTGGCCACTTTCCTGGCCACCATGCGAACCGTCTCCGGGTGGACGCCGGTGATCGGCTGCTGCTTTTCGGGGGTGTAGCCGGCGTCGAGCTTGCGGCGGAGGATGGCGCAGACCGGTTCCACGGTCACCGTCCGCCCGTCGTGAAGCCTCACCGGGAATTCGCCCACGAGCGCGACCCTGGCGCCGCCGAGTTTCAGGCTCTCCCTGTTCGCTGCAACCAGCCCGTTCTCGGGGTGCCAGTGGTAGAGCTGGTCCTCCCGGCCTCGCCCCTCGACATCAGTCTGGCGCAGGAATCGATGGTTGTCGGTGCGGACCAGCAGGGGCATGTCCGTCTGCTCGCGGAGGAAGTCCCAGTCGGCGATATCTTCGGCGAACATGACCTGGACCAGCGAAAGCCCGAAGGCGGCGTCGGTCGCCCCTTCGAGGTTGACCTGGTAGTCGGCATGGGTGTGGGAGGCGTTCACGTCGGGCGAGATGTTGATGATCTCGGCGCCGTTGTACCGTGCCTCGCTCATGAAGTGGTAGAAGGGGATGCGCGTGTAGACAGGATTGCTGTTCCAGATCAGCAGGAGTTCGGAATGGAACCAGTCATCGGCCGAGCCCTCGACGTGGCTCTTCCCGAAGCTCGCGTAGACGCCCGTGTTGACGTCGCTGATCACGGCGCTGAGGTCCATCGTCTGGCCGCCGACCAGGTCGAAGAAACGGCCGGTGGGGCCGCCCACGACTGCCTCGGGGGTGCCCTCACGGACGATCGACCGTGGCCCATGGTCTTCGATGGCGTCGATCAGGGCGTCGGCGATCTCCGACAACGCCTGATCCCAGGAGATGCGCTCCCACTTGCCCTCGCCCCGCTCGCCTGCACGCTTCAGGGGGTACTGGGCGCGGTCCGGCCCGTCCAGGGAGAGACTCCAGCAGGTCCCCTGCATACACCCCATCGGGTTGAAGTCCGGCACGGCGGGATCGATCATCGGCAGGGTTCCGGAGGGCTCTTCGCGGACGATGACGCCGTCCTTGACGAAGACGCGCATCGGGCAGCCGCCCGGGTAGCAGTCGACGCAGTGTGTGCCCCAGTGGACTGCGTCCCAGGACATTCGGTCGCCATAGGTCTTCATCACTGCCATCCGATCTGCGCCGGTTGATGCGGAGCGCGCATGGGGTCCAGGGTGAGGGGAAGGGGATCGGGTCCACGCCGGGGAAGTCGAGGGTTAGTCCTCGACCGGGACAACGCCCGGGCCAGGCTCGGACCGATGAGCGGCCGTCTTGAAGCCATGCCGGCATGGTAACCGGGAAACCGAGGGCCGCAAAGCGACGTGAGGGCGACGACCGCGACCGGGGGAACGGGCGAGCGCAAGGATTCTGCTAGACTCCGCGGATGTCGCCAGCGGACGACCCTCTGACGTTGCTCGCGGCCATCGAAGCGGAACAACAGCGTCTTCGCGATCTCCTGTCGGCCCGAGACCCGTCGACACTGGCGGAGCGCCCGCCGAGCGGCAAGTGGTCGGTGGTGGAAAACGTCCGCCACCTCATCTTCGCCGAGCAGTCCCACCTCGGGCGCTTGGTCCCCGGCGGCCGCACCTGGAGCCCACTCGGGCTGCCGCCCCACAACATGAGTCTCCCGGCCATCGACACCGCCGCTTCCCCCGGCATCACGGAGGTGCTGGAGGCCTGGCAGGCGGTGCACGCGGCGACGCGGACGATCCCCGAACCCGGCCTCGAGCCGGTCCGGAAGAACCTCGACAAGAACCTCCGGCACCTGCGCGCGCACACCAGGGTCATCGAGCGCTTGCTCCGCGACGGGGGCTGAGGGCGCGCGTAAGGCGCGGCGGGGCCGGGACAGCGCCGGTCAGGTGGGCACCCAACCCAACCTGGTTCGAACACCTGCGGCGACTCTGGGAGGCGTTCGAACTCGCCCGGGCGCAGCCCCACGTCTGCGCTGTTGCCACGGATGACCTCCATGGCTGCCGTGGCTAGAACGGGAAGTCGTGTATGGGCACCTGGCAGTTGCTCCCCGTGAAGATGTAGAGGACGACGCGGCCAACCAGGTACTGCGCCCCCCCGGACACCTCACCGTAGCCCACCACGCACTTCGCGAACGTGTTCATGGGAGGGGCAGGTGCGCTAATGAGGATGGGCGTCGATTGCCCCGTCATGAGCTCGAGGTACTCGGCCATGGTACGGAGCTGGGTGTCTGCGGACTCACCCTCGAAGCGAGCGCAACCGGTGATCCGGTAGAGCCAGTTGGGGTTCTGGACGGTCACCGACCAGAGGTGGCCCCCCTGCCAGGCGAGCTTGAGTTCGGGGCCGGCTTGCGGCTCGAAGAGCCTCGTCCACGTGCATTCTTCTTCGTCGGGCATGGGATGTTGCGTAAAGTTTTCCTGGAACCACAAGCCCTCGAACGGTTGCGAGTGGGGCGGGAATATCGTGGGCGGAAGCAGGTGCCCCGCCACCAGCTGGACCTGCGTTGAAGGGATGCAACACGCCTCCGGCTGCGTGTCGAAGACATCTATCTCTACCACCAGCATGTACGAGAGATCGGCACCGTCCGCGACGGGATAGGGGAGCTGGGGGCTGGTGCCGACCCGGGCGGACACCCCGGGGAGGAACCGGCGGAACGGCCGGGGCTGCGCCTGCACAGAGATGAGCCCGGTTTGCGTCTCATGCGCGGCGAGGGAGTAGGGAACGTCCGCCGCCACGGCAGCGCCGGGAGCAGTGCGAGTCATTGGGGCGTCGCGTGAGAGCTGGTCACCGGCGAGTCCCACGACAGCCACGGCCACAAGAAGTACGGACGCACTAATTCCGATTCGCACCAGCCGGCTCCGGCGCCATGATAGTGACTCGCGGGCAGCCCTGAAAGTAGCCCAATCCGGCCCGCAGCCGGCGAACTCGTCCGCGCGCTCGACCCGCGCCCAGGCGTTACCTCCGCGCCGAAGCGCTCCGTGGCCTCCTGCCGTCCCGCCACGCCGCGCGCGACGAAGTCCAGCAAGAGGTGCGAACCCTGGCCGCCGGGCAGGCGGCCGGTCCGGAAGAACCTCGACAAGAACCCGAGGCACCTGCGCTCGCACACCAGGGTCGTCGAGCGCCCGCTACGCGGCCACGGCTGAGGCGCGCGCAATGCGCGGCGGGGCCCGGGACGAAATCCAGGTCAGCTGGTATGCCACTCAGCCCATTTTTCGAACACCTGCGGCGGCTTCAGTTCGGGGTGGCGACGATTCTTCGGTGACCGGTCCGGTGCCGCGCAGGGCGGCGCGACTCAGGGCGCCTGAACAGTAGGCGCCAAGTCCTTGAGCATGAGGACCCTGCCCGAGACGCCGGTCAGGCGTTCGTAAGTACGGTTGGTTGCGGTGGCGGCGATCCGGTAGCCATTGCGCTCATAAAGGCGAATCGCTGGATTGGTGGTCAGGGTGACCAGGGCCATCTGCGAGCGCGACTGCTCGCGTGCCCGGCGCTCGGCAACACCCAGGAGCGCGCTGCCGATGCCCCCTCCACGCGCCGCCGGCGACACATGCAGTTCCGAGATGACAAATACCCCGGCGGGCTTGCGGGGCGACACCTTCGACTGAAGTCTCATCCCCCGTACAACCCGGGCAACCCCCAGGGGGCCGAGGGCCTTCAGGGCGGCCACGATCAAACTGGGGGTTACCTTCATTGCCGAGCTTCCGCTCTGCAACATTCCGACGGGCTCGCCGTCCAGCTCCGCTATCGTGCTGGTTCTCCAGTTCTCGGCAGCCCGCCAGGTCAATCGGAACAAGGCCCGCGCCCTCGTTAGGGAGTCGAGCCCGAAGAGCGCCAGCGCGACCCTCGTCATTTCCTGTTCCGCCGTCCCGATGACCAGGTCGGCCAGGACGTCAGAGTCGTCGGAGGTCGCTTGACGGAAGGTGAGCCCGAGTTCCGGCATGAGTTTCGAAGTATACGCCTTGAGCGCAGCCTGACCCCAAAACGAACGTCGCGGAATTCAGAGGTCAGCCGACGGCGCATCTTACCCCGTGTCTTCGGGGTTCGAACTGCCAGAGCCGCCAGCGCGTGGAAGCGACGGTCTGGGCAGCGGATCGCCCGCCGGAACGCAGCTCAGACTGAGGGGTTGAAACGCGACACAACGAGGCAAACTGGTAGGCCACTCTACCCGTTTTTCGAACACCCGGAGTCGGTTCGATTCGAGGTGGCGGGAGCGCTGCAGGCGACCGATGCATCGGCCTGAGAGCGTCCGGGACGCCGCACGACTACGTGGACGACTGCACGAAGGTGCGCGGGGCCCAGACCGCGAGGCTCCAGTTGCCCTCTTCCTGCCGCGGAATGCCCACTGTGCCATCATGGGCCCAGAACACCATACGGAACCGCAAGTCTGTCAAGCGGCTGTTGAGACGAGCCTGAATCTTGATTTCGACGGTGCTGGCCTGGTCGCACGTTACCGAGATGATGGCCCAGTCGGTCAGGCGGTGGCCCTCGAAGGTCTCCTTCGCGGATCGTGCAGCCTCTCCGTCCGACTTGGCGCCGCGCAAAATTGGTGGCGTGAACCTGGCAACGATTCCCCATCTCCCGTGCTCCCAGGCACGGAGGAACTCCGAGGCGAGTACCACCATCTCGTCTGTGGCAAACCCCGGCTCCGATGCTTCGAGCGTTGTGGCCGCGAAGTCTCTTTGATACTGCTTGTAGGCCGCATGACGCTTGAGAGTCGCCCAAATCTCGCCCCGGGCCGGTTCTGGCTTCGTAGGTTCAGCTGCTCTGGTTGTCGCGGTCGCCCAATCGGCAACGGCGAACAGCATGTTCCATGCCTTCGTCGCAACGATCACATTGTCGAACCGCACGACAGAACCGTGCATGATCCCATGTCGGTACAGATCGAAGACCTCATCGTCGATTCTCTTCTTGATGGTCTTGGTGAACGTCGCCATCGCGTGGGTGAGACCCATATGATGACCGACCACGCTGTCCCAGGCAGCCATCTCGTCGGGCTCACGCGAGTGCAGCCCCTTACGCTCACCGGGCTCGAAGTCGTTGACGAAGCCATCCATAACGGCGACCAGATGCAGCACGCAGCTGTCGTACTGTTCAGCGTCGTAATGCTCATGAGCCCGCTCAATCTGGTGAAGCCGTTCACGTAGCCCTTGATACGATCGGAGCCGCATCGTCCACCACCTCATGGTCTCGGGGTCGCGGTACATCTCGATCAAGCGCCCCTCGGCGGTCTCGGCATCAGGAGTCTCAGCGAGGAGTTGCTCGACCCTGTCTACGCTAAGCATGTCGTGGAAGATCCAGTTGCGCGGGCCTAGGCGCTCGTAGAAGTCGTCCACGACCCGCGTCAGGCGCTTCATCTGTCGCTCGACTTCCAAGATTTCCCTGCGCTGGCGGCGCGCGAACAACCGCGTCAGGAGCTTGAGGCCCTGAATCTGTTGAGCGAGCTCCCGATAGGACGGAAGGTCCGCGGCCGACCCGTAAGCCGATGGGTTGTTGGGACCCTTCGGAGGCTTCGCGACCATGTTGCTAACCTGCGTCCTCGCTCCTGAAGTCCTCATCAAATCGGCGCACTGGCAAGACTTCGCGCCCGACATCCCACAAGACGCCCTTTGGCAGCTCTCTTGACGACAGTGGCCAACGATGAAGCTCGTAGCGCATCTTGCCCCGCCAGGGGAATCGAATCTCAAGCCCGATCTCGTCGACCGCGACGTACGGATGGTCCACGGGCTCATTCTTGGTGAGATCGAAGACATCGCTGATGCTCGTGTCCTTCAGTCGGGAGCCGTCAGCCGCACGCCACTCCATATCGAACCTCGGGCCACAAAACCGCCATTCCAAGTTCGAGACGTGGTCGCCGCTCGCCTGGCGGATCCTCCAGCTCGGCTGGAACTGTGGCGCGAGGCTGCTGACCGCACCATCCGTCCTCTCGAAAGTTGGGCGGTCCTTCTCGTCAGTCCACTTGGACCGTTCCTGCATCAAGCGCACAAGCTCGGCGACTGAGTCGACTTCAACAGAATGGCCGACCGCGAATTGGGGATAGTGCTGTTGCAGGACTTCGGGATGCTCCGTCATCCTTCGTTCAAGTTCGTCCCAGCCCCACACTTCGACCGAGAACAGGCCTTCGGCCTCGTTCGCCTCGGTCAGCCGCCGCGCCTCCTCTTGGATTACCGCGTCGTTGGGCGCCGTCGTGGCGAGGATGAAGGTCTTAAGCGCCGGCACGAACTGCTTGGCCTTCCGAACCTCGTCGCGAAGCTCGGCAACCGCCACCGTCGTCGGCGGGTGGATCTTGTTTCGGGCCTGCACCCCGGCGTAGTGCGGCCGTCCATCAGGCCTTCCGAACACATCCACGCCATGCTGAGGTTGCCCTGTGCGCCCGTTCCTCTGCGTTCCGGGGTCATTCCAGACGTACCGAAACAGGTCGGCACAGAGACCTTCAAAGTCCTCCCACGACTGCGGAGGAGGGAACCGGCTGTCCTTAAGGGTCGGCATGGCTCGATGATAGCAAGCCGCAGATGCCGAGAACAAGTGTTCTGGTAGCGCGTAGGGGATTCGAACCCCTGATCTCCGCCTTGAAAGGGCGGCGTCCTGGGCCTCTAGACGAACGCGCCGAGGAACCGTCAGCGTATCACGGCCACCCCGCTAAACGGTAGCGAACCCCGGTTCAGAGCCCCTGGTTGAAGTCGGCGAACTGGAAGTACTGGTTGAGCCCGGAGAGGCGGCCGGTCATCAAGAGGACGCCCACGCCTATCAGCATCAGCCCGCTGGCGACCTCGATGAACGGCGCGTAGGGCTGGATTCGCTTGAGGAAACGGGTCGTGTCGGCGAGGGCGAGACCGGCGATGAGGAAGGGGATGCTCAGCCCGGCCGAGTAAGCAACGAGGAGGTAGACGGCCTGGAGAGCGTCGCCCTGGGAGAGGCCAAGCGTGAGGATGCTGCCGAGGATGGGGCCGACGCACGGGGTCCAGCCGAGGGCGAAGGCACCCCCGACGAGCGCAGATTTCGTGTAGCCAACCTGCCGGTTGCGGGCGAGGTCGACTTCGAACGTGCGCGAAAGGAAGGGGAGCGAGATGTAGCCGGCGAACTTCAGCCAGGCGAAGGCAAGGACGCCCGCGAGTTGGAGCAGCTTCGCGCGGTCGCCCTGGAGGCTGGCGAGTTCGACCAGGAGCAGGAACACGAGCGTCAGGCCCAGGAGCAGCAGGGCCGCCCGCATCGGTGAGCGGCGACCGTAGGCAGGCATCAGGATGACGCCCATGAGCACGAGGACGACCCCGGCCACCTGCTCGAACTCGCGCTGGTGGTCCTTGACGAAGTAGGAGCCGAGAAGGCCGACGCTCGCGCCGAGGAGGATGAAGACGAGCGAGAGGCCGCTGACGAAGGCGATCGCGTGGGTGAAGGTGACCCGCCGGTCGGCGACGACCTTGCCGTGGACGACGCTCGCGCCGGAGAGGTGAGTTATGTAGATAGGCACCAGCGGGAGGACGCAGGGAGAGACGAACGAAAGCACGCCTGCGGAGAACGCGAGCAGGGGGCCGCCCGGGCCGTGGAGGTCGAAGCTATCGCCGCTGAGCGGCCCGATGGCGAAGGCCATGACCGGCGCGAGCGCAAGCAGGGCGAACACGAGGTAGAGCGCGGCGCGGCCGGTCATGCGGCCGGAAAAGGCGTCCCGCGTCGTCATCGGTGCGTCCCCACTGGCTACCTATGGTACGGCGGCGGCGCGCAGCGGGCATAAAGACGGGCTAACGGGCGCGGCTCGCGGCGGCCGGGGTGTATGGTGCACTGGCAGCTGCCCCCGTGGGCAGGGCACAAGCGGGGTATCACGCCTTGCCGGGGGCATCGATGGTCGAACAGAGCCAGCCTCGCGGTCCGGTGCGTTCGCGCCTGGTGGTGACGCTCGCCGTCGCGCTCGTCGCCGTGAGCGCCGCGCTTCTCATGGCGGGACCGGTCAGCTGGGCGCTGGAATCAAGGGACGATGCCCCGCCGCCGGACAACCGGCCGCGGGCGGAACTCGTCGCGGAGAAGGAGCGCGCCAGGATCCCCGTTCAGGGCATCGAGCGGCAAGAGCTCTTTTCGCTCGATGCCCCGGGGGACGCCGCGCCGGGCGCGTTCTGGACGGCCCTGGGGCTGATCGCGGGCGGGGTGCTTTACCTCGCGGCGGCCGGCGCACTCTGGCGGGGGCCGACGGGATGGCCGGTCCAGGTCCTTGTTTCGGCTGTTGGAGGCACCCTGGCGATAACCTGGGTTGTGGCAGGCATCGTCCTGCTTGGCTTCGCGTTCTCCCCAAACTGGGGGGCATGAACAGCGTCTCGCGACCGTGACGACCGTCAGTCCCGCGCCGCGACCGCGGGCTCCCCGCCCTCCGCGTGCGCCTCGGCTGGCCCAGGCACACCCGGGGGAACTGGCGCTGCGAGCCGGATCAACCAGAGCCGCTTTCGCCCCAACCACTTGGTCGCGAGCGTGCCTTCGATCGTCGCGTCGCCCGTCTCCACGCGGACGGCCCGGGCACCCTCGCCGAAGTAGTGCATGAGCAGGTTCCCCTGCCCCGCGATCACACGGCTGACGACGAGGACCGGACCGTCGCCTTCAGCGTTCAGGGCGACAGTGGCGAGGAGCGTGCCATCTGCGGAGGAGATGGTCGCGGACGCCAAGGCGGTGCTCCTTCAGACGATGACCGGCTCTGTCTCCGGGGGTACGTAGGCCGCGAACGGCAGCGCAAGCCACACTTCCGCGGGGGCACGAGAGGGAGCGTCGCCGGTCCCGAGGTCGTCGCCGGGCGGCGAATTCCGGAAGATGCGGAAGGCGCCGCATTCGCGGCAACGGCCGGGGCTGGTCGGTCCGCGGGGCTCTTCGATACGCCAGCGGTGGGCGTGGACCGGGGCTGCGGCTTCGATCCCGGCCGGCCGAGTCTCCAGTGCTGTCGTCATGGGCGCCACTCCGCTCCTGGGCATCGCCGCACTCGCAGCGGCGAGAGCCTGGGCGAACCTCAGTCAGTGAGGTCCTGGGGGAATTTGTTGGCCTGGACGTGCAGTTCCAGCTCCTTCGTGAGGAGCATCGCCGCTTCACGGTCCATCTCGCGAAGCCGTTCGAAGACGTGGCGGCAGCCCTGGCAGGCGACTTCGCCCGCGTAGCTGCGGTTGTGCCACTGCGCGTCCAGGCGGACGGAAAGGGTGTGAATCAGGTCGTGGTTCGTGTTGTCGACGACGGAATCCTGGTCGAGCCTGGTGACCGTCCCGATCCCTGCCATGTCAGCCTCCTTTGGCCCCCCGCACGGAGCACCCCGGGGGATCGAGCATGGCCTCGAGCGGGCGTCTTCGCGTGGGTCGAATGGGACCGAAAACATGGGCCGATGGTCGCGAGATGCGCGCGTCGCCGGGCGTCGCCGGCGGGGGGCGGGGTCCTAGCAGAAGGGGTTCGCGTCCCCTTCGCCCGGCGCGGGAGGGGCGGGTTCGTCGAGCCCGAGGAGCCGCAGGCGGGCGGCGTCGTACCGTTCCTTGGCGCGGGCTTCCCGGTTGAGGAGGCCCTTCAGCTGGTCGGGGCGCGCCAGCTCGCCTTCGAGGAAGACCCGGTGGAGATGGTCGAGTTGCTTTCTCCAGTCTTCCCACGCCTGGCGGTAGGCTTGGACGGTCGCTTCGTCGGCAAACGGCATGCGGGCTTCCTTCCTCTGTTGGGGCAGGTGCCGGAAAACGTCCGAGCAGGGACTGGCCCTGCTCGGAAGAAGCGACGATGGTAGCGCATAGGGGATTCGAACCCCTGATCTCCGCCTTGAGAGGGCGGTGTCCTGGGCCGCTAGACGAATGCGCCGCGCGTTCGAGAATAGCGCAGGGCCGGGACGGCGGGCAAGGAAAGCGAGGCGACGGTGAGCTATCGAATCCTCCTCGGGCTGATACTGGCGGCCGCCCTCGGCACCAGCGCCGCCTGTTCGCCCCGCGACAGCACTCTCGGGGGCGCCAGCCCGATCGCGTCTGTCAGCCCATCGGCCACGGCGCCGACGACGCCCGGCGCATCCCCCGCTGGCGATGCGCAGCCGCTGCCGGCTTCGCTCCAGAAGGTGCTCGACGGCGTTGCCACGGTGCGCAAGCTCTCCGCTCCGCCATCCCTGAAGGCTGAGGCCGTCCGGCGCTCGGACCTGCCCGCGCTGCTCGATCGCCTGCTCACCGACGACGACCGCCGCTGGTTCGCCCAAACGACGACGCTCTACCGGCTCCTGGGCCACATGCGCAACGACCAGGACTACCTCTCCATCTACAAGAGCTTCGGGAGCGACTCCGTCCTCGGCCTCTACTCGCCGGTGGAAGACCAGCTCTGGGTGGTGCTCGAAAACGGCGACCCGGCCGGGCTCGACAAGCTCAGCCGCGACCAGACCCAGACGCTCGCGCACGAGTTTGTCCACGCCCTCCAGGACTACCACTTCAGCCTCGACACTGCCTACGAAAAGACCGTCGACGACCTCGACCTGAACCTGGCGTGGACCGCGGTGGTGGAAGGCGACGCGGTCACGCACGAAGCGCTCTACGCGAAGACGGTGTCGCTCCGCCCGGGAGGCGGCGGGCCGCTGCTCCTGCTGGCCGGGCAAGCCCAGGCCAACGACGTGCCGGCTTCGATCCAGCGCGAACTCTACTTCCCCTACACGGCGGGCGCGGATTGGGTGCGCGGCATCGTCAACCGCCAGGGCGTGGACGTCGTGAACCGCTACCTGGTGGACCCGCCCCGGGGGACGGTCTTCGTCCTCCACCCGGAACTCCTGGACCAGGGCTGGCAGCCCGCGACCGTGACCCTGCCCGACCTCTCGGGGGCGCTTGGAAGCGGCTGGAAGCGGGAGTCGGGCGGCACCCTCGGTGAATTCGGCCTGAAGAACTACCTCCAGCTCAAGCTCGGCGCGTCACAGGCAGCGGTGGGCGCGGCGGGCTGGGCCGGGGACCACTACGACGTCTACGTGAACGGCACGGCCAGCGTCGCCGTCGTCCGCGTGAAGTTCGCCTCCGCCGCCGAGGCCGGCGAGTTCACCGACCGTCAGCTGAACCTCCTCGAAGCGGCGGGCGCGCAACCGGGCCCCGAGAGCGCCATGCGCGTCTTCACCGCCGCCGACGGCGACGTCACGGTGATCCCGGGGTCGACCAGCGACGAAGTGCTCTTCGCGATTGGCACGACGAAAGCGGCGGCCTGGGCGGCGATGCTGGCGCTCCTGGGCAGCTGACGGGGCCGCCGTTTGTGTTCCCGGCGCCAGACTGACTATCATCCAGGCGGCACGGGGACCCTCGGATGGCCCCAAAGCCAGGGTGGAACGCCCGCATGCTGCTTGCCTTCGACATCGGCAACACCTCTATCCACATGGGCCTCTGGGACGGCGAGACGCTACGGGCGACCTGGCGAATCGGCGTCGAGCGCGAAAAGATGCCGGACGAATACGGCGTCCTCCTCACCAGCCTGCTCGCCGCCCGGAAGCTGGACCCAACTGACGTCACCGCCTGCATCATCGGCTGCGACGTGCCTCCGCTGATCCCGACGTTCGAATCGGTCTGCCAGAAGTACTTCGGCATGGAGCCGCTGCTGGTCGGTCACGGGCTCCGCACCGGGATTCGCATCCTCTACGACAACCCGAAGCAGCTTGGCGCCGACCGGATCATCGACGCGGTGGCGGCGACGCGACTCTACGGGCAGCCCGTCATCGTCGTTGACTTCGGCACGGCGACGGTCTTCGACGCGGTCAACGCCGCAGGCGACTACCTCGGCGGCGCCATCGCCCCCGGCATCGGGATCGCCAGCGAGGCGCTCTTCAGCCGGGCGGCCATGCTCTACCGCGTCCAGCTCGAACGCCCACCGACGGCGATTGGCAAGAACACGATCAACGCGATGCAGTCGGGCATCCTCTTCGGCTACGTCGGGCTGGTTGAGGGTCTCGTGGAGCGTTTCAAGGCGGAACTCGACGGCGACGCGAAAGTCGTCGGCACCGGTGGCTGGGCGAAGGACATCGCCCGCGAGACCGAGTGCATCGACATCGTCGACAGCGACCTGACCCTCAAAGGCCTTCGCTTCATTTACGAGATGAACCAGCCATGAGCGCCCCGGCGGAGCCTCGCGACATCCGGCCCCTGGCGGGCAAACGTGTCGTCCTTGGGGTGACGGGGTCGATTGCGGCATACAAGGCGGCTGACCTCTGCAGCAAGCTGCGGCAGGCTGGCGCCACCGTGGAAGTGGTGATGACCGCCGCGGCGGCGCAGTTCGTCACGCCCCTCACCTTCCAGTCCCTGACCGCGAACGCGGTCGTCTCGGACATGTTCCTGGCGGCGGAGGCGGAAGCGCACGTGGAAGTTGCCCGCCGTGCCGACGCGCTCGTCATCGCCCCCGCGACCGCCGACTGCATCGCCAACCTGGCGCACGGGCAGACGCCGGACATGGTGACGCTGACGGCGCTGGCGACGACCGCACCCGTGCTCGTTGCCCCTGCCATGGACAGCCAGATGTGGGCGCACCCGGCCACCCGGGCGAACGTCGAGACCCTGGAATCGCGCGGCGTCACCTTCGTCGGCCCCGCCTCGGGCAGGCTGGCGAGCGGCAGGACCGGCGCCGGGCGGCTGGTCGAGCCCGTCCACATCCTCGGCGCGCTGCGGGCGATGCTTGGGAAGCAGCAGGGCGACTTCGCCGGCCGCAAGGTCGTCGTCTCCGCCGGGGGCACGCAGGAGCCGCTCGACCCCGTCCGCTTCGTCGGCAACCGTTCGACCGGGAAGATGGGGTTCGCGATCGCCGAAGCCGCCCGCGACCGCGGGGCGGCGGTGACCATCGTGACGGGGCCGGTCGCCCTGGAGACGCCCTATGGGGTCGCGCGCGTCGACGTTTCCACCGTCGCGGAGATGCTGGAGGCGCTGACGGCCGCGACACTGGATTCCGACGCGCTCGTGATGTCGGCGGCCCCCGCGGATTTTCGCCCCGAGAGCCCGGCGGGGCAGAAGATGAAGAAGGCCCCGGGTCAGGAGACAATGACCGTCACGCTCGTCAAGAACCCGGACATCCTCGCCTCGCTCCCGGCTGGCGGCGTGCGCGTCGGGTTCGCCGCCGAGACCCACGACCTTGCGAAGCACGCTGTCGAGAAGCTGGCCTCGAAGCGGCTGGACTTCATCGTCGCGAACGACGTCACGGCGGCCGGGAGCGGCTTCGGGACGGACACGAACCAGGTGACGCTCTTCCACGCCGGGGGCACGGTCGAAGAGCTTCCGATCATGACCAAGTACGCCGTCGCCCACGCCATCCTCGACCGGGTGAAAGCGCTGCTGCAGTAGCAGGCCCCGGGCCAGGCCATCAAGGAGCCAGCCATGCCGCGCACCGTCGCCATTGTCCTCTACGAAAACGCCGAAGAACTGGACTGGGCCGGCCCCTGGGAGGTCTTCACGATGCTGAAGCAACTCGAACCCGGGTCGTGCGAGGTCGTTTCGGTGTCGGAAGGCGGGGGCGAAGTGCGCTGCGCCAAGGGGCTGCGCGTGCTCGCGGACTACAGCTTCGCCACGTGCCCGGCGCCGGACATCCTCGTGGTCCCGGGCGGCCACGGCAGCCGCAAGGAGATGGAAAGCCCACCGATGCTCGACTTCGTCCGGGGCGCCGCGGAGCAGGCAGAAGTCGTGACGTCGGTCTGCACGGGGGCGTTCGTGCTCTGGGGGGCGGGCCTCCTCGCCGGAAAGCGCGCGACCACCCATTGGGGTTCGATGGACTACCTCCGGAAGTGCGACGGCGTCACCGCCGTGGACGAACGCTGGGTAGACGAAGGGGCCGTCATCACCGCCGCCGGGGTTTCGGCCGGGATCGACATGTCGCTCCACCTGGTCGGGAGGCTCTGGTCACCACTGATCGCACGGCGCGTCCAGAAGGCGATGGAGTACTTCCCTGCGCCGCCCTACGAGGAAGTCGAGATCACGTGGGGGTAACCGATGTCGAACGGTCCCGTTGTTGAGGTCACCGGGCTCCGGAAGTCGTATGGAGCGCTGGAGGCCCTTGCCGGTATCGACCTGGCGATCGAGCCCGGCGAGGTCTTCGCCCTGCTCGGCCCCAATGGCGCCGGCAAGACGACCTGTGTCGAGATCCTCGAAGGCTACCGGAGGCGCACCGGGGGCGAGGCTTCGGTCCTCGGGGTCGACCCGGACAGAGGCGAACGCCGATGGCGAGCCCGGATCGGGATCGTGCTCCAGACGACGACGGCCTTCGACCACCTCACCGTGGATGAAGTGGTGGCACATGTCGGTTCGTTCTACCCGAACCCCTTGCCGGCCCGCCGGGTCGTGGACATGGTTGGGCTGACCGAGAAGCGTTCGAGCCGCTGTGGCTCCCTTTCCGGCGGCCAGAAGCGCCGGGTCGAAGTCGCGCTCGGCTTCGTGGGCGATCCGGAACTGATCTTCCTCGACGAGCCCACGACGGGCCTCGACCCGGGGGGCCGCCGCCAGCTCTGGGAGGTCGTGGAGCAGTTTACTGCCCTGAAAAAGACGGTCGTCCTGACCACGCACTACCTGGACGAGGCCGAGGCACTCGCCGGCCGGGTCGGCGTCATCGTGGCGGGGGCGCTGGTTGAGGTGGCCCCGCCGCGGGAACTCGGGGGCCGTGAACGCGCGCTGGCCCGGGTGACGTTCGCGCGGAGGGGCCGGCTCGCCGGCGCGGCCCTCCCCGACCTTCCCGGGGCGACGCTGGAGGGGGACATGGTGACGGTCCCAACCGGGACCCCGACCGCTATCGTGGGGCTCCTGAGTGCCTGGGCGGCCGCCCACGGCGAACCCGAACTGCCGGCGCTCACCGTCACGCGTCCTTCCCTGGAAGACATCTACCTGGAGATGGTGGGACCTGCCGGGCACCGCGACGACGGGGTGCCGCAATGAGCGCGGCGGCCGGCGGAACCGGACAGCTGCCTTCGCTGCTACAGCTGAGCTGGGGCCGCACGGTCGTCGAACTCAAGCAGTTCTGGCGCAACCCCTCCCAGGTGTTCTTCACGTTCCTCCTGCCCGTCCTCTTCCTGGTGATCTTCTCGTCGGTCTTCGGCAACGAGGAGGTCGAGGGGCCGCCCGGCGAACCCCCGCTCAACTTCAAGAACTACTTCATCCCCGGGATCATCGCGGCCGGGGTGATGAGCACCACCTTCGCGAACCTCGCCGTCTCTGTCTCGATGGAGCAGTCCGTGGGGATGCTCAAGCGGCTGAGCGGCACACCCCTGCCCCGCGAGGCGTACTTCATCGGGAAGATGGGCATGGTCGTGGCGGTGACCTCCATCCAGACAGCAATCATGCTCGGCGTGGGGAAGGCGTTCTTCGGGGTCGAGCTCCCAACGGATGCGTTTCACTGGGCGGTGTTTGGGTGGGTGTTTGTCCTCGGCACCGTTTCGTGCTCGGCCCTCGGGATCGCCTACACGCGTCTCATCCCGAACGGCGACGCAGCCTCCGCCGTCGTCCAGCCGCCCTACCTGATCCTCCAGTTCATTTCCGGCGTCTTCTTTCGCTACGCCGAAATCCCCGGGTGGATGCAAGCCGTGGGGGCGGTCTTCCCGCTGAAGTGGATGGCGCAGGGGATGCGCTACGCCTTCACGCCCGACTGGCTGGGACAGGAGGAATATGGCGGCTGGGATCTGCCACAGGTCGCGATGATGCTGGGGGCCTGGTCCGTCGCCGGGTTCGTCCTTGCCGTCGTCTTCTTCCGCTGGAACCGCGGCTCCGGGTCCTGAACGGCAGCACCGTCCCCCTAGATCCACGGCGGGGTCGAAACGGCGGTGTGGAGTGTGGCACGGCCTCGTCGGCTGCCTGAACGCTGCCTCAGTCGATGACGAACTGCGTCTGGGTGACCTTGGCGAGGAGACGGCCTTCCTGGTTCGTGATCGTCGTCTCCCAGACCATGGTCCGGCGGCCCCGGTGCAGCGGCAGGCATTCGGCGCGGACGGTGGTGCCTTCGGCCCCGGCCGCGAAGAAGTTGGTTTTCGACTCCAGCGTGGTGGTCCGCTGGCCTTCCCCAAGGTTCATCACCGTGCCCACTGCCCCGAGGGTGTCGGCGAACGCCATGAGGGCCCCGCCGTGCATCACCCCTGGCACGGTACAGAGGTCGGCCCGCACCTCGAGTTCCGCGCGGACCGCGTCCTTCCCAACCTCGGTCAACCGGATCCCGAGGAGGCTCGGGAAAAGTCCTTCGAGGCGTTGCTGCATCGCCGCCAGAGCGTCCACGGGTTGTGCTCCTTTGGCTCGCTACCGCTCGGGGGTGAAGGCGACCGGCAGGTGCTTGATCCCGCCGATGAAGCTCGATCGCAGGCGCTCCGGGGGGCCGTCGAGGCGGATGTCCGGGAAGCGCCGGAAGAGTTCTTCGAACATGACGCGCAGTTCCAGGCGGGCGAACCCTGCCCCGAGGCAGAAGTGCTCGCCGATGCCGAAGGCGAGGTGGTCGTTGGGACTGCGGGTGATGTCGAACCGGTTGGGCTCCTGGAAGGCGGCGTCGTCGCGGTTCACGGACGGGTACCACATGACGACGCGTTCGCCCTTCGCGATCTTCTGGCCGCGGATCTCCGTGTCTTCGAGGGCGACGCGGGCCATGTGGGTGACGGGCGAGGCCCAGCGCAGCATCTCTTCGACCGCGGAGGGCAGGAGCGACATGTCGGCCTGGAGGCGGGCGCGCTCTTCCGGGTGCTCGCAGAGCGCGAGGAGGCCGCCGGAGATGCCGTTCCGGGTGGTTTCGTTGCCGGCGAGGATGAGGAGGAAGCAGAACCAGAGGATGTCGGTGTCGGAGAGCTTGTCGCCTTCGAACTCGGAGTCAACGAGCAGGGAGATGAGGTCGTCGCGGCGGTTGGCCTTGCGATCTTCAAGTTGCTGGGACATGAACCCGAACATCTGCATGACGCCCATCTGCCCGGTGATGCGGGCGGCGTCGGGAGTGCCACGCTGGTCCTCGGGGACGTCGGTCTGGTATTCGGGATCGCCGGAGCCGAGCACCTTGTTGGTGAGCTCGAACATCAGAGGCCAGTCCTTCTTCTGGAGCCCCATCATCCCGCAGATGACGGCGAGAGGAAGCTGGCAGGCGACGTCGAGGACGAAGTCGCAGCTCCCCTTCTTCGCGATGTCGTCGAGGACCTGGTTCGTGATCTGGCGGATGTGGCCTTCCATCGCGTTCACCGCGCGAGGGGTGAAGCCCTTGTTCACCAGGCGGCGAAGCTTCACATGCTTCGGCGGGTCCATGGTAATCAGCATGATGCCGTTGCCGGCCCCGGCCGGGTTCACTTCGTTCGGGTCGCGTGGTTCGAACATCGTGATCCCGCGCTCGGAGCTGAAGATCTCGGGGTGGCGGGAAACGAAAAGCACGTCTTCGAACCTGGTGATGTCCCACCAGCCCTTCATGCGCTCGCCGCCGGGGTTCCAGTGGACGGGGGCTTCGCGGCGGAGGGTGGCGAAGGCGGCGTGGGCCTCGCCGCGCTCGAAGATGGAATCGTCGCTGAGATCGATGTCGACGGGGGAAAGCTGGGTCACGGCCGGGCTCCTGGTGGTGGGTACTTACCGATAGGTAAGCAGGGTGAAGGGACAGTATGGCACATCCCGATAGGACGCGCTTTTGGCGACCGTTAGCCCTCGCTAATGGTGATGGCCTGCCGCGGGCAGAGGCGGACCGCCCGCTCTACCTGGGGGCGCAAGCTCTCCGGCACGGGGTCGCGGAGGACGGTGCTGAGGTCGTCGCGGACTTCGAAGACTTCAGGGGCGGCCGCCTGGCACTTGGCGTGGCCTTCGCAGGCGTCCTGGTTGACGGTGACTTTCATGGGGTGGGCCTTTCCTTCCGGGACTGGGTGAGAATCGAGTATACCGGCGGCGTCCGCATGGAGTCCCCGGCCCGCGCTGCCGCGACGTTTGCTAGAATCCACCGGCACTTTCCATTCGTCAGAGGGGGCCCACCACCTTGGAAGTTCCGCTGCTCATCAACGATTTCCTCCGCCGCGCCGCCAAGCTCTACCCGAACAAGCTCGCCATCGTCGACGGCCCGGACCGGTTCACTTACGGCCAGTTCCGCGACCGCGTGAACCAGCTCGCCCACGGGCTCATCAGCCTCGGCATCAAGAAGGGCGACCGCGTTTGCATCCTCAGCCCGAACTCCCACTACTTCATGGAGAGCTACTACGGGGTGACGCAGATCGGCGCCATCCTCGTGCCCCTGAACTACCGGCTGGTCGCCGCCGACCACGAGTACATCATCAACCACGCCGGCGTGAAGGCCGTGCTCGTGGATTACGAGTACACGAAGGTGGTCGACGAGATTCGGCCCAACCTGAAGGCGGTCCAGCACTGGATCGTCGCCGACCCCCGCCCGACCAAGTCGACGCCCGACGGCTGGCAGGACTGGGACGACCTCGTGGCCCATCGCCCGAAGACGGCGACCCCACACGTGGACCAGGACGAGAACGACACCACTTCGATCAACTACACCTCCGGGACAACGGCGCGGCCCAAGGGCGTGATGCTGACCCACCGCAACTGCTACATCAACGCCTACAACTTCATCGCCCACCTCCGGATCCGTCACGAAGACGTCGAGCTCTGGACGCTGCCGATGTTCCACGCGAACGGCTGGGGCGGCCCCTTCGCGATCACGGCCATGGGCGCGACCCACGTCGTCCTCCGCGCCGTGGTTGGCGCCGACATCTACCGGCTGATCGAGGACGAGAAGGTGACCTTCGCCTGCATGGCGCCCGCCGTCTTGAGCACGATCCTCAACTACACGGACAAGGACAAGCACGCGGTCACGACACGGCCGCGCTTCACGGTCGCCGGGGCGCCGCCGCCCGCCGCCTTCATCGAACGGCTGGAGAAGGAGCTCGGCTGGGAGTTCATCCAGATCTACGGGCTCACCGAGACGGCGCCGATCCTCACGGTTTCGACGGCCGACCACCAGAACCCGGACGGCCAGGATTTCTCACGCCGCGCCCGCGCGGGCGTCGAAGCGATCGGCGTCGACATCCAGGTGCTCGACGAAAACGGCCAGCCGGTGCCGATGGACGGCGTCTCGATCGGCGAGGTTTGCGCGCGGTCGAACGTGGTCCTCAAGGGCTACTGGGAGCAGCCGGAAGAGACGGCAAAGGCGATCTACGACGGCTACTTCCACAGCGGCGACCTGGCCGTCTGGGACGAATTCGGGAACATCAACATCGTCGACCGGAAGAAGGACGTGATCATTTCCGGCGGCGAAAACATCTCCTCGCCGGAGATCGAGGACGCGCTCTACAAGCACCCGGCGGTGCTCGAATGCGCCGTCGTTGGCGTGCCGAGCGAGAAGTGGGGCGAGACCCCGAAGGCCCTGGTGATCCTCCGTAGCGGGATGACGGCGACGGAGGAGGAGATCATTTCCTTCACGCGAAACCACCTCGCCCACTTCAAGTGCCCGACATCGATCGACTTCGTCGACTCGCTGCCGCGCACGGTCACCGGGAAGCTGCAGAAGTTCATCATCCGGGAGCAGTACTGGAAAGGCATCGAGCGCCGTGTAAACTGAGTCCCGCTCAGCGGAGTGCTTTCCGCAGCCGCGGGAGCAGGCTCTTCGGCTGCATCTCGTCGACGCGGACGGCCTCGCAGCCGGTCCAGGCGGCGGCTTCGCGGAGGGCCGCCGCAAGCGCGTCGAGCGCCGCCGGGTCGTCGAGGGAGACGCGGCGGGCGACGAGGGTGGTGCCTTCGCGAGCGGGGTCGACGCGGCCGACGAGGCGCCCCCCGGCGAGGAGCGGCATGCTGAAGTAGCCGTGGATGCGGTCGGCCTTCGGTTTGTACGCCTCGAGCGACAGCGGGAAGCCGAAGACTCGCTCGGTCCGCTTGCGCTCCCAGATGAGGGAGTCGAAGGGAGAGAGCAGCGTCGTTCGCGTGACCCCGTTCACGCTGGGCGGCGCCAGTGCGGCCCGGTCCGCAAAGGCGGGTGCGTCCCAGCCTTCGACGCGGACCGCGACGAGGCCGGCGCCGGCGATTGCTGCATCGAGGAGTGCCGGGGCGCCCGGCGGGTTGATCGACGCGGGGAGCGTGACCCGGAAGTACTCGGCGATGTCCCGGCGCGTGCCGACACCGAGCGCGCGCGCCGACTGGCTGACCAGGTGGCGGAAGCATTCCTCGTCGGACGGGTCGGCGGCGAGGGCAGATTCCGGGAGCGCCCGTTCGGGGAGGTCGTAGACCCGCTTCCAGGCGCGCCGGGTGGTGCAGACCGCCTCGCCGCGAAGGTAGAGCAACTCCAGCGCGAGCTTCGCCTCGGACCAGTTCCACCAGCCGGGGCTGCTCCGCCCGCCGCCGGCTTCGCTGACGGTCAGGGGTCCTTCGCGGAGGCGGGCGCGGACCTCGGCGACAGCTGCCGCCGCCGGTTCCGGCCGGGCGCGCACCCGCCAGGCACGCCGCCGGAAGGCGAAGTACGGCCAGGTTTCGACGGGGATCACGGCGTTGGCGTGGGTGTGGTATTCGACCGCGGCGGCCGGCTGCCCCCAGAGGGCCTGCTCGACCGCGTCGCGGCCCACGGGGCCCAGCCGCGCATAGGCCACCAGTTCGTGCGACCGCGCCAGCACGGAGATGGTGTCGAGCTGGACGGCGCCGACCCGGCGGAGCACTCCCGCGACTCCCCCGGCAACCGGCTGGCCGGCCAACCCCTGGGCACGGAGCGCGATCAGGCGCGCCTCTTCGGCCGACAGCTGCTCGACCGGAGCCGCCTGGGCGCTGGACGCGGACAGCGGATGCTTGCTCATGGGCGTGGAGCGTCCGGGGAACGGGGCCACCGGTCAAGAGGCGGGCACCGGTGGGCTGGTAGACTCCTGCGATCCTGATCCTCGGAGTCACGCTATGGCCACGGGATTCGAACTCCTCTCGATGCGCCCCAACCTCCCCGTCCGGGATCTCGCCGCCGCGGTGGCTTTCTATCGCGACGTGCTGGGATTCGGCGTCGCCCACGAGGACGCCGGCGCGGGGTTCGCGCTGATGCGGGGCGGCGGGGCCGAACTGGCGCTGGTGAGCGATGAGGCATCCCTTCCCCAGGGCGCCTACCTCTACGTGACGGCGGTCGAGACCGCGTACCGGCGGTGTGCGGACGCCGGCGCCCACATCACCTACGAACTCACCCTTGAGCCGTGGGGGCTTCGCAACTTCGTCGTCGAGGATCCTTCCGCCAACAAGATCGCAATCGGAGAATGGATGGCTCAAGGAGGGCAGGCGTGAGGTACGAACGGAGCATCGAGATCGCTGCGCCGCCCGCGGTGGTGTGGAGCATCCTGCAGGACGTCTCCCGCTGGCCCGAGTGGACGGATTCCGTCCGCACGGTGGAACTGATCGGCGACGGCCCCTTCGGCCCGGGCAAACGGGCCCGGCTGGACGTCCTGGGTGCGCCCCCGGCAGTGTGGACCGTCACCGCAATCGACGAGGGGCGCTCGTTCACCTGGGAGTCGCGCGCCCGAGGGGTGCACACGATTGCCGGTCATGTCATCGAGCCCTCCGGTGCCGGTTCACGGGTGACCCTGACGGTCGAGATGTCGGGGCTGATGGCGTCGATCTTTCGCCCGATGATCGCCCGGGTGAGCCGCCGCAACCTGGCCATGGAGGCGGAGGGGCTGAAGCGGCGCTCGGAGGGCCTGGTCGCGTAGGTCCGCCGGCCGCGCCTTGAAGCGGCCCGCGCCGGCGGTCATACTCCCGGGATAACCCACCGGGAGCCCACCATGCCTGAATCGCCACTCGAAGTCGCCGACCGGATCTTCGCCGCCATCCAGGCTGGCGACGTGGAGGCGGTCCGCGCCCTCTACGACCCGGAAATCCGCGTCTGGCACAACTTCGACCAGGTGGAACAAACGCTCGACGAGAACCTGCGGGTGCTCGCCTGGATGTCCCGCAAGGTGAAGGACCGGCGTTACGAAGAGGTTCGCCGCTTCGAGACAGCCGACGGCTTCGTGCAGCAGCACATTCTCCGCGGCATCGCCCCCAACGGCGAGCGCCTCGAGTGCCCCGCCGCGGTGTTCTGCACCGTAAAGGACGGCAAGATCACCCGGATCGAGGAGTACCTGGACACGGCCCAGACGGCGGTCCTCAGCCGGTGACCTCGCCCGGTGCGCGCCTGCGGGAGCTGATGGGACGGGGCATCGTCGTCGCACCCTTCGTCTTCGACGGCGTCCAGGCGAAGCTGGCGGAGGCGGCGGGGTTCGGGGCGGTCTACATGACCGGCTTCGGGACGGCCGCCTCCTACGGTCTCCCGGACATGGGGATGATCGGCCTCGGCGAGATGTCGGCGAACGCGGCCCGGATCGCGGCGGCCGTGGGCGTCCCCGTCATCGCCGACGCCGACACCGGCTACGGCAACGAACGCAACGTCGCCCAGGCGGTCGAACGCTACGAACGGGCGGGCGTGGCCGCGCTCCACATCGAGGACCAGGAGTGGCCCAAGCGCTGCGGCTTCCTCGAAGGCAAACGGGTCATCCCCCGCGACGAGATGGTCCTGAAGCTGAAGGCGGCGGTTGCCGCACGTACGGACCCAGGGCTCGTCATCATCGGGCGGACGGACGCGCTCCAGCCGAACGGATGGGACGACGCCATCGGCCGGGCCCGGGCCTACCGAGAAGCCGGCGCCGACATGGTCTTCGTCGACGGCCTGAAGGACCGCGCCGCCGTCGAGCGCGCCGCCGAGGACCTCCGCGGGATCCCCCAGCTCCTGAATTCGTGGCTGGTCACCCCGGCGGAAGCGCAGGCGATGGGGTTCGCGGCCTACATCCACGTGGGCGTCATGCTCCGGCACTTCGCCGACTTCCGGGCCAGCCTCGTGGAACTGCGAGACACCGGCACCGTTGCCCTCGCGGCCGGTGACGAGCGGGTGGAGCCGATCACGCGGCTGCTCTCGGGGGAGTAGCGGGCGCGGCTATCCTGCCCGGTCGAAAACCACCCGCCCGCCAACGACGGTCATGTCGACGTTGACGTCGAGGATCGCCATCGGGTCGGGCAGGGCGAAGACGCCAGCCGAGAGCACCACGAAGTCAGCGGCG
Source organism: Chloroflexota bacterium (assembly GCA_016234445.1). Classification (GTDB taxonomy): domain Bacteria; phylum Chloroflexota; class Dehalococcoidia; order Tepidiformales; family Tepidiformaceae. The sequence goes on along the minus strand of JACRBT010000018.1, from coordinate 60,509 downwards.
TGGCCGGGCGCGATCGAACCCAGCGAAGCCTCCAGTCCCAGCGCGCGGGCGGGCCCGCTGGTGTAGGCGGCGAGCGCATCTTCGATGGGAAGACACTCGGCTGGATACCAGCCTGCCGGGGGTTCCCCTGTCGCCCGGCGGCGGCTCACGGCCGCGTGGATGCCCACGAGCGGGTCAAGCGTCTCCACGGGGGAATCGGAACCGAAGGCCAGGTTCACCCCGGCGGCGAGGAGGCTCCGGAACGGGTAGGCGTAGCAGCCCCTTGCGCCCCATTCGAGATCGACTTTCTCCATGTCCTGGGTCGCGTGGATGGGCTGGACCGAGGCGGTCACGCCCAGCTGTGCGAAACGGCGGGCGAGGCCGGGCGCCAGTAACTGGGCGTGTTCGACCCGCCGGGGCAGCGCCGGGCTCACGCTCGCGACTCGTTCGAAAACGCCCGCGACCTCCGCGTTCGCGCGGTCGCCGATGGCGTGGACGGCGGTCGCGAGGCCGTGTTCGAGGCACCAGCGCACCCCCGCTTCGAGGTCTTCGACGGGCTGGAGGGGGAAGCCGAGACCGCCGGTCCGCTCGTAGGGCTCCTCCATCCAGGCCGTGAGCGAGCCGAGGGCCCCATCGGCGAAGAACTTGACCCCGCCGATGGTGAGCAGTCCGAAGGCATCACCCGTGCGGGTCCCGTCCCAGCGCGCGAGGTCGCGGGCGCTGAGGAAGGCGAAAGTGCGGAGGTCGAGACTGCCGGCTGCAGCCAGGGCTCTTAACGCCCCCAGCTCGGCGGCCGAGACGTCCATCGCGTGGACCCCCGTCAGGCCCCGGGAGTTGGCGTGCCGGGCCGCGGCGGCGATCGCCGAGACCACCTCGGCATCCGTCGGCCGCGGGATCGCCGTGTAGACCAGCTGCGAGGCGTTGTCGCGGAGGATCCCGGAAGGCTCGCCGCCGGCGTCGAGGTCGATCGCGCCGCCGGCGGGCGCGGCCGTGGACGCGGTGATCCCGGCCCCACGGAGGGCCAGGCTGTTCACCCAGGTGCAGTGCCCTGACGTGTGCGTAAGCACGACCGGGTGGCCCGGCGCAGCCTTATCGAGGGCCGCACGGTCCGGGAAGGCGCGGCCGGGGAAGTCGTTCTGGTCCCAGCCGGCTCCCTGTATCCATGTTCCGGGCGGCAGGGACGCAGCGCGGGCTGCCACTCGCCGGCACGCCTCTTCGACCGAGGGGACGCCCTTGAGGTCGACGCCCGACATCGCCATGCCCGTGTGGCGGAGGTGAATGTGGGAGTCGGTCAGGCCCGGTACGACCAGCCGCCCGCCGGCGTCGATGGCCGCCATGCCGGGGCGAGGGTTCACGTCGGCGGCGCGGCCAACGAAGCGAAAGACACCGTCTTCGACCGCGGCACAGTCGGCCGGGGGCGCCCCGGGGAAGCCGGTCCAGATGCGGGCATTGCGGAGGATGAGGCCGGGCACGATGAGGGATGATACAGCCGTGCCGGGGAACACTCGCTCCCCGGTTCGCCTGGGGGCCGGGGACTTCCCGCGGCGACATGCTATCATTTTGCTATCACAGGGCGGGGGGTAAGGCTCGATGCCAGACGTCCTCATTCGAAACCTTGACGCGGAGACCGTGGCCTACTGGAAGCGCCGCGCCAGCGAGCACAGGCGCTCGCTGCAGGCGGAGCTGGCGGTCGCGCTCGAAGAGATCGCTGCGCGGGACGAGAGAGACCGATACGGCACGTTCCTCGAGCGTACCGGGGCCCTCCGCGAGCGGTTCCGCGGCCGCGATCTCGGGGACAGCTCGGCGATGCTCCGAGAAGACCGCGATTCGGACTACGGGCACCCCGACCGGTGACCAGGTTCGTGGTGGACGCGGGCGTGGCGGCGAAATGGGTGACTTTCGAGGAGCACAGTGAGGCGGCCCGCCGCATCATCGCGAGAGAACATGAACTCCTGGCCCCCCAGCACTTCGCGGCGGAGATCGGCAACATCTTCAGGAACAAGGTGCTCCGCAAGTTCCTCTCCGCGGAGGAAGCGACGGAGCTGCTCACGGAGCTGCTCACCGCGCCGATTCAGCTGGTGGACGTGCTCCCGCTGGTGCCGGATGCGTTCGAGATCGCGGTGCGCTGGGAGCGCAGCCACTACGACGCTCTTTACGTCGCGCTTGCCCGCCGGGAAAGCTGCCAGCTGATAACCGCCGACACCGCGTTGTACCGCTCCATGGTGACGGCCTTCCCGGAGACGATGCTCTGGGTCGGCGACATCCCGTGAACGGCCATTCCCGGGCAGGCGGTATCATTGCGCCATGAATGAGGGGCTGCCTGATCGGAGCGCGTTCCAGGAGTGGCTCAGGCGCGTGCCGGGGTTCGAAGCGGCGCGCGTGGGCGTCATCGCGCCGGTCGAAGGCGGGGCGTCGAACCTGACCTGCCGGGTGGGAGTCGAAGGCGCAGCGATGGCGGCAGTCGTCCTCCGGGTGCAACGCGAGCGCGGCATCTTCGAGCCCTACGATGTCGTCCGCGAAGGCGAGGTGCTGCGCCGGCTCGCCCGCTCCACCGTCCCCGTGCCAGCCGTGGTAGGGAGCGAGCCAGACCCCGCGGTGCTCGGGGCGCCATTCATCGTCCTCTCCTGGGTGGACGCGCCCCACATGGGCGTCGCCGGCCCGGAAGCTGACTTCGGCGCCTTCACGGAGATGGTCGCGCGCATCCACGGGCTCGACTGGGCGGCGCTCGGAATGGACTTCCTTGGGGTGCCGGCGTCTCCGCGGGAGGCTGCCCTGGGCGAGGTCGCGGCCGTGGCGGCCCGGATGGCGCCCTTCGGCTGCGACCGCGAGCCGCTCCTTGCGCGAGCCGCCGCCACACTTGCGGCGACGGCCCCCGGCGACGGCCGCCTCGCGCTCTGCCAGGGCGACATCAACGTCTTCAACTACCTCTTCCGCCAGGGGAAAGTCGCCGCCGTCGTCGACTGGGAGCAAGCGCGGATCAGCGACCCCCGCTCCGACGTCGGCCACCTGGTCGCGCTTTCGCACCTGAAGGGCGCGCCCTTCGGCCCGGCCGCGGAGCAGGGGTTCGTCCGCGCCTACGGGGCCGTGTCGGGCCGCGGCATGGGCGGGATGGAGTGGTTCCGGGCCTTCTGGCTGTTCCAGCTGGGGGTCATCTATTTCGGCTGGAAGGCGTTCAACGGCACCGACCCGTGGTATGCGTGGGAGCACCTGGACCAACTCCTGGAGGCGTCGCTGGCGGAGCTGGCCTGAGATGGACTGGCGCGACCGTCTCGTCGCCTACCTGCGGGAACAGCTGCCCTCGGCGGACAGCGTCGCGATCGCCCGCGTGATGGGGATGCCAGCGGGCGCGAGCAACGACACCGTTGGCCTCGACGTCGAGGTTACCTGCGACGGCCAGCGCTCACTGCTTCAGCTGGTGCTGAGGCCGCAACGGCGCGACGGGATCCTCGCGCCATACGACGTCGGCCGCCAGTTCCGGGTGATGCGCGCCCTCTCGCGGACGGCGGTGCCCGTGCCCGCGACGATGTGGCACGAAGCGACCGGCGCCGTGCTTGGGACACCCTTCTTCGTCATGCAGCGGGTCGCTGGCGAGACGCTGCCGCTGTTCTGGTACGGGAGCCAATCGCCCAGGCTGCGGGCGGTGGCCGAAGCGCTCGCGGGCGTGCATGCGGTCGACTGGCGCTCAGCCGGGCTGGAGTTCCTGCTCCCGGAAGGCGCCGCGACGCCGTCGCCGTTGGCCTGCGACCTGGCCCAGTGGAAGGCGAAGGCGGCTCACCTGGAGATGGCCCACCACCGCGATCTCGTCGCCCTCGGCGAGTTCCTGGCGGCCAACGAACCCGCTGACGCCCGCCACGCGCTCCTCCACGGCGACCCCAACCCGGGGAACTACCTGCTCGACGGGGACCGGGTTGCCGCCGTCGTCGACTGGGAGGTGGCGGCGATTGGCGATCCGCGTTCCGACCTCGGGTTCTACGCGGCGTTGCTGACGGTCTTCGGGGGGATGTCCGGGGAGGGCGGGCAGACCGTGCTCTCTGCCGCCTACGAACAGGTCACGGGCGAGCCGCTGGCGGACCTCGACTACTACGAGGCGGTCGGCCTCTACAAGATGGCGATCGTCATGGCCGGCTGGGCGGGGCGCGGAGGCTGGGGCTACTACGGGACCGAGGCTATCTCGCGGCGGCTGACCTTTCTTTTCGGCCCGCGCTGGGCAGGGTGAAGACGAAGGTGGTGCCCCGGCCCTCTTCGCTCGTGGCCCAGATGTCGCCGCCGTGGGCACGGACGATCTCGCGGCTGATCGCGAGGCCGAGGCCGTGGCCCTTGCCGTTGCCGCTCGTGGCCGCACGGTAGAACCGTTCGAAGAGGTGGGGCAAGTCGGGCCCGGGGATGCCCGCGCCCGTGTCGGCAACGCTGATCTGGAGGGTGCCCGGCGTCAGCTCCCGCGAGGCGACCCGGACCGTGCCCCCGCGAGGTGTGTGCCGGAAGGCGTTGTCGAGGAGGTTGTTGAGGACCTGCTCCAGGCGGTCGAAGTCCCCGCGGATGCGAGCCCCGGGCGGCGCGGCGAGTTCGAGGCGGACGTCGCTCTCGTCGGAGCGAAGGGCGAAGACTTCGCTGACATGCGCAAAGAGTTCATCGAGGAGGATCGCGTCCTGGCGCATCGAGACCTGGCCGCTTTCGATCCGCGAGAGGTCGAGCAGCTCCTGGACGAGCCGGAGAAGGCGGCTGGACTCGTCGCTGATGATCTTCGCCGAGCGATGGATGCCCGGTTCGTCGTCGATCGTCCCGTCGAGGACGGCTTCGCTGAACCCGCGGATGGAGGTGAGCGGCGTCTTCAGTTCGTGGGAGATGTTGGCGAGGAAGTCGCGGAGGGTCTGCTGCGAACGCTGAACCTCTTCCGTCATGCGGTTGAAGTTGGCGGCGAGGTCGCGCACTTCGCGGGGGCCGGTGGCGGGGACGCGCTGGCGGTAGTTGCCCCGGGCGACGCTGCGGGCCGCCCGGGCGATGTTCCGCAGCGGCGCCGCCACGCTCTGGGAGAGCAGGAAACCGAGGACCAGGGCGGCGGCGACGCCGATCAGCCCGGAAAACAGCATCCTCGGCATGAGGTCGCCGAGCACCTCCCGGAGGCTGGCGGCGGGCTGGGCGACGACAAGGGCGCTCGCCCCACTGTTGGGGAAGGCGGCCTTCACGGCGTCGCTCAGGGGCATGCTGACGCAGAGGAGGTCCGGCCCCGTGGGCGTCGCCAGCCGGCAACGAAGGGGGCTCCGGCCGGCGGGGAGCTCTCCTGTCTCGGGAACGAGCCCGGCCGCGCTCGCCCCTTCCAGGTTGACCGCGCTTGCCCAGCCGCCGGGGATGACGCGGCCGCCGGCGTCGACGATCGCAATCGAAGTCTGGCGGGCGAGGTCGCTGTCGCTGCCACCACGTTCGAGGATGGATCGGAGGGCGAGCAGCAGCTCCGCCCCTTCCGGGAACGCTCCCGGGGTGCCCGGCGCGGTCCCCGCCTCCTGGACTTGCGTGTTCGCCTGGGCGTCGATGAGGACGCCGATGTCTTCCAGGCTGGAATAGGAGATGTCGTCGCGGTAGCCGCCGAGAAGGAGGAAAAGACTGAGCGCGGCGAGGCCAAGGGTGACCCCGATGATGATCAAATACGTGAGGAAGAGACGTACCTGGAGGGCGCCCATAGGGAAGCCTGACCTCCCCGGCGGCTTCTAGAGCGGGCTCTCGATGAGCTTGTAGCCCACTCCGCGGAGGGTTTCGATCTGCACCTTCGCATCAGTTAATTTCGACCGCAAATGCTGGACGTGCACGTCCACGGTACGAGTTTCCCCCGCGTAGTCGTATCCCCAGACCGTTTCGAGCAGCTGATCCCGGGTGAGGGCGATCCCGGCGTTCTCCACGAAAGCGACGAGGAGGTCGAACTCCTTGGTCCGGAGGTCGAGCTGCTGGCCGTCCACCTTCGCTTCGCGGCGCGCCTTGTCGACGCTGAGGTTCGCGACCGTGGTGGCGTTCTGGGGGCGGCGGCCGCTTTCCGTGCGGCGAAGGATCGCCTTGACGCGGGCGACCATCTCCCGCGGGTTGAAGGGCTTCGTCATGTAGTCGTCGGCGCCGAGTTCGAGCCCGACGATCTTGTCGATGTCTTCGTTGCGGGCGGTGAGCATGAGGATGGGGACGGTGTGTTCGCGGCGGAGTTCGCGGCAGACTTCGAAGCCGTCCATCCCCGGCATCATCACGTCGAGGATGACCATCGCGGGCTGGACCTGGGGGAAGCAGGCGATCGCCTCGCGGCCGTTGGCCGCAGTTTCGACCGTGAAGCCTTCCTTCTGGAGGTACAGCGCGGCGAGGTCTCGGATGTTGTCTTCGTCGTCGACGACGAGAATCTTCTGGGCCATGGGGGCGCTGGCAACCTCGAAGGGGCTGAGGGAAGTATGCGCCGGTGGCCCCCGCCCTGCCAGTCGGCTCCAGCCGATGCGGGGGGAAGGCGGGACGGGGACCCGGCGGCTGAAGGGTGCCCCCGCGGACGGGGCCGTAATCCATCCGCGTTGCAGGTTCGAGTGTCCCTGCCCGGTGTTACCGGCAAACCAAGCCAGCGTAACCGGAGCGTAAGACCTGCCCGCCGGGCGAAGGAACGCCGGCGCCACGTTAAAGCCGCGTTAAAGCGTCCCCCCTACGTTGAGAGCGCCTGACAAGCACACAGAAACAGCAGGGGGAACGGATGTACAGCATAGCAAAGGAATGGAGGCGGCGAGGGCTCATCGCTCTCGCGGGTCTCCTCGCCGCGGGGTTGGTGGCGGCGGCCTGTGGCGGCGATGACAGCACCGCCGACGGCGGCGACGCCACGACTGCCACGGCGAAGCCCGGCATCGACTACGCGAAGCTCAGCGGCGAAGTCCGCATCGACGGGTCTTCCACGGTCTTCCCGATTTCGGAGGCGGTGGCTGAGGAATTCTCCAGGGTCGCGAAGAACGTGAACGCTAACGTCGCCTTCTCCGGGACCGGCGGCGGTTTCGAGAAGTTCTGCCGCGGGGAGATCCAGGTCAGCGACGCCTCGCGCCCGATAAAGCAGACCGAGAAGGACGCCTGCGCGAAAAACAACATCACCGACACCGTCGAGCTCCAGGTCGCCATCGACGCCCTGACCGTGGTGGTGAACCCCTCGAACACCTGGGCGAAGTGCATGACCCCGGCCCAGCTTCAGAAGGCGTTTAAGGACGGCGGTGCGACGAAGTGGAGCGACGTCGACCCCTCCTGGCCTGCGGAGAACATCAAGTTCTACTACCCCGGCACCGACTCGGGCACCTTCGACTACTTCAAGGAGGCGATCATCACCCTCGGTGGCAAGGACGCCGCCGCGAAGCACCGCGGCGACGGGACCGCCTCCGAGGACGACAACGTCCTCCTGACCGCGGTCGAAAAGGACAAGAACGCGATCGCCTACTTCGGGTTCGCCTACTACGAAGAGGCGGGCAAGAAGCTGAAGGCCGTGGAAGTGGACCACGGAGCCGGCTGTGTGCCGCCAACTTCGGAAAACGCCCTCAGCGGCAAGTACGCTCCGCTTTCCCGCCCACTGTTCATCTACACGCGGGAAAGCCTCCTCAAGGAGCGGCCCGAGGTCCTCGGCTTCGTGAAGTTCTACCTCGACAACGTGAAGAAGCTGGTCGCCGACGTCGGATACGTGAACATGCCCGACGCCTTGCTGAAGACGCAGCAGGACAAGCTCAGCGCGTTCCTGCCGAAGTAGCCGTTCGCGTGAGGAGGGGCTGTGACAGGTGTTAATGACGTGTTAACGGCCCCGCCCTACCCTGATGGCCGTGAACAACAAGCGACGCCTGGGGGTCTCCGCCCTCTCCGCGGCGGTCCTCGTCCTGGCGGCCTGCGGCGGGGGCGCGAGCGGCACGCCCTCGGCCCTCGACTACGGCTCGCTCCGCGGCGAGGTCCGGATCGACGGCTCCAGCACCGTCTTCCCGATCTCGGAGGCGATGGCGGAGGAGTTCAGCATCGCGGCGAAGAACGTCCGGGCGAACGTCGCCTTTTCCGGGACGGGCGGCGGGTTCGAAAAGTTCTGTCGCGGCGAAATCCACGTGAGCGACGCCTCCCGGCCAATCAAGCAGAGCGAGAAGGACAAGTGCACCGAGCAGGGGATCACCGACATCCAGGAGATCCAGGTGGCGGTGGACGCGCTCACGGTCGTCGTCAATCCCGGGAACACCTGGGCGCAGTGCCTGACCCCGGCCCAGTTGCAGCTGTTGTTCAAGGACGGGGGCGCGTCGAAGTGGAGCGACATCGATCCGTCGTGGCCCGGCGACAAGATCAAGTTCTTCTACCCGGGGACCGACTCGGGCACGTTCGACTACTTCGTGGAAGCGATCATCACCCTGGGCGGCAAGGACAAGACGGCGAAGCACCGTGGCGACGGGACAGCCTCCGAGGACGACAACGTCCTCCTGACGGCCGTCGAACGGGAGAAGAACGCGGTCGCCTACTTCGGCTTTGCCTACTACCAGGAAGCGGGAAAGAAGGCCCGCGCGGTGGAGGTGGACGGCGGCAAGGGGTGTGTCGCTCCAACCGCGGAAACGGCAGTGGGCGGTACCTACACGCCGCTTTCCCGCCCGCTCTTCATCTACACCCGCGACGCATTCCTCCGGGAGCGGCCGGAAGTGCTCGGTTTCATCCGCTTCTACCTGGACTACATGCGGGAACTGGTGCCCCAGGTGGGCTACGTGGCCGTTTCGCCGGAGACGGAGGCAGCGCAGAAGGCCAAGATCGCGCCCTTCTTGCCCCAACCATGAACAGCCAACAACGCCCGGGGAGGATCCGCGCGGGGTATCGACCGGCCGTCCCTGGGGTGGGACACCACAGCTACCCTGCCCCCGTCCGAACCCGCGAGGGAAAGGTCTGACGCACGAGATGGAATTCCCGGGACAACTTCCAGCACAGGGTGGCGCCGAAACCGAGGCCGAGCTCAGAGCGGCGCTCCATCGGCACGCGTTCAAGCGCCCCGGCGAGATCGTCATCGTCGCCCTCCTCACCCTCTGTGCCACCGTCTCCGTGGTGACCACCGTGCTGATCGTCTTCACGCTCTTCGGGGAGACGGTGAACTTCTTCCGGGAAGTGACGTTCGCCCAGTTCTTCCTCCATACCGACTGGTCGCCCCAGTTGCTCCAGCACTACGGCGTCTGGGAACTCGTCGCCGGGACGGTCAGCGTCGTCCTCTGGTCGATGGTGATCGCGCTCCCGATCGGGCTGGCGGCGGCGATCTACCTGAGCGAATACGCCCACCCGCGCACCCGCCGGGTCCTCAAGCCGATGCTGGAGGCGCTGGCGAGCGTGCCGACCGTGGTCTACGCCTTCTTCGCCCTGACCTTCGTCACCACCGACGTCCTCAAGCCGCTCTTCGGCGACAACATCGAGTTCTTCAACGTCCTCGGCGCCAGCATCGTCATGGCGGTGATGATCCTGCCGACGATCGCCTCGGTTTCCGAAGACGCGATGGCCGCGGTCCCCCGGTCGCTCCGGGAGGCGGCCTATGGGCTCGGGGCGACACGGCTGGAAGTCTCGACGAAGGTGGTCTTCCCGGCCGCGCTTTCTGGCATCCTCGCCGCCATCCTCCTGGCGGTCGCCCGCGTCGTCGGCGAAACGATGATCGTCGCCATCGCCGCCGGATCGACGCCTAACCTGAGCGTCAACCCACTCGACAGCGTCCAGACGATGACGGGCTACATGCTCCAGATCGGCCTCGGAGACGCCGCCCGGGGGACCGTCGACTACAGCTCCATCTTCGCGGTGGGCTCGATGCTCTTCCTGATGACCTTCGGGCTGAACGTCGGCGCCCAGGCGATCGTCCGCCACTTCCGCGAGGTGTACGACTGATGGCGCCTCGACAAGTGCCCACCGGACAGGTTTCGCTGCGGGCCACGGGAGCCGTCGCCCGCAGACAGGCCCTCTCCCGGGCCTCGCGCTGGGTGCTGCTTGGCGCCACGGCCATCGGGATCGTCTTCCTGGCCGTCCTGCTTACAGACGTCGTGCGGCAGGGGGCGGGCCACCTGAACATGGACTTCTTCACCCACTACCCGTCGCGGTTCGCGAGCCGGGCGGGGCTGCGGTCGTCGATCATCGGGTCGGCCTGGGTGATGACGATCACGGTCCTTTTCGCCCTCCCGGTGGCGGTCGGGACCGCGGTCTGGCTGGAGGAGTTCGCGCCCAAGGGCAAGCTGGTGGACCTGGTCCGCCTGAACATCTCGAACCTGGCGGGCGTGCCAAGCATCATCTACGGCATCCTCGGGCTCGCGGTCTTCGTCCGGCTCCTGGGGCTGGGGCCGAGCATCATCGCCGGGTCGCTGACGCTGGCCCTGATGATCGCGCCGATGACCGTGATCGCGACGAGCGAGGCCATCCGCCAGGTCCCGTCGAGCATCCGCGACGCCTCCCTCGCCCTCGGGGCGACGCGCTGGCAAACAGTCTGGCACCACGTCCTCCCGAACGCGCTCCCCGGGATCATGACCGGGACGATCCTCGCGATCTCGCGCGCCGCCGGCGAAACCGCCGCCCTGATCATGGTCGGCGCGTTCTCCTTCATTGCCTTCGACAACAAGAGCATGTTCGACAACTTCACGACGCTGCCCATCCAGATCTACAACTGGACGACCCGCCCGCAGGCCGCGTTCCAGGAGATAGCCGCCAGCGGGATCATCGTCCTGATGGTCGCCGTCGTGGCCCTCAACCTCGTCGCCGTCCTCATCCGCGAACGCTTCCGGAAGACGTACTAGCCGCATGGAGACAAACCAGATGCCCAGCCAGCTTGAGACTCGCCCCGCCGAATCAGGCGCCGTCAGCCCGGTGGAACGCCAGGAGCCATCGCAGGCAAACGTCATCTCCCCGGAGGAGCCGACGGCGCTCCAGGTCCAGGACCTCAACCTCTGGTATGGCCACAAGCAGGCGCTCACGGGCGTCTCGCTCAAGATCCCGGTGAACAAGGTGACGGCCCTCATCGGCCCCTCCGGCTGCGGCAAGAGCACCCTCCTGCGTTCCTTCAACCGGATGAACGACCTCATCCCGAATGTCCGCCTCAAGGGCACCGTCCGCTACCACGACGTCGACATCTACGGTCCGGGGATCGACCCCGTCGAAGTGCGGCGCCGGATCGGCATGGTCTTCCAGAAGCCGAACCCCTTCCCGAAGTCGATCTTCGACAACGTCGCCTTCGGGGCGAAGGTGAACGGCTACCGGGGAAGCTTCGACGAGCTGGTGGAGCGCTGCCTGCGCCGGGCGGCGCTCTGGGAAGAAGTGAAGGACGACCTCAAGAAGTCCGGGCTGGCCCTTTCCGGCGGCCAGCAGCAGCGGCTCTGCATCGCCCGGGCGCTGGGGAACGAACCGGACGTCATCCTCATGGACGAGCCCTGTTCGGCCCTCGACCCCATCGCCACCCTGAAGATCGAGGACCTGATGCGGGAAATCGTCAAGGACTACACGATCGTCATCGTTACCCATAATATGCAGCAAGCCGCCCGCGTCTCCGACTACACCGCCTTCATGCTCACGGACGAGCATGTGACGGGTCAGCTGATTGAATACCAGCGGACCCAGGAGTTGTTCACGAACCCGCGGGACAAGCGGACCGAAGATTACATCAGCGGCCGGTTCGGCTAAGAGAGGCAGCCCTCCATGACCCGAGACCTGTTCCACACGGAACTCACGCAGCTCCAGGACGAAGTCCTCGTCATGGGGTCGATGGCGGAGAAGGCGCTCCTCGACAGCATGGAGGCCCTCCGCAACGGGGACGTCCCGTGGTCGCACAAGATCATCGAGGACGACGCGAAGGTCAACAAGAAGCGCTTCGAGATCGAAGACAAGACGCTGTTCGTCATCGCCTCGCAGCAGCCGATGGCCTCGGACCTCCGGGCGCTGGCGAGCATCCTCTACATCATCACCGACCTCGAACGGATCGCCGACCACGCAGAGGGGATCGCCAAGCTCAACATCCTCATGGGCGACGAGCCCCTGCCGCGGAAGCTCGGGGACGTCCCGGCGATGGCCGGCCGTGCGGTGGCGATGCTCCGCGACAGCCTCAAGGCCTACATCGAGCACGACGTTGTGGAGGCCCGCCGGATCTGCGACGCCGACGACGAGGTAGACCGGCTCCAGGACAGCGTTTACGACGAATGCATCAACGCGATGATCGCCGACCCGACGACGATCCAGCGGAACACCTATCTGCTCTGGAGCGCCCACAACCTGGAACGCATCGCCGACCGCTGCACGAACATCTGCGAACGGGTGATCTACCTGGTCACCGGGCGGATGCAGGAGATCAACATCTCCAAGTACTGAGCGCGGCGCCGGCGGCACCCCGCGTGTGCCGGTAAGCAGGAGCTTTGGTACGATCCGGGTTCGCGTGGCGGGCGTAGCTTAGCGGTTAAAGCGCCTGGTTGTGGCCCAGGAGATCGAGGGTTCGATCCCCTCCGCTCGCCCCATCTTCCCCAATGCCAGGGCCGAACAGCGAAGCGTCCCCCGAATCGCGGGCGGCCCCTTCCTTGCCTCCGGCCGCCGCCGTCTTCTCAGCGGTCGGCGGCGGCCTCGTTCCGCCGCGTGACGAGCACGCGGTCCACGCGGCGGCCGTCCATCGCCGTCACCCGGAACTGGTAGCCTTCGAAGTCCACCCGGTCGCCGACGCGGGGCACCCGGCCGAGCCGGGCCATGATGAACCCGCCGACGGTGTCGTAGTCGTCGGCCGCGAGTTCGGCGCTGATCGCGTCTTCCACGTCGGCGATGAGGGCGAGCCCGCTGAGGAGCAGGTTGCCGCTGGAGAGCTGACGGACCGCTTCGCCGCCGGTGCGCGCCCCCCCGAGCCAACGCCCGATGAGCCGGTGGAGCACTTCGTCGGCGGTAAGAACGCCGCTTGTGCCGCCATGCTCGTCGACCAGGATCAGCATCCGGGCCTGGCGAGTCCGCATCTCCGCGACCGCCACTTCGACGCTGACGGACTCGGGGATCGCCGCCGCGGGCCGGACAACCGTGTGCCAGTCGCGCCCGCCGGCGTGGACCAGCTTCAACAGATCCTTCACTTCGAGGATCCCGAGAATGTGGTCGAGGTCGCCTTCGAAGACGGGGTAGCGCGAGTGCTGGGTCCCGTCGACGACGGCAAGGATGTCGTCGAGCGAGTCCTCCGAGTCGAACGCGATCAGCTCCGTCCGCGGCACCATGATCTGGTCCGCCTGGATCGCGCCGAATTCGAGCGCCCGCCGCGCGATGAGCAGCTCCGAAGTCGAGAGCAGCCCCGCCCGGGCACTCGCCTCGATGACCAGCTCCAGCTCCTCGACGGGGAGGTTGGTTTCGTGTTCGCCCGCGGGGGTGATCCCGAGAGGCCGGATCACCAGCCGCCCGAGCGCGTTCATCACCCAGATGAACGGCCGGAAGACGCGGTTGAAGATCGCGATCGGCGCCGCAACGGCCAGTGCCGTCCCTTCGGAGCGTTGGAGCGCGAGCGTCTTGGGGGCAAGCTCCCCGAGGACGATGTGGAGGGTCGTGATGAGGGTGAAGGCGATGACGACCGAGGTCGTGTGGGCGACTGCCGTCGCCGCCCAGCTGCCGACGGCCGCTTCCACCGGCGGCTCGATGAAATGGGCCAGGGCGGGTTCGCCCACCCAGCCCAGCGCCAGGCTGGACATGGTGATGCCGAGCTGGGTGGCCGCGATGTAGTTGTCGAGGTCGTGGAGCGAGGCGAGGAGGAGACGCGCGCGGGTGTGCCCCTGGGAAGCAAGCTGCTCGATGCGCGTCCGGCGGACGGCCACGTAGGCGAACTCAGTCGCGACGAACAGCCCATTGGCCGCCACCAGGATGACAACGGCCACCAGGCCGCCAAGCTGCAGATACGTGTCTCCCACCGGTCACCTCCGTGGGCGATGGTACCGCACCGGCTGCGGCGGGGCGGGGAAACCGGGCGCCCGATCCCGGGCTTAGAGCAGCTCCGGCTGGGCGGCGCCGTCTTTCCCCTTCCGGGCGGGTTTCTCGTCGGCCATGGTGAAGGCGGCGATGGAGGCGACCTGGTCGGTTTCGCCCACTCGCATCACCGTCACGCCCTGCGCGATCCGGCCGATCCGGCTGATAGAGTCGACGCTGGTGCGGATGACGACGCCGTCGCGCGAGACGAGGAGCAGTTCCTGGCTCGCGCCCACCACCCGGCAGGCGGCGACGTTGCCGGTCTTGTCGGTGATGTTGAGCGTCTTCACGCCCTGGCCGCCGCGGCCCTGCACCGGGTATTCGTCCAGGCGGGTGCGCTTCCCGAAGCCGCGCTCGGAGATGATCAGCATCTCCTCGCCGTCGTCGGTGGTCTCGACGCCGACGATGTAGCCGCCCGTCGCCAGCTTCATCCCGCGGACGCCGCCGCTCGTGCGGCTGGCCGACCGAAGATCGTCGATCTTGAAGCGGATCGCCTGCCCCTCGCTCGAAACCAGGAGCACGGTCGTTTCGTTCGTGGCCATGCGGGCGGCGATCAGCGAGTCGTTCGCTGCCAGGTCCATCGCGATCTTGCCATCGCGCCGGACCACCTCGAACTCCTTCAGGAGGGTCTTCTTGATCTCGCCGAGCCGGGTCGCGAGGAGGATGAAGTCCTTCTCGTAGCTCTTGACCATCAGGATGGTGGTGACGCGTTCGCCCGGGTCCACCTCGATGAGGTTGACGATGGGGAGGCCCTTCGCCTGTTTCTTCGTGTCGGGGATGTCGTAGGCGCGGAGGTGGTAGACCTTCCCGCGGTCGGTGAAGAAGAGGAGGTTGTCGTGCGTGTCGCAGACAACGAGCTTCATGACCGCGTCTTCTTCGCGGGTCGGGGCGCCCTTGGATCCCTGGCCCCCGCGCTTCTGCATCCGGAACTCTTCCAGCGGCATGCGCTTGATGTAGTTGCGGATGCTGAGGGTGATGACGGAGTCCTGGTGGGGAATCAGGTCCTCTTCGCGGAAGTCCTCGGGGTCGGCCTCGACAATCTCGGTGCGGCGGAGGTCGCCGTACTTCTTCTTCAGGTCGGTCATGTCGTCCTTGATCAGGAAGTCGATCTTCCGGGGGTTCGCGAGGAGGTCTTCGAGGTACGCGATCTTCTCGATGACTTCCTGGTACTCGGCGATGAGGGCGTTGCGTTCGAGCGCGGCCAGGCGGCGCAGCTGCATGTCGAGGATGGCCCGCGCCTGGATCTCGGTGAAGTCGAAGGGGTTGGCCACGGCGAGCCGGGCGATCGGCCGGGGCGCGCCCTGGGGGAGCCGTTCGGCAGGGACGAGACCCTGGCCCTGCAGCAGTTCCAGCGAGTTCGCCGCCGACTCCGAGGCACGGATGGTGGCGATTACCTGGTCCAACATGTCGATCGCCTTGAGCAAGCCGGCGAGGACGTGCTCGCGGTCGCGCGCTTTCTCAAGCTGGAACTCCGTCCGGCGGCGGATGACGACGCGCCGGTGGTCGATGAACAGCTGGAGCGCGAGCTTGAGGCCCACCCTCCGCGGCGAACCATCGACGATCGCCATCATGTTCACGGCGAACGTCGAACGCATCGCCGTGTGCTTGAAGAGCATGTTCTTGATCTGGGCGGCCGAACCGTCCTTCTTCAAGTCGATGACGATCCGCATGCCGTTGCGGTCGGACTCGTCGCGAAGGTCGGAGATGCCCTCAATCTTCTTGTCGCGGACGAGGTCGGCGATCTTCTCGATGAGGGTTGCCTTGTTCACCTGGTAGGGCAGCTCGGTGACGATGATGGAAGTGCGGCCGCCGCGGGCGCTCTCTTCGATCGACGTGCGGGCGTGCATCGTGATCCGGCCGTGGCCCTCGCCATAGGCCAGCCGCACCTGCTCGCTGTCTTTGCCGACGAGGGCGATCCCGGCGGTCGGGAAGTCCGGGCCTTTCACCACCTTCAGGAGGTCGTCGAGCGTCGACTCCGGGGTGTCGATGAGCATGGCGATGGCGTCGCAGATTTCGCCGAGGTGATGCGGCGGGATGTTCGTGGCCATGCCCACGGCGATGCCCGACGACCCGTTGAGGAGCAGGTTCGGGATGCGCGACGGGAGGATGGCCGGCTCTTTGTGGCGGCCGTCGTAGTTGTCGTTGAAGTCGACCGTGTTCTGGTCGATGTCGGCGAGGAGCTCCTCGGCGATCGGCGCCATCCGCGCCTCGGTGTAGCGCATGGCCGCCGGGGGGTCGCCGTCGACGCTGCCGAAGTTGCCCTGGCCGTCGATGAGCGGGTAGCGGAGGGAAAAGTCCTGGGCCAGGCGGACGAGGGCTTCGTAGACCGGGCCGTCGCCGTGGGGGTGATAGCGGGCGAGGACTTCGCCGACGATCCCGGCCGACTTGCGATAGCCCGTGCCGGCGCGGGCGCCGGTGTCGTAGGCGCCCCAGAGGATGCGGCGCTGAACCGGCTTGAGACCGTCGCGGATCTCCGGGAGGGCGCGCGCGACGATCACGCTCATCGCGTAGTCGAGGTACGAGGAGCGCATCTCCTGTTCGATGCCGATGGGGCGGACGTTCTGGGTAGGCTCGATCGAGGTCATGCGTGGCCTTTGGGAAGCTGGTGGCCGCCCGCCGTGGCTGGCGGCCGCCGCGGTCGCGTGGGCGCGGATATCGCTAGGAATATTGTACAGATTCCCGCGTTAGGAACATCCCGCACCGCGACCGTGACCGGGGCACCGCCCTAATCGAGAGACGGCGTCGAAGGCGGCGTTTCCTCGCCTGGAGCTTCTTCTTCGTCGCCCACCGGCGGCGCGGCGCCCTGGAGCGCGGCGATCAGTTCGGCCGCGTCCTGCGAGGAGATCCGGCCCTGTTCGAGGAGCTGGAGGACGCGGAACTGCTCCGCTTCGCGGCTGCGCTGGGCGGCGGCCGCGGCGGCCCGGGGAGCGCCTCGCTGGGGCTTCGCGGTCGCGGGCGGCCGGGCAGGTTCCCCCCCGGGGCTTCGATGGCGCACGACCACCTCGCCGATGCCGCTCGTCGCCTTCACCCGCGTCGGCGCATTCTCGGGGCCGTTCGGGACGTCGACGCGGGCACGGCCGATGCCGCTGTTCGCGCTCACATGGACGGGGCCTCCCCCGGGCGCGAGCCGGACTTCCGCCCGGCCGATGCCCACGTCCACGCGGTAGTCGCCCTCGGCCACGCCAGCGACGTCGAGGAGGACGTCGCCCGTGCCGGTGTCGCACTTCGCCAGGCCCACGTGGTCGTGGATGGCGATCTTGCCCGCCCCGAGGTCGGCGTCGAGCGCCGCCGCGAGCCCGTAGGCCTGAAGTTCGCCCGCGCCCACGTCCACCTTCATCGAGTCGCAGGCAAGGCCGCGGAGTTCGAGGTTGCCGTAGCCAAGGTTCACTTTCAGGGTGGCGAAGCCCTCGCCCAGGCGGACTACGGTGGTCGCGCCCTGCTTGCGACGGAAGAGCCAGCCTTTCAGCAGCTTCACTTCGACGATCAGGCGGTCGCCGTCGCGTTGGACGTCGAGGCGTGGGGCAGTTCTGCCGCCGCTGGCCGTCACTCCCGGGGTTTCGCCCGGGGCGCAAGGGCGGACCGTCAGCCGCCCCGCGGTCTGGTCGATGACCACGGCGCGGACGCCTTCGAAGGCGAACGCATTCTCGACGCGGACGCCGTCGCTGGAGTTGCTCTCGCCGCTCCCGGGCACCCGGGGCGGGGTCGGTCCGCCGGGGCCAAAGGGGAAAGCACCGGGGCCGTGGTGGTGGCGTGAACGGTCGCGTTCTTCCCGAGCGCGCTCGCGTTCTTCGCGCGAGCGAGTTCGCTCCTCGCGGCTGCGGTCGCGGGCTTCGCGGGAGAGCCGCCGGGCGAGGTCGCGGGCTTCGTTGCGAAGGCGGTCGGCCTCTTCCCGGGCTCTCTGGGCCTCGTCGCGGGCGCGGCGGAGGTCGTCGTCTGCGTCAGCCATCGCGGCCTCCAAGGGCACGAAGCTGCTCGGCTGCGTCGGCGGCGGTGATCCGGCCGTTCGCGACGTCATCGAGGACGCGCTGCCGTCGTTCGGCGTCACGCGGATCCTCGCCGGCTTCGTAGCCAAGGGAAACGAGGACGTCGTTCAGGCGGGCGACCACCGTGGGGTAGGAGATGCCGAGTTCTTCCTCGACGTCCTTGATCTTGCCCCGCGCCCGAAGGAAGACCTCGACGAATCCGAGCTGTTCGCGGCTGAGGCGAGCGAGGAGGCCCGCATCGAAACGGCCGTCGACGCCGGTGCCACAGGAGGCGCATTCGAGCCGCCTGACGTACATCGGGCTATCGCAACTGGGGCAGCTTCCGACGAAACGGGCCATGTTCTCCTACCGGGCGGCGGCCGGGTGTCCGGGGTTCGACGTAGTGTCGGCCTTGCCGCGCGCCCATCCTTCCACAGCAGCGGCCATCCGCTCAAGGCGGCTGGCCACGGCGGCGAGGACGGTGAGGGACGTGGAGGTCCCGCCATCGTGGTAGTTACGGGCGGAGTCGACGCGTTCGGCGACGAAGTCGGCCGACCAGGTTTCGATGAGTGCGAAGGGGATCTGGTTCACTGCCTTGCCCTCCTTTGGGCTTGATGAGGTTATCTTCGGCCGACTTGGAGTCATTGTCAAGTGCAAACTTAAGATTTTCAATATTCACATCAAGTTCTCTGTGAACAACCTCACACTGGCGGGCGTGGGTCCTCCTGCGCCGGCGGACGTGCCGCCTCTCGCCGGAAAGGGCGTGCCAGGCGATCCCTCGCCGCTCCGCCCCCGTCGCGGTGCGGATGGCACTCCACCCACGGCTCGCCGTGTCACAAGACCGGTAGCCGCGGCCCCCCGTGGCCGCACCGCACGCCGCCTACGCCCCGCGCCAGCCTCCACGTTCGTCCCGGGCCTGCCCGCCCGGGGGGCGAACCCTCCCCTGCCCTGGCGAACCTGTCGCCTCTCGCGGGAAATGGGTGTGCCAGGCGAAGCCCCGCCGCTCCGTCCCCGTCGCGGTACGGGTGGCACTCCACCCACGGCTGGCCGTGTCACAAGAACCGTAGCCGCGGCCCCCCGTGGCCGCACCTCCTGCCGCCTATGCCCCGCGCCAGCCTCCACGTTCGTCCCGACCGCCGACAGCCGACAGCCGACAGCCGACAGCCGACAGCCGACAGCCAACCATGGCACACGAAAAAGCCCCGCTCGGCGGGGCTTCGGGACAAACCAGATACGGGCTGAGCGGGCTAAGAGGCCTTCTTCGCCACCAGCGCGGCGAGGCGGCGCTTCGTGCGGTCGGCCTTGCCCGTGTGGATCGCGCCCTTCTTGGCGGCGCGGTCGAGGGCCGAGTAGGCGGCGCCGAGCGCGGTCGCGGCGGTCGCGCTGTCGGCGGACGTCGCGATCTCCCGGAGGTTGCGGATCGCGGAGCGAGTCGCCGAACGGACAGCGCGGTTGCGGTCGCGGCGCTTGATGGACTGATGCCACCGCTTGATTGCGGACTTGTTGTTAGCCATGTGTCAGGACGTACCAGCCGGTGTATTTCGAAGGTCGAATACCAAGGGTAGCCGCCGCCGCCTGAAGATGCAAAGCAAGCACGCCGGGAGGCGCCGGGCGTTGTCGCGGCGGGGTGGACCCACCCTATACTAGTCGGGCTGAACCGCCACCGTCCCACCACGGGCGGCCCCAGAGAAGGAGATCACCCACATGAACCTCGTCAGCCGTATCCTCCGCCCTTCCCGCGTCGCCTTCGCTCACTGCGACGGCCCCTGCGGCGTCTATGACCCTGCCTCCGCCCGGATCGCCGCCGAAGCTGTCCTCTCGATGGAGAAGAAGCTCGCGGCCCTCGGCGACGGCCAGGACCTCGCCACCCAGAACACGCGCGGCCGCTTCATCGCCATCAAGGAGCAGCAGGCCGAGCTCGCCAAGAAGGAACTCGACATCCTCTGGCACGACTACTTCAAGCCGGAGCACCTCGAGAAGTACCCGAACCTCCACGACACCTTCTGGAAGGCCGCCAAGCTTTGTTCCAAGAACAAGACCGAGAGCGACCCGGCCAACGGTGAGGCTCTCCTCGCGGCCATCGAAGAGGTCCACAAGATCTTCTGGGCGACGAAGAACCGTGACGTCGCTTTCTACCGCGCCAGCTAACGCCACAACGACGATGGCGAACCGACGGGGGAGCACGGGTGACCGCACTCCCCCGTTTCCGTTCGCGGGCGCCATTCTCCTCGCCGTCGCGATCAGCGCGGCGACTGTCGCGTGGGCGCGGTGGCGCTTCCTCCGTGTCGCAATCGAGGGCGGAAGCATGCTCCCCACCCTGGCCCCGGGGGACTGGGTCGTCGTCGACCGCGGGCCCTTCCGCGACTACCGCCCACGGCCCGGCGACGTCATCCTCGGCCGCGACCCGCGCGCGCCCGAGCGCGAAATCGTGAAACGCGTCGACCACATCGACCTTCACGGGGCCGCGTGGTTGCTCGGAGACAACCCGGCCGAGAGCACAGACAGCCGACAGTTCGGCGCGCTTCCCCCAGGAGCGGCAGCCGGCCGGGTCCGCTGGCGGTACTGGCCCCCGTCGCGCATCTCCCGCGTGCGTTAGTCCCCGAGGAGCGCGCGGAACGCTTCGAAAACCCCCGGGCCTGCCGCGACAATGCCGCCACGGTAGCCCGCCGTCAGTCCACCCGCTTCGCGGACGATGAGCGCCCCCGCCGAGACATCCCACGGCGCCAGGGGACCCTCGTAGTAGACGTCGATCCGGCCGCGGGCGGCGAAGCAGAGGTCGAGCGCCGCGGAACCACTGCGGCGGACGTCGCGGACGGAGGGCAGGATCCGGGCGAGCACGGCTGACTGTTGTGCCCGCCGTCCCGGCTCGTAACCGAAGCCGGTGCCGACAAGCGCCTTCGAGAGCTCGGTCTGCGGCGAGACGGCGATGGGCTTGCCGCCGCAGGTCGCCCCGGCGCCCAACGCGGCCGCGTACGTCTCGCGGCGGGCGGCGTCGTGGACGGCTCCCGCCACCATCGCGCCGTCGAGTTCCGCCGCAATCGAGACAGCGAAGACGGGGTAACCGTAGAGGTAGTTCGTCGTGCCATCGAGGGGGTCGATCAGCCAGCGCACGCCCGATGTCCCCTCGCGCCCCGACCCTTCCTCCGCCAGGATCGCGTCCCGGGGGCGCGCCGCCAGCAGCCGCCCGACCACCAGCTCCTCCGACTCGCGGTCGACTTCGCTGACCATGTCGGTGGGGGTGGACTTGGTCTCGATGGCGACACGAGCCTCGAGCAGACGGGCGCGAAGGAGCTCCCCCGCTTCTTCGGCCACTGCCACGGCGAGGTCGCGCAGCTCGCGGGCCAGGGCCTCGGCGGCGGTCACAGGAGCCGCCGCCCCCGGGCGAGCTGGTCGAGCACCAGGGCGTCCGTCGGGAAGGCGAGCTCCGGCGGCTCGGCCGGGTTGACGTAGGCGAGGGCGGTGAACTCGCCGTCGACGGGGTGGAGATTGCCACCGGCAGGGGTGCCTTCGAACCAGATGCCGACCGTGTGCTGGCGGGCGTTGTGGAAGTTCGAATGGACGGCGACCACCGGGCCGATCGCGACCTCAAGGCCGGTCTCTTCGGCGAACTCGCGCCGGGCCGCGTCGCGCACGTCCTCGTCCCATTCGACGTAGCCGCAGGGGATGCACCAGAGCCCGGCGTAGTCGCCCGTCGCCCGCTGCCCCATGAGCACGCGGCCGTCGCCATCGCGCACCACCACGGCGACGCCGACGATCGGGTTCCGGTACCGGACGAAGCCGCAGTTCGTGCAGAAGGGGTACTTGTGGCCGCCGCGGACGCCGGAAGCCAGCACCTGGCCGCAGTCGGGGCAGAACCAGCCCGGCGGGCGGCCGGTCGCGATCTCGTCCGGTCCGGGCGAAACCGGGAACTCGTCCTCGTCCCGGGGGTGGGGCGCGTTCACGGTTGCGGGAGCCGCCCGGCGGCCCGGAGTTTGCAGAGCGCGACGAGGTCCTCCGCCACCTTGCCGATCGCGATGGCCACTCCCTTGTTCGCGGGCGTGTCGCCGTCCCCCCAGTGCTGGGAAGCGCGGGAGATGACCACGTCCGGGACGGCGGCAATCCCGCCGATGTGGCGCATCACCCGGGTGGCGTCGGTCACGCCTGGTTCGGCGTCGCCGTTGGCCGCGCCGATAATGGCGAAGGGCTTGCCGCCGGCGTGGGGGTGCTCGAGGAAGTCGAGGGCGTTCTTGAGGCCGCCGGGCATGGCCCCGTGGTACGAAGGGACCACCAGCAGGAGGGCGTCTGCCGCCGCTGCCGCCGCCCGCCAGGCGCCGACGGTCGCCGGGTACTGGTCGTCGGGCCGCCCATCGAGCAACGGCAGCGAACCGATCTCGAACGACTCGCAGTGGGCGCCGTTGCCTTCGAACACGGAAAGGGCGAAGCGGAGGATGCGGTCGGCGGTGCTCCCCGCCCGCAGGCTGCCATTCACTCCAAGGACGCGGGTAGTCATTGCCGAAGGCTACCCCCGCGCGCGCTCCCCGGCCAGACTGCGCTAAGCTCGGGCCATGCCGCCCGCCCGGATCGCCGTCCTCGGCAGTTGCATGATGGACCTCGTCGCCCGCGTTCCCCGCCACCCGGAGCGCGGCGAGACGGTCTTCGGCAGCGGGTTCGCGACGGCGATCGGCGGCAAGGGGCTGAACCAGGCGGTCGCCGCCCGCCGCCAGGGCGCCGCCGTCGCGCTCATCGGCCGCATCGGCGCCGACCCCTTTGGCGACGAGATCGCCACCTTCCTCGACCGCGAGGGCGTCGACCGCACCCACCTCGGCGTCGACCCCCTGCTCGGGACGGGCGTCGCCATCCCCCTGGTCTACGACGACGGCGGCAACAGCATCGTCTCGGTCCCGCGTGCGAACCTGGTGATCACCCCGGGACACGTCCGCGCCGCCGCTGCGGCGATCCGCGGGGCGGACCTGCTCCTGCTCCAGCTCGAAGTGGCGCTCGATGCGGTCGTCGAAGCGGTGGCGATCGCCGTCGAGGCCGGCGTGCCTGTCATCCTCAACACGGCCCCGGTCGCGCCACTCCCGCCGGGCCTGCTCGATGCCGTGACCGGCGTGGTCGCGAACGAAGTCGAGGCCGCCGCCCTGGCGCCGGGGTCGACGAGGGACCCCCGCGACCAGGCCCGCGCGTTCGTCGGCGGGGCCGTCCGCTTCGCGGTGGTGACCCTCGGCGCCGAGGGCTCCGTGGTTGCCGACCGCCACGGCGCGACAGCGGTCGCCTCCTTCCCGGTGGACGCGGTCGACAGCGTCGGGGCCGGCGACGCCTTCTGCGGGGCCCTCGGAGTCGCCATCGCGGAGGGGGTGGCCCTGCCGGAGGCGGTCCGCCGGGCGAACGCGGCCGGGGCGCTGGCGGCCACTCGCCACGGCGCCAGCCCGTCGTTGCCGTCGCGCGCCGAAGTCGACCGCCTGCTGGCCGCGGGAAGGTGAAGTTCGTCACACAGGAAGCGTGCGAGTAATTTGATGGAGGCCCCTCGGGCCGTGATACTCTGGATGTGGCCCGGGAGCGAGTTTGACCAGCCATCCGCAACGTTTCTGCCCGCTCTGCAATCGCGCCTTTAACAGCGGCGAGGCGGTGCTTCGCTGCGCCGGCTGCGACGTCCTCCACCACCCGGGCTGCTGGGTGAAGAACGACGGCTGCGCCACCCACACCGACCACGAGGCACGCCCCGTCGCCATCGCCTACGATAACCGCGAGACGGTGATGGCGCCCCCGCACCCGGCCGAGGGCACCCGAATCCTCAAACCCCAAAAGCCGGCCGAGGGCCTTCTGCCGCCGGGATCCGAAGCCGGGGACGATGGCGACGCGGTCATCGGCGCCACCCCGCCCGCGGCGATCGGGGGGACGGCGCCGCTCCCCCTGCCCCCGCCCGGGCGCACCCAGGAACCCACCCGTTTCGTCCGCCGCGAACCGCCGCCACCAGAACCGCTGCACCCGCCGTCTGCGCCGAAACGCTATGTCCCGGCGCCGCCTTCGCCACAGGCCGGGGGCCCGAAGCCGCTCCCGAAGATCTACGGCCGCCACGGCATCCTCGGGCTCTGGTATGTCCCGGTCGCGGCCCTCATCGCCGTCGGCGTCGCGTTCGGCGTCGTCTGGGCCTTCGACCAGCTCGGCGGTGGCGACGACAACGGCACCCCGGCCGTGACCACGACCGTGACTCCCCAGCCCACCGCGGACGGCACGCCCAACGCGTCCGCGACCGTAGGGACGCGCACGCCGGGCGCCAGCCCCACCACCGCCGGGACGCCGGCCGCCACCGGGAAGTTCCGCCCGGGTGACTTCGCCGTCGTCACCGGGACGGGCGACTGCCTCAACATCCGGGTCGCCCCCGGCCGCAACAACGACGCCATCGAGTGCCTGAAGGACGGCGAGACGCTCGCAATCACGGGCGGGCCGTCCACGGCCGACGGGCTGACCTGGTGGAAGGTGAAGATCGGGACCGGCGAAGGCTGGGGGGCAGAGGACTACCTTTCCAAGAAACCATGACCCGTCTCACGGCGGTCTTCTTCGCTGGACTCATCGTCGCCGCCTGCCGGGGAGGTTCGGCTGCCCCGCCGGCCACGTCCACGCCGCCGCCGGGCGCGTCCGCGACGAGCGCCGCGGAGACGCCTTCGCCCTCGCCGACCCCGGACCCCTTCGCCTCCGTCGTCACCGACCCCGCGGCCGCTGTGAAGGTGCTCGAACGCGCGATCCCGGCCACCGCTTCTGACCCCTGCCCCGCGGCACTGAAGTCCGGCTGGGACGCGACTTGCGCCACCGGCGACGTCGACGGGGACGGCAAGCCCGACCACGCCTACCTCGTCCGCATCGCCCAACAGGACAGCCGCAACCCAACGCCGGGGGCCGTGCTCGTCCGCCGTGCGGCGACCGGGAAGTTCGAAACCTTCCCGGTCGACGGCGACGCCGACCGCGGCGACCTCGGCCGGGCGATCTTCGGGATCTCCGAGCGCACCGGCGACATCGCCGCCGAGCTGGTCTTCCTCACGACGAGCTGCGGCGCCAGCAACTGCGCCAGCACGGTCCGGGTCGAGCACTGGGACGGGAGCGCCTGGCGCGACGCCGGCCCCGCAAACGCCATCGACAACCTCGAACGGGCCGAGTGGCAGGGAGAGAAGGGGCTCAGCCGCCTCGTCGTCCGCGGCGGGCGCCTCGGGACCGTGGGGGCCGGGCCAACGCGCTCGGTGACCATCACCTACAGCTACACGAACTCGCGCTACACCATCCTCAAGACCGAACCCGACCCGGCCGTCTACCTCTATCACGCCATCCTCGACGCCGACGCTCTGTTTCTCGGGGGCAAGTTCGAACAGGCCTCCGCCGCGTACGCCGCCGCCATTGCCAACAAGGACCTGAAAGACTGGAAAGCCGAAGCAGGCCGCGCCCCCGGACAACCTGCGCTGGCCGGCTATGCCCTTTTCCGCATCGCCGTGTCCGCGGCCGCTCGCAACGAGGACGCGAACGCCGAGCTGGATGACGTCATCCGCCTGAGCAAGGACCAGCTCTTCGTGAACGCCGCCGAGGCTTTCCGCCGGGGCTTCCAGGAGCGTCAGACCGTCCACGGCGCCTGCCTCGCCGTCACCGATTACCTCGCAACGCAGGGCATCCCCGACTACGTCCGGGAGATGTTCGACTACGGGTACGCGAACCCGCCCCGGACCTATCGCGACATCTGCCCGCTCTGAGCGCCGCTACGCCCGCACGCTGTTGCGAAGGACCCCGGAACCGCTGATTTCGACTTCGACCACGTCGCCCGGCTTGAGCCGTTGGGGGCTGCCCGGCGTGCCTGTGTAGATGATGTCGCCCGGGACGAGCGTCATCACCGCGCTCACGTAGCGGACGATCTCGGGGATGTCGAGGATGAGTTCGTCCGAGCGCCCGTGCTGGACCTCGGCCCCGTTGACGCGCGTGTGGAGGTCGATCTTGTCGTAGTCGAGCCCGGTGACGATGCTCGGTCCGAAGACGCCAAAGGTGTCGCTGCCCTTCGCCCGCCACCACTGGCCGTCCTTGCTCTGCCATTCGCGCGCGGAGACGTCGTTGCCGCAGGTGTACCCGAAGATGGCCGCCAACGACTCTTCGCGTGTCGCCCGGCTCACCTTCCGCCCGATGACGATGACGATCTCGCCTTCCGGGTCGACGCGGCCGGCGTCCGGCGGCAGGACGATGTCGTCGCCCGGCCCGGCAATGCTCGAAAGCGGCTTGTGGAACAGCGTCGGCGGGTCCGGGACCGGGCGGCCGCCGAGGTGGCTGGCGTAGTTGAGGCCGACGCAGACGATGGATCGCGGCTCGCAGGGCGGGAGGAGCCGGACCGACGCCAGCGGCAGCGACTCGCCCGTGCGCTCAGTCCGCTCCCAGAACGGTTCGCGCACCACGGCGATGCTGGCGCCTTCGAGCACCCCGGCGCCTGTGGTCCCATCACTTCGGCGAAAACGGACGTAGTTCATGGCGGTCCACCCTTCGTTCGTGGTTGGTGCGAATGGGCCGAGTCTACCGGGGGCTGGTCGTTTGTGCTGGTATCCTCCGCCGGCTCGCCTCACAGCCGGGGCAGCATCGCGGCGAGCACGCGTTCCAGTCCGGCGACGTCCCCGACCTCATGGTGCGGCGCCTCTTCCCACGAACGGGGCTGCTGGCGAATGTGACGGCCGGTCCTGAAGAGCACCGTCTCCATCCCAAGCGATCGCGCCGGGGCGATGTCGTTGTCCACGCGGTCGCCGACCATCACCGTCTCAGCGGGCGCGACCTCAAGGTCATCCAGCGCGGCAAGGAAGAGCCGGGGGTCGGGCTTGCGGAACCCGTGGTGGGCCGACACCTGGCGGTGGTGGAACAGGCGCCCGAGCCCAAGCCGGTCGAGGTCGTCCACGGCAGCCGCCGGCTGGTTCGCCGCCAGCCCCAACAGCACTCCGCGGCCATGCAGTGCCCGCAGGAGATCCGCCACACCCGGCCGCAGTTCGAGCCCGCTGCGCGCTCGCCGACGCTGTTCCGAGCGGGCCGACAACCACGCGTACGCCCTCGCGGCCACAACGGCATCGCCGCCCGCGAGGCGGAACATGATCGCCGTGTAGGCGTTCGGCGCGAACGACTCTACCGCCCAATCGTTCGCCGCGAGGAAATCCGCGCCACTCACGACCACGCCTTCAGCCGCCAGCGCCGCCCGGATGTCGATGTCGATGAGGCGCTCGTGCTCGACCTCGGTATCGATCGGCCCGCCGACGTCGAACAACACCGCCCTGATGCTCATCCCGGCAGTGTAGGACGCGCCCCGCCGGGGCAGCTATCATCGGGCCACACCACCGGGAGGCCTGCCGTGTCGCTCATCTCCTCCTCCGACATCGCCGTCGAAGAACCCGCCAGCTACGACTGGAAGCAGATCGTCGACGACCTCAACGGGCTCCTCCGCCTGAAAACCACGCCCATCGGCATGAAGCTGTACGCGACCGTCGCCGAGATGGAGGCGGTCCCGCGGATTCGCCGCCCGCAGTCCATCCACACGACCGACCAGATCGTCGCCCAGGCGGCCCGCCTCGGCTGGACCGTCGGGATCACGAACGACGACCTCGTGGGAGCGCAGTGCGGCGCCGTCATCGGCCTTCACCCGCGGGACGAGGCCTGGCTCTCCGGGCGCGGCATGGCCGGCGTCTGGTTCGAAACACTCGAGGATTCGTCCGCACACCAGCACGCGATGGACACCGTCCCCGACGGCCGCTTCCAGGCGATGGCCGTCTCGCCGCTCACCTCAGGCCGCCTCGACCCGCCCGACATCTGCCTGATCTACGCGACCCCCGGCCAGATGATCCTCTTCATCAACGGCCTCCAGTGGAGCGGCTACCGTAAGTTCGACTGGAGCGTCGTGGGCGAGTCTTCCTGCGCGGACTCGTGGGGCCGGGCACTGGCGACGGGCCAGCCCAGCCTCTCGATCCCCTGCTTCGCGGAGCGGCGCTACGGAGGCGTGCTCGACGACGAGCTCCTGATGGCGCTGCCGCCAAAGTACCTGCCGAAGGCGATCGCGGGGATGACCCGGCTGGCGTCCAACGGCCTCCGCTACCCCATCCCCCAGTACGGCATCCAATCCGACGCACGGGCCGGGCTTGCGGTCAGCTACGGCGAGCGCCCGAAGGCGTAGCAGCCGGCAGCCGCGGCGGAGTGGCAAGCCGGTGGACCACGCGGTTCCCGAAGCGGTGAACCTGTTACATTCGAACCGTGCCCACCCCCTCCCCTGACTCCATCCGGACCGCCTTCCGCCTGCGCTTCGGCGAAGACCCGACGGTCGTCGTCCGCGCTCCCGGGCGCGTCAACCTGATTGGCGAACACACCGACTACTCTGGCCTCCCGGTGCTGCCGATCGCCATCGATCGCGCCCTCCTCATCGCCGCCGGGCCGGGGCCAGAGGGCATGGTCGAGGCGGCTTCGGGAGCGTTCGAGGGCGACGCGGCCCTCGACCGGCAACACCCGAACGCCGGCGTGAGCGCGCCCTGGCATCGATACCTCGCCGGCGCGCTCACGGAGATCACGGCCGCTGCCCCCGGAACGGGCGCCCGAATCCTCGTCGACGGCGACCTCCCTGGGGAGGGCGGCCTCAGCTCGTCGTCGGCGCTCACCTGCGGCCTCCTCGAAGCCCTGAACCACGCTTGGGCCGCCGGGCTCGACCGCGAGGCCATCGTCCAGCGCGCGATCGTCGCCGAGCGCCACGTCGGGGTCGAAACCGGCGGCATGGACCAGGAAGTGATCGTCTTCGCCGAAGCCGGCACCGCCCTCCGGATCGACTTCGACCCTCCGGCGCGACGGGCTGTGCCGCTGCCCCCGGGCCTGGCCCTCGTCGTCGCCTATTCCGGCGAGGCGGCCCCAAAGGGCACCTCCGCCCGTGACTCCTACAACGAACGCGTGGTCGGCGCCCGGATAGCGGCGGCCATGCTCGCCGACAGCGTGGGTCTCGACATCGGCGCCCCGCCGCGGCTCTGCGAAGTCGCGGACGTGGACGTGGTCGACATCCTCGTGGACGAACTGCCCGAGCGGATGTCGCCCCAGGAGGCCGCCCACGGCGCCGGGGTCGAACTCGAGCGGCTGGTCCAGCTCACCGCCGACCGCTTCGACACGCGGACGAAGGTGCCGGTGAAGCGCCTCGCCCGCCACATCCTCGCCGAAGCCGTCCGCGTGGACGAAGCCGAGGCCGCCCTCCGAGCGAACGACCTCGCCGCCTTCGGCCGCCTCCTGAACGAGTCCCACAACAGCCTCCGCGAGGACTTCCGCTGCAGCACCCCGGCCCTCGACCGCATCTGCGCTGCCATGCGCAAGGCGGGAGCATTCGGGGCGCGGCTGACCGGCGCCGGTTTCGGGGGGTTCGCCGTCGCCGCCTGCGCGCCAGCCTCGGTCGCGGCCGTGATCGCCGCCGCGGAAGCGGCCACCGGCGGCCCCGCCTTCGAAGTCCGGGCCTCGGGCGGCCTCTCCCTGCTGTGACCACGACGGCCGTCCTCCTTGCCGCCGGGCGGGGGACGCGGCTCGGCGCCATCACCGCCAACTACCCGAAGCCGCTCCTCGACGTCGGCGGCATGCCGATCATCGCCCGCGTCCTTTCGGGGCTCGCCCGGGCCGGGATCGAAGAGGTCACGATCGTCACCGGCCACCACGCCGAGCTTCTCGAGGCCGAGATTGGGAACGGCGCCGAATCCGGGCTTGCGATTCGTTATGTGCGGCAGGAACGGCTCGAAGGCACCGCGCGGGCTCTCTCCCTCGCCCGGGAGTGGCTCGGCGAGGAGCGCTTCTTCTTCGGCTGGGGCGACATCCTCGTCCGGCCCGAAAACTACCGCAACGTCATCCGCGCCTCGCGCCTGGCCGACGCCGCCATCGCCGTGAACGAAGTCGACGACCCCTGGGCCGGCGGCGCGGTCTACATCGGCGAAGACGGCATGGTCACGCGCATGGTCGAGAAGCCGCCGAAGGGGACCTCGACGACTCGCTGGAACAACGCCGGCTTCGGCGTCCTCGGGCCTTCCATCTGGCCGGAGATCGAGCGGCTCCAGCCCTCGGCCCGGGGCGAATACGAACTCCCCGGCGCGATCGCGGCCCTCGTCGAGTCCGGCGCACGCGTCCGCGCGGTCCCGATGGAAGGCCCCTGGTTCGACATCGGCACCCCCGAAGACCTCGAACGGGCGCGGGAAGCCTACCGGCGGCGATAATGACGGCAATGACTCTCCCCTGGAACCTCGAACTCACGGCCGAAGCCGCGCCCGGCCTCGTCGTCGGCACGCGCTTTGACCCCGCCCGCGGCCGCCTCTGGAACACCGTCACCAACAAGTCGGCCGCCGCCGTCCGCCCGGGCGACGTCCGCCTCGTCGCCGACCTCGGGCTCTCGGCCGCCGCCGGCTGGGCATGGCTCCAGGGCCGCTACATGCAGACGGACGCCTTCGTCCGCAACTTCGGCGAACCCATGCCCGAAGGCTACGAAGGCGCATCCGTCCGCGCCCTCGACGACGGCGGGCGGCGCTACGTCAGCCGCGAACAGGTCGTCCTCGTCCTCCCGTCGCAGGCCCAGCCCGTGCTTGTCGCCGGGTCGCTCCGCATGGACCGCTTCTTCTTCGACATCGAGATCGAGACGGACGAGGGCGACGAAACCCTGATGTCGCTCGTCTTCGTCTTCGACCTCGAAGGCGTCGAGCTGGCCCCCGGCGAGTCGGTCGAACTGCCGCCCGTGCTCCTCGCGACCGGCCGCGACCCCGTGGTCCAGATGGAGGCGTACGCCGCCGACGCCGCCCAGGAGATGCACGCCCGCGTCCCCGGCCACGTCCCCACCGGCTGGTGCAGCTGGTACTACTTCTACAACCGCGTGAGCGAAGCCGACGTGGTGGCGAACCTGGAGGAGATGGCCCGGGACCACCACCCGGCCGAGTACGTTCAGATCGACGACGGCTTCCAGGCACACACCGGCGACTGGTTGACCCCGAACGCGAAGTTCCCATCCGGGATGGCGGCCCTCGCCGCGCGAATCCGGGAAGCTGGCTACAAGCCCGGGCTCTGGCTGGCGCCGTTCGTCATGCACGAAGATTCCGCCGTCCTCCACGACCACCCGGAGATGGCCCTGAAGACCCACGCGGGCGAGACGGTCTTCGTCCAGACCTGGCTGGGCCGCTGCGCCGTCCTCGACTGCACCCACCCCGCCTCCGAGGCGTGGCTTCGCAACGTCGTCCGCACCGTCGTGGGGGAGTGGGGCTACGAGTACCTGAAGCTCGACGCGCTCGCCTTCGCCGCCCGCTCGCCCGCCGCCGTGCGCTACCACGCGCCCGGGACCACCGCCCCGGCGAACCTCCGCCGCGGCCTCGAAATCATCCGTGACGAGGCGGGCGACGGCACCTTCATCCTCGGCTGCACCTGCCACTTCGGCCCCGCCCTCGGCCTCGTCGACGCCATGCGTGTCGGCCCCGACGTGAAGGAACTCTGGGCGGACGGCCCGAACCCCTCGGTGAAGCACGCAATGCGCCTCACCCTCCAGCGAAACTGGATGCACCGCCGCTGGTGGGCGAACGACCCGGACTGCCTCATCGTCCGCGACACCGACACCGCCCTCAACGAAGCCGAGGTGCGCTTCCTTGCCACGGGCATCGCCCTCAGCGGTGGCATGGTCGTGGCCAGCGACAACCTCCCGAACGTCAGCCCCGGGCGTCGGGACCTCGCCCTCGCGCTCTTCCCGCCCACAGGCGTTGCCGCCCGGCCGGTCAACCCCTCGGAGGGGCCCGTCGCTTCCGCCTGGCGGGCGCGGCTCGAAGATGGGCGCGCGCTGGTCGGCATCCTCAACTGGTCGGACGAGCCCCGCTGGGTGGTCGTGAGCGAATACCTGGAGCCGGGCGAGGTCGGGTTCGACGCCTGGAACGGCCGCGTCATCGGCGCCGGCGACATCCTGCTCCGGCCTCACGAAGGCGCGCTCTGGCAGGTGGCCGCGCCCGGGCCGACGCCGCGCGTGGTCGGGGACACCGGCAACCTGGGCTATGCCGGCCTCTTCCAGCGCCAGGTCAGTGGCCGCATCCAGGTCCGCAACGACGCTTCCCGCCGCCGCACCATCGCCGTCGAGGCCCGCGGGCAGGTGTTCGAAGTCGACCTCGAACCGGGCGAGATGCGCTGGTTCGACTGACCCGGCGTACGATTCCCCCGTGGCCCACGTCCCCCGCCTCTACCTCCCGCATGCGACCCCGGGCCGGACGGTCCTGGATGGCGACCAGTCGCGGCGCCTCGGCGCGGTCATGCGCCTGCGCGAAGGGGACACCTTCCTCGTCTTCGGCGGCGATGGCCGCGAATGGCGCGCCCGCGTCGAAGGCAGCGTCCGCGGGAGCGTCCACGCGACCATCGAGGAACTCGTCCGGCAGGAGCCGCCGCCGTTGCTGACGGTCGAGGTCTGGTGCGGGATGGTCCGGGCCAACCGCTTCGACTGGGCCGTGGAGAAGTGCACCGAGGCCGGCGCCGACATCATCCGCCCGCTGGTCACCGAGCACGCCGCCCGGGGCGAAGACGCCTCCGCGGCCCGCCTCGAACGCTGGGGCCGGCTCGCCGTCGAAGCCTCGGAGCAGTGCGGGCGGCTCTACCTCCCCGTCGTCGAAGCGCCTGGTCACTTCGACCGTCTCCTCGACCACTTGCGGACGCCGCTGGTCATCGGCGCCCGGGGAGGGATGCCCTGGCAAGAAGCCGTCCCACTGCTCCCGGCGCGGGGACGCGTGATCGCCGCGATTGGTCCCGAGGGCGGCTTCAGCGAAGCCGAAGTCGCGCGGGCGAAAGCAGCCGGCGCGCTCACGGTGGCGTTCGGCCCGCACATCCTCCGTGCGGAGACCGCCGCGGTCGTCGCCGTCGCCCTCCTCCGCAGCCTCCAGGCCTGACTGCCCGCAACCCGGGCGTCCCGTATCCTCGAAACCATGCACGCCGCCCGCGCCCTCGTCCTCGCCTTCGTGATCTTCGCGGCGGCCTTCGCCCTCCACATCGTTGGCGGCGCGACGGACCAGGGCTGGCTCTTCGCCATCGCCGTCGGGCTGATCTACCTGACCGCGACCGGCTACCCCGCGATCGCCGCCTGGTTGCTCGACCGCGGCGACCCGTCCCTGCGCGAACGCCAGTTCACGCTCGCTGCCGGCGCCGTCATCGCCATCATCCTGACCACAAGCGCCCTGCGCGCCGCGAACGACCGCACCTTCGCCTGGTGGCAGGCCCCGCTCGCGTTGGTCCTCGTGACCGTGAGCACGGCGGCCATCCTGGGCGTGCGGCGAGCGCGGCGCTCCCGCTAACGGCCGCCCGCGTTTGCCGCCCCCGCCTGCATTTGCTAGCCTTCGGCCACTCTAGAAAGAACAAACGAATCGAGGCAACCGTGGCAAAGCGGCTGGCAGTCACCGTCGGGTTCGCTGGCAACCCCGAACAGACCAAAGAGATCATCAAGCGCGTCAAGATCGCCGAGGAAGTTGGCGTCGAAGCCTGCTTCACGGCCGAGACCTGGGGGCGCGACCAGTTCTCGCTCCTCACCCAGATCGCCCTCCAGACGAGCAAGATCAAGCTCGGCACCGGCATCGCCCCCGTCTTCGGCCGCTCCCCGGCAGTCCTCGCGATGACCGCCGCGACGCTCGACGAACTCAGCGGCGGCCGCGTCATCCTCGGCCTCGGCACCTCCGGGTCGCGCGTCATCGAACACTGGCACGGCGAGAAGTTCGAAAAGCCGCTCCAGCGACTCAAGGAATACTCCGAGATCATCAACCTCATCGTCAGCGGCGAGAAGGTGTTCTACGAGGGCGAGATCTTCAAGCTCCAGCGCGGCTTTAAGCTCCTCTTCGAACCCGTCCGCAAGCACATCCCCATCTACATCGCCTCCATCTCGCCGGCGAGCATGAAGCAGCTCGGCGGGTTCGCGGACGGCTGGATGCCGATCTACTGGCCGAAGTCCCGCTTCGAAGCCGGCAAGGAAGTCGTCCGTGAAGGCAGCCGCAAGGCAGCGCGCCCCGACGACGCCGTCGAGTGCATCGCTTCGATCACGACGGTCATCAACGAGGACGTGGAGAAGGCGAAGTTCCAGGCGGCCGGCGGCATCTCCTGGTACGTCACCAACATGGGCGACTTCTACCACCAGATGCTGACGCGGCAGGGCTTCGGCCCCGAAGTCGCGGCGATGCGGAAGGCCGGCGAAGAGCACCGCCCGCCGCCATTCGGCACGAACCCGGAGATCATGGCGGCGATGGGCGACCGGATGCTCGAAGAGACCGCCGTCTTCGGCGACCTCGAAACCGTCGCGGCGGGGATCGAAGAGCGCCGCCAGCTGGGCGTCGACATGCCCAGCATCGGCATGCCGATGGGCTCGCCGGAGTACGTCGAGAAGGTGCTGGGAACGCTCGTCAGCTGAGGCCGCGGGCGCTGGTGGATCTCAGGCGAGCTCCACCAGCACGTCGCCTTCGCGCACCACGTCCCGGGCGGCAACC
This sequence comes from Chloroflexota bacterium, assembly GCA_016234445.1. GTDB lineage: Bacteria > Chloroflexota > Dehalococcoidia > Tepidiformales > Tepidiformaceae. The sequence continues at coordinate 26,182 of JACRBT010000018.1, read as the reverse complement.
GCGAGGCGCTTCACCGTCCCCGCCGACGGGGCGGTGATCCGGTGCTCCATCTTCATCGCCTCCAGGAGGAGGAGGAGCTGCCCCTCCGCGACCTCGTCGCCCTCGCCGACCGCGACGGAGGCGATGGTCCCCGCGAGCGGCGCCGTGATGGCCGCGACCCCATCGACGGCGGCATGGGTGCGGCGCGGGAGTGGCGGCGGCGGCACGGCCACCAGTTCGAACACGCGGCCATCCACCTCGCAGGCGACGCTATCGCCCTCCCCGGCCCGGACGACGACGGCGGTATTCCCGACCCGCACTGTTGTCTCGCCGGACGTGTGGCGCGCCTCAACGGCGAAGTTCGCCGGCTCCACCCCGGCGGCGGAATGGACCGTGGCCTCACCGCCGCGGCTGTCGCGAAACTCGACGTCGACGGCGCGGGTTTGGTGGCCGTCGCTGAGCCAGCAGCGGGTCGGGCCACCCATCACCGGCCGGATCGGTGCGACCCGTGACGCCGCTGCCGCGATCCAGGCCGCGGCGGGGGCGATCGCGCCGGCGAGCAGCCCCGGGAGTACGCCTTCCAGCCAGTCGATGGAAGCGTCGCCGGCACGGAAGGCGGCGGTCCGCAGCACTTCCCGGTGGAGTTCGACGTTCGTCCGCAGCGGCGCGAGGGAAACGCCAGAGAGCGCCGCGTCCGCCTGCGCCAGCGCATCCTCCCGGGTGGCGCCGTGGAGGAGCACCTTGCCGGCGAGCGAGTCGTACTGCGAGGGCACCGTGTCCCCGGCTTCGTAGCCCCGGTCGCAGCGAGTGTTCCCCGGCCAGGCGGCGTGGGCGACACGTCCAGCGCTCGGGCGGAAGCTATCCCAGGGGTCCTCGGCGTTGACCCGGAACTCGACCGCGTGGCCGGAGAAGGCGATGGCGTCCTGCCCGAACGGCAGCCGTTCGCCCGCGGCGACGCGCAGCTGGAGTTCGACCAGGTCGAGGCCCGTCACCAGCTCCGTCACGGGGTGTTCGACCTGGAGCCGGGGGTTCACCTCGAGGAAGTAGAAGGGCCGCGCGCCGTCCCCCGAAGGCTCGCCGACGAGGAACTCGAACGTCCCCGCGTTGACGTAGCCGATCGCCCGCGCCAGCCGCAAGGCCGCGCCGGTGAGCTCCCGGCGAAGGGCGGCGTCGACGACCGGGCTGGGCGTCTCCTCGATCAGCTTCTGGTGGCGGCGCTGGACCGAGCAGTCGCGCTCCCCGAGGTGGATGACGTTGCCGTGAGCGTCGGCCAGCACCTGCACCTCGACGTGGTGGGCGTTCGTGACCAGTTTCTCCAGCAGCAGCCCGCCGTCGCCGAAGGCGGAGAGCGCCTCGCGCCGGGCGCTGGCCAGCGCTTCCGGCAGTTCGGCCGGCGCGAACACCTCGCGCATGCCCCGGCCGCCACCCCCGCCTCGCGCCTTCACCATCACCGGGAAGCCGATCTTCGCCGCCTCGCGGACGAGGGTGGCGTCGTCGTCCGCACCGTCCCAGCCGGGCACGACAGGGACGCCGTTCGAGACCGCGAGCTGCCGCGCCGCCGCCTTGTCCCCCAGCCCCCGCAGGACCGCCGGCGGCGGCCCGATGAAGACGATGCCCTCGGCGGCGCAGCGTGCGGCGAAGTCCGCGCGTTCGCTCAGGAAGCCGTAGCCCGGGTGGATGGCCTCGCAGCCCTGGGCCTTCGCGGCCGCGATCACCGCGTCGGCGTCCAGGTAGCTCTCCGCGGCGCTGTAGCCCTCGATGAGCACGCTCGCGCCGGCGCTCCGCACGGCCAGGCTGTGCCGGTCGGGGATCGAACAGACGACGACGGAGCGGATCCCCATCCGCCGCAGGGTCCGGCAAACGCGCACGGCAATTTCGCCCCGGTTCGCCACGAGCACGCTTCGAAACACGCCCGAAGGCTAAGCCATCCGCCGCCACCCGTCAGCACGGTGGTTGCCATCGCCGCCGCGCCCGGCCACACTCTGGTTCCCGGGAGAGACAGATGCTGACTTCGATCGATGCCTTCCTTCGCTACTTCGACGCCGTCAACCGCCGCGCCATGCGCGACATCGCGGCCCTCCCGCCCGAAGCCGACGGCTGGACGCCAGCGACCGGCGAAGGCGAGAAGGCATGGAGCATCAACAAGCTCATCGGTCACATGGCGGGGTCGCGGCTCTATTTCGCCAGTGCCTACCGCGGCGAAGGCTGGATCAGCCCGGCGCCGCCCGACGTCAGTTCACGCGACCGCTGGCTCCCGGCGCTGGAGGAAAGCGTCCGCGAGTTTCGCCGCCGCCTCGAAGGCACCCCCGCCGAATGGCTGGAGCGCAAGGTCCAGATGATCGACTCCGAAGGCGGCCTCTCTGGCTGGCGGGTCCTGATGATGATGATGGAACACGACATCCACCACCGCAGCCAGATCGACACCTACGCCGGCGCGAACGGCTGGGACGTCCCCCAGATCTACAACCGCGCCGCCGAGACGATTGGCGCCCTCCAGGAACAACAGCGGGCGAAACACGGCCTCACGGGCGAGGGCCACGCCCTGTAGGGGCCAGCGAAGGACCAGCTGGCGGCTGATCAGGCGTTGGCACGCCGGAGCGGTTTCTCCTTGGCCGACTCCTCCGAGGCAACTCCCCGACCACGCCTCGAACGCGCCCCGAGCTCTGCGCCTTTGAGGACCATCGGAAGCCTCACGACCTTGCCGCGGGCGTCCTTGAAGCGGATGTCGAGGTCAGCCTCGGCGGCGGCGAGCAACCGCGCCATCGTGTCGAACGTCGGTGACGCCTCGGCGGCTTCGATCCGGGCGACCTCGGATTGCTTCATGCCGGCCCGCCTGGCGAGCGCGGCCTGGGAGAGTCCCTTCTGGCTGCGCAGTTCGGCAAGCTGAACGGCGAACGCATAGACCGGCTTGCGCGCCTGGTAGGCGGCACGGGTGGCCGGGTCTTCCAGCATCCTGTCTCGAAACTGCTTGAAATCGTCATCCATCGCTTGAACCTCCGTAGCGCCAGCGGCTCCCTGAGCGCGATCCCGTGCTCAGCGGACTACGCCGTCACCGTCGACGGCCCGAGGCTGAGGACGCCCGCGGCCGCCAGCGACGCGACGTCGCCCGCCGGGACGCCGAGTTCCGCGGCCAACACCTCGGCCGTATGCTCGCCGAGGAGCGGCGCCGGGGCCATCGCCACTTCCGAGTCGCTGAGGTGGATTGGCGGGCCGAGTTCGTCCCAGTCACCCCTCACCGGGTGGTGGACGGTCTGGATCATCCCCCGGGCGCGGAGATGCCGGTCGCCGAGGATGTCCTCGCTGTCGTAGACGGCGCTGCAGGGCACCCCAGCGGCGCCCAGCAGCTCCATCGCCTCGAACTTCGTGTGCTGGCGGGTCCACTTCGCCACCTCTTCCCGCAAGGCGGGGCCGTTCGCGAGCCTGCCGAAGACCGTCGCCCAGCGGTCGTCGATCGCCAGTTCCGGCCGGTCGATCGCGGCCACCAGCGAATCCCACATCCGCTGGGTGACGATCATGATGTAGAGGTAGTCGTTCGGGCCGCCGCCGGTGCAAGGGTAGATCCCCGTCGGGGCCAGCGAAACCTCCGCGCCCCGCCCGACCGGCTCGCCCGGCGCCCGCTCACGCCGCGACATCGGCATCCGCATGTAGTTCGCTACCGTCTCCTGCATCGCGATTTCGACGACCTGGCCCCGGCCGGTCCGCTCCCGCTGGATGTAGGCGGCGAGGATCCCCATCGCGCAGTGCATCCCGCTCCCGGTGTCCGCGACCGTCGCCCCGGGCCGCATCGGGGGGCCGTCGGCGTCGCCGGTGACGCTGAAAGAACCGCCGGCCGCCTGCGCCACCCAGTCGAAGCACTTGTAGTCCTTGTAGGGCCCGCTCGTCCCGAACCCCTTGATCGTCCCGTAGATGATCCGCGGGTTGACGGCGTTGAGGACGTCGTAGCCCAGCCCCAGCTTCTCCATCGTCCCCAGGGTGAAGTTCTCCACGACGGCGTCGACCTGGGGGACGAGCTTCAGGAAAAGCTCGCGCCCTTCCGGCTTGCTGAGGTTGATCGCCACGCTCTTCTTGTTGTGGTTGAACGACATGAAGTAGAGCGAGTCCTTGCCGCCGCCCTCGGTCCCCCGGCCGGGGTCGCCGCGGTCCGGGTGTTCGACCTTGTAGATGGTGGCGCCGAACCATGCGAGGTACTGGGTGCAGCTGGTTCCGGCTTCGTATTGCGTGAGGTCAAGGACTTTCATCCCATCGAGTGCGGGCATCGCCTGGGCTCCGGGGCGTGGAATGAACCGGAGTCTACGCCGGTCGGGGTCCACGGTGTCAGGGGGAGCAGGCGAAAACGTTCAGCCGCGCGGGTGAAAGCGGCGCTTCAGCACCTCGTCCACAGTTTCGCCCAGCAGCCGCTCGAGCTGGTCGAGGTGGCCGAGGTCATGTTCCAGCCATTGGTCGACCCATGTCCGGACCGTGAACGCCCCCCGCATGGGGTGGCTCCCGGTGCGTTCCCAGTCCTCCGGGCGGAGGCCCGCGAAGATGAGCAGCGTCGCCTGGCGGTGAAGGGCAAAGTCGCCCAGCAACTGGGCTTTGTGGTCGCGGGAACGGTTCCGGTTGGCCGCCCAGGCTGCTTCGTCGAAGTCCGCGAACACGGGCGCCTCTTCCGCCAGCATTCGCGCCAGCCGCATCCCGTCGGCGAGCACCTCGCAGTCGCGAAAGTGTGCAAGGACCGTGCGGGCAGACCATTCGCCGGGCGGGGCGGCGTCGAGGACCGCATCGCTGGCCTCGGCGACGAGGTGGGCGAGCCGCTTCGGCGTGGCGGCGAGCCGGTCCAGGGCATCGGCGAGGGCATCAGCCATAGAAGCAGTGTATCGGCAACGGCCGGGCTATTTCTCCGCTGGGGCTTTAGCTATTCGTTCGGATCAGGGAAAATCACGAGTGAGGCCGCCGCTCCCCCTTGGTTCGCGTCAGGAAACCCCTACGGGCAGTTGCGTGAAGCAGTTCATAGAACGGCGGCAAGGCCACGCGGTAGAAAGGTATCCATGACGGTCCGCAGCATCCCCATGGCCCGGCCCTGCCGCGAACACAGCGCCCCGTTGCACCTGCGCTGCCACTTCGCCTGGCTGCCTGCTTTCGGGCGCGACTGGGCCATCCTCCTGGCGGTCATCGGCGCCTACTTCCTCGCCCGGGGCATCGCCCCCACGCGGATCCAGGAGTCCGTCTGGATCACCGTCCGGATCGTTGACCTGGAGAAGGCCGCCCGGATCTTCTGGGAGCCCGACATTCAGGCGTGGTCGATCCGCTGGCACGCCGTCCAGGAAGTCGCGAACTTCATCTACGCCTACCTCCACTTCCCCGTGCTGGCGGCGGTCGGGCTCTGGGCCTGGTGGCGCGGGCGCGAGCGCTTCCTCTTCCTCCGCAACGTCATGTTCATTTCGATGGTCTTCGGGCTCGCGTTCTACTACGCCTTCCCGGCCGCGCCCCCGCGGCTGATTGGCGCCTATGGCTACGACCTCGGCTTCACCGACACCGTCTTCGGCGGTAACACCTCCGTGAGCTACGCCCAGCCGGCCCTGATCCTGAACGAATACGCGGCCATCCCCAGCTTCCACTTCGGCTGGATCGCGATGGCGGCGGCGGCCATCTGGGTGAACACGGCAAGCCGCACCCTCCGGGCCATCGGCCTCGTCCTCACGGTCCTGATGACCTGGGCGATCGTGGCGAGCGCGAACCACTTCTTCCTCGACATGGCCCTCGGGGGCGCGATCGTCTGGCTGTCGTGGAAGATCGCCCGGCGGCTCGAGGCCCGCCATGCTGCCGCGAGAAGCACAGCGGCCGACGACGACGAGGCGTTGGCCGTCGCGGCATAGGCAGCGAGCGAGAGAGACGCCGCTCCTTCCCAGTCGCGGTACGGATGGCGAGTGGGAGCCGGGTTCCCGGCCCTGACGCCTACCGGCCGGTCCAGTTGGGGGCGCGCTTTTCCGCGAAGGCGCGGGGCCCTTCGATCGAGTCAGCGGCGGCGCGCCGCTTCGTTTCCCACTCGAACCGCGCGCTGCCAACCTCTTCCAGCGACATCGCCAGCCCCCGCAAGGCCGATTCCTTGGTCGACCGCACGCTCAGGGGGGCGCAGCGGATGATGTCCGCCACCCAGCGCCCGACCGCTTCATCGAGCCCCGCCAGCGGAACGACTTCGTTCACAAGCCCGAGTTCGTAGGCGCGCGGGGCCGGGATGTGGCGGCCCGTGAGCATGAAGCCCATCGCCGTCTTCAGGGGGATCTGGCGGGGCAGACGATGGACGCCCATCGCCCCGGCGATCAGCCCCCGGCGCGGTTCCGGCAGCCCCAGTTCGGCGTGCTCGGCCGCGACAATGATGTCGCAGGTAAGCGCCATCTCGAGGCCGCCGCCTAGGGCAAAGCCGTTCATCCGGGCGATGATCGGCTTGAACAGGTCGAAGCGGCTGGTCAGCCCCCCGAACCCGCCCTTCGGGAACGCCTGCGCCGGGCGATCCTCGGGCTTCATCCGCGAAAGCTCGGCCGTGTACTTCAGGTCGTTGCCGGCGCTGAAGGCCCGGTCGCCTTCGCCCGTGAGCACGCCCACCCACATGTCGTCGTCCGCCGCGAAGTCGTCCCAGCACTCGTTCAGTTCGGTGCTGGCGGGCGCGTGGAGCGCGTTCATCACCTCCGGCCGGGTGACCGTGATGTAGGCGACGTGGTCCTTCTTTTCGTAGCGGCAGAACTGCATGGCGCGTGGCCTCCTTGTTTCGACTTCGGATTCTGGTCCCTGTGTCGCGGACTATACCGCCGCCGGCGTGGTCTCGCAGGGGCGCCACCACGAACGCCCGTCTCGCGCTACACTCCCCCTGATCCCCCAACGCCGGAGCGAACCATGTCCAACCCCGACTTCCGCGTCATCGCCACCGAAAAGGGCGAAGGCGTCACCTACACCTGCGGCTGCCCCTGCGTCCCCACGGCTGTCCCCGCCGACGGCGCGCCCGGGTTCGAACACTGCTGCTGCGGGAAGGTCCACTTCGCCGGCGCCGGCGCGGAATCCGCCCTCACCGCCTACCTCGCCGGCCGGGCTCACCGCAAGCGCGAGCCCCGCTACACCCGTGGTCTCGCCACCGTTGGCGCGGTCGAAGTCGCCTGGGCCTTCCCGCAAGAATAGCCGCCGGACTTCACCGCGCCGCCGCCGCCGATCGCACCACCCGCGCCACTTCCTCCGCCAGCGCGACTCCCGCCGCGGGTATTCCCCGTTCCCGCAGCATCGCGGGGTCGAGGAAGCGGGCGACATAGCCCTCGGGGGTCATCCAGCGGGCGGCGACGTGTTCGTCGTTGATCTCGGGCTCCGTGATGGGCGCGCATTCGCCCCGGTAGATGAGGATGTGGGCCATCGCCCCGTCGTGTTCGTAGCTCATGACGTCGACGAGCGCGATGGCCCCCGGGTCGACGGCGATGCCGGTCTCTTCGAAGAGTTCGCGCGCACAGGCTTCGGCCGGGCGCTCCCCTTCCTCCAGGTGTCCACCGGGGAGGAACCAGCCGCCCGCGGAGAAACTCCCCGCGCCGCGCTTCATCACGAGGATCTCCGGCCCCCGGAAGAGCACCAGCGACGCCGACAGTTCGAACTTCAGCATTGCGGGTACTATACGGCGTACTTTCCCCCAAGGAGCCCCGCATGATCGGCACCCCCGACCAGGACGCCTTCATCAACAAGAACAAGTGGGCGGTCGTCACCACCCTCCGCAAGGGCGGCGCCCCGAGCAGTTCCATCATCTTCTACGCCCGGGAGGGCGACACCCTCATCTTCAGCACCACCGAGAGCCGCTTCAAGGCCAAGTCGCTCCGGCGCGACCCCCGGATCGCGGTCTGTGTCCTCGACGAAGGCGCCCCCTACGGCTACGTCACGGTCGAAGGCACGGCCACTATCGAATCGGACGACATCGTCCCCGGGCACATCGCCATCAACAAGGCGATGCGCGGCCTGGCCGAATTCACGCCGCCGGAAGGCTTCGTGGAACGGCTCCGCAAGGAGGGCCGCGTCATCATCCGCGTGACCGCCAGGCGCGTCTCCGGCGTCACGAACAGGGGGTAAACAGCCATGGCGACCGTCGAAACCGTCCTCGGCCCCATCGACGCCGCGAAACTCGGCGTCACCCTCAGCCACGAACACGTCATCGTCGGGATGGGCGAAGACAACCACCACTACCCGTGGCGGTTCGACTGGCCGGCCACCCGCGCCAACGCCATCCGCGAACTCCGCGAGGCGAAGGCCGGCGGCGTGGACACGGTCATCGACCTCACGACCCCCGACCTCGGGCGCGACGTCGAGTTCGTCCGTGACGTCTCCCGCGAGTCGGGGATGAACGTCGTCGCCGCGACCGGCATCTGGCGCGACGTGCCCCGCTCGTTCTGGGCGCGCGACCTCGACAGCATCGCCGACATCTTCGTCCACGAGATCACGACCGGGATCGGCAACACCACCATCAAGGCAGGCGCGATCAAGGTCGCGAACGACGTGGGCGGCGTCACCCCCGAAGGCGAGCGCATCCTCCGCGGGGCAGCCCGCGCCCTCAAGCGCACCGGCTGCCCGATCAGCACCCACCACTGGGCCCCGGAACAGGTCGGCCGGCGCCAGGTGGAGATCTTCGCCCAGGAAGGCGCGCCGATGGACCGGATCGCCATCGGCCACAGCGCCGACACCACCGACGTTGGCTACCTCGAATCGCTCCTCAAAACGGGCGTCTACCTCTCGATGGACCGCTATCCCGGGAGCCCCGGCCGCCCGAACTGGGAACAGCGCAACGAGACCGTGAAGGCGCTGGTCGACCGCGGCTGGGCTTCGAAGCTGATGCTCGGGCACGACTACGCCCCGGCGCCCGTGCTCGCGGGGAGCACGCCGCCGGCGCCATCCGGCCCGACCCGGTACCTCTTCGTCAGCACGGTGGCGGTCCCGGCGCTGCGGGCAGCCGGCGTCTCGGAGAAGGACATCGACCTGATGCTGCGGGAGGTCCCGCGGCGGTTCCTGACGGGGGAGGCGGGCTAGGAGCGGAGCCGGCTCGTCGGGGGCACCTTTGTATACAGAGAGTTTTTGTATACAATTACTCCAACCCACCCTGAGGGCGCCCGTGAAGATCGACTTCGGCAAGACCGCCTCCGACTACGCCCGTCACCGCGCCGGCTTCCCCGCCCGCATGTACGACCTCCTGGCCGAAGCGGGGATCGGCCTTCCCGGTCAGCGTGTCCTCGACCTCGGCACGGGGACGGGCACCGTCGCCCGGAGTTTCGCCCTCCGCGGCTGCGACGTCACCGCGGTCGACCCGGCCGAGGCCCAGCTCGAGGCAGCGGCGAAGCTCGACGAAGCAGCCGGGGTCGGCGTCCGCTACCTCGCCGCCCGGGCCGAAGACACCGGCCTGCCCGCCCACGCCTTCGACGTCGTTACCGCCGGGCAATGCTGGCACTGGTTCGACCGGCCACGGGCGGCAGCCGAGGTACGGCGGCTCCTCGTCCCCGGCGGCCGCCTCGTGATCTGCCACTTCGACTGGATCCCCCTCCCCGGCAACGTCGCCTTCATGACCGAACGGCTCATCGAAAAACACAACCCCGCCTGGAAGATGGGCGGCGGTGACGGCTTCCACGCCGCCTGGCTCGGCGACGTCGCCGGCGCCGGCTTCGGTGACCTCGAGACCCGCTCCTTCGACGTCGACGTCCCCTACAGCCACGAAGACTGGCGGGGTCGCGTCCGGGCAAGCGCCGGCATCGCCGCGAGTCTCCCGCCGGACGCCGTCGCTGCCTTCGACGCCGAGCACGCCGCGGTCCTCGCCCGCGACTTCCCGGCCGAGCCTCTCGCCGTCCTCCACCGGACGTGGTGGCTCACCTGCGCCGCGCCGTAACCAACGTGGCCTCTGGACTCCCCGGCCCGCAAGTCCGACGCTAGAGCGCGATGAGGCGAGACAACCCCGCGAGCCGGGCCCGACGATGCTGAGCGACGGCCGCGAACTCGGCGGGAGCGTCCGGGACGCCGACGTCTGTGTGGCCGGGGCCGGACCCGCGGGGATCACGCTCGCGCGTGAACTCGCCGGGCGTGGCCTCCGGGTCTGCCTGCTTGAAAGCGGCGGCGCCCGTTGGAGCATCCGCAACCAGCTTCATTTCCGGGGCAAGAACCGCGGCCTCCCCTACTTCCCCCTCGCGCGCGCCCGGACGCGCGCCTTCGGAGGCACATCTCACCACTGGCTCAAGCCGAAGCGTGGCTGGTCGGTCGACGGCGGCCTCCGCTGCCGGCCCCTGGACGCGCTCGACTTCGCGGAGCGCCCGCACGTCCCCGGGAGCGGCTGGCCCTTCGACGCGGCCACCCTCAGGCCCTTCTACGAACGCGCCCACATCGCCGCCGGCATCCCGGACCCGGTCTACGACCCCGCGCGCCTGTCCGACCCCGGCTCCACGCCCCTCCTCGACCTGCCGGGCGGAGTCGTCGAGACCGTCGCCTGCCTGATGGCGCCCTCAACGGCGTTCCTCGACTGCTTCGCCGAACTGCGCGACGCTCCAAACGTCGACCTGATCCTGAATGCCACGGCGGTTGGATTCGATGCCGAGGGCGGGCCCCTGCGGGTCCGGAGCCTCCAGGTGGCGGGGACGGGCGGGGCCAGGTTCAGCGTCCGCGCGAAGCACTTCGTCCTGGCCGGCGGCGGGATCGAAAACGCCCGGCTCCTCCTCAACGCCCGGATCGGCAACGAGCACGGCCTCGTTGGGCGCACGTTCACGGAGCACGTCCAACTCGACTCGGGCGTCCTCCATCCCGCCGGCCCGGGACTCCTCGACCGCCTCGGCTTCTATCGCCGTCACCAGGCAGGCGGGAACGTCGTCCTCGGGGCGCTCCGGCTCAGCGACCGCGTCATCGCGGAGGAAGGTCTGCTCAACAGCGTCACCACCTTCCTCCCGCGGGAGCCGCTCTTCACCTCGCCCGGGGTTCGCTCATTCGCGGAACTGTTCGAAGGCGCCCGGATGGGGCGCGGCACCGGCCACGTTCGCGGCCACGCAGCGACCGTCGCCCGCGGATTCCCGGACGTGGCCCGCGCCATCACCCGCAGGGCGCTTCATCGCGGCAGCCGGGGGCAGCCCGTGTTGAGCCTCGTCACGACCGCCGAGCAGGCGCCGAACCCCCGGAGCCGGGTGACCCTCGACCGCGCCCGGGACGCGTTTGGCCTGCGGCGGGCGCGGCTCGACTGGCGGCTCGGCGAGCTCGACTACCGCAGCCTCCGCCGCACCCAGGAACTCCTCGCCGGGCAGTTCGCGGCCGCCGGGCTGGGACAGCTCACGGACCTCTGGGGCGACACCTCGCCCCCGCCGACCCCCGTCGGCTGCTGGCACCACATCGGCACCACGCGGATGCACGCCAACCCCGGCGAAGGCGTCGTCGACCCGGATTGCCGCGTCCACAGCACCGAGAACCTCTTCGTCGCCGGCAGCTCGGTCATGCCCACGGCCGGCGCCACGACCGTGACACTGACGCTGGTCGCGCTCGCCATCCGCCTCGCCGACCACCTCGCCGGGCTCTCAGGCGCGCCGTAGGACCACCCGGAGGAGCTTCCGCCCGGCGAATGCGGAGGCCCGGTCGCGGGGCCATCGCTGGGCATCGAGCACCGCAAGGTGGGCGAGGGCGACGTCGCGCACGGCCGCCTCGAATGCCGCTTCGTTTCCGGGGGCGAAACGCGCGCCTGCCTCGCGGACGAGGCTTCGTGAGAGCCACACCAGCCGCCACACTGCCCACGGGGTCACCGCCGCCGGGCGGGGCACGCGCGATACGACCTTGAAGACGAAGAGACCCACGTCCGCCGCGCCGGGCGCGAACGCTCCCGCCTGGTCGCGCATCAGCGTTGCCTGGTGCCTCGCGACGGGGTCCAGGAACCAGGGCTCGACGGACCCGCCGACCACCACGTTCCCTGGATGGAAGTCGCCGAAGGGTTCGCGGAAGCTGCCGTGGTAGATAGCCAGGCCATCCACGAGCCTCCGCGCCAGGGTCGTCTCCCATCCCCGCGGCAGCCACGGCTTCAGGACGTACCGGAAGAGCGTGGCCCCCGGCGCCTGCTCCATCAGGTAGGCGTGGTGCTCGCGGGAGATGTGGAGCACCCGGGGGGCGTGCACCGTCCCGGCCGGGTCGAGGGCCGCGGCGAACGCTTGGAGTGCCTCCGCCTCTGCCTCGATCGGGACGGCCACATCGGGGACCCCCTCCCGGGCCACCTTCAAGACCAGCTCCCGCCCGTCGTCCAGCGTTAGTGAATGGGAGACCGCCTCCCAGCCTTCCCCCGCGTGCCCCCAGCGGGCGACGGAGAACCCGGCTTCCGCCAGTTCCCGCCGCAGACCGGGGGCCACCCCTGGGTTTGTGGGCTTCCGCGTGACCATGAACGGGGATCCTACGGCGGCGGCCCCGTCCGGGCACCCGTGCCCGCCGCCCTTCTCCGCCGGGTGGCGGACAGGTACCATCCGGCGAATGCGCCCTCCCGTCAGCCGCGTCCTCGTCGTCGGCCCCTACCCCCACGGGGACTGGCACAGCATCACCAACTACACCCGGGCCATCGGCGGGCTCTCGGGCACGGGCGGCGTCACCATCGAGACGACCAGCGCGCCCTGGTGGCGGCCACCCATTGCCGGCCCCATCCTCGAACGCCTACGCCACGAACGCGCGCCCGGGCGCGAGGCGGCCGCCGGATTCGACGTCGTCCACCTCACCGACCAGGGGCTTGGCCACCATGTTGCCCGCCTCCGCGGCACCCCCGTCGTGGTCACCTGCCACGACGTCATGCTCTTCACCCTGCCGGCGGCCTCCGACGGCCACGTTCAGCGCTGGCTCCTCCGGGGGCCGCTCGCCGGGATGCGCCGGGCCAACCACATCATCGCCGTCTCTGAGGCGTCGAAGCGCGACGTCGTCGCCCGATTCGGGTTCGACCCCGCCCGGGTCTCCGTCGTCCCCGTGATGGTCGGCGAAGACTTGCGCCCCTGCGACGACAGCGAAACGTGGCTCCGGGAGCGGGGCATCCAGCTGCCGCCGGGGCCGCGGGTGTTCAGCATCGGCGCTTCAGCGGCCTACAAGAACCTCGAACTCCTCCTCGCCGCGCTTGCGGAGCCGCCGTTGCGGGGCGCGAACCTCGTGCGGCTCGGTGCGCCGCTGACCCGCGCCCAGCGCGCCCTCGCGGAACGGCTTGGGGTCGCCGGACGGATCACCGAACTGGGCACCGTCAGCCGCGAAACCGTGGTCCATGCCTACAACGCCTGCACCGTGCTCGCCCAACCCAGTCTCTGCGAAGGCTTCGGGATGCCCGTGGTCGAAGCGATGGCGGCCGGGCTCCCGGTCGTCACCGCCGACGGCGGGGCACTCCCGGAAGTCGCCGGGGATGCGGCCACCGTCGTCTCCCTCGGCGGGGAGACGGCGCCCGGCACGCCGGGGGCGGTCGCGCCGTTTGCCCGCGCCCTCGCCGCCGTCATCGAAGACCCGGCACTGCGGGCGAACCTTCGCGAGCGGGGTCTCGGGCGGGCGGCCCTTTACGCCCCGGCCGCAGTCTTCCCCCGGCTGCTGGCCGCCTACGAAGCGACGGCCGCCGCCACTTAACCCTGCTGGGGCGACAGTGTGGTACGGTGAGAACGAACACCCCGGAGGGTGGAATCAGTCTTTCCCCCGCAGGCGAAGCTGGCAACCAACACTCTCCCCATCTGACCTCCCATGGACGTGCGAGATTCGCTCCCCGGCAGACCGCCGCGGAGGCCGAAAGCGTGCGCGCCGCACACCCGGCGGGCGTTGCCCCATGGCAGGAACAGGCGAGTCGAACGAGGAAGCCTCTCTGGATTTGCGGGCCCGGGCGCCAACGGTCGGCCCCGAAGCACAGGAGTCCGCACATCGTGTCGCAACCGCCTGCATCGCAGACCCTCCCCTACGCACAGCTCAAGCGCCTCGTGGCCGCCGAGGGACTGCTCGACGCCCAGCCCGCCTACTACTGGATGAAGACCACCGTCTCGATCGGCACGCTCGCCGCCGGGATTGCCATCGCCCTCGTCGTTTCGAACACCTGGCTCCTCCTCGCCGACGCCATCCTCCTCGGCTTCGGCTCCACCCAGATCGCCCTGCTCGCCCACGAAGTCGGCCACAAGCAGGGCTTCCGCGGCGCCCGTGCGAACGCGATCGCCCGGCTCGTCTTCGGCAACCTCCTCCTCGGGATCAGCCACACGTGGTGGACCACCAAGCACAACCAGCATCACGCCACCCCGAACCACGTCGACGCCGACCCCGACATCCAGTTCCCGATGATCGTGTTTTCGGCCGGCCAGATCGCGACGCGCGCCCGCCTGCTGCGCCCGATCATGGCGATGCAGGCTTTCGTCTTCCCGATGCTCCTCCCCTTCCAGGCCCTCAACATGCGCTGGAACAGTGCCCTTCACGTCCTCACCGGCAAGTCCCGGCGGCCGCTGGTCGAAGGACTGGTGCTCGGCGTCCACTACGCCGCCTACGGGGCGCTGCTGGTCTTCCTCGGCTCCTGGGAGATCGCCCTCGCCTTCGCCGCCGTCCATCACGTCGTCTGGGGCGTCTACAACAGCTCCGTCTTCGCCTCGAACCACAAGGGCATGCCCCTGATCGAAGCCGACAGCCGCCTCGACTTCTTCCGCGAACAGGTTCTCACCTCCCGGAACGTCCGCGGCCACTGGTGGAGCGACTTCTGGTACGGCGGCCTCAACTACCAGATCGAACACCACCTCTTCCCGACGATGCCGCGAAACAACCTCTCGCGGGCCGAGGGCATCGTCCGGGCCTTCTGCGAAAAGGAGTCCGTGCCCTACCACTCGACGGGCCTGCTCATGGCCTACCGCGAGATCTTCGGGCACCTCCACCGCGTCACGGCGTCGCTGCGGGGCGGGGCGGCCGTTCGCCCCTGAACCCGGGCCAGGCCTGCGAGTCCGGTCACGACCCGAAGGATTGACCGCCGGCCCCGGCCGCGCGCATACTTTCGAACATCCGTGCGGATCGAGGCTTCCAGGATGATCGGACCGCTGCACTCTCGCTTGCGCCATGCCTAAGCCGCCGCCAGCCTATCCCGTCGCCGCGGTGCGCCCCATCCCGCCCGCGATCATCGCCGAGTCGGTCGTCGCCGATCTCCAGGCCAAGCCCACCGACACCACCGTCCGCCGGATCGACGAGCGCCCCCCGCGCTACGCCGAATGGCCCGATGGCGTCGACGAGCGCCTCCTCGCCGTCCTCCGCAAGCGGGGCATCTCCCACCCCTACATCCACCAGGCACGCGCCATCGAACACGCCCTCGCCGGTGCGAACACGGTTGTCGTCACCCCCACCGCCAGCGGCAAGACCCTCTGCTACAACGCTCCCGTCCTCAGCACCATCCTCCGCGACCGCTCCGCCCGGGCGATGTACCTCTTCCCGACGAAGGCACTTGCCCAGGACCAGCTGGAAGAGCTCCACGGCCTGATCACCGCCCTCGGCGAAGAGATCGGCACCTTCACCTACGACGGCGACACCCCCGCCGACGCCCGCCGCGCCGTCCGCACCGCCGGCCACATCGTCCTCACGAACCCGGACATGCTCCACTCCGGCATCCTCCCCCACCACACGAAGTGGTCGAAGCTCTTCGAAAGCCTTGACTACGTTGTCATCGACGAACTCCACACCTACCGCGGCGTCTTCGGCAGCCATCTCGCCAACGTCCTCCGGCGGCTGCGGCGAATCTGCCAGTTCTACGGTTCGAACCCCACCTTCATCCTTTGCTCGGCGACCATCGGCAACCCCGGCGAGCTCGCCACCGCCCTCGTCGGCGACACGGTGGAGCTCGTCGACGACAACGGCGCCCCCGCCGCCGAGCGCGTCGTCGTCATCCACAACCCGCCCGTGGTCAACAAGGAACTGGGCATCCGCCAGTCGGCGCTCAAGTCCGCACGCGACATCGCCGCCCGCCTCATCCGCGCCCAGGTCCAGACCATCGTCTTCGCGCCCAGCCGGGTCCGCGTCGAACTCCTCCTCACCTACCTGCGCGAAACCCTCCGCGGCAAGCCCGGCGACCCCGAAAGAGTGACCGGCTACCGCGGCGGCTACCTCCCGAACGAACGCCGGAACATCGAACGCGGCCTCCGTGACGGCACCATCCGCGGGGTCGTGGCGACCAACGCCCTCGAACTCGGGATCGACATCGGCGGGCTCGGCGCCAGCGTCGTGACCGGCTACCCGGGCTCCCTCGCCAGCCTCTGGCAACAGTTCGGCCGCGCCGGCCGGGGCGACGAACCCTCGCTCTCCGTCCTTGTCACGTCCTCGAACCCCCTCGACCAGTACGTCGCGAAGCACCCCGATTTTGTCTTCGAACGCAGCGTCGAGCGCGGCCTGATCGACCCCGACAACCTCTTCATCCTCGCCAGCCACCTGAAATGCGGCGCCTTCGAACTGCCCTTCAACGAAGGCGAGGTCTTCGGCGCCCACACCGGCGAGCTCCTCGACATCCTCGTGGAAGAGGGCATCCTCCAGCGTTCGGGCAGCCGCTACCACTGGATGAGCGAGGCCTACCCGGCCGAACAGGTCAGCCTCCGAACCGCCAGCACCGACAACTTCGTCATCATCGAACAGGGGCCCCAGCCGAAGGTCATCGGCGAATGCGACCGCCCGAGCGCGCCGCTCCTCATCCACGAAGACGCGATCTACATCCACCGCGGCCAGCAGTTCCAGGTGGAGTACCTCGACTGGGACGACAAGAAGGCCTACGTCACCCCCGTCGCCGTCAACTACTACACCGACGCCCAGCTCGCCGTGGAACTGAAGGTGCTCGACAGCTTCCGCGAAGAGGGCGCGGGGGCCGTCAGCTATGCGCTGGGCGAGGTCGCGATCACTTTCCTCGCCACCATCTTCAAGAAGATCAAGCTCAACACCCACGAGAACGTCGGCTGGGGGAAGATCGCCATCCCCGAAGAGAACCTCCACACCACCGCCTGCTGGCTCAGCTTCACCGAATCCGCGACGAAGGGCCTGGCCCGGGACGAGATCGCCGCCGGCCTGGCCGGCATCGCCCACCTCGCCAGGAACCTCGCCGCCGTCTACTGCCTCTGCGACGCGCGCGACATCGGCTCCGAGGCCCAGGTCCGCTCGCCCCACGCCGAACTGCCCACGGTCTTCCTCTACGACGCCATCCCCGGTGGCGTCGGCCTCGCCGAGAAGCTCTTCGAAGTCCGCGAAGACCTCCTCCAGGCTTGCCTCGCCGTCGTCCTCACCTGCGACTGCGACTCCGGCTGCCCCGGCTGCGTCGGCCCCCAGGTGGAGACGAACAGCCCTGCGAGGAACGCCGCCCGCGTCATGCTCGAACGCGCGTTGGGGTGATAGGCATGTGGCAGTCAATCATCGTTGGCGGAAGCACTTTGGCGGGCGTCCTCATCGGCAGCTCGCTAACATTCCTGCGCGACCATGTTCAGTACGAACGCGACCAGCGCCGTGAGCGTACTGCCGCTCAGGCTCAGAAAGCCGCAGAGATTCGGGGTCTGCTGGAAGGGCAGGTTGCCGACGGGATTGAAGTCGTAATCAAACAGCAAGGCCTGCACCTTGCCGAGCTCGACGATACTTGGCTCCGGGGTCACATCTTGAGATATAAGCAGCTGTTGGCACGCCTGCCGGACGAAGCCGTCAAGGAGTTGCTCAAGGCTCACGACATTCGCGTCAGCCGAGTCTATCGGGTGGGTCGCCAACGAGAGGCATACCTTCTCAACAGTGACCAGCAGCGCCGGGCGGACGATCTGTTCGGGACTCTGCCCGAGTGGGTCGAAGAACTGGTCGACCTCGAAAACCAACTTCTGGCTATCGCACACCTGCCGTCGGACTGAGTAGCATCGGCGACTGCGAGTGTGGCGACACTCGGTCGGGCGGCTACCGTCAGTCGCGCGCGACGGCCGGGACCACGCCACGCTTCGGACCGCCCGGCGGCGTCGCGGTCGGCGTGGCGGTCGGTGACGGCGCCTTCGTCGGGGTCGCGCTGGGCTTCGCCGACGACTTCCGCTGGATCTTGTAGATCGCGCCGCCGTAGTCCACGACGTAGAGCTCCCCGTCGTCGCCTTCGCCGAAACTGATGATCGAAAGGCCGCTCTGAAGCAGTTCCGCATTCGTCCAGGCGCCCCCGGCCTGGCGGAGCCCCCAGATCCGCCCGCTGCAGAAGTCCCCGTAGACGTAGGTGCCGGAGAGGTCCGGCACCTGGCTCCCGCGGTAGACGAAGCCGCCGGTCACGGCACAGCTGCCCAGGGTGCGCGGGTACTCGGCGATGGGCGCCACGTAGGCGGGCGGCTGCTGGCAGGACGTGCCCGGCGGCGGGTAGCAGTGGTTGCCTTCCATGACGTCCCAGCCGAAGTTCGCGCCAGGCGACGCGCCCGCCGGCAGGTAGTCGACTTCCTCGAAGCTGTCCTGGCCGACGTCGCCGATGTAGATGTCGCCTGTGGCGCGGTCGAACGAGAACCGCCAGGGGTTGCGCAGTCCCTTCGCGTAGTGGGTGTCGATGTCGACCGGGAGTTGCCGGGGATCGACTCGGAGCAGCTTCCCGAGGAGTTCATACGGGTCCTGGGCGTTGCCCTGCGGGTCGCCCTCCCCGCCGCCGTCGCCCGTTCCGATGTAGAGCATGCCATCCGGCCCGAAGGCGACCTGGCCGCCGTTGTGGTTGGCGTACGGTTGGCCGATCGCCAGGATGACCTGTTCGCTGCCCGGCAGCGCCCGCGAGGGATTGGCCGGGTCCGCGGTGAACCGCGAGATCCGCGTCTCCCCGGCGCCGGAACCGGCCGTGTAGTCCACGTAAAAGTGCCCGCTCGCGGCGAAGTCTGGCGGGAAGGCCACGCTGAGCAGGCCCTGTTCCGCCCCGGCGCTGAGGACCCGATCCGTGATGTCGAGGTAGGTGGCGAGCACCGAACCGCCGGTCGAAAGAAGGCGGATGCGCCCCTGGCGTTCGACCACGAAGAGCCTTCCGGAGCCGTCGCCCGTGAGGTGCACCGGCTGCGAAAGTCCCTGGGCGAACGGCTTCAGCTCGATCTCGGGTCCGCCCGGTTCGGCCGCCCGGGAACCTGTCCCGAGGACCGCCCACAGCGCGACGACGCTGACCCCCGCGGCCACCAGCCAGCCCACCCCCCCACGCAACAACGATCGCATTCCCCTCAGACTACCCCGGAGCAGCCGTTACTCACGAATCCGGGGGGTCCCCGCCCGCTGGCGGGAGCGCCGGCGCCCCGTTCCCCGCGGCCGGGAGCCGGACCATCGAAAGGCTCGCCCCCGCCCGGGCAACGACGTTGCGGAGCTCGTCACGCGAATTCCCGGCCATGGTCAGCGCCTTCGAGAGCCGCCCTTCGACTTCCTCCTGCATCGCCTTGAGCGACTCCTCCACGGAGCCAATCGCGGCGAGGAGGCGGTCGAGGTCGACGTCCCGGGAAGCTCCCAGGACCGTCTCGAAGACGAGGAGGAGATAGGGCACGAAGAGGCTGAGGCTGACCAGCACGACGTGCATCTCCATCGCCCTCACCCTGGCGTCGCCGCAGAGTTCATAGACCGCGTCCGGCAGCACCGCGACCCCGAAGTTCACCGTCAGGTTGGGGTCGAGATACTTCCGCACCTCGCTCGCCTTCGCGACCACGGCCTGCTCCAGTTGCTGCTTCAGGCGCTTCTGTTCCTCCGGGGCCTCGGCGGCGAGGAACTGCTCGAGGAGGTTCGTCGCCGGCCATTTGCTGTCGATCGGGAGCACAAGGGCGTTGGGCAGCCGGAGCCCGAACTCCACCCGCCGGTTCCCGACTTCGAAGTCGCGCACCTGCCAGGCCGCCGGCAGCTGGGCGAAGACGAACTCGATGACGCTCTCCCCGGCCGCGCCCTTCGTCGCGGTCCCGGCGATGACGGTCTCCAGGCGGCGGATGGACTCGGCCGTGCGCTGCTCCATCTCCTTGCGCGCCTCGGCCGCCGTCTTCAGCTCCACGAGTTGTTGCTGGGTGCGCGTGACCTCCGCCCGGATCGTCGTGGCCGCCTCGTTCAAGCCCGTCTGCGCCGCCCGTTGTTGCTGTTCGACCGCCTCCACGCGCTGCCCGACCGCGCCCACTCGCTCGGCGATGACCGCCACCTGGGTGTTCGTCGCCTGGACCGCGGCCGCCAGGTTCTGGAGCGGCGTCGAGAGGTCCGACGGCGGGGCCGGCCGGCGGCTCATGACCACGAGGGCGACGCCGAGCGCGACCACACCCGCGAGTCCGGCCGCCGCGAGCACTTCCACTACGGCGCCGCCGCCGGCCGCGAGAGGTAGGCCCGGGCGATGTGGAGCTGCTCGTAGGTGACGCTCTCGCCGAGGGCCTCCTTGATGACCCCAAGGGCGCCGATCGCCTGGCCGTTCGCGGCCCTCCGAACCAGCGCCAGCGTCGCCGCGTCGATCCAGGGCGAAACGTCGGTGATCTCGCCCCGGGTGACCAGGTCGGCGATGTGGTTGGCGATCGTGCTCCGGCTGAATCCCCGTTGGGCCGCGATCTCCTCGATCCCGAGGCCGCTGCGATGGAGCTCCCAGGTGCGCTGCACCGTCTCCGGGATCGCTGCCGATTTGCGGTCGCGGTAGGCGACGCGCCCGCCCCCGGGGCGAGGGGGTGATACGGGCGCCGGAGCGACGACCGGCGCCGCCGCCTTCGTGACCGCAAGGAACGCCTCCCCGTAGCGCTCGTATTTCACCTGCCCGACCCCGGCGACGGCCAGCATCTCGATGCGCGTGCGCGGCCGCTTGCGCGCCATCTCCCGCAGCACCGTGTCGGCGAAGATGACGTAGGGGGGCACGTTCGCGTCGTCCGCGAACCGCCGGCGCACGGCGCGCAGGGCGTTGAAGAGCCGCTCGGTGTCCTCGTCGTCCCCCGATCCGGCGCTCGCCGCCACGGGTGCGACGCAGGGGCCGCAGTTCCCGCAGGCCGCCGCGCCGTTTTCGTCCCCGAAATACGCCAGGATTCGCGCCCGCAGGCAGGTCATCGACTCCGCGTAGCGCTGCATCGCGTCGAGCTTGGCGTAGGCATGCGCGCGGTGCTCCTCCAGCCCGGCCAGGTCGATGTCGTCCTCGCCGTCGGGTCGCACGGCCCAGGCCATCTGCCCCTGCCGCCCCGCGAGGCCCGACTCCACCAGCGCCGCGATCGCCGCGTTGATCCCGGATTCGTCCTCTTCGGTCATCAGGTCGCGGATATGGGTGCGTTCGCCCTGGCGCGAAACCAGCGCCCGGTAGACGTCCACCACGGTCGCCGGCTCCGGGTGTTCGAGGTCGATGAAGAATTCGCGGAGGCCCCGGTCGCGGGTGGCGTAGTAGAGGACGCACTCCGCCGGGTCGCCATCGCGGCCGGCCCGCCCCGCCTCCTGGTAATACGACTCGAGCGAGTCCGGGAGGTCGTGGTGCAGCACCATCCGGACGTCCGGCTTGTCGATCCCCATCCCGAACGCGTTCGTGGCAACGATCACGCGGACGCTGTCGCGGGCGAAGGCATCCTGGATGCGACGGCGATCGGCGTCTTCCATCCCGGCGTGATAGCGGGCCGCCTTGATCCGCTGGCGCTGAAGGAAGTCGGTCAGGTCCTCCACTTTCTTGCGCGTTCCGCAATAGATGATCGCCGAGTCGTCCTTCTTCAGGGTCTTCAGCTTCTCGGCCATCGCCTCCGCCTTCTCTTTCTGGTTGCGGACACGGACGACGTCGAAACGCAGGTTCGGCCGGTCGAACCCGGCGACGTGGACGACGGGGTCGCGCAGGTTCAGGCGGACGAGGATGTCGTCACGGACGCGCGGGTCGGCGGTGGCGGTCAGGGCGACGATCGGGGGATTGCCCAGCTTCGGGCGGACGCCGCCGAGGTCGCGGTAGCTCGGGCGAAAGTCGTGCCCCCACTGGGAGATGCAGTGGGCTTCGTCGATGGCGAGCAGGGCCACTTTCGTCGAACGCAGGGCCGCCATGAAAGCGCCGTCGCCGAAGCGCTCCGGGGCCACGTAGAGCAACTGGAGCTTCCCCGCCACGACATCCTGGCGGAGCGCCGCCTGGTCTTCGGCCGAGACCGTGGAGTTGATCGCCGCCGCGGCGACGCCCGCCTGGCGGAGCGCGTCCACCTGGTCCTTCATCAGCGCCAGCAGGGGCGAGACGACGACAGTCACCCCAGACTCGAAGAGCAGTGCCGGGATCTGGTAGCAGACGCTCTTGCCGCCGCCGGTTGGCATCACCGCGAGCGTGTCCCTCCCCTTCAGCACCGCCGCGATCACCTCGGGCTGGCCGGGCCGGAACTCCGGGTAGCCGAAGACTTCACGCAGCACCTTGCGGGCAGGCGCCAGGGCGCGCGGGTCGGGGACGGGCGGCGGCGTGGAACCGGAAGTCGTCACGGGGAGGGATTGTAGAACATTTGAGCGAGTGAGCGCCAGCAAAGGTTCCCGCCATTTCCCCGTTGCCCGCCGATTGCCCGGGGGCGACGATACGGCGATGGCGATCACCCTCACCACGCCGCGGTCGCGGGCCGTTGTCCTCCCCGAGTTCGGCGGGCGGCTCCACTCGCTCGCGGTCGACGCCGGCCGCGGGCCTGAAGAGCTGCTCTGGGCGCCCGCCGATCCCGCGGCCTACCGCGAGCGCCCCACCCGCGGCGGCTCATTCCCGATGGCGCCGTGGCCCAACCGCGTCCGCGACGGCGCCTTCCGCTGGCAAGGGCGCGAATTCGCCCTCCCGCGCGACGGGAAGCCCCATGCCAACCACGGCCGCGTCCTCTCTGTCGCGTGGGAGGTGCTCAGCCAGAGCGGCGCGTCATGCAGCATCGAAGCGGCCCTCGACGACGGCTGGCCGTGGCGCGGCGCCGTCCGCCAACGCTTCACCCTGGGCGAGGACTCACTCCGGATGGAGTGCGACGTCACGTCGGCCGGCGAGCCGTTCCCGGCGGGCGGCGGCTGGCACCCCTGGTTCCGTCGCGACGCGTTTGGCGCTGCTTCCGTCTCGGTTTCCGTGCCCGCGGCCGACTGCTACGAGATCGAGGCAAACATCCCGGCGGGCCGCCTCCACGACCCGGCGGGAGACGAAGACCTGCGCCGCCTCCAGCCCCTCGGCGAGCGCCGGATCGACGCCTGCTACCGGGCGCTCGCCGGGCCGGTGGAGGTGGACTGGGGCCGCCTCCGCATGACCATCAGCGTGGAAACCGCCGCGCCCCACGTCATGGTCTACACGCCGCCAGAGGCGTTCTGCATCGAGCCCCAAACCTGCAGCCCGGATGCGTTCAACCTCCGCCAACGGGGCATCGCCGGGACGGGGTACGCGGTGGCCGCGCCCGGAGAGCCGGTCAGATTCGCGAGCGAATGGCGGTGGGAGCGGGCGTAGCCGCGGCTAACGGTAGCTGCCGGGGGCCTGCAGGCTGATGCGGTCCTCGACCGTTACGTACATGAAGTCGCGCTCCTGGGTGCTCAGGAACCGTGAGGCCGAGCCGGGCATCGCGTCCATGAACCGCTCCGCCCGCAGGCTGCCGTCCGGCTGCGCGAAGAAGAGCGAGGTGAGGACGTAGGGGTTATTGATGTCGAGCTGCATCGCCGTCCAGGCGCCGGCCGCCCAGAGCGCCTGCGCCAGGCTTGCGGCGCTGAGCGACGTTCCCGCCGCCACCAGCAGGTTGCCGTCCTTCGTCAGCCCCACGGCCGAGCGCCAGGTGATGAATTCGGCGGAATTCACGTTCACGTAACCCCAGGTGTCGTTGCCCTCGGCGGTCCGTTTGCTGACCTCGCCGTTTTCGACCAGGAGGACGGCGTTCTGGCGCACGGCCACGAAGTCGTCCCGCCAGGCGAGGGTACGGCCCCATTCGCCCATGAAGATCTGCCCGTCCTTTGTCACCGCCATCGAGGCGAGGCCGTCCCGAAGGCTGCGGTACGTCTTCCCGTCGGCAACCATGCCGAAGCCGCCGTGGGGGCCTTTGAACCCGCCGTTCCAGGCGACAAGAAGGTTCTTCTGCACTTCCGAGGGGATGTTCCCCGGGCCTTTGACGCCGAGGTCGCCACCCGGGTCGACCGTGCCACCCGACATCGTCAGCCGCACCCGCCGGGAGTCGATCAGGAGCACGCCGACGGTGGCATACGGCCGCGACTTGTCCGGGCGGATGAAGGTCTTGGCCATCAACATGTCCGTGGGGCTGGAGCGCGGCAGGCCCGACGTGGTCCAGACGCCTTCGCCCGAGGCCGGGTCGTCGCGGAGCTGCCGTGTCTCCGGGGGCTTCATTGGCGGCGGGCGAAAGAGGTCGGCGATGGCGGGCTGCCCCGAGGCGTCCTTGCCCACCCAGTAGACGACGCTCAGGCCCTCGGGCTTGGGGATGACGTCGACGCGGACGCTGCTGTCGGCGAAGGGGTCCGTTTCCCCGCCGAAGAGCGAGTATTTCGTCTTTTCCACCCGATCCTGGAGGCGGAAGTACCAGCCTTCGATGCGGGCGGTGTTCTCGTCTCCGATGACCCGGCGGCTGAGGTCGGCGCCCTGCGCGGTGAACTTCGACCGCATCGGGTAGGCGACCGCGCCGGAGGCCACGACCAGGACAAGCAACCCGAGCAGCACCCGCTTGACGGTGACCCGCCGGCGGCGCCTTTCCGCGGGAGCAACGGGAGCAGATCCAGGCACGGCCGATACGGCGTCGAGGGAGACGAACGCGTCCGACGTTTCGGCGGCTTCGGCCGCGACAGATCCTGTCGCTTCGGCGCGGCGGAAGGGCGGAAGACGGCGCAGCATAGGCCGAATGTTAGTCATCCTCGCGACCCGGGCAACAACCGGTCAAGCTCGGCAAAGGGGGGGCCTTCGATTGTTCGACCTGCCGTTCCAACCACACCCACCGCGACGATTCCCAACTGCCATTGTCACCGGCCGGCCCACCGGTGCCAGGTCCATCGTATGACAGGTTCGCCATGATCGCGATCACTGCCCGCCGTCAGCGCAGGAGCGTCTCCACCATCCGCCCGAACCGCACCGGGTCCTTCGCGTCGACGGTGATGCTGTGGACGTCGACCCCCAGGGCCTCGTAGTCCCTGAGGCGGGAGAGGCACTCGTCCGCGTTGCCGGCGAAGCCAAGGTCGTCGAGCATCCCCGGCGGGATTGCGGCGGCGCCAGCCGCCGAGCCCTTCTCGTCGAACACCTTCTTGATCATCGCCACTTCGTCCGCATAACCGAACCGGGAGAGCTGGTTGTAGTAGAAGGTCCCCATCCGGGCGATGTAGAAGGCGAGGAACCCCCGGCCGGCGTCGCGGGCGGCGGGATTGTCGCTCACGGTCACGCCGCCCGCCTTTACCTGCAGGCTCGAAGCGTCACGCCCGGCGGCGGCGGCCCACGCCCGGAACTGGTCTATCTCCTGCTTCAACGCCGCCGTCGGGATCATCACCGGCATCCAGCCGTCCGCGACCTCGGCCGTCATCTTCACGCTCTTCGGGTTCAGGGTCGCCAGGAAGACGGGGATGTGGGGACGGACCGGGGTGAAGCGCAGCGTGAAGCCCTTGTCCATCTTGAACCACTTGCCGTGGTACACCAGCTTCTCGCCGCGCATCAGCATGTTGATGATCTCCACCGTCTCCCGGATCCGGGAAAGCGAAGGCTGGAACGGCATCCCGTGGAACTGCTCGACGACGTTCGCGCTCGACGCCCCGAGCCCGATGATCGCCCGCCCGCCACTCCATTCGTCGAGCGTCGCGAAGTGCTGGGCGAGGGCCCCGGGCGTGCGCGAATAGACGTTGACGATGCCCGTGGCCAGTTTGATCCGCTGCGTCTTCTCGGCGATCGAGATGAGGAGCGAGAAGGCGTCGCGCGCCCAGCCCTCGGGTACCCAGAACGAGTCCACCCCGCACTCGTCGGCGATCTTCGCGAGTTCGATCGCCTCCTCCTTCTTCATGTCGAACTGCCAGGTGACCATCAACGAAAGCTTGCGGGTCATGGGTCTGCGCTCCCGGGGGGTTGGTGCTGCGAAGCCTACCGGAGGCCGCCGCGAGGGGCACCTGCGGCGGCCCGGAGACGCCGCTCCGTCCCCGTCGCGGTACGGATGGATCCAGCCGCCCGCCGTTCGCCGTGCCACGACTGTGAAGGAGTGGTCTCCCGCGTGCCCACAGATCCCCGCGACCTGCGGCCGAGTGGCGGGGATGTGAAAGAGGCAGGAGACGCCGCTCCGTCCCCGTCGCGGTACGGATGGATCGAGCCGCCCGCCGTTCGCCGTGCCACGACTGTGAAGGAGTGGTCTCCCGGGTGCCCACGGATCCC
>JACRBT010000017.1 GCA_016234445.1 Chloroflexota bacterium | reverse complement strand
GAATGGTCATCGACCCGTCGCTGCGGAGGAAGGCCTGGAACTTCGGCCCGGGTGACCGCAGGGGGTCAGGCTCGGCTGGCGGCGCCGGTTCGGGCGACCTGCGTTCGGCCGACGGGCGCGGTTTGCGGATGGCCATTGGGAGTGTCTCCTGCGGCAAGTTTACACCAGCTCCAGGGCCTCGCCTTCATAGCGCTTCGCGCCCCGGCGCATCTCGACAAGCTTGCCAAGCTTGACCACGCAGTCGGCCACGCCCTTTGTGCCGCTGAGGGCGTCGAAGCTCTGCATGCCGCAGACGTTGCAGGAGCCGTGGTGGCAGTCGGGGACGGTGTCCGTGGCATGGACGTCGCGCCACTGGCCCCGGAGGTAGCTCTTGGTGACGCCGCAGTCGACATGGTCCCAGGGCAGCGGCTCGTGGGTGTCCCATTCGCGGTGGGCGTACCACTCGGGGTCGACCCCGGTGGCCACGAACGCCGCTTCCCAGGTGGCGGGCTTGAAGTATTCGCTCCAGGCGTCGAACTTGGCGCCGTTGCGCCAGGCTTCGTGGATGACGGCGGCAACGCGGCGGTCGCCGCGGCTGAGGACAGCTTCGAGGAAGCTGTCGCGGGGGTCGTTCCAGCTGAATTCGAGGCCGGAGGAGCGACAGGCGTCGCGGAGGAAGGAGTGCTTGGGCGCGAGTTCGGCGGCGGTGTCCTGGCGGGCCCACTGGAAGGGCGTGTGCGGCTTCGGGACAAGGTTGCTGGTGCTGACCCGGACGCGGGCGCGGCCCCCCATGTGGCGGCGGCCGATCGCCTTCACCTTCTGGCCCATCTCGACGATGCCGGCGACGTCGTCCATGGTCTCGGTGGGGAGGCCAACCATGAAGTACATCTTGATCCCGGTCCAACCGCGGGCGAAGGCGTTCTCGGCGGCGCCGAGGAGGTCGGCTTCGCTGACGAGCTTGTTGATGGCGTTTCGGAGGCGCTGGCTCCCGGCTTCGGGCGCGAGCGTGAGCGTGTGCTTCTTCCCCTTGGCGACGGCGTCGGCGATGTCCACCGAGAATGCGTCGACGCGCGTGCTGGGGATGCCAACCTTGAGGTTGGGGAAAGTGGAGGTCAGGCGGTCGATGATGGGGACGATCTCGCTGTGGTCGGTGGTGCTCAGGGAGAGGAGCGAGAGTTCGTCGTAGCCGGTGTTGCGCATGAGGTCACGGGCGGCCTGGACCACCTCTTCCGGCGGGCGCTCGCGTGTGGGGCGGTAGATCATCCCGGCCTGGCAGAACCGGCAGCCCTGGGTGCAGCCGCGCTGAATCTCGACGGCGGCGCGGTCGTGGATGGTCTGGAGGAAGGGGATGATCGGCTTCACGAGGGGCGGGGGAAGCGTCTCCAGGATGCGGCGGTGGATGACTGTCGGCGCGCCGGGGACGGTGGGTTCGAGCGCGGCGAAATGGCCGTCCGCGTCGTAGCGGGGCGCGTAGAAGCTGGGGACGTAGACGCCCGGGACCGAGAGGAGGTCGCGGAGACGTTCGGCGCGAGGGGTCTTCGCGCGCTTCCAGTCGCGGACGAGGGCCGCAAGCTCGACGACCGCCTCCTCGCCTTCGCCGAGCACGAAAGCGTCGATGAACGGCGCGAGAGGTTCAGGGTTGAAGGCGCCGCTGCCGCCGCAGATCACGAGGGGGTGCTCTTCGCCACGTTCGCTGGCCCAGGCGGGGATGCCGCCGAGGTCGAGGACGTTGAGGACGTTGGTGTAGGTCAGTTCGTACTGGAGGGTGAAGCCCACGACGTCGAAGTCGCGGAGGGGGCGGCGGTTTTCGAGGCTCCAGAGGGGGACGCCTTCGCGCCGGACTTCCGCTTCCATGTCCTCCCAGGGGGCAAAGACGCGCTCACAGAGGACACCGGGCTGCTTGTTGAGGATGTCGTAGAGGATGCCGAGGCCCATGTTCGACATGCCGATGTCGTAGGAGTCGGGGAAGGAGAGGGCGATGCGGACGGCTGCTGCGTCCCAGTCCTTCGTGACGCTGTTCCATTCGCCGCCGGTGTAGCGGGCGGGTTTGGAGACGCGGGTGAGGAGTTGGTCGATGGTCGCGCTCATGGTGGCTCCTTCCCGGCAGGCTCCTGGCCGGCAGGGGCATCGATCCATGATAGGCGACGATAACGGGGAGGGTGAACCGCCGCGAAGATTCCGCGCCGCTGACCGAGGTATGATGGGGGTGCGCGGTCAGCGCCCCGGAGCCGGTCGATGGACGAAATCATCTTCGTGGTGACTGAAGCCCCGGAGGGCGGCTTCACAGCCCATGCCCTCGGCGAGGCGATCTTCACGGAAGCCGACGACCTGGTCGGGCTCCGGGAGCGGGTGCGCGACGCGGTACGCTGCCACTTCGACGAGGGCAAGGCGCCGAAACTTGTGCGCCTGCACTTCGTTCACGACGACCTCATCGCCGTATGACCCGGCTTCCGCGGCTTTCCGGGTAGCGTCAGACGCGAGCTCGGTCTCCGGGACAGCTACGGCACCGCCGTGAACTCAACGTGCCGAGGGTCTGTAACCCGGCGTGATGCATCCAGGATCTCGAACGCAACCACGTCGCCCTGGTCGTCGAAATCCACGATCACGCCCGGCTTGTCCTCGTCACTCTCCGCGACGAGGGCGTCCTTCAGGATAACGGTCAGCGTGTCGGTCTCCGGGTCGTAGTTGATCTTCACGGCTGGCTCCAGTACTTCCCAATCTTACTTTTTACCGATCAGTTCACGGCCATGCTCCCCGATCGCGCCCGCGCCCCCGGGGATGCGCCGGCGGCGGCGGGGGTGGTAGCGTTGCGGGGATGAAGGTTGATGCGGTGATCGTCGCCGCGGGGGCGTCGACGCGGTTCGGGGAGCGCGACAAGCTGCTCGCGGACCTCTGTGGCCGGCCGGTGGTGGCGTGGTCGCTGGCGGCGTATGAGGCGGCGGAGTGCGTCGAACGGGTGGTCTTCGTGGTGGCCGCGGGGCGGGTCGAGGAGATGGAGAGCGTCGCGCGGGCGTGGGCGCCGGCGAAGCTGGTGGCCGTCGTCGCCGGCGGCGAGCGGCGGCGCGACAGCGTAGAGGCGGGGCTCAGAGCCTGCCGGGCGCGCTCGGTGGCGATCCACGACGGGGCGCGGCCGCTGGTGACCGGCGAGATCATCGCTCGCTGCGTGGCAGCGGCGGAGGGCAAGCCTGGCGCGATCGCCGCTATCCCGGTGACCGACACGATCAAGGTCGTGCGGCACGGGCAAGTCGTGGGGCACCCGGACCGCGCGACGCTGTGGGCGGCACAGACCCCCCAGGTGGTGTTGCGCCAGGCCTGGCTCGACGCGGCGGCCGCGAGCGACGGGGACGAGACCGACGACGCGGCGATGCTGGCACGGCTGGGGCTGGATGTCTCAGTTGCCGAGGGCGACCCCGAGAACCTCAAGATCACTCGCCCGGCCGACCTCGAGATCGCGCGGCAGATCCTCGCGGCGAGGGGGGTGCAATGAGCTACCGGGTTGGCATCGGCGAGGACATCCACCGGATCGACGACGCCCGGACGCTGGTCCTCGGGGGCGTGATCATCGAAGAAGGGCCGGGGCTGGCCGGGCACAGCGATGCCGACGTGCTGCTCCACGCGATCACCGACGCCGTCCTCGGGGCGGCGGCGCTGGGCGACATCGGCCACTACTTCCCGCCGAGCGACCCCCGTTACGCCCACGCCGACAGCGCCGACTTCCTCCGGCAGGCGCTGCGGCTGGCGCGGGAAGCGGGCTGGGAAGTGGCGAACATCGACGCGACCGTGCGGACCGAGCGGCCGAAGCTGGCCCCGTACATCCAGCACATGCGCGAACGGATTGCGGAGATCGCGGGGGTTGGCGCCGGGCAGGTGAGCGTGAAGGCGAAGACGGCCGAGGGCCTGGATGCGGTCGGGCGGCGGGAAGCGATGGCCGCAACGGCCGCGGTGCTGCTGGAAGCGGTGTAACCGAGCCGCCGCCGCGTCGCCGTTCGCGGTACACTTTCGAACCATCCCCGGCGGAGCAGGCCACCCATGACTCCCCGCGCCCTCGACGGCGTCCGCGTGATCGACTTCTCCACGACGGTGGCGGGGGCGTGGTGCTCGCGGCTCCTGGCGGATTTCGGCGCTGAAGTGGTCCTCGCGGAGCCACCGGCCGGGCACCCCCTGCGCCAGCTCGCGCCCTTCGACCACGCCGGGGCGAGCATCCCGGCGGCATACTTCCTCGCGAACAAACGGTCGGTGACGCTCGACCTCGACTCCGAAGCCGGGCGGGGAGTCTTCCGGGGGCTGGCCGCGCGGTGCGACGTCCTGGTTTCGAGCGCGGCGCCGTCGTGGCTGGCGACACGTGGGCTGGAGTACGGGTCGTTCGGGCGGGCAGACCTGGTGATGGCGCACGCCACCGAGCACGGGATGGCCGGCGCCCTCGCGGAGACGCCCGGGAACGACCTCACGACCGCGGCGCGCTCGGGATGGGCCGCGCTCAACGGCCTCTTGAGCCGGGAGCCACTGAAACCGAGCGGCTGGCAGTCGTCGATGTGCACGGGCGTCGCCGCCTGGGCGGCGGTCCTCGCGGCACTCTGGCGCCGCGGGGAGCACGCCGGCGAGGGGCAGGAGGTGGACGTCGCGGCCGTGGACGTGATGGCCTCAACCTTCGCCCCGGCGGTGCTGCGGACGCTCTACGGCGGCGAAACGCTGCGGCGCCGGGCGGAGGTCGACATGCTCTCCGGGCCGGTGCCGGTGCGGGACGGCCACTTCGCCCTGACCATCAGCCGGGCACACTTCTGGCGCGACGCGATGCACATCCTCGGGCTGGAGGACCTGGCCGCGGACCCGCGCTGGGAAGCGGGCCACTACCGCGCCTCGCACAAGGACGAATACGTGGGCCGGGTCGAGGAAGCGATGCGCGGGTGGACGCGCCACGACCTCTTCCAGGAGCTGGCGGCGCGGCGGGTTATCGCCGGGCCGGTGCTGGAGATGGCGGAGCTTGCCGCGAACGAGCACCTCCAGGCGCGCGGATTCTGGGCACAACTGGATGACGGCGAGGCGCCGGCGACGTTCCCCGGGGCGCCATTCAAGATGACGAGGACACCGTGGGAGCTTAGCGGACGCGCCCCGGCGCCCGGCCGGGCGGCGGAGGACGGGCGATGAGCGGGCCGCTGCACGGGCTCCGGGGGGTGGTCCTCACCCAGGCATGGGCGGGGACCTATTGCACCCAGCTCCTGGGGTTCCTGGGAGCCGACATCATCCAGGTGGAGGTCCGGAAGCGGCTGGATTCGTGGCGCGGCAGCTACGACATGCCGATGCCGGCCGCCCTCCGGGAGGTGCCTACGGCGAAGCACCCGTGGAACTGCAACCCGCTTTACAACTCCGTGAACACCAACAAGCGCTGCGTCACCCTCGACCTCCAGGCCGCGGAGGGCCGGGAGGTGCTGCTCCGGATGGTCCGCCATGCAGACTTCGTGGCGGAGAACTTTTCGCCGCGGGTGCTCGGGAACCTCGGGCTCGGGTACGACGCCCTGCGGGAGGTCAAACCGGACATCATCCTCCTGAGCCTTTCGGCCTACGGGAACACCGGGCCGTGGGCGAACGTGCCAGGCATCGGCGGGACGATCGAGCCAACCTCCGGGATGACCGCCCTGCACGGCTACGAAGGCGGGCCGCCGATGAATTCGGGGCAGATGTACCCGGACGCGGTGGCGGGCCTCTACGGCTGCGGCGCGATCCTGGCGGCGCTCCACCACCGCCAGTCGACGGGCGAAGGACAGTACATCGACCTCTCGATGCAGGAGGCCAACCTGGCCCACATCGGCGACGCCGCCATCGAGTGGGCGTTGACCGGACGCCAGCGGCCCCGGATGGGCAACCGCCACACCACCTTCGCGCCCCACGGGATCTACCCCTGCGCCGGGGAGAACCGGTGGGTGGCGGCCGCCTCCGAAACGGAAGTGCAGTGGCTGGCACTCTGCGGCGCGCTTGGGCATGCCGAGTGGGCGGCGGACGCGCGGTTCGCCTCGGCCAGCGCCCGGAAGGCGAACGAGGATGCGCTCGACGCCGCGATCGGCGCCGCCACCGCGGGAGCGGATCGCGACAGCCTGGCCCGGCGGCTCAGCGCGGCCGGGGTGATCGCCGCCGCCGTGCTGGAGGCCGACGAAGTCGCCTCGGACCCGCACCTCCGGGAGCGCGGCGTCATCGAGACGGTGACGCACCCCGAGGCGGGGACGTGGGACATGATCTGCAGCCCGTTCCACTTCTCGAAGACGACGCCGGGGGCAACCCGGCCCGCGCCATGCCTCGGGGAACACAACTTCGAGGTGTTCTCGGAGCTGCTGGGGATGAGCCACGACGAATACGAGGCCCTGGTCGCGAGCGGTGTCTCCGGCGTGGGCCCGCCCGACGGCTACGAAGGAGGCACAGGATGAGCGACTCCGCGCAGGTGCGCTACGAGCAGGTGGGGCGCGTGGCCCGGCTGGTGCTGAACCGCCCGCAGTACCGGAATGCCCAGAGCCGCATGCTCATCGAGGAGCTGGACGCCGCCTTCGCCCGGGCCGCCGAAGACGACGGCGTCGGGGTGATCGTCCTGGCCGGGGCGGGCGACCACTTTTCCGCCGGGCACGACCTCGGGACGCCGGAAGAGCTGGCTGACCGCGAGGCTCGTCCCTACGCCGAAGGGCTGCGCGGGCGTTACCGGCGGTCGTGGGAGATGAACATCGGGCCGACGCTGCGCTGGAGGAACATCCCCAAGCCGACGGTGGCGGCCGTCCAGGGGTACTGCATCTTCGCCGGCTGGATCATCTCGTCGGCCTGCGACGTGGTCTTCGCCGCCGACGACGCGATGTTCTTGCCGACGAACTTCCAGTACTTCTCGGTGCCGTGGGACATCCACCCGCGGAAGGCGAAGGCAATCCTTTTCGAGAGCCGGTTCATCGGCGCGGAGGAAGCGGAGAAGCTTGGATTCGTGGACCGGGTGGTCCCGCGGGCGCGCCTCGACGACGAGGTGATGGCCTACGCCGCGCGAGTAGCGGAGAACGACCCGTTCCAGCTCGCCATGATCAAGCAGGCGGTGAACCAGGCGCTGGACGAGCAGGGGTTCACCGCCCACATCCAGGCCGCCCACGCCATGTACATGCTCTCGTCGGGGGGCGAAGCCGACCCGGGCTACGCGCTCCAGAAGCCGGAAGGCCGCCGCCGGCCGATGGTCCAGCGGGCGATGGAAAATTACGAGCGCCACCGGGGCCAGCACGGCTCCGGGGCCTGACGCCGGCCCGCTGCCCTATCCGCTAATGCGCTCGAAGATGGTGGCGATGCCCTGGCCGCCGCCGATGCAGAGGCTGACGAGCCCGTAGCGGCCACCCGTGCGCTCGAGTTCGTGCATGAGCTTCACCGTGAGGATGGTCCCGGTGGCGCCGATCGGATGCCCGAGGGCGATTGCGCCGCCATTCGGGTTCGTCTTCGCGGGGTCGAGGGAGAGTTCGTTCGCGCAGGCGCAGGACACGCTCGCGAAGGCCTCGTTCAGTTCGATGCAGTCCATCTGCCCGATCGTCATCCGCGCCTTTTCCAGCGCCTTGCGGACGGCCGGGATGGGGCCGCTGCCCATGATGCTCGGGTCGACGCCGGCTTCGGCGCGGGCGACAAGGCGCAGCCGGGGCTTCACACCCAGCTCCTTCGCCTTCGACGCCGACATGACGACCGTGGCGGCGGCGCCGTCGTTGATCCCGCTGGCGTTGCCGGCCGTGACCACGCCCCCTTCCTTGAAGGCGGGCCGCATCTTCGCGAGCGCTTCGACCGTCGATGCGCGGGGGTGCTCGTCCGTGTCGAAGACGCGCTCTTCACGGCCGGCGCGGGTGGTGACGGCGACGATCTGGTCCTTGAAGTAACCCTGCTCGATCGCGTTGAGGGCACGGCGCTGGCTCTCGGCGGCGAATTCGTCCTGCGCCGCCCGGGTGACCTCGAACTGTTCGGCCAAATTCTCGGCGGTGATGCCCATGTGGTAGCCCTGGAAGGGGTCGCTGAGGAGATGGATGATCCCGTCCTCGATGGCGTCGTGGCCGAGGCGGTAACCGGTCCGGGCCTTGCGGAGGTAGAAGGGCATGCGGGACATGTTCTCGGCGCCGCCGGCGACGACGACTTCCGCGTCGCCACTGAGAATGAGGCGGCTGGCGGTGTTGATCGCTTCGAGGCCGCTCCCGCAGATGCGGTTGACGTTCATCGCCGGGGTCCCGACGGGGAGGCCGGCCTTCACGGCAGCGTGGCGGGACAGATAGGCGTCTTCGGCGACCTGGCCGACGATGCCCATGACGACATGGTCGACGGAGGCCGGCTCGATGCCCGCGCGGTCGACGGCCTCGCGGATGACGGTGGCGGCGAGGTCGCTGGCGGGCACGTCGGCGAGCGAGCCCTGGAAGCGGCCGATGGCGGTGCGCACGCCGGAAACGATGACGATGTCGTCCATGGGGTTCTTCCTCTCTGGGAGGCCGCCGCGGGGATCCCCGGCGCTGTAGCGGCCATGTCACTACCGACGATGGAGGAACGCCGCGGGGAGGGGCAAGGTGATGACAGTGGTGACAGTCCCCACATCGATAGGCGGGCGCTATGGCTGAGGAGAAGATCAGTTCACGAACGCGTATCGCCAGCATGACAGTGACACTCTGAAGCGATCCCGCGAGTGAAGGCGGCGCGTACCTAGAGAGGAAGGTGTGCCACGCGCGGAGGTCTCTTCAGGCCCGTAGGATTCACCTCCGAGCCGAAAGTGGGGGTCGCGTGAACATTTGACATTGTTCATGGGCTCCTGTTGACTCACCGCCGTACGCGGTACACGGACTTGGGGCCAGGCGGGGCTTGCACACACGCACCGCGGCCACCACACGGAGGGGGAAACACCTTGGCATCTGACTATTGGAACAAGTACTGGCAGTCGCGCTCGTCGCGGCGAAGGTTCCTCGTTGGCGCCGGCACGGTTGGCGTTGGCGCCGCGAGCATCGGGCTCGTCGGCTGCGGCGACGACGACGACGGCGGCGGCGATGGCGGCGGACTTGCGACGCCCACCACGGGCGCGGCGGCAACAGCGACTCCGGTCGACCCGTTTGCGGGGGCGAAGCGCGGCGGCACGTACAAGCTCGACGTTGCGGGCGACCCGCCGACGATCGACCCTTACGGGAACCTCTCGTTCCTGACGAAGGGCGCCGCTGCCCACGTCTACAGCCGCCTCTTCAAGTACAACGCCGGCCCGGGCGTGAAGCTCGCCGACCTCAAGCCGGTCCCGGACGCGGCGTTGAGCGCCACCCCGAGCGCGGACGGCCTCACCTGGACGGTGAAGCTGAACCCGGCGGTCAAGTTCCACAACGTTGCCCCCGTGAACGGCCGCGCCATGACCACGGAGGACGTGGACTACTCGTGGAAGCGCGCAACGGACGCGAAGAACACGAACGCGAGCCAACTGGCTTTCGTGGAGAGCGTGACCTACCCGGACGCTTCGACGATCGTTTTCAAGTTGAAGGCTCCGAACGCCGCCTTCCTTGACGTGCTCGCGGACTCGAACCTTCTCTGGATTATGCCGAAGGAGGCCGGGATCAGCGGTTCCGGCGGCTTCGACCCGGCCAAGGTGATGATCGGCAGCGGTCCCTGGAAGTTCGATAGCTACACGCCGTCGGTGAGCATCAAGTACAAGCGGAACGAGAACTGGCACTTCAAGTCGTCCGACGGCCAGTCGTTCCCGCTCATGGACGGGATCGAGTACGCCGTCATCCCCGAATACGCGAACCGCCTTGCCCAGTTCCTGAGCAAGAACACGGACCACACAGGCCTCGTCGCCGACGACCTCGTGAACGTGAAGAAGCAGATCCCGGACGTGCAGCTGTACGGGGAGGTCTCCCAGCTTCTCAGCTTCATGTTCTTCGACTCGGACCCGGCCTCGCCGCTGCAGAAGGCGGAAGTGCGCCAGGCGATCTCGATGTCGATGGACCGGGACGCCCTCACCGACCTGGGCTACAACGTCAAGAAGCTCCGCGACGCCGGCCTCACCGTCCGCGACGACTGGAACAACCTGATCCCCGCGGGCATGAACCGTTTCTGGCTCGACCCGAAGGGCACGGGCCAGGGCGACACCGCGAAGTTCTTCAAGTACAACGTCGCCGAAGCGAAGAAGCTCATGACGGCCGCTGGCTACGCCGACGGCTTCACGGTGCCCTACCAGTACACCGGCAACCGCTACGGCGCGACGTTCAACACGCTGGCCGAAGCCCACATCCAGTTCCTCCAGGCCATCGGGATCAAGGTGAACACCGAGGTCCAGGACTACTCCTCGAAGTACATCACCCAGACCTTCACGGGGAACTTCAAGGGCATCGCCTTCGGCTACGAAACGCCATTCCCCGAAGGCGGCTCGTACCCGATCCGCTTCTTCACCGACAATCCGCTGAACCATGGCAAGGTCAAGGACGCCGCCCTGGCCGACCTGGCCACCAAGCAGCAGGCCGAGCTGGACCCGGAGAAGCGCAAGCAGATGTTCTACGACATCCAGCGCAAGAACGCGGAGAAGATGTACTACGTGCCGCTCCAGGCAGGCGCCGGCACGGGCTGGGAAGGCGCCCACGGGTATCTCAAGAACCTGGACATCCAGACGGTCCCCGGTAGTTACGGCGGCCCGACGGAGGAAGCCCCCTTCCGCTGGAAGGCCACCTAAGAGCGAACGGGGATTGCCCCGGGAGAACCCATGCAACGTTATCTCGTTCGCCGTCTGTTGCTCATGATCCCGACCCTTCTCGGGGTGACATTCGTCGTCTTCGTCATGATCCGGGCGGTGCCGGGTGACATCGTCACCCTCATCGCCGGTGACTACGGGGCGGCGAACCCCGAGACAAAAGCGGCGCTCCTGAAGGAGTACCAGCTCGACGACAACATCCCGACCCAATATGCGCGGTGGCTGGGTGAGCTTGCCCGGTTTGACCTGGGCAAGTCGATCATCAGCGACCGCACGGTGGGTAGCGAATTGAAGACCCGGCTGCCGGTCACCTTCGAACTCGGGATCATGGCGCTGTTTTTCTCGGTGGTGATAGCCGTGCCGATCGGCATCATCTCGGCCGTGAGGCAAGACACACCAGTCGACTACGCCGGGCGGAGCTTCGCAATCGGCCTGTTGGCCGCTCCAGGGTTTTGGATCGCCATCATGCTGATCACGCTGGCGGGGCGGTACTTCACCTGGGGCGTGCCGCCCAAGACCTACATCTTCATCCAGGACAACCCCCTGGGAAACATCCGGATGATGCTGGTGCCGGCACTCATCCTTGGCGGGGGGCTGTCCGGCAGCGTCATGCGGTTCACCCGCTCGACGATGCTGGAGACCCTCCGCCAGGACTACATCCGGACGGCCTGGTCGAAGGGCCTCCGGGAGCGTTCGGTCATCGTCCGGCACGCGCTCCGGAATGCCCTGATCCCGGTGGTGACGGTCATCGGTCTGCAGCTCCCCATCCTCGTCGGGGGCACGGTCATCATTGAGTCCGTGTACTCCATCCCCGGGATGGGCCGGTACTACATCACCTCCGTCAACAACCACGACTATCCGGTCATCCAGGGCATCAACATCCTGGTGGCGGCGATCGTGGTCTTCACCAACCTTGGGGTGGACATGCTCTATTCGGTCCTTGACCCGCGGATCAGGTACTCATAGTGGCAACCGACGCCCACCTCCTCGAACAGTACGTGATGCGGCCGCGGCCACCGCTCGCGATCCGCTTCTGGCAGACGATCGCCTCGTTCGTCCGGCATAAACCCCTCGGGGCGTTCGGCGCCTTCGTCGTCATACTCCTGATCGCGATGGCCCTTGCCCCCGGTCTCTTCACAACGCAGGACCCTGACGTCAGCCAGTCCCTGAGGGATCGGCTGCTGGGCCCGTCGTCGGGACACTGGTTCGGGACCGACCAGCAGGGCCGTGACCTGTACACACGCATCGTTTACGGGGCGCGGACTTCGATCATCATCGGCTTCGGCGTTGTCTCGCTGAGTGCCCTCGTGGCGCTGGCACTGGGCGTCACCTCCGGCTACTTCGGCGGCTGGTTCGACATGCTGGTCCAGCGGCTGGTCGACATCGGGATCGCCCTCCCGGGGCTCATCTTCATCATCCTCCTCGTGACATCGCTCCAGCAGGTGCCGGTGTTGACGCGGATCATCCTCTCGGTGGGGGTGCTGACCTCGCTCGGGTCGTCGCGAATCCTCCGGGGGGCCACTATCTCAGCCAAACAGAACCAGTACGTTGAAGCCGCGAGGGTGTTGGGGGCGCGGGACGTCCGCATCATCAACCGCCATGTTGTGCCCAACGTGCTGCCCGTCCTCATCGTCAGCGCCTCCATCCAGATCGGCGGGGCGGTGCTGGTCGAATCGTCGCTTGCCTTCCTTGGCTATGGGGTCCAGCCGCCGACAGCGAGCTGGGGCCGCATGCTCAACGAAGCCCGCGAATACATGGTCCGGGCGCCGCACATGGCAATCTTCCCGGGGCTCGCGATCTTCTTCACGGTGTATGGCTTCAACATGTTGGGCGACGCCCTCCGGGACGTCCTCGACCCGCGAATGCGGGGAAGCCGCTAGCACCCCAAGCGGCAACGCCATCAGCGGGGGGCGGGTTTCGCAAGAGACCCGCCCCTTCTGTGTCGCCGCGAGCGGCCGTGGGAGCGCGCCGGTAGAATGCGACCGTGCCCGGCGGCAGCGTCGCCGCGGGAAGGGAGCGCGTGATGAAACTCGGGATCGGGATTGGCTATTCGGGCGCCCAGATGCGGGTGCCGGTGGAGAAAGTGCTGGCGGCCGAAAAGCTCGGGTATGACTCCGTCTGGACGGCCGAGGCCTATGGCTCGGACGCGATCACGCCACTCGCCTACCTGGCGGCACTGACGAAGCACATCCGCCTGGGGACGGGGATCATCCAGCTGGCCGCGCGAACGCCCGCCGCCACGGCGATGTCGGTGCAGACGGTGGACGCGATGGCGGGCGGGAACCGGGTGATCTGCGGGCTTGGCGTTTCGGGGCCGCAGATTGTCGAGGGCTGGTATGGGCAGCCCTGGGGCCGTCCGTACTACCGGATCCGCGACTACGTGGAGATCATGAAGAAGATCTTCGAGCGCGAGGAGCCGGTCCGCCACGAGGGCAAGGAGATCTCGTTGCCCTACACGGGCCCGGGGGCGATGGGCATCGGCAAGCCCCTGAAGTCGATCCTCCACATGAACCCGTCGCTGCCGATCTGGCTGGGCACGGGCACGGAGTCGAACGTGAAGCTGACCGCGGAGCTCGCGGACGGATGGCTGCCGCTGGGGTTCGTGCCGGGGAGCATGAAAATCTACAAGCCATGGCTTGAGGAAGGTTTCGCCCGGGCGGGCGGCGGTAAGTCGTTCAAGGACCTGGAGATCCAGTCAGGCGCCACCGTCACCATCACGAACGACGTCCGCGAGGCGTTCCGCCGGATGAAGCCGAACATCGCCCTCTACGTCGGCGGGATGGGCCACCGCGACAAGAACTTCCACAACGACATGATGGTCCGGCGGGGATACGGCGACGCCGCGAAGACGATCCAGGAGCTGTACCTGTCCCACCGCAAAGGCGAGGCGATCGAGGCGGTGCCGGATGAGTACTGCGACGAGATGTCGCTGGTGGGGCCGCCCGCCCGGATCCGGGAACGCTTCCTCGCCTGGGCGGATTCGGGGATCACGGGACTCACCATCAACTCGGACCAGCCGGAAGCGATGGAGCTGATGGCCGACGTCGCGGGGCTGCGGCCGCGCGGTTAAGGCCCCGGACACGCCGGGAGCGCGGTTCCGCTCCGCCAGAAGCGCCGATTCCTGTAGGCTTGGGGAAGTGATCCCCGGAGTCGACCTCGAAGCGCTCATCGTCACCGTCGGCTACGCCGGGTTGTTCGCGATCGTCTTCGCCGAAACCGGGCTCCTTATCGGCTTCTTCCTCCCGGGCGACACATTGCTGATCACCGCGGGCCTGCTCGCCGGGCGAAACGAACTCGACATCCTGGTCCTCATCCCGCTCCTCATCCTCGCGGCCGTGATGGGCGACGCCGTGGGTTACCAGATCGGAAAGCACACGGGGCCGCGGCTCTTCAACCGCGAGGACTCGCGCTGGTTCCATCGGCGCCACCTGGAGCGGGCGCAGGACTTCTACGACCGCCACGGGGGCAAGACGATCATCATCGCCCGCTTCCTGGCGCTGATCCGGACGTTCGCGCCGACGGTAGCCGGGGCGGCCCAGATGCCCTACCGGAAGTTCGTGGTGTTCAACGTCGTGGGCGGCGTCGCCTGGGTAACGTCGATGACGGTCCTCGGCTATTGGTTCGGGAAGAAAGTGGAGAA
Organism: Chloroflexota bacterium; assembly: GCA_016234445.1. Taxonomy (GTDB): domain Bacteria; phylum Chloroflexota; class Dehalococcoidia; order Tepidiformales; family Tepidiformaceae. Next base: position 273,500 of record JACRBT010000017.1, on the reverse strand, counting down.
CCTTGAGCTGTTCTTCACGGGGATGGTGGTGATCATGGTGGTGGTCTCGACGGCGCCGGCGATGTTCCACCTGGCGCGGGAGTACGCGCGGCGGCGCGCGGCGCGGACGTAACGGCGAACGGCAGGGATTCGGCCAGGAGCTCCGGCGTTGCCGGTCGCGGTACGGAAGTCGCGCGGGCCGCGGTTTGCCGTGCCACGACTGTGAAGGAGTGGTTTCCCGCGTGCCCTCGCGTTCGGCGCCTGGGAGCCCGGCCGTCGGAGCATCGCGTGGGTTCGGGCCAACCGCTTCCTCACAGCGCGATCGGGCTGCGCCCGGTGTTGAGGGCAGGAACTCAGCGTTTGTTCCTTAGCGGTCGCGGTACGGATGGGGGCGCGTGCGCAGGGTCAGGACCGGCCGACGTGCTCCCTCAGGAACGCGGTGATGCGGTCGTTCGACTGCCGGGCCATGTCGATGGGGAAGAGGTTGTAGCCGTGGGGGCCGTCGAGGTATTGGTAGAGTTCGGCCTCGTTCCCTGCTTTCCGCCAGGCGTGCTCCATCATCAGCGTGTCCGAGTAGAGGTGGTCGAGGGTGCCGACGCTGAAGATGGCGGGCGGGAGCCCCCGGAGGTCGGCATAGAGCGGCGAGATGTAGGGATGCTTGAGGTCGCGGCCCTTCGCGTAGCACTCGGAGAAGAACTCCATGATCGGCCCGCTGAGGACGAGGTTGCGGTCCCACATCGCCTTCATCGAGGGCAGGTCGTAGACGGCCGAGAACACGCCGTAGGTGAAAACAGCCGCACGGTAGGGTTCGTCCATGTGGTCGCGTCGACGGAGGAGGACGGCCGCAGCAAGATTCGCGCCGGCTGATTCGCCGCCGATGGCGAGCGCGGTTGGGTCGGTGGCGCCGAGGGCCGCCGCCTTCTCGTCGAGCCAGCGGCTGGCGGCGTAGCAGTCGTCGAGCCCCGCCGGGTAGGGATGTTCGGGCGCGAGCCGGTAGCCGACGGAGACGACGGTCACGCCCGCGCCGGCGGCGATGCCCCGGAGGAGCGGGTCCTGGTTCTTCTCGGAGCCGGTGACCCAGCCGCCGCCGTGGATGTGGAGGTAGGCGCCCGCGGGGTTCTCGGGGACGAAGACGCGGATGGGGATGTCTCCCGCGGGGCCGGGGATCGTGCGGTCTTCCTGGAGCGCGACCTTCGCGCCCTGGTACCACGTCGCCCTCGCCATCTCGTCGCGCTGACGGCGGACACCGGCGAGGTCGGCGCGGAAGGCGGCGAGGCGCCCGGCGGTGTCGGCTTCGATGGTGGGAAGAAGGGCTTCGACCTGGGGGTCCATGCGGCGAAGTGTAGCAAATCGCGAGGGCCGGACGCTTGCCCCGGGAGTGGCTTCGTCACCAGACCAGGGTGGCGAACATGACCAGCGAGGCCGCGGCCATCGCGACGGTTGTGATCCAGCCGAAGACCACGGCCGGGCGCCCGGCCACGTTCTCCCCGAGGATCCGGCGGTCACGGGCGGCGAGCATGATGAAGGCGAGGATGACAGGGGCGATGACACCGTTGAGGATCGCCGCGAAGTAGAGCGCTTCGATCTCGCCGAGCGGCGAGAAGTTCAGCCCGATCCCGACGATCGTCGCGAGGGCGATGACGCCGTAGAACTGGGGGGCGCGGCGGAAGGTGCGGTTCAGGCCCTTGGGCCAGTCGAAGAGCTCGGAGACGGCGTAGGCCCCGGACCCGGCGAGGACCGGGACCGCCAGCAACCCGGTGCCGATGAACCCGACGGCGAAGAGCAGGGTCGCGGAGTCGCCGGCGAGGGGCCGCAGGGCTTCGGCGGCGTCGCGGGCGCTCGTGATCTCGGCGCCGGAGGCGAACAGAGTCGCGGCTGTCGTGAGGACGACAAAGTAGAAGCCGACGTTCGCCATGAGCATCCCGAAGCCGACGTCGAAGCGGGAGGCGCGGAGGAGGGCTCGCACCTCGGTGTTGCCGGGCTGGGGCGCAACGATGCCCAGGCGTTCCTCTTCTTCCACTTCCTCCGACGCCTGCCAGAAGAAGAGGTACGGGGAAATCGTGGTCCCGAGGATGGCGACGACGGTCGCGACCAGGCCCCGGTCGAAGGTGACGTCGGGGACCGTGGTGCCGCGGAGGGCTTCGCCCCAATCCGGCCCGGCGACGAAGGCGCCGACGACGTAGGCGAAGACGACGAGCGTGAGCACCTTCAGGTAGGCGGCGAACCGGGCATAGGGCATCACGATTTCGACAAGCGCGATCGCGACCCCAACCGGGACCACCATCAGCGCGGCCGGGATGGGCGTGATCAGGTCGATCCCGGCGGCGATGGCGGCGATGTCGGCGCCGATGTTCACGGTGTTGGCGACGAGGAGGAGGACGACGACCGGGTAGAGCCAGCGGCGGCCGTAGTGTTGGCCGATGACGCCGGCCAACCCGCGCCCGCTGACGAGGCCGATCCGAGCGCAGATGGACTGCACCGCGAAGTTCATCGGGAAGGTCACGAGGCTGAGCCAGAGAAGCGAGTAGCCGTGGTTGGCGCCGGCAAGCGAATAGGTCGCGATGCCGGAGGGGTCGTCGTCGGCAACGCCGGTGATGATCCCGGGGCCGAGTTCGTGGACGCCTTTGCGCGCTTCACGCGAGGCGCGGACCAGCCGGAGGTCGAAGGCGCGAAGGAGCCGCGCGGGAAGGGCCGTGACGGCAGAGGCCATTCCCGCCGATTGTAAGCCGCCCGGCAGTAGAATCCGCTACGACGAACGCCGAATCGGAGGACGCGACGTGGGGATGCAACTGCCGGAGACCGGCCAGCGGTGGGAACAGCTCCGCGCGGAGATGGCGGCGATGCGCGGTCACGACCTCGACTGGAAGCATGGCCGCCACGGTGCTTATGTCTGGTACGCGGGCGACGAACTCGAGGACGTGCTCCGGGAGGCGTTCGGGATGTTCCTTGTGGAGAACGGCCTCGGGCTGCGGGCTTTCCCCAGCATCGGGCGGATGGAAGAGGAGACCCTGGCGACGGTCCAGTGGCTCCTCTCGGCGCCGGAGGGCGCGGCCGGCATCTTCACGTCGGGCGGCACCGAGAGCATCTTCCTCGCGATCCACGCGGCGAGGGAATGGGGCAAGGTCCACCGGCCGGGGGCGGCGCGGCCAACCATCGTCGCGGCGCACTCGGCCCACCCGGCGGTGAGCAAGGCGGCCCACTACCTTGGGATGGAAGTCGTCCGGGTGCCGGTGGGCGCGGACTACCGGGCAGACGTGGCGGCGATGGAGACGGCGATCACGGCGGACACCGTCGCCCTCTACGCCTCGGCGCCGACCTACTCACTCGGGCTGGTCGACCCCGTCCCGGCGCTGGGCGAAGTTGCCGCGCGCCACGGGCTCTGGCTCCATGTGGACGCCTGCGTCGGCGGCATCCTCGCGCCGTTCGTGCGCCAGGTGGGACACGCGGTGCCGCCGTTCGACTTCTCGGTGGCGGGGGTGAGTTCGGTTTCGGCGGACCTCCACAAGTCGGGGTACACGGCGAAACCGGCCTCGACGGTGACGTTCCGGACGGCGGAACTGCGGGAGTTCGCGCGCTACAGCATGGACGACTGGCCGAGCGGGCTCTACAGCTCGTACACGTTCACGGGGTCGCGGCCGGGCGGGGCGATCGCTGCGGCGTGGGCCGGGATGCACTTCCTCGGGCAGTCGGGCTACCGGGAGATCGCGGCGGCTTCGATGCGGGCGAAGGCGGCGATCGCGGCCGGCGTGGCGGCCATCCCGGGGGTTATCGTGCATGGGACGCCAGAGCTATGGGCGTTCTCGTTCGGGTCGCCGGAAGTGAAGATGGGGCGAGTCGCGGCAGCGATGGCGAAGCGCGGCTGGATGTGCGGGCCGACGACGTCGCCTCCCGGCATCCACGTTATGTGCACTCCGGTGCATGAACCGGTCGCCGGGGAGTACGTGGCCGCCGTGGCCGAAAGCATCGACGAGGTGAAGGCGGGGGCGGCGCCAGAAGCGCAGCGAGCAGCCTACAACTAACCCGCCGCGCCGGGGCTTACTCCATGAAGCGGTCGCCAAGCGGCTCCCGGGGGATGTCTTCGCCGGCGTTGACCATGTGATGCGCCAGCGGCCCGAGGCGTTCGAAGATGACCGCCGTGGCCTCGCGGGGGACGCCGCATTCGCTCATCGCCGCTTGCATGTAGCGGAGCCACCGCCCGGCGGCGAGGTCGTCGATGACGAAGGGGAAGTGGCGCCGCCGAAGCCGGGGGTGCCCGTAAAGCGCGCTGTAGACCGGTTCGCCGCCGAGCCACTGTTCGAAGAAGAGCTTGAGCTTGCGTTTGCCGGGTTCGAGGTCGTCCGGGTAGATCGCGCGCTGGACGGCGTCGGCTTCAACGAACCCGTAGAAGGTCTCGACGATCCGGTCGACGCCTTCGCGCCCGCCCACGCGCTCGAAGAGGGATGCATCCGCCACGGCTCCAATCGTAGCAGCCGGTGGCGGTACCGACGGGCGGCCGGGAACCATCCGGGCCTCCGTGGCGTCTGGGAGGGGGAGGAGTTACTCATGCGACGAACCGGCCCACTGCTTCTCCCGGCGGCGGCGGTGCTTGCGCTGTTTGCCTTTGCGTCGGCCTGTGGCGAAGACGAACCGGACCCGACGGGGATCGCGACGCCCCTGGAGACGGCCACCCCCACGGCAACGGCCACCGCCAGCCCGACGGCGACCGCCACTGCGCGGCCGGAGCCGCCGACACCGACGCCCGTCCCGCCGCCCCAGCCAGACCCCCGCACCTACCCGGCCGGCACCCGCAGCGGAATCGCCATCATCGATGCGATCATCGCGGCGGTGGAGTCGAAGGACGGGGCGGCGCTGGAGAAGCTCGCGCACTACCTCTCCTACCCCTGCGAAGGACCAAAGCCGGTCCAACCGCACCCGCTCCGCTGCGCCAACGGGGTGGCCGAGGGAACGCCGAAGGTGGGCTTCTGGGTTTCCCACGTCGAAGGTGGTCTCTGGGAGCCGGACCACGCTGTTTCGAGCCTCGATCGCTGGCTCCATGACGCGCCGCGCGGGCTCTTCGGCGTCTACCGGCTGGCTCCGGGGCAGGCGCGGTTCCCGCCGGACGCGCCGCCCGAGTACCTGGTCATCTTCAGTTACGAGTCCGCCTACGGGCGCTGGTGGGACACGCTCTCCGTTGCGGGCGGGGGCTTCGTCGAGCTTGGAATTGCCTTCCCGCCGCTGCCGGAGACGACAATGGCCAACGCCGCCGACCCCGGCTGGATCCTCCCCCCGTTGCCGTAGGCTGAAGCCGCGTTCAGCCTTTCGATTGCGGTCAGCGCGCCCCGGGCGGCATACTTCGCAACCACTCGAACTCACCCGGAGGCAACCCTTGGCCTCACCTCTCGACGGCATCCGCGTGCTCGAAGTCGCGAACTGGCTGGCGGCGCCCGCGGCCACGGCCCTCATGGCCGACCTCGGCGCCGACGTGATCAAGGTGGAACCGCCGAACGGCGACATCTTCCGCTACTTCGTCCTCCGCTCCCTGGGCTACGACCACGACTTCGCAACCAACTACGGCTTCCAGGTCGACAACCGGGGCAAGCGGTCGATCGTCGTCGACCTGGAAAAGCCGGGCGGGCCGGAACTGGTGAGGAAGCTGGCGGCCGGGTGCGACGTCTTCGTGACGAACCTGGTCCAGCGCCGCCGGGTGAAGTACGGCCTGACCTACGACGACGTGCACGCGGCGAAAGAGGACATCGTCTACTGCTCCTTCAGCGGCTACGGGACGCGTGGGCCGGACGCCGACCGTTCGGGGTTCGACTTCGCGGCCTTCTGGGCGCGGTCGGGGATCATGGGGCTCTTGGGCGAGCCGGACGCGCCGCCGCCCCTGAACCGGGGCGGCCAGGGCGACCATTCGACCTCGTTCAACCTCCTCGCCGCCGTGCTCGCGGGCCTGCGGATGCGGGACAAGACGGGCGAGGGCCAGCACGTCGAAACCACCCTCCAGGCCAGCGGGATGTGGACGATCGCGGGAGACTTCTCCGCCGGGCTCGTCTCCCGCGTGAACGCGCCGCGGATGTCGCGCAAGGCGCCGGTGAACCCGATCTGGAACTCTTACGTCTGCGCGGACGGCCTCTGGGTGTTGCTGGTGGTGCCGAACCCCTTCCCCGACTACTGGCGGAAGTTCTGCGACGTCATCGAACGGCCGGAATGGGCGACCGACCCGCGCTGGGACGACCTGGCCAAGCTTCGCGCCAATACGCCGGCCCTCGTGGCGGAGATCGACGGCATCATGCGTCAGCACGACCGCGCCCACTGGGGCAAGCGGCTCGACGAGGTCGGCTTCATCTGGGCGCCGGTAGCGACGATGACGGACATGATCGACGACCCCCAGGTGCGGGAGATGGGCTGGATCACGAGCGTCGAGCACCCCACCTTCGGCACGTTCGAGACGCTGGACACGCCCTTCAAGCTGTACGGCAGCGACATCGGCGTGCGGGGGCCGGCGCCGGACCTCGGCCAGCACACGTTCGAGGTGCTGGCGGAGTTCGGGGTCGAAGGGGACGACATCAGCGAGCTGGCGGCGAACGGCGTGCTGGGGTAGGGCAAGTTCTCCGGGCACGTGGGATAATCGCCCTGTGAATGCGGACCGTATCGCTATCCCGGAGAGGCCCATCGAGGAGTTCTGCCGGCGGCACCACATCCGGCGGCTTTCGCTGTTCGGCAGTGTGCTGCGCGACGACTTCCGCCCGGAGAGCGACATCGACGTCCTCGTGGAGTTTGAGGATGGGCACGCCCCGGGATTCGCGTTCGTGGCCTTGGAAGAGGAGCTTTCGCGGCTGCTGGGGCGGCGAGTCGACCTGAAGACCACAGGGGACCTGAACACCCGCGTCCGGGAGGACGTGCTCTCGCGCGCCGAACCGGTCTATGTCGCAGCGTGACCCGCGGGTGACCCGGCGGACCGTCCTCACCACGGACCTGCCGCAGTTAGTGCTCGACATCGGTATGCTCCTCGAAACGCTGAGCGGCGAGGAGTCCTGAATGGCCAAGGCGGCCCGCCCGAATACCGGTCTCGCCCCGTTGCTGGGCATCACGATGGAGCGCGAGGACGCGGCCAGCCGCTCCTCCGTCACTGTCCGGCCGGACCTCCTGAACCCGCACGGGGTGCTGGCGGGCCCGGTGATGTACTCGCTCGCCGACTTCGGCATGGGCGCGGCGCTCTACTCCCGGCTCGGAGACTCCGAATCGTGCGCCACGATCGAGATCAAGATGGTCTACATCGCGACGGTCACGAAAGGCGACGTGGTCTGCGAAACGCGGCTGGTGAACAAGGGCCGGAGCGTCGCCGTCCTCGAATCCGAAGTGTTCAACGAAGGCCGCCTGGTGGCCAAGGCACTGGGGACGTTCGCGATCTTCGCCGTGAGATAGGCCGGGGTCAGTTCCCGAGGGACCCGAGCACGTCGGCGGCCGCTTCGATGACTGGACCGATCGCCTCGCCGGCGGCCGCGGCGGCTTCGATGCCTGCTTCGATGGCGGGACCCGCTGCCGAGAGCCCCGCTTCGAGCATCGGCCCGGCAGCCTCCACGACTGCGCCCAGATTCCCCACGACCGCGCCCGCGGCATCGACAGCTACCCCCGCAACCTGCGCGGCGGACCCGGCAGCGGAAAGCACCTGCGCCCCGAGACCGGCCACGGCGCCCGCGGCATCGGCTGCCTGCCCCGCCAGGGAGGCCACCGGCGCGAGCGCGTCGGTCCCGGACGACACCGCGGCTGCCGCGAGGTTGACGAGGTCGTCGGCCGAACCAGCCACGTTCCCGCCGAATTCGACCGCAGCGCCGAGCGCGTCCTTGCCCGCCCCGGCGACCGCGCCGGCGACGTCGAGCGCCGACCCGGCGGCGTCGGCAAGTGCCCCGGGGGCGCCCCTCACCGCGCCGGCAACGCCATCGGCGGAGGCGTTCAGCACCTTCGTCATCAGCCGGGAGGCTTCCCCCACGGCGCGGGGGACGGCCCAGAACGCCTCCGCTTCCACGTCATCGGGGGTGAGGTTCGACAGCGCGTCGACGACGTCCGAACCGCGGTAGCGTTCCCGGGAGCCTTCCCCTGCATCCGTCGGCGGGGGTTCTTCGGCGCGTTCGCGGGCGCGGGCCTCGCGGAGTGCGCGGGCCTTCGCTTCCTCCTCGGGGGAAAGTGAGCCGGGGCTGGATGCCATGGTTGCCTCCGTGGCGTCAGCCCGTCGGGTGCAGGATCTCCCGCAGCGCCGCGCAGACGTCGTCGACATCAGTATCGGACAGGTCCTGGTACATCGGCAGGCTGATGGCGCCTTCGAAGACCTTCTCGGCGACCGGGAAGTCGCCCTTCTGCCAGTGGCCGAGCCGCTGGTAGGCGGTGAAGTAGTGGAGGGGGATGAAGTGGACGGAGGTCTGGATCCCGCGCTCCGCCAGCTGGCGGATGACGTCGTCGCGGGGGACGGGGGAGCTGTCCTTCACGCGGACGACGAAGAGGTGCCAGGCCTGGCGGTTCTCTTCGCTGAAGCGCGGGAGGACCAGGTGCTCTTCGTCGGCGAGGTTGGCGAAGTAGCGCTGGGCGGCGCGGGTGCGGGCTTCGTTCATGGCGTCGAGGCGGCGAAGCTGGCCCCGGCCAAGGGCGGCGGCGAGGTCGGTCAGGTTGTCCTTGAAGCCGAACTCCTGGATGTCGTAGCGCCAGCTGCCGCCGGCGTCGTATCGGTTCCAGGCGTCGCGGGTCATGCCGTGGAGGGTGAGCATGCGGACGCGGTCGCTGAGGGCTTCGTCGTCCGTGGCAAGGGCGCCGCCTTCGCCGGTGGTCATGTTCTTGTTCGCGTAGAAGCTGAAGGCGGTGGCGTCGCCGATAGTGCCGATGGGGCGCCCCCGGTAGAGGCTGCCGACGGCGTGGGCGGCGTCTTCGAGCACCTTCAGGTTGTGACGGCGGGCGATCTCCATGATCGCGTCCATCTGGCACGGTTCGCCGGCGAAGTGGACGGGGATGATCGCCTTCGTCCGCGGCGTGACGGCGCGTTCCACCATCTCCGGGTCGATGTTCGCGTCCCATTCGCGGATATCGGCGAAGACGGGCGTGGCGCCGGTGTGGACGATGACGTTCGCGGTCGCGCTGAAGGTGTAGGGAGTGGTGATGACTTCGTCGCCGGGGCCGATGTCCCAGGCCGCGAGGCAGAGATGCATGGCGGCGGTGCAGGAGTTGAGGACGTTGACGTACTTCGCGCCGCAGTAGGCCGCGAGTTCCTGTTCGAGGGCTTTGGCGTTGCTGGCGGTGGTGAGCCAACCGCTGCGGAGAGTCTCGACGACGGCCGCGATCTCGTCCTCGTCGATGGAAGGTTTGGCGAAGGGGATGCGAATTTCTCCCATGGAGGAAGGGTACACGATGATCCCGCGTGGTCCGAGTCAGCGCCCGGGCCGAGCGTTCGCATGGCGCTGGCGCCGCTCCCGTATCATGGCGGGCGCACGTTGCGGCATGGGGGTCTGGCGATGGATTGGAACGACACGGCCGAACAGGCGGGCTTCCGGCGGGAGGTGCGCAGCCTCATCGAAACACGGCTGCCGGGACGCTATCGCGAGATGGCGGCGCACGGCGGCCCCGGCGAACGCGCCTGGGAGTTCGACCGCAAGTCCCCCGACCCTGTGGCCCGCGACGCGGCGACCGCCTGGCACCGTGCCCTCGCCGAACGTGGCTGGGTGGCGCCCCACTGGCCGAAGGAGTACGGCGGCGCGGGCCTCACGGCGATGGAGCAGTTCATCCTCAACCAGGAGATCGCGCGGTCGGGGGCGCCGCATGTCGGAGGATCCGGCCTGGCGATGCTGGGGCCAACGATCATCATGCACGGGAGCGAGGCCCAGAAACAGAAGTACCTGCCGCCGATCCTCGACGGGGAAGTCACCTGGGCACAGGGCTACTCGGAGCCGGGCGCGGGCTCGGACCTGGCTTCCCTGCAGACCCGGGCCGTGCGCGATGGCGACGACTTCATCCTCAACGGGCAAAAGATCTGGACCTCGGGCGCGCACGCCGCCGACGCGATCTTCGCGCTCGTGCGGACGGACCCGGAAGCGCCGAAGCACCGGGGGATCTCGTTCATCCTCATCGAGGACATCCACGCGCCGGGGATCACCGTCCGGCCGCTGATCGACATGGGCGGGCGGCACTACTTCAACGAGGTCTTCTTCGAAGACGTCCGGGTGCCGGTCGCGAACCTCGTCGGCGAAATGAACCGCGGCTGGTACGTGGGGATGACGCTGCTCGACTTCGAACGGTCGAACATCGGCGGCGCGGTGGGCGCGCGGCGAAGCCTCGAGCGGCTGCTGGCGGTCATCCGGGCGGACCCGGAGTTGCGGGCGCGGGTCAACGCCTCGCCGGTCCGCCACGAGATCGCCCAGCGCTTCGTCGAGACGGAGGTGATGTACCAGTTCTCGCTGCGGGTCATCTCCATCCAGAACCGGGGCCAGCTGCCAAACGACGAGGCTTCGATGTCGAAGCTCTACAACTCGGAACTCTCCCAGCGGATCGCGCAGACGGCGATGCAGGCGATGGGGCTGCGAGGGAACCTGCTTGAAGGGGACGAAAGCTCGGCGGCGCGGATGTACATCGGCACGGTGCCGGCGACCATCCGCGGGGGCACTTCGGAGGTGCAGCGCGGCGTGATCGCGACCCGCGGCCTGGGCCTCCCGAGGGGATAGGGATGAGCCACGGGCCCCTGGCGGGCATCCGCGTCCTCGAGTTCTCCCAGATCGTCGCCGGGCCGTTCGCGGGGGTTGCGCTTTCGGACCTCGGCGCCGACGTGGTGAAGGTCGAACCGCTGGAGGGCGAAGCGCGCCGGAACAGCGCCGCCGTCGTGCCGAACGAGGGCAAGTACTTCCAGTCGCTCAACCGGGGCAAACGGAGCCTGACGGTGGAGCTTTCACGGCCGGAGGGACAGGAGGTCATCCGCCGGCTCGTGCCCCACTTCGACGTCGTGTTACTGAACTACCGGGCGGGCGTGGCCGAACGGCTGGGGATCGACTATGCCACGCTTTCGCGCCTGAACCCGGGGCTGGTGTACGCGAACATCACCGGCTTCGGCGACGGCGGACCTTACGCGACGCGGGCGGGTTCGGACATCGTCGCCCAGGCCTACAGCGGCCTGATGGCGGCAGAGGCGAAGGTCGACGAATACGGCGCGCCCGCCCCAATCACGGGGACGACCGTGATCGACCGGGCGACCGGCCTGGCGGCGGCGATGGGCATCTGCGCGGCCCTCTTCCACCGGGCGAATACGGGCGAAGGGCAGGAACTCCACCTGTCGCTGCTCCAGACGGGCCTCGAACTGCTTTCGCACCAGGTGATGCGCGAACCGGTCCACGACGTGACCGTGCGCGACCCGCTGCTCGCGGAACTGCGGGCGAAACGCTCCGCGGGGGCGACGTACGACGAGATCGCGGCGGTGCGCAAGGCCCAGGGGCCGCGGTTCGCGTCGCACCGGCTTTACTACGGTGGATATCACACGGCGGAGGGCGCCCTCGTGCTGGGTGCCGTCACCCAACAGAACCGCGACGCGATCCGGTCGATCCTCGGGATGGAGGACGCCACCGACAGCGCGGACTTCGACGCCGCCGAGCCGGGGAACCGCGAGCGGATCGAAGCGTGGCGCCTGGAGATCCAGGAACTGCTGCTGCAGCGGACGGCGCCGGAGTGGGTGGCCCTCTTCCTCGCGGCGGGCGTCCCCGCGAGCGTCGTCAACTTCCCGGAAGAGATGGCGGACGACGTCCAGGTGGAGGCGGCGGGGATGATGGCGGACCTGGTGCATGCGGTGACCGGCCCCCAGCGGGTGGTCGGCCCGCTGGTGCGTATGTCGGCCACGCCAACGGAGGCCGTCCGGGCAGCTCCGCCACTGGGCCACCATTCGCGGGAAGTGCTGGCGGAGTGCGGCTTCAGCGACGCCGAGATCGCGGCGCTGGCGCTCGCGGGGGTGGTGGCGCGCGGAGGGTGAAACTGACGGCTAGAAGTTGCGCCCGCGGACAGACCTGGTTCCCGGCGGTGCGGCCACGGGCAGAATCCCTACCCGCGGCTACCCCTTGCGGCGGTGGGCGAGTTCGGTTTCGAGGTCGACCTTGTGGGAGGTGCTTTCGAACGTCCGGCCGAAGTGGTAGACAAAGGCGTCCAGGACCTCGGTGAAGGGGACGGCCTTGCCGACTTCCGTGGCCATACTCGTCATCTCCGTCTCGGCGAGTCCGCAGGGGTTGATGAGGTCGAAGTGGCTCATGTCCGGGTCGATGTTCAGGGCGATGCCGTGCATCGTGACCCAGCGGCGAACGTTGATCCCGAGCGAGGCGATCTTGCGGCCTTCGACCCAGACGCCGCGGGCCCCCGGCTGCTGCTCGCCGCGGATGCCCCAGTCGGCGAGGACGCCGATCACGGTGGTTTCGAGGCCAGAGACATAGTCGAGGACGGAGCAGTCCCAGCCCTTGAGGTCGATGATCCCGTAGGCGACGAGCTGGCCGGGGCCGTGGTACGTGATGTCGCCGCCGCGTTCGGTCTGGACGATGCTGATGCCGTAGTTGTGGACCGTGTCTTCGGGGACGCGAAGGTCGGGGACGGGGTGGCCGCGGCCGAGGGTGATGACGGGCCGGTGTTCGGTCAGGAGGAGCGAGTCGACACCGCCACCTTCGCGGCGCTGGGCCTGGAGGCGCTGCTGGAGACGGTGGACGTCGGCGTAGTTGGTGGTGCCGAGGTCGTACACGTGCACGGAGCGGCCTTCGGCTGGCGCCGGGCGGGTTTCGGGTGAGAGTGCAACTGACATGGTGTCCTCCCAGTCATCGTGCCGGATCGGCGGTGGGCCGTCACGCGTGCTCAGGCAGCGAGCAGCGTCTCGGGCGATTCGAGGAGGTCGCGAAGGCTGGCGAGAAACGCCGCCGCCGCTCCCTCGGGGACTGCGCCGGGGTCGTAGGCGAGGGTGACCGTAGAGACGGTGACCAGCTCGATGCCGTCCGGGCGGAAGGTGGAGACGCGGCGAGGGGCGCCCAGGCTGACCGCAAGGGCGTTCCCGGGAGCCAGCGCCGGGACTGAGTCGTCGATGCCGAAGTCGAAGAGTGAGGTGAGGGTCGCGCCGCAGTGGGCGTCCGTCGCGGGCCACGGGGGCACCGCGGCGCGCGCTTCCACCACGTCGCGGAGTTCACCGTCGCTTGCGGCGGCAAAGACCTGGACGGTGACGCCATCGGGGTCGAGGGCGCGAAGGCCGACCGACCGGGCGTGTTCTTCGAGGGCCGGCTGCCCGGCGAGGGCGCAGGCGAGGGCGCGGACGGCGATGTCCTCGGTCGTGGGGATGACGCCCGCCGGCGCCCATTCGTGCGCGAGGCGTTCGCGGAGCTTCAGGGCATCGCCGAGGGTGACGGTGACCCGCATCGTCAGCGGGAACGGCACGATGCGCGCGGGCTCGGGGGCGAAGACGTAAGGCTCCACTTCCTCCGCCGGCTCTTCCGGCGACTCGGGGGCGGCCTCTTCGTCGTACCAGCGGTAGGGTTCCTCGGCCGGCTCTTCGACGGCGCCTTCGCCCACAGGGTCCGGGTGGACGATGTGGATGGCGACGGGTTCGCCCGCGTGGGGCTGGTCGTCGTCGGTATAGGTTTCGGCGGCGGTCTCGGTTTCTTCGAACGCCTCCCAGGTGCTCTCCTCGGCGTTGAGGGCGCCGGGAAGCGACGTGGCGGGTTCGTCGGCGGCTTCCCACGCGGCCCATGCGGGCGGCGGCATGCCCTCCGATTCAGCGGTGGCGGCAAGTTCGCCGGCGTGGAGGGCGTCGGCCAGCGACATCTCGGGCTCCTCGGGGGCGGCCGGCACTTCCCACGCGGCCCAGGCGGGCGCGGGGGTGGCTTCCGCTTCGGCGGCGGGAGCCACCGGCGCGAGCGAGTCTTCGGCGGGCTCTTCCCATGCCTCAAGGGGCGCATCGGTGGCCGGGTCCGGCACGAAAGCGGCGGGGTTCCCGTGGTCGGCGGTGACGGCGGCCTTCGCGGCGTCCGGCCAGGATTCGGCCTCGGGCACCCAGTGGAAGGCTGGTTCGGTTTGCTGCGGCAGGGTCCTCCGGCGGAGGAGGGGCGCGTGGAGGTCGATGATCGGCGCGGGCGCATCGTCCCAGAGCGGGTTGGGCGCGTCTGCTTCGCCACGGGGTTCTTCGGGGATCTCGGGGAACGGGATCGGCTCGGGCGACAGCGTCTCGGCCAGGGCAGCTTCGAACGCGTCGGGCTCGACCGGCGGGGCCTCGGCGTGCGCCGGCGCGGGCGATTCGAAGGCCGGCTCGGGTTCGTGCGCCTCTTCGGGCGGCTCCGGGAGACGTTCTCCGGGGGCGAGGACGTAGGCAACCGGTTCGCCCGTGGCGGGCGCGGGGCCGTCGCCGGTGAAATGGCGCAGGATGCCGTCGGCGTCGGCTTCGAGGTCGATGGCGACGTGGCCGGATTCGAGGCAGCAGACGGCCTCGCCGCGGCGGACGGTTGCGCCATCGGGGTGGTACCACTCGGTGATGACGGCGGGCGCGGCGCCGTAGCCGAGCCTTGGAACGAGCACCGGCGAAGCCATTGAGCACTCCCTGGGTAGCGGGCAGCGCCGGGAGCACACCCCCCCGGCGCCGGCCTCTACCATCAAGGACGGCTGACAGGTGGTTGTGGGTCAGCGTCAGGCGGGTGACGGTTGGTGGACGAACGGTGGCCGCGGCCGTCGAACCACGCCCTCAGCGCACCTACCGCCCGCGGAAGGCGGGGTCGCGCTTTTCGAGGAAGGAGAGGCGGCCCTCGCGCGCGTCCTCCGAGTCGTTGGTGACGGTCATCTGGTAAAACTGCTCCATCTGGATCTGGTCGGCCAGGCTGCGGCTGTAGGCTTCGCGGACGAGCTTCTTGTCCATTTCGATGGCGAGCGACGGCCCGGCGGCTATCTGGGCGGCGAGCTGGGTGACGCGGGCGTCAAGGGCGTCGTGGGGCACGACCTCGCTGACGATGCCGATGCGGAGGGCCTCGGCAGCATCGACCATGCGGCCCGTGTAGAGCAGTTCGAGGGCACGCTCTTCGCCGACGAGGCGGGGGAGGAACCAGGTGCAGCCGGTGTCGGCAACGATGGCCCGCTTCGTGAAGATGGCGCTGAAGCGGGCGGCCTCGGAGGCGATCCGGATGTCGCAGGCGAGGGCAAGGGAGAACCCGGCACCGACGGAGGCGCCGTTGACCCGGGCGATCGTCGGCTTCGGGCAGTTGTAGATCGCGGCGGTGGCGAGGTAGTTGGAGCGGTACTTGAGTTCGCGGCCGGAGTAGGGGCGGGTCTGTTCCCCGGCGGCTGCGGGCGACTGGGTGAGGTCGGTGCCGGCGCAGAAGCCGCGGCCCTCGCCGGTGACCACAACAACCTTGACGGCGTCGTCGACGGTGGCTTCGGCCACGGCGGATTCGACTTCGGCCCAGGTGCCCCAGGTGGCGGCGTTGAGCTTCTCGGGCTTGTTCAGGGTGATCCGGGCGATGCCGGCTTCGACGGTGTAGAGGATGTCGCGGTAAGGCATGGCGGCTCCTTGCGGGGTTGTGTGCGAAGCCTACCAGAGAGCCGCCCGCCGGGAGCGAGGAGTAAACTGACTTTGTGAAGACATTCGCAAGCGTGGCGGAGATGGTTGGGGGGACGCCGCTCGTCGAGTTGACCGGGCTCGCCCTCCCGGTGGGGGTGCGGCTCTTCGCCAAGCTCGAATCGCAGAACCCGACCGGGAGCATCAAGGACCGGGTGGTGTTGCGCATCCTCCAGCGGGCGAAGGCGAGCGGCGCACTCGCCCCCGGGCAGCGCGTGGTCGAGGCTTCGACCGGCAACACCGGCGTCTCCCTCGCGATGTTCGGGCGGCTGCTTGGCCACCCCGTGGACGTCTGTGTCCCGGAAAGCGTCTACCCCGAGATCGAGCAGTTGCTGGCGGTCTACGGGGCGCGCGTCCGGCGGGTGCCGCGGCAGGCGGGGATCAAGACGGCGATTGAAGTCGCGCAGGTGGTGGCGGAGCAAGAGGGCGCCTACCTCTTGAACCAGTTCGGGAGCGAGGAGAACGTCCGCGCCCATTACGAAGGGACCGGGGCGGAGATCCTCGCCGACCTGGGCCGCGTGGACGTGTTTGTCGCCGGGATCGGCACCGGCGGGACGATCACGGGCGTGGGCCGGCGGCTGAAGGAAGCGAACCCGCAGTGCCACGTCCTCGGCGTCGAGCCGCGGCTGGGCGTACACGTCCAGGGGCTGAAGTCGTTGGAGGATGGGTTCATCCCGCCGGTGCTGGACGAAAGCGTGCTCGACGGGAAGATTATCGTCGGGAACCGGCACGCGTTTTCCCACGCGCGGCGGGCGATGCTGACGGCAGGGCTCTTCGGCGGGATCAGCAGCGGGGCTGCCCTGCACGCGGCGCTGCGGGCGGCCAGCCGGATCGAGCGCGGGAACATCGTCATGATCTCGGCCGACGCGGGCTGGAAGTACCTGGGGACCGACCTCTGGGAAGCGGACGACGAGGACCCCGCCATCGAGGCGCACGAGGACCCCCTGGACGACGTCCTCTGGTGGTAGGGGGCGCGGCGGCCGGATAGGCCGGACGGGGCCGCGGATTGGGGCCGAAGGGCGCTGACGAGGGGGCGCGCCGCCGGGTACGGTGAATGGTGCGTTGGCCGCCGCTGAGCGGCCGAAGAGGGAGCAAGCGATGGCAAGCGATCGGTTCGGCGAGGACGTGGGGCGCGCCGTCGAACAGCGGCGGCTCGAATACGACCTCTACGCGCGGGGCGAGAACGCGGACCCGGAGGCATTCGTCGAACGGATGCGGGAGCTGCTGGAGGAGATGCGGCAGTTGCCTGAGCCCGATGCCGTGCAGGTGGAGGCGTTGCAGGAGTTCCTCCGCGAAGTCGAGGAAGCGGAGGCGTAGTCCCGGGGGTTACGCCTCGGCGGGGCTTCCTGCGGCGGCCGCGTCGTCCTCTTCGCCATCATGGTCGTGGTGCAGGGGCACGGGCGAGCGGCGAAGCAGGACGCCGATGCGGGGGATGGGCGGGAGGAAGAAGGGACCGGCGTTCACGAGGTTGATCTGGTCGAAGCCGCATTCGCTGAGGAGGGCGGCCAACCGGCCCCAGCCGCGGAGGTCAACGGACGCGCAACCGCCGGAGAGCAGCTTGCGGTGGAGCCGTTCGAGCCAGTCCGCCTTCACGGGGGCGACTTCCATCAGCAGGGCCGAACCGCCGGGGGCGAGGACGCGCGAAATCTCGGTGGCGAAGTTGTGGACGACGTCGTCTTCGAAGCGGCGGATGAAGTAGAGCGAAGTGATGACGTCGACCGAGGCGTCGGCGAAGGGAAGCTGTTCGGGCCAGCCGACGAAGTCGACCGGACCCGGCCCGGCCACGATGTCCATGCAGACCGGCGGCTCTTCGAGGCCGGCGCGGTCGGCGAGGAGGTGGGCGTAGGCGGCCGTGCCGCAGCCGATGTCAACGTAGCGGCGGCCGGGGGCGAGGTCGACCAGGGAGATGATGCGGTCGGCGCGGGGGGAGATGGCGGCCATGCCGGCCTGGGAGTCCACCACCCGGGCGAGGGCCGCGAACTGGCCGTTGACCCAAGCGAAACGGGCCTGCCGGGTACCCCGGCGGCGGCGCATCACAGCTGGTAGCCCAGGCGGACGCGGCGGTCGCCGGCGGGGGTAATGGCATCGAGGAGGGCGGCGGCTTCGCAGCGGACGCTCCCGGCGGCGCCGCGGCGGGCGAAGAGCTGGAGGGTGGGGTCGGCGTCGTAGGCGGCGATGAGGGCGGAGAGCGATTGGCGGAGGTCCGGCGCCGGCTGCCACGAGAGTTCGAGCTTCTCGCGGTCCTCGCCGTCCTCGGGCTCGGATTCGTAGAAGGTAGTGAGCGGGCCGAGGCGGACGTGGTGCTTGTCGTGGAGGACATCGGCGAAGGCGATGAGGGGATGGGTGGCGCCGAAGCCCCGGGAGACGGCAAAGGACATCACGGCAACGAGGGCGGCGCCATCGCCCGGAAGCGGTGGGAGCGGGCCTTCGCCTTCGACGTCGACAGTAAGCCGCATGCCCCAACCGTACCGAGGCGGCGAGGAAGGGGGAAGGGGCGCGGCGCGGGCGCGGTGCGGGGCGCTCAGGTGCGGGCGACAGAAGGCGCGACAACTCCTGTCGTGTTCGCCATTTACGCTTGCTATCCACTCCGATATACGCAACTATCCTCAGGAACCTGGAGGTGACGCCATTGGGCGACTTCGAAAACGCACTTGCTACAACCGAAACAGATTCGCGGGCCTCGCTGAAGGCGGCGGAGTCCGCTGTGCAGGCGCTCAGGAAGCTGGTAGCCGCGACGAGAGCGGGAGACATTTCGGCACTCGAACGCGGTCTGGACGACGCCGACGCGAAGGTCCAGGCGCTCAGGGAGCAGCTCCGAAACACGCGGGAGGGTTGGTCGTTCGAGACGCAGACGTACTCAGACGTTGGGATGCTGACCGAGGAGCTCGTGGCGTGTGCGCGAGAGGCGGGTCTGCCGGTCTACGAACAGGACGGGAGAATCTTCTCGTACCCCGTGCTGGTACGGGTGATCCCGGGCGACCGCGCCTTGCTCATCGACAAGGAACGCGTGCGGGGGATTCGGCCAAGCGCCGTGGTGGAGCGGCTGAAGCGGCTGGCACAGAAGCCGCCGCGATTCAAGCCGGAGGCCTTCCTGGAGGCGCTGTTCGAGGCCTACCAGCTACGGCTGCGTATCGAAGGCGGGGCAACGATGCAGCTCGACGGCAATGGGCCGCAGATTCAGTTGATCCGCCTGCATGAGTTGCTCACGCTCTTCCCCGGCCACGACAAGGAGTACACCAGGGCCGACTTCGCCCGAGACATCTATCTGCTGGACCGCAGCGGGGCGAAGCTCACGAAGGGTGGCCGGGCCGAAATGTCCCTTCCGCAGGCCGCGACCGCAACGAAGACCAGCACCAAGACGGTCCTGACGATAGTGGACCAGGCCGGCAAGCAGCGGGAGTACGGAAGCATCTCTTTCAGGAGGCTACCGTGATCACCTCGCACCAGTGGCTGACGACGTTTTCCTCCGAGTACCTCGACACGTTCATCAAAGACGGTGGCGCGACAGTCAAGTTCGTCACCGGGGAACCGGCGGAGCTGCAGGCGGTGCGTGCGGAGATCGCGCAGCGGGCAGCCGAGGCGGGATTCATCTGCGCATCCCTCGACGGAGCCACGACGAAGCTCCACTTCATCGAGCAACTCTTCCATGAGGTTGCGCGCCAGGTCGATTGGGAGGTGCTGGCCGAGCACGTCCGAACCCGCGCGATCGCCGAGAGTGGCTACACGGCTCCCAGCGGTCCCCCAACATTCGCAGCGATCGCCGCCGCCGCCGGATCTACAAGTTTCCTTGTACTCAAGGAGATTCACAAGTGGTTCACCAGCGAAGTGTTCCGCGACTATCACATGACTCAGGAGTTCAGGGCCGCGATGATGCTCTTGGCACTGGACCCCATGGACAACCCGGGTGCGGGGCCGGGCGGACAAGGGGACCTGCTCATCCAATGGCTGCAGGGGGAGCTGAAGCTCGTGTCAGCCCTTAAGCCGGCGCCAATCTTCCAGAAGGTCGCCCGACATAACGCCCGGGACACGTTCGTTTCGCTCACCCACTGGGCCCGGCTGGCCGGGCGCGCCGGACTGGTGGTCACGATTGACATCAGCCGGTACACCACGGCCTCCCCGCCCGCGGGCGAGGGCTACAAGTACACGCGGGCGGCTGCCATGGATCTCTACGAGGTCGTGCGCCAGTTCATCGACGCCACCGACGAACTGGAGGGCTGCGCGATCGTGTTCCTCGCGCCCAAAGACTGGCCGGCCGATCACGTCCGCGGTTTGCGCATGTACCGCGCCCTGGAGGCGCGGGTGGCGGAAGAGGTGGTCGATCCCAAGTTCGACAACCCGCTCGCGGTGCTGGCACGGGTGGGAGGGTGACGATGGCAACCGACCCGGGTCCCGTGGACAAGACGGCCAATCGGCGCGCGGTCGAAGCACTCCGGGCGGGGGTGCCCAACCGCGACGCCGTCAGTCAGCTGGGGTGCCATCACCCCGGCATTGAGGCAAAGTTTGACAGTCTCCTTGGGACCGTAACGAAGTCACTTCACGAGTCCACGCCGCTTCGCGGGATCCTGATTTCCGGCGGGTTCGGGTCGGGGAAGTCCCATCTCCTCCAGTACCTGCAGCACCACGCCATCGAGAGCGGATATGCCTGCAGCAAGATCGTCATCAGCAAGGAGACGCCGCTCTATGACCCGGCTAAGGTCTTCCGTGCTGCCGCGGCCGAGCTCCGAGTCCCCAAGCGCAGCGGCTCCGGGCTCACCAATGTTGCCTCCGCGCTCGACTTCGGCTCGAAGGAGTATGGGAAGTTCTTCCATTGGGCCGATCCGCTGCAGTCGCACCTGGCAGCGCAGTTCGCGGGCAGCCTCTACGTCTTCCAGAATGGCGGGGATGCGGAGTTCCGGGACCGCATTGTCCGATTCTGGTCCGGCGACAAGCTTGTCAACGCCGAACTGAAGCTGAAGCTCCGCCTGCTCGGCCAGGGAACAACCTACCCGTTGCAGGCACTGCCGCGGGCGGCCGAGCTGGCCTTCCAGCGGTTCCAGTTTGCGTCGCGCCTCATTGCTGCCGCAGGACACAAGGGTTGGATCCTGCTGGTGGACGAAGTCGAGCTGATTGGCCAGTACTCCTTCAAGCAGCGCGCGCGGGCCTATGCCGAGCTGGCCCGGTGGATGGGGCAACTTGACGACAGTGCCGACGGGGTCTTCCCGGGGATAGGCTGCGTGCTGGCGATCACCAGCGACTTCGAGAGTGCCGTCATCACCGCGGGGAAGAACGACAAGGAGATGGTGCCCGGAAAGCTGAACGCCAGCGTGAAGGATGAGGACCACCTGCTCGCGACGCGCGCGGAGCGCGGGATGCGCAGCGCCATGAAGGAGACTACGGCCCTCGGGCAAGTAACAGCCGAACAGGTGCGGTCGACCCACGAGAGGTTGGCCGAGATCTACGAACGGTCCTTCGGGTGGACGCCACCGCCGCTGCTGAAGGAACCTCAGCTGGACTTGACGAGTGTGATGCGCCAGTTCGTCCGGCGATGGATCACTGAATGGGACCTGAAACGCATCTACGGGGCCACGCCGAACGTTGTGGACACGCCGCTAGGCCAATCCAGCTACGAAGAGGATCCCGACCTCGAGCTGGACGAGCCCGACGGGAAGTGACCGAGAGCTTTCCCCTTAGGGAGGTCGCCGGTCCGGGGGAACAGCCTGACGGGCTCCTGCCTTTCCAACGGGAGGGGGCCGCCGCGTTGGTGGCCAGCCCGGCCCTCCTTCTTGCGGACGACATGGGGTTGGGGAAGACGATCCAGGCTGCAACGGCGATCCGCAAGCTCGTGGCCGAGGACGCGGACACGCGGGTCCTGGTGGTGGCCCCGGCCCCGCTTCTCGCGCAGTGGCGGGCGGAGCTCCGGCGGTGGGCGCCGGACGTCGCCGTCTCGACGGTTCGCGGCGTTGCCGCCGACCGAGCCTGGCAATGGCGGGCGGC
Organism: Chloroflexota bacterium; assembly: GCA_016234445.1. GTDB lineage: Bacteria > Chloroflexota > Dehalococcoidia > Tepidiformales > Tepidiformaceae. The sequence continues at coordinate 251,986 of JACRBT010000017.1, read as the reverse complement.
GGCCAACGTCTTTCTCGTGAGTTACGACACGCTGCGCCAGGACTACACGCCGAATCCTCACGCACCGGTCAGTCGCGACTGGGATGCCGTTATCCTCGACGAGGCGCAGCGTATCAAGAATGCGGGCACGAGCGTCGCAGCAACCTGCAAGCGGCTTTCAAGGAAGCGCGCATGGGCTCTCACTGGGACTCCCCTTGAGAACAGCCTGGACGACCTCGCCTCGATTCTCGAGTTCGTGCGACCGAAGACGAGGGACGACCGGGTCTCCACAGTGGTCGTGGGGCCGGCGCTACTCCCCCTGCATCGGGAGCTCCAGCTCCGGCGGAGAAAGATCGATGTCCTGGGTGACCTCCCTCCCAAGACGTCATGCCTGACAACAGTGGAACTCGGCCGACGACAGCGGGAGACCTATGACCGGGTGGAACGGGACGGCGTAGTTCAGCTGCACGAGTTGGGCGGCACAGCGACCGTGCAAAACGTCCTGCAGCTCATCATGCGGCTCAAACAGGTGTGCAACTTCTGCCCCATCACCGGCGAGTCGGCCAAGCTCGATCTGCTCCGGGAGCAGCTTGCCGAAGTGCGCGCCGAGGGAGAACGGGCGCTCGTCTTCAGCCAGTTCGCGAACCCCCCGTTTGGCGCACTCCGAATCGGGGAGGAGCTGCAGGAGTTCGACCCGCTCGTCTATACAGGCCGCCTTGGCATGCCGGAGCGGGAGGCGGTGCTCAGGGACTTCCGGGAAGACCAGCGCCACGGTGCGCTGATCCTGTCCTTGAAAGCGGGCGGAGCTGGTTTGAATCTGCAGGAGGCCTCATACGTCTTCCATTTCGACCGCTGGTGGAATCCCGCAGTGGAGGCCCAAGCCGAGGACAGGGCACATCGCATGGGTCAGCGGCACCCCGTCTTCGTGTACCCGTACGTGTGCGCGGGGACCATCGAGGAGCGGATCGAGGAGATCTTGGCGGCAAAACGGCGATTGTTCCGCGACGTCATCGATGGGGTGTCGCTCGACGTGCGGCGGCTGCTCAGCGCCAGAGAGCTGTTCGGTCTATTCGGCCTCGACGCGCCTCCTGAGCGCGCGGGCGCCCGTTAGCGAACCGTCGCAGGCCAGGGCAGCTGTGAGTACGTGCTCGCCGAACACCGAGACGCCCGGAACACGGCCGTTCTTCGCGCGGGGGGCGCGGCGCTAGTTCTGGACCTTTGCGGCGGCGCCGGCGACGACGAGGCGGTGCGAGAGCGAGAGGCCGAGGTCCAGGTTCGTCCGGCCGGGGGCGCCGGACTGCCATGCCGGGTGCTGGGTCGCCATCCGGTGGCTCTGGGGGAAGTAGAAGGTCACGAGGTCGCCGGGGCGCCCGCAACCGGGCTTCGAACCGCCGCCATTGCCACCGTCGGCGAGGACGTCGACCACGTAGACCGTCTTCCCCACGTCGTCGGCGGGGGTGCCGGGGCCCGGGACGGCCACCTTCGTGGTCGTCCAGCCGCATTCGACCCCGTTCACGAAGACGACCATGGGCTGCTCCGCCGGGGAGACATTGGCGCCGTCGACAAGCACCTGTCCATAGGCGGTGAAGGGAATCGCCGGGGGCGGCGAGTCGGTGGGGGCGGCGGCGGCAACGGCGGCGCCCAGCGCCAGGGCCATCGCGGCCCCGGTCGCCAGCATGCGGCGGCGAGTCAGCGGGAAGCGCATCAGGGCTGCCTCGAATGGTCTCGCATCTCGCTGCCTATCGTGCGCGCTCCGCCCGGCGGTGTCACTCGGTGGATTCCCGGGGTCGAAAGGCCCGCGGGCGGCAGGTTACGGGGCCTTCGCAACAAAGGCAGCACGGGCCCGGACGGTGAGGGGCGCGCCGAAGGTCAGGTTCACCTGCTTGCCCTTCGCCGCCTCCCACGTCGTCTTGGTTATGGCCATGCGGGGGCCCTGTGTCGAACTGGCGGCGCCGATGTAGAAGCCGACGGTGCGGCCGGCGAGGCCACAACCCGCCGTCTGGTCGTCGGCGACGACGGTGACGACATACTTCGGGCCGCCGTCGTCCACCACGAGCCCCTGGCCGCAGGTGGTCGACACGCCGTTGGCGGTGACCGTCGCATAGATCTTCTGGCCGGGGGTCGCCCCGGGGGCTTCGCCATAGGCGACCATGCCGATGGCCGGCGGCCCGCCCGCGGCCGAAGCGTTGCCGAAAGGAGTGCTGAGACCGGCAAGAGCGGCGCCGGCAAGGGCGACCATCGCCGCCGCCGCGAATCCCATGCCGAGCAGTTTCGTTCGGTTCATCCGTGCCTCACTCGGGGGCCGTCGCGCTCCCCATTGCAAAGAGGGTAGGCAGGCACCCCCATGCAGGCAAGAAGAAACGCCCGGTGCCGGCCCATATCGCCAACTGTTTACGGTCAATTTACAGCGTGTGGCGGGCGAGCGGGTCCGAAGACGCGGCCGATGCCCCGGATCGCCGCCCCCGGCTCGCCACTCGGCCCCCGCCGCTCGTATAGTAAGGCGACCAAGCCATCATGCTGATTGACCTCCATTCCCACACGTGGCCCCGTTCGCACGACAGCGTCCTCAACCCCGATGACCTCATCGTCCGGGCGAAGACCGCCGGGCTCGACGCCATCGTTTTCACCGAGCACGACACCGTCTGGGACTACAAGTCGATCGAGGAACTCCGGGCGAAGCACAACTTCCTCGTCCTCGCCGGGGTCGAAATCAGCACGGACGACGGCCACATGCTGGTCTTCGGGATCGACAAGTACGTCTTCGGGATGCACCGCGTCCGCGAACTGGCGAGCTACGTCGAAAAGGCCGAGGGGACGATGGTCGCCGCCCACCCCTACCGCCGCCAGATGCCCTGGTTCAGCCGGAGCGACGAGGAGTACCAGGCCGCCCTCGACAAGGCCAGCCGCAACCCCGCCTACCAGTACGTCGCAGCCCTCGAAGAACTGAACGGCCGCGGCAGCGACAAGGAAAACGAGTTCTCCCGGCGGCTCTGCGAGATGATGAAGCTGGGCGGCACTGCCGGCACCGACTCCCACGCGATCAGTGACGTCGGCAAGTGCGCCACCTACTTCGAAAAAGACATCCACGACGAGAAGGAACTGGTGGCGGAACTGAAGGCGGGCCGCTACCACGCCGTGGACCTCCGCTCCGGGACGCCGGTCGCCAGCCGGTAAGGCGCCCCCGGGGCCGCTTTTACACACTTTCGCCCCGGTAGTACTATCCCTGTTGCGCGGCCGCTACCGGCGGTAGCTGACCCCCTACACGACGAGGAGTCCCATGACGTACGTCATTACCACGCCCTGCATCGATGTCCAGGACCAGGCCTGTGTCGAAGTCTGCCCGGTGGACTGCATCCACTTCGACGAAGGCCAGGACCGCATGCTCTACATCAACCCGGATGAGTGCATCGACTGCGGCGCCTGCGAACCTGCCTGCCCCGTGACCGCCATCTTCGCCGAAGACGACGTGCCCTCGGACCAGGAGGCCTTCACGAAGATCAACGCGGAATGGTACTCCGGCGACAAGGGCGCCGTCCGCAAGCAGGTCGCGGCGATCAAGGGCTAATCCGCCCGTCCCCCATGCGGTGAACGAGGGGCCACCATCCGTGGTCCCTTTTTCGCGCCTCCCGCCCGCGTTGACCGTGGGCCGTGGGCCGGTACAGTAGATTCGTTGCGCCACGTATACGAGCGTGCGCGCGGAGGGTGTTTTTCCATGGCTGAACGCGCGACCATCCAGGCCGCTCCTCGCAATGTCCTCGGCAAGAAAGTACGGGTGCTCCGGCGCGAAGGCGTCCTCCCGGGCAACGTCTACGGCAAGGGACTCGAATCCGCCGCCATCCAGATGGACCGCCGCGAATTCACGCGCATCGTCCGCGCGGCCGGCGCCCGGAGCATGTTCGAACTGAAGATCGAGGGCGAAAAGAGCCCCCGCTTTGTCGTCCTTCGCGGGCTCACCCGCGTCGGCGGCACCGGCGACCCGATGCACGTGGACTTCTACCAGGTCGACCTCGCCCGCCCCATCCACGCGAACGTCGCCCTCCATGTCGTGGGTGAAGCCCCGGCCGTCCGCGACCTAGCTGGCACCCTCCTCCAGAGCCTCGAGCACGTCTCCGTCTCCTGCCTGCCGCTGAGCCTGCCGGAATACCTGGAAGTCGACGCCGGCCTCCTGGTGGGTTTCGACGTCCACCTCAGCGTCAGCGATATCAAGGCGCCCGAGGGCGTCCAGGTCCTGACCGACCCCGCCATCGTCGTCGCTTCCGTGACGCCGCCGCGCATCCGCCTCGTCGACGAAGAAGAAGCCGAATAGGCCCCCCTTGAGCGGGCGCAGCTATCCAGCGGACCCCGCGGACGCCGGTTTCCGGCTGTTTCTGCGCTGGTTCGGCGCCCACTACGCCCGCAGCACGAAGCTCAGCTCCGGGGAGTGGGGCGGCCCTGTCGCCCGCGGGACCGTCCAGGTGGGGCGCCGCTGGGACCTCGCCTTCGCCATCGTCAACACCCTCGCCCCCGACGCCAGCCTCGACTGGGAGGCCGCCCGCGCCGCGATCGAACAGCGCCTCGACGATGCCGGCCGCTCGCTCGCCCTCTGGGTCCCGCGTGACGCGGCGCTCCCTGTGGACGAACCGAGGGTCGAGGAACTGCTGGCAGCAGCAGCCGGGGCGCGGTCCCTCGAAGACGGGCGGCTGGAGGTCCGGCGGCCCGTCACCCTCCACCTCCGGCGCACGAGCACGACGGGGTCCGTGGTCACCGCCCTCGGCGGCATGGCCCCCCACTGGGCCCAGTTCACGAACCGCGTGGCGGGCAGCTTCCAGCTCAACTCGCTCCAGCTGCACCGGCTGCCCGCGGATGACGACGAGCGGACCGAACTCGCCGACCGGATCGTCCTCGCCGCCGGCCAGCCGGAAGTCGACGGTTCCATCCCGATCGCGTCCGAAGACGCCTGGAGCGCGAACGACCTCGAAGAAGGCGGCTCCTGCGTCCTCGGCACGCCGGCGCGCGACGACGACGAGCAGGCCGCCGCCCTGAGGCGGAACCTCCGGAAGCTGCTTAAGGAGGCCGCTCCGGCCCGCGACATTCCGGCGGCCGCCCACGCCCTGGTCGTCCTCGGCGCCTCCACCTACGCGGAGGAAGAGAAGCTCACCTGGGCCCTCCGCGGCATGGACCCCACCCTCTACGCCGGCTTCGACATCATCGCCGTCGTCGCCGATGGAATCGTGAAGCCGCTGCTCACGCCACCCGCCCAGTCGCTCCCCTGGGACGTCCCCTCCGCCTGACAGTCCGGTAGTATTCGCTCCGGGCCACCGCCCGCAGGACCACCACCGCATGGACTGGAAGCCGCTCTTCGCCGAAGCCCTCGACATCTTCGTCCGCTACCTCCAGATCGACACCTCGAACCCGCCCGGGAACGAAAAGCCTGCCGCCCGCTTCCTCGGTGAGCTCATCACCCGCGAAGGCATCGCCTGCGAATACATCGAGACCGCGCCCAACCGCGAGGTCCTCGTCGCGACCCTGAAGGGCGACGGTTCGAAGCGGCCGCTGATGCTCTGCAACCACACCGACGTCGTCCCCGTCGAGGCGCAGTACTGGGACATGCCCGCCTTCGAGGGTGTCATCAAGGACGGCCGCGTCTATGGCCGGGGCGCCGTCGACATGAAGGGCTGCGGCGTCATGCAGCTCATCACCTTCCTTCTCCTCAAACGAAACAACGTCCCCCTGAAGCGCGACGTCGTCTTCTGCGCCGTGCCCGACGAAGAGGCCGGCAGCGAATTCGGCATGGAGTGGCTCTGCAAGCACCGCCCGGACGTAGTCGACGTCGAGTTCGAGCTGAGCGAAGGCGGTGGCGGGACCGACCGCTTCGGCGGCAAGGACCTCAAGCTTTTCGGCGTGGCCACCAACGAGAAGGATATCGGCTGGATCCAGCTCACGGCCGTCGGCACCCCCGGCCACGGCAGCCGCCCCCACAAGGACAACTCTCTCGTCCACCTGATGCGCGCCCTGCTCAAGCTCGAAGACTGGGACCGCGGCCTCACCTACACGCCGGACACGCGTGCCTACCTCGCCAGCCTCAGCGAAGCCGGGCTCCTTCCCGCCAGCCAGGCCGAGATCGAGGCCCAGATCGTCCGCACGCCCGAACTCCACGCCCAGTTCATCAACACCATCAACGTGACGATGCTCCAGAGCGGGATCAAGGCGAACGTCGTCCCCGCGAAGAGCTGGGCCGCGGTCGACTGCCGCCTCCTGCCCGGCCAGTCGAAGGAAGACTGGCTCCGCCAGGTCCGCGAACGGATCGACGACCCCCGGATCACGGTCGAACTCTACAACCCTCACGAAGGCGAGCCCGTCTCCGTCGACTGGGACACGGAGCTCTTCCGGGTCATCAAGTCCGTCGTCACGGAGGCGATGGAGGACGCGATCGTCGTCCCGAGCATGACCATCGGCGGCACCGACAACCGCTTCCTGCGGGCCCGCGGGATCCCCGCCTACGGGTTCATCCCCTGCATCCTCTCGGGCCCCGAACGCGCGGGGTTCCATGGCAACAACGAGTTCCTGACGATCGACAACCTGAACATGGGCTGCGAGCTCATGTACGAGATTGTCCGCCGGATGTGCGCCTGATCCTGGGCGGGGGCCTTAGGCTAGCGCCGGCCGCAGCGCGACTCGCACCCGCCGGCCCACCGACCGCTTGCGCCAGCCTTCCCAAGCATTGCCCACGAGGAGCCCGGCCGGGAGGAAGTAGACCCACCCGAAGGCCTGGAAGATGAGGTAGCAGCTCGCCGCGACGATCACGCCGAAGACCACCTGGTCACGGGAGCGCACGGGGCAGGTCGGGGGGTCGTCGACCATGAAGAAGGCGAAGAAGAGCACCGCCTGGAGGTCGGGCGCCCGGAAGATCTCGGCCACCTGCCCGGGCTGGCCGAGGAAGCTGGTCACCGTGAACCAGGCGAAGTAGGGGCCGAGGAAGGCGAGGACGAGCGGCATCTTCTTGATCCGGTCGGCCATGAACACGCCCGCCACGAGGAGAACCGGGACGGCCGCCCAGCCGAAGTCGGGCAGCGCCCCCCACCAGCTCTGGCCGCTGTCCCAGAGGACCGTCGCAATGACGAGGGCCAGGGCCGCCGGGTTGAAGACGTTCGCCAGCCGCGTCCGGAAGAGCTGCTTGCTTGCCATCGCCAACACCGACGCCGCGGCCGGCACAATCCACGGTTCCTGCGGGGCCAGGACCAGGGCGATGATCAACCCGGTGAGGATCCCGCCGAGCGGGAATATCCACAGCTTCCGCGCCAGCCGCTGAACCACCACGTCGGCCACGGCCGCCGCCGCGACCGCGCTGAGGACGTGGGGCACCGCCTGCGACGCTCCCTGCCCGGGTATCGCCACCAGCGTAATGCCTGCAAGCAGGAGAAGGAGGATGCCCTTCGGGGTGCGGAGGACGCGCTTCACCAGCCGTACATAGTCGGTCTGAGGGATTGCGTAGGCGGTCATGGCCGGTAGCTCCCGAACCCGCGCGTCTCGAATCGCTCCAGCGCGGGGGTGATGATCAGTCCGCCTACGCCCTGGCGCTCCAGGAGCGCGATCCCTGCTTCGGGGCCGAGCACGAAGGCCGCCGTCGCCAGCCCGTCTGCGACCATTGCCGTGGGGGCGACGACCGTCACGCTGGCGGCGGCGCCGGCGCTGTGACCACTCCCGGGCTGGAGGATGTGGTGCCCGCCCCCGGTCCCGGGACGCTCATAGTCGCCAGAAGTGCAGACGGCGCCGCCGGTGATCGCGACCGTCTCAACGAGGGTCTCCAGCTCGCGCGGGTGGCGGATGCCGATCCGCCAGGGGCCGCCCTCGGCACTCATCCCGCGGACGAAGATGTCGCCCCCGGCGTTGATCGCGTAGTTCTCGAACTGCCGCAGTTCCTCCGCCGCGAGGTCGATGGCGAAGCCCTTCGCGACCGCCCCCAGGTCCAGGACGAGCGGCCGCAGCAAGGTCGCCGTCCGCCGCCGGGGGTCGAGGACGACGTCGTGGTAGCTCGCGGCTGCGTCCGCGCGACGGGACGGCACCCGCGCACCGGTGGTGTAGTGCTGGTCGAAGCCCCGCCGCTCCATCGCGGCGCCAACTGTTGGGTCAAAGGCGCCGCCGCTTTCGGCCGCGAGGGCAAGCGCGAATTCGAGGACGCGGAAGAGGAGGGGGCTCACCTCGACCGGGGTGCCCACCGTCGCCGAAAGCCGCGAAAGTTCGCTCCCTTGGTCGAAGCGGCTGCAGCGCTGCTCGACCTCCCGGAACCAGCCGTAGGCCCGGGCCACCGCCGCTTCGCGCGCCGGGGCGGCAACGGGGTCCACCACCTCGATCGCCACGAGGGTGTCCATGAACACCGCGCTCGCGACGGCTGGCTCAGCCACGGGGATCGTCCCGGTGGTCAACTCTGTTGCGCCTTCGCCTGGGAGAGTGCGTTCGCCACGGCCTGCTTGTAGGCGTTCGAACTGTCGGTCGACCCTGAGACGTGGTTCGTCGGGACCCCCTGCTGGGCGATGGTCTGGGACGGGAGAGAGGCGATCTTCGAGCACGGGTAGCGCGTCCCGCAGGAGGTGATCGCGGCGGAGGTGATCTTGCCCCCGCTGACCACCACGGTCGCCTGGATTCCGCCGTGGCGGCTGTTGCCGGCGCCGACGTAGGTGCCGTCGCGGTAGGTCGCGGCCTGGGTGCCCGCGGAGGCGCTCGCGGGCGCGGCTGTCGGCGTGGGCGCAGCCGGTTGCGCGCCGGCGGTGCTCCGCTGCGCGGCTGCCGTCGGGGTTGCCACCACCGCCGCCTGGCCCGTGGCAGCCTGCGTGACGCCGGAACTGGCCGCGGGGGAGTCCGCCGGGAGCAGGGTCGCGAAGTCGTTTCCGGTTGCCGAGGTGTTGGCGTAGCCCACCGCGTAGACCGACATGATCGCCGCCGCGCTCAGGCCGATGAGGCCGGTCTCGCGCTTCCCGAGCCGCCCCTTCTGCCAATCGCGCCAACCGCGCGGCCGCGATGGTTCAGCGTTCCTTGCCCCTGGGACTGGTTGCCGGCTCATGCTGTCTACCTCTGCGGCCCGGGTTCGTTTCTGCCGCATCCTCACGCTAGGCGCCGAAGATTGGATGCCAATTAGAACCGGTAGAACCGGGCGCGCTTCCTCGCCCGCACTTTACCGCGCCCTTCCGTCGCTGGCCCGAGCGATGCCCGCGGGGGCCGCCCGCCGTAGAATGCGGCCAGCCGAACCGGGAGCATCTTCCTGGCAACCACGTCTTCGCCGCACTGGGACACCGTCTTCGCCGAAGCGCTCGACATCTTCGTCCGCTTCCTCCGCATCGACACCCGCAACCCGCCGGGCAACGAAGCCCTCGCCGCACGCTTTCTCGGCGCGATCATCGAATCCGAGGGCATCCCCTGCGAGTACATCGAAACCCAGCCCGGCCGCGAAGTCCTCGTCGCCCGCCTCGCCGGCGACGGCACGAAGCGCCCGATGATGCTCTGCAACCACACCGACGTCGTCCCCGTCGAAGAGGCGTACTGGGATGTCCCGCCCTTCGAAGGCGTCGTCCGCGACGGCCGCGTCTACGGCCGCGGCGCCACCGACATGAAGGGCTGCGGCGTGATGCAGCTGATGGCCTTCCTCCTGGTGAAACGGCTTGGCATCCCCCTCAAGCGCGACCTCGTCTTCTGCGCCGTCCCCGACGAAGAGATGGGCGGGCGCTGGGGCATGGGCTGGCTCTGCCAGCACCGGCCGGACGTCGTCGACGTGGAGTTCGAACTGAGCGAAGGCGGCGGCGGCTCAAGCCGGATGAACCGCAAGGACGTGAAGCTGTTCTCCGTCGCGACGAGCGAAAAGCCGCCCTGCCGGGTCGTCCTCACCGCCGTCGGCAAGCCCGGCCACGGCAGCCGCCCCCACGACGACAACTCAGCCGTCCACCTCTCCCGCGCGCTCGTCCGCCTGGCCGACTGGGAGCGGCCCATCACCTACACCGCCGCGACCCGCACCTACCTGGCCGGGCTCGCCGAAGCCAACCTCCTCCCGCCGATCTCCGCCCAGGAGGAACTGGAGGCGGCGATCCGCAAGTCGCCCGGGCTCCTCGCGATGTTCATCAACACCCTCAACGTCACGATGGTCAATTCCGGGATCAAGGCCAACGTCATCCCCGCGAAGAGCACCGCCACGCTCGACTGCCGCCTCCTGCCCGGGCAGGACCCCGAAGCCTGGCGCGAGGAGATCATCGCCCGGATCGACGACCCCCGCGTCAGCGTCGAAGTCGTCGCCAACCTTCGCCCGTCATCGCCCCTGCAGTCGTACGACACGGAGCTCTACCGGGTCATCCGCTCCGTCGTCCACGAAGCGATGGAGGACGCGACCGTCGTCCCCGGGATGACCGTCGGCGCGACCGACAACGAGTATCTTCGCGCCCGGGGCATCCCCGCCTACGGCTTCATGCCCTGCCTGCTCAGCCCGGAAGAGTCGGCCGGATTTCACGGCAACAACGAATTCCTCGCGATCGACAACCTGAACATGGGCTGCGAGCTCATGTACGAAATCGTCCGCCGGATGTGCGGCTGAGCGGGCGCGAAGCTTAACGCTGGTCCCGGCTCTCCCTGAGAATGGCGACAACATCCACGGGCTCGCGCGGCGGCACGCCCTTGATCTTCTCCAGGTCGCTGACACGGCCTCGCGCCGGCCGTGCGACGAAATCGTCCAGCTCTTCCTCGAAGGGGCTGAGCCTCGCAATCGGCGTCTTCCGGTCGCAGACCACCACGGTTTCGCCGCCGCGTACCTCCGCGAGATACTGGCTCAGGTGGGCCCTGAATTCGGAGACGTTCACTCGTTTCATGGCCTCATGGTGACTGCTTTCGGCCCGGTTTGCACGCACGGCGTGGTTTCCCGGCCCGCCCTCGTCCCATCCCGGCGGCCCCTGCTACGCTGAGATCGTGAACGTCCTCGCTATCGAATCCTCCTGCGACGAAACCGCCGCCGCCGTCATCGTCGATGGCCGTGTCCCCCGTTCCTCCGTCGTCGCGAGCCAGGTCGACCTCCACGCGCGCTACGGCGGCGTCGTCCCGGAAGTCGCCAGCCGCCAGCATCTCCGCAACGTCGGGCCTGTCATCGAACAGGCGCTCGCGGACGCCGGCTGCACCCTCGCCGAGATCGACGCCATCGCGGCCACCCGCGGCCCCGGGCTCGCCGGGTCGCTGCTTGTCGGCTACAACGCGGGCAAGGCGCTGGCCTACGGGGCCGGTCTCCCCTTCCTCGGCGTGAACCACCTCGAGGGCCACATCTACGCCAACTGGCTGGTCGAAGGCCCGGAACCGGTCTTCCCCGCCCTCTGCCTGGTCGTCTCCGGCGGCCACACAGACCTCGTCTTCATGCGCGCGCACGGCCAGTACGAGCGCCTTGGCGGCACCCGCGACGACGCCGCCGGCGAAGCCTTCGACAAGGCCGGGCGCCTGCTCGGCCTGCCCTTCCCCGGCGGCCCCCACATCGCCCGCGAAGCCGACCAGGCCGCTTCCGCGCCCTTCGAACTCCCGCGCGCCTGGATGCACGGGACCTACGACTTCAGCTTCAGCGGCCTGAAGACGGCGACCCTCCACACCGTCGAGCGCGGCCAATACGGCGTCTCCGAGATCGCTTTCGCCTTCCAGGAAGCCGTCGTCGACGTCCTCGCCGGGAAGACCAGCCGGCTGGCGCGCGAACTCGGCGCGAAGGAGGTGCTCGTCGCCGGGGGAGTCGCGGCCAACCGCCGCCTGCGGGAGGAGCTCCGCCGCCGCTGCCCCGTCCCCGTCCGCATCCCGCCGCCGAAGTTCTGCACCGACAACGCCGCGATGATCGGCGCCGCCGCGAACTATCACCTCGCCCTCGGCGAAACCAGCCCCCTCGACGAAGACATCTTCACGACGAACAACTGGGCGCGGGTGTAGCGAAGCAGCCGGCTGCGGGACGGTCCCCTACCGCCGGCTGCCGTAGTCGCCGAAGGGGTCGTCGCGGTCACGGACGGCCTGGCGGAAGCCAACTTCGTTCGCGCGCTCGACGAAGTCCAGCCCCTCCTGGGTGTGCCGGGCAATGCCGTCGAAGAGCAGCCCCAGCTGGCGGCTGCTCGCCAGGCCCATGTTCTCGGCGGTCTGGTTGCAGAGCAGCTTCAGCATGATCAGCTGGTTGATGGGCACCATCGCCATGCGTTTGGCGAAGGCGAGGGCGTGCCCCTGCAGGGCGTCGTCGTCCACGGTCTCGAGGATGAGCCCGATCTCGGCCGCCTTCGCCGCCGGGATTTCGTCGCCGGTCAGCATGTATCGCTTGGCCTTCTCCAGCCCCATGCGGTAGACCCACATCGCCGTCGTCGGCGTGCCCCAGACGCGCGCGGGCGGGTAGCCGAACTTCGCCGACCCGCCGGCGATGATCATGTCGGCGCAGAGCACCATGTCCGTGCCCCCGCCGATGCACCAGCCCTGGACCGCGGCTATCGTCGGCTTCTTCGCGTACCAGAGCTTCATGTAGGTCTCGACGTAGCGGCCCATCATCGCCATGTCCTGGACCGAATCCCACACGGGCGCGTCCGCGGCAACCTCCCGTGGCGCCCGCACCGTCGCCCAGTCGAGCCCGTAGCCGGCGCAGAAGGCCGGCCCCTCCGCGTTCAGGAGGATGACGTGGACCTCGCGGTCGCGGTCGGCGAGGTCGATCGCCTCGGCGAGGTCGTCGCGCAACGCCGGCGTGATCGTGTTGTATTCCCGGGCGCGCGAAAGGGTGATGATGCGCACGCCGTCCTCGGTCGCAGTCCGCAGGGTGGTAGGCATGGCGCGACAATACCGCGCCCCGCCCGCGCGGTCATCCCCCGGGGACCTGTGCCCGATCGGCGTCGACCCGACCGGCAGGGCGCCCTGGCGGCTAGGCCGGCGCTGACCGCATCACGGCGTCCACCTTCGCCAGGAGTTCGTCGATCCGGTAGGGCTTCTGGATGTACCCCGCGGGGCACGCCTCGGCAAAGCGGGCCGTTGTGTCCTGTTCGCTGTACCCGCTCGAAACGACGACCCGCACCCCCGGGTCGATGGCGCGCAGCGCCCGGAACGTCTCCTCGCCGTCCATTTCTGGCATGGTCATGTCCATCAGCACGAGCGCGATCTCACAGGCCTGGGCGCGGTAGATGTCCAGCGCCTCCCTGCCGTTGCGGGCCAGGATGGGCGTCAGGCCCCCGCGTTCGAGTGCCCGCCCTGCCAGCAGCCGCACCATGTCGTCGTCGTCCACAACCAGGACAAGTCCCCCGCCGGCCGTCCCGGGATTCACAGCCATGTGCTCCCCCTCGCACTGCCAGGTCCGGCCGCCGGTGTGGTGCAGCCACCCCGGTCCCCGTAATCCCTATCGTTACGGGTCGGCGCTCGCCCTGCCATGAACCAGATCACACTTCGTCAGATCGGGCGGGAAATGCCCGATCCTCGCGTGTGCCCTTCAGGTTTACGCGTCGGGGAAGCGGCCGCGCAATGAGCTGGTTCACACTTCGCGGAGGTTCGCGCAAGAACGCCCCGGGGTCTTAGGAGAACCGCCCGTGGCGGCCCTCGCCGGCGGCAAAGCGGGCGGCGCCTTCCCTGGTCTCGCCCGAGTTGATCGTGCCGATGCCGTGGCGGTATTCGTTCACGAGCGCGCCTTCGAGCGGCAACGACCACTGTTCGTACGACGACAGCCGGTCCGACCGCAGGCAGCGCTGGGGGAACCGGGCCAGGCTCTCCGCCAGCTCGATCGCGGCCTCCAGCGCTTCCCCGTGCTCCACGAGCCGGTTCGCCAGCCCCATGCGCAGGGCCTCCTCGCCGCCCACGCCCCGCCCGGTCAGGATCATGTCGAGGGCGTGGCTCTGGCCAATCAGCCGGGGCAGCCGGATCGTCCCGCCATCGACCAGGGGCACGCCCCAGCGGCGGCAGTAGACCCCAAAGACCGCGTCGCGCGCCGCCACCCCGAGATCGCACCAGAGCGCCAGTTCGAGGCCGCCAGCCACCGCGTGCCCCTCGACCGCGGCGATCACCGGCTTCGAAAGCAGCATCCGCGTCACCCCGAGGGGGCCTTCGCCGGTCTCGCCGACGCGGTTGCCCCGCGCCGCGGCGACCGCTTTCAGGTCCGCCCCCGCGCAGAAGGCGAGGTCCGAACCCGTCAGCACCGCCGCAAGGAGGGAGTCGTTGGCGTCGAAGTCACGGGGAGCCGCCGCCAGTTCCTTCGCGGTGGGTCCGTCCACGGCGTTGCGGACCTCCGGCCGGTTGATGGTGACGACCGCCACCGGACCGCGTGTTTCGAAGCGTACGTTTGCCATCGCGTCCTCCCGACCGCCGCGTTCAGAACAGCCGGGCGGCACTGGCGCGAATTCTACCCGGGCGGGGAGGCCGTCGCCCTACAAGGGGTAACAGATCTCGGTCAGCCATTTCGCCGGGTCTGGTTCAGAGGTAGGGTCGTTCAGGTACGACTCCCAGGGGGCGCCCCGGATCGTCCTCCCCTGTTGGGCGATCCAGGCGGCCAGCTCCATGTGCGCCCGCGGAAGCTCATCGTACGGCCCCGAGGCGACGGTGGTGGCGACTTCGCCGCCGGGTAGTTCGGTTACCTCGATCCGTCCTTCGCCAGTGGCCTCCCCCACAAACGGGCAGCCCACCTCAACGTCCATCTCCTGGGCGCCGAGGGTCATGAGGCGCAGGAACGGCATCCCGGCCGGGGGCAGTCCGTTCTTCGCGAGCCATCCGAAGACCTCGCCGAAGGGAGGCCCGATCTTCTCCCCGATTTCCGGCTGCGCCATCTTCATCCGGATGACCGCCGCCTTCTGCGCTTCCCGCCGTTCGATCTTGAACTCCAGTGCCATGGCAAACACCTCCGCCGGTATCTTCCGGGCACATCATCGCACTTCAGGAACGCTCGTTCAGGGTGGGCTCGATCCCAGTTCGGCCAGCAACTCGGCTTCGCGCTGGGCGCTGATCCCCGCCTTCCACTGGTGGCCCTGGGGCCGCGTCCGCAGCCATGCCAGCGTGTCCCGGGCCGTCTCCCCCAGTGGCCGAAAGCGCAGCCCGGCGGCGAGGGCGCGGTCGACGCTCACCGCCAGCAGCCCGCGACTGTCAACGTCGGTCTCCGGCAGCCAGAGCGGGAGCCCCATCCAAGGGGCCACCTTCCGCTTGATGAGGAACTCGTCGCCTGCCCAAACGAACCGGGCGCCGCTTCCCGTGCCTTCCGCGCAGCCGCGAAGCATCGCCTCCATCGTCAGCACCCGGGCGGGGCCGGTCGCGTTGAAGGTGCCGGTCGCCCCGCGTTCCACCAGGTCGAGGTTCCAGGCCGCGAGGTCGCGCGCGTCGATGACCTGCACCTGCCGTCCCGGCCGTCCTGGGGCGAGGCCGTCGCCGCCGCGCGCCAGCCGCCACGGCCAGTAGCTGAAACGGTCCGACGGGTCCCACGGCCCCACGATCAGCCCCGGCCGGAGGATGAGCGACCGCCCCGGCAGGGCCGCCTCCACCTCGGCTTCGCAGAGCGCCTTCAGGGGGCCGTAGTTCGCCTGCACGTCCTCCGAGGTGGGGTCATCAAGCGCTGCCAGCGGCGCCGATTCGTCCATCCCCGGCTCCCGGAGGGCCCTGTAAACGGAAACCGTCGAGATGAACGTGTAGTGCCCGGTCGACCCCGACATCGCCCGGGCGGAGGCGCGGACCACGCGCGGCAGGTAGCCGGAGGTGTCGATGACCGCGTCCCAGGACCGGCCCGCGAGCTTCCCGAGGTCGGTGGCGCGGTCGCCGTGGACCTCTTCGACGCCGGGGAAGAGCCCCGGCGCCGACTGGCCGCGGTTGAACAGCGTCAGGTCGTGCCCGCGCGCGAGTGCGGCTTCGACGACGTGGCGCCCAAGGAAGACCGTCCCGCCAAGCACGAGGATGCGCATGCGGGCAGTCTACACGCGCGGGCGAAATCGTCAGCTGCCAGCTGTCTGGCTCGCGGTCAGAAGCAGAGCGCGTCGGTGCGAGGCCAGCGTTCGACCTTGCCGCCGGCGCTGATGAAGACTGCCTCCGGGTCGGAAGCGGCGGTCCAGAGCTCGCGTTTGCCGCTGCGATAGCCGGTGAACTTCGCGTCGCGGGGGAGGCGGGCATCGGGATCGAAGGGGGCGAGCGCGGGGTCGGCCAGGATGCCGAAGCGATCCGCGACGTAGGACCCGTTCCTGTAGCGGAGAAAGACCACCGCCCCCCAGTCGCAATGCTCGGGCCCTTGCCGCTCCGAGAGCTCGTCGGCTGGAGGCAGCCGGCCCGAGCGATCGGCCCAGCGCGGCGGGGCAACGGGTGTGGGTGGGCGGCCGGGTGTGGGGGCGACGGCGGGGCGCGTCCCCGCAGCTTTCGCATCGACGATGAAGGCAAGCGCGAGGGTGGCCTCGGGGGTTGCCACGGCGGGCGCGCCGAGGAGCTCGACCCGAGCGACGAGGTTGCCGCGGCGGAAGAGGACGCCAAACGCGCCCTGGCCCGGCTTCTCGGAGAAGCGGTCGTAGGCGATGGACTCGTCGCCCGGGAACTCCAGGGCCGGAGGCAGGATGGACGCGGGGTGGTGGTATGCGGCGAGCGCGGCGAAGGCTTCACGCGCCCCCGCTTCGGAATCGAACAGGGAAGCGGTGACGCGGGCGAACCGGTCGGACCAACCCAGCGTCTCCAGGAAGTAACTGTCGAAGCCCCAGCCGCCGAGGGTGGTTCGCACTGCCGCCTCGTCGCGGAGGCGGTACTCGCCTGTGAGTGTCCACTCGGCGCCAGGCTCGGAATAGAACGAGCTGCCGGGGTGGAAGTCGGCGCGGCTGACGGTTTGCACGGAGATGTTGTTGGTGTCGGTGTCGGTGTCGGTGCCGAGGATGGCGTATCGGCTGGCCGAACCGTCGAAGGGCTGGGGCCCCGGTGATTCCGCGGGGGAACCGCCGCAGGCGACGGCCGTGAGCTGGAGCGTGAGGAACACCGCCGCCGCCGAGAGACACCATCGCGCGGTTCGCATCCGCTGGACCCTACAGCGACGCCGGTAGATGTCAAGCATGCGCTCGAACTCGGGGCCCAGGTGGGGCCTGGGGCGGCGGCGCTCCCTGGCGGTCGCGGTACGGATGGCGGCGCGGGCCGCCGTTCGCCGTGCCAGACTGTGAAGGAGTGGTTCCCCGGGTGCTAACTGTCTACCGGCCACCGGGGGCCGTCGCCGAGATGTCGTGCGGGTCCGGGCCAACCGCTTCCTCACGGGCGCGGCACGGCTACTACGATCATAGACACGCGGAGCCGCTCCCTGGCGGTCGCGGTACGGATGGCGGCGCGGGCGGCCGTTCACCGCGGCCGCGGCTACCGGGGGGCGGCGAGCCGGGCGGGGGCGTGGATTGCGAGGAGGAGCAGGCCGGCGCGGCTGGTGCGGCCCTCCTTCAGGCCGAGGAGGGTGCGGATGTCGTCGGGGGTGTCGAGGTCCAGGGCGAGGGTGTGGTCGCTGACTTCGCGGAAGGCCATGTGGGCGCGGGCAGCCCCGGCACGATGGGCGGCGGCGCTGTGAGGGCCGTAGGCGAGGGGGAAGCGCCCGGGCGGCCGGAGGAGCATCAGGTTCGTCCCGCCGTCGCCGCTGCGCACGATGGTGACCGAAGGCCCGGCGGCGGCCGCCGCGACGACCGCGGTGATGGCGGCGCCGGCCGCGAGGGGGAGGTCAGCGTGGAGGATCATGAGTTCGTCGCCGCCCAGGACCGTGACCGCCCGTTCCAGCTGGGCGTTGAGGCCGCTGAGGGCGGGGTCTTCGAGCAGCACCTCGCCAGTGGCCCCGACCGCGCCGGCAACGGAAGGGTCCGCGGTGAGGACGACCGGGCGAAGGTGGGCGTCGAGGACGGCGGTGAGGACCGTCTTGAGGGTCGCGAGGGCCAGCTCCGCCCGCTCCCCGGCGTCGAGGAAGTCGGCGAGACGGCCTTTCGCCCGGTCGAGGCGGTTGACGGGGATGAGCACCGGGATGGGTGGGCTTGCCGGGTCCGCCACCTCAGGCGACCGCCATCGCGGCGACGACGTCCGCGGCCAGCGCCGCCTTCCGTTCGGGGCTGGTCATCATCGTGTCGGTGACGAAGCAGCGCATGCCGAGCGCCTCGACCTGGGGGGCAAGGTCGCGGTCCTGTTCGTCGATGACCATGAGGTCGACTAGGCCGCGGTAGAGCTTCGCCACGCCGACGGCGGAGACCTCGTGGCCGAGGGTGGCGAGCATTTTCGCGGCGGGGCCTTTCACGACCTGCCCGGCGATGATCGGGCTGATGGCGGCGCGAACCGCGCTCGTCCCTTCGAGGGCGTCGCGGATGCCGGGGACAGCGAGGATGGGGCCGATGCTGACGAACGGGTTGCTGGGGGCGAGGATGACCCCGCGGGCGTCGGTGATCGCTTCGATGACGCCGGGCGCCGGGTGCGCGGCTCCCACTCCGTCGAAGGTCACCTCGCGCACCTCGACCTCCGTCCGGAGCCGGACCATATAGTCCTGGAAGGGGATGACGCCATCCGGCCCGGCGATCTGGGTCCGCACCGGCTGATTCGACATGGGGAGGACCTTCGTCCGCAGGTCGAAGGCTTCGGCCAGTCCCGCGACGATGCGGTGCATGGGGACGCCTTCGTGGACGAGGCGGGTGCGATGGATGGCCATGGCGAGGTCGCGGTCGCCGAGGTTGAACCAGCGGCCATACCCGAAGCGCTGGAGGGCGTCGACGACGGCGAAGGTGTCGCCCGCGATCCCCCAGCCGGTCTCCGGGTTGACGATTCCGGCGAGGGCGTAGAGGACGATGTCGGTGTCGGGCGAAACGTGGAGGCCGAACATCTCGACGTCGTCGCCGGTGTTGGAGATGACCGTGACCTCGGCCGGGTCCACCGCCTGGACGAGGCCCTGGAGGAAGCGCGACGCACCGACACCGCCCGCGAACACCGTGTACATGCGGACGATTGTAGGGCACATCCCGGCCACCGGCCCGCCGGCATCCGGGACCGAGGTGGCAGCGTCGCGAGGCCCGCCTCAGACGGTCAGGGCGGCGGCCTCCTGGCGCGGCACCATGCCTTCGAGCACGCGTTCGAGGGCCATGGTGTGGCTGCACACCTGCCAGGCCTCGAAGAAGTCGCAGTTGCAGGACCAGTGGCCATCGCGGATGGCGACTTCGTGGTCGCTGTTTTCCCCGTGGAAGGAAACGTGGAGGCCGTCGATCTGCATGCGATGGCGTTCGCGCGCGTAGACCTTGGCCTTTTCAACCTTACCGATGAGGCTCGACTGCATGCCTTTGATGCCCTCCTTGGAAACACAAACGGCGTCGCAGGTCTGCGACGCCGTCAGCGATGCGGGTTGCCAGGAAGCACGTCCATAGCCACTCGAAACTACGCCTGCCGGATCCGCCTGTCAACGGTTTATCGTCAAGATCCCGGCCCCGCGAGAGGGTTCCTGCCGCTAGAGTAGGAAAGGCCCCATCAGGGCGAGGAGGCCAGTCATGGCAGCGCGTGGAGACGGTTCGGATCGAGGGGTGGCGCTGGTCACCGGGGCCTCCGCCGGCATCGGCGCTGCCTTCGCGGACCGCCTCGCCCGGCAGGGTTACGGGCTGGTGGCGGTGGCGCGCCGGGGCGACCGGCTGGAGGCGCTCGCGGGGACACTTGCGGCCGGCCACGGCACCCGGACGGAGGTGCTCGTCGCCGACCTCTGCGCGCCGGGAGACCTTCGCCGGGTGGAGGAGCGCGCCGCCGGGCACGACATCACGCTGCTCGTCAACAACGCCGGCTTCGGCACCTTCGGGCCGCTCTCGGGGCTGGATGCGGACCGCGAAGAGGAGGAGATCGCCCTCAACGTGACCGCGCTCGTGCGGCTGACGCGGGCGGCGCTGCCGGGGATGCTGGCGCGGAAACGCGGGGGGATCATCAACGTCTCCTCGGTCGCCGCCTACCAGCCGGGGCCGTTCAACGCGACCTACGCGGCGACGAAAGCGTTCGTGAACAGCTTCACCGAGGCCGTCCACGAAGAGGTGCGCGGGAGCGGGGTGACGGTGCAAACGCTTTGCCCGGGCTTCACCCACACCGAATTCCAGGGCCGGGCGGGGGTGAATACGCGCCAGATCCCGGAGCGCGCCTTCCAGACGCCGGAGCAGGTAGTCGACGCCTCGCTGGCGGCGCTGCGGCGAGGGCGCGCCGTCTGCATCCCGGGGCTCCACAACAAGGCCCTGGCGACGGTGAGCAGCAAGTCGCCGCGGGCGCTGGTGCGGAGGGTGGCGGGCGCCGTCGGCCGGCGCTATTGAGCGGCTGCCCTCGTGGCCCTGCCCGTGGGGTGAAGGCGGCGGGCTTGGTACGCTCGGGGGGTGTCCCTCGACGACGGTTCCCTCCCCCGGGCGACCCCTCCATCTTTCCGGCGTGTCGCCCGGGCGTTCCTGGTCCTCGGCGCCGGGGCTGTCGTCGCCTGGGGCCTGGTCGCCCTGGTCGTCTTCCTCTCGATCGAGCGGAACTGGCCGCGGCAGGCGGCTCCCGGCACCCCGGCCTTCGGGATCAACTTCAGCTGCAACTACGCCGAGTTCCTCCTCCTCGAAGAGCCTGGCGGCCTGCCCCTGGACGACAACCGGCCCGACCGGACCGAGTGGTGCGCCACCACCTTCGGCCGGCTGCTCGAAGAAACCGGCGCCCGCCACGTGCGGCTCTCGGTCGAATGGTCGCAGGTCGAACCGGTCGAGGGCCGCTTCGACTTTACGCTTGTCGATGCGCTGCTGGCGGAGGCGGAGCGCCGTGGCGCGGCGGTGCTGCTGACCGTGGGGCTGAAGGGCCAGCGCCACCCGGAGTACTACCTCCCAAACTGGGCACTGGCAGAAGGCCGCCCGCCCTGGGGCGCGGTCATCCAGCTGGACAGCGAACTCGGGCGGCGCGCCCTGGCGATGGTCCGGGCAACAGTGGCCCACGTCGCCGGCTCGGCCGCGATCGACTCGTGGGGGGCGGACAACGAGCCTTATGTGACCTCGCCGCGGGCGGACCGCTGGGCACTCAGCCGGGAGCTGGTCCAGGCGGAAGTGGCGGCCATCCACGAAAGCGACCCCCTGAACCGGCCCGTCTCCATCGGGCATGCCCAGATCTTCGCCCACGACACGCGCTGGCGGGGGATCGTCGAAGACGCCGACGCGATGGCGGTCAGCATCTACCCGTTCCGGAACGTCCCCTTCCCGGGGCGCGCGATCATCTTCCCGATCATGGAGATGGGGCCGCTCACGCCGAACTTCCCCGCTCACGCGCGGGAGGCGGCGGCGGCCGGCGACGCGTTCTGGATAACGGAGATGCAGGCGGAGCCGTGGGCCGAAGGCGACATCCGGCTGTTCACCCCTTCGAAGCCGTCGCCAAACCTGGACACGGGGAAGTTCCGGCGGAGCCTGGACTATGCCCGCCGGTCGGGGGCGAGCCGCGTCTATCTCTGGGGGAGCGAGTGGTGGCTGTTCACGAAGGAACGGCAGGGGGACGCGCGCTGGATGGAGATGGGGCGAGCCGCGATCACGGCGGGGGCAACGACTGCTCCTGGGCCCACCCCGGCAACGGGCGGGGCGTCCCGCTAGCCTCGGCCACGCGCTGCACTTCCTGGAGGAGGTGGCCGTGTTCGACAGACATCGGCAGGTAGGCGGCGGCTCCGGCCCGGCGATACCGCTGCCGTTCACGGTCGCGGGGGACGGGGGCGAGGATCATGACGCGGACGCCGGACTCGGCCAGTTGGGCGCAGCGTTCGGCCGGGCAATCCATGGGGGTGGAGATGAGGATGTCGCCGTGGGTGGCCAACCCGTTGCGCGAGGGTTCGGGGACGAAGAAGAGGTCGCGCTGCTGTTCGAACTGTGCCAACAGGCCTCGCCGGAGCGCTGGATTGCCGGTAGCGACATAGACGGTCTTGGTGGGCATAGGCCAAGTTTGCGGGCAGCCAACCACCCCCGGGGACGGGCGATCGGCCCCGCAGCAGGGGCCATTCGTCCATGTTTTGCGGTTTCGGCTAGAATGTTCGATATGAGCCACCCCGGAGCGGCCGGAGGGCCCGGTTCTCTCGTCAGGGCTGTCCTGGCCGATATGGCAGTTACGAATGAACTGCTTGCCGGGGAAGACGACCTCAGTCTCATCCTCAGCCGGGTGGCGCACCGGGCGCGCGAACTCACGCAGGCCGACTTTGCCGCGATCTCCACCTTCGGGGACGACGGCCGCCTCGAACGCTTCGTCTACGCCGGCATCAGCGAGGATGCCGCCAGGCGAATGGGCAACCCCCCGGTAGGGAGAGGGCTCCTCGGCGACCTCGCCCGTTGCGACCGCCCGATCGCCTTCGCCAACCTGAAAGAGACGCCCGGGTTCACGGGTTGGCCCCAGTGGCACCCCGACATGGAGGCGTTTCTGGGGGTGCCGATGCGGGCCGGCGGACGGACTATCGGCTCGCTCTACATGACGCGCCACGTGGGCAGCGAACCGTTCAGCGACATCGACCAGGTGGCGGCGGCGTTCCTCGCGCTCCAGGCGGCGGTCAGTGTCGCGGCGGCCCTGGCCCGGGAACGGAACGGCCGCCTCTTCCTCCTCCAGGAGCGCGAACGGATCGCCCACGACCTCCACGACGGCACCATCCAGTCGCTCTATGCGCTCGGGCTGGAATGCGACGCCATCGCCGCGACGGCCGACATGCCGGAGGCCGCCCGGGAAGTCATCCTCGACGGCGTCGTCCGGATCAACCAGATCATCGGGGACATCCGGGCCTACATCACGATGCTGGAAGCGGAGGCGCCGACCACCAACCCCGAACTCGCGCGCGACATCGCCTTCGCCATCCGCCAGCTCGTCCCATCCGGGATCGACACGGTGGTGAACATCACGGCGGCAGCGCTCCAAGAACTGGGCGCGCGCGAATCGGAAGACCTCCTCTACATCGCCCGCGAGGCGCTGAGCAACGCGGTCAGGCACGGGCTGCCATCGAAGATCGCCATCGACGTCCGCCAGACGATGGAGGAGACGGCCCTGACCGTCCAGGACAACGGCGTCGGCTTCGACGCGGCGAACGCGCGGACGGGGCTGGGGACGATTACCATGCGAACACGCGCCGATCGGCTCGGCGGCTTCATGTCCATCCTGGGAATCCCGGGGATGGGCACCACGGTTCGGGTCGCAATCCCGCGGAGGCTTGATGACTGAGACAATCCACGTCCTGCTCGCCGACGACCATGACCTCGTGCGGTCGGGCCTGAAGTCCGTCCTCAGAGGGCACGAAGAGTTCAGCGTGGTCGGCGAAGCGCGCGACGGGCTGGAACTGGTCAAGGAAGCGCTGCGGCTGAAGCCCGAACTGGTGGTCTCCGACGTCCGGATGCCCCGGCTCAGCGGGATCGAAGCCTGCCGGGAAGTGCGGTCATCGCTGCCAGCGACGCACTTCCTGATGCTGACTTCCTACGCCGACGAGAAGGCCGTGATGGCCGCGATCGTCGCCGGCGCCAGCGGGTTCATGATGAAGGACGTCCAGACGTCGGAACTGCTGGAAGCGATGCGGATCGTCGGGCGCGGTGGGAAGACGCTCGACGCCGCGAGCTCGGCGGCGGTCATCGAACAGATCCGGAAGGGTTCGGTCATCAGCGAAGAGGACCGCATCGCCCAGCAGTTGAGCGACCGGGAACTGAAGATCCTCGAACTGATCGCCGACGGGATGACCAACCGGGAGATCGGCGAGCACCTGTTCCTTTCGGAAAAGACGGTGAAGCACCACGTCAGCGACATCCTCGGCAAGCTCGGGCTCACCCGCCGGGTCGAGGCCGCGGCCTTCGCTATCCGCCGCGCCGCCCAGCACCCGCCGGAGTAGGAGATGAACCCGACGCCGCGCGAAGTGGTCATCCGCTGGACGGAGGAGGTCTGGAACAAGGGGCGCATCGACCTCGTGCCGGAGCTCGTCGCGGACCCGTGCCCCCGCCACGACCCGGGGAAGTTCGAGCTGATGACCCTCGCGCACAACCTCGAACGGATCACGGGGGCGCGGGCGCGGTTCCCGGACATTCACTTCACGAACGAGGACCTGGTGGTGGACGGCGACAGGGTAGCGGCGCGCTGGACGATGCGGTTCACCGACCCGGCGAGCGGCGAAGCGAAAGTGGCCACGGGAGTCGAGATCTTCCGGGTGGCGGGTGGGAAGATCGTGGAGACGTGGAATTCGGCGGCAGGGAACGCGGCCTGGGGGTAGGGGGCGGGGGCGCCGTCCGGTAGCCGCGCCGCTTGTTTGCGTCCGTGGTGCCCAGTCTGTAACGTCCGCGCCGTGGCGACCTGGAAGGTCCTGATACTCTCATCCGTTGCTCTCGCGCTTGCGACACTCGCCGGCAGACCGGGGATTGCCGCCCCGCCGCCTTCAGCCTCCCAGGCAGCAACGTCCCCGGGTGCGCGTTTCTACTATTCCGCAACGTGGGATTCGACCGGAAGCCGCATGCTGCTTTTCGGGGGAGACGATGGTGCCAAGTGGAATGATCTTTGGTCCTGGTGGCCGGACACGGACCACTGGGCGCAACTCAGCCCGTCCGGGCCTATCCCGGGGCCTCGGAGTCAGCACTCGGCGGTTTGGGATCCCCAAGCAGCGCAAATGCTCGTGTTCGGCGGTGTGCGAGCATTCCCCGACGGCCTGACGAACGAGCTCTGGGCATATTCGCCCTCCGGCAACCAGTGGACTCAACAAATCCCTCAGGGCCTAGCTCCACCGGCGCGAGCCAACCATAGCGCTGTCTGGGACTCGGAAAGCCAGAGAATGCTGGTGTTCGGCGGGGCCAACGGCGAGGCTTCGGATGTCCTCGGCGACCTCTGGGCGTATGACCCAAAGCAGAAGACGTGGACGAAACTCGATCCTCCCGGGGTGAAACCCGGACCACGGCAAAGCCACACCGCAGTCTGGGATGCGGATCAACAGCAGATGTTGGTCTACGGCGGATGGGCATTTGTACCAGGCACGCCGAACCTCTCTGAGCTCTGGTCTTACACTCCAGGCAGTAACTCCTGGCAGCTGATGGACCCCACGGGCGACGAACCGGACGGACGGCTCCGCCACGCTGCTGCTTGGGACGACCTGCACCACGAAATGCTCGTCTTCGGCGGGCTGGCCACGAAGACTGGCTGGTCAAACGAGGTTCACGCCTACAGTACTCACGACAACGCATGGATATCGAGGGCGCAACCGACGGTGGCGCCGCCCAACACCAACCGCGTGAGCGCCGCCTGGGATCCGCTCCACAGCCAATTGTTGGTCTTCGGCGGCATCGGCGAGTGCTTCGTGAAGAATGACCTGTGGGCCTACAGCACGATCTCCCGGGAGTGGAAACGGCGAGGCCTCGGTCCCAACTCCAGCCGAACGTACATCCGTGAGGGCGGAAGCGCGGTGTTCGACGAATCTGACGGTAGCTTCCTCCTCTTCGGAGGTTGTTCGGGTTCGAGTCCGACAAACGAGGTCGTTCGGCTGTCGACGGCCAATGGCTCCTTCACGACACTGCAAGTTGACGGCGTCGTTCCGCCGCCTCGAGTCGCGCACCAGGCTGTATGGGACCCGGGCGGAAGAGATATGTATATGTTCGGTGGGACGGGGCCCGGGGCGGGCGAGGATCTCTGGCGCTTCTCAACGGACACGGGGACATGGCAACGACTGGCCTTCCCGGGGCCGGGGCCCTTCCCGCCCGGCAGGATGGAATTCGCAATGGCGTGGGACCCGGCGACGCGGAGGCTGTTCATCTTTGGTGGGGTGGGCGGCCCTGCGGGCCGGTGGGGTGATGCCTGGATCTATTCAGCTGACTCAGACTCCTGGACCAAGATCGTCACCGCTGGCCCCGAACCGTCCGCACGCGGGTATCCGGCGGGAGCGTGGGACTCGAGCACGCACCGCTTTCTCGTCTATGGGGGTTGGAGTCAGGACGAACGCTTCGCGAAGATCCTGTACAAGGAAATCTGGGCCTATGATCCGACGGCCAACCACTGGACTGTCATTCCTCAGACTTCTGCCCAACCAAGTCTCCGCGCCAAATTGGACGTCGTATGGGACCCCGTCGGCGGACGACTTCTCTTGTTCGGCGGGGAAGTTGTCGAGTCGAACGACTTGGATACACCGCATCTGTTGAACGAACTTTGGGAGTGGCGTCCCCAGACGAACACCTGGACGGAGCTGAAGCCCGGAGGATTATTGCCATCCGTCCGATACCTCCACTCCGTCGGCCTGGATTCGAATCGCCAGGAACTCTGGTCGTTCGGCGGTTACGGTGATGGTCGTTTTCAGACGGACCTGCCTGTGTACTCGATGGCCAACAATCGTTGGCGATTCGTCGAACCGCCGCAGCTTCGAAATCGGGTAGTGATACCCCTGGTCGCCCGATAGCGGTCCGTGCCCGGACGAAGAAAGCCCCCGCGCCGGCGGACCGGGCGGGGGCTTCGAGGGGGCTGCTGATGGTGCCGGCGGGCTGGCGGTAGCCTAGTAGTCCTCTGGCGGGGGCGGGGGCGCCGCCGGGGGCTGAGGGATCTCCGCGACCAGGGTTTCGGTCGTCAGGACCAGCGAGCTGATGCTGACTGCGTTTTCCAGAGCCGAACGGGTGACCTTCACCGGGTCGACGATGCCGAGCGCGAACATGTCGCCCCAGCGGTCGCGATCGGCGTCCCAGCCTTCGTTCAGGTTCTTCATGCCCTTGATCTTGTTGACGATCACGGAGCCTTCGAGCCCGGCGTTGTCGGCGATGATCCAGGTCGGCTCTTCGAGGGCTTCGGCGAGGAGCTTGAGGCCGACCTTCTCGTCCTCGTCCCGGGTCTTGGCGGACAGCGCGAGGACAGCGGCCTGGGCGCGGATGAGGGCGACGCCGCCACCGGCGACGACACCTTCGTCCACGGCCGCGCGGGTGGCGCTGAGAGCGTCCTCCACGCGGGCCTTCTTCTCCTTGAGCTCGACTTCGGTGGCAGCACCGACCTTGATGACGGCGACGCCGCCGGCGAGCTTGGCAAGGCGCTCCTGGAGCTTCTCGCGGTCGAAGTCGCTCGTGGCGTCGTCGATCTGGGCCTTGATCTGCTTGATCCGGGCCTGGATCGCCTCGTCGGTGCCCTGGCCTTCGATGATGGTGGTGTCGTCCTTGCCGGAGACAACGCGGCGGGCGCGGCCGAAGTCGGCCACCGTCGCGCTGTCGATCTTGCGGCCGATGTCCTCGGTGATCAGGGTGCCGCCGGTGAGGATGGCGATGTCTTCGAGCATGGCCTTGCGGCGGTCACCGAAGCCAGGCGCCTTCACGGCGAGGATGTTGATCGTGCCCCGGAGCTTGTTCACCACCAGCGTGGCGAGGGCTTCGCCGTCGAGGTCGTCGCAGATGATAACGACGTCCTTGGTCACCTGGAGGGCCTTTTCGAGGGCCGGGAGGATGTCCTGGACCGCCGAGACCTTCTTGTCCGTGATGATGATCAGCGGGTTTTCGATCGCCGCTTCCATGCGGTCGGTGTTCGTGACGAAGTAGGGGGAAACGTAGCCGCGGTCGAGCTGCAGGCCGTCCACGAAGTCGGTTTCGAAGCGGAGGCCGCGGGACTCTTCGACGGTGATGACGCCGTCCTTGCCGACCTTCTCCATCACGTCCGCGATGAGCTCGCCGATCTCCTTCTCGTTGGCGGAGATGGAGGCGACGTGGGCGATCTGGTCCTTGGTGAGGATCGGCCGGGCCTGCTTACGGAGGTCCGCGATCGCCGCGTGGAGGCCCTTGTCGATGCCACGCTTGACGGCCATCGGGTTCAGGCCGCTGGCCGTGACCTTGATCCCGCCACGGACGAGTGCCTGGGCAAGGACGGTGGCGGTGGTCGTGCCATCGCCGGCGACGTCGTTGGTCTTCGTCGCGACCTGCTTGGCGAGCTGGGCGCCCATGTTTTCGAACGGGTTCTCCAGCTCGATCTCACGGGCGACCGTGACGCCGTCCTTGGTGATGCTGGGGGCGCCGAACTTCTTGTCGATGACGACGTTGCGGCCGCGGGGGCCGAGGGTCACCTTGACCGCGTCGGCGAGGGCGTCAACGCCATCCTTGAGGTGACGGCGGGCAGACTCGTCGAACAGCAGTTGCTTTGCAACCATGTTGGTCTCTCTCTTTCGCTGGAACGCGGCGAGGGCGCCGCCGGGGCCTGGTCGCGGTGACCGGGCGCCGGGCGGGCGTGTCCGCGAGGCGCCGTCTTAGACGACGAGCTTGGCGAGGATGTCCTTCTCGTTGAGGACGATGTAGTCCTCTTTGTCGAGCTTGACTTCGGTGCCGGTGTACTTGGCATAGAGGATGCGATCGCCGACGGCGACGTCGAGGGCGATGCGCTTGCCGTTGTCGTCGAGGCGGCCGGGGCCGACGGCGACGACTTCGCCCTGCTGGGGCTTTTCCTTGGCGGTGTCGGGGATGACGAGGCCGCTGGCGGTCATCTCTTCCTGCTTGAGGGGGGTGATGACGACGCGGTCGGCGAGGGGGATGAGACTGGTCTTCGCCTTCGCGGCGGGCTTGGACGCGGGCTTGGGTGCAGCCTTGGCAGTGGCCATGAGAGTGGGAGCCTCCTGGGGAGTGCGATTGATGTAGCGAAGGGGATGTTAGCACTCTCCCAAGCAGAGTGCTAGTCCGGCTGACTGTCGTGTAACTGCCGGGAGAAAACGTCCGGGCCTAACTGCCGCGTGACTATGTCCGGGTGACTGCCGGGAGAAAACGCCGGGCTAACTGCCGGGTGACTACGTCCGGGCTAACTGCCGGGTGACTACGTTCGGGCTAACTGCCGGGTGATTATGTCCGGCCGCCCCCGGTTCGCCGTGCCACGACTGTGAAGGAGTGGTCTCCCCGCGTCCCGCCACCTCGCGGCGAATGGGAACAGACGCCCGCCTCCCGCGGTTCGCCGTGCCACGACTGTGAAGGAGTGGTTCTCCCCGCGTCCCGCCATCTCGCGGCGAAGGGAACACCCGCCGCGCCGTGCTGGCTGGGGCCAACCGATACCTGCCTATTGACAAGCGCAGATATCTGCTTATTCTTTGCCGCGTGAGACGCAAGCCCGATTCGCTCCTGCCCATCGAGCTCGCCATCCTCGGCGCGGGGCTCAACCTCCGCCGGCGTGGCGAGGACGAATTCCACGGCTATGCGGTCGCCAAGCAGATCGGCGAGCAAGAGGAGGCTCGCCGCCTGACGGCCCACGGCACGCTCTACCGCGCCCTCGAGCGGCTCGAACAGCGAAAGCTGCTGGAGAGCCGGCTGGAGGACCCGGAAATTGCTTCTTCGGAACGCCGGCCCCGGCGGCGGCTGTACACGCTCACTGCCGTCGGCGTCGCTGCCGCCCAGGCCGCCGCCCGCCCACCCACGGCGGCGCTGCCCCGGCAGAACCCCGGGGCGGCCGCACTATGACCGCCATCTCACCCACGCGGGGGACGGTCGCCAGCGACATCGCCCGGGCATGGTTGCGTCTCTACACCGTGGGGCTCCCTGCGGGCGTCCGCGAACGCCGCGCCCAGGAGCTCGAATCAGACCTCTGGGAACACGAGTCCGACCGCTTCGCCGGGGGCACGGCGGCAAGCATGGTCGGCATCGAGATCCTGGGGCGCATGGTGCGGGGGATGCCCGCCGACCTACTCTGGCGATTCCACTTGGAGGGACCGCAAATGGACATCAAGATCCCGTTCGAGCGGATGACGGGACTGCTCCTGTTGTCGCTCGTCATCCTTATTCCGATCGCGACCAGCATCAACGGCTACGACACGGGCCGCGAAGGCTGGGGTAACGAACTGAGCCGGCTTGGCGACAACCCCGAGTGGCAGCGCAACCTGACCATCGCCTTCCAGGTGCTCTGCGGCGTTGCCCTTGTCGGGGCCGGCGCCGGGTTCTCCCTGGCGCTGCGGGGCCGCTCGCGGAACCTCGCGACGTTCGCCGCGTTCGCCCTGGCCACGGCCGGGGTGCTGACACTGGTGGCTTCGGCGGTGTACGCGATGGTCTCCGAAATGGCCACCGAATACCTTGCCGGGCGGGGCGGAGACAACGCCCTGATCACCTCGCGGACGCTTGCCGTGGGGATGGACCGGCTCGCCGAGAGCGCCCTGGTGCTCCTCGCGACGGGCGTCTACCTGCTGGCGTTCGCGGCCGCCCGCCACGCACTTGTTCCGTCCTGGCTGCGCTGGGTCGCGGTTCTCAGCGCCGTCCTCCTGGCGGCGAGCGTGATCGCTGACATGGGCGCGGCCGACGGCGCCGCCTGGGGACTCCTTGGCGGTGCGCTCGTGGCACTGCTGCTCTGGCTCCTCGTCGCCGGCGTGAGTCTCCTGCTGGGCTACCGTGGGCCGGCGGTGCCACGGCACGCGCTGGCGGCGGAAACGGCATGAGCGCGCAGAAGGAGACTTCCATGGCACGAACCGTCACGATCGCCGCGATCGCCGGGACAGCGGTCCTGGCCTACGTCGCGGTCCTCGCCTTCGGGCCCTGGCCCTTCTAGGACCGGTACGGCCGACGCCTCACGGCCCGGCATCACAGTGCAAGAACTGGGAGGAGTTCCGGCATGTCGCAAGAGCGCCTGGTCATCGTCGTCGCGGGGCTGGGGGCGGCCGCGTTCCTGGTCTTCGGGCTCTGGCCGTTCTTCTGGCCGCGGTCGTTTTACGACGAGCTGGCGACGTTCGAGCCCTACAACGTCCACTTCATCCACGACATCGGGGCGTTCCAGCTCGGCATCGGGGTGACCCTCGCGCTGGCACTCTGGCGGCGCAACGACGCATTGCTCGCGGCGCTCGGGGGCGCGGGCGCGGGGTCTGTCTTCCATGCCATCGCGCACTTCCGGGACGACAGCCTCGGGGGCAAGGAAACGGACGTATTCGTCTTCGGGTTCCTGGCGGTGCTGCTGCTGGCGGGCGCCTACGGGCGGCTGAGGGCCTCCGCCCGGCAGTAGCTCCGCACCAGGGAAAACGAAAGAGGGGTGGCCAACTGGCCACCCCTCTTTGGTTGTTGCTGCCCGGCGCCCGGGTTCAGGCGTCGAAGTAGAGGTGGAACTCGTGGGGATGCGGGCGCATCCGGACCGGGTCGACGTCGTTCTCGTACTTCCACTCAAGCCACGTCTGGATCAGGTCCGGGGTGAACACGCCGCCCTTGAGGAGGAAGTCGTGGTCCGCTTCGAGGGCCTGGAGCGACCCTTCGAGGGACTGGGCGACGGTCGGGATGTTCTCCAGCTCCTCCGGGCTCAGTTCGAAGAGGTTGGTGCGGTCGAGCGGCTCGCCCGGGTCCCATTCGTTGAGGATGCCGTCCATGCCGGCCATGAAGATGGCGGCGAAGGTGAGGTAGGGGTTGCTGGCCGGGTCGGGCGGGCGGAACTCGACGCGCTTCTGGCGGGGGTCCGGGCTGACCAGCGGGATGCGGCAGGCGGCCGAACGGTTCCGGGCGCTGTAGACCAGGTTCACGGGCGCTTCGTAACCGGGGACGAGACGCTTGTAGCTGTTCGTCGTCGGGGCGGCGATGGCCATGAGAGCCTTACCGTGGCGGATCAGCCCGGCGATGTAGTGCTTGCACATCTTGCTGATGCCGGCGTATTCGTTCCCGGCGAAGAGGTTCTGGCCGTCCCGCCAGATGCTGAGGTGGGTGTGCATGCCGGAGCCGTTGTCCTGGTAGAGCGGCTTGGGCATGAAGGTGGCGACCTTGCCGTGGCGCTTGGCGACGTTCTTGACGATGTACTTGTAGAGCATCGACTTGTCGCCCATCTTCTTCAGGGTGTCGAAGCGCATGTCGATTTCGCCCTGGCCGGCCGTCGCGACTTCGTGGTGGTGGAGCTCGATCTGGATCCCGCAGGCTTCCATGACCTCGACCATCTCGTTGCGGATGTCGGTCTGGGTGTCGTGAGGGCTGACCGGGAAGTAGCCCTCCTTGTAGCGCGGGCGGTAGCCCTGGTTCAGGTCGCCACGGAGCGTGGCGTCGGCGCCGCTGTTCCAGATGCCTTCGTCCGAGTCGACGCTGTAGAAGGCAGAGTGCTGGTCGCCCCCGAAGCGGACCTCGTCGAAGATGAAGAACTCGAGTTCCGGGCCGATGTAGACGGTGTCGCCGACGCCGCTGGACTTGACGTAGGCCTCGGCCTTTTCCGCCACGTAGCGCGGGTCGCGGGAATAGCGGGCGCGGGTCACCGGGTCCTCAACGTTGGCGATGACCGAGAGCGTGGGGGACTGGATGAAGGGGTCAATCATCGCGGAGTCGGGGTCCGGCACGAGGAGCATGTCGGACTCCTCGATCTTCTGGAAGCCGCGGATGCTGGAACCGTCGAAGCCGTAGCCGGCGCGCCAGGGGGAGCGTTCGAAGGTCGACCAGTCGTTGAGTTCGTGGATGGGGCGGGTGATGTGCTGCCACAGCCCGAACAGGTCGACGAACTTCACATCGACGAAGCGGATGTTGTTCGCGGCGCAAAAGCTCTTGATCTCTTCAGGGGTCACGGGAGTCTCCTGGGGGGAAGGTTGCGGGGTACCTTCATTGTGATTCGTTTCACGGTTCCGGCCATCCCCTAAAGCGGCCGGATCCGATGAAGTTCATGTTTCGATCGCCGGGAGCAGGTGATTTCGGTCACGCTTCACTCTTGCGGGCCATAGGGATATAGGTCACCGGGGGCGCCGGGAGGATGGGCGAAGGGAGGACGGCGACCCCGCCTTCGTCGGCGGTGTAGGCGCGTTCACCGTGCTGGGTGATGTCCAGGCCGAGTTCTTCTTCCTCTTCCGAAACCCGGATGCCGACGAGCAAGTCGAGCGCCTTGAGGATGGCAAAGGTCATCCCGAAGGAGAAGAGTCCGACGACGAGGATGGCCACCGACTGGTCCCACACCTGCTGGGCATGACCGTGGAAGAGGCCGTTCGCGTAGGGGATGCCGCTCACGGCGGAGGTGGCGAAGAGCCCGCAAGCGACCGAGCCCCAGATCCCGCCGACGCCGTGGACCCCGACAACGTCGAGGGAGTCGTCGAGGTGGATGCGCGCCCGCCAGCGGACGGCGAAGAAGCAGAGGGCGCCGCTGACGAGGCCGATGACCATCGCTTCCATCGGTTCGATGAAGCCGGAGGCGGGGGTGACGGCGGCAAGCCCGGCCACGGCCCCGGCCGTGCAGCCGAGCACGCTGGGCTTGCCGTTGAACCGCCAGCTGAGGATCGTCCAGACCACGGCGGCCGCGGCCCCGGAGGTATTTGTGTTGACGAAGGCGTAGGCGGCCTGGCTGGTGGCGCCCCCCGCGGAACCGGCGTTGAACCCGAACCAGCCGAACCAGAGGAGGGCCGTGCCGAGGACAACCATCGGCACGTCGTGGGGCTCCATGGGGAGGGAGCCGTAGCCCTTCCGGCGGCCGAAGACGAAGACGGAAGCGAGCGCGGCGGTGCCCGCGCTGACGTGGATGGCGATGCCCCCCGCGAAGTCGAGCGCGTTGAGGCCCCGGTCGGGGCGGGCGGCGTCGGTGGAAAAGGCGCTCAGCCAGCCGTCGTAGGCGAAGACCCAGTGGGCGATCGGGACGTAGACGAAGAGCGACCAGAGGATCGTGAAGACGAGGAAGGGGCCGAACTTCGCCCGCTCGGCGAAGGCGCCGGTGATGAGGGCCGGTGTGATGATCGCGAACATCATCTGGAAGGCCATGAAGAGGACGTGGGGGACCCCCACGCCGTAGATGGCGCCGTTGGGGCCGCCGGGGGCGCCGCCGACATCCTTGAGGCCGACCCAGTCGAAGTTGCCGATGAGGCCGTGCCAGTCGGGGCCGAAGGCGAGCGAGTAGCCGACCGTTATCCAGAGGAGGGCGACGACCCCGATGGAGATGAAGGACTGCATGATCGTCCCGAGGACGTTCTTGCTGCGGGTGAGCCCGCCGTAGAAGAGGCCGAGCCCCGGCGTCATCAACAAGACGAGGCCCGAGGCGATGAGCATCCAGGCCGTGTTCCCCGTGTCGATCTCCATTTGCCTCCCCCAACAAAAGGCAGGCGGGCCCGAAAAGGCCTGCCTGCACGGGGGAAAAGCTACGGTCGGTTGGTTTCGGGCAGATTTCGAGTTTGTTACGAACAGATTTCGCCGGCACAGGGCTGGCCCCGCCCCCTGCGAGAGGGCGGGGCCAGGAGGAGAGGGCCGATGACATCGCTGCCTAGACCGCGACGTCACCCCGTTCGCCGGTGCGGACGCGGACCGCTTCGTCCACCGGGAGGACAAAGATCTTGCCGTCGCCGATGTTGCCGGTGCGGGCGGCGCGGATGATGGCGTCGATCGCCCGTTCGACGGCGATATCGGCGACGACGACCTCCATCTTCACCTTGGGGAGCATGTCGACGGTGACCGTTTCGCCGCCGCGGCCCTGGTGGACGATGCCACGCTGGGAGCCGCGGCCCGTCACCTGGGTGAAGTTCATCCCGTGGAGCCCGAGGTCGTCGAGCGCCTGCTTCACGTCGTTGAGTTTCTCCGGCCGGATGATGGCTTCAATCTTCTTCACGCGTGGCCTCCTTTGGCCGCGGGGTGCGGCAGTGTCGTGGCACTGTACATGGCCGGGGCCGCGGGCATCACTGCCCCGGGCAGCAGGGCCACACCGGCTTCGTCGGAGTTGTACGCGCGTTCGCCGTGCTGGGTGACGTCGAGGCCGAGCTCTTCGTCGTCTTCGGTGACCCGGATGCCAACCGTGAGGTCGAGCACCTTGAGGATGACGAAGGTGACGATGAAGGAGTATGCCCCGACGGCGACGATGCCGACGGACTGGTCCCAGAGCTGCTGGGGGTTGCCGTGGATGAGACCGTCGGCGAAGGGGATCCCGCTGACGGCGGCGTTGGCGAAGAGGCCCGTCGCGAGCGCACCCCACATCCCGCCGACCCCATGGACGCCAACCACGTCGAGGGAATCGTCGAGGCCGATCCTGGCGCGGAGGCGGACGGCGAAGTAGCAGAAGGCACCGGCGCCGACACCGATTGCGAGTGCTTCCATCGGTTCGACGTAGCCGGAGGCAGGCGTGACGGCGACGAGGCCGGCCACGGCGCCCGCGGCGGCCCCAACGACGCTTGGCTTGCCCTGGATGGCCCAGGACAGGATGGTCCAGGTCAGGCCGGCAACTGCGGCGGCAACGTTGGTGTTGACGAAGGCGTAGACAGCCTGGCCGCTGGCCCCGAGGGCGCTGCCGGCGTTGAAGCCGAACCAGCCGAACCAGAGGATGGCGGCGCCCAGGACGACCATCGTGATGTCGTGGGGCTCCATGGGGACCGAGCCGTAGCCTTTGCGCTTGCCGAAGACAAAGACCGCAGCAAGGGCCGCGATCCCGGCGTTCACGTGGATGGCAAGGCCGCCCGCGAAGTCCAGGGAGTTCAGTCCGATGTCGGGCGTGTCAGGGTTCGAAGCAAAGGCGCTCAGCCAGCCGTCGGTCGCGAAGACCCAGTGGGCGACGGGCACATAGACGAGCAACGCCCAGAGCGCGGTGAAGACGAGAAACGGCCCAAACTTGGCCCTCTCAGCGAAGGCGCCGGTGATCAGGGCGGGGGTGATGATGGCGAACATCATCTGGAAGGCCATGAAGAGGAGGTGCGGGATCCCGGTCGAAATCGGGTCGACGCCAACGTCTTTGAGGCCGACGTAATCGAAGTTACCGATGAGGCCGAGGCCCTGGTCGGGGCCGAAGGCGAGCGAATAGCCGACGGTCACCCAGATGATGGCGACGACGCCGGTGGTGATGAACGACTGCATGATCGTCGCAAGGACGTTCTTGCTGCGCGTGAGGCCGGCGTAGAAAAAGCCGAGCCCCGGTGTCATGAAGAGCACAAGCGCGGAGGCTGCGAGCATCCACGCCGTGTTCCCGGTATCGATTTCCATGGGTCCCCCTCCAAAACCTATGAAGTAGCGACCGGTGGCAACGCCGCCGGGCCTTGAGACGAAGGCTAGGGGCCGGGGGTTTCCGGGCAGTTTCGGCCATGTTTCGGGCCAGTTTCCTTCAGATTACGAAGGTGTTTCGGGGGCCCTGCCGGGGGCGCCGGAGTGCGGCCGGCTGGTCGCGGGAGGCGCGTTTCAGCCGTCCCGGCGAACGAACGCTTGTAACCGGTGAGGGACGCGCCTAGAATCCGCCTACTTCGATTGCGCACGACACCGCCAGGAGCACGACAATGGCCGACAATCCCCTGATTTCCACACTCTCCCGCGTCCCCCTCTTCAGGGATGTTCCCCACAAGAGCCTCGAACGGCTTTCGAAGGTTGTCCGCGAACGGACCTTCAAGCCCGGTGAGGCCGTGGTGAAGGAAGGCGAAGAGGGCGTGGGCTTCTTCATGATCACGGAAGGCGAAGTCGCCGTCGTCGCCGGTGACCCCGAGAAGGCCCTTGGGACGCTCAAGGCCGGCGACTTCTTCGGCGAGATGGCGTTGCTGGATAGCCACCGGCGAAGCGCCACCGTCCGCGCGAGCGTCCCCACGAAGTGCCTTGCGCTTTCCCGCTGGGACTTCGCCGCGGAGGTGCGCGCGAACCCTGACCTCGCGATGGAACTGCTGACGCTCATGAGCCGCCGGGTGCGCGAACTCGACGAGCGCCTCGCGCACGACTGATCCCGGTCCCCGGTGATTCAGCAGGCGGGCGGGTAGGTTGGCAGCCAGGTCGCTGAGCGCCGGTTCCGGAGCCGTTCGGCGGTGCCGGCGGATGGCCGCGCGCCGGCGTGCCAGCTGGCCGTCGTCCCGGCAGCCCGGAAGGCCTCGACCGTTATCCCGGCGGCTTCCGCGGCGGCAATGATCGCGCCGAGATTCGTGCGCGGCTCGATGTAGAACCCGTCGACCGTCTCCGCGGTGAGCCCTGCGAGGCCGCGCCGTTCGAGCGACCCGAGAAAGCCGCTGGGCAGGCCGGTGGTTTCGATGACGAATCCGCGATGCGGGGAAGTGGGGGTGCTGCGCATGGCCGGGGCCTCCGATGGGGCGGTTCGCCGCCCCGTTCGAAGGAGATATGGCCACGACCGGGCGCCGGGTGCCGCGCCAAAGGTAAAGAAGTCAGAAGAGTGAGGGATTGGGCTCCCGGGCGCCGTCGCCCGCCGGGACCATGCCGATCAGGCGGTAGAGCGGCGCCGGGACGCCATCAAGGATGCGGCGGGGGAGTTCCCAGAGCAGCGTGACGGACATCAGGAAGATGGCGGCGAGGGCAGTGACGCTGAGGATGTCGAGGGCACGGGAGTCGGGGCCGGCCTGGCTGAAGAAGGCGTCGCCGGCGTTGACGTAGACCATGAAGTTCCAGGTCCCGTGGAGGAGGACGCCCGCCGGGTAGCCGAGAAGGTAGCGGGGCTTCCTTCGCAGCAGCCCGAAGATGCCGAGCGCGGCGAGACCGGTCGCGAGCGGGTGCATGACCCCCGTGCCGGCCCGCGCGAGGGCGAAGAGCCACCAGCGGCTGCCGAGCGTCTGCTCGCTCACGACTTCCGGGTGGACGAGGCTGAGGCTGTTCTGGAAGGTTTCGAGGAGGTTGAACCCCGCGCCGGCGAGCGTGCCCCAGAGGAAGCATCGCCCGGCCGAGCCTTTGCGGAAGAAGAAGAGGGCGACGATGAAGCCCTTCCACCACTCTTCGTTCAGGGGGGCGAACACGGAGAGCACGGAGATGTCGTAGAAGAGCCCCCAACCACGGGGCAGGGTGGGGAGGTTGTCGACGAGATGAAAGGCGTCACCTTCGCCGACCGTGTCGATGAGGATGGCGCCGAGGGCGATGAAGTAGATCGTGTTGAGGATGGCGGCGACGGTGGTCGCCCCGATCGCGCCGTAGATGAAGCCGGTCAGCCATTCGCGCCAGCTGACCGGCCAGGCGAACCGGTTGAAGCGGGCGTAACGCCGCGCCACCACCGCCGCCACCAGCACCGAGGGGATGCTGACGATGGCGACGTTGACCACCGGGAACAGCCATGGCAGGCGCTCGGGATGGTCGACCTGGAACTGGCCGACGGCGATGAGCACCGGGAAGGCGGCGAGCAGCGCCCAGGGGACCCGGTGCGTCATCGCCGTGGAGCCCACCCCGCCGAGCGCGGATGCCGCCTGGTAAACGAGCAGACCGCCGAGGCTGAGGGTGACGATCGCCGTGCCGAGGGCCACGTTGACGTCAAAGAGCTTGCGCTGGGGGTCGTCCGAGAGGTCGACGAGGAGGAGGAGGGCCGCCAGCCCGTTGAGGAAGGCGACGGCGCCAACGACGACCGCGAACCCGGCCACGGTACTGCGGCGACGGCCGATGGGATTACTCCCCTTCGAAGCGGGTGATGGTGCCTGCGACGACGACAAAGCGGCCGGAAGCGCGCGTCATGACTTCGCGGACGCGGTCGGGTTCGGCCGTGGTGACGATGGTCTGCTGGAAGCTGTCGAAGAATTCGAGCACTCCCCGGCGGCGGCGGGCGTCGAGTTCGCTGAGGACGTCGTCGAGGAGGACGACGGGGTCGTCGCCCAGGGCCTTGCGGAGGTAGCTGGCTTCGGCAAGGCGCATCGAAAGCGCCGCGGTGCGCTGCTGGGCGCGAGAGGCAAACGAGTCGGCCGGCATGCCGTCGATCTCGACGAGGATGTCGTCGCGGTGAGGGCCGACGAGGGTGGCCCCGGCGCCAATTTCGCGGCTGCGAAGGGTGGTGAGCGCCTTGAGCATCCTCGCCGTCCACTCTGTGTCGTCGATCGGGCAATCGAGGTCGTCGAGGTGGCCGATTGCGGGCTTGTAGGTGATTTCGATGGTCTCCATGCCGTCGCTGAGGCGCTCCATCTGGAAGGCGGCCTGGGGGACGAGATGGCCGAGGGCGTCGGCGCGCGCCTGCATGATGATGCCGCCGGCGTGGGCGAGTTCCTGGTCCCAGAAGTTCAGCTCGGTCGCCGAGGCTTCGCGGTTCTGGATGCGCTTGAGGAGGCTGTTGCGCTGGGGCAGGACCTTCGCGTAGCGCTGCATGGCCCGGAGATAGCCGCGGTCGACCTGCGAGATCATCATGTCGAGATAGCGGCGGCGAAGGAGCGGCGGGCCGGCCACGATTTCGATGTCGAGCGTGGTGAAGAGCACGGCGGCCAGTTGCCCGACGGCTTCGGAAGCGCGCTTGGCGACGCCGTTGACGCGGACGCGCTTCCCGGCGCGGTGGCTGGGGTCCGTGGTGCGGCCGACGACGGCGACTTCGAGCTGGAGGTTTCCGGCAGAGCGGTCGACTTCGCAGGCGAGGCGGGCGACCGGGAACTCCGAGTTCAGGATGTCGCGGCGGACGAGGTCGGCGTCGGTGCTTGCCCGGCTCGAACGCATCGTAGAGAGGAGGTAGATGGCTTCGAGGAGGTTGCTCTTGCCCTGGGCGTTGTCGCCGACGAACAGGTTCAGGCCACGGTCGAGCTTGAGCCCGACCCGCGCATAATTGCGGTAGTTCGCCATCTGCAGAGAGAAGATGAACACGGCAAGTAGAGATTATAAACCCTTTTCTTTAGCGCGGGGCAAAGTTTTTTCGTTGATGTGGTAATTTCTTCCCGGGCCCGCCTTCGGACCGGCGGAGCCCGGTCAGGATTGCACCCAGAGAGAGGAAAGCGATGGCCTACGACTACAAGCTCCTGCACGTCACCCGGGAGGGCGCGGCCCTCTGGGCGACCATCGACAACCCGCCCGTCAACGTGATGACGCTGCCGCTCTACCAGGAGCTGATGGGCTTCGCGGCGGAAGTGGCGGCCGACGACAGCGTCCTCGCGGTGGTGCTCCAGAGCGCCGACCCCGACTTCTTCATCGCCCACTTCGACGTGGAAGTGCTGCTTCGTTCGCCGATCGGCCAGCCAATCGAACGAAGCGAGACGCTGAACGCGTTCCACGAGATGTGCCAAACGTTTCGCAACATGCCGAAGGCGACGATCTGCAAGATCGCCGGGCGGGTCGGCGGCGGCGGTTCGGAACTCTCCTCGTCGTGCGACATGCGCTTCGGGCTGCTGGGGAAGACGGTGATGAACCAGATGGAGGTGCCGATCGGCATCCTTCCCGGCGGCACGGGGACGCAGCGGCTCCCGCGGATGATGGGACGCGGCCGGGCGCTCGAGATCATCCTCGGCGGCGTGGACTTGGACGCGGCGACGGCCGAGCGCTGGGGCTGGCTGAACCGGGCCTTCGCCACCGCCGCCGAGCTCGACGCCTACGTCGACGGGCTGGCACGGCGGATCGCGTCGTTCCCGCCGCTCGCGGTCCGCAACGGAAAGGCGGCGGCGGGCTTCGCCGAACCGGACCCCGTGCCGGGGATGCTGGAAGAGGCTTACCTGTTCCAGGAAGTGCTCCGGACCCAGGAGGCGCACGACAACATGCAGCGCTTCATGGACCTCGGCGGGCAGACTCGCGCAGGCGAGCTGCGGGTGGCCGAGCTCAGCGGCGAGGTCGCCCGGGGAGACTGAGAACCGAAAGCAATTGTTCACCCGCCTACGCGGTCGCCTTGTCCCGCGACAACTTCGGCCCCTATAATCCGTCGAATGGCTTAGGCGGGTGAACACGTGAAAGTCCAGGTGCTCCAGGAAAACCTGCAGCGCGGCCTCTCGATCGTCGGCCGCGCCGTCGCGACGCGATCGACGCTCCCCATCACGGCGAACGTGCTGCTGATGACCGACAAGGGCCGGCTCAAGCTGGCCGCGACCGACCTCGACATCTCGATCAGCACTTGGGTCGGGGCGAAGATCGACGAAGACGGCGCGACGACCGTGCCGTCGCGGCTCATCGGCGACTTCGTTTCGTCGCTGCCCCCGGCAACGGTGAGCCTTGAGATCCCGGAGCGCGGCCGCCAGCTGAAGCTTGAATGCGCGCGCAACGAGTCAAGCATCCACACCATGGACGCGGAGGACTTCCCGCGCATCCATTCCTTCAGCGAAGGCGTCAGCCTCATCCTCGACCCGAAGGCCCTGCGAAAGACGATCGAGCGGGTCGAATTCGCCGCCGCCTCGGACGACTCGCGCCCGGTGCTCACCGGCGTCCACGTGAAAGCGGACGGCGCCCGGCTCACCTTCGCCTCGGCCGACGGCTTCCGGCTGGCGGTTTCGGACATCACCCTGCCTGCCGCGCCTTCAGACGCGGTGGAAGTGATCGTCCCGGCCCGGGCACTGCGCGAAGTCGCGCGTCTCGTGGGCGAAAGCAGCGAGCCGGTCGAGATGCGGCTCAATCCCCAGCGGACGCAGGTCCTGTTCTCGGTGGGCGACACGGAACTGGTGGCCCAGCTCATCCAGGGGACGTTCCCGAACTACAACCAGCTCATCCCGGCGGACTACAACACGAAGGCGACGGTGAGCGTGGAGGAGTTCAAGCGGGAGACGCGGATCGCCGCGATCTTCGCGCGCGACGGCAGCGGCATCGTCCGCCTGCAGCTCGTCCCGGGGAACGGCATGCCCGGCAAGCTCACGATCAGCGCCCGCGCCGACGAGATCGGCGACAACAACGGCGAGATCGACGCGAAGATCGAAGGCGACGCCTCGAAGATCGCCTTCAACAGCCGCTACCTCCAGGACGTGCTGAACGCGCTATCGGGTGAAGTCGAGCTCCAGATGACGAGCCCCAGCAGCCAGGGCGTCTTCCGCCCCGTCGTTGCAGAAGGCGAGCCGAAGGACTACGTCCACGTCGTCATGCCGATGTTCGTTCAATGGTGAATGCGCATAGGCGCCTTATCACTTAACGCCTCAGTGGGTTGCGGGTGTTCCGCCAGCGAGGCAGCCGCTCGGGATCCTTGAGCGGCGAGGCTCGGCCTCATGCCGTCCCCGAGCGCGGCGAAGCCGGCGACCCCGGTCCTCGTCATCGTTCACCCACAGACAGTCACTCGATGGCATCGAGATGCCTGGGAACGGTATTGGGCATGGACGAGCCGGCGCTACTCACGCGGACGGCCGCAGTTCGCTCCCGGAGTCCGGGGCCTCATCAAAATCCGGATGGCAACGGAAAACGCGCTGAGCGGCACACTACGTACTGTCATTGTTGCGATAGCCTAGGGACAGCCCACTTGGAGTCGGCTATGTTTTTGGCATGGGAGCGACTGCACAGCCCCAAGACGACGCATCCAGCAGGCTGACGCCGCGGCAGCAGGAGGTGTTGCGCCTGGTGGCTGCCGGCCGCACAAACCCGGAGATCGCCAGGGCGCTTGGCATCAGCCTGGCGGGGGCGAAGTGGCACGTCAGCGAAGTGATCTCGCGCCTCGGCGTAACCTCGCGCAACGAAGCAGCCGAATTCGCCTCAAGGAGAGAACCGATGGCTGAAATCCTTCTCGAGACCGACCTTCCCAATCGGTTGGCGCGGGGCAAGGTTCGAGACACCTTCGACCTGGGCGATAACCTCCTGATCGTCGCCACCGACCGGATCTCGGCTCTTGACGTCACCCTCCCGACCGGTATCCCACGCAAAGGCGAGGTGCTCACGCGACTCTCCGCCTGGTGGTTCGATCGCATCAAGGAAGTCGTTCCGACCCATTTCATCGCGCTGATCACTGAAGAGAACGCGTCGCTGGTGCCGTTCAAGTTGGATGCGAAATACTTCGGTCGCACCATGCTGGTGCGCAAGGCTCAGCGTCTCAACGCCGAGTGCATTGCACGTGGTTACATCTCCGGTTCCGGCTGGAAGGACTACCAGCGCACAGGGGCGATTTGCGGGGTCCCACTGCCTGCGGGCCTCCAGGAGTCCGAGCGGCTACCCGAGCCCATCTTCACCCCTTCGACGAAGGCAGCAGTCGGACACGACCAGAACATCTCCTACGAAGAACTTGCGAGCATCCTCGGCGACGATGCGGCGAACATCGTGAAAACGCGTACGCTCGCGATCTACGCGCATGCGGTCGCTCTCGCACGCGGCATCATCATCGCTGATACAAAGTTTGAATTTGGCATCTGGAATGACGAGGTCATCCTCATCGACGAGGCTCTGACCCCAGATAGCAGCCGGTTCTGGCGGGTTGATGGCTACCACGCAGGCGGCGCCCAGCCAAGCTTCGACAAGCAACCTGTACGTGACTGGATGGCGGCTAACTGGAAGGACGGGGATCCGCCCCCCGCTATCCCGCCTGCCGTCGTCACCGCGACATCTGAACGCTACATGGCGGTGTACAAGACTCTTACCGGCGAGGAGCTACCTTCGTGAGGAGGCGTGCTGCACAGCGCCGGAGCGCGCCGCACCACCTCTGGAGGACCACCCATGACCGAACTGCAGGGAATCGCGCGATTCAAGTTTCACCCGGGGATGGTCGAGGAGTTCAAGCGGCTGGCGGCCGAGGCCATGGATATCGTCCGTGCCCGTGATCTCGGCCCGATCCGGCGCCGCCGTCACAGAGTCGCGTTTGTTCGCCGCGAAGCTCCCCTGGCAATCAGCCCATGAGAGTCGGGAAGAAGACCTGCCAGGCGAGGGCGGACTTCGCCGCCAGGCTGAGCAGGATGTAGACGGACTCGCCGAAAAGGTAGTCTCTCCAGGGGCCGATGCGGCGGTACTGGAGCCACATGTTAAGCGCGAACACATTGAAGAAGACGAACAGCGAGACAAAAATGCCGTACACGAACGCCGGCGGCGAAGCATCGACTCCAGGCGCCACGATGTAGATCGAGATGGCGATCCAGGGCACGGCGCCGGCAATGCAGCCCAGCCAGAACGGCAGCAGGCGCCCTTCGCCCGGCCGCTCCGCGTGTTCCTGCATCAGACCGAAGAAGATCATCGAGGCGTTGACGCCGAAAAGTGCGACGAGCGCGGCCACGTCGCCGATGCCCGTAAGCATGGCGATGAGGACGATCATGACCGATGCACTCACCGAATACTCGATCCAGCGGGCGTCATTTCGCTGCCGTTCGAGGTTTCTCCGGTACCACGGGAACACGCCGGGGAGCGAAAGGATCGTATGGGCCGCGGCCGAGATGAAGAGGAATGAGGCGACGGCCGGCCCGATCCGCAAATCGAACAGGTGATGGATCTTCGCGGCCCCCTCGCCCGGCGGGCCTTCCATGAACGTTCCGTGGACCGGGAGGGCGAAGTCGTTGCTCAGCGCGAGGATGGCGAGCGCCTGCACGAGGTGCAAGGCTCCCATCGCAACGTTGTAGAGGCGGATCCGCTGGTAGCGGATGTCAGTCCGTCGAGCGTCCATTGTCATGTGTCTCCCTGGCTGGTGCCTGGCGCTTCGCGCGCCCAGCGGTCGAGCTCGACGCACTGATCGTGAGCAACGTGCCCAACGTGCGCAAGGCCGTGCGGTGGAACTCGCCCTTCTACGGGCCAGCACACAGGCCGCCGCGGACAGGCCGGGCGCCCTGTGCTTGAATGCCCGCGGGCACGGAAGCGCCCCCATTGCCGTATCCCGCCGCCATGGCGGCCCACATCGCGTGCAGGAGCGCGACGGGGCGCCTGCAGCCGAGCCTCGGATGATCCTCGTTCTCGGCTGAGTGCGCTTCAGGAGCGGCGGCCTGGCGAGCGAATTAACGTAATGCCAGCCCCATCATTGGTGCCGTACGTCGCGTACCGGTCGAGCTCGTCGGTGAGTTTGTCGA
The DNA here is from genome assembly GCA_016234445.1 of Chloroflexota bacterium. GTDB lineage: Bacteria > Chloroflexota > Dehalococcoidia > Tepidiformales > Tepidiformaceae. The sequence continues at coordinate 207,690 of JACRBT010000017.1, read as the reverse complement.
CGCCGAAGCCGGTCATCGGGTAGAGCGTGGCCAATCGCGTCCCTCTTCTTGACCGGAAGGGGCGTCGTTCGTTGGATACCCCTGGTGGGTATCTTCACGGTATCCAAGGCGAGGTGCGCCTGGTGTTCCGCAAGCACATGGTGTTCGCACCCGCTCGTGCGGCTTCTTGGTTCGCCGACCGTGACCGGACCGTCCGTCAGGCAGGTGAACTCGGGGTCCCGTTCCGGGAGCCCCGAGTTCAATGTGGGCGGCGCCCGCTCGGGCTGGTTGAGCCGCTAATTGATGGTCGAGACCTGGACGGCCATGATCTTCGCGTTCGACCAGAACGTCGTCTGAACTGGGTTATCAACGCAGCTCAGCACTACCGTTCCGCCGTCGGGCAAGGCGACGAGTGCCATCATAGAAATCGTTTGGGACGCTCGCTGAAGGCCCGCAGTCGAGACCGACTCGAGGATGTAGCCCGAGTCGTAGTATCCGGAATCCGACGGAGACTTCAGGTAGCACGCAGCGTAGTATTCGGTAAGACCAAGATCGCTGCTGATCATTACGCGTCCAAATACTGCCCAGTTCCCCGGTGGCAACTCGATCGAATTCAGCGTCTGCCCAGGGTATTCGCTTGCCGTCAACTCGTCGTGGTCCCCGTTCGCTGGGACATCGTAGGCGGCGGTCAGACCGGCTGGGCCCTGGGGGCCCGTCGGTCCGGCTGGCCCTGCGTTTCCAGCTGGTCCGGCTGGTCCGGATTGGTTCCACTCAAGTACCTTCTCGCTTGACTTGCAGGAGCTCACGCTCGAGTCGATGACCCGCAGTGCTCCGCCAGACTTCGCATAGCAGGCCCGGATGGTACCGTCCGAATCGGGGATGCTTGCGAAGGTGACAGTTGTGGCGAACGCAAGCAGCGCAAACGGAAGTGCGGCAACGATGAAACGACGTCTCATAACAACCTCCATACGAGCAATACCTTCACGGTAGTCGCGGTCGGTCTGGAGGGACATGGCCACAGGATCCCACTTTTGGCGACCATCGGTCTGGCTCACTACCGGAGCCAACCACATCGTGCGCTCAACCCCTTTTCCGTCGCGTCGTCGACCTGAACCGGGAGGTCACTTGCGGACGGGAAGGCATCGGGATGACCCCGCCTGCACATCCGCGATTGGGAGCGACGTGGCTCCAAGAACAGGCGCCCACGAACCGCGGGAGGGCGGGTCGTGATCACGCTACAATCGGGAGAACATGAAATCGTCGGATTCGACCGCCGGACAGTCGACATCGGAGCTGATTGATAAGAGGATCGCCGAGCTCGGGGACTGGCGCGGGGAGACCCTGAGCCGGATGCGCCAGCTCATCAAAGAGGCAGACCCGGACGTCGTGGAGGAGTGGAAGTGGATGGGCACCCCCGTATGGGCCCACGACGGGATCATCTGCACGGGGGAGTCGTACAAGTCGGTCGTGAAGCTGACCTTCCACAAGGGGGCTTCGCTGGAAGACCCGGCCAGGCTCTTCAACGCAAGCCTCGACGGCAACGCACGGCGCGCGATTGACATCCATGAAGGGGAGGAGGTCGATGCGGACGCGTTCCAGGCGCTCATCCGTGCCGCCGTCGCCCTCAATACCTCCAGCGGAAAGGCAAGGTCAGGACGAGCGAAGCGAGCCTAGCGCTCCACCACCGTGTCCGGCCGCGCAAAACAGTTGGACTTGCGGGCGACAGTCAGAGCCGGACAGCCGGCAAGCTGTATGCGCCACCTGGTTGGTCCGCCGCAACGAACCCCTCCGCGTAGCCTGCCGCCGGACCGAGCTGGTTGAAGTCTGACTCCGGACCGAGCCCGACGGCCATAGCCTCGACGATTCCCCCGTGAGTGACCACGAGCAGCGAGCCGCCTTCAGGGACCTCGTCGAGCCAGCCGGAAAGAAGCGACCCAACGTAGTCGACGTAGGACTTGACGAGCGGGGCGGATCGGTAGGCGGTGGCCCACGCCGCGAACCCATCGCTCCAATGCACGTGCTGCAGGATTCGTTCGCCGATGTCCTGGATGCCAAGATGAGTCTGGCTGACGGCGAAACCCATGGCGACTGCGGTCTCAACAGCCCTGGGCAGCGGGCTCGCCACGACGAGGTCGAAACGCTCGAAGCGGCTCCCGGCCTTACGCGCCTGCTCGATTCCCGCCTCCGAGAGGTGGGACCAGTTGTTTGAACGATCCCGGCGCTCGGCATGCCGCAGAACGACGGCAGTCTTCATCGTGCCCCTCGCAGCCCTGATGTTCGGAGTCTACACAAGTCCGCCAGGGAGGTTCAGCGGGCGATCTGCCTCAAAGAAGATGTTACCGAAGGGATGGTGGGTGCCTCATAACCCTGTTACCGGACAGGGAGAGGAGGCAGGATGTCAGAGCAGGCAGCAACGGAGTACGCACAGGCGGTTCAACGGCGCTATCAACAGGCGGGGCGCGCCGGCCAGTCCTCGCTACCGCCGACGGCTCCATCCCGGGCCGCGAGCCTAGCGCTCCACCACCGTGTCCGGCTGGTTCGACCACTGCTGGAAGGAGCCGGCGTACGCCTGACCCCGATCGTAACCGAGTATCTGCAGGACGAACCCGCCCAGCGCTCCCCGGGCGCCGCCATTGCAGTAGCTGGCGATCTGCTTGTCCGGCGTGATGCCCCGTGCCTCCAACAGTTGGCGCAGCTCCGCCGCCGGCTTCAGCGTCCGGCTTTCCCCGTCGAGCAACTCCGTCCACTCCAGGTGGGCGGCGCCCGGGATGCGCCCCAGGCGAGGGACCGAGCCGAAGCCCGCGGCGTTCCCGGCATACTCGTCCGTCGAGCGGGTGTCCCAGAACACGAAGTCATCGCGCCCGGCACTGGCCTTCGCTTGTTCGAGTGAGCAGTAAACCGCTTCCGTCGGCTTCGCCTCGTAGGTCACCGCCGGCCACCCGGGGCGCCGCGTCTCGATCGCCCGGCCTTCCGCCAGCCACTTCGCCAGGCCCCCGTCCAGCACCCGCACATCTGCATGCCCGTAGTAGAGGAACGCCCACGCCACCATGCCCATACGCTGGCTCGGCGTGTCGTAGACGATGACCGTCGTGTCGTTGCCGATCCCCAGCCCGCCGGCGAGGCTGGCAAATTCCGCTGGCGACCCCATGTCGCCCCTCTCGTCGCGCGGAATGCTGCTTCCGAAGCCATCCATGTGAACGGCGCCAGCGATGTGCCCCGCCGTGTACTCTCCTTCGCTTCGTGCATCCACGACACGGATGTGCGGGTCCGCCATCCGATCCGCGAGCCAGCCAGTTTCCGCAAGGAGTTCGGGCCGCGCATAGGCGCGCTGGGAGACAGGTGTGGGCATCGGTTCCCTCGTCTTTCTATCGTGGACCGCCGCGGACGGACCGGGCGCCCTGTTCTTGCGTGCCTGCGGGCACGGAACCGCCCATTGCCGTGAACCCCGCGAAGCTCGCCGGGGCCTACGCCTGGGCAGGCTGAAACAACTCGATCACGTTGCCTGCCGGGTCGAGCAGCAGGACCTGCGAACCGCCCGGCCCTGTCAGGATCTCGTTGCGGAACTTGCACCCTTCGCTCTTCAGCCGCGCGACCTCCCCGGCGACATCGGGAACGATGAGGTGGATACGGTTCCAGCCACCCGGGCCCGGGACGGCGCCATCGGGCATGGGGCGGCCGGCCGAGCTCTGAGGGCCTGCCAGCAGCAAGCGCAGGTTCCCACGCTCCACCGAGCCGAACGCCGGCGGGAAGTTCGACTCGATGGTGAACCCCAGGTGCCCGGTGTAGAAGGCGATCGCGGCGGCTACGTCGTCGACCATGTAACGGACAGACACAGTGTTGGCATTCATGCTTTTCTTCCTTTCCTATGCCCCGGGTAGCGGGGCCTCTCCGTAGGCGTCCTGGACTTCCGCGCGCCGCTCCGCCCATGCCGGCACCGGCAGCCCGTCGAGATGCGCGGCGAGACGATCGAGGTAAGCGTGCCAGCCGGCCCGGCCGCCGGTCGCAGTGGGCGTCACGCTCCTTCGATGCGTCAGCCTGAGAATGGTCCCACCAGCATCGGCCTCAAGCTCGTATCGCACGACCGAGGTGTCGAGTCCGGGCTGGATCCATTCATGTTCGAGCACGCGGGGCGGGTCGCACGCGAGGACCCGGCCCGACATCAGCCGCTGCCGCTCGGGACGGTCTCCCGGCCCCGTGCGGATGGCAACCTGGCCTCCCTCGCGGGGTTCCAGGGTGCCCGGGCCCAACCAGGCCGCGCGCTCCTCAGGGTCGGTCAACGCCGCCCAGACAGCCTCGACCGGGTGGCCAAGCCGGCGTTCGAACCCGATCAGGGCGATCTCGCCGGCAACCACAAGCGTTCCATCGGCCGAAGTCACGTCACCTCCCCCACGCGTTCGCGGCTAGCCTTCGCGTCCAGGTGACCTTCGAGCTCGTCCAGCCGCGCCGACCAGAACCGCCGGTACCGGTCGAGCCAGCGGTCGAGTTCAGCCAGCGTAGCCGGCCTCAGCGAATAGAGGCGCCGCGTCCCGTCGCCGCGCACGTCCACCAGCTGCGACTCCCGGAGGATGCGGAGGTGGCGGGACACGGCCGGCTGCGTAAGCGCGGGGAACGCGGCGACGAGCTCCCCCGCGGAACGCTCGCGCCCGGCCAGCAGCTCCAGGACTGCGCGCCGGGTCGGCTCAGCGACGGCTTCGAAGACATCCATCCGGCGTAGAATAACACCGGGCTTATATAAGCGCAACCGAATGATGGCGGAGAAGGCAGGCATCGGGGACGACGGTGTAACGGGCGCCATCGCTAGCCCGCGGGCGCCGCCAGGACCTGCCGCAGCCGCGAAGTCAGCGAGGGGATGACCTTCCGGTAGTCACCGACGACGCCGTACTGGGCGAACCCGAAGATCGGCGCCTGGGGGTCGGTGTTCACGGCCACGATCGTCTGTGCGCCGGAACAACCGGCCATGTGCTGAGGGGAGCCTGAGAGCCCGACGGCGATGTAAAGCTTCGGGCTCACGACGCGGCCGGTGAGCCCGATCTGGAGGTCGGGCGGGATGATCCCGAGGTCCACCGCCCCGCGCGAGCCCCCGACGGGGGCGCCGAGAACCGCGGCGAGCCCATCGACGATGTACTCCTGGAGCGCCTCCCGGGTGCCGATTCCCCGGCCAACGCTTACCACCACGCCCGCGTCTTCAAGGTGAACCTGCCCCGGCGGCGGGACGACCCGCTCGATGACCCTGGTCCGGCCCGGACCGCGGTCATCGAGGCGGAGGACGGTGACCACGCCTTCGCCGCGTGCCGGCGATGCGCCCGGCGGGACAGCCTGGCGGCGGAGGGTTGCGATGGTGAGACCCGGCCCGCCGGCCACCCAGGTCGACAATGCCTTGCCGCTGAAGCAGGGGCGAACCGCGATCAGTCCGTCACCGCCGGCGTGGATCGACACGCAATCGGAGACGAGCCCTGCCCCCAGGCGGGCGGCCAGTCTCGGCGCCACCTCGCGGCCGAGCGTGTTGTGGGAAAGGAGGAGGACGCGCGATTCCAGCTCCCGGCAGGTCTCGGCCAGGGCGGCAACCCAGGCGTCCGGCTGCCGCGCGTCGAGCCAGGGAGCGACTGCGGTGAACACGTCGTCGGCCCCCAGCGCGACGGCAGAGGCGGCAGCTCCGCGGTCGGGCGGCCCGGCGAGGACGCAGGCAGCCCGGGCGCCAAGCCCATCCGCGAGTTGGCGGGCGACAGAAACGAGTCCCGGATTGGCCCCGGAGCCAGGGCCGCCAGGATCAAGGACGGCGACGACGCTCCCCGGCTCACTCATGCCGCCACCGGCCCTCTCGCGTCACACCAGTGCCTCTTCGTGGAGGAGCTCGGCGAGGAGCGAGCCGCTGTCTTCCGGGGTTGCGCCCTCCACGAGTTCACAGGCGCGGCTCAGGTCCAGGACCGAGAGGCGCTGGAGGCGGACAGGCCGCGCCGTGCCCGGCTCAACGCCCAGCTCTGCCGGCGTCCACACGCTGACAGGCTTGCGCTGGGCGTCGAGGACGGCGCGCATCGTCGGGTATCGCGGTTCGTTCAGTTCGTTGCTGACGCCGAGGAGGCAGGGGGTTTCGGCGGCGACGACTTCGTAGCCGTCGTCGGTAATCCGTTCGACCACGAGCCCGTTGTTTTCCAGCCGGATCGCCTTCACGGGGAGGACGATGGCGGTGTCGAGGAACTCGGCCAGCATGCCCGGGACGTGGCCCATGTCCCAGTCGGCGGCGATGCGGCCACAAAGGACGATGTCGACGCCGCCGAGCTTCCGGAGCGCCGCCGCGAGCGCCGCCGCCACGGCCAGCCGGTCGCCGTCGCGCGCGGCAGCCTCGTCGATACGGACAGCTTCGTCAGCGCCCGCGGCCAGCGCCCGGCGCAGCGCGACCTCGACCCCAGGTGGTCCGAGCGACAGCACGATGACCTCACCGCCGTGCTCTTCCCTGAGCCGGGCCGCCGCCTCGATGGCATGCGCGTCGAAGGTGCTGATGACCTGGGCGGCGGGGGGCGACCAGCGCGGTTCGTTGACGGCTTCGTCCACGTAGAACGACCCGGCCGGCGCCTGCGGGTCCGGGATCTGCTTGATGCAGACCGCGATGCGCAACGGGCGCGGGGCCCCGTTCAAGGGACCTGCCGCGCCAGGTAGGCGGCCTCGTGGATGGCGTTGCCGTAAGAGCGCGGCGCCTTCGCGTCGCCGAGGACGTGAATCTCCGGGACCTTCCCCGCAAGGAGGCGCTTGAGTTCGTTCACCGGCTCGCGGCCGAGGCAGAGCACCAGGTGGTCGCAGGCGATCTCCTCCAGCGCGTCCGTCATCCCGGCCGTCACTTCCTGCCCCGTGGTGGCGCTCAGAGCTTCGGCGGAGCGCGGATCGCTGGCCCGGCGAACGGCGAGGCACCCCGGGCGAATGGTGTGAACCGCAACGCCGGTCTCGATCGCAACCCCGGCTTCCGCCAGCCAGCGAAGCACGTGACCCGCCCGCGACAGCAGGTAGGGCGCCAGCGAAAGCGTCGGGTTGGAGTCGATCAGCCGCACCTTACGGCCCTGCCGGGCGAATTCGAGGGCCAGCTCGATCCCTTCGGCCACCCCCCAGACGACGGGGGCCTCGCCCGGATCGGCCGCGTTCTCGCGCGCCATCACCTCGTCGATCGTGAGGACAAACCCGCTCCGCCGGCCCTCTTCGAGCCCCGGGACCGCCGGGAGTTTCGCCCGGGCGCCCGTCGCTATCACGACGACGTCCGGTTTCTCGGCGAGGATGAGTTCGGGGGTCGCCTCGGTGTTCAGGCGGCAGTCGACCCCGAGGATCTCCATCTGGGCGGTGTGGTACTCGGGCTGGTAGCGGATGGACTCGACGTTCGGGAGATGCGGGTAGTTGCCGCACCAGTCCATCACGCCGCCGAGCCGCCCGGACTTCTCGAACACCACCACGTTGTGGCCGACCTGCTTCGCTACGGACGCGTACTCCATCCCGCCGCTGCCGCCACCCACGATGACGACCTTCTTCGGGCTCCGGGTTGGGACGATCCGGTACTCGCGTTCGTGCCCGAACTCAGGGTTCTGGGGGGAGCCGGCGTAACCCTTGCCGAAGATGTTGCCGTGGAGCAGCGATGCGCCGGTGCGGGTCGACTTGCGGATCTCGCGCTCCCTGCCTTCGAGCATCTTGCGGGGGAAGGCGGGGTCGTCGAGCGAGAAGCGGCAGACCCCCGCGAATTCGGCGCCGCCCTCCTCGACCATCTGGCGGACCTGCGCGGGCGTGCCCAGGTTGCAGGAGCCGATGAGCGGCGTGTCGATGCCTCTCGCCCGCAAGAGCGCCTTCGTCTTCTGGATGTTCCCGATGTTCACCCCGTTCGGCGTGTAGAACCCCCCGCCGATGAACTCGCCCGAGCCGATGTCCGCCCGCCGGCTCTGTGCCCGGATCATGGAGCCGAAGGTGCAGTCGATGACCGCGACGCCGAGACGGTGGAGTCGGGGGGCGTAGTTCTCCGCGAAGTACTCGATGTCGAAGCCGCCCTGGAGGTTCTCGTCGCAGCAGATCCGCGGCATGATCGGGAAGTCCCTCCCGCAAAGCTGCTGAGTGCGCTGGATGATCTCTTCGACGAACAGGAAGCGGTCGGCGTACTTGTCGGTCCGGCCGACGTTCGAAAGCAGCGAGAGGTTCGTGTGGGGGAGCGAACCGTGGCAGAAGTGGAAGCCCACAAAGTCGAAGCCGGCCTCGCGGGCGCGGCGGGCGCCCTGGCCGTAAGCCTCCACCAGCTCCTCGTACCCTTCGGTGGAAATGACGCCCGGTTTCGGGTTCCCGATGATCGCGCGGTCGCTCGCGCCCCAGGACAGCGTGCCCGGGATCCAGCCCTCTCCCGGCGGCAGCGGAGTCGTCGCAGCGAGACCGGGGATGAGGCCGCCGTAAAAGAGCTGGATGCCGGCCAGCGTGTCGTTGTTGTGGATCACCTCGACGAGGTCGCGCAGGCCGATGACGTAGGTGTCGTCGTAGATGCCAAGCATGCGCTCGTTGATAAGGCCGTCGCGGCGGACGCAGGTGGCGCCGACGGTGACGGCTGAGTAGCCCCCCCGGGCCAGTGATTCGTAGACGCCGACGATGCGGTCGGTCACGTGGCCGTTGGGGTCGGACATGTTCATCGTCGTGGGCTCGTGGAGGATCCGGTTCTTGAACTCCATCCCCATCACGGTCAGCGGCTGGAAGAGCAATTCAGTCATGGCGCCAGTCCTTTCGGTCGCTTTAGGCCCGCCCTCGCGGCTTCTGATCCGGGCTCAGGATTGCCCCAGGTAAGTGCGTTCGAAAACCTGCGTCTTGTGCAGGGAGCGGTCCAGGCTGCCGGGAGCCAGCCATTCGATCTGGGGCCGGATCTTGAGGGCGTTGTGCATCTTGTCCTCCACCTCCTGCGCGAGCGCGTCGAGGACGGCGGCGCCCGGCTCCGCGGCATACGGCGCGCCGAGCTCGATCTTGAGTTTGAGCGGCGGGACCACGCGTGGAGGGGGTTCGTCCAGCACGATCCGGTAGAACCCGCTCAGCCGTGGATAGAAGCCCTGCACGACCTTCGCGATCGCCGCCGGATAGACCATCACGCCCTTCACTTTGAGCATGTCGTCAACGCGGCCGACGATCCGGTAGCGCCAGCCCGTCTTGCCGCAGGCGCACGGTTCCGTGAAGACCTGGTAGAGGTCGCCCACGGCCATCCGAAGTACCGGCGCGACCCCCCGGGCGGCGGAAAGCGACGTGGTCACCCATTCGCCGGTCGCCCCGTGTTCGATCTTGCGGAGTTCCTTGGTCTCGGGGTCCAGCATTTCGAGCCACGAGCCGCCCATCGACGACATGTGGAATCCTTCGTTGGCGTCGCAGGACATCGCCGGGCCCTGCATGTCGTAGATCTTCGCCCCAAAGGCGTCCGCCAGCTTCTGCCTGACCTCCGGGATGGAACCGCCGGGCTCCCCGCCGACGATCAGGATCTTGAACCCGAACGCCCCGATCTCCTTACCGGTGACTGCCGGCGCCTTCTCGATGAGGTATTCCGCATAGGACGGGGTGCAGGTGAGGACGTCGGGCTTGAGCAGGCTCGCCTGGAGGAGGAGCCGCTCGGTGCCCGCCTCTGCGCCCACGGGGATAGTGCAGGCGCCCATGTAGTTCAGGGCTTCGATCACGGGCACCCCGGCGGCGAACATCGAAAGCGCGAACCCGTGGAGGACGCGCATCCCGGGGCGCACGCCGGTCCGCCACAGCGCGCGGGCATAGACTTCGTTCGAACCCATCAGCCCATTCGCGTCATAGGCGTAATAGGTCGGGTTGCCCGACGTGCCGGACGTGGCGCAGATGAGACGGAGCTCTTCCAGCGGCACCCGAAGGTGCATCCCGAGGGCATGGCCGTTGGCGGCGAGCGAATCTTCCTGGCTCTGGCGGTGGGTCTCCTTGTCGAAGAGCGGGACACGGCGGGCGTAGTCTTCGGGCGTCTTGATCGATTCCGGCACCACCCCGGCCTCGTCGAGGCGCGCGCGCCAATAGGGCGAGACGTCGTAGACATCCCGGATTGAGCGCCTCAGGCGAGCCCAGGCGCGCTCCTGCCCGCGGGCCGTCGTGAACTCCTCGAGCTTGAGTTCGGCGTCCATGTTCCAGTAGGGCCGGTCGGGGTCGGACAGCCAGGCGGGGGCGGTACTCTCCGCTCCCGGGGCGCCGGAGGAGAGTTGTTTCGCAAGCGCGGCAACGTCAGGCAGTTTTTCCATGGGTCCGTCCCTCCATGCTTCGTTCGCCCCGGGCGGGCGCGCCTCCCCGAGTCGTCACGGCCTACAGTTTCCGGGGCGCCGCGGCGCGTTGGTCGCGCAGCGCCGCCATCGCGGCCTCGATGTTCACCGGCCCCCTCGTGTTGATGACCTGGCGCCGTTCGAAGTCGGCGATTTCGCCGTCGTCGTACCCGAGGTCCTCCAGGATCTCTCGCGTGTGTTCGCCGAGGGTGGGAGCGGCGAGCGAACGGGGGCCACCCGGCTGCCCGGGCGTCGCCTTCAGTTTGATCGCCATGCCCACCGTGCGCAGCTTGCCATAGGCAGGGTGTTCCTGTTCGACGATCATCTGGTTGATGGCCGTCTGGGGGTCTGCCTCAATGTCGGCGTAGTCGTTGACGGGGTCGCAGCGGAGGCTTTCGGCTTCGAAGGCCGCCTGCCACTCGGCGGCCGTCTTGCTCGCAAAGACGGGGTCGAGCAGGGCTTCAAGCTCGCGCCGGTGTGCCAGGCGATCGAGGTTGGTCGCAAACCGGGGGTCGTCCTGGAGCGCTTCCGTGCCGGTGATCCGGCAGAACGCCGGCCAGGCCACGTCGCCCTGGAGGTTGACCACGATAGCGCGGTCCTTCGCCTGCCACGGGCCATAGGGCATCTGCGGATACCACCCCCGCCCGCCCTTGTAGCGCTTCCCCGACATGAGGTAGTCGCAGAAGTCCATCGGCGAAAGCGCGAGGAGCGCGTCGAATAGATTCGTCGTGATTTCCTGGCCAACGCCGGTCCGTTCGCGCACGAAGAGAGCGACCATGATGCCCCAGGCCGCGGTGATGGCGCCCACGCCATCGGCGATCGGCGTCCCCACGGCCTGGGGCGGCCCATCCTCATGCCCCTGCAGGGCGATGATGCCGCTGAACGCCTGCGTCAGCAGGTCCTGCCCCGCGCGCTGGGCGTGAGGCCCGGTCTCACCGTACGCGCTCTCGGAGCACATGATGATCCGCGGGTTGAGTTCCTTCAGCTTCTCGTAACCGTAGCCGAGGCGCTCCATCACCCCGGGCCGCATGTTGTGGAGGACGACATCGGATTCGCGGACGAGGCGGTAGAGGACGTCGCGCCCTTCATCCGTCCGAACGTCGATCGCAAGGCTCCGTTTGCCCCTGTTGATGGCGAGGAACATGTTCGAGAGGCCCGGGGAGACGGCGTTGATCCCGCCGTAGCGCCAACCCTCGCCAATGTCCGGCTTCTCGACCTTGATGACGTCCGCGCCCATGTCGGCGAGCATCATCGCGCAGTAGGGGCCGAACTCTCCCTGGGAGAGATCGAGAACGGAAATGCCTTCCAGGGGCAGTGCCATGGTCACTCCTTCCTCATCGCGGGCGCCCGCGCGGCGTGGGTCCGGCGCGCCGGTCCCGCCGAATCTTGCGGTCTGGAGACGGGATTCCGCTAGAGGGAGTCCTCCCGTCTGAGGATGTGGTCGGCGCCGAGCGACAGCCGCCCGCATGCCCGCCCGGCTGTCCTGAGGACACGGCGGGGCCAGCCGCCGGCTATTCATCGCATCGGGCACGGCCGGGATACATGATCCGGGTCATAACCGCTCCGGCGCCACGCTGCGTGTAATGCCGGCGCGGGCAGGCATCGCGCGGCTTGCGGCGGCGCCATGCCCCCCGCTGCCGCAGCCGGGTCTTCCATCCGCTCCGGGTCCAGCCTCGAGGTGAACACCGTGGTCATCGACTTCAGTCTTTCCAACGAACAGGAAGCCATCCGGGCGCTCGCCCACGAGTTCGCCGAGCGCGAGGTGAAACCGCGGGCACAGGAACTCGACCGGATGGCCGACCCTGCAGCGATATTCCCCTGGGACATCTACGAAAAGGGCAATCGCCTCGGCTTCAACAAGACCCTCATCCCGGCGCGCTACGGCGGGCTCGGGCTCGGCGAGGTAGAGACCTGCCTGGTCGTCGAAGAGCTCTCCTGGGCCGATGGCGGCGTCGGCAGCACCTACTTCGTCCACGACATGCAGCTCCTCACCCTCGACGACCACGGCTCGGAGGAACAGAAAGAGAAGTGGTTTCGGGCCTGCGCCGAGGACCCCGAGGAGCGCTTCTTCATGAGCCTTCCCTGGACCGAGCACGGCGTCGCCGGCGACCTCAACCCGCGCGACTTCGCCGCAGGGAGGGTGAACAACGGCCCGATCCTGCCGCAGGAGTGGGCGATGCGGCAGGTCGTGCCCCCGGCCCAGCAGCGGGAGATGACGACCGTCGCCATCGACGACGGTGACGACTGGGTCATCAATGGGACGAAGCGGTTCATCACCTCGGCCGGCCGGAGCAAGCTCTTGCTCACCTCCGCACGCAAGGGCGCCGACAGCCCGGACATGGGGATGGGCCTCTTCCTCATCCCCGCCGACGCCCCGGGCGTCTCCTACGGGCACATCGAAGACAAGATGGGCCAGCGCCTGATGCAGAACGCCGAAGTCATTTTCGAAAACTGCCGCGTCCCCAAGGCCGACGAACTCAAGGACTACATGACCCGTCCCCGCGTCCGCGGCGGCGATGTCGAGGTGGCCGCGGTCTTCAACGGCATCTCGCGCCGCGCCTACGAAGAGGCGCTCGCCTACTCTCGCATCCGCTACAAGGGCGGCGCCCGCATCGTTTTCCACCAGGCGGTGCAGCTGGCGATCTGCGACATGGCGATCAAGGTGCTCACCGCCCGGCTGCTCATGCTTCGCGCCGCCTGGCAAAATGACCAGAAGGCCGGGGGCACGGCACACAACGGCATGGCCAAGGTCTACTGCTCCGACGTGGCCGTCGACGTCACGGACAAAGCGATGCAGCTCTTCGGCGGCTACGGGTACATGCGCGACTTCCCGATGGAGAAGCTCTACCGCGACGCGCGCCTCGGCCCCATCTACCACGCCACGAACGAGATGATCATGGTCGGCCAGCTGACGCCCTGGCTCGCCTCGATGGACACGATCTACTAGGGGGCGGCGTCACACCCGGGCCCCGCTGGGCTTCAGGTTGCGCTCGCGGTCAGGCGGCGCGGTCGCCCCGGGCGCGGGCCCGCTTCATTTCGTAGAGATGATCGTCGGCCCGGCGGAGCAACTGCCGCACGCCGGCGGTCACGTCGAGCGTGGCGATCCCGACCGTCCCGTCGATCCCGAACGACTTCCCGGCAACCGCTACCGGCAGCGTCTTGCAGGCGGGGCCGAAGAGGACCTGGGCGGCCGCTTCCGACATCCCCGGGAGGAGCACGCCGAATTCGTCCCCGCCGGTGCGGGCGACGATGCCGTTGTCCCCGACGAGATCGACCAGGCAGTGGGCCACGCCCTGGAGCGCGGCGTCCCCGGCTTCGTGGCCGTGAGCGTCGTTGATCGCCTTGAAGTCGTTGAGGTCGACGAAGGCCAGGCTCAGTGGCATCCCCGCCCGTGCACACTCTGCCGCGAGCCGGTCCAGCTCAGCGTTGAAGTAGCGGCGGTTGAAGAGCCCCGTGAGGTCGTCACGCATCGCCAGTTCGTGGAGATGGTGGGCCCATCGGAGGTCGAGATCTTGCTGCCGCCGGCGCAGGATCGTCGAAAGCGCGGCGGCAAGGGGAAGGATGGCCAGGTAGATGGCGAAGGTGGCGATGTGCCAGGAGCGACTGCCGGTCGCCTGTTCGGCGATCAGCGCGGCGAGCCCGAGGCACCACACGGAGGTCCCGACGAACCGGGCGACCACGAGCCAACGCCCCAGCGTCGGCTGCTCGGTCTGCTCCCATTGTCCGGGGGCGCATGTGGTCATGCCTGTCGCTCTCCTGGTATTGACACTCGGCGACCGCCGGTGGAGTTGAAGTGGCAAGACCGCTTTCGCGGCGAGGAAATGGGGGGCAGGTTCATGCAGCGCGCCGGACCGTGCAATGGACGGCGCGGGGCAGCGCGAGGAAGGCGTCTGCGACCCGGGGTTCGAACATCTTGCCGCGCTGGCGATCGATCTCGGCGAGGGCGTCTTCCACGCGCCACGCATGCTTGTAGGGCCGTTCGTGGACAAGCGCGTCGAAGACGTCGCAGACCGCGACGATGCGTCCCGGGAGGGGGATGTCCTCCCCCGCCATGCCCATGTAGCCACGCCCATCCCAGCGTTCGTGGTGGGTGAAGGCGATCAGCCGGGCAAGTTCGAGGATTGGGAAGCGGCTGCCGGAAAGCACCTGGGCGCCGATCTGCGTGTGCATCTTCACTTCTTCGAACTCGTCGACGGTGAGCGGGCCGGGCTTCAGGAGAATGGAGTCCGGGATCGCGATCTTGCCGATGTCATGGAGCCCCGCCGCCCAGCGGTAGAGGTTGGCCTGCCCCGCCGGGAGGCCAATCGACCGGGCGACGAGCATCGCCGAGGTCGCAACTCGCCGCGCGTGCTGGCCGGTGGCGTCGTCGCGGAAGTCGCCGACGAGGGCGAGCCGGTCGAGGATCTCGAACTGCGCCTCCTCGAGCTCTCGCGTGCGCTCGGCGACTTTCCGTTCGAGGGTCTCGTTCATCTGGCGTTCGCGGGTGTGGAGAAGGCGGGCATGGAGGAGGTTCCGCATCCGAAGCACCATTTCGGTGGCGTTCACCGGCTTCGTGATGAAATCCTTCGCGCCGAGCGACAACGCCTCCTGCCTCGCGTGTTCGTCGAGTTCCGCGGTGATGACAAAGACCGGGAGGTAGTCATCCGGACCGGTGAGCGCTTCGAGCTGGCGAAGGATCGCGAACCCGTCCGGCTCGGGCATGTGGAGGTCGAGGAGGACCAGCTCGGGGTGGACCTGCTCGAAGAGCTCGACCGCCCGGCTCGAGTCGGTCGTCGTGTGGAGGCTCGTGTGGCCCGCGTGTTCGAGGATCGAACGGAGCAGGGCCACGTTCTCCTCGCGGTCGTCGACGATCAGGATCGGCGCTTCCAGCATCTGGTTCACTCCGCCGGACCCTGGAGGATGGAGTCGGTCACGGAGAGGAATTCGGCGACGTCGAACGGCTTCGTGAGGTAGGCCCGGGCGCCGGCGTCGAGCAGGCGCGCAACCTGGCCCCGCGAGGCGTCGGCGCTGAGGATGACGACCGGGATGTCGCTGGTCGCCGGGTTCAACTGCAGTTCCCGCAGGACGACTTCTCCCGGCATGTCCGGGAGGTGGAGGTCCAGGAGGATCAGGTCCGGGTGGTGTTCGCGGGCAAGGTCGAGCCCGAGGCTGCCCTGCATCGCCGCCACAAGGCGAAAGCCATGGCGGTGGGTGAGTATGCGTTCCATGAGATGAAGATTCGACAGGTTGTCCTCGATATAGAGGATCGTGTGGCGCTCAATTTTCGGACTCGTCACGGCGCCGCCGGGTTCGGCCGTGGGCTCCGGCCCAGGGAGCGCGGCGGGTGCCTCGGCCAGGGGCAGTTCGACCCAGAAGCTGCTGCCGATGCCCGGGGTACTCTCGACGCCAATCGTGCCGCCCATCGCCTCGACGAGGTGCTTCGAGAGGGCCAGGCCGAGGCCGGTGCCCTCGACGCCCGTCACTTCCGCGCCCAGCCGGTCGAACGGGTTGAACAGGCGTTGCAGCTTGTCGGGCGGAAGCCCCGGACCGGTGTCCGTGACCATGAGGCGAAGGCCCGCCTCCACGGGGGGGCAGGTCACCTGGACCCGGCCGCCGATGCGGTTGTACTTGATGGCGTTGGAGAGGAGGTTGAGCAGGACCTGCTTCAGGCGCTGACGGTCGGCGAGGATGTAGTCGTGGCAGGCGGCGTCCTCGGCCTGGATCGTTATCTGGCGCTGGTCGGCGAGCGGGCGAATCAGCGCGAGCGTGTCGGTAAGCAGCTGCCCGGCGTGGACCGGCTCGATCGACAGCGAGAGGCGCCCGGCTTCGATCCGGGAGATGTCGAGGACTTCGTCGATCAGTTCGAGGAGGTGGCGGCCGGCTTTGAGGATGTGGTCCACGGCCTCGGTCTGGGGCTCGTCGAGCGGGTCGAGCTGGAGGACCTGGGCGAACCCGAGGACGACGTTCAGCGGGGTCCGGAGTTCGTGGCTCATCCGGGAGAGGAACTGGCTCTTGGCGCGGTTGGCTTCTTCGGCGGCATCCTTGCTCTGCCTGAGTTCGTTTTCCATCCGCCGCCGGTCGGCGATGTCGCGGATGATGGCGGTGAATTTCAAGTCTCCCGCGAGTTGCATGGGGTTGACCGTCAGTTCGTGGGGAAAGATCGAGCCGTCCTTGCGCTCGCCGACCATCTCCCGGCGGATGCTGAGGAGGTCGCTCGTGCCCCGCGCGAGGTAGTCCGCGATGTAGCCATCATGCGCTTCACGGTCGGGCGAGGGGATGAGGACCTTCACGTTTTCGCCCACGACTTCGGCAGCGGCGTAGCCGAACGTCTGCTCGGCGGCGGGGTTGAAGACTTCAATGACTCCGCGCCGGTCGGTGATGATGATCGCGTCGGTCGCAGTCTCGATGACCGAGCGGAAGCGTTCTTCCCCGGCGCGGAGGGCGTCTTCCAACTCCCTTTGGGCAGTGATGTCCCGGGCAACGGCGTAGATGAGGCCGGAGTCACGATCCGGCACGGAGTTCCACTCCAGCCAGTGGTAGGTCCCATCCCTGCCGCGGTACCGGTTCGTGAACCCCGAGACCTGCTGGCCGCCGGCCTGGTCCGCGATGATTCGCCCCGTTGGAGTGGCGTCTTCAGGATGGACGAATTCCACGATCGGACGGGAGAGAAGTTCCGCCTCGCTGTAACCAAGCACCCGTTCAAAGCTGGGGTTGAGCCGCTTGAAATAGCCATCGGTGCCGGCGATGCAGATGAAGTCCCGCGAAGTGCTGAAGAGGCGGTCCAGGTCTCGTTCCAGCCGCCGCTGCTCGGTCACGTCGTCGACCAGCGAGAGGAGCCTGGTGCGGCCTTCGATCTCCAGCGGGCGGGAAGAGACGACGACGTCGCGGAGTTCACCCGCCCTGGCCCGTATCCTCATGTCGGCGCCATGGACTTCAAGCCCCTGGCGGGCGCGATCGTAGACTTCGCCCCGGGCCGCGGCCTCGACGACGAGGCCAAGGTCGCCGCTGGTCCGGCCAACCGCTTCCTCGCGAGAGAACCCCGTCAACTCCGACCAGGCCGTGTTCACGTCGACAATGGCGCCCGTGTCGAGGTCGGTGATGGTGATGGCCATCGGGCTCGCTTCGAAGACCGCGGCGAAACGCGCCTGCGACTCGCTGAGGGCGCGCTCGGCGCGCTTGCGGTCCGTGATGTCGGTGATCAGGCTCACGAGGAACCGCTCTTCCCCGAGCTCCAGCAGCGCCCACGAGCTGATGCTGTCGACGATGTTGCCGTCCCGGGCGCGCCATTGAAGCTCCGCGTCGCGGGGACGGCCCTCTTCGACGACCTGCCGGGCCAACTCTGCCCGGGCCTCGGCGTTCACCCAGATCCCCAGGTCCAGGGTGCTGTGGCCAATGACCTCCTCCCGCGAGAATCCGAGAAGGTCGAGGAGACGCTGGTTCACGTCGGCGATCAGTCCATCCGAGAGGCGGGTGATGCTGATCCCCGCCGGGCTCTGGTCGAAGACGGCCGCGAAACGCTGCTGGGACTCCTGGAGGGCGCGCTCGGCGCGCTTCGTTTCGCTGATATCGCGGACCATGCTGGCCATGCCGATGGCCTTGCCCTCCGCGTCGTGGAGGAGGAAGACGGAGAGCGACACGTCGAGCGGGGTGCCGTCCTTGGCCACCCGCACGGCCTCCCTGTTGGTTAGCCGGCCTCCCTCGCGGACGGACCGGACGGTGTCCGCCTGGGCGGCCCGGCCGTCGGCTGGCGCGAGGATGGAGACGTGCTTGTCGATCGCCTCGGCGGCGGTGTACCCGAAGATCCGGGTGGCGCCGTCGTTCCAGCTCTGGATGTTCCCGTCAAGGTCGAGGCTCATGATTGCGTCCGTCGACGCCCCGACGATCGCGCCGAAGCGGGCGTCGGCTTCCGCGGCGCGACGCTGGCTGCCCAGTGCCCTCGTGACCGCGAAGAGGAGCGCGGCGAAGAGCAGGAGGGCGAGCACCGCGATCCCGCCCGTGAGGAGGTTGCTGTTGCGGGTGTCGGCGTCAGAAGCACGGGTGTCGCGTTGCAGCTCCTCGGTCTCGCCCTGCTTCAAGCTGGCGATGACCGCCCGCACGTCGTCCATCACGGCCTCGCCGCGCCCCCCGGCGATCAGGATTTCCGCTGCCGCGCGGCCAGCCTGGTCCCGGACAGCGACTGCCTCGCGTGCAAAGGCGATCTTCTCGGCGGCCAAACCCTCAAGCCGCGCGAGCTGCCCTTCCTCCCCCGGGTCCCCGGCAAGGAGTGTCTTGAGGACCGCGAGACTCGCCGCCACACGCTCGATGCCCGAGTCGTGGGGTTCGAGAAAGGCCCGGTCGCCGGTGACGACGTAGCCGCGTTGGCCGGTCTCAACGTCCTGCAGCGCGGAAAGCGTCGCGTCAAGTGCGCTGAGTGTTTGATAGGTATTTGCGACGCCGTCCTGGCTGCGGTTCAGCCGCGAGGTTGTCTGCCAGACCAGCGCGCCGATGAGGATCGCGACAAAAACGACAACTCCGAACCCAAGCCAGACTCGACGTTCGAGGGTGTTCACGGCCCGGCTCATGAAACGGCGCCCGCCCGGGCGGCCCGTGGAATAGCCGGGGTTGATGATCCGGGGCGTCCAGCTTCAGCCGTCATCTCTACCTCCCTCGAAGGGACAGGATGTGTCAGAGGCCCATCCGCGCGCGGCCTCGCGCCCGGGTAGCGCGCCGCCCCCGCGCGCCTTTCCCCAGCATAATACACCACCGCAGACGCACCCTGTTGGCCACTATCGTTATCGTCGTATTTGGAAGTAGTATTGGTTCTCCAAACTCTCGCGAGAGTTTCGCGAGAGCCGAGCGGTACCCTCGGATCCCCGCGGGGCGCCATGCCCCGGGAGCAACCGGGCGCTGCTCACGGTCGAGCGGGAGTGTTTTCGATGTCATCAGCACAGGGTTCTACAGCCGGTTCCCAGGCGCGAGTCGTCCGGACAATCCTGGCCGACGACCACCGCGTTGTCCGCCAGTCGCTCCGGATCCTTCTCGACAGCCGGCCCGAGGTCACAATAGTCGGGGAGTGCGACGACGGCCGCCAGGCGGTTGCGCTTGCCGAAAAGCTCCGCCCGGACATCGTGGTCATGGACATTGCCATGCCCGAACTGAACGGGATCGAAGCCACGCGCCAGATCAAGCGGGTCTCGCCGTCCACCCGGGTCATCATGCTTTCCGCCTTCGGCGATCCCGAGCAGGTGCGGCTCTCGTTGCGCGCCGGCGCCTCCGGCTACCTCATCAAGCGTTCCGACATCGAGGAGCTGGTGATGGCGATCACGCTGGTGAGCCGGGGCAATACCTACTTCTCCAGCGACCTCGCCGAACAGATCGACCTTTCGGAACTCATCTACGAAGCAAAGCGCCCCGACCAGCGATCGGCGCTAGACCGGCTGACGGCGCGGGAACTGGAAGTGCTCCAGCTGCTGGCGGAAGGCCACACCGGAAGGTCGATTGCCGAACGGCTTGTGATCAGCCCCAAGACTGTCGAGGGCCACAAGGCGCGCCTGATGGCCAAAGTGGGGGCGAAAAACCGGACCGACCTGCTGCGCTTCGCCCTGAAGGCGGAACTGGTTCAGCTGGAGCAGACGGAGTCTTTCGCCCACACGGGGGCTGGCTAACCAGCTATTGGCGGGCATCTCAGGCGGCCATCCGTGCAGCAAGCCCGATGACTTCTTCGCGTTCCTGGCGACGGCGGATGGCCCGGCGGAGCTCGACGATCGGCGCCTTTTCGAAGGCGGCCATCGAATAGCCGAGGTCGGACACTTCGCAAAGCATCCCGCAGTACGTGAGCACAAGCGCCGAGGTGCTGCGCGTGTGGCTATAGGCGATCCCGCAGCGGGTGCACTTCATCATCATGGCCGTGTCCTCCTGGTTGTTCCGCGGCGTCCACCGCGCTGACACCTGCATGCTCGGCCTTGGCGCGGCCGCCCGCGACGGGGAGAGTTCCGCGACGCCCCCGGGGGAAAACCCCTCACTCCCGGGGGGAAGAGTCCGCTTGCCAGCTTTCAACCGTCCCGCCACGCAGACACCACGCCGGCGCTACCCAAACCACGAACGGCCGGCCGAGCTTCTCCAACAGGCGAGCCATCCGCCGAGGAGCCAAGCTTTGCGAACCTTTCTTGCCAGGACCACCCACGCCGTCGACCGCCGGAGCCGCCTGTTCGGCCCAGCAAGCCTCGCGCTCTGGTTCGTCGCCATCACCTCCCTGTCCCTCGCCGCCTGGCGCGACGGCTCGACGGTCACCTACGTCACCCTTGGGGTCCTGCTCGCCCTCTTCCTCGTCACCCATCTCCAGGCCGGCGCCCTCAAGCGCGCCCACGACCGCGGCCTCCGCGCGAGCATCAGCTTCCTCTACACCACCCGGTATATGACCGAGATCCGCGGCTTTGCCGACAGCACGACGTTCCTCGCCGACCTCAAGCATTCGCGGGACGTGACCCGGCGTTCCGGCACTCCCTCCGTCGTCGTCGGTGTCTGGCTTTCCAACCTGGAAGAGATCCGCGACCGCCATGGCGACCACCTGGGCTCCAACGCCGTGACCGAGTTCTCGAAGACGCTCCGCCGCATCACCAGGGGCGACGACCTCGCCGCCTACCTTGGTTCGGGCCGGTTCGCCGTCCTCCTCCTGGACTGCTCATTCGACGAGAGCTCGCAATTCGTCCGGCGCGTCCCCGCGTTCGTCACCGCGATAGCGGGCGGGGAACCAGTCCAGGTTGTCGTCGGGACCGAACGCTACAACAGCGAAACCACCGACCCGGACGACCTGATGGCGGCAATCGCGGCGGGCCCTTCGCGGCCCGCGCCGCGCCGTGTCGAACGCAGCGAGCCTTTCGCCGCGCTCGAAGCCGCCTGACGACGCTCCCGCCCGGGCCTTACGCCGCCCACTGGCGGCCGAGCGCGACGCGGAGCCGTTCGATCGCCCGCCCCTTGAGCTGGGCAACCCTGCTGGCGGAAATCTCGAGGACCGAGGCGATCTGGTCGAGCGTCAGCCGTTCCTTGAAGTAGAGCGCAACCACCAGCTTCTCGCGCTCGGGGAGCCGGCTGATGGCGAGGCCAAGGTCGTCGATGAGCTCCCGGTGCTCGATCTCCTCCGTGAAGTCGGCGTCCGCCGGGTCCGCGAGGATGAGCCCCTCGGACTGGCCTTCGCCGGCGTCGTGGTCCCCGGTGATCGACTCCAGGGGGATGGCGATGCGGGAGACGACAGTCATCGTTTCCTGGTATTCCCGCTGCGGGATGCCGGTGCTCTCGCAGACTTCGCTGTCGAGGGGTTCGCGCCCAAGCGAGAGGCTCAGGGCGTTCCTCGCCGAGCCGATCTCCTTCACCTTGTGGCGGACCGAGCGGGGCAGCGGGTCGAAGGAGCGAGCGGCGTCGAGCATGGCGCCGCGGATGCGGTGAAGCGCATAGCCGGCGAAGGAAGGGCCGAGGTCGTGGTCGAAGCGGTCGACCGCCTCGATCAGGCCGATGGTCCCGTAGCTCACGAGGTCTTCCATTTCGAGGACGCCATTGCCAGCGGCGATCATCTTCCGGGCGGCGTGGTGGACCAGCCCCATGTGCTGGGAGATGAGGCGTTCGCGAAGGCCGGGGTCGAGCCTCGCGGGGCTTGCCGGGGCGGTTGCGTCCTGGGTTGAGCTTGCGGTTTCCATCGGTTTCTCCTGGGTGATTGGCGACTCAATCGCGTGCTCTTAGCCTGGGGAATCGCGGGCGGCGGTGGCAGCCTGAAATGTGCGGGGAGTTGCCGGCAAAGTTTCCCCAACTCCCGAGGGGGCCAGCCCTCCACGGGGAGGGGGAAAAACCCTGATACAAATGGGGGGAGCACCCTGACACGTGGCGTTCCGGTCGCCCGGAAGCGGCCACGATCTTGTTGTCGCAAGGCCGAAATTCCCCTTGAAACGCCCCTGGCGCGGTCGAAGGTATCTATATGAGTACCTTGCGCCCTCGCCGACTGACCCGTACCCAGACCATAGTCGCCGTCGCTGTCGTGGCGGCGGTCGCTGCGGTCATCGCCTGGCTATTTATTGGAGGGCCGCTCTCGGATGACTGCGGCGGGCCCGACGTCTGCGAGGCGAAGCAGCCGGACGAAGACACGGGCCACATCCACATTCACAAGTACACACCGAAGCCGAACCCCCAGGGCGGCTCCGGTTGGCAGCACGAGGGGCCGAAGAACTGGACCTTCCTCGTCGACGGCACGACTGACTACACCGTGCACAACAACGACTCCACCCTCGTGGACCAGGACGACTACGTCATCACCGAGCAGTCCTCGCTCGAATGGGAGCTGCTCGACATCTACATCCCGGCGCACGGCGGGAACGACACCCCGGGCGGGGGCAACGACCAGTGCGAGCTCAACGGCCCGCGCCCCGAAGGCCAGCGCGCGACGTCGGCGCAGGTGCTCGCGGCCTACTTCACCGACCAGGACCACAACAACAATGGGACCGTCCACGTCTGCGCCTTCGACCGGCCCGTGACGCCCACGCCAACACCTACCTCAACCACCACCCCGACGAACACGCCGACCAATACCCCGACGAACACGCCGACCAACACCCCCACGAACACTCCCACCAACACCCCGACCAACACCCCCACGAACACCCCAACCAACACCCCCACTCCCACCGCAACCGCCACAGCCACGCCGACCAACACCGCAACCCCCACGGCCACCGCGACGGCTACCGCAACTGCGACTGCCACCGCCACGGCCACGCCGACCGGGACCCAGCCCCCGACTTCGACGCCGCTGCCCACATCCACGCCGACCAGCACCCCCCAGGCGACGACGGAGCCGGAGCCGGTCATCACACCGACGGCGACCCCCACTTCGCCTCCACCTTCGCCGACCC
Organism: Chloroflexota bacterium; assembly: GCA_016234445.1. Taxonomy (GTDB): domain Bacteria; phylum Chloroflexota; class Dehalococcoidia; order Tepidiformales; family Tepidiformaceae. The sequence goes on along the minus strand of JACRBT010000017.1, from coordinate 184,604 downwards.
CGACCAGCACGCTCGCCCCGGCCGAGATGACCGCGGCCGCTGGCCAGACGGCCGCAGCCGCAGCCACCCCACGCCCACCCACGCCGATCGTTGGTGAAACAGGCTCCGGCCACACCTCCTCGGGGGCTGGGCTCAACCTGGCGATCTTCATCCTGATCGGGCTCGGGACCATCGCCCTCGGCGCCGTGGCCCTCCACCCCCGCCGCTAGGCGAACCGCAACCTCCAGAAGGCCATCGGGGCATCCCTCGCCCCGATGGCCTGCTTGCGTTCCGCGAGCCGGGCCGTGTGGTCACCCGACCGAGAGTGGCGTCACCATCCCCATCTGCTGGGATGGAGCAGGACTGGTCCCCAGGAGACCCAATAGCTACGCGGGCGTGACCGGCCGCGAAGGGACCACAGCCGCTGCCCTCGCCGTCGAATCCGATTCCGGCCATCCGACCCGGTATTTCTGGGTCAGGTGGACCTTTGGTGAAGCAGGGCACGAAGTAGATTGGATGTCGCCGCGGCGTCGAGGCCTCACACAGTCCTACTCGAACCAAGTTCACCCCGAACACGGGACTCCCATCGTCCATAGCCCTGGCCTGGACGCTCGAACGGGTGTGCCCGGAGCCGGGGCCCTCGACCCCCTGGGATGGGGACATTCATGGAGGTGCAGTGGTGAGAACACAGATTGTTGGGCTGGTAGCTGCCGGCGTGCTGGCTGCGACTCTCGGCGGTGGAGTCGCCCTGGCCGACGTTTCGGCAGTCAACGATAACGACGCTAACTGCCTTGGTTGGGAACGCTCCCACGTCCTGCCAACCAGCCCCGCGTCCGGGTTTGGGCAGGGGCAAGCTGACTTCGTTCAGAGCAATCAGCCTTACGGCCAGTGGCTGACTGGCTACTGGCTCGCTGGCGGGATTTGCGCGGAGCACCCGGGACTGCCGTAAGTCTATTCCGTCGATCTAACGAGCGCCCGGAAGCCTCACTGGCTCCGGGCGCTCCTGGCTATCTGTGCTCAGCCGGGCCCCCGGTTAGGATGCGCTGGCCGCGGTCGAAGGCCTGGCGGGCATGGAAGCACAGCGCTTCTGCCCGCGAGGCCGGGCCGTGAGGTCACTCGACCGAGAGTGGCGTCACCATCCCCAACTGGTAGTGGCCCGGGAGGTTGCAGATCAGCAGGTACCGGCCGGCCGCGAGGGCGAACTGCTTCTCCTTTTCGCCCGACTTGAACTCCCGGAAGCGCCCGATGATGGTGATCTTTGACTCGTCCACAGTGCCCCCGGCGACCGGCAGGGCCATGACCTCGACCTCGGTTCGCACAATCACGAGGTCATGGAGCTGTGCGCCCTCGTTCGTGGCGATCATCGTCAGCCCGCCCGCGGGGATCCTCGCCTGGTCCGGCTTCACGTCCCATTCGCTCAGGGCCACGGTCAGGCGCGTGGGTTGGGCCGCCGGCTCCGGTGCAGAGGCGTTGACCGCGTCGGCCACCTTCGGCGTATCCCCTGTGCACGAGGCCAGCAAGGGCAGGCTTGCCACCGCGGCGAGCCAAACAAGGAGTGTGGGTTTCATCGCAGACTTCCTTCCCCGGTCCTCACGAGGCACGCCCCCGCGAGGTGATCAGCACGGTCGGGAGAGCGACGACGCCAACCAGCGCCACCAGCCCCCAGACGAGCATCCACGCCTCCCCGAACGTCGAGTCCGCGCCCCCGGCTGGCGAGGCCGTGGAGCCGGATTGGGGCGCGGCCGAGGGGGCAGCCGTGGGAGCAGCAGCATCGCTGACGACCACCTTCCCCACCATCTGGGGGTGCAGGGTGCAGTAGTAGTCGAATGTGCCTGCCGACTCGAATTGGCGGGTGTATGACTCGCCCTTCTTCACGAAGCCGCTGTCGAACTTCCCTCCCCTGTCCGTCACGGTGTGGGGCGCGACCCCTGCGTTTTCCCAGGTAATGCTCCCGCCGGTGCGGATGGCTATCGTCTCTGGGGCGAAGGCGAAGTCGACCATGGTGACGGCCGTCCCTCCGGGCGAGGAGGAAGCGGGCGCAGCCGCCGTCGGGGTCGAGGTGGCAACGGCGGTCGCGGCCGCCGGGACTCCGCCGCCGGCCCCCGCGACCCGGACGGTCCCGGTCATGGCCGGGTGGATGACACAGAAGTATTCATAGGTACCGGCACTGGAGAACGTGTGCGTGAAGGCGTCGCCGGTGCTCATGAAGCCGCTGTCAAAGGAGCCGTCGCGGGCGGTGACCGTGTGGGGCGCGATCCCCACGTTCACGAAGCGCACGTGCGAACCGGCCGCGACGGAGATGGTCCGCGGACCGTAGTCGAAGTCCAGCACCTGGACGTCGCCCGGCGCGGTCGCGGGAGGTGGCGGAGGCGAAGGCGGAGGCAGCGTCGCCGTGGGCCGGGGGGCTGCGGTCGGGGCCGGGCTAAGACCGTCGGCCACGCGCACCGTCCCGGTCATGTTGGGGTGAATCACGCAGAAGTAGTCGTAGGTGCCGGGCGTGGAGAACGTGTGCCGGTAGGCGTCTCCCTTCGCCATGAAGCCGCTGTCGAAAGAGCCGTCGTTCGCGGTCACCGTGTGAGGTGCGAGCCCGGCGTTCAGGAATCTCACATTCGTGCCCGGAGCGACCGTGAGCAGGCGCGGCGAATAGTCGAAGTCCACGACGTTCACGTCGCCGGGGGCGGGAGGCGGTGGCGGCACCGCCGTGGCCGTGGCGGTGGCGGTCGCCGTCGCCGTCGCCGTTGCACCCGGGGCCGTCGTCGGCGTCGCGCCACCGGGGGGCGATCCACCGCCCGCGACCGTGATGGTCGCCACCATCTCCGGGTGGAAGTCGCAGAAATACTCGTACGTGCCCGCCGACTGGAAGGTGCGGCTGTAAGCGTCGCCCTTGGCCATGAAGCCGCTGTCGAAGGAGCCGTCCCGGGCCGTCACCGTGTGGGGTTTCGCGCCCGCGTTGACCCATCGCACCGAGGTCCCCGGCGCCACCGAAAGCGACGCCGGCGCGAAGGCGAAGTCGACGATCTGGACGTCGCCTGCCGCCGGGGGCGGCGGTGTTGGGGTCGCCCCCGGCGGCAGGGTTGGCGTCGCGGTGCCGCTGCCCCGGGTGGGGGTCCGCGTCGCGGTCCGCGTTGGGGTAGCGGTCGCCCCGCCGCCAACGGTCGGCGTGGACGTGGGTGTCGAAGTCCGGGTTGGCGTCGCGGTCGCGCCCCCACCCCCGGTCGTGGGCGTGGCGGTCGGTCCGGCTGTGGTTGCTGTTGGGGTGGCCGTGGCCGGGGCGGAGGTTGGCGTGGCGGTGGCCGCCGGCGCGTTCACGACGATCTTGCCGACCATGCTCCCGGCGGCGATGTTCGCGTCGATGTTCGCCAGCGTCGCTTCGGTCGGGTCCGAATGGATCGTGCAGTAGTACGTGTAGGTGCCGGCCGCCGCCGGGGTAACGGCGAAGGTCCCGCCGGTGGGCATCGGCGACGCCGAGGCGAAGGCGCTGCCGCCCGACGGGACCACCGCCGAGGCGACGTCGTGCGTCCCCGCGAATCGAACGAAGCTGACCGTGTCGCCGAGGTTGATCGTCACGGAAGCCGGGTTGTAGCGGTTGCCGCTGGTGCCGTCGGGCTTTTGTCCGACCTGCACCGTGGACGTCGCTGCTTCGGCCGTGACGCCGCCAAGGAGCCCCGCGCCAATGAGCACGGTCGCGCACGCGGCGATGGCGAGGCCGGACAGGTGCAGCGGGAGGCGCCGGGCCCGGGCCGGTGGTGGAGTGATGAACGCGCTCGGCATCCCGATTGCTCCTGGATTTAAGTGGCATTCCCAGCCGGCTCTGCTGGTCTCCCACTCGCCATCCTCAAACTTCGCGCCGCCCCGGCGAACCCACCAAGGTCGTGGAGCATGTGCGACCTTGGTCGCAATCTTCGAATCTGCCGTGGGCGCGAATGAGCGGGATCGCGACGGCATCGGGGCAGGCCGCGGCCATGCGTGGGTCAGTCCCGGACAGTTCGTGGGCCCCGCTCGCGGGCGGCGGCGAGCGCAGCCTCCACGCGGTTGTGCGCGCCAAGCTTCCGCATGACCGCGGTGAGGTGGCTCTTCACGGTCTTCTCGCTAAGGCTGAGGCGGCGCGCAATCTCGCGGTTGGTCAGCGCCAGGCCGACCAGCTCGAACACGTCGCGCTCTCTCGGGGTCAGGCCGAACCCCCGGCCGCTGCGACCGCCGTGCGGTGCCCGTTTTCGGCTGGCGACGGCGGCTTCGGTGCTATCCGGCCTGTTCGACTGGACTTCGTCGGCGGCTCTCATGGTCGTCCACCCCGGGCGCCGGGGCCTTCTTGCTGCAGAGGGCCATGGGCGCTGGGGTCATGGTTGGCCCCGCGAACCCCGATTGCGAACCCCGTTGGTCGCGACGATGGCGCGACGATGGTCTCATTCTTCGGCGGCGATCGGGGCGGGCTTGTGGCTAGCGCGGCTGCCCCGGGCGACGGGAACGCGAAGCGAGGAGGGCGGCCTCGACCCGGTTGCGGACACCCAGCTTCTGCATCACGACCGTGACGTGGCGCTTCACCGTCTTCTCGCTCAGGTAGAGTTTCTGGGCGATTTCGCGGTTCGTCAGGCCCTGGCCGAGCATCTCCAGCACCGTGCGCTCGCGGGGGCTCAGGTCGTCCCCCGGGACCGGGTGCGGGTGGGCCGCTTCCGCCAGCAGGCGCGAGGCCGCCTTCGGCGAGGTGTAACTCTCGCCGCGGCAGATGGCCCGCAGCGCCGCGATCAGCTCCGTGCTCCCCGTGCCTTTCAGGAGGTAGCCGGCGGCCCCCGCCCGGAGCGCCGCCAGGACGGTGTCGCTGTCGTCCGAACTCGTGAGGACCGCGATCCTGGTTGCCGGAAGCTCCGCCAGGATGGGGGCCACGGCCTCGATCCCGCTCCCGTCGGGGAGGGCCACGTCCAGCAGGACGACGTCGGGCCGCGTCAACCGCACCCGCACCAGCGCCTCCGCGATCGTCTCGGCCTCGCCAACCACCTCGAACCCCGGTTCGCGGGTGAGCGTGGCCACCACTCCTTCGCGGAAGAGCGGGTGATCGTCGACAACGAGGACCCGGAGATCAGCGGACATGGTCATCTCCCTGGGTCAGCGGGATCCGGACTTCGACGGTAGTCCCCCGCCCCGGAGCCGACCTCACCGCGAAGGCGCCGCCGAGCAGCTCCGCCCGTTCGCGCATGCCCTGGAGGCCAAGCCGCGCCCTCCGCCCCTGGGAGGCGCGTTCGCGGCCGACGTTGAACCCGGAACCGTGGTCCTCGATGGCGATGACCGCACTTCCATCCTCCGCCTTCAGCCGTACCCAGGCTTCCTGGGCGCCCGAATGCCGCGACGCGTTGCTCAGCGCCTCGTGGACGATCCGGTAGGCCGCGATCCGTTGCGCCGGGCTCGGGGCGCCGGGGACTTCCTCCGCCTCGACGTGGACCACCGCCGAGGTCCGGCGCTGGTGTTCGGACGCGGCCTTTTCGACCGTCGCCTTCCAGCCCATCCCGTCGATCTGGGGCAGATGGAGGCCCGTGCTGATGCTGCGGACCTCCGTGAGGGCATGCTCGACGGCGAACTGGATGGTGGCGAGCGACTGCTGCTCCTCCGCGGTGGCATCCGGCCGGCGCACTTCTTCGAACCGGAGCAGCGCGAGCGCGAGGTCCTGGGCGGGGCCGTCGTGGAGGTCCTGCGTGATCCGCTGGAGCACCTGCTCGTCCGTCTGGGCCTTGGCGCCGGCCGCCCGCCGCAGGCGCCCGTTGAGGGCACGGATGCGCTGTTCGAGGGCGGTCCGCTGGTCGACCGCGGCCTGGAGGCTGCGGTTCTGGCGGGTGATGGTCCGGCTGGCGCCGGTCACGAGGCCGACCAGGAGGGCATACATGACGACGGTGCTGGCGCCCACGATCCCCCAGCCGGTCCTCTGCGAACTCCGGATCGCGGCCACCAGGTCGTCAGGGAGCTGGTAGAACTCGACGACGGCCATGACCTGGCCGTTGCCTGAACGGACCGGCATGTAGGTCTCCACAAGGCGCTCGTGTTGTTCGCGCTCGCGCTGGTTTTCGACCTCGTCCAGGTTGGAGAGATGGGAGGATATCTGGCCGTCAAGGGCGACCTCCAGTTCGCCAGAGATCGGGTATCGCTTGCCTACCTCGAGCGGCTCGAGCGCGAACAGCACCTCTCCGTCGGGCGACCAGACCTTGAAGGACACGATCTTTTCGCCGAGCGGCGTGTTGTGCATCAGGCTGGTCAGGGTGGCAGCGTCGTAGTCGCTGATCCCATCACCCGTCTCGAGTCCCCCAAGTTGGGGCGTCACGAAGCTGTCGACGTACAACGCGGTGATCGCCGAAGTCCGGTGGATCACGCCCGACTGAATCTCCTGCGAAACCCATCTGCCGATGACGAGCGCCCCCGTGAGCAGCACCGCGAGGCAGGCAAGGGCGAAACGTTGGGCGAGGCTCAGCCGCCCGAGCGGGCCAAGCGCGCGCACCAGCCACCGGCCACCGGGCAGGCCGGCGAGGTCCGGCAGCCGTCGCCGCGGTTCAGCGCCTGTGACCATCAGCCCCTCCCTCCGTGAGATTTCGCGCCGGGATCGCCCAGCATGCTACTTCCGGTACGTCACCGCCGGGTAGTGGCGGATTCGTCCACGGAGAACACCAGGGCTATCGGCTCGGTGACCCGGCCGGTCGCGGGACCCCGTCTTTGGGCATAGCCCACACGTGAGCCCGATTCGGCTGGCCCGGCAGGGCCCGGTAGACCGCGACCTAAGTCGCACCTATTTGGCGCAGTTGGTCGGTTTCCGGGGGCGTTTGTGAGGTAAAGGATGTGGGGGAAACCATTACGGAGCCCCTACCCCGGCCAGGACCGGGAGGCGGAGGAGAACGATCACCAACAACGGCAAGGGGTGAACCCCGCAATCCCAGGCCAGCAACCGCAGACGAGGCTCTACCAGGCGGCCGTAGCTTCGCCGTGCCCAAAACGACCGGTAATCCGGTGACCAACCGGAACGAGAGAAGGAAGAATCCGATGTCTACGCACCATCAACGCCGAATCAAGAGGGGGACCGCAGCCTGGCTGCCGCTGTTGGCGCTGCCCCTGCTCGTCATCGTCGCCGGGATCGGCATGTTCCGCGGGCAGACCACGGCCGGCGCCGCCACTATCACCGTCGTCGTCGGCCAAAATAGTGGTGGCACCAACGGCGTCGACCGGTATAACCCCGCCGACATCACCATCACGACCGGCGACACAGTCACCTGGAACAGTGCGCCGGACGGGAGGCAGCACGACGTCACTGAGCAATCAGGCGCCTGGGCGTCTCCGCTCCTGCGGAGCAGTGGTACCAACACCTGGAGCCGGACTTTCCCCACGGCCGGCACCTACCTTTACTACTGCAGCCTCCATTCGGACCCCGCGGAAGCCGCCGCGATGTCGTTCAACACGACGATGGTGGGCAGGATCACCGTCAACCCCCCCGCTCCTGACACCACCAACCCGACCGTGAGTGGCGTAGCCGCCAGCCCGAACCCCACGGCCGGCGCCGCCGGGGTCGCCCTGAGCGCCACCGTTGGCGACAACATCGGCGTCACCCAGGCCCGTTACCGGATCGACGGCGGCGCTTCCGTCGCCATGTCGGTCGTCAGCACCACGGCTTCGGCCTCGATCCCCACGGGCGCTCTCAGCCTCGGCGTCCACACGGTGGAAGTGCAGTCGGAAGACGCCGCCGGGAACGTAAGCACATGGGTCGCCCTCAGCGGCGGTCTCGACGTCACCGGCCTCCCGGCTGGAGCAGTCACCGCCACGATCTCGATCACCGGCGGCGGCCTGAGCAACTCCACCAGCAACATCACTCTGCCGGGCATCACCCTCACCGGCCTCGCCCAGGTCGTGGCCGCGGCCCCGGCCACCCCATGGAACGCCGTCGACGCGCGCGGCACCGGCGCCGGCTGGAACGTCACCGTCCAGTCGACCGGGTTCTCCTCCACCGGCGGCCCGATGGCCGGCCAGGACTTCAAGGCCCGACTCTCAGCGGTCACCACGGTGTCCGGGAGCGCGGCTCCCTCGACCCCGAACTCCAGCTACGCCCCGCTTGGCACCGCCCTGAAGATCCTCCAGGCGTCCGCCGGCGGTGCGGGCATGGGGAGCTACGAGTACTCCCCCGACTTCCAGCTCACCGTCCCGGCGAGCGCCGCCCCAGGCAGCTACACCGCGAGCATCGCCGTCACCATCACTTCCGGCCCGTGAGGACCGGGACCATCCCCTAGAACGGAGACCATGGCCCGCCCCGGCATCCCGGGGCGGGTCACGGCACTCCCGGAGCAGCTGACGACATGGACGCCAAGGCCTCCCCCGGGCACCCTCGCAGCCACTTCCGTCGGACGGTCGTGGCGGTCGTGGCCGCACTGGCGAGCGTCATCCTCCTCCAGTTCGCGGCATTCGCCCCCGGCAGCGCGGCAACGACGACGGTCAAGGTGGGCCAATCTCCCAGCGGCACTGCGGCCCAGCGGTTCAACGCCGCCGCGATTACCATCACCGCCGGCGACACGGTTCGCTGGGAGTGGTTCAACGGCGCCCACGATGTCCACGGCTACAACTATCCGAGCCTGAGTTCCGGCCCGAAGGGCGGCATCAACTCCGCCGGCGAGACCTACTCCTTCACCTTCTCGACCGCCGGGACCTACACCTACTACTGCGACGAGCACGCCGGCCCCGGCGACGCCGACCCCGCGAACATCGACGCCAACATCGCGTCCGGCAACAAGATGGTCGGCAAGGTCACGGTCCTTCCCGCGGGTTCGCCGTCCGGGCTCTCGTTGCTGACGGCTGCGGTGTCCTTTGCCCCGGTGGTCATCACGGGAGTCAGCCAGGATGTCGACGCCCAGCCCGTGACCTGGCGTGCCAGCGACGCGACCGGGAGCGGCAGCGGCTGGCGCATCACCATTTCCGGCGGCGAGCTCTCGGCCGGTTCCTCGACGATTCCGGCTTCGAACCTGAAGGTCCGCCTGCTCCAGAACCGCATCACCACCGTGAGCGGGAACACGGCCCCCCAGAGCCTGGTGACCAGCTACCAGTCCCTCAGCCAGGCGAGCGCGACGACCCTGGTGCGTGCCGCCACAGGCACCGGGATGGGGACCTATGACCTCGCGCCCGAATTCCGGCTGACCGTCCCGGCGAACGTGAAGGAAGGCACCTACACAGCGAGCCTTGTTGTCACCATCGTTTCCGGGCCGTAGCCCGGTGAGCAATTCGGCCGCCGGAGACGCCCGGCGACCAGGAGGCGGAACACCATGAGACGACCACTGACGCTCTCACCCACGCGGATCAGGCGGCTTGCGCCCATCCTCCTCGGCGCCCTCGTCCTCGCGGGGACGCTCCTCGCCGCGCCAGGCCACACCGCCGCCCAGGCCGGCATCTCATTCGGCATCCAGCCCATGCCCGGCGGCCCCGGGGCAACCGGCACGGGAGGGTATTTCACCTACACCCTGGCGCCCGGAGCGAAGGCGACCGGCCAGGCGATCGTGACCAACGAAGGGGCTACCGCGGTCACCCTCCGCGTCTACGCTGCCGACGCGATCACCGCCAGCGGGGGCGGCACCGGGTTCGCCAACGGCGGCGAATCTCCCACCGGCGCCGCCGGCTGGGTTTCCGTCAGCGCCGGCCAGGTCACGGTGGGGCCCGGCCAGCAAGAAGTCGTCTCGATAACGGTCGCCGCGCCGGCAGCCGCGACCCCCGGCGACCACGTCGCAGGCATCGTCGTGGAAGCCGCGCCCAGGCCCGGCGCCGCCGGCAACGTCAACACCGTGATCGTCGAACGTGCGGGGGTGGCGGTCGTCGTCCGCGTGCCGGGGGAGACGGTAGAGAAGCTGGCCCTCGGCGAGTTCTGCTTCAACCAGGAGACGGGCAGCCGTTACTTCGAAATCTCCGTGCTCAACCAGGGCACCATCCTGTCGAAGGGCACCGGCCGCTTCCGGCTCGAAACAGAACCCGGGCAACCGGTCTTCGAACGCAGCGTCGAACTCGGGAGCGTGGTCCCCACCCTCGACACGGTGATCCGCGTCCACTCTCCCCAGGACCCGCCACCCGGCCGGTACGTCGCGCGGCTCACCCTCCGCCAGTCCGACGGCGTCGAGGTCGAACGCCACACCCAGCTCACCATCCCCGAAGAGAAGGTGAACGGTTGTGCGCGCGAGGCCGCCGTCAGAGGCGCCCGCGATGAAGGCAGCGACGACAACTTCGCCGTCCAGACAATCCAGGACTTCAGCGGCGGCGCCTCGCTCCTCATCCTCGCCCTCGTGGCCGCGCTTGCGCTCATGACCTGGGCGCTCGTCTTCGTCCTCTGGCGAAACCGCAGGTCGGGCCGTGACGACGCCCGCGGGACTCCCGGTTGACCCGGACCGCACCCTGGGGAGGCGCGCCTGATCAGGAACTTACCGTTGAAGACGTACTCGCAGACGACCGCGACGGGCCAGGAGAGCACCACGCTCACGCTCCGGCACACCCCGGAGTAGAAGCCGGCGCCCCAGCGTCCGGGAAGCCGGGCCGGGAACAGGGGAGCGAATTGGCAATCGCCTTCGCCCCTCCATATACTCGCCACCGAACGTCAACTGGCCGCCCGCTCGCGCCGCGACGCCCTGGGACGGCGGAGGAGGATCCGTGAGGGGCATCATTAGTTACGGCGGCTACGTCCCCTACCATCGTCTCGATCGCAGGGCCATCGCCGAAGTCCTCGGCTCCGGCTCCGGGCGCGGTTTCCGCAGTGTCGCCAACTACGACGAGGACACGACCTCGATGGGGGTGGAAGCAGGGCGCGCCGCCCTCGCCAGCCTCGCCCCGGGCGTCCACCCTGCCTCCCTCTACTTCGCCACCGCCGACCCCGCCTACCTCGACAAGACAAACGCCACCGCCATCCATGCCGCCCTGGCGCTCGAACCGTCGGTCTTCGCGGCCGACATGGCCGGCTCCGTCCGTTCGGGCGCCGGCGCGTTCAAGGCCGCACTCGACGCCCGCCAGCCGGCGATGGCCGTCCTCAGTGACATCCGCACCGGCCTCCCGGGCAGCGGCGACGAGGCCAATGGCGGCGACGGCGCGGTCGCCTTCGTCTGCGGCGAAGGTGACCAGGTCATCGCCGAGTACCTTGGCGGCGCTTCCGCCACGGAGGAGTTTCTCGACCGCTGGCGCATCCCCGGGCAGCACGCCTCCCTCGGCTGGGAGGAGCGCTTCGGCGAATACGTCTATGTCCCGCTCGCCCGGCAGGTCCTTGCCAACGGGCTGAAGGCGACCGGCACCACCGCCGAGCACCTGGACTGCCTCGTGGTCGCGAGCGTGAGCCCCCGCGCGGCGCGGACCGTCATCGCCTCGGCCGGCGTCCGCAAGGAAGCGATCGCTGACGACCTCTCGGCGACGGTGGGGAACACGGGCACCGCCCACCTCGGCCTGATGCTCGCCGACGCCCTCGACCGCGCCCAGCCAAACCAGCTCATCGCTGTCCTTCTCCTCGCCGACGGCGCCGACCTCATGCTCTTCCGGACGACCGAGGCCATCGCTGGCTACAAACGGACTTCGACGGTGGCGGAACAGATCGCCTCGAGCCGCCCCGTCAGCTACGCCTCGTTCCTCACCTGGCGGAACTTCCTGGTCCGCGAAGGCCCCCGCCGCCCGGACCCGGACAGGCCGGGCGCGCCCAATGCCTTCCGCGCCGAGGACTGGAAGTTCGGCTTCTCCGGGAGCCGCTGCCAGGCCTGCGGCTTCCGCCACCTCCCGCCCTCGCGCGTCTGCGTCCACTGCCACGCCGTCGACCAGATGGCGAGCGAGCGCATCGCCGACCTCAAGGCGACCGTCGCCACCTACACCGTCGACCGCCTCGCCTTCTCGCCGGCCCCGCCGCTGGTCGCTGCCGTCATCGACTTCGAAGGCGGCGGGCGCTTCAACGCCGAGCTGACCGACGTCGACCCCGAGCGCATCGGGATCGGTGATAAGGTAGAGATGACATTCCGAAGGCTCTATACTGCGCAGAGCATTCACAACTACTTCTGGAAGGCACGCCCGATAAGGAGGGCCAGCTGAGATGAGTTCCAAGGGCATCATGGACCGCGTCGCCGTCATCGGCATGGGCTGCACCGAGTTCGGTGAGCACTGGGACAAGAGCGTCGACGACATGCTCATCGACGCCTCGGAGGCCGCCCTCCGCTCCGCCGGGGTGACCATCGACCAGATCGACGCCTTCTGGCTCGGGACAATGGGCTCCGGCGTTAGTGGCCTGACCCTCTCCCGGCCGCTCAAAATCGACTACAAGCCGGTCAGCCGGAACGAAAACATGTGCGCCACGGGCTCGGAGTCGTTCCGCAACGCTTGCTACGCCGTGGCCTCCGGCGCCTATGACATGGTCATGGCGATCGGCGTCGAGAAGCTGAAGGACTCCGGCTACTCCGGGCTCGTCAGCGCCGCCCCGACCAGCGACGGCACCGCCTCCGGCACCTCCGCCCCCGCCAGCTTCAGCCTCCTCGCCCCGGCCTACGCCAACAAGTACGGGGTGTCGATGCCGCAGCTGAAGGAAGTCATGACGCGCATCGCCTGGAAGAACCACAAGAACGGCGCCTTGAACCCACGGGCGCAGTTCAAGAAGGAAGTCTCCATGGAGACGATCGCGAACTCGCCGCTCGTCGCCGGGAACCTCGGGATCTTCGACTGCTCCGGCGTTTCCGATGGCTCCGCGGCCGCGATCATCGTCCGTGCCGAGGACGCCCACAAGTACACCGACAAGCCGATGTACGTGAAGGCGCTCTCCTTCGTGGCCGGCCCCTCGCGCGGCCCCGTCGACCCTGAGTACGACTACACGACCTTCGAAGAGTGCGTCGCCGTCGCCCAGGACGCCTACCAGCAGTGCGGCATCACCGACCCCCGCAACCAGCTGGCGATGGCCGAGGTGCACGACTGCTTCACGCCGACCGAGCTCGTGCTGATGGAGGACCTCGGGTTCTCGAAGCGCGGTGACGGCTGGAAGGACGTCCTCAGTGGCACCTTCGACCTCGATGGCGAACTCCCGGTGAACCCGGACGGCGGCCTCAAGTCGTTCGGCCACCCGATCGGCGCCTCCGGCCTGCGCATGCTCTTCGAATGCTGGCTGCAGCTCCGCGGCGAGGCCGGCAAGCGCCAGATAGACAACGGCAAGAAGCTCGCGATGACCCACAACCTCGGCGGCGCCCCGGGCAACTGCGTCTCGTTCGTCTCCATCGTCGGTTCGGCGCCCGGCCTCTAGAACCGGCGATCGGCGCTGCCGCAGGGGATCGTCAGTGGACGATCCCCTGCTCCTGGAGCGACGCGACCTCGGCCGGCGACATGCCGAGGAGGTCCGCTAGCACGTAACCGTTGTGTTCACCGAGCAGGGGGGCGGGCCGCTCGATGGCGGGCGGCGTCCCCGGGAGCGTCCATGGCGCCCCCACGACTTCCCGGCGGCCCAGGACGGGGTGTACCACCGGCTGGAAGAAGCCGCGCGCTTCGAGATGGGCGTCGTGCGCGAGTCCTTCCGGTCCCCAACCGGGGAGGGCCGCCACTCCTGCTCGCTGGAGAAGGGTCGTGATCTCCGCCGCGCCGCGCTCCCTCGTCCATCCCTCGACATGCCTGTCGAGCGTCCGGCGGTTCCGCCACCGGCTACGTGCCTCGGCGAAGCGCGCGTCGTTCGTCCACCCGGGATTCCCCAGCGCCGCGCAGAACGACTGCCACTCGGCATCGGTCTCGACCGCAATCGTCACCCACTCCCCGCCGGCGCAGGGGTAGGTGTTGTGCGGCGCCATGTGGAAGTCGTCGTTCCCGCGGCGGCGCGGCATCTTCCCCGTCAACTGGTACTCGGCGAAAACGTGGCCGATCAGGGAGGCCACCGACTCCACCGACGACAGGTCGATGTGCTGCCCTTCGCCCGTCGCGTCGCGCTGGTGGAGGGCGGCCATCACGGCGAAGGCGCTCATCGTGGCCGAACGAAGGTCGACGGAGCCGTAGAGAGGGACCGGTGGACCGCCAGCCTGCCCGGTGATGTAGGCCAGGCCGCCGAGTGCCGAGAACACGGGGGCGTACCCCGAGTACGTCCGTTCGGGGCCGGTTGAGCCGAGCGCCGACGACGAGAGCATGATGATGTCCGGCTTCACCGCGCGCAGGTCTTCGTAGCCAAGCCCCAGCCGCTCCATCACCCCGGGCCGCATGTTCTGGGCGACCACGTCGCTCTCCGCCACGAGCCGTTTGGCGATGGCGACGGCTTCGGGCCGGCTCAGGTCCAGCTGGAGGCTGCGCTTGTTGGCGTTGAGGTCGTTGAAGATCGTCGACGAGTCGTATCCCGCGAAGCGCTGGCCGGTGGTGAGCGACTGCGTCCGCGACAGGTCGAGCCGCTTCAGGCTCTCGACCTTGATGACCTCGGCGCCGAGCAAACCGAGCTGGAAGGTCGCGTAGGCGCCCGCCCAGGCCCAGGTGAAGTCGACGACGCGGACGCCCTCGAGCGCCTTCGTGCGGGGGTGAGACGCCGTGCCCCCCGGGAGGCTTTGTCCGGCGGGAGCAGCGGTTGAAGCATGCCCCCAGGGTCGCTGCCCCAGCACCTCCCCGTTGTGCTCCCCCAGCCGGGGCGCCGGGCGTTCTGCCCGCCACGGGGACTTCGACAGCAGGAATCCCATCCCCGGCTGGAGGTGTGCGCCCGCGTCAGGGTGGTCGACCTCGTGGAAGAAGTCCCGCGCGCGCAACTGGGGCGAAGCCAGCAGTTCGGGGACGTTCAGCACCGCCCCCACGGGGACCTTCGCCGCCTGGCCGAGGTGGTAGACCTCGTCCTTGGGGTGCTGCTTCGCCCAGTCGAGGATGGCACGCTGGATCTCCGGCGCGTGGCGGGGCCGCTCTTCGCGGCTGGTGAAGCGCGGGTCCGTCGTCCACTCCGGCCGGCCGATGAGTTCGGCGAGCGACGTCCACTGGTGGTCCTCGACGGCGATGATGACCACGTGGCCGTCCTTGCAGGGCACGAGCCCGCCGATCCGGGAGACGTTTCGGTAACCGGCCGCCTGGTCCTTGTTCCGCTGGATCGAAATGTCGACGCGCTGGAGGGCCGCCAGCGATTCGAACCTCGAAATGTCGACGTGCTGGCCCCGGCCGCTGAGCCGGCTGGCGTGGAGTGCCGCGAGCGTCGCCACCCCGGCGTTCAGGCCGGCGTCGTACTCGCCGAGGAAGCCGCCAGCCATCGTCGGCCGGCCGTCCCGGGCGCGCGCCGCCGTGCTCCCTTCCGTGGCGTTGAAGAGGTTGATGTGGTGGGCGCGGTAGTCACGATAGGGGCCGTCCTGACCGAACGCGGTGATCGAGGTCATCACCAGCCCGGGATTGTGCTTCGCGAGCACGTCGTATCCCAGGCCAAGCGCGGCAAGCTCGCCGGGCGACCGATCCTCGATGACGACGTGAGCGCCACTTGCGAGGTCGCGAAAGGCAGCGCGGCCATCTTCCGTCCCCAGGTCAAGGACGGCGCCCCGCTTGTTCGTGTTCAGGTGGACGAAGATCGCGCTCTTCTCGGGGTGGGGCCGGTTCCCCGGGAACGGCCCGTGGGACCGTGCCGGGTCGCCCCCCGGCGGCTCTATCTTGATGACGTCGGCGCCGAGCCCGGCGAGGAGCCGGGCACAGTAGGGCCCGGCAACGAAACCCGTGCAGTCGAGGACGCGTACCCCGGCCAATGCGCGCAAGCGAATCCCTCCCACCGGGCCTCGTGGCGGCCGCCGTGGAGCATTCTCGCACGGCGCGGGGCCGCGGTCTGGCCGCCTCCCCGCCAGTATCGAGGCTCGGCTGGCTCCGCGCTCAACCGCGCCGCCGGAGCCCTCGGAGCGGCGCCGGGCGCAGTGACAATCCCACCCCCCGCGAATAGCCGTGCGGATGCGCGAAGAGTAGACTTTGCGTGGCCTTTCCTGGCACGCGATGCGAGCACGGTGACCATTTATGTCGAGTCTTCGCTTCTCCATCTTTCCCCGCAATGGCCGCTTTTACGATCTCTTCGCCGAACAGGCCCGCTTGCTGGTCCAGGCCAGCGAAGAGATGGTCGATCTCCTCGAACACTTCGAAAACGTCGAGATGAAGACGAGGCGAATCCAGGAGATAGAGTCCGAGGCCGACAACATCACTCACGACGTCTACACGCTCGTCAACAGGACGTTTGTGACGCCGCTGGACCGCGAAGACATCGTCGCCCTCGCCCAACGGATGGACGACGTCATCGACCACATCGAGGCGACCGCCACATCCATTTCGATGTATCGCATTCCCAGTCCAACACCGAGTGCGCTGGGACTCGCCGACCTGACTCGACTGCAATGCATCCAACTGGCGAAGGCGATCGACGTCCTTCGCCACAAGCGGCAGCTCAAGGAGATTCTCGTCCTTGCGAAGGAAATAAATCGGCTCGAAAACGAAGGCGACTCACTCTTCCTCCAGGCGAACGCCCACCTCTTTGACGGCGAGATGCCGATTACCGACATCATCAAATGGCGGGAGATCTACAGCGAACTCGAAAGTTCCATCGACAGCTGTGAAAACGTGGCCCACATCCTCGAAGCCATCGTCCTGAAGAACGGGTAACCCGGTCGTGATACACGGACCGAGCGACGCATCATGACCGACTCGTTCGGCTTCCTGGTTATCACGTTCGTCATCCTCGTCGCCTTCGAAGCCCTGAACGGCTGGACTGACGCCCCCAACGCCGTTGCCACCGTCGTGTCGACGCGCGTGCTTCCGCCAGCAGCCGCCGTGATCATGGCCGGGGCACTCAATCTCATTGGCGCCCTCTCCGGGACCGCCGTGGCCGCGACCGTCGGCAAAGGCGTCATCGACATCGACGCCGGGCTGAGCTTGAAGACGGTCGCGGCGGGCGGCCTCGCCGTCGTTTGCTGGGGCGGACTCGCCGCCTACCTGCGCATGCCGGTGAGCAAGAGCCACGGGCTGGTCGCGGGGCTGGCGGGGGCAGCGGTCCAGCAGGCGGGGTTCGACTCGCTCATCTGGAGCGGCTGGGAGAAGGTCTTCACCGGGATGGGTATCTCCCTGCTCCTTGGCTTCGGTGGGGCCTTCCTCGTCATGCTGACAATCCTCTGGTTCTTCCGGGGCGCGGGGCCGTCAGGGATGCGGCGGCACTTTGGCTATGCCCAGATCTGTTCGTCGGCCTTCATGGCCTGGAGCCACGGGACTTCCGACGGGCAGAAGGCCATGGGGGCGATGGCGATGGCGCTCGCCATCTACCACGACACGCCTTCGAAGGACTTCAGCGTCCCCGTCTGGGTGATCGGGCTTGCAGCCGCAACGATGGGCATCAGCACCCTCGCCGGCGGCTGGCGGATCATCAAGACCCTCGGGATGGACATCACCCATCTCGAAACCTACCAGGGCTTCGCCGCGGAGACGGCGGCCGCGGCAACGCTGGCGGTCACGGCCCGCTTCGGCATCCCCGTGAGCACGACCCACACCATCGGCTCGGCGATCATGGGCGTCGGCGCCACCCGCCGGCTCTCGGCGGTGCGCTGGGGGATCGCCTACAACATCCTCCTCGCCTGGGTGTTCACCTTCCCCGCCTGTTTCGCCCTCGGCTTCGCGCTCTCGGCGGCCATCCCCACCTGACCCGCGTCGCCCGACGACTCCCCCCGGCAAACTCCTTGCATTCCTCTACTCCGCGGCGTGTAATGGGCGGCCAGCGGACGGACCCCGTGGGAGGGGAGTCGCCCGAACTCGGATAGGAGCACCCGAACATGAGTGGTATTGCAGCAGGCAAATTCAGCGCCCCCGACGAAGTCCGGCAATTTGCCGGGAAAGGGCACATGGACATCGTCAACGTCGCCGGCGTGACAGTCGGCCTGGGCAGGTTCGAGCCAGGCTGGCGGTGGTCGGTCAACGTCAAGCCCATCGCCGGGACGAACTCGTGCCAGGCCGCCCACGTGGGCTACATGCTCGCGGGGCGGATGGTCGTGCGGATGGATGACGGCACCGAGGCTGAGGCCGGACCGGGCGATGTCGTGGTTATCGCCCCGGGGCACGACGCCTGGATCCCGGGCACCGAAACCTGTCTCTTCCTCGACTTCGGCGCGAGCGTGGGTCAATACGCCAAGTCGGGCTGAGACCTCCTCCGGACGGGCGCCGGTCGCCTGCCCCGGGCTGTCTGCTTGATTCGAGCCCGGCGGGCCGCAACCCGCCCCGGCGCTTGTTTGGTGTCCCCGGCCGGCTCCCCCGCCGCGTTTCCTGTGTCGCGTCTTGATGGCGACCGGTGGATGGTGACATAGTCGCAGTCCAACCCGTCGCCGGGACAATCGGCGCAGCAAGAGGGGACGCAATGGCTCAGACAGGAACAGGGGTGGCACTCCTCAAGCGTGTGCTCATCGCCAACCGCGGCGAAATCGCAATCCGGATCGCCAGGGCGGCGTCCGGCCTCGGGATGGAGTCGGTGGGCGTCTACGCTCCCGTCGACTCCCTGGGCCTCCACACGAAGTTCACGACCCGGGCGGTGGAGCTTGGCGGCCCGGGGACGAACGCGGGCGATCCGGTCGCCGCTTACCTCGACGCCGCGGCGCTGATCCGGGCAGCGAAAGTGACCGGCTGCGATTGCGTCCACCCCGGCTACGGCTTCCTCGCGGAGAACGCCGCCTTCGCCGAGCTGTGCGCGGCCGCGGGCCTGGCCTTCGTGGGCCCCTCGCCGGCAGCCCTCTCGCTCTTCGGAGACAAGGTCCGGGCGCGCGCCTTCGCGATGTCGCTCGGCATCCCGGTGGTGCCGGGGAGCGCCGAAGCCCTGGCGTCACCGGACGCTGCCGCGGCGGTGGCGCGCGAACTCGGCTACCCCGTGATGCTCAAGGCGTCGGCCGGCGGCGGCGGGCGGGGGATGCGCCGGGTCGAACGGGCAGAGGACATGGCGGAGTCGTTCCTCCGCTGCCGGAGCGAGGCCGCGGCCGCCTTCGGTGATGGCTCGCTCTTCCTTGAAAAGGTCGTCGCCCGGCCGCGGCACATCGAGGTGCAGATCCTGGCGGACGGCGCCGGCAACGTGGTCCACCTCCACGAGCGCGATTGCTCGGTCCAGCAGCGAAACCAGAAGGTCGTGGAAATCGCCCCGGCGCCGGGGCTGGACAGGGCCCTTCGCGAACGGATCCTGGCCGACGCCACCAGGCTCGCCAGGGCCGCCGGGTTCGTCAACGCCGGCACCGTCGAATTCCTCGTCGCGCCCGAAAGCGGCGAACACTACTTCATCGAATGCAACCCCCGCCTCCAGGTGGAGCACACCGTCACCGAGCAGGTGACCGGCGTCGACATCGTTGAGGCGCAGTTCCAGATCGCCTCCGGCGCGACGCTCGCCTCGCTGGGGCTGGGGGACCAGCAGGCGGTCGGCCAGCCGCGGGGCTTCGCTGTCCAGGCCCGCGTCGTGGCGACAGGACCCGGCAGCATCACCTCCTACCGGGAACCGGCCGGCCCCGGGGTGCGCGTGGATGGCTGCGGCTACCTCGGCTACACGCCGCCGCCGCAGTTCGACCCGCTCCTCGCGAAGGTCATCGGGACGTCGAACTCCACGGCTTCGTTCGTTTCCGCGCTCGACCGCACCCTCGCGGCGCTCAACGAGTTCCAGATAGCGGGCCTGCCGGCGAACCTCCAACAGCTCCGGGCGATCCTGAACCATCCCACCCTCCGCGGCGGCGACGCGAGGACGACGTTCCTGATCGAGCACGCGGCAGCCATGAACGGCACCTCGGCGAACGGGAGCGGCCCCCTCCCCTTCCTCGACCAGCTGGCGTCGGATTCCGCTGCCGCGACGGCCACGCGCCCGGGAGCGGCCCCGGCAGCCTTGCCGTCCCTGGACGTCGAGGAGGGCCAGGTCTGGTTGGAGTCACCGATAACGGCGCAGGTCGTTGAGCTCAGCGTCGCGGCAGGCGACCGGGTTGCCGCCGGCGACGCCATCCTCGTGATCGCCGCAATGAAGATGGAAACGGTCGTGGCCGCCCCCTGCGCGGGGGTGGTCACGGCGCTCGCGAGCCTGCGCCCGGGGGACAGCGTCGAGGCGGGGCAGATGGTCGCCGTTCTTACGCCGGCCGACGATGACGCGGCGCCGGCCACGACCGCCAGGTCGCAGGGCAGCGAGAGCACCTGGGCGCCGACCCTCGATGCGGTCCGTACCCTGCAGGAGCTCGCCCACGCACGCCTTGCTCCCGGCTCGGAGGACCCCGGGGTGGTCCGCCAGCGCAGCCGCGGCAAGCTCACCTGCCGGGAGCGGATCACGCTCCTCCTCGACGAAGGCTCCTTCCGCGAAGTTGGTAGCGTGGCCGGCTTCGCCTCCTACGACGACGACGGCAACGTCGTGGACTTTACCCCCGCCAACCACGTCGGCGGCTGGGGCAGGATCACGGGCCGTGCCGCGATCGTCTGCGCCGACGACTTCACCTCTCGCGGCGGGCACGCCGACGGCGCGATCAGCGCCAAGAGCGGCTACCTCGACCGCCTCTCGCTGGAGATGCTGGTCCCGTCGGTGCGCCTGTTGGACGGCTCCTCCGGCGGCGGCAGCGTGGCGGCGATGGTGCCGGCCCAGCGGACGGAAGGCGAAAGCAGCGCCCAGGAGAGCAGCGGCGCGATCAAGGCGGGCAGGCCGCGGGTCACCGGCGGCGGCGGCTCGTTCCTCCCCGGGCACCTCGGGAGCTCGATGTTCGCGGAGCAACTGGCGACGGTGCCGGTCGTCAACGTGCTCCTCGGGAGCGTCGTCGGCATCGGCGCGGCGAAAGCCGTGCTCGGTCACTTCTCGGTGATGGTCCGCGACATCGCCCAGCTCTTCGTCGCCGGGCCCCCGGTCGTGAGCCACGCGATGGGCTACGACATCTCGAAGGAGGACCTCGGCGGCTGGCAGATCCACTGCCGCAACGGGTCGGTCGACAACCTGGCCGAGACCGAGGAAGAGGCGGCCGGGATGGCGCGGCGCTTCCTCTCCTACCTGCCCTCGAGCGTCTACGAGGCGCCGCCGGTGCTTCCCCCGAACCCGGCGGACCCGCCCGGCCGCCGCGAGGAGAAGCTTTTCACCCTGGTCCCCCGGAAGCGGACGACCACCTTCGACATCCGCGAGGCCATCCGCCTCATGGCGGACAAGGGGTCGTTCTTCGAAACCGGCGGGCTCTGGGGCACCGACCAGGTGACCGGGTTCGTCCGCTTCAACGGCTACCCGCTGGGCGTCATCGCCTCGGACAGCCGCCACGTCAACGGCGGCGCCCTGACGGCGGACGGCTGCAGCAAGCTCACCCGCCACCTCGACGTCTGCGACCTCTTCCACATCCCGGTCCTGAACCTGGTCGACAACCCCGGATTCGCCGTCGGGCTGGAGCACGAAACCCTGGGCGCCATCCGCAAGGGCGGGGAGTGGATGGTGGCCTTCGCCCAGGTGAGCGTGCCGATCTTCACGGTGTTGATGCGGCGGAGCTTCGGCGTGGCCGGCAACAACTACGCGACGCCGAAGTCCGGGCCGTCGGTGCGCGTCGCCTGGCCGGCGGCGGACGTCGGCGGGATCCCACCCGAGGGCGGCATCGAGGCGGCCTACAAGCGGCAGCTGGCCGAGGCCGCCGACCCCGCCGCGCTGCGGGCCGAGATCAACGCCCGGATCGAGAGCGCGAGGGGGCCGCTGGGGCCGCTTTCGCGCTTCCAGATCGAAGAGATGATCGACCCGCGTGACACCCGGCGGCTGGTCTGCGAGTGGGCGGAAAACGCCTTCCGGATCGTCGGGCAGCCGGGCCGGCTCGGGCCAAGGGCGCTCCAGTTCAGGCCCTGATCGAACCGGCCCGCGCGGCGTCAGACCGAAACGGTCACCCGCAAGAAGGTCGCCGGGATGCTCGTGAGGTCCTTGCTCTTGCTCGTGTTCTGGCTATCGAACAGCGCTTCGAGTTCCTTCTGCAGGTCGTCGGCCCGGCCGTTCTTCCCCGCGGCTTCGAATGCGTTCATCGTCGGCCCGTAGTAAGTCCGGAACGCGGCGACGAATTCGGAGGGCGTGCCGGGAAAGTTGAAGGTGTAGGTCTCCCTGGCGAAGGACACTTTCTCCGCCGGGACGCCAGCCGCGGCGAATCGCTCGGTCACGTTGCTCTCCACGCCCCAGGTCATGGGGCTGATGAACCCTTCCGGGGGTGGCGGCGAGTAGGCCGAGCTGATCTTCAGGATCTGAGCCACCAGCGTCGGGTCGCCGGGAATCCAGTTCCCCATGATCACCCGGCCACCGGGCCTGGTCACGCGGACCATCTCCTTCGCCACGTCGAACGGCCTTGGCGCGAACATCGCCCCGAAGATGCTCACGACGAGGTCGAAGCTGCCAGCCTTCAGGTCCTCCAGGTTGGACGCGTCGCCTTCCTGGAACTTGCAGTTCGTGAGGCCCGCTTCCTGTGCACGCTTGTTCCCGGCCGCAACCAGGTTCTGGGCGATGTCGACGCCCAGGACATCGGCTCCGAGCTTCGCCTCCGGCAGTGCCGTGGTCCCATCGCCGCACCCGAGATCCAGGACCTTGAGCCCCTTGGTGACCCCGATGCTGTTGACGAGCGCTTCACCGCTCTCTCGCATGCTCCGTGCGATGCGAGTGAAGTCGCCTTTCTCCCAGAGTTCCTTGTTTGGATTCATTGGATCCTCCCATCCGTGGCCGTTCGTCTTGAACTGCCGTAGCGCCGGATTCTGCCCCGGTCGCGGCCGGTCGTCAACGCTTCGCGAGCGCTCAAGACGGCAAACGGTAAAGCTGAAGGGCCCCATCCCCGGCTCCTACGGGCGCCGCG
Organism: Chloroflexota bacterium; assembly: GCA_016234445.1. Classification (GTDB taxonomy): domain Bacteria; phylum Chloroflexota; class Dehalococcoidia; order Tepidiformales; family Tepidiformaceae. The sequence continues at coordinate 161,889 of JACRBT010000017.1, read as the reverse complement.
AGGCCGTTTTCTTCGCCCTCGCCACGGCGCTCGCGCCAGGGCAGCCGGGGTGACGCCCGGCAGGCTCCTTCTGGTAGACTCCCGCCCATCACTTCCGTGGAAGAGGCACAGAAATGGTCCACGCCGGAGTCATGCTCCCATCCGCCGCGGGCACCACGATCGCGTGGCCCCGTGAGCGGGAAATCCCGCCGCAGGGCGACCCCCTGCCCGCCGGGTCGGTCGTCGTCTCGGCCGACAGCCACATCATGGAGACCGAGGACCTCTGGAAGGACCGCCTCCCAGACCGATTCAAGGACCGCGCGCCCCGCCTCTACTACGACGACGACGGCTTCAGCCACCTCGAAGCGGAAGGACGCCTCCTCGACACCCCCGGCCTGAACACCATGCTCGTCGAGGGCCGCGAAGGGATGCGCGACCCCCACGTCCGGATTCGCGACATCGACGCGGAGGGCGTCGACAAGGAGATCATCTTCCCCCAGCGGACGCTTTCGCTCGCCGGCCTTCAGGACCTCGAACTCCGCGACGCCTGCATGAAAACCTACAACGAATGGCTGGCGGACTACTGCAAGTTCGCGCCTGATCGGTTCTACGGCGTCGGCATCCTGAACTGGTGGGAGCCCGAGAAGGCGAAGGACAACCTCCAGGAGCTGAAGGGCCTCGGCTACCACGCCATCGAGATCCCCTCTTCGCCGCCGGGCGTGTACTACAACTCCCGCGCCTCCGAGCCGCTCTGGGACGCCATCGAAGAGAGCGGCTACCCGCTGTCCTTCCACATCGGCGAAAACGTCCAGACGCGCGGGCTCGGCGCCCTCGGCACCTTCCAGATGCAGCAGTTCTCGCCCTTCCGGCGGCTCTTTGGCCTCCTCGCCTTCTCCGGCATCCTCGAACGCCACCCGAAACTGAAGGTCGTCTTCACGGAGGGCGGCGTCCACTGGGTGCCTGCCGCCCTCTTCGACGCCGACCGCATCTACCGCGACTTCGAAACCGAAGTGAACCCGAAGCTCGCCAACATGCCGAGCTACTACTGGTGGCAGAACTGCTACGCCACCTTCCAGGAAGACCCCGTCGGCATGCAGCTCATCGACCAGGTGGGGCACGGCAAGGCGATCTGGGCCTCGGACTACCCGCACCCGGAGAGCACGCTCGGCTACTCGGCCCAGACCGTGCGGGACGTCATCGCCGCCTGCGGGCCTGACGTCGGCAAGAAGGTCATCGGCGGCACCGCCGTCGACCTCTGGAACCTGGTATAGGAGGAGGCCGCTGGCCGGTTCGCCGCCGCGCTTGCTATTCCGCGGCGCGGTCGGCAAGCTGCCTGTCATCCCCACCAGGGTGTGAGCCAATGGCCAGGGCCGGCCTCTACCCCGGCGTCTCGTTCGACCCGCGGGCACTGCTCCCGAACCGGGGCGCAGCCGCGATGTTTCCCTTCTCGGGTCCGAGGATGCACACCTTCGGCCTGGCCCGGACGGCCATCTGGTACGGCGTCCAGGTGCTGGGATTGCGGCCGGGCGACGAAGTCCTCGTCCCCGCCTACAACTGCGGCTCGGAGATCGACCCCCTCATCCAGGCGGGGCTGACGCTCGTCTACTACAACGTCGACGAAGCCCTGGACGCCCGGTCGGCCGAGATCGCGGCGCTGATCACGCCCCGCACGAAAGCGCTCTACCTCACCCACTACCTGGGCTTCCCCCAGAAGCATGCGCGGGAACTCGCCGCGACCTGCAAGAGCAGCGGCGTCACGCTCATCGAAGACTGCGCCCACGGACTCTTCGGCCGCTACGAAGACGGCCAGCCGCTGGGCACCCTGGGCGACATCGCCGTTTTCAGCTTCCGGAAGACCCTCCCAATCGGCGATGGCGCGGCGCTCGTCCTCAACCGGCCGGACCTGCCCGGGCCACGGGGGGCACTCCGCCATACGCTCCTCCCGCCCTCGGTCGCGACCTGGCGACACACCCCGTCCCGCGCCTACCACGCGCTCCGATCGCACGTCGGCAGCGGACGCGCGGCGCCTGTAGTACCGGCGAAACCACCAGGCGCCGGCGTCGACCTCCCGGGGCCGCTCCTGCCCCTGGAACACCGGTTCGTCCCGGCGTGGCACGAACGGGGAGGCATGTCGCTGCTGGCAGAGCGGGTGGCGGCCCGCGCCAACCCCGCCGAAGTCACCGCCCGGCGGCGAGAGAACTTCTCCGCCATCCTCGAAAACGCCTTCCCGGGGGAGGGCTTCCGGCCGCTTTTCGCGCGCCTTCCCGAGGGCACCGTCCCCCTTGTCTTCCCCTTCCTCGCGGAAGACCCCGAACGCCTGGTGACGGTGCTCGAAGCCCGCGGCATCCCGGCGCAGCGGTGGTGGTTTCGCTTCCATCCGCAGTGCCCCTGGGAGTCGTTCCCCGAAGCCGTCTACCTCAAAACCCATCTCGTTGCGGCCGCGGTCCGCCAGGATATCGACGCGGACACGCTCGCGGCGGCGGTCCGCGCACTCCGCGGGCCGGATCGGCGGGCAACGGTCGACGCCGCGGCCTCCGCCGTGGATTCTTCGGGGGCCAGCCGCTAGGGTTTTCCCGTGTGCGACACGCCGTTCTTCTCTTCCGAGGCATTCCTGGGCGCCGTCGCGCGATGCCACTTCCCCGGCCAACCCTGGGCGCTGGAGACGGTCGAAGTCGAAGGGCTCCCGTTCCGGGTGCTCACGGTGCGCGGGCGCGTGATCGACGCACAGTGGACGCACCCTTTCTCCTATGAGCCGCTCCCGCCCGGGACGCCGTGCTCCCGCCAGCACAGGTTCCTCGCGAAGGTTGTGCACGGCGTGGTGCCCGCGCCAGAGGAGACGCTGAAGTGGCCGTTGTACCCGGCGCCGTTCGTCGACTGGCGAGGGGTTGCGTCGTTCGAGGCATACCAGCAGTCCAGGCGCAGCGGCCCCTACCCGGCGACGTGGGCCACCGTGGCGCGCGGGGGAAGAGGGCTGGCGCGGGACGTGGGCGAGGTGGAGTTCGTCCTCGACGACGCCGGCCCGGACGTGCTCCCGGCCCTCTTCAACTGGAAGTCCCGTCAGTACCGGCGCTCCGGCTACCCGGACCCGTTCGCGCCGGCGGCCTCGCGGAAGTTCTACGAGGCGCTCCGGGACGAGGGAGTGCTCCTGGTCTCCACCGTCCGCGCAGGCGGACGCGTGGTCGCCGGGCACGCCGGGTACCGCTGGAATCGGCGGTTCTATGCCCGGCTCGTCGCGCACGACCCGGATCTCGGCCGGTACTCGCCCGGGACCGTGCTGCTGCATCACCTCCTGCGGGAGAGCTTCGAGTCAGGCGACGAGCAGTTCGACTTCCTCGGCGGGGCGGAGCGGTACAAGTGGTCCTACGCCACGCATGCCCGCGTCCTCGGGCCGCTCGGCGTCCAGACAGCCGCCCAGCGCCTGGAAGAGCGGGTGCGAACTACCGTGGGGACCACCCTCCTCCGGCTCCGCCAGGGCCGCCTTTCGGCGCTGGGCTCCTCTGATGGGTGAAGTGCCGCCCGCGCTCCTCCTCGTCCCCAACATGGACGCGATCAGGATCCTCCAGGCCCACGGTGTGCGCGTGCTCGTGCGCCCGCCGGGCCGTTTCGAGCCGTTCCGGAGGGCAGCGCCCACGGCCGTGCCCCTGCCCTACCTCGATCAGGGCGAGGGCGCGCCGCTCGACGCGGTCCGCTCCATCGCAACCCAGTTCCCCGGCGCCGTGCTCATTCCCGGCAGCGACGGGACGGTGCTCTGGGCGTCGCGAAACCGTGAACACCTCCCGCCGCTGCGCTTCTCGCTCCCCGGCCACGACGCGATCTACGGCCTCCTGAACAAGCGGTTGCTCTACCAGGAGTGCGCCAGGCTCGGCATCCCGACTCCCGGCACGGTGGTCGTCGACGGCGAACAGCCGCTCGACAGCCTGGTCGAGGGCCTGCGCTTCCCGGTTGTTGTGAAGCCACAGGGCCGCGCCGGCGGCCGCCACTGGGTCCGCGCCATCGTCGCCCAGGACCCTGCCGGCCTCCCGGCGGCGCTCGACGAGTTCCGCGGCCTCCTCCACTACACGCCAGAGACGGTCGCGGCCGACCCCGACGTGGTCCTCCCGCTGGTCCAGGAGTACCACCCGTTCCGCACGGGTTCGCTCTACCACCTCTGCGGCTTCATCTCCCCGAGCGGGGCCTCTGTGATGCGGGCGAAGCGCACGCTGCTGCAATACCCGCGGCGCATCGGCAACGGGCTCTGCTTCGCCGCGGACGAGGTCGTGCCCGAATTGCGAGCGCGGGTGCTGCAACTCTGCCGCTCGGTGGGCTACTACGGGGTCTTCGAGGCGGAGTTCCTCACCGTCGGCGAAGAGCACCTCCTCATCGACTTCAACCCCCGCTTCTACAACGGCATGACGCTCGAAATCGCCCGCGGGATGCCGCTCCCCTGGTTGGCCTATCTTGCCGGGCTCGGAGAGTGGGAGCGCCTCGACGAGGAGATCGCCCGGGCAGACGCGGAACAGGGCGACCTGGAGGCGGTCTTCTGCCTGGGCTTCGCCTTCCAGGTGATGCTCCTGGGGCAGCGCCTTTCCGGCGGGATGACGCGACGCGAAGCCCGCGAGTGGCGAAAGTGGCGCCGGGACCACCGGGGGCATCTCGTCGATCCCTTCTCCGACCCCCGCGACCCGTGGGTTGGCCGCCTTCAGGCGCTGGCGATGATCTCCGACTTCGTCCGCTCGCCGCGGTACCTCGCAGGGACCTTCGGGCGGCGGCCGTAACCGGCGGGGTGGGGAGGCGCCCGGCGGTGCGCGTCATTGGCAGGGGTCGTTAGGCCCGGGTATGCACTGCGTCGGGGTTGGCTGCGGCGGTGGCTGGTTGGGCGAGGTCGGCGTCGGCGTCGGCGTTGGCTGAGGCGGCGGCTGGTTGGGTGAGGTCGGCGTCGGCGTTGGTTGCGGCGGGGGCTGGCTCGGCGTGGTCGCCGTGGCAGTGGGCTGTGGCAGGGGCGTGCCGTTGGGGCAGTTCGGCCCGGGCGTGCACCCCTCGGTCGCGGTCGGCGTCGGCTGCACGGGTGGCGGATTGGCCGAAGTCGGCGAGGGCGTGGGCCCCGGCAACGGGGTGCCGTTCGGGCAGTTCGGCCCTGGCGTACAGCCGCTCGTCGCCGTGGGTGATGCCTGCAGGGGTGGTTGATTCGGCGAAGTGGGCGATGCCTGCGGCGACACCGGGGTTCCATTCACGCAATTCGGGCCGGACGGGCAGCCCGAGCCCCCCTGGACGGTCTGCGATGGCACCGGAGAAGTACCCGGACAGTCGGCATTTGGCGCACATGTCGCGGTGGCTGTGGGGGAAGCGCCGCCAGGTGCCGTCCGGGACGGGGCCGTTGTGGTCGTCGCGCCGGACTGGGGCGACTCGGCGTTCGGGGACCCGGACGTGGCGGTCGGCGAGGGTGACGGCCCGCCACCGTTGTTGGTGGCGACCACGACCGTCGTGACGCCGCCAGCCAGGAGGACGAGCGCCCCCAGGGTGACCACAAGCGGCATGAGCGGCCGCCGCCAGGCCCGGCGCAGCGGCAACGACGGAGGCGGAGGGGGCGCCGGCACGGTTTCGGGCGGAACCGGAGTGCTGCGTTTCCCGGGCCGCTTCCCGGGCCGGGTTGCGCCTTCGATGGCTGCCGCGGCTTCCACGGCCCGCGCGGCGGTGCTCAGTTCGAGGGCGGCCGACGTGCTCGGCTCCCGTTCGGGTGCAAGCAGGCCCGCGGTTGGGCCAACCGCGCTGAAGACGCCGACTTCCCGCGTCTGGGCATGACTGGCAAGGATCGTCTCGCCGGGAGCGTCCAGGCAGGCCAGCAGCACCTCGTCCAGGTCCCCGGCGTCAAGCAGTTCAAGGAACCGGGCGAGGGGCCGCCGGGGGATGAGCAGGTACGCCTGTCGGCTCCCCGAGGCCAGGCGGAACAGCGACCAGTCCCAGGTAGCGGCGGCGCAGGCGACCGTGAACCCTGCCCTCGCCCGCGCGCTGGTGACCGCGCCGAGCACGTTTCCGGGGGGCGGCTCATGGCAGGAGGCGGCCGTCTCCTGCTGACCTTCGACACCAAGCCCATCCGCGCCGCTGACGATCCGGTCCATCGTCGCGAGATCCGCGTCGCTGGCACTCCCCCGAAGGGCGGTCCGAGCCGACTCCCACGCACTTTCCAGCTGCTCCTGGGCCGTGATGGTGCCGCCGCCGGCCCGGTGCAACGTCGTCCTCCGGCCGTTGCGATAGAGATCGTCCCCGAAGGCGGTCCGCGGAAGGTAGAGACCGAAACGATCCGGCGCGGACCCCGGCGACGCCCGGAGTTCCGGCGGCAATGCCCCCGAGGCGCCGGGGTGCCCGCGGGCCACCGCGTTGGCACAGGCGCGGGCGCTCCCGGCTACGAAGGCAGCCGTCGCCGCCAGGCGGTCCCCGGTGACGAACTCCCCGCAGAACTCAGCGCGTGCCGGCCGCGGCCGGATGAAGATGCCGTGCGAGTCGGGGCGGTCGATCAGGAGCATGAGCGCGGGTGCAAACGTCCTCGCGTAGAGCGAACACACCGCATCGTTGATGTTCGAGGGCATCGCTGCGCTCAAGTGGGTGGAGTAGCCCTCAACCTCTGCGGTTCCAGCCAGGAGCCGCCCGAGTTCTTGCCCGCCGAAAGTCGACCACTCGACAACTCTCTCCGGGAATCGCGGCGAGACCGGCAAGGGAGGGCTGGCGATCTCGGCCTCGGCGTCGTCGCAGGTGAGAACCATCCCCGACGCGCACCGGTAGGCGTTGATGTCGCCGGGATCGAGCCGGAGGCCGTCGACGGGGAGGGCGTGGATGAGCGAGCGGAAGTCGACCTTTGTCTCGCCACGCCGAAGCACGTACTCGTGCTCGAGACCGACCAGCGACGCCGGCGAGTCCGGCCCACGGGGAAGTCCGCCCTCGACGAGGAGGGCGAGCCGATCTCGCGGGGCGGGACTCCCCCGGGGCGGGATCATGTCATGAGCGCCCCCAGGCCTCGGTGGTGCCTCGGCCCGGCAGGATCACTCCGGCATGCGGGAGCGGGTGGTCTCGGCCGCGCCCGTGGCAGCCTCGCGAACCCCGCTCACCGCGCCCGACGTTTGCGGAGCCAGCGTCTCGCTCACGGCCGATGGCGGTGCGTCGAAGAACGACCCCAGCGGACCCGGCCCCGAGGGCGTGGCCAGGCCAGGCACGTGTGCCCCAGTCCCGACGACGGCCCCGCCCGATGCCCCGGCGGTCTCTGCTGTTGCTTTTTCGCCCATGGGAAGACTCCTTTCATCCATCTGGAAAGACACTTGCCCGCGTCCGGGCAGGTCATCGAGGCTGGGCGGGGCCACGGGGCGTGGATAGGGCCGGACGACCCTGTTTTCGTGGCCCATCCGGCCCATGAACAGGCCGTCCCTTCGGTCGCGGACGGAGCCTCGGGGACCGCGCTGTGACCCCACCCCGGCGGGGGCGCTCCCTCAGCGCTTGAGGCTGGGGATCGGGCCGGCGGGCGCGGCCCCGGCGACGGCGCGCCCGGCGAGTTCGAACCAGGAGTTCGGCCCGCCCGGCAGGTCGAGGGCGCGGAGGGCGGCCTTCGTCGTCGCCAGGCCAGCGGGCGGCATCTCGGCGAGTTCGGCCGCGATCGCCCGGGCAGTGTCCAGGACCGCCGCGTCGTCCACACACTGGAAGGCGATGCCCAGCCGCTCCAGCTCCGGGCCTGGGATCCGGCGGCCGAGGAGCGTCACTCGCCGGGTGATGGCGTCACCAAACTTGAACCGAAGCCAGGCAAGATTCATCGGCGCCGGCCTCCCCTGCCGCACTTCGCCCACCTGGAGAAACGCCTCCCTCCCCGTCACCAGAAAGTCCGCCGCGAGGGCGAGCGCCGAGCCGGCGTTGATGGCGTAGCCTTCGAGGGCGCAGATAACCGGCTTCGGGAAGTCGAAGAGCTGCTGATGCAGGCCCCGCCAACCCGCCTGGAAGCCCGGCGCCCACTCAGGCCGCGGCTCCGCGTTGAACTCCTTCAGGTCGAGCCCGGAACAAAACGAACCGCCCGCCCCGCGGAGGATGACAGCGCGTACCCCTTCGTCCGCCTCGGCTTCGGCCAGCGCCTGGCGGACCGCCGCGACGAGCGGCCCCGTGACGGCGTTCTTCCGCTCCGGCCGGTTGAGGACGATCTCGGCGACGGCGCCGTTGCGAATGAGATAGGCAGGCCCCTGCTCAGTCATCGTTGCTCCCTCGCCTTCTCGCCGCGGCGATGGGGCCGCGCCCGGGAGAGATGATATGGCGAACTACGTGCCGGCGCTGCTGACTGCCGTCGAATGGAGGGCCGGGTCGAGCGCGTCGAATCCAGCGTTCCCGATCGCGAGGATTCCGCGCTGGGGGATGCGGAAGTCGCCCAGCTGCGCCTGGGGCGTCACCGGCCCGGGCTCGTTGACCTCGCGTCCGCCGGCCCTGAGCCGCGCCGCCTTCACCACCCAGATCCTGCGGGGATTGGCGACGAATGCCTGGCGGTTCGGGGCGGTCCCGGCCATCGAAAGCTTCCCCGCCCCGAGCATCGGGCCAGCCATCGCAGCGGTCAGCCTCAGTGCCCGCGGGTTGCGCCAGGCCCATTCCGGGAAGGCCGCGGACACCAGGTTCATCGCGCGGCTTGCAAGCGTCGGGCCGACCACGATGTCGCAAGCGAGCCCGTCCTCGGGGACCTCGACGTGGAGGCGGTCCTCGCCCGTCCACTCCAGGACGATGGGGCACACGACCGCGCGGGCCACGGCGCTGCCGAAGAAGCGGGTACAGGCGGTCTCCGGGGGGACGTCGGCGTAGAAGGTCCACTCCCCCGCCGGGTTGCGATACCAGACGGAGGTGTAGCCCGGGCCGATCGACGACGCCGGGAACCGCCGCGTCGCGAGCACGTCCCCGGAACGGAACGGCAGGCCCATGATGCCCCAGCCGCTGAAGCGCTCATTCACGCCCGGGAGGAGCGCCGCGCGCGTCTCCGCGGCCAGTACCTGGTCTCTTGCTGATGCCATCCGCCACCTCCGGGGATGCTGGCGACGATAGAGCCAGCGGACGGCGCTTTCAATGGGGCGGTCAAGACCACAGCGCCCCGCGCGAGCGCCGGGAACTGCGGGGCACGGCTGGAGCATTGTGATCGTCGCCGTGAAATCGGATGAATGACGGACCCGTGATGGTTCGGTAGCCCCAAACGTTGCAGGATCCCGGGACGATGTCTTTCCTCGAACTGGTAGCACTGGTCGTGGACGACTACGACTCCGCCATTCGCTTCTTTGTCGATCGGCTGGACTTCTCGCTGGACGAGGACTCGCCCGCCCTGACGAACGACGGGCGGGCGAAGCGGTGGGTGGTCGTCCGACTCCCTGGCGGCGAGACCGGGCTGTTGCTGGCGCAGGCAGACGGCGTTCAGCAACGTGAAGTTGTCGGGAACCAGGCTGCTGGTCGAGTCGGATTCTTTCTGCGCGTCGAAGACTTCGAGGCGAGCTACGACCGCTTTCGGGCGAACGGGGTTGAGTTTGTGACACTGCCTCGAGACGAACCGTACGGGCGAGTGGCCGTCTTCCTGGACGTCGCCGGAAATCGTTGGGACCTTCTCGGGCCGCGTCCCGGCTGATTCAGCCGCGGCAGCACGCGCCGCCTGAGCACCGTCACGATTGCGATTCCGGTGTTCGCAAGTCCGCCCCCCCGAGGGACCGATCGGACCCGAAATTACGTCCGGGTGGCCGTGGTAGCATGGCCAAAGGGATGGGAACGTCCCCCACATTCGGCCGCCACGAGCGGCGCCAGGGACAGGTGTGACTGAATGACCGCAAGCCAGACGACCGCCAGGCCAGGGGAGGCCAGGACCGAGCACTTCGACGTCCTCATCGTCGGGGCAGGGATCTCCGGCATCGGGGGGGCCTACCACCTCACGAAGCAACGGCCGGGCACCAGCTTCGTCGTCCTGGAGGCGCTCGATAGCTTTGGCGGCACGTGGTGGATGCACCGCTACCCGGGCATCCGTTCCGACAGCGACCTCTACACCTTCGGCTACCGCTTCAAGCCCTGGGTCGGCGCCCCGATCGCCAGCGCGGAAGAGATCCGCAAGTACATGGGCGAAGTGATCGAGGAGAACGACCTCGGTCGCCACATCCGCTACAACCACAAGATCACCTCCGCCCAGTGGTCGAGCGAAGAGAACCTCTGGACGATCGAGGCGACCCGGGCGGACACGGGCGAGACGCGGCGCTTCACCGCCAACTTCCTCTGGATGTGCCAGGGCTACTACCGCCACTCCCAGGGCTACACCCCCGAATGGCCGGGCATGGACCGCTACCAGGGGCAGATCGTCCACCCCCAGACGTGGCCCGAAGACCTCGACTACAAGGGCAAGCACGTCATCGTCATCGGCTCCGGCGCGACGACCGCCACCCTCGTCCCAGCGATCGCGGCCGACTGCGCCCACGTCACCGTGCTCCAGCGTTCGCCCACCTACTTCATCCCCGGGCGCAACCAGAACGACCTCGCCGAGACGCTGCGCGAGCTGGGCATCGACGAGACCTGGATCCACGAGATCGTCCGCCGGAAGATCCTCTTCGACCAGGCCGCCTTCACAAAGCGTGCCTTCGAAGAGCCCGAGGCGGTGAAGCGGGAGCTGATCGGTGGCGTCCGCGCCTACCTTGGCCCCGACTTCGACATCGAAACCCACTTCACCCCGCGGTATCGTCCCTGGCGCCAGCGCATCGCCTTCGTGCCCGATGGCGACATCTTCCAGGGCATCAACGCCGGCAAGGCTTCGATTGTCACGGACGAGATCGAGACGTTCACCGAACGTGGCATCCGCCTGAAGTCGGGCGAAGAGCTCCAGGGCGACATCATCGTCACGGCGACCGGCTTCAACATGAACGTCCTCGGCGACATCAAGTTCCAGATCGACGGCAAGCCGCTCGTCTTCAACGACACCATCACCTATCGCGGGATGATGTTCACGGGCATCCCGAACATGCTCTGGGTGTTCGGCTACTTCCGGGCGAGCTGGACGCTGCGGGCCGACCTCCTCGCCGACTTCGTCTGCCGCCTCCTCGCGCACATGGAAAAGCGGGGGGCGAAGCGGGTGGAAGTGGCCCTCCGGCCAGAAGACAAGGACATGAAGCTCCTCCCCTGGATCGACCCGGAGAACTTCAACCCCGGCTACCTGATGCGGGCGATGGACCTCCTGCCCAAGCGCGGCGAAAAGCCCGAATGGCAGCATTCGCAGGACTACTGGCGCGAAAAGGACGAACTGCCCGTCATCGACCTCGACGGCCCCGAATTCGTCTACGGGTAGGGGCTATCTCCCCGGTGGCTCGGGGAGGAGAACCAGTGTGTCGCCCGCGCGGGCGGCGGTGTCCCGGTGGCCGGACGCACCGATACCCAGGCTGCGAGGACGCGGCCGGAAGGTCAACAGCTTCTCCTCCAGGGCCTCCCGGACGAGCGCAGCGATCGACGTCTGCCGTTCCGTAGCCATCCGATGAAGGTCTCGGAGGAGGTGGTCGTCGAGCGAAATAGTGGTGCGGCGCATGTCACCATGCTAGCAGACGTGATGCACCATCTCTTTCGGGCCGGGCCGCCTCCCCGGTGCGGTGCCTGCCCCAGACCCTGCGCCTTGGACGGGCCACGCTTACCGCAAACCTGAATCCGCGGCCGGAGCCCAGCCCAGGTAGTCCGTCGCCACCCAGCCCTGGCGGCCGCCGGGGACGGCGACCCGAGCCCAGGTGCCGGCAGGGCTCTCGACGTAGCTGGTGGGCTGCGACGAACGCGGATCAAGGATCTGGCCGGCCAGGTCGAGCTCAACGACCGTGCCTTCCGGGAGGCAGGTGATAATCGGCTCCGCCTCGCCGGGCTTCTCCCGCAGATTCAGGCAGGCGCCCGTACGTTCCACGCGGAAGCGCATCGGCGGGTCCGCGGGAAACGGCGCCGCTTCGAGGAATGGCGCAAGGAGGGCGGGAGCATAGAAACCGCCGTGACCGCCATGGCCCGGCGCGAAAACCATCTCGCCGGGCGCAGCCGCCCATGGGGAGTCGTTCGGGAAGAGGTGGGCCGGGCCGTTCGGGTCGGTGAGCCTGGGGATGAACCAGAGCCCGGTCCGGCGGTTGTAGAGGTAGCCGCGACCGAAGCAGAGAAGGTCCGGGTCAAGCGGCGAGGGCACGGGGCCGTTGATGTTGGGACGGGTATGCCACGCCTCCGTGCCAACCGGCGGCATCGGCAGGATGTCGATCTCGCCCTTGAGCGAGACGACGGCATAGCGGTACGGGAGCAATGGCACGGGAGGCTCGCCCGGGTCCCGGATGATCGCGACGAAACCGGAGCTGTCCGCAAGCCAGCGGTTCCGGGGCAGGTTGTCGCCGTAGGAAAGCCCGGCCGAGCGCAGCCGCAGGAGTTCGCGGCCAGCGGCATCGAACAGGACAGTGGCGGGCCAGATCTCGCCGCTCCCCTCACCCATGAAGGGCTTGAAGTGAAGCAGCGTCTCGCGGACCACGTGACGGCCGTCGGGGCTGGTGCTCTCGACCGGGGACAGGCCAACCGACGAGTCGAGGAGTGCCCCGTCCCAGGAGACGTGCTGGGTGAGGAACACGGGCGTGCCGGGAGGGCCCTCGGCGCCAGCAGGTGAGCGATAGTACTCGACGATTGCGGTGAACGAGTCGGCGGTCCCCTCCAGTGCTTGCACGGAGATGGCGGGCTTCCCATCCAGCTCCACGGGGGCGGTGAAGACGACCGCCGACGTGCCATCGGCAAGGTTCACCAGTACCACCTCGTTCGGCCGCCCGTGTGAGGTCACAGCGGCGCGGCCACCTCGTGTCAGCCGGAAGGTCCAGACGGTGTCGCGAGAGTTGTACTCCACCCCCTCCGCCAGGTCGGCCCGGGCGATGACATGCCGCCCTGTTTGGCTGCCCTCCTTTCTTTCCGCGAACACAAGAAAGGTCTCTGTTGCCGCCACGACTTCCCAACGCTGGCCATCCCAGCGCCGCTCCTGCCCCGTCGTCCGGTCGAGGAGGAACGATGAGCCGTCCCGGGAGTCCCGTGCGAGGACGAAGCGGGGGCCGGCGACCGTCACCTGGTTTCCATGGCCCTGGAATTCGTCCCGGAGGCGGTAGCCCGTCATCGCCCCCGTCCCCGTGTCCATGAAGAAGACCCCGGTCCGCCAGCCGATGACGTCATTGGGCGCGAACTCGACCCTTTCGAACACGGACCTCGACGATTCGAGGAAGAAGAGGTTGCCGTACGGCTGGGGGCTGGCGGCCGGCTCTGGCGTGGCGGGGACGGGCAGGACGTTTTCCGGCGGGAGGGCGGTCTCCGGCGGTATCCGCGGGTGGCCACCGCCGCGCCCGAACAGTACGGCGCCGAGGGCGGAGGCCGCCATCGCTCCCGCCCCGCCGGTCGCGGCGATCAGCAGCCGGCGCCGCGTTAGTCTCCGCCGTTCGTCCGTACCCACACCATCTACGACGAACCTCGCGTCGATCCGGTTCCACTGGCAGCGGGTATGTCTCTCGCCTCGGGCCGCCGTGAGAGCGGTCCGCAGGGGGACGCGTATTCGCGCCCTCTGGGCCTGTGACGCCGAGCCGCTCCCCGATACCCTCGGGCTTGGGCCCGATGGGTCCGGAACAAGCGCCGCCCCCGCGGCAACGAGGTCGAAAGTGGCAGTTCTGCCGACACCGCCAGTGGAAAAGTACGCGAGAACGAAGCACGGTCGCCCGCTCAAGACGCGGATCCGCGTCTACACCCGGGCCCTGACGGACATCCTCCTGGTGCTGCTCTGGCTGCCGGCGGCGCTCACGGGGGTGCTCCTCTGGCAGCCGCTGGGAGTGGTCCCCGACAGCCCGGGGAGGGGCGAGAAGATCATGCTCTGGGGCCTGACGACGCGCGAGTGGGGCGACATCCACTGGTGGATCTGCGTCGCCGCCGTGGCCGTAACCGTCCTCCACGTCGCGCTCGACTTCAAGGCCTTCAAGGGAGCCGTCGGCTACGTCATCAGCGCCCGGAGGCACGAGGCCTAACGCCCCCTCACCCCAGCGCCTCCCGCAGCGCCGCAACGACTTCGTCCTGGGCGGCGTCTCCCATCCCGGGGAAGAGGGGGAGAAGCATCGTGCTCGCCGCCGCCGACTCTGTTTCAGGGAGCGACAGGCCGGGGAAGCGCCCGCGGTAGGCGGGTTCGAGGTGAATGGCCATGACCCCCCGGCGGGTGGCGATCCCGCGCGCGGCGAGGTGGGCCATCACCGCCGGGCGCCGGGCAGCGTCCGGCAGGCGGACGCAGTAGCTCTGAAACGTGTGCTCGCGGCCGGGAGCGTCCACCGGCGTGACGACGAGGCCGGCGAGCAGGGTGTTGTAACGCAGCCCGAGGCGCCGCCGCTCGGCGAGGATGCCCTCCAGCCGGTCCACCTGGACGAGGCCGATCGCCGCCTGGATGTCCGTCATCCGGTAGTTGTAGCCAACCTCGCGGTACTCCTCGAAGTCGGGTGCGGCGGAACCATGGCGGGCGAGGTCGGAGGTCGAGGCGGCGTGCGAGCGGAGGCTGCGGAGCCGCGCGGCCATCCCTTCGTCACCGGTGGTGATCATGCCGCCCTCGCCCGTGGTGATCACCTTGCGCGGGTGGAAACTGAAGCAGGTGAGGGTGCTCAGCGAGCCGACGCGCCGGGCCCCCACGTTCGCCCCGAGGGCGGGGGCGGCGTCTTCGACGACGGGCAGGCCGTGGCGCCGGGCGATGGCGCCGATCGCGTCGATGTCCGCGGCGAGGCCCAGCTGGTCCACAGGCATGATGCAGGCGGTCCTCGGGGTGATGGCCGCTTCGACCGCCCTGGCGTCGATGTTGAGGGTCGCGGGTTCGATGTCGACGAAGACCGGCGTCGCCCCGGCGTGGAGGACCGCGTTCGCGGTGGCGATGAAGCTGAGGGAGGGGCAGATCACTTCGTCGCCAGGACCAACCCCGGCGGCGACGAGGGCGAGGTGGAGCGCGGCCGTGCAGCTGGAGGTGGCGACAGCATGCCCCGCACCCACGTAGGCGCAAACTGCCCGCTCGAATTCGGCCACTTTCGCGCCCTGGGTCAACCAGCCGGAGCGGATGACGGCGGCCGCGGCGGCGACTTCCTGGTCGCCCACAACGGGACGGGTGATGGGGATCATGTCGCCGCGGGCAGGGCGAGCTGCTCCTGCCGGAACCATGCCACCAGCGCCGCGATGCCCTCGCCGAGCGGGATCGCAGCCTCGAACCCGAGCGCATCCCGCGCCCGCACGGTGCTGGCGCAACGGCGGCTGACGGCGTTGACCGTGCGGGCCGGCCTGAATTCGGGCTGGAGTTCCGAACCCATCGCCCCAGACATGAGCCCGCACAGTTCGAGGAGGCCGGTTTCGACGCCGGCTCCGGCGTTGAAGACGTCGTCCGTGACCGGCGAAGCGGCCGCGAGGACGTAGGCGCGGGCGACGTCCTCCACGGCGACGAAGTCCATGGTCTGGCGCCCGTCGCCGAAGATGAGCGGGGGTTCGCCGCGGGAGAGCCGTTCGAGCCAGCGCACCATCACCTCGGTGTAGACGCCGTGGACGTCCATGCGCGGCCCATAGACGTTGAACGGCCGGAGCATCACGTAGCGGAGGCCGAACATCTCGGCGTAGGCGCGGTGCATCTGCTCGTTCGCGATCTTCGCCGCGCCGTAAAGCGTCCGGTTGTTGAAGGGGTGCGCCTCATCCATGGGCAGGTAGGAGGCCTCGCCGTAGACGGACGCGCTCGACGCGGAAAGCACCTTCCCGACCCCGTGGGCGACCGCCGCGTCGAGGACGTGCTGGGTCCCCAGCACCATCACTTCGACCGCGCGCCGGGGTTCCTCCGCCGCCTGGGTGATGCGGAGCGCCGCCTGGTGGAAGACGAAGTCGGCGCCGGCAGTGAGGCGATCGACGAGCGCGCGGTCGCGGAGGTCGCCGTCGACGACCTCGAGGCGGCCGGTGCCACGCGCCGAGTCGAGGTTGGACGCGCGGCCGCGGGAGAAGTCGTCGAGGGCCACGACCGAAGCCGCCCCGGCGGCGAGCACCTGGTCGGCGATGTGGGAACCGACGAAGCCCGCGCCGCCGGTGATCAGGATTCGGGCGCCGTGGAGGTCAGGCATCTTAGAGGTCCACCGTGAGAGGGATGCCATCGCCGGCGATCGAACGCTGGGCCGCCTCGATGACCCGGACCACCCGCAGGCCGAGCCGGGCATCGGAGACGGGCGCCTCGCCGTGGAGCAACACGCGGGCCACATGGGCAACTTCTGTCGCCAGCGCCTCGGCTGGGTCGAGCTGGGGCGAAACGACGTCGCCGACGCGGTAGTCGACCATCCGGCGGAGCATGTCCTCGCCCGGGCCAAGGCCGGCCGTCCCGGCCGACTCATACACCTTGAGCTTCTCGCTGGACTCGACGTCGTCGTAGACAAGCATGCGCCGGGAGCCGCCGATGATCGTGCGCCGGACCTTCGCGGGGGCCATCCAGTTGACGTGGATGTGGGCCAGCGGCCCGGAAGCGAACCGGAGCGTGATGTAGGCCATCGTTGGCCCGGACGCCTGGGCGTGGCGGGCGCCAATCGCGGCGACGAGCTCGACCGGCCGGTCCACCAGGGAAAGGAGGATCGAGATGTCGTGCGGCGCGAGGTCCCAGAGGACGTCGGTGCCGGCCTGGAAGGTGCCGAGGTTCGTGCGGGTGGCGTCGTAGTAGAGCAGGTCGCCGAGGCTCGCGAGGTCGTCACGGATCCTCCGGACGGCGCCGGTGAAGAGGAAGGTATGGTCGACGAGGAGACGGCGCCCGCAGCGATCGGCGAGCAGCACCAGTTCCTCTGCGTCGGCGGCACTGGTGACGAAAGGCTTCTCGACGAGCACGTGCTTGCCGGCGCGGAGCGCTTCGGCCGCCAGTTCGAAGTGTGTCTCGGGAGGGGTGGCGAGGACGACGAGGTCGAGGGCCGGGTCGGCGATGAGGGTCGAGGCGTCGGGGGACACGGCGGCGGCGGGGTGAGCCCGGGAGGCCGCCTTCCTTCGGTCCGCTCGCGCCTCGGCGATAGACACCAGCTCCATCTCGTCGCAGGCGGCGATGTTGCGCGCGAGGTTCGGGCCCCAGTACCCGAAGCCTATGACGCCGGCGCGGATGGTCTCTTGAGCGTGAATGAGGCGTCTCGCGGAGTGGACTGGCTTTCAGTCTACGCCGGCGCTCTCCCTCCGGCATCGGAGCCTTCCCCTGCCGGTGTCGCCTATGATGCGGCGATGGCCGTGCAACGAACCCGGGCGGCATTGCGTCGGCGGACACCCAGGACCGTCCGGGTCGCCATCTGGCGAGTGTGGATGCTGCTCCGCCGCCAGCGGCCGGGCCTCCTGATGCGCTATGCCCGGCCAGCCGCGCCGACCGAGATCGAAGCGCCGGCAGGATATGAGATCAGGGCATGGCGGCCCGGTGACGACGAGGGCTGGGTCGATCTCCTCAATGCCTCCGGGGCCTTCGGGTCCTGGACCCCGGCCCGGCTCGCTGCCGAGACGCGCGGGCTCCTGCGGGAGGCGCAGTTCTTCGCCGTCCAGGAAGGGAAGCTGGTCGCCGCTACCGGGATCCTTGCCCGGTCGTTGCGGCGGAAGCCAGCGCTGGAGCTGGCCTGGGTGGCGCGGCACCCGGCGCACGGCGGGAAAGAACTCGGGCGGGCCGTGGTGATTCGGGCGTTGCGGGCGGCGCTGGCGTTACCCGGGCGGCGGCCGGTCCACCTCTACACCGACGACCACCGGCTCACCGCGATCGCGATCTACCTCGACCTGGGGTTCGTACCGGACCTCCGTTCGCACCGGAGCTACCCGGGGCGATGGGAGGCCGTGTTCCGCGCCCTCGCCCGGCGGGGGCAGCGGGCGACCGGGTCAGGAGAGGCGGCGGCGGACCGCGGCGAGGATGGCCCAGCCTCGGCCCCCGGCTACTGAACGGGCGAGCGCCATCCACCAGCCCGGCGAGGTGAGGGCTGGCAGCGGTTCAAGGAAGAGCGCGTCAGCACAGCGCTGGAGGCCGCGGATCCGTCTCCCGGCGAAAGCGTCGGCAAGGGCGAGATCGGCGATGCGCGCGCGCAGCACAGCCATGCCGCTCACGTCGATCCCGGCGGCGGCAGCCGCGGCCGCAGCCTCCCGGAGGACGCCCACGCCTTCACGAAGCACCTGCCTTCGCCGGGCGGCACTCCCCGAAAACTGGTTGGCATGGACGCGGTAGCCGTAGAGCGGCCGGTCGATGCAGGCCACCGGGCCCACGTACCCGAGGGCGATCCACATCGCCAAGTCGACGTAGTTGCTCAGGTCGCGACGGTAGCCGCCCGCCCGGCGGTAGGCCTCGGCGCGGATGACGGTCCCGGAATGGAGGATGCCGAATTCGCGGTCGCTGAGCTGGCGGCGAACGAGGGCATGGCCGGCGATCACGCCGCCGCCGGCGAGGGGGCTACGCACGCTGCGCTCGTGGCCGGGGCCGACTTTCGTGTACGCACAGATGCAGGCGGCGAGCGTGGCGTCCTCGCGCAACCGGGCGACCTGGAGGGCGAAGGCGTCGTGGTCGATGGCGAAATCGTCGGCGGAGATGACCGCCAGGAACTCCCCCTGCGAAAGTGCCTCGGTCCCTTCCACCAGCGATGCCGTGAATCCGCGGTTCACGTCGTGCCGGACAGTCCGGACACGCGGGTCACGTTCGTAGGCGCCGAGGACCGCGGCCGAGTCGTCGCTCGAAGCGTCGTCGAGGACGATGACCTCGTAGTCCCCGAAAGACTGCGCGAGGATGGAGTCGAGGCACTCTCCCAGGAAGCGGCCGTAATTGTGGTTGAGGACGAGGACCGAGAGCGCGGGCGGCTGCCCCTGTTCCGCCATCAGAACCACTCTTCCCAGCGGTCGAAGCGGCCCTCGAGGACCGCACGGAACTGCCGCGGCCCATCGAAGCTGGTGATGAACGAGCGTCCGGTCGTCCCGGGCGGGCGGCGGTCCTCGGACTGGGCGAAGACGGCCTCGTAGCCGGCCTCGCGGGCGAGGGCGGTGCACCCGGCGTCCCAGTCGCGGGCGCGGCCGAAGGGGATCGCGAAGAGCCCGGGGGCGGCGCCGAGGTGATCCGCAATGGCGGCGCGGGACTGCTCCAGCTCGGCCCGGCGCTGGCCCTCGTCGAGTTCGCGGAAGTTGGCATGGGTCATCGAATGGCTGCCGATGGAGGCCCCGGCGGCGGAAAGGCGGCCGAGGTCGTCCCAGGAGAGGAAGCTGTCGCCGGGCTCCGAGGCCCAGCCGGCGACGGCGAAGACGGTGAAGGAGATGTCCCGGCTTTCGAGGAAGGGGACGACCGCGAGGATGCTCCGGAGGCCGTCGTCGAAGGTGACGGCGAGGTCGCGCGGGCCCGCAGCGCCCGCAGCGACGCCCGCGGCGGGGACAAACCGATAGCCGAGCCGGGCCGCAAGCTCGAGCTGTTCAACGAAACGCGCCGGGGAAACGTCGTTGACGCCCCACGCCGGCGTTCCCGTCGAGTGATACGAAAGCACGCGTCCGGAAGGGCGAGGCCCGGGTTTGCGAAGTCGCGGGAGAACCGCCCGCTCTGCCCGTAGCCGCCAGCGGCCAACCCGCCAGCGCTGGTCACGGACTTTGCGGGCATAGGATCCCAGGAACCCGGGCGCGTGCGACACGACCAGAGCATATCGACTCCCTCCAGCCGTCGCGAACCGTGGATCGTTCAGGGCGCCGAGACTACGCTTCCACCGGGGTGGTGTGCTCCGATGGCGCCTTGGCCTCAGACAATCAGCTCGCTGCTTGCCGTCCACGAAGGACCCGCCGTGGCGCTCGCCGGTGAGGGAGGCGTCGAACTGACCCGCGCGGACGTGGCCACTATCACCGGGACCATCGCGGGACAGCTCAGCGCCGCCGGCGTGACGCGGACCGGCCGGGTCGCGATCGCCGTCAGCAACGGCCCCGGGGCGGCACTCGCGTTTCTCGGGGCGGCGGCCGCGGGGGTGGCCGCGCCGCTGAACCCGGCCTACACCGTGGCCGAGTTCCGCTTCGCCCTTGAGGACCTGCCCGCGGCCCTGCTCGTCACCGATGGCACCGTTGCGGCGGCATCGGAGGCAGCCCGCGCGCTGGGCCTGCGGGAGATTCGCCTCGGACCGGGCTTCGTCGCCGAAGGGATCGCGGCGGGAGAATGTGCCCCGCCTGCCGCCACCGATGTCGCCCTCGTCCTCCACACGTCGGGGACGACGGGGCGGCCAAAGCGCGTGCCGCTCACCCACGCCAACCTGACCTCCTCCGCCCGGAACGTCGCCGCCTCGCTCGGGCTGACCCCGGCCGACCGCTGCCTGAACCTGATGCCGCTGTTTCACATCCACGGGCTGGTCGCCGCGCTCCTCGCGAGCCTGGGCTCCGGCGGTGCCGTCGTCTGCAGCCCGGGGTTCGACGCCTTCCGGGTCTTTGGCTGGCTGGAGACGTTCCGGCCGACGTGGTACTCCGCTGTCCCGACGATGCACCAGGCCATCCTCGCCCGGGCGCGGGGCCGCGAAACCACCGTCGCGCACAGCCTGCGCTTCGCCCGTTCGTCGTCATCGGCGCTCCCGCCGGCGGTGCTGCACGGGGTCGAGGCGCTGTTCGGCGTCCCCCTCGTCGAGGCCTACGGGATGACGGAGGCGTCGCATCAGATCGCCTCGAACCCGCTGCCGCCGAGCGAACGCCGGCCGGGCTCCGTTGGTCTTCCCCGCGGCGTCGAAGTCGGCGTGTTCGGCGCCGGCGGGTCCCCGGTTCCAGCTGGCGCGACGGGCGAAGTCGCGATCCGGGGCGACTCCGTCACCGCCGGGTACGAGGGCATCGAGCGGAGCGGTTTCACCTTCCCGGGCGGCTGGCTCCGGACCGGGGACGAAGGCTACTTCGACGCCGGCGGCTACCTCTACCTGACCGGGCGCCTGAAGGAGATGATCAACCGCGGCGGCGAAAAGATCAGCCCACGGGAGGTGGAAGATGCCCTCCTCGCCCACCCGTCGGTGGCGGAAGCGGTCGTGTTCTCCGTTCCCCATGACAAGCTTGGGGAGGACGTCGGCGCGGCGGTGCGGCTGGTCACCGGGGCGGCGGCGCCGGGCACGGCTGAACTGCGCGCCTTCGCGGGCCAGCAGCTGGCGCCGTTCAAGGTCCCCCGGACGATAGTCGTGGTCGACCAGATACCGTTGGGCCCAACCGGGAAGCCGCAGCGGATAGGGATGGCGGGGCGGCTTGGGCTCGCTTAGGAGCTTTCGGGACCGCGTCCCGCTCCCAACCGGGTGGGAATGGGGAGAACTTGGGATCCAGGTGCTGCTCCTGCCCCTGATCTTCGTGCCGCGGCGGGTCGCGCTGTGGGGCTGCCGTGTCCTGGCGGCCATCCTCATGCGGCGGGGGTCGAGCTACCGCCGGCAAATGGAGGCGCTGATCCCCAGGCCCATCCTCGCCGGGCTGGCCCGCGGCAACCCCGGCGCGGCCTTGCGCCTGTCCGAGACCCGGATGCTCCATCAGCGGCTGCTGGTCCTTGGTGGTGCGTTGTTCCCGCGCTGGCGGCGCAGGGTGAGCGTGCGGGGCATCGAACACGTCCGGGCCGGGTTGGATGCCGGCCGCGGGGTGATCCTCTGGGTGCATCCCTGCCTCGGGAGCAGCGTCTCCGTGAAGCAGGCGCTGTTCGAAGCGGGCTTGCCGCTCGCGCACCTGACCCGTCCAGCGCACGGCTTCTCCCGCTTCCCGTTTGGCATGCGCGTCGCCAACCCGTTCTTGCGACGCGCCGAAAACCGGTTCCTCGCGGAGCGGGTCGTGATCGACGCGGCCAGGACGGTTGGCCCGCTGCGCCGCCTCCAGGCGCTCCTCCGCGAAAACCGCGTGGTTTCGATAACCGTGACGAACACGGCCTCGCGCCTCGCGAAGTTCCCGTTCCTCGGTGGCATCATCGTGCTCCCCGGCGGCCCGGTGGAATTGGCGGCGAGCACCGGCGCCGTGCTCCTGCCCGTCTTCACGGTAGGCTCGGCACGCGTGCCCGTAGTCGAGATCGGGGCGCCGCTACCGGTCACCGGGGCGGACGACGAGGCGGTGCGCCTCTGCCACCTGGCTTCGCTGGAATGGCTCCAGGAGCGCGTCGACCGCCACCCGCTGGACTGGATCGGCTGGCGCGCCTACCTCTTCCAGCCGGCCGCCGCGGGGCACGAACAGCCGTAGGGGCGGTCACTGCTGGGAGACGGCCACGACGTAGCTCAGCACCTCGCCTTTGTACTCGGCGCGAATCTCCCAGCAACCGGCAGTCGGGATGTCGATCCCGACCAGCATCGCCTTCCCAAAGTCGGCAACTGCGTGCGTTCCCGGATTCCCGGCGGTGAAGGTGACTCCCGTTGCATCAAGCCGGCGGCCGGTGACCGTGATTGCGGGGCGGGGCTCTCCGTCAACCGAGAACTGGTCGCTCCACCAGAACGTCTTCTGCACGAACCCCTGGGGTTGCTGCGGCAGTCGCCACACCTGGCCTTCGGGCCGGAGCATCGTCCAAAGCCGCGCCGTGCCGTACCAAACGGATTGGTAGTAAGCGGGGGGCACCGAAGGCTGCGGCGGCGGCGCAAGGAACGGCTCGCCGGGCACCGTCACAGGACACTCTGACGGCTCCATCGCCACCGGGTTTCCCGAAACAGTCGACTCCCCGGGCGTTGCGTCACCTGCGAAACAACCCGATAGCAGGGCGGCAATAATGACCGTGAGCGACAGGCCCAGGCTTTGAACGCAGCAGTTGTTCACCTGCGTCTCCTCGGTGGTCAGCGGAATGCTACACCTACACCGTGCCCCCGCGACCGGTTCCCGCGCCCCCGTGCGGTCGAGCAACGGGCAGATTCACAACCCCGCCCGTTCGAGGAACGATTCGAACCCCGGGACCAGCTCCGCGATGATCTCCCGCTGGATGACGCAGCCGGGAGGGCCGTCGACGCTAACCGCAGGGTTCACGTCGTAGATCACCAGCTCGCCGTCGACTTCCGCGTAGTCGATCTTCCCGTAGTCGAGCCCCAGTTCGGCGCGGAAGTCCAGGAGCCCCTGCGGGAGTTGTGCGAGCCGCTCCCACTCCGCGTGGTCGTCGCCCGTGACGATGGGCTCCGGACCATGTGCCCGGTAGGCGAATTCGCGGTCGCCCAGGAAGAACGACCGCCGGATCGCGTAGCGCTCGCCCTCGCGTTCGGCGAGGAAGCGCTGGACCACGAACCTGCGATCGCGCCAGACCCAGCCGGGCACCGCCGCCTTCGTCTCGTGGATGGGATAGCCGCGGGGGTCGACGCGCCCCGTCACCCGGGCGGGGAGGCGGTTACGGACCGCGTGGAACCACGGGTGGCGCATCGGCAGCCAGCGGTAGCCCCAGTCGTCGGCGCGGCCGCCATAGTTCAGGTCGGTCTTGACGATGACAGGCCCCGGCCAGTTGTCGTCCCGGGTCACCAGGTGCGAAGCCGTGCGGCGCTTCGCGATGTCGGGGACGCCACCGTTGATGACCACGGGGAAACGCGCCGCCGCCCGGCGATAGGCGTCTCCCACTTTCGTCACGTCGAGGTGCAGCCAGGCGATGTCGCCGCCGGGCGTGGCAGTGGGGTTGGTTGTCAGCTCGAAGTCGACGCCGCGTTCCCGCCAGTATTCGGCGACGTGACGGACCAGGTAGCCGCTCTGGAGGAGCGTGGGATGTCCCGGCGCCGTGATGACAACGACCTTCGCACGCACTCGGCACGCTCCTTCGCCCCGATGATAGTGGTGGGCCCGGCCCCGGGCCACGGGAGGTGATGGCACCGCCACCGCCCGCTGCTTGACCGGCGCACCGCGGCGTAGCACCTTGGCTGCGATTCCGCCCCTCGGCCGCGTTGCCCGGGGCCAGCGAAGAGACAGCACCAATGGACACCGCAAGGGAACAGGACCCCGCCGAGCGTCGCCGGATCATGCGGCTCTTCTACCGCGACTGGCGGCCAACCCTGCTTGGGCGCTGGGTGAACCGGTCCCAGGCCTGGTTGTCCGGCCTCGGGCTGCCGCCGAAGTCGGTGGCGGCCCTGGAGACCCGGGGGCGCACATCCGGCCGGACGCGCTCGGTCCCGGTCGTCATCGTCACCCTGGATGGCAGCCGCTATCTCGTCTCCATGCTTGGGCCGCACTCCGACTGGGTGCGG
The DNA here is from genome assembly GCA_016234445.1 of Chloroflexota bacterium. Lineage (GTDB taxonomy): Bacteria > Chloroflexota > Dehalococcoidia > Tepidiformales > Tepidiformaceae. The sequence goes on along the minus strand of JACRBT010000017.1, from coordinate 137,797 downwards.
AACGCAGAGGCAGCAAATGGCGAGGCTGTCCTCCGCCAGGGCCGCCGGCGGCGGGTCCGGCTCGTGCTGGTGCCGACGGAAGAGAGGGCGCCGATCCTCCGCGAGTACGTCCGCGTCGCCTACAGCGGCCGCACGCACTTCCCCGTCGCCGTGGGCGCGCCGCTGCCCGAATTCGCCGCCATTGCCGACCGTTACCCCGCCTACCGGATCGAGCCCGTATGACCGGCCGGCTGAACGGGACCAGGGTCCTTGTGACGAGCGCCGAACTCTACATGGGGCCGGCCATCGTCGACCTCTTTCGCACGGAGGGCGCCATCGTGACGGCCGACACCCGCGACCTCGTACCGGCAGAGTCCGCCTCCGCCTGCGTCGCCGAGGCGGGCCCCGTCGACGTCCTCGTGGCGAACCTCGCCCTGGCGCCACGGCGGGCGCGCGTACAAGAGATAGCCGACGCCGACTGGCTGGCGTTGTTCGAGGCGCTGGTCCACCCGCTGATGCGGCTGACGCGGGCCGTCCTCCCCCAGATGATCGAGCGCCAGCGCGGGAAGATTGTCGCCATCACCAGCGCCGCGCCGTTGCGCGGGATCAACGGGCAGGCCGCCTACGCCGCCGCCCGGGGAGCACAGAACGCCTTCGTGAAGTCGGCCGGGTTGGAGGTCGCCCGCCACAACATCCAGGTGAACGCCGTCGCCCAGAACTACGTCGAGAACAACGTCTACTACCCGCCAGGGCTGCTGGCCGACCCCGTGATGCTCGAACGAATGCGGGCGGCCATCCCCCTCGGCCGCCTCGCCCGCCCCGAGGAGTCGGCGGAACTCGCCCTCTTCCTCGCGTCGGACAAGAGCGACTTCATGGTGGGGCAGGTCGTGCCGTTCGCGGGGGGCTGGGCATAGTGCCGGGGCCTCGCCCGGTGCACACGGGTCCAACCCCGCCCGCGTGGCCGCGAAACAATTGACACCGTGAGTGTCAGCGGTCTAGGATCCGGGCCTATCCCGGCCGGGGAGGCTCCATGAAGATCTTCCGCACACCCGACGACCGCTTCGCGGGGCTGCCAGAGTTCCCGTTCCAGCCGCATTACCAGCAGGTCGAAGTCGACGGAACCGCGCTCCGCATGCACTACCTCGACGAAGGCATCGGCAGCCGTGGCGTCATGCTCATGCTCCACGGCATGCCAACCTGGTCGTACCTCTACCGGCGGATGATCCCCCCGCTGGTGGAAGCCGGCTTCCGCTGCGTCGCACCGGACCACATCGGCTTCGGCCGGAGCGACAAGGTGCTCGACGACAGGTGGTATTCGATTGACCGCCACGGCCGGGCGATGAAGGCGCTTGTCGAGGCCCTCGACCTCAAGGGCGTGACGCTGGTCTGCCAGGACTGGGGCGGGCCGATAGGGCTGCGGCAGGTGGTGGACACGCCGGCACGGTTCGGCCGCCTGGCGATCATGAACACGTGGTTGCACCACACGGGGTACGAATACACGCCGAACATCCGGATGTGGCAGTCGCTCTGGAAGCCGGGCGGCCGGCTGCTCGAGGAGCAGGCCTGTGGATTCGTGATGCGCAACTTCCTTGCCAACTTCCCCGGCGACCCGGCGACCGATCTTACGCCGGACGAGATCTTCGCCGCCTACGAAGCCCCCTTCCCCGATGCCGCATCGAAGGCGGGGCCGCGGCGGTTCCCGCTTTCGATCCCGATCGACGACGACTCGGTGGGGAACGCCCCCGTCCAGGAGGCGGACTTCGAGGCGCTGAAGCGATGGACTGGCCCGGCCCACTTCATCTGGGGCGCACGCGACCTCGTCTTCACAGAGGCCTGGGGGCGCGAATGGGCCGCGCTCATCCCGGGCGCCACCTTCGGCACCGTCAACGCCGGCCACTTCCTCCAGGAGACGCACGGGGCGGAAGTCAGCGCTATCCTGTTGCGACGCATCGACGAAGAAGGACGGAACCCGTGAACCCAATCTGCGACCTCTACTCCATCGAATACCCGCTGATCATGGGCGCCGTCTCGGCCCTTCCCGGCCTGGGGATCGCCGTCTCCGAAGCCGGTGGCCTCGGGACCATCGCCGCCGCCGGGGCGACGCCCGACCAGCTCCGGGAACGAATCCGCGCCTTCCGGGCCGCCACGAACCGCCCCTTCGCGGTCAACTTCCCCATCGCCCTCATGCCGCCGGACCAGCTCGAAGCGAAGGTCGCGCTCTGCATCGAAGAGCGGGTGGAAGCAGTGATCACGTCGGCGGGCAGCCCCAGGGTGGCGACCGCGCGTCTCAAGGCCGCGGGGATCCGGGTCGCCCACGTCGTGGCGACGACCTCCCACGCGGAGAAGGCGGCGGAGGCGGGAGTCGACGCCGTCATCGCCGAGCCCGTCGAGTCCGGGGGCTACCGGGGCAACGACGAAGTGAGCATGATGGTCCTGATCCCGTCGATCCGGCGGGCGCTGCCGGGGATGCCGCTCGTCGCCGCGGGCGCGGTCGCCGACGGCCACGGGATCGCGGCGGTCTTCGCTCTCGGCGCCGACGGCATCCAGCTCGGGACGCGGCTCATCGCGACGGTCGAATCCGAACTCCCGGCGCACTACCAGAAGCTGATCCTCGCGGCCAACGACACGGCGACCGCCTCGGCTGAGGGCCGGATCCGTCCCCGCGTGGCAAAGCCGGAGTTCGCGGAAGCGGTCCTCGGCGAAGTCAAGCGGATCCAGATGGGGCAGGTGGCCGCGCTCATCACCGACGTCGCACCGGCCGCCGAAGTCATCCGCCGGATGTTCCAGGAGTCGGCCGAAGTCGCCGCCCGGACCTCGAACGCGCTGGGCGTCTTCGCCCCCGCGGTCCGCGCCTAGCACTCCAAGGGCGCACGAAGGGGAGTCATGTCCGAACAACGCCAGGGCCCGGTCCGTTACGGAAAACCCGACTTCGAATACATCTCCCGGATGGCGGCGACGCCGCCCGAGAGCGACGGGCCGATCTACATGGTCAACCTGATGAAGTACCGCGCGGTCGCCGACTACGCGGACAGCGGCGCGCCGGTGCGCAGCGGCCGCGAAGCCGACGACCTCTACGCGCCGACAGGGATCCTGCGCGACATCGGCGCCGAGGTCGTCTTCGTCGCCGACGTGGAGCGGCAGCTGCTTGGCGCCGCCCCGGCCTGGGACCGCATCGGGATCGTGAAGTACCCCACCCGGCGGTCATTCCTGGCGATGCAGCGGCGCCCCGACTTCCAGGAGAAACACGTCCACAAGGACGCGGGTATGGAGCAAACGATCGTCATGGCCTGCACGCCGCTCCCCCTGCCCCGGCTGCCGGAGCCGGCCCCGGTCGAGCTGGCGGACGGTGACCGCCCGTTCGTGATGCTGCACGTGCTGAAGTTCGCCGAGGGCGGCGTCGACGGGATGAACGTCTACGGCGCGAGTGCGGGGGCTGCGGGATTCGAACTGGGCGTCCGGCCGGAAGCGTACTTCGCCGTCGAGGGCACGGTCCTCGGCGACGGCCGCGGCTGGGACCAGGTGCGGTTCAACCGCTTCCCCAGTCACGCCGCGTTCGAGAAGCTGCGCCAGGTCCCGGCACACCAGCAGGCGCAGGCGACGCGTCAACAGGCCCTGGCTGATACCTACGCGATGATGCTGCTCCCAACCGTCGACCGCCTCGCCGCCGCCTTCCCGGCTTGACGCGGGGCCGGCCTTGCCGTGATCTGGAGGGTGAGATGCGAGTCGACGATATCCCCGTAGCCCATACGCCCCCTGGCGGCTGGCAGGGCGAGATGCCGCCGCCAGTCCTCGCCGGTTGCAGCGAGCCGCTGGCGCCGGGCGTCCCGGACTTCCGGGGACTCTGGAAGGCGTTCGAGGTCACCATCGACGGCCAGCGCAGCGACGACCTCGGGCACGTTGAGCGGGTCGAGCAGGCCGGGAACCGCGTCGTCATCACTGCGGGCGGCGTCGTCCACGACATGCGCGCCGACGGCACCCTCGAAAACGGCGTGAACGACGTCGGCGCCCGCGGGTTCGCGCCCATCAGCGTGGCAGCCACGTTCGAAGACGGGGCTCTCGTCCTCCGCCCGAACAACGCCTTCGTCGCCGTCACCCGGCACCTTGAAGGCGACATCCTCGTCTGGAACCTGCTGCCGATGAAGCGCGTGACCCGGATGCGGCGCGTTGAGGAGATGGGCAGATGAAGGGACCGCGGGCCTGGGCACTCGTCGCAGCCATCGGCCTGTTGCTCCTCGCCGCCTGTGGTGGCGGCGACTCGGCGTCGAACGGTGGCGAAGGGAACCTTCCCGGCAAGGACGCCGGGGGCTTCCGGCGCCTCACCGCCGTGGAGCTGGACGCGATGCTCAAGGCCGAGGATGTTCCCCTGGTCAACGTCCACATCCCTTACGAGGGCGAACTCGCCGGGACCGGCGCCTTCATCCCCTTCGACCACATCGCCGAGGAACTGGACCAGCTCCCCGCGGACAAGTCGGCCAAGATCGTGCTGTACTGCCGTTCCGGGCGGATGAGCACCGAGGCCGCCCAGGCCCTCGTCCTCCTCGGCTACACCAACGTCTGGGAGCTCGGCGGCGGCATGATCGCCTGGGAGAAGGCCGGCTTCGAAGTCCTCCAGAAGCCGCGCTAACAGCCAGCCGGGGAGGCCCCGGGCTACGGGCGAAGCGCGTCGACGGTATACGTCGGGACGGGCCGCCGAAGCCCCTTGTATTCGAGCTCGCCGACGAGCGCGGCACTCACGCGGTCTTCCACCAGGGAATAGACCCGCTCGGTGACGAGGACCTGGCCGCCCTTCGCTTCGCCGCAGAGCCGCGCTGACAGGTTCGTAACCGTGCCGATCGCTGTGTATTCGGAGCGGCCCTCGAACCCGATGCGCCCGCAGGTGGCGTGGCCGATGGCGACCCCGATCCCCAGTTCGAGCTGGTGACCCCGGCGCCGCCACGACTCCGACAGTCCCATCGAACTGTCGCGCATAGCTACGGCCAGCTGGACCGCTTTCCAGGCCGGTTCTTCGCAGGGCAGCGGGTCGTTGAAAATGACCATGAGCCCGTCGCCGGTGAAATACGGGACCGTCCCCTCATAGTGGAAAATGAGCGGCCCGATTGCCTGGTGAAGCTCGCGAAGGACGCTGCTGACGTCCTCGGGCTCGGCCGATTCCGCGAATGACGTGAAGCCACGGAGGTCGCAGAAGAGGACCGTGATCTCCCGGCGGTGGCTTTCGAGCATCTCGTCGCCGCCGTTGATGATCACCTCCGCCAGTTGGGGCGCGACGAAGCCCTCCAGTTTGCGGAGAAGTTCCACCTCGCGGACCTTCTCGGCGACGCGCGTTTCCAATTCCCGGTTCCAGTCCCTGAGCTCCGCGGCCTGGCGGCTGACCGTCGCCAGGAGGTCCTTTTCGGCGTCGTGGAGGCGCTTCTTTTCCAGGCAGGCGGTGATGCGTGCCTGGAGCAGGACCGGGTCGAAAGGCTTCGGGAGGTAGTCTTCGGCGCCGGCTTCGATGCACCGGACGACGCTGTCCATCTGATCGAGGGCGGAGATCATGACGACCGGAATGTCGCGCAGGGCGGGGTCGGCGCGGCGATGGTCGAGCACGGCGTAGCCATCCATCACGGGCATCATGATGTCGAGAAGGACGAGGTCGACGGCCTGCGCGGCCATCGTCTCGATCGCCTCCCGGCCGTTGCGCGCTTCGACCGTGCCGTAGCCGAGGCGCGCCAGCCGCCGGGCGAGCACTTCCCGGTTGGCCTCGTCGTCGTCCACCACAAGGATCGTGCCGGGGTTCGACGCGGCGGGCACACCGGCGTCTTCGGCCGCCTCCGAAGCGCCGCCGGCCTCGCCCTTCGCCGGGGCCGCGCCATGGGGCGAGCGGAGGCCGTCGACCAGGGCGCGGAGCCGCGTCGTGGCGGTGGCGATTCGCTGGATGTCGGAGGCGGTCGCCGCGGTCGCCTCCCCCGAGAGGAGGAGCATGCAGTCCTGGAGGTCCGAGACGAGTGTGTCGAGCGTGTCGACGCTGCGCTTTGACACCTGCGCGTCGTCGTCGAGGACCCCGGCCGTCGCCGTGAACACCTGCTGCGCCAGCGACTTCACCCCGGCGAGGCGGGTCCGGAGCGGCGCCGGGAGATCGTCCTCGTCAAGCAGGAGGTCGGCATAGCCGATCAGGTGGTTCACCGGGGTGCGGAGTTCGTGGCGAAGGTGGCGGGCGTCGTCAGGGGTCACTGGCGGGCCTCGACGCCGAGGGCGGCCATCTTTGCCAGCAGCCGGGGCAGATCGACGGGCTTCACGTCGTAGTCGTCGCAGCCGGCTTCCATAGCCTTCTCGCGGTCGCCGGGCATCGAATGCGCCGTCAGCGCGATGACCGGCAGCGCCGAGGTGGCAGGGTCCGCCTTGATCGCGCGCGTCGCCTCCCAGCCGTTCATCACCGGCAGGCTCATGTCCATCAGGACGAGGTCCGGTCGCTCGGTCCTCGCCTTGGCGGCGCCCTCCGCGCCGTCGATGGCGATGACCACCTCGAACCCCCGCCGTTCGAGCCGCCGCGACAGCATGTCCCGGTTCATCTCGTTGTCCTCGACCAAAAGGATCTTCGTCACCGGTCCCTCCTTTCCGCCCGATCTGGATTGACGCGCGCGCCCGCGCCAGGGGGCCACGCCTGATGCTCGTGCTGCCCGGTGATGCGCCCGGCCCTCCGGAACATCAACCCGTATAATGGGGTCATGCGCACCACACTTTCGATCGACGACGACGTCCTCGAGGCCGCCCGCGGACTCGCGGAGGCGGAGCATGTGCCGCTGGGCCAGGCGGTGTCGATACTCGCGCGGCGCGGGTTGAAGCGCCTGGGACTGCGGCCTTCGGCGGCCGGCATCCCCGTCTTTGACACTCCGGATGACTTCCCCACCGTGACTGATGAAGACGTGGCCCGAATTCTTGCGGACTTTCCGTGAGCACAACGCGGCTCCTGGATGTGAACGTGCTTGTCGCCCTGCTCTGGCCACCACATGAGCATCACCTCCGCGCGCAGGCGTGGTTCTCGGGAGTGCGGGAGCAGGGCTGGGCCACCTGTCCGATCACGCAGCTTGGCGCGGTTCGCGTGCTGTCCCGCCCCGGCATCTCGCACGGCACCATGACCGTGGCGAGCGCGACCGCAGCGTTGGTCGAGATCCTCTCGGCCGACAGCCACCTCTTCTGGCCTGCCGACATCGACTTCCTGACTACACCGCTCCGAGAGAGCATTGTCCACATACAGGGTCCGGGCCAGCTCACGGACCAGTACCTGCTCGCCCTCGCCGCCGCCCATGGCGGCACATTCGCGACCTTCGACCGCCGCGTGGGCGCCGCCCTTCCGCCGGGCTCGCCCCTCCTCCAGCAACTCGAGTTCGTCCCCGCCTGACGGCATGCTCACGCCGGCACCTCCTCCGGCTCTGCCACCCGCACCGGCAGGGCGGCGGTGAAGGTCGAGCCTTTGCCGGGCTCGGTCTCCACCGTGATGTCGCCGCCCATCATCAGGCAGAACTGGCGGCTGAGGGCGAGCCCCAGCCCTGTCCCGCCATACTTTCGCGTGGTCGAAACGTCCGCCTGGGCGAACGCCTCGAAGAGCCGCTCCATCTGTTCCTCCGAGATCCCGATGCCGGTGTCGCGGACGGCGAACGACACCCGGCCGGCCTCCACGTCGCGGCGGACGGCCAGCTCGACGGTGCCAGCCTCCGTGAACTTCGCGGCATTCGATAGCAGGTTGAACAGCACCTGCCGCGTCTTCACCAGGTCAGCGTGCATCGTCCCGATGTCCTCCGGGCAGGAAACCACGAATTCGTTACCGTTCTTGGCGACGAGCGGGCGGACGATCTCCTCCGTTTCCCGGACCAGGGCGCCGATGTCGAAGTCCTCCAGGTACATCGTCATCCGCCCGGCTTCGACCTTCGAGAGGTCGAGGATGCCGCTGATCAGGGCGAGGAGATGCTTGCCGGCGGTGTGGATCTTGCCGAGGTCCGGGAGGTAGTCCTCGTCGCCGAGGTCCGCGCACTCCTCCTGGAGGAGTTCGGCGTAGCCGATGATGGCGTTGAGCGGCGTCCGGAGCTCGTGGCTCATGTTGGCGAGGAACTCGGACTTGTGGCGGCTGGCGACCTCCAGCTGTTCGCTCTTCTCCTGGATCTCCCGGAACAGCCGCGCGTTCTCGATCGCGATGACGGCCTGGTCGGCGAACGTCTGGAGGAGCTTGATGTCCTTTTGCGTGACCTCTCGCCCGCCAAGCCAGACGACCTCGATAACACCAATAGCCTCGTCGTCACGCAGAAGCGGCACGGAGAGTCCCGATACCGTAGCAGACACCTCAAACAAAGCCTCGACCATTCTCCGCGCGGCGTGTTCCGGGCCGGCGTGGAAAGTTTGGCCGCGTCGGAGGGTATACCTGCGAGGTCGATTGGTACGAAGCGCCTCGGTGTGTGGGTCCACCTCGTCGAGGTCAAGCCGGACGGCGTCCATGAGCGGCAGGAGATCCTCCATTGGGGAGCCGGGCGCGAAGTGCGTGGCCGTGTAACCCATCGTTCGTCCATCGAGCCGCATGAAATTGGCGATTTCGGCCCCAAGCAGCGTCGCAGCGCGTCGAGCAATCTCTTCCAGCACCGGCTTCTCGTCCTGGGTCGAACGGCTGATGATGTCCAGCACCTCGGCCATGGCCGTCTGTTGTTCCAGCGCCTCACTCACCCCGCGGTTGCTTTCCCGCAGCTCACGGATCAAGCGGGCATTGGCGAGGGCGACTGCACCCTGCGCCACGAACGATTGCAGGAGCGCCATCTCCGTGTCGGTGAAGGGCTCCAGCTCCCGGCGGACGACCTCGAAGCCGCCGATCACGCCGTCGTCGCGCAGCAGTGGGATCCAGGCTGCCGAACGGAAACCCGACACTTCGATTAGGCTCTCGACGTCGGCAAACCCGGAGCTTCGTGCCTGACCCAAACCGATGGCGGACGCGATGTCGCGATGATCCTGGTAGTCGAACTGCACTGGCTCACGCCCGGCGATCACTCCCGTGAGCCAGGGCTCGTCGGCGAGCCGAGCGCGGCCGTCGGAGCGCGGGCCCCGATGGCTGGGGCGATCGGCGCCGCCGCTGTAGTGGACGACATCATCTCCCTCAATGAGCCACCAGGTTGTAAACCACGCCCCGATGGTCGCGCGGATGGCTTCGCCGATGGACGCCAGGATGTCGTCGATTGCTTCCGGGCGGGCGTTAATCTCCCGCAGGATCTCCGCGCTCGTCGTCTCTCGTTCCAGCGCCTCCGTCACCTCGCGGTTGCGCTCCTGAAGCTCGTTGAACAGCCGCGCGTTTTCGATGGCGATGACGGCCTGGTCCGCGAACGTCTGGAGAATGGCGACGTGGCGGTCGGCGAATGGGACTGCGTTATCCCGCGATACGACAATCGCGCCGGCAGGGCCGTCCGGGCCGGGCAGGGGGACAGCGAGCACGGACCATTCCGATGCGCCGCGTTCCCGCATTTGTTCCGCTGAGCGCGGAAACTCGAGAGCTACCGTGTCAACTCCCCCGGCGAAGCGCACTGGCCGGTTTGTCATGTATGCGACGCCGCCTGGCAGGCGGTCGGCGAACTCCTCGCTCGGCCGACCCTCCAGGGTGTAGTAGCCGCCGTTTGTCGTCCAAACGCGGCGGGCATCCCACGAGCCGTGAGTAATGACCACTAACTCTGCCTCGCAGAGTCTTGCCGCGGTCACGGCGAGTTGGGGCAGGACAGCGTCGAGGTCGGCGGGGGCGCCGGCAATGATTCCGAGCACTTCAGCTACAGCGGTCTGGAGTTCGAGCGCGTCCGTCACCTCGCGGTTCCGTTCCTGCAGCTCGTTGAACAACCGCGCGTTCTCGATGGCGATCGCCGCCTGGTCCGCGAAGGACTCCAGTAGCGCGACATCGCCGGGCGTGAATTCTGCCACCCGCGTGCGGATAACGTTGAGGGCTCCGACTGGCGTCTGGCCCTTCATGACCGGAATCGACACACCCGATCGCGCATCGGACCTGGAGGCCGACACCTCGGCCAGCCCCGGGTACCGGTCGCGGGGAGCCTCCCGGTAGTCCGCCGTGAGCACAGTTCGGCCCAGTCGAACCGCCTCACACACGGGCAGGTGTGCATCGATTGGCTCCCTGTGTCCGACCTCAAGGATGACCAGGCGGGGCCCCGGCTGGACATCGGCTCCTCCAAAGATGAGGTCCGTTCCATCGACCGTGTATGCGGTCGCTCCTTCCGAACTGGTCAGGCGCCTGGCAGCAGCGGCAATTGCTGAGAGCGTCTGGGACAGGTCTTCGGGTGATCGGCTGATCTGCGCAAGCACAGCGCTCGTCGCCTCCTCCCGTTCGAGCGCCTCCGTGACCTCGCGGTTGCGCTCCTGGAGTTCGTTGAACAGCCGCGCGTTCTCGATGGCGATGACGGCCTGGTCGGCGAAGGCACTTGCCAGCGCGGCCTCCTTGTCCGAGAACGGATCGTTGTCCGCTCTCGTCGCCGTCAGGACACCGACCGCCGTCTCCCCGATCACCAGCGGGACGGCGATGAGCGAACCGAACATCCCAAAGCGCGCGACCTGCGGCGTCGCCGCCATCACTTCGCGTTCTTCCGCGGTCATCCCGCCGGGATGCATCCGGACGATCCGCCGCTCCCGGAACGCCGTCGAACTGGGCAGGGGGCTCTCCAACGCCTGGATCGTGCCGACGGGCAGGGTCGGCCCATCTCCCGACGCCGTGGACGCGGAAAGCTGGAGCCCGGCGGGTGTCACCTGGTAGATCAGCGCGTTCGCACCTTTGAGCAGCGTCCGCGTCGTCTCCGCAATCGACTGCAGGACAGGCAAAACGTCGGTGGGAGAGGAGGCGATGACACTGAGCACCTCCGCCATCGCCGTCTGCTGGTCCAGCGCTTCGCTGACCTCGCGGTTCCGTTCCTGCAACTCGTTGAACAAGCGGGCGTTCTCAATGGCGATGACGGCCTGGTCCGCGAAGGCCTGCATGAGTGCCGCTTTCTGCGGGCCGAACCCGGCGCCGTCAGACCGCGTCAGCCCGAGCGCACCGATTGCCTGCCCCTGGCGGATGAGCGGGACCATCAGCACGCCCGTCCGTTGTTCCCCCGGGCGGACGCTGGACGCGGAGCCGGGGTACCGCACCGCAAAGTCGGCGGCCTCCTCGTTTACCTCGATGACGCGCCGCTCGCGGATGGCCCGGGCGCTCACGCGGCCACCCTCTCCCTCCAGGGGCCGTCGATCTCCGAGCGTGTGAGTCTGGACGCTACCGAAGACCGCGACGACGACGGTGTCCTCCCCGTCGACCATGAGGAGCGTGGCTTCGTCGGCCTGGCAAAGGTGGGCGGCGCGCTCCGTGACCTTGTCGAGCACTGGTTTGGCGTCTGTCGCGGAGCGGCTGATGATGCTGAGGACTTCGGCCATCGACGTCTGCTGGTCGAGGGTCTCGGTTACCTCGCGGTTGCGCTCCTGGAGCGCGCCGATCAGGCGGGCATTTTCGATCGCGGTCGCGGCCTGGCTGGCGAAAGCCTCCAGTGCAGCGACCTGGTGGCTGCCGTAGGCACGGGGTTCGACGCGGACACAGTAGATGGATCCCAGGACCGAACCTTCACGGACGATAGGAACAGCCACCATCGAGCGCAGGTTCCCGGAAAAAGCGGGGGCGTCAGTAATCCCTCTTCGACTCAGTTCCTCCCAGGCGTCCGTCAAGACGATGCGCCGGTTGAGGCGAGCCGCCATCGCATGAACATGGGCTCCGTCAAGGGGCGTCCGTTGAGGAAGGCCGGAATAGAACCCCTCCAGTTCAGGCACACGGCTGCTCATCTGGCCACCAACCAGTTCGCCGCGGTCAATCAACCAGACCCGCGAGCCGTCGCTATCCGTCAGCTCGCGGGCGTGCTCGGCGATGAGTTGGAGCGTCCCGCCGGTATCCAGCGGGTTCTCGTTGATGCGCTGCGCGACAGCGGCGACGGCCTGTTCGCGCTCCAGCGCCTCGGTGACGTCGCGGTGGCGCTCCTGGAGTTCGTTGAAGAGCCGCGCGTTCTCGATGGCGATGACCGCCTGCGCCGCGAAGGTTTCGAGGAGGGCGATTTCGTCGCCAGTGAAGGGCCGGAATTCCGTGCGCCGGACGGTGATGGCGCCGATCGCCTCCACACCGCGCAGGAGCGGGACGGCGATCATGGTCCGATAGCCACCCTCCCGGGCGGACTCAGCGCCGTCGGGGTATTCGGCGGCCGCCGCCAGGAAGTCGGGGACATGGGTGGTGGTGGCCTCGATCACCGCCCGGCCTGCAGCCCAACGGGTGTTTACGGCCCTCGTAAAGCCGGGGGCGAACGGCACAGGCCCGCGGTGCGCCACCACGCGCAAGTCGTCCCCATCGCGGAGGAGGATCGTCGTCGCGTCGTAGTCCTCAAAGAGTCCCGCCGCACTTTCAGCCACCGCCTCGAACACGGGCTGCAGGTCGGTCGGCGAGCGGCTGATGACGGCAAGCACCTCGCTGGTGGCCGTAAGTCGCTCGACCGCCTCCCGCTGCTCGTTGAAGAGCCGCGCGTTTTCGATGGCGATGGACGCTTGCTTCGCGAACGTTTCGAAGAGCGCGACCTGCTGCGGCGTATACGGCTCCGGCGACGAGCGCGACACGACGAGCACACCGAAGGGGCCATCAGCGGTCTCGATCGGGGTGATCAGGGACGATGCGGTGTTGTTGGCTCTCCACAGCCGGGCGAGCTGCGGCGCATCGTTGAGGATCGCCTCGGGGCCGCCGTGGCGCATCACCGTGCGGTGCTCCCGCAGGACAGCGTCGGAAGAGTTCGCGCCGCCATCACTGGGCGCCGGCGTCGGCGAGTCAAGCCGCGAGTGATCCGCGATCACCCCGTTCGACACGAGCGCGACGCGTTCGCTGCCTGTGGCGGTCACCCTGAGGACGACGGCTGATTCGGACTCCAGCAGGTTGGCCGCCTTCAGCACCACCTGGTCCAGCGCCGACTGCAGGTCCGACGGTGCGCGGCTGATGACGTCGAGGACCTCGCCGGTTGCCGCCTGGTGGTTCGCGGACTCAGCCAGCGCCGACTCCAGCGCAGCGATTCGCGCCTGGAGTGCTTCGTAGGTGGGCTGGCGTTCTTCGCTCACGGCGCACCCCCGTCCGCGGTGGTGCTAGCATATTCGCATGACGACGATCCCGATCGAGGAACTCGAAGCCCACCTCCGCGAGGTGCTGGCGCGCGTCCAGGCGGGCGAACGCCTCCTGATCGCACGCGACGGCGAGCCCGTCGCCGAGCTGTCGCCGTGCGACCCCCTCGCGGCCATCGAACGCGCGTTCCCCGGCATGCGGCGGGCGACCAGGCACATGCGCGACATCGAGATTCGGAGAGTGCGCCTCTCCGACGGGACCGACATCCTCGACGTACTGCGCGAGGTGACCGAGGACCGTGACCTCCTACCTTGACGCCAGCTGTCTCCTCCGCCGGCTGATCGGAGATGGCCCGATGCTGGAGCGGCCGGACTTGTGGGAAGCCGCCGTCGCCTCCGAAACCGATGTCGTCGCCACCGCGGCGGCCTCGCTCGGCTTCGAAACGGCCGGCGTCTGACGCACCCGTCCCGGAGGTGCCCGCACGGCGCCCGCTCACGCCCCGGGCGGCCGCGATTCGCGCCTGGAGTGCTTCGCAGGTTGCCTGGCGTTCTTCGCTCACGGCGAGTCCTCATTCTGCCGGCGGTGGATGGCGCATTCTACATCGCTGCCCGCCGTGCGCTGTGGGGGAGAGTTCACACAAGCGGAGCCCACGAAGGGGTCGGAAGGGCCGGGATAGTGGACCGCCTGACCCTCAACATCAGCCCCACAAAGAGGCAAGCTGATCCCTGGGAAAAGGAGCGGCGAGATGTGGAACCGGATGGTCGCTGCGCGCCCGGCCGCGGTGCACGACGGGACGACCGGCCCCCAGGCCGCGGGCACGGGCGCCGGGAGACCCTGGTGGCATGCCGGCAGGTTCGTTGTGGCCATCGCCATTCTCGCCGGCGCGAGTGCCGGCGCCGCCACCGCCAGCCTGATCACCGCGATCAACGACGACGGGCATTCTTCGGCCCGCAGCGGCCTGGCCCAGGGCGGCGGCCTGGTGCCCGGCTTCCCGGAGATCATCGCCACCGCCAACAAGTCGATCGTCGCCCTCAACGTCTACAGCGAGACCGTCGGCGATTCGTGGTCCATCACCGAGGAAGGCGGCGGCTCCGGCTTCGTCATCGGCGCCGGCGGTTTCATCGCGACGAACGCGCACGTTGTCGCCGGCGGGCAGCGCATCACCGTCACCCTTCCCGACGGCGCGAAGCTCCGGGCGACGGTCGTCGGAGTCTCCACCGAACACGACCTCGCGGTCCTCCACGTTGACCGCGATGGGCTGACGCCGGTGACCTTCGGGCGATCGGACAGCCTCCGGGCCGGAGACTTCGTCGTCGCGATCGGCCACGCGCTCGACCTCGGGGGCAGGCCCACGGCAACCCTGGGCATCGTCTCGGCCCTGGACCGGGCCATCAAGACGGACGACGGCCTCCGCTACACCGGCCTCCTCCAGACGGACACAGCGATCAACGCCGGCGACTCCGGTGGCCTGCTCGTCGACGGCCAGGGGCACGTTGTGGGCATCCTCGCCGCCGGCTCCACCGCCGGCCAGAACATCAGCTTCGCCATCGCGATCGACGACGCACTGCCCGTCCTGAACCGGCTCCTGGGCGTGTCGAAGTAGGGTGCCGCGGCATCGAAGGAGGTGCCGGGATGACGGGGGCGAGGTCGGGCAGGCACGCCGGCGCAGGCGGCTTCGGCGCCGAGCACCGGCAGCTGGTGGAGGCGCTCGGCGCGGGCGCGCTGTTCGGGCAGGCGGGGCCAGTCGAGCTCCGGGAGACTCACGCCTCGCTGGTCTACCTCACCCCATCCGACGTCTACAAGCTGAAGAAGCCGGTGGACCTCGGCTTCCTCGACTACAGCACGCTCCGGCGGCGGGGGCGAATGTGCCGGCAGGAGGTCGCGCTGAACCGGCGGCTGGCCCCCGGCGTCTACCTCGGCGTCGAGAAGGTGACCCGCGAGCGGGACGGCGCCTTTCGTCTCAACGGGCGGGGCCGCGTCGTCGACTACCTTGTCCACATGCGGCGGCTCCCGGACGAACGGTCGCTGGGAGCGATGGCCCAGGCCGGCACGGTGAGCGCGGACGACCTCCGGCGGGTCGGCGAGCGCATCGCCGCCTTCCACAACGAAGCGGCCATCGCCCCCGCCCGGTTCGGCCCCTCCACGTTCTTCCGTAACGCCCGGGAAAACCTGGCCGCCCTCGAAGCCGGCGGCGAGTCGACTCTGCCCGCGGCGGTGCCGGCCAAGTTGGCGCGATACCTCGACCAGGCCCCCGGCCGGTTCGGCGCCGTCCTCCACGGCCGGGTGGCGGCGGGCCGCATCCGCGACGGCCACGGCGACCTCCGCGCCGAGCACGTCTACCTCGACGGCGACACCGTCGAGATCATCGACTGCGTCGAGTTCAGCCCCCGCTACCGGCTCGGCGACACGGCCCTCGACCTCGCTTTCCTGGTGATGGACCTCGCCGCCGGGGGCTTCCCGGACCTCGTCGAACCCCTCGTCGAGGCCTACGAAGCCGCCTCGGGCGACGCCATCGGTGAGGTCCTCCCCCTGTATTCCTGGTACCGGGCGTTGGTGCGCGCGAAGGTAGCCGGGGTGGTGGAACGAGACCCGGGAGTGACCGCCGAGACGCGGTGGGGCGCGGCGTTGTCCCTGCGGCGTTACGTCTACCACGCGCTCCGGTTCGCCCGCGAAGAGCGCCGCCCGGTGCTGTTCGCCGTGGGGGGCCTCCCGGGGACGGGGAAGACGACGCTGGCGAAAGCGCTCGGGGCGGCGACCGGGGCGGCCGTCACGAGCGCGGACGCGACCCGGAAGCGGATCGCCGGGCTCGGCTCGGGAGTCCACCCGGAGTCCGCGCTCGACGGCGGGCTTTACACCAGGGAGATGAACCACCACGTCTACAGCGCCCTCGCCGCTGACGCCGACGACGCCTTGAGGCGCGGCCGGAGCGTAGTTGTCGACGCCACCCTCCGGCGACGGGCCGACCGCGAACGTCTCCGGGAGGCCGCCTGCGCCCGGGGCGCCCGCTTCCTCTTCGTCGAGTGTTCGGCGCCGGAAGCCGTGGTGGTCGAGCGGCTGCAGCGCAGAGCATTGACGCCGGATGCGTGGTCCGACGCGACCATCGACACCTACCAGTCGCTCCGGGCCGAATTCGAGCCGGCGTCAGAATTGGCGCCCGGCGAGCACGTCCGCGTCTCGACCGAAAACCGCCTCGCGGGGCAGGTCGACGAGGTGCTCTGGCGGCTGTAGGGAACGCCTTGCGGGCGCCGGGACTGTGGGCTTCCCGGGCACGCTCGTCCGGCCCGCTCCCGGCAGTTCCGGGACGGCGGGCCGGATGGTCGAGGGAACCTGTATCGGGGCCCTTAGCCCGGCTTGATCTCGATCTTCGTGGCTTCGGGCCTGGCCGGTATCGTCGTGGGCAGGTGCACTTCGAGGACGCCGTCCTTCATCTTCGCCTCGATCTTCGCCTCGTCCACGGTCGCGGGGATGTTGAGGGAGCGTTCGAAGGAGCCGAAGAAGCGCTCGCTGTACTTGCGGCCCTCCTTCTCTTCCTTCTTCTCCGTCAGCTTCTCACCCCGGATCGTGAGCATGCCCTCGGCGATCGAAACGTCCATGTCCTTCGCTTCGACGCCCGGCAGTTCGACGTGGACGACGATCTCCGCGTCCGTTTCGTCCATGTCGCAGCGGGGGCTCCATTCGACCGCGAGGCCACCGTCGGGCGCCATGCGGCCGAAGAGGTCACGGGCGAACAGATCCCGCGGCCAGATTCGTTCGATATCGGTGAAGGGGTTCCAACGCGTCAGGGTAGTCATGGCCAACACCTCCTGCTGATCCACCCTCCATGGTCGCCCCGGGAGGCCGCGGCCAGCCACGGCCGAACGGATCAATTGTGCTGGGCCGGATGGGCCATCCCGGATGCCCGCTCCCAACTCGCCCGCGTCAACCCCCGGTGAAGACGAACGCTGGCCGGGAGCGCCCATTCGCTGACGTTCCCACGGCAGCCCTGTTACGCTCCTGAACGTGGACATCGACGCGAGCACCGTCCGGTGGCTGAACGACGCGGCAACCCGCTGGAGCATCCTGCACGATGCCGCCACCTGGGCGGCGAAGGACTTGCAGTTCGGCCTCGTGGCGACCCTCGTCGTTGGCGGGCTTGCCGGCGCCTACCCCCACCTGCGACGGCGGGAACTGCCATTCCGGTTCGTCGAAGGTGTGCTCGTGGCGCTTCTCGCCCTGGGCATCGGGATGGCCGCCAACAAGCTCGCCGGCGGGGCCTGGTTCCGGGCCCGGCCCTACGACGCCGTCAGTGGCGTCCAGCTGCTCGTCGCTCCCTCCCCCGACCCGTCGTTCCCGTCTGACCACGCCACGGCCGCCTTCTGTCTCGCCGTCGGCATCGGCATCGCCCTGCCCTGGCTGCGAAACCTCCTTCTCGTCCAGACCGGGCTCCTGCTCCTGGGACGCGTGGCCGTGGGCCTCCACTACCCATCCGACATTGCCGGCGGCCTTTTCATCGCCCTCGGCGCCGTCGCGCTCGCCCAGGGGGTCATGTACGTGGTACGCCGGGCGCTCTACGAAGCGGTGGCCCCGCAGGTGAGGACGATCGTGCGGCTGGGGCCGCCGTCGCCGGTCCGCGGCAGCCAGGGACCGGTCCTGATCGCGACCGGCCTCTTCGCCGCGATCGTCGGTCTGCCGATGGCGCTCGAAGTCGCCGCCGACCCTGTTCGCCTGCACCCCGAGTGGGTGGAAGTGGGTGTGCTCACCGCGTCCTGGGCGGCGCTGGCCGCGCTCTGTGTGCTCGCCCTCAAGCTGGGCGGCTGGTCGCGCCCCCATTCCGTCCGGCCGTAAAGGGGACCCCGCGCCGCGCCGGCCGCCCGCGCCCGCCGCTCGTAGTACAGTAGTCCCACCCGTGACTGCCGCGATCGAGATCCGGGAACTCGTCAAGGACTACGGCCGCGTTCACGCGCTCCGCGGCATCAACCTTCGTGTCGAGACAGGCGAGATCTTCGGCTTCGTCGGCCCCAACGGCGCCGGCAAGAGCACCACCATCCGGGTCATGCTCGACCTCATCAGGCCAACTTCCGGCAGCGCGACCGTCTTCGGCCAGGATTGCCAGCGGGACTCCGTCTTGGCGCGCCGGCTCATCGGCTACCTCCCGAGTTCCCCGGTCTTCCCGCCGAGGATGTCGGCCAACGACGTCTTCGCCCACATCGCCGCGGTCCGGGGCGAACATCTCGACGAGGCCTACCGCGACGAGCTGACCCGGCGGCTGCGGCTGGACTCCACCCGGAGCGTGGACACCCTCTCCCGCGGCAACCGCCAGAAGGTCGGTCTCATCCAGGCCCTTCTGCCGCGCCCCCCGCTCCTCATCCTCGACGAGCCCACGACGGGGCTGGACCCGCTCATCCAGGCCGAAGTCGAAGACATCCTCCGCGAGGCAAAGGCGCGGGGGACCACCGTCTTCTTCTCGTCCCACATCCTCGAAGAGGTCGAACACATCTGCACCCGGGCCGCGATCGTCCGCGAAGGGCGGATCGTCGACGTCTTCGACCTCGCCGAGCAGCGGCGGCTCGCGCCGATCCATGTCGAAGTGACCTTCGGGCAGGCTCCCCGGGCGGGGGCCTTCGACGGCCTCGGCGAGGGTGTCCGGCTGCTCAGCCTCGCCGGGCGAAGGGCCACCTTCGAGGTGCACGGTTCCATCGACGGCCTCGTCAAGCGTCTCGCCGCCCACACGGTCGACCATCTGGTGGCCCGCGAGACGACCCTCGAAGAACTCTTTATCCAGCACTACCGGGGCGACGAGCCGGCCGAGGCGTCATCGTGAGCCGCTTCCCCGTCGCCGCCCACGCCCTCGGCGAACTCCGCTGGGTGATCTTCTGGTTCGGCCTGGGGCTCGGGATCTACGGCGCCGGCATGGTCTGGCTCTTCCCGCTCTTCGAAGACTACCTCACCGAGGTCGCGGCGACGTACCCCCAGGAGATCCTCGACCTCTTCGGAGGAGCCGACATGACAACGCCCCAGGGCTACATCACCCTCGAATACCAGTCGTTCGCCGTCCTCGTACTCATCATCTACGCCGTGGTAGCGGCGACGGGCCAGCTCGCCGGCGAAGAAGGCCGGGGCACCCTCGAAGGTCTCCTCGCGCAGCCGATCACCCGGAGCCGCCTGATGCTGGAGAAGGCGTCCGCGGTCCTCGCCGGGGCTGTCCTCATCTGCGCCATCATCTCCCTCGGCTGGCTGGCAAGCGCGCCCTTCGTCGACTTGCGCGGCGAGCTCACCCTCCTCGACCTCATTGGCGCCACCTTCGGCGCGCTCCCGGTGATGCTCTTCTTCGCCGCGCTTGGGTTCCTCCTCGGGGCGATCGCGCCCTCCCGGGGGGCGGCCGCCGCGCTTGTCGTGGCCTTCGCGGTGGCGAGCTACATCGCGGCGTCCCTCGCCCAGGCCATCGAACCGATCAGCTGGATGCGCTACCTCAGCGCCTACCACTACTCCGACGCCGCCCGCTGGCTGACCGAAGGCCCGTCCCCCTGGTACCAGGCCGGGCTGGTGGCGGCGGGGCTGGTCATCTACGCACTCGCGACCCTGTGCTTCGAACAACGGGAGATCGCGGCCCGCACCTGGCAGTTCCGCCTGCTCCGGAGGAAGCGCTGACCGAGCCCGCTTAGCTCGTCATCCCCTGGAGGCCGACGAGGGCGCGGCCGTGCTCGATTTCCCCCATGTGCCGCAGCCCGTGCTGGTAGATGAAGCATTCGAGCACTTCCAGCTTCCGCAAGGGCGCGCCGGGGCCGATGACGATCGCGCAGAAGATCTGCTGCATGTTCGGCGGCAACTGCGGCATCAGCACTTCCGCCAGTGTCTCGTCGTTGATCGTCTCCAGCACGCCCGCCGTCCGCGCGATCACGGCGGCCTGGTACGCCTTATAGGCTTCGAGGTCGGAGAAGCGAAGGTGCTGCATCTCTTCGACCGTCTCTTCGCGGCCGAAGGCGTCGAGGCTGACGCCGATCTTCACCGCCCACCCGCCGGACAGCCAGAGCGGCGGTTCGCGGAGAAAGGGGCCGCTGATGGACTGGTCCTGCGTGCGCATGAAGTGGCTGAAGCTGAAGGCCATCGGGAGCACGCCTTCGCGTTCGTGGTGGTTCACCTGGTCGAGCGAAAGGTCGCTGACGGCGCGCTCCCAGAGCACGTTCATAGCGCGGATGCGGTTGCGAAGGGACTGGACGAACATCTCGGTGCCGGGCATCAGGAACCTCTCAGGACAGGCTGCGCGGTGTGCGCTTGACGAAGTCGAGGACGCGGACGGAGGTCGGGGCGATCCGGATCCGGACCTGGCGCTTGACCCGGCCCTCCATCCGCCCGAGGTAGCCATCGGCCCCGGGCCCGAGGAACTTGCGGACAATTTCCGGGTATTCGGGCGCCATCCCTTCCACCGGCTCGACCGTGGCGAGGCCGTCGACCAGCAGCACCTTGTAGGGCGGCCGGTCGGAGTCGATCGTGAAGGAGACACGAGGGCGCTCGCTGATGTGGCGCACCTTGTCCGCCTTCGGCCCGGTGACGACAACAAACTCCCCATCGCCGTAGCGGTACCAGATGGGGACGACGTGGGGCTGGAGGTTGGCCCCGACGTAGGCGAGACGCATCAGCGTCGGGCTCGCCAGGAGTTCCTGCACAACGGGGTCACTTTCGAAATCCCAGGACGGGCCGGGCATCAGGAACCTCGCTTCGTCACGGGGATGCGCTGCATGTCGCGGGCAATGCGGACGGGGCCGGGATAGACGTCGTTCATCCCGGCGATGAAAACCGCCTCCTGGGCGGCGTCGTTCGGGATAGGCGGAATGATATGCGAAAGGACGACTTCGCCGACACCCGCGTCCCTCGCCAGCTTCGCGATCGCACCGGTGTCGATGTGGTACGAAGGGACGTCCCCCATGAGCCCGGCCTCGCGGTTCCTCCCGGTGAGCTTGAGCATGCTGATCAGCTGCTCCATCAGCGGGGCGCTCATGGCCTCGCAGACGAGCATGTCCGCCCCTTCGGAAGCGTGCGCGAGGGTCTCGCAGAACGACGTGTCGCCGGAGAGCACCGCGGATCGGCCGTCGAAGCGGACACGGTAGCCAAACGCCGGCACCACCGGGAAGTGGTCGACCTCGAAGGCTTCGAAGCGGAGGCCGCCAAGGTCGAGGAACTGCTCCGGGGCCTTCGTCGTCGGCAGCTCGGTCACCTCGACCTTGATGCCGTCGGGGCTGAGCTTGTCGCCGTGGTGGGCCAGGCGGAAGCCGATGTCGCGGCGAAGGGCGAGGAGGAAGCCGTCGATCATCTCCTGCGTGCCTTCCGGGCCGTAGACGCGGAGGGGGACAGTCGCCCCGCCGACCCAGCGCTGGAAGAGGAAGTCCGGGACGTCCGTCATGTGGTCGGTGTGCATGTGGGTGAAGATGGCGACGTCGATGGACGGCGGCCGCACACCCGAGGGGATCAGCCGCCGGGCCGCCCCCCACCCGCAGTCGACGAGGACGTTGGTGTCGCCCGCAACGATGACGTTGCCGGCGCCGCAGCGGTCGGCGCTCGGCAGCGGGCTGCCGGTGCCGAGAAAGACGACTTCGAACCGTTCGCTCACGCCGTGGCCTCCATGAACTGGACGATGATAGCGGCAAGCGCCTCGCCGCGGTCTTCCTGGAGGAAATGCCCGCCGCCGGCGATGGTGACGTGGGGCTGGCCCTGGGCGCCGGGCAGGCGTTGGAACACCCTTTCACCGTCGGCCGTGATCGCGTCCTTGTCGCTGAAGGCGCAGAGCACGGGGCCCTGCCACCCTTCCAGGACGGTCCATGCCCTCCGGTTCGCCTCGGAGGCAGGGTCGTCCGGCCGGGTCGGGACAAGCGACGGGAAGATGCGGGCGCCCTCCTTGTACGTGTCGTCCGGGAAGGGCGCGTCGTAGGCGGCGACGACGTCAGGCGCGAGCGGCGTCGCGCAGCCGTTCGAGACGATGGTTCCGATCGGGAAGGCGGGCGACTGCTGCGAGAACGTCTGCCAGCGGAGGAACGCCTCGGAGGGGCGGCCGTCGCCCGTCGGGAGGCCGGTGTTCCCGACCACGAGGCGGCGGAAGCGGTCAACGTTCTCCGCCAGCAGGCGGATGCCGACGAGCCCGCCCCAGTCCTGGCCGAACAGGGTGATCCCGCGGAGGTCGAGCCGATCGAGCAAAGCCGCCTTCATCCAGGCGACGTGGCGGGCGTACGTGTAGTCCGCGCGGGAGGCTGGCTTGTCCGAGCGCCCAAACCCCACGAGGTCGGGGACGACGCAGCGGAAGCCGGCGGCGGCCAGGACCGGGACCATCTTCCGGTAGAGGAAGGACCACGAGGGCTCGCCATGCATAAGGAGGACGACCTCGCCGTCGCGCGGGCCTTCGTCCAGGTAGTGGACGCGGAGTTCGCCGCCTTCGCCGTCCGGCACCTGGATGTAGTGGGGCTGGAAGGGGTAGCCCGGCAGGTTGGCGAAGCGCTCGTCGGGGGTTCGGAGGACTTTCATCGTGGCTCCTCGGGGATCGTCGTCCGCGCGCGAACAGGCGCTCCGCGGTAGGAGCGAGCCTACGCTGCTGACACTCGGAGTGTCAATACCTGTTGACACTGAGCGCGCCAGAACGTACAAATCCCGGGCAGCGCCAGAGAGAGGACCCCCAAATGACCACACCCGAACCCGGCTTCGCGGGCCGCATCGGCCGCACCTTCGCCGAATCCACGCCCTGGTGGCCGGAGCCTCCCCGCCCCCCGAAGGCCGCCCCCAACATCGTCCTCGTCATGCTCGACGACACCGGGTTCGCGCACTTCGGCTGCTACGGCTCCACCATCGCGACGCCGGCGATCGACCGGCTGGCCGCGAACGGGCTCCAGTACACAGGCTTCCACACGACCGCCCTCTGTTCGCCCTCGCGCGCCTGCCTGCTCACCGGGCGAAACCACCACGCCGTGGGCATGCGCGCCGTCTCGAACTTCGACACCGGGTTCCCGAACATGCGGGGCGCCATCACCCCCCGCGCGGCGACGCTGCCGGAACTGCTCCGTCCCCATGGCTACGCGACCTACGCCGCCGGCAAGTGGCACCTGGCGCCGATGCACGAATGTTCCGCCGCCGGCCCCCATACGAACTGGCCGCTCCAGAAGGGCTTTGACCGCTTCTACGGCTTCCTCCAGGGCGAAGCCGACCAGTTCGCCCCCGAACTCACGGCCGACAACCACCACATCGACCCGCCGGGCAAGTACGAAGACGGCTACCACGTCAGCGAAGACATCGTCGACCAGTCGATGGGCTGGATCCGCGACCTGAAGTCGGTCCGGCCGGACCGCCCCTTCTTCCTCTACCTCGCCTTCGGGGCGACGCACGCCCCCCACCAGGCGCCGAAGGAGTACGTCGAACGCTACCGCGGCAAGTTCGACAAAGGCTGGGACGCCGCCCGCGAGGAGTGGTTCGCCCGCCAGCTGGCGGCCGGCGTGGTGCCGCCGGGGACCACCCTCGCGCCCCGCAACCCGGGGGTGGCCGCCTGGGACGAACTGACGGAAAACCAGCGCGCGTTCGCGGCCCGGCTCCAGGAGGCCTTCGCCGGCTTCCTCGAACACACCGATGCCCAGATCGGGCGGCTCGTCACCTTCCTCGAAGGCATGGAGATGCTGGACAACACCATCTTCATGGTGATGTCGGACAACGGCGCCAGCCAGGAAGGCGGTCCCTACGGCGTCATGGACGAATTCAGCTTCTTCAACTTCATGCGCGAAGACATCGACGACATCGTCGCCAACCGTCTGGACGACATCGGCGGGCCCCATTCCCACAGCAACTACCCCTGGGGGTGGGCGCAGGTCGGGAACACGCCGCTGAAGTGGTACAAGCAGAACACCTACGGCGGCGGTGTGCGCGACCCCTTGATCATCCACTACCCGGCCGGGATCGCCGAGCCGGGCGCCATCCGCGACCAGTTCTGCCACATCACCGACATCGTCCCCACCGTGCTCGACGCCCTCGGGGCGAGCCTCCCGGAGGGGGTGAACGGCCACCAGCAGATCCCCCTCAGCGGCGAAAGCCTCGCCTACACCTGGGAGAAGGCCGCGCCGCCAACCATCCGCCGGCCCCAGTACTTCGAGCAGTTCGGCCATCGCGGCCTCTGGATGCAGGGCTGGAAGGCAGTCACCTATCACTGGAAGGGCAAGCCCTTTGAAGAGGACGCCTGGGCGCTCTATCACCTCGACGCCGACTTCTCCGAATGCCACGACCTCGCCGCCGAGCACCCGGAAAAGCTCCGTGAGCTCGTCGACGCCTGGTGGGTGGAAGCCGGCGCGAACGGCGTCCTCCCCCTCGACGACCGCACGACCGAACTCTTCGGCGCTGCCCCCAGGCCCGGGACTCCCCACGGGCGTGCCGTCTACGAATACTTCCCGCCGATCTCGCACATCCCCAGCGACGCCGCGCCCGGCCTCGGCGGCCGCAACTGGACGGCCACATTCGACGTCACCGTGCCGCCCGCGGGCTGCGAAGGCGTCCTCTATGCGCGCGGCAACCACAACGTCGGCCACAGCTTCTTCGTCAAGGACGGTCTCCTCCAGTTCGACTACAACGCCCTCGGCCAGCACACCCGGGCAGCCTTCCCCCTCCGCCTCGCGGCCGGGGACCACGTGATCGAGGCGCGGTTCGACCGCGTTGGCCGGGCCGACGGCGTCCTCGTGCTCGCCGTGGACGGCGCCGAACTCGGCTCGGTGGCGATCCCGGTGGTGATCCGGATGCTCGGTTCGACGGGGCTCGACATCGGCTGCGACCGCCTCTCAACGGTGGTCGACGACTATGAGGGGCCGTTCGCCTTCACGGGGACGCTGCGCCGGGCGGCCTTCCGCATCCGCAGCGAACGCGACCGCGCCGATGTCGCCGTCATCGCCCGGAGCGAACTGGCGAAGGAGTAGCCTCAGGCCGTCGCCGCGAAGAGGGCCGCCAGCCCCCTGCGGACGACGGCGGCCACGCCCGCGGGGGTCATCCCGCTTCCCGCCACCAGGAGGTCGTAGGCCTCGAAGGAGCAGAGGACGTCTGCCGCGGCAAGCGTCTCCGTGCGGGCGGCGGCGTCCAGGCGGTCGAGCTCGGCCGAAAACTGCCGTTCCGCCTGGCGGAGGAAGGAGCGGCGGGCGTCCGCCAGCTGCCGGGCCATGACGGGATGGAAGGCCGCGCGGCGGCGGGTGAGACGCGCCATCGGGGCGAGCGTTTCGTAGAGGCGGACGCGCTGGTCCGTGATCGCCGCGATGCGCTCGTCCAGGGTGCCGGCGCCGAGGTCCGGGACGTCGAAGAGATGGCGGACGCGCGCCAGCTGGCGGTCGACGGCCGCCCGGTCGAGGTCGTCCATGTCGTCGAAGTAGCGGAAGACCGAACGCCGGGAGACCCCCGAACGGTCGGCGATCTCCTGTGCGTCGGGCCGGAGGTTGCCCTCGGCGTAGAGGTCGAGGAGGGCGTCGACGACGGCGTTGCGGTTGCGTTCCCGCCAGGCGTGGCGTCCGTCGAGCCGCAGGGGGGCGCCGCCCGGGGACAGCGTTTCGTCGGCCGCCGCGAGTTCGCTCATGCGCTCATTCTTTGCCGGGCGGGGCCGGGCGTCAACCGAAGTTGTCACCAGCAGTGCCAATGGCAGCGGCACTACTGCTGGACGAGCCCCACCTGGTTGCCCTCGGGGTCGAGGATCGCCGCGATCGTGGCCCCGCCGGGGATCTGGAAGGGCTCGCGGAGAATGCTCCCGCCCAGCGCGGCGGCGCGCTCGAGCGACTCCCGCAGGTCCCGGACCTGGATGTGGACGACCACGCGCGACGTCGCCGCGGACGAGATGTGACCGCCCGGGCCCGGCTCGGGAGGGCCGACCCCGGCCCCGAACCGCATGATCGGCCCGTCGCCGATGGTCCAGTTGAACATGGCCGCGTAGAAGTCGCGGATCTTCGCCGGGTCCTGGGCCTGGATCTCCCAATGGACGACGGGCCGTGCCCAATCTGCTTCCATGCGTCTGCTCCGTGTCGGTTTCGGCGGAGCATACGCGGTCGGCCGGCGGGGCGCTGTCGCCTGGCCGCGCCGGTCACGAAGCGGCGGCAGCCTCGTTCGCGAGCGACTTCAGGAGAGCAAACATCTCGCCCCGGGCAGGCGGGGCGGGGCCGCGCACGGCGATCTCGAATCCGCGGTTGTTGGCGAAAAGCCAGTACCCGGCGGCCAGGTCCGTCTCCTGGACGTAGGCCCGTGCCCCGGGGACGCCAAGGTCGAGGAGCGTTGCGCAATCCGCGGGCTCGCAGGGCGGCCGGCCCGGTTGCCGAATCTCGATCACGGTCGCGCCCGCGGTAACGCCGCCGGGTTTGTCGGCAACGACGACGGTGGCCGCACTGGGTGCATCCGGCTCGGACGGTCGCCCGAGTTCCACCCGGATGCCAGCGAGGCGGAATCCAGCGTACGGCAGCCGCCTCGGCACCACCACGGCGAAGCCGACCTGCCGGGAAGCGCCCTCGAGAGCCATGCCGGCATCCGTCGTGCTTGCCACGACTGCGCCGTTAACCACCACCTCGATCTCGGCCGATCGGGAGCGGGACGACCGCGCGATCAGTTCGGCGCCGGCGGCGCCCCCTACAAGGAGAGTCACGATGGCGGCAATCGCGACCAGGACATTCCTCGTTCGCACTGTGGAGCCCCCTCACGGTGTGGCTGTTGCGAGCGCGTGCGCACCCTTCAGGTTGGCACGCGGTGCCCTTCCGCCCACTCCGTCGCACGAGCCCGGCCTCCGCGGCAGGCGCGCCGCCTGAGCGTTCACTCTGCACTCTTGGCAGAGTCTATCGGGCGACGAAGCCACCGTCGATCGGGATCGCCGTGCCCGTCACGAAGCCCGACTCGTCGCTCGCCAGGTAGAGCGCCAGCGACGCCACTTCCTCGGCCGTGCCCATCCGGCCCACAGGCTCGAGGCCCGCCATCGCCGCCTTCCCTTCCTCGGTTCCGCCGGTGAAGCGCTCGACCATCGGCGTCCAGATGACGCCCGGGCAGATCGCGTTGACCCGCAGGTTCTGGGTCGCGTATTCGAGCGCGGCGGTCTTCGTGAGCTGGACGACCGCCCCCTTCGACGCGCAATAAGCCGGGATGTTCATGAAACCGACGAGGCCGGCGATCGAAGCGGTGTTGATGATCGAACCACCGCCACCGGCCAGCATCGCCGGGATCGCGTACTTCATCCCGAGAAAGACGCCACGAAGATTGACGGCAATGACCCGGTCGAAGTTCTCCTCTGTGCAGTCGGCGGTGGGCGCCTGTGCGCCTTCGATGCCGGCGTTGTTGAAGAGGATGTCCAGCCTCCCGAAGTTGCCGCGGGCTGCTTCGATCATCGCCCGGATGTCTGCGGAAATGGAGACGTCGACGTGGGCCGCGATAGCGCCGGCGCCGATCTCGCTGACGGTCTCCTTCTCCTTGCCGGTGATGTCGGCGACGACCACTTTCGCGCCTTCGCGGGCGAACAAGAGCGCCGTCGCCCGGCCGATGCCCGAGCCCCCGCCCGTGACGATCGCAACTTTGCCATCCAGCTTGCCCATCTTGGTGATGCTCCACTCGCGTGAGATGCATCCACTGTAGGCCATGGAGTCAAACCCGGGAGCGCCAACCGGGGCAAGGAACCTGCCCCTGTGGGCGCAATAGCCGGGCTTGACCGCCGGGGTGCGCCGGGAGCCTCGCCGCCCAGATTAGGGCCGCTCGGGCCGTTTGGCGGGGTCTGCCGGACGCTGCCACGGCGATAGCCGCATGCTCCAATGGGCGCCGGGAGGGGCCCGTGCCCGGACGGCTGCCGCTTGTCACCCGCCTGCTCTACGCCTCGGGGAGCATCGGCGGCAACGCCATTGGCCGGAGCAAGGATCTCTGGCTCCTCTATTTCTACGCGCCCCCGGACGACGCCGACATCTCGCGCCGGACGACCACGCTCGCCGTCGGCGTCGTCCTCTTCTCCATCCGCTTCATCGAAGCCTTCGACGACCCGCTCATCGGCTACTGGAGCGACCGGACGCGGTCACGCTGGGGGAGGCGGATCCCGTTCGTGGTTGCGGCGACCCCGTTTCTTTCGCTGATGTTCGTGGTTCTCTGGTTCCCACCCTCGCACGACCAGAGCATGAGCAACGCCATCTTCCTCTTCGGCGCCCTGGCCCTGTTCCACCTCTTCAGTACGCTCTCCGGGGGGCCTTTCGAGTCACTGCTGCCAGAAATCGCGCGGAACAACGAAGACCGCCTGAGCATCGTCTCCTGGCAGGTGGCGTTTGGCGTCGCCGGGGCGGCGGTGGCGCTGGTCGGGAGCGGGTTCATCATCGACGCCTTCGGGTTCCAGGTGATGGCGATGATCATGGCGACCCTGGCGCTCGTCTTCCGCTTCGTCGCCCTCGCCGGGGCCTGGCGCCCGGCCGTGGAGGCGGCCCGGACGGCGTCGAAGCCGCCACCGGCAGAGTCGTTCTGGCAGTCGATCGCAACCTGCATGCGGAACGACCAGTTCGTCCTCTTCCTGCCGACCTACATCTTCTACAACATGGGCGTCCTCATGATCACGGGGGTGATGCCCTTCCTGGTGAAAGCGGTCCTGGAATTCGAAAACGAAGGGACGATGACGGCGCTTATCAACGCGGTCGCCATCGGCATGCTGGTGGCGGTGCTGCCCCTGTTCGTGCGAATGGCGAAGCGCCACGGAAAGCGCCGGATGTATTCCCTGGGCATGCTCTATGCCGCCGTCTACTTCCCCTTCCTCTTCTTCATCGGGTTCATCCCCGGCATCCCGCCCGTCGTCCAGATCCTCATCTATGCCGCCTTCCTGGGGCTGCCGCTGGCGCCGCTCCAGACTTTCCCGAACGCGCTCATCGCCGACCTCACCGACTACGACACCCTCCGCACCGGCGAACGCCGCGAAGGCACCTATTACGCGACCCAGGCGATGTTCGAAAAGACCGCGTCGTCGCTCGCGCCCCTCCTCCTGGCGATCCTCCTGACGCTCGGCTCAACGACCGAGAACCCCATCGGCATCCGCCTCGTCGGGCCGGTGGCCGGGCTTTCGACGCTGATCGGCTACCTCGCCTTCCGGGGGTTCTGGCTCCCGGACAGCGTGAACGAAGAGTCGGTCCGGGCGGTCCGGCCGCAGGCACTCGAACGGCGGCCGTGACCGCGCTCGCCCGCACTTGGGTCCGGCAGATCCCCGAAACCGGCCCTTTCGGACGTGACAGGCGGTGGCCGCCAGGAGCAGGCTGTGTCACAAGATGAGCGCCTCGCCGCCACCGGTTGCGTCGCGCCGCCCGCAGACACTCCTCGGGCCGCTGCTTCGCAACCTCCGGCGCCATCCCTTCCGCACCTTCATCGTCGACGACCAGCGCAGCTGGCGCGGCATTCACCTCTACCTCGGCGCGCTCTACCTGGCGCGGGCGATCGAGCGGTCGACCCCGAACCGGCGCGTCGGGCTGATGCTGCCGACCTCCGGGATGTTCCCCCTGGCGGCGATGGCAACCTGGCTGCTCGGCCGGACGGCGGTGCCGCTGAACTACCTCCTTCGGCCGCAGGAACTCGCCTACGTCATCAACGACGCAGAACTGGACCTGGTGGTGACGGTCCGCCCGATGATCGAACGCTTCGGGGAACTGCCCGAAGGGGTCCGGCCGCTGTTCCTGGAGGACCTGGAACGGGGCCTGCTACCGCCCTTCCGCCGCGCGCCCGCCGAGGACCCGGCAGGGACGGCAGTGCTCGTCTACACCTCCGGCACCTCCGGGCGGCCCAAGGGCGTCGAACTGAGCGCGGCGGCACTGGCGGCCAACGTGAGCCAGTGCGCCGAGTGGGGCAACGTCACCAAACGCGACGTCTTCCTCGGCGTCCTCCCCCAGTTCCATTGCTTCGGGCTCACCGTCCTCACGCTGCTGCCGCTGACGGTCGGCGGGAAGGTGGTCTACACGGCCCGGTTCGTCCCCCGGCGCCTCTTCGAACTGATGCGGCGCTACCGGCCGACCGGGTTCGTCGGGGTGCCGGCGATGTACAACGCCCTCCTCTCCGACCGCACGGCCACCTCCGCCGACTTCACCTCCTACCGCTACCTGATCTCCGGCGGCGAGCCGCTCTCAGCGCGGGTGAGGGAACAGTTCGAGCGCCGCTTCGCGATCACCATCAGCCAGGGCTACGGGCTGACCGAGACCAGCGCCGTCCTCAACTGGTGCCGCCCGGAAGACCAGGAGCCGGACTCGGTCGGGAAGTCCCTGCCGGGCGTGGACGAGGTGGTCTGCGACATCCAGGGGAACCCGCTGCCTGCCGGCGAAGAGGGCGAGATCCGCGTGCGCGGCCCGAACCTGATGACCGGCTACTTCAAGCTTCCGGAGCTGACGGCGCGGGCCTTCGACACCAACGGCTACTTCAAGACCGGCGACCTCGGGCGCTTCGACGAAAGTGGCCATCTCTTCATCACCGGCCGGATCAGCGACCTCATCATCATCGCCGGCGAAAACGTCTTCCCGACGGAGATCGAGGAGGTGCTGAACACCCATCCCTCCGTCGCTGATTCCGCCGTGATCGGCGTTCCCGACCCGTCCCGCGGGCAGGTGCCGGTGGCCTTCATCGAGCTCGCCGAAGGGGCAACCTTCGACGAGACCGCCCTCCGCGCCCACTGCCGCGAACACCTGGCGACCTACAAGGTCCCGCGCTCGGTCCAGGTGATTGACGAACTCCCGCGGACGCCGACGGGCAAGGTCCTCCGCCGGGCCCTGCCGGTGCCGGTCGCGCACTGACGGGACAGGCGGTCACTCCCCCGGCGCGCCCCGCAGCGCCCGGGCGCGGTCGACGTATTCGCCCAGCATCCGCGTCGCCGTGAAGCGCGGGCCAATGGACTTGAGCGAAGCCTTCATCTTCTGCACCCAGCCGTGGGGAATGCCGTGCTCGTTGCGGGCGTAGAAGAGCGGCAGGACCTCGGACTCGAGCAGGTCGAAGAGGGCGGTTGCGTCCTGGGCGTCCTGTTCGGCGGCGGGGAGGCCGGGGTTGGAGGCGATCGCCCAGCCGTTGGCGCCGTCGTAGGCCTCGGCCCACCAGCCATCGAGAACGCTCAGTTGGAGCCCGCCGTTGAGGGCGGACTTCATCCCGCTGGTGCCGCTGGCTTCGTTCAGGGGCCGGGGCAGGTTCACCCAGAGGTCGGAGCCGCGGACCAGGCGAGCAGACAGCGCCATGTCGTGCTCTTCGAGGAAGACGACCCGGCCGGCGAGGTTCGGGAGGTAGTTCAGCGCGAAAACCTGCTGGACCGTGCGCTTGGCGTCGTCGTCCGATGGGTGGGCGCGCCCGGCGATGACCAGCTGGACCGGGAGTTCGCCGTTCATCAGGCGGAGGCCGCGGTCGAGGTTGCGGGTGACCAGGTAGAGTCGCTTGTAGGTGGCAATCCGGCGGGCGAACCCGGCCGTGAGGGAGTCGTCGCTCCAGGCCCGGGCGGCGGATTCGGCGTAGGGCAGGGCTTCGCCGCGCCCAAGGCGTTCGACCACGCTGCGATCGCGGACGAAGCCGCCGAGGCCGGCGCGAAGCTGGCAGCGCACGGCCCAGAGCTCGCCGTCCGGGATCTCGTCGACATGCTCCCAGGTCGCTGGGTCGGCCGCGGAGGCTGGCCACCCCGGGAGGTAGCGGCCGAGCAGCGCCCACATCTCGGGGGCCATCCACGTCGCCATGTGGACCCCGTTCGTGACATGCCCGATGGGGACCTGCTCCGGGGCCACGCCGGGCCAGAGGTCGTGCCACATCTGGCGCGCGACTTCGCCGTGAAGGCGGCTGACCGCGTTGGCGGCGCCCGTCATCCGCAGGGCGAAGGGCGTGAGGCCGAACGGCTCGGCGGGGTCCTCGGGGCGGATGCGGCCCATCGCCACCACCTCCGGCCACTCCATCCCGAGCGACGCCGGCAGGTCCGGGAGTACCGAGCGGAGGTCGTCGGTCGAGAGCGTCTCGTTCCCGGCGGCGACGGGCGTGTGGGTGGTGAAGACGGTGGCCGCGCGGACCCGTTCCGTCGCGGCCTCGACGCCGGCGCCAGCCGCGATTTGTTCGCGGAGCAGTTCGAGCAGCGCGAGCCCAGCGTGGCCTTCGTTCAGGTGGATGATCGCCGGTTCGATCCCCATCGCCCGCATGGCGCGGATCCCGCCAATCCCGAGCAGGGCGTACTGGGCCAGCCGCACCTCCCGGTTGCCGACATAGAGCCGCGAGGTTATCCAGCGGTCCCCGGGGACGTTCCCCGGGTGGTTCGTGTCGAGCAGGTAGAGGGGCACGCGGCCAACGTCGACGCGCCAGACCTGAGCAGTCAGCTCCCGCCCCCGCATGGGGACGCTGACGGTGAGCGGCGCGCCGTCGGCCCCGGTGACGACCGCCGCGGGCAGCCGGTCAGAGTCGGTGTCGAGCCAGAACTCGTGCTGCCAGCCGGAGTTGTCGACACGCTGGTGGAACGACCCCTGGGAGTAGAAGAGGCCGATCCCGGCGGCGGGGTATCCCTGGTCGGAGACCTCCTTGAGGAAGTCGCCGGCGAGCACGCCGAGGCCGCCAGCATAGAACGGCAGCGAGCGGTGGATGCCGAACTCGGCGCAGACGATGACGGCCGGCCGCCCCGGGACCGTGATCGCCCGTTCGGGGCGGCGAAGCTCCTCGCGGAGCGCCCGGGCGAGGGCTTCGACCCGCGGGAGCACCCCCGGCTGCATCGCAAGCACCCGCAGCCGCGAGGGGTCGAGTTCTTGCAGCAGCCGCACGGGGTTCATCCCGCAGCGCTGCCAGCGATGGGGGTCGAGCGAGGAAAAGACGTCTTCGCCGCCCGGCGCCCAGGACCACCAGTAGTTGTAGGCCAGCGTCGCCAGGGGTGCGAACTCGGGCGGCAGGTGGCCCGCGAGGATCGCGGCTGCTACCGCAAGGTCCCGCTTACCGTCTGGGGATGGCTGTCGCGTTTGCATGGCGTCGCCCCGGCAGTTTCGCACCCGGAACCCCCGGCGTGAACGACCGTACGGGGCACTGAACCGGGGCCCTCTGGACGGCGCTCCCCTTCAGGCGGGCCAGCGCCCCAGGGCGTCGTAGGCCGCGTACTTGTAGCACTCGGAGAGCGTCGGGTAGTTGAAGACGGTCTCGATCAGGGTCTCCACCGTCCCGCCGAGTGCGATCATGGCCTGGCCGATGTGGAGGAGCTCGGCGGCGCCGTCACCGATGATGTGGGTGCCGGCCAGGCGCCGCGTGCCCGCGTCAAAGACCAGTTTCACCATCCCCTCGCTGGCGCCGATGATCTTGCCGCGGGCGTTGTCCCGGTAGAGCGCCCGGCCGCAGACCACGGCCTGTCCCTTCGCCGCTGCTTCCTGCTCGGTCAGCCCGACCGCGCTCACTTCCGGGATCGTGAAGATGCCGTAGGGCAGCAGCGCGCTCATCTGCTGCTTGTACTCGAACCCGAAGGCCCGGCAAACCGCGACCCGGCCCTGTTCCATGGACGTCGACGCGAGCGCGGGGAAGCCGACCACGTCCCCCGCCGCGAAGATGGAGGGCACGTTCGTCCGGTATTCGCCGTCGACGTCAACGCAGCCGCGCGGGGCCATGCGGACGCCGGCCTCTTCCAGCCCGAGACCGGCGGTGGCGCCGTTGCGCCCGGCGGCGTTGAGAAGGCGGTCGCAGTGGAGGCTGGCGCCCGAAGCGAGGCGAACGGCGATCCCGTCGCCTTCGCGCAGGACGCTGGCTGCCACTTCGCCCAGGCGGACGTCGATTCCGAGCCGCACCATCGAAGCCTGGAGCTCCCGGCTGATCTCCGTGTCGAGGAAGGGCAAGAGGTTGGGGCGTGAGTCGAGCAACGTCACTCCGACGCCCATGGCCGCAAAGACGCAGGCGTATTCGCAGCCGATAACCCCGGCACCGAGGACGACCAGCGTCCGGGGCATGGAGTCGATCGTCAGGATCTCGTCGCTGTCGTCGATGGAGGTGTCCGGGAAGTCGATTCCCGCCGGGTGGAAGGGCACCGACCCGGTGGCGATCAGGATGAACTCTCCGGTGACGGACCGGCTCCCCCCGGGGCCGGCGACCTCCACCGTATGACCGTCGACGACCCGCGCGGTGCCATGGAGCATCTCGATCCGGTGCCGGTCCAGGTTCTCGTGGATGCGGGCAACTTCCATCTCCCGCACCGCGTCCTTCCGGGACAGGAGCCGGGGGACGGCGAGCCCGGGGTCGAGCGAGACGGAGATGCTGTAGAGCTCGCGCTGCCGGTAGCCGGAGAGAAAGAGGGCGGTCTCCCGCAGCGTCTTCGAAGGCAGCGTGCCCGTGTGGACGGCCGCGCCGCCGGGCTCCTCCGCCTTCTCGATGATGGCGACGCGCTTGCCGAAATAGGCCGCCTGGGCCGCGCCTTTTTCGCCTGCAGGGCCAGAACCGATGACGAGGAGGTCGTAGTCGTAGGCCACTTGCAGAGACTACGCCAGGCGGCCGCAAGAATGGAGGACTCAGCCCTTCACGCAGATACGTGGCTTCAGCAACGCCACCCGCTTCGCCAGCCCCGCCTGCTCGGTCGACTCGGCGACGACGTGGACGTCCTTGTAGGCGCCGGGCGCCTCTTCGGCGACACCCCGCATCGACTTCGTCCGGATGAAGATGCCCTCGCCCCGAAGCTGGTCCACGAGGGCCCGGCCCTGCCAGCGGCGAAGCGCCTCGTGGCGGCTCATCGCCCGGCCGGCGCCGTGCGACGCCGAGGAGTACGACCGCGCCTCGCTCTCGGCGGTCCCGCAAAGGACGTAGGAGGCGGTCCCCATGCTCCCGCCGATGATCACCGGCTGGCCAACCTCGCGGTAGCGGTCAGGCAACTCGGGGTGGCCGGGGCCGAAGGCGCGGGTCGCCCCCTTGCGGTGGACGAAGAGCTCGCGGACCCGGCCGTCGACCCGATGGCGTTCGGCCTTGCAGGTGTTGTGGGAGACGTCGAACAGGGTCTCCAGCGAAGCCCCCGGGAGGACCGTCGCGAACGCCTCGCGCGTGAGGTGGGTCAGCACCTGGCGGTTGGCGAGCGCGCAGTTGATCCCGGCGCGCATCGCCCCAAGGTACTGCTGGCCCTCGTCTGAACGGATGGGCGCGCAGGCGAGTTCGCGGTCGGGGAGATGAGTGCCGAGACGCTCTGCCGCCTTCGCCATCGAGACCAGGTAGTCCGTGCCGATCTGGTGCCCGAGCCCGCGCGAGCCGCAGTGAATGCAGACGACGACCTGCCCCACGGCGAGTCCGAAGGCCTCCGCCGCCGCGGCGTCGAAGATGCGCTCCACCACCTGCACCTCCAGGTAGTGGTTGCCGGACCCGAGCGTCCCCACTTCGCCGCGCTGGCGCTTCTTCGCCAGGTCCGAGACGGCCCCGGGCGCGGCGCCGGGCATCGCCCCCTGCTCTTCCACGAATTCGAGGTCGGCTGGGCTGGAATAGCCGCGGCCAACCGCCCAGCGGGCGCCACCCACGAGCATGTCGTCGATTTCGCCCGGGGAGAGGCGCAGCTCCCCTTCTTCGCCCACGCCCGCCGGGATCGCCGCGAAGAGGCCGTCGGCAAGCGCCGCGGCGACGGGCGGCAGGCTCTCGCCGTCAAGGTTCGTCCGCAGGCAGCGAATCCCGCAGGAGATGTCGAAGCCGACACCGCCGGCCGAGACGATCCCTCCCTTGTCCGGGTCGAACGCAGCGACGCCGCCGATCGGGAAACCGTAGCCCCAGTGCGCGTCGGGCATGGCCATCGAAGCGCCCACGATCCCCGGCAGGCGGGCCACGTTCGACGCCTGTTCGACCACCTTGTCGTCCATCGCCTCGACCAGTTCACGGCTGCCGTAGAAGACGACCGGGGCCCGGGGTTCGCCCCCGGAGGGAACAAGCGTCCAGGCGAAAGGTGCGGTCTCGCGAAGCTTCGAAATGTCCATCGCTACACGTCCACGACACAGCGCGCGTCCCAGCGGCCGCCGTTCGCGCGCACAGAAAGCATGGTGAGGGTCGCGCCCTTGACCTCGACGCCGCGGTCGAGCCCCGGGTGCCATGGCTCCCCCCAGGCTTCTCCCTCCCACCGGTTGCCCTTGCGGCGGACGGCAAACTTGCCGAGGGCGAGACGGCGGCTCCGGGCTTCGGCCAGGAGACGGTTGAGCCAGCGGGCAAGCGCCAACTCCGCGTCGTCCTCTTCGAAGCGGACCCGGAAGCGGCTCAGCGGGCGGATCGCGGCGAGGTCGGCCATGACCGCGAAGGTCGCCTCGGCGGCGTGCACGAAAGCCTCCTCGACGGTGGCTCCGCGGCCGATCACTCCGATGTCGGCGGCGTGCTCGAAGTAGTCGACACCCGGCGATTCGGCCTCTCCAGCCGTTGGCGGTCCGTCCCCGGCCACGGCGTTAGGCCCGGGCCGCGGCGGGGGCCGCCAGTTGGCCGCGCAGCCAGGAGACGGTGGCGTCGGTCGCCAGTTCGAGCGTCCCCGGCTCTTCGAAGAGGTGGCTGGCGCCCGGCGCCACCTGGAGCCGGACCGATGGCGACACCCCGGCAGCCCCGCAGGCCTGTTCGAGCAAGGGATCATCCGAGCCGACGAGCAGCAGCGCCGGAACCGTGAGCCCCCGGAACTCCTCCGGGTCGGCGGGCGGCGCGCGGAGCACGAGCGCGGCCGGCTTCACCCGGCCCGACTGCACGGCCTGGAGGGCGACGACCGCGCCGAGGCTCGACCCGGCGATCGCCAGGTGCTCGGCGTCGATGCCGGGCTGCTCCTTCACCCAGGCGACGGCGGCAACAAGGTCGTCGACGTAGGCCTCTATCCCCTCGTGGCGGCCGGCGGTCGATTCGCCGTGCCCGCTGAGGTCGAAGAGCAGGGCGGCGATGCCCGCGTCCACAAGCCGTTCGGCGATGACGACGTTCCGGGGGGAGTCCTTCGAACTGCCAAGTCCGTGGACGAACACCACCACCGGCGCGCGGCCCCCGGGCAGCCGCAGCCGGGCCGCCAATTCGACCCCGTCGCGGCGGATGAAGGCTTCCACGGTGCCGTCGGGGGCGGCGGCCGGGAAGGCTGCCAGCACGTCCAGGACCTCGCGGTCTTCCATGGGGTGGAAGTCGACGTAGAACTGGCCGATGGCCCAGAAGTCGGGCTCTTCGTGGAGGCAGATCACCTCGTCCGCCTCTTGCTTCAGGAGGTCGAGGGTGTGGGGCGGGCCAACCGGCACGGCAACGATAAGCGGCTTCGCGCCCGCCTTGCGCATCGAACGCGCGGCCGCGAGGGCGGTGGCCCCGGTGGCGATGCCGTCGTCGACGATGATGACCGGCCGGCCGGACACGGCACCACGGCGATGGCCATCGAAGACGGCTTCGCGGCGCCTCGCTTCCGCCGCCTGGCCCGCGATCTCGCGGTCGAGGTAGTCCTTCCCCGCGCCCGTGTCGGCGGCGAGCGGCTCGTTGATCCAGGCGACCCCGTCGGCGGTCACGGCGCCGATCGCGAGCTCCGGCTGGTACGGCGCCCCAACCTTGCGGGCGACCACGACGCCGAGTTCGCCCTCGACCGCGCGTGCGACCTGGGCGGCGACGGGCACCCCGCCGCGGGGGATCCCCAGCACCAGCGGCCGTTTGAGCCCGCGCTGCTTGAGCAATTCGCCGAGCCGGCGACCGGCGTCATCGCGATCCTGGAACGTGACCATAATGACAACCCTCGTCCATCCTGCTCCCGGCGCGAGGGGATTGCTAGGGCCGGGCGGCCCCTTCCCGCCGGCCGGATGGCCGGGCGGGGACGCCGCTCAGCGGGCGAGGTCGACGCGGACGATGACCGCGCGGCCGCTGAGCTCCCGGATCTCCGGCGCGTCGGCGGCTGTGGTGGCGGATGGCTGAAGTCCGAGGCTCTTGCGGACGCCGGGCGACCCCGA
Organism: Chloroflexota bacterium; assembly: GCA_016234445.1. GTDB lineage: Bacteria > Chloroflexota > Dehalococcoidia > Tepidiformales > Tepidiformaceae. The sequence goes on along the minus strand of JACRBT010000017.1, from coordinate 99,883 downwards.
GAGGTAGGCGGCCAGACCTTCGGCCACAGCGGCGGGATTCTCGCCCCCGAGGAGCGCCGTGCCCCGGGCCCGGTGGTCGCGGCCGGCGAGCCGGATGGCCATGTCGGCCCCGCCGCGCAGGTTCCGCCACCACGTCTTGCGTTCCCAGTGCGCCGGGAGCACCCAGGCGGTGTCGCCCTCGCGGACGTACTGGACGACGAGCGAGTAGCTCCGGCCCGACTTGCGCCCCGTGACCTGGATGATCGCCAGGCTCTTGCCCATCCAGCGGCCGAGCGGGCTCCGGAGGAGCAGCCGCAGCGGTGGATTCGCCACGCTGTTCGTGATCCAGAAGCCCTGGCTATGGCGAGGAGACGCCCGTGCGCCTTCCCCGGCGGACATGGTCATCGCAACCACCTCCCAGCCCGGCGGACCCCTACTTCGAAAGCGCCGCCCCGTCGAGCTTGACCTGCACCGGCGCCGTGCCCGCAACTTCCGCGGTCTGGGTCGACTGCTTCCCGGGCGTCTGCTGACCGCCCACGTACACGCCGGCCGTGAGCGTGTAGGTGCCCTTCGCGAAGACGGCCTGCTTCGGCGAACCCGTGCACGGCGCCTGCTGCCCCGCGGGGACTTCCAGCATCACCGTGGCCGGGACCGTGAAGTTGTCCGAAGTGATGGTCACGCAGGCCTGGCCCACCGGGCCGCTTCCAGCGATGGCCGCGTAGACGAGGAGGATGCGGTCCTTCTGCCCCGTGATCGGGCTCGAACTGGAGAGCGTGATAGTTGCCGGGCCGGTCTGCGGCTGGGTCGCGGTGGCTGTGGCGCCGCCGTCCCCACCGTCGCTGTCGTCGTCGTCACCGCCACAGGCGGCCGAGATCGCGAGCACAGTGCCCACGATGCCCGTGAAGGCCATGACCAGCAGGAACGCGCGGGACCGTTTTCTCAGCGTCATCGGACTCCCCCTTTCGAAGGTTTCGAGGCCGGACGGCCCAACCTGCCGCCCGGCTATTTTACCTTCTCGTAGTCGCACCGCACCCAGCGGTCGACCGGCACGGGCTGCCACTCGGCGCTGAGGTGCTGAAGGTGGCCATAGCCGCCGGCAAAGCCGATCCACTTGACCATCCCCGGTTCGATCTCGTTGGCGCCGGACCAGTCCCGGTACTGGAACCCCGCCCAGCCGTTGTAGGAGACGATCTGGCCCGGCTTCACGCTCGGCGAAACCTTGGCGCGGACCTTGAACTCGCTGACGTCGTTGAAGACGCGCATGAGGTCGTCGTCCTTGATCCCGCGGGCCGCCGCATCCTCCACGTTCACCTCGGCGAACGGCTCGCCGCGGTGCGTCCCGAGGATGACCTCGTTCGCCTGGTTCATGGTGTGGATCGACCAGCGGTTGTGGCCCGAGGTCAGGCCGATCGGGTAGTCGCCGCCCATGTTCGGGTTGGGCTTGTGGACCGGCAGCTCTTCGCCAGCTTCCAGGAACCAGGGGTGGTCGATGTAGAACTGGGCGCGGCGGGCATAGGTCGGGAACGGGTCGCCGCGTTCGGTGTGGTCCCGGAAGGGGACGTGGGTCTTGTTCGGCTCGAGCGGCGACGCCTGCGAGAGCCCCATCGGCGCGAGGCCCCAGTCGATGAAGCGGACGTGGCCCGTCTCCCGCATGGTGCGGAGGTTCGTGCCCATCGGCAGCGTCCCGGCGAGGGCGGAGTCGCGGATGATTTCGTCGAAGCGGGAGTCTTCGTTGTCGAAGTAGTTGTGCATCGAATAGGCCTGGGAGAGGCCCGCGTAGAAGCGCTCGACGCCGTTGCCGCCGGTGTACTGGACGAGCCCGCGTTGCTCGGCCACCTCGGCGATCTTCTTCACCAGGAGGTCGAAGATCTCCCATTCGTCCTTGGCTTCGCCAGCCGGCGCCGCGGCCCGGTCGCCCAGGGTGAGGTTCATGACGTGGGGTGTCGGCATCCCGAAGGCCAGCTTCTCGTAGTGCTGCGCCGCCGGGAGGAAGTAGTCGGCGTACAGCGCCGTCTGGCTCATCCGGAAGTCGATGACGACGATCGCCTTGAGCTTCGGCCAGAGGGTGCGGAGCAGGGCGCCCTTGCCGCCGCGCGTCCGCCGGAGCGTGTTCCCGCCGCATTCGATGAAGACCTGGGGCGGGTCATCCGGGCCGGGCCGGTTGAGGCCCTTCCACCAGCCCTTGTCGATCGCTTCCTGGAAGTAGGCGTCGAAGCCGCGCGGGAGCGACTCGTCGCCCCATTCGCGCTTGTTCCAGCGGTCCTTGTATCCGCCGTGCCAGTACCACCAGAAGGCGGGGGGCGACGAGGTCCCGCCGGCCACCGGCGTCTGGTCGACCTTGTTGATCCCGCCGCGCTCGGAGCCCGCGATCATCTTCGAAAGCTCCCGGACGGCGATCTCCGTCGTCATCGTCGGGTCCTGCTTCTTGAAGGCGGCGACGGCGGCATCGCGGGCGGACAGGATGATCTCGCTGTTCGCGGCGCCGGGGCCGGGCTTGGCCATGGCGATGCCGGCCCCGTCGTTCATCGCCGCCGCCCAGCAGCGAATGCCGGTGCCGTGCTTGCCCCAGTTGCCGCTCGCGGCGAGGACCAGGCACATGACCCGTTCGATCAGGTCGCCGTGGTAGAACTTGCAGGCGTTGTAGCCAAGCATGATGTTCGTCCGCTTGGTCGCGATCTTGCGGGCGAGCATCCGGATCACGTCCGGGTGGACGCTGGTGATGGCCTGCTGCTTCTCCGGCGTGTATTCGCGGTCCAGCTTGTCCTTCAGGAGCGCGTAGACGGGCGTGACCTGGACCGTGGAGCCGTCGGCCAGCTTCACGTCGAAGACCCCTTCGAGGGCGATCTCGACGCCCTTGAGGAACATGTTCCCCCGGTCGGCGAGCTTCAGGCCGCGGCCCGGGACCCACTGGTACATCTGGTCCTCGCGCCCCTTGCCTTCGACGTCGACCTGGCGGAGGTAGCGCCGGGTGTCGGTCCGGACGAGGAAGCCGAAGTCGGTCTGTTCCTTGAGGAACTTCCAGTCGGCGATGCCCTCTTCGAGCATCACCTGGACGAGCGCGAGCCCGAAGGCCGGGTCCGAGGCGCCGTTGATCGGCACCTGGTAGTCGGCGTGGGTGTGGGAGGCGTTGATGTCCGGGGAGATGTTGACGATCTCGGCGCCGTTGTAGCGGGCCTCGGCGATGAAGTGGTAGAGCGAGATCCGCGTGTAGACCGGGTTCATGTGCCAGAAGAGGATCAGCTCCGACTTGAACCAGTCGTCGGCCGACGAGGTGGGGCTGAACTTCCCGAAGGTCTCGTAGAGGCCGATCGAGAAGTCGTTGAACGACCCCTGGAGGTCGAGGTAGTGACCGCCCACCGTCGACAGGAAGCGGCGCATGCCCATGCTCCCGCCCCCCTCCGGCGTGCCCTCCTGGACGATTGACTGGGAACCGTGCGTCTCGATCGCATCCACCATCGTCTCGGCAAGCTCGGTCAGGGCCGTGTCCCAGCTGATCCGTTCCCACTTGCCTTCGCCGCGTTCGCCCGCCCGCCGCAGGGGGTACTGGACGCGGTCCGGCCCATAGAGCGACTGGCTCCAGGAGGCGCCCTTCTGGCAGCCCATGGGGTTGAAGTCGGGCACACCCGCTTCGACCATGGCGATCGTCCCCGCCTGCTCCTCGCGGACGACCTTGCCGTCCTTCACGTAGACCCGGACGGGGCAGTCCCCCGGGTAGCAGTCGACGCAATGGGTGCCCCAGTAAACGGCATCCCACTCCAGCTTGTCGCGGTATTTCTCCAGGCTCTTAGGGACAGGCGCGGCCGATGGTGTAGTAGTCATGACGCGAGATGATGCGCCAGGACTCGGGATGGCGCGCCATGACGAAGATCATGTTCGCGCCGCCCGCCCGCCTAATGTGCCAGCGGCGTGAACTTCACAAGGTCGGTTCCCGCCGCGGCCAGGCAGCGCTGCGCGACCGGGTCACCACCTCGCTGCATGCCAATAACCTGCGCGACCACAGCCTGCTCATCACCGGCGAAACGGAAGCCGGGGCGCCCTTCCTCGATGCACTTCATGACGATCCATCCGCGTTCCGCCGCCGCTGTTTCCGTCTCGGGGGACTGCTGCCAGAGTCGATCGGCATCCGCCATGAGCTTGAAGTAGCAGCCTTTGTAGATCTCGCCTGCGCGCTGGGCCTCCTCGCGCGTGGGGAAGCCCCCCCAGGAGAACGACACCTTGCCCGCGGCATCCGCCGACGTGGTTACGCTCTTCAGGCCTGCTTCTTCGAGGCATCGCCTCGTCTCCTCGGCCGCCGCGGAATAGGCTGCCGAAACGCCGGCACCGTCGGCAAGTCTGGATGGCGCGGCAGCGACCGGGGCCGGCGCCGGGTTTCGCATCGCTTGCCCTCGCCCCGCCCAGAGCAGGGCACCCGCGCTGATGCAGATCACCGCCAGGAAGGCGAGCGCCAGGTTACGGTAGGTTCTTGTCATCATTTCCGCGTGGGTCTCTTTCGCATTTCGGACTAACGCGCAGCCGCAGTCAAGCACCTGAACGTAAACAGTTTGCAACTTCGCTGGTCACTACCCGCGTGCCCACGCAGCTGGGTTGGAGGCCGCGCGGGCGTCACCCCCAAATATGATCGGCGTCATTGCCGCGCCCCGGCGGCTCTGGCACACCTGCACAAACGTCCGCTGCCTTCGATAGCACGGATAGTCCAATCCGGGGGTCGGCCGTGACCGAGTTCAAGCTTCTCTTCAGCCCGCTCAAGATCGGCAGCTTCACGGTCCGCAACCGGATCATGAGCACGCCGCACCACACCCTCTTCACCGACCCCGACGGCCTCCCCGGGTCGCGCGAAATCGCCTACTGGGTGGCGAAGTCGAAGGGCGGCATCGGCCTCATCGGCTCCCACGTCCACGGCATCCACCGCTCGATCGGCGACACCTTCGCCCAGCCGGCGGCGGTGGCGAAGTTCCGCGCCGCGACCGAGGCGATCCACGAACACGGCGCCAAGTTCGTCGGCCAGCTCTGGCACCCCGGCGCCCAGGGGAGCAACCTCTTCGGCCAGCCGTGGGCGCCGTCGCCGATCCCCACGCCCGACACCTGGACCGTCCCCCACGAGATGACCGTCGGCGAGGTCCAGGAAGTGATCGCCGGCTACGCGCGCGGGGCTTCCGTGCTCCGCGAGGCCGGGCTCGACGGCGCCGAGATCCACGGCGCCCACGGCTACCTCATCACCCAGTTCCTTTCGCCGCTTTCGAACATGCGCGACGACGAGTACGGCGGCGACTTCGAACGCAGGATGAACTTCGTCGCCCAGATCATCGAGTCCGTCCGCGCCGAAGTGGGCCGCGACTGGACGGTCGGCATGCGCATCTCCGGCGACGAGATGACCGAGGACGGCTACACCAGCGAAGACTTTGAGCGCATGGTGCCCATCCTCACGGCCGGCGGCCAGCTCGACTACATGAGCGTCAGCGTCGGCACCTACCGGTCGAAAGACACGATCATCGCCCCGATGTACTACCCCGGCGGCTCGTTCGTTTACCTCTCGGCGATCGCCAAGGAAGTGCTGGACATCCCCGTCGTCTGCATCGGCCGGATCAACGACCCCGTGATGGCCGAGCAGATCCTCGAGAACCGCCAGGCCGACATGGTCGGGATGACCCGGGCGAACATCTGCGACCCGGAACTCCCGAACAAGGCCCGGGAAGGCCGCCTCGACCAGATCCGCCACTGCCTTGGCTGCAACGAAGGCTGCTGGGGCCACGTCGAGAAGCTGGCGTCGATCACCTGCGCCATCAACCCCGCCATCGGCCGGGAAGAGCACTGGGGCACCATTCCGAAGACCTCCGACCCGAAGCGCCTGGTCATCGTCGGCGGGGGCCCGGCCGGGTGCGAGGCCGCGCGCGTCGCCGCCAGCGCGGGACACAACGTCACCCTCTTCGAGGCGTCGGGCGCGCTCGGCGGGCAGACCAACATCGCCGCCAGGGCCCCCGGCCGCACCGACTTCGCCGAGGTCGGGCGTTACTACACCGTCGAGATGAAACGACTCGGCGTCGACGTCCGCCTCAACACCCGCGCCACCGCCCGGGATGTCCTCGACCTCAAGCCCGACGACATCTTCGTCGCCACCGGCGGCACCCCCCGCGTCCCCGACCACATCAAGGGCGTCGACGGCGCAAACGTGGTCCAGGCCTGGGACGTCCTCAACGGCGTCGTCGAACCCGGCAACCGGGTCGTCATCCTCGACGACGAACACCACGTCCAGGGCATGGGCGTCGCCGAACTGCTGGCGGCGCAGGGCAAGGAAGTCATCCTCGCGACGCGCGAACTTGAAGCCGGCAAGCACGCCGAGCCGATCACCCGGACGGCCACTCTGCGCCGGGTCCACGCGCTCGGCGTCGACATCCGGCCGACCACCTGGGCACGCGAGATCCGGCCCGGGTCGGTGACGCTCTACGACTTCTACACCTCGGAAGAGACGGAAGTCCCCGTCGACACCGTCGTCCTCGCCTGCAACATCGTCCCCGCGAACGCCCTCTTCTACCAGCTTTCGGAACACCACTCCCGCGTTCGCGCGATCGGCGACTGCACGGGCCCGCGGCGGCTGGAGATGGCGACCTTCGACGGCCATGAAGCGGCCCGCGGGCTCGATGGGCCGCCCGCCCGGCCTGACCTTGTGGCTGTCCCCATGCGCCGGGGTTAGGGCGTGGGGCGGCGCGTCCTCGCGGTGGTGGAGACCGGGCCCGGGGGCGTCGAACGGCGTTCAGCGGCCGCCCTCGGGGTAGCCCAACGGACCATCACCGAATCGCGCGGCGAAGGCGACGTCCTCGTCGTTGGCCCGGCCGTGGCGCTGACCGGCCGCTGGGCACAGGCCTGGCACGTGCCCGCCGCGGATGCCGTAGCGCTGGCGGGCACGGTCACGTCGCTGGCGGAGGCGGGCGCCTACAACCTCATCGCCATCGGGGACACGCCGCTGGGGCGCGAACTGGCGGGCAGGCTGGCGGTGCGAACCGGGTTCCCGATCGCCACCTCCGTCCTCGGCCTGCGCGAACGCGACGGCGTGCTCCAGGCATCGCGCCCGGCCCTGGCCGGGACGCGGACCGCGACGTTGGCCCTCCGCGCGCCGACGACGATCGCCCTCGTGAACGCCGAGGCCGCGGGTGACGCGACCGGCACCCCCGCGCTCCCCGAGTTCACCGGACTGGCCCCGGTGGCATCCGCGTCCCCCTTTGCGCTCGTCCAGGAAAGCCGCCTCTCGCCCTGGGAGATGGACCTCGCCGAGGCCGACGTCGTCGTCGCCGGGGGGCGGGGTCTCGGCAGCCGCGAAGGGTTCGACTTGCTCGCCGAACTGGCGGGGCTGCTTGGCGGCACCGTCGGGGCGAGCCGGGTCGCCGTCGACAACGGCTGGATTCCCTCGGCCCGCCAGGTCGGCCTGACCGGCAGGACCGTCACCCCCGCGCTCTACATCGCCTGCGGGATCAGCGGCGCCATCCACCACACCCTCGGGATGCGCGGCGCCTCCTTCATCGTCGCGATCAACTCGGACGCACGGGCGCCGATCTTCAAGATCGCGAATGTCTCGCTGGTGGGCGACGTCCACGAGATCCTGCCCGCCCTCATCGCCGACCTCCGGGGGCGGCGGAGTAGCAGCGACCGCCGCGCGGCGGTGGCGGGAGCGGCAGGATGAAGAGCGTCGTCTTGCTCCGCGCGGTGGCCGACCCCGAACTGGCGCAGGGCGTCTGGGGCGACACCTGCCGCCTGGACGAACCGTCGGTGGTGGCGCTGAGCCTCGCGCTTTCCTTGCGACGAGCGGCGGGCGGCCAGGTCCACGGGGTGGCGGTAGGCCCGCCCGAATGGGACGTGGCCCTCCGCGAAGCACGCGCGATGGGTGTGGACGGGCTGACCCGGGCCTGGTGGGACGACCTCGCCGAGGCAGGGATCGCCGCGACAGCGCGGGTACTCGCGGAAGCGATTCCCGCGGACGCCGGCGTCGTCTTCGCCGGGAGCGCCGCGAGCGACCACGGCTCCGGGGTGTTGGCGGCCGCGCTGGCCGAGGTCCTCGGGTGGCCGTTGCTCCAGGATGTGACCGCAATCGAAGCCGGGGAGGGGCACCTCCTCGCGCAGGTCCGGGCGGGTGGGGGCGTCCGCCAGGTCTACCGGGCGCCGACCCCAGTTGTCCTCGTCGCCGCCCGGATGCCGGCGCCGCTGTTCTACCCGCGGCTGGCCACGCGCCTCGCCGCCCGCCGGGAGACCGTCGCCGCCCGCGCCGTCGCCCACGAGGTCGCACCGGGCGAGCGCTTCGAACTCGTAGGCTATGGCCCGGCCCGGCCGCTGACCCGCCAGCTGCTCAAGCCGTCGGCGGCGGCGAAACCATCGGAGCGCCTCCGCCAGCTGATGTCCGGGGGCATGGGCGGCCGCGGCGGCAAGACACTCGAGGCCGCGCCCGAAGGCGGCATCGCCCGCCAGCTCGCCGACCTCCTCGCGAAGGAAGGGCTCGTCCCCGCCGGGGAGTAGGAGAGTTCCGAGGCCCGAGGCCCGAGGCCCGAGTGTGCCGCCGCCCTAGAACACCGCCGCCGCCTTCGGTGCGGGGACGGGCTGGGGGACGCCGCCGAGCACCGTCGCCACCACGGGCACGTCCTTCAGTTCGAGGGGGTCCACGGCGAGGGGGTCTTCGCCCAGGACGGTCAGGTCGGCGCGCTTGCCGGTTTCGATGCTCCCGATCTCGTCGTCCATCCGGAGGAGGTAGGCCGCGCCAAGCGTGACCGCCCGGAGCGCGTCCATCACCGGGATGCACTGCTCCGGCCCGAGCACCCGGTTGGACATGGTCCGCCGGTTGACCGCACACCAGGCGGCGAAGAGCGGGCCGATCGGCGTCACGTTCGCATCGGAGTGGAGGGAGAACGGCACCCCCAGCCGGAGGGCCGAGGCGGCGGCGTCCATCCGGTTCGCGCGGTCGGGGCCGATGGTCACCGCCCGGTGGATGTCGCCCCAGTAGTAAACGTGGTTGGCGAAGAGGTTCGTGCAGGCCCCGAGCGCCTTCATCCGCCGGAACTGGGCCTCGCTCGCCATCTGGTTGTGTTCGAGGACGAGGCGGTGGTCGTCCCAGGGCGCCTCCCGGCTCGCGGCTTCGAGGGCGTCGAGGGCGGCATCGGTCGCTTCGTCCCCGTTGGTGTGGATGTGCACCTGGATCCGGTTGCGGTGGAGTTCGGCCACCCAGGCGCGGAGGGCTTCCGGGTCGACGTTCCAGATGCCGTTGGCGGCGCCGTTGTGGTAACAGGGCCAGCGGAGCCGCGCCGTGAACCCCTGGATCGAACCGTCCGTGATGATCTTGGCAAAGCCCATGCGGAGCTTGTCGGTGCTCTTCGCCCCCAGCGCCAGGCACTCCTCGGCGACGCGCTCCGGGCTGTGACTACCGAAGAGCAGCCCGTGGGCGGCGGCGAGCCGCGCCGGGAAGTCATCGCTCGAAGTCACTTCGGTGATGGTCTGGAGCGAGGCCGGGTTCGCAAGCGGCAGGGTGCCAAGGTCGGTCACGGTGGTGACGCCGGCGACGTGCGCCGCCCGCCCGAGATTGAGCAACGGCTGGCGAAGGTCGCCGGCGAAGGGGCTCCCCGCGACCCGGAGCCCCAGGTTCATCGCCTTCGTCTCCTGGAGGACCCCGGTGGGGTTGCCGTCCGCGCCCTTCACCACGCCCTCGACGTTGGTGGAAGCAGTGATCTCCGCCGCCTCGAGGAGCGCGCTGTTGACGGCGGCGACGTGGCCGCTGGCGTGCATCACATAGATCGGGCGGGTCGCGGAGACCGTGTCGAGAATGGGCGCCGTCAGCTCTTCGTCCGAAAGGAAGAGCGGGTCGTAGCCCCAGGCGAAGAGCGGCTGGTTCGGGTCGGGCATCGCGGCGGAGGCGCGGCGGAGGCGGGTGACGATGGCCTCGTTCGTCGTCGCGCCCTCGGCGGTGGTGCCGTCGGGCCGGCGGCGGTCGATGAAGCCGGCGTAGGGGAACTGCCAGAAGATGCCTTCGAGGATGTGCGCGTGGGCTTCGACGAACCCCGGGAGGATGACCTTGTCGGCGAACTGGCGGTCGACCCCGGCGCCACCGACGGCCGCGAGGACACGGTCGAAGGGCCCGGCGGACAGGATCCGCCCCTCGCGGACGGCGATCGCGTTCGCCTCCGGCACGTTCGGGTCCATGGTGATGACTTTGCGGGCGAGGAAGATCGTCGTCTCGGCCATGCTGCCTCCCGGTGCTGCGCCGATAGGATACGGGCGGCGAGCCGCCCTCGCTCGTGGCCTGTGCCGCAGTTCCCGGGTTCGGTAGAGTGCGCCGCAGGGTGCCGCCCCCCAGGATCCCCCCCCACCCGCACGGAGTACCGACCATGCCGTTCGACCCCATCGCCTCCCCCACCGTCCGGACCACCCCAAACCTGGAACCCGCCTTCGTCCACGAAGCCGACCGCGAGGCTGCCCGCGCCAGGATCGCCGAATACACGGCCCGGCGGGGCAAGCGCCCGAACTTCCTCGTCGTGCTCATGGACGACGTCGGCTGGGGCGACTTCGGCTGCTACGGCGGCGGCGTCGCCGTGGGCGCACCCACGCCCAACATCGACCGCCTGGCCCGCCAGGGCTTGCTCCTGACCTCCTGCTACTCGGAGCCGTCGTGCTCGCCTTCGCGGGCGACGCTCCTCACGGGCCGCGTACCCAACCGCCACGGGCTCCATCGCCCGCCGATGTACGGCGAACCCGGCGGCCTCCAGGGCGAGATCACCATCGCCGAACTCCTCTCCAACGCCGGCTACGTGACCCAGGCCGTGGGCAAGTGGCACGTCGGCGAGAACCTCGCCTCGCAACCCCAGAACGTCGGCTTCGACGACTTCTACGGCTTCCTCAGCGTGAGCGACATGTACTCGGAGTGGCGCGACCCCCACTTCTTCCCCGAGATGGTCTATTCCGAGGCCCGGACGGAGTGGATCAAGAACATGCCCTTCAACAAGTGCTTCGTCCACGCCACCCGCGGCGGCGAACCCGAGAACGTCGAGGAGGTGACCATCCCCGTCCTCTCCCTGCTCGACGACAAGTGGTGCACCTATTCGCAGCAGTTCATCCAGCGCATGGCGGGCGAAGCCAAGCCCTGGCTCCTCTACCACGGCACCCGCGGCGCCCACTTCGACAACTACCCCAAGGAAGAGTTCCTTGGCGCCTCGCCGGCGAAGCATCCCTATAAGGACACGCTGGTCGAACTCGACGACGTCGTCCGCCGTCTCGTCGATACCCTGCGGGAGACGGACCAGCTGGAGGACACGCTGATCTTCATCTCCAGCGACAACGGCCCCCACATGGAGACCTGGCCCGACGCCGCCTACACCCCCTTCCGCTGCGCGAAGGGGTCCACCTGGGAGGGCGGCGTCCGCGTGCCCGGCATCTTCGCCTGGCCCGGGGTGATCGAAGCAGACCGCCAGTCCGACGGCCTCTTCGACTTCAACGACATCCTCCCGACCTTCCTGGGCCTCGCCGGGGCGTCCGCGAGCATCCCAACCGACCGCTACATCGACGGCGTCGACCAGTCGTCGTTCCTCCTGGCGCCGGGCGGCCTTTCGAACCGCAAGTACCACTACTACTGGCTGGTCGACACGTTCTCCGGCGTCCGCACCGGTGAATACAAGTTCCTCCTCAACGCCACCAGCGACGACCCCGGCGACGCGGCCGGGCCGGGCGGCTTCACGGGGGTCACCCAGCACTTCACCTACGCGCGGCTCTACAACCTCTACCTGGACCCGAAAGAGACGCACAACTACATGACCCGGAAGCTCGCCTACATCGAGGCCTTCCAGGCCGGCGTCCGGAACCACCTGGCCACCTTCCGCGTCTACCCCCCGAAGCGTGTCCTCGGCCAGCCGCCACCAGCCGTGCCCGCGAGCTAAGCCAGCGGACGGAGTATCGTTCGCGACGGGGGTCCGTCATGTCTCTCGAAGAGTTCCTGCTCATCGTCCACATCTTCGGCGCATTCCTGATGGTCGCGGCCGCCGGCATCACCACCGCCGCCGGCGTCATGTCGGGGCGCTCGAACGACCTCAAGCAGATCATCGCCTGGCTCGACCTCCAGCGGGTCTCGGAGCTGTTCGTGACAACGCCGGGGGCCGTGATCGCGATCGTCTTCGGGAGCTGGCTGGTCAGCGAAGCGGGTTTCGAATTCAGCGAAGCGTGGCTTTCGGCCGCCTACCTCCTCTGGCTGGTGGCGATGGGCCTGGACCACGGCTGGTTCCTGCCGTTCAATCGCAGGGTTCGCCGCCGGGCCGCCGAGCTCGTGGCCGCCGGGTCCACCGACGCAAGCGAAGTGAAAACGATGCTGGCGGCGCCTCTGGCGGCCGTCATCGGCATCGGTTTGGACCTCTCGTTCATCGTCTTCCTGTTCCTGATGGTGGTCCGCCCGGGGTCGTAGAATGGCCCCGCCGCGGCTGAGACGGCCGCGTTTGCGGGGCGCCGGGCAGCCGCGTACCGTTCGCCCCGAAGGCGGCGCGCACGGAGGTGACCCGGCATGGACTTCGGCCTGACCGAAGAACAACGACTGCTCCAGGAAAACGTCCGGCCCTACCTGGAGAAAGAGATCGCCCCCCTCGTCGACGACTACGAGCAGCGGGGGCCGCTCACCCGGGCGGAAACGATCGACTTCATCAAGCAGCTCATGCCGTGGGGCTACTACAACGGCCGCGCCTCCGAAGACTTCGGTGGCGCCAACCTCGACGCCAAAACCTACGGGCTGCTCCAGGAAGAACTCTCCCGCGTCTGGCCGGGCCTCTGCGGGACGCTCTGGATCGCCGGCGGGACCGGTAGCGCCGTCGGCCTCTCCGATTCCGACCACCGCGAACTCCGCGACCGCATGCGCGCCGGCGAGAGCATCAGCGCCGGCGGCATCACCGAACCCGACCACGGGTCCGACTCCTCCCGGATGGAGACCCGCGCCGTCCTCGACGGCGACAACTGGGTGATCAACGGGACGAAAGCCTGGATTTCGAACGGCCCCATCTGTGACCACATCAACCTCAATGTGACCATCGACCCCGCGCTCGGCCGACAGGGCGTGCGCAGCATCTTCGTGAACCGCGAAACCTCGCCCTTCGAAACCGTCCGTCAGAACCGCCTCCTCGGGGTGCGCGCCTGGCCGAACGGGGAACTCCGTTTCGACAACGTGACCGTGCCCCGCCGGAACCTCCGTGCCCGCCCCCAGGGTGAGGCCCAGGCGGCCGGCGAGACGAAGCGCGTCTGGCACTTCGAAGCGCCGCGGACGCTCCTCGCGATCATGGCGGTGGGCATCGGCCAGGCCGCCATCGACGCCTCCATCCGCTACGCGCGCGAACGGCACCAGTTCGGGCGGCCGATCGCCAGCTTCCAGCTGATCCAGGAGATGATCGTGGACATGGTCATCGAGACGGATTCGGCCCGGTTCCTCGCCTACCGGGCGATGGACCTCCAGGACAAGGGCGAGGATTCGTCCTGGCAGTCCTCGGCGGCGAAGGCGTTCGCCACGGAGATGGCCGTCCGGGTGGCGTCGAAGGCGATCGAGATCCACGGCGCCCTCGGTCTGATGGAGGGCTACCCCATCGAGCGCTACTTCCGCGACGCCCGCTCCCTCACCATCCCCGACGGCACGACCGAGATCCAGAAGCTGATCATCGGCCGCCAACTGCTGGGCGTTTCCGCGATCAGCTGACGAAGCCCTCGCCCCCGTTCGAGGTGCATAATGCGGACATCCGGCGGCATCACTGCGACACCGCCCTGGAGGTTCCCATGGCTGACACAGACCGCCTCCTCGACGTCCCCCTCGGCAAACGCCAGATCCAGGCGTTCTACGGCGCGGCGGCCCCGGTCTACGACGCCGCCACGGTCGAGTTCGAAGCCCGCGCCAAGGCCCTCGCCCTCGACGCCATGCACCGAAAACCCGGCGAGCGGTATCTCGAGGTCGCGGTCGGGACGGGCATGAGCATCGTCGAACAGGTGAAGCGCACCGGCCCCGCGGGCATCGTTGGCATCGACCTCACCCCCGGCATGCTCTCCCTCACGCGCGAGCGGCTCAACGCGGCCGGCGCAAGTTCGGTCCCCCTGATGCTCGCCGACGCCCGCTTCCTCCCCTTCCGGAACGGCACCTTCGATTGCCTCTTCAACAGCTACATGCTCGACCTCATCCCGGCGGAGGACATCGGCCAGATCGTGAGCGAGTTCCGCAGGGTCCTGAAATCCGGCGGCCGCATCGTCCTCGCCAACCTGACCGAGGGCGAGGGCGCGGACGTCGCCTTCTCGGAGGACTGGAAGGCACGCTTCCTGAAGGACCCCATCCAGGTCGGGGGCTGCCGGCCGGTGCTCGCGGGGTCATTCCTCAGGGCCGCGGGCTTCACCGAAGTCCAACGCACCTACTGCGGCGGAACCGGCAGCTGGCCGACCGAAGTCGTCTCCGCCCGGGCGCCCGGCCCCACATAGCACGGCCGAGGCGAAGCCTCACCCCCACATCGCCGAGCCACGACTGTATAGGAGTGGCCCCCCCGCCCGCCCGCCAAGTACCGGCGGCCGACAGCCGCCCACCGGGGGATGAGCCCACCGGCGCCACTCCCTCGCGGTCGTGGTACGGATGTCGCACCCGCCACCCCCGTCGCCGTGCCACGACTGTAAAGGAGTGGTCCTCACGCTGCCCACCATGTCCGCAGAGCCAACTCCCGATAGCCGGAGGCCCCCACATCGCCGAGCCACGACTGTGAAGGAGTGGCCCCCCGCCCGCCCGCCAAGTACCCAGCGGCAACAGCCGGAGGCCCCCGCATCGCCGTGCCACGGCTGTAAAGGAGTGGAGTGCCCGCCAAGTACCGACAGCCGATAGCCGATAGCCGAGAGCCGAGAGCCGACAGCTCCTTGACATCCATCGCTCTACGGTTATAGAGTGACAAAGACATGAGCACCGCCCTCCCCCCACACCTCCTCGAACACGTCGCCGAGCGCTTCCGCGTCCTTGGCGACGCCACCCGGCTCTCCATCCTCCGCACCCTCCTCGCCGAAGGCGAACTCAACGTCGGCGACCTCGTCGACCGGCTGGGGACGAGCCAGGCGAACGTGAGCAAGCACCTCCGCGTCCTCCACGAGGCCGGCATCGTCAGCCGCCACGCCCGGGGCACCGCCGCCTACTACGCGATCGCCGACCCCAGCATCGAAGACCTCTGCACGCTCGTCTGCGACCGGCTCCGGGACCAGGCGGCCGAAGAAGCAAGGGTCTTCGCGATCAGATAGCCCACTGGCCCGCGGCGTTCCTATCGCCCGGCTGCGTCTCCCAAGTTCATCACTTCATCGGCAAGGAGTTACTTCATGGGCAACGCCCCCCTCGCTCGTCTCGGCCGCTGGTCCCACAGTCACCGGCTCCCCGTGATCCTCGCCTGGGCGCTCGTCGCGATTTCGCTCGGGGCCTTCGCCCCGAAGCTTGAGCACGCCCTCTCCGGCGCCATGTGGGAAGTGAATGGCAGCGACTCCCTCGCCGCCCGCCAGGTTATCGAAGAGAACTTTGGGGGCCTCTCCTCCCAGTCGGCCGTCGTCGTGCTCCACAGCGACACGCTCGCCATCGACAGCCCCGCCTTCCAGGAACGGATCGCCGCCGCCACCGCCGTCCTCGCCCGCGAACCCGCCTTCGGGCCTGCCCTCCCGCCCCAGCCCGGCGCCGACGGCAAGACGGTGATGATCCAGGCCGGCGCCCTCGTCGACCCGACCGAGGCCGTCCGTGCCGCCGAGCGCGTCGCCGATGACATCGGCAAGCTGAGCGACCGGCAGGTCACGGTCGCGCTGACCGGCGCCGCTGCCTTCTGGGGCGACTTCAACGCCGTCAACCGCGAAGGGATGATGAAGGCGGAACTGCTGACCTGGCCGGTCACCGCGATCATCCTCGTCCTGGCCTTCGGGTCGCTGGCGGCGGCGGGGCTCCCGCTCCTCCTGACGGCGGCCGGGCTCATCTCCGCGATGGGCATCCTCTACGGGCTCACCCGGGCGTTCGACCTTTCGATCTGGACCCTCAACTTCGCGATGATGTTCGCCCTCGCCCTGGGCATCGACTACGCCCTCTTCATCGTCACGCGCTTCCGGGGGGCGCTCCACGCGAACCCCCGGGATGTGAACGCGGCCGTCGGGGCCACGATGGACACGGCCGGCAAGGCGGTCCTCTTCAGCGGCCTCACCGTGCTCATCAGCCTTTCCGCGGTGCTCCTCGTGCCCGTCCCCGCCTTCCAGTCGATGGCGGCGGGGATGATGCTGGCGGTCGGGCTTGTCCTCCTGGCGGCGCTGACCCTGCTCCCGGCGCTCCTCGGCCCGGGAATCAACCGCCTTTCCCTGCCCTGGCATTCGATCGGCGAACACCGTAGCCCGTGGTGGGAACGGTTCGCGGTCCGCGTCCAGCGGCGAGCCGGCATCGTCGCCGTCGCCGTCACCGGCCTGCTCCTGCTGGCGGCCTCGCCGGTGCTGTTCCTGGAGACGGGCATGCCGTCCATCTCCGTGCTCCCGGGCGACAAGCAGGCGCGCGAGGGCTACGAACTCATCCAGGGCGCCTTTGGCCCCGGCGGCCCCGGCCCCATCCAGGTCGTAGTCCCCGCTGGCACCGATGCCAACGCCGTCGCGAAGACCATCACCGCGACGCCGGGCATCGCCGCCGTCTTCCCCGCCCAGCCTGGCGGCAACGGCTATTCGCTCGTCACCGCCTTCGCGGCGACGGGCCCGTCCGACCGCGCCACCACCGACCTCGTCGCCACGCTCCGGGAGGCGCTTCCCACGGGCGCACTCGTCGGCGGGCCCGTCGCCGAAAACCACGACCTCGACCAGACCCTCCGCGACCGCGCGCCGCTGGTGATGGGGACGGTGCTCGTGCTCGGCTTCATCCTTCTCCTCTTCGCCCTCCAGGCCGTGTTCATCGCGGTGGCGGGGGTTGTCTTCAACCTGCTCTCCGTGGGCGCCGCCTTCGGGGTGGGGGCGCTCGCCTTCCAGCACGGCTGGGCCGCCGGGCCGATGGGCTTCGAAAGCCAGGGCTACCTCACCTCCTGGGCGCCGCTCTTCTTCTTCGCCCTCGTCTTCGCCATTTCGATGGACTACACCGTCTTCCTCCTCGCCTCGGCCCGCGAACACTTCGACCGTTCGAACGACCCGGCCGAAGCGGTGACCGGCGCCCTCGCCCACACCGGCCGCCCGATCGTCGCCGCCGCGGGCGTGATGATCGCCGTGTTCTTCACCTTCGCCATCGCCGGGACGCTCCCGATGAAGGAGATGGGCCTCATCCTCGGTACCGCGGTCCTCTTCGACGCATTCCTCGTGCGGCTGGTACTGGTACCGGCCGTGCTCTCGCTGGTCGGGCGGCGCGCCTGGTGGCTGCCGCGCTGGGCCGGCCGCATGCTCCCGGACGTGCGTTTCGCGCACTAACCACACCAATCCCGGCTGCCCGGAGACCGTCCAGGTCGCCCCGATCGAAGCCACTCAGACTCGCAACGGAGGTCAGCAAATGGAAACCGAAACTCAAGAAGGCTCCGCGTTCTCGCGGTTCATGGCCGGTGAATACGGCCGCATGCTCCGCCTGGCGGCCGGCGTTACCATCGTCAACGTCGGCCTGACGGTCATCTCCCCGCCGCTCGGGCTGGCCGTTGCGGCGTTCGGCCTCGTGCCCATCGCTGCCGGGGTGTTCAACCTCTGCCCGATCGCCCCGGCCTGGGGCGGACACTTCCTGGGCAGTGCCTATTGCCCCGCAAAGGCACGGGGCGCCAGCCGAAAGTCCTGACCACTAGCGCCAGCATGCCGTACGATCCGCCAGGGAGCGGCCTCACCGAGGGGAATCAATCATGAAGATCATCCAGTTCGTCACGGAGGCGCTCGGGGACGCGTCCTACCTCGTCATCGCCGGGAGTGTCGCCGCCGCGGTCGACCCCCAGCGCGACGTCAGGCCCTTGCTCCAGTCGGCGGCCGGCCACGGCGCGACGATCCAGTTCGTCTTCGAAACCCACGTCCACAACGACTACGTGTCCGGCGGGCGTGAGCTCGCGGCACTTGGCGCGCAGGTCGTCGCCCCCGCCAACTCCGGCCTTGAGTTCCCCCACCTGGCCGTTTCCGACGGTGACGAAGTGAAGGTCGGCGACGGCGTCCTGCGGGCGGTGGCCGCCCCCGGGCACACCTTCGAACACACCGCCTACATCGCCGTTGACGCCGCCGGGAAGACGCAGGGCGCGTTCACCGGGGGCGCGCTCTTGATGGCCGCCGCCGGCCGCAGCGACCTTCTCGGGCCAGGCCACGCCGACGAGCTCACCCGCCTCCAGTGGGAGACCGCCCACCGGCTCGCGGCCATGCTCCCGCCCGAGGCCGAACTCTACCCCACGCATGGCGCCGGCTCATTCTGCAGCACCTCCGGCGCCGACGTCGGCCGTTGCGGACCGCTGGCGGTGGAACTGGCGCGAAACCCGGCCCTCGCCAGCCCCTCCCTGGAGGCGTTCAAGGCCGTCCACCTCGGCAACGCCTCGCCCATCCCCGGCTACTACCGGTACATGGCGCCGATCAACCGGGCCGGCCCCAAGGTCTACGGCGAGCCGCCGAAGCCCGCGCTCCTCACCCCGGCTGACCTCGACCGCGCGGCGGCGGGCGGCGTCTCCGTCGTCGACGTCCGTTCGCGGTTCGACTGGGCGGCGGAGCACATCCCCGGCTCCATCGAGATGGAGGACAGCGACTCGCTCCTCGCCTACGCCGGCTGGCTGCTGCCCTTCAACGCCCCCCTCGCGCTCGTCGCCTACGACGGCCCCCAGGCGGAGCGGATCACGACGGACTTCTTCCGGATCGGCTACGAAGACGTGCGCGGCTACCTCCCCTTCGCGACCTGGAAGGCTGGCGACCGGCCCTTGCTCGCCATGCCCACGGTCGACACCCACGCGGCGGTGGCCGCACTCGGCGGCACAAGCGGCCGGGCGATCCTCGACCTTCGCTACGGCAACGAGCACGCCACCGAGCCCCTCCCGGGGGCCATCCAGCGGCCAATTGACCAGCTGCCATCGTGGATCGACTCCGCCGGGCCGGGGCCGTTCCTCCTCGTTTGCGGAAGCGGCCAGCGCGCGACGATGGCCTCCAGTTTCTTCGAACGCCGGGGCCTCGACGTGACCGTCCTCGTCCAGGGCGGCGCGAGCGACATGCTCCGGTTGATGGCCACGGAAGAGGCGTCGCGCCGGGGATGAAACCGGGACGGTGCTGGTACTTCGCAAAGAAAGTTGGCGCTGCTAGGCGGCTCACTCCCCCTCTCCCCACTGCGTGGGGAGAGGGGGCCGGGGGGTGAGGGGGCCGATCTCTAAGTTGCGCAAGCGAGTGCTAGACTTGGCGCCCGGAGGGTCCCCGGCCATGCAAGCCATTCTCGACGCGTTCATCCGTGACAACCCGATCGTCCCCGGGGTGATTCTTCACCTGGAGGCCGCCGGCGGCGCCTGGGCCGGCGCAGCCGGGGTCGCGGACACCGCGGCCGGCACGCCCATGCGCCCGGACATGACCTTCCGGATCGCCAGCAACACCAAGACCTTCACCGCGGCCGCGGTCCTGCGTTTGGTCGAACAGGACAGGCTGGCGCTCGACGACCGGATCGCCCGCTATTTCCCCGCGGAACTCGTCGCCCGCCTGAACGTCATCGACGGCGTCTCCCACGGCGAGCGCATCACCATCCGCCAGGCCCTCAACCACACGGCCGGGCTCTATGACTGGGGCACCGACGACGCCTACGCGGCAGTGGCGGTGAGCGACCCTGGCCATCGCTGGACGCCGCTGGAGCAGGTCGAGTTCGCCCTCGCCCACGGCAATCCCTACGGAGCCCCGGGCGAGGTCTTCCACTATTCCGACACGGGCTACGTCCTCGCCAGCCTGGTCGTCGAACAGCTGAGCGGCCTGCCCCTCGCCGCTGCCTTTCGCGAACTCCTGCGGTTCGACGCCCTCGGCCTGGCCGCAACCCACCTCGAAAGCCTCGAACCCGTCCCGGTCGGCGCGGGCGAACGCATCCACCAGTACATCGCCCGCCGCGATGGCAACGAAGTCGACGCGTCCTTCGACCTCTACGGCGGCGGCGGCCTGGTGTCTTCGGCAGCGGACCTCGCGCGGTTCTGGCGGGCGCTCTTCGCGGGCCAGGTCTTCGACCGCGCAGATTCGCTGCAAGAGATGCTGACCACGGTCCCCACCGACCAGCCCGAGCGCCAGGCTGGCCTCGGCATCTTCCGCCGGCTGTTCGGGAACACCTGCTGCTGGAACCACAACGGCTTCTGGGGCTCCTTCGCCATCCACGAGCCGGGCCGCGGCATCACCGTCACCGGCGTCGCCAACCAGAACCGCGCCCACCAGGGCCCCGAAGCGGCGACCCTGAAGCTCGTGACAGCCGTGCTCCAGGCCGCCGGCATACCCTGATACTCCCCACAGAAAGTTGTCCCCGTGTTACCCGTCTCACTCCCCCTCTCCTCACTCCGTGAGGAGAGGGGGCCGGGGGGTGAGGGGCCCCCCGCCACTAGGGAGCTCCGTCTTCCGGCAGCTGCACCGCCCGGAACTGGTGCTCCAGGCCGCCGGCATACCCTGGTACTTCCCACAGAAAGTTGTCCCCGTGTTACCCGTCTCACTCCCCCTCTCCTCACTGCGTGAGGAGAGGGGGCCGGGGGGTGAGGGCCCCCCGCCCCTAAGGCGCTCCATCTTCCGGTAGCTGCACCGCCCGGAACTGCAGCAGCAAGAGCAGGTCATAGACGATCTTGAGGACGCCACCGGCGATCAGCGGCCAGCCGAACGACGACATGCTCAGCATCGCTCCCGCCAGCAACGGCGAGAGCGCCGAGGCGAGGCTCCGGGGGACGTTGGTGACGCTCGCCGCCGCCGCCCGCTCCTCTGGCGGCACAACCGCCATCACGAACGACTGCCGCGCCGGGACGTCCATCTGCGAAAGCGCCATCCGCAGCAGCAGGAAGAAGATGGCGAGCGGCGCCGTCGGCATCAGCGCCGCGACGATGAGGAACCCGTTCGCCGGGAGGTGCGTGAAGACCATCGTCCGGATGAGGCCGATCCGGCCGGCCAGCCACGACGACGCCAGTTGCGAGAGCGCGGTCAGCAGCCCGGCGGCGAAGAACACCGTCGCGACCGTCGCCGTGGAGGTGTCGAAGCGCTTGAACAGCCAGAGGACCAGCAGCGACTGGACCACGAACCCGCCGCCAAAGGAGTCGAGGCTGAAGAGCGCGGCGAGGTGTAGCACCACCCTCCGGGAGCGGGCAAGGACGCTCCGGCGCGCCTCTCCCGCGCCCCGGCGAACCGCTGGCTGGACGCCCAGGTAGACCACGGCGATCACCAGCGCCACCGCGGCATAGAGCACGAACCCCCAGCGTTCGGCGTCCGTGCGGTCCCAGTCGTTCGTCCGGGCGAGGACGGCGGGAATGCCACTCGCGAGCGCCCCCAGCGCCCCGGCGAAGGCGCCGCCCAGGTTGTAGCGGGCGAAGAGCGCCGTCCGGTCGTTGCCGGACACCTTCTCCGAAAGGAGCGCCTGTTCGACCGGGAGGAAGACGCTGACGTCGCCCGCCGAGGGGTTCAAGGTCCCCGCGAAGGCGACGACGAGGAGCGGCCAGAAGTCCGTCACCGCCGCGAAGCCGAGGCCGGTTGCAAACATCAGGGCGGCCGCGCCGAAAAGGACGCGCAGGGGGTGGATGCGGTTGCTCACGAGCCCGACCCCGAGCGTGAGGGCTGCCGACCCCAGGAGAGTCGTCGTGATGATCGCGCCGATCTGGACCGCCGAGAACCCAAGCCCGTCGAGGTAGCTGGCGAGAAGCACGCTGACGAAACCGTCGGCGAACCCCCGGAGGGCGCGCGCCGTCAGCAGCCGCCCGGCGTCCGGCGCGGCCGAAGGCGGCAGGAGGGGCGCGAGCTTCGTCAGCGCCCCGCCCGCGCGCGGCAGTAGGCGTAGAGCGCGTCGTACACCGGGAACTCCAGGCGGAGGATGTCGTGGTCGTCGGTCCCGACGGCGCGGAAGCCCTCGGCGATCGCTTCGAGGCCCCGCGCTTCGGGTGCGAGGTCCTTCGCGTCCGTGTCGGCGCCGCGGACGATGAGCGCCAGCCGGTCGATCCCGGGAGCGTCGATCCTGTACTTCGCGATGACGGCGTCGAAGGAGCAGTTCGCCCCCTGGTGGCCGAGCTCGACGCCGGCGACGTCGAAGGGGATCGCCTCCTCGCGCGCGGCGACGGCCATCACCTCGCCCGGTTCGACGAAGAGGAACTCCGCCTGGGGGTCGACGAAGCGGGTGATCAGCCACGGGCAGGCGACCAGGTCGACCTTCACGTGCTTGCGGGTGACGTACTTCATGGTGGCGGCTCCTGGTTCTGGGCCCGGCGACCCCGTCGGGCGTCAGCCCTCGGCGGCGACGTCCCGGGCTCCGCGGTTTCCCGAGATGCCTAGACCACCACCGGCGTCGGGATCTCACCACCAGCAGCCGTCTGGTCCACGGTGACGCTGACATCGAGGGGGATCGAACCCCTGAGTGCCCATGTGTCCCCAACGTGCTCCTCGACCCGGTACTCGAAGACCTGTGAATCCGCATTATCGGGGAGGGGAACGGACGTTAGGTTCACGATGTTGCGCGAACGGGGGTGGGAAGTAAGGTCCACGCCTATCGGTGGCGTCACGCCGACGGTGTCTTCATTCTCTGCCGCGATGACGATGCGGAAGTCGCCTCGCTCCGCCTCATCGCGGTTGGTCCTCGCCCAGAGTGCAACCAACTGGAACTGCAGAGGGGCGATCCGCCGGTCGCCGTTCCCAGCATCTTGAGCGGGCGACGCGAGCACCATCTGCACCTGCTCCAACGCCTGAAACAGGCTTATGTTGTTGGAGACCGAGTCCACCGAGGAGGATGTGCATAACACCGCCCAAACAAGTCTCACTAGGCAACCTCACTCAGGACACGAGGCGTCACCGTTTCCGTCTCGCTCGGATCCGTTCTGCGGGCGACCGGCAGGCCGGCATAGCTGACTCCCGACGTCAACGAGCTCGAACTCTCCGTCGTCGATCGCGGGGTGATGCTCACTTGGGGCTCGACCGTCGCCCTCTGAACGTAGGCCGACCGTGCGATGGAGAGCGTGGTCACGCGCGGGGCACGGTTCATGGTGGATCCGGTGGTGATGGAGAGCTCTGCGGAGCCTGCCTCAGAACGTTGTATGTGGTCGAGTACCCGCCTGGTCCACCAAGCACCTCGGGCGGCGCTTGCCCAAGAGCGGGCGGCAGCCAGCCAGATGCTATCTACCTGATGGAGCGCCACGATGTAGGCGGCTAGGCAGGCATCCAGCTCATGCTCGTGTCCCGGTTCCGGCTCCGCTCGGGCAATCGACTCGACCCGTAGCGCTAGGGCATGTTGGTGTCCAAGCAAGCTCCTCTCGTCCTTGGCCGTCAGGAACGCAAGAAGGCGCTGGTAAGGTCCGAGACGCGACAGCTGCCTCACAAACGCGGCCGGGCCGCTGACCGCTGTGGCCAGCGCGGCAAACGCCGGACTTTCCACTTCTGCGAACTGCTCCTCAGCGTTCATTTTCAAGCATCCTCATAAGTCCAGACGCTGTGCACGGCACCAAGGTGGGCCGCCACGTTGTCAATATCGTGGAGGTACTCGCCTGCGTCGCCCCACTTACTCAAGACCATCGGCTTCCGAAAGACGGGGTCCAATCTCGATATCACACACCCCACATGTTCAATAGTACCCTCGTGGGCGTACAGCACGATATCCCCCTCCCTGACGGGCTCGCCGCCGCCTCGACGACGAAGTCCATCAGCCTCAAGGATTCTGAGCACGACCCTGCCAAAGTCGGCGGCGCCCTCCTTCTGTTCGCTCTGCTGGTCTTCAGTCAGCCAGCCGCGACGGGCAGCAAACACGAGCCCTGCGCAGTTGTACTGCAAGCTTTCCCGGACGAGGATTCGCCCGGGGCCGTCGAACAGTCGACGTTGCTCCGCAGCCTTCGCCGCCGGTAGGGTGTCCGACCGGAGTCCGTAGTGGTACGAAAAGTCGCCTCGGCACTCAGCGGTCTTGAACTGCGTGGGCACCCGGCCGAACACAAACACCACTGCAGTGCCCCTTTCCGTAGCGGGCTGCCATGGTAGCACCTATCCGGGGGCCGCAGGCAACTTGGAGGCTCTTGGCCGCGGCCGGAGGCGCGCGACCTTTGTCAGCCCTCGGCGGCGACGTCGGCCATCGCGGCGTCGGCACGCTGGGCGATCTCGGCGATGTCGGTATCGGTGAGGACCGTGGCGAGGACGATCATCCCCCGCGAGGCGAAGTAGAGGCCGTGGTTCATCCCGGCGAGGTGGAACTTGCCCATCATCCGGCCGTCGGGGCGGGTGAGGTTCGCCCGCGGCGGTTCCTCCGTGAAGTAGAGGTTCATCAGCGAACCCGACCGCCGCACGCTGAAGGGCAGGTTCCGTTTCGCCGCCGACTTCCGGAACGCCGCCTCGAGTTCCTCCGCCTGGCCGTGCATGATCGCGATCTTCTCGGAGGTGAGGTCGCGCACGGAAACGACGCCGGCCGCCGTGGTCACCGGGTTGCCGTTGAACGTGCCGGAGTGGAAGAGCTTGCCCTCGCGCGGGTCGAGGATGCGCATGAGGTCGCGCCGGCCGCCGATGGCGCCGACCGGGAAGCCGCCGCCGATCAGCTTGCCAAACATCGTGATGTCGGGCGTTATCCCCAGCACCTTCTGCTGCCCGCCCGTCGACATCCGGAAGGTGATCACCTCGTCCAGGACGAAGATCGCCCCGGCCGCGTGGGTGGCGGCGATGACGCGGTCGAAGAACGCCTTCGACCCTTCGACGATGCCGGCGGAGCCCATGACGCTTTCGAGGAAGACCGCCGCGATCTCGTCGCCCTGCTCACTGAGGACAGCCTCGAAGCTCTCCGCGTTGCCAAACTCGGCCGTGAGCGTGTGGTCCCATTCGCCCATGGTGTCGGCCATGAAGCCGTGTTCGAAGACCTCGTGGCTGCCGTGGTAGCCGTAGCGGGCCATCAGGACCTTCTTGCGGCCGGTGGCATGCCGCGCGACCTGCATCGCCAGCATCGCCGCCTCGGTCCCGGAGTTGCAGAAGCGCACCATCTCCACCGACTGGACGCGGTCGACCAGCATCTCGGCGAGTTCGACCTGGTGGGGGTTGCGGGCGGGCCAGGCGGTGCCGCCGCGAATCTGCTTCTCCGCCGCCTCGACGATCGGCGCATAGCCGTGGCCGTGGACGAGGCTGGTGAAGTTGTAGGTCAGGTCGACGTATTCGTTGCCGTCGACATCCCAGACACGGGCGCCCGCGCCGTGGGTGAGGGTCAGGGGGTAGGGGCGATGGTAGCCGGCGGCTCGCGTCTCTCCCGCGGGCATGACGCGCTCGGCCCGCGGCCCAATCTCCGCCGACCCGGGCGTCCGGGCAACGTAGGTTTCTTCGATCGACGGCATGACGGCTGCTCCCCGCTGGGCTCCGGCGGCCCCTGCCGGGCCCGCACATGATACGCCCCGCGCCGCCGCCCGCTCAGGGCCTACGCCCGCCTACGAAAACCAGTGGTCGACGGGCTTCTCG
This sequence comes from Chloroflexota bacterium, assembly GCA_016234445.1. Classification (GTDB taxonomy): domain Bacteria; phylum Chloroflexota; class Dehalococcoidia; order Tepidiformales; family Tepidiformaceae. The sequence continues at coordinate 74,359 of JACRBT010000017.1, read as the reverse complement.
CGGTCGCTGTGGAACTACGAGCGTACAATCCCCGCATGTCCCGGTGGTCCCTCATCGCGCCGATTCTCCTCATGGCATCGGCTGCTGTTGCCATGAGGGGTGGATGGTCGCCCGCCGGCGGCGCGTCCCCCGCACTCACCCACCGCCTCGTAGTCCCCCAGGTTGCCCGGGATAACGCCGTTGCCGCCGCGGAGTTCGAGGCGTGCCATGCCGCGGCTCCGGTCGTCGCCCTGCTCGTCGACCCGGCGCTCTCCTCGTCGGTCCGGCCCGGCCTCAGGCAGTTCGAACTCGACCTCTGTGCCGATGGCTTCACTGTCTTCGAACGCCGTGCCGACTTCGCGAACCCGGCCGAAGTGCGGGGCTACCTCACAGACCTCCGCGCCCGCACCGGCAACAACCTCCGCGGAGCGATCCTCATCGGAAACATCCCACACGCCTACCAGTGGGTGACGCTGATCTCGGCGAACCCATCCATCCCATCGACCTCCGAGGAGGTGATCAGCTTCCAGTACTACGCCGACCTGGACGGGGTGTTCTCAACCTCCCCTTCCTACCAGTCGCCCGGAAGCCATCCGTACTCCTTCGACCAGCACACCGGCAACGTCGACTGGGAGATCTGGATCGGGGTGCTACCCCTGTACAAGGGCAACACCAGCGCCACGATCGACGCACTCAACCGCTTCTTGGCGAAGAACCACAGCTACCGCACTGGTGGCTACACGCTTCCGCGAGCCTTCCTTCAGGTCGACGAGCATCTCAAAGCCACCACGATCGCCGAAAGCGACCAGATCCTCGCCGCCTTGCGGACCGGCCTGTACGCATGGACGCCGTTCTCGACCAGTCCCGGCGCTCGCATCTACTTCGACAGCCCACCCGCGGGCCTCTCGCCTGCCATGGGCTACGCCGACCTCGCCGCCGGCGTGGCCGACTTCACCGACCTCGACGCCCACGGCTACTGGGGCGCCAGCGGCCAGCTCACCATCCAGAAGGTCGAAACCACGCCCGTGAAGACCGTCTTCCTCTGGAGCAATGGCTGCGCGACCGGCGACCTCGACCACTCCGACAACTTCCTGTCGTCGGTGCTCTACAGCCCAACCAGCACCGTGCTCGTGGCGAAGGGCACGACGAACGACTCCGGCGGGATGGGCAACAACACGAACGGCTTCTTCGGCCACAACGTCGCTACGAGCATGAGCGTCAACAAGAGCTTCGGCCAGGCCATCGTCGATCACGTGAACGTGCCACTGCTCCCCGGCTGGGCGAACATCCGCGAGTTCCTCTTCGCCAGCGCCGTGGTGCTCGGTGACCCCACGCTGCGGCTCCGCTAAGCTCCGGCCCGCCTAGGAAAACCAGTGGTCGACGGGCTTCTCGCGGTCACTGGCGAAGGGCAGGGCAACCCGCGCGCCGGTGCGGGCCGACTCATAGGCGGCGCAGATGATCTCCAGGACGCGGCGGCCGTCTGCCCCGCTCGATCGCAGTTCCTCGCGCCCCGCGACCACCTCGACGAAGTGCTGGAGTTCCTGGGGGAAGCCAAATTGCCAGGCCTCTTCGTAGAGGGGGTACTGCCAGCCGGCGCGCGTGGAGGCGTTGAGCGCGGTTTCGTCGCCGGGGGCGCGGTACATGCTGATCGCGGGCCCGCGTTCGAGGTTCGCCGTCAGCCGGCCCTTCGGCCCATAGACCTCCAGGTAGTCGTTGCCGCCGGGCATGGCCCACGAATTCTCGGCGATCCCGAGGCGGTTCCCGGAGAAGTGGAGCATTACCGTTGCGTGGTCTTCGGCGAGCGTCTTTTCGGCGTGGGCATAGCGCCCGAGGGTCGCGGTGACCGCCTCGGGCCAGTCGCCCATCGCCCAGCAGATCGCGTGGATGCTGTGGCAGCCCATGTCGAGGAGGACGCCGCCACCCGCCCGGTCGACGTCCCAGAACCAGGGCGAATAGGGCCCGCCGTGGCACTGCGCCTGCTTCACCAGGAACGGCTCGCCCACGTTCCCCTTCCGGGCGAGGTCGCGGAGGCGGTTGTACATGGGGACGAAGAGCAGGTTCTCCGCGTACATCAGGACGACCCCGGCTCGCTCGCAGGCGGCGATCATCTGGCTCGCCTCGTCCAGGCTGAGCGCGAGCGGCTTTTCGCAGAGGACGTGCTTCCCGGCGTCCGCCGCGGCCAGGCAGATGTCGTAGTGGAGGTCGTTGGGGGTGGCGATGGCGACCGCGTCGAGGGGGCAATCCTCGATCATCGAGCGATAGTCCTTGTAGTGGGCGGCGATGCCCCAACGGGCGGCGAAATCAGCCGCCGTGTTCGGCGACGCGATCGCCACGACCTCTGCACCCTGCACCTGCTTGAGGGCGTGCATGTAGAGGTTGCCGATGAACTGGGCGCCAACGAGGCCGATGCGAAGCATGCGTGATTTCCGATTTTCGAACTTCGATTTCCGATTTCGATCGGGATTGCCAGCTTCGGGCGAGTATACGGCGCGGAGACCGTCGTTGGCGCCGGGTCCCCGGACCCCTAGGTGGCCTTCGCGGGCCTGAGGAACAGGACCGCCAGCACCAGCGAATAGAGCGCGAAGCCACCGATCCCGGGAAGCACCGCGAGCGGCGCCGTCGGCGCGAATGCGCCGTCAGAGGCGAGACATGCCGCACCCGCGATGCCGAGGACGCCAGCGGCGATCCCCAGCCACCCCACCCATGCCGCAAACGCCCGCTTTGCGACGATGCACCAGCCCGAGATCACCCCGAAGATCCCCAGCGCGGAGATCTGGGCGGCGAGGCCGAGGGCGGCAATGTCCCAGATCAGCCTTGCCTGCGACTCATCAAGGCCGTGCTTGGCGTAGAACCCGGCGCCGCCGAAGAGCATCGCGACGACGTCAACGAGCCCCAGCGCCACCGCGAGTGCGACCACCGACGCCATGGTCAGCGTCAGGTTCTCCCCCTCCGCCTTCCGGAGCTGGGTGATGAAGTAGCCGAAGAACGGGAGTGCCGGGAGCAGGCTGACGAACGTGCCCCACTGGGACCAGAGGATCGCGGTCCGCTTGTCCTCGAGGTACTTGAGAATGTCGGAGTCGGGGTCGTCGATCGCTGGCGGAGTGCCCGTGGCCAGGAAACACCCAACCAGGACAACGACAAAAATTATGCCGGAAACCCCGGCAACCCTCCGGATATCGTTCATGACACACCTCCCTTGTGTTGGGCGAGTTCTACTCCCGGCCGGAATGCATGTCAACGACTTTCTGGATCGACCAGCGACGGATGGCCCGACCTCGCTCACGACACGGCGGCGCTCCGCCTCAGGTCAGCAACGCGCTGGCGGTGCCCTTGATCGTCTTCGTGCCGTCTGGCTTCTCGGTCCAGACGTCGAGGTGGGCGCGGCGGTGGGGGCCTTCGGGGAGAATCTCGCGGACGACGCCCCGGGCAGTGACCGTCTCGCCCGCCCAGAGCACGTTCGTCAGGTTGAGCGACATCCGCCCGCCCCGGAAGAACCCCGCCCCGAAGCGCTTCGTCAGCATCTCGCTGATGAACGTCGTGCTCATCGTCCCCTGGACGACCACGTCCGGGAAGCCCAGCTTCTTCGCCTCCTCGCGGTCGTTGTGGTAGTTCTTCTTCGGGCCGCTGAAGGCCATGCAGAGGTCGAGGTCGACCACCTTCTCCACCGGTTCGAGCACTTCCAGCGGCGCCCCCGGCTCCTCGGCGGCCGGCTTCGCGCGCGGCTTGTCTTTGCCCACCACCGTCGCGTTGGGGTCGACGTCGAGGAGGAACGACTGGTGGCAGCGGCCCCGCGCGACCATCACGTCGCCGTTGAAGATGCTGAATTCGTTGACGACGACGTCGCGGTCACGCCAGGTGTAGCGGTCGACGATCATGCCGTGGGTCCAGAGCGGTTCGCCGGCCTTCACCGGCTGGAAGAGGTCCCAGTCCTGGCGAATGTGGAGGTTGCCGTAGAGCTTCGGGAGGTACCAGTCGCGAAGGGCAAATGCGTACTGTTCGCTGTGGAGGAAGAGGGCCGGGACGACCGCGCCGCCGAAGGGCGAGGGGCCGGTGTACCAGGGGTTGTCGTCGCGCGTGGCCGCGATGTAGCCCGCGATGGCCTCAACGCCGGTCGCGTAGTCGTGGCGCCCCAGGTACTTGCCAACGTAGGAGTCGTCCGTCCATTCAGCCATGCCAGTCCCTCCGCGCAGTGCGATTGTAGGCGAAACGCCCCCACCCGGCGCCGCCCTGTCACCCCGCCAGAAGCTCACTCCCCCTCTCGTCACTGAGATCCGAGCGCTACGGCGCTCACTCCCCCTCTCCTCACGAAGCGAGGAGAGGGGGCCGGGGGGTGAGGGTCCCGACCCACGCGCGCACCTCCCGCGTGTTGCGAAGGACGGCGATCCGCCGGCCCTCGCGGTAGCGTTCGAGCGCGGCCAGCACGGGCGGACGGCTCCGGTCCGGGTAGGTCCAGACCCAGCGGATGAAGTCGGGGTCGAGCCGCTCGTCGCAGCCGGGCGCCATGTCGGGGCGCGGCCGGCGGCGATGCAGCGTCGCCCTGCGGATGACGCGGAAGGTGCAAAGCCAGCGGGAGAAGTCGAGGAAGACGATCGTGTCAGCGGCTTCGAAGCGCGCCTCCATCGTCCCGCCGTAGTTGCCGTCGATGACCCAGCGGTCGCCGGCGGTCAGTGCCTCAACCCGCGCGGCCCATTCGTCCGCCGGCGGCTCGACCCAGCCGGGCAGCCAGTGCTCCTTGTCGAGGTGAATCACGGGCAGGCCGAGGCGTTCGCCGAGTTCGCGCGCGAGCGTGGATTTGCCCGCACCGCCGCTCCCGACGATCGCCACCCGCCGTGGAGGGCCGGCCGCTCCGTCAGGCATCGCCGCGACCTCCCATCCGCCGCACCTCCGCCAGCGCAGCCGCCAGTTCCTCCCGCACGAACGCATCATCCTCCGTCGCAAGACGAACTTCGAGGGCAGCCACCGCCCGGGCGGTCACCCCGGGGTCCCGCAAGCGTGTCGCGAGCCGCCCCATCCCCCAGGCGGCGTGCCCCCGGACGATGGCCGACGCATCGCCCAGCGCCGCGACGAGCGCCGGGAGGTCGTCCCCGTTGCCCGTGTTCCCGAGGGCCACGCAGGCGTTGCGGACCAGGCCGTCGCGCTTCGCCCGCATGATCGACCGCCCCCGGAAGCGCGCGGCGAAGGTCGCTTCGTCGAGCGCGAGCAGCGCCGCCAGCGGTGGGAACGCGTCGTCTTCGGACGCGGCGGCGAAGTCCGGGTGGGCGTCGAAGCGGGCAGCCCCGACGGGGCACGAGTCCAGGCAGTCGTCGCACCCGAAGACCCACTCGCCAAACTTCGCGCGCAGCTCGCGGGGGATGACGCCACGGTTCTCGATGGTGTGATAGCTGATGCAGAGTCGCGCGTCGAGCACCTGCCCGTCGGTTCCCAGCGCGCCGGTGGGGCAGGCGGTCGCGCACCGTCGGCAGCTCCCGCACGACTTCCGGAGCGGCTCCCCCGGCGGCAGTTCGAGGTCCGTCGCGACAGCACCGAGCAGCACCCACGGCCCCAACCCCGGCACCAGCAGCATCGTCGACTTCCCCCGCCAGCCGAGCCCGCCACTGACCGCGAGCGGCCGTTCCAGGAGGGGGCCGTAGTCGACCGTCGCCCGCGCCGCGGCGCCGAACTCCTCCCGCAGACGCCGCGCGGTCCGCCGCAGCTTCGACTCAAAGACGCGGTGGTAGTCGCGCCCCCAGGCGTAGCGCGCGACCCGGCCACGGGTCGGCCCTGCACCAGCGGACCGCGCCGGCGCCTCGGCGTGGCACGGCAGCGCAACGAGGATGACCGTCCGCGCGCCGGGAAGGAACCGGCCGGGGTCGGTCGCGCGCTCGACCCACTCCGCCGTGATCCAGCCCATGCCGGTGAGGTGGCCCTCGGCGAGGCGTGCGCGGGCGGCCTCGCGGGCGGCCGTCTGCGGCAACGCCGGGGCGAAGGCAACGAGGTCGAAGCCCTCCCCCCGGCAGAGCGCCGTCACCGCGCTGGCGAGTCCCGCCTGGTCCATGGTTGCCATGGTAGCGGCCGCGCCGGTGCGATTTTCGCGAATTTCGCCGGACCGCGACTCTTTTCGCCCGCGCCGTGCCACATATGGGTAGCGCGGACATCCGTGGCGGCCTGCTCGTTGGCCGGGGCTTTCCTCCGCAAGAAACCCGGGCCTCTCGCCGAACAGGCCGCTGTTCCCCGCAGCAGCGAAGCCCCCTCCAGGACGGCTCCCGGGAGGGGGCTTCGCTTTGCCCCAAACGGCGCGAAGTCACGCCAGCACGAGCAGGTCAAGGTGGTCGACCACCGGCGCGCCGCCCTCCCCCCGCCCAAGGGCCGCATCGATCGCGGTGAGCCCGGCCGCGAACTCGGACTCCGGAAGGTTGCGAAGGGTCGTGTCCGTACGCAACATCACCCGCTCGCGGACGGCGGCAAGGTCCGGCGCCGACTGCTGAGGCACCGCTTCCAGGCTCCTCATCGCGAACCCCGCGCTGGCGAACGCGGCGGCAGTCTCCTCCACCGTCGGGAAGTTGCGAGCGACGGCGGCCGCGCCGGGGAAGTAGCGGAAGAGGCTGATCCCGTCGTGGCGCCCCGGGAACGAACCCCGGATCAGCACGGGCGCGCCCGGCTGCAGGACCCGCCGCAGGTCGCGCGCCGCCGCCGCCAGGTCCGGGATGTGATGGATGACCGTCGAAAGCCAGGCCGCGCCGCAGCTGGCGTCCCGCAAAGGGAGATGGCCGGCCGTCCCGCCCACGATCGCCACCCGGGAGTCAGGCCCGTTCCCCCGGGCGGCCCGCCGCATCCCCGCCGAGGGCTCGACCGCCACGACCGGGACGCCAAACCACTCTGCGAAGGCGTAGGCGAACTGCCCCGAACCGGCGCCGAGGTCGAGGATCGGCGCCCGGACGCCGGAGAGCAGCGGCGCCGTCGCCGCGTGCCAGCCTTCGAGGCCCACCGGCGCGATGCCCCTCCCCCGGTCGTAGTCGGCGGCGAACTGGTCGAAGTCGACGCGCGCCATGCGATCCCCCCGCCTAGAACTCCAGCTCGATCCGGCGGAAACGTTCGAGGTAGCGGCCGTCCTCCGCCTTCGAGTTCTCCCGCACGAACGCCATGAACCCGCTGCGATCCGGGAACTGGGTCACATGGGCGGTCAGCGCGTGGATCTTCGTGTCCAGGTCGGCCGTGATGTCGACGTCGAAGTTCGGCTGGTTCGTGCCCCAGAGCAGCACCTCGGCCACCTTGTGGGGTTCGATCCCCTCCAACAGGTGCTCGGGGAAGTTCAGGTGGTCACGCGCCGTCGGGTAGATGGCGTCGAGGGCGGCCGTGCCGGTCGCACGATGGTCCGGGTGGTTGATGAAGCTGTTGCGGATGATGATGTCGGTCGGGTCGTGGGTGAGGACCGTGTGGGGCCGGACCACGCGGATCGCCCGGACCAGCTGTTCGAGGAAGCGCCGGTCGTAGACCAGTTCGCCGTCTTCGTTGTCGAGGAAGGTCACATCCTTCGCGCCCATGCGGCGGCAGGCCTCGCGCTGTTCCTCCCGGCGAAGGGCGATGAGGCGCTCGCGCGGCATGTCGCGGTCGGATGTGCCCTTGGCCCCGTTCGTGCAGACCAGGAACTGGACGCTCCACCCCTTCGCCGCGAGTTGGGCCGTGTATCCGGCGCAACCAAAGTCGCCGTCATCGGGGTGGGCGGCGATGACGAGGGCGACACGGCCGTTGGGGTCGGTCAAGGACGAAGTCTCCGGGCGAATCTGCGCGTCAATCGTCGTGCAGGGGCAGGCAGGAGGGCAACCAGCCTCATCGAAGGCGCTTCTCCAACTCCCAGGCATCGCACAGGGCGAGGCCGTTTTCGCCGATGAGCGGCACCGCGGGCTTGCGGGCGCGGACCCGGTCCATGTGGTCCAGGTGGACGGCGACGAGCCTCCATCCGCCCCGCAGATAGACGGCTATCGCGGCGGCGTTGTCATTCGTGGTCGTCAGCCAGAGGCGGCGGACGCCCCGGGCGCGAAGCAGGTCCTCCGCCGCGGCGAGGGCGGTCGAGCCGTACCCCTGCCCCGGGATGAGGGCGTCGAGCGAGACGATCTCCGCCGAGTCCCCGTCGACGTGCCAGGTGACGAGGGCCGCCTCCTCGCCCTCGCTGGCGACCACGAGCCCCTCGACGTCCGCCGCGACGAATTCGCGGTAGAGCGAAACGATGAGCCCGCCCCAGCGCTCCTCCCAGATCGCCCGGACCTGGGCCTCCGTCGCCGCGGCGGTTTCCACGCCTTCCATGGCTGCGAGTCTGTCAGCCCGCGCGGGAAAACGCCAGACGCGGCGCATGGCGACCATTTGTTCCGAACAGGAGTCGAACATCCATTGACGATAAGGCGATGGCATTGTTAAAGTTGCGGCGAACATGCGTTCGGACGGTGCATCTCCATGAAAGACCTATCGGGCAAACAGGCGCAGATCCTCGAATTCCTCCGCGAGTTCATCGAGGACAAGGACTACCCGCCCAGCATCCGCGACATCCAGGAAGGCTGCGGCATCAGCAGCACCTCCGTGGTCGACTACAACCTCCGCAAGCTCGAAGAGAAGCAGATGATCCGCCGGGACCGCGAGATCTCGCGCGGGATCGAAGTGCTCGGGGCGCGCGGACGGCGGCCGCGGGTCGTGGAAATCCCCGTTCTTGGCGCCATCGCCGCCGGCCAACCCATCCCCGTCCCCACCAGCGACCGCTGGGCCTCCGACGCCGAGGACACCGTCTCCGTCACCGAGGACATGGTCCGCGGCAAGAGCAACGTCTTCGCCCTCCGGGTCAAGGGCAAGTCGATGATCGAGGACCTGATCGACGACGGCGACATCGTCTTCCTCGAACCGGCCCGCAGCGCCGTGGATGGCGACAAGGTGGCGGTCTGGCTCAAAGATCGCGGCGAGGTCACGCTCAAGCGCTTCTACCACGAGGGCAATCGCATTCGCCTCCAGCCGGCGAACAGCACCATGGAGCCGATCTACTCCGCGCCTGATAACGTAGAGATCCAGGGACGGTTCGTTTCGTCGTTCCGGCCCGCCGACTAAACGCGACCACGCCAAGGAGATCCACGACGGGGCCCCACACAGGCCCCGTCGCCGTTTGCGATGACTGAACCGATCCTGAGCGTCCGGGACCTCAGCGTCCGCTACCGCACCAAGGATGCCACCGTCCATGCGGTGGATTCGGTGAGCCTCGACCTCCACCGCGGCGAAGTCCTCGCCGTTGTCGGCGAGTCGGGCTCGGGCAAGACCACGGCGGCGATGTCCCTCCTCCGCCTCTTGCCCCAACAGGCGGAGATCACCGGCGGCCAGGTCATCTTCGAAGGCCAGGACTTGCTCTCCATCCCCGACCGCGACCTCCGGAAGCTGCGAGCCCGCCGGATCGCGATGATCTTCCAGGACCCGGTGGCCGGGCTGAACCCGGTCATCGCCATCGGCGACCAGGTTGCCGAGACGCTGACCAGCCACCTCGAGATGTCCAGGAAGGAAGCGAAGGCGCGGGCGGTCGAGGTCCTTCGGGAAGTTGGGCTTGCCGACCCCGAGCGCGTGGCCAAGGCCTACCCCTTCCAGCTCTCCGGCGGCATGTGCCAGCGCGTGATGGTCGGGATCGCGACGGTGCTGAATCCCGACATTCTCATCGCCGACGAGCCGACCAGCGCCCTCGACGTGACCATCCAGGCCCAGATCCTCCATCAGCTGAACGAACTCCGGCGGACGCGGGGCACCTCGATCCTGCTGATCACCCACGACTTCGGCGTCGTCGCCCAGATGGCCGACCAGGTCGCCGTGATGTACGGCGGCCGCGTGGTGGAGTCGGCGGACGTGGCTTCGGTCTTGAAGTCGCCGCTCCATCCCTACAGCCACGGCCTCCTGGCGACGCTGCCGCGCCTCGACCGCCCCATCCGCCCCGACCTCCCCTCGATCCCCGGGGCCCCCCCCGAACTGAAGGAGCCGGCCGAACACTGCCCCTTCATCCCCCGTTGCCCGAAGGTGCTCCTGGCTTGCCGTGGCGGCGGCCCCCCACCCCTGGAGCCGTTTGGCGAAAGCGCGCGCAAGGTCGCCTGCTACAACCCGATCTGGCAGGGCTGACCTGCCCTACCGGCGGGCGGGCGCAATCTGCCAGAGCCGGGCGATGAGGACCTCGGTCGTCAGGTCTTCGTCGACTTCGCCCATCTTGTTCGTGCGGTCCGCCTCGATCATCGCTTCGTAGGCCTTCCGCAGGCCGGCGGGCCCGAGGCGCCGGGCGCGCGCGATGGCCCGGTCGCGGAGGTTCGGCCATGGCCGCTTGATCGCGAAGCCGATCTGTTCCGGTGGGGCGCCGTCCTCGAGGAGGTCGATCACCTGCCCCATCGTCCGGTAGGCGCTGATGAGCTGGCCGAGGAGCTCCTGTTCCGTGGCCCCGTCGCGGCGGAGCATCTCCAGCGCCGCGAACGCCTTCTTCAGGTCGCCATCCATGACGCCGTCGACGAAGTCGAAGTTGTTGGCCTCGCGGTCGCCCGCGCAGACCTCGGCGACGACGTCGACCGTCACTTCCGCGCCCATCGTGTAGAGCGACAGCTTGTCGAGTTCGTTCGCGATCGCCAGGGTGTCGCCCTTCGTCAACGCGGCGACCAGGGCGACCGGGTCGCTCTCCGGTTCCCGCTCCTGGCCTTCGTGGAGCTGGCGGCGCGATGGCCCGGCGCGGAAGCGAAGGCTCCGGGCGGCCCCCTCGTCACGTATGTAGCGAAGGAGCTCGTCCTTCTTCATCTCCGGGTGGTCTTCGATGACCGCGCCGGGGATCTTCGCGAGGCGCGCGCCCATCGGGTTCGACTTCACATGCGTGCCGTCCACGAACACCAGCGCGGTGGTCGGCGGCATCCCCTGTTCGAGCCCGGCGAAGAGCGGGTTGAAGGCGTCGACGCTGCGGGGCGCGCGCTGCTCCGGGCGCGGTTCGAATCGGTTCATCAGCCCTTCAACGATGACCAGCCGCATGGGCGCAAGGAACGGCGGCGACATGGCCGGGCCGAGGATGTCGTGCGGTTTCGCGTCGCGCCCTTCGATGACCGTGAGGTTGGTGGTAAGCATCCCGCTGCCGCCGTCGGCCTGGTCCTTGAGCTCCTGGACGCGCCGGCGGATGGCGAGCTGGTTGCCGCCGTCGGCCTGGCCGTCACGCTGGACTGTCCCGCCGGAAAGGAGGATGAGCATGGCTGCATGGTACCGGCTGGCGGGCAGCGGCGTCAGCGCAGGGGACTCCCGGGAAAAGGGGCTGATTCGAAGAGGAGGGCGGCGGGCTTAGAGCGGGTTGAAACAGGCCTGGATCGCCGCGGCCACTTCCGCCGGCCCGGCGAGTTCGCCGCACTGCTCCGCCGGGGCGCGCCCCTGGACGAAGCTGAAGAAACCATCCGCGGTCGTCTTCAGGAGCACGTCGGCGAGCCCGTTCATCCGGCGGCGGGGGTGTATGTGGCCGTCGTGGATGTCGAATGTCCAGGTATTGCAGTCGTTGCAGTCCGTGATTTCGATGGCCATCGTGGCCGCGAGGCCGGCTGCGCGCTCAGGGTGAAAGGAGAAGGCAGGGATCACCCGCATGGCGAAGTCCGTCGAGAACTCCGCCCGGACGGTTTCGGGATCGAAGTCGCGGAGGTGTTCGCGTCCCCAGTCGAGCAGCGCCATGAGGATGGGCCGGACGTGCCAGCCGGCCTCCGTCAGCGAATACTCGACCCGGGGCGGGAGCTCGCGATGGTATTCGCGGTGGACCAGGCCATCAGCTTCGAGGCGCTTGAGCCGGTCCGAGAGGACGTTCGGGGACATCCCGGAGCAGTTCTCGAGGATGTCGGAGTAGCGATGAAGGCCGGTCATGAGGTCCCGGAGGATGAGAAGGGTCCAGCGATCGCCGAGGATATCGAGCGTTTGGGCAATCACGCAGGGGTGGTTGTAGGACTTACGCCCGGCTTCGGAATCGCTTCGCTGGCCCATGATCACCCCGGTCGGGAAGGTAATGAAAGCGTAACAAGAAAATAGCGCCGGGGCTATTGCATTCGTAGTGCCAGTGTGCGATTCTTACGCCCACACGGTGCTACAGCTTCAATAGCGCTGGCACTCACACAGAAAAAGCGTAGCTGACCGGCGCCCGCCGAGTCAAGAAACGCAAGGAGGACCCACATGGCAGAGAACGCAACCCAGGAACGGCCGGTCGCCGCCGACCACTTCCACCGCTGGCGGATCGAGGAGCCCAACGGCCCCCAGAGCCGCGGCGTCTGCAAGGTCTGCGGCATCGAAAAGACGTTCAAGAACTGGCTCAGCGACATGGACTTCATCACCAACGAAGAACACCGCTCGGCCGCATAAGCCGAAACCAAGGCTACCCGCGCCCCCTCTCCGGCGCCGGGACAGACGAGGCCGCCGCGCGCACCCCCCACGGAGCGCAGGCGGCCTTTGTCGTGCCCGCCACTCGCGGCGGCCCTAGATGATCCCTTCCGCCCTCAGCCGCGCGTACTCTCCCGGGTCCAGCCCCAGTTCCCCGAGGAAGACCTCGTCGTTGTGTTCGCCCAGGGCGGGAGCGCGGCCCGGCACGGCCCCCGGCGTCCCCGTGAGCAGCGGCGTCACCCCCGGCTGAAGGAGCGGCCCGAAGTCGAGGCTGTCGACGCTGACGACCTGGTGCCGCGCCGCATAGTGCGGGTCGGCGAAGATGTCGCTCGTCGCGTAGACCTTGCTCGCCGGGACCCCGTATTCGTCCAGCGTCGCCTGGCACTCGGCCAGCGTCCGCGTCCGCGCCCACTCCCCGATGACGACGTGGATGTCGGCATGGTTCGCCATCAGGTTCGCGCGCGGGGTGAAGCGCGGGTCCGCCGGGAGTTCCGGGCGCCCGACCGCCTCGCAGAGCCGCTCGAAGACGCGCTGGGTGGTGGCGTTCACCACCAGGAAGTGGCCGTCGGCGGTTTCGAACTGCTCCGCCGGGACGACGCCGGGGAAGTAGTTGCCGGAACGCTCCCGGTCCTTACCGCTGAGGGCATAGCCCGCCGCATGGGTGCCGCTCATCCGCCAGACCGCTTCGTAGAGTGCGACGTCCACGTCCTGCCCCCGGCCGGTGGTGTGCCGCGCCTGCAGCGCCGTCATCGCCCCAAAGGCGCCGAAGACCCCCGCGCCGTAGTCGGCGACGAAGTAGCCGGGGCGCACGGGCGGCCGGTCGGGGTAGCCCGTCACGTACGTGATCCCGGCGAAGGCCAGGGCGACGCGGTCGAACCCGGCGCGGTCGGCATAAGGCCCCGTCTGGCCATAGCCGCTGAAGCGCACGGCGATCAGCCCGGGGTTCGTTTCGCGCAGCGAGTCGGGGGCGAGGCCGAACCTCTCCAGCGTCCCCGGCCGGTAGTTCTCGATGAGGATGTCCGCGGCGTCCGTCAGGCGCCGGAAGAGCGCCTTGCCTTCGGGCCGGTCGAGGGCGATGGTGACCGACTTCTGGCCGCGGTTGTCCTGGTGGAAGGAAACGTTGCCACGGTTCGGGTCGCCGATGACGGGCTGTTCGACCTTGATCACCTCGGCGCCGAATTCGGCAAGGAGGGTGGCACAGAACGGGGCGGCAAGGATCTGCCCCATGTTGACGACGCGGATGCCCTGGAGCGCGGTTGGTGGGTCGGCCTGGTTCATGGTGAGGACGCATAATACGCGAGCCGTGACTACCAGCCGCCGCGACCCCGGCAAGGCCACCCCTTCGGCATCGCTTCCCTCTTACTACCTCCGCGTCTACGAAAAGGTCCGCGAGGTGCCGCCGGGGCGGGTGGTGACCTACGGGCAGATCGCCCTGGCGCTCGGCTCACCGGCCGCCGCCCGCGCCACCGGATACGCCCTCCACAACCTCCCGGAAGGCAGCGACGTCCCCTGGTGGCGGGTCATCAACACCCGCGGCGCCATCAGCCTCAAGGGCCGGGGCATGCAGGCCGACCTCCAGCGCGAACTCCTAGAGCGCGAAGGCGTGTCGTTCGATCGCGACGGACGGACGGACCTTCGTGCCTATCGCTGGTGGTTCGAAGACCAGCCCCGGCCCTGACCTCGACGCTGCCGCTACTCGGCCGTGATCGTCGCTTTCATCTGGGGGTGGAAGTCGCAGGTGACCTTGAAGGTCCCGGCGTTCGGCGCGGTCCAAACCACGACGTCGCCTTTCTTCATCGTCCCCGAGACGTTCTTGCCATCGATCGTCACGGTGTGGAGGGAGGTTTCGCTGTTGAGGAAGTAGACCGTCGCGCCAGCCTTCACCGTGAGCTTCTCCGGCTTGAAGGCGAGGTTGTCCTGGTCGATCAGCGGCGCGCCGGCGGGGACGGTGACGACCTTCGCCGCCGTCGGCACAGGCGTGCCGTTCCCGGGGCTGGAGTCATCGCTGCTCCCGCAGGCCGCGAGCGCCCCCCCGGTGAGCAGCCCGGCGACGAGGACGAGGGCGAATCGGCGCGAAAAACGGGTGGCGGTCAACGTGGAATCCTCCGGGCTTGTGCGTTCATTCACAATTGTGGGGGAAGGTTGGCCGAGCCGAAAGGCCCGCCCGAGCCGCCGCGGCCACAATGTGTAGCCCCGGGAAAGGCGAGAGCCCCCACGGCCATGGGGGCTCTCAGGCAAGAGGCGGGGTGAGCGACTCTCTGACAGCTGGGGAACGGCTACTTCGCCACTTCGAGCTCGTCTTCGCCAAAGCTCTTCCAGAACATCCAGAAGGCGGCGACGGCGACGGCGCCGATTGCCGGACCGGCCACGTAGATCCAGAAGTCGGCCCATTCGTTCGTGACCAGCGCGGGACCGAACGAGCGGGCGGGGTTCACCGATGCCCCGGTGAACGGGATGCCCACGAAATGGATGAGCATGACCGCCAGGCCGACGGCGATCGGGGCGTTGGCGCCCCAGCCCTTCTTGCTCACCGCCACGTTGAAGACGACAACCACGAGGAACGCCGTCATCAGGGCTTCGAGAAGCAGCGCTTCGCCGCTGCTCATCAAGCCGCTGATGCTGTGGAGGCCAAGGTTGGTCTGGTCTTCAAGGTCGTTCGGGATCGCAAGCTTCAGGAGCAGGGACCCGAGGGCCGCGCCGGCAAGCTGGGCGACGATGTAGGCCACGCCAAGCACCGGCTTGATGTTCCGGGTGACGAGCATCGCCAGGGTGACGGCCGGGTTGATGTGCCCGCCGCTGATGTTCGCGGTCCAGGCCACGGCCGTGAGGATGGCGATGCCGTGGGCGATGGCGACGGCCGTGATGAACGCGGCCCCGTCCTTCGCGGCCATGGCGGCGGAGACCACCGCCCCCGTGCCGAGCATCACAAAGAACATGGTGCCGAGGAGTTCGGCAACGATGGCTCGCTGGTCGTTCCTGGTCAGGTCGTTCACTGGACGGGCTCCCTCCCTGCATACCAATGACTGACGGCAAAGGTGTCAGCCCAAATCTAGGAGAGAATTGATCATCGTGTCAAGCGTTTTAGCACTTCCCCCTTGATCTGGCCGGGCATTCGTGGCACAAAGGGACCATGGCGGCGCTGCCCATGCAGACCTGCCCCCGTTGCGGGGAGTTGCTCGCGGACATCAAGGGGTCGCGGCTGGCGGTGTGCCGGCGCTGCGGCTACAAGGACGACTGCTGCTAGCGCCGGTCCCGGTTATCGGGACCAACGCACCCCTCGCCCGCGAAGCGGGAGAGGGGCCAGGGGTGAGGGGCCCTATTCCTTCGCGCCCTTCTTCTCAACCTTCTTGGCGCGCTTTTCCTTGGCCGTCAGCTTCGGCTTGTTGGTCTTCCCGGGCTTTTCCTGGCCTTTTGGCACTGGGGCCTCCGTCCGCGCAAAGGGCGGCTTCGTCCTTCCACTATACGCCGACCGTCCCTCCCCCGGGCCGTCAGGCGGCGCGAGCACTCCGGGCGTCGAACGCCGCGATCTGCTCCCGCAGGCGCTGGATGCGCCGCAGCCGATGGCTGGAAACCACAGGGTCGGCGTCTTCGAGGAAGACCGGGCCATCGCAGCGGCCGCAACGGACGAGGGCGCTCAGTTCAGCGCCGGCCGGCCGCCGCGCCGGATCGAGGCCCTGCAGGGTGATCGCCGCACCCTTCGGTCCGACCCACGAGCCGGTCACAAATCCGCAATGCAGGCACTTGGCGTCACCTTTGACAAGCATCTTCGTACCCTCCGCCGCGGAGTATGCGTGAACACCGGAGTCTGCCAGAAGCGGGGAAAACCCCCATCCCGGGACGAGATTTTCCCCCGAATCCGGGGCGCCAGCCGCCGGGCCTTGCCTTGATCTACGGCATCCGGCGGGCGGTTCGGCAGGGCGACGGGATTAGGGCTGGACGACGGCCTTCACGCGGTATTCGATCGCCCCGCTCGGCGCCGCCACCTGCACTTCGTCGCCCGCGCGCTTACCGAGGAGCTGCTTCCCCACGGGAGACTCCACCGAGATCTTCTTCTCCGCGGCGTTCGCCTCGTTCGCGCTCACAAGCTTGTAGGTCGCCACAATCCCGGTATCCATCCGCTCGACGGTCACCATCGACCCGACAACAGCCTTGTCGTCGACACTCGTTTCGACGACGACAGCGCGCTTCAGGGCGGTCTCGATCTGCTTGACGCGCTGCTCGTGGAAGGCCAGGGCCTCGCGGGCGGCATCCAGGGGCGCGTTTTCGCGGAAGTCCTTGTCTTCCCTCGCCGTGGTGATGGCGAAGACGAGCTCGGGCTTCCTCGTGTTGAGTTCGTCCAGCTCCCGGCGGAGTGCGTCGAGGCCCTCGGCGGTCATCTCCACGGGGGCTTCTTCGAGACGGACCTCGCTGCCCGTCGTGCGGCCGGCGACCTTGCGGACGCGGATGTGGATCCCGAAGTTCTGGACGGTGTAGTTCTTCTTCTTGAGGAAAGCGAACCAGGCCTTGAGTGCCTGCACCTGTTCGCCGGCGGCGGGATCGGTCGGCTTGATCCACTGTTCGGCGTAGCCTTCGACCCGGCTCCCCGAGAGGGTCGAGACCATGAAGTCCCGGCCCACACGGTCGACGTAGCGTTCGACGTAAGAAGTGGCGGCTCCGAACCGCTGGTCAGGCTTCAGCGACTTCATGTAGTCGTCGAGGGCGGCGTGGAGGGTGACGTTCCGAGGGCGCTCCGGCCCGGCGTCCAATGTCATTGGTTCAGCTTATCATCATTGCCACCTTATGTGCGCCGCCGCATCGCTCGAATGGGACGATCTCCCCGGCCTTTTCCCGGAGTTCCCGGCGCCGGGACGCTGGCTACCCCTCCTTCGCCGGCATTCGGCGCTTGTCGAGGCGGCGGCGCCCCGCGTCCGGGTGACCTCGGTCCCGCCCGGGGAGATGGTCCGCCGCCAGTACGCCGAATCGCTCGAACTTCTCCGCCTCTGCCCCGAAATTGCCGCCGCTGCCGCCTCGCTGGCGGACGTCGGCAGCGGCGGCGGCTACCCGGGGATGGTGGCCGCGGTCATGCTGCCGGAGACTCGTGTGCACCTGGTCGAACCGCTCCAGAAGCGTGCCCGGCTCCTGGAAACGATGGCCGCGGATCTCGGGCTGACGAACGTGACCGTCCACGCTCTCCGGGCGGAAGAGGCCGGCCGCGGCTCCCTCCGCGACGCCTGCGAGGCCGTCACCGCCCGGGCTGTGGCGGAACTGCGCGAACTCCTCGAGTACACGGCGCCGCTCTGCGCCCCCGGCGGGACCCTGGCCCTGCCGAAGGGGTCGGCGTTGCCCGGGGAGCTGGAGGCGGCCGCGGCGGCAATGGCGGCCCTCGGCTGCGAATTCGTCGAGGCCCGGCCGATGCGCCCGGAGGTCGCCGGGCAGGTGACCGTGGCGGTCTTCCGGAAGACGGCGCCAACCGGGGACCGGTATCCGCGGCGGCCGGGGATGGCCGGAAAACGCCCGCTCTGAAGCAAACATCTGATAACGCGCCTACGCTCTTTCGCACCCCTTTACAAAGGTGCTATAGTGCCCGCGACTGGCGACTCGGCGATCGAGCGGCCCGGCCGCCGGTTCGTACGCGCTCAGGAGGAATAGATGGACCCGAACAAGATGATCAACCACGTCATGCGCATGGCCCGGCTCGACACCACGGTGTTCGACGAGGTCCGGGACGATGTGAACGAACTGGTCCCGGCGCTGGTCGTCGCGGCAATAAGCTGCCTTCTCGCCGGGCTGGGCGCCTTCCTCTACTGGCAGGTCGTCCCTTCCGAGTTCTTCGACCTGGATGGCGGCTTCCTCAACACGGTCATCCTCGGGACGATCTTCACCGCCGCCATGTACTTCGTCGGCATGGTCCTGGTCGTCTACGTCGTCCTCGTCCAGGTCTATAAGGTGCAGGTCGACCTCCAGGCGTTGACCCGGACCATGGGCTACGCGGCCGCCCCGTTCGGCATCTCCATTCTCATGTTCATCCCGATGCTGTGGCCGGTTTTCGCCCTCGTCCCGCTCTCCATGGCGTTCGTCATGTGCATCTATGCCGCACAGTCGGCGAGCGGCGCCGAATCCAAGCAGGTCGTGATGGCCTGCACCGCGGGCATGGTCGTGGCCGTCCTCGTCCTCGGCTTCATCTCCCTCGGGATGACCAGCGACGGCGACGTCCCCATCGGCGCGGGCGTCTTCTCCACGCTGCTCGACATCTCCTGAGGCCGCCCCGGGACACCCCGGGAGCCTATCGCGAACCTGGCGCCCGGCGGGGGACTCTCCCCGTCCGGGCGTTTTCGCTTTGCGCGACCGCACGCTTGCCGTAGTCTGAGCCGGCGATCATGGAAGCAAAAGCCCGGGTCACCGCGCGGAACGTCCGCCTCTTCTTCGTCTATGGGTTCCTGATGGACTTCGCCATCTGGGCCGGCGTCTGGATCAAGTACCTGATGGAGGACCGCGGGCTCGAACTGAAGTGGATCCTGGCGATGGACATGCCCTTCTGGCTGCTCGTCGCCGTCCTCCAGGCGCCAACGGGGGCGCTCGCAGACCACATCGGGCGGCGGCGCGTCATGGCCCTCGGCGGCCTCCTTTTTTCCGCCACCGTCCTCGGCTTCGGTTTCACCCAGAACTACTGGATGCTCTTCGCCGACTACATGCTCTGGGCTGTCGCGATGTCGATGATGTCCGGCGCCGACCAGGCCCTCGTCTACGACTCCCTCAAGGAGTCCGGGGAAGAGGACCGCTTCCAGAAGATCGCGGGCAGGGGCTTCGCCGTTAGGCTGATCGCGGGCATGGCCGGCATCACCCTCGGCGGCATACTCGGCGGCTGGCTGAGCCTCGGCACCGTCACGAAGCTCGGCGCCATCCCGCCGCTGCTGGCGGCCATCGTCGCACTGACGCTGCACGAACCCGTGATCGAACACGAGGTCAAGCGCTACTGGGCGAGCCTCTCCGGTGCGGTGCGCTTCGCCTGGCATGCCCCCCAGGTGCGCTACACCCTCCTCATTGGCTCCGTCCTCCTGGCCGGGACGTTCGGGCCGGTGGTCCTCATCCAGCCGTTCCTCATCGAACACGACGTCAGCAACGTCCTCTTCGGCGTCTACCAGGCGCCGCTGCGGCTGGTCTCGGTGATCGCCGCCCTCGTCGCCTTCCGGGTGTCCGCGCGGATGGGCGTCGGGCCGCTGCTCGCCACCGCCGGCGCTGCCATCGTCATCTGCTACGGCGGCCTCGCCGGCATCCAGTCGACCGCGGCCTTCGGCTTCTTCGGGCTTTCATCCCTGATGGCGGGCCTCACCCGCCCTGCCGTCGACGGCTACCTCAACCAGCGCATCGAAAGCAGCCAGCGCGCGACGGTTCTGAGCATCATGCAGTTGCTCTTCGCCTTCCAGGTCGCCTTCTTCGAACCGGCGCTCGGCTTCTTCGCCGACGGGATCTCGCTGAAGGCCGCCTTCCTCTTCGCGGCAGCCTACTTCCTCGTCCTCATGCCGCCGCTGCTCTTCCTCTGGGGCCGGGCGAACCGCCTCCGCGCGCCTGCCGTCGCCACGGCGGCGGAAGCAGCGGCCGGGTAGCGAACCCTCAGGCCAGGGCTTGCTTCAGGGCTGTGCAGCATTCGGCCACGCCCCGCTTCCCCGCGTCGAGCATCGCCGACAGCTGGAGGAAGACGTGGGGCATGTCCTCGTAGACGCTGAGCGTCGCCGGGACGCCGGCCGCCTTCAGCTTCGCCGCGTAGTCGACCGAGTCGTCGTGGAGCGGGTCGAGCGTGCCGACGATCAGGTGCGCCGGCGGCAGCCCGGCGAGGTTCCCGCGCGCCGGGGAAACGCCCGCCGCCTTCGGGTCGACGCCCCCGGAAAGGTAGTGGCCCCAGAACCACTTCATCGCGTCCATCTCGAGGATCTTGCCCTCGCCGTTGCGCACGTACGACGGCCGCGTGAGGTCGGTGTCGAAGGCGCCGTAGAGGAGGAGCTGGAGCTTCGCCTGCGGGCCGCCGGCGTCGCGGAGGCGCTGGCAGGCGGCGGCGGTCAGGTTCCCACCGGCGCTGTCGCCGCCGATCGCGAAGCGGCTGCCGTCGGCGTTGAACTGGAACGCGTTCCCGACGACCCACGTGATGGCGGCGACGCAGTCGTCGAGCGCCGCCGGCGCGGGATGCTCGGGCGCGAGCCGGTAGTCGACGCTGACCACCACCACACCGGCGCCCAGCGACAGTTCGGCGCAGAGCTTCTGGTGCGTCGCCGGGCTCCCAATCACCCAGCCCCCGCCATGGATGAAGACGAGCAGCGGGAACGGCCCGCTGCCCCGGGGAGTGAACACCTTCACCGGGATCTCCCCCGCCGGGCCAGGGACCGTGCGGTCGACGATCGCGACACCTTCGGGCATCGGCTGGTTGAAGGCGCCGAACGACTGCTCCGCGCCGGCCCGCGCCACCGCGGCCGGGAGGGTCCACATCGGGGGTGCGCCTGTGGCCTCGGCCTGGGCTTTCATCATCTGCAGAAGGGCTTCGACTTGCGCGTCCATGGGTGGCTCCGTTTCGGGGATAGTTGCCGGAGTCTACCCGCGCTCGCGGCCTATCGCACCCCGCCTGCCCACGGTTGCCCTCAGGCGAAGAACTCGATCGTCGCAAAGCCGCGGACCGACGGTTCGCCCTGCACGTTCTGGATGATGATTTCCAGGTCGGCCCGGCGCTTCCCGTCCTCTTCGAAGACACGCGCGACCCGCCCGTGGATGGTGATCGGCCGGCCCGTGATGTCCGGCCGGCGGTGGGCGGCGCGGACGTGGCGGACGAAGCCCCCGTCGCCAAGCCACTCTTCAATCACGCGCTCGATCAGCCCCAGCTTGATCGGCCCGGGGACGAGCGTGCCGGGCATCCCCTGGGCGCGGGCCGCCTCGACGTCATAGAAGAAGGGGACGAACACCCACGTCAGGCCGCAGTACCGGATGGCCATCGCCAGGTCAGGGGTGATGGTGACCGGCGGCAGCTCGTCGCCTTCACGCAGGCTGGCAGCGGCGGCGCTCACTCTTCGCCTCCCTCGCGGGCGTCCGCGGCGTCGTATTGCATCATCGTCCGGACGCTCCGGGCGACGAGGGCGCCGCTCGCATCGCTGAACTCGACGTCGCTACGGAAGTAGATGCTGTAGCCGAAGCGGCCGCCAAAGCGCTCGTTGATGTCGGAGATCCGCGTGACCATGCTGATCTCTTCGCCCACGACCAGCGGCCGTTCGAACTGCCACTCGTTGCTGATCAGGAGCGAATTGGGCATCAGGTTCGGGAGTTCAACCCGCTCCGGCTCGGGTTCGAGCGCGGCGAGGGCGTAGCCGGGGGCGCGCTGGCCCTCCTCCGGCGCCGGCGGGTGGCGCATCCCGAGGAAGGTGTCCATCGCCCGCTCCACCGCCCGCCGGCTGAGCTGGGCGCGCACGGGCGCGGTGGCCGTCCCCACCAGGGAGCGGACGTCGTCGGTGATCAGCGAAGACTCGGGCATGACCGAAATGTACCGGCCGGGCGGCGACGCCACAAATCCGCGGCCAAACCCGTCGTCACGCGGCGGCGGCGGGCTCGTCGCGGAAGTGGAAGTAGGCCCAGGCGGCGATGGTCAGGAGGCTGTAGACGGCGAACACCACGACCACCGTCATCGACTGCGCCTGGCGGAGCCCGGAGAAGTAGGCCTGTTCCCGGCCGAGCAGCACGTGCCACATCAGGAACGCCGACGGCAGGGTGATCGCCAGCCAGGCGGCCCGGTTCCAGCGGTAGAGCTTGCCGCCGTCGGTTTCGGCCACCGGGATCATCGCGAAGACCGCACCCTCGATCCCGCCGACGCAAACGATGACCGCCGTCGACTCCGCGACCGCCAGCAGCCACGAGTCCGACCCCGCTGCCGCCGACCGCAGCGGCCCCACCGCCAGCCAGGCGCCGACCGCGATGACCAGGCCCGCAAGCACCGGCCGGGCCGCGATCCTCCCGGCCTGGCTCCGGTCCGGGCTCGCCGCCGCGAGCAGCGTGGTCGACGCGACGAAGCCGTAGACGATCCCGGGGCGGAGGTCGAAGAGCTTCGTCACCAGCAACGAAACGGCGGCCACGGCGATGGTCGCGGCGTACGGTCGGACGGCTGCCGGCGCCCCGGCGATCCGGCGAATGGAGCGCGCTTCGATGCCGGAAACCGCGTAGGAGACGATGCCCACCCCCGCGATGACGCTGACGAAGAGGACGGCCGTCTGGCGGTTCAGGCCCAGGCCCGGTTCGGCGAGCGTGTAGATGGCGCCGGTGATCGCGAGCACCCCGACCATCTGCGCGGCTTCGGACAGGCGGTTCCGGCGCCCGCCACCGCGGAACGCCCATCGCGTCAGCCGCCACTCCCGCGGGCGCAGCCACGACGTCCGGCGCTCCACCTCCTCCCGGTTGTCCTGGAGCACCTGGTTGAGGAGGACCGAGGTGAAGAGCACCCAGACGGTGAACCCGGCGATGACGATGTTCGTGGCGACCACGTCCGGCTCGGTGGAGACGTCCCCAACCTCCGGGAGCGCCGCGGCCAGCTCCGGGACCGCCGGGTTCGGGGGCTCCTCCGTGCCCGTCGCTGCGGCTGCAGCGGCAGAAGCGGTGGCGGTGGCGGTGGCGGAGGGAGTCGTCCCGGGCCTCGGCGAGGGAGTCGCGGTCTCCCCGCGGCCGGGAGCCGCGGCTGTCGGCGGCTGGACCGAAGACGACGGTGAAGCCGCGGCCGTGGCTGACGTCACCGAAGTCGACCCTGCCCCCGGCGTCGGCGATGGCGCGGCCGTCCCCTGCGCCGGTGGCGGCGTCGGCGTCGCGGCGACCGCCTCTGTGGGCGTGGGCACCGCCGTTGGCGCCTGAGCCGCGTCGACCTGGACGCCGAAGGGTGTGAACGCAAAGCTGGACGGCACGTCGGGCACCGGGACGTTCAGTGAGATCGTCATCACCGGGGAGTAGGAACCGGCCGTGGCGTAGATGTGCGTCAGGTCCTGCTGCGGCCAGAACGACGTCTCCCCGTCACCGCACGGTTGAGTCGCGACCGTTGTCGCCCCGGTACCGTCGCCCCAGTCGAGCACGGCCGTGATCTCACCGGTGCCGAATTCGACCACGCCGCCCCGGATGCTCAGGGTGACGCGAAGCGGCGCGGAGCCCTGCGCGAAGAAGCCGGCGCCTGCTGGCTCGGTGATCGACCAGAGATCCTGGACGTCTTCCGCCCCATCGCCACAGGCGGCACGCGCGGGGAAAGGACCGGGGGGCACAGCCAGCGCGAACAGCCCCGCCGCAAGCAACACCGCGGCGCCGGCCAGCCAGCAGCGGCCCCTCGACCACCTTGAAGATTGACATCCGCCCGGCGCAGCCATAACGTCCCGCGCGATGCTACCCCCACGCCCACGGCGCCACAATGACGCCGGTCACGCGACGGCGCCCGAGCGCCGCCACGGCAGCAGCGGAGGATCGTAGGTGAGTACCGACCCGGCGACGACGACCCTCGACCAGGACGTGCGCCGTTACGTCTATGACCAGGCCATCAAGCTCGGCCTCCCACCCTCCATCGCCGAGACCGCCGCCGCCGTGTCGGCCACCCCGGCCGAGGTCGAAGCGTCATTCCGTCGCCTCGCTGATGCGCGCATGCTCGTCCTTCAGCGGGACAGCGGCGAAGTCCTGATGGCGAACCCGTTCTCCGCCGTGCCCACCGCCTTTGTCGCCGAAGTCGACGGGCAGGAGTACTACGGGAACTGCATCTGGGATGTGATGGGCATCCCCGCGATGCTGGGCCGGGACGCCAATATCCGCGCGTCCTGTGGCGATTGTGGCACGGCGATGCCGCTGGCGGTCCGCGACGGGGCGCTCCAGCCGGCGCAGGGCATCGTCCACTTCGCGATCCCCGCGGCCCAGTGGTGGCGCGACATCGTCTTCAACTGAAAGACCATGCTCATCTTCCGGTCGGAAGAACATCTCGCAAAGTGGCTGGACGACTGGCGCATGGAACCCGGTGCCGTCCTCTCGCTGGAGCAATGCTGGGGACTGGCGAAAGCGGTCTACGGTCCTGACCGGCGCCCCCGCGACTGGCGCCGGAAGACAGTCGACGAGACAGAAGCCATGTTCGCCGAACTCGGCCTCACCGGCCCCTTCTGGCAGCTCCGCTAACCGCCACGAAGTGACGCCGCTCCTCCTCCCTCGCGGCACCGACAGCCGACAGCCGACAGCCGACAGCCGACAGCCGACCACTAACAGCTAACAGCTAACAGCTAATAGCTAACAGCTACCCCAGCTTGATCTGGATCGCCTTCGTCTCCATGAACTCCTCCAGCCCCGAGGAGCCGAGTTCGCGCCCGAGACCGCTCTGCTTGTAGCCGCCGTAGGGCATGTTGTAGAGCCCCGTCCCGTGGTACGCGTTCACCCAGACCGTCCCCGCCCGGAGGCCCTTCGCCACCTTCAGGGCAACGTTGATGTCCTTCGTCCAGACCGCCGCCGCGAGGCCGTACATGGTGTCGTTCGCCGTCCGGATGACGTCGTCCACGTCGTCGAAGGAAAGCACCGAGAGCACCGGCCCGAAGATCTCCTCGCGGGCGATGGTCGTCGTGTTGGTGACGTTGTCGAAGATCGTGGGCTGGACGAAGAGGCCCTTCGCCAGGTCGCCCTCGGTCGCGCGGCTGCCGCCGGTGAGGAGCTTCGCCTCCTGCTTGCCGCGGTCCAGGTACCCTTCGATCTTCTTCAGCTGCGACTCGTTGATCACCGGCCCCATCGTCGTCTCCGGGTCCATCGGGTTGCCCATCTTCAGCATCGAACTCATCCCCGCGAGCTTGGTGACGAATTCGTCCTTCACCCGGTTGCTGACGAGCAGGCGGCTGCCGGCCTGGCAGACCTGGCCGCTGTTCAGGTAGATGCCGAAGAAGGCGCCCGCCACCGCCGCGTCGATCTGCGCGTCCGGGAAGACGATGTTGGGCGACTTCCCGCCAAGTTCGAGCGAGATCTTCTTGACGTTGTTCGCCGCCGCCCGCATCACCGCCTTCCCGCTCGCCGTCGACCCCGTGAAGGCGATCTTGTCGACCAGTTCCGACGAGGCGAGGTGCTGGCCGACGAGCGCGCCGTTGTCGGTTTCGCTCGTGACTACGTTGAAGACGCCGTCCGGGAGCCCCGCTTCGGCGAGGATGCGCGCGAGGATGAGGGTGCTGCCCGGGGTGTAGTGAGACGGCTTCGCCACCATCGTGCAGCCCGCGGCGATGGCCGGCCCCACCTTCCACGAAAGCAGCAGCAGCGGGAAGTTCCACGGCGTGATGATGCCGACCACCCCTACCGGTTCGTGGATGACCAGCCCCACCGCGTCCGGGATCTGCTGGGTCATGGACTCGCCCTTCAGGTCCAGGGCCTTCGCGGCGAAGAGCTGGTAGACATCCGCCGTCGCCATCACTTCGCCCATCGCCATTGCCCGGGGCTTCCCCACTTCGGCCGTGAGCGAATCCGCCAGTTCGTCTGCGTTCGCGACCAGAAGGTCGGACGCCTTGCGGAGGATGGCGGCCCGGTCGACCGCGGGCGAGGTCGCCCAGGTCCCATCGTCGAAGACGCGGCGGGCAACCTGGATCGCGCGCTGGGCGTCTTCGATGCCGCTGTTGGGATACGTCGCGACGACGCTGCCGTCGAACGGGCTGGTCCGGCTGAACGTCTCACCGGAGGCGGCGTCAGCCCAGCGGCCGTCGATGAACTGCTGGTAGGCGCGGGTCTTCGGGCGGTCGACAACGGAAGTCATGGTGGTGCTCCTTGGGAAATGCTGGCGCCAGCACAACGCTTCGGCGCCGCCTGTAGCCCGCAAGCATACCCCGCCCGGAGCCGTCTGGTACGATCCCCGCATGGTGTACTTGGACCACGCCGCGACGACGCCGCTCCACCCGGCTGCCCGGGAAGCGATGCTGCCCTACCTCGGCGACCGCTTCGGCAACCCCAGCGGGCTCTACGCGATCGGCCGCGAGGCACAGGCGGCGGTCGATGGCGCCCGCCAGAAGGTCGCGGCCTGCCTCGGCGCCCGGCCCTCGGAGATCCTCTTCACCAGCGGCGGCACCGAATCCATCAATTCGGCCCTTTGCGGGATTGCCTACGCGATGCGGCGGGCCGGCGCCGGCGCCCACGTCATCACCACCGCCATCGAACACCACGCCGGCATCCACACGGCCCAGCACCTGGAAGAGCTCGGCTTCGAAGTCACCTACCTCGGCTGCGACCCCCACGGCCGCGTCTCGGTCGAAGAGTTCGCCGCCGCGCTCCGGCCCGACACCGTGCTGGCCTCGGTGATGCTCGCGAACAACGAAGTCGGCACCATCCAGCCGATCGCCGAGATCGCCCACGCCGTCCGCGACTACGCCCGCGAACGCTCCCACCGGGTGCTGCTCCACACCGACGCCGTCCAGGCGCCGGGCTGGCTCGACCTCGACATGGCCGCGCTCGGCGTCGACGCCCTCAGCCTCTCGTCCCATAAGTTCGGGGGGCCGAAGGGCAGCGGCATCCTCTACCTCCGGCGGGCGACGCCGTTCCGTCCCCTCCTCGCCGGCGGCGGCCAGGAGATGCAGAAGCGCGCCGGGACCGAGAACGTCGCCGGGATCGTCGCGACCGGGGTGGCCCTGGAGATCGCCTCGACCGGCGTCGCCGCGCGGGCGGCCCGTGTGCGCGCCCTCCGCGAACGGCTCCGCGAGGGCATCCTCGCGGCCGTGCCCGACGCTTCCCCCAACGGCTGCCAGGAGAACTGTCTCCCCAACAACCTCAACGTCTCCTTCGGCGGGCTCGAAAGCGAAACCCTCGTCGCCGCGCTCGACCGCCGCGGGATCGCCACCAGCTCCGGGAGCGCCTGCTCGAATTCGACCTGGGAACCCTCGCACGTGTTGATGGCGATGGGAGTGCCCATCCGGCGCGCCGTCGCCAGTGTCCGCTTCAGCCTCGGCGACTCCACGACGGACGCCGACATCCAGGCAGTCCTCGACGTCCTCCCCGCCGAGGTCGCGGCGATACGAGCGTAGCGGCCGCTCCCTCCTCCCTCCTCCCTCCTCCCTCCTCCCGCGCTATCATGTGCTGCACTCACGCCCTCCCGGAGGCCAGCCATGCTCCTGCGCGACATCCTCAGCCACGCCGTCAAGCTCCACGGAGACAAGGCCGCCACGATCGACGGCGACGCCCGCTACACCTACCGCCAGGTCTCGGAACGCGTCCATCGCCTCGCCTCCGGGTTGCTGGGCCTGGGCCTGAAGCCCGGCGAGCACATCGCCATCCTCGCCAATAACTCCCACCGCTACCTGGAGACCTACTTCGTCGCCGACATCGCCGGAATGCCCCTGGCGCCGCTGAACTTCCGCCTTTCGGCCAAGGAACTCGAGTTCATCATCAACGACGGCGCTATCAAGGCACTCATCCTCGGCCCCGAATACCTGCCCCTCTACGACCAGATGAAGGCCGGCACGCCCGGCCTCAAGCACGTCATCCTCCTCGAAGGTGACCTCGCCCAGGGCCTCCCCGACTACGAGGGCCTCATCCGCACGAACAAACCGCTCGACCACTCGGTCCGCGACTGGGCCGAGGATGAGATGATCAACCTCTGTTACACCGGCGGCACCACCGGGCTGCCCAAAGGCGTCATGCTCACCCAGCGCAACATCGTTTCCAACGCCCAGCACGCCATCCTCATGATGGGCTTCAGCGAGAAGGACACCTGGATGCACGCCGCGCCCATGTTCCACCTCGCCGACGCCTGGGCCTGCTACGCCGTGACCATGATGGGCGGCACCCACACCTTCGTCGGCGTCTTCACGCCCCAGGGCACCCTCCAGAACCTCCAGGACAACCGGGTCACCAAGACCATCCTCGTCCCGACCATGATCAACGCCGTCGTGAACTTCCCCGGCGCGACGGACTTCGACACCAGCAGCGTCGAGATGGTCCTCTTTGGCGCCTCGCCGATGCCGGTCGACCGCCTCCGCGCCGCCGTCCGCGCTTTCGGCCCGAAGTTCTGCCAGGCCTACGGGATGACCGAGACCGCGCCCCTCCTGACGATGATGCGGCCGGAATGGCAGAACTTCGACAGCGACAACCCGAAGGACACACGGCGCCTCGGGAGTTGCGGCCGTGAGGTCACCGGCGTCGAGGTCCGCGTCGTCGACCAGGAAACCGGACGCGACGTGAAGCCCGGAGAAGTCGGCGAGATCATCGCCCGCGGCCCGAACGTGATGGCCGGCTACTGGAAGCGCCCGAAGGAGACCGAAGAGGCGCTCCGCGGCGGCTACATGCACACCGGCGACGTGGCGATGCTGGACGAGGAGAACTTCGTCTACATCGTCGACCGGGCGAAGGACATGATCATTTCCGGCGGCGAGAACATCTACTCCACCGAGGTGGAGAACGCCCTCTACGAACACCCCGCGGTGCTCGAAGCGGCCGTCATCGGCATCCCGGACGAAAAGTGGGGCGAGGCCGTGCTCGCGGTGGTCGTCCCCCGCGAAGGCGTCACCGTCGGCGAACAGGAGATCATCGACCACTGCAAGGGGCTCATCGCCCACTACAAGTGCCCAAAGGCGGTGGTCATCCGCCAGGCGGCGCTGCCCAAGTCCGGGCCCGGCAAGATCCTCAAGACCGAACTCCGGGCGCCCTACTGGGAAGGCAAGACCAAGCAGGTGAACTGAGCCTGCGGCAGGCGCATCGATAACGGATCTGATAGAATCCGCATATGGAAACGCGCATGGTGAAGGCTGAGACGAAGAGTTGGGACGAACGCTGGGCGCTCGTCAACGCCGTTACTCGCCGCGGCATCCAGGCGTTGCCCATGGACGAGAAGTTCCGCCAAACGGGGGAACTGATGGCGTGGGGCCACTCCTGGGGCATGGTCAGGCCGAGCCCGAACACCATCACCGAAACGCGAGCGCGGTGGCTCCGACTGAAGGCCGCAGCGGGAACGCCGCGAGCCGGGCAGCCACCGCCAGCTCCTAAGCCCTACCGCTGAGGCAGCTCGGACGGCGCCTCTCCGGTCTGTGCTCTCGCCACTCCGGTAGGATGGGATCATGGAAACCGCCAGCCCGAAGCTGCCGGACTGGGAAAGCGTCGCGCGGGTGAAGCGCGCTGAACTTGCGCGCATGACCATGGAAGAGAAGTTCCAGGCGTATCTCTCCATCATGAGTTTCGCCGACGCAATGGGTTTCCTCGACCGCCCCGTACGAGAGCCAGGGCGCAGCCGGCGCACCGGCGGAGCCCCCTAACCCCTACCCCGCCCCCGCCCTACACTCGATCCTGTGAACGTCGAGGCGCTCCCCTACACCCTCCTCCTCATCCTCGCCGAAATGGCCATCGGCAGCCTCTGGGTCACCCTCGGCAGCGACCTCCGCGGCGGCGTCACCCGCGGCTTTGTGATGACCATGGCCCTCAGCGCCGCCGTCGCCACCGGCCTCGCGTGGTGGACCGCCGCCGGCATCAGCATCGGCGCCGACGTCGACGGCTATCGCATCGACCCCGACTGGTTCGACCCCGCAAAGCGCGGCCTCCTGGTCGTCCTCGGCGCAAGCGTCGTCTACATGTTCTCCGTGTTCATGGGATGGGACCCCGTCGGCCGCCTCGCGGGCATCACCGGCGCCATCGCCGGCGCCGTCACCGTCGCGCTGCTGGCGGCCATGCTCGCGCCCCCGGTCTGGGCCTACCCGGGCTCGCTGCTGGCGCTGGTGGCCGGGACGCTGGCGATGGGCGCGGTCTCGGTGTCGATGGTCTGGGGCCACTGGTACCTCACCGAAGGCTCGCTGCCGTCATGGCCCCTGCGCGACCTCGCCTGGCTGCTGATCGGGGCGATCGCCTTCCAGGGGGTGGTGGTGGCGCTGAACCTGGCGGTCCCCGTCGGCGAAGTCCCGAAACCCGCGAACCCCGTCGACGTCTCGCTCGCCGCGAACCCGGCGCTCTACCTGCGCCTCGGCGTCGGCCTCGTCTTCCCGATGATCCTCGCCGTGCTTTCCCTGCGGACGACGAAGCTCCAGGCCATGCAGAGCGCCACCGGGCTGCTCTACATCTGCATGGGCGCGGTCTTCGCCGGCGAGGTCCTTGCGAAAGGTCTGACCTTCCTCACCGGCCGGCCGCTTTAGCCAATCCCCAAGCCCGCTCCTCTGGTAGGATTTGCCCGACACAAACGGAGGGCGGCAGCGCCATGCACCGCGATCGGGCCTGGGACATCCTCGTCGAGTTTTCGAAGGAAGAGCGCACGCGCAAGCACGGCATCGCTGTCGAAGCCTCCATGCAGGCCTACGCCAAGCTCCTCCACGAAGACGTCGAAAAGTGGGGCATCGCCGGCCTCCTCCACGACTTCGACTGGGAGATCCACCCGACCGAGGAGCTGCACCCCAAAGAGGGCTCAAAGATCCTCGAAGCGCGCGGCGTCCCCGAAGACATCCGCTACGCCATCCTCTGCCACGCCCCCTTCCTCGGCCTCGAATACCACCAGCCGATGGACCGCGCCGTCTACGCCTGCGACGAACTCTCCGGGTTCGTCATCGCCTGCGCGCTGGTGAAGCCGGACCGGTCCCTTTCGTCCATCGAACCCGCCTCCGTGCGGAAGAAGATGAAGGACAAGGCGTTCGCCCGCGCCGTCAACCGCGACGACCTGGTCAAGGGCGCAGCCGACCTCGGCGTCGAACTCGACCAGCACATCCTCTTCGTCGCCGAGGCCCTGAAGCCCGTCGCCGCACAGCTGGGGATAAACCCCTGACCTCGCATATCCGCCACCACACACCCCTGGAGTTGGAGAGTACCCAATGCCGGTGAGAAACGAACAGGTTCCCGACCGCAACATCGCCATGGAGCTGGTGCGCACGACTGAAGCGGCGGCCCTCGCGGCGGCGCGCTGGGTAGGCCGCGGCGACAAGAACGGCGCCGACGGGGCCGCCGTCGACGCAATGCGGCTCATGCTCGACACCGTCGACATGGACGGCATCATCGTCATCGGCGAAGGCGAAAAAGACGAAGCGCCGATGCTCTACAACGGCGAACGCGTCGGCAACGGCCGCGGCCCCCAGGTCGACGTCGCCGTCGACCCGCTCGAAGGCACGCGCCTGACCGCCATGGGCCGCCCCGGCGCCGTCAGCGTAATCGCCTGCGCGCCCCGGGGGACGCTCTACAACCCCCACGACATCTTCTACATGGAGAAGATCGCCGTCGGCCCCGAAGCGAAGGGCATGATCGACCTCGCCGCACCCGTCGCCTGGAACATCCAGCAAGTCGCCCGGGCGAAGAGCATCGGCGTCGAAGAGGTCACCGTCATCATCCTCGACCGCGACCGCAACACCGAGATCGCCGACCAGGTCCGCGCCGCCGGGGCGCGGATCCGCTTCATCACCGACGGCGACGCTCCGGCTGCCGTCTCCGCAGGGGTCGCCGGCTCGGGCGTCGACATGATGGTGGGCATCGGCGGGTCGCCGGAGGGTGTGGTCGCGGCGGCCGCGCTCAAGTGCGTTGAAGGCGACTTCCAGGGCCGCCTCTGGCCGAGGAATGATGACGACCGCAAGTACGCTGCCGACCACGGCCTCAGCCTCACCGACGTCCTCACTATCGACGACCTGGTGAAGGGCGACGACGTCTTCTTCGCGGCGACCGGGGTCACTACCGGCGACCTCCTGAAGGGCGTCGAATACCGCCCCGGCGGCGCCACCAGCGAGTCGCTGGTCATGCGTTCACGTTCCGGCACCATCCGCCGCATCCTCACCGAGCACCACTGGCGCAAGCTCCAGACGCTCGGGGGCATGCGCTAGCATCCCCCTCTCCCGCCACAGCGGAAACGACGCTCGGCCGCATGCGCTTTCATTCCCCTCTCCCGCCGCAGCCGAAACAACGCTCGGCCGCATGCGCTTTCGTTCCGCTCTCCCGCCGCAGCGGAAACGACGCTGGGCGGCATGCGCTAGCATCCCCCTCTCCCGCCGCAGCGGAAACGACGCTGGGCGGCATGCGCTAGCATCCCCCTCTCCCGCCGCAGCGGAAACGACGCTCGGCCGCATGCGCCAGCATCCCCCTCTCCCGCCGCAGCGGAAACGACGCTCGGCCGCATGCGCTTTCATTCCCCTCTCCCGCCGCAGCGGGAGAGGGGGCAGGGGGTGAGGGGGCAAGCACCCCGGCTCTCCTGTACTCTCATTTCATGCCCGCCGCGCGCGCCCAACTCGCTGCCGCCTTCCGCGCCCACCAACGCCAGCTCTGGCTGGTCGGCGGCGCCCTCCGCGACCAGCTCCTCGGCCGCCAGGTCGTCGACGAAGACTACGCCACCGACGGCCTCCCGGACGAAGTCGAGGCGATCGCCCGATCGATGGGCGCCCCCGTCACGACCATCGGCAAGCGTTTCGGCACCATCGGCGTCCTCCTCGGCGGGCGCCACCACGAAGTGACCACCTTCCGCGGCGACTCCTACGACGCCGGGCCGCGCTGGCCAGACGTCACCTTCGGCCGGACCATCGAGGAAGACCTCGCCCGCCGCGACTTCACCGTCAACGGCCTCGCCGAGGACCTCCACACCGGGCGCCGGATCGACCCCTTCGGCGGCGCCGCCGATGTCGAAGCGCGCCTCATCCGCGCCATCGGCCGCGCCGAAACCCGCTTCCTCGAAGACCCTCTGCGCATCCTCCGCGGCATCCGCTTCGCCAGCCAGCTCGACTTCGGCGTCGAACCAGCGACGCTTTCGGCAATGGCGGCGACGGCGACCCTCCTCGCCACCCTCTCCCAGGAACGGGTGACCAGCGAACTCGACAAGCTTCTCCAGGGCACCACCCCCGGCCACGGGCTCGACCTCCTCCGGGTCACCGGCGCCCTCCCCGTCGTGCTGCCGGAGCTCGCGAGCATGGTGGGCTGCGACCAGAACCGCTTCCACTTCTACGACGTCTGGGGGCACACCGTCGCCACCGTCCAGGCCATTGCCGTGACGCCCGAAACCCGGCGGCTGCGGCGCTGGACGGCACTCATGCACGACCTCGGCAAGCCCGCCGTCCGCCACGTCAAGGCCAACGGCGAGTGGGGCTTCTACCGCCACGAAACCGTCGGGGCAGAGCTCACCGAAAGCCTGCTCGCGCGCCTCAAGATGGGCCGCCAGGAGTCGCTTCGGATTCAGCTGCTCGTCCGCCGCCACATGGACCGCCCCGCCCCCGACGACCGGCGCTCCGTCCGCCGCTTCATGGCGAAATGCGAAGGCCACTGGGAGGACCTCGTCGCCCTCAAGCGCGCCGACAACGCCAGCCACACCTACGACGACGCCGCCTACCACGACCTCCTTGAGGCCGCCTGCCGCCGCGCCGAAGAAGAGGACGCCGCCGCCCTCCGCGCCGAGAGCCCCCTCACCGGCGACGACCTCGTCCGGATGTTCGACCGCGAACCGGGCCCCTGGATTCGGCGGGTCAAGCAGTACCTGGGCAACCTCGTCCTCGACGGCGACCTGGCCCCCGGCGACCGCGTCGGAGCCGAACGCCTCGCCCGCAAAATGATGGGCGAGGAACAACGCACCCGCGCCCGCACGACCGCGGCGGGCTGAGACCGCCACCCGGGCAAGGAGCACGACGTCATGACCACCGGCCAGCCACCCCAGCATTCCCCCGGCTTTGAGCCCGAGGCACTTTCCACGGCTCACTTCCTCCGTGGCGCCTTCATCACCGCCTTCGTCATCATCGGGCTGATCGTCCTCGTCTCGGTCCTTGGCGTCATCGTCAGCCGGCAGCGTAACGAAAACGCCGGCGCCGGCCAGGATGTCCACGCGCCGCTCGCGGCCGGCACCGTCGCCGAAGCCGACACCGAAAGCGGACGGAAGATCGCCGTGGTGATCCAGTCCCTCGCCTGGGAGGCGGGGCCCGTGCTCGACGTGAAGGTCGAAGGCGTGGCTGTCGAACCCGGCGCCTGGACGTTCGTCCTCCAGGACGGCACCGTGCTTCAGGCCGAAGCCACCCGCAACACCGATGGGACCGTCCACCTTCGTCTTCCCGCCAGCGCGCCGGCCACGAGCACCGTTCGGTCCATCCACTTCAACCCCGACTCCTCGCGCGGCGACGTCTACTTCGACGTCCAGGACTAGAAAATCTGTCACGTTTCGAAGTCTTGCCATGATCATCGAAACCTGCCACGCTGGATGGCATGGGAAAGCTCTTTGAAAACCGCGCGTTTGCCGTCGTCGGCGAAGGCGGGCGGGTCGTCATCCCGGCCGCGTTTCGCAAGGCCCTCTGCATGGAGCCGGGCACCTCGCTCCTCATCTTCCTGGAAGAGGGCGAGCTGCGGATCATCACGGCGATGGAGGGCATCCGCAGGGCGCAGGCCATCGCCGCTGAATACGCCATCCCGGGGAGATCCATGGTGGACGAGCTGATCACGGAACGCCGGGCCGAAGCCGCGCGTGAGTGACGCGGTCGTCGACGCCTCCGTAGTTCTCGCGATCCTCTTCCGCGAACCCGGCGCGGACAACGCCGCCCGGGCGATTGGAGGCCCCGGCGTCTCCCTGCTGTCGTCGGTGAACCTGGCCGAGGTGTTCACGAGGCTCACCGATGCCCGTTGGCCCCCTGACCGAATGCAGGCTGCCGTTGCCCGCCTTCGCCTGGAGATCCGCGACTTCGACGCCGAACTCGCCTTTTCCGCCGGGCTGCTCCGGACCACGACCCGCCAGGCCGGGCTCTCCCTCGGCGACCGCGCTTGCCTCGCCCTCGGCATGCGCCTCGCCCTCCCCGTCGTGACCGCCGACCGCACTTGGGCCGAACTCGGGCTCCCCGTGGAAGTGGTCGTCGTCCGCTAACAACCGCCTTTTGCATCCCCCTCGCCCAAGTGGGAGAGGGGCGAGGGGTGAGGGCCCTACGTAACGGCCGCGCGAACCAGCCCCGCCCCCGCGCCCACCACCACCAGCCACGCCGTGTTCGGGCTCCAGCGGACGAGCACCAGCGCCGCCGCCGCGAACAACGCCATCGCCCCGGCCGAATCCAGCGTCTCCCGCGCCAGCGTCACCGTGACGACCGCCATCAGCGCCAGCGCCGCCACGTTCACGCCGTCGAGGAAGGGCGCCGCCCAGGTCGACCGCCGCAACCATGGCACCAACGGGTAAGTCAGCGTCACGAAGACGAACGACGGCAAGAAGATCCCGGCAGTCGCCACCAGCGCCCCGGGCACGCCGTCGATGACGTAGCCCGCGAAGGTCGCGGAACTGAACAGCGGTCCCGGCGTGAACTGCCCGACCGCGATCGCGTCCACCAGTTGCTGTTCCGTGAGCCAGCCGCGGCTGTCGACGAAGTCCGCTTCGAGGAAGGCGAAGAGCACGTAGCCGCTGCCGTAAAGGACGGAGCCGATCTTCAGGAAGACGAGGAAGAGTTCGCCGAGCGAATAGCCCGCCGGCACCGCGAAGAACACGGCGTGGTGCCCCCCTCGCCGGAGCCACAGGAGGAACCGCATCGCCGGCCCACCCAGCTTCGCCTTCGCCACGAGCAGCGCCCCGGCCCCGAAGATGAGCGCGATCGGGTCGACCCCGGCCACCCCCAGGCCGACCACCGCTGCCCCCGCCGCCGCCGTCGCCCAGCCCTTCACGGCCGCCCGCCGGAGCCCCCAGATCGCCTGCACGACGATCGCCAACACGAACGGCTGGATCCCCCAGATGATGCCCTCGCCAGCGGGGGTGGAGCCGTATTCGACGTAGGCCCAGGCCAGCGCAAGGACGACGCACACAGCCGGCAGGATGAACGCGAACCCCCCGAGCCAGAGTCCCGCCCAGCCGGCCCGGCGCGCCCCCAGGTGCATCGAAATTTCTGTCGAATTCGGCCCCGGGATCAGGTTCGCCGCGCCCACCAGGTCCATGAACTCGGCGTCGGTGACCCACTTCCGGGTAGCCACCAGTTCGCGCCGCATGATCGCCAGGTGCGCCGCCGGGCCCCCGAACGCGATCGCCCCCAGGCGCAGGAAGTAGAACGTCACCTCCGAGAGGCGCCCCTGGCCAGGCGATGAGGGCGATGCCATCGCCGGCCAGTCTACGGCAGCAGGCCGCCCTCGAGCTTCGCCCGCCCTGAACGGCCGCGCCCGCCCCGTGCGACAATGCCCGGCACACATCCTTCGAGACAGCAACGAGGAGCGAACCATGAAGGCAGCGGTCTACTACGAAACAGGCGGCCCCGAAGTCTTCCGCTACGAAGAGGTGCCGGACCCCGTCTGCCGGCCCGGCGGCATCCTGATCGACGTCAAGGCGGTCAGCATCCAGGGCGGCGACACCCTCCACCGCCAGGGCGGCGTCCTCGCGACGAAGCCCCACATCGTCGGCTACCAGGCGGCGGGCATCGTCCGCGAGGTGGGCGCCCAGGCGACGGAATTCCACCCCGGCCAGCCGGTCGTCGCGACCATGCCCTTCGGTTCCCATGCCGCGGTCGTCTCCGTCCCGGCAGCGGCAGCCTACGCCGTGCCCGAAGGCCTCGACATCCGCCACGCCGCCGGCATCCCGATCGAGTTCGCCACCGCCCACGACTGCCTCTTCGAATTCGGCCACCTGGCGAAGGGCGAAACCGTGCTCGTCCAGGCGGGCGCCGGTGGCGTCGGGCTTGCCGCGATCCAGCTGGCGAAGCGCGCCGGCGCCACCGTCATCGCGACCGCCTCCAGCGACGACCGCCTTGGCCGCCTCAGCGAGTACGGCATGGACCACGGGATCAACTATCGCACCACCAGCTTCGTCGCCCGGGCGATGGAGCTCACCGGCGGCCGAGGCGTCGACCTCGTCGTCGACTCCGTCGGCGGCAAGACCCTCGAAGGCAGCGTCGCCGCGCTCGCCTACCGCGGCCGGATCAGCTGGGTGGGCCGGGCCGGCCGGGAAGCGGCGCCGCCCGACATCTCCATGCTCATGGGCAAGAACGCGAGCATCACCGGCGTCTTCCTCGGCGCCGAGATGAGCTACGCCCCCGCCCGGACGCGCGCGATCATCGAAGGCCTCATCCGGGACGTGGCAAAGGGCGAACTGAAGGTCGTCGTCGACCGCACCTTCCCGCTTGCCGAAGCCGCCGATGCCCACCGCTACATCGAAAGCCGCCAGGCCTTCGGGCGGGTCCTGCTCATCCCCTGAGGGCGGCGGTCAGACCTTGTAGCCGCCGTCGACGCTGATCACCTGGCCGGTGATCCCCGCTGACTCCGGCGCCGCGAGGAGCGCCGCCATGGGGCCTAGCTCCTCCGGTTCGAGGATGCGCTTGAGCAGGCTGTCGGCGCCGAGGTGGGCCTTCGCACCCTCGATGTCGGTGCCCAGCCGCGCCGCCAGCCGGTCGAGGCCGATGAGCTGCGTGTTCGTCCACGCCGGGCAGAGGCAGTTCGCCGTGATCCCGAAAGGCGCCACCGAGGCCGCGAGCGCCCGCGTCAGCCCGATGACGCCGTGCTTCGCCGCCGTGTAGGAAAGCGTGCCGCCGCTGTTCTTCGCGTAGCCCGAACCGATGCTGATGATCCGGCCGAAGTTCCGTTCCCGCATGCCCGGCAGCACCGCCCGCGTCGACCAGTAGTGGGTGACGAGGTTCAGCGTCAGGTTCTCGACGAAGACCTCGTCGTCGTGGGCGAAGGGGTCGTGGTCCATGAACCCCGCCTTCGTGGTCACGCCGCCGACGTTGTTCACGAGGATGTCGACCTTGCCGAAGCGCTGCTGGACCGCCTCCACCGCGCCGAGCACCTGCTCCCTGACCATCGCGTCAGCCTGGACGGCGAACCCTTCCCGGCCGAGCGCCTCCACTTCGCGCACGACGCCGTCCAGTTCCGCCTTCGTCCGCGAGGAAACGGCGATCGCCGCCCCGTCGCGGGCCATTTCCAGAGCGATCGCGCGCCCGATGCCGCGCCCGCCGCCCGTCACATACGCCACGAGCCCGTTGAGCCGTCCCATTCACCTGCCTCCAGCCTTCGCCCGTCTCTTGGGGCGAAGTATCCCGGCGCGCGGCCCATCTGTCACTGCCGGGGGGAAGGGGTCAGGGCGCGGCTCCGCGCCGCTCAGCGCACCGGGCGGATGGACTCGGCCACCTTCAGCACCTCGTCGGGCGACAGGAAGTAGGCATGGACCGCCCAGAGCACGGGACCGTCGAACCAGTTGAGGATGACCGTCGGAAGCCGGGCGCCGTACATGTCCTGGCCCTGGCGCCCGCTCCACAAGCGCATAATCCCGGGCCGGCCATTCACGGTCACCTTCCGCAATTCGTCCTCCACGGCGGTCGCGCCCGCCAGGTCGGGGGCGTTGAGCGGGATCGGACCGGTGTGCGCCTGGACGTACCGCGGCCTCCCAAACCTGAGTGACCAGCCTATCTTCAGCGTCGCGTCGTTGCCGTCGGCCGGACGATCGCCGCTGGAAAGGTGGACAACACTTTTGTCAGCCTGGATGAAGCCGAGCCAGACTTCCGCCGTCCCTGCCGCGTCCGCCAGGATGCTGGCAACCAAGAAGTCCTCGCTCGCGGGCACGTATTGTGGGAACGGGACCCGCCCGTCAGCCCTGGCCCGGGCTTCATCGCCGATGAGGAGTGCCAGGTGGTGGTCCCACGGGCCTTCGCCGTCGATGAACGGGAAGTCCCCGCGGGGCGCCGGGAACTCGGGCACGACGACGGCCGGCGGGTTGAGGGCCAGCACGAAGTCGCCCCAGCGTTCGGTTTCGGGCAGCGCCGGCGTCGCTGTCTCTGGCACGGTGGTTTCGGTCGCGGGTGCGACGAGCGCCGTGTCATCGTCGCGACCGCCGAGGATGATCGCGATGGCGACGAGGGCACCGGCAACGAGCAGCGCCGCAGCGGTGGCCGCCGCGCCGGCTCCCGAGAAGGCAACGGCGACGATTCCGGCGCCGAATCGCGCCGCGTGGCGACGCAGGGAGTGTTCCTGGTGCCACCAGGCTGCCGCCTCTTCACGGCGGTCGACGCCCAGCTTGGCCAGCACCTCCGAGACGTGGCTCTTCACGGTCTCGAAGCTGATCCCGAGTTCCTCGGCGATCTCCGGGTTGGTCCTTCCCTGCGCGATCAGCCTCAGCACATCGCGCTGGCGCCGGGTTAGCTCAACCTCGATGTTGCGGCGGTAGCCGCTGGGCACGGTCATGGCACCAGATTACTCCCGTGGCGCCCCCTGTCGTCCCCCTATGGAAGATACAACGAAATGTCGACCAGCGCGCCAGAACACCGAGTGCCACACTGGCGCTCCATGGGCGCGAGCCGCCGTCGTCCCCCGTCACTACCCCGCCGTCCACGTCGTCCCTTCGGGGCCGTCCTTCACGGTCACACCGAGTTCCGCCAATCCGTCGCGGACCCGGTCCGACAATGCCCACAATTTCGCCGCGCGGAGGTCGGTCCGCAGCGCGACAAGAAGGTCGATGAATGGCGCCGCTTCCTGTGACGCCGATTCCGGGGCGGAAAGTGTGAGTCCCAATACGCCCGCAAGTTCGCGCAAGAGCGCCTGCGCCGGGCGCACATTCTTTTTCTGGTCGCGGTCACGGTTCACTATTTTCGCCACGTCGAACACCACCGCCAGCGCCTGGGGAGTGTTGAGGTCGTTGTCCATCGCCTCCTGGAAACGCTCGCGCAGGCCGGCGATGCTCGCCGGTTCGAGGTCCCCGGTGGGCTCCACGAAGGCCGCGTTCCGAAGGCGGTCGGCCCCCGATCTCGCCGCTTCGAGGGCATCGTCGCTGTAGGTCACCGGGCTGCGGTAGTGGCTCGTCAGCACGAAGAGGCGGAGGGCGTCGCTCCCGTACTTCTCCAGCGCCTCGCTGATGCTCACAAAGTTCCCCAGCGACTTCGACATCTTCTCGCTGCCCAGCTGGAGGAGCGCGTTGTGCATCCAGATCCGGGCGAACGGCGCCTGCCCGGTGTACGCCTCCGTCTGCGCGATCTCGTTCGTGTGGTGGGGGAAGATGAGGTCGGCGCCGCCGCCGTGAATGTCGATCTGCTCCCCGAGCGAATGGAGTGCCATCGCCGAGCACTCGATGTGCCAGCCGGGCCGCCCGAGGCCCCATGGGCTCGGCCAGCTCGGCTCGCCGGGCTTCGCCGCTTTCCACAGCGCGAAGTCCAGCGGGTCTTCTTTCAGTTCCGTCGGGTCGATCCGGGCGCCGCTTAGGAGGTCGTCGATGTCGCGCTTCGAAAGCGCCCCATAGCGCGGCCCGCCGAACACGCGGACGCGGTAGTAGACGTCGCCGCCGGCCGGGTAGGCGAAGCCCTTGTCGATGAGCCCCATGATGAAGTCGATGATGTGGGGGACCGTCTCGGTGACCTTCGGGTATTCGTGCGCCGGGAGCACGTTCATCGCCGCGATCTGGCGGTGGTAGTCCTCGATGTTCTGCTCGGCCAGGTCCTGCATCGGGATGCCCAGCCGCTGGGCCCGGTCGATCAGCTTGTCGTCGATGTCGGTGAAGTTCTGGACGTGCTTCACCGGGATGCCGCGCCAGTCGAGGTAGCGCCGGAGGACGTCGAAGACGATGGCATGGAGCGCATGGCCGACGTGGCTCTCGCTGTAGGGGGTCACCCCGCAGACGTACATCCGGACCACGCCGTCGGGCGCGAGGGCGGGCTGGAGTTCCTTTTCGGTGCCGGAAAGCGTGTCATGGATTCGCATCGTCGTTCCCTCTGTCGTGTCTGGTGCGGGTGCCGGGCGCGAAGGCTCAGGCCGCGGGGTGCGCTGCGCAGACGGTGCGCCACGTACAGAGGCAGCGGATACGGGTCATGGCCCCAGTATATGCGCGGCGAAGACACCGGCCCATGGGCGATCGGGCGGAAAAACCCCGCCGCGTAACTGTCGCCGTCGTCAGGGGTTCTCCGACTCGATCTAGTGCCCCCTAACGCCAGGGTGAAGCCTGGTACTTCCCAACCGCACGATCCGCCCCCACGGGCAGAACGGGGCGCGACGCCCACCCCTAGGGGTGGATGGACACTCCGCGGGGTAACGCCGTGAGATGTTGGGGTTCCTGCCTATTCGATGCCGCCACTCGCGTTTGCACGATGGAACGCGGCCCCTCCCCCACACTGCGGGCCCGGCAGATTCATGGCATCGAACAGTCTCACTGAGCGGCTTGGCATCACTCCCTCGGACCAGGACCTCCGGTTGCGGTGGACCAGGCTCACCGAAGCCGACGCGGAACTCATCCGTTCGGCGGCACTCTTCCTCCGGCCCCAGGCCGAACAACTCGTCAAGGAGTTCTACGACCACTCCTTCAAGTTCGGCCAGTTCGAAGCGAAGGTCCGCGAGTCGAATTCCAGCCGTGCAGCCCTCGAAGGCGCCCAAAAGGCCTACTTCCTCAAGCTCCTCGACGCCAGGTTCGACACCGCCTACTTCGAACACCGCCTCAACGTCGGCGCCGTCCACGCCATCCTCAAGGTCGAACCTCGCTGGAACGTCGCCAACTACGCGACCTACTTCGAACTCGTGCTCGCGCGCCTCGCCCAGAAGCTCAAGGGCAAGAAGCTTCACGACACCGCCATCGCCTTCCAGAAGGCCTTCATGCTCGACGCCACCCTCGCCATCGAGATGTACATCGCCGGCGTCCTCCAGCGCCTCGTCGACGTGAACGGCACGCTCGCCACCGCCTCCGCCTCCCTCGAGACGGGCACCGGCCAGGTTGACTCCGCCGCCCGCGAGATCGCCCGCGCCATCGTCGACATCGCCCAGGGCGCCGGCGAACAGACCTCCTCCATGTCGGCCCTCAACAACGAGATGAGCCAGCTCACCGAGGCCATCGCCAACATCGCCAGCGGCGCCGACGAACAGTACCGCGGCGTCCAGTCTGCCCGCACCGCCACCGACCAGGTCCAGGACGCCCTCGCCAGCGTCTCCGGCGCCGCCAAAGCCGCCGCCGAAAAGGGCGCCGGCTCCCTCGACGCCGCGAAAGAAGGCCGCTCCAGCGTCAACCAGACCGTCGAGGCCATGGTCACCATCCGCGAAGCCGTCCTCTCCACCTCCCGCGAAGTCGAAGAACTCGGCAAGCGGGGCTCAGAAATTGGCGCCATCGTCCAGGTCATCGACGACATCGCCAGCCAGACGAACCTCCTCGCCCTCAACGCCGCCATCGAAGCGGCCCGCGCCGGCGAACAGGGCCGTGGATTCGCTGTGGTCGCCGAAAACGTCCGCTCCCTCGCCGAGCGCACCGCCGTCGCCACCAAGGAGATCGGCGCCCTCATCTCCGCCGTCCAGCAGGGCACTGCCCAGGCCGTCAAGGCCATGGAGAGCAGCGTCCGCGACGTCGAGACCGGCACCGCCCGCGCTGAGCAGGCCGGCGTCGCCCTCGGCCGCATCTACGACAGCGCCACCGACGTCAACGGCGAGATCGGCCGCATCGCCGAAGCCTCCACCAGGATGGAGACCAGCACCAACCAGCTCGTTGGCATGGTCGAATCCGTCGGCACCATCGCCGAGCGGCTCAACAACCTGACCAAAGAGATGCGACAGAGCAGCGAGCGGGCGATGGGGTCCATCACCAGCGCGACGGCCGTCTCCGAAGAGTCCGCCGCCGCCAGCGAGCAGGTGTCCGCGAGCGTCGAGCAGGTCTCGGCCCAGATCGGCGAAGTCGCCACCCTCGCGGGCAGCCTCAAGGGCATCGCCGCGGAGGTCACCGACTTCCTCGGCGGGTTCGGGATGCTTTCGAACATCGTCGCGAACGACACGTCTCGCCGCGCCGCCTGAGTCCCACGCAACGGGGAGTTGGCCAGGGGCCGGCCGCGGAGGGAAACCTCCCGGCCGGCCTTTTGGTGCCCCCCGTCTATTCGACCGGCGCCCCGCGCTCCTTGCCGGGCGCGGTCTCGTGGTGGCCGTCGTGCAGCCCCGTCATGTGCTCTTCCAGGTGCTCTACCAGGTCGTGCATCTCCTGCACCTTGCGGTCGAGGTCGTTCAGGCGCTCCCACTCCGGGTCCGGCAGCCGCTGGAGCACGCCGTTCGAGTCGTCCCGGAAGGCGACGATGTGGCCGGGCACGCCGACCACCGTCGCGTTCGCCGGCACGTTCGTAACAACCACCGACCCCGCGCCGATGCGGGCGTTCTCGCCCACTTCCACCGCGCCGATGACCTTCGCCCCCGCCCCCACGACGACGTTGTCGCGCAGGGTTGGGTGCCGTTTCACCCGCCGCGTGCTGGTCCCGCCAAGGGTCACGCCCTGGTAGAGGGTGACGTCGGCGCCGATCTCGGCCGTCTCGCCGATGACCACGCCCATGCCGTGGTCGATGAAGAAGCGCGGACCGATCGTCGCCCCCGGATGAATTTCGATCCCGGTGACGAAGCGGGCGAAGTGCATGATCCCCCGCGGGAGGAGGGGGACGCCGCTCCGGTAGAGCGCGTTCGCGAGCCGGTGGGCCATCCGCGCATGGAAACCGGGGTAGAACAGCACCACCTCGGCCGCGTTGCGGGCGGCGGGGTCCCGTGCCAGGGTGGCGCGAATGTCGTCGTGGATCTCGTGAAGAAGGGACATCGTCGTTCAAGCGTACATGAGCCGCGGCCGTCCTTCAGCGGGCTGTGCTGGTTCATGACCTGTTGGCCGCCTCGGTA
Source organism: Chloroflexota bacterium (assembly GCA_016234445.1). GTDB lineage: Bacteria > Chloroflexota > Dehalococcoidia > Tepidiformales > Tepidiformaceae. Next base: position 30,583 of record JACRBT010000017.1, on the reverse strand, counting down.
AACCCATCGCGGAGGCGGCCAACTAACCGGATCAGTCGAGCGGAAACGCTCTCCATTGGGGATGGCCGGCCGCCCATCCCTTAGAGGGATCGAACTGATTCGGTACTGCGCGGGAACGCCCCAGTTCGCCTATCCTGTTCGGCCGGGAGTCTACGGCCTCCCGGCGGCGGCCTGTGCGACATCGAGACCTCGCAGGTGCTCGACGTAGCAGCCGTTCACGACCGGCTTCGCCCTATCCAGCTCCCCCTTCGAGGCAAACGGCCCTGCCGAGTACTGCGGCTCTCCCCTTGAATTATTGGAGACGACGAACGGGATGCCCGCGTCACGGAGGCAGTCGAGCGTGCGCTGGAATGCCTCCGAGTACTCGGCTTGCGTCACCGACCCGTCGGCGAGTGCAGCCTGCTGCTGCGCTCCGCCACCCAACCGCTCCGCCTCGCCTGCGGGGACCGGGACACTGCCGTCATCGGCCATGGCCATGGCGCCGATCGTCACCGCCACCACGGCGGCCGCCGCCAATGCCGCGACGACAACAAACGCGCCGCGTGGCCGCGAAAACCTTCTGTTGGCCAGCCCTCCGAGGATTGTCATAGCACGCTTTCCTGTCGAGATATCGGCCGCGTTAATATGCAATCATCCACAGTCCTCGTCAAGGCAGTCCACGGCGGCAGGCCCGCTCCCCACGCTAGAGGAAAGGGCCGATCGGGGAAGTCTCGAGGGGCCGAATGGCCGGTGCGGCGCCGTCGCCCAAAGAGAACGATGCGCGCAATGCAACCAGACTGCGCAAACTGCGAGAAGATCGTCCTCGCGAAACGCTTCCAGGGCGGCCCCGGCCAGCCCCGCTACTGCTTCGAATGCCCGGGCACGTTCTTCGGCTCCCGCTTCGGCGCCCTCACCCCCGAAGGCCGCATCCGCGGGATGCGCAGCTGCCGCCGTGTCGAGGTAGTCGAACCCCTGACCCCCACGCCGTAGGGCTTACTCCCACAGCCAGCGACGGCGGTGCGGTCGCTTCGTGTAGCTCAGCCCGAAGCCGTCGATCGCCGCGCGGCGGACGTACTCCACCGCGTCCGCCGGCGAGTCGGTCACGTAGAGCCGGTCGAGGTCGGCCGCGTCGATCGTCCCCGCGTGCAGCACCGTCTCCCGCATGAACGCCATGAACGGCTCCCAGAACTGGCTCCCGAGGAGGACGATCGGGAAGTTCTTGATCTTGCCCGTCTGGATCAGCGTCTGCGCTTCGAAGATCTCGTCGAAGGTGCCGAGCCCGCCGGGCAGCGCGATGAACCCATAGGAGTATTTCACCAGCATCACCTTGCGGATGAAGAAGTAGCGAAAGGTGACGACGCGGTCCAGGTAGGGGTTCGGCTGCTGCTCCCGCGGGAGGGTGATGTTGCATCCGATCGACTGGCCGCCCGCCTCGCGGGCGCCACGGTTGGCGGCCTCCATGAGCCCCGGCCCGCCGCCGGTTAGCGTCGTGAACCCCGCCCGGGCGAGGGCGGCGCCCGTCTCCCGCCCCAGTTCATACGACGAATGGCCGTCTCCCAGCCGGGCGGACCCGAACACCGTGACGCAAGGACCAAGGAAATGGAGCGCCCGTAGCCCGCGAAGGTACTCAGAGAGGACGCGGACGGCATGGCGCAACTCGAACCCCCGGCCCTGGGGCCCTTCGAGGAAACGGCGCTCCTCGGCCGCGCGGCGGGGGCTCTCCGCGGGGATCGGCGGGGCGGGGTCGGCGGGGTCGAGTGGATCAGCGCTCATGGCCTCATGGTCGGGCGGCCACGGCAAGCGTCAAGCACGCCGACGGGCGGCCGCCGCACCGCTCACGCTTGCGGTCACTTCGCCGCAGAGCGCCTCGATGCCCCGCCGCCTGACGGTGACCTTCGCCACCGACGGCGGGCATTCGTCCGTGTAGGACACCGAGACCTTATGCGGCAGCGGCGACGACGCCCAGATGACCATCAGGTCTGCCCAGGCGAGGTCGCTCAGCGCCTCCTTCTTCGATGGTGTGGTTTCGGCGCCGTCAATGCAGCGAAGTGAGACGCCGGACCCCGCCAGGAGTGACTTCAACTCGGCGTGAAGCACCCTCGTCCCCCCGACGATCAGGAGGCGGGTGACCCCGGCGCGGACGCAGGCGGCGGCCATTTCGCGCGCTGCCGCCGCGTTGTTCGAGCCGCCGCAGATTTCGCATGAAGCCGGGGGCACTTCGACCTGGCTGCGCCCCGCGGCCGACTGTCTGGCCGTCTCGCGGCAGCGCCCGGCGCCGCAGACGCGCTGGAGCCGGGCCGCCAGGAGCGCCCGCGCCGGTTCGACCTTCGAGGCGACCATCGCCCGCTTCCGTGGGTTCGTGAGGCCCGCATCTTCAAGCACCGAACGGGCAGCCGCCGCCGCGGTGGGGGACGCGAATCCCTCCCCCCGGAGCCACGCGTTGATCTCGACGGTCGCGATCACGGCTGCACCTCCCGCGGACGGATGCGGCATCATCGCACACGCCCGCGACATCTCTTGTCGTTTCCGGGCGGCGCTTCGAAAAGCCTTAGCCCCGGTCCACGCCGGGTTCCCGCATGGGCGAACGGTCGCGTTCGAAGTCCAACCCGGCACCCCAGAGGGGAGACCGCCGGAAGAAGTCGAGCAGGCTCTCCGTCTCGGTGCCGGGGGCCGTCCCGCGCCGGGCAATCGCCGTCACCACCGCGCGAGGCTGACCCCGCACCGTGATGGTCTGGGGGCCTTCCGCCTCGGCACGGCGAATCACCTCACTCAGGCGATCCCTGGCTTCGTGGATCTGCCACGTTCTCTTCGTCACCCTGGCCCCCCGAACGTCGTTCCTCCAGTGTAGTGCTACTCCGCCCCCGCCCGCGGGCGCCTGAATCGGCCTTCATGTAGGATGCATGCTTACGTAAACCCACCGGCCGGAGCCCGCATGGAGATCGACCGCATCCTCCGCGTCGACATGTCGACGAACACCATCACCGAAGAACGCGCACCAAAGCGCCACGCCCTCCTCGGCGGCCGCGCCCTCACCGCGACCATGCTCCTAGAAGAGACCGACGCCCGCATCCATCCCCTGAGCCCCGAAGCGAAGCTCTTCATCGCCCCCGGCCTCCTCGGCGGGACGGCGATCACCACCAGCGGCCGCACCAGCTTCGGCTTCAAGAGCCCCCTCACCGGCGGCACGAAGGAAGCGAACGTCGGCGGCCAGCTCGGTCATCGCCTCGCCCGCCTCGGGATCAAGGCGATCGTCATCTCGGGCACGAGCGCCAACGGCTGGCAGCGGCTCGACATCGACGCCGAGGGCGCCCGCCTCTCCTCCGCGGCCAGCCTCGCCGGCCGTTCCAACTACGACCTCCACCGCGAACTCGTCGGCGAAGCCCTCATGAGCCGCGCCGCCGCGACCATCGGCCCCGCCGGCGAACACCGCATGGCCTCCGCCTCCATCGCCGTCACCGACCCCGAGGGGCGCCCCACCCGCCACGCCGCGCGCGGCGGTCCCGGCGCCGTCATGGGCGCCAAGGGCCTCAAGGCGATCGTCGTCGATGACACCGGCGCCCCCAGGGTCATCGCCGGGGACCGCAAGGACGAGCTCCGCCAGGAAGTCGTCAAGTTCAGTAAGGTCGTCCTCGAAGACCCCCGCACCCACAACCTCAACCGCTACGGCACCGCCGGCGTCATCAAGTTCGTCAACCGCGAAAACGTCCAGTCGATGCCCACGCGCAACCACCGCCTGGGCACCTGGGCCGGCGCCGACGGCATCAGCGGCCAGCAGATCGAGGCCCTCGGCAAGGAGCGCGGCGGGAAGATGCTCCCCTGCATGGCCGGCTGCATCATCAAGTGCGCCATCCTCTTCAACGACGAACACGGCCAGCACGTCACCAGCGCCCTCGAATTCGAATCCATCGCCCTCCTCGGTTCCAACTGCGAAATCGGCCCCGCCGACGCCGTCGCCGAACTCGACCGGCTCTGCGACGACATCGGCCTCGACACCATCGAAGTCGGCAACGCCGTCGGCGTCGCGATGGAGGCCGGGGTCATCCCCTGGGGCGACTTCGAAGGGGCGAAGCGGCTCCTCGAAGAAGTGCGGGCGGCGACGCCCCTCGGGCGGATCGTCGGTGGCGGCACCGCCCACGTCGCCCGGACCTTCGGCATCGACCGCGTCCCCGTCGTCAAGGGACAGGGACTCCCCGCCTGGGAGCCGCGGACCCTCAAGGGCATGGGCATCACCTACAGCACCAGCCCCCAGGGCGCCGACCACACCGCCGGGATGGTCACCGCCCGCGGCGCCACCGCCGATACCCTGGTGAAGCAGAGCCGCCACGCACAGCTGGTGATGATGGCCATCGACTCCGTCGGCGTCTGCCAGTTCTCGAACGCGCTCCCCGCCGACATGGCCGTCTTCGTCCGCAACCGCTTCGACAACGACTGGGACGACCAGGCAGTCCTCGCCATGGCCCGCGCCGGCATCGACGCCGAACGCGAGTTCAACCGCCGCGCCGGCTTCGACCGCGAAGACGACCGCCTCCCCCGCTGGCTCCTCGACGAAGCCCTCCCCCTGCCCGACGGCCCCCAGGCCTTCGACGTCTCCGACGACCTCCTGGACGCCGTCTGGTCCTAGGTACTTCGCAAGGAAACCTGGCGCTACCGGCTTCACGCGCCACGCGCCTCACTCCCCCTCTCATCACGAAGTGGGAGAGGGGGCCGGGGGGTGAGGGCCCGCGCGGATCGCCGCGACCACCTTCGCGAGAAACGCCGGCTCGACCGTGTCCCGGTATGTTTCCTCGGTCCAGAGCGCGGTGACCTCCGCCTCGGTTGCGCCCGGGTTCCGCTGCCGGATGAGCTCATAGCGCAGCGAGTTGAGCTGGTCACACCACGCGAGGGCTTGCTTCGCTCGTTCCACCGGCGGCATCCTGCGGCTCCGTTCGAGGAGCAGCGCCGTCACTTCAGGCCTCGTATCGCGTCGATCGACCGGCGTCCAGGGTGGCTTCGAGACGAAGCCGCCTGACCCAGTGGTGGAAGTAGGGGTCGTGCTCATCGACTTCTCCCAGCGCCATTATCGCGCGCACGTCGGCCAGCTGTCGCTCCGACTCCGACTCCCGCGCCCACAACAGCTTGCCGAGGACGACGTCCTCAGCGGTCGCGACGTAGACCGTCGCGCCGTGCCAGTCGACCGCGGTGCGCCTTGCGAAGGCCGCTCGCCGGTACTCGTCGTTGCTGAGGGGGATGAGGTCGATCTTCATGCCCCCGGCCCGGGGGATCGCGTTGAACATGATCCCGCTCTTCATCGAGTCGCGGACCATCTCCAGGTCGAGGAAGAAGTCGGGCTCGCAGGCGGCGACAAGGTCCTCCGGGTTCAGCCGCGCGCAGTCGACGACGATGTCGATGTCCAGCGTCGATCGGTTCCGCCCGTAGAACAGCGCGGCGGTGGAACCAACCAGCATCCACGGGATGCCAGCCGCCTCCATGATCGCTGCCACCCGGGAAAGCACGTCGCCAGCTGGAGTCAGGGTCACGCCGCCATCCTAGCGCGCGTTCCGAGCCGTCGTCAGGTACACCGTCCCGTTCGTCTTCAGCACCGACCGCACGCTCCGCGAGAGGGCGTCGCTCACCGCCGCCCGGGGCAGGTCGAACTCGGTGTCCTGGCCCTCGGCGTCGTGGATCACCAGCCGCACCTCGTCGTTGCCGGGCGAATCGCGCAGCATCCCCGCCACCGCCTTCAGCAGCGCCTCGTCGGCCACCGGGTCGTCCGTCTCGTAGACCGTGACCACGAGCCGGGCACTGTCGCCGTTCACCGGGGGCTCCACCCCGGGCCGCGCTGCCTCGGCGGTGGCCGCGGGCATGGGCGGCGCCTGCTGGGGCGCGCGCTGGGTCACGCCGTTCGCCCTCGGGCCCCCGTGGCCGTTCGCCGACCCCGCCGTCACCGGCGCGGCCCGGTGGGCGTCGCCGGGGCGCTTCTCCCCGTCCCCCCGCGCCGATGGGCCGGGCCGCGCGCGCGGCGCCTCCACCTGCCACTGCTCGGGGGCGAAGCCAACCACGGTGCCGCCGCTGCGGTCGTAGGGCGCCGCCTTCCGCACGCTCAGGTTCAGCCGGTCCGCTCGCTCCCGGCATTCGACCGAGACAAGCAGCACCTGGCCCTCCGCCCACGTCGACTCCCCGGTCAGCTCGATCGTGTCGCTCCAGACGGTGATCTCGGCGTTCCCGGTCAGGTCCTCGAAGTCGACCACGTAGAAGCGGCGGCCGTCGCGCGTCGCCCGGGCCTGGACCCGGTTCACCATCCCCGCCACCGTGACCGTCTGCCCCGCCAGTTCGAGCGAAAGGTCCGCGAGGGTGTGCGTCGTGTAGCGGGCGAGGTCGGCGGCGGCGGCGCGGAAGGGGTGCTCGGAGACGTATATGCCCAGCAGTTCCTTCTCCCATGCGAGCATCGTCTCCGCTCCCACGGGCGACCGCTCCAGTTCCAGCGCCGGCATCGGCGTGTCCACCTGGCTCCCGAAGAGGTCGAACATCGTCGACTGGCCGCTCTCCCGGAGTTCCCGTTCCCGGCGCGCGAAGTTGACCATCCGCTCGACGTTCATCGCCAGCGTGCCGCGGTCGCCCAGGTCGTCGAGGGCGCCCGCCCTGACCAGGCTTTCGAGGACGCGGCTGTTCGCGCTCGAAAGGTCGGCCCGCTTGCAGAAGTCCTCGACGTCGCGGAAGGCGCCGCCCTTGTCCCGCGCCGCGATGATCCCTTCGACCGCCGCCGACCCGACGTTCTTCACGACGCCGAGCCCGAACCGGATCGCGAGCGTGCCGTCGGGCTGGCGTTCGACCGAGAAGTTCTCCTTCCCGGCGTTGATGTTCGGCGGCAAGACCGCAATCCCGAGCTTGGCGCACTCCGCCACCGCCGCCGCGATCCGTTCGTGGGTGTCGGAAGCGCTCCGCGTGAGTTGGAGCACGGCCGTCATGTACTGCGCCGGGAAGTTCGCCTTGAGCCAGGCCGTCTGGTAGGCGATCGTCCCGTAACACCAGCTGTGCGCCTTGTTGAAGGCGTAGCCCGCGAACGGCTCGATCAGGTCGAAGACAGCCTTCGCGTCCGCTTCGCTGTACCCCTTCCCGACGGCGCCGCTGATGAAGCGCTCCCGCTCGGCGACCATCACCTCCGCCTTCTTCTTGCCCATCGCCTTCCGCATCACGTCGGCCTGGCCGAGCGTGTAGCCCGCGAACTGCCGCGCGATAAGCATCACCTGGTCCTGGTAGACGATGACCCCGTAGGTCTCGTCCAGGATCTCCTTCAGGTCCGGGTGGGGGTGGCGAATGTCGATCTCCCCGTGCATGGCCCGGATGTAGGTGGGGATGTGCTCGATCGGCCCGGGGCGATAGAGCGCCACCATCGCGCAGAGGTCGGCGATGTTCTTCGGCTTCAGGTCCTGGACGTAGCGCCGCATCCCCGACGATTCAAGCTGGAAGACGCCGAAGGTTTCGCCCTTGCCCAGCATCTCCATCGTCTTGTGGTCGCCGTCGGGGATGGCCAGGATGTCCAGCTCCTCACCCGTCGTCTCCCGGATCAGGTTGACGGCGTTTGTGAGGATGGTCAGGTTCGAAAGCCCGAGGAAGTCGACCTTGAGCAGGCCGATCTTGGCCACGTCGTCCATCGCGTACTGGGTCGTCGGGACCGCCCCTTCGTCGCCGCGGCTGGGGCGCTGCAGGGGCACGTGTTCGATCAGCGGGTCGCGGGAGATGACGACACCGGCCGCGTGGGTGCTCGCGTGGCGGGAGACTCCCTCCAGCTGGCGGGCGGTTTCCACCAGGCGGCGGACGCGCGGGTCGGTCTCGACCGCCTCTCGCAGCTCCGCGGACTGCTCGACCGCTTCGTCGAGGGTGATGTGGAGGGCGTTTGGCACGAGCCGGGCGACCCGGTCCGTGTCCGCGTAAGAGATCCCCAGCGCCCGGCCGACGTCGCGCACCGCCGCCTTCGCCCCCAGCGTCCCGAAGGTGATGATCTGGGCGACGCGGTCCGAACCGTAACGTTCGTAGGCGAAGCGGATCATCTCGTCCCGGCGGTCGTCGGCGAAGTCGAAGTCGACGTCCGGCATCTCCCGCCGTTCGAGGTTGAGGAAGCGCTCGAAGACGAGGCGGTTCGCGACCGGGTCGATGTCCGTGACGCCGAGCGAGTAAAGCACCAGCGATGCCGCCGCCGAGCCGCGGACGCCCATCCGTATGCCGGCCTTGCGGGCGTAGTCGCTGATCTCCTTGACCACGTACATGTAGTCGGTGAAGCCCGTCTGCTTGAGGACGTCGAGTTCGTACCAGAGCCGCGTTTTCAGCTCCGTCGTCACGTCGTCGACCCGGCGGGCGAGCCCCTGGAGGCAGAGTTCGGCCAGGTATTCGTCGCTGGCCCGGCCCGGCGGGAGCGGCGGCTCGGGGAGGAGCTGGCGGTCGAAATGGAGGTCAAGGTCGCAGGCGTCCGCGACCAGTTGGGTGTTGTCGAGCCACTCCTGGGGGAAAAGCTCGGCCATCTCCGCTTCGCTCTTCACGTGGTAGCCCTTGCCGTCGAACTTGTAGCGGTCCTGCTGGTCGACCGTCGCGTTGGTGCCGATGCAGAGGAGGACGTCGTGGGCGTCGGCCTCGCCGGGGAGCGTGTAGTGGCTGTCGTTCGTCGCCACCACCGGGATGCCAAGCTCCTGGCCGATCGAGGCGATCACCGGGTTCAGCCGGGTGAACTTCTCGTCGTTGTGGTCCTGCACTTCCAGGTAGTAGTGGCCGTCGAAGACCTCGCGGTACCACTTCGCGGCGGCGACGGCGCCTTCGCGGTCGCCCTCCTGGATCCGGCGGTGGAATTCGCTCGACGGGCAGCCGCTGAGGAGCGTGATCCCGGCGCTGTACTTCTCGAGCAGCTCCCGGTCCATCCGGGGCTTGTAGTAGTAGCCCTCGAGGTTCGCCTTCGTCACCAGGGTGATCAGGTTCTTGTACCCCTGGAGGTCGCGGGCGAGCATCACGAGGTGGTAGGGCTGGTTGTCGCCGCGTTCGCGCGAAAGGCGGCTTCCCTGGGCGACGTAGGCCTCGACCCCGATGATCGGCTTGATCCCGCGGGCGGTGGCTTCCCGGTAGAACTGGATAGCCCCGTACATGGCGCCGTGGTCGGTCATGGCGACCGACTCCATCCCCAGCGCCTTCACCCGGTCCATCAGCGGCGCCACCTTCGACATGCCGTCGAGCAGCGAGAACTCGGTGTGAGTGTGTAGGTGAGTGAACATATCCGGGAGGGTGATCTTACACCCGGGCGGGGGCGCGAAACAGGCCGTTATGGAGGACTGCGGAACTTCCCCGGGTCAGGGTCCGCACGCCTCCAGCTTGACCTGGCTGAACCCGGTCCACGCCGTCATCCCCCCTCGCCCACCGAGGGCGGGAGAGGGGGCAGGGGGTGAGGGGCCGCCTACACGAAGGCCTGCTCCCCGCCAGCCTCCAGGCTGGTACCGGGTAAATCGAAACTTCTTCCCCAATGGTCGCACCTTTGCCGGCGACGACCTGAACCAAGTCAACGCCCTCATCCCCCTCGCCCGCGAAGGCGGGAGAGGGGGCAGGGGGTGAGGGGCCGCCTAAACGAAGGCCTGCTCCCCGCCAGCCTCCGCAGCCGACGGCTCCTCCGCTGGCGCCGGCGGCGCGGCCGGCTCCTCCTGCCGCTCGGTGCCGATCTTGCCGCCGCGTACGACCGCGATCACCGCCCCGATCGCCGCCACCCACGGCGCCACGATGCCGACGCCAATCACCACCACCAGCGGCACGTCGATCACCCGGCGGCCCGACTTCGCCGTGATCACCACGTGCTGGACCATGCCTTCTTGCCAAAGATGCGACACCTGCTCCTTGAACGAACGCTTCGGCGCAGGCGCTGCTTGCTCACTCATCGCGGACACCTCTCTGCAGGTTACTCACCATTCTTGCACCGCCCACGAACCCCCAACCACGGCCAAACGGTCACGATTTCCCGCCCAACCGGTAGCCGCGGCCCCCTGTGGCCGCATCGCCCGCCACCAATCCCTGTCCCTTGGCCGCGATTTGCCCCGCGGCGCAGCACGGTGTGTCTCGCGGGGCCACGCCGCTCCTTCCCAGTCGCGGTACGGATGGTGGTAGCCGCGGCCGCCCCTGGCCGCATCGCCTGCCACCAATCCCCCGCCTCCCAACACACCCTCCCTCCGCACCGCGACGGGCACGGAGCGGCGTCGCCTGTCCACCCACGGCTGTTGCTGCGTCAGTCCCCGGGACCCCGCCGGCGACCCGCAGGCCGCGCGCCATCCGCACCGGTAGCCGCGGCCCCCTGTGGCCGCATCGCCCGCCACCAATCCCTGTCCCTTGGCCGCGATTTGCCCCGCGGCGCAGCACGGTGTGTCTCGCGGGGCCACGCCGCTCCTTCCCAGTCGCGGTACGGATGGGCGCCGCCGCGGCCGACCCTGGCCGCATCGCCTGCCACCAATCCCCCGCCTCCCAACACACCCTCCCTCCGCACCGCGACGGGCACGGAGCGGCGTCGTTGCTCCCCTACGGCAGTCTGCGCGCCAGCCCGCCGCTCGCCATCCGCACCGCGACGGGCACGGAGCGGCGTCGCCTGGCCCCTACGGCCGTCGCTGCGCCAGCGACCGGGACCGGCCCCCCTCCTACCCCAACGACTCCACGAACCCCGCGATCGCCTCGGCCCCCCGCTTCGGGTCCTGGCACATCCACCAGTGGCCGAGCCCCTCGAGCACCACAACCTTCGCCCCCGCCCGCTCCGCCGACCGTCTCGCCAGCACTTCGCCGCCTGTGTAGTGGTCCTCGGTGGCGATGATGACCAGCCCCGGGCGGACGGCCGCCTGCGGCAACTCCTCCCCGAGCTTCGCGATCGCCGGCTGCGCCGCCGAACGGTACAGCGCGAGGATGCAGCGCCCCATGTCCTCGTTGACCGCCGCCGAGACGCGCCCGGCAACATCCTTGGTCATCCCAAGGCTCTCGAACTGCGCCGCCCGCATCTCCTGGGGCGCCGCCACCATCTGCGACACGGCGACCTCGCCCACGACGGGCGTCTGCCATGCCTGGGCAGCGTCGTGCCACACGTACTCCGGGTCGAAACAGCCGGCGATGTCGGTGGTCCAGGATCGGATGAGGTCCGGGCGCGTGCAGGCCAGGCGCATGACGTGCCCGCCGCCCCAGTCGTGGCCGATAAGGTCGACCGGCCCCGGGATGGCCGCGACCTCGCTGACGAGCCACGCCAGGTAGTCGTCGCTCGTCGCCCCAAACCCCTCGGGCACGGGCGCCCCAAAGCCGGGCGGCGAAAGCGTGACAACATCCTTGCGCCCGAGGTGCTTCCGCAGCTCGTCCCAGATCGCGTCCGTCTCCGGGTTTCCGTGGACCAGTACAACCGTCATGCCGCGCCTCCTGCAGGGGCACGAGGATAGCGCAGCCGCCGCCACCCGTCACGGCCACGATGCCGGTTCTGCTAGAGGCGCAGCTCGCTCGAGTGCCCCGGGAACAGCCGCGCCTTCGGGTCCAGCGCCCGCCGCGCGGCGTTGGCGGCGATGGCTGCCTGCCCGAACCCCGTCACGATCAGGTTCAGCGGCTCCGAACCCTCGACCGCGGCCATGTCGCCCGCCGCGAACACCCCCGGGAGGTTCGTCTGCATGAAGCCGTCGACGCGGATGTGCCGCGGCCCCGCCAGCTCCAGTCCCCAGTGCTCGATCGGCCCGAGCGCCGCCTTGAAGCCGATGCTGATGAGGATCGAGTCGACGTCGATCGCGCGCTCCTCGCCCGTGCGGTTGTCGTAGATCGTGGCCGCCGTGACCCCCGTCTCGCCGCCGTCGACCCGCTTGAGTTCCCAGTGCGTCAGCATCGGGATGCCGGTCAGGCGAAGCGCGGTAAGGCTCGCCTCGTGGGCGCGAAACTCGTCCCGCCGGTGGATCAGCGTGATCTCCTGCGCCCAGTCCTTCAGGTTCAGGCACCAGTCCACGGCCGTGTCGCCGCCGCCGATGATAAGAACGCGCTTGCCCCGGAACCGGCGCTTGTCCTGGACGAAGTAGTGGACGCCCTTGCCTTCGAAGGCCGTGACCCCGATCCGGTCCAGCCGGTTCGGTTCGAACGCCCCCACGCCACCGGCGACGATGACCGTCCGGCTCAGGAACGCCCGCGTCGCCGTGCCCAGCCGCCAGACCTCCTCGCCCGCCGCCGTCGTCCGCGTGAGTGCGTCGATCCGCTCGCCATAGACGAACTCAGGCTCGAAGAGGTGGCACTGTTCGAGCAACTGGCGGACGAGGTCCTTCGCCATGATCTTCGGGTGCCCGGGGACGTCGTAGATGTACTTCTCCGGGTAGAGCACGGCGAGCTGGCCGCCCGGTTCCGGCAGGGCCTCGATCACCCGCGTGCGGAGGCCGCGGAGGCCCGCATAGAAGGCAGCGAAGAGGCCGGTTGGCCCGGCCCCGATGATGGTGACGTCAGCGACTTCGTTCGACATGGTAGAAAGAGTACCTCCCGTTTTCGTCCGGTCACGGGCCGACGGTCCCCTCTCGCGGGGGCCTTCATGCCGTGATTGGCTCTCCCGGCGCCCGGATCCGCATGACCGGCGAAGCCAGCAGCCAGAGCGCCCCCGCCAGCCGCGGCGCCAGCCCGATCGCGAGCGCCACCCGGAGCCCCGCGGACTGGGCGATGAGCCCCGCCGCCAGCGCCCCACAGAGCTCCAGCGAGAGGCTCAGGGTCCGCACGCCGGCGCCGACTCTTCCGCGAAGCCGCTCCGGGGTCACGCCCTGGCGGATGCTGTTCTCTCCGATATCTTCGACAGCCGTGGCCGGGTCCACAACCAGTTGGGAGAGGACCAGGAAGAGCGCGGCCAGCCATGCTCCTCCCTGCGCCGCCACGATGAAGAGCCCGCCCAGCGCCCCCGCGAACATCGCCCCCACCATCGCCGGGCCGACCCCTACCCGCCGGGTGAGGCGGTCGGCCAGCAGCGCCCCTGCCAGCGAGGTCGCCCCGCCAACGCCGAAGATCACCCCCAGCGCGCCCGGAGCCAGCCCCAGCGTCCGTGTCCCATAGAGAAGGATGACGGCCCCGACCATCCCGTAGGTCAGGTGGCGGCTGGCGGAAGCGACCGCGAGCGATCGCTGGATGGGGTCCCGGGCGATCGCCCGCAGCCCCTCGGCGACCTCTTTGAGCGCGTGCTGCTCGCCGCCGGTGTTTTCGGGTGCCGGTTCCGGGTGCCGGATGCGCGCCACGAACAGCGCCGACCCGAGAAAGCTTACCGCGTCGGCCCCGACCGCCCACATCGCCCCCGCGACCTGGACGATGACGCCGCCGAGGCTGAAGGAGCCGAGTTCCGCCGCCGACGCGCTCGCCGAAAGCTTGCTGTTCGCCTCCACCAGGTCGTCCTTCGCCACCAGTGCGGGGATGTACGCCTGGGCGGCGACGTCGAAGAAGGTGGCGAGGGCGCCGTTCACCAGCGCGACCGCGTAGAGGTGCTCGATCCGGAGGGCGTCCAGCCACCACGCCAGGACGACGCCAGCAAGCATCGCCCCGCGGCCAAGGTCGGCCGCGATCAGGATCGGCCGCCGGCGGAGGCGGTCCACCCAGACGCCCGCCGCGAGCCCGAAAACCAGCGCAGGGGCGAGCGAGGCCGCCGTCACGAGCGCCATCTCCAGCGGCCCCGCGTCGAGGACCAGGATCGCCGTGAAGGGCAGGGCGCCGAGGCCCGTCCCTACCAGCGAAATCGAATGCGCCGCCCAGAACCGGAGGAAGTCGCGGTCACGCCAGAGGCCGGTGAACCTGCGCGCCATTGCCCCTCCCTGCGGGGCACAGTCTGTCCAGCGCAGGGCTTCCGGTCACGTCAGCGAAGAGGGACTGCGGGGTCTCAGGCGTCCTGGCGCCGGAAGACTTCGACCGCGGCCACGAGCGGCGCCACCACCCAGGCCCCCAGCCCCGCCGCGAGGAGGATGGTGCTGGTCCCTCGCCCGACCTGTTCCGACAGGTACGAGCCGAGCGGCCCGAGGATCTCCAGGTCAGGTTCGAGGCTCATCACCGCCAGGATGCGCACCGACTCGACCGGGTTCCCGAGCACCACCGCGACCAGCGTCCGCCCGGAGGAAGACACCGTCAGTGCCAGCCCGATGGCGCCGAGGTCGTACAACAACACGAGGAAGAACCAGAGGAGGACCGCCCCCGCCAGCGCCTTCACCCGCGTGTCCGAAAGGACCGAGATGAGGAGGCCGATGCTCAGCATCGCGCTCGCCAGCGCCGACGAAAGGAGCACGAAGAGGAGGTAGTGCTGGACGTCGGTCAGCGGCTGAAAGAGTGCGACAAGGAAGCCGGCGGCGCCGAACCCGAGGGCGATCGCCCCCCAGACCGCGACCGTCAGCCCCAGGTACTTCCCAAGCAGCAGTTCCGCCGAGGAGATCGGCTGGGCGAGGAGCGTCGCCAGCGTCCCCCGTTCGCGCTCGCCCGAGATGGCCCCCGCGCCCAGCACCAGCGCCAGCAACGGCACCAGCAGCAGGCAGAGGTTGATCAGCCCCGCGGTCGTCCGGTTGAAGCCCTGGTCGCCGATGTCGCCGGCGTCGCCCTGCACCTTCGAAAGCACGAGTGCAACGAGCGCGAACGTCACGGCGAAGGCCACCAGCCAGCGGCTCTTCACGGCGTCACGCAGTTCCTTCCGGGCGATGGTCACCACGCCGTTCACAGCTCACCCCCGTGCGTGGCCTGGAGCCGGAGCACGGCCGCGTCGACCGGCGCTTCTTCCACCCGGAAGTCGAGGATCCCGATCCCGGCGTCGACGAGCGCCTCGACGACCCGCGCCTTGTCGGCCGCGGGACAGGTCACCACCACCCAGTCGCCGGAACGGTCGACGCTGCCCGTCGAGGTCATCCCCTGGAGGAGCGGGATGGCGTCCGGGCTGTGGCCGTTGAGGCGCAGGTAGAGACGGCTCCCCGGTGCGCCGGAGGTCGCGAGCTGCGTAGCCGGGCCCTGGAAGACCGTCTTCCCATGGTCCAGCACCAGCGCTTCGTCGGCGACATAGGGCACGTCTTCCAGCCAGTGAGTGGAGAGGAGGATGGCCTTCCCGGCCTGGCGCTGCTCGCCCACGAGGCGGCGAAGCTCCAGCCGCGCGCTGATGTCGAGGCCCGCCGCCGGTTCGTCGAGGATGAGCAGCGGCGGATCGGCGAGGAGCGCGACGCCCAGCGCGAGCCGCTGGCGCATGCCCCCGGAAAGGGCGCCAACCGTCTTGTCGGCGTGCGCTTCGAGGCCGGCCGTCTCCACCATCTCCCGCGCGCGTGAGGCGGGGACGCCCTTGAGCCCGCCATAGAAAAGGGCGGTTTCAGCCACGCTCAGGTCGGCGTGAAATGCCGGGTTCTGGGGGAGGTACCCGACCAGCCGCCGGGCGGCCTTCCCGTGCCGGCTGATGTCGACGCCGTTGATCGCGATCCGCCCTTCGAACTTGAGCAGGCCCACGATGCACTTGATGAGCGTGGTCTTCCCGGCGCCGTTCGCCCCGATCACCGCGGTCACTCGGCCCGCCTCGATTTCGATCGAAGCCCCATCCAGGGCCGTGACTTTCCCGTAGCGCTTGCTGACCGACTCCGCTCGCAGCATCCCTACCATCGCCTCTGCAGGTTGTTGCCCGCGTACTTGAACATGGTAAGGGGTGCGAGGGCCAGCGCGGCAACTGCCAGCGTCGCCCAGAGGCGGCTGTTAGCGCCCGAAGACGACGGCAGCCGCATCGTTGGGCCCATCAGCGGGTGGTCGTCCACCACCGTCGGCGGGTTCGTGTACATCGGGAACCAGCGCGACGCGAGGTCGATCGCCGTCTGGGCCGGCGTATAGGAAAAGGCCTTGAGCGCGGCGTTGTCCTTGATCAGCTCGTCGTACGCCGTCCGGTAGTGGTAGGGCATGTCGCCCATGCCGTCGCCGTTCGCGTCGTAGCCCTGGTAGTCGTCCCAGTAGTTGCCCCTGCCGTCGATCTGCCAGTGGTTGCTGTGTTCCAGGCTCCCGCCCTTGGTCTCCACCTGGCGAAGGTTCCCCGTGAAGGAGTTCCCGCCGAACTCGGCCCCGACCGTCGTGGAAAGAAACAGCGCGACCTGGTTGAAGCCGATGAGGTTGTCGCGGAGACGGACGTAGGTGCCCGGCGTCAGCGGCGCACCCTCCATGCTCAGGCCGATCGTGTTGTGATGGACGAGGTTGTCCACCAGCTCCACGTTGTCCACATCCTTGAACAGGATCCCGTAACCTGAGGCGAACGAGCGGTTGTTCGCGAACTCGTTCCCCTCGAAGTAGAGGTCGGTCGAGTACATGATCGAGGCGCCCGTCAGGTTGTCGCGAAAGGTATTCCCGATGATCTCGTTCTCGTCCGCGTACATGAAGTGGATGCCGTAGCGAAGGTCGGTCACGCGGTTGCCGATGACCCGGTTGCGGGCCGAGAAGTTGATGAAGACCCCGTCCTTGGCGTAGGAGAGGTCGTTGCCTTCGAGGAGATTGTCGTTCGTGTAGTAGAGGTAGAGGGCGTGGCCCCGCCGCTCCATGGAAAACTCGGGCACGCTCTGGACCGAGTTGTTGCGGACGATGTGGCCGTCGCTCTCCTGGAGCGTGATCCCATAGAGCACGTCCCGCACCCGGTTGTGCTCGACCACGGCCCGGTCCCCATTGAGGCGAATCCCCGTGGGTTCATCCGACACTTCCCGAAGCGAGCCCTGGATCACGAAACCGCGGAGGGTTACCCCGTCCGCGGTTATCTTCACGACGTCGCCCTTGCGCCCGCCGTCGATGACGGGCCACCCGACGCCCTCCACCGTCAGTGTCTTGTCGATGACGATGGGGCCGTTGTAGGTCCCCGCCTGGACCGTGAGCGTGGAGCCCGGCGCCGCGGCGTCGATCATCGCCTGGAGGTCCTGGCCGGCGGCGGCCCGGGCGCCGGTTGGCTGGCCCGCCAGCCCTGCCCCGGCGAGGAGGAGGACGGCGCCAACAACCGAGGCCACGCGCGGGGCCGAGCCCGTGTTCTGCCAGCTGGTGCGAAGGAAGCGGACCGTCCAGGGCCCGAAGGTGACCACAAGCGCCGCCGCCACCATGAACCAGTAGCCCCAGGTGACCATGGTTTCGCTGTGGAAGTTCACGATCTGCGTTTCGCCGAGCACTTTCGGCGTGAACGGCCCCGGATACAGCGGCGCGTCCTCGTTCAGGTCATGGCCGTAGTTCCAGAGCCAGTACTGGAGGTCGGCGAGGAAGCCGAGAGGAAACCCCCAGGCGGCGGCGATGACAGCCCAGCGCAACAGCCGGCGCTGCCAGAATGCCGCCGCCAGGAGCCCGGCGACGAATCCGAACAGCAGGAACGGGAAGAGGTCCAGTTCGCGCACGTTGTCCGGGTCGATCGCCTTCACCCCGGCGTAGTGGTTCAGCGAGTTGATCTCCTGGAGATCACCCGTCATGTCCGTGCCGTAGGCCGTGAGGTGGATGTCGTCGGGGTACTGGGGAGCCAGCAGCGTCATCTTCCAGAGCGGGAGAAAGAAGGCCACAACCATCAGGACGGCCGCGATGAGGGCACACCCCGCCCAGAGACGGTCGAATCGTACTGCCGCCCGGGCGCCGGTCGCCGCCGTGGCGGTCACGCTGCTCGTCGCTGTCTCCATCGCCACCTCAACCTCTCTCCTTCAAATTGTCGACCAGCGAGGTCCAGGTTGCAGCCTCGCCGCTGTATCGCTGCACAACCCCCGCCGCCGCCGGCGCGGAAGCGAACGCCGCCACGCCGTAGCCCATCGGGCTCTTCACTCCCGCCGCCACCGCGTAGGCCGCCGTTTGCGCGTCCAGCCAGGCGTCATGTTCGAAGTCGCGCACCCAGTACAGCGTGGCCGAACCGGGACTGTGCTTCCGGAAATACGCGACCATGCAGCCGACGTCGTCGAAGTGCCGCTCGATGCCGCCCTGTTCGCGCCAGGCCGCGGCGAAGCGGGTGTCGGAGATGATCATCGTGCACTGGACGCAGGTGTCCCTGCCGTACTTGATCTTCGGCAACCCGCTCGCCGTTTCTTCGCCGGGAAGGAGGATGTAGCCCCCCACCGCAGCCGCAGCCACCACCGTCCCGCCTCCCAGCAGGACGAGGAACCTTCGCCGCGTGGCCATCTCTTCGCCTCTCTATGGTTCCGTTGTTGTGGGGGAAAGGAGGGTTACCCCTCCTCTCCCCACGGAGGACGACCAGGTCAGGAGACCAGCAGCCAGCCCTGCATCTCAAGGTGCAGCGCCGAGCAGAACTCCGTGCAGTAGAACGCGAACGCCCCCTTGGCGTCGGCCGTGAACTCGACCGTGGCGGCTTCACCCGGGTCCAGGCTCACGTTGACGTTGTAGCGCGGGATCGAGAACCCGTGCGTGGCGTCCGGCGTCGTCTCGATGTTCGTGAGGTGGATGATGACCTTGTCACCCTGCTTCACGCTGATGTTGTCCGGCTTGAACTGGCTGCGGCGAACCGTGCTCCAGATCTCCACGGTACTCCCCGTCCGCTGGATCTTCTCGCCCTTG
Organism: Chloroflexota bacterium; assembly: GCA_016234445.1. Classification (GTDB taxonomy): domain Bacteria; phylum Chloroflexota; class Dehalococcoidia; order Tepidiformales; family Tepidiformaceae. The sequence goes on along the minus strand of JACRBT010000017.1, from coordinate 12,121 downwards.
TCGGCGATTGCGTTCGGGTCCTTCTCCATCGTCAGGGGGTTCGTGCCCACGGGGTACACTTCCCATGCCTTGATCCGGTCGGCCCGGATGCCCTGGACGTAGTGCGGCTCGCCGATGCCGATCGGCATGTCGGTGAGGATCTCCATCTTCTCGCCCGTGAGGTCCACCAGCTGGAAGTTCTGCGGCTTCAGCGTGCCGACCACCGGGAACCGGTCGATCGACCACTTGTTCAGCGCGACCAGGTACTTGCCGGCCGGCTTCACCGTGTCGCCTTCCATCGCCACCAGGTGGCCGATGTTGTAGTGCACCGGGAGCTTGTCAACCAGCTTGAACGCGTCCGCCCCCTTGAAGTACGGCTCGCCAACGGAGAACTTCGCGACCGCGCTGTCGAGGAAGAGGCTGATGTAGCCGTAGCCCTTGTCGTCGTACTGCGTGTGCAGCGGGCCAAGGCCCACTTCCACGCTCCCGGCCCGGACCGCGTCGAGCTTCAGGATCGGCACGCCAAACGGGTCGTTCTTTTCGAACTGCTTCCCGTCGATCGCGGCCTTGATCTTGTCGAAGCCGTAGATCGTGACGTGCGGGTCCAGCTTGCCGCCGACGGAGATGTAGTTCCCGCCGGGGTGCACGTCGACACCGTGCGGGCTCTTCGGCTCCGGCGCCAGGTAGAGGATGCCCTCCGCCACGGCCGTCTCGAGCGGGATCACCCGCATGCCGTTCATCACCTTCGACTTCGAGCCGACGACCGTCTCCGCCTTCTTCCAGTTGATGATGTGCATGTAGTCGAAGTCGTTCGCCGACGCCCCGACTTCGATCGGCTTGCCGCCGGTCAGGTTGCCGCCGCTCGCCATCTCCGAGTTGTAGGAGTTGATGAACACCCAGCCTTCGCTCGAAAGCTTGCCCGAGTCCGCCAGGTCCTGCGTATAAGGCGGGAGCTCCACCTGGAAGCTCTGCGCCAGATCCATCTTCCCCGTCTTCTGGTCGACCTTCAGGAAGGTCGAGTAGCCGCGGAAAGAGTCCTTGAACGTCTCGAGGGCCTTCTCCGCCTTCGACGGATCGACCAGCGTCGGGGACATCGTTGAGATGTGGACGTATTCAGTGTTCGGGGTGCAGAAGACGCCACCGTGCGAGCTGTCGAGGTTCGGGACGTCCAGGATCTGCTTCGTCTTGAAGTCGCGCAGGTCCACCATCGCGATGCGGCCGTTGGCGCGGTCGTTGATGTAGACGAAGCGCCCGTCGTATTCGCCCTTCGTCTCGCTCAGGGCCGGGTGGTGCGTGTCACCCCACGTCAGCGGCCCACGAGCCGCCGAAGAGGGCTTGTTCTTGCTGTCCGTCCCGGCCTTGATCACCGAGTCCGACGAGTCGGCGCCATAGCCATGGCCCTGCCACGGTTCCGGCGCGAAGACACCGATGACCTTCAGCAGGCGCATGCTCGGGACACCGATCACGAGGATCTGACCCGAATGGCCGCCCGAGCTGAACAGGAAGAATTCGTCGGCGTTCTTGTCGCCCGGCTTCGCCCCCGGCGGGACGAAGGTCTTGACGGCACGGGTGACGTTTTCAGAGTTGAGGTCGCGGGCCTTTGCGACGGCTTCCGCCTGGCCGCTAAGGCCGCTGTCGCCGCCGCCACCACCACCGTCGTCACCGCCAAGCGTCTTCCCGAGCACGCCGCCAACGACGAGCCCGGTCGCGCCGGCGGCTGCCCCAGTGATGAGTTCTCGCCTTGTTACCGACACCGTTTTGTTCCTCCTCTCCTGGCCTTGCCCGGCCGGCGTCGCTTGCTCAGCCGGCCGGGCCTTCTCTTCGCGCCCCTGGGTTCCGCGTGGGGCGCGTCACGCGATTTCGCCTGTTTCCGTCACTCGACGGTGATCGTCCCCGCCATGTCTGGCAGGTGGTAGTCGCACTGGAACTTCACAGTCCCCTTCTTGCTGAACTTCACTTCGAACTTGTTCGAATCGCCCGCCGCGACCGTCAACGCACTCGTGTAGTCCTTTGACTCGCCGAAGGCCTTGCTCAGGACATGCATGTTATGGATGGCCAGGCCCTCGTTCTTCACTTCGATCGTGTAGGACTGCCCGGCCTTCACCTTGATGTCCTTCGGCTCGTACAGGTTGTCCTTCATGATGATCTTGATGGCCTCACCGCCGCCTCCACCGCCACCGTTGGTAGCGCTGGCCGCCGGCGAACCGCCGATGTCGACACCAGGAGTCGCGTCGTCCCCGCCCCCCTCGGCACAGCCCAGGGTGAGGAGGGCCATCAGGCCCACCATGGCCATGGCAACTGTGAGACTCCAACTGACAAGAAACCGCATTTCGTCCTCCGCAATGCTCTGAAGGTAGCCATCGACGGGGAGTTGATCCCCCGGCTTCCGTCGGCTCCGAACGGTAAAGCCCCCTTCACAGACAAGGTCGTCTCACCCACGGTAGGGGACTGTGATTGATGTCACAAGGGCACACCGGGGCGGTTAGAGACGGCCGACCGGCCCCTCCACGGGGTCCGAACGGGGAAGCCGCCAGCCCTTCCATCCCTCCCCGCCACCGCCTCCGAAGGCCACCACCCCAGAACATCCGCCGTGCCACGACTGTGAAGGAGTGGTTCCCCGGCCTGACCGCCACCTCGCCGCCTGCCGGGAGCCGCCTGTCCCGCGGCATCGCGCGGGTCCCACTCCGCCGCCTCCTCACACCAGCGGTGCGGCGACCCTGCTGTGCCCGCCGCGGCCGCTGCCTCCCCGCCACCGCCACCGAAGGCCACCACCCCACAACATTCGCCGTGCCACGACTGTGAAGGAGTGGTTCTCCCGCCTGCCCGCCACCTACCGCCCCCGGGAGCCGCCTGTCCCGCCGCATCGCGCGGGTCCCACTCCACCGCCTCCTCACACCAGCGGCGCGGCGACCCTGCTGCGCCCGCCGCGGCCGCTGCCTCCCCGCCACCGCCACCGAAGGCCACCGCCCCGCAAGTCGCCGAGCCACGACTGTGAAGGAGTGGTCCCCCCGCCAGCCCGCCACCTTCCGCCACCGGGAGCCACCTGTCCCGGCCGACCCGAGCCGCTACTCCGCCGCCAACTCCTCGATGTGCCGCGCAACCAGCGCCGGCGCCTCCATCGGGATGAAGTGCGTGTACTCCGGAAGAGGCACATCCGTCCCCCGGCGGAAGCGGGAGGCAAGGTCCGGCGTCGTCGGCGACGAACTCATGTCCATCGCCCCGCCCTCCGTCCGCGGCTTCGCCCGCAACACCCGCACCGGGATCTCGATCGCCGCGATCTCCTCATAGATGTCCGCGCCCGCGCTGCCGGCATAGGTTGCCGCTTCCACCTCCGGCGGGCAGGCGAGCACGAACCCCTCGCCCCCGGGCGCGGGCAGAAGGCCATGGTTGCAGTAGTCCCAGAGCACCGCCGGCGCCCAGTTGTTGAACGGCGGCCGGTCCTTGAAGCGCTCGTACATCTCGTGGGGCGAAGCCCATTCGTTGCGGCGGCGGGCGGCGAAGTGCTCCTGGGCCGCCGGCGGCCGGTGGTACGTCTCCCGCGCCATGATCACCGGGTCCACCAGCAGCAGCGCCCGGAACGCTCGGGGCACATGCGCGGCCGCATACGTCACCGCGTGGCCGCCCTTCGAGTGGCCCACGCCGACCGCATCGCGCAGGCCCATCTCTTCGACCAGCGCGGCGACGTCGCGGCCGAAGTTCAGCCACCGGTAGGGTGGCGCCGGCTTCTCGCTGCGCCCGTGACCGCGCATGTCGAGGGCGATGCAGCGGCGGCCCGGCAGGTGCTCAACCACCTGGTCCCAGCAGCGCGCGTGAAACCCCGTTGCGTGGGCGAGAAAGGCGGCGGGTTCGGCGCCTGGCCAGTCGAAGACGGCCAGTTCGACACCGTTCGCCCGGACCCGCGATTCGTGGACTTCACGCATATGGTCATTCAACCACAGGCGCGGCCGAGGCGCCCGGGCGTACACTGGCCTCCATGCCCAGGAGCGACGGCAACCTGAAAGCGCGGGAGTTTGTCTTCGCCTGTGAAGAGCTGGCGCTGCACGCCCTCCCCGCCGGCTTCCCCGTCCCCGAGCGGCGCGTTATGTGGACTATTCTCCAGCTCTTCCACGGCGAGCAATGGGCCCACTTCGAACTCCAGCCCCACGTCGGCCGCGGGATCGTCGAACTCGGGCTCCACTTCGAAGGCCCGGCCGAAGCGAACGAAGCCGCCGCCGCCGTCCTCGCCGCCCACGCACCCCACCTGATCAGCGAACTCGGCCCCGCCTGGGAACTGGAAGAATGGACCGCCTCCTGGCGCCGCCTGCACCGCACCTATCCCTTCGACCGGCTCACGGGCACCCTCGCCCGGGAAGTCGGCGCCGAGCTCGGCCGCGCCATCGTCACGCTCCAACCCGCGCTCGCCGAGATCCTCGGGACCATCCGCTGGACGCCCTCGCCCGCCGCCTCCCCCTCACGCGCCGCCCGCCCCCGCAAATGGGGCAGCCGCGCCCGAACCTGATGGCCTGCCAAAACGTCCCCTCGCCCACGAAGTGGGAGAGGGGCCAGGGGTGAGGGGCTACGCCGCGAAGGTCGTATCCAGCTTCGCCGTCATGTCGAAGTATTCCTGGATCGTCTGGTTGAAGCGGTAGAAGGCGTCGCGGCGGTGGTAGTCCTTCCCCTTGGCAAACTCGACTTCGCTGCTCAGGTCGAGCGAGTTCAACGTGAACTCGTGCTCCGCCCGGCCGTGCTCCTTGATGTTCAGGAGCATCGCCTTCCAGGCGTCGAAGGGCTGGACGAGCACGAAGTCGAGCTCTTCCGCGCGCTTCGCGTCGATCTCCTTCACCTCGGCCACTTCGAACGCCTCGAAGTCGACCTCGTAGTGCTTGTCCCCCACCTGGACACCCATCGTGGTGTCGCAGGTGCCGAGACGCTTGAAGCTGTCGGACTTGTTGAGGATGTCGGCGGCGGCTTTGAACCAATCGACTGACGGGAACTGGGGCATGGATGGACGACCTCCGGATGCGGGCTGGAACCGCGATTCGAATCGAGAACAGGCGAAGGCGCGCGGTTCCCCGCAGCGCATAACGCCAAACACGGGGAGTCTACCGCACGGTCGGAGCCGGGACAAACCCCCGGGAGCCCGCACACGCCGCTCTGTCCATGACCTGCGTCAGCACGGCCCCATTTCCACCTCAAGGGACGCCGTCTGCCCGGCGCCATCAACCGCGACGACGGCGAAGTCCGAGGCACCTTCGGGCACGGCGAACTCTGCCGACCACTCTCCGCCGCCGCCAAAGAGCGGCGCCGAGGCCGGGCCGCCCGGCGTCGTGTAGGTCACGTCCACGCGCAAGACACCGATGTCGTCGGTCACCGTTGCGCTCACCGTTGCCGTGCCCGCGCCGCACGAACCCGACGTCGCAAGGATCTCCGGCGGGTCGCCCATGCGGACCGCCTGGACCGCCACAGAAATGGTCATCCCGGCACCAGTGACGCGGACCGACCCGAAATTGGTGCCCTCGGCCAGGGCCAGCCGGTCAACGAAGAGGTCGATTCGTACCTGGTTGCCGGTCGCGCCGCTGATTTCGGGAAGCTCCTGCGAAACCGAGAGCCACGCCCCCCCGGATCCCACCGACGCGGTGAAGGGCAGCGTCCCGCAGATCGCCTGGTTGAGCGCGTAGAAGAAGCTGGACGTCCCGTCCCCCACGTTCACCGAGGGCACGTTCGTCCCCAGCTTCGGCGGGCAGGGAGTCGCGGTCGGCCCCGGCGTCGACGTCGGCACCGGCGTCTGAGTTGCGGACGCTGTTGCGGTGGGCGTGGCCGTCGCGGTCGCGGTCGACGTCGGCGTCCCCGGGCCAGCGGTCGCCACCGGCGTCGGCGTGGGCGAGGCGCCGCGGGTCGGCGTCGCCGGTGTCCGCGTTGGCGTCGCCGTGCGCCGGGGCGTTGGCGTCGGCGTCCCCGGCCCAACCTCCACGGTCGGCGAAAGCGGCAGGAAAGCCGACGCCCCGGGGTCGCCCGGTCCCTCCAGCGAAAGCGGGCTGCCCGGCAGCAACATCGCCAGCACCAGCATCCCCGCCGCCGCCGCCGTCCCCCCGAAAAGCACGAACAGCGCCGTCCGCGGGCGCCGGGGCGGGGGCGGGCCCGCGTCGGCGAACGCCCGCTGCGCGGGTACCGGTCCCGGCCACCGCCGCGTCGCCTCGGCAACCGCCGCCTCTTGCAGGCCCTCGGGCGCCACAGCCGGGGGAATGGCCGCATACGCCTTCAACGGCGGCCCCAACCGTTCGAGCCGCCCCTGGCAGACCTTGCAGGAGCCCCGGTGGTCGGCCACCAGCCTGCGGAGCTCCTCGCCCGAAGCCGCGTGCGCCGCCGCGATCGCCTCACCCAGGCGCCGGCAGCGATGCCCCGGGTCGGACAGCACCGCCGTCGCGAACGCATCCTCCACCGCCGGCAGCGCCCGCCGGAGGACCACCCCCGCGCTGGCCGCCGAGACACCAATCGCCACCGCGAGGTCTTTCGCGTCCAGCCCCTGCCGGAGGTGGAGGTCGACGATCGCCCGCGTCCGCGGCTCCAGCCCGGCGGCTGCTTCCCCAACACGCCCGCCATCACCCGGTGCGGCCGCGTCAGCGCCGCCCGCGAGCGCCGCCAGCACCTCCTCCCGGACGATCCCGAGCACCCACGGCCGGAAGCCCTCCCCCGCCCGGAGCGACCCGAATCGCCGCGCCGTTTCCACCATGGTTGAGCGCGCCACGCCAGCCGCCACCGCCTCGTCGCCGGTCATCCGCCAGGCGAAGTCATAGACAGCGGGGAACACACCGGCACAGAGACCGGCGAACGCCTCAGGGTCACCGGTCCGGGCCATCTCGAGCAGCGGAGACTCACCAGAGGCCGTCACAACCGCCTCCAGCTCTCAAACGCCACCTCGCGCTCACCCCCTGGCCCACGACTCGGGAGAGCCGCGCCCCGCGGTAGCGCCCGCTGCGTTGCGCACACACCGCCGCGCGTCCCGCCTCGCCCACGAAGTGGGAGAGCCGCTCCGCCGTTCGTTCCCCCTCGCCCGCGAAGCGGGAGAGGGGGCCAGGGGGTGAGGGGACCTTCGCCACCGCTCTAGGATAGCGCCAACCCTCTCCCCCGGCGCCTCAGTCCCAGCGCGGCGCCCCCCGCACCCGTTTTCGCGGTCCCCCGTAGAACAGGAAGATGGTCAGCACCCCGAAAAGGAAGCCCCCGATGTGCGCGAACCACGCCACCCCCGCCCCCGCCGTCGTCGAATCGCTCAGCGTCGCCACCCCCGCGAGGAACTGCTGCAGGAACCACATCCCGATCATGAGCGCCGCCGGCACCGGGATCGGGATGAAGATCAGGATGAAGAACGGGATGACCACCGAGACCTTCGCCCGCGGATACGACACCAGGTAGGCCCCGAGTACCCCTGCGATCGCCCCACTCGCGCCAACCACCGGGATCACGCTCGCGGTGTCGACCGACGCCTGGGCGAGCGTGGCCACGATCCCCGCGACCAGGTAGAAGACGAGATAGCGAAAGTGCCCCAGCCGGTCTTCCACGTTGTCGCCGAACACCCAGAGGAAGAGCATGTTGCCGAGGATGTGGCTCCAGCCGGCGTGGATGAAGAGCGCCGTCACGATCGAGAGCAGGACCACGGCGACTTTCGGGTCCGGGGACTGGTTCTCCCCCTGGACCGTGTCGAAGAACTCGCGGGGCTGGAAACCCCATTTGCAGACGAAACGGTCCAGCTCCGTGGGCGAGGTTTCGAAGCCGTAACACTCCCCGGCCGTCTGGCGGGCGAACTCGCTCCGGGCCGCCTGGCGGTCCGGCGGCACGGCCGCGTCTCGCCCGAGCATGAAGAGGAACGCACCCACCGAGACAAGGATGAGTGCGTAGTTGACCCACGGGGTCGTCCGCGAGCGGGCATCGCCGATCGGGATCACCGTCGCACCATCACGGTCATCGCCGCCCGATCCCCTGCAGGTGCGAGGTGTCGTTCAGCAACGAAAGGCAGAGCCGCCCGCCCCGGACACTCACTTCCGAAAGCCCGCAGTTGTCCACCGCGAACCGGAAGGTGTGGCTGGCCGGCATCCCGAGGAGGGCGGAGAGCATGCAGTTGATCGCCGTGCCGTGGCTGACGATGAGCGTCGTCTGGTGGGGGTGACGCCGCGCGATCGCGCGGAGAGCCCCGTAGGTCCGCGCTCGCACCGCCTGGACGTCCTCGCCGCCGGGCGGGCGCCAGGCGGGGTCTTCGGCACGCATCAGCCGGAACTGCTGCGGGTAGCGCCGGGCGATCGCGCGCTCCTTCTCCATCTCCCATTCGCCGTAGTGGAGCTCGCGCAGGGCCGCGTCCTCCACCAGCGGCACCGCCCGGCCTTCGAGCACGGCGGCGGCAGTGTCGCGCGCCCGGCTAAAGTCGCTCGCATAGGCGGCGTGGATGGGGACCTCCCGCAGCCGCGCCGCCAGCGCAACCGCCTGCGCCCGCCCTGCCTCGGTCAGCGGCGTCTCCGAATGTCCACAGAACAGTCCCTCCCGGTTAGAGATGGTCTGGCCGTGGCGAGCGACGAATATCCGGGTAGGGGGCTGCGCTGGTCGCGAAGGCATGTCCTCAACAGCGGCGGCATTCGCGCCTTTGACGAAGGATACCCCGTCGCCCGGGTAGCCCGAAACGCCACGGGAGATACGATGACCCCAGTGACCGGACGAAGATCCCTCCTCGCCGCCTCGGCGCTCCTCGGTTTCCTGGCCCTTGCCCTGGCCGCGCTCTCCCCGGGCGGCCCCAACCGCGCCTTCGCCCTCGTCAACTGCGACACCGCGACCGCCGGCATCGATGCCCAGGAACAACAGCTCCTGGTCCTCATCAACGAAGCCCGCGCCGCCTCGGGCGCCGTGGCGCTCAAGTTCTCCCCCAACCTGAACCGCGCCGCCGCCTGGAAGTCCGCGGATTCGAGCGCCAGCGGCAGCGGCTTCTCCCACACCGACTCCCTCGGCCGCACCCTCGGCCCCCGCCTCCGCGATTGCGGCTACGCCGGCACCGGCGCGGGCGAAAACATCCTCTGGGGAACCTCCGACCCCCGGACCGCCTTCGACATGTGGATGGACTCCAGCGGCCACCGCGCGAACATCCTCACCGCCGCCTACCGCGTCATCGGCATCGGCCGCGTCGGCGGCAACTGGACAACCGACTTCGGCGTCTACGACGACAGCGCCGCCGCGGACACGCCAACGACGGCGCCCCCTCCCACCCCCACGCCCACCCCCACGGTCGCGCCCACCCCTCCGCCCGTCTTCCAGGCCAGCCTCGCCGCCGGCCTCAACCTGATCACCTATTCCGGGCCGCCACAACCGCCACCGCCCGCCCTTGCCTCCCTGGGCGCGAAGCTGGTCGCCCTCTATGCATGGGACCCCGCGTTCGGCTGGCGGCGCTACCTGCCCGGCCTCCCCGACTACGTTTCCAACCTCAGCCAGCTCCAGACGGGCGCCGCCTACTTCCTCGAACTCTCCGGTCCAGCCACCTGGAGTTACTGAATCTCCACCTTCCGCGGTGCCGGAAGTGCGGGTGAACCCTGACAGCAGGGATGTAGACTCCCTTCTATGATGACCCGGCAGTCCCCAGTCCACGGCGGTTTCCCCATGCCGCCGCAGCCTGAATGACATCGACACCGCCGCCACGGGAGAGAGCCACGGTGACTCCTGCAATCCGGGCTGACCCGGCCCTGGATGGCCTCGCGCCGCTCCCTCCGGAGCCAGCCGCGGCCATTCATGGGCTTGCCGCCGCCGCCGGCCTTCTCGCCACCCTCGCCGCCGACGCCGGCATCCCCGCTCTCTGCCAGTCCTTCGCCAGCGAACTCCGGACGGTCTTCGGCGCCGACCACGTCGCCATCGGGACCATCCAACTCGAGTCCCGCCGCCGGGAGACCATTGGGTTCAGCTCCTCCGTCCTCGAACCCGGTTGCCTGCCCGCCGAGTTGCCCATCGAAGACGTTGCCGCCTACGCCGCCGCGATCGAGGGAGACGCCCAGTGCATCCCCGACCTCGCGCCCCTCGTCCTGAATCCCGGCACCGATATCGCCCGGGCCGCGGGGCTTCGTGCCCTCATCCGGGCGCCATTCACCCTTTCCGATGGCCGCGTCGGCCTCGTCAGTGTCGCCAGCCTCCAGCCCGGCCGCTACACCGTCGCCGACGCCAACCTCCTTCGCGACCTCTGCCGCCCCCTCGGCCTCGCCATCGACCGCGCCACCCTCATGGCCAGGGCCGCCACCGACCGCGCCGCCCTCCAGGACCAGGCGGCGCGGCTCCAGCGCGTCAACGAGTTCCTCTCCCGCCTCAACGCCGGCGGCACCCCCGCCGAGCTCGCCGCCAGCTTCGCCCACGAGTGCCGCCAGCTCTTCGACGCCGGCCACGTCATCGTCATGACCTTCGACGTCGAAGCCCGCGTGGCCCGGCCCCTCGCCGTCGACTCCGACGTCGTGACCCTCGCCGAAGCACCGCCGGCCGGCCTCCCCATCGAGCAGGCCCATTCCTCCATCCTCGCCCGGGACCCCACGCCCACTGTCACCATCGACGTTCGCGAAGACGGCTCCCGCAGCTGGATCCACGACCGCCTCTTCGAACACGGCATGTTCTCGGCCCTGCGCGTCCCCCTGCGGACTGACTCGCTGCTCGGGGCCATTTCCGTCTGGGGCGCCGGCACCGGCCACTTCTCCGAAGACGACGCCGAGGTCCTCGGGGGAATCGCCCGGCCGTTCGCGCTCGCGCTGGAAAAGGCCGCCGCCCTCGAGTCGCTCGCCGCCAGCGAAGCCAAGTACCGTTCGCTGGTCGCCCAGGCCCAGGAGATGATCATCGTCGTCGACAGCGAATCCCACCGCATCGTCGACGCCAACCTCTTCGCCGCCAGCCAGCTCGGCCACTCCCCCGGCGGTCTCCAGGGCCTCCTCTTTTCCGACCTCGCGCCCGGCGCCGCCGCGACGCTGAACGCCCACTTTCGCGCCGAAAGCGACGGCGTCTCCCTGCTCGAACAGCAGTTCCTCCGCGCCGACGGCCTTGCCCTCGAGGTCGAAATGACTGCCGCCGCCGTGACCTACGGCGGCCGCCCGGCCATCCTCACCATCGCCCGCAACACCTCCGACCGCCGCGCCCTCCTTCGCGAACGCATGCAGGCCCAGAAGATGGAGTCGCTCGGGAAGATGGCCGGCAGCGTCGCCCACGACTTCAACAACCTCCTGACCGCCATCCTTGGCTTCGCCGGGCTCCTGCGTTATTCCGCCGGGCTCGAAGGCGAAGACCGGGAAAACCTCGTCCTCATCGAAGACGCCGCCAAGCGCGCGGCCGAGCTCACCCGGCGGCTGCTCTCCTTCGCCCGCGGCGGCCAGTCCCAGTTCGGCCCCGTCGACCTCGTCCCCGTCATCCGCGACACCGTCCGCCTGCTCGAACCCGCCCTCCTCCCGCTCATCCCCGTCAGCGTCGAGCTGCCCTCCGCGCCCGTGGTCATCGAGGGCGACCGCAGCCAGGTCGAACAGGCGATCACGAACATCGTCCTCAACGCCCGCGATGCGATGCCCGCCGGCGGCCACATCCGCATCGCCCTGGGCACCAGCGCCGGGAGCGCCGTCCTCACCATCGCCGACGACGGCCCCGGCATGCCCGAAGAGACACGGTCGCGCATCTTCGAACCCTTCTTCACGACGAAGGTTGGTTCCGGCACCGGCCTCGGCATGGCGATCACCTACGGCGTCGTCCAGGGCCACCACGGCGAGATCACCGTCGACAGCGCCCCCGGCACCGGCACCACCTTCGCCATCACCCTCCCCCTCCGCGACGCCCCCGCCTAGCGCCGCCCACGGCTCTCAGCCGTCGGCTCCCGGCATGCCATCCGCACCGCGACCGCCAGGGAGCGGCGTCGTCACTCCCCTACGCCCGCCCCACGCCAGCCTCCACCCATCCATTCGTACCGCGACCACCCGGTAGCCGCGGCCGACCCTGGCCGCATCGCCTGCCCGCCCCGCCCCACGCCACCCTCCACCCATCCATCCGTACCGCCCCCACCCGGTACCGCGGCCGACCCTGGCCGCATCGCCTGCCCGCCCGCCCCACGCCAGCCCCCACCCATCCATCCGTACCGCGACCGCCAGGGAGCGGCGTCGTCACTGCCCCACGGCTGTCCCTG
>JACRBT010000016.1 GCA_016234445.1 Chloroflexota bacterium | reverse complement strand
GTGTTCAGCGTGAAGTTGCCCGTCCCGATGATCTGGTCCGCCGAGAACTTCTGGTAGTCCTTCTCGAACTTCGCGATCGCCTCCGGCGCCTGCACCTTCACGTACGAGCTGGCCAGCAGGTTCATGAGGAACGGGTTCGGCGTCGACATCGTCACCTTGAGGGTGCTGTCGTCCACCGCCTCGGCCTTGTCGATGAAGGCGAAGTTCGCCTTCCGGTAGAAGTTGATGTCGTCCGCGCCGTCGAGCGTCTTCCCGGTTTTGTTGCGCATGATCATGTTGGCGGCGTCTTTGGCTGTCGCGGCCCGGCCGTTCACCGGCGCCTTGTCGTGCCAGAGCAGGCCCTTCTTCACCTTGAAGACGGCCGTCGACTTGTCCGGCGTCTCCCAGCTCTCGGCGAACCCTGGGCCGATCTTGCCCTGCTCGAAGCTCGCCCACTGGACGATGCCGTGCATCGTAAAGCCGATGAGCGTCGCGAACGGCGAGAACCGGCTCCGGTCGGAGTCGAACGTGTCCCACGTGTTGTTGGCGCTGCTGAAGCGGGCAACCCCACCCTTCTGCGGCCCCGCCTTCGTGGCTGTCGCGGCCACCGTTGGCGATCCTGCGGGGCCGGTGGTGGCAGTTGCGGCTTCGTCGTCGTCGTCATCACCGCAGCCGACCAGTGCGAGCCCAGCTGCGCCGACGCCAGCCGTGGCCGCACCGCCAACGAACCGGCGCCTCGACAGGCGGCTGCTCTCCAGCCGCCTCACCCAGTAGTTATCCTTCATGTCCCTGAACAACCCCCTCGAAGTCTTTGATCCGACCTATCGATGTTTACGATAGTGCTGATAGGTTGGATTGGGGGGCAATCCTACCCCCTCGGCGCCGGGCGTCAACCCCCAAGTTTCGAGGTCGGGGTCGCGTTGAACGAGGCCGAGGCGGTCGCTGCACGTCACCTCCCGGGGCGAGATCGAGAAACCGGGGCTGGCGGTGCGGTGCCAGCCCCGGTCAGGGGTCCCTTCCGGGGAAGGGAGTTCAGGTGTGCTTGCCCCCTCCGGGGGGAGGGAGGTCAGGCCGGGCGGCCCGTCCAGGTCGGGTCCTTCTGGTCGAAGTACACGTCCCGGCCGAAGTTCGGCGCCGTCACGAACGGCACGCTCTCGCCCGTCTTGTAGTAGTTCCAGTAAAGGACGTTTTCGATGTTCACCAGGTTGTAGGGGATGCCGGCCCCGTTGATCTTGATGAGCTCGCGGGCGATGTTCTTGCTCAGCTCCTGGCGCTTGGTGATGTCGAACTCGGAGTTCAAGGCGTTCGTGTACTCGTCCACCTTGTCCGACTTGACACCGTAGGCCGCGAACTGCGGCTGGGTCGAGTTGTAGGTCCGGAACATGCTCTGGCTCGGTTCGATGTCCTGGAGTTCGCTGATCCAGCCATACCAGATGTTGTTCTTGCCGTTCCCGTACTCCAGCTTCAGGATCTTCGTGGTGATCGTCGAGTACGGCTCGATCTTCGCCTTGAAGTCGTTCCCGAGGTTGTCCTTCAGCTGCTTCGTGAGGATGGCGCTGATGCCCGAGTAGGCGCCTTCCCAGATGTCCGGGATGTCGATCGTGATCTCGCCGAGGGCCGGGCCGCCTCCGGCTGCCCACATCGCCTTCGCCTCGGCAAGGTCCTTCGCACGGTCCTCCAGGTAACCCGGGAACGTGATCAGTTCCTTCTCCGCGATCGTGAAGGCCTGCTGCGTCGGCGGCGGGGCTGCTGAAAGCACGGCCCGCCCCTGGAACATCTGCTGGATCATGGCCCGCCGGTCAATCGTCCGGAAGATCGCCCCGATCAGGTTCGGGTCGCTCCAGGGCTTGGCCCCGCCGTAGTAGGTCCCCGCCATCGGGTTCGCCGAGAACACGGGCTTCTCGTAGATCTTCCCCTCGTAGCGCTTTTTCAGGTCGTCGAGGATCGCCTTCTGCCGCGGGCTGTAGGCGTCGATCTGCTTCTGCTCGAAGGCAGCCTGGAGGGCGGCCTCGTCCGTGAACAGCGGCACGTAGTCGATCCCGTCCGGGTTCACCGGGTAGACCGACTTCTCGAACCGCCGGAAGCTGAGCTTCCCTTCCGCCGTGAACGAATTCAGGGTGAAGTTGCCCGTCCCGATGATCTGGTCGGCCGAGAACTTCTGGTACTCCTTCTCGAACTTCGCGATCGCCTCGGGAGCTTGCACCTTGCAGTACGAGGCGGCGAGCAGCCCGAAGAGGAACGGGCTCGGCGCTGTCAGCGTCACCTTCAGCGTGCTGTCGTCCACCGCCTCGGCCTTGTCGACCATCGCGAAGCTGGCCTTGCGGTAGAAGTTGACGTCGTCCGCGCCGTCCAGCGTCTTGCCGGCCTTGTTCCGGAGGATGAACGCGGCGGCATCCTTGGCCGTCGCGGCCCGGCCGTTCACCGGCGCCTTGTCGTGCCAGAGCAGGCCCTTCTTGATCTTGAAGACGTACGTCGACTTGTCCGGCGTCTCCCAGCTCTCCGCGAAGCCCGGGCCGATCTTGCCTTCGGTGAAGCTTCCCCATTGCACGATCCCGTGCTGGGTGTAGCCGATGAGCACCGCAAACGGCGTGAACCGGCTCCGGTCGGAGTCGAACGTGTCCCAGGTGTTGTTGGCGCTGCTAAAGCGGGCAACCCCGCCCTTCTGCGGCCCCGCCTTCGTGGCTGTTGCGGCTACGGTGGGCGAGCCGCCCGGGGCTGTGGTGGCGGTTTCGCCGCCTTCGTCGTCGTCATCGTCGCCGCCGCAGCCCACCAGCGCGAGGCCAGCTGCGCCGGCGCCAGCCGTGGCCGCACCGCCAACGAACCGGCGCCTCGATAGGCGGCTGCCCTCCAGCCGCTTGACCCAGTAGTTGTCTGCCATGTCCTAAACGAACCCCCTCAAAGTTCTGACCTGTGCAGGTCTGACCCGACCTATCGGTGTTTACGATGTGGGTGATAGACCGGATTGCTGGCATCCTACCCTCTGAGTGCCGCGCGTCAATCCCCAAATTGGCAAACGCAAGAAAAACCCCGGGGCTGGCGGTGCGGTGCCAGCCCCGGGGCCGAGGGTCCCTTCCGAAGAAGGGAAGTTCAGGTGAAGTTGCCCCCTCCAGGGGGGAGTCGCGTCAGGCCGGCCGGCCCGTCCAGGTCGGGTCCTTCTGGTCGAAGTACACGTCCCGGCCAAAGTTCGGCGAGGTGATGAAGGGCTGGGCCTCCCCGGCCTTGTAGTAGTTCCAGTAGAGGTTGTTGTTGATGTTGACCATCAGGTAGGGCACGCCGGCCCCGTTCAGCTTCGTCAGCTCGCGGGCCGCGTTCTTGCACAGCTCCTGGCGCTTGGCGATGTCGAACTCCGTGTTCAAGGCGTTCGTGTACTCGTCCACCTTGTCCGACTTCACCGCATAAGCGGCGAACTGCGGGCTCTTGGAGTTGTGGTTCTGGATGATGAGCTGGCTCGGTTCGAGGTCGGTCAGCTCTGTGATCCAGCCGTACCAGACGGCGTTCTTCCCGTTCCCGTACTCCGCCTTGATGATCTTCGTCGTGATCGTCGCGTAGGGTTCGATCTTCGCCTTGAAGTCGTTGCCGAGGTTGTCCTTCAGCTGCTTCGTGATGATCGCGCTCACGCCGCTGTAGGCGCCCTCCCAGATGTCCGGGATGTCCACCGTGATCTCGCCGAGGGCGGCCCCGCCACCGGCTGCCCACATCGCCTTCGCCTCGGCAAGGTCCTTGGCGCGGTCCTCCAGGTAGCCCGGGAACGTGGCCAGTTCCTTCTCCGCGATCGTGAAGGCTGCCTGGGTTGGCGGGGGTTGGGTCGAGATGACCCCGCGGCCCTGGAACATCTGCTGGATCAGCGCCCGCCGGTCGATCGTCCGGAAGATCGCCCCGATCAGGTTCGGGTCGCTCCAGGGCTTGGTCCCGCCGAAGTAGGTCCCCGCCATCGGGTTCGCCGAGAACACCGGCTTCTCGTAGATCTTTCCCTCGTAGCGCTTCTTCAGGTCGTCGAGGATCGCCTTTTGCCGGGGCCCGTAGGAGTCGATCTGCTTCTGCTCGAAGGCGGCCTGGAGGGCGGCCTCGTCCGTAAAGAGCGGCACGTAGTCGAGGCCATCCGGGTTCACGGGGTAGACCGACTTCTCGAACCGCCGGATGGTCGCGCTGCCTTCGGACTTGAAGGCGTTCAGCGTGTACGGCCCGGTCCCGATGATCATGTCCGCCGAAGGCTTGGCGTAGTCCTTCTCGAACTTCGCGACCGCCTCCGGCGCCTGCACCTTCGAATACGAGCCGGCGAGGAGGTTCAGGAGGAACGGGTTCGGGGCCGTCAGCGTCACCTTCAGGGTGCTGTCGTCCACCGCCTCGGCCTTGTCCACGATCGAGAACAGCGGCTTGCGGTAAAAGTTGATGTCGTCCGCGCCGTCAAGCGTCTTCCCGTTCTTGTTCCGGAGGATGAACGCGGCCGCGTCCTTGGCCGTCGCCGCCCGGCCGTTCACCGGCGCCTTGTCGTGCCAGAGCAGGCCCTTCTTGATCTTGAAGACGTAGGTCGACTTGTCCGGTGTCTCCCAGCTCTCCGCGAAGCCGGGCCCGATCTTCCCCTCGCCGAAGCTCGACCACTGGACGATCCCATGCTGCGTATAGCCAACGAGGACCGCGAACGGCGAGAACCGGCTCCGGTCGACGTCGAAAGTGTCGTAGGTGTTGTTCGAACTGCTGAAGCGAGCGACGCCGCCCTTTTGCGGCCCGGAGGGCGCTGCCGTCGCCCCGGAGGTCGGCGAACCACCGGGGCCGGTGGTGGCTCCGCCATCGTCGTCGTCGTCGCCGCACCCAACGATGCCGAGCGCCGCGGCGCCCACACCGGTCGCGGCAGCGCCGCCGACAAAATGCCTCCGCGACAGGCGGCTGCCATGGAGCCGCTTCACCCAGTAGTTCGAATCAGCCATCTCCCCAACCTTTCGGAACCCCGGAATCTGCGAGGTCCGCCTACTCTACGGTGGGAAACTCGAACGGGATCGCAAAATCGAACGACGTTCACATATTGTTGAAAGGTTCTATAGGTGCCATCGACGGCGCTTACCGAACGGTAGGTCGACCATTCGTAGACACAGACCGCCCGTCGAAGGTGCAGGGCGGTCCGGTTCGCTGGAAGCGGGAGAGGGCGAGGGACCGCGTCCCTGTGGTCAGCGTCCGCGCAGGCGTGGGTCCAGTTCGTCGCGGAGCGCATCGCCCGCCAGGTTGAAGGCCAGCACCGTCAGGGTGATCGCCGCCCCCGAGAACACCGACTCCCACGGGTGGACGTCGACCGCCTGGCGGCCCGCATTGACCATCTTCCCCCAGGTCGTCTTGTCCTGCGGCCCAAGGCCGAGGAACGAGAGCGACGCCTCCGCGAGGATGTAGAGGCCGATGCTGATCGAGAAGATGACCAGGACCGGGGCGACGATGTTCGGGAGCACGTGCCGCGCCATGATCCGTACGTCGCGCGCGCCGTAGGACCGGGCCGCTTCCACATACGACATCTGGGACACGGAAAGGACGGCCGAACGGACGATCCGCACGGACGAGGCGAAGCCCAGGAAGCCCAGCGCCGCGACCGTCAGTGCCAGGTTCGGCTCATCCATGATCGAGACGATCAGCATGAGCAGGACAAGCCCCGGGAACGCCTGGATAGAGTCAACGAACCGCTGCAGCATCAGGTCAAGCTTCCCGCCGAAGTAACCCGAGATGATCCCCACCACCGTCCCGGCGACCACGGCAATGAGCGACGCCCCGATGCCGATGATCACCGCCAGGCGCGCCCCCACCACGATCCGCGCGTAGATGTCGCGACCGAACTGGTCCGTGCCCAGCCAGTGGTCGCCGGTGAACGGGTCCGCGTAGCGAGTCAGGATGGTCGGCGAACCGAGCTGCTTCTCCGGGTTGGCCGCGATGTCCAGGGGATTCGCCGTGGGGTTGAAGTCCGGGTTTGCCGTCTCGAACCGCTGCGTGTCGCCGTAGCGCTGGACAATCGGCGAGAAGATGGCCACGCCGAGAATGACGACGACGAGGACCACGCCAAACGCGCCCAGCTTGTTCCGGCGCCCGAGTCTCGCCATGGTCCGCAAGACGCTGCCGACCGTCCGCTTCTTGCGGTAGTCAATGGGGAAAGCCGAGGAGAGGACGGCAGGTTGCTCAAGGTTGGCCAAAGCGGGTCTCCATGGGCCTACGTGTAGCGAATCCGGGGGTCGAGCCAGGCATACACCACGTCGACCGCCAGGTTTGTCGTGACGATAACGAAGCCGATGATGAGCACCGTCCCCTGGAACGGCGGGAAGTCACGCGTGTTGAGGCTGGTGAACAGGAACCGTCCGATGCCCTGGATGTTGAACATGTTCTCCAGGATGATCTGCCCTCCGACGATGCCGCTGAGGGTGAGCCCCATCACGGTCAGCACCGGCAGCATCGCGTTCTTCATCGCGTGCCGGACCCAGACTTTCGAGTCCTGCAGGCCCTTCGCCCGGGCCGTGCGGATGTAGTCCTGCCGCATCACCTCGAGCATCTGGGAACGCAGGATGCGCATGATCCCCGCACCCCCCGAAACGCCGCCAGCGAGCGCGGGGACGACGTAGAGCTTGGCTGCCGCCTCCGGGTCCGTCCAGAAGTGCGGCCTGCCCACGACGTCGATCTCGAACAGGGAGAATCTCACCACAAAGAGCGCCATCAACAGCGCGGCAAAGAACACCGGCATCGCCACCCCGAGGATCGAGAACGCACGGAGGACGTAGTCGATCCACGTGTCCTGCTTCACCGCGCTGATAATCCCAATCGGGATGCTGAGGGAGAACGAGACCAGGACAATGAGGCTCCCAAGTTCGAGGGTTGAGGGCAGCCGGTCGCCGAGTTCGGACCAGGTGGACTTCGAGGTCTCGTAGGACGTCCCCAGGTCCCCCCGGGAGAGCTCGCCCATGAACTTCCCGTACTGGTACCAGAGAGGCTTGTCGGTGCCCAGTTGCTCGCGGGCGAACTTGATCGCCTCGGTCTGGTCCGTGAGCGAGAAACTGGACGCGACGCGCTTCTCGGCGAAGTCGCTGGGAAGCGCGTGCGTCGCCACGAAAACCAGCGTCGCCACGAACCAGAGGACGAGGACGTTGAGCAACAATCGACGGATGATGTAGTTGGTCAACGCCCCTCCTCCAGTATCGTGGTTTCGCCGTTCAGTCAGGCCTTACGGCCCGGGATCAGAGCGACCGGTTCTTGACGGTGTCGCCGTAGGACGGGTCCTTCGGGTCCAGGTAGCTGTTCTTCGCGACAAGGTGCCCGGAGAAGATGTTGTACCCGGCGGCGGCCTTCCCCGCGGAGGGATTCGTCTTGAAGTTCCCGTGCAGGTAGTTCCAGTATGCCGCCCGGCTGATGTAGTTGTAGAGGACGACGTTCCCGAAGTGGCCGTTGTCCAGGATGATCTTCTGAGCCTGCTGGGTCAGGTCCCGGGCCTTGGTCAGGTCGGATGTCAGGATCGCGTCGTTGGTCAGCTTGTCCAGGTCGGCGTTGTTCACCTTCTGGAAGTTGCCGCTGCCCTTCGAGTTGAAGGTGTTGAGGAGGTCGTTCCGCGGATCCGGCGAGTTCACCTGGCTCGTCCACGACATCCAGTTCGGGAACTTCCCGTTCGCGAGGTTCGGGATGATGTCGTCGTTGTAGGTGCACTTGGTGGACTTGAACTGCGTGACGCCCAGAGCCTCGTTGAACATCTTGATCATGATCTGGTTGGTGTCCGGGTAAGGGCCAAGCCAGGTGTCGGTGACGCGGATGTCGACGTCCCCCAGGGCGGGGCCGCCACCGGCGGTCCAGAGCTCGCGGGCTTCCTTGATCTCCAGTTGGCGGTCCGTCCGGTAGCCGGGGTACTTGATCAGGTCTTCCGGCTTGACCGCAAAGCCTTCTTGCAGCCAGGTCACGGGGCCGCTGACGGCGCCGAGGCCCTGGTGGAAGGTCGAGATCATCAGCCGCCGGTCGACCGCCATGTTCATCGCCCGCACAAGACGGACGTCCTTGAACTGGTTGTTCATGTTCAGGTGCAGGAAGACCGTGTTCGCGACACCCGTGAGGACCTCGTACATCGAGTCCTTGTGGGCGTCCAGGATCGACTTCGTCACCGACGCGTCAGGCGACGCCCAGGCGTCGATCTGCTTCTGCTCGAAGGCGAGGCGGGCGGCCGTCGGGTCGGCAAAGAGGCCGACAGGGAGGATCATGCCGTCGAAGTGAGGCTCACCCTTGCGGAAGTTCTGCGGGTTCTTCTGGACGTAGACGTCCTCGTTCGCTCGCCACTTCTTGATCGTGAAGGCGCCCGTCGCCGGCATCGCCTCCTCGGTCAGGGTGTTGTAGGTCTTCTCGTACTTCTCCACGGTCTCCCGGTTCGGGACTGTCGCAAAGTAGGCAGCCATCCGGGTGAGGAAGGCTCCGTTCGGTGCCGGGAGCTTGAGTTTTACGGTGTAGTCATCGGGCGTCTCGACCGTGACCCCCGTGTAGTCCGACTGGAACCGGAACGGGACCGCGGTCCCATCGACCAGCTTGGCGTCACGCTGGCGCTCGATGTGCCACTTGATGTCTTTCGAGGTAAGCGCCCGGCCGTTGGTGAGCGACGTGTTCTGCCACTTCACATCCTTGCGGATCGTGAAAGTGTATGTCTGGGAATCCGGGGTTTCCCACTTCTCGGCGAGGTCCGCCTCGACGTCGCCCGTATCGGGGTTCGAGTAGCGGATGATCTTGTTGAGGACGTAGTTGGAAAGCCAGTAGGTCTCGTCGCGGAAACCCCGGTGGGTGTCCGTCGAGTCGAACTGCGAGCCGCCGAGCCAGATGCTCCGCAGGATGCCGCCGTCGACGGCCTGCTGGGCCGGCGTTGCCGTCGCCCCTGGCGCGGTCGGTGACCCGCCCGGGGCCGTCGTCGCCGTGGCCTCGCCATCGTCGTCATCGCCGCAGCCAACGAGGCCAAGCGCGGCAGCACCGACCCCTGTCACGGCGGCGCCGCCGACGAAGCGGCGGCGCGAAAGCTGTGCGCTCGTAAGCCGGCGCGTCCAATAATTCGACCTAGTCATCTTTCAGCCCTTTCGGCCCCCCTCCGAGGGGAACTCACCTAAAGTACGACCCACACTCCCGGTCGGATGGCACGCTACCACAGCCTCAAAGCAGAGACAATCGCTCGCGGTGGCGGGCCCGAAACCGGCCCGCAGATGAACTTGTCATCTCGCTCACCATGGTCGCCGCTCGGCCCTCCCTGTCGCGCCTGACCGGAGTTGCCATCGAACCTTCGAACGAGACACTAAATGGCGGTCAATGGCACGACCTATGATCCACGTCATTGCCCGGCAGTGGCGGCTCAGGCGCGCGCGTCCAGCCAGCGCCCGCTGTCCAGGTGCTGGCCCCAGAACGGCGACGGCGAAGGCCCCGCCAGGTTGGGCCAGCGGAACACCTCCGACCACTGCAACACCCAGTCGAAAAGGCCGGTCCCGCCCTCCTGGAGGGCCGTGGTCGCGACCTCGCGGCAGAGCGCCCGCCGCCGGTCCGCGTCGAACTCCGCGGCCAGCCGCACCACGGCCCCGGCGACGCTCACCGGGATCGGCCCAAGGCTCCCGTCGCCCGTGCCATAGGCTTCCACCAGCGTCCGCGAGGGGTCAGGGTCGGCCAGCGCGGGCCCCCAGCCGAACCAGAGCGCCGGCCTCCCGTTCCCGTACTGCCGCTCCGCCACCTTGTTCGCAATCGTCGTGTACGTTTCGACCGCCGCCCGGAACTGCCCCCCGCCGAGCACGTCGTTCAGCCGCCCGGCGACAACAGAAGAGGCGCTGTAGCGAGGGTCGAAGATGCTCGGGAAGTCGATGGTGATCGGCCCCAGCGCGGCGCCCCCGGCCGCCTCCCAGCGGCGGCGAGCATCGGCCGCATCCACGTCGGCGGCGCGATAGCCCGGGAACGAAGCCAGGGACGCCGCGTCCAGCCCAAACTCCCCGAACACCGGCGCGACCGGGCCCGTCGGGGCCGCCCGCCCGGCAAAGAGCGCATCCGCCAGCCAGCCGCGGTTCAGGGCCCCGCTCAACGCCCGCCGGAGCTCCGGGTTCGACCACGGCGGCGCACCGGTGAAAACCGAGGAGATCACCGGGCTGTCTTCGAACCGTCGCTCTTCGACGGCTCCCCGGGCTTCGCTCCGAAGGCGCGGTGCGTCCCGCCGGTCCCGGAGCAGCACCTCGTCCAGTTCGCGGCCAAGGAAGGCCTCGGGCGTTGCCAGCGGCGGCGGCGCCACCATCAGCCCGTCGAGCAGCGGCGGCCTGTGCCCTGCCCTGAACGCCCGGAACCCGAGGGAACCGTCAGCCCGGTTGCCGTCGTAGATGAACGAACCCGACCCGGCCACCATCTCCGGCCGCGCCTCACCGAACGTCGCACCGTAGGCGGCGACCATCTCCGGCGCCTGGACCAGCCCAAACCGCGAGGCAAGCGTCGAGAGGAAAAACGGGTCCGGCTGCGCGAGTTCGAACACCACCTGCCCCGCCGCCGGGGACGCGACCCGGCGGATGTTGGCGAACTCCGCCAGGCGCTGGGCCAGCGGCAACTTCAGCGCCCGGGCGTCCTCGGCCGCGCGCCGGAAGTGCTGGACGACGTCGTCCGCGGTCACCGCCCGCGATGCCAGCGGCCCCCGTTCCTGCCAGCGGGCGGCCGTCACCAGCCGGATCGTCACCGTCGTGTGGTCGGGCTGCTCCCATTCCGCGGCGAGGTCGCCCCCGAGTTGTGCCTGCGCGAAGTCCGTCCAGGTGATGACCCGGGAATGGCTCCGCCCCAACACCTCCGCCACCGACGGCTCCCCCGTCCGGAGGCTGTCGAACGTGTCGAACTGGAACGAGGTTGGCGAGAACAGCCGCGCCGTGCCGCCCTTCACTCGCGGGTCAGGCGTCGGCGATGGCGTGACGGACGGCTCCGGCGACGCGGTGGCGCCCGCTTCGGGAACGCGGTCCGGCCCCGACCCACGCCGTGCGATCGTCACGGCCCCGGCGGTCCCGGCGGCGGCCACAGCCAGCCCGGCGCCGAGAAGTCTCCGGCGGCTCAAGCGGGCGCGGCCGTCAGTCCCCACGGCGGCTCAACCACGGCGGCTGCTGGCGGGCGAAGGCGGCGGCGCTCACCCGTCCATCCTACCAACCAGCGGCGAAGGGGCCGGGAAGCGAACCCGCCGATGCGGTAAAGTATGCGCATGCCCGGCCGCACAGCGGTCCGGGCTTTGAGGTGTTGCGTGCCCGGAGAACTCGTTGGCGTCACCGCCGCGATCGCGGACCTGCTGCTCCCCGCCTTCGAAACGGCCGGCCGCGGCCCCGTGCGCATCGGCCTCCCGGAGACCGCGAAGCCCGCGGTTGCCGCCGCCTTCGCCGCCCGGCAGGTGGGGCCGTCACTGCTCCTCGCCGCCACGCCCGCCCGGTCGCTCGCCCTCGCCGAAGAAGTCGCCATCTTCCTCGAAGACGTCCCCGTCGTCCGCCTGCCTGAGCGCGAGCAACTGCCCTACGAGATGGCCCGTGACGACCCCACCGTCGCCGTCGAGCGCGCCCGGGCGCTGGCGGCCCTCCGCGGCGGCGGCCGCGCCCTCGTCGTCGCCTCCTGGGCAGCGGTGGCCGAACGGTGCGCCGGGCCGGGCGTCCAGGTCGCGGGCGTCGATCTCTCCGTCGGGGGGAGCTTCGACCCCGGGGCGCTGATGTCCGCCCTTGAAGCCGCCGGGTACGAGATCTCCCCCGTCGCCGACCACCAGGCGTCCGCAGCCCGCCGCGGCGGCATCGTCGATGTCTTCCCCGCCGGCGGCGAAAGCCCCTACCGGGTCGAGTTCTTCGGGAACCAGGTCGAAAGCATCCGCCAGGTCGACCTCGCCACCCAGCGCAGCGTCATCCGCCTCGACCGCCTCCACCTGCCTCCCGCGGCGACCGGCACCCGCGAGGCCCACGAGGCCGCGTCCGCCCTGCTCGACCGCATCCGCGCGGATGGCGAAGGGGCCGAAGCGGTCGCCGAACAGCTCCAGTTCCTCGCGGAGGGCAACCGAAGCGCCTACGAAGGCTTCCTCGAACCACTCCTCTACGAAACGACAGCCCTCGACCACCTCGCCGCGGGAGCCGCCGTCCTCTTCGACGACCCGGAAGAGGGACAGGCCGCACTCGAACGCCTCTTCGAACACCAGGAGCGCACCCGCCAGGAGCAGGAACAGCGCGGTTCCATCCCCACCGGCCTGCCGCCGCTCACCGCCCGCCCAAACGACGTCGCCGAAGCGCTCCTCTCGCGCCCCGGGGGCGTCCACCTCCAGCGCTTCGGCGCCGAGGAACTGGGCGCCCGCCGCCTCGCGATGCGCGTCACCCCGAGCTTCGCGGGCAAGCTCAAGCCTCTCGCTCTGCAGGCGGCGGAGTGGGCGAAGCAAGGCCTTCCCGTCGTCATCGCCTCCCAGCAGGCCCTCCGCCTGGCCGAGCTCATGGACCAGGAGGGCATCCACGTCAGACTCGCCCGCCGCGCTTCCGAAGCCCCGGCCGCCGGCGAAATCGTCCTCGTGCCCGTAGCCGTCGGCGGCGGGTTCACCTTCGACGACCGCCTCATCCTCATCAGCGACGCCGAGGTATTCGGCTTCCGCAAACGCCGGCGCCCGACGCGTACCCGCCAGGGCATCAAGAGCGACCTCGTCTCCACCCTCGAAGCCGGCGACCACCTGGTCCACGCCGACCACGGCATCGCCCGCTACGGTGGCCTCGTCCGCCGCACCGTCGACGGCGCCGAGCGCGAGTACCTCGAACTCCAGTACGCCGAGGGCGACCGCCTCTACGTCCCCGCCGACCAACTGGAAGCGGTCACCCGCTACGTCGGCCCGGCCGACCATCCTCCTGCCCTGACCCGCCTCGGTTCACAGGACTGGGCCCGGGCCAAGCGCCGGGTCAAGGCCGCCGTCGTCGAACTCGCGCACGAGCTCCTCGAACTCTACGCCCAGCGCGAAGCGGCGGAGGGCCACTCCTTCGCCCCCGACGGCGCCTGGCAGATGGAGATGGAGGCCGCCTTCCCCTTCGTCGAAACCGCCGACCAGCTCGAGGCGATCAGCGAAGTGAAGCAGGACATGGAACGCAGCCGCCCCATGGATCGGCTCATCTGCGGCGACGTCGGTTACGGCAAGACCGAGGTCGCCGTCCGCGCCGCCTTCAAGGCCGTGGCCGACGGCAAGCAGGTTGCGGTGCTGGTCCCCACCACCGTCCTCGCCGAGCAGCATGGCAGCACCTTCCGGGAGCGCACCGCCGGGTTCCCCGTCCGGGTCGAGGTTCTCTCACGCTTCCGCTCCGACCAGGAACAGCGCGAGATTGTCGCCGCGATCGGCAAGGGCGACGTCGACATCGCCATCGGCACCCACCGGCTCCTCCAGAAGGACGTCCAGTTCAAGGACGTCGGCCTCGTCGTCATCGACGAAGAGCAGCGTTTCGGCGTCGCCCACAAGGAGCGCCTGAAGCAGATGCGGGCCGAGGTCGATGTCCTCACCCTTTCGGCCACGCCGATCCCCCGGACGCTCCAGATGTCCCTTGCCGGCATCCGCGACATGAGCACCGTGATGACCCCGCCGGAAGAGCGGCTGCCCATCCGCACCTACGTCCTCCAGTGGGACGACGAGATCATCCGAGAAGCCATCGACCGTGAGCTCCAGCGCGGCGGGCAGGTCTATTTCGTCCACAACCGCGTCCACAACATCGAACGGATTATGTCGCGCCTTCGGGAGATCATCCCCGAGGCGAACGTCGCCATCGGCCACGGCCAGATGCACGAAGACCAGCTCGAGCGCGTGATGACCGAGTTCGCCGCCGGCGACCACGACGTCCTCCTCTGCACGACGATCATCGAAAGCGGCCTCGACATCCCCAACGCCAACACGATCATCATCAACAATGCCGACCAGCTCGGCCTGGCTCAGCTCTACCAGCTCCGGGGCCGCGTCGGCCGGGCCTCGAACCGGGCCTACGCCTACCTGCTCTACGACAAGGACCGCCAGATCAGCGAGCCCGCCCAGAAGCGCCTCGAAGCGGTCTTCGAAGCGAACGAACTCGGCGCCGGCTTCCAGATCGCCCTCCGCGACCTCGAAATCCGCGGCGCCGGGAACGTCCTCGGCACTGAACAGAGCGGCCACATTGCCGCTGTCGGCTTCGACATGTACTCGAAGCTCGTCGCCGAAGCCGTCTCCGCGATCAAGGCGGCCGTCCGTCCCGGCGAACCCCACGCCCGGCCGCCCTCGCCCATCCCGCCGATCGACATCCCCCTCAGCGCCCACATCCCGGAAAGCTACATCGGCGACATCCACGCGCGCCTGGCCGTCTACCAGCGCGTCGCAAACATCGAATCAGCCGAGGGCGTCGCCGAGATGCAGGCGGAACTCCACGACCGTTTCGGCCCCGTGCCGCTGACCGTCGACAACCTCCTCTACGTCGCCCTCGTGAAGTCGCTTGGCCGGCGCGCCCGCGCCGAAAGCGTCAAGACCGACGAGCACATGTTCCACATCCGCGTCCGCGGCGGGGTCAGCCCCGGCCAAAAAGCCGCGGTCGAAGGTCTCGGCCTCGCGGGCGTGCTCGTCGGCCCGAACCAGGTCCGGGTCGACCGCCTCACCGCCGGCGGCCAGTGGATGCAGCTGCTCGTCCGCATCCTCCGCGCCATGCGCCACGAGGACTGAGGACCCGGGACTCAGGACTCAGGACCCGGTACTCGGGACTCGGGACCCGGCACTCGGTACTCTACTGCCCGTGCTTCACCGGGGTGATGCTGTCCGCGAGCAGGCCATGGGCCTCGCGGTGGACCGCCGCCGCCGCTTCCGCGTTTGGCGCCTCAACCAGGCAGAAGACCTTCCCGCTGCCTTCGTCGAACCAGTACTGCAGGTAGTTGACCCCGTGGGCCGCCTGGACCGCCAGGTCACGCTGGTGCGCCCCCGCGACGGCCTCCGCCGTGAGCCCTTCTACCTTTTCGTGGACATCCATGAACAGTGCCATCATTCAGCTCCTGCGCAGGTTTGGAGGCTTTCCCAGCAAGCTCCCCTGCGTGACGGCGGACGATAAACGGGCCACCTGCGGGGGTCAACCCGATTGAGGTCGCGAACTCTTCCCTCGCCTCGGACCTCGGACCTCGGACCTCGGACCTCGGACCTATACTTACGCCATCCCTTCCCCCGGAGTCCGCCCATGGCCGTCGTCGTCGAACGCAGCTTCACCGTAGAGCGCGGCAGCGCCCGGAAGTTCGAACAGCTTTCCCGCGAAGGTGTGTGGCCCTACATGGAAGCCCGCGGCTGCAAGATCCTCGGCCTCTTCGTCATCATCCACGGCGGGCCAAGCGACGAGATCATCCTCCTTACCGCCTACGATTCGATGGCCCACTGGGAGTCGACCCGCGACGACGTGGCGCCACCGCCGGAAGCCAGCGCCGAGGCGAAGGCGCTCTACCCCGCCTTCCGCGACGCCCTCCTCGCCCGCCGCGACCTGACGAAGGTGAGCAGCACTCGCGTCCTCCGCCCGATCACAGACTGGGTCCAAATCCCCGTGCATCCCGGGTAGCCCGGCCCCGGTGCTACGCTTTCTCCATGGACCACTGGGAACAGCGCGCCCGCAAGCTCGAATCCCGCCGTTCGCGGATGCAGAAGCACGGCCGCAGCATCCTCACCGCCATCTCCGCGGCCGAACGGCGCCGGGAGAAGCAACTCCGCGAACGCGCCGCCAAACGCGCCCACCGCAAGGGGAAGGACTGAGACTGAGGACTGAGGACTGAGGACTGAGGACTGAGGACTGAGGACTGAGCACTCGGACCTCGGACCTCGGACCTCGGACCTCGGACCTCGGACCTCGGGACTACTGCCCGACCGGCGCGGGCGCGATACTGGATTCGTGCCAGACGAACCAAACCTCTTCACCATGCTCTCCGCGTACCGGCCCGGGTCCCCGGCGACTCCCTTCGAGGCCTACTGCATCAACGGCCTCGCCTACTTCCTCGGCCGCGGCCACCGCATGCTCTCCGCCCTCTTCGGGCAAGCCGCCGGCGTCTATGGCGAACCCGTCGCAATCGTCGAAGTCCAGCCGCGCATCGCCGACGTTGGCATCGCCGACCTGCTCCTCACCTTCGAAGGCGGTCAGCACGCGCTCGTCGAGGTCCAGGTCGAAACCGGCCCGGACGAAAGTCTCCTGCCCGCCCTCGTCCAGGCAGGGCGCTCCTGGAACCCGCCGGCCGGGCTCGTCCTCCTCGGGATCGACGGCGCCGCCGCTCCCGAATGGACGCCCATCACCTGGTTCGAAGTCATCGAGGCGCTCCAGGACGACCCCGAACCGATGGCCCAGCAGTTCACCAGCTTCGTCCTCAACGACATCCTCGGGCTCGGGGACGTCCCCCTCGAGGCAGCGCTGGCGACGAACCGGCTCTACGCCCTCGGCGGCGCGGCAGTCCGCCGGAAGTTCGGCAGCCGCGCCCGGTACCTCAACAGCGCCTCCCGGCCCATGAACGGCCGCTACCGCTACCTGGGCACCACCTTCTCGACCGGCGGCGACCTCGCCTACTGGGTCGGCCTCGTCAACGAAGGCTTGCCTCTCAGCGAGCACTACCACCTGATGCTCGCGACGAAAGACACGCCCCTGTCCGACCGCGCCGACCAGCCCCGCGCGACCGGCGACTGGAAGGCGTGGAACCACTGGACCGGCCTCGGCCGCGTCGTCCGCCCGATCACGGCCGCCGACTACGATCGCCTGCTCTCCCGCATGCGGACGTAGGACCTGGGACTTAGGAGTTAGGACTCAGCCGTCGGGACGCGGGACCCGGTACTCGGTACTCGGTACTCGGTGTTGAGCACTGAGCACTGAGCACTCAGCACTGAGCACTCGGTACTCAGGACTCGGTACTCCCTAGCCGCGCAGCTTCTTCAACTGGCCGGCGTGGTCGTTCAGGTGATACGCCTGGATCCCGAGGATGCCGCCGACGGTCTGCTTGCCCAGGCGGGGCACGTCGAATTCGAGCGCGAGCTTGTCGTCCGTGATCTGGTCGACGACCGCGAGAAACTTCGCGTAGGCGGCGGCCATGCCCGTGGTGGCCTCAGCGGCGGTCGCGAACGACGGCTGGGCGCGCTCCGGCCCCTGGAGCCCGAGGTACTGGGCCAGGCCAGCCCCAAAGAACGTGGCCGCGCCGGCGACGTGCTCGCCCACCTGGCGCGCGCTCCACGCCTCTTCGCCTTCGCCGTGCGCCGGCTTCGTCTCCCAGTTCGCCCCGGCCTGCTTCAGTTCGGCCATGTACGCCTCGTAGGCCGCGGCGATGTTCGTCTTGTACTCAGCAACTGTCGATGCCATGTCTGTCTCTCCCCTCAGGTGTGTTGAGATTCTCAAGCATCCGCGAGGAAGAGGCTACTACACCCGGCGAAGTCGGGACCCGGGACCCGGTACTCGGTACTACCCGGGTCAGCCCCCGAGCCGCACCAGCGTCCGCCCCTTGATCTGCCCCTGGAGGATCGCCTTCGTCGCCGCCTCGACGCCCTCGAGCCCGGTCTCGTGCGCGATCGAATCCAGCAGCCCCTTCGGCTTCAGGTCCGTCGCGCAGCGCTGCCAGATCTCCAGCCGCCGGTCCATCGCCAGGAAGACGGAGTCGATCCCGAGCAGGTTCACGTTGCGAAGGATGAACGGCATCACCGTCGTCGCGATCGCCGTGCCGCCCGTGAGCCCCGAAAGCGCCACCGAGCCGTTGCGCTTCATCGTCCGCAGCAGGTAGGCCGTCGTCGAACCGCCAACCGGGTCCACCGCGCCCGCCCATCGCTCGCCCTCGAGCGGCCGGGGACTCTCGGCGCTCACTTCCTCCCGGGAGAGCACCTCGCTGGCGCCGAGGTCGCGGAGAAACTGGTGCTCCGAATCCTTCCCAGTGCTCCCGGCGACCGTGTAGCCCAGCCCGGCCAGCATGCTCACGGCCGTGCTCCCGACGCCGCCGGTCGCCCCGGTGACGATGACCGCCCCCTGGTCCGGCCGCAGCCCCGCCCGCTCCAGGGCGTCGATCGACTGCGCCGCCGTGAACCCCGCGGTCCCGAGGGCCATCGCTTCCTTCGCCGTCAGCCCTGCGGGCAGATGGGCGACCCAGCCCTCGGGGATGCGTGCCAGCTCCGCGAACCCGCCCGGGTGGGCCACACCGACGTCGTAGCCGATGACGACGACGGCGTCGCCCTCCTTGAACCGCGACGACGCCGACGAGACAACGCGGCCCGCGAGGTCGATGCCCGGCACCATCGGGTAGTTGCGGATCAGGCGGCCGGCGGGGCTGCAGGCGAGCCCATCCTTGTAGTTCACGCTCGACCACTCGACGCGGATGGTGACGTCGCCGGCGGGAAGGTTGGCTTCGTCAAGTTGCTGGACGCCGATGCTGAAGTCGTCGCCGGTCTTGTTCACCACGAGGGCACGGTAGGACACAGGATTCTCCCGGGGGTTAGTGGAGCAAGCGTCGCCCGATCCGCGGGAGCACGCAACCGCAACGGGGGTTGGGAAACGGCCGCGACGCCTGTAGGCTTCGTATCATGCCCGACGACCTCAACCCCGCAGCCTTTGCTACCCACTTCGCCAGCCCCCGCGGCTTCCGCCAGGCCTACGTCCACGAAGGCCGCGGCGGCCTGCCCCTGCTCCTCGTCCACGGCTGGCCCGAGACGAAGCGCATCTGGTGGCGGAACATCGCCCCGCTCGCCGAGGCCGGGTTCGAAGTCATCGTCCCGGACCTGCGGGGCTTCGGCGAATCCGACGTCGGCCCCGACGGCTTCCACGACGTCGTCTCCCACGCCCGCGACCTCTACGCGCTCGTCCACGACCACCTCGGGCACGAACGGGTCGTTGTCGCCGGCGGCGATCTCGGCGGGCCGGTCATCCAGGACCTTTCGCTGCGCTTCCCGGGCTTCGTCGAGCGGATGGTGCTCTTCAATTCGCCGGTGCCCTTCGACAAAGAGCGCATGGCCGGGCTGAACACGCGCGCCCCCCGCGAGGCCGCCGACTACTTCTGGCGCCAGGGCAACGAACCGGACGACCTCGCGGCCGAACTCGCCACCCCCGGCGAGCGCCGCCGCTACATCGCCACCTTCTACACCTCGCGCTTCTGGGCGCACCCGGGGGCGTTCACGCCCGACGCGGTCGACTTCATGACCGAACCCTTCGCCGACGGGGCGAAGCTACGCGCCAGCTTCGGCGGCTACGAGAGCGCCCTCCACGAGCGCGCCCGCACCGAACCGCCGATGTCGGCGCAGCAGCGGCAGAACCCCACGCACACGCTCATCCTCTTCGGCCAGTCCGACCACGTTCTCTACCCGGACTTCGACCGGATGGCGGCCGTCACCTTCCCCGACCACGTCGGCCCCTACCTCCTCCGCGACTGCGGCCACTTCGTCCAGTGGGAAGCCGCGGACGTCCTCAACAACACCCTCCGCGCCTTCTGCCGCGACCTGCTCGGGCGCGGGTAACGCCGCACCAGGACGTTTGGTCGCGGCGCTGGGCAGCCGCGACCGGGGGATGGAGCGCGTTAGAGATGGAGTACGTCTTGGGCCAAGGCGCTGGCAATCCTGCCCCAGTCGTCGGTGCTCACCTGGGCGCCAGTGGGGTGGATAACGCCGATGAGCGTGCCGCCCCAAGGGGTCGATGCCCGAACGTAAGCCCGCCGACCGCCTGCGGCTTCGACCACCAGCTTCGAGGGGCCAGCTCCCGGTAAGACGTCGCGAAGCCGGTCAAAGGTAGAGGTCCCTTCACAAAGAACCAACGAAGGGGAGAGCCGCTCGAGCAGCGACAGAACCCAGCGCTGGCTGTGGGCTTCCATGAGACGCCGCGTGTCCGCGGGCGCGGTCCTCCATTCGTTGGCATCCCGGCTCCGGAAGAAGTTGAGGTTGAGCTTGAGACTCGAACGGAGCAGATCGAGCCTGCCGGCCGCAGTGAAGAGGTCGCGCATCCTCCGCGCCAGCGCGTAGTCATAGGCGAAGTAGTCGTGCTCAGTCGGAATCGCCGTGGCCCGCGCGAGGTTGAAGCTGTTGGCACCGCCGCCCGGGTTGGCGCCGATGATCACCAGTTTCGACGACTCACTTAACGGCGAGTAGAAGACGGCGAAGCCCGAGCCATGGAAGGGGTACTTGCCTCGCAAGCTCTCCCAAAGTTGGCGGGTTCCGTTGAGGGCCTCCTCCGCCAGTGCAGGGACGGAGTTGGCAGGCCCGCGGCTGGTCGAGTTGGCCGGTTGGGACGGTTCTCCGGTTGCAGCTGGCACGCCCGTAACGGCGACTGGAGGGGCGGGCGGTGGCGAATCGCTGGGGACGGCTCCTGACCCGCGAGGGTCTCCCCAAAGACGCACGGCGCGGCCCCAAAACTCATCCGCGATCGCCGCGTCGCGGCGGCCACCCTCAGGGTCAAAGCCGGCAGCTCGAGCCTTGACAACGCTGGCGTTGCCGGGATGGTGGTGACGACCGGTGCGAGCGTACACGTTGTCGAAGATGATCCAGGCCACGGCCGACACGTGCGCTTCCCGGGGAAGCGCACGCCCCGCGCTATCGAAGGGACAGACCGTATACCGATAGAGGTCCCCAGCAGTGTGAAAGTCACCTGGGGGCAGGATGTTAGGAGCGCGCTGGATTGGATGCGCGTTGGCATCCCGCTCCACTGCGCGGCAGTAGTTGTGGACCAACTCCGGCTTAGCCACGATCTTCGGTCCGGAGCAAGTCGTCGAAGTCGAACGCGAACCCCTCGTCCGGGCCTGCTCCCGTGAACTCCGCGTGGGTGCCCGCCGCGACGTCCCGGCGCATGGCGAACATGGCCCCGCGATGAATGCGCCAGTTGTAGCCGTCCTTGAATGCCACGGCTTCGGCCGCAGTTTCGTACGTCGTCACCCTGGCCATTGTTCCGGCAACCAGATCAACCTCGAACACCAAGTAGAGGTCTTCGCCCCATTCATCACGGCCGCTGAGGATCTTGACCATGGACTTGCCGCCCTCAGGGACGAGAGCAGCAGGCGCACGCAGCCCGTCCAGAACCGCGGGGGGCCTTACTGCTACCGCAGCGTTGTCGTCAGGGTCCGCGGCCATTGTCTCTGGCTCACCCCATCGCTGAACGGTCCGGGCCCAAAGCGCATCGGCGAACGCCTGATCTCGAACGCCGCCAGTCGGGACGAAGGACTCCGAACGCGCTGCCGCCCAGTCGGCATTGGCGGGATGAACGTGGCGGCCCGTGCGCGCGTACACGTTGTCGAAGATGATCGCGTGCAACTCCGAAATGGGCGCGTCGGGAGGAAGGGCTCGGCCATCGCGCCCAAACGGGCAAACCGTGTAGTCATAGAGGTCGGCCGCGCTAGCGAAGATGCCCGGAGGCAGCAAATCGCGGGCAGGCTGAACCGGATGGGCGCGGGGGTCGCGTTCCACCGCCTCGCAATAGTTGTGGACAAGCCGGGATCTAGTCATATGCACCTCCTATTCGCGGGCCGCATGATAGACGGTTCACGCGACACCTGTTGTCGCGCCTGTCCGGCGACTGGTCAGGAGGTCAGGTCAAGCCGGCGCGACCCGGCTCCAGCGCTCCGGAGATCCCACCACCTGGCCCGGCGGAGGCACGTGCCCAGCCCGAACCTCGGCACTGAAACGACGGGCGATCTCTTCCTCGGATTCGCCCGGGTACTGCCGCTGGAGCCGCGCCCAGCGGGCGAGGGCGACGAACTCTGAGAGTTCGAGCGCCGTCGATAGGCGTTCCCCGGCCTCGTCGTTCACGCCTTCCAGTTTACCACGCGGTGGGGGCTGCCCCCGACGCTCACGTCCCGGATTCGCGCTTCTCGCGCAGCCCCCGCTCGCTCGCCGTCTCCTTCCGAGGTTTCGCTGCCTGGCGCTCCCGCTTCGCCGCTGCTTTCGTCTGGGGCCGCGGCTCGACCGGCGCGGATTCGCGTTCGATGCGCGCACCGATGCTCGCGGCGGCGGTGGCGGCGGCAGCTTCCGGCGCGCTCCCGACGACCGCCGCAACCCGCTTCGGCCGACGGCCGTTCGCCGAGGCGGCTGCCGGGACGGACGTGGCCTCCAGCTTCCCCGCGGCCTCGAGGATCGGCCGCAGGTACTGGCCCGTGTAGCTGACGGGGTTGAGCGCGACCTCTTCCGGCGTGCCCGTCGCCACCAGTTCGCCGCCACGGTCACCGCCCAGCGGCCCGAGGTCGATGATGTAGTCGGACGCCTTGATCACGTCCAGGTGGTGTTCGATGACGAGGACGGTGTTGCCCGCGTCCGCCAGCCGCTGGAGCACGTGGAGGAGGTGGGCGACGTCCTGGAAACTCAGCCCCGTCGTCGGCTCGTCGAGCACGTAGAGGGTCTTCCCCGTGCTCCGGCGCGAGAGTTCGCTGGCCAGCTTGATCCGCTGCGCCTCGCCGCCGGAAAGCGTCGTCGCCGGCTGCCCGAGGTGGATGTAGCCCAGCCCGGTCGCCTCCAGCGTCTCCATGATGCGCTTCACCCGGGGGAAACGGTCAAAGAACTCGTGCGCCTCTGAGACGGTCATGTCGAGCACTTCCGCGATGTTCTTGCCGCGGAAGAGCACCTCCAGCGCGTCCCGGTTGTAGCGCTTCCCGTGACACACCTCGCAGGGCACGGTCACATCCGGGAGGAACTGCATCTCGACGACCTTGTAGCCGTCTCCCGAACACTCCTCGCAGCGCCCGCCCTTCACGTTGAAGCTGAACCGGCCCGCCTTGTAGCCGCGCGCTTTCGCCTCCGGCACCGCCGCGAAGAGGTCGCGGATGATCCCGAAGGCGCCCGTGTAGGTGGCCGGGTTCGAACGCGGCGTCCGCCCGATCGGCGACTGGTCAATGTCGATGATCTTGTCGAGGTGTTCGATCCCTTCGACCGCGTCGTGCTTTCCGGGGCGCTGCCGCGAACCGTGCAGCGCCTGGCTCAGCCGCTTCACGAGGATCTCCGTGATCAGCGACGACTTCCCCGACCCCGAGACGCCCGTGACCGCGACGAATTGCCCCAACGGCACGTCGACATCGAGCCCGCGAAGGTTGTTCTCCCGCGCGCCGATGACCCGTAGCCGCTTGCCATTGCCCGCGCGGCGCTTCGCCGGCACCGGGATCTCCCGCCGCCCGGCGAGGTAGGCGCCGGTGATGCTCCGCGCGCTCGCCTTGATGTCGTCCATCTTCCCCTCGGCGACGACGTGGCCGCCGTGGACGCCGGCGCCAGGCCCCATGTCGATGATCCAGTCGGCGGCGCGCATCATCGCTTCGTCGTGCTCGACGATGAGCACCGTGTTCCCCAGGTCGCGGAGACGGATCAGCGTCCGGATCAGGCGGTCCCCGTCGATCGGGTGGAGACCGATGGACGGTTCGTCACAGATGTAGAGCACGCCCATCAGCGCCGAGCCGATCTGGGTCGCCAGGCGGATGCGCTGCGATTCGCCGCCCGAAAGCGTCCCCGAGACCCGGTCCAGCGTCAGGTATTCCAGCCCCACGTCGACAAGGAACTCCAGGCGGCCGCGGATCTCCTTCAGGATCTGGTAGGCGATCGTCTGTTCGCGGGTGTTCAACGGCGTCTCCGGCCCCGCCAGCCGTTCAGCCCACTCCCGTGCCTTGACGATGCTGAGCCCGGTCACCTCGGCGATGGACCTGCCGTCGATCTTGACGGCCAGCGCTTCCGGCCGGAGCCGCAGGCCCTTGCAGGCGGCGCACGGGATCGCCGCCATGTACTTCTCGATCTCCGTGCGGATGTAGTCGGAGTCGGTCTCCTTGTAGCGCCGGGCCAGGTTCGTGACCACGCCTTCGAACTTCGTGTCGTACACCTGCGTGCGGCCGTCCTGGTTCGTGAAGCGCAGCGACAGCACCCGGTCGCCGCTCCCGAAGAGCACCGCCTGGATCTGGTGCTCGTTCAGTTCGCGGACGGGCTGGTCGACGCTGAAGCCCTGGTCCTCCGCCACCGCCTCCAGTTGCCGCATGTACCACGTCGCCACCGCCGGCGACTTCGCCCACGGTTCGATCGCGCCCCCGGCCAGCGACTTCGTCCGGTCGGGGATGATGAGCGAAGGGTCGACCTGCATCTCGACGCCGAGGCCGGTGCACTTCGGGCAGGCGCCGTGCGGGCTGTTGAAGCTGAACGTCCGCGGTTCGATCTCGCCGAACGAGAAGCCGTCGTAGGGGCAGGCGAAGTGCTCCGAGAAGACGCGCTCCGCGCCGGGCCCCTTTGCGTCCATGACGGCCACGTGCATCACCCCGCCGCCGAGCTTCAACGCCGTCTCGACCGAGTCCGCTATCCGGCTGGTGGCGGTATCGTCCGTTCCCGGTTCGGGCACGATCAGCCGGTCGACAACGACGTCGATGTCGTGGCGCTTGTTCTTGTCGAGCGCGATCGCTTCGTCGAGGTCGCGCACTTCCCCGTTGATCCGGACGCGCACGAAGCCCGCCTTCCGCGCGTCTTCGAGGATGGCCGTGTGCTCGCCCTTCTTCGCCCGGGTCATCGGCGCGAGGATGAGCAGCCGGGACCGCGGCGGGTACCCGAGCGTCGCATCGACGATCTGCTGGACGGTCTGGCGCTCGATCGGGCGGCCACACGTGGGGCAGTGGGGCCGCCCCGCCCGCGCCCAGAGGAGCCGCTTGTAGTCGTAGATCTCGGTGACCGTGCCGACCGTCGACCGCGGGTTGTTCGAAGTCGACTTCTGGTCGATGGAGATGGCCGGCGAAAGCCCGTCGATGTGGTCGACGTCGGGTTTCTCCATCAGCCCCAGGAACTGGCGCGCGTAGGCCGAGAGCGATTCGACGTAGCGCCGCTGTCCCTCGGCGTAGATGGTGTCGAAGGCGAGCGACGACTTCCCCGAGCCGGACAGACCCGTTATGACGACCAGCTTGTCGCGCGGGATCAGCACGTCGATGTTCTTGAGGTTGTGCTCCCGCGCACCGCGGACGGCGATGTGGTCGAGTGGCATGGGCTCCGGGTCCTCGGGTTCGCGAGT
This sequence comes from Chloroflexota bacterium, assembly GCA_016234445.1. GTDB lineage: Bacteria > Chloroflexota > Dehalococcoidia > Tepidiformales > Tepidiformaceae. The sequence continues at coordinate 150,140 of JACRBT010000016.1, read as the reverse complement.
CCGCCTGCCGGTGGGGGCAACGCGGAACGCCAGTGTAGCAGGGATAGAACGGGCGTTCGAGTGAGTGGGGCCGGCGCAAGTTCGGGATCCTCACCCCGGCACCCCCCACCGCTCGGCCTCCCAAATCAGCGCGCCAGTCGGCGCTGAAGCGCGGTCCCCCGAAGCGATCGATGCGTAAGGCCGGTAGCGACAACACCTGTCGCAGGGCGCTCGGCAAATGCCCCGAGGGTGAAGATTCTTGATTGACAGCGGCCATCGGCCGCGGCAGACTAGCCGTAGTGGATACCGATTATCGGTATCGGCGCCCCTACTCCCTGAGTCGGGGCGCTTTTAGTTTCTCTGCGGCCACGTGCGCACGATGACTCTCGACAGCGGAACGAATGTCAGAGTCGGGAAACACCTTCAGTCCGAACTTGCCCTGCTGCGCGTCGCCTCGCAAGTAGATGCCGCGTTCGAAAGCGGGCCACCGGCCCGGCTGCTCGGTCATGCCAGACTTCAACCACTCGTAGATGTCCCGTGCCAGCATGTCGGCCAACTCCGTCGGGCACGACCCCTGTTTCGGCACGAACCGCGCGCCGGGCTCGATGGCCTGCTGGAAATCGGATTGACGAACCCACTGGGTCCCGTCGATGAGGAGCCTCGCCAACTCGAGCTGGTGGAGCGCATCCTCCCGGGGGCCTTGACTTTCAAACGTGATGCGTCCCATGGCCCGGGGATCCCCAACCAGCAGGTGATCCACGTATCGTTCCAGGAGCAGCAGGATCGCCACCGCGTAGGGGTCAGTGGGCAGGTAGGGGTCGAGGCCGGCGGCCACGAACTCGTCTTCGAAGGCATTCTTACGAATCGCGGCTCCGAAGGCCGTGAACGCTGTGTTGTCCACCAGCTGTCCTACAGCATCGTCGAACGCATCTTGCTTTGCCGCATCGGCGTGGAACCAGAACGGGCCTGTACGACGCCGCATCTCGGGCTCATGAAAGGTGATGTCGGTGTGCCCGAAGAAGCGCTGCTTGACCTCATCAGCGCGATCGACATACCTCTGGACTTCGTCCTCATCTAAGGCAACGGCTCCGAGGACGAACAGCGGCTGTAGCGCGGTGGACTCTGGGTCGGCGCGGCCGCACTCATCCAAGAACAGGTGGTTGACCGAATGGGTCCTAAGAAGCGGGTGGCTGGAATCATGTTTGAAGCGTTTTCGGGACTCTATGCGTCCATGCGCTTTCAGGAGCGCCCCCTGCTCCAGCCTGGCAATATCCCGGGCCAACTCGACACAGCGATCCGGAGGTGCTCCCGCGCTCCGGAGTAACACCTCTACGCAGCGAAGCAGCAGCGAAGCCTCTGAGAGCCGCGCCGCCCGCGTGCGCGCGACTCGGCGGCCTTCGGGATCGCCTCGGAGTTCGTTATCCAATTGGAACAGTGTAGCCCACCTGAATATGTTTCGGCGCGAGGTGACTTAAGCGGCTTGTTTTGCCGCCTTCCTCGCGGCCTGCACCGTCGCCTCCCTCACCGCCTGACCCGGTAGCGCCAGCCTGTCATCGATGGTGTATGGTGTATACATCATGCAACGCAAGCAGGTTTACCTCGAAGAGGAACAGGGCCTCGCTATCAAGCGCCTCGCCGCCCGGCGCGGCGTCTCGGGCGCCGTGATCCTCCGCGAGGCGCTGGCCCAGTACCTCGCCAGCCACGAAACCCCGCCGGAACTTGAGCGCCCCGAAGACCACCCGCTCTGGGGGATCGTCGGGATCGGCGCTTCGGGTGTGACCGACGCGGCCGCCAACCACGACCACCACCTCTACGGCGCCCCGAAAGTCGAGGAGTGACTGCCGCCTTCGTCGATACCGGCGCATGGGCGGCCCTCGTGATGCCCGACGACACCTACCATCGCCAGGCGACCGCCTTCTTCCGGGCGCTCGGCCGGACCCAGCTGAAGACTTCGAACTACGTGCTCTCCGAGACCTACACGCTCCTTCGCGCGCGCAGCGGACACCACACGGCCGTGCAGTTCCACCGGATGCTCGGTGATTCGATCAAGGTTGGTCTGCTTGAAGTGATCTGGATAACCGAAACCATCGACGCGGCAGCATGGGAGTTGTTCGAGCGCGTTGACGGTGTGGGGCTTTCGTTCTGCGACTGCACGACCGCCGTCCTCGCCCGCGAGCGCGGCGTCGACTTCATCTTCGGCTTCGACGGGGGCTTCCGCGCCCTCGGCCTCGATCTGCGCCCGGCTCCCTAACCTATCGCCTGACCCGGTAGCGCAGGTAGACCTCGCCCGTCCCCGGGTTCGGGATGGCGTGGAGGAGGTCCAGCCGCGGCGCGGTTTCGCGCGTGAACGCCAGGTCGCCGCCGACACCGCTGAGCGTCGCCCGCCCGCCGACCACCACCGGCCCGAGCGTCAGGAAGAGTTCGTCGACCGCGTCGATCGCGAAGAGCCCCGCGTTGATCTCGGGTCCGCCCTCGACCAGCACGACCGAGGCCCCGAGCTCGTCCCGCATGTGGCGCAGCATCGCCGGCAACTCCGCCCCCGCCGGGAGTCGCACCACCGGCCGCCCCGTGGCGACGACCGCCGCCGCGCGCTCCTCCGGGCACCCCGCCGACAGGTAGACGACGGCATCGAAGTCACGCGCCGTGAAGAAGATCCGCTCCAGGGGGAGGTCGCCCATGCGCGAGACAACCGCGGCCACCGGCGAAGGCGGCTTCCCCGCGCCCGTGCGGATCGCCTCCAGTGCCGGGTCTCCCAGCCGCGACGACGCCCCGCTCGCCCGCAGCGTCCCCGCGCCCGCGAGCACGACGTCCGCGTTCACCCGCAGCTCGCGCATCAGCCGCTGGTCCACCGCCGACCCGATCCCCGCCTCTGTCTCCTCGATCACCGTCTTCCCGTCGACCGACATCACCATGTTGATGACGACGTACGGCCGCCCCCCCGGCGGCGCCGGAAACGCGAACGACGTGTAGTCGGGCTTCGCCAACGGGTTCACTCCCCCGGCAGGTCCGCCGCCGGGTCGAACTCGCGGTAGTAGCACGACTGGTTGCCCGTGTGGCAGGTCGGCCCCACCGGCCGCGCCCGCACCAGGAACGAGTTCGCCTCGCAGTTCTTCCAGAGGCTCACGAACTTGAGGACGTTGCCACTCGTCGCCCCCTTCTCCCAGAGCTCGTCCCGGGAGCGGCTCCAGAAGGTCACGTGGCCCGTCTTGTAGGTGTGGGCGATCGACTCGCGGTTCATCCAGGCGAGCACGAGCACCTCGCCCGTGTCCGCGTCCTGCACGACCGCCGGGATCAGCCCCTTTTCGTCGAAGCTCATGATCGTTTCTTCTGACAACTCATCCTCCAGGGTGACGCCGGACCGGTTCTTTCCCGGACCGGCGTGGGTGTTCGAATCTCACGGATGGGGGTCGCCGGGTCACGCACACACGCGCGTGCGGCCCGGCTACGCGTGGCCCTCCGCCTGCGCCCGCACCGGCCGGACGGGCAGCCCCGCCGCCGCCAGGTGGTCCTTCACTTCGCGGATGCTGTAGGTGCCGAAGTGGAAGATGCTCGCCGCCAGCACAGCGTCCGCCTTCCCCTCGGTCAGCGCCTCGACCATGTGCTGCGGCCCGCCAGCGCCACCGGAAGCCACGACGGGCACCGTCACGGCCTCGCTGATCGCCCGCAGCATCGCGATGTCGTAGCCCTTCAGGTGGCCGTCGGTGTCCATGCTCGTCACCAGCAACTCGCCGGCCCCGCGCGCGACCGCGTCCTTCGACCACGCGACTGCGTCCAGCCCGGTCGGCGTGCGCCCGCCGTGGACGAACACCTCCCACTGCCCGGGCTTGCCCGGCACCGCCCGGGCGTCGACGGCAACGACGATGCACTGGCTCCCGAAACGGTAGGCGCCTTCGTTGATGAGGTCGGGGTTCTGGACCGCCGACGTGTTGATGCTCACCTTGTCCGCCCCCAGTTCGAGCATTACCTTCATGTCCGTCGCGCTCCGAATCCCGCCGCCAACCGTGAACGGGATGAACACCTGGTCCGCCGTCGCCGCCACCATGTCGTAGACGGTCGCCCGGTCGTCGGAGGAGGCGGTGATGTCGAGAAAGACGAGTTCGTCGGCGCCCTCGCGGTCATAGAGGCGGGCCAGCTCCACCGGGTCGCCGGCGTCGCGCAGTTCGACGAACGAGACGCCTTTCACCACCCGCCCGCGGTCGACGTCGAAGCAGGGGATGATCCGTCGCGTCAGCATGGCGCCATCTCCGCCACCGCCGCCAGCGCCTCCGGGAGGTCGACCGCGCCCTCGTAGAGTGCCTTGCCCACGATCGCTCCCTCGCATCCGATCTCGGCGAGCCGCACAAGGTGCTCCACCTTCGCGACGCCGCCGCTGGCAACCACCGGCACCGTCAGCTCGCGGACGAACGCCTCCAGCGCCTCGAAGTTCGGTTCGGTGAGCGCCCCGTCGCGCCCGATGTCGGTGAACATGATCCGCGGCACGCCAAGTTCGACCATCCGTTTCGCCAGCTCCAGTGCCCCCTGGCCGGTGCCCTTCAGCCAGCCGTCGGTGACCACCTCGCCGCCCTTCGCGTCGATCGAGACGACGATCGCGCCGGGGTGCCGTGCCGCCGCCTGCCGCACCAGTTCCGGGTCGCGGACGGCGGCGCTGCCAAGCTGCACCCGCGCCGCCCCGTAGGCGAAGGCCGCATCGACCGCGTCGAGGGTCCGGATCCCGCCGGAAACCTCGACCGGGATCGCCAGGGCCGCGCAGATCCGGGCCATGATTGCGTCGTTGACGGGGGCGCCGCCGCGGGCGCCATCGAGGTCCACCACGTGGAGCCGCGGGGCGCCGAGCGCTTCCCACTTCCGCGCCATCGCCACCGGGTCGTCCGAATACTGCGTCTCCTTCGCGTAGTCGCCGTGAAGCAGCCGGACGCAGCGCCCGCCACGCAGGTCGATTGCCGGGATGACTTCGAAGCTCATCGCCCGGCCAGCGTCGCGAAGGTGGGGTGCACGAGCGGGAAGTCTTCGGACCGCGCCCAGCGGATGAAGTTCCCGTAGAACCGGAGCCCGTCGTCGCTGCTTTTTTCCGGGTGGAACTGGGTCGCGACCACGTTTTCGAAGGCCAGCACGCTCGGGAATGCGACCCCATATTCCGTCATCCCGAGCGCGTACGACTGGTCGTCCAGCACCGGGTAGAAGCTGTGGACGAAGTAGAAGTAGCTCCCGCTGGCGATGCCTTCCGTCACCGGGTGGTCGTAGAGCCAGTCGACCGTGTTCCATCCCATGTGGGGGATCTTCAGGCCGGCGTCCTTGGGGAAGTGGCGGACCTCGCCGGGGACGACGCCGAGGCAATCCTGCCCGTCGCCCTCTTCCGACCAGTCGAGCAGCGCCTGGAGCCCCATGCAGACGCCCAGGAACGGCCGCCCGGCGGCGATGTACTCGCGCACGGGGTCGACCAGCCCGCGCGACTCCAGGTTCGACATCGTGTCGGCCGCGGCGCCCACCCCGGGAAGGATCAGCGCCCCCGCGCGGTCGATGTCGGCCGGGTCGGCGGAGACCACGGGGGTGCTGTCCACCTTCGCGACGGCTCGCGCCACGCTCCGGAGGTTCCCCGCCCCGTAGTCGATGATGACAACCGGCCCATCCATCAGAACAGCCAGTGTACCAGACGTGCGACGGGCGATGACGCGTCTATCGCCTACAATGCCCGCATGGCCGACGTCGCCGCCCTCGACCAGTACGCCGCCCGTCTCCGCAGCGAAGAGCTCCGGTCGCAGCTGAACTACCACAACTACCGCTACTACCAGCTCGACCAGCCCGAGATCGCCGACGCCGAGTACGACGAGCTGATGAACGAGCTCCGTGCCATCGAGACGCGCTTCCCGGAGCTCATCACCCCGGATTCGCCCACCCAGCGCACCGGCGCCGCGCCCCTCGCCGCCTTCGAAACCGTCGAACACAGGCTGCCGCTCTTCTCCCTCAGCAACTGCTTCAGCGAGGAAGAACTCCGGGCCTGGCACCGCCGCGCCGCCGAACGAATCGAGCGTGAGGACTTCGCCATCACCTCCGAGCCCAAGATCGACGGCCTCGCCATCGCCCTCGTCTACGAAGGCGGCAGGTTCGTCCAGGGCGCCACCCGGGGCGACGGCCGCCACGGCGAAAACGTCACCGCCAACCTCCGCACCCTGAAGACCATCCCCCTCGTCCTCCAGGGCCACCCGCCGGAACGCCTCGAAGTCCGGGGGGAAGTCTTCATGCCGAAGTCCGGCTTCGAAGCCATGAACAACGAGATCGCCGAGACCAACCAGGCGCGCGAACGGGAGGGAAAGAAGCCCCTGCCGCTCTACTCCAACCCCCGCAACGCCGCGGCCGGCTCGGTCCGCCAGAAGGATCCGTCTGTCACCGCCGGCCGTCCCCTGGCGATCTTCGTCTACCAGCTCGGCTGGGTGGACGGCGCCCGCCCCGAGAGCCACCACGAAACCCTCGCCTGGCTCCACGGGATGGGTTTCAACGTCAACCCGGAAGCCCGCCGCCACGATTCGGCCGACGACGCCCTCCAGCGCATCGCCTGGTGGGGGAAGGAGCGCGAACGCCTCGACTACGACATCGACGGCGTCGTCCTCAAGGTCGACGACACCCGCGACTGGGACCGGATGGGCGTCGCCGGCCGCGAACCGCGCTGGGCCACCGCGTTCAAGTTCCCGCCCCAGCAGCGGACGACGAAGCTCCTCCGGATCGAGGTCAACGTCGGCCGCACCGGCGTCCTCACCCCCTACGCCGTCCTCGACCCGGTTTTCGTCGGGGGCGCGCGCGTGGGCATGGCCACCCTCCACAACGAACAGGACATCCGCCGCAAGGACATCCGCGAAGGCGACACCGTCGTCGTCCAGCGCGCCGGCGAGGTCATCCCCCAGGTCGTCGCCCCCGTCCTCAGCCTCCGCACGGGCGCCGAGGTGGAATGGGAGATGCCCGCCCGCTGCCCTTCCTGCGACGCCGAAGTCGCCCGCGACCCGGAGGAAGTCGCCGTTTATTGCCCCAACACCGCCTGCCCGGTCCAGCGCGTCCGGCTCCTCGAACACTTCGCCTCGCGCGGCGCCATGGACATCGAGGGCCTCGGCGAAAAGATGGCCTACACCCTCTTTCGCGAAGGCCTTGTCGGCGACGCGGCCGGTATCTACGACCTCACCGTCGACCAGATAGCAGCCCTCGAACGGATGGCCACGAAGAGCGCCGAAAACCTCATCGCCGGCATCGAGAAGAGCAAGGCCCGCCCCCTCACGAACGTCATCTTCGCCCTCGGCATCCGCCATGTCGGCTACGAAACGGCGCGGGTCCTCGCCACCCACTTCCGCAACCTCGAAGCCATCCTCGACGCCCCCGCCGAGGCCCTCCAGGAAGTCGAAGGCATCGGCCCGGTGGTCGCGAAGTCGATCGCCGACTGGGCCGCCAGCCCCGGAAACCGCGAAGTCGTCGCCCGCCTGAAAGCGCACGGCGTCGACTTCGGAGGCGGTATGCCCGAACCCGCCGGCGACCAGCTTGCGGGGCTCACGATCGTCGTCACCGGCCGCCTCGAACAGCTCTCCCGCCAGGAAGCCGAAGACCGCATCCGTGAGCACGGCGGCAAGGTCGGCAGCTCCATCTCCAAATCCACCAACTTCCTCGTCGTCGGCGCCGAAGCCGGGACCAAGCTCGCGAAAGCGGAACAACTCGGCGTCCGCACGATCGACGAAGACACCTTCCTCCGCCTCCTCAAGGACGGCCCCGCCGCGCTGTAGCGCCGTCGACGGCGGCCTCTCCCTCGCCCCCGAAAGGGGGAGAGGGCCGGGGTGAGGGGCCCCGATGCGCCACGCTCCCCGGTCGTCTACATTCGCGCTACACCCACCGCCCACCACCAACGACGGAGCAACAAGTGCCCGATGCCATCTTCACCCGCGACGGGGACGCCTTCGTGCCCACCGAACGCGCCTGCAGCCCCTGGGGCGCCGGCCTCCTCCACGGCGGGCCCGCAGCCGGCCTCCTCGCCCGCGCGATCGAAAACGCCCGCCCCTCCCCCGGGATGATGGTGGTCCGCCTCACCATCGACCTTTTCCGGCCGGTGCCCCAGGAGCCGCTCCGGGTGCGCGTCGACACCGTCCGCAGCGGCCGCCGCATCCACGTCTGCGACGCCGCCCTCTTCGCCGGGGACACCGCCGTCAGCCGCGCCACGGGGCTGCTCCTCCAGCCGGCGCAAGTGGGCCTGCCCGATTCCGCCCGGCTCGGCGGCAGCCCACCCCCTGGACCCGCGGGCATCGCCTCGCGCACAGGGCTCGGGGCCGACTCCGTCCCGCGGTTCCCGGGCTTCCATTCGACCGTCGAAGTGCGCCACGTCGCTGGCGGTTCCGGGGGCGGCGGCTCGACTGCGTGGGTGCGCATCCCCTGCGATTTCGTCGAAGGCGAAGAGATCTCGCCCCTGGTCCGCGTTGCCGCCACCTCCGACTTCGCCAACGGCATCAGCCACATCCGCACCGACAGCGACCGGATGGGCTTCATCAACACCGACATCACCCTCTACGTCCATCGCCCGGCGGTGGGCGAATGGATTTGCCTGGCCGCCCACAGCGGCGCCGAGCCCTACGGCATCGGTATCATCGAAACCACCATCCACGACGAGCAGGGGCCGGTCGCCCGCGCTGTCCAGGCGCTCCTCGCGAACCAGCGCGGTGGCGCCTAGACTTCCTTCGCCGGGAGACAACACACGGGAGACGCGCAATGTCCACGCCAACCAGAGACGCCCTGCTGGCCGATCTCCGCTCCAGCGGTGACGCCGTCCTCCAGCAGCTTCGCGCCCTTCCCACTGCCAACTTCGACCGCGGCTGCTATGAGAACGGCTGGACCGCCCGCCAGGTGCTCGCCCACGTCGCCGCGATCGAATGGAGCTACCCGCGCCTGTTGGAAATCGCCGCCACGCCAGCCCCGAGCGCAGGGGACCCGCCGACCCGCACGGCTCAAGGCGGGATCGACGCCTACAACGCCCGCCAGGTGGAGAAGCGCGCGGAAGCCTCCATCGCGGACTTGCTCGCCGAGTTCGCGCGCAACCGGGCGGCGCTCGTGGGCGCGGTCCAGGGGGCAGACGAGGCGCGGCTGGCCACCCCCATCCGCTCCGCCGGGGGCGTGACCGGCACCGTCGCCGAAGTCCTGCGCACAGTCGCCGTCGGCCACGTCCTCGGCCACCTCCGCGACATCACCGGCGCCTGAACCGCCGTCCGGTCGCGCGGGTGGCCGCTGCCGTGGTAGTCTGGACAGGCCGCAACCTTAACGTGAGAGTGAGAGTACGCGCGTGGCCCTGCCCCGGACCTTCGTCTCGCTCGAAGACCCACGCTTCCGGCTCCTCTGGTTCGGGAACATCTTTTCGTTCCTCGGAATGCAGATGCAGGTCATCGCCCGGGGATACCTCGCCTTCGACCTCACTCACAAGAACTCCGCGCTCGGCGGCGTCATGCTCGCCTTCGGCGTCCCCCAGCTCCTCCTTTCGCTCTGGGGCGGGGTCATCGCCGACCGCCTCCCAAAGCGCCGCGTCCTCATGGTCTGCCAGCTGATCATCGCCTCGAACTCGGTTTGGGTGGCAGCGATGATCTACACAGACAACATCGCCTACTGGATGCTCATCGTCGCCGGCGTGGTCCAGGGTGTCGGCTTCTCCTTCATCGGCCCCGCCCGCCAGGCCTTCATCAGCGACCTCATCGACAAGGACCGCCTCGGCAACGCCGTCGTCCTCCAGCAGCTTTCGATGAACAGCACCCGCGTCATCGGGCCCTCCCTCGCCGGCATGTTCATCGCCGTCTCGGCGATCGGCACCGGCGGCGTCTACCTGATCACGACCCTCGGTTTCATCGTCGCCACCATCTTCATGCTCTGGCTGCCGCCGGGGAACCCGAAGAAGCGTGACACCCCCCGCTCGCCGCTTGCCGACCTCACGGACGGCCTCAGGTACGTCTACGCCCGCCCCAACGTCGGGCTGCTCATCCTCGCCTCGTTCGCCGTGGTCATGGTCGGCTTCCCCTACCAGTCGTTCCTCCCCTCGATCGCGAAGGACGTCTACGGTGTCGGCGCAGGCGGCCTCGGGACCCTCTCGTCGGTCGGCGCGGTCGGCGCCGTGATCGCCACCGTGATCGTGGCCGGGGCCAGCCAGAAGCGATCGTTCCTCTATCAGCCCCTCGCGGGGATCGTGTTCGGGTTCGCCCTCATCGGCCTGGGAGCGTCCTCCACCTTCGCCGTCGGCCTCGTCGCGATGTTCTTCGTCGGCGCCCTCGCCAGCGCCTTCCAGTCGCTCAACAACTCGCTCGTCATGACCCTCACCGACCATGAGTACCACGGCCGCGTCCAGTCGATGAACATGATGAGCTGGAGCCTCTTCGGGCTCGCCGCCCTCCCCATCGGGATCATGGCCGACCACGTCGGCATCCAGGAGATGCTCGTGCTCCAGGGCGCGTTCTGCGTCGTCGCCATCATCGCGATCGAGCTCTACCGGCGGGCCTCCGGGGCACGCGCGGTGAGCCCTCCGCCGGGCACTCCACACACCGAAGGCGTCGCCGGGGGCGGTTAGCGAGACTTCGTCCCCGGAGACCGCTACGATGCGCCCACCCTTTCCCGGAGGCGCATCATGGCCACCCCTCCCCCGCTCCCGAGCGAAGACGAAGTCCGTTCCTACCTCGATTCCTGCAGCAATTGGGGCCGCTGGGGCCCCAGCGACAACGCCGGCACCGTCAACCTGATCACGCCCGCGGTCCGCCGCCATGCGGCCTCCCTGGTGAAATCCGGACGCGCCGTCTCGCTGGCGCATCCCCTGAACACCACCGGCGGCCCCGGCAACTGGAACCCGGCCCAGCACTACGTCCGTTCCTGGGCCGACGCCTCGGTCGACTACATCGGCCTCCTCTTCCACGGCTATGCGACGACCCACGTCGACGCCCTCTGCCACATCTTCTGGGAGGGCAAGGGCTGGAACGGCCAGCCCGCCACCGACGTCACCAGCCTCGGCGCGAAGTTCGGCGCCGTCGACGCCTGGTCGAACGGGATCACCACCCGCGGCGTCCTCATCGACATCCCCCGCTTCCGGGGCGTCCCGTTTGTGACGATCGAAGAGCCCGTCCGCGGCTGGGAGCTCGAAGCCGCCGCCGTGGCCCAGGGCGTGGAGCTCCGCCCGGGCGACGCCGTCATCGTCCACAGTGGCCGACAGGCGTTCTACGCGGCCCACCCCGAGAACGTCCCCGGCCAGCGCCCGCAGCCCGGGCTCCACGCCGACGTTTGCCCGGTGCTGAAGAAGCACGACGCGGCCCTCCTCGGCTGGGACCAGCTGGACGCCCGCCCCTCGGGGTACCGGATGTTCGAAGAGCCCCCGCGGCCGGGCGGTCCTGTCCACGTCATCGCCATCGTCTACATGGGCCTGCCGCTGCTCGACAACGCGCGCCTCGAACCGCTGGCGGAAGCCTGCGCCGAAGAGGGCCGCTGGGAGTTCCTCCTCACGGTGAACCCCCTCCACGTCCGCGGCGGCACCGGCAGCCCCGTCAACCCGATCGCCGTCTTCTGATGGGTTTGGTCACCGGCTGAGGTAGTCGGCCACTGCCCATCCCGGCTTCCCGGTGGGCGTCTCCACCGCCAGCCAGGTCTTGCCGTCCGCCTGCTTCGACTCGCCCCCATCCTTGAAGACGACGTTGTCCGCGTAGCAGCCGACGACCGCGGCGCTGGTCGAAGGCTGCTCGCGCACGTTCAGGCAGTCGCCGGCGCTGGTCACGCGGAGGAACGGCCCCGCGACGGTCGAGACGGTGAAGGTGCTCGACCGGTCGTCCAGGTCCGGGAGCGGGCGGATCGTGTTCGTGGCGAGGTCGATGATCGCTCCGTGCATCGCGTTGTTGGAGCTCTCGGTCTGGACGCTCCCGGCGACTGTGTTCACGCCGGCGAGCCGGACGGGCTGGAGGTCCTGGTTGGCGGCCCAGGTGTAGCTCGTCTTCAGCGTCCCGTCGCTCGCGAAGGTGCCGATGATGAGCTCGCTCTGGCGCCTCCAGCTCGCCGTCAGCTCGCCGTTGCTGAAGCCGAGCAGCTTCGGGGCCGTGACCGCGCTGGTGTCCAGCTGCAGGCGAAGGACCTCCTGGCCCATGGCGTCGTAGACCACGCCCTTCGCGTTCGTCCAGGTCAGGCCAAGGCCGGGCACGTTGTATGGGTAGAGGCTGTAGTCGCCGGCCGGCGGTAACACTTCCACGCCGGAGGGGAAGAGCGAGTAGCGGACCGACTGGCCGCCACTGGCTTCCTGGACGGGTGTCGCCCTGAGCGCCCCGCCCGGGAATACCGCGATGAAGCTGCCCGCGCCCGTGACCTCGCCGTATTCGGCCCAGGTCACGCCGCCGTCGAGGCTGTGGTAGACGGTCGCCCGCGCGGATGCCAGGGCGGGGCCGACCTGCGTGCAGGCCGGCGGCTGTTGGCAGACAGCGGCAACGATTTCGCCCATGCGGCTGTCGAAGGCGTAGTCGTGGGGCTTCTCCCCGCGCGCGCTGAAGAAGGCGAAGACGTCGTCCTTGTGCAGCGTGCCCGCGGCGTCGCGGTAGGCCCGGATGATGCGGCCGTCGTAGCCGGCGTCGCTCTGGGGCGGCGCGCTGAAGTAGTAGAACGCGAGGTTCGCCGGGAGGGTCGCGCTGCCGCCCAGGCTGAGGGCGCCGCCCTGTCCACCCGGCGACGGAGTCGTGGTACCGCCCGCGCCCGGCGTCGGCGCCGTGGTGTCGACATCGCCGGGCGCAGCGGCCTCGTTGTCGCCTTCACCGTCCCGGAGGTTCGCGAAGATCGCCGCCCCTACCGCGATAGCCGCCGCCAGCACAACGACGCCCACCGCGGTCGCCGCCCACTTGAGGCCCGCCATCGAAGCGACACCGGCGAAGACGCGATGGAGCCGCGCCGGGAGACCGTTGTACTGGCGCCAGTACTCCGCTGCCTCCTCCCGCGAGTCGACGCCCAGCTTCGTGATCACCTCGGAAACGTGCCACTTCGCACCGTCGAGGCTGATGCCCAGGGCTTCGCCGATCTGGGGGTTGGTCCGCCCCCGCGCGAGCAAATCGAGCACCTGCCGCTGCCGCGGCGTCCAGCCGGGGTCGTAGAGATGGGGCCGGGGCCGGAGTTGTGTCACTGCCATGCACCGAGCGTAGTAAAGACCACTGTCCGCCGCCCTACCCGATAGTAAAGACAACGTCGAAGCATGTCACCCTCCCCGCTCGTGCCCGCCTGCCCACCTCGCCAACGCCGCCGCGTCGAGCGTGTTCACCAGCCGTTCCGCCGCGATCCCGGCCCCCGCCGCAATCGCGCAGCCGTTCCCAAGCCACGCCAGTTGCCCGGGCGCGTGCGCGTCGCTGTCGATCGCGAACCGGCAACCCGACTCCACCGCAACCCCGAGCACAGCCGGCGGCGGGTCCAGCCGCTCCGGCCGCGAATTGATCTCCACCGCCTTGTCGAACATCGCGCACGCCGCGAAGACCATCTCCGGGTCGAACTCCGACTCCGGCCGGTCCTTGCCCTCCGTCCTCATCCGCCCCGTGACGTGCCCGAGGATGTCCATGTGCGGGTTCGCGACCGCCGCGACCAGCCTCCGGGTCATCTCCGGGCGCTCCATCCGGAGCTTGCTGTGCACGCTCGCGACGACGACATCAAGCTGCCCCAGGAGCCCGTCCTCCTGGTCGAGGCTGCCGTCGTCGAGGATGTCGACTTCGATGCCGGTCAGGATGCGGAAGGGCGCGAGGACGCGGTTGAGCTGCGCCACAACCTCGAGTTGCTCGCGGAGCCGGGCTGCGCTGAGTCCGCGGGCCACCTTCAGCCGTGGCGAATGGTCGGTCAGGACCATGTAGCCGTGCCCAAGGTCACGCGCCGCTTCCGCCATGTCGCGGATCGAACTGCCGCCGTCCGACCAGTCGGAATGGACGTGACAGTCGCCCCGGAGGGCCGCGCGCAGGGCGCTAGCGGCGGCGTCCAGGCCTTCGCCGAAGCTGGCAGGGGCAGCCACCTCCGCTTCGAGCCGCGCCAGGTACGCGGGCGTCCGGCCGGCAAGGGCTTCCGCTACCACCGCCGCCGTCTTCTCGCCGATCCCCGGCACCTGCCGGAGCGCGCCCCGGGCCGCCAGCGCCTGGACCTCCGCCGCGCCGAGCGCCTCCAGTGCCGCCGCTGCCCGCCGGAACGCCTGCACCCGGTAGGTCGGTTCGCCCGCCCGTTCGAGCAAGAAGGCGATCCGCTTGAGCGCCGCTACAGGGTCCACGGCCGCTCCGGGGCGCGAGTCACGCCTGCCGCCCCGCGCCCCGGAGCCAGGCGATGTGAGCGCTCTCCTCGAGCGCGGTCACCCAGTGGAGCGCCTCCCACGGCGTCTGGCCTTTCGCATAGGCCCCGTGCCCGCGCAGCAACACCACCCGCCGCGACTGCAGCGCCATCGTGATCTGCTCCACCTGCGTCGGCCCCAGCGGCACAACCGGCACGTCCTGCAGGTGAAGCTGACCTTCGAAGTCCGGCGGCACGAAAAGGTCGGTGTCGAACGAAAGCGCGATCGCGTGCCGTGGGTGGGCGTGGACCACCGAGTCGACGCCGCCGAGCGCATAGACCGTCGAATGCAGCACCGTGTCGCTCGACGGCGGCGGGCCTTCGTGGCTGCCGTTGGCGTGGACGAAACTGATGTGGCGCGCCTCAAGGTGGCCGAGCATCGTGCCCGTCCCGGTGATCCACATGCCGTGGCCGTCCCGGACGCTCAGGTTCCCGCCGTGGCTGGTGACCAGCGCCAGCCGGTAGAGGTCCCGCCCGACCTCTTGCATCTCCCGGAGCACTGCCGGTGGTATCGCCATCACACCATCCCCGGGCGCGCGTTCAGCTCCAGATGTTGCCGCCGCCGTCGACATTGATCTTCTGGCCGGTGACGTAGCTGGCGCGGTCGCTGACCAGGTAGCGGACGACGTCGGCCACTTCCTCGGGCTGGCAGACGTGGCCATAGGGCATCGTCTTGTCGAGTTCGCGAAGGTCCGTCGCCCCCATCGTCGCGCGCGCAAGGCGCTTGCCCATCTCCGTCTCCACCAGCCCCGGGGCGACGATGTTGACGTGGATGTTGTGCTGGCGTTCTTCCTTGTAGAGCGTCAGGGCCAGCGCCTCCAGGGCCGCCTTGCCCATGTTGTAGGGGCTGCCGTTGCCGGCGAACCGCATGGTGGCCACGCTCGAAATCGCGATGATGTCGCCACGCGGTTGCCCCCGCATCGAATCGAGCACCAGCTTCGCCAGGTAGAACGGCCCGAAGGCGTGCGTCCGGACCACGCGCTCCATCTCCGCCGGGTCGGTGTCGTGGACCGACTGCCCGCGGCTGGCAATCCCAGCGTTGTTGACGAGAATGTCGATGTGGCCGAAGTCCTTGAGCACCGCCGCGACCATCGCCGCGTCTTCGTCCCAGTTGTCGACTGAGGCGCCGTAGGCCTGTGCCCGGCCGCCCGCCGCCCGGATCTCGGCCGCGGTCGCTTCGGCCGCCTCCTTGTCCTTGCGGTAGTTCACCGCCACCGCCGCGCCGTCCTCGGCCAGGCCCATCGAAATCGCCTTGCCAATCCCGCGGCCCCCGCCGGTCACAAGCGCCACGCGTCCCTTGAGCGTCATCGTCATCCTCGTTCGTGAAGTGCGTCCGATTCTACGGAGCGCGGGCGCAACCGGCACGGCCGGTCCTTGTCAGCGAACGAGCGTCGGCGTGCCGCTCGGCAATTCCACGTGGGCGCCGACCCCAAGGCCGTTGGCTTCGAACCAGCCCTTGTTCACTTCGAGCACGTAGCGGTAGGCCGCCGCCGGCCGCAGGTTCGTCAGGTCCCGTGGCACGCCCTCTCGCAACTCCTGCACCGTCCCGGAGGCGTCGATGTAGGCGATCGTGAGCGGCACGAGCGTGTCCTTCATCCAGAAGCCGCCCGCGTTGTCGCGCGGGAAGACGAACAGCATCCCCGCGTCAGCCGCCAGGGCCTCGCGGAACATGAGCCCCTTCTGACGCTCCTCCGGGGTCACCGCGAACTCCACCGTCACCCGCGCCGACTGCCCATCGGGACCACGGACGGTGAGGACATTCGGGCCCGGAGTCGCCGTCGCTTCGGGCGTCACGGTCGCGGCCGGCGCGGCCGGGGAGCCCCCGCAGGCGGCGGCGAGCAGGTTCGCGACGATGGCAAGGGCCAGGAGCAGGGGAAGCCGCCTCACCCCGGGAGCGTATGCCGGCTGGTTGTCGCACTCAACCGCGGCGGGAAAGGCCGCGCTCAGGGCTTCCTGTGCCGGGGACGCAAACAGGCCCCGATTCGCACCGGGGCCTGTATCTTCTGCTCTACCCACTCTGCCGCCGGGCGGCTGCAGGGTGGCGAGTCCCGCCCGCTGCTGCCCCCGCTTGTGCCGCTCCCTTGGGGAGCGATCCGGTCGCGCCTGCGTCGTGCAGGGCTTGGTGCGTCCGGGAATTGTGCATCTCGTGCGAAGGCGTCTTGCCTCGGACGGTTGCAGTGTCCGGTCCGCCGCAAGCGGACCCTACTTCTGCACTATCCAGACTCCGTAGAAGCTGTGAAGCTTGCTTCGCATGGCTTCCCTGCCTCCTTCGGTCCTCGCGGTGGCGGGTGTTCCGGTGGTGATTCCGGAGGTGGGCCCGGCCGCTGTCTGACCATCACATTACTCCGGCCCGCAAGGTTGTCAAGAGGCTTTTTTCGTGACCTTTGTCACCCCTCCCCTACCACTCCCAGCCCAGGCACGAACGCATGAAAAAGTTCCACCGCCGCCGGCTCGCGCGGGTGCGGAGGTCCCGCATCGTCGTCCGCATGGGGCGGCGGTTGTGGTCTTCGTGGGGCGCGCGAAAGAACGCGACGGACTGGCGGCGAAGGTCGGCTTCCATGGACGGCGTCATGATCTGCATCTCCTGGCCCAACGTGGCGCAGGCGAGACTACCTCACCGCCGCGACAGCTCCTGTCGCCCCGTCAATCCTCGAGGTCCTCGGGTCTGAGCGCGTCTGTCGAACCCAACGCGACGCCCAGCTGCCGCAGTTCCCTGCCGAACCGTGTCGTCCGCTCGGCCTGGCCGGCCATCCACGTCCGCCCCGGCGTCACCCGGACCCAGAGGCGCCGCCGGGGCACGTAGAAGGTGACCCCCAGCCCGAGCATCGCCATCGCCACCGCGATCCAGATGAACGTGTCCCCGGGGTCGCGCCGGACGCTCACCCCCGAGGCCTCGATCCGCCCACCGAAGGTATAGCCATACCCCTGGCTGGAGACGTAGTTGGCGCCCTCCCTGAGGACGACCGCGCCTTCGTCGATCCCGGCGGCGACCAGGAATGCCGCCCCGCTGCTGTCCACCGGCATCTGGATGACCGCCCGGCCATCCGCCGCCCCGGGCATGTCGTCGATCGTGATCGCGGGGATCGTCTGCGCCCGTGTCATCTCCACCGTCAGCCCCTGCTCCGTCACCGGGACGCCCGGCGCCAGGTCGAGCCCGTCCGAACCGGTAAAGAGGAAAGCCTTCAAAGTCCCGCCGACGACCCGCCAGCCGACGAGGAGGCTGTCGCCCTCCGACGTCCGGACGGTCCCGAGGGCGATGTCATCGGCCGCTCCCGCGGCGCCACCGTCGATCGTGCCCGTCTGCGCGACCGGCGCGTCGAACACCGTCGCTGCGCCCTTCCTGGCGACAATGTGGGGCACGGCCGTGGCCTTGGCGTTGAAGTCGAGCACGTCGTCGAACAGCACCCGGCCGTCGGGGCCGGTCACCCGCAGGCGGCCGATGTCGTCGAAGAACGCTGCCTGGTGGATCTTGTAGCCGAAGGCGTGGCAGGGATCGTTCACCGTCGTCTTGCAGGTCTTCGCCTCGTCGCCCCGCCGGACCTCGATGATGCTGTGGTAGTCGACGATGTTCCCCGAGCCGTCCTGCCCGCGATAGGCGTCGACCATCCGCACGAAGATCTGGCCCGGTCCGGGGTCAGTGAAGACCGGCGCCGCCGAGGCCGTCTCGGCGAGAGCGAGCGTCCGGTCGAAGCCAACGAGTTTGGTCAGCAGCCCCCCCACGAGCAGCATCAGGAGGGCAAGGTGGCTGACGAAGGTGCCGTACTGGCTCCAGGCGAATCGTTCGGCGAAGAGGTAGGTTGCACCGCCACGCTCGGCCGTCCGCTCGACGCGGTAGCGCCGCCGCCGGAGCTCTCGTTCGATCGCCTCGGCGCCCCCGGCGTGGGAGAAGCTGGCGCGGTGGTGGGCCGCCTCGAAGTAGCCGTCGCCGACCGTCCTCGGCGGGCGGTGGACGCTCCGGGCGGTGGGCATGAACCGGCTGACGGTGCAGACCGTCACCGCCGCGACGATCACGATCCAGAGCCCGTTGAACCAGGCGGTGTGGAAGACGTCGAACAGGCCCAGCCGGTCCATGGACGTGGTCAGCGAGCCGTAGTCGTGGCGCTGGAGTTCGAGCCATGCCGCCTTCGCCGCCGGGTTCGACCGCATCGGCGCCGGCACCTGGGGGATGACCACCCCGACAAGCCCGGCCGCGGTGGCCGTGCCCACCAGGAGGAGTGCAAACTTTACGTTGGTGAGGAGGTTCCAGGCGGCGCGAAAGGGGTCCAGCCCCGGGCCGGGAGATGCCTTCGCAACCGGGCGGGCGTCAGTCGCCATCAGTTGAGGTACTCGCGTTGGAGGGCGGCCAGGTCGTCAGCTTCGACCCGGCGCGGATAGACCTTGAGGATGACCCCCTCTGGGCTCACCAGGAACGTCACCGGCAACCCCCCGACCCGGTAGGCGGTCGACACCTCGCCGGCGCGGTCGAGGACGATCGGGTAGGTCACGTCGAACTGCCTGGCGAACGTCTCTGCGGTCGCGGCGTCCTCCTGCTGGTTCACCCCGAGGACAACCAGCGGGACACGCGCCGGAGCCGGCCGCGCCCTCAGGGGGCCGCCGTTGGCGCTTTCATAGAACAGCTGCAGGTCGGGGGTCTCTCCACGGCAGGGGCCGCACCACGACGCCCAGAAGTTGATGAGTACGTAGCTCCCGCGATAGCTATCCAGCTGGATCAGTTCGCCGGCGGGTGTCCGCAGGGCGAAGTTCGGCGCTGCCCGTCCCGGCTCCGCCGCCGGAGGCTTCCCGGTCGGGTTCAGCTCGGCCGCGAGTTCCACGATCCCCGGCCCTGCGTCGACCGCGTCCACCGGTTCGCCGCCGCGCATTTCGAACCACCAGATCGCCAGCCCGACGGCCAGGACGATGACGGCCGCCGCGCCAAGGGTCGAACCGGCGCCGCTGTACTCGCGCCGCCGCTGGGGACGTTCGTCGGGCAGTTCGTCGGGCATCGTCTTCTGCGAACCACCGTATCACCGGCGCTCCTTTGGCGCGGTAAGGACCCGGCGCTCACTTGATCCCGAGGCGCTCCGCCTCCTTCGGCTCCTGCTTCTTCAGGAGGTCGAACGCGGCGTACTGGGTGAGGATGTTGAGCGAGACGACGGTCTGGGCCAGGTCGGGATCGGTCTTCTGGAAGCGCGTCGTCGCTTCGTTGAGTGGCGCGACGACCGTCGCCGGGGCGGCGAACACCGCCTTTCGCAGGGCGGCATCGACCTTGTCCCGGTCCGCCGTGCTCATCGCCTCCCGCTGGTAGCCGTAGGCGACGAACACCGCGATGTACTTCTCCTTGAGCGCGGTGAGCTTTGGCCGCAGGACTTCCGCCGTCGGCTGGCTCGCCAAGAGCGCCGCCGCTTCGCCCAGCATCGTGAAGTAGTCAGCCGCGACCTGGTTCCCCAGTTCTTCGGGGCCGAGTGGCTTCGCCGTGGCGCTGGCCGTGGGCACGGCCGTCTTGCCATCGCCGCCGTTCGTGCTGTCGTCATCGCCGCCCCCGCATGCCCCCGCGAACACGATCACTGCGAGCCCGGCCACGGCCAGCAGCAGGCGCCGCCGCGCCCCGGGTTGATTGCCGTTCATCCCGAAAACCTCCGGTTGGTTGGTTACTTGAAATGAGGCAGGACAGTCTCGGCGAAGAGCTGGGCCGGCTCCAGCGTGCTCCTCCCGAAGAACTCCATCACGAAC
Organism: Chloroflexota bacterium; assembly: GCA_016234445.1. Classification (GTDB taxonomy): domain Bacteria; phylum Chloroflexota; class Dehalococcoidia; order Tepidiformales; family Tepidiformaceae. The sequence continues at coordinate 130,148 of JACRBT010000016.1, read as the reverse complement.
ATCGTGCAGCCCAGGTCGATGTGCTTCTGGATCTGCTCGCGGACGCGCCGCGGGCTGCCCGCGATCGCCATCGGGCCGGCTGGGTCGCCCATGTGGCCGCCGAAGATCTTGCGCGCCGTCTCCACCATCGGCCCGGCGCTCTCTTCGTCCGGCGCGATCGTCACGAGGCATTGCTGGCTGATGACGATACTCCCGCGGTCCCGCCCGGCCTGGTCGAGGTGCATGTTCAGCGCCTGGATCTTCCGTTCCAGCGCCCCCTGGTGGCCGGCCAGGTTGTTCCAGATGTCCGCTTCCCGGGCGGCGATCTTCAGCGTTACCTTCTCCCCGGCTCCCCCGATCAGGATCGGCGGCTTCCGCGCCGGCTTCGGTTCGCAAACCACGTTCGTCGCCCGGACGTACTTGCCTTCGAAGGTCACCTCGGGCTCGGACCACATCCGCTTCAGGAGCTGCACGGTCTCCCGCAGCTGGCCCAGCCGCTCGGCCGTCGAGAGGAACGGCACCCCGAAGTCCGTGAATTCTCGCGGCATCCAGCCTGCGCCGAGGCCCGGGATGATCCGCCCGCCGGCGATGTTGTCGATCGTCGCGATCACCTTCCCCAGCTGGGCCGGGTTTCGCATCCCCGCCGGGGTCACCAGCGTGCCGATCTCGGCCCGGCTGGTCACTGCCGCGAGGGCAGATACCAGCGACCACGCTTCCAGGATCGGAAGCTGGGGCGATTGCGGCCCGTAGAGGTGGTCACACACCCAGAGCGAGTCGTACCCCATCGCCTCGAACTCCAGGGCGGCGGTGCGGCTCTCTTCCCAGGTGCGCTTGATCTGGGGGACGGTTACGCCGAAATGGACAGCGGGCATCGACTACCTCCGGGCGCCAAAGCTGGCAGGGAAAGACTACGCCATCCGGGGCCTTCAGTGTCCCGGCGCGTCGCCGCTGACATCGCCGCCACACGCACGTGACCGCCGCCCCTACAATGCCCGGGCGATGACCCTCTTCCGCATCTTCCACACCAAGATCGCCACCTTCGAACAGTGCCGGAAGAAGTACTGGTTCCGCTACCTGAGCGGCTACCCGAAGCCCCCGGACATCGTTGCCGGCCCCGGCGTCATCGGCACGGGCGTCCACCGGGCGATGAAGGCGCTTTGCCTGACGGGGCGCCCCGAAGACGGCCTCAACGTCCTCACCAGCTACCTCAAGATGCCCGTCCACGAATGCGCCGGCCCGGGGACCGAATACCACGCCCTCGCCCTCCAACTCTACGAAGCCGGCTGCGACGCCCACGCCTCCCTCTCCGCCGCGGACACCTGGGCGGAACTCGACGCGAGCGCCCGCTGGCCCTCCGGGGGGATCGAAGTCACCGCCCGGATCGACCGCGCCGAACATGTTGAAGGGGACCGCTGGCGCCTGATCGACTGGAAGACCGGCCGCCGCGACATGGACGACGTCACCGACGCCCAGCTCGACATCGGCCACGTAGCCCTCCGCAAAGCCCGCGACCTCCCGCGAGAAGCGGAGGTCACCGCGATCGGCTGGAACCTCCGTACCGGCGACAAGCGCGTGCGTGTGCTGAATCGCGACGACGCCCGGGGGACGATTGCCTACCTCTCGGCTGCCGCCACCCGGATGCAGGCGACGACGGCGTTCGAAGCGACCCCGAGCGTGGCCTGCCACTTCTGCGAATGGCGCCCCCAGTGCGAGGAGGCGGACCGCGCAGAGTCCGGCTTCGACGACTGGGACGAAGAGGATTGAGCACGGGGTTTCGCTTGCCCGGCGTTACTCTCCCGGCTTCCAGATCATGAGAAACGCGATGCCGATGACGGAAAGGCCGAGCAGCCCTCCCACGATCTGCATCCGCTTCGCAACCGCCGTGTAGGCTTCCGGGAGGGGAGCGTCGTCGCGAACGCCTTCGAGGGCCTTCAGTCCTTGCTGGATGTTCCGGCCCTGGACGAACACCGCGGTGAGGAACGTCACGATGAACCAGACGGTGGCGACCGTGAGCCAAACCGGCATGTCTTCCCGCAGTGCGTCGTCCTTGAAGATCAGCCCAAGGCCGAGCAGGAAGATCAGGACCGCGCCGGGCCGGATCCAGATCGTCTCAAGGCGCGCTTCGAACTGGTGGGCGAAGCGCGTCGCGGCCACGCCCTTCCTGTTCGCGATCCCCTCCAGGAACGGGAAGGCGAAGGTCGGTCCCAACGCGAGTATCACCACCGCGACGTGCAGGAACAGCAGCAGTTTGAACGTGTCGTCCATGGATTCCCAGACCCCTCCGAAACTCGGCTACCGCGCCGAATCATAGGCCTGTTCACTCCCGGCGGAAACCGACCGACGGCCCCCCCGGCTGGCAGGTCCGGCAGAAGCTCGTAATCCGCTGGTTCGCTGTGATCTCACTGATCGTCGTGCCGCAACGCGGGCAGGGCTGACCGCCGAGCCGGTGCACCCGCATGAAGTCGCGCCGCTCTTCGTAGTCGAGCACGTCGCCCTTCACCATCCGCTCGCGGACCAGCGGCGTCGCCCAGGCCATCACCTCCCGCGCTGCCCGGTGAAGGCGCCGCAGGTCATCCTCCGTCAGCGCCGTCTTCGGCGTGTAGGGATTGATCCCGGCCTCCCAGAGGATCTCGTCGCTGTAGGCGTTGCCAATGCCCTGGACGAACTCGGCGTTGGTCAGGATCGCCTTTATCTGCCCCCGGTAGCGCTTCATCCCCGCGAGCCAGCGCTCTTCGTCCAGGGCGGGGTCCAGCAGGTCGGGGCCGTTCGTCGCCCAGTTCGGGATGGCCGCGAGCTGGTCCGCCGCCACCAGGTAGACCTTCCCCATCACGCGCTCGTCGACGTAGCGAAGGTCGCGGCCCCCTTCGAACGCCACCACGATGCAGGTCCGGGCATGGCGCCTGGCTCCGTGGTCGAGGTACTGGAACCGCCCCGTCAGCATCGGGTTGATGACAAGCACCCGCTCCGAGGCGAGGGGGAAGAGCAGGAACTTCCCGTGCCGCAGCACCACCCCGAAGGAGTCGCCGGGGAGCGTGTCCCGCAGTTCCTGGGCCGCCGTCCGGACCACCGTTGGGATCCGTACCTCCACCGAGAGGATCGTCAGCCCCGTGATGTGGCCGTTGCAGAAGTCGCGGATGGCTTCGAGTTCGGGGATTTCCGGCATGGGCGGATTATAGGGACGAAGGCCACGCGTGGTTCCGCCGGGTATACTCCGCGCCAATGGGAGTCTTCGCCTGGGTCTTCCTCGGTCTGGTCGCGGGGCTCATCGCCCAGCTTGTCGTGCCGACGAAAGCTGGCAAACAGGGCTGCGGTTGCCTGGTGACGCCCGTCATCGGGATCGCCGGCGCGGCCGTCGGCGGGCTCATCGCGACACAACTCGGCTGGGGCGGCGTGGACGACCTCGACGCCCGCTCGATCGCGATCTCGGCGATGGGGGCGATCCTCGTGCTCCTCGTCCTCGGCGCCCTCAGCAAGTCCCGCGACTAGAGCCGGCGCGACTTACTGCCGGGGCGCGTTGCCGCCGCCCGCCATGGCGCTGCCCGCACCCGTTATCTCTTCCGGCGCCAGGTGCGTCACCGAGGCCGCCTCGACCAGCGTGAACCCCCCGTGCCCGACCTCGACGGTCGTGATCGAGGCGTTCGCCATCGGCTGCGGGACGACACGGTCGTCCCCAACGGACTCGCCGATGACGACCCCGATGGCGATGTAGTGCGAGACAATGACGAGGTCGTGCCCGGCCGCCGAGGCCGCGAGCCCCGCTTCCAGTACGGTATCGACCACCCGGCGCCGCCACGCCCGCAGCTGTTCGGGTTGGTCGGCCCACTTGCCCGCCATGAAGGGGCCGATCATGGCCTGGCGCTCCTGGACCGGCATCGAGGGGTCGAAGACTTCGGCCACTTCCTCCCGGATCTCCTCGGCCAGCCCCAGCGCCGCCGCGATCGGTTCCGCCGTCTCGCGCGTGCGCCGCAGCGGCGAAACGAGAAGCCGGCCAGCGTTCGCCCCCCACAGGCGGTTCGCGGCCGCCCGCGCCTGCGCGTGCCCGAGCGTGGCCAGCCCGGGGTCAAGCTCGGCCGTCCCCGCCGCCGCGAGGCCATGGCGGACTAAGTAGATGGTCATCGGGGCTCCCCGGAGACGCGGCCGTGGGTCACGAGAAGAAGGCTGCCTTGATGGTGGGCGGGATCTCGATGTTCATCACCCGGGCCCGCTGGAGCTGCTCCCAGTAGTAGCGGTAGGTCGCGCGGTCGTGGAGGCTGCCTTCGTGCTGGACCGGGCCCCAGTCCGCGGCATACGCCTTCATCAGGATCGCCTCCGCCTCTTCCACTTCCGGCAGCGCCGGCGACATCGCCCGCGTGATCGGCTCGATCTGGGCCGGGTAGATCGACCACTGCCGGAGGAAGCCGAACTGGTCGTGGGCGCGCTTCGCGTCGTTGAAGATGAACTCCGTGTCCTTCAGCTCCAGGGTCACGTTGTGCGCCGGGACGACGCCGTTCGCCAGGGCCGCCGCCACCGTCTCCGCCTTCGCCCGGTGGAGCAGCGCGTGTTCGAACTGCCCCGGCGACCGCATCGCCGACGACGGGATGGCGCCGTGGTGCGCCGAGACGAAGTCCATGAGCCCGAAGTCCAGCACCTGGACGTTCGGGAGCGCGGCGATCTCCCAGACCTGGCGGAGGGCGCCGTGCGTCTCCATCAGCGCGTGGATGGGGATCTCCCGCTTGATCCCGGCCTTCGCCCCCTTCTCGCGGATGTACTCGATCATCTCCGCGAGCTGCTCGGCCTTCGTCGTCTTCGGGACCGTGATGTAGGCGACCCGCTCCCCGGCGCCCGGGACGATGATGTCGACGTCGTCTTTCCAGTGGGCGTTCGTGTAGTCGTGGATGCGGACGCCGGCCATGTTGAACTTGTTCAGGCCGCTCTGCTGCATCCGCACGACCATCTCGGCGTGGGCCTTCTCGGCGCCGGTCGGGGCGCCGTCTTCGCAGTCCATCGTGATGTCGAAGACGCCGCCCATCTTCGCCTGGAGCTCGAAAGCCTTGCCGATGCGCTCTTCCGTGCCGGCGAAGTGCTCACAGACGGGGATGATCGGGAACGGCTTCTCGCCCTCGAAGAGGGCCTCGTTGGGGTGTCGGGGCATGGCGGGGCTCCGGGTGGGAGGTGGTACGCCCAGTATCGCAGGGGAACCGGGAACGGGCGAAGCAAGCCCGGGGAGCGCCCCGGTAGTCGCGGCCCCCCGTGGCCGCATCGCCTGCCCGCGGATCCGTGCGCCAGCCGCCGTCTCGCCGCTGCCTCAGGCAGGCAGCCAGTACATCGCCTTGCCCCGCATCACTTTCGCCAGCCGCCCGACCTCGAACAGGTACTCCAGGTGGGCGATGGTCTCGCCGACTGCCGCGCGCTGCATGAACGGTTCGAAGTCCGTGAGCATGCCCGTCGCCCACTTCACCCGGCCGGCCACTTCCCACGCCGTCGAGCCGCCGCGGTCGACGCACTTCGCCATCTCGTCGAGCCGGACGATGTGGTGCTCCTCGATTTCGATGATCCGCTTCTTCAGGTCCTTGGTGTCGAATTCGTGCGCCGGGAGCACCCACTTCACGTCCAGGTCCACCAGCTTTTCGAGCGAACGCATGTAGTCGCCGAGTGGGCTGCCGTGGGTCTGGGCGTGGATCGAGACGTTCGGCGTGATCGTCGGGAGGATGTGGTCGCCGGTCAGGAGGATCTTATGGTTCGGTTCGTAGAGGCAGATGTGGCCCGGCGAATGCCCCGGCGTCCAGATCACTTCGAATTCGAATTGCCCCACCTTGAGGATCTCGCCGCCCTGGAACTGCGTGTCCGGCGGGACCGCCGCCACCATCCCGATCATCCCCATCGAACCCATCGACATCGCCGGCGTGTCCATCGTCGGCACCCCGTTCATCTCCATGAAGCGGCCCATCTGGTCGGTGAGGGTCTTGGGGGCGAAGTAGCGGTCGGTGATCACCTCCGCGTCCTTCTCGTGGATCATCACGTTGCAGCTCGAATGCTGCTTCAGGCGCCCGGCCATGCCGTAGTGGTCCGGGTGGACGTGGGTGATCACGAGCCGGGAGATCTCCGAAGGGTGGCTGCCGTGTTCCTGCATCCCCGCTTCGAGCGCGGCGTAGGCGCTGTCCGTGTTCCAGCCGCAGTCCACGAGCACCGTTTCGCCGCCGTCCTTAATCATGTAGGGCAGCACATAGGGCAGCCCCTTGGTTACCCGCGGGTGCTCCTCGAGTTCGTGGCGAAGCTTCTTCGCGTCTTCGAGCGTGAACTGGGGAAAAGGGGTCAGGAGCTGGTAGATGCCATCAAGGATGCGCACGGATCGCCCTCGCGCGGTGGCTCGCCGTCCTGCCCGGCAGGTTTGGCGGCCGCCTGATCCTACGCGAGTTCGTTAGCCTGGGGCAAAAGGCCGGGAATCTTCCACCACGCGACAACAGTTGTCGCACCGCTCCCGTATGCTCCGGGGCGATGACCGTCACACTCGTCACCGGCCCCGCGGCAAGCGGCAAGACAGAAGCCATCCTGGCCCGGGCGGCCGGGCGCTACGCTGCCGACCCCTTCGCCCCCACCCTCGTTCTCGTCCCGACCTCGCGCCACGCCGACCAGTTCCGCAAGCGCCTGGTCCAGCGCTGCGGCGTCGCCCTCAACCTCGAAGTGTTGACCTTGAACCAGTTCGCCCGGGACCGCGCCGCCGCCACGACGGTCGACGTGCCTTCCCGGGGGCTGCTGGCCGCGCTCATCGGCCGCGTGATCGCGGACCAGGCCGAGAGCGGCGCCGCCGGCGCGTTTGCCCGAATCGCCGATGCCCCGGGCCTCCTCCGGCTCGTCAGCGAAGCGGTCAGCGAACTCCAGGACGCGCTGATCGAACCGCGCGCGTTCTCCGAGGCGGCGACCGCCACGGGGAACCCCGTCCTCGCCGCCCTCGCCGGCATCTACGCCAGCTTCGACGCCGAGATGAGCGCCCACGGCTGGACTCACCCGGCCGCGCTTCCCGCCCGCGTCGCCGACGCCATCGATGGCGGTTCGCTCCCGGGCCTCGTCCTCTTCGACGGCTTCCGCGCCTTCAGCCGCGCCGAACTGGCGCTGGTCGTGGCCGTCCTCCAGCGTGCGCCGGAAGCATGGCTCACCATCGAATCCTCGCCCGGCGAGCCGCCAACCCCCTTCGAAGCAGCGCTCCGGACCGCCCTCCCCGGCGCGGTGGAAGTCGCAACAGACTTCCATCCGCCGGCGGCCGTCGCCTCAGCCACTGCGGCCCACGACCGCGAATCCGAAATGCGCGCCATTGCCCGCGACATCAAGGTCCGCCTCGCCGCCAACCCCGGGCTCCGGCCGTCCGACTTCGCGGTGGCCTTCCGCCAGGCGGCGCCCGTGCTCCGGACTGCCCGCCAGATCTTCGCCGAATACAACCTCCCCCTCGACCCCGCGGCCGGGGAACCGCTGTCGGCCCGGCCCTTCGGCGGCTGGGTGATCCGCCTCCTCCGCCTTCCCGGCGGCGACGGTACCCGCTGGAAACTCCGCGATCTCGTGGCCGTCCTCCGCAGCGGCTTCCTCGACCGCAACCGCTGGGCGCTGGGCAACCCGAGGGCTGTCGGCACCATCGCCAGGCGCGGCCGGCAGCGGGGGCTCTGGGGCGGGCTCGAATCGCTCCGCCAGCTCGCAGTCTCGCTTGCCAGCCCCGAAACCTCCCATGACGGCACCACCCGCAACCCGAGCCCCTACGACCTCGACGCCTCAGCCGGGCTGACGAGGGCACTCGACGACCTTGTCGCCCTCCTCGAAACCACTGCCCCCGCCACGACCGCCGAACACGCCCGCAGGATCGACGCCGCCCTCTTCGGCCCCGGCGCCCTGGTTCGCGCCGCAGCCCGCAGCGACCTCGGTGTCGCGGAGGACATCAACGCGTTGCGGGGCCACCTCCTCGGCTTCGTCGCCGTCGAAGAGGCCCTCGGGGGCCAGCCCGTGCCCTTCGCCGCCTTCGTCGACCAGCTCGCCGCCGCCATGGACGTCCCCTCCGCGACGCTCCGCCAACCAGGCGGCGTCCTCCTCGCGCCGATGCACACCTTCCACGGGCTGCGCTTCGCCCACGTCGCCGCCGCCGGACTCTCCGAAGGCGAATTCCCGGCGCCGCGGCGCGCCACGCCCCTCCTCGGGGCGCTCGCCCGCAGGCTGCTCGCGGAAGCAGGGCTCGTGCTCCCCGAAACCTCCCGGGCCACCGAAGACCAGCTCTGGCAGTCCGTCCGCAGCCGCGCCGACGTCACTTTCACCGCCTGGCGGCAGCGCGTCGACTCCCGGGGCAAGCCGCGCGCCGCCTCCTACTACTTCGAAACCACCCCCGGGCACGTCGACCTCACGCCCGTCAACGCCGCGACCGCCGCCTCCGCCCGCGAACTCGCCATCCGCTGCACGCGCGACTGGCGCGAACGTTCCGCCCTGCGGCCGCCCCTGCGTGAACCATGGTCGGAGGAGGTCTGGGGCATCGTCCGCGCCGCTGCCTCCGTCGAACATCAGCGCCGAACGGGACAGGAGCCGGGCGCCTTCGGCGGCGTCATCCCGGCCGGCCTGGCCCAGGCTTCGCTCCCCGCCCGCTTCAGCCCGACCGGCTTCGAAAGCTTCCGCCAGTGCCCGTTCCAGTTCTTCGGGAAGCAGGTCCTCCGCCTCCGCGAACTGGACGAGGAACTGGAGGATGCCGACCCGCTCACCCGCGGAACCGTCGTCCACGACATCCTCGAACATCTCCTCGCGCCCCTCGCGTCGAACGGGCAGGCGCTCAACGGCAGCACGCTCCCGGGCGTGCTCCAGCGACTGCAGTCCGAAGGCGAAGCCGCCTGGAGGGATGCGCCCCAGAAATACGGCTTCGGCCGGGCCGCCCTCTGGGGCCTCGAGTGGCGAAAGGCGCTCCCCCAGCTGGTGACGCTGCTGCAGGAAGAAGCACGGTTCAGCGACGAGCATGACATCACCCGGATCCGCGGCGTCGAGCTTCCCTTCGTCTTCACGGTCCCGGCGAACCCACCCTTCGAAGTAAACGGCAAGTTCGACCGCATCGACGAAGGCGACGGCATCGTTGTCGTTGTCGACTACAAGACGGGCCAGGCCATCCACAAGAAGGCGGTGACGGACGGCTACAAGCTCCAGCTGCCGCTCTATGCCTGCGCCGCGCGGGAAATCACGGGGGCCGGCCGTGCGATCGCCGCCTACGTCTACACGAAGGGCCACAAGCGGTTCGCCATCGACACGGCCGATCCCGCGAGCGCGACCACGCCGGAGCGCGGGCTCGACGTCATCATCGAGGCGCGCAACACCGCCGCGAGGGGTGAGTTCCCCGTCAGGCCGGCCGACCTTCGCGCCTGCGGCTACTGCGCCTTCGGGGCCGCCTGCCGGAAGAGCCGGTCGCCGGAAGAGGAGGGGGACGATGGCAACGGAAACTGACCCGATCGCAGACTCCCGCGGCCAGGACATCCTCGTCGCCGCCGGCGCCGGCAGCGGCAAGACGACGAAGCTCGTTGCGCGCTACGTCTCGCTCCTCCGCGACTGCAAGCCCTCCGAGGTCGCCGCCGTCACCTTCACCGATGCCGCCGCCGCCGAGATGCGCCAGCGCGTGCGCAAGAAGGTGATGGAGCTCGCCGGGCTCGAAGCCCACCGCGCCAAGATCGACGAGGCCATCATCGGCACCATCCACTCGCTCTGCTTCCAGGTCCTGCGCGAACACCCCATCGAAGCGGGGATCGACCCCGGCGCCGGCATCATGGGCGAGGACGAATCGGAGTTCGAGCTGCTGGCCGCCTGCGGAGACGCGCTCGAAACCGCTGCCGCCAGCGACGAGGACCAGGCCGCGGCGCTCCTGGAGATCGGCCTGTTTGCCCTTCGCAGCCAGCTGCCGGGAATGGTCGGGGACCGCGACCAGGTCCGGAAGGCGTTCGCGCGAATGGGCGCATCGCCGGCCGGCCGGGAAGAGCATGTCCGCGCGCAACTCGCCGCCGCCGCCGAACCCTTCCGCCGACAGGTCGTGGCCCTGCGCGACGCCCTCGCCGTCCACCACGAGGCCCGGCTCCGCGACGACAAGCTCAGCGCGCGGGTCGCGGGCATCGTCGACACCCTCGCCCCGGCGGCGACCTGCGCCGCCGAGGAACTGGGCCGGCTCCTCGCGGAAGCAGCCCCGACAAGGGGCGGTGACGGTTCGGCTGCCAACTGGCGGGACATCGGCGAGGTCAGGCACATCCTCGACGAGCTCAAGCAACTCAAGGACCAACTCGCGGCCATCGCCTTCTCCGAGGCCGACGCCCACGCCGTTGCCGTCTTGCCACAGTTGGAGGCGCTCTTCGAAGAAGCCTGCCGCCTCTACGACCAGCGCAAGCAGGCGCTCGACACCCTCGACTACCTCGACCTCGAACTGAAGGCCCGCGACCTCCTCGCGGCCTACCCCGCGGTCGCGGACGAATACCAGGAGAGCATCCGCTTCCTCCTCGTCGACGAAGCCCAGGACCTGAACCCCCTCCAGGCGGAAATCATCGACCTCCTCTCGGGCCGGGCGGACGGCGCCACCAAGAACGGCCGCGTCTTCTTCGTCGGCGACGAAAAGCAGGCGATCTACGGCTTCCGGGGGAGCGACGTCCGCCTCTTCACGCGCCTGCGGGACGAAATCGCAGCCGCAGGCGGCGAGATGCACGAGCTCGGGAAGTCGTACCGCACCCACGGGCCGCTGGTGGACGCCGTCAATCGCGTCTTCCAGCACGTCTTCGCCGGCGCCACGAAAGCCATTCACGCCCGCCCGCAAGACCTCGAGGGGCGGGGAGGCGACGCCCCGCCGGGCCCGCACCTGGTGCTGATGCCCCTCGTGAAGGCCACCGGGGACGTCCCCATCAGGGCCGAAGCCGCGCTGGTCGCCCGCGAGATCAAGCGAATCGTGGAGGCGAAAACGCCCGTCTGGGACCGCGAGGACAAGGCCTATCGTGCCGCCGGTTATGGCGACGTCGCCATCCTCCTCCGCGCCTTCACCCACCTTGTCCCGTTCGAAGACGCCCTCGAAGCCCACGGTGTCCCCTTTGCCACGGCGGCCGGGTCCGGCTACTTCGACCAGCAGGAGGTCCTCGACCTCCAGAACCTCCTCACCTGGCTCGCCGAACCGGACGACGAAATCGCGCTCTTCGCCGTCCTCCGCTCGCCCCTCTTCCTCATCGACGACGCCACCCTCCTCGCCCTCCGCAACGCCGACCGCTACGACCTCCTGGGCGCCACCGGGAACCCGCCCGCCGGTCTCGACCCCGCCATCCGGGCGCGCTGCAAGGCCGCCTTCAAAGCCCTCGGCGCCCTCCGCAAGCTCGCCGCGACCGCACCCGTCGACGAGATCCTGGCGCGCGCCCTCGAACTGACGGCCGTGGAAGCCGCCTGGGCGGCGCTCCCCCGCGGCGAACAGGCGAACCAGAACATCCGCAAGCTCATGGCCCTTTCCCAGTCGCTCCAGGGACGGTCACTGGACGAATTCGTGGACTACCTCCGGCGACGCCGCGACCAGGGCGCCCGCGAGGCCCAGGCCCCGGTGGACCAGCCCCACGCCGTCCAGGTGATGACCGTCCACGGCGCCAAGGGGCTCCAGTTCCCGATCGTTTTCGTCCCCCAGGCCCACGGCGGCGCACGGTCTTCGGCGCCGGCGATCTCCTGGCGCGGCGACACCGGCATCAGCCTCAAAGTGGACCTGGGCGACGACAAGCCCATAGCCCCCGGCTTCCACGGCCTTCTCGCCGCCCAGGAAAAAGAGGAGGACCGGGCGGAGCACCGCCGCCTCTTCTACGTCGCGGCCACGCGCGCCGCCGACTACCTCTACCTCTCCGGCCAGGAACCACCGCCCGACAAAGCCTCCGAGGGCTGGAGCCACCTCGCCGCGGAGGCACTCGCCAGCCATGACGGCGGCGGCGCGGTCGATCTCCGCGACCCCGTGGACCCGGCCACCGTCCAGTGGCCCCCGGCGCCGCCCCCGGTGATCCCCGACGAAGCCGCCGAAGTCGAAGCGGCCGCCACCCTGCTCCTCCGCCCGAAGGTCATCCCGGTCAGGACAAGCACGCCCGCGACCGCCCTCCGCGCAGCCGACTACGAAGGGCCACGGGACCGGCACGACGACGGCCTCGCCTCCATCCGCGGGACCGTCGCCCACCGCGCCATCGAACTCCGGGCCACGGGCAAGCCGCTGCCCCCGCTCGCCGGCATGGTGCGCGCTCTCCGCGATACCGCCATCTCCGACGAAGACCTGGAGCGTGTTGCCGCCGGCGTCGAGGAGATCCTCGCGCGCTTCGAATCCTCCCCCCTTGCCGCCACGCTCCGGCTCCCCGCCTCGGAGGCGAAATTCGAAGTGCCTGTCGCCTTCGACTGGGACGGCCTCCCGATGCACGGCACCATCGACCTCCTCTACCGCAACGAGGGCCGCTGGCACGTCCTCGACTTCAAGACCAACCGCGTCGGCAGGAAGGCGCTCGACGAACTCGCTCGCCCCTACCTCCCCCAGCTTGGCGTCTACGGCCTCGCCATCGAAAAGGCCACCGGCTCCCGGCCCGCGCTGGAGATCATGTTCCTCGATACCGGCGCTCTCCACGTGCTCGACCCCGTCGCGGTCGACGCCGCACTGGCCGAAGCGCGCGCAAGGCTGGACGGCGGCGCCGAAATCGCCGACACCGAGGACCTGGGAGGAGCCGCGGCCGAAGCCTAGCCGCCAACCTCAGCGCGAGGGAACGAGACCGCTCCCCATGACCAGCGGCCACGCCTCGCCGTTGCGGACATCCAGGATCCACGTCACCTCGCCGATGCCCTCGACGCCTCCCCAGCTCGTGAACGTCACCCGGTTCGCGTCGACCCGCCGGATGTCGCTGACGCCGAAGAACGGGAAGACCCGGCGGCTGCCGTCCACCAGCGACGCCACCGTCAAGCCGTTGCCGCCCTTCTCCGCGTAGGTTTCGTGGTAGACGAACCGCGTCTCGTCGAGCCAGACCTGGAGCTGCCCGACCGCGCCGCCGCACTTCCCCCCGATGTCGGTGCGCTGCTTCGCCCGTGAGAAGAGCAGGGCCGCGCCGGATTCGAGGTCGACCAGGCGATAGGCGCCGACCGCCGACCCGCTCACCAGCTGCCTGCCGGAAGGCGAAAGGGCGATGAGTCCCACGGTCACGCCCTCCGGCAGCGTCACGAGCGGCGTCACCGTCCCATCGAGGCCGATCCGGACGAGGCCGGTGCCCTTGTTCTCCGTGGTCACGACGGACTTTCCGTCGGGCGCCCACGCCGGGCCCCAGTTTGACTCGCCCGGCTCAGTCAGGTCTGTCCGGGTTCCCTGCACCGGGTCGACGATGCTCAAGTTGGTCTTGCACGTGTCCCGGCAACCGTTGGAGACGCTGATGAGAAGCAGCCCGTCGCGGCTCCAGCCCTCCGTCCAACCGCCGGGGTACTCCTGCGTGTCGCCGTCGGCCACCCGGACGACGACCGTGCGCGGCTGCCCGTTGTCGCCCTGGTCCGAGAACGCGAGGTATTCGCCACCCGGCGAAAGCATCGGCAGCCGGCTGCCAAGCCCGAATCCCTTGTGCGGGACGTCGACGGACGATACCACCGCCATCTTCGCGTCGAAGCGGGTGATGGTGATGGAGTTGTTGGCGGGTCGCCAGGCAGTGAAACCGTTGCGCGTGGTTTCGAAGTCCGGCCTGGGCGCCGGCGCTGCCACCGTGAACCGGCTCGCGACCCAGCCGATGCCGAGAGCGTACCGCCAGGTTTCGCCGTCCACGGCCTGGCTCGCGCCAGCCAGCCAGAGGATCGTCCCCTCCGGCACGCAGAAGCGCGGGTCCGACTGGAAGCGAAGGCCCGGCGCTTCGCGGACGTTGAGGCAGTCGCCGTCCCCGGTCTGGACCTTCACGCGCTCGGCAGGGACCGGTCCCATCGGGAGCAGCGGTACCGGCGGCGGCGGTGGGGGCGGCGTCTCCACCGGGGTGGGCTCGGCCGTCGGCGATTCCGTCGGCTTGCTGTAGGGGGTGGGCGAAGCCGGTTCCGCTGTCGCCGTCGCGGTCGGGGTGACCGCCGGGGTCGACCGCGGCAGCGGCGCCTCGGCCCGGCCCTTCCCGGGTTCGAACATCAGCCCCGCGCCGCCAAGGATGAGCGCGGCGCCAAGAGCCATCACTATCCACAACCATCGTCCACGGACCAACAGCCTGTGCATCGCCTGACTCCGGGGGCCGACCGCCCCCTCGTCTCCCATAACGATGCCCCGCCCGGAATTGTTCCCCCTACGTCCCCGCGGGTCCGAGGAAGGCGTCGCCGATCGGCACAGGACCGGTTAAGGTCGCAAGTCCGCCCTCAAACTATCTTGGCGACATGCCATGCGAGGGGGTTGTATTCCGTTGCAGGGACGCATACCCTGCCAGCGCCGGATGGTGCCCACCGAGCACCCACTCAGGAGACAAAGATGGCCGGCGAACCACAGGAAATCTACGCACTCCTGCCGTGGCACCATCTGCCGAGTCTCTCCGAAGACGATCAGCAAATCACCAGCGACAACCTGGACTGGTATGTTTGCAACGCGTACTAAGCCCGGAAAGCGCCCGGGCAACTCGCTGGGTTTGCCAACGACCCGGGGCACGATTTGGTGGGTTGCGTTCGCTACGGCCCTGACCCTGGTCGCCGCCTGTGGTGGAGGATCTGGCGCCGAACAACGATCGACGGATCCATCGGATGCTGCATTCGCCCCGCTCTCCCTCACAAGGTCGCAGGTGGCGACGGCGTCCTCGGGCGCGAGCGAGTACCAACGTGCCATCCTCAAGGACGGCGTCCTCACCTTTGGGGAATACGAGCGCAGCATCTTCGACGAGATCGCGTGCCTGAAGGCCGCCGGGTTCGAGGTCGGTGGCGTGCCCCTTCCCGGCCGCCCCAAACCGGGACCGGACCCGGCCCTGACGCGCAGAGGAGAGTACCAGTACGTCAGCCGCGCCCTGGCCCTCACCGAATCCGAGGCAGAGGCGCGGCGGACGCACTGCAGTGAGTCCTTCACCAGCGTCATCAGGAACCTGTGGTTTGAACATGTTGCGCCCACGCAAGCTGACCTGCAGGCGGCCCGGGATGCCATCGGCGCGTGTCTGCGTGGCGCCGGCTTCACCGTATCGGTCCATCCGGGGACCCAGGAACTGCTGGCGATAGCGTTCCCGCCGGACGGGAAGCCCACCAATCCGGCGATCGAGCCGTACACGACCTGCACCCAGTCTGTGCAAATCGAGTTCGAACTCCCGGGATTCAGGGGCTAAGGTCCCAGCATGGATTTCTTCACCGCCCACGGCAGGCGTCCGATGACTTTTCTCCAGGTCCTCTCCGCGGCCCTCGCGGCGGTCATTGTCTCTGCCGGCTGTGGAGGGGGCGGCGGCGCTGGCGCGCCGGAGGCCCCCATCCGCGCGATCGAGGGCGGCGTCAAGATCGACGCGGCTACCCGGGAAAACATCCTCAAGAACGCCAGCGACTTCCAGCAAGCGATCTTCCGCGACGGCGTCGTCACCCACGAGGAGTACGAGCGCGCGACCCTCGCCGAGATAGCGTGTCTCCGCGAGGCGGGCCTGCAGTTCCATGAAGGCCCGTCCACCGATGCATTGGGGCGGTACTACTGGGCCCTGTTCTACCCCGCCGGCAGCGACGTCGACCGGGGCAGAGCCGAGGCGCAACGCTGCAAGAATGAGTACACGGACCGGATTGGGATGGTGTGGTCGAACTACCGTGCCCCGAACTATGACGAAGTGATGCAGTCCGCGCGGGACGACCTGGCGGCTTGCCTCCGGGAGGCGGGCTTCGACGCGCCGGAGCACCCGCGGGAGGGCGAGTTGATCCAGTTCCAAGAGCCCGATATGACCCGATACGCCCTCTGCGTGCGGCCCGCCCAACAAAAGCACAACCTGCCGGGCTGGGGAGGCGGCTGACCGTTGCGCGCTGAAAACAGCAAGACCGCCAGGATAAGTTCGCTGCTCCGCCTCCTCCCCATCGCGGCGGCAGTGGCGGCGCCGGCAGCTGCCCTCCTCTGGCTGCGGGCAGGCACCGGCGACGCGATAGACGCCGTGGACAGCCACGCCCTCCCCCAGGTGGTGCCGGCCGTCGCGCGGACGATCCTGGACGACCGCCGCATCATCGCGACGCTCACCACCACGGAAGGCAAAACGGTCCGCGCCCCCCAATGGACCGGGACCGTCACCGAGGTCGCCGTCGAGCCGGGAGGCCAGGTCGTTTCGGGTCAGCGGCTGGCCACCATCTCGGGGGTCGCGCGGCTCGGGGTCGCCTCCCCACAACCGTTCTACCGGCGCCTCCAACAGGGCGACTCGGGGACAGACGTCGCCGCCCTCAACGGTGTCCTCACCGGGCTCGGGTACCTCGCTGCTGTCCCCGCCGAGGCAACGCAATTCACGCCTGCCACCACCCAGGCGGTGCGATTGCTGGAGCAGGACCTCGGGATCGGCGCTCCAACCGGCGTCTTCGACGCGGCATGGTTCGCGTGGCTCCCGGTGACGCCCTTCGCCATCGGTGACTTCGTGCTGGAAGTGGGCGCCCCGGCGCCGCCGGTCGGGAGCATCATCGCGAAGGAACCGCCGAAGCTCGCCCGGGTTGTCGTGGCGCCCGCCAACCCGGGGGAGGCGCTCGCGCTTGACCCGGCGGTGAAGTGGGTGCTCGTGGTGGGAACGGAGCAGTTCGGGGTCAACCCGGCCACGCTGGAGGTTGACGCGGCCGCGCTGCCCCGGCTCCAGAAGCTGATGAAGCCGAAGTCAGACCGGATCGACGGGATCCTGCAGCGAGCCGTCCCGCTCCAGGCGGCGGCAATCCCTTCCACCGCCGTGAGCGTTGGCCCCCAGGGACAACTTTGCGCCTGGCTGCCTGAAGCCACGGGCGGCTATCGCGCCCGGCCGCTGACGATTGCGGGAGCGCGCGGAGGTGTCACGAACATCACGGACGGGGTCGCCGCGGGCCAGGAAGTGCTCGCGAACCCCGCCGAGGTGCTGGAGTCGACGGTGTGTCCGTAGCGCAGGGGCTTGAGTTGCGGGAAATCTGGCATCGGTATGGCAGCCACTCGCCTCCCGTGCTCCGGGGCGTCTCCATGCGCGTCGAGCCGGGGGAGTCAATCGCGCTCATGGGGCCCTCCGGCTCCGGGAAGACGACCCTGCTGACGGTCCTCGGCCTGCTGGTGGAACCCACCGGGGGAGAGGTGCGCCTCGACGGGCGGGTACTGCCGAAGAAAGGCGCCGAGCTCGCCCGTCTGCGCGCCGCGGAGTTCGGCTGGGTCTTCCAGAGCGTGAACGTCCTGCCGAGGCGATCGGCGCTCGACAATGCGGCCCTCGGGTTGCTCGCCCGGGGGACAGCCTCCGCGGATGCGAAGCGCGCCGCCGAAGGAGCCCTGGAGGCCGTTGGCATTGGTAGCCTCGCTCGCCAGCCCGTCCACACCCTCTCGGGAGGAGAGCTTCAGCGGGTCTGCATCGCCCGCGTCCTCGCCGCTCGCCCCCGCTTTATCCTTGCGGACGAGCCCACCGGCCAGCTCGACGGGGCGAACACGGAGGGCGTGATCGCGGCCCTTGTCAACAACCGGCCGCTCGGCACGTCAGTGGTGATTGCGACGCACGACCCGCTCGTAGCGGGGCACTGCGACCGGGTCCTGCGCCTGGTCGACGGCGAGATCGTGCCCGGCGGGGCCTCCCGGTGAGATGGCGGACGGCCGCGCTGCTGCGGGAGGCCGCGCTGAACCTCTGGGCGAATGGGGCACGGTCGGCGGTCATCCTCCTTATCGCCGCGGCGGCGGTGGGCGGGCTCGGGTTCTTGGAGCTCCAGCAGGCGGACGGCCTCCGTGAGTTCCAGGACGACTACGCGGCAGCGGGCGGGTACGTCGCGATTGTCACCCGGCCGAACGAACCCCTCGACACCGGCCGCTGCGAAGCACTTCAGGAGCGGGACGGCGTGGTGGCCGCGGGGAGCATCCGCGGGACTGGCACGGTCAGCTTCGCAAGCGCTCCCGGGGTGCTCTTTCAGTCGGCTGCGGTGACTGCCGGGGCGCTCCAGGTGTGGCAACCGGGCATCCATGTGCCACCCGCCCCCGAGGGAGGATCAATCGTCGCAGGCGGCGCGATGGCCAGCGAACTCGGGCTGGCGACGGGCTCATACACGGCGCGGGCGGGTGAGGAGCCAGTGCTTGTGGCGGCGGTCCTCCGCGCCGAACGCCGCAATCCCCAGGTGCAGCGATGGGCGCTCGACGTCTCCCCAGCGGCCGGGGAAGCCGCCGAATGCTGGGTGGAGTTCGACCGGGACGCCTACCGGGCAGGAGTTGACACGCTCGCTGCCTGGTTCGCGACAGGCACGCAGGAGCCCGTGGTGCGGCCCTACTTCCGCAGGGACGAATTCACCCGGGATCCAGGCCGTGAGTTCGCACAACGGCCGGAACGGTTCGGTTGGCTGGCAGCCGGCGGGCTCATCGCGGCAGTGTCGGTCCTTTCGGCCTGGTTCCGGCGCGCCGAGCTTGGGCTCTACCTCGCGCTCGGGACTGCGCGGTCGCAGCTCATCGGCCTGCTCGCGATCGAAAGCGCACTGGTCCTGGGGCTGGCAGCTGCCGGCGGGCTGTTGTGGGCGTTCGCGCTCCAGGCCGCCATGCATCACCCCCTGCCCGCGGACCACGCGTGGCTCGCCTTCCGCTCCGCCATCTCAGGCACGCTCCTTGGCCTGGTGCTTGCGCCGGCGGCCAGTGCCCTTGTTGCGCGGGGGAGCGTTGCCGCGCTCCTGAAAGACCGGTAGGACTTCCCCCCTACGTCCCCGCGGGGCCGACGAACGTGATCGGCATGCCCAGCGCCCCCTGCCCCAGCGTCTGCAGGAGCTCGTCCGTCTTCCAGGCCATCACGTTGCCACCGACCATGTCCCGGAAGATGCGCTCCAGCGGGCGGTTGCGGACGTAGGCGTGGGCGCCGCACACCTTCATCGCCCCCTGCGCCACCTCCTCGCCCATCCGCCGGAGGTGGTAGGTGGTGAGGACCACGTGGCGGGTGTACGCCTGCTGGCTTTCGAAAGGCGTCTCCAGCCGCCGGACCGTGTCGTAGAGCATCACCCGGCCGCTTTCGAGCCAGTGCGCCATGTTCCCGATCCCGAACTGCGCCCACGCCTGCTCGGAACGGAACCCCGGCGCAACGCCGAGCGTCGTCGAAGGCCCCGCAAGGTAGCCGTGGCGCTCGCGGACGTAGTTGAGCGTGAAGTCGAAGGCCGCCTGCGCCAGCCCGAGCCAGATCGCGTGGATCCCCAGCGCCCCGCGCGCCCGCTGCTGCGTCGCCACGTTCACCACCTGCGCCTGCGCCTCCAGCACCATCCGCAACATCGCCTGGGGGATGACCAGCGCCTCCGACTTCGGGATCACGACGTCCGTGGCGACGATGTCGTGGCTCGCCGTCCCCCGCATGCCCATCGCGTCCCAGTTGTGCATCACCTTGATCCCCGGCGTCGAAAGGTCCGGCAGGGCGATGGCGATTTCCGGCTCGGCCCCTTCGCCGCGGTCGACCGAGCCCGCGAAGAACGTGTACTTGGCCCCATCTGAACCCGAGGCGAAGCCCGCCTGGCCGTTCACGACCAGGTTGTCGCCGTCCTCGCGGAAGCGGAATCCCGCCTTCCGGTTGTCCAGTTCGCCCGTGGGGATGGACCCGGGCCCGCAGATCAACGCCCCGTTCTTGCCGATGTCTTCGAGGACGGCATTGCGCCTGGGAAACGGCGGCAGGAACGAGAGGAAGTCGCTCACGAGGACGTGCATGTTCAGCGCCACCGCCGTGGAGCCGTCGCCGTAGGCCACCTCCTCCATCACCCGCACCTGCCCCTCGGCGCTGATCCCCAGCCCACCGAGGCTTTTCGCGAGTGCCATGCCCGGCACCCCGAGCGCCTTCAGCTCGCTGATGTTCTCCCCGGGGAAACTCCCCTCGCGATCGTGCACCGTCGCCCGCGCGGCGAACTTCTCCCGCGCAAGGTCGCGCACGGCAGCGATGAGGTCGGGTTCCCACTGTTCCACGAAAGCTCCACGGACGAAGGTTCGTCGCCCCGGAAGGGTACCACCCGTACCGTCAGGGCAAAGCGCGGCGAGTAACTTCGCGAGCGCACCGGGCGCGGGAAGCTTGCCCGGCTGCGGCGCTCGCTCCCCCTCTCCTCACGACGTGAGGAGAGGGGGCCGGGGGGTGAGGGCCTAAGGCCGCGGCAGCGGGATTCCCAGCGCCTCTTCGAGCTCGTCGATGGCACGGTGGCTTTCGTCGACCTTGATCGTGTGCATGCCCAGCGCCCGGGCGCCCTTCAAGTTCGCCCCGAGGTCGTCGAGGAAGACCGCCTGCGTTGGTTCGATCTCCAGCTGCTCGCAGGCGATCTCGTAGATCCGCGGCTCCGGCTTCCGCACCCCAACGATCGCCGACTCCACGACGACGTCGAACAGGCTGTGGACGTCTAGGCCGGACGTCCGCCGCCGGGGCGACTCTTCCCGCGCCACGTTGTTCGTGATGCTCCCGAGTTTCACCCGGCCGCGCAGGTGCTCGACCACCGCCAGCATCTCCGGGCGCGGTTCGAAGCCCTGGAAGAACCACTTCAGGAAGGCCTCGCCACGGGCCGGGCTCCCCGTCGGGCGCACGTGCTCGTCGAACACCTCGGCGAAGCCTTCGGGCGTCAGTTCGCTGCGTTCGAAGCGGGACCAGGGCCCGTCCTCGGGCGCGAAGATCGCGTAGCGGACCTCGTCGGCGATCGCGTGGCTCACGCAGAAGTTCTTGATCCGCGTCACCGGCGACACCGTCAGCACGCCGCCGATGTCGAAGATCGCCGCCCGGTAGGGTTTGCTCACGCGTTCACTCCCAGTTCGTTGCGGACGAGTTCACAGATTTCGAAGGTCGGCCCCTCGGCCTGCAGCGTCGTCTGCATCTTGTTGATGGTAACAGCAACGCCGAGCCCGGCCTCCGGGTCGGCGAAGGCGATCGAGCCGCCCGCGCCGGGGTGGCCGAACGCCGACTCTCGCGGCCCCTGGGCGCCGTGTGCGCCGTTGATCTTGCCACCGAGGAAGAAGCCGATGCCCTTCCGGATCGGCATCATGATGACGCGGTCCGCCTGGGCCGTCTGCAGCCGGTACATCTCGGGGATGCGCCCGGGCGAGACGAGCCGCGTGCCGTCGACCTCGCCGCCGTTGGCGAGCGCGCCGTACATCCGGGCGAGGGCGCGGGCCGTGAAGTGGCCGTTCGCCGACGGCAGGCAGGCCTTCCGGACGCGCATGTCGTTGTAGTTCACTTCGCTGTCCGGCGGCATCGCCTTGAAGAAGTCGTGGTCCGCCGGGATCTGCATCGCCGGTGAGCTGCGGCCCCCGGGCGTCTGCGTCAGGAGCGTGGCGAGCCGCGGCTCCACGCCGTCCGGGATGCCGATGTACATCTCGCCGCTCACCTTCAGCGGGCGCGCGATCTCCGTTTCGACCACTTCCTTGATGTGCCGGCCGCTGGCGTGCTGGATGATGCCGCCGACGACCCAGGCGTAGGTGAGGGCGTGATAGCCGGTCGCCGTCCCCGGTTCCCAGGCGGGCACGCCCTCTTCGATCCAGCGAAGCCCGGCCTCCCAGTCGGCGACGAAGTCCACCGTCAGCGGCCGCGGCACGGCATGGAGCCCGGCCTGGTGGCTCATCGCCTGCGCGACCGTGATCGCTCCCTTGCCGTTTTGGGCGAACGCGGGCCAGTACTTCGCCACCGGCGCGCCATAGTCGATGACCCCGCGGTCGGCGAGGATGTGGAGCGCCGTCGCGGCCACGCCCTTCGTCGTCGAAAAGCTGCTGAAGAGTGTGTCGGCCTGGACCGGCCGGGGGTCCGCCGGCCCCATCTCCCCGGCACAGGTGTCGACGAGCACCGAGCCGTTGCGGTAGACGCAGACCTGCGTCCCGAGCTGGGTGCCGCGGGCTATCTGGTCCAGGAGCAGCGCGTGGACCTTCGCGTTGAGGGCCGAATCAACCATTGGTGGGACTCCCGTTCAGTGTGGGTATCGCGTGGGATGGTCCCCAACGATACGGGAGTCGCGCCCGTCAGGCGACGCCGAGTTCGCTCCGGATGAGGTCACAGATCTCGAGAGTCACGCCCTCGCCCGGCAACGGATAGCTCATCTTGTTGAGCGTCACAGCCACCGAAAGCCCCGCTTCGGGGTCCGCGAACGCAACCGAGCCGCCCGCCCCGGAGTGACCGAAGGCGGAGACCCTCGGGCCCGTGGGTCCATGGATACCGTCCGCTTCGCCACCCATGAAGTAGCCGATGCCCTTCGCCATTGGCACTCCGAGCACGCGGTCGACATCCGTCGTCATGACCCGCTGCATCAGTTTGATACGCCCGGGAGAGACGAGGCGGACACCATCGACGCTGCCATCCCCCGCGAGGGCCGCGTACATCCGGGCGAGCGCGCGCGCGGTGAAGTGCCCGTTCGCTGACGGAAGGCAGGCCTGGCGGAACGGCATCCCGTTGAAGTGCGGCCACATCGGCCTCGGCATCGCCTTGTAGAAGTCGGCGTCATCGGGGATCGGAAGTCCCTCGCCTGCCGGGATGATTGCCAACGTTGCCAGGCGGGCGTCCAGCCCGGCCGGGATGCCCACAAACATGCTGTCGGCCACGCCCAGCGGCCCGGCGATCTCCTCGCGGATGACGTCCTTGATGTGGCGGCCGCTCGCCCCCTGGACGATGCCCCCGACGATCCAGCCGTAGGTGACCGCGTGATAGCCCGTGGCGGTTCCGGGTTCCCAGGCGGGAACGCCCTCCTCCATCCGCTTAATCCCGGCATCCCAGTCGGTGATGTGTTCGGGCTTCACCGGGTCGGGCATGGCGTGCAGGCCGGACTGGTGGCTCATCGCCTGGGCGACCGTGATGCTGCCCTTGCCGTTCTGGGCGAACGCGGGCCAGTACTTCGCTACCGGAGCGTCGTAGTCGATCAGTCCGCGGTCAGCGAGGATGTGGAGCGCCGTCGCCGCCACGCCCTTCGTCGTAGAAAAGCTGAGAAAGAGCGCGTCCGGGGTCACGGGGCGGGCATCGTCCGGGCCCATCGTCCCGGCCCAGGCATCGACGACGGCCCTGCCATCCTTGTAGGCGCACACCTGGACGCCGATCTGGCGGCCCTCCGCCACCTGGCGATCGATGAGCTGCTGGACGGCGCGGTTGGTTGCGGTAGCGGGCATGAGTGTTCTCCGTGGTTCGAGTGGGTGCCCGAAGTCTACCGGACTGGCGCCGCCTTCGGGCAGCCGGCCACGTGGTCGTTCACCATGCCCACCGCCTGCATGAACGCGTAACAGATCGTCGAGCCCACGAACGTGAACCCCCGCTGCCGCAGCGCCTTCGACATCGCGTCCGACTCCGGCGTTGTCGCGGGCACATCGGCGAAGCTGGCGCGCGGGGGCTGCCGCAACGGTCCGCCCCCAACGAAGCCCCAGATGTAGCGGTCGAAGCTGCCGAACTCCTCCCGGGCGGCAAGGTAGGCGCGGGCGTTCTTGACCGCGCCCTCCACCTTCAGCCGGTTCCGCACGATCCCCGGGTCGCCGAGCAAGCGGGCGACCTCGTCCGGCCCGTAGCCGGCGACGCGCGCCGCCTCCCAGTTGTCGAAGGCAGCCCGGAAGTTCTCGCGCTTGCGGAGGATCGTCGACCACGAAAGACCCGCCTGGAAGCCTTCAAGGATGAGCATTTCGAAGAGCTTCCCGTCGTCGTGGCAGGGCACGCCCCATTCGTCGTCGTGGTAAGCGGCGTAGAGGGGGTCGAGCATGCCCCAGCAGGTTTCGCGCCGCTCGTCGCCGGCCATCGCCCGGTTAGCCCAGGACGTCGTAGAGCTTGTGGTTCTGGAGGAAGGGGTTGTCCTTGTAGCTGGCGTAGCTTTCGCCCCGGTGCCCGGCGGTGAAGTTGTCGGAGGTGATCCACGCCTCGAACGACTTCTCGTCTTCGAACCGCGTCAGGACCACGTACTCGCCCCGATCGGGGAGCGCGAGCAGTTCCGTGCTGATGAAGCCGGGGAAGGTGTCGACCGCCCCGACGCGCGTCTGCCAGGTCTGTTCGAACCCGGCGCGGGCCGGTTCCGGGAGGCTGATGGGGAAGTAAGAAACGACTGCCATGGTGGGTGGCTCCGGTGTTGGTGGGATGCGATCCAGCGTAGCGCACGCCGCGGTTCGGGCCACGGCCGGTTACGGTCCGGTTAGCGACGGCTCAACTATCAGGCTTGGCACCCCATGGTACCGGCGGGTAGGATGCGGCGGCGGCACAATGCCAGCCCACCGAAGGACACCCACCCACCCATGGACTCCATCCAGATGCTCCGGCAGCAGATCGCCGGGATGCACCAGTTCCTCGAAGTTGCCATCGGCGACTGCGCCGCCGACGTCGTCGCCAAGCGCCTCCCCGGCGCCAGGATCAATTCGATCGGCGCCATCTACGCACACACCATCTTCGGCGAAGACGGGCTCCTCAACGGGCTCATCCGCGGCGCCACGCCCGTCTACTACGCCGAAGGCTGGGCCCAGAAGATCGGCCTCGACATGCCCCAGGGCGGCCTCGAACCCGACTGGAACCCCAGCATGGACCTCGGCCTCTTCCGCCAGTACGCGGCCGCGGTCTACCGCTCCGTGGACACCTTCCTGGCCGGCGCCAGCGAGGCGGACCTTGCCCGCGAAGTGAACCCCGGGTTCATGCCGCCGATGCCGGTCGGGGCGTTCATCGCCAACGTCCTCGTCTGGCACGCCGCCACCCACCAGGGCGAGATCTCGGCGCTCAAGGGCGTCCAGGGCCTCGACGGGCTCGTAAACCCCCACTAACCGCAAACGGTGAGGGGGCTGGCCTGCGCCAGCCCCCTCACACGCTGCCCGTGGCTGTGCGGACGCTACGCCGCGTGCGTGGTGTGCGCCGCCCCGTCACGCGCCGTGAAGCGGTAGGCTCCGTCGGCGAAGTCCACGGCCACCACCTGGCCGTCGTGGAATTCACCGGCGAGGATGCGCTTCGCCAGCTCGTTCTCCACCCGCCGCTGGACCGTCCGCCGCAGCGGCCGCGCCCCGTAGGCGGGGTCATACCCCTCGCGGACGATCTCTTCCTTGGCCGCGGCCGTCAGCTCGAAGTCGATCTGGCGGTCCGACATCCGCTTCCGCACCTCCTCGGCAAGGAGGTCGACGATCGTCGTCAGTTCGGCCCGCGTCAGCGGTTCGAAGATGATGATCTCGTCGATCCGGTTCAGGAACTCCGGCCGGAAGTGCTCCCGGAGCGCCTTCTCGACCGACTGCTTCAGCTTCTCCTGCTCGTTCACGTCGCCGCTGCGGCGGGTGAAGCCAAGCGTCGCCTTCTCCTGCACGCCCGTTCCCAGGTTGCTGGTCATCACGATCACCGTGTTCCGGAAGTCGACCGTGCGGCCGTGGCCGTCGGTCAGCCGTCCGTCCTCCAGGATCTGGAGGAGCGTGTTGAAGACGTCGGGGTGCGCCTTTTCGATTTCGTCGAAGAGGATGACCCGGTACGGCCGCCGCCGGACCGCCTCGGTGAGCCCGCCGCCCTCGTCGTAACCGACGTAGCCGGGAGGCGCCCCGATCAGGCGGCTCACCGTGTGCCGCTCCTGGAACTCCGACATGTCCAGCCGGATCATCGCGTCCTCGTCGTCGAACAGGTACTCGGCGAGCGTCTTCGCCAGTTCCGTCTTCCCGACGCCGGTGGGCCCGAGGAAGATGAACGACCCGATCGGGCGGCGCGGGTCCTTGAGCCCCGCCCGGGCGCGGCGGATGGCGTCGCTGAGGGCGACGATCGCCTGGTCCTGGCCGATGACCCGCCCATGGAGGTGGTCCTCCATCTTCAGCAGCTTCTCGCTCTCGGTCTCTTCCAGCCGCGACACGGGAATGCCGGTGATCTGCCCGACGAGGCTCGCGATGTCCTCCTCCGTGACGCGGAGGTCCACCTGGTGCTCGGCCGCCCACGCCTCGCGGATGCGCCCGTACTCCTCCTGGAGCTGCAGCACTTCCTGCTTGATCCGCGCGGTGGCCTCGTAGTCCTCCTTCTGGGCGGCGGCTTCCGCCTGGTTCCCCAGGTCGTCCAGCCGCTTGCGGATGTCGCGCGCCTCGGGAGGCAGCTCCTGGGCGTCGATGACGTGCTTGCTGGCCGCCTCGTCGATCAGGTCGATTGCCTTGTCCGGCAGGTGCCGTTCGGTCACATAGCGGCTCGAAAGCCGCGCCGCCGCCTCCAGCGCTTCGTCCGTAATCTCCACCCGGTGGTGAGCTTCGTACTTCGGCCGCAGCCCCCGGAGGATCGCGATGGTGTCTTCCACCGAAGGCTCTTCGACGTAAACAGGCGCGAACCGCCGTTCCAGCGCCGGGTCCTTCTCGATCCGGGTGCGGTACTCGTCGAGCGTCGTTGCGCCGATGGCGTGGAGTTCGCCCCGGGCCAGCGCCGGCTTCATCAGGTTGCTGGCGTCGATGGCGCCCTCGGCCCCACCGGCGCCCATCACCGTGTGCAGTTCGTCGATGAAGAGGACGACTTCGCCGGCCGACTGCTTCACCTCTTCCATCACGGACTTCAGGCGTTCCTCGAACTCACCCCGGAACTTGGAGCCGGCGACGAGCGCGCCCATGTCGAGGGCAAGCACCCGCTTGTTCTGGAGGTTTTCGGGCACCTCGCCGGCCGCGATCCGCTGGGCCAGCCCCTCGACAATCGCCGTCTTGCCGACGCCCGCCTCGCCGATGACCACCGGGTTGTTCTTCGTCCGCCGGTTGAGGATCTGCATCACCCGGCGCACTTCGAGGTCGCGGCCGATGACGGGGTCCAGCTTGCCGGCCCTCGCCATCTCGGTCAGGTCGGTCGTGTACTTTTCGAGCGACTGGTAGCGGCTCTCGGCGGTCGGGCTCGTCACCCGCGACTTCCCGCGGACATCCTGGAGGGCGCGGTAGATACCCTCCTTCGTGACCCCGAACTCGGCGAGGAGCTTCGTTGCGCCGCTCTCTTCGTTGTCGGCGATGGCGATGAGGAGGTGCTCGACCCCCACGTACTCGTCCTTCAGGCGGTCAGCCTCGGCGTTCGCGACTTCGAGCATCCGCACGACCTCAGGCGTCGTGTAGATCTGGACGACGTCGTACTCGAGCTTCGGCATCGCCCCGAGGACAGCGCCGACGCTCGCGCGCAGCTTCCCCGGGTCGACGTTGAGCTTCTTGAGCACCTGCTGGGCGAGCCCGCCCTGGAGCCCGACGAGCGCGGCGAGCACGTGCGGCACGCCCCACTGGCTGTGTCGCTGCTGCCGGACGATCTCCTGTGAGTGTGAAAGCACCTGCTGTGCCTGTTCGGTGAACCTGTCTTGCCGCATCATCGCGGGCCTCCTTGTGCCATCGGCCGGGTCAGGGACTCCATGGGTCCCGGGAAGGTCTCCCGGAAGGTTTCTGGGCCACTCCCGAAGCGAAAGTTCTCGGGTAGCGGGTGCTCCGCGGAGTGGTTGCTGATTTCGATCACGTGCTCTTGCCCGAAGATGAAACCGTTTAGGCCAAGCGGACCGCTGCCGTGACTGCGGTAGCCTGATCGTCCGTAGACGAGAACGCGAGACACCTCTCGGTGCCTGGTCATCCACGCGAGGTGCCTCATGGCCTGAACGTCCATACGTTTCAACACCTCATCGGTGAGGGTCTCATCGAACCCGACTGCTATGACCAGCGGCGCTTGAATGTGGCGATGCTGTTTTGCAGCCTGACTAAGATAGTCGGAGTAGTTCTCAGCCTTGTCGCTACTTCGGGCCAGCTTGCATTCGACGAAGCATGTCGGGTCGTCGATACTCCAGTCTGGACTAGAATGCTCGAAGCTTTGCCACTTGACACCGTTCGAGACTTTCTCCAGTGTTCGCATGCCAACCTGTAATTCAAAAGTCAATGACGGGCACTGTCTTGGTGACTTAAGCAGCGCAATTATTTCATCACGATGGCCTGACCATGCTACCTGGTATCGGAACACGCCAGTTGCAATCAGTTCCAGCTCCGCTAGCTCTGCTCGATCCACATCGCTGAGCCTTGCGCCGGAGACGTGACTTCTGAGTGCGCGAAAACCGCCAAGAAAGGGATGGCCAGACGGAAGGTTGGCAATAGCACTGTCACCTCCGAGCAGTTCTTTCAGCCTGAGGGCATTCGAGAGCCCGTCTTCGGGGACCACTGTCCAGTCCGTCATTCAGGTTCCCCCGTTGTACGGCGCCGGCAGCCGCGTGCTCCGCAGCCGATCGAGTTCGCCGCGGACCAGCGCAAGCTCTTCTGCCAGCATCCGCATCTGCTCGCCCATCCGCATGATGATGTCGACGCCGGCGAGGTTGACCCCGAGCTCGTCGATCAGGCGCTGGGCCTGGCGGATCCGCTGGATGTCCGCGTTCGAATACATCCGGATGTTCCCGCCGGTGCGCTTGGGTTCGATGAGCCCGGCGCGTTCGTAGTAGCGAAGCGTCTGCTGGTGCATGCCAACCAGCCGCGCCGCAATCGAGATGACGTAGCACGGCTCGTCTTCGGGAAGCTGGTCATCGGGTTGCTGGTTTCGCAAACGGGCCATGGTCCGTCACCTCCTTTCGTCTGTCACTGGCGCGTCAGGCGGAATGCCCGACGCCGGGTTTCGATTCGATCGCCCGGAGCTGTTCGAAGAGCTCGCGCGCCTCCGGGGTCAGCTGTTCGGGCATCTGCACGCGGACGCGGACGAAGAGGTCGCCGTGGCCGTGGCCGCCGAGCGCGGGCATCCCCTTCCCCGCCAGCCGCACCTGGCGGCCGTTCTGGGTGAGTTCCGGGATCCGAAGCACCACCCGCTTGTCGACCGTCTGCACTTCCACTTCGCCCCCGAGGACCGCGTCGGTGTAAGGGACGCTCACGTCCATGTAGAGGTCGTCGCCCTTGCGTTCGAAGCGCGGGTGCGGCTGCACCGTCACGACGAGGTAGAGGTCGCCGCTCGGCCCGCCGCCGCTGCCCTGGCGCCCTTCGCCGGCGACCCGCACCCGCGAGCCGGTCTTGACGCCGGCCGGCACCTTCACTTCGAGGCGCCGCGGGCGGACCACCTGTCCCATGCCCTGGCAGGTGTGGCAGACAGCCGTGGCAACCTCGCCGGAGCCCCCGCAGGTGCGGCAGACCTCGGCCGACTGGAGGCTGAGTGTCCGCGTCGTGCCGTGGAACGCCTCTTCGAGGGCCACGTCCACCGGCGTCTCGATGTCCTGCCCGCGGCGGTTTGCCGGCTGCCCGCGGGGACCACCGCGTTCCCGCCGGAAGATGCTTTCGAAGATCGAGCCAAAGTCGCCGCCGCTGTCGACGCCGCCGTTCGGTCCATGGCGGGCCCACGACCCCGCCGACTGGCGCTTCTGGGCTTCCTCGATCTGGTCGGCGTATTCCCAGCGCTCGCCGTACTTGTCGTACTTCTTCCGCTTGTCGGCGTCGGAAAGCACCTCGAAAGCGGTGTTGATCTCCTTGAACCGCGCTTCCGCGGCCCGGTCGTTCGGGTTGACGTCCGGGTGGTGCTTCCGCGCGAGCTTGCGGTAAGCGCTCCGGATCTCCTTGTCGCCGGCGGTCCGGGCCACACCGAGGGTTTCGTAGAAGTTCTTGGCCATTGGCGTACAACCACTCTAGCAAGCCGGTGGTGGCCTCGCAACCAAGGAAGCGAGCAGAAACTCTGCCAACCTCGCTATCAGACTTCTTGCAGACTGCGACAGGGCATGATAGCCTGCAAGCATCACACCTGTGACCAGCAGAAGGAGGAAAACCATGGCTGGCGCTCTTACCCGATGGGATCCCTTTAGCGAACTGGCGAGCATGCGCACCGCGATGGACCGGCTGTTCGACCAGGGCTTCGGCCGCCTGCCCTTCCGCAGCAGCGAAGAGCTCGGCCCCAGCACCCTCCTCATCGACGTCTTCGACACCAACGACGAACTCGTCGTCAAGGCGGTCATCCCCGGTGTCGACCCCAAGGACGTCGACATCTCCGTCGAGGACGACATCCTCACCATCAAGGGCGAGACCGAGGAACAGGAAGAGGTCAAGGAAGGCAACTACCTCCGCCGCGAACTCCGCTACGGCAGCTTCCAGCGCGCCCTTCGGCTCCCGCCCACCGTCGACGCGGCGAAGGCGTCCGCCGCCTTCGAACACGGCGTCCTTCGCCTGGCCTTCCCGAAGAAGGAAGAGGCCCGCGCCCGCTCCATCAAGATCACCCCGCAGGGAGTGATCGACGCACCTTCGCAGAACTAACCGCGCCCCGGCCGCGGTCACACCACGAAAGCCCCGGTCCCGTTGACCGGGGCTTTCGTGTGCCCATGGAACCGAAACGCCCCGCCCGGCGTCCGGAGCGCCATGGGAACTGCGCGTCTTCCAAATCACGCGAAAACCGACGACCAGGCTACCCGTCTTCCCGCCGTCAGCCGGGGCGGCCCCAGCGGAGGCCGTGGCTGACGCTCTTGCGGGGCGGGGCGCCTCTACCCTTGCAGCCCCCCGCTTCTCTCGCCAGGTGTGACGAGGACCCGATCGATTCGCCGCGCGTCCATGTCCACCACCTCGAAGTGGTACTCGCCCCAGTCGACCGAGTCACCGACCGAGGGGATGTGCCCCATCTCGTGGAGAACCAGGCCGGCCAACGTCTGGTAGTCGCTCCTGCCGGGGGAGCGCGGAAGACGGAGGAGCGCCGCTAACTCGTCGAATGGCAGCCTTCCGTCGATCAGCCACGAGCCGTCGGGGCGACGCACGATCGCCTGCTCCTCCACCTCGTCGGATGGGAGAGCGCCGACGATCGCCTCCATCACATCCGTGAGCGCCAGGATGCCGTTGGTCCCACCGTACTCGTCGACGACCACGGCGAGCGTTGACGGCGCCTGTTTGAAGCGCTCGAGCACCGCAAGGGCCGAGAGCGTTTCCGGCACATAGAGCGCCGGCCTCAGCACAGTGCGGAGATCCGGTAACTCACCTCGGGCCACCAGCGCGAAGAGATCTTTGCCGGCGACAACACCCAGCACGTTGTCCGGGCCATTCTCACAGACCGGATATCGCTCATGTGGCGATGCGGCCATGAGTTCCAGTGCACGCTCCACCGGGTCGGCGACATCCAACCACACAGCATCGAGCCTCGGCGTCATCAGGTGGGCGACACGGCGGTCTCCCAGCCGGAAGATAGCGGCCGCCATCTCATGTTCGGCGGCTTCGATGACGCCCGCGGCCACGCCCTGCTGCAACAGCACCTTCAGTTCCTCTTCGGTGACGGCGACATCCGAGGGCGCACGCAGCCGAAGCACCCGGAGCACCGCTTCAGTGGAGATGCTCAGGACGGCCACCACCGGCGTCCCGGCGATCGCCAGAACTCTCATCGGCCGGGCAACAATCGCTGCGATGGCCTCCGGGTGTGCGAGCGCGAGGCGCTTCGGCACCAGCTCGCCGATGATCAAGGAGAGATACGTGATGCCGATGACCACAAGGAGAACACCTGCGGGCGCAGACACGCTGTCGCTCAGCCCGGCATCTTCCAACTGTTCTGCCAGCTTCTCTGCCACCGTTGCCCCACCGAAGGCGCCGGCGAGAATGCCCACCAGCGTAATCCCGATCTGAACGGTGGAGAGGAAGCGATTCGGCTCGGACGCCAGCTCCAGCGCCACCTGCGCGCCCGCATCGCCAGACGCCGCTCGGTGCTGGAGGCGAACCTTCCTGGCCGAGACGACCGCGAGTTCTGAGCCGGCGAGGACACCGTTGATCAGGACAAGGACAACGATAAGGACGAGTTCAAGGCCGATAGCGCCCATGATGGTTGGTGAGCTCCGATTTCTGGTTCAGTCGATTCCCCCTGGCGCCGGTGGCGGAGTCGTAGGCGTGGGCGCGCCCGGGAGGATCAGGTCGTCAGCAGGAGAGAACGGGCCGCCGGCCCAGGCCGTGGGCAAGGCGGGGCGTCGCCCTCGGCCTCGGGCGGAAGAACGGCCCACTGTTCAAGCGGGAACCCGGTACGCTCGAAAAGCGGCCTGCTTCCTCGCCGCCCTGCGCGGCTGTTGCGGCGGTTGCCATTCCGAGGATAGCGGGGATCGCCGTCAGCCTGAAGGGAACCCGCGTCGAGAGAGACCCTTCCAGCCCCCCGGCTCCGCGAGCCCCGGTCCCGTTGACCGGGGCGTTCTTGCGGCCATGGAACCGAAACGCCCCGCCCGGCGTCTGGAGTGCCATGAGGACTACGTGTCCTCCGTGGAAGGAGTGCATCATGCGAAAACCGACGACCGGGCTGCTTCTCCTGGGGGCCGCCATCGCAACCCTTGCCATCACCGCCGCCTGCGGAAGCGAAGGCAGCGGTGACTCCGGCGGCGGCGCCGGCGACGACAGCGGCGGTGAGAGCCTCAGCCAGCTGACCACCGGCAACCCCCAGGAGTCCGCGGTATCCAGCTACGCGCTCCGCGACACCAAGGGCCAGTCCACTGGCAGTCCCGCCGGCGGGCCTCAGCCCCCGGCCACCGGCAGCAACATCACCACGACCGGCGGCGGCCTTCCCCTCCCTACCGGCGACGCCGCCAGCCTCGAACGGAAGATCATCTTCACCGCCAACCTCGCGCTCAGCGCCGACGACGTCTCGACGTCCTTCAACGAAGTCGGCCGCATCGCCCGCTCAGCGGGCGGCTTCATCGAAAAGTCCAGCCTCGCCCAGCGTAAGACCGGCGACGACGGCCAGGAGCGCCAGTACGGCAGCCTCACCATCCGCGTCCCCAGCGGCGCCTACCAGGATGTCCTCGCCTCCCTCCGGACCCTCCCCGGCGCGAAACTCGACCGCGAAGACTCCGGTTCGAACGAAGTGACCGAGGAGTACGCCGACCTCCAGAGCCGCCTTCGCAACCTCGAACGCAGCGAGGCCCAGTACCTCAGGCTCCTCGAACAGGCGAAGACCATCCAGGAAATCATCACCGTCAACGAACGCGTCGACGGCATCCGCGCCCAGATCGAGCAGGTCCAGGGACGCCTCAAGCTCTACGACGACCTCACCGACCTCGCCACGATCAGCGTCTCTCTCAGCCCCATCATCCCCGGGAAGGTTGAGCCGAAGCCGGACAACGGGCCGAAGTCCTTCAGTGAGTCCTTCGCCGACGCCTGGGAGTGGTCGCTCGACGCCGCCCGGAGCGTGACCGCCGCGAGCGCGGTCGTGGTCGTCGGCGCCATCTGGCTGCTCATCCCGGCGGTCGCGGCCGTCGCTGGTCTCAGGCTCGCCGGGCGCCGCCGCGGCGGGCAAGCCGCCTGAGGCCCCGGTCCAGAAGCGCCGCGGGGCAATCCCCCGCCACCCGCCCCGCGGCGCCCCCGTAACTACCCCATTCCGTGGCGCTGCCGTAGCATCGGATCCCGTCGGGGGGAGGTACCGCACGCCGGTGTCCGACCATCTATGCGCACCGCGAACTACGTCTTCTCCGTGATCTCCATCATCCTGGGGATCGTCCTCATCCTCTTCATGCTCAGCCAGGACACCGGGTGGAACATCGGCATCGCCATCGGCGTTGTCCTTGTCCTCAACGGCGTCGTCCGGCTCTGGTTCACGCAGGATGACTAGTACCCGTGGCAGAATGAGAACGCGGGGCCATTCGCCCTCCGAGGAGCATCGCCCGAGCTGATGCCAGCGCCCAGTACCATCCTCGTCCCCGTGATAAACACCTCCGCCAGCCTCGACGCGGTCACCGCCGCCTGCGCCATCGCGAGGCAGCGCAAAGGCCGCGTCTATGTCGTCCACGTCATCGAAGTGAACCGCTCCCTGCCCCTGAACGCCGAGATGGACGCCGAAGCCCGGCGCGGGGAAGCGCTGCTCCGGCGCGCGGAAGAGATCGCCTCCGCCGCCGAGTTCCATGTCAGCGGCGGCCTCCTCCAGGCCCGCGACGCCGGCCAGGCCATCGTCGAAGACGCGCGTGACCGGGCCGTGGATGCGATTATCATCGGCGTGGGTTACAAACGCGTCCTGGGCTCGTTCGAAATCGGTCGGACTGCCGACTACGTGCTCAAGAACGCGCCGTGCCAGGTCTGGGTGGTCCGCCAGGCGGTCGGCCAGCCAGCCCCGGCAGCCCACCACGGCTGAGGTGACCGGATGAACGTGTTGATCATGGGCTGCGGGCGCGTCGGCGCCCGCGTCGCAACCACCCTCGACGAGGCGGGTCACACCGTCACCGTGATGGACCTTAACCCCTCCTCGTTCCGGCGGCTGCCCGCAAGCTTCAAAGGCACTCAGGCCGTCGGCAACGGCATGGATGGCCCCGCCCTCGAACGCGCCGGGATCAAGGAAGCCCATGCCTTCATGGCCCTCACCCAGGGCGACAACCGCAACTACTTCGCCAGCCAGGTCGCCCACGAAATCTACGGCGTCGAACGCGTCCTTTGCCGGATCTACGACCCCGTCCGGGCCGACATCTTCAGCAGCCTTGGCCTCGAAATCTTCAGCCCAACGGCGCTCGGCGCCAGCGTCATCGTCTCCATGCTCCTGGGCGACCAGGCGGCGAAGGGGTAACCATGTACATCATCGTTGCAGGCGGCGGCAAAGTCGGCTTCTATCTCGCCGAAGAACTCCTCAACAGCAACCACGAAGTCCTCGTCATCGAACGCGACCCCGCCCGGGCCCGCGCCATTACCGAGGAGCTGACCGACGCCGTCATGAGCGGCGACAGTTGCGAAGCCACCACCCTCGACCTCGCCGGCGTCGCCCGCGCGGACCTCGTCGCGGCCGTCACCGGCGACGACGAAGACAACCTCGTGATCTGCGAGATCGCCCGCAACCGCGGCGTCCCCCGCACGATCGCCCGGATCAACAACCCCAAGAACGAGCTTCTTTTCAAGAAGCGCGGCATCGAGACCACCATTTCCGCCACCCAGGCCATCCTCGGCCAGATCGAACAGGAGCTTCCCACCCACGAGATGATCCCGCTGCTCCAGCTCCACAGCGGCCTCGAACTCGTCGAAGTGCGCCTCCCCGAGACCGCGCCCGTCGCCGGCCGGTCCGTGCGCGACGTCCTCCTCCCGCCGGAATCGCTCGTCGCCCTCATCGTCGACCCCGGCGGCGTCCCCCGGATCCCGAGCGGCGAAACCCGTCTCAACGCCGGCGACGCACTCGTCGTTGTCACCCGCCGCGAAAGCATGGACAAGCTCCGCGAAGCGCTGATCGGCGCCATCCACGGGCTGGACACGTAGGCCCACGATGAAGGTCGCCTATCTTGGCCCGCCCGGCACCTTCGGCGAAGAAGCCGCCATGCGCTTCGCCCCCGACGCCGACCTCCTCCCGTTCCCGTCCCACGCCGCCGTCGCCGCCGCCGTCGAGTCGGGGATGGCGGAGTTCGGAGTCGTCGCCATCGAAAACTCGCTGAACGGCTCCGTCGCCGAAACCCTCGACATCCTCGTCCACGAAACCGACCTCCAGATCCAGCGCGAACTGGTGCTGCCAATCGTCCACAACCTGGTCGCAAGGCCCGGCACCCGCGCCGACCAGGTGCAGGTCATCTATTCCCACACCCAGGCGCTGGGCCAGTGCCGCCGCTTCCTCGAACGGTGTTTCCCGAAGGCCCAGGTCGAAGCCGCCCTCTCCACCGCCGAAGCCGCGACCCTCGCGATGAAGCACGAGGGCTCCGCCGCCATCTCCACCGAACGCGCGGCCCAGCTCGCCGGCGCCGAGATCATCGCCCGCGGCATCGAGGATTCCTCCAACAACCTCACCCGTTTCGTCCTCCTCGGTCGCGGGAAGCACCCCTCGACCGGCCGCGACCGCACCTCCATCGCCTTCACCTTCCCCGAAGACCGCGCCGGCGCCCTCGCCAGCGTCCTCAACGAATTCGCCCGGCGGTCCATCAACTGCACCAAGATCGAAAGCCGCCCGACTCGCGCCACCTTCGGCGAATACGCCTTCCTCGTGGACTTCGAAGGCCACGTCGACGACCCGATCATCGTCGATGCGCTGGCGGCCATCCGCCCGCTCTGCGCCGAACTCAAAGTCTTCGGCAGCTACCCTCGCTGGCAGTAGGCGGGCTTGCCACTTGCGATCCTGCCCAGCCTCGGAGACGATCTGACTATGCAAGACGAGATCTATCGCGAAATCACGCAGGCGCTGTCCCGCCGCGAACCCGTGGTCCTCGCCACGGTCGCCCGCACCCGCGGCTCCACACCCCGGAAGACTGGCGCCAAGATGGTCGTCCGCCGCGACGGTACTTTCTGCGGGACCATCGGCGGCGGCTGCGGCGAAGCCGAGGTCTGGCAGGAAGCCATGGCTGCCTTCGAAGATGGCAAGCCCCGGATGGTGACCGTCGACCTGACCGAGCCCCTCGACGGCGACGACAAGATCTGCGGCGGCATCATGGACGTATTCGTAGAGCGGCTGGCGTGAGCGGCGCCCGCCGCCGGTAACCGCGATCTTTCTGGCACCTTCCCCCGCGCGGCGTATCCTGTACCATGACTGGTGATGTCCCCGCATCGGCGGGGCGAGAGAGGTTCTTATGTTTGGTTCACTCGGTGCCCCTGAGCTCCTCATCATCGGGGCCGTGATCATCCTCATCTTCGGCGTCGGCAAGATCAGCGGCCTCGGCCGCGAACTTGGCTCGTCGATCAAGGAATTCCGCAAGGCCGTCAAGGACGAAGACGCCGAGGCCGCCAAGGGCGCCCAACAGCAGACCGCCGCGCCACCCCCGCCGCCGCAGCAGTACCAGCAGCCCCAGGCCCAGTACACGCCGCCGCCGCCCCCATCCCAGCAGCCCCCGGCCGCCCCCACCGACCAGAAGAACCCCACCATCTTCTAGTCCGCCCGCGCGCCCGCACGAACCATCACGGCCCTCCGCTCACCAGCGGAGGGCCGTTTCCATTCCCGCGTGGTACACCCATCCGCACCGCGACGGGGACGGAGCGGCGCAGGTGACCCCATCCCCTGGTGGCCGTGCCGCGACCGTCAGGGAGCGGCCCGTCGAACTGCACACGATGCTCCGGGCCTGGGCACCATCGTCGACCATCGCGGCCGCGCCGGGAAACCACTCCTTCACAGTCGTGGCACGGCGAATCGACTCCTCTGCGCGCAGTCATCCGCACCGCGCGCTTCCTCACTGGCATGGCCCGACGCTCGCTTGGCCGTGCCGCGACCGTCAGGGAGCGGTCGTTGGAACCACAAGCCATGCCCCGGGCCTGGGCACCCATTGTCGATGCCTTGCGGGCCTGCCGGGAAACCACTCCTTCACAGTCGTGGCACGGCGAATCGACTCCTCTGCGCGCAGTCATCCGCACCGCGACGGGGACGGAGCGGCGCCTTCAGCGGCGCCCCGCACCGTCCCGCCGCCCGGAACTATCCCCCCGCCACCGCCGGCACAATGCTCACCTCGTCCCGGTCCTTCAGCGCCGTGTTCAGCCCGTCCATGAAGCGCACGTCGTCGCCGTTCACATAGACGTTCACGAACCGCCGGAGCTGCCCGGTTTCGTCCATCAGCCGGTCGCGCATCCCGGGATACGTCGCTTCGAGGCCGTCGATGCAGGCCAGTAGCGTCGCCCCGTCCGCACTGACGGTGGAAAGGTTGCCGGTAAGCCCCCTCAGCGGCTGGGGGATGCGGACAGTAACTGGCATCGGTGGAATCCGTCCTTTTCGTGTTGTCGCGGGTCCTTGCGGGCGGCGGCCATCGCCGCCGCCCCGGTGCTTAGCCTTCGACGACGTCGCCCGTCACCGGGTCGATCCGCACACCCTTTTCCTGCGCCCAGGCGAGGCTCCGCGCGATCTCGTCGGCCTCGCCTTCGAGTTCGAGCACAACCCAGCCCGTCTTCTCGTCGACGTCGGCCATGCGGACATTGGTGATCACCCGGAACTCGTGCCCGAGAAGGTAGATCAGGGGCTCGCGGATGAGGTTTTCGGGGAAGGTGAACCGTACGCGTTTGACTGCCATCAGGCTGCCGCCTCCGCTGCATGCAGGGCCGTGTAGGCCGCTTCGAAGCTCTCCACCGTCGCGTCGACCTCCAGTGGTGTCTTCAACGCGCCCGTGACTGCTTCCAGGGTCTTGAACCCGGCCCCCGTGATAAAGGCGACTGTCAGTTCGCCCGGGTCGATTCTACCCTGTTCCGCAAGTTGCTTGACGGAGGCCACCGTGACCCCGCCGGCCGTCTCCGCAAAGATCCCCTCGGTCTCCGCCAGCAGCTTCATCCCCGCGACGATCTCTTCGTCCGTGACCATCGCGCAGGCGCCGTTCGTGTCGCGAAGCTGGACCAGGCTGTAGTACCCGTCGGCAGGGTTGCCGATGGCCAGCGACTTCGCGATCGTGTTCGGGCGCTGCGGCCGGAAGTTCATCGAACCCTCGCTCCACGCCGTCGCCACCGGCGAGCAGCCGGTCGCCTGGGCGCCGCTCATCCGCGTCTTCGGGGCGTCGATCAGCCCGGCCTTCGCCAGTTCGTCGAACCCCTTGCGGATCTTCACGAAGAGCGAGCCGCTGGCGATGGGCACGACGCAGTGGTCGGGCGCGCGCCAGCCAAGCTGCTCCGCCACTTCGAAGCCGAGCGTCTTCGATCCTTCCGAGTAGTAGGGGCGCACGTTCACGTTGACGAAGCCCCAGTTGTAGCTTCCCGCGAGTTCGGCGCAGAGCCGGTTCACGGCGTCGTAGTTCCCCCGCACCTTCACCAGTGTCGGCCCGTAGATGCTCGAACCGACCACCTTCCCCGCCTCCAGGTCATTGGGAATGAAGACGACCGCCTCCATCCCGCCGGCGGCGGCGTGGGCACTGACGCTGTTCGCGAGGTTGCCGGTGCTCGCGCAGGCGAGCTTTTCGTAGCCGAGCTCACGGGCCCGGCTGCTCGCCACCGCGACCACCCGGTCCTTGAACGACCACGTCGGGTTCACCGTGTCGTTCTTGATGTAGAGGTTGGGCAGGCCGAGCGCCCGTCCCAGGTTCTTTGCGTGGATCAGCGGCGTGAAGCCGGCGCCGATGTCGATCGCGGTCGCGGCGCCGCAGGGGAGGAAGTCCTTGTAGCGCCAGAGACTCGCCGGGCCGGCCGCGATCCGTTCGCGCGTGACCGTCTTCCGGATGCCGTCGTAGTCGTAAGTGACTTCGACAGGCCCGAAACAGAACTCGCAGACGTGGGTCGCGGTGAGTGGGTATTCGCGATGACACTCGCGGCATCGCAGGTTGGTAGCAAAGCTCATGCCATGACTCCCGGTGGCCACACGGCGATGCGTGGCCGGACATGGGGCACTGAAAACGTGCCCCGGGCGAAAAAGACGGCAGTGGGAGCGCCCCGGCAGGGGCTACGGCATGATCATTCGGCCCGAAAGGCAAGCCATGAGTAGTCTCCTCATTCCGCGTGGGCCGACATGGTTCCGAGCGCTGGCGCTCTCATCTTTCTCCCGGCGCACCGGGGGACCGGAGTTGGCACCTTGCCTGATGGAGGCAGGCTGCCGGGGTTTCGCAGGGCCGGATCCCTCAACCCCTCTTGATAAGCGCGGCCACGTGTGCGGTTGTTAGAAAGTATCGTACGTGACCGGCGCCGGATTAGGGAAGCGCCTCCGCCAGGGAACGATCAGCCGAACGTCGCTCACCCCCGGGCCGGAAGACCCTGACGCCGCCCCGCGCGGTGCACCATAATGAGCCGCCACGGGACCAGAGGAGGCTTCCATGCCCATCAAGAAGATCCGCAAGCGCCTGAGCCGCTACCTCCGCCGCGCCGCCGAAGTGCTGGACCCGGCGAAGGCCGACCCCCGCGGCGTCACCCCCCCGGGCGGCCAATCGCGCCGGGAAGAACAGGAACCGCAGCCCCGCCATCCCGAAGAACCGCACACCTCTCCCGACGCCAAAGAACTGGAGAAAGAACACCGTGGCTTCTAATCCCCCCGCGCTGACCGGCAGGCCCGCCATCCAGGAATCGCTGCTCGCCGTCGCCCGGCAACTGGACGAAGCCAGCAGCGGAGACGCTGCCGCCGCCCGTGCCGCGGTCCGCGCCGCCACCCTGGCCGTCGAACACCGCCTCGACCTGCTTTCCGGTCCCCATGGGCTCGGCGCTGAAGTGGCCGAAACCGAGCCCCGGCTCCTCCACGCGCTCGACAAGCTCGAAGCGGACCTCGCCGCCCTCCTCGTGGGCTTCTGGCGCGAGCGTGACAAGCCGGGCGCCGGCTCCACCGTGAAGGCGCGCCTTCACCATCTCGCCGAGGCCGTCCGCCACGTCGCCAGCGCCGAATACGACATCGTCTACGAAGCCCTCATCTCCACCTCCGTGGCTGACTGACGCCCTACGGCACCAGCACCGCGGCGCCCGAGATGGCGCCCTCCCGCAGCCGCCTGAGGACGTCGCCCGCCTCCCCCAGGGCTGCCACCTCCACCGTCGTCCGGATCGGGATCCTTGCCGCCAGGTCGAGGTACTCCTGGGCGTCGGCGCGGGTGAAGTTCGCGACGCTGCGGACGGCCCGCTCCCGCCAGAGCAGGTCGTAGGAGAACTCCGGCACCCGGTCCAGGTGAATCGCGTTGATCGCCACCGTCCCTCCCGGCGCCAGCGCCCGCAAGGCCGCCACGACAACGTCTCCCGCGGGGGCGAACGTGATCGCGGCGTCGAGGCGTTCCGGCGGCAGCGAGTCGTAGCCGCCCGCCCACTCCGCCCCGAGAGAAATCGCCCGCCGCTGTTCCGCCTCCGACCGCGTGCAGACGAACACGCGGCAGCCCCGGTAGACGGCCACCTGGATGGCCTGGCCGGCCGAGGCCCCAAACCCGTAGAGGCCCAGCCGGCCCCCCGGTTCGATTCCCGAGACCTTCAGCGAACGGTAGCCGATCACTCCCCCGCAAAGCAGCGGCGCGGCCGCGAGGTCGTCGAAGCCGTCCGGGACGCGGAGGGCGAAGTCCGCCCGGACCGTCACCCTGCCCGCGAAACCGCCGTCGCGGTCCCACCCCGTGAACTGCGCCGACTCGCAGAGGTTTCCCCGGCCGTTCTTGCAGTAGCGGCACGCCTCGCAGGTGGAGGCGAGCCACGCGACCCCCGCCCGGTCGCCGAGCGCCCATCCTTCCACCCCGGCCCCGATCGCGACGACTCGGCCCACTGCCTGGTGGCCCGGGATGATCGGCAGTCGCCGCGCCGTGAGGTCGCCTTCCACGATCTGGAGGTCGGTGCGGCAGACCGCGCACGCCGCGACCTCCAGCTGGAGTTCGCCCTCGGCCGGCGCCGCCGCCGCCACCTCGCAGTAGTCGAGAACGGCCGAACCCGGCGGTCCCGGCCTGCGCAGAACGACCGCTCTCACGACGCAGCCCCCGCTCGCCCGGCCAACCGCGCGAGCGACTGCAGCAGCGCGAGCCGCTCGCGGTGCCACTTGCTCGCCAGCCCACTCGAACTGGGGATCACGAAGGGCACCGTCTCCCCGATCCGCTCGGGCTGTTCACCGTAGGCGCGGGCGGCGAGGTCCCCCGCCGCCAGGCCAAGCGCGTGCCGCCCGAAGAGCTGGTAGATCCCCCGCCCGCTGAACACCGCGAACCGCGGCTGGTGTTCGAGCAGCTCCCCGAGCAGTCGGATGCTGCCCTCCACGATCTCGGCGCGACTGAGTTCGCTCGCCCGGACGGTCGGACGGCAACAGAGGTCGACGAACCCGATCCCTGCCTCGGCAGTGAGGCGGGCGTCGTCTTCGGGGCCGACATTGCGGCCCACGAGCCCGCTGGCGCTCAGCTGCCGCCAGAACGCGTTCCCGCCGCGAGCGTAGTAGTGCCCCGCCTCCGCCGAGTAGATCGCCGGGTTGTAGCCGACGAACACCAGCAGCAATCCCGGCTCCAGGTAGTGGGGAAGCGTGCGGAGGGCCGATGCCGCGCTGCTCACGGCGTCCCCGGCGGCGCAAGCTTGAACTTCACCCGCGGCGCCACCAGGTGGAGCGCCACCGGCCTCGCCTCGGCCCCCTCCGGCAGGTGGAAGCGCAGGACCAGCTGCCGCTCCACGCCAAGGTCGATCCCGAAGTCCTCGGGGGGAACGTCCCGCGGAGGCCGCGCCGCTATCCAGTCGTGCACACCGTCTACCTGCAGGCGCCAGTCGCCCGCCTCCATCGCCCAGGTCTTGTTCGCCCTCAACGTCAGGGTCACGGCAACGACGTTCCCCCACGGGTCGTCCGGGGACTCGTCCCGGGTGTGATCGACGCCGTCGACGCGGATCACCTTGCCGTCGCCCTCATAAGTCGCGCCGGCCGCCACCGTCTTCTCGCCGTAGTAGTGCCGGAGGATGGGCGGCAGCCCGTAGAAGGCGAACGTCGCGCCAACGATGATCCCGAGCACGGCGCCGGTTATCAGGCAGCCGGAACGCCCTTCCTTCCCTTTCACGGAGGCGTCTTCGAGGCGGCGGCGGACGGCCGCTGGCGGTCCCGGTTCGGGCTGGTCAGTCACACGATCATGGTAGAGCGGCCCGCCCTTAGGCCTTAGCCGCCGAAGGGGGGATGACCATCGCCTCGCCGTCGACCACCAGCTTCCCGTCCTGGTTCACCACGGTCGTCTTGAACTTCGCCCACTGCCGCTTGTCGAGCTTTTCCACGCATTCGACCGTCGCCGTCACCGTGTCGCCGATGAACACCGGGGCGCGGAACTGCGAGTTCTGGCTGAGGTAGATCGTCCCCGGGCCGGGCAGCTTCATCGCCAGCACCGTCGAGATGAACGACGCCGTGAGCATCCCATGCGCGATCCGTTGCTTGAACATCCCTCCCGCCGCCGACACCGCATCGACGTGGGCCGGGTTCAGGTCGCCGGTAATCCCGGCGAAGAGGTAGATGTCTGTCTCGCTCAGCGTCTTGGTGAAGGACGCGCTGTCACCGATCTGGAGTTCGTCGTAGGTAGCCATCGCGCAAGCATAACGGCGGCGGGGCAGCGGAAAAGGGGGCAGCCCTATCCCGCCCGGCGGCTGCCGATCGCGGTCGCCTTGGCCTCCCGGGCCGACGCACCCGCCGGGGTCAGCACGCTCTCGGCGTGGCGGCGTTCGGTGCCGGCGATGCGCGGGCGGGCGGCCCGGTCCAGCGCCCCCAGCCACGCTTCGGCCGTCGCCACCGAGTCGAACACCTGCAGGCTGCGGCGAAGACCCGAGAACCGCACCAGGCGCTTCCCGATCGCCACCTGGGCCGGCTCGCAGGCCAGCGCGATCCGCATCCCTTCCGGGGCCCGGAGCGCGAGCGAGGCCGCCACGACCGCGAGGTCCCCCGGACCGCGACGCGTCTCCCGCATGTCGCAAAGCACCATCCCCAGCCCGCCCGCCTCCGCAAGCATGGCCGACTGGTTGATGGCACGGAGAGCTTCCTCGGTTGTGACCCTGCCACTTAGCTCCACCCGGAGAAGGTGCAGGCTGGCTTCCACGCGGATCGTGTACATGGCGGCTCCTCGCCCCGGGGGCCCTTGGCGGGCTCCCTGACTTGACCTAAGTGTGCGCCAGGAATGCACCTCCCCGCACTCGGGTGATCTCCCTAGTCGCTCACCCTGCTGCTTCGAAACGCCGCGCTGGAGAATTGCCCCAACCCGGGGCGGCAAGCACAGCCCGGCCCGAGAGGGCTCCGGCAATCCGCGTCCCCGCCCGGGAAAGCCCGGCCCCGCGAGCCCGCGGCACCACCGCGACCTGCCCCGTGCCCGGGATCGCGACGACGTCGTCGTAGCCCCGGGAAAACCGCTTGAGGAACCACGCGACCTCGTCGATGCCAACGCCCGGGGCCGGCTCGAACGCCAGGCAAAGGGCCGGGTCCGGCAACTGGCTGACCAGCCGCAACCCGCTCGCCGCGTCCCACTGGGGTGGATCCCGCCACTCGCGCGACGCCTTCACCAGCGCCGCGGACACCTGCTGCGGGGTCGAAGGCACCGTGAGCCACTCGGCAACACCGGGACCGAGCATCGGGATCAGCGCCCGGCGGCCGACGAACGGGCACAACAGCACGGTTCCGCAGCCGGCCTCGGCGTCTCCTGCCACGACCGGCGTGTCGCCGAAGCGCACGCTCGCCTCCCGCGGGCCCACGATCCCCACGCCCATCTCCCGGCAGACCTCCTCGATCGTCCGCGCCATGCCCGGGGCGGCCGTCTCCACCGCTACCGTGAGATGCCTCAGGTTCGGGTGGGGCCACTGGCCATAGTCGCCGTCGACCGCGCGCGACGCGGCTCCTTGGGCCGAGCGGCCATCGGCGGCGATGCCCAGCAGCCACATCTCGCAGGGCCCGCAGGCGACAAGCGGGCCGATAGACGGGACTTCCGGGTGGCCCGCCGGCTCGGACGCCGCGTAGGCCGCCGTCGCGCCCGTCAC
The DNA here is from genome assembly GCA_016234445.1 of Chloroflexota bacterium. Lineage (GTDB taxonomy): Bacteria > Chloroflexota > Dehalococcoidia > Tepidiformales > Tepidiformaceae. The sequence goes on along the minus strand of JACRBT010000016.1, from coordinate 86,023 downwards.
CGATCCGCAGAGATTGCAGCGGTCGACCGCCGCGACACCCCGTGTCCCCCGCGATGGCGCCCCGAACAGCGCCGGTGCACGGCCAGCGCCCGCTGTCCGGTTGACCACGCCGAGCAGCCAGTTCGCGCAGGCCACGCAGAGCGGCCGTTCCGCCGGCGCCTGGCCATCGAAGAACCAGCCTGCCCGCCAGGCGAGGCCCCGAAAGCGCAGGACGACGGCCGCACGGTCCGCGCCGCCGCAACAGCCACAGAGGTTCACCATCGCCCCGATCATCGGGAGAAACCGGCGAGGGCTTAAGGAAGGCTAGATTTCGACTTCGGCCACGACCGCGAAATGGTCGCTGGGGTACAGGGTCGGGTCTCCGGGCGCATGCTGGTTGAACGCCAGCCGCGCGCTCACCGCCCGCGCCGAGCCCCCGAGCCAGAGGTAGTCGAGGCAGTTCGGGTCGCCGTCGGTGTCCATCGTCTCCGCGATGATCCCGGAGGGCCACGTTACGGCCGGCTCCTCGCCGTTCGCCTCCCGGTAGGCCGAACGGTAGCCCGCCGCCGTCATCCGCGCGTACGCGGGCTCGAAGGGCGGCGTGTTGAAGTCCCCGGCAATGATCGTCGCATCCGCCGCCGGCGCCTCCGCCATCCAGCCGCAGATCGCGTCCGCCTGCTCCAGCCGCACCTCCGGCTCCCCCGGCTTGTGGTGGAGGTGCGTGTTCACGAACCAGAGCATCTTCCCTTCCGGCAGGGCGACGAGCGCGCGGTGGGCCACCCGGTTCCGGCTCAGCCGCAGTTCCTCGTGGGCCTGCACTTCGCCCACCGAACAGAGGATCGCGTTCCCGAAGCCCGGGTAACGCTCGCTCCGCGCGTCTACCGACGTGTACAGCCGGTCCGGGACCTGCCGGGCGAGGAAGTCGTCCTGCCGGTCGTCCACGAACATCACCTCCTGGAGCCCGATGATGTCCGGCGCCAGCGCGGCGAAACCCGCCGCCAGGAGGGGCTTTCGCTCCTCGTACCGGTCGGTCGTGTTGCGAAGGTTGAAGGTGGCGACGAGCAAACGCATGGCTCAGACGATACCCGGGTGGCGCGGTTCCCGCGGGGCCGCCCCCAGCCGCCGGAGCACGTCCTGGTAGACCAGGTAGTCCTGCGCCCCGGTCACCACCATCCGGTCGTCGAAGATGATCGTCGGGGTGCTCGTCACCCCCTTCTGCCGCGCGAGCAGTGTCGTCTGGTCGATGAGCTGGGCGTAGCGGCCGAGAAGCGTCTCGACCTTCCACTCCTCCACGTCGAGCCCCGCGGCTGCAGCGATCGCCTCCAGCACCGGCGCCGAGCCGATGTCCTGGGCGTCTTCGAAGTAGGCCCGGAAGAGGGCTTCGTGCACCGCCGCGAACTTGCCCCGGTCCCGCGCGAACTCGGCCAGCTCCAGCGAGCGGTGCGAGTTCGCCAGCCAGCGATTCGACGCCAGCTTCAGCCCCGCCTCGGCCGCATACGCCTTCAGGTTCTCGCTGTAGGCCCGCCCGCGCCCCGTCCGCCGGAGGATCTCGTCGACGTTCACGCCAGCCGCCGGCGTCTCAGGGTGCAGCTCGAACGGCCACCACGTGACGGTGACTTCGAACTCCTCCTCGAACTGCGCCACCCGACGGGCAGCGATCCAGCACCACGGTCAGACGTAGTCGGAGATGACGGTGACCTTCATCGGTTCGGCCATAGCGCGATTGTAGCGCCGTCAGCCGGCGCGCGGTCAGCCGCCGATGCCGGCCTCGCGGAGGCTGCGGACGATGCGTTCGCCCATCGCCGGCGGCGGGTCCATCTCGAAGGTCATGATCGCGACGCCGTGGACCAGCCCGCTTGCGGCGAGCCACGCCAGCGTCCCCGTGAACGCCTCCCAGGCCGCCTCCTCGCCGCGGGCCACCCGGGAATGCAGCTCCTCCGGCAGGCTCACCCCCAGGCGCGCCTCAATCCGCGCGGCAGCCTCGGCTGACAGCAACGGCATCGCCATCGCCACGACCTTCGTCGCGGGCCAGCGGTCCAGCACCTGTGCGAAGCACTCCCCCGCGGCCGCGGTGTCGAACACCGGCTGCGTCTGGACGTAGGAAGCGCCCGCTGTCAGCTTCCCGCCCAGGTTACGAAGGGCAGCGTCCATGTCCGGCACATGCTGGTTGAGGGTCACGCCGATGCTTCCCGGGGCGAAGTGCCCCCGGGCCAGCGTCACCGCCTCCTTGATAGTCATCCCCGCCGGCCCGTCGGGCGCCTCATGGTCGCCGCGAATGCAAAGCACCTGCCTCACGCCGCAGGCCGCCGCCCGCTCGATCTCCGTCGCCGCCTCTGCCGCTGTCTTGCCGCGCGTGACCAGGTGCCAGGCAGGCTCGATGCCGCTCGCCACCAGGTCACACGATGCGTCGAGGCTCGACTGGCGCCCGGGCCGCTGGATCACGTTCACCGCGCAAGCGGCGTCCCCCAGCAGGCGCGCGCGGCGGAGCAACACCTTCGGCAGGGGCGTCTGTGGCGGCGTGATTTCGAGCGCCACGGGGAACTGGCCCGCGGCCAGCCGTTCGGAGAAAGACATGCGTTTCAGGGTGCCGTCTCCCGTTCCCGGAGTCCAGCCACCGCTAGGCCTGCGGCGCCGCGGACTCCCCCAGGAGGTACTCCCGCGCCTCTGCAACGACGTAGAGCGACCCGGTCACGCAGATGATGTCGTCCTCGTTCGCGTAGGCCATGGCCGTGTCGATTCCCTCCGCGACGCTATTTTCGGCCACGGCCGGCGGGCCAAGGAACCCCACTTCCTGGATGGTCGCGAACGGGTCCGCCGCGCGGGGATTGTCGAACCCGCAGAGGATGATCATCGTTGCCAGCTTCGCCAGCTTGAAACCCATGCCGCGGGCGTCCTTGTCCCGCGTCGTCCCCATCACGAAGAAGCAGCGCTTCCAGTCGAAGTACTCGCGCAGGGCCTTCGCCAGGGCCTCCGCGCTTTCCGGGTTGTGGGCGCCGTCTGCGACGATCAGCGGGTGCTGGCCCATCACCTCCAGCCGCCCCCGGACCCGCGTCCGAGCGATCCCCGCGGCGATCGCGCGGTCGCTGATCGCATGGCCCCGCGCCCGGAGCGCGTCGGCGACGGCGACGGCAGTCGCGGCGTTCTGCGCCTGGTGGCGGCCAAGCATCGGCGACCGCAGTTCGAGCGTCCCCGCCGCCCGCGTGACTGTGAACGCCTGCCCGAAGATGTGCTTCTCGGTCACGTCGATCTCGTAAGCCGCGCCGACATCGATGAGTTCGGCGCCCACCTCCGCGCAGCGCGCGCGGACAACGTCGACGACCGCCGGGTCGCGCTGGGCGGCGAGGACACAGGTAGAGCCGGCCTTGATGATCCCGGCCTTGTCGGTCGCGATAGCCACCGTCGTGTCGCCGAGGATGGCCGTGTGTTCGAGCGAAATCGGCGTGATCACAACCACGTCCGGCGCGTCGAAGACGTTCGTCGCGTCGAATGTGCCCCCGAGCCCGACCTCCACCACCTGCCAGGTCACTCGCTTCGCCTGCGCTCGGACCAGCCAGAAGAAGAGCGCGGTGAGCACCCCAAACGTGCTCACGTTTCCGTGGACACTTTCGCGCTCGGCCTCAACCGCCGCGTGGATGGCGGCGATCCCGGCGGCGAACTCCTCCGGCGAGATCGCGTCGCCGTCGATCGCGATCCGTTCCGTGAAGGAGTGGAGATGCGGGCTCGTGAACAGCGCGGTCACCTCGCCACTGTGCTGGAGGATGTTCGCGACCATCGCGGAGGTGCTGCCCTTGCCCTTCGAGCCCGTCACGTGGACGGTCTGGCGGCCCAGGTGAGGGTCGTTTAGCCGCGAGAGGAGCGACCGTACCGACGCAAGGCTCATCGTCGGGTTCGGCGATGCCTGGTAGCCGCGCTCCATGTCGGTCAGCGAGAGCAGGTAGTCGATCGCTTCGCCGTAATCCATCCGGACATCTTAGGGCCACGGCCCGGCAGCGGCGCGGCACCGGGGGCTATTCGTCGCGTTCGAAGTCCACGACGTGGCGCTGCGGCTGGAGGCCCTTCATCAGGATCAACCGCCGCGGCCGGATGCAGAAAAGGTTCCCCCGCTTCGTGAAAAAGGCCGCCGTCTCGTTCTTCGAAGCCATGGAGTCGATGAATCCCTCGTAGCGAGGGTCATCCCTGGCAACGACCTCCGCCTGCCCTTCGATGACCACCCGGTCGAAGGTGTTCCAGTCGCCCGTGACCGCCGCCCGGTTGTCGATCAGGAACGAAACCTCCGGCGTCGCCGCGATGTTGCGGCTGTGCTGGGGCGTGCCACCGCTGCCGAAAAGCAACCGCCCGTCGTCCAGCAGGTGGAAGAGGACGAAGGTGACGTAGGGGGTTGCGTCCTCCGAGTGGACCGTGGCGAGGGTCCCGCCGAGCTGGGTGGCGGCGAGCTCGCAGGCCTCGCGCAGGATCTCGGGTTCGCTCAGTTCGTTCATGCCCGGATTCTATCGTGGCGGCGGCGAACCCGCCCTCAGCGCGCGGAGGGGAACTCCGGCGGGCGCCGTTCCATGATCGCCCGCGCCCCTTCCCCAGGGTCGGGCGAAAAGAAGCCCATGATCTCCAGCGCCGCCGAATAGTCGAACGACGTCACCCCGCCGAGGCGCAGCCATTGGTTGAGAGCGCGCTTCGTGAACCGCTGGGCGAACTGCGGCCCCAGCGCCAGCCGCCGCGCCAGCGCCATCGCCGACGGCAACACCTCCTCCCGCGGCACGGCCTTGCTCACCAGCCCGATCCGCTCCGCCTCCTTCCCGTCGATGAAGTCGGAGGTGAGGAGGTAGTACTTCGCCTTCGCCATCCCACAGAGCAGCGGCCAGATCATCGCCGCGTGGTCCCCGGCCGCGACGCCAAGGCGGAGGTGGCCGTCGGTCAGGCGCGCATCCTCGGCGATGATTGAGATGTCCGCCATGAGCGCGACCGCAAGCCCGGCCCCCACCGCGACGCCGTTGATCGCTGAAATGATCACCTTGTCGCAGTTGATGATTGCGTAGACCAGGTCCTGGGCCTCCTTCAGGAGGTTCGCCATCGCCTCGAACTGTTCGCCCGAACCGAGCGCCGCCCGCCCCTGGATGTCGGAGAGGTCGCCGCCGGCGGAAAAGGCGGTCCCGGCGCCCGTGACGACAATGTTCTTCACCGCCGGGTCGTGCTCGAGGTCACGCCAGATCTCGCTCAGCTGGCGATGGAGCACCGCGTTCGTGGCGTTGAGGAACTCCGGCCGGTCGAGCGTCACGAGCGCGACACCGTCGTCCCCGACCTCGATGCGCATGTGCTGGTAGCGGCTGTAATCCATGGCAATCCCCCGCGTTAGTGCCTGCGGGGCCATCCTACCAAGCCGCGCCTCCCCCCGTCCGTACCGTCCCCCTCGCTCACAGAGGCAGAGAGTGGCTAGCGGGCGCGGGGCCATCCTATTAAGCCGCGCGATCCCTCGTCCGGCCGTTACCCCCTCGCCCACGAAGTGGGAGCAGGGGGCCAGGGGTGAGGGCCCTAACCCGCCGCGCTCGATTCGTAGCCCGGGACGAACTTGCGCCACTCTTCCTGCGTCCCCAGGTACTGGAAGAGCGAGTAGTAAACCGAGACCCGCGGCGCCCCCGGCTCATGGTGCATGGCCATCTTCGCTTCCGAAGGAGTCCGTCCCGCCTTGCGGTGGTTGCAGGGCTTGCAGGCGCTTACCAGGTTCTCCCACGTGTGGAGACCGCCGCGATGGCGCGGCATCACGTGGTCCAACGTCAGTTCCCGCGTCACCTTGCCGCAATAGACGCACGCCCAGCCGTCACGCGCGAACACTTCCTTCCGGGTCAGCCGTACTTTCGGGCGAGGCCGCCGGATCATATGGACCAGCCGGATGACGGAGGGCAGGACGAACGAGCTGTGCGCGGTGTGGAAGGCGGCGCGCGCGGATTCGATGACTTCCGCTTTCCCGCGGAGCACCAGGACCAGGGCCCGCCGGACGTTGCAGACGTTCAGGGGCTCATAGTTCTGGTTGAGCACGAGGACGGATGCGGCATCCATTCCCAGCCCGCCTTTGCCGAATAGTACCAAACCGCCCCCGCCGGTGTCAGGCCCTTTCCCCTTCCCGCCCCATCCCCCCTACTATGCCCCATGGCCGAACCGCGAACCGAGACTGACTGGCTGGCGAAGGCGCGCGAGCTTGCCGCGGCGTTCGCTACCCGCGCGGCTCAGCACGACCGCGACGGCTCTTTCCCCTTCGAGAACTTCGACGACCTCCACCAGGCGGGATTCCTGGCGATGACCGTGCCGGTCGACAAGGGCGGCCACGGCGCCTCGCTCTCCACCTTCCTCCGCGTGCAGGAAGAACTCGCGGCCGGCGACGGCTCCACCGCGCTCGCCGTCAACATGCACCTCATCCGCTTCGGCGCCGAACGCGAATCGCGCGCCTTCCCGGACCGCTGGTGGGACGCGTTCTGCGAAGGCGCGGTCCGCCACGGCTGGCTGGTCAACACCGCCGCGACCGAAGAGGGCCTCGGCAGCCCGGCCGGCGGCGGCATCCCCGAGACGACGGCGACGCCCGCGGGCGGTGGCTGGCTCCTGGCTGGCCACAAGACGTTCACGACCATGGCGCCCGTGCTCCACTACTTCATCGTCATGGCCGCGATCCCCGACGCCGCCGGCGGAAGGCCCTCGATCGGCAACTTCGTCGTCCTCCGCGACGACCCCGGGGTAAGCATCGACGCAACCTGGGACAGCCTCGGGATGCGGGCCACCGGCAGCCACGACCTCGTCCTCGACCGCGTGACGCTCCCCTCAGGGCGGCTCCTGAATCGCCGCCTGGCGGGCGCCGCCGACGCCCGCGGCGCCGCCGGGCTCGCCTGGTTCGCCCTCGGCGTCGCCGCCACCACCCTCGGCGTCGCCCGTGCCGCCCGCGACCATGCCGTCGCCTTCGCCCGGGAGCGCACCCCCAACGACAGCCGCACGATCAAAGACTACCCCGGCGTCCGCACCCGCATCGCCCGCATCGACCTGCTCCTGCAGCGCAGCCGCGCCCTCATCTTCGACGCCGCCCGGGCGTGGGAAACGCGCGACGCCGCCGGGATGCCGCCGCTCGACCGCGTCGCCGTCGCGAAGGTGGATACCCTCAACAACTGCATCGAGGCGGTCGACCTGGCCATGCGCGTGGTCGGCGGAGTGAGCCTTTCGAAGCGCCGCCCGATCGAACGCTACTACCGCGACGTCCGCGCGGCCCTCCACAACCCGCCCCTGGAAGACCGCGCCCTGGAGCAACTCGCGCGCTCCGCCCTCGACGAACCCGCCGAGGCGCCGAAGGCTGTCGAGTAGCCCCTACCCGCCCGGCGTCTTGTAGTCCTTGCCCACGACCACGGTAACGTCGGGCCCCGTTGGGTCGTCCGACACTTCCACCCGGATCGCGGTTGCCGGGATGCCCATCCATTTCGCGATGTCCTCGGCCATCACCCGTTTGCCTTCCTTGTGAAGGGTCACGGTCGTCTCGGACTGAACGGGCGCTTCGCCACCGAAGTAGACGGTCGGGAGACCCTTCACCCACCGCAGATACCTGCCCAGCGCCTTGGCGCGAAGTGCGTTTTGGTCCCCATACCCGTCCAGGATCTCCACGTTCGACTGGGCATAGGCGGCCTTCGTGAACACCCTGCTCAGCCAGTACTGGACGTTTTCGTGGTTCCACAGCTGTACCGCCGCCCCACCGTCGGTCGTGAAGCCGATCATCGTCGGGACGTCGTTCACCGGGTCCCCCAGGGAGAACATCTGCATGCTCCCGTTCGTCTCCTTGACCAGGGGGACGTAGCCCAACGCCTCGCCCAGGCTGAGGTCGGTCTTCACCGTATCGTGGTAAGCGTTCCAGAGGTCCACCGGGTTGTTCAAGAGCCCGCGCGCGAAGACCTTCTGGAGCGCCGTCTGCATGACCAGCTGCTGGCGCTTCACCCTGTAGAAGTCGCTGTCTTCCCGGTAGCGGCCGAAGGCGACCGCGTTGTAGCCGTTCAGGTGGTTCTTCCCGGGCGGGTAGTTCACATAGGAACCGGGAGTGTCGGACTCGTCGTTGTACCACCAGTCGGGCACCGAGAGCTCGTAGGGGATGTCGACGTCGATCCCGCCGAGCGCGTCGATCAGGGTGTAGACCCCCGTGAAGTCGAGCAGCATCCAGTGGTCGATCTCGATCCCAAAGTTCTCCTTCAGGTCGAGCGCGAGTTGGGCGGTGCCGGCCGAGAACGTCCCCCCGTTCTCCCGGAACCCCGTCCCGTAGGACTCGTTGATCCGGCTTTCGTAGATGCCGTTCTTGGTATGGATGTCGATGTACATGTCCCGCGGGAAGCTCAGCAGGCTGATCTGCTTCGTCTGGGGGTCAATCGTCGCGACCATGATCATGTCGGTGAGATAGCCACCTTCGTCGACCCAGCCGGGGCGCTTGTCCACGCCGATGATGAGGAGGTTCACCCGCCTGGTCAGGAACCCGCTGTCATCGGTCCGGCTCGGCGCCTTCACAAATTGCGGGAGCTCGTCGAGGACGGGGATCCCGGGGAGCGTCTGGCCGGGGAAGAGCGCCGGGGTGACCCGCGAGAGCAGGCCCAGGCTCGTCAGGATCGCAGCCCCGCCAAAGAAGAAGAGGGCCGTGACGAACGCGAGCCGCTGTCGGCCGGTGTGGAGCCTGGCGGCCCGGGCCGCCCCGCGGGGTAGCGTACGCCCGGCTGTCCTCAGTGTGGCTTCGTCGGCGCGCCCTACCATTACTGCCTAGCTAACCGTCTGCCGGGCGTGGGGTCAATCGGCCACGGCCCCGGGGGAAAGGCCCGGACAAGCCTCATCCCATCCCCAGTTCGTTCAGCCGCCGGTCGTCGATCCCGAAGTAGTGCGCCAGTTCGTGGAGGACCGTCTTCCGCACCTGTTCGCGCACGTCGTCGTCGGTCTCGCAAATCGCCTCGATCGGCTCCTGGTAGATGCTGATCTTGTCGGGCAGCACCAGGTTGTAGTACTCCCCGCGCTTCGTCAGGGGGATGCCGTGGTAGAGCCCCAGCAGCGTCCTCCCGGCGCCAAGCCCGGCGGCTTTCCGGTCGCGCCCCGAGGGCCGCCGTTCGATGACAATGTCCACGTTGTGGACGCGTTGCAGCAGCCCGGGCGGCAGCGATCCCACCGCCTCGCGCACCAGCCTGCGGAAGTGCGAGCGTTCCAGCGTCAGCGGGGGGTGGGAGAGGCGCTCCAGAGCGTGCGGAAGCCCTTCCCGGTGATGGCGTCCCGCTGCTGCTGGCGTTCGAGCGCCACCAGCTCGGACAGCGCGGCCTCGGCCATGCGGACGGAATGGACGTGGCCGGCCTCGGTCACCCGTTCCATCACTTCGTCCCAGATCCCCGTCGCCCGCAGCGAAGAGGCGAACCGCGGCCACCAGATCGCGATGATTTTCTCCGGCGGGCCGAACCGGGGGCGCAGCCGGGCGAGGTCGCGGTAGCGCTCCTCCACCGACTTCACCGGGTTGACCACTTTCACCAGCGGGCCGTCGACGTCGTTCGCACGGAAGTCCAGGAGCAGCCGCTGGCCGATGGAGACGAACCGGATGGCGATGACTTCGCCGGTGCGGATGGTGCCAGCGATGTCGTCCAGGTCGATGCTGTAGTCGTTGTCCATCCCCCGCGAGTGTACGGCCTGCCCCGGCCGCCTGCCAGCGACCGCACCAAACCGTCACTCACCCCGCAGGCCAACCTGCCGATAGTTCTGGGGACGATGCTCTTCTTTCGCAAACGGACCACCCAGACCCGCGTCGAGCGCCTCATCCGCGAAGGCGTCGGCGTCCGCGAATCCGCCTGGGCACTTCCCAACCTCCAGGACCGGCAGGCCGCCGATGGCCTCGCCACCGAGATCGTCTCCTGGGTCCGCGACGGCATGGGCCAGATGCGGCGGCCCTACGGCATCGACCACGTCGCCCTCGCCCTCGCCTGCCGCGACCGCGCCGGCGATGTCCTCTGCAGCAACAGCCTCGGCGTCGTCCGCCCCGGCGCCTTCTACCGCGAAGAAGGCCCCGCCGCCATCGCCGCCTTCTTCGACGACCTCCGCGCCATCCCCGCGCCCGGCGGCTCCGAAGTCGTGGGGGCGCTGCTCAGCCTCGGCGACATCGCCTACCGGCTCGGCCAGGATGGCGACGCCCTCGGGCGGGCTGCCTGAGGCCGCTTTCCCCTTTCCCCCGCACTCGTAGAATGACTGGCATGGCAGTGAGCGACCCCATCCGCGGACGTGAGCGCATCGAGGCCCAACTCGACGCCATCGGGCGCCTTCGTGGTTCCGGCCCCAACCCATTCGACTACAACCAGTGGGACGACCGCACCGTCCAGGTCATCGCCGCCGTCTTCGGCGCCGATTCGCCCGAACTCGAACAGTACCAGCAGGCCGCCGGCACTCGTGGCCGTCTCCCCGGCGTCCGCGGCCAGGGCGAGAACATGACCCTCAACATCCACGGCCCCTGGGGCATCCGCAGCCGCCTCGACCGCGCCGAAGCCGTCCTTCGCGCCCTCGCCGCCCGGCTTGCCTAACGTCTAACCCCGGCCGCCACTACCCTTTTCACCATGCAACTCGGAATCATCGGGCTCGCCCGCTCGGGCAAGACCACCGTCTTCAACGCCGTCACCCGCGGCTCGGCCCAGGTCGGAGCCTACAGCTCCTCCGCCCAGCCGAACGTCGGCGTCGTCAACGTGCCCGACGAACGCGTCGACCGTCTCGCCGCGATCTACCACCCGAAGAAGACCACCTACGCCACCATCCAGTACGTCGACTTCCCCGCCGCCGGCGAGTCGTTCGGCAAGGGCGAAGGCCCGGCCGGCAAGTTCATCAACGACCTCGGCCGGATGGACGCCCTCATCCATGTCGTCCGCGGCTTTGCCGACGAGACCGTGCCCCACCCCGAAGTGACCGTCGACCCCCACCGCGACATCGCGACCATGGACCTCGAACTCGCCTTCGCCGACCTCGCCGCCATCGACCGCCGCCTGCAGCGCCTCGAGACCGAGCTGCGGTCAATGAAGCCAGGCGAACGCGACGCCCTCCAGCGCACCCGCGACCTCCTCGTCCGCATGAAGGCCGCGCTCGAAACCGAGACACCGATCCGCGAACAGCCGCTCTCCGGCGACGACTGGAAACTCCTCGAAGGCTCGCAGTTCCTGAGCTCCTTGCCCCTCCTCCTCGTCGTCAACATCGGCGAAGAGGACCTCCCCCGGCGGGCCGAACTTGAAGAGCAGTACCGCGCCCGCTATCGCCGCCCGGGCGCCGACGTCGCCGTCTTCAGCGGCAAGTTCGAAATGGAACTGAACGAACTGAGCGACGAAGAGGCGGCCGAGTTCCGCGCCTCCGCCGGCGTCAGCGAGACCGGCATGGCCGAGGCTATCCGCCTGGGCTATGCCCTCCTCGGGCTGGTCAGCTTCCTCACCGCCGGCCACGACGAATGCCGCGCCTGGACCGTCCCCGCCGGCTCCACCGCGCCCGAAGCGGCGGGCAAGATCCACAGCGACCTCCGCCGCGGCTTCATCCGGGCCGAAGTCATCCGCTACGACGACCTCGTCGCCTGCGGCAGCGAAGCCGAAGCGCGGAAGAAGGGCCTGCTCCGGACCGAAGGAAAACAGTACATCGTCCAGGACGGCGACATCCTCAACATCCTCTTCAACGTCTGAGCGCGGGTCAGTCGGTGGTCAGCGAGAGCGTGCTCGCGCTATGGGCACCGTGCAATTTCACCACCCGATGGTGAAATTCTCACCACCTCAAGCGAGTAACCGCTTCGGCAGCGCCCCTTCGAGTTCGAGCAGCGCCTGCTTCATCGCCAGGCCGCCCCCGAAGCCGACCAGCGTCCCATCGCTCCCAATCACCCGGTGGCAGGGCAGCCAGAGCGGGATCGGGTTCGCCCCGTTGATGGAGCCGATGATCCGCGCCTTCCCCGGTTCTCCCACCTGGTTCGCCAGCCAGCCGTAGCTGCGCGTCTCGCCGCGGGGGATGCTCCGCAGCGCCAGCCACGTCCGCCGCTGGAGCGGAGTGCAGGACGGAAGGTCCACCGGGTACTCCGTGAGGCTGGCGGTCCCGAGGGCGAATCCCCGTAGCAACGCCGCCACCGCCTCCGCCCGCGGATCGTCGCGCTCAACGCCGCCGGCGGCCTGGAGCTCGCCCCGCGCGGCAGCCTCCGTGTGGTGGAAGAGCGTCGCATGGCGGATGCCCGCCTCGCTCAGTGCCACCCCCGCCCAGCCGAGCGCTGTCTCCGTCACGACAAGCGAGAGTGCCGGGGTCCCGGCGGGGACAGCCATCAGTGACCCCGCGGCTTCCGCTCGCCGCGCCGGAAGACGCGGCCCAGCAGCGTGTTGCGGAGCCGCTCATAGGCTCCCACCGTGGCCTCGTCGTCGATCCGCTGCAGGTCCGGGCGGCCGTAGCGGGCCTCTTCGTAGGCGTCGCTGAGCTGAATGGCGTCGTCCTCCAGGTCAACTGCCTTACCGACCCGGCGGGACCATTCCCGCGGCGTCTCCGCCGGCCTGGCGCCGAGCCCGGCCCAGCCGGCAAGCCGCTGAGCCTTCGCCCAGAGCCTCGGCCGGCCATCGAGCCCGCCGAGACCCCAGTTCCACGTCACCCGTCCGGCCAGCGCCAGCACCGCGAGCGCCGCCAACGCCCCCGCCAACGTGTAAATCAGCGTCCACGGTGGGCCTTTCTTGTCGACCGCCGGGGCGTTCAGCGCGTCCAGCACCTCCGTCGGGGGAGCCCCGGGGTCGAGTTCGCCGAGGATGTCGCTGAGCGCCGGGTCAACGGTGTTGTCCAGGGGGCTCAGGACGCCGGCGCCGCCGGAGCTTTCCGCCTCGGCCCCGGAACCGGGGCGATTCTGTGTGGGATTGAACTCCACCCAGCCAAAGCCCGGGAAGAAGACCTCCACCCACGAATAGGCGTCGTCCTTACGGACGATGTACTTCGTCTCCTCGGCCTCGGCCGGGTCGATCGCGTAGCCGACGGCCACCCGGGCGGGGATGCCGAGCGTCCGCAACATCACCGCCATCGCCGTCGCCTGGTAGTCGAAATACCCTCGCTTCAATTCGAAAAGGAGGTAGTCAACCGCGTCGACTCCGGGCGGCGCGGCGGGCACCGTCAGGTCATAGGGAAACGTTCGCAGGTACTCCTCAATTGCGACAGTCTTGTCGTACGGCGTCTGCGCGTTGCCAGCCACACGAGCCGACTCGGCCCGGACGCGGTCGGGCAGTGACGCGGGCAGCTGGAGGTAGCGCTGCTTCACCCAGTCGGGGTAGTTGGTGCCGGCCGCCCGGAGCTGCTCCGCCGTCGCCGTACTCTGCGAACCGACCGCGTTGTAGGTGTCGCCGTTGTTGAGGCTCCGGCGGCTGCGGATCCGTTCGATGTCGGACGCCTCGACGTCTGGGGCATCGACCAGCGCGGGGAGATTCGTGCTCAGCGGCGTGCCAACCGAAAACACCGTGCTGGTGTCGCTCCTCACGGTCACCTCGAGGATCGAGAAGGTCCGCTCCACGTACTGCTCTGCCCCTTCCGCCTGGTCCAGCGCGGCCGCATCAACGCGCGTTGAGTCACGGCTCGTCGACTTCCAGCCGGATCCCGTGTACTCGTCGTAGCTCGTCCCGCGGATGAGCCCGGCCTCGCCGCTCTTCACCTCGAAGAGGATCTTCGTCCCGAGTTTGACGTCGCCCTGGATGGCGAGCGTTGAGCCGAACGTGTGGAAGTTCCCGCCCTTCCGCGTGTCGATGTTGTGGAACAGGCGGACGAAGCGCTCGGACTGGCCCTCGAAGGGGCTGGTCAGGCTGTTGAAGGCGCTCTTCGCCGCCGCCGCCTCCGAACCCACCGGGATCATCCACGCCCCGATGACCAGCGCCAGCGTCAGGTACACCGTGAGCTGGAGGGCGTTCAGGCTGATGTACTCCGGGTAGTCGACGCCCTGGCGCCGCCACCGGGCCTGGCTCGCCTGGAGGTGGAGCCGCCCGATCAGGAGGATCCCCCCAAAGAGGAAGACCACCAGCGTCCCCGTGGGATGGCCCTTTTCGAAGCTCACGTTCGCCAGCAACACCACCCCAATCGGGACGAGCGCGAACCAGGGGTTGTGCCACCGGAAGATCGACCAGGCCCCCATGTAGGCCGCAAGGAAACAGATCCCATGCACCAGGGTCACGAAGGGGAGGTTGTCGTTGCTGATGTCCCCCGCCCTCACCACCAGGTACCACTCGTGCATCCGCACGCGGAAGTCCGCCAGCCGGTCGGCCAGCGTCAGGCCGTCGGCATAGTGCTGGGCGGCATAGACCACGACCACGGCGCCGATCGCCAGCGCCACCGGGTGGAGCAGCCACTGGGAGAAGCGCAGCCGGGCGGCGAAGAGCCCCACCAGCAGGCCCGCGACCACCGTCGGGACCACCTTTGGCATGTTGTCGACCCAGCCCGCACCCTGGATCGAAGCCGCCACCGCGAGGAACGCGATCAGCGCGAAGGCGAACGTCAGCCAGTCTTCCCAGCTCATCAGCAGGCGCGGCACCGAGACGGCGGCGGAACTCATCCGCCTCCCGGCCGACCGGTTCATGGGGAGGTCTAGCCCTGCCATCCGGCCACTCCTGCTGTCGGGCTCAACGCCAGCGTGAGGTCGTCGCCCCGGCTTACCACATAGGTCACGATGTCGCTTGCCGTGAGTTCACCGTACATCATCAGCGCCGACTTTGCGCCCCCGAATGTGCTCGGATCGAGGAGCACGACTGCGGCCCTGACCCCGCGCTGTGTGAGCGATTGGACGGCCGTGAGCCAGTGATCGTCCATCGCCGGCGTGACAATGACGAGGGTCGTGTGCCGCCCGAAACGCCGCTGCTCTTCCTGCAGGAGGTTCCCCAGCGGCGCGTCGCCCACCGCCCGGACCGTCGCCAGCGTCTCGAGGATACGCGTCAGCTGCTGGGGCCCGCGCTCCGGTTCGATCACCCTCAGGTCGCGTCCGAACGTGATCAGCCCCACCGAACGGTTGCTGAGGAGGTAATGCCGGGCAATGCTCGCCGCCACGCGCACCCCGTACTCTTCGGTGCTCTCTTCGCCACGCCCGGCGTTCACCCGCGCTTCAAGGTCCTGGACCACGAAGATGTCGCTCGCCGGGTCCAGTTCGAAGGTCTTGACCATGAGTTCGCCGGTGCGGGCGGTGCTCCGCCAGTGGATCCGGTTGAAGGCGTCGCCCGGAGCGTATTCGCGGACACCGCTCGCATTGGGGGTGACGTAGTGGGTGCGCTTGCGGAAACGGCCTTCGCCCGGCAGGTTCGCCGGCGGCGCCTGGAAGTGAGGGAGGTCCACCACCGGGGGGTAGACCAGGATCTGCTGCTGGCCCCCAAACTCCCGCACTCGCCGGAAGAGCCCGAACGGATCGGTCGACGTCACCCGTACGGGGCCCCAGTTGTAGAGCCCGCGCCGCGTCAGCCGCGTGTCGACGATCCAGTTGCGGCTTCGCCGGGGAGGCACCACCACCACTCGCCGGGAACGGTGCCCCGGCAGCTCGCTCGGGTCCTCCACTTCCAGCCAGAGCTTCGGAAAGATCCCCCGGTTGCGGACTTCGATGACCTCCTGTGCCTCCTGGCCGACCTGGGCACGGTCGGTGCGGCGGTCAGCGAACACGACGAGACCCTGGGTGTTGTACCAGGCGATGAACCACGACAGCGGGACCGCCAGCGCAATGAGGTAGACCAGCCGGAAGAGCAGCCAGAACCCCGTCCCCATGGCGACGAACGCGCACGCCAGGAGGATGGCCACGACAAGCGTGACGTTCCTGTTGGCCGGCCTGAAGAGGAACCGCAGCGCGCGTCGCACGGGGCGCCTACACGCGCGCCCTGGAACCAGGCACTGGCACGCGGCTCAGGCAGGCGGCGACCACGTCCGATACGGTGATCCCCTTCACCTTCGCCCCCGGGCTGAGAATGATCCGGTGGCCGAGCGTCACCAGCGCCAGGTCCTTCACGTCGTCCGGGGTGACGAAGTCGCGGGCTTCGAGCAGGGCCCGCGCCTGCGCCGTCCGGAAGAGAGCAAGCGACCCGCGGGGGCTGGCGCCCAGGTAGACCGACTCGTGTTCGCGGGTCGCGTTCGCCAGGGCAACGATGTACTGCTTGATCAGCGGGTCCACGTAGATCTCCTTCACTGCCCGCTGCACCTGGAGGATCTCGGTCGCGTCCGTCACCTGCTTGATGGTCTCGACCGGGTGGATGGTCTGCTGCTGGTCGAGCACGAGCACTTCGTCCGTTGGGCTCGGGTAGCCCAGGTGGACCCGGATCATGAAGCGGTCCAGCTGCGCTTCCGGCAGCGGGAACGTCCCCTCGTACTCGATCGGGTTCTGGGTCGCCATGACCATGAACGGCAGCGGCATCTTGTGGGTGACGCCGTCGACGGTCACCTGCCGTTCCTCCATCGCCTCGAGCAGCGCCGACTGCGTCTTCGGCGTCGCCCGGTTCACTTCGTCGGCAAGGACAACCTGGGCGATGATCGGCCCCGGCCGGAACTCGAAGTCCGCCTCTTTCTGGTTGTAGATCGAGACGCCGGTGATGTCGCTGGGGAGAAGGTCCGGCGTGAACTGGATTCGCCGGAAGGTGCAGCCCGTCGAAGCCGCGATGGCGCGGGCGAGCATCGTCTTGCCGACGCCCGGCACGTCCTCGATGAGCATGTGGCCGCCACAGAGCAGGGCCGTGATCGCAAGCCGCAGTTCGCGGTTCTTGCCGACAATGACGTTCTCGACGTTCGCGACGATGCGTTCGGCGACAATCTTCGGGTCTTCCACAACAGCTCCAATTCCAGCGGAGTGAGGGCTCCCCCTTCCGCCCGGCGCACAGGTTACCCGTCGGGATTCCCGCACGGTTAAGCGGATTGTATCAACGAATCATATGGCTCGGGTTAAGCCCGGGGGGCCGAAGCCGGTGTACCGTCGCCCCGCCTTCGCGGCCATGTTTCACCAGAGCAACCAACCCTGCAAGACTGGAACTACTGACGCTGGGGCACTGCCATGCGCCCTGCCCTGTCCCCAAGGAGCCCCCTGCTTTGGCAAACCTCCGACGAAACACTGCCAGGCCCACTCTCCTCGAGCGCTGGGCCCGCCTTGCCCACCGCCGCCGTGGCCGCGTCATCGCCGCCTGGGTGGTCTTGCTCGCCGGGCTGATCGCGTCCGCGGTCGCCTTTGGCGGCGAATACGCGACCAACTTCAAACTCCCCGGCTCCGAGACCCAGGAAGCGCTGGACCTCCTCGAAGCCCGCTTCCCGGCCCAGTCCGGCGACGAAGCCGTCGTAGTCTTTGAAGCTCCCTCCGGCATGGCCGATCCGGCCGTGAAGTCCCAGGTCGAGAGCCTCTTCGCCGAGGTCAGGGGGCTGAAGGACTTCGTGGAGATCCTCTCCCCCTATGAAGAGAAGCAGGGCTACATCTCCCAGGACGGCACGATCGCCCGCGCGCTCGTCCGCTTTTCCACCCAGAACCAGGAACTCGACGCAGAGGTCGTGGCCACCCTGGTCCAGATGGCTGACAACGCGAACAGCGAGACGCTCCGGGTGGAGATCGGCGGCGACATCGTCGAGTTCCAGGAACACCCCGATTTCGGCTCTGAGTTCTTCGGCCTGGGCGCCGCCATCATCATCCTCTTCATCGCCTTCGGGTCGGTGATTGCCGTCGGGCTGCCCATTGGCGCCGCGGTCTTCGGCCTTGGCGCCGCTTTCGCAATCATCACCGTCGCGACACGGTTCTTCTCCTTCCCCGAATTTTCCCCCCAGTTCGCCGCCATGATCGGCATCGGCGTGGGAATCGACTACAGCCTCCTCGTGGTGACCCGCTTCCGCGAAGGGCTCCACACCGGCCACTCTGTCGAAGAGTCGATCGTGATGGCGACAACTACCTCCGGCCGCGCCGTCCTCTTCGCCGGCACCGTCGTCGCCATCGCCTTCCTCGGGCTCTTTGCGATGGGCATCCCTTTCGTCGCCCTCATGGGGACCACCGGCGCAATCGTCGTCGCCCTCGCCGTCGCCGTCGCCCTCACGCTCACTCCAGCCCTCCTCTCGCTGGCCGGTCACCGGATCGACCGCTGGCATGTGCCTTTGCTCCATTCGACCGAGGGGGTCGACCCGAAGAGCGGCTGGTACCGCTTCAGCGAGGCGATCCAGCGGCATCCGCTTCCCTACTTCCTCGCGACGGCGACATTCCTGGTCGTCCTCGCCCTCCCCGTGCTGAACATGCGCCTCGGTTTCACCGACGCCGGCAACAACCCGACCCACTACCACTCCCGCCGCGCCTACGACCTCCTCACGGAGGGCTTCGGGCCCGGTTTCAACGGTCCGCTCCTGGTCGTCGCCGACATGGGAACCGCGACCCCGGACCAGGTCCGGGCGGTGCGCGACGCGTTCGCCTCTGGGCCCAGCGGTGGGGCCGCGAACAACATCGCCCAGGTCACGCCGCTCGTGTTCAACCAGTCCGGCGACACCGCCGCGTTCACGGTCCTGCCGGGGACATCTCCCCAGGACGCCGCCACGGTCGACCTCGTCCACCACCTCCGCGACCGGGTTATCCCTCCTGCCACCGAGGGGACCGGCCTCCGCGTCTACGTCAGTGGCCGCACCGCCGCCTACGTCGACATCGGCGACCAGATCAGCCAGCGCCTCCCACTCCTCTTTGGCGGTGTCATCGGGATCAGCTTCCTCCTCCTCCTTACCGTCTTCCGCTCGGTCCTGGTCGCCGCGAAGGCGGCGATCATGAACCTCCTCAGCATCGGCGCCAGCTACGGCGTGCTCGTCGCGATCTTCCAGTGGGGCTGGCTGGCTGGCCCGCTCAACATCCAGGAAGGCCCGGTCGAAACCTTCATCCCGATGATGCTCTTCGCCATCCTCTTCGGGCTCTCGATGGACTACGAAGTCTTCCTCATCAGCCGCATCCGCGAGGAATACGTCCGCACGAAGCACAACGCGACCGCCGTCAGCCATGGACTGGCGGCCACCGCCCGGGTGATCACCGCCGCCGCCGCGATCATGGTCGCCGTCTTCCTCTCCTTCGTCCTTGGCGAAGACCGGATCATCAAGGAGTTCGGCATCGGCCTCGCGACCGCCATCTTCGTCGACGCCACCATCGTCCGTCTCGTCCTCGTCCCCGCTACGATGGAACTTCTCGGCGACGCGAACTGGTGGCTCCCGCGCTGGCTCGACCGCGCCCTCCCCCACATCCAGGTGGAAGGCGCCGAACCGGAGGTCGGGCTGCCGGCGATGCCCGCGGGCGGCGAGTGAGCCTTCTCGGCCGTTTACCCGGCGATTGCCCCCGGCCCCGGCCGCACCTAGCATGGCGGACATGACCCTCGCCCGCACCGCCGCGTTTGTCCTTGCCGGGATGGTCGCATTCGCTCTCGCCGCCTGCGGTGGCGGGGGCGGCGACGAACCCGGCAGCGGCAAGGGCGCGCGCGTCACCGATCCCGCCGTCGTCCCCAGTTCCACGCCGATCCAGAACCCCGTGGTCTACCAGATTCGCGGCGACACCGTCTCCACCACCGGCGCGGTCGGCACCACGACCCCGGTCACCACGGGCGGCGGAGCAGGCGGAACCCAGAAGTACACGGTCGTTTCGGGCGATACCTGCGGCGCCATCGCAGCGAAGTACGGGATCACCGCGGCCGACCTCCTCAAGGTCAACCGCACGATCGACGCCGGCTGCACGAACCTCCACGCCGGCGACATCCTTACGATCCCTGCGCCCGCATCCGGGGCAACCACGACTACCAACGGCAGCGGCCCCACGGCGACGCCGCGCCCCGGCGGGGCGAAGACCTACAAGGTGCAATCCGGCGACACCTGCGGCGCCATCGCCGCCAGCTACGGGGTCGACCTCGCGAAGCTGCTCGCCGCCAACCCCACCATCAACGCGAACTGCACGAATCTCGCCGCCGGCCAGACGGTCAACATCCCCTAGGGGTTAGTCTGGGGCGGCCGCAGCCTCCGTGAGCCGCTCGACGGGCACCCCGACGGCGCGAGCAGCGTCGCCAATCTTGTAGCCCAGCAGGTCCGTCGTGACCCCCAGCTCCGCGAGCTTGGCGCGAGCCGCGGGATGTGTCCGCAACAGCTCGTAGACCGAGGCATTCCCGGGGTAGGCCGGTGTTTTCGTAACCATCTCGGCGCCTCCACGCTCCCGGAGAATCCGCGTGCCGCACCGCGACCCGGGAGGGGATGCCCCGAGAGTAGTACCGCCGGGCCCCCGCGTCACCCCTTTGTGCGAAACCTTCACGAAGTTCGATGACTTCTTCCACCCAACCCTATGGGCCGCCGCGTCCCGCGAGTTCCGCCAGGACCTCGTCCGTGTGTTCGCCAAGCCGCGGCGCTGGCCGTCGCAACTCCCACGGCGTCGCGCTGAAGATGTAGGGCGCCCCCGGCATCAGGGCCGGCCGGTCCACGTCCTCGCCTGTCACCTCGACGAAGAAGCCCCGGTCGTGGAAGTGAGGGTCCTGCACCGTCTCTTCCGGCGCCCGGACGGTGCCCCAGGCCTGGCCGCGCTCCTGCCCGCCGCGATAGACGTAGTCGGCGTCGTGAGCGGCGATGAAGCGCTCCAGTTCGCGCATGATCTCTCCGGCCTCGGGTGAACCGCGTCCCGGTTGGCGGGCGGCCGGGCTGTCGAAGCGCGGCTCGTCGAAGTGCGCACCGAAACCCTCCGACTGGAACCACTCCTTCAGCTGCTTCCAGCTGGCATTGTCGCGGCCCACGCCAAAGATGATGATGTCGTGCCCATCCTTCGCCCGGTAGAGCCAGCGTTCGGTCGCGTGGGCGGCGGCGTGGCGGCCGGTCTGGCGAATCACGTCCCGCTGGACGTAGAGCCAGTAAGGCATCCCGACCTCGACCGTGCAGGACAGGGCTTCGTGCATCGAGCAGTCGATGGCCTGCCCCTCGCCCGTGGCGTCGCGGTGGAGGAGCGCGGCGAGGATGCCGTGGACGGCGTAGTGGCAGGTCGTGTGGTAGCCCTGGTCGCCGTGGCCGCGGATGGGTGGTGCGCCCGGCGCGTCGGCGTGGTCATAGCCGTTCATCATCATCGGGCCGCCGAGTGCCAGCCCCACCATGTCCGACGAGCGGTACCGCGACCACGGCCCGTCCTGCCCGAATGGCGTGATCGAGCAGAAGATCAGCCCCGGGTTCCCGATCCCGGCGCGGTCCAGGCCGCGCTCGGCCATCCAGCCCGGCTCCCGGTCTTCGATCAGGATGTCGGCCCCGCGGGCCAGCGCCAGGAAGGCGGCGCGCGCGTCTGCGCTCTCAAGGTCGAGCACGGCCGAGCGCTTGTTGGTGTTGTAGTACCAGAAGTTGAGCGAACGGTTCGGCCCCGGGATGCCTTTCACGAACGGCCCCACCTGGCGAGCCGAGGAACCACCGGGCGGCTCCACCTTCACCACGTCGGCCCCGAGGTCCGCCAGCAACTTCCCGGCGTACTGGCCCGGTTCGTCGCAGAGTTCGACCACCCGGAGCCCGGCGAGGGGGCCGCTCACATCAGCACCCCGAGCGCTTCGTGTTCGGCGATCTCGTCATCGTTCATCCCGAGGACGTCCCGGAGGACGTCGTGGGTGTGTACGCCGAGCAGCGGCGACGCCGTCCGCAGCACGCCGGGGCTGGCGCTGAGCTTCGGCACGACGCCGTCGTAGTTGCTCTCGCCGAGCTCCGCGTGCGGGAGCCTGTGCCACCAGTCGCGGGCCGCCAGCTGGGGGTCGCGTTCGAAGCGGTCGCTGGCCTTCTGGCAGACACCCGCCCGCACCCCCGCCGCCTGGAGCAGTTCCATCACCTCGTAGTCGGTGAACTCCGTGGTCCAGGTCTCGATGCGCTCGTCGAGTTCGTCCTGGTTGGCGAGCCGCCCCGCGTTCGTGGCGAAGCGGGGGTCCAGCGCCCACTCCGGGTCGTCCATCGCCCGCACCATCGCCTGCCACTCGGCGTCGTTCATCACGGCGATGGCCACCCAGCGGTCGTCGCCGGCGCAGGCGTAGGTGTTGTGTGGCGCCACCCTCGGCTCCCAGGCCCGGTTCCCCGGCGGCATCCCCGCGCGGCG
Source organism: Chloroflexota bacterium (assembly GCA_016234445.1). GTDB lineage: Bacteria > Chloroflexota > Dehalococcoidia > Tepidiformales > Tepidiformaceae. The sequence continues at coordinate 64,011 of JACRBT010000016.1, read as the reverse complement.
CCACGGCCGTCCGTTCACCGTCGCGTCGAGCACCGCCGGTCCGGTGAGGACGATCCCCGCCTCCACCTGCGACATGTCGATGTGCTGGCCTTCGCCCGTCCGGTTCCGGTGATGGAGCGCGGCCATGATCGCGATCGCGGCCGAATAGCCGGCCGTGTGGTCCATGTAGCTGTAGCCCCAGCCCGCCGGCGGCTTCCCCGGCAGCCCGGACATGATCGTCAGGCCGCTGAGCGCCTGCGCGGTCGGGCCCCAGGTCGTGAAGTCCCGGTCGCGGCCGCTGTGGCCGAACCCCGAGACCGAGCAGTAGATGATGTCCGGCCGGATCTCCCGGAGCTGAGGGTAGTCGAGGTCCCACGACTCCATCACCCGGCTGGAGAAGTTCTCGACGACGACGTCGCTCGCGGCGATCAGCTTGCGGAGCACGTCGCCCCCCATCGGGTGGCGGGTGTTGAGGAGCATGCTCTTCTTGTTGCGGTTGAAGTAGTTGAAGAAGCCGGAGTTGTTGAGCGTGGGGGCGTCGCCGACGATCGGTCGGCCCAGCCGGATTGCGTCCACGGCCTGGCCGTGTTCGACGCGGATGACTTCGGCGCCGAAATCCGCGAGCACCCTTGTGGCCGTGGGCCCGGCGATGATCCAGGTGAGGTCACAGACGCGGACGCCGGCGAGGGGCAGGGTGCTCATCGCCGCGATTCTACGCGGAGCGCGCTTCGTGCGCAGGGTCCCGAGCCTCGGGAGACGTAGAATGCTGAATCACGCCTATCGCCGGGAGACTAGGATATGTCGGTCAGAACCCGCGCCTTCTTCCTCATGGGTACGCTTATGGTCGTTGGAGCTTGGGCTCTCCTGCCAGCGCGGTCTCCGTCGGCAGACGGCGGGCCTGCCGCGGTGGAAGCGGACGGTTGTCCACGCCCAACCCCCAGCCCGACTTCGACGTTCCTCTGCCTATTCCAAAGCCAGTTCAAGTTGCCCCTCCGCGCGCCCGCGATTGTCCCTCAGGAGTGTACCTACCTCACCCCGCCATCGGTCTATAACGAGCCCTGTGGGCCTGGGTGGACATCGACTGCATACGTCGGCCAGTACGTCTACCGCATCACGCTCACCAGTGACGGCCGGTTCTCCGCGCGTCGGTTGAAGTGCCGCCGTCCAGTGGGCGCGATTCGCACCCTCACCGTGGGCATCGATTACGGCACGGTGAACATCGGGCAAGTGCTGTCAACCTATTGGCCACTGTCCGTCGCACGCGTAAACGGCTCACACGCAGCATGGGCGACAGCCCAGGGATACCAAAGCCCGCTCGTTCAGTTCACGGATGAATCGGTCGTTGTCCCGCGCGGGGCCCTCCCGGCCAGGCCGGTCGACCGGCCTGGTGTGCGCGACTACCTTTCGCAACAAGGTCTTGACCTTTCGGCCTTTGACGTTCTCATCGTGCTCGACCTCGACCCTCTCAGCCCGGCCGGTGGCTGGGCCTATCTGGGCGGGGACTTCGTTGCCGTTGGGTGGTACTTCGAGGGTGGCGCGGGCACGATCGACCAATACCGCTCCGACGCGTTCGCCGCGACCGCGTTCCAGCACGAGATGGCCCACACTTGGGCTTGGGAGCATGAGTGGACCTACCGGGAGACGGAGGCGCGGACGGGGAACATCGACCTCTTCATAACGGAGCCCGCCCTGTTTGGATGGATCGACCAGGACGGGGACTCGATACCTGAGATTCTCGACGCGACCCCGTACGGAATGACGCGGCTGTTTGTTCCGCACACTTCCCGAGGGCAATAGGCCTCGGGCCGCCGCATGGTGCAAGCCAAGCCGTGTGGGCAGGCAGGGTGCTCATCGCCGCGATTCTACGCGGAGCGCGCTTCGTGCGCAGGGAAGAAGGGGGATTGGTGGAGACGAGGGGACTCGAACCCCTTACCTCAGCGATGCGAACGCTGCGCTCTCCCGGATGAGCTACGTCCCCACAGAACGCTTCGGGCCGCTAACCATCGTAGTCAGCGGCCCGAATCTGAGTCAAACCTTGGCGTGGGCAGGGAATTAGTGGCGGCTGCCGGAACCTCGACCGATCCGGTAGCTGGTTTCGCCTGTGAACTCCTTCTCCTTGCCACACTTCTTGCACCGGCCCGGCGTCAGCTCGCCCCTTGGAGACTCGAGGACCCAGTGGTGGATGCAGTCTCCTACCAGCTGCAGTGCTTCAGCCTTGGACATGCAGACTTCCCCCTCGCGCGAAATCGGGCAGTACCGGGTCAGTCTTCACCCCGCCCCGGCCCGCCGGTCAGTGTAGTCCCTGCTATAGAGGGTTTCAATGGGCTATTCCGGTTCGTCTAACAGTCCGGGCAAAGGTGTAATGGTTAGCCTGCGCCGAAGGAGGTCGATCTCCCTGACGACGCTCTCGATCGCCGGCACCAGGACTTCGCCCCCGGGGCCGGTGACCACATAGACGTCGTTCGCGCCCGTCTGCATGACGTCCGTGACCTTCCCCAGGTCGCGGCCCTCAGCCGTCACCACGTCAAGCCCGATGAGCTCATGGACGAAGTACGACTCGGGGTCTGCCCTCAGGACGTCGCCGTCCGCCGCTTCGAGGAGGAAGCCGCGGAAGCCTTCGACCGCGTCCCTGTCGGTGAGGCCGTTCAGCTGGAGGATCCATGCGTCACGTTCCGGCCGCGCCCGGACGACGACGTAGCGCTTGCCGTCGAGGTAGACCGGGCGGCCGCGCTGGAGGTTCGGGGCGCCTTCCGTGAAGGCGGCGACCCGGACCTCGCCGCGAAGCCCGTGGGGACGCGCGATACGCCCGACCGCGGTGAAGCCCTCACGGGGCTCCTGCGGGGGTTCCTGGGGTGGTGGGGGAGGGGCCGGGCGGCGGCGCGCCGCCTTCGCCGGGGGGACAGGGGGCGGGGGGTCTTCGCCGGCGGCCACCGGGAGCTCCGTATTCCCGGCGCTCAGTCGCCGATTTCCAGGCCGACGCGGACGTCTTCCTTGACGGCGGCGACCTTCACCAGGGAGCGCATCGCGGTGGCGATCCGGCCACCCTTGCCGATGACCTTGCCCCAGTCGCCTTCGGCAACGTCGAGGCGGACGACAACGCGGTCGCCGTTGTCGGATTCGGTGATCTTCACCTCGTCCGGGTTGTCGACGAGGGCCTTGGCGATGTATTCGACGACCGTGCCCATCATCGAAGCCACGGCTAGTTCTCCGTCGCGGCGGCCGCTGGAGCGGCGCCCGATTCGATCCCGGCGCGCTTGAGGATCTTGGCGGCCGATTCGCTGGGCTGGGCGCCCTTGCGGAGCCATTCGCGCGTCTTCGCTTCGTCGATGTTCACCGCCGGCGGGTCGACGTGGGGGTCGTAGGAACCGAGGATCTCGAGGAAGTCGCCGTCGCGCTTGTCGGGCTTGTTGGCCACCACGAGGCGGTAGTAGGGGTGGTGCTTCTTGCCCACCCGGCGGAGTCGAATCCGGATCATATGGTCAGAATCTCCTGAGCCCGTTCGCCGGGCACGCGTGCATACGTACGGGCAATGCTATCGCATCCCCCGGTAACGTGCTTTCGGGCGCTCATCGCATCCCCGGCAGCACCGGGAACTTGCCCGTGCTGAGGGTCTTCGCGATCTTCCGCGCTTCGAAGAACTGCTTCAGCAGCTGGTTCACCTGCTGGGCGTTCGTGCCGCTGCCCCGGGCGATGCGCTTGCGGCGCTTGCCGTCGATCTTGTCCGGGTGGCGCCGCTCCCAGGCCGTCATCGAAAGGACGATCGCCTCGGCCTGGCCGAAGAAGCCTTCGTCCATGTTGTCGACGTCGAGCTGCATCTTGATCTTGTTGAAGCCGGGCAACATCTGGACCAGCTGGCCCAGCGGCCCCATCTTCCGCACCTTCCGCAGCTGTTCGACGAAGTCCTGGAGGTCGAAGGTCCCCTTCTTGAGCTTGTCGCCGAACTTGTCGGCGTCGTCGTCGCCCATCGTTTCCTTGGCGCGTTCGATGAGCGAGAGCATGTCGCCCATGCCGAGGATGCGCCCGGCCAGGCGATCGGGGTAGAAGGCTTCGAGCGCGTCGGTCTTTTCGCCGATGCCGATGAACTTCACCGGCACACCCGTCACCGAGCGGATGCTGAGGGCCGCGCCGCCGCGGGCGTCGCCGTCCATCTTCGTGAGAATGAGCCCCGTGGTGCCGACCTTGTCGTGGAACTCCTTCGCCGCCGTGACCGCGTCCTGGCCGGCCATGGCGTCGGCGACGAACAGCACCTCCTGCGGCTGGAGCTGCTTCCGGAGGTCGGCCACCTCGCGCATCATCTCCTCGTCGATGTGAAGGCGGCCGGCCGTGTCGACCAGGAGGTGGGTGACGTTCATCCGCCGGGCCTTTTCGAGCGCGTTCCCGGCGATGACGCCCGGCTTCACCGCGGTGCCCTCTTCGTGGATGGGCACGTCGAGTTGCTTCGCGAGGGTCACCAGCTGGTCCACCGCCGCCGGGCGGTAGATGTCGCAGGCGACGAGGAGCGGGCGGTTGCCCTGCTTCTTGAGGAGGTTCGCCAGCTTGGCGATGCTCGTCGTCTTGCCCGACCCCTGGAGGCCGACCACCATCACGACCGTCGGCGGGCGCGCGGCCGTCTCCAGCTTTGGCGCCGCCCCGCCAAGGATCTCCACCAGCTCGGTGTGGACGATTTCGATGACCTGCTGGGCCGGCGTCAGGCTGCGGAGCACCTGTGCCCCGAGGGCCTTCTCCTTCACCCGCGTGGTGAATTCGCGGACCACCTTGAAGTTGACGTCGGCTTCGAGCATGGCCATGCGGACTTCGCGGAGGGCCTGGTCGAGGTCCTCTTCGGTCACGATCCCGCGGCTCCCGAACTTCTTGAAGGCGCCCTGCAGCTTGTCGGTCAGCGATTCGAACATGGCACCCAGTGTACCGGAGTCGGCCGCGACGGGCTGGTAGCCGCGGCCCCCCGTGGCCGCATTCGTCGCTCGCCATACCTTTTCGCCCCGCGCCACTGGTGCCGCCACGGGGCACCGATCCGCGGCGCACAACGAAAAAACCATGGGTTGAACCCACCGCCACACCTGTTTTTCACCCGACGAACCCACATGCGAAGTACCGAGTGCCGGGTACCGAGTACCGGGGGGCCACGCAACAATGCGGGCATGGTCGCCGGGTGGGCGGTGGAACTGGAAGGAGTTGGTGGCAGGGACGCGAATACCGGTGGATCGTCAGAGACGCCGCTCCGTTCCCGTCGCGGTGCGGATGGTGGCGCGGGACTCGGGACTCGGGACTCGACCCCGCGTTTACACGGAGTTGCGCTGGAGTTTGCACTCCGTTGATGATCGGGGGCGAAAGGGCGCACAGAATCGGGGCAGCGCCGATGCCCCCACGGCCGCACAAGGAGCGCGCGTGGGCAAGCATCCAACCGAGCCGGGCGCCCGTCCTAGTCTTTCGCCCACACGGAAGACCAGCCGGCCAACAGTCGTGTGCGTGTGGTGCAACGCCACCCTGCGGAAGGGCGGCCCCCATATCTCGCACGGGCTATGCCTCTCCTGCCGCCCCGCCTTCCTTGGAGTGCGGATGCGGCGAGAGGGCTAACACCAGAGGCGCCATCGCGCGCCAGAAGGTGAGGCGCAATGCAAGCCCATTTCCCCCGTCCCACGCAGGAACGATGGCTGAACCCGGCGCCGCGATGGCGCAATGCCCTCAAACGCCGGGCGCCGCTCTTCCTCGCCACCGGCTGCGCCTTTGCCGGGGCCGCCGGCTTCCTTTCCAGCCTCGCCTACGTCGCTGAAGACCGCGGCATCCGGCTCCCGAACGACCTCGCTCCCCAGTTCGCGGCCGTCACGGACGCGCCCACCGGCGCCCCGGCCGCGTTCGAACTCGCCGCGATGCTCCGCCCGAACCTCCGGGATGCGAACCCCGCGCCCGAGGCGGCGACCGACGCCGGCGCCATGGCGGCTGTCATCCAGTCCCAGGACGCCACGGACCAGACTCCCGCGGTCCCGGAAGCCAGCGCCGCCAGCGAAGGCGGCAGGGTCGTTCCCCTCGGCGAACCCACGGCGGCGACACCCACGCCCACACCTACGCCCGAACCCGCTTCCACGGAGGAAGCGACGCCTCCGCCGGCCACGGCCAGCTCCGGGTGGGCGCCCGGGCGCGCGCAGAACGGCCCCTCAGGCGACGTCGCCGGTCTGGGTGGCGGCGTCGTGGAGGAGCTCGTCGATCGCGGCCACCGCCCGCACGGCGACACCCCAGGAGATCCGCCCGCGCGGCTTCGCTGAACCGGCCCCTCACCCCCTGCCCCCTCTCCCACTGCGGTGGGCGAGGGGGACCCGGGCGTTGACAGCCCTTCATCCAAGCCAGGCTGCTCTCCCACTGCGGTGGGCGAGGGGAACGCGGGCGTTGAGCAGCTACGAAGGAGTCTGCTGGGCGCGGCCGGTGAAGCCGAACATCACCTGGGCCACCCGCCGGATCTGGATCTCCTCCGAGCCTTCGGTGATCCGGTAGCGGCGGTGGTGGCGGTAGATGTGCTCGAAGGGCATGTGGCGGGTGTAGCCGATCCCGCCGTGGATCTGGATGGCGCGGTCGGCGGCGTCGCAGACCAGGCGGTTCGCCCGGTAGTTGCACATCGCAACCTTGTCGCTGATCTCCATGTGGTGCTTCTGGTCGAGCTCGTGGGCGGTCTTGCGGACGAGCTGCCGGACCATTTCGCACTCGGTCTGGAGTTCCGCGAGGGGCCACTGGATCGCCTGGCGGGTAGCGAGCGGCTGGCCGAAGGTGATCCGTTCCTTCGCGTACTTCACCGACTCGTTGATGCAGTACTGGGCCGCGCCGACGCCGGAAGCGGCCTGGCGGATGCGGTTCTCATGGGTGAAGGTGTTGGCGAGGGCGAGGCCGTCGCCTTCCTTCCCAAGCATCGCATCGGCCGGGACCCGGACGTTGTCGAGCGAGACTTCGGCGTGATCGCTGGGCATGTTCAGCGTCCACCACATGAATTCGACCTTGAGGCCGGGAGCGTCGGCGGGGACGATGAAGCAGCTGATGCCCTTGGGCTTGCCCTCATCTCCCCCGGTGCGGGCGAAGACAAGGTCGTGGGTGGCGGCGTGCATGCCGCTGTTGAAGCGCTTGGCGCCGTTGATGACGTAGTCGTCACCGTCACGGATGGCCTTCGTTTCGAGCCAGGAGGCGTCGGAGCCGTGCTTGGGCTCGGTGAGGCCGAAGGCGACGCGGGTTTCGCCCGTGAACATGCCTTCGAGGAACTGCTTCTTCTGGGCCTCGGTGCCGTAGCGCTCCCACATCTGGATGGTGGGGAAGTTGCCGACGACGGCCGATTCGTTCTGGAGGTCGTTGTGGAGGCCGAGGCCCTTCGCGGCGAGGTGTTCGCGGATGATCGCCATGCCGAGGTTGGTGCCGTCGCGGCCGCCGTACTTCTTGGGGACGGCGTAGCGGAGGAAGCCGGCGGCGTCGGCCCGGCGGCGCATCTCGCGGAGGACCTCTTCCCATTCGTGGCGGGGGACGCCACCGTTTTCGAAGTCGGTCCGGGCGTATTCGCGGCGGTGGTCGAAGTACTGCATGTTTTCGCGTTCGAGCGGCTTGATCTCGGCTTCGATGAAGTCGTCGATGTCGGCGAGGAGTTGCTTGATGTCGGAAGGGATTTCGAAGTCCACGGGGAGCCTCCTGGGAAACGATGGTTGCGTTACCTTTCCTACTCTGCCGGTGGGCGGGCCGCAAGCGAGAGGCCGTTTCGTGGCGCCGAACCCCGCCCGATGCTAGGATCGGCCCACCGCGTGAACCCCGTGACCCGGCCCAAGGGCGGCCGGGTTCTTTGCGCCGCGACATTCCCCGCCCCGCCACCGGGGCAGCGAGGCTGACGAGCATGGCGGAACAACTCACCGCCCAGCAAAAGCTGGACCACCTGATTCAACTCAAGGCGAAGGTCGCCGAGGGCGGCGGCGCCAAGCGCATCGAAGCGCAACACGCCCGCGGCAAGCTCACCGCCCGCGAACGCATTGAACTGCTCCTCGACCCGGGCAGCTTCGACGAGCTCGACGCCTTGATGCGCCCGCGCGGCTCTTCGGCGACGCCCGGCGCCGTCGGCGAGGCGGTGGTCACCGGTTGGGGCAAGGTCGATGGCCGCCCCGTCTACGTCTTTTCCTATGACTTCACCCTCTCCGGCGGCTCCCTCAGCGAAGCCGTCGCCGAGAAGATCCTGAAGGTGATGGACCTGGCGATGATGACGGGCGCGCCGATCATCGGGATCCAGGACTCCGGCGGGGCCCGCATCCAGGACGGCCCCGAAAGCCTCCGCGGCTTCGGCGAAATCTTCGCGATGAACACGCTCGCCAGCGGCGTCGTCCCCCAGATCAGCGTGATCATGGGGCCCTGCGCCGGGGGGGCCGTCTACAGCCCCGCGATCACCGACTTCGTCTTCATGACCGAAGGTTCGAGCTTCATGTTCATCACCGGGCCGGACGTCGTCCGTTCGGTGACCGGTGAAGAAGTGACCCAGGAAGAACTCGGCGGCGCCGACGTCCACGCCACCCGCTCCGGCGTCGCCCATTACGCCATCGCAGGCGAGGAAGAGACGCTCCACGAAGTCCGGCGGCTGCTCTCGTTCCTGCCTTCGAACAACGCCGAGGACCCGCCGTTCACCCCCACCGGCGACGACCCGGACCGGGCCGAGGAAGACCTCCTGAGCATTGTCCCGGCCGAACCGAACCGGCCCTACGACGTCCGCGACGTGGTCTACCGTCTCGTCGACGACGGCGACTTCATGGAAGTGCACGAGATGTTCGCCCAGAACATCGTCGTCGGCTTCGGGCGCATGGGCGGGAAGCCGGTCGGGTTCGTCTGCAACCAGCCGATGCAACTGGCGGGCTCGCTCGACATCAACGCCAGCCGCAAGGCCGCCCGCTTCGTGCGCTTCTGCGACTGCTTCAACATCCCGCTCGTGACGCTTGTCGACGTGCCGGGTTACCTCCCGGGGACGGGCCAGGAATACAACGCGATCATCACCCACGGCGCCAAGCTGCTCTTCGCCTACAGCGAGGCGACGGTGCCGAAGATCGCGGTGATCCTGCGCAAGTCGTACGGCGGCGCCTACCTCGTCATGTCCAGCAAGCACCTGCGGGGCGACATGAACTTCGCCTGGCCGACGGCGGAAGTGGCCGTGATGGGGCCTGACGGCGCCGCAAACGTGGTCTACCGCGAGGAGATCGCGAACGCCGCCGAGCCAGAGACGCGCCGCAAGGAGCTGATCGAGGAGTACCGCGAGAAGTTCGCGAACCCCTACATCCCGGCCGGGCGCGGCTTCCTCGACGACGTGATCGACCCACGCCAGACGCGGGCGAAGATCATCCGGGCGCTGGAGATGCTCCAGAACAAGGCCGACCGCAACCCGCCGAAGAAGCACGGGAACATCCCCCTGTAACGGCCCCGCGGACCGATCCCGGAGCCGGGGAAGGAGCCACCCATGGCCCAGGAGATTCGACCCATCACCGGCGACGAACTGGAAGCGTTTTCGCGCTGCCAGTCGGCGGCATTCGGCCGGAGCTACCAGCCCGAGATGCTGGAGTATCGCCGCGAGCTCTTCGAGTTCGACCGCAGCCTCGGCGCCTTCGACGGCGGCGAGATCACCGGGACCGCGGGCATCTTTTCGTTCGACATGACCGTGCCCGGGGGCGCCGCGGTACCGACGGCCGGTGTGACGATGGTCTCCGTCCTGCCGACCCACCGCCGGCGGGGCATCCTGAGCGCGATGATGCGCCGCCAGCTGGAGCACGTCCGCGAGCGGGGTGAAGCGTTCGCCGCGCTCTGGGCGTCGGAAAGCGTCATCTACGGCAGGTTCGGGTACGGGCTCGCAGCCGAAAGCAACCGGCTTTCCATCGACCGGGAGCGGACGGCGCTGGCATCGAAACTCCCGGCGCGGGGCCGCGTGCGGATGGTCACCCGGGAGGAGGCGCGTTCGGCCTGGCCGGCGGTCCTGGAACGGGTCCGGCCGACCCAGCCGGGGATGATGAGCCGCAGCGAGCCGTGGTGGAATCGCAGCCTCCGGGACCACCCGGACTTCCGCGACGGTCACACCGAGGCCTACCACGTCTCCTACGAGGAAGACGGCGCGACCCTCGGCTACGTCCGTTACCGGTACAAGCAGGACTGGACGGAGGACCACCTCCCGAATCACACCGTCAACGTCGCGGAGCTGATGGCGAGCACGGACGAGGCCTACGTGGCCCTCTGGGAATACGTCCTCAACCTCGACCTTGCCGGGCTTATCGTCGCCGAGTACCGCCGAACGGATGAACCGCTGTACTGGATGCTCGCAGACCCCCGGCGGCTGCGGCGAACGCCGGACGACACGCTCTGGCTGCGGATCCTGGATGTGCCGGCGGCGCTCGCGGCACGGGCTTATGCCGCGCCCGGCAGGGTTGTGTTCGAGGTCGGGGATGACTTCTGCCCGTGGGTGGCGGGACGCTACGAGCTGACCGCCGGGCCGGGCGGGGCCACCTGCCGGCCCACCGGCGAGCCGGCCGGGATCACGCTCAACGCAGCTGACCTCGCCTCCGCCTATCTTGGCGGCGTTCGGTTCGAGACATTGAGCCAGGCCGGGCGGGTGACCGGAGACTCCGCCGCGATCAGCCTCGCCACGAAGATGTTCGCGACGGAACGCGCGCCCTGGTGCCCGGAGATGTTCTAGCGGGGTGACGGGCTGGTTGCGGAAAGCTCTGTGTGGTGGCGGGGGAACATTGGGGTAACCCCGGATCGCCGGCCTTCGCCCGTGGGGGTGACACTGGGACGAAGACACGCCGTCCCCGAGGGTAGCCATGGCATCCGAGATCCCGCCCCGGTCCACTCAACGCCCGAAGCCCGAAGTGCTCCGCGCCATCGACTCCCTCCCGCCGCTGCCCGCCGTCGCGCTCAGGGTGATCCAGGTGGCCCAGGACCCGAAGTCGTCGGCCTCGGACCTGGCCCTCGTGATCTCGGCCGACCCCGGCCTCAGCGCTTCGATCCTCCGGATCGTGAACTCGGCCGCCTACCGCCGTGCCCGCGAAGTGACCTCTGTCCAGGAGGCGCTGGTGGTCCTCGGCTTCGTCCAGGCCCGCAACGTCGCCATCAGCAGCGCGATCACGAGTGCCTACGCCCCGGACTCGCTCAACGCGCTTTTCCGCATCTCGGCGTTCTGGCGGCACTCGCTGGCGGTCGCCTTCCGGGCGAGCGAACTCGCCTCCCACGCGCGGAACCTCGACGGCCCGAGCGCCTTCACGGCCGGCATCCTCCACAACATGGGCCGGCTCGCGATGTTCCACGCCGATCCCGCCGGGCTCGACCAGGCGGTCGCCGTCGCCATCGCGAGCGGGCGCGCCCTCGAAGACGTCGAATGGGAGATGCTCGAATACGACCACGCCGTGCTCGGGGCGATGCTGGCCGAGAAGTGGCGGCTCCCGGTCGAGATCCGCGACGCGATCGTCGGCCACCACCACGGCGAGCGCGGCGAGGGCACGCTTGCGGCAGTGGTCGCCGCGGCGGACCGCTTCTGCACGGAAAACGGGGTCCTGCCGGGCTATTTCGTTCCCAGCCCGAAGCCGGGACACGAACCCCGCTCCCCGGAGATGGAACGGCTGCTCCGCCAGGTCAACACCCTCATGGACCTCGTCACGGGCGTCTCGGAGATGGCCGTCGCGGTCTGAGCCCCCGGGAGCGTCGATGCAAGGCGAAGCCCCGGGCCGAACTCCCGGGGCTTTCTTCTTCGTCCCTTCGGGCCATTCGTGATACGCTTCACGGACGGGCCGGAAGCGGCCTGACCCCCTCTTTCACGGACGACACGATGGCGAAAGTCGGCATCATGGAGACGGCCATCCGCGATGGCCACCAGTCGCTCCTCGCGACGCGGATGCGCACCGAGGACATGCTCCCCATCCTTGAACGGATGGACGCGGTGGGCTACCACAGCGTCGAATGCTGGGGCGGCGCAACCTTCGACACCTCCATGCGCTTCCTCAAGGAAGACCCCTGGGAACGGCTGCGGGAGATCAAGAAGCGGCTCCCGAACACCCCGACGCAGATGCTCCTTCGCGGCCAGAACGCCGTCGGCTACCGCCACTACGCGGACGACGTCGTGCGCGAATTCTGCGACCGCTCCGTCGCCAACGGCATGGAGATCTTCCGGATCTTCGACGCCCTGAACGACATGCGGAACCTGGAGACGGCCTTCGACGCGGTGAAGCGGGCCGGCGGCCACATCCAGGGCACCCTCTGCTACACCACCAGCCCCGTCCACACGGTCGACGCCTTCGCGAAACTGGCCGACCGGATGGTTGAGATGGGCGCCGACTCCCTCTGCGTGAAGGACATGGCCGGCCTCCTCAGCCCGATGATGGCGAAGGCGATGGTCCAGCGGCTGAAGAAGGACCACCCCCAGATGCTGGTCCAGATGCATTGCCATTCGACCTCCGGCTACTCCGAGATGGCCTACCTGATGGGCGTCCAGGCCGGGGCCGACGTCATCGACTGCGCGATCAGCACCCTCGCGGGGGGCACCTCGCACCCGGCCACGGAGACGCTCGTCGCCGCCCTGCGGGAAGACCCCGACCACGCGACGGCGATCGACCTCGAACCGCTGAGCGACATCGCCTCCTACTTCAAGGACGTCCGCCGCCACTACTGGAAGTTCGAAAGCAACCTCCTCGGCGTGGACGCCGGCGTGCTTTCCCACCAGGTGCCCGGGGGCATGATCTCCAACCTCGTCGGCCAGCTCCGGGACCAGGGCGCGGAGGCGAAGCTGCCCGCCGTGCTCGAAGAGAACGCCCGCGTCCGGGCCGACCTCGGCTACCCGCCGCTGGTCACGCCCAGCTCCCAGATTGTCGGCACCCAGGCCGTGCTCAACGTCCTCACGGGGAAGCGCTACGGCAGCGTGACGAAGGAGACGAAGAACCTGGCGAAGGGCCTTTATGGCGCCACCGCCGCCCCCATCGCCCCCGACATCCTCAAGACCATCCTCGGCGACGAAGAGCCGATCACCCATCGCCCCGCCGACGACCTGCCGCCGGAACTCGAAGCCGCGAAAGCCGAGATCGGCGACCTCGCGAAAGACATCGACGACGTCCTCAGCTACGTGATGTTCCCCCAGCCGGCGAAGGAGTTCCTCCAGTGGCGGAGCGAAGGCGGCGGCCCCGAGCGGGAACTGGTCGCCGCGGTCGTCGGCGCCCTCTTCGTCCGCGAGAAAAAGCCTGCCGCGGCCGCGCCCGTCGCGCCGGCCGGTGGTTTCGACAACGGCATGGCCGCCCCATGGCGCAGCTTCGGCCGCATGCGCCAGATGCGATAACGGGAGCAGTGAGATGGCATCTGTAACGATTGGCGGCAGGAAGTACGAAGTTGAGGTCCGTGGCGACGTGGTCGTCGTCGACGGGCACGAATTCCCGGTGAAGCTGCGCGAAGACCAGGGGTTCACCACCGTTACCGCGGGCGGCGTCGCCTACCGCGTCCAGCTTCCCCCCGAAGGCGAACGCGAGAGCGGCATGGCCATCAAGGTGGACTACCGCCCCTTCACCTTCGAATTCGAAGGCCGGCTCGGCGGCGGCCCCGCCCCCCGCGAGGCACGACCGGCCGCGGGCGCCGGTGCTGGCGCACCGAAGGCCGCCGGGCGCAAGGGCGGCATCTCGTCCCAGATCGCCGGGCGCGTCATCTCCGTCAAGGTGACGGCCGGGCAGGCGGTCAAGCGCGGCGACGTCCTCCTCCTCCTCGAAGCGATGAAGATGGAGAACGAGATCAAGGCGCCCGCCGACGGCACCGTGAAGGAAGTCCTCGTCACGGACGGCCAGCGCGTCGCCGAAAACGAGACCCTCGTCGTCCTCGAATAGCGGTGCCGGCCACGCCCGGTTCGGAGTAGGCTCTGGCGATGGCCGCGCTTTCGATGCAGCAGACCCTGATCGGTGACCTCCGCGAGGTGCGCTTCTCCTTCGACCTCGACGGCGAAATCGTGCCCGGGTTGATGTACCTCCCCGCCGAGCCGGAGGGCCTGCTCCCATTCGTCCTCATCCAGCACCCCGCGACGAGCAGCAAAGACGACTATTTCGTTGAGGAGCCGGCCCGGGCCTGGGCGCAGCGCGGCTGGGCCTGCGCCGGGATCGACGCTCCCCTCCACGGCGACCGCCGCGAATACGACCCCATGCGGCTCTTCAAGGACCGCTCCCTCTACCCGGCGATCACGGCCCAGTTCGCCCGCGAAGTCACGGCAGCGATCGACACCATCGCCGCCGAGTTCCCGATCGACCTGTCGCGGCTGGCCTACGTGGGGTACTCGATGGGGGCGATGCTGGGCGTCCCCGCCATCGCCAGCGACGGCCGGTTCAAGGCGGCGGCGCTCTGCCTGGTGGGCGAAGGCGGCTTCGTTGGCCCCGCGGCGGGCGAAGGAAGTGTCATCCCCCGGCTTTCTGGCGTCGCCATCCGCATCGTCGCCAAGAGCAACGACGAGCTTGTCTCGCGGGCAGCGACGGAAGCGCTCTACGCCGCCCTGCCCGGGCCAAAGGACATCGCCTGGTTCCCCGGCGGCCATTTCGAAATCGGCCCCGAGGTCATCCGTGCGGCGGGGGACTGGCTGAAGGCGCGGCTGTAGGGGGCAGTCGCGGAGCCTCGTAGGAACCCACTCCTCAGCCGGCGGCGCCGAGTGGCAGGCGTACCAACAATGGGATGGCGGCGGCAGGCTGACCGCCGAGGAGCGCCTCGATCCGGTAGAGCCCGGGCTGAGGGAACGCCGGTCTTACGCCGAGAGGCACCATCTGAGCGCCCAACCTCGGTGGCGCGACGCCTGGCTGCACCATTGGAACCGCCAGTGGCCGCAACTCCACGGGCAGGGTGTTGGTTGTAAGAACCTCGGGGGCGGGTGCGCCCCACGCTGCCAACGGACCCGTGAACCGGACCGACAGGTCCGCATGGCGTTCACCGAAAAGCCAGCAGCAGACCACCATCGTGATCGACACGGGGAAGCTGGCGACCACCACCTCGTTACCGAGAATCGTGATGCCCCCGGGACTACCGCGCTGGGGCCAGTACGGATTGTCCCGGCAGAGTTCGTCTTCCCGGCTCGACAGGCCGACCGATTGCCAACTCACCTCCCGGAGACTCGGATCTCGGCCGACCGCCTTGGCGTCCTCGACGTCGGGCATGAGGATCTCGGGGTCGACCAGGAGGAGGCCATGAATCCCCGGGCGCTGCACCATGACGTGTCTCCAAAGGAGAGATGTCCCAAGCCTCTCAGCACAGGATATCTCGTTCGCCGCCGGCGGCCGCGCGAGATCCTGCAATGCTAGGCGCTACGCCCGACGGCACCGGCCCTCAGATCTGCGGCTTGTCCGGGTGGAGGACCTTCTTGATCGCGGCGACCGAGGTTACGTCCGCGCCCTGGAGGCGGGTGAAGGCGCGGGTCACGAAGTCGTCGAGGCCGTCGAGCGTGGCGCCCGAGACGGACGGGTTGGCGGCGCTGTCGATGATGTGCAGAGCCCTCAGTTCCTCGCGGATCAGCGCCCGGATCTCGTCCTTCGTCATCTCGTCCTCCAGTTGCAGGTAGGGGTTCCAGAACGCGAGGCCCGGGTCGGTTTTCCCCTGGGCCTTGCCCTGGACCGTGTCTTCGTGGCCAAGCTCGCCCGACCACTTCCAGTCGTCACCCGCAGGCGCCAGGCGTCCCAGCGGGAAGCGGTACTCGGCCGCCGCCCAGGCCGCGAACTTCCGGCAATTGGCGATGGTCCCCGGCTCGATCGCCTGGCCGGAGTTGCTCTGGGCGACTTCGATGGAGATCGCGTGCTCGTCGCTCGGGTGGCTGGACCACGCCGGGATGAAGTCGTCGATCGGCACGACTTCGACGATGGCGTCCGGGCCGATGGTGACGTGGGAGATGCCCGCGAACGGCTCGAACGGCGCCTGGACGATGCGGTTGTTGGGCGAGCGGAACCAGTTCAGCGCCGCCTGCAGCTCCTTCCGCCCGTCGTAGCCCTGGCCGCCGCGCGTCGAATGCCAGATCAGGCCCGTGACGGGCTCTGTCCGCGTCCGGTATTTCCACGCGTGGGGCCGGACCGCATCCCAGATCGACTGCGTGAAGATGGTCATCCGCTGCCTCCCCGCCGAAGCGCGTCTGTTTCCGCGATACGCGCCGGCGGTCGAACCGGATGCACCCGGTGGGCGCCCGCGCCGTCGGCCGCCTCAGCTTATACTGCCCCCACACGACTTCTGAGAGGGCTGGTGGCATGGGCAACATTATCGACGGGGGCGAAATCATCGCCCGGATGATCAAGCAGGAGGGTGTCGGGCACATCTTCACGCTCTCCGGCGGGCACGTTCAGAACATCTACGAAGGCTGTCTCAACAACGGCATCGAAATCGTCGACACCCGCCACGAACAGTCCGCCGGCCACGCCGCCGACGGCTATTCGCGGATCACCTTCAAGCCCGGCGTCGCCGTGGTGACGGCCGGCCCCGGCGTGACGGACGTCGTGACGGCGGTCGCGAACGCCTACCAGGCGTCGAGCCCGATGGTCGTCATCGGCGGGCGTTCGCCCCTGCGCCAGTACGACATGGGGTCGCTCCAGGACATCGAACTGCTGGACGTGATGAAGCCGATCACGAAGTGGGCCCAGGGCGTTTACGAAACCCGCCGCCTGCCCTACTACATGGCCATGGCCTTCCGCGAGGCGATGACCGGCCGCTATGGCCCGGCGTTCCTCCAGGTGCCCTCGGACGTGCTCTTCGGGCGCGTCGACGAAGACCAGGTCGAGTGGCCGCGAAGCTATCGCCCCACCGGCGAGATCATGGCCGACCCGCAGCTGATCAAGCAGGCGGCACAGGCGATCAAGGCCGCGAAGAAGCCGATGGTGATGGCCGGTTCCGGCGTCTTCTGGCACCGCGCCCACAAGGAGCTGGCGGAATTCGCGAAGGCCGCCGACGTGCCGGTCTACACCAACGCGATGGGCCGGGGGACGCTCCGCCAGGACAACCCCAACTTCTTCTCCCTCTCGCGGAGGCCCGCCTTCGCCCAGGCCGACGTCATCGTCGTCCTCGGCACGCCCATCGACTTCCGCCTGAAGTACGGCCGCCCGCCGGCCTGGAACGCGGACGCGCAGGTCATCCAGATCGACACCGACCCGCGCGACATCGGCCGCAACCGCGACTTCTCGATCGGGATCGAGGCGAACATCCGCCAGGCGCTCCTTCAACTGACGGCGGAGATCGGCAAGGGAGACCACGCCGACTGGATGCAGACGCTGCGGGGCCTCGAAGGCCAGGCGGACGCCCAGCGCGAAGTCTTCATGAACTCCGACAGCATGCCCATCCACCCGCTTCGGCTCTGCAAGGAGATCGCGAAGTTCGTCGACGACGACACGATCGTGGTCGGTGACGGCGGCGACATCGTCGCGATCGCGGCGGGCGTGCTGCCGGTAAACCACCCCGGGCAGTGGATGGACCCGGGCCCGTTCGGGACGCTCGGCGTCGGCACGGGCTTCGCGATGGCGGCGAGCGTGGCCGCGCCGGACAAGAAGGTGCTGATGGTGAACGGCGACGGCACCTTCGGCCTCAACGGCTTCGACTTCGACACCTTCGTGCGCTTCAAGATGCCGGTGGTGTCGATCGTCGGGAACGATCGCTGCTGGCACCAGATCTACGTCGGGCAGAAGGCGCAGTACGGCGAGGGCCGGACCCCGGCGACCGTCCTCGGCGACAACGCTCGCTACGACAAGGTGGTCGAAGGGCTGGGCGGTCACGGCGAGTTCGTGGAGCACCCGGAGCAGATCCACGCGGCGATCGCGCGGGCCATCGACAGTGGCAAGCCCGCGTGCGTGAACGTGATCATGGACCCGGACCCGGCAGGGGTGAAGGGCGGGTACGAGTTCAAGTGATTTTCGATTGGCGATTTTCGATTTCCGATTGAGGTTCTGTGCCGCATGGTGGTCGCCTCCAGGAAGACACTGACGAAGCGGCCACCAATCGCCAATCGCCAATCGCCAATCAAAAATCGAAAATCCAAAATGAGAGGTCGGGCGTGGACGAAGCTACCTTCCGCCGGCGGACCATGAATCTCGGGCTCGAAGCGATCCGGCTCGTCGATACCCTGCCGCCGGGGATGGCTTCGCAGGTCATCGGGAGGCAGCTGCTGAGGTCGGCTACGTCGGTGGGCGCCAACTACCGGGCGGCCTGCCGGGCGCGCTCGGTGCCTGACATGGTCAGCAAGCTCGGTATCGTGGAAGAGGAAGCGGACGAATCTGCCTACTGGCTGGAGGTCCTCGTCCGGGCCGGGCACCTCGACTCGGCGCGGGCCTCACCGCTGCTCCAGGAGGCGGACGAAATCACCCGCATGGTGGTCGCCTCCAGGAAGACGCTGAAGGACCGGCCACCAATCGCCAATCGAAAATCGACAATCGAAAATCAGAAATGAGGGGCCCCATGTCTGACATCCTGAAGTACGACCTGACCGACCACATCGCCACGGTCACGCTCAACCGGCCCGAGGCGATGAACGCGCTCACCCGCGAGCTTTATGGCGACCTCGAACGGGCGATGCGCGACGCCCACACCGACCCCGAGGTGCGCTGCGTCATCATCACCGGCGAAGGGCGCGCCTTCTGCTCCGGCGACGACGTCAAGCAGATCATGCTCGGGGAACAGCGCGACGAGACCACGCGGCGGCTCCGGGACGTCCGCCCTCGCCCCACGCCCGCGGGCGCGGCCGTGCTCGAATGCGACAAGCCCGTGATCGCGGCGGTCAACGGCCCGGCCGTCGGCTGGGGGATGGACCTCGCCCTGATGTGCGACATCCGCATCGCCTCCGACCGGGCGAAGTTCGGCGAGCTCTTCATCAAGCGCGGCCTCGTCGCCGATCTGGGTGGCCTCTGGCGGCTCCCGGCGGTCGTCGGGCCTTCGAAGGCGGCCGAGTTGCTCTTCACGGGCGACGTCATCGACGCGGTGGAGGCGGAGCGCATCGGGCTGGTCTCACGGGTGGTCCCGGCGGACGACCTCCTGACCGCCGCCCGCGAGATCGCCACGAAGATCGCCAACAACCCGCCGATCGCGATGCGCTACATGAAGGAAGGGCTGCGAAAGTCGCGCCTCGCTTCGATGGACGAGATGGGCGCGTACATCGGCAGCGCGCTGGGCTACCTGTTCACGACCGAGGACCACCGCGAGGGCGCCCTCAGCTTCGTCGAGCGCCGCGAGCCCGTCTTCAAGGGGCGATAGCCCAGCCCGCGTCTCTCAGGCGGGGTGGCGGCCGGTGATGTAGTCGACGAGGTGCTGGATCTCGACCTCCTGGGTGAGGCTGACCCAGCGCGTGAGGTCGCCGATCGAGACCATCCCGGCGAGGCGCCCGCTGTCCATGACGGGCAGGTGGCGGCAGCGGCTCTGGGTCATCACCGCCATCGCCTCCGACACGGTGGTGGACGGCGAGACGACGATGAGGTCGTGGGTCATCACGTCGGCGACGCGCGTGTGGAGGGGGTCGCGCCCTTCTCCCACGACGCGGCGAAGGACGTCGCGTTCGCTAAAGATGCCGAGGGGCTGCTCGTCGCGGTCGACGACAAGGAGGGCGCCGACGCCCTTCTCGTTCATCTCGGCCACCGCCTGGCGGACGGTTACCGATGGGGCGATGGCGTACACCTGGCTGCCCTTGTCGCCAAGGACGTTGCTGACGAACCCGTGCATTGCTGGCCTCCCTTCCGCTTATGTTGACAGTGTACGCACGTGTCAAGGGGGTTTGGGAGGGGCGACCGTTACCGCTTCAGCTTGAAGTTGTCCCAGGTGACGACGTGGGTGGGCTGGATGACGACCCAGCGCCAGTGTCGGCCGCGGGCGCTGGCGGCGTTCCGCTGGGGTTCGCGCGGTTCGCCGTGGCCGCCGGCGTACTTCGTCCCCATCTGCATGCGCACCTCTTCGAGGTGGGGGTCGGCGTTCTCCGCGTCCGGGTCTTCGAGGACGGTCGCCCTCCCCTGGAACATCACCCCCTGGAGTTCGGGAAAGCGCTCGTTGCGGTCGACGAGCACGGTCGCGACGGGGTTGCGGCGGAGGTTCGTGACCTTCTGGCCGCGGCAATAGGTGTAGATCTTGCCGCCGGCCCAGCCGAACCAGAGCGGCGTGAGGTTGATGCGCGTGCCCGGCCCCACGGTGGCGATGCGCATGTTCCAGGACGTCGTCATCAGTTCGTCGACCTGTTCCGGTGTGAGCGAGAGTTCCTTCGGGATTGGCATTGTGTACCTCGGGGGTGGAGTTCGTGGCGGCATTGTGGACTGCGCGCGGCCGGCCCCGCAACGCCGCCCGGCTGTGGTACGATGGTCGCCAACCTCGGCATCCATACGAAGGTGACGACCGGGACGAGTAGCCCCCGACCCCACAGAGAGCCAGCGCCACCGGCTGAAAGCGCGGCACCCAGGGAGCGAAAACCACCCGCGAGCCTGCACCCGAACCGCCCCGCGGTAGGCGTGCACGGTTGGCCCCGTTAGCGGCCGTCATGAGTCCGCGAGGCTTGCCTGGCGGAAAAGCATGGGTGGAACCACGGAGCGCGCCTCCCGTCCCTGCGACGGCGAGGCGTTTTGTTTGTCATCCAGACCGGGAGTAGCCACCATGCCCGCACCGCTCGAATCCCACGTCGACCTCCGCAACCTGCCGAAGGAGGACCGCCTCGCGCGCATGCGCCATTCGGCCGCGCACGTCCTCGCCGAAGCCATGCTCGACCTCCTCCCCGAGGCCGAACTCGGGATTGGGCCGCCGATCGAGACCGGCTTCTACTACGACTTCCGCCTGCCCCGGCCGCTGACGCAGGAAGACCTGGCGTGGCTGGAAGAGCGGATGCGCCGTTCGATCGCGGGGAAGCACCCCTTCGTCATGGCTTCGCTCACGAAAGCCGAGGCCGAGGCACGCTGGCAGGGGCAGCCCTTCAAGCTCGACCTCCTCGCCGACCTCGAAGAAGGCAACGTGACGCAGTGCACGCACGCGGGGTTCACGGACCTCTGCCGCGGCGGCCACGTCAACCACACCGGCGAAATCCCCGCGTTCAAGCTGATGAGCATCGCCGGGGCCTACTGGCGGGGCAGCGAAAAGAACCCCCAGCTCCAGCGCGTCTACGGCGCCCTCTTCGAAACGGCGGACGAACTCGCCGCCTACGAGGAGCAGCTTGAGAACGCCCGCCGCCGCGACCATCGCCGCATCGGCCGCGACCTCAACCTCTTCGCGCTCGTCGACGAAGTCGGCCCCGGCCACGTGGTCTGGCTGCCCGCCGGGGCGACCATCCGCCGCGAACTCCAGCGCTGGATCGAAGACCTCGAACTCGAACGCGGCTACCTCCACGTCATCACGCCCAACGTCGCCAAGCGCGAGCTCTACGTGAAGTCGGGCCACTGGGACCACTTCCGCGACGACATGTACCCGGTGATGGAGCGCGAGGGCGAGGAATACGTGCTCCGGCCGATGAACTGCCCCAGCCACATCATGGTCTACATGGCCGACCAGCACTCCTACCGCGAACTGCCGGTCCGGATCGCCGAACTGGGGAACATGCACCGCTGGGAGAAGTCGGGCCAGGTGACGGGCATGAGCCGGGTCCGGATCATGACCCTGAACGACGCCCACATCTTCTGCGCCGACGTCGCCCAGGTGGAGTCGGAAGTCGAAGGCGTCCTCCGGCTGATGGAGGAGGTCTACGGCACGCTCGGGCTGAAGGACTACACCTACCGCCTCTCGCTCGGGGACCCGGCCGACAAGGAGAAGTACGTCGACAACCCGCCGATGTGGGAAGCCGGCGAAGCGCTCCTCCGCCGCGTCCTGGGGAAGGTGGGCCTGGACTACTTCGAAGCCGTGGGCGAAGCCGCCTTCTACGGGCCGAAGATCGACGTCCAGTTCAAGACGGCCGCCGGCAAGGACGAAACGCTCGTCACGGTCCAGGTCGACTTCCACTTCCCGGAGCAATTCAAGCTGGAGTACGTCGCGGAGGACGGGGGCCGCGCCCGGCCGATCATCGTCCACCGGGGGGTGATCTCCACGCTGGAACGGATGGTCGCGCTCCTCATCGAAGAGTACGAAGGCAACTTCCCGCTCTGGTTGTCGCCGCTCCAGGCGATGGTCATCCCCATCGCCGACCGCCACCAGGCCTACTCGGACGAAGTCGCGGCGAAGTTGCGCGCTGCGACGCTGCGGGTGGAGGTCGACAGCCGGGGGGAGCGGATGAACGCGAAGATCCGCGACGCCCAGCTGCGGAAGGTGCCCTACATGCTCGTCGTCGGTGACCGCGAAGCCGAGGCGGGGGCCGCTGCCCTCCGCGTCCGGGGCGGCGGCGACCTCGGCGCGATGCCGATCGCGGAGATCGTCGAGAAGCTGCGGACCGAGCGGGACACGAAAGCGCTGGCGCCGTAGGGCGAGCCTCAGGGGACCCGGGTTGGGGCGCCGCCAACGGTGACCTCGACGCTGCTCTCTTCGCCGCTTCCCAAGAAGACGAACCCGAGCAGGAGGAGCCCCAGGACGGCGAGCCCCGCGGCCAGCGCCTGAAGCGCAACCTGCGAGAAGCTGGAATGCGCCCCGCGCTCGCCTGCCACGGGCGGCTCGCTCGCGAAGACGGCAGGCGCGGTGCTCAGGACCAGCGGGACGAGCACGAAGGCGAAGCTGATCAGGGGGACAGCGCCGAGCAGCAGCAACGTCCAGCCCACGATTCGCAGCCGGCGACGGCCCGGGGTGCCGGCGGCCCCCAATCCCAGGGCGAAGATGCCATCCGCGACCATGAAGGGCGCTGTCAGCAGCGCGGCCCACGCGGGCTCGGACGACCACGCCAGGACGGCCAGGATGACTGCCGCATAGGCTGCCGCAACAAAGAGCGCCCAGTACCGCCACCAGCTTGCGAGCTGCGAGGCAGGCTGCGCCCCCGAGGAACCGCCATCGGGTCGCGCGAGCGCGTGCGTCATTTCCCTGCTCCGGGCCGAAGCTCTGTCACCAGTGTGCTCCGGGCGGGGAGGATGTCAACGCGCGGCCGCAGTTCCATCCGTACCACGACCGCGAGGGGGGTTCATGAACCGGGTGGCGGTGTCGCGCCCGTGAGGAAGCGGTGGGCCCGAGCCTCGACCATGCTCCGGCAGTCAGGCTCCCGGACGCCAAACGCGGGGACACCCCCGGGAACCGCTCCTTCACAGTCGCGGCACGGCAAACCGCGGGTCGCGGTCGTGAACCCATCCGTACGACGACCGCGAGGGAGGTTTCATGAACCTGGTGGCGGTGCCGCCCCCGTGAGGAGGCGGTGGGCCTGAGCCTCGACCATGCCCCGGCAGTCGGGCTCCCGGACGCCGAACGCGGGGACACCCGGGGAACCGCTCCTTCACAGTCGCGGCACGGCAATCCGGGGCTCGTGTCGGGGCGGGCAGCCTGCTGGGGGCCGGGGCTACTCCACCCAGTCGGGCTTGCGGATCTGGGAGCGGGCGCGGCGGGTGATCCCCTGGGCGAAGTCTTCGTTCGCCTTGCGGACCAGGTCCTCCATGTCGTCGCCGCCGAGGCGCATCTTCGAAGCGCGCCAACGCTTGAGGAGGGCACGGTCCTTATCGGGGAGACCGGATTCGTCCGCCATGCGGTTGACGAGGACGGTCAGGGCTTCTGCGAGTTCGTCGTCGGTAAATCGAACTTCCATGGGTTACTTCTTCACCGTTTCATACCAGCCGCGGCTCTTGACCCGGCGGAAGAATTTCGCGTCGAGGTGGCTGTTCATGGCCTTGTTCAGGTCGTCGGTCAGCTTCTCCATCATCGGGCTGGCTTCGTTGCGGTCGGAGCGCCAGCGGCGGATGGCTTCCTTCGCTTCTTCGGAGATGCCGGCGTTGTCGATGGCGACGGCGCTGACCAACATCATGAGGGACCACGCCTCGGGCGCTTCGAGGAGGACTATCATTGGCTACTCACCTGTGAATTGTGGCGGGCGCTTCTCAAGGAAGGCACGCACCCCTTCAGCCCGATCTTTCGTTGTCTGGAGCAGCAAGGTCAAATCGGTCTCCATCCGGAGGGCCTCGGCGAAGGGCAGTTCGAGCCCGCGCCAGATGGCTTCCTTCGCCATCCGGGTCGCGATCGGGCCGCGGGAGGCGATGACGGCGGCGACCCCGGAGGCCCGGGCGAAGGCTTCCCCGGCTTCCGCCACGTCCGAGACCAGGCCGCAGGCGAGCATCGCGCCGGCGTCGAGCGCCTCTCCCGCGCGGAGGAGGCGATAGCAGGCGCCATCGCCAACGAGGGTGCGCAGGCGCCGGGACGTCCATGCGCCAGGCCGCCCGAGGGCCACGGTAGACTCGGCATCGCAGACGCGGATGTCGGCCGCGAGCGCCAGTTCGGCGACCCCACCGCCAAGGGCGCCGTCGAAGGCGAAGACAACGGGCAGGTCGTGGCGGGCGAGGGCGTCGCGGGCATCGGCGGGCAGCGAGGGGCGTTCGGGGGCGCCCCGGGCGTCGACAAGGGCCACACGGACGGCCGGATCCTCGCGGACGCGGGCCAGTTCGCTGGCGAACCAGTCCCCCGCCGGCGGCTTCGCCCCAAGACGGAAGGTGGCGACCCCGCCGACCACCACAGCGCTTCCTCTCATGCCCCCATCGTAGCCGCGCGCGCGGTTCGGCGCTGGCGCTTGCGGCGAGCGGACGGAGGCGGGATTATGCTCCAACCAGACGCACCACACGTGAGGCGACAATGGCGGACCTGACCACGGCGGCCCCGGTCGAAACCGAAAAGAGCACCTTCCTCCACGACCGCGGCGGCCGGCCGGAAGCGCCGAAACGGCCCGTCGCCGAACTGGTGCGCGACAACCTGGGGCTGCTCCTCGGGCTGGTGCTGGCTCTCGGCTTCACGGCGCTCGCCTTCCAGACCCGGGCGAGCTGGGATTCCCACCGCGACTGGGTCGTGCCGATGACCGTGCCGATCTGGGCGGTCGCGGGGGTTTCCCTTGGCCACCTCCTCGCCCGGCGCAAAGTGGACGCGGCCTTCACGGGGCTGATGCTCCTGGTCGTCGTGCTCGGGCTCACCATCCTCAACATCTGGCAGGGCACCCAGTCGGAGGGCCAGGACGGCGCCCGCGACGCCCTGACGATCTCAGCGGCGGTGGCGCTCGGGATCACGGTGCTGGCGCTGCTTGTGGGCGCGATCTGGGTCGAAGCGAAGGACCCGACGAAGGCGCCGCCGCCAGAGATGTAGCAAGTCCAGCCAGGGCTAGCCGCGGGCGAAAACGAAGAGCCCGTGGCCCTGTTCGCCGCGTTCGTAGGAAGCGACGAGGTTGCCGACGAGGTCGAGCTGGGCCAGGTAGGGGCGTTTCCCGTAGCGGGGCTCGTAGATGTTGCGCTTGCGGACGAGGTCGGCTTCGGCGCGGCGCCAGGTCTGGGTCGCCTCGATGCTCATGGCGCGGTGGGCGCCGAGCCGCCAGCCGTAGCTCTCCCATTCGTCGATGAAGGCCTCGACGCCGCCACGGCCGTCGGTGGGGACTTCGCAGCAGAGGCAGAGGGTCGAGCGCGGGCCCGCCACCCGGCTGAGTTCGCGCGGGGCGAGATAGCTGTCCAGGCACCAGACGCTGGCGAACACGGCGTCTTCGAACGGCAGCCGGTTCGTGGAGGCGAGCAGCCACTGGACGGATTCGCCGCCGGGCATCGCGCGCCCGGCATTGAGGAAGTCGACGTTGAGGTCGGTGGCGACCGGGAGCGCGCCGGAAGCGGCCGCCAGCCGCGCTGAAGCGCCGATGAAGGCGCCGGCGTCGAGCATCCGGTCACCGGGCTTGAGGTCCGCGCGCTGGAGGAGCCAGCGGGTCGCTTCGGCGCCGCCGATGTGGCTGTGCTCGCCAAGAAAGTCGATCCACCAGGATGCGTACTCTTCGACAAGGGCGTCGAAGGGGGTCGTCATGGGGCAAGCGTAGGCACGCCGCCGCTACCAGCCAACGGCCGGCAGTCGCGGGATGCGGCGCCTCCTGACCCGGAAGCTACGCGAACTTCATCAAGATCGCGGCCGCGTAGAGGGTCGTGAACAGAGCCAGGGTGTTGATGGCCGTTGACATCGCAGACGCTCCGGTGGGGTGAAGCGATAGGATCTACCGATATAAACGGCACGATATCTCGATGGGTTAACGGCGGACGCGTGGAGATCCGGGAGTTCTGTGAAGTCGATCACAGAAGACGGATTTTTGATTTTCGATTCTTGATTTTCGATTTGCGATTTTCGGCGGTCGTCCTCAGCCTAGCCAGCGGTCCGGGCGGATGATGAGCGCGACCATCGATTCGTGGCCACCGCGCGAGACGATGGCCCGGGCGGCCTCCTCGCCGCGGTAGTGTGTCCAGAGCGCCATCCGGTCCTCCGGCGTCACCGCGTCGAGGACTTCGACCGGACCTTCGGCGGTCAGGTAACGGAAGCTGCCGCCCTCCCTGTCTTCGACGCAAAGGGCGGCGCGGCCGGTCCGGGCGGCGTTGCGGTGCTTCTGCGAGCCCCGTTCCGTCAGCACCCGGATCATCCCATCCCGCCAGAGGAACCAGACGGGGACGGCGTGGGGCCGCCCTCCCGGCCCCGTGGTCGCAAGCACGGCCGTCCGGGGGACGCTGAGAAACGCCGCCCGCTCTTCGGGGGTCATCATCACAAGTCCCGGACGCGGGGGGCGATCTCCGCGGCGAGGTACTCGGGGATCTCGTCGGAGTCGAAGTCGAAGTGCTGGAACTCGACCTCCTGGAGGCCGGCGGCGGCCAAGCGCCCAAGGGTGTCGACCACCTCGTCCGTGGTCCCGGCGAGCAGGCCGCGCGCTTTCATCCCGGCGATGAACTCGGCCGGGGTCGTCGTCGCGGGGACGCCGAACATGCCCATCCGGCGGCGGGCCGAGGCTTCGATCGCGGCCTCGTTCGGGCCGATGAGGGCGAAGGTCATCATCGAGCGGCGGATGGTCGCCGGGTCGCGGTCCTCGGCCTCGCAGTGGCGTTCGAGCACGGAGAGCTTGTGGGCGAAGGCCTCGGGCGAGAGGTTCACGCAGTTCCATTCGGCGGCATGGCGGGCGGCGATGCGGAGGGTACGCTTTTCGCCACCACCGCCGATGAGGATCGGCGGGCGTCCGGCCGGCGGCTTCGGCAGGCATTCGGCCCCGTCGAGCCGGTAGTGGCGGCCTTCGAACGAAGCAGCGCCCGGCTGCCACATGCCCCGGATGACCTGGATCGCCTCTTCCAGGCGGTCGAAGCGCTCTTTCACGGGCGGGAAGGGGATGCCGTAGGCGCGATGTTCAGGCTCGTTCCAGCCGGCCCCGAGGCCCATGACAAAGCGCCCGCCGGAAAGCTGGTCGACCTGCGCCGCCATCCGGCCGACGTCGACCGGCGAACGGAAGGTGACAGGGCTGACGAGCGGGCCGAAGCGGATGGTCTTCGTTTCGCGGGCGGCGAGGACGAAGGAGAGGTAGGCTTCGAGCGAGTCTTGCTGGGTGCCGATGAAGTAGTGGTCCGAGCGGAAGACGGTGGGGAAGCGGAGGCGCTCGGCGAGGGCGAGGATGTGGCTCCAGCGCTCCCAGGTGAGGCCGTTTTGGCCTTCGACCATGAGCCCGACGTGCATGGGGAGTGGCCGCCTTTCTTGCGGGTTCGAAAGAGGTTTCGCGATTGAGTCCGCGGTTGCAAACGAAGTTCTAACACATCGGGCCGAATCCGGGCGATTGTTAAGATTCCGCAGACAGGCCCCAGAGCCATTGGCATAGGCTATCCATTCATACAGAATGCCGGGTGGCTTGACCCCAGATCGCCGGTTTCCCACGGTCGCGCCCGACCTGAGCGGCTCACGTACAGACACGTACAGAAAGGACACACCAGAGCGATGAGAAGTTGGAGGAGGTTCGGCCGGATTGGGCTGGCGCTCGCGGTCACCGCGTTCGCGGCGGCCGTCGCGGGCGCTGCCCCCCAGGGCGCAGACGCGGACCCGCTCCCGGTCCACGGGCCCGGGACCAAAGAGCTCCGCGAGGAGCTACGGAAGGCGAGCGCGCCCATCGTGATCGCCGACGAGAACGGGCTCCCGCCCAAGGCCATGGGCGACGAAAACCGGGTCCCGAAGATCGGGGACGTGAAGTACTGGATCGCCTTGAACGACTTCACCGGCAACTACTACGTCAAGAAGTTCAAGCTCCGGGGGATGAGCGGCAAGTCCGAGGTCTGGGTGGCGGTGAACTTGAACTTCAAGGACGGCGACTGCCGGAACG
Source organism: Chloroflexota bacterium (assembly GCA_016234445.1). Lineage (GTDB taxonomy): Bacteria > Chloroflexota > Dehalococcoidia > Tepidiformales > Tepidiformaceae. Next base: position 35,879 of record JACRBT010000016.1, on the reverse strand, counting down.
ACGGCGTTCGCAACGTGATCACGGACGCCCAGGTGGCCTACATGATCGGCCAGTTCGACACCAACATCCGCCCGACGGACGTGGACTGGTTCGGGGAGCCGGCGAAGCGGACGGGCAAAGCCGCGGAACTGCTGAAGCTGCTCCCCAACTCGTTCGGGAGCGGCAGCAACGCCTACTACAACAAGGCCGGGCGCGATGTGATCCTCGTCGACAACGTCCGCGACGACAACTACTACGACCTGAACAATGCGAACTCGTACTCCTACATCGCCGGGTTCTTCACCTCGGCGATGCCGTACTACCACGACCGCAACGTGATCACGATCGACTCGTGGGACTGGGTCCACCGCACCGGGGCGACCCCGCTACCGGCGCCCACGGCGGACCCGTGCACGAGTGCTCCGGCCCGGCCGTTCCTCTACGAGGGCGTCTTCGCCCACGAATACCAGCACCTGATCCATGCCGACTGGGACCCTGACGAAGTCAACTGGGTGAACGAAGGCATGTCGGACCTGGCGGAGCTGGTGACCGGCTACTCCTCGCCACAGAAGCACGTCAACCAGCTCGGGTTCGACTCCCACATCAATGCTTTCCTCGGCTGGCTGAGCGTGCTTGAGGCAAGCTACAACCCGATCCCACGGCCGAGCGGCCCCGAAAACTCGCTCACCGTCTGGGAGGACCAGGGACCAGGAGAGATCCTCGAGGACTACGGGCACGCCTACTACTTCATGACCCAGGTGAAGGGCCAGGGGTACGGGCAGGCCTTCTTCAAGCAGTGGGCACACAACCCCCTGAACGGCATTGACGGCCTGAACGACACCCTCAACGCGAACGGGAGCAGCGACACGTTCGCCTCGCTCTTCCGCGACATGCAGCTTTCGGCGCTAGCCGACGGCTACCTCGACCAGGGCGCCAGCATCAGCGGCGCCGTGGGAGCCGACGTCCAGAACCCCTACACCGAAGCCACCATCTACTTCAGCGCCAACGCCGCCTCAACCACGGGCGCGCCACCCTGGGGCTCGGACTACATCGACCTCGGCAGCGGCGCGGCGCTCGGCAGCATCGTTTTCGACGGCGGCGATACGTTCACCTTCCCGGCCGGGCCGCAGTGGACCGTCGACGCCGGCTACTTCAAGTCCGGCTATGGCAACGACGCCGACAAGAGCATCACCCACGCGATCACCGTCGGCGCGGGCGGCAGCACGCTGACCTTCGACCATTACTACGGGCTCGAACCAACCTGGGACTTTGGCGTGGTCCAGGTCTCGTCGAGTCCCGCGCTGGGGTGGACAACCCTGGCCTGCCCCGGCACGACCTCGGCCCACGATCCCGCCGCCGCCGCGAACATCGTTGCGGAACTCCCGGGCTACACGGGTTCGGCGGGTTCGGCCGGCGCGCCAATCAGCGTGTCCTGTGCCATCCCTGCGTCGTTCGCGGGGCCGGCCTACGTCGCCTTCCGCTTCATGAGCGACGCAGCGGTGGAGGACGCCGGCTGGTTCGTCAAGAACGTGAAGGTCGACGGGGGCGACGTTGGGACTCCCGGTTCCCTCGCTGGCTGGGACAACCAGAAGTACCTCGACCCGGCCGTACTCAACTTCCAGCTGCAGCTCGTGGGTCTCAACGGGACTGTAAGCGCCTACGGGGACGTGACCGCGGCAACCAGCGTGGTGGTCATCCGCCCAACCCTCGGCGCCGGCAACACGTGGACCGCCACCGGCGCCGACCTGGCGGCCCTCGCGGGCAGCGGCAAGGTCGTCATCATCATCACCGGGATCCCGGAGGACGAAGGGAGCGGCATCTACTCGCCCTACTCGCTCCTGGTGAACGGGATCCAGCGAGCTGACGGCCCATAGCGGGCGGCAGTCGTTCCTGACCCTCAGCGGCCCCGGGCATCCAGCCCGGGGCCGTCCCATTTCCCCTCAATTCGCTTCGGCGGCGCGTTCGAGGAAGGGCTTCACCGTGGCGGCGAGGGCGCGGTGCTCCGGCTTCTGGAGGAAGGGGTCGCGCTGGAGCACCTGTTCGGCGATCCCCCGGGCGCGGAGGAGGATGTCGCGGTCGGTGAGCCGGGCGACCCGGAGCATGGTGTTCGCACCCGACTGGATCCGGCCCCAGGCCTCGCCTTCTCCCCGCATTTCCAGGTCCACCTCGGCGAGCTTGAAGCCGTCCGTGGTTTCGACCATGGCTTCAAGGCGTTCGCGGGCCTCGGGGCCGGGTTCCTCGGCCGTGCTGAAGAGCATGCAGAAGCTCTGGACGGGGCTGCGGCCGACCCGCCCCCGGAACTGGTGGAGCTGGCTCAGGCCGAAGCGCTCCGCCCCTTCGATGACGATGACGGTGGCGTTGGGAATGTCTATCCCGACCTCGATGACGCTGGTGGAAACGAGCATGCTGGTTTCGCCGCTGGCGAAGCGGGCCATCACTTCGTCCTTGTGGCGGCCGGGCATGCGGCCGTGAAGCAGCTCAAGCCGGTAGGCGCGGAACGGTCCCCTGCGGAGCCGCTCGAACTCCTCTTCCGCCGAGCGGACGTCGAGACTCTCCGAGTCCTCCACCAGGGGGCAGATGACGAAGGCCTGCTCGCCCTTGTCGAGGTGCTCGCGGATGAACTGGTAGGCCTCTTCGCGTTCGTGGGGCTGCACCCAGACGGTGTTGACGGGCTTCCGGCCGGGCGGCATCTCGTCGATGGTCGAGACTTCGAGGTCGCCGTAGACGGTGAGGGCCAGCGTCCGGGGGATGGGCGTCGCGGTCATGACCAGGAGGTGGGGGTTCGCCCCCTTCTGGCGGAGCTTCGCGCGCTGGAGGACCCCGAAGCGGTGCTGTTCGTCGACCACCGCCAGCCCGAGGCGCGGCAGCTGGACGTCGTCTTCCAGCAAGGCGTGGGTGCCGATGATGATGTCGGCCCCGCCGTGGGCGGCGTCGCTGCGGATCTGCTCCTTCTGGGCCGGCGTGAGCGAGCCGGTGAGGAGGAGGACGCGCACGGGCCGGCCGAGCCACTCCGGCGCGAAGAGGCCGTGGAGCGCCCCGATGGCGTCGCCGCCGAGGAGCCGGGCGATGGAACGGTAGTGCTGGTCGGCGAGGATCTCGGTGGGGGCCATGAACGCGGCCTGGTGCCCGGAGCGGACGGCCGCGAGCATCGCCGCCACGGCCACCACCGTCTTGCCGCTGCCGACGTCGCCCTGGAGGAGCCGGAGCATCGGCCGGGGGCCCCGGATGTCGGCGAAGATCTCGTCAAGGCAGTAGCCCTGGGCACGGGTCAGCGGGAAGGGGAGTGAGTCGAGGAAGGGGAGGAAGGCGTCGTCGAGAGCCAGGGTTGGCGCGGCTTCGCCCTGCTGCCACTCCGCCCGGCGCATGAGCACCGCCGCCTGGATCGCGAGGAATTCGCCCACGGCAAGGCGGCGGCGGGCCTCCTCTGCCTCCCCGAAGGTCGCCGGGTAGTGGTAGGTGCGGATGGCGGCGGCGATCGGCGGCAGGCGCTCGCTGTCGCGCACCCAGGCGGGGACGGGGTCTGGCACCAGCGGCGCGAGCGTGTCGACGGCGGCCTTCACGGCGCGGCGGAGGGTGCGCTGAGTGAGGCCCTGGGTCGCCGGGTAGACCGGGACGAGGCGGCCGGCGTCCATGGTCTCGCCGTCGAAGGCTTCGTACTCCGGGTTGTCCATCTGGAGGTGGCCGCGGTAGGCGCGCACCTTCCCGGAGAGGACGACCCGGCTGCCTTCTTCGATCGCCTTCGCGACGTAGGGCATGTTGAACCAGCTCACCCGGAGGACGCCGGAGCCGTCGTTCACGAGCGCCTCGGTGCCGCGCATACGGCGGCCGAAGCCGCGCTGCTGGATGGAGAAGACGGTGCCGACGATGGTCTGGGGCACCCCCGAGGGCTTCAGGTCTGAGACCTTGCGGACGTCGGTGAAGTCGTTGAAGCGGCGGGGGAAGAAGCGCACGGCGTCGGCCGCGGTCGCGACCCCCAGCTTCTCGAGCCGGGTCGCGCCCGTCTTGCCGATGCCGGGGAGCTTCGCCACGGGAGAGTCGAGCAGCAGCCCGGCCCCGCCCGCCGCGTGGGCGGGTTCAGGCGCGGTCGGACTCTTTGGCACGGCAGCGCCCACGCGGGGGACACCGCCGGCGTCGATGACCACGTGCGGCCGGCGAGCGGCACCCCTGCCTCGCGCGGCCTTCGTTGCCGCGGGGCGCCGCGACGGGGCGTCGACCGCGGCTGGCGCGCTCCGGGGCGAGGCGATGACGGGCGACAGCACCTTCACTGTCGCGTCCAGCCATGCCCGCCGCTGGGCCGGCCCGAGCGAACGATAGCCGCCTTCGGGGAGCGCCCCCACGCGCTGGCGAAGTGGGTGCCCGGCCGGGAGGAGGCCGTCTTCCGACATCTGGATGAGCATCCGGTCGAGGCCGCCGATGACCGTGCCGTTGTCGCAGCCGCGCTCGATTTCGAGTTCGAAGACGCGGCGGACGCGCCCCGCGTCGAGGGCGGCGGACATCAGTCGCGCTCCACCGTGCAGATCCCGAGGGCATTCGGCCCGGCGTAAACCCCCACGACCGACCCGATGTGGCCGAGGTGGAACTCCGTGTGGGGCATGAGCGGCCGCAGGCGTTCGATGAAGTCGTAGGCCTGCTCGTCGTCGGCGGTGCAGGCGACGTACATCTTCCGGAGGGTGCGGTCGGTGGTGGCGATTTCGAAGAGTCGCTCGACCGCCTTCGCCCGCGTCCGAACCCGTTCGAGGGGCGCCACTTCGCCGTCGTCGACGTGGATGATCGGCTTGATGCTGAGGAGCGAGCCCATGAGCGAACGCGCCCGGCCGATGCGCCCGCCCTTCTGCAGGTACTCCAGCGTGTCGAGGGCGGCGACGAGGTGGACGCGGTCCATCGCCCGGCGGGTGACCTCGACGACCCGGGCCATCGAGGCGCCATCGGCGGCAGCGGCGGCCGCTTCGAGGACGATAGCGCCCAGGCCAAGGCTGACGGTGTAGGAGTCGATCAGCTCGATGTGGGTGTCGCGGGAAATCTCTTCGCGGGCGACGGAGGCGGAGTTCAGGGTGCCCGAGAGCCGCGAGGAGAGATGGATGGAGACGATCTCGTCCGTCTCCGCGGCGAGCGCTTCGTAGGTTTCGCGGAAAGACTCGACCGAGGGCTGGCTCGTCCGGGGGAGGACGGGCGACTCGCGCAGGCGGTCGTAAAAGGTCTCGGGGGTGATCTCGATGCCGTCGAGGAACGCCTCTTCGCCGAAGAAGACGGTGAGTGGCACGACGGTGATCCCGTGTGCCGCGACGGCGTCCGGGTCGAGGTCGCAGGTGCTGTCGGTGACGATGCGGACGGTCATCTGTTCATGTGCCTATGCGGACAAGTATAAACGGTACCCCGGCGAGGGGTTAGAATGCGACCATGCGCGCTGTGAAGCTGGCCCCATCGATCCTGACGGCGGACTTCGGGCGGCTCGCCGACGAGGTCCGCGCGGCGGAGGCCGGCGGCGCCGACATCCTCCACCTGGACGTGATGGACGGCCGCTTCGTCCCCAACATCACCTTCGGCCACGTCCTCGTCGAGGCCCTGCGGAAGGTCTGTTCCCTCCCCTTCGACATCCACCTGATGACCGTGGAGCCCGAGCGCCAGGTCGAGTACTACGCCGAGGCGGCCGACACCATCAACGTCCACATCGAGGTTTCGCCGCACATCAACCGCACGCTGGACGCGATCCGGAAGCTCGGGAAGCGGGCCGGCGTCTGCATCAACCCGGGGACGCCGGTGGGTGCGATCGAAGAGTCCCTGGGCGATGTGGACCAGGTGATGGTGATGACCATCAACCCCGGCTGGGGCGGGCAGCAGATGATCGAACGCCAGCTGGACAAGGTGGCCGAGATCCGGCGGCGGCTGGACGCGGGCGGCTACCGGGCGGAAATCGAGATCGACGGCGGCGTGAAGGTGGGCAACGCTGCCCGGTGCGCGGCGGCCGGGGCGGACGTGCTCGTCTGCGGGAGCTCGGTCTTCAACCCGCAGTCGACGCCGGCCGAGAACCTGGCGGCGCTGCGGGCGGCGCTGCGGGCGTGAGCGGCCGGATTCGGCCCATCGCCATCGCCATCTTCCGGCGAGGCGACGACGAACTGCTCGTCCTCGAAGGCTACGACCGCGTCAAGCAGCAGCACTTCGTCCGGCCGGCCGGCGGGGGCATCGAGTTCGGGGAACGGGCCGAGGATGCCGTCCGGCGCGAGATCCGCGAGGAACTCGGCGCCGAGATCGACAACGTCCGCCTTCTCGGCACGACCGAGAACATCTACGTCTTTGAAGACGAACCCGGGCACGAGGTCGTGTTCGTCTACGAGGCGGACTTCCGGGACCCGGCCTTCTACGCCCGCGAGGTCATCGACGCCTTCGAAGACAGCGGGGAACCGTTCCGGCTGGTCTGGGTGCGGCTGGCGGAGTTGCTGGCCGAAGGCGAACCTTTTTTCTACCCGGACGGGATCGCGGATCTGCTGGTTCGCCGTGGCTGAAGACAAACGAAACCGGCGCCCTGGTGGACGCCGGGTCGATCGCAGGAACCGGGGAAGCCTGGGGTCAGGCCACTTTCACGAGGGTGCGAAGGCAACGCGTGCAGATGTTAACGCGATGCCATGCGCCAGCGAGGAAGATTCGCTGCTTGTTGACGTTCGGCCGGAACTGCCGGCTGGTCTTATGTGCTTTGCGTTCCCAGCGGCCGCCGTGGGTGTGACGGATGTTCCGCCCAAACACGGTGACTTTGCCGCAAACGTCGCAGGCGCCACTAGCCATGCGTGTGTTTCCCTTTGATGCGAGAATCGGACTTCTCATGCTACCAGTGACTCCCGATTACGGCCAACTCCGCCCGCGGAGGCCCGAATGAGCGCCCTCGCGGCGGGCGTGCTCACGGGGAGTGACCTGCGGGGCGTCTTCGCGGCGGCGGCAGCCCATCTGCGGGAGTCGGCGAAGGCGGTCGACGCGATCAACGTCTACCCCGTCCCGGACGGCGACACGGGTTCGAACATGGCCGCGACCTTCGCCGAAGCAGTCGACGCGGCGAACCTCCTTCCCGCGGAGGCCACGGCCGCCGAGGTGCTCGCTGCCCTGGCAAAGGGCGCGCTCTACGGGGCGCGGGGGAACTCCGGCGTCATCCTCTCGCAGGCGCTGAAGGGGCTTGCGCGGGGCGCCGGCGAAGGCCGCGAATTCGACGCGGCGATGCTCGCGGCCGGGCTCCGGGAGGCTGCCCGTTCGGCCTATGCGGCGGTCGGGCAGCCGGAAGAAGGCACGATGCTGACGGTCCTCCGGGTCGCTGCCGAAGAAGCCGCGGTGACCGCCGCCGCGCTCGGAGATGGAGGGCGAGGCGTGCCCTGCGCCGCGGTCCTGAAGACGGCCGTGGCCGCCGCGGAAGCCGCCGAGGACCGGACCATCGACCAGCTCCCGGCACTGAAGGAAGCAGGCGTCACGGATGCGGGCGGCGAGGGTATCTGCGTCATCCTTCGCGGGCTGCTCGCGGCCGTCCGGGGGGAGACGCCGGTGCCGAAGGCCGTCCCCGGCCCGCCGATCGCGATGGCCGCGGGCCACCAGCACGAGGCGTTCGGCTTCTGCACCGAGTTCCTCCTCGAAGCGGCCGGGCGGGACGTCGATGTCGCGGCGGTCCGGGAACTGGCTGGCTCGCCGGGCAACTCCTCGGTCGTGATCGTCGGGGACGAAGCGGCGCTCCGGGTGCACGTCCATACGGCCGACCCGGAACGCCTGCTGGCCGGAGTGGCCGCCTTCGGCCACGTCACCCGGGTGAAGGCCCAGGACATGACCGCCCAGAACGCGCGCTGGAGGGCCACCGGCAGCGGCGCCAGCGAGCGGGTGGCGGTGCTCGCCCTCAGCCGTGGGGAAGGCTTCGACGCCATCTTCGAAAGCCTCGGGGCGCACGTGACCGACCTCGGCGAGGTCGTGAAGCCGCCCGCGGGGGAGATCGCGGCCGCGATCGACGCCCTCGGCGCCCCGGACGTCATCGTCCTCCCGAACCACAAGAACGTCGTCCTCGCCGCCGGGCAAGCCGCGTCGCTCGCGCGCTCGACCGTGCACGTCGTCCCGACGGCCTCGCTGGTGGAGGGCATCGCCGCGGTGCTCGCCTTCGACAACACGGACGGCGCGCCCGCGAACCAGCAAGCGATGGAACAGGCTCGCCACGCCGTCCGGACCGTGGAAGTGACCCGGGCGGCGGCCAACCGCTCGGCCGACGGGGTCAGTGTCCGCGCCGGGCAGGCTATCGCCCTGGTCGACGGGATGCTGGTCGCGGGGCGGGCAACGGCCTTCGAGGCGCTCGTGGCGGGCCTCCAGGCGGGCGGCGCGGCCTCGGCCGGGTTGATCACGGTCTACGCGGGCTCCGGTGCGGCCGGGGGCGTCGATGACACGGTCACGCGCGTGCGTGCCGCCTTCCCGGGAGTCGAAGTCGAAGGGGCCAGCGGCGGGCAGCCGCTCTACGAGTACATCGCCTCTATCGAGGAGTAGCGGGGCGCGCCCGGGAACTTTTCGTTCGCTTGCGGCGTCAGGTCTAACAAGACTACTGTGCCGATGCGCCCCCGGCCCTTCTTGCGAGCGCCCCCCGGAGCGGGGAGAAAGCCATGGAGTGCGGGGTCGGCACCATGAGATTATCCATACGGCGAGCCCTAACGAACCCCCGCCTCTCCTTCGTCGTTCTCATCCTGGGCCTGGTCATGATTGCCGCCGTGCCCGCGGGACTGACCCTGAGTGCGTCTCGTGACCAGGCCAAGACCGCGCGGCCACCGGCGCCGCCGCTGGATGACACGTCGGTAGTGGTGGGTCCTGGTGTTCAAGCCCCGGCCCCGCCGCCGAGGGAAATGGTCCTGGTGGACAAGTCGGGGTTCATCGAATCGCCGAACTGGGACGATCGCCACATTTCCCCGGAACAGAAGCTAGCCGATCCGGTCGTGAACCCCCGCTGGGCCCCGTTTGCGCGGTGCATGCAGGGCTCCGGTGTCGCCATCGCCCGCTCGCCTTCAGATTTCCGGCAAGGCGACCTCGATGCGTTGGTGTCGCAGCTGAATGCGGATGGACCGCTGGTCGACACCAGCCGGGGTCTGTTCACGGTGCGCCACTCACCGGCACTCGATGCTTACGTGGCCTGCGCATTCGCCACTCTTGAGCTCCCGTCCGACGCTTTGTACAAAGTTCTCACTCCAGCTGAACTGGCGGCGGCACAGAGAGCCGGGTACGCCCCGGCGGACTCGCCCCCGGCCGAGGGCCGCTGAGCCTGCGGCGGGGAGTGCAATCGGTCAGCCTGAGCCAGGGGTCGTGCCGGGTGCGCTGGCGGCCTCGGCGGCAGGGGGCGCCATCCCCGGCGCCGGGCCCACGGGTGCACCGCCGGGCGCGCCCGCTGGCACCGGCGGCCGGAAGTCGCGGCGCATCGGCACCTCTTTCATCGTGAAGGCGAGGACGAGCGTCAGGACCGCCACGCCCGAGGCGACCAGGAAGATCCGCCGCACGGCGATGGCCACGGCCTCACGCTGGGCGGATTGGGCCTCCCCGAAGAGCGCGGGGCCGCCGGGGAGGGCGCTGATGGCGGCCTGGACCTTGTGATACTTGGGGGGCGACAGGGCGAGCGTCGGGTCGTCGAATTCGTCGAGGGTCCCCGGCGGTAGCGTGCCGGCAGCCTCCGCCTGTTCGAGTGTGGATTTCGTCCCCGCGGGGAGCTGGTCGTCGAAGCCGGAATGGTAGGCGTTGGCGAGGATCGCCCCGAAGACGGCCGTCCCGAGAACCATGCCGATCTGGCGAAGGAACTGGTTGGTCGAACTGGCGATCCCGATCATCGCGTGGCTGACGGCGTTCTGGGCGACCAGCGACATCGTTGGGAGGACGACGCCGAATCCGAGGCCGAGGACCACCATCCGGGCGCTGATCTCCCAGCGGGGCGTGTCCACGCTCAGGGTCGAGAGCCAGAGCAGGGCGACAAGAATGCTGAGCGCGCCGAGGATGGTCTGCCAGCGAAACTTGCCGTAGCGGGCGATGATCTGGCCGCCGATGATGCTCGTCACCAGGGTGCCGATGGCCTGGGGCGTGCCGATGACGCCGGAAATCGTCGCCGACGCCCCGAGCGCGGTCTGGACGAAGGTCGGCAGGTAGGACAGCGCCCCGAAGACGCAGACGCCGAAGGTGAACACGACCGCCCCCGACTGCACGAAGGTCCGGTTCCGGAAGAGGCTGAGCGGGATGATCGGTTCCGGGTGGCGGCTCTCCTGGGCGATGAAGAGCGCGAGGAGGACAGCGGCAGCGGCCAGCGAGCCGATCACCTGGACCGAGCCCCAGCTGTACTGGTCGCCAGCCCAGACCAGCGCCAGGAGGAAGAGGATCGTGGAGGCGGCGAGAAGCGCCGCCCCGGCGAAGTCGATCTTCGGGTGGCCCTGGCCGCCGCGCAGCGGGAGGTTGAACCAGATGGCCGGGATGGCGACGAGGCCGACCGGGATGTTGACGTAGAACACCCAGCGCCAGCCGGCGTGGTCGGTCAGCAGGCCGCCAATCGTCGGGCCGAGGAGGCTGGCGAGGCTGAAGACGCCGGTGAAGAAGCCGATGTACTTGCCGCGCTGGGCTGGCGGGAAGAGGTCCGCGTTCGTGGCGAAGACGAGGGAGAAGATGGCGCCGCCGCCAACCCCCTGGATCGCCCGGAAGATGATCAGGGCGACCATCGACTGGGCCGTGCCGCAGAGCGCGGAACCCGCAAGGAAGACGACGATCCCGCCGATCAGGAGGAGCTTCCGCCCGAAGATGTCGGAAAGCTTCCCGACGAGGGGCATGACGACCGTCGAGGCGAGCATGTAGCTGGTGAACAGCCACGAGAGGAGGCCGAACCCGCCCAGGTCGGCGAGGATGCGGGGCACCGCGGTGGAAACGATCGTCTGATCGAGCGCGCCAAGGAAGAGCGTGAGCATGAGGCTGCCGACGAGCAGCATCTTCTGCCGTTGATCGAGGATCTCGCCGAGGGGCCGGAGCGGTTCGACCGGGGCAGCCATTGTGTCGCCTCAGAGTGGGGTCAGGGAGTGGAGGGAGCCTTCGCGCCATCGGGGGCTTCGGGCCGCGGACCCGGGCCCGGCGGGCGCGCCGCTTCGGGGCCTGCGCCAAAGCCGCGGCGCAAGGGAAGTTCCTTGATGAAGAGGCTGAGGATAAGGCAGATGACCGCGACAAGCGACGCCCCGATGAAGATGCGGTCCACGGCGACGGCGACCGACTCGTGCTGGGTGTCGACCGCTTCCGCGAGCGCAACCTCCCCGCCCGGGATGGAGCTCAACGACTTCTGCAGGGACAGGTACTTTCGCTGGTTCAGGGCGAGGGTCGGGTCGTTGAAGCTTTCGAGGGTGGTCGGCGGAAGCGCCCCGGAGGCCTGGGCGTCTTCGATGGTGGCGCGGGTTTCGGCGGGGAGGTCGCTGGTGAAGGCGGACTCGTAGGAGTTCGTCAGGATCGCGGCGAAGATGGCGATCCCGAAGACGCTCCCGATCTGGCGGAAGAACTGGCTCGAACTGCTGGCCACGCCCAGGTACTTGTAGGGCACGGCGTTCTGGACGGTGAGCGACATCGTGGGCATCGTCAGGCCGAAGCCGATCCCGAGGAGGACCATGGCGACGCTGATGTGCCAGCGGACGACGCCGACGTCGAGCTGGGTGAAGAAGAGCATGGGGATGACGATGATGGCGCAGCCAAGGATCGTCTGGTACTTGTAGCGGCCCGTACGCGCGATGATCTGGCCCCCGAGGACGCTCGCCGCCAGCATCCCGAACGACTGGGGCGTGGTGATCACGCCGGAGGCCGTGGCGGAGGCGCCGAGGGCGGTCTGGACGAAGATGCCCAGGTACTGGAGTGCCCCGAACATACCCACGCCGAAGATGAAGACGAGGACGTTCGAGAGGACGAAGGTGCTGTTCTTGAAGAGGTGCAGCGGCAGGATCGGTTCGTCGTGGCGGCGCTCCTGGAAGATGAAGAGCCCAAGGAGGACCAGCGACGAGACGATCAGCCCCAGGATCTGGCCAGACCCCCAGGCGTAGCGTTTGCCGGCCCATTCGAAGGCCAGGAGGAGTAGCACGGAGGAACAGGAAAGCAGGATCGCCCCGATGAAGTCGATCTTCGGCCGGATAGCCGCCTTCCGCGCCGGCAGGTTGAACCAGATGGCCGGCATCGCCACGAGCAGGAAGGGAACGTTGATGTAGAACACCCAGCGCCAGCCACCGTGGTCGGTGAGGAAGCCACCCGTAGCAGGCCCGAGGATGCTCGCGAGGCTGAAGGTGCCGGTGAAGAGGCCCATGTACTTCGCCCGTTCCGCCGGGGGGAAAATGTCGCCGATCGAGGCGAAAACCGAGGCGAAGATCATCCCGCCGCCGAGGCCCTGGACGGCCCGGAACGCGATCAGCATGGGCATGCTCGTCGCCGCCCCGCAGGCGACCGACGAGAAGAGGAAGACCACAAGGCCGCCGAGGATGAAGTACTTGCGGCCGAAGGTGTCGGAGAGCTTGCCCACCAGGGGGATGATGACGGTCGAACTGAGCATGTAGCTCGTGAAGAGCCAGGAAAGGAGGTTGAAGCCTCCAAGGTCGGCGAGGATGCGGGGCGTCGCCGTCGAGACGACCGTCTGGTCGATGGCGCCGACGAACATCGCGAGCATGAGGCTGAGAAGCAGGAGCCAGCGCTCCCGCCGGTTCAGGATTTCGCCGAGCGGCCGGCCCATGTCAGTTGCGGCAGGTGCGGACAAAGACCCTCCGAACGCTCACGTACACGTCAGCATCGGTTAGCCTACAGGAGGTCTTTCGCTCGGGGCAAACTAATTCGGCGCGAGCTTCAGGCCCCCTTACCGGCCGGTCACTCGCGCGGCAGCCCGAGGCCCCGGGTCGCGATGACGGAACGCTGGATCTCGCTCGTGCCGCCCTCGATCGTGTTGGCGACGCTGCGGAGGAGGGCGTACTGGTATTGGGGCACGCGCGAGCCCGGGCGCGCCGCCTGGCCCTCCATCCCGAACACCTGGAGGCAGGTGGCTGAGAGCTTCTGCTGCATCTCCGCACCGAAGAGCTTTGCCATCTGCGCCTCTCGCGTCGGGGCGATGCCGGTGCGTTCCTGGGCGGTGGCGATGTTGTAGGCCATGTTCCGCAGCACCTGGACGGCGATGGCGTGCTCGGCGATCCGGTGGCGGAGGACCTGCGAGGTCGTGCCCCGGTGCTCCCGGAGGTAGGCGGCGATGTCGTCGACCGTCCGCCGCGCCGTCGAGGTCGCGCCGATCGACGAGCGCTCGAAGTCGAGGCCGACAGCGACGTTGTACCAGCCGCGGTTCTCTTCGCCGATGAGTTGCGACGCGGGGATACGGACGTCTTCGAAGAAGATCTCGTTGAACTCGTGCGTCCCGGCCATGTTCCGGAGCGGCCGGATCGTGATCCCGGGCGTGTCCATCTTGATCGCGAAGGTCGAGAGGCCCTTGTGCTTGGGCACGTCCGGGTCGGTGCGGGCGGCGAGCCAGCCCCAGTCGGCGTAGTGGCCGAAGCTGGTCCAGATCTTCTGGCCGTTGATCACGTAGTCGTCGCCGTCGCGGACAGCGCGGGTCTGCATGGCGGCGAGGTCGGAGCCGGCGCCGGGTTCGGAATAGAGCGTGCACCAGAGCTGGGAACCGTCGGCGATGGAACCGAGGTAGTCGCGCTTCTGGGCGTCGGTGCCGTAGAGCATGACGACCGGGCCGACCCAGGCGACGCCCATGTTCATCATCCCGGGGACGCGGTGGTAAGCCATCTGCTCGTTGAAGATGAGCTGTTCCATGGGGCTGGCGCCCATGCCGCCGTACTCTTTCGGCCAGGGGAGGGCGAGCCAGTGCTTCGCGGCGAGGCGCCCCATGATCTCGCGTTCGACCGGGCCGCCGGCCTCGGCCTCACCGTCCCAGCCCGCGGGGAGCCCGGTCTCGATGAAGGTTCGCACTTCCTGCTGGAAGGCTGACTGGTGCTGGTTGAGGCGAAAGTCCATGGAAGCGCTCCCGGCCGGGTGTCTGTGGAGCGATTGTAGCCCAGCGTGGCTGTCCGCGCGGCCAGCCCGCACCCCTATAATCAGCGGATGCCTCCCGCCGCGAACCGCAAGCCAAGGCTCGTGATCCTCGACTCGCACGGGATCCTCTACCGCGCCTTCTTCGCCTTCGCGAACAGCGACAAGCCGCTGATGACGAGCAAGGGCGAGCTCACCTTCGCCACCCACGGCTACGCGGAGACGCTCATCCGGGTGCTCGACCAGCTCCAGCCGACGCACATCTGCGCAGCATGGGACGCCGCCGGCAAGACCTTCCGCCACGAAGCCAGCGAAGCCTACAAGGCCACTCGCCGGGAGACGCCGTCGGAGCTGCTGAAGCAGATGGCCCGCGTGCGCCAACTCCTGGATGCCTTTGGGATCCCGATCTACGAGTGCCCCGGGTACGAAGCCGACGACGTCGCCGGGACGATCGCCCGGATGGCGGCCGAGAACGGCGTCGAGACCTACATCGCGACCCTCGACACCGACCTCGTCCAGTTGATCAAGCCGGGCGTGAACCTCTTCATGTTCCGGCCCTACCAGCGCGACACGGTCGACTACAACGAGACGCGCGCCGCCGAACGCTACGGCTTCAGCCCCATCTACATGATCGACTACAAGGCCCTGAAAGGTGACACGAGCGACAACGTCGAGGGCATCCGCGGGATCGGCGAGAAGACGGCGACCGACCTCATCCGCCAGTTCGGGACCGTAGAGGCGATTTACGAGCGCATCGACGAAGTGAAAGGTGCGCTCAAGACGAAGCTCATCGACGGCGAGGAGACCGCCCGCCGGAACAAGGAACTCGTCACCATCCACACCGATGTCCCGGTCGACTTCGACATGGCTGCATGCGAGGTTCGAGGCTACGACCGCGACGCCGTGATGTCCTTCTTCCGCGAATTGGAGTTCCGGATGCTCGCGGCACGGCTCGACGAAGTGCTCGGTTCGCAGCCGCAAACAAGCGCCGGCAGTGCCGATGAGGCGGTGGCACAATCCTACGAAACTGTCACCACGGAACCGGCCCTGCGCGCCCTCGCCGAGGCCCTTCGCGCGGCCGGGAGCTTCGCCTTCGCGGCCCTCTCGACGAGCGGCGACACGGCCCACCAGCTGCTCCTCGGGCTCTCCTTCGCGACCGCTCCCGGGCGGGCCTGGTACGTCCCCGTCGGGCACGCCCCCCGGCTCGACGCCGACACGACCCAGGTGACGATGGACCAGGTCCGGGCGACCCTCGGGCCCCTGCTCGCCGACCCGGCGATCGGCAAGACGACCTACGGCACGAAGCACCTGATGCACCAGTTGGCGGCGGCCGGCATGACCCTCGACGGGGCCGGCTTCGACGTCACGATCGCGGCCTTCCTCCTCGGCGAAACCTCCTCCACCCTGAGCGCGCTGGTGAACGAACGGCTGGGCCTGGAGATGCCGGCGCTGACGACCCTGACCGGCTCCGGCCGGAACGCGGTGGCGCTGTCGCAGGTGGAAATAGAGCGCGTGCAGGATTACGCCTGCCAGCACGCCGACATGCTTCTCCGCGTCAGGCCGCACCTGGAGGCGCAACTCCACGAACGCGGTCAGTGGCCGCTCTTCGCCGATATGGAGCTCCCACTTATTCCGGTGCTCTACCGGATGGAACGCGAGGGTGTGGCCCTCGACATCGCTGTCCTGCGCGACCTTGCGCGGGGGATGTCCGCGGACATTGAACGCGGCGAGCGCGAGATCTACGCGCTGGTCGGGCACGAATTCAACATCGGAAGTCCTCAACAATTGAGCGACGTCCTCTTCAAGGAGATGGGGCTTCCGAAGACGCGCAAGACGACGCAGGGCTACAGCACAGACCAGCGCGCGCTGGAGTCGCTCCGGGCGGTGACTCCGCTGATCGACAAGATCTTCGAATACCGCGAGCTGACGAAGCTGAAGTCGACCTACCTCGACGCGCTCCCGATGACCGTGGCCGAGGACGGCCGTATCCACACCGACTTCCAGCAGACGGTCGCCGCGACGGGCCGCCTGAGCAGCAAGAACCCGAACCTCCAGAACATCCCCGTCCGGACCGACACCGGCCGCGACATCCGCAAGGCCTTCGTCGCGGCGCGATTCGACGACCCCTGGTTCGTCGCCGCCGACTATTCGCAGGTCGAGCTCCGCGTCCTCGCCCACGTCACCGGCGACCGGGGGCTGGTCGCCGCCTTCCTCGCGGACCAGGACATCCACCGCGCGACCGCGGCGACGGTCTACGGCGTCCAACCGGAGGAAGTCACCCGCCAGATGCGCGACACGGCGAAGATGGTGAACTTCGGGATCGCCTACGGGATGGGCGAGTTCGGGCTGGCGAGCCGCACCGGGATGTCGCGGGAGGAGGCCGACGCCTTCATCAAGTCGTACTTCGCCAGCTTCCCGGGCATCGCCGAATGGCAGCAGCAGACACTGAAGTTCACCCGGGACCACGGTTACGCCGAGACCGTCTTCGGGCGGCGGCGCTACCTCCCGGCCATCCACAGCACCAACTTCCAGGTCCGCAGCGCCGCCGAACGCGAAGCGATCAACATGCCCATCCAGGGCAGCGCCGCCGACATCATCAAGGTCGCGATGATCCGCGTCGACGCCGAGATCGGCGACCGCGGGCTTCGCAGCCGGATGATCCTCCAGGTCCACGACGAGCTGATCTTCGAATGCCCGGCGGAAGAGATCGAGGCCGTCTCGGAGATCGCCCTGAGGCTGATGCCGGCCAGCCTGGAGATGAACGTGCCCCTGAAGGTGGACGTGAAGAAGGGGAAGAACTGGGGCGAAGTCCAGTAAGGGGGTGTAGAATCGGCCGCATCTAGCACACTCAGGACGACACGATGCGTTTCAACGACACCCCCGAGCTCGCCGCGTGGCGGCAGCAGGTCCGCAATTTCGTACACGAGAACTGGCAGCCCGCCGAGGGCGAATCCTACGAAGGCGAACTCGGCGGCGGCGACACCGACCCCGCCCGCGAGGCCGCCCGCGAGAAGCGCATCAGCGGGTGGCTGGACAAGCTGGGGGCCAACGGCTGGCTCGCGCCGGCCTGGCCGAAGAAGTACGGCGGCGCCGACATGAGCGTCCTCGAACAGTTCGTCCTCAACCAGGAGCTGCACGAAGCCCAGGCGCCGACGAGCCGCCAGATGCTCAACCTCGTCGGCCCGACGATCATGCTCCACGGAACCGAGGAACAGAAGGCCGAGCACCTCCCGCCGATGCTCCGCGGCGAAGTGGCCTGGTGCCAGGGCTTCAGCGAACCGGGTTCCGGCTCCGACCTCGCCAGCCTGCAGACGCGCGCCATCCGCGACGGTGACGATTATGTCGTGAATGGCCAGAAGATCTGGACCTCCGGCGCCCACCGCGCCGACTGGATGTTCGTCCTCACGCGGACCGACCCGGACGCGCCCAAGCATCGTGGCATCAGCTACCTGCTGCTTGACATGAAGGCGCCGGGGGTCAGCGTCCGGCCGCTGATCAACATGGCGGACGGCCACGTCTTCAACGAGGTCTTCTTCGAAGACGTCCGCGTTCCCGTGCGCAACCGCATCGGCGAAGAGAACCGCGGCTGGTACGTCGGCACCACCACCCTCGACTTCGAGCGGTCGAACATCGCCCGCGCCATCGCCGCCCGGAAGTCCGTCGAGAAGATCAGCCACTACCTCCAGGACCGGACGAAGGCCGGCGACCCGGTGGCCGCGCCCTACCGGCTGGAAGTCGCCGACCGGGCGATCGAGACCGCCGTCTGCGCCCTGCTTTCGTTCACGGTCATCGCCATCCAGGCGCGGGGCGGGGTCCCGAACATGGAGGCGAGCATGACGAAGATGTACGGCTCCGAACTCTCCCAGCGGATCTCCTGGACGGAGATGCACATCAGCGGGATGAAGGGCCAACTCCGCGAACCCCAGGGCCTCGAAGGCGCTTACAAGATCCGGGCGGCGATGGACTACATGACCACCGTCCCGGCGACGATCGCGGCCGGAACGAGCGAGATCCAGCGCAACATCATCGCCACGCGCGGCCTGGGGCTGCCGCGGGGGTAGCGGGGCTGGCCTTCACCCCCTGCCCCCTCTCCCACTGCGGTGGGCGAGGGGAACGCGGCCGTTCACAGCCTTGTAGGAGGCGTCCGTGGCGGGGCAGAACCGGCTTGTGGCTGTCGTTGTCGAAGTCTCTGACCTGGACCGTTCCGCGCGGCTCTACCGGGACGCATTCGGCCTCGAATTGCACGCATCGGACCACGCGGAAGACGACGACCGCTGGATCGGCGGACGGCATGCGGCTGTCTCATGGACGGACGGAGCCTTCCTCCATTTCGCGCTTTATCAAGGGAAAGCAGATGGCCCCTCAAAGGGCGTACAAATCGCGTTCGCGGTCGACGACATCGATGCGGCGCATGCCACGGCGGTCGCGGCCGGCGCGGAAGTCGTGCACGGACCGCGCGACGAACCGTGGGGCCGTTCCGCGCGCTACCGCGACCCCGACGGCAACGTCATCGAACTGACGCAGCGGCGCTGAGGCCCTTGACAGCCACGAGTACACTGGGTGCAGATGGTTCCTATGACCAGATGGGCCCGTAGCAAGACGGCACGCGTGGCAGCCGCGGCCATCGTCGTTGGCGCGCTCGGAATTTCGGCCTGGGCACTGTTCGGCACCAGCAAGACCGAGGCCGGGACGGTGGAAGTCCGCGAGAACGGCAAACTCGTCGGCGCGTTCAACAGCGAAGACGCGCTGGAACAGGCATCACGCATCGCCGGCTTCCCGGTGCGGCCGGTCGGTGATGCCCCTGCCGGATTCTCGCTGGTCCTGGTCCAGGCTGAACCAGACAACCGGCAAGCCGGGCAGGACTACTCCAACAGCCAGGTGTTTCTCCAGTGGGCCCAGCCTGCCGGCCTGACCCGGGAGGCCATCAACGCCCGTTCCCACGCCTGGATCCAGGTAATCCAGATGCCCATCCGGATCGGGGCCCCGGACGACCGCGCGAATCTGATCGACCCGGGCGCGCCCGGGCTGGAGGTCTGGTACGAACACACCGCGAACGGAGTCGAGGGCTACACCGTCCTTGGCGCGGACCGCACCTATCTCGTGATCGTCTATCCCGGGATCGCCCAGCCGCCGCACGCCGCCATGCTCAAGATGATCCGCACGATGCAACCGTAATCGGCCGTGAGCCCCCTCACCCGCCGCCGATCGCCGGGACGAGCGTCAGCTCCGTCCCCGGGGCGAGAGGCTCGTGCAGCGCCAGGGAAAGGACCTCGCCGTTGATCGCCACCGCCAGTTCGGGGCGGACGCGGCCGCCCTCCACGACGCGGTCGTAGAGCCCGGGGCAGCGGAGGTCGAGCGCACGGAGGACGTCGCCGAGGGTCCCGCCTTCGACTTCGAGGCGCGCCGCCCCCCCGCAGAGGGACCGCAACAACGCCGGGACCCAGACGGAAACCACGGCTAGACCATCAGGAGCGCGGCGTGGTGGAGCGTCCTCGTGAACGGGTTCAGGACGAGCCCAAGCTCCTCCAGCGTGACCGCGCCGAGGAGCGCGACGTCGCCCGGCTGCCCGAGGACCACGGGCGTCGGGGTCTCCCCCAGCTCCACCAGGCGGACGACGCAGTTGGAGATGTCGCGCTCCATCAGCGTCCCGTCGGCGAGTCGGAACCGCTGGCGGCGTACCGGCAGGAGGCCGATCCGGCGCCAGGCCGCCTCTGGCAGGAGCGTGTACTGGGAGCCGCTGTCAACGAGGAAGTCGAGGCCCTCCTCGCCGGAGGGCCCGACCGCGGTTCCCCGAACGGACGTGACCGTGACGCCCATGGCGGCAGTCTACCCGAGCCCGTGCAGTTCCTCGACGACGCGACGGGGCGAGATCGGCAGGTCCGTAAACCGGTGCCCGGTCGCGTCCGCGATCGCGTTGGCGACGGCGGCGAGCGGCGGCACGATCGGGACCTCGCCCACGCCGCGGACGCCGTAGGGATGTCCCGGGTTCGGCACTTCCACCAGGATCGTGTCGATCAGGGGCACGTCCAGGGTGGTCGGCATGCGGTAGTCGAGGAAGCTGGAGTTCGCCATCCGGCCGGTGTCGTCGTAGTAGTACTCCTCGTTCAGGGCCCAGCCGATGCCCTGGACGGCGCCGCCCTGGATCTGGCCCTCGACGTAGGCGGGGTGGATGGCCGTGCCCACATCCTGGACCGCCGTGTAGCGGAGGATGGTGACCTTGCCCGTGTCCGGGTCGACCTCGACGTCGACGATGTGGGTGCCGTAGGCGGCGCCGGCCCCGCGCGCGAGGACCGAGCCCTTGCCGTTGATCGGGCCGCCGGTGCGCGCCGACTGGGCCGCGATCTCCTTGAACGACATCTTCTTCGCGGGGTCGGAGACGACGTGGACGCCGCCGTGTTCGTAGACGAGGTCGGTCTCGGGCGCGTTCAGGAGCTTCGAGGCCCGCTTGAGCATCTCGCGCTGGACGTCCATCCCGGCTTCGTAGACGGCCATGCCGCTGGCGAAGGTCGTCCGGCTGCCGCCGGTGACGTCGTTGTGGCCGATTGAGTCGGTGTCGACGACGGTGGGCTTGATGGTGTCGTAGGGGATGCCGAGCGTCTCCCCGAGCTGCATCGCCAACGAGGCGCGGGTCCCGCCGATGTCGGTCGAGCCCTCGGTCAGGTTGACGGTGCCGTCCGTGTTCACGGAGACGACGACGCTGGACTGCATGCCGGCGTTGAACCAGAAGCCGGAGGCGACGCCGCGGCCACGGTAAGGGCCCTCGATCGGCGAGCGGTAGTGGGCGCTGTTGAGGGCCGCCTCCACCACCTCTTCGTGGCCGATGCGCGGGAAGGGGACGCCGGTCACCATGCGCGTGCCTTCGTGGGCGCTGTTCTGGAGGCGGAACTGGAGGGGGTCGATCTTCGCCGCCTTCGCCAGTTCGTCCAGCACGCTCTCGGTGGCGAAGGCGCTGGCGGGGGCGCCGGGAGCGCGGTAGGCCGCGGTCTTGGGCTTGTTCACGACCACGTCGTAGCCGTCGATCTTGAAGTTTTCGATGTTGTATGGCGAAAGCATGCACATCGCCCCCGCGCCGACGGAGGAGCCGGGGTAGGCCCCGGCCTCGTAAGCGAGCGTGGCTTCGATCGCCGTGAGCTTGCCGCCCTTCTCGGCGGCCTTGAGCTTGATGTAGGTGCCGCTCGTGGGGCCGGTGCCTTCGAACACTTCCGTCCGGTTCATCACCACCTTCACCGGGTGGCCCGACTTCTTCGAAAGCAGGGCAGCGACGGGGTCCAGGTAGATGGGGAGCTTGCCGCCGAAGCCGCCGCCGATCTCCATCGGGACTACCTTGATCCGGGCGACGGGCATCTTGAGGATTTCGGAGAGCTGGGCGCGGACCGAAAACGCCCCCTGGGTGCTGGTCCAGATGACGAGCGTGCCGTCGGAGTTCCAGCTCGCGGTCGAGTTCTGGGGCTCGATGTAGCCCTGGTGGACCATCTTCGTTGTGAACTCGCGCTCGACGACGTGGTCCGCGTCGGCGAAGGCGGCGGCGATGTCGCCCGACTGGAACTGGACGTGGCTGGCGATGTTCGATGGCTTGTCGCTCTTGGCCCCGCCGAGTTCCTTCGTGTAGCGGTTTTCGTTGAGGAGGGGCGCGTCTTCGCGCATGGCGTCGCGGACGTCGGTGACCGGCGGGAGCAGCTCGTAGTCGACCTTGATCAGCTTGAGGGCCTCTTCGGCGACGTGGGGGTTCGCGGCGGCGACGGCGGCGATCGCGTGGCCGCGGTAGAGCGCCTTGCCGGCGGCGAGGATGTTCTCGCTCAGTTCCTTGAGGTTGACGGCCGTCTCCCCGAGTTCCTCAACCCGGTCGGCGGCCACGGGGAAGTCCGCGTGCGTCAGGACGGCGAGGACGCCGGGGAAGGACTCGGCGGCGCTCGTGTCGATGCTCCGGATGCGGGCGTGGGCGTGGGGGCTGCGAAGGACGCGGCCGAAGATCATGCCCGGGAGCCGGATGTCGGCGCCGTACTGGGCCTTCCCGGTGACCTTTTCGACGCCGTCCGGGCGGATGGGGCGGGTGCCGATGATCGTGTAGGTGGGCTTCTCGATCGTCGTCATGCCTTTGTTGCCTCCTGCATGTGTTCTTCCGCGCGAAGGACGGCGCGGATGATCTTGTCGTAGCCGGTGCACCGGCAGAGGTTGCCCGCAAGCCAGTGGCGGATGCGCTGCTCGTCGGCGTTGGGTTCGCGGTCGAGCAGGGCTTTGGCCCCGATGATGAAACCGGGGGTGCAGATGCCGCACTGCAGGGCCGCCTCTTCGAGGAAGGCCTGCTGGAGCGGGTGGAGCTGGTCGCCATGGGCGACGCCTTCGATGGTCGTGACCTCGGCGCCCTCGGCTTCAACGCCAAGGACGCAGCAGGAGTTCACGATGCGGCCGTTGAGCATGACGCTGCAGGCGCCGCAGTTGCCGTTGGCGCAGCCTTCTTTCGTGCCCGTGAGGCCGAGTTCGTCCCGGAGCACTTCGAGGAGGCTCTGGCGCGGTTCGCAGAGGAAATCGATGTCGGCACCGTTGATGCGGGCCTGTACCTGGCTTCGGCGCATGAGTTAGCGGGCCTCCCGTGCTCGCTGGAGCGCCCCTTCGAGCGCGCGGATGGTAAGGACGGAAACGAGGTGGCGGCGCTGGGCGGCCGAACCGCGCATGTCGGTGATGGGGGTTGCGGTCTCGGCGGCGGCCGCGCCGGCCTTTTCGAACACTTCCCGCGTCGGGGCCTGCCCGACGAGCGCGGCCGCGGCCCCGGCGGACATCAGCGGCGTCGGGCCGACCGCGCCAAGGGCGACGCGGGCGGCTTCGATCCGGCCCCCCGTGGCGTCGAGGCGGAGGAAGGCCCCGGCGCTGGCGACGGCGATGTCCATCTCGTTGCGAGGGATGAAGCGGAGGTAGAACGAGGCGGCGTGGGGGCCCGGCGGGGGCACCTTCACCGCGAGGAGGAGTTCCCCGGGGGCGAGGACGTTCCGGCCGGGGCCTGCAAAGAACTGCTCGACCGGCAGCTCACGCGTCCCGGAGGAAGAGCCGATGACCAGCCGGGCGCCCAGCACCATCAGCGCCGGGGGCGAATCCGCGGCCGGGCTGGCGTTGCAAAGGTTGCCGCCGAGGCTCGCCCGCGATTGCACCTGGATGCCGCCGATCAGCGAAGCCGCGTCGATGAGGCCGGGCAGGCGGCGGGCGACCTCGGCGTCTTCGTAGATCTCGGCGAGCGGCTTCGCGGCGCCGATTTCGAGGGTGCCGTCGGGCAGCCAGCGCATCCCCATCAGTTCGGGGATGTGCTTCAGGTCGATGACCTGGTCGCAGTGGCGACGCCCTTCGCGAAGCTGGACAATGACGTCGGTTCCGCCGGCGAGCAACTGGCTGCTCTTCCCGTTCGCGAGGACGGTGTAGGCTTCGGCCAGTGACTTCGGCGCAACGTAAGCGAATGCTTCCATGCAGTTTCCTTGTCGGTTGGAGGATGGGGAGCCCGGGCCGGTGGTCCCGGCGCGAGCGGCGTAGGGTCGATCATAAGGGGCGGAGATGAACTTGTCTTATCGCACCGGGTCCCCCGCCAGGCGAACATCGCTCGGCGCCGTGGCTGGAGTCCTCATCGTCGCCGCCGCCGTGGTTGGCGCGCTGGCCTATGGGGCGGGGGCCCGCGCCCAGGCCGGCTGGGCGATTACCTCCTTCACCGCCACCTACGACGTCGAGGCCGACGGGACGGTCGACGTCGACGAGGTGATCGTCGTGGATTTCGGCTCCATCGAACGGCACGGCATCTACCGTGACCTGTTCGAACGCGTGCCCTGCGGGTTGCCGCCGCCGCCGGACGAGCCCCAGCCGCTCTATCCCTGCCCATCGGGGAGCGACCGCGTCTACCGCTACCGGGAGATGGTGGTCACCGACGGCGGCGGCCAGCCGGTGGAGACGAAGACCAGCCACGAGAACGGCCGCATGCGCGTCCGCATCGGCGACCCGGATGTGGTCATCAGCGGCCGCCAGTCCTATCACCTGACCTACCGGATCGAGGGGGCGCTGAACCCATTCGAAGACCACGACGAGCTCTACTGGAACGTCACCGGGACCTGGCCCGAGGCGACGATGGAGCAGGTGACGGTTACCGTGAACCTGCCGGGCGGGATCACGGCCGTGGCTTGCTACCAGGGCTACCAGTCCACCGCGCAGTGCCCGGCGGGCAAGGGCGGCGGTCTCCAGGGGAGCAGTGCCTCGTTCAGCTCCAGCCGCAGCCTCCATCCTAACGAGGAGCTGACCGTCGCCGTGGCCTGGGCGAAGGGTGTCGTCGACGTGCCGCCGATCCTGACGAAGGACCGCCCGAGCATCGACGACTACTTCGAATTCGATCCCATCGAATTCGGCGGGGCCGGACTGGTCGGCGTGTTGTCGCTGGTGGGGGTCGTGGGGGCGTGGTGGCGCCACGGCCGCGACCGCCGCTACAAGAGCCTCTTCTACCTCACCAACGACCCCAGCGAACAGACGCGGCCGCTCTTCGCGAAGGACCCGATCGTCGTCGAATACACGCCCCCGGACCGCCTCCGCCCGGGCCAGATGGGCGTCGTCCTCGACGAGCGCGCCGACACCCTCGACATCACCGCGACCGTGGTCGACCTCGCCGTCCGTGGCTACCTCCACATCACCGAGATCCCGAAGAAGGGCTGGTTCGGGAAGACCGACTGGACGCTGACGAAGACGCGGACCGACGATGCGGAGCTGCAGAAATACGAACGGACGGTCTTCAGCGGCCTCTTCGACGACGGCGACGAAGTGAAGCTTTCGGAGCTGAAGAACAAGTTCTACAAGGACCTCGCGAAGGCCCAGGACCAGCTCTACAAGGACGCGGCCGAACGCAAGTGGTTCCCGCGAAAGCCCTCGACCGCCCGCGCCCTCTGGATCGGCGCCGGGGTCGCCGTCGTGATCCTGGGGGCGGGTGCGACGCTGGCCTTCGGGGGATTCGCCGGGCGCGCCCTCATCGGGATGCCCGTGATCCTCGGCGGGCTTCTGCTGATGGCCATCTCCCGGACGATGGCCCGGCGCACGGCCGCGGGTAGCGAGGCGCTCCGCCGGGTGCTCGGCTTCCGCCTCTACGTCGCGACCGCCGAGACCCGGCGGCAGGAGTTCAACGAAGACAAGAACATCCTCAACGACTTCGCCCGCTACCTGCCCTACGCGATGGTCTTCGGCTGCGTCGACAAGTGGGCGAAGGCGCTCGAAGGGCTCGACGACCAGGTCGATCAAGCCGTCTCGGGCTGGTACACGGGGGCGGCCGGCTTCCAGGCGCTGGCGTTCGCCTCCGGGATGCACTCCTTCTCCAGTAGCGTCGGATCGACGATCAGCAGCTCGCCCGGGAGTTCCGGCGGCTCCGGCTTCAGCGGGGGCAGTTCCGGCGGCGGTGGCGGCGGTGGCGGTGGCGGCAGCTGGTAAGGGTCAGCCGCGGGCGACGGACGACGGCGGCGCGGCGCCTTCCAGCCAGGCGCGAAGCTGGTGGGGGACGTTGGTGATGATCCCGTCGACCCCCGCCGCGGCCAGCCGTGCCCAGTCCGCGGGCGAGTCGGCCGTCCACGCCCAGACGCACAGCTGGCGCTGCTTCGCCCGGACCACGAGCGCGCGGTCGATGCAGTGGTGTTCGATGGAGACGGCCTGCCCGTTCCGCTTGATGGTGCCCGAAAGCAGCCGCTCCAACTGTTCTCCTTCGACCGGGGGCGAGATGATCGCCGCCGAGATCCGCGGCTCGCTGGCCCGTGCCCGTTCGACCATGGGCGGGTTGAAGGAATGGACGGCCGTCCACACCCGGGCGTCGTGGCGCTCGACGACGGCGAGGACGGCGTCGACGAGCCGCTGGTCGTAGCCGGGCTCGCCGGGGGTCTGCTTCAGCTCGCACATCACCGTCAGGCGCCCCGCGACAAGGTCGAGCACCTGGTCCAGCGTGGGCACGGGCTCGCCGCCACCCGCATCGGCGGCCTGGAGCGCAGCCAGCGAGAGGGCCCGGACCGGCCCGCGGAGGTTCGTCGTCCGGTCGACGGTTTCGTCGTGCATGAGCACGGGGACGCCATCGGCGCAGAGCTGGACGTCAATCTCCATCGCCTCCGCGCGGGCGTCGAGCGAGGCGCGGACGCCGGCAAGCGTGTTCGCCGGGGCTTCGCCGGCGGCGGCGGCATGACCAATCACAAGCAGGTTCGGCATGGTTTGCAGCGTAGTGAGCGCGGGGTCAAATGGGAAGATCCCGCCTATTCGTTCGTGTCCGTGGGCACGTCCGGGGCGAGTGACTCCGCCAGCTGGATACGGTCGAGCAGGTGCCGGCGCGTGATCAGGCCCACCATCCGGCCCTCTTCGAGCACCGGCACCTGGTTCAGGCCCTTCTGGCTCACCAGCATCAGCACGTCGAAGGCGGGTGTGGCGGCGTCCACCGAGACGATCCGCTCGCGGGGGGTCATCACCCGTTGGGCCGGGGTGTTCGGCCACTCCGCCCGCGGCACCCGGCGGACGTCGTTCACCGAAAGGATGCCGACGACGGCGCCGTCGTTCGCCACCATCAGGGCGCGGTGGCCTTCGCCCACCATGTAGTCGTCGACCACTGCCTGGACGGGCAGTCCCGGGGTGACCGAGGGGAAGGTCTCGTCCATCAGGTCGCGGGCGAAGAGGCCGGCGAGGATCGACTCGAGTTGCATTCCCTGGCTTTCGCCCCGGGCCGCGCCGGTCAGGAACCAGCCGATGAAGAGGAACCAGAGGCCCTGGACGACGAATCCGCCGAGGGCGAGGAGGAAGCCGCCGCCCATCAGCGTGTAGCCGAAGAGTTCGCCCACGGAGGCGGCGATCCGGGTGGCCCGGCGGAAGCTGCCGGTGCTCCTCCAGGCGATCGAGCGGAGCACGCGGCCACCGTCGAGGGGGAAGCCAGGGAGGAGGTTGAAGACGCCGAGGACCGCGTTGACGCCGGCGAGGTAGTAGAGGATCGCCTCGGCTTGTTCGTTCGAACCGCCAACGGCGAGGCCGGCGAGGCCCGTGACCGCCGCGATCACGAAGCTCGTGGCCGGCCCGGCGGCGGCGATCGCGAACTCTTCGCCGGCGCTGCGCGGCTGCCGCGACATATGGGAGACGCCGCCGAAGATGAACAGGGTGATCTTCGGCACCGGCAGCCCACGCCGGATGGCCACCGCCGCGTGGGCAAATTCGTGCACGAGGACGGTCACGAAGAGGAGGACCGCGGCGCTCGTGCCGACCACCCAGTAGGTCGCCGTCGACCAGCCTTCGTTCGTCTCGGGGAAGACCTGGTCGGAAAGGCTCCACGAGAGGAAGGCGAGGATGAGCAGCCACGAAGGGTGGACTTCGACAAGCACCCCCGCGATCCGGGCGATTGGGAACGAGCGCCCAAACATCGCCCCCTACGCTATAGACCGCGGCGGAAAGATGGAAGCGGGAAGTTCACAGCAGACGCAGGTTGACCTCGGCGGCCGGTTCGGGCGGCCCCGCCTCTTCCAGGACCGCGGCGAAGTCGTTCTTCACGCTGTTCACGAGGGGCGAAACCCGTCGGGCGACCAGCAACCGCTCCGGGGCGGGCCCGAGGAGGCCGAGGAGGGCGTGCGGGTCCGGGTGGTTCGGGTCGATCCAGAGTGCGGCCGCCTCGCCCGTGAGCACCGCGGGCATCCGGTCGTGGATAGGCGCGACGACCGGGTTCGCATCGGTCGTGATGATCGTGAAGGTCCGCTCCCACGCGTCCGGGCGGGGTCGCCACGACTCATAGAGGCCGGCGAAGAAGATGAGCCGGTCGTCCGGGCGGTGAAACCAGATCGGCTGGCGCGCCTCCTTGGGTCCGACCCATTCGAAGAAGCCGGTCGCGGGCACCAGGCAGCGGCGCTCCCGGAAGGCGTCGCGAAAGGCGGGGGCGCGCTCGATCGTCTCCGCCCTGGCGTTGATCTGCATGGCCGCCCGTTTCGCGTCCTTCGCCCACGAATTCACGAGACCCCAGCGGGCTGGCAAGACTTCCCGGGCCTCGTTCTTCTCCCGGACGATGAAGTGTTCGTCCGTGGGGGCGATGTTGTAGCGCGTCCGGGCCTGCGGCGGCAGCGACTCCACGGGCACCCCCAGGTCTTCCGCGAGGAGCTCCAGCTGGTCGTAGGTCATCGTGAACCGGCCGCACATGGGACGATGGTAGCGCGAAGCAGCGGACAGCGGGGGCGCCGGAAGGAACGGCTGGTGACCGGCCCCGGCTTATTCCGTCAGCCCGAACGTGGTCCCCAGGTAGGTGATGCCGCCGGGCGGTGGGACGCTGCCGTCTGTGACCCACCCGTCGGGCGGGGTGACTGACGAAGATTGGAGCGTGCCGGTGCAGTGCTGCTTGGTGCATCCCGCGTCAACCCTGACGATTGCCCACGCGGCGACACGGAAGGTGCGGCTGTTGGCGTTGCCGCTCGCCCTGTCCACGATTGGGATGACGATGATGCTGCCGACCGCGGGCGCACTGACGTTCCCGAAGCCACCGACGCTGTAGAAGTCCCCGATCTGCGAGACCGGTGCTCCGGCGCCATGTTCGACGTCGCCCTTGAAGTTGTTGCTACTGCTCGCGGTCCAATCGGGGGCGGTTGGATTCCCGCTCGCGGCCATCCAGCCAGTGTCCATGAAGGTGTACGAGCGGCCGACGCAGGTGTGAAGAGGGCAGCTCTGGTCGCCGGGGTGCACTTCGCTCGTGCGGGAGCCGCCCCAGAGGGTGAAGGGCGCGACGTTTGCCCATGAGTAACCGGTTATGGGCAGCTGAGACGCCCTCGCGGTGGCGCGGGCGGTAACGTCTGCCCCGCTCAACCCGAGCACCTTCAAGAAGGTGTAGTTGACGCGGCGGGTCGCGGTCACCGTGATCGTGGTGTTC
The DNA here is from genome assembly GCA_016234445.1 of Chloroflexota bacterium. Classification (GTDB taxonomy): domain Bacteria; phylum Chloroflexota; class Dehalococcoidia; order Tepidiformales; family Tepidiformaceae. Next base: position 7,030 of record JACRBT010000016.1, on the reverse strand, counting down.
GCGTTGCCGAAGCTGATCGCCGTCGACGCCGACCCGTTGGCGGAAGCGTAGGTGGTTGCGGAGGTTGTCGCATCCGCGGTGGAGGCCGGCAAATCCTGGGCACCGGCCAGGGCCGAGGCGTCGGCGATCTTCTGGAGATCCGTGCGGGCGTAGAGCAGCTGGCCGGCGTCGACCGACATGCCCACGAGGCCGCAGAAGACGGCGAGGCCGCCGGCGAAAAGCACCAGCGCCTGTCCCTGGTCGCGCCGCCCCCAACGGGCGCACTTCGCCAATCGAACGAACTTCTCCATTTAGCTCCTGCTCACTTCCTCTCGCTACGTTACGGCGTCCCGTGCTGCCACCGAGGGGTCGATCAGGTGACCAACAGGTGAAGAAACGGGAACTGGTGCGGCTTGGACCGGTCGCCGCCGATCCTCGGCCTGCCTCCGTCAGGCGCCGGGCCTGGCCGCCGACATGATCTGGATCATATTGGGCACGGACCTCGCGGCAGAGTGTTGCTACAAGCTCCGCGCGGCGCCACGCATTGGCGGCCGCTGGCTGCCTTTCGACCGGCGCGGGCGCCGCGGATTCGCGAGCCAAGGAGAGAGACATGGCCGAGATCGACGCCTATGGGACGCTTGCCGCCAGGCACGGCTACGGGGAATCCCCACGCTACCGGCGCATCCTCGAATTCCTGATGTCGCCGCGGCAGGCGCGGATGGCGGCGTCGCTCCCGATGACGAACGCCGACCTCGCTGCCCAGGAGGGGGTCGCGGTTGGCGTCGTCGAGGCGGAACTCGAAGAGCTCTTCAAGAAGGGGGTGATCTTCCCCCGCAACTTCGAGACCCGCGAGTACTACCGCTTCGCCCGCACGATCATGCAGCTCCACGACGCGACCGAGTCGCTCGACGGGCTCGACGGCCTCTACACCGAACCCGAAAAGAAGCAGCTCTGGGCCCTGTGGTGGGACTTCGTCCACAACGAATGGGACGCCGACCGCATGCCGGAGATCGCCGCCGCCAAGGCGCCGCCACTCCGCATCCTCCCCGCCTGGAAGGCGATCAAGGACATCCCGGGCGTCCTCCCCAGCGAAAGCATGAAGGTCATCGTCGAGGAGGCGCCCCTTATTTCGGTGGTCTCGTGTTCGTGCCGCAAGCGCCAGGAATCGCTCGGCAACCCCTGCCGCCTTTCCCACGACATGAACTGCATCCAGTTCAGCCGGGCGGCCGAGTACACGAAGGGCCGCGGCCACGGGCGCATGCTCAGTAAGGAAGAGGCCCTCGCCCTCATCGAGGAGACCGAAGAGCACGGGCTCGTCCACCAGTGGCCCAACGTCGCGATCCACAGCACCAACACCCTCTGCAGCTGCTGCGACGACTGCTGCGTCTTCCTCCTGCCGATGTCCGAGGCGAAGGTCCCCTGGACGGTCTGGTACGCGAAGAGCCGTTTCGAAGCCCAGAACGACCTGGAAACCTGCGACGGCTGCCAGGATTGCATCGAGCGCTGCCAGTTCGACGCCCTGACGATGGAGAAGGTCCAGGGCCAGAAGAAGCTCAAGGCGATCGTCGACCCGGTGAACTGCATGGGCTGCGGCGTCTGCGTCCTCGCCTGCGAACCGCAGAGCCTGAAGATGGCGATCGTCCGGCCGCCGGAGCACATCCCGTCGCCTTCGCGCCATGCGGTGCCGGAACACTCCCATGCGGGCTGACCGGGGCCGGCCAGCCTGACGAACCAGGGGGCATGCGATGCGGGAAGCAGAAGTCGACCTCGAAGTCTGCGACGGGTGCCAGGACTGCCTCGAAGGCTGCGTTTACGACGCGATCGACCTCGTCCGGATCGGCAAGTCGAAGCGGCTGAAGGCGAAGGTGGACCCGGAGCGCTGCTGCGGCTGCCACGAATGCGCGCAGCTCTGCCCCCAGCACGGGATCGCGATGAACTGGCTGGGGCGCATCGAGCCGTGACGCGCGGGCTAGGCGTGTGTCCCGGTCGCCACCGGATTGACGTCGAATGTTCCATCCTGCATCGTGCGGGAGTGACCGAGACCGCCCGGAACACGAGGTTCAGCCCGCGGAACTCCGGACTTTACGTCGCAGCTCTGCTTGCGATGGTATTCATGGGCGGCTGCGGCGACGACCGCGACCAGGTCATCAACGTAGTCCGAACGTGCACGGTCAACGGTACGGTGCTCCGCGGCGAGGGCTGCCTCCAGCCCGGTCCCGGAGTCTGCAACTACTGGGACGGCACCAAGAGAGTCACCGAGCGGCTAACGGCTGCGGAGTGCGAATCCAAGCCCGGCTCAAACTACTCGGCATCCCCCGGGATGCCTACCAACCACCGCTTGGTCGTTACCCTCAGGACCTCAGACAAAGAAACGTACGAACTGGATGTCGATCCCGAGACCAAGGTCCGGATCGGACAGCGCTGGCCTCCGTAGCGGAAACATGGGGCCCCCTACCCGAATGGCGTTCACACTCATGCGGTTCCCCAGGCCCGCATCGGGCAACGACCAACAGTTAGCCTTCCCAGAACGAAGCCGGAAGCGGGTGGGGTGGCCCAGCCCGGGCCCCCTCAGCGCTCGCGATTCCCGGACTTGCTCCGAAGCCCGGGACCAATCCAGCCGACGGACGCCACGAAGGCCCTCTTTCGAGGGCCTTCACTACGCGGAGCGTAGATTCGCTTCTTGGTAGCGGGGAAGGGATTCGAACCCCTGACCTTCGGGTTATGAGCCCGACGAGCTGCCACTGCTCCACCCCGCGACGGGTGCCGGCACGGCCGGGGCCGCACCTTGGTAACTGAAGAGCGAGAAACTGCACGGCTTTTCATGGTGGCAAACCTAAATGTAGGTCAAGCCCTCGACCATTAGTACGCCTCAGCTACACGCATTACTGCGCTTACACCTGGCGCCTATCAAACAGGTGGTCTTCCTGTGGTCTTACCCGATTAACTCGGTGGGAAGTCTCATCTTGAGGTCGGCTTCGCACTTAGATGCTTTCAGCGCTTATCCGGTCCGGACATGGCTACCGGGCAATGCTCCTGGCGGAACAACCCGCACACCAGCGGTCCGTCCACCCCGGTCCTCTCGTACTAGGGGCAGATCCTCTCAAACTTCCTACGCCCACGGCGGATAGAGACCGAACTGTCTCACGACGTTCTGAACCCAGCTCGCGTACCGCTTTAATGGGCGAACAGCCCAACCCTTGGGACCTACTCCAGCCCCAGGATGCGACGAGCCGACATCGAGGTGCCAAACCTTGCCGTCGCTGTGGACGCTTGGGCAAGATAAGCCTGTTATCCCCGGGGTAGCTTATATCCGTTAAGCCACGGCCCTTCCACTCGGTACCGTAGGATCACTTTGACCGGCTTTCGCCCCTGCTCGACTTGTAGGTCTCGCAGTCAAGCTCCCTTATGCCAATGCACTCAGCGGGTGATTTCCATCCACCCTGAGGGAACCTTTGTGCGCCTCCGTTACATTTTAGGAGGCGACCGCCCCAGTCAAACTGCCCGTCAGACACTGTCCACCTGCTTGCTCAGGTGTTAGAAAGCAGACCAGGAAAGGGTGGTATTTCAAGGGTGGCTCCACCGAGCCCGAAAGCCCGGCTTCAACGCCTCCCACCTATCCTACGCATCCCAGGCCCACTCCCAGTGCCAAACTGCAGTAAAGCTCCACGGGGTCTTTTTGTCCTGCCGCGGGTCAACCGCATCTTCACGGTCAATTCAATTTCGCCGGGTCCCCCGTTGAGACAGTGCCCAGATCGTTACGCCTTTCGTGCGGGTCGGAACTTACCCGACAAGGAATTTCGCTACCTTAGGACCGTTATAGTTACGGCCGCCGTTCACCGGGGCTTCAGTTCAAAGCTTGCACTTCTCCCCTTAACCTTCCGGCACTGGGCAGGCGTCAGCCCCTATACGTCAGCTTTCGCTTTTGCAGAGACCTGTGGTTTTGATAAACAGTCGCCTGGGCCTGCTCACTGCGACCCCCGTCTGCTTCCCGGGCGAGCCGGTACACATCCAGGGGTGATCCTTCTCCCGAAGTTACGGATCGAATTTGCCGAGTTCCTTAACGAGGGTTCTCCCGATCGCCTTATGGTTCTCACCATCACCCACCAGTGTCGGTTTGCGGTACGGGCGCATTGATAACTAGCAGCGAGGATTTTCTAGCCAGCGTGGGATCAGCTCAGTCGCTTTGACAAAGTCTCCACTTCTCCCGGCCCCTCTGCTTAACCCGGCGGCGGATTTGCCTACCACCGGACGCCTACAGACCAGGAACGGACCATGTCCAATAGGCCCGCTGAACCTACCCTCCTGGGTCCCCCCTCTGCATCAAACATTACCATCGCGGTGCTGGAATACTAACCAGCTGTCCATCGCCTACGCCTTTCGGCCTCGGCTTAGGCCCGACTAACCCTACGCGGATTGACCTTCCGTAGGAAACCTCGGGTTTACGGCGGGCGCGGTTCTCACGCGCCTTACGCTACTCATGCCGGCATTCTCACTTCGCTCCGCTCCAGAGTGCCTCACGGCTTCTCCTTCACAGCTGGAGCAAACGCTCCCCTACCGCCAGCCGCCCAAAGCGGCTGGCCCACAGCTTCGGTGCCATGCTTAGCCCCGTTGAATTGTCGGCGCAGATCCACTCGACCAGTGAGCTATTACGCACTCTTTAAAGGGTGGCTGCTTCTAAGCCAACCTCCTGGCTGTTTTTGCGAATCAACATCCTTACACACTGAGCATGGACTTCGGGACCTTAGCTGGTGGTCTGGGCTGTTTCCCTTTTGACAATGAAGCTTAGCCCCCACTGTCTCACTGCCGAACTTTGTCCGATGGCATTCGCGGTTTGATTGGGTTTGGTAAGCGGTAAGCCCCCTAGCCCATTCAGAGCCCTACCTCCAACGGAGATCATTCGACGCTGCACCTAAATGCATTTCGGGGAGAACGAGCTATCTCCAGGTTCGTTTGGCATTTCACCGCTACCCACAAGTCATCCAATAACTTTGCAACGTTAGAAGGTTCGCGCCTCCATCCAGTTTTACCTGGACTTCACGCTGCCCATGGGTAGATCACCTGGTTTCGCGTCTAATCCACGCGACTCAATCGCCCTGTTCGGACTCGCTTTCGCTACGGCTCCACAAGTCACCTTGCTTAACCTTGCCACGTAAATTAACTCACCGGCTCATTCTTCAATAGGCACGCCGTCACCCGTCGTAACGGGCTCCGACTGCACGTAGGCACGCGGTTTCAGGATCTCTTTCACTCCCCTCCCGGGGTACTTTTCACCTTTCCCTCACGGTACTGGTTCACTATCGGTCACCAGAGGTATTTAGCCTTGGGAAGTGGTCTCCCCAGATTCCCACGGGGTTTCACGTGTCCCGTGGTACTCAGGTACCTGTTGGAAGTCGCAGCGGTTTTCGTTTACGGGGCTCTCACCCTCTCTGGCCGGCCGTTCCAGGGCCGTTCTCCTAACCGTGCGATTGGTAACTTCACAATAACAGGCCCTACAACCCCGGGCAGGCGAACCCACCCGGTTTGGGCTTCTCCCCGTTCGCTCGCCGCTACTAAGGGAATACTCTCTTTTCCTCGGGGTACTTAGATGTTTCAGTTCCCCCGGTGCCCTCTACCGGACCTATGTGTTCAGTCCGGAGTAGCCCGGTTTGACCGGGCTGGGTTACCCCATTCGGAGACCCCCGCTTAAGCTTGTTTGGCAGCTAGGCGGGGCTTATCGCAGCCTTACCACGTCCTTCATCGGCCTCTGGTACCAAGGCATCCACCGCGCGCCCTTAGTAGCTTGACCCACATTAAGGCTCGCCAATATGAATTGCCTACGCCTCCCGCACACGCTGGTGCGGGACGCAGATGCAGTTTCTTCGCTCTTCAGTTTTTAAGGTGCGCCCGGTTTCCCGGGTTTGCCCGGCTTCGCTGCCGGCCGCTGCCGCCTGGGCAGGGGTCGATCGCGAAACTGGAAGTCCTGGCGGGGGTTCACTGCCCGGGAGGGGAAACAAGAAGACCGGCCCGCCACGGCGGACCGGTCCTAAACTGGACGGTCAGCTGGGGCGAAGAGGCGGTCTACGGCGTCTTCCCTGCTATCGCAGTGTTCTCCCTGTTGTCTTGGCCGGCGGCGCCGGGGTTGGTGTTGGTGGAGCCGAGGAGATTCGAACTCCTGACCTCCGCCGTGCAAAGGCGGCGCTCTCCCAACTAAGCTACGGCCCCTCCGGGGTCTTTCAGTATGCCACAGCCCTCGAGCGGGGCCAAGTTGCTCGGCGGGGCCAGGATGGTTTGGTGGGCCATTCTGGACTCGAACCAGAGACCTCAGTCTTATCAGGACTGCGCTCTAACCTGCTGAGCTAATGGCCCTGGGCCGGTGCAGCTTTAAGAGCTGGAGAGCGGACGAGAGATGGCCGCCTGGAGGCCATTTGGTTTGACGGGCCCCGAAGGGTCCGATCGACCTGGGTATCGAACCGGCCACACCCTCACACACCGTGAAGGTTTGAACGCAGTCGGTTCGAGCTCCCTAGAAAGGAGGTGATCCAGCCGCAGCTTCCGCTACGGCTACCTTGTTACGACTTCGTCCCAATCGCTGGCCCCACCCTCGACGGCTGCCTCCTTGCGGTTAGCCCACCGGCTTCAGGTGTTACCAACTTTCATGACGTGACGGGCGGTGTGTACAAGGCCCGGGAACGTATTCACCGCAGTAATGCTGACCTGCGGTTACTAGCAACTCCGGCTTCATGCAGGCGGGTTTCAGCCTGCAATCCGAACTGAGGATGGCTTTGATGGGATTTGCTCCGCCTCGCGGCTTGGCTGCCCTTTGTACCACCCATTGTAGCGTGTGTGTAGCCCCAGGCGTAAGGGCCACGCTGACCTGACATCGTCCCCTCCTTCCTCCGAGGATTTCTCGGCAGTCTCGCCAGAAAAATACAACTGGCGACAGGGGTTGCGCTCGTTGCGGGACTTAACCCAACATCTCCAATAGCCCCTCCATTACTGGAGTGCTTAGACTATACCATCATCTCATCCAGTCTATGATGAGAGTCGACGTGTTGCCCTTCTCCATACCTCT
>JACRBT010000015.1 GCA_016234445.1 Chloroflexota bacterium | reverse complement strand
GTCGGCACGGCGATGGGGGCGCCGTGGGCGGGCGACAGGATGTTGTTGGCGCTCAGCATGAGCGTGGAAGCCTCGATCTGGGCCTCCGGCGAGAGCGGGATGTGGACGGCCATCTGGTCGCCGTCGAAGTCGGCGTTGAAGGCGGTACAAACCAGCGGGTGGATCTTAATGGCCTTGCCGTCGACCAGCACGGGCTCAAAGGCCTGGATGCCCAGGCGGTGGAGCGTGGGAGCGCGGTTGAGCAGGATGGGATGTTCCTTGATGACCTCTTCGAGGATGTCCCACACGACCGGATCCTGCTGCTCGACGAGTTCCTTGGCCTGCTTGATGGTGGTGCAATGGCCGCGGAGTTCGAGGCGGTGGTAGATGAAGGGCTTGAAGAGCTCGAGGGCCATCTTCTTGGGCAGGCCGGCCTGGTGGAGCTTGAGCTCGGGGCCGACGACGATGACGGAGCGGCCGGAGTAGTCGACGCGCTTGCCGAGCAGGTTCTGGCGGAAGCGGCCCTGCTTGCCCTTGAGGGCGTCGGAGAGGGACTTGAGGGGGCGGTTGTTGGCGCCGCGCAGGACGCGGCCGCGGCGGCCGTTGTCGAACAGGGCGTCGACGGCCTCCTGCAGCATGCGCTTTTCGTTGCGCACGATGACGTCGGGGGCGTGGAGCTCGATGAGCTTCTTGAGGCGGTTGTTGCGGTTGATGACGCGGCGGTAGAGGTCGTTGAGATCGGAGGTGGCGAAGCGGCCGCCGTCGAGCGGGACCAAGGGGCGGAGCTCGGGCGGGATGACGGGGAGGACGTCGAGGATCATCCACTCGGGCTTGTTGCCGGACTTGCGGAAGCTCTCGACGACGCGCAGGCGCTTGGCGAACTTGAGCTTCTTCTGCTGCGACTGCTCGGTCTTCATGCGCTCGCGGATTTCGATGGAGAGCGATTCGACGTCGATCTTCTTGAGCAGTTCCTTGATGCCCTCGGCGCCCATCATGGCGACGAACTTGCCGGGGTTTTCGGCCTCGAGCTGGCGCTTCCGCTCATCGGTCAGAACTTCGGCGCGGCTGAGGGCGGGAACTTCGCCGGGGTCGACGACGACGAAGGCCTCGAAGTAGAGGACGCGTTCGAGGTCGCGCAGGGTGATGTCGAGCAGGTAGCCGATGCGGGAGGGGAGGCCCTTGAAGAACCAGACGTGGGAGCAGGGGCTGGCGAGCTCGATATGGCCGAGGCGTTCCCGGCGCACGCGGGAGAGGGTGACCTCGACGCCGCACTTATCGCAGATGACGCCGCGGTGCTTCATGCGCTTGTACTTGCCGCACAAGCACTCCCAATCGGCGATGGGGCCGAAGATGCGGGCGCAGAAGAGACCGTCGCGCTCGGGTTTGAAGGTACGGTAGTTGATGGTCTCGGGCTTGGTGACCTCGCCGTGAGACCAGCTCCGGATCTTTTCCGGCGAGGCCAGGCTGATGCGGATGGAATCGAAATCCGCGATCAGGTTCGCGCGATCGTAGGGGGAAGATCTGTACATAGTCGCCTCCTGTCCTTGTCCGGTCCCTTAGTCGGCCGCCAGAGCGGTGTCGAGCAGTTCCTTGGGTTTCTTCATGAGCTCGACGTCGAGGCAAAGCGACTGGAGCTCGCGGATGAGAACGTTGAACGATTCCGGGACGCCGGGTTCGGCGGCGGCTTCGCCCTTGACGATGGCCTCGTAGATTTTGGCGCGTCCGAAGACGTCGTCGGACTTGGCGGTGAGCAGTTCCTGGAGGACGTAGGCGGCGCCGTAGGCTTCCAGCGCCCAGACCTCCATTTCGCCGAAGCGCTGGCCGCCGAACTGCGCCTTGCCGCCGAGGGGCTGCTGGGTGATGAGCGAGTAGGGCCCGATGGAGCGGGCGTGGATCTTGTCGTCGACCAGGTGGCTGAGCTTCAGCATGTAGATGATGCCGACGGTGACGGGCTGTTCGAAGGGGATGCCGGTCATGCCGTCGAAGAGCATGACCTTGCCGGAAGTGGGCAGGCCGGCCTCCTTCAGCTCTTTCTTGATGTCGGCCTCGGTGGCGCCGTCAAAGACGGGGGTGGCGAACTTCTTACCGAGTTCGCGGCCGGCCCAGCCGAGGTGGGTTTCCAGGATCTGGCCGACGTTCATGCGGCTGGGGACGCCGAGGGGGTTGAGGATGATCTCGACGGGGGTGCCGTTGTCGAGGTAGGGCATGTCTTCTTCCGGCACGATGCGGCTGATGACGCCCTTGTTGCC
>JACRBT010000004.1 GCA_016234445.1 Chloroflexota bacterium | reverse complement strand
GTCGTCGCTGTTGATCGGGCGGCCACGGTCGGGGATGGCGATGATGCCGCGGTTGTTCTGGGAACTGATGTGGTTGCCGGAGATCCCCACAACGGCGCTCAGGATCCGCATCCCGCAGGACTGCTCGGCCTTCTCCACGGCTATCGAGATCGCTTCGCGCGCCGACTGGATGTTGTCGATCACGCCGCGCGAAAGGCCCGCCGCCGGGGCGACTCCCACCCCGAGGATGCGGGTCTCACCGCCTTCCCCAAGGTCCCCGACGATCACAGCGACTTTCGTGGACCCCACATCGATGGCTGCTACGGTGCTACGGCGCTTCATGGACATGTCCTTCGTGGGTGGGCTATTGCAGGACCGGCCGGTTCCCAAATCGGAGGTCGATGGTCGTGTAGTTGATGCCGCGAGACTGGGCCTGTCGCGACATGGCGGCCCATGCGGCGAGCTTGTAGGCGATGGAGCTGGAGTCGCCGAGGAGGCCAACCTGGCCGTCGGCAGTGGTGACCTGGACGCCCTTGCCGGCGACGTAGGCGACTTCCGTCACCGTCGTCCCGAGCTGGCGGGGGAGCCGGTCGTAGATCTCGGCCGCCGCGTCGACGGCCTGGTAGCTCACGCGGTCGCCCTGGATGAGCGAGGTGAGCTCGGAGCTTCGGATGACGGGGGCGTTCGGCGAGGGAGGGATGGTGCCGAGGACGACGCCCTCGCGGTCGATGGTGTAGCGCACGCCGGCCTGCTCCCAGACACCCCAGGGCTGGCGTTCGACGACGACGATCTTGATCGTGTCGGGCCACTGCCGTTCCACGCGGACGGAGGAGACGAGGGGGAGCCGGTAGAGTTCATCCTGAGCAGTCGCAAGGTCCGCGTCGAACATCCGCTGTCCGAGGAGTCCGCTGCGCTCCACCACGGTCTCGGGGCTGATCCGCTCGGTGCCCTGGACCTCGACGTCGTTCACTTCGAAGAACGGCGACCGCCAGAGCCAGGCGCCGCCGCCGATAACGAGGGCGAACGCGGCGACAACCCCCAGCCCCCAGAGCCAGCCTTTGCCGAAGTGGAAATTCGGTCGCCACGACCCGCCGCCGCCGTCGTTGCGGGGCGGCTGGACGCCCCGGCTGCCGCGGCGGACGATCATCCGCTTCCGTTCGCCGACGCTGGCACGGGTGCGCCGGACGACGGTCCGCGGCCAGCGCTGCTGGGGCTTGCGTTTCACGATCATCGCCGCGCCCTCCTTTCGTGGCGGGAGAACCCGAGTTCGAGGATCCGGGTGAGGAGGTCGCGGTAGCTGAGCCCGCCCGCTTCCCAGAGCTTTGGGTACATGCTGATGCTCGTGAACCCGGGGATGGTGTTGATCTCGTTGGCGACAACGCCCGTGGCCGTGACGAAGAAGTCCACTCGCGCGTAGCCTTCGCAGCCCATCAGCTTGAACATCCGCACCGAGAGTTCGCGCACCTCTTCGGCGACTTCCGGGGCGATGCGCGCCGGGATGTGAAGTTCGGTCCGGGAGGCCGGGTCGTACTTGCTTTCGTAGCTGTAGAACTCGCGGTCGGGGGTGATTTCGCCGACGATGCTGGCCTCGGGGTGTTCGTTCCCGAGGACCGAGCACTCGACTTCGATGCCGCTGACCGCGGACTCGATGACGGCCTTGTCGTCGAAGGTGAAGGCGCTGCGGAAGGCTTCGTGGAGGTCTTCGCGCGAGCGGACGCGGGTGACGCCGACGGAGCTGCCGCCGTTCGCGGGCTTCACGAAGCAGGGGTAGCCCAGCTCTTGCTCGACGTACCGTTCGGCGACCTTTTCGAAGCCGTCGATCTCCCAGGCGCGGACGACGCCGTAGCGCGGCACAGGGATGTTTGCTTCCGAGAAGAGCGCCTTCATCAGGGCTTTGTCCATGCCGATGGCGCTGGCGGCGACGCCGGCCCCGGCGTAGGGCAGGTCGGCGATTTCGAGGAAGCCCTGGAGGGTGCCGTCCTCGCCGTAGGTTCCGTGGACCAGGGGGAAGGCGATGTCGCAGCCGGCGAGGGCGGCGAGGGCGTCGGTGTTGCGCAGCACGGAGCCGCGGTCGGCTTCGAACCCTCGCACATCCGCGGCAAGGCCGGTCTGCGTCTCTTCAGGGCTCAGCCACGACCCGGTGCGGGTGATCGCGATCGGCACGACTTCCCAGCGCGCAGGGTCGAGCGCGGCCATCACGCTCTTCGCGCTGACGACGCTGACTTCGTGTTCGCCCGAACGGCCGCCAAAGAGGACCGCGACACGCTGTGCCATCACCACGCCCCCACAAACGCGACTTCGCGTTCGAGGCGGACGCCAAACTGGTCGAAGACGCGCCGCTCGGCTTCTTCCACCAGCGAGGCGACGTCGCTGGCGCGGGCGTTGCCGTAGTTCACGAAGAAGTTGCAGTGCTGTTCGCTGATGGCGGCGTCTCCCCGGCGGGCGCCGCGCAGGCCAACGTCGTCGATGAGCTTCCAGGCCGGGCGGTCGGCGGGGTTCTTGAACATGGAGCCGGCGTTGCGGCCGCGCGGCTGTGCGGCGAGCCGCTTCTTGTCGTGGCCCGCGGCGCGTTCAACGAGGGCTGCCGCGTCGCCGGGTGCGAGCCGGACTTCGGTTTCGAGCACGGTCTTGCCCGCGAACTGGCCGCGGGTGAAGGCGCTGCCGCGATAGACGAGCCCGAGCGCCGGGGCCGGGACCCAGTCGCGCCTGCCCGAGGCGTCCTGGAGGAGCACGCGGGTGAGGACGTCGGCGAGGCAGCCACCGTAGGCGCCGGCGTTGTAGACCACGGCGCCGCCTAGGGTGCCGGGGATGCCAACCGCCCAGGAGAGGCCGTCGAGGCCGGCGCGGCACATCTTTCGGGCAAAGGCGGCAAAGCTGGTGCCACTTTCCAGCCGGAAGGTGAGGCCGTCGCTGCCGGGGTGTTCGGTGCGGGCGCGATTGTCGAGCACGACGCCGCGAATGCCGCCGTCAGCGACGAGGATGTTGCTGCCGCTGCCGAGGACGAACACCTCCACGCCGGCGTCGCGGGCAGCGCGGTCGGCGGCGCCAAGGCCCTCGCTGCTGCGGACGGTCACGAAGAGGTCGGCCGGGCCGCCGATGCCGAAGGTGGTGTGACGCGACATCGGCTCGTCGCGGCGAATCTCGCCGTGGGCGGCCAGGGCGTCGTGGAGGCGGTCGATGGCGGTCATCGCAGCAACTCCAGGAGCTTCGGGCCAACCTCGACGACGTCGCCGGCGCCGATCGTGAAGATGACGTCGCCGGGGGTGGCGGAGGCGGCGGCCATGCGAGCGGCGGTGTCGAAGTCAGGCGCGTAGGAGGCCTTCGGGCTGGTGATTGCGGCGGCGAGGTCGGCTGCGCTCCTCCCGGCTTCGGGGTCTTCGCGGGCGGCGTAGGTCTCGACGACGATCAGGGCGTCGAGGCCCTCCCAGCAAGCCAGCCATTCGTCCCAGAGGTAGGCGATGCGGCTGTAGGTGTGCGGCTGGTAGATGCCGATCAACCGGCGCTCCGGGAAGCGGCGGCGGGCGGTAGCGATCGTGGCGCGGACCTCGGTCGGGTGGTGAGCGTAGTCGTCCATGACGAGGACGCCGCCCGCTTCCCCGACGCGTTCGAACCGGCGCCGGGCGCCGCGGAACCGGGCCACGGCGGCCGCGATCGTCTCGAACGGCACGCCAACGTGCAGCGCCACCGCCGTCGCGGCGACGGTGTTGAGGACGAAGTGGGTCCCGGGGACGGTCACCGTGAGGTCGCCCACGGGGACGCCGCCCCGGGTGACGGTGAAGCTGCCGCCGTCGTCGCGGAAGACGATGTTGCGGGCCATCCAGTAGCGGACGCCCTCGACGCCGTAGGTCTCGTGGCGGAGGGGGTCGTCGCCGAGTTCGTCGCTGAGCCGCCGGGCGCCGGGGTCGTCGGCGCAGCAGAGGAGCAACCCGCCGGGCTTCACCTTGCGGCCGAATTCGACGAACGCCTGGTGGTAGGCGGCCGGGGTGCCGTAGTAGTCCAGGTGGTCGGGTTCGACGTTCGTGACGACGGCGATGGACGGCGTGTATTCGTGGAACGCGCGCTTGTATTCGTCGGCCTCGACCACGCAGAGCTCGCCCTCGCCCCAGGCTGCATGGCCGCCGAGGTCAACGCTCTCGCCGCCGAGGAGGTACATGGGGCGAAGGCCGGCTTCGCTGAGGATGAACGCGATGAGGCTGGAGGTGGTGGTCTTGCCGTGGGCGCCGGCGACGGCGATAACGCGCTTGCCTTCCATCAGCCGGGCGACCATCTGGGCGCGGAGGATGACGGGGATGCCACGCCGGCGGGCCTCGACGATCTCCGGGTTGTCGTCGCCCGCGGCTGCGGTGGTGACGACGAGGGCCGGGTCGCCAAGCTGGGAGGCGGCGTGGCCTTCGAAGACGCGGGCGCCCATGCGCTCCAGCCTGTCCGTAAACGCCGAGCGCCGAAGGTCGCTGCCGCTGACGGTGACGCCGCGTTCGAGCAAGAGCTGGGCGATGGCCGACATGTGCATGCCGCCGATGCCGACGAGGTGGACGGAGCCGCGAATCTCGCTCATCGCTTTGCCACCTCGCTGATGATCGCGGCGATGTCCGCGGCGGCGTCCGGGCGGGCCAGTCCCTCGGCGGCGGCGCGCATGGCTTCGAGGCGGGCGCGGTCGTTGAGCAGCCCAAGAAGCGCGGCCGGGAGTGTGGCGATCGCTGTTTCTTCGAGGATGACGGCGGCGCCCGCATCCGCGAGCCAGCGGGCGTTGTCGCGCTGGTGGCCGCCGGCGAAAGTCCCGGGGACGAGGATCGCCGGGAGCCCGGCGGCGGGCAGCTCTCCGAGGACGCTCGCCCCCGCGCGCATCACGGCGACGTCGGCGGCGAGCATGGCGATGGGCATGTCGTCGCGGAAGCTGGCCGGGAGGTATCGGCCCGCGATGCCGCTGTCGAGGGAGTCCTTCAGCGCGAGCGCCTCGGCGATGTCGGCTGCGCCCGTGATGTGGATGACGGTGGACTCGGCGGCCAGCTGGCGGATGTTGTCGAAGACGGCGCGGTTAAGCGCCCGCGCGCCCTGGCTCGCACCGGCGACAAGCACCAGCCGTGCGGCGGCGTCGATCCCGAGCCGGGCGCGCGCTTCCTCGCGGGTGACGCTGAAGAATTCGGGCCGGACGGGGTAGCCGGTCACAGCGGTCTTCTTCGCGGGCAGGTAGGCGAGGGCGGCGTCGGTGGTGGTCGCCATCCGGGTGGCGAGGCGCTGCTCGGCCCGCACCGCCCAGCCCGGGGCGACGTCGGGCAGGTAGACCACGAGGGGACGGCGAAGAAGCCGGGCGGCGAGGCTCGCCGGGAAGCTGGCGTAGCCGCCGGTGCTGAAGACTACGTCGGCGTGGAAGGCCCGGAGTCTGCGCGCGGCGGCCAACGTCCCGGCGAGGACCCGCCAGAGGCTGCGGGCGACCTGCAACGGCCCCCGGCCCCTGACGCCGGCGGCAGACACGGTTTCGAAGGCGACTCCGCGCGACTCGACCATCCGGCGTTCGCCCCGGTTGTCCGGGCCGAAGAAGCGCACTTCCGTCGCGGGGTCGCGGGCGAGGACGGCGTCGAGCACCGCCAGGGCGGGGAAGATGTGGCCGCCGGTGCCGCCGGCAGTCAAAGCGAGCCTCATCGTGGCTGCCTCCTGACGACGGTCCGTTCGCGGTCCATGTAGCCGCCGCGGTCGTTGCCGTAGCGGGAGATGCTGATGAGGACGCCGGTGGCGAGCATGACCGCGGCAAGGGCGTTGCCGCCGTAACTGATGAAGGGCAGGGGCACGCCGGTCAGCGGGATGACGCGGGTTATGCCGCCGATGTTGAGGAGCGCCTGGGCGGTGACCCACGTCGTGATCCCGGCGGCCATGTAGCGCCCGAAGGGATCCCGGCAGCGCGAGGCGATCTGGTAGCCGCGGACCATCAGGATCATGTAGAGGAGGAGCACGGCGAGAGTGCAGACGAGCCCCAGTTCTTCGCCGATGATCGCGAAGACGCCGTCGGTGTGGCTTTCGGGGACGTAGAAGAACTTGGCCCGGCTGGCTCCGAGGCCGAGCCCCTGGATGCCGCCGTTGCCCATCGCCATGACCGCCTGCAGCGTCTGGAAGCCGTTGCCAGCGGGGTCGTCTTCGGCGTGGAAGAAGGCGGTGAGACGATCGGCGCGATAGCCGGCGACGGTGGCGAGAAAAGAAACCGCGACGATGCCGGTGACGGCGAGGGCGGCCATCTGGGTGACGCTCGCACCCGCCACCCAGAACATCGTGACGGTGATCACGAGGATGATCAGCGTCGTCCCGAGGTTGGGCTGGAGCATGATCAGCAGGCTCACGGCGCTGATGATGAGAATGAACGGGAAGAGCCCGTGCTCCCACGTGCTGACACTGTCGTTGCCCGCCAACCAGGCCGCGAGGTAGATGCAGACGGTGAGTTTGGCGAATTCGGCCGGCTGGATCGTGAAGGCGCCGACACCGAGCCAGCGCTGGGCGCCGCCACCGTCGATCCCGACCGCGAGGACGGCGACCAGCATCACGATCGTGATCGCCATGAACGGCACCGCCAGCGGGCGGTAGCGGCGGTAGTCGGTGTTGACGGCCCCGATCAGGAGCACGACGCCGAGGCCGGCCCACATCAGCTGGCGGATGATGTAGTAGTTCGGGTTGCCGAATTCGGCCAGGCCGATGACGAAGCTGGCGCTGTAGACGGCGATGAGGCCGGTGATCGTCAGCACCGCCGTCAGCGCCAGGAGTGCGTAGTCGGGGCGGCCAGGGGTCCAGTCCCCGGTCCGTTGGGCGGCGGCTATGGCGTCACCTCCGCTTCGAACCCGGGGAGCGTGGCGACGAGGTCGCGGAAGGCCCGGCCCCGTGCCTCGAAGTTGGGGTAAGCGTCGAAACTTGTCCCGGCGGGCGAAAGGAGGACCACGTCGCCGGCGCGGACAGCCCCGGCCGCCTCGGCAACAGCCTGGTCGAGCGTGGCCACCAGCCGGGTGTCGGCGACGGCGCGGCGGAGCGCGTCATGGAAGAGTGGCCCGGCTTCGCCAAAGCAGATGACCGTGTGGCAGCGTTCCCGCGCCAGCTGCTGGAGCCCGTCGAGCGGGAGGCTCTTTTCGCGGCCGCCGAGGAGGAGGACGACCGGCTCCGCGAAGGCGCGGAGTCCGGCCATCGTCCGTTCCGGGGAGGTGGCGATGCTGTCGTTGATCCAGGTTGCGCCGTTCGCCCGCCCGACAACTTCGAGCCGGTGGGGGACACCGGGGAAGTTCTCGGCCGCGGCCCGCATCGCCGCCGGCGGGAGGCCCATGGCCTCGGCGATGGCGCAGGCCATGACGACGTTCGCGACGTTGTGGGAGCCGCGAAGGCGCAGGCGCGATGCCGGGACGATGGTCCGCGAGATGCGCCCCGTGCGGGTGACGACCGAGCCGCCTTCGAGCCAGGCGCCGTCCCCGGCGACCTCTCCCGTCATCGAGGTTCGGACGAGCCGCCCCTTCACGTCGGTGACGAGGGCCCGGCTGGTGTGGTCGTCGACGTTGAGGACGGCGGTGTCGTCGACGCCCTGGAACTTCAGGAGGTTGCGCTTCAGGCCCACGTATTCGTCCCAGCTGAACTGGTCGAGGTGGTTGGGGGTGACGTTCGTGACCGCCGCGATCTCGGGCGAGCGGTCGGTGTACTGGAGCTGGGTGTGGCTGATCTCGAGGATGACCGTCGTCGCTTCGGAGATTTCATCGAGGCGGCCGAGAAGGGCCTCGCCGATGTTCCCGCCGACGACGTGTTCGATCCCCGCGGCCTTCGCCATCGCCCCGGCGAGCGCGGTCGTGGTCGACTTCCCGCTGGAGCCGGTGATCCCCACCAGGCGTCCGGGGCAGAGCTGGAGGAAGAGCCGCATCTGCGACGTCACCGGGATGCCGAGCTGGCGGGCGCGGACCATCGCCTCGTTGTGGCGCAGGACCGACTGGGAGACCGCCACGAGGTCGTAGCCTTCGGGGTCGAGGAGCGGGCCGCCGCTGACGACGCGGTCGACGCCTTCCGGGGCCCGGGCGCCGGCGGCTTCGAGCGCGGCCTCGTCGCGGGTGTCGGAGATCGTGACGGAGGCGCCTTCGCGGAGGAGCCAGCCGGCAAGGTCCCGCCCTTCGATGCCGAGCGAATAGACAAGCGCCCGTTTGCCTCGGACCTCGGGGGCGCCTTCGCCCGGCCGCCGTTGGGCCGTCGCCATCATTCGGGCACCGCCAGCGCGAAGGCGACGCCGAGCATGGCCGCCGCGATCGAGATGAGCCAGGCGCGCGTGACGATCCGGGTTTCGGGCCAGCCGATCTCCTCCAGGTGATGGTGGAGGGGGGCCCGCCGGAAGATTCGCTTGCCGCCGGAAAGCTTGAAGTAGCCGATCTGGATGACGTTGCTGAGCGCCTCGGCCACGAAGACGATTCCGATCAGGGGCATCAACAGCCACTGTCCCGTCATCAGCGCGACGACCGCCAGGCTCGAACCCAGCGCCAGCGCCCCGGTGTCGCCCATGATCACGAAGGCGGGATGGGCGTTGAACCAGAGGAAGCCGAGGTTCGCCCCGGCGATGATGAAGGCGAAGGTGGCGACGAATTCCTGGCCCTGGATGAAGGCGATGATCCCGTAGGCGATGAACGCGATCAGGGTGGTCCCGCCGGCGAGGCCGTCGAGGCCGTCGGTGATCGCGACGGAAGTGGTCGTCGCGACGATCGTGGCGACGGCGATGGGGATGTACCAGGCGCCGAGCTTGTAGTGCCCGGTCCAGGGGATGTTGATCGACTCGACTTCGACCTTGTTGTAAAGCACCCAGGCTGCGGCGACGCCGAGGACCAGGACGAAGGCGATCTTGAAGCGCCAGCTCAGTCCGCCCTGGCGGCGATGCTGGAGCGTGCCGAGGTCGTCCACGAACCCGACGAAGCCGGCGATGGCGATCGTCGCGATCGGGAGGAGGATGGAGCCGTGCTCGCGCCAGTCGACCGCCACGGAGGCGACGATGGCGGTCGGCACCCAGATCATGAAGCCGCCAAAGGTGGGCGTCCCGGCCTTCTTCTGGTGCGACTCCGGCTGGTACTCGCTGATGCTCTTGCCGACCTTCTGGTAGCGGAGGTAGCGCAGGATCGGGAAGCCGAGCACGAGCGCCAGCCCGAACGCGATCACCCCGGAGACGAGCGCGTGGATCACGGCTGGCCCTCCAGGATCGGGAGGATCGTCTCGAACGCCATCGCCCGGGAGGCCTTCACGAGGAGGAAATCCCCTGCACGGAGTTCGCGTGCCACGGCGACGGCGGCGTCTTCCTTCGTGGCAAACCAGCGGGCGTCAGGGTGGCCAGCGACGGCGGCCTCTTCGACGATCGTACGGGCGGTCTCGCCGACCGCGACAAGGATGTCGCAGCATTCGGCGGCGGTGCGGCCGGCCCGGCGGTGTTCCTCGGCTTCGAAGGCGCCGAGTTCCGCCATCCGCCCGAGCAGCGCGATCCGCCGCCCGGCGAGTCCTCCGAGCATCCGCAGCGCCCCGTTGAGCGAGGCCGGGCTCGAGTTGTAGCGGTCGTCGACGATCGTCGCGCCGGACGCGGCCTGGACGATCCGGGCGCGGCCGCTGATGCCAGATTCGCGGACCCCGGCGGCGGCGTCTTCGAGGGTCATCCCCAACGCCACGCCGGCGCCAATCGCGGCGAGCGCAGCCGGGACGACGTGGGCCCCGGGAAGCGGCGATGCCACGGCGACCGTCTGGCCCTCGAAGGTGACGTCGAAGGTGGTCCCGTTCAGGCCGAGGTCGGTCACCGGGCCGCGGCGGAGGGTCGCGCGCCGGCATTCGCCAAAGCTGATGACGCGGCAACTGAGTTCGTCCGCCACCGGGGCGACGAGGCGGTCGTCGGCGTTGACGATCGCCGTGCCGGAGGCGGGGAGGTAGCGGGCGAGGGCGAGCTTCTCTGCCTGGATGGCCTCGATGCTCCCGAGCTTCTCCACGTGGGTGAGGCCAACGTTGAGGACGATCCCGATCTCCGGCCGGGCGATGGCGCAGAGTTCGAAGATCTCACCGCGGCTGTCCATCGCCAGTTCGAGGACGCTGACCCGGTGGTCGCGGCGGAGGCTCATCAGGGCAAGGGGCAGGCCTTCGCGCGAGTTGAGGTTGCCCTCGCTCTTGTGGGTGGCGAAGTGACGCCCGATGACGGCGGCCGTCAGGTCCTTGGCGGTCGTCTTGCCGACGGTGCCGGTGATCCCGACCACGCGGGGGTTGCACTCCTGCCGCCAGGCGTGGGCCAGCCGCCCGACGGCGACGGTAGCCTCGGGGACGACAATCACGGTCGCTCCCGGCCAGTCGCCCACGGGTGCACGTTCGCAGATGGCGGCCACGGCCCCGGCGCGGAGGGCGTCGCCGACGAAGGCGTTGCCGTCGACGTTCTCTCCCCGGAAGGCGGTGAAGAGGTCGCCGGGGCGGACCCGGCGCGAGTCTGCCGCGCCTCCGGTCACGTCGAGGTCGGGGCCGGCGATGACGCGGTATCCCGCGGCCGACATCTCCTTGGCGACGAAGCCAGTGGTCAGGTGGCCGGTCACGGCTTCACCACGTACTTCGGGGCGTCAGGCCGGACGTTCAAGTAGGCGAGGACTTCGTCGGCGAGGCTCGCGAAGATGGGAGCCGCCGCCTGGGTGCCAGTCATGAGGTCCTGGTTCTGGTCCAGCTTGACCATGATCAGGACCTTCGGGTCGTCGGCTGGGGCGAAGCCGACAAAGGATGCGACCTGGCGGTCGTCGTAGCCGTTGGGGATGGGGACGTTGGCGGTGCCGGACTTGCCGCCGGCGGTGTAGTTCTTGGGCTGGGCGGGATGGGCGTGCCCGGGGTTGACCACCTGGAAGAGCATGTCGCGAATGGCCGCGCTCGTCTGGGCGGAGACTGCCCGGGAGACGATCTCCGGGGCGACTTCTTCGCGCTTGCCGTCGGCGCCCACATACGCCTTCACGAGGTGGGGCCTCACAAGGTTTCCGCCGTTGATGGCGGCAGCGATGGCCGTCAGCATCTGGACCGGCGTGACGCTGATCGACTGGCCGAACGACTGGGTGGCGAGGTCAACCGGCGACCAGTCCCGGTCGGCGGGCCGCCGGATGATGCCGGAGGCTTCGCCGCTCAGGTCGATGCCCGTGGGCCGGCCGAACCCGAAGGCGTCCATGTACTTGTGGAAGAGGTCGGCGCCAAGGGCCTGCGCCATGAACACGGCGCCGGTGTTGATGCTGTTCTGGAGGACGCCGGTCATGGTCTGGGGACCGTAGACGTTGTTGTCCCAGTTCCGGATGGGCACGTCGTAGATGTAGGTCACGCCGTTGTCGACGTACTCGGTGTTGGGCGAAACGACACCGGCGTCGATGGCGGCCGCCGCCGTGATCACCTTCATCACGCTGCCGGGTTCGTAGAGGTCGGTCACAGCCCGGTTGCGAAGGAGCTCGATCTGCTTGTTGTCACTGAGGTCGAGGGTGCTGTAACGCAGGCCCGGCGACGTCGCCATGGCGAGGATTTCGCCCGTGGCCGGGTCCATCATGATCAGGGCGCCGCCCTGGGCACGGTGGTCCTTCATCGCCTGGGCGAGCCGCTCTTCCGCCAGCGCCTGGAGGTGGCGGTCGATGGTGAGGACGAGGTCCTTCCCCGCCTCTGGCTTAATCGCGATGTACTGGCCGAAGGGGATGGGCTCACCGGTGGTGTCGCGTTCGTAGACGGCGCGCCCCGGCTTCCCCTGGAGGATGTCGTTGTATTGCGCTTCGATGCCGGCGAGGCCGACGTTGTCCTGGCCGATGAAGCCGAGGACCGACGCGCCGGTGTCGCCTTCGGGGGTCATCCGGGCCGTGTTCGCGAGCGCGATGACGCCGGGGATCGCCGCCTTGAGGATGAGGCGCCCGGTCTCGTAGTCGACGTCGCGCTTGAGGAGGACGTCGCCACCTTCGCTCTGCTGGACCGTGACACGCAGTTTCGCAGGGTCGGCCTTGAGGAGGGGGGCAAGAACGGCGGAGGCGTTCGCAGCCCGTTCGGCGTCTTTCCAGGCGCGGGGGCTGACATAGATGTCCCAGGTGTCGACGCTGGTCGCGAGGACGTTGCCGTTGCGGTCCAGGATGGAGCCACGACGGGCGTAGAAGGTGTCGTTCCCCCGGCGGACGGCCCGGGCCTCGGCTGCGTAACGGTCGTGGTCGAGCACCTGGACCTTCACGAGCTGGACGCAGACAAGCACGGCGAACGCGGCCAGGAAGGCAGCGGGCAGCCATACCCTGAATGTGCCAGGGGCCCGGTGACGTGACATACCGAACGCGCCTCCAGCCGGCGGGCCAATGGCCCGGGTTCGAAATCAGTCCGGCAGCGGCAACCACCTGAAGAGTGACCGCCACCATGGTTCAGCCCCGGCCGCTCGCGGTTGAGGCGAGGGGAGAAGTTCGGCCGGGATTTTCGCGGGGGCTGGCCCCGGGACATCGACGGTGATGAAGATCGGGTTGGACGACGGTTCGAGACCGATCGCCCGGGCACGCCGCTCGATCCGGTCCTGGGAGGTGAGGCGGGCGACTTCGGATTCGAGTTCGCCGATCTGGCCGTTGAGTTCGGCCTGGCGGGCCTGGAGCGACTGGACGCGGAAGCCGCGGCTGGTCGCCGAGCTGTTCTGGAGGACCGGGAGGAGGGCGCTCATCCCGGCGAGCATGATCGCGGCGATTACCCACCAGTTCGCCCGGGCGACGCCTGGCGGGAGCGGGAGGGTGCGGCCGTGGGCGCCCAGTGGGCGCGGAAGCGTCGCCATCATGCTACCCGTTCGGCGGCCCGCAGCACGGCGCTGCGCGAGCGCGGATTCGCCGCAACTTCCGCGGGGGATGGCCGCACGGCGCGCCGGGTCAGCAACCGCAGGGTGGCGACGTGGCCGCAGCGGCAGACCGGCAATTCCGGCGGGCAAATGCAGTTCGTTGACTCGCGCCGCATGTACGTCTTGACGATGCGGTCTTCGAGAGAATGGAAACTGATGACGACCATGCGGCCGCCGCCGCTGGCATCAGTCCCAAAGCCGAGCAGGCCGTGGGCTTGCGGAAGGACCGCGTCAACGCTGTCGAGTTCGCGATTGACCCGGATCCGGAGCGCAAGAAAGACCTTGGTGGCGGGGTGAATTTGGGTCGGCCTCCTTACGCCCCCCACGGCCTGCTCGACGGCTCTGGCTAACTCCCACGTCGTCTGGAGGGGACGTGCCCGGACCACGGCGGCGGCGATGCGGCGTGACTGCCGCTCCTCGCCGTAGTGGTAGAACAGGTCCGCCAGCGACGATTCGTCCCAGGTGTTGACGATCTCACCGGCGGTGAGGTCGCCCGACGCCTGGTCCATGCGCATGTCCAGGGGCCCTTCGAGGGCGAAGGCGAACCCTCGCTCCGCGGAGCCGAACTGGAGGGAAGAGACGCCAAGGTCCAGCAGAATGCCGTCGACCCCGCTGAAGCCATGGCGCCGCGCGATTTCCGCGAGTTCGCGGAAGTTCCCGTGGACGAAGTTGATGGCGCTCCCAAACGCCGCCAACTTCGTCCGCGCGAACTCCAGTGCCTCGCGGTCCTGGTCGATGCAGAGGAGGTGGCCACCGGGGCCCATTGCGGTCGCGATAGCCTCGCTGTGGCCGCCGAGCCCGGTGGTCCCGTCGATGTAGGAGCCGCCGGGGCGGACGGCGAGGAATTCCAGGGCCTCGTTGAGGAGGACGGGGACGTGCGTGGGTGTACTCGTCATAACACTCACGTTAACTCCCCTGCGCGTTCGATGCAGCCTGGGCGTTGCGGATGGCCCGGCGGGCGGCCTTGCGCTGTTCTTCGCGCACTTCCCAGGTCGCCCGGTCCCAGATTTCGATCTGCTTGCCAACCCCGGCGACGATGACGTCCTTCTTCAACCCGGCGTGGTCGATGAGTTTCAGAGGGAGGAGAGCCCTGCCCTGCCCGTCTTTCTGGATCGGATAGCTGTTGGCGAAGAAGTCCCGGCGCGCCTCGTCCCCGTCGTCGTTGTCCGGGAGCGCGTTCACTGCTGCGGCCTCTTCTTCGAAGGCTTCCGGCGTGCGGAGGACGAGGCAGGGTTCCGTGCCAGTGGAGACCGCGCCGCCGGTTTCGAAGGCGCCACGGAAGCCGGGTGGGATTGGCACCCGGTTCTTGTCCATCTGGTAGGGGTAGGTCCCGGCGAACTGCATGGATCCCTTCACGAAGGCGAAGGAGCGGCCGGAAGCTTCGCTGCCAGCCTGCGCGGGGAATGCGTCGCACGCCCGCGCTGCCCCAAATCACCCCACGGAGCACTCTATTCCTCCCCATTACTCCCCGTCAATCCCCAATTTGATCCAATTTTCCCCAAATTTGGGCGTGCGTGACCCACGGACCCCCCGCTCGTACCATGCTCCCATGGCCCGAGTGGCGATCCTCACCGCATCCGACAAGGGGGCCGCGGGCGCGCGTGCCGACCTCAGTGGCGACGCGATCGAGCGTCTTTGCCGGGCCGCCGGGCATGAGGTTGTGCGGCGCGCCATCGTCCCCGACGACCGCGAGGCGCTCGCGCGAACGCTCGCCGCGTGGTGCGACGAGGGCCTCGCGAGCGTCGTGGTGACCACCGGCGGCACCGGCCTTACCCCCCGCGACGTGACCCCGGAGGCGACCCGCGAGATCGCCGAACGCGACGTCCCGGGGATCCCGATCGCGCTCGCCGTCGCCGGGTTGCGGAGCACGCCCTTCGCGGCGCTCTCGCGGGGGATCGCCGTCACCCGCGGCGCCACGCTGGTCGTGAACCTCCCCGGGAGCACGAAGGCTGTCGAGGAGGGAATGGCGGTGCTGTTGCCGCTCTTCGGCCACGTCGCCGAACTGCTGGCCGGGCCGGTGGAGCACGGCGGGCCCCTCGCCGGCGCGCCGGGGGCCTGACGTGCGGATCGACGTCCTCACTCTTTTCCCCGAGGCATTCAAGGGACCGCTCGACGTGTCCATCATCAAGCGGGCACGCGAGGACGGACTCCTCGACCTTCATTTCCACGACATCCGCGAACACGCCGCCGACCGCCACCGCACGGTCGACGACTACCCGTTTGGCGGCGGCCACGGGATGGTGATGAAGGTCGACGTCCTCGACGCCGCTCTCCAGCAGGTCCAGTCGCGGGCGCCGGGGGAGGGCTACGTCGTCTACCTTTCGCCCCAGGGCGAGCGCCTGGACGACGCCCTCGTGCGCGAGCTCGCGGGTCACGAACGGCTTGTCCTCGTCTGCGGCCGCTACGAAGGCGTCGACGAGCGTTTCGTCGAACACTGCGTGGACCGGGAAGTCTCGATCGGCGACTACATCCTCACGGGCGGGGAGTTGCCGGCGATGGTGCTGATCGACGCGGTCGCCCGCCACATCCCCGGGGCGCTTGGCGACGAGCAGTCACCGGAAGAGGAGTCGTTCGCGGCGGGGCTGCTGGAGCACCCGCAGTACACGCGTCCGCCCGAATACCGCGGCTGGAAGGTCCCGGACGTCCTTCTCAGCGGCCACCACGCGGCGATCGAGAAGTGGAAACGGGAGCAGCGCTTGGCCCGGACCGCCCTCCGCCGCCCGGACTTGCTGGAGCCCGAGGTCCGCTACGAGGCTCCGCTCGCCGCCCTCCTCGCGGTGCTCGAAGCGATAGTCGACGACCTGCTGGCCCTGCTCGACCGCTCGGACGACGACTGCGTGAACTGGCAGCCCCCGGCCGAGGGCGCGAATTCGATAGCCGGGCTGGTGCCCCACGGCTTCGCGGCCCTGGACCTCTGGCTCTCCCGCGCGCTTGCCGACCAGGTCGATCGTGATGCCAGCGCCGAGTTGCGCGGCTCGGCCTCGTCGGTCGACCTGGCCGGCCTAGTGGAGATGGCGAGGCCGCGCTACCGGCGGCAGTTTGCCAGGCTCACGAAGGTACCCCCGGCGACTGTCCGCACCATGACCAACCTCGACGCGACGGCGTCAGGGCAGCTCACGGTCGCCTGGTGTGTCGAGCACGCACTCACGCACCTCGCCGAGCACTGGGGGCAGGTCCAGCTGACTCGCGACCTCTACGGGCGGCGCGGGCCCGGGGCGCGTTAGCCGAGGACGAGGCGCCGGAAGGCCTGGTTCGAAAGCGCCCCTGGCCGGGCGAGGAGAATCCGTTCGAGGACTTCGCCGCCGGGGACGCCGAGTTCGCGCAGCACGAGCCCCGTGACCAGGCCGCTGCGGTTCATCCCCTGGGCGCAGACGATGAAGAGGTCGGTCGCGTGGCCTTCCCGGACGGCGGCGGCGGCTTCGCTCGCCAGTTCCTGGATCCTGTCGAACCGGCCCGGGTGGCCGTCGAGGTCGGGGAAGACGCAGGCGATCCAGCGGGCGGCGGCGTCACAGTGGGCACGGGGCATGTCGCCGGCGCAGTCGAGGAGCCAGGCCCCCCGAAGGCGCTCCGCGACGATCTCTTCGCCGACCCAGGTGTGGGCGCCGCCCATCCAGACGTTCGCTGCAAGCGCCGGACGTTCACCGGCGCGGGCAATCAACGAGGCCCGTGGCGGTTCGTGGGGGCTGTGTCCGTCCGCGACTGGTCCCAACATCGCTTCCTAGCATTCACCCCGGCCCGGGTAGGCGGAAGCGGCCGGTCACTCCAGCAGGGCGATCTCCGCAATGACCGGCTTGTGGTCGCTGCCCTTCCCGCGCCCCTCGCGGATGGAGAGGCAGACGGCCCCGCGCGAGACGAAGACGTGGTCGAGGCGAATGCCGGGCAGGTGGTTGGTGTTGTTCGGCCAGGTGGTGGCGTTGCCGCGTCCGCGGGCCTCGTGGCATTCGTCGAGGGGGACGTCCTTGAGCCGCTCGTACCAGCGGTGGTGCTGGTTGGCGTTGAAGTCGCCGGCAAGCATGAGCGTCCCGGGCTCTGTATCCGCCGCCGCGACAAGCGCCCGGAGGTCATCGTTCCAATGCTTGAAACCGTCCGGGGTCGAAGGCGCCGAAGTGTGGACGTTGTAGACGCGCAGCCGCCGGCCCTGGACGTTCACGGTCGCCCGGGTCATCGGGGTGTGGCCCTCGCGCCATGTTCCGCCTTCGCTCAGGGGGAAGCGCGAATAGATGGCGGTCCCGAAGATGCCGGAGCTCGTGTCGATGACGCGGTAGGGCAGCGAGTCGACGACGCCGGCGCCTTCGATCGCGCGCTGGGCCCGGACGCTGAACTCCTGGAGGAGGAGGAGGTCAGGGTCCGCCTGGCGGATCTCTTCGATGATCGGGCCCAGCTCGTGGTTGTCGAGATAGAGGTTGGCAGTGAACAGGCGAAGGTGGGGCGCGCCGGCGGCCTCGGCGGGTATGGGGTCGGCCCCGCGGTAGTCGGGCAGGACCCAGACGAGGTGGCAGGCGACGATGGCCGCCGCCACCACGGCGAGCATCCACCTCCGGGCGGCGAGCGCGATGGCGGCCACGAAGTAGGCGGGGAGGTAGGCCCAGAACGTGAACGAGTTCGCCTGGACGAACCCGATGACGCGGTCGTGGGCGAAGATCCTTCCGAGGGCAAGGACGGCCAGGGGTGTTGTCAACAACACGCCCGCGGCCAGCACCCCGAGGGCAACCCGCCTATCGTTCGTGACACGCCAGTACCAGTCCGAACAGGCCCTGGCGGCCCTGCCGATCCTGCCCGACCCTACGGCGCGTGCTCCCAGTCGAGCAT
The DNA here is from genome assembly GCA_016234445.1 of Chloroflexota bacterium. Lineage (GTDB taxonomy): Bacteria > Chloroflexota > Dehalococcoidia > Tepidiformales > Tepidiformaceae. Next base: position 635,131 of record JACRBT010000004.1, on the reverse strand, counting down.
CATCACGTCGATTTCGTCCCCGGGGCGGGCCTCCGGCTGGTCTTCGGGGATGATCGTGAGGGCGTTGGCGGCGCTCATGCTGGTGAGGATGCCGCTCCCCTGGGGGCCGGTGAGGTCGGCATACCAGCGGCCGTCTTCGCCCCGCGTGACGATGCAGCGGGCGAAGAAGCGGCGGCCGTCGCTGTTGACCACGGCGTCGCGGGTGATGGCGCGGATGACGGGCCGCTCCCAGTCGCTTCGCCCGAGCATGGTGAAGATCGCCGGCCGCCCGAAGAGTTCGAAGGAGACCATGGAGCTGACCGGGTTGCCGGGGAGGCCGAGGTGGGGCACGCGCCGGCCGTCGGGCGCGGTGAACGCCCCGAAGGCGAGCGGCTTCCCCGGCTTCATCCGCACCGTCCAGAAGTCGATGGAACCTTCGCGGGCGAGCACGTCCTTGACCACGTCGAAGTCGCCGCGGGAGACGCCGGCGCTCGTGACGATCATGTCGGCGCTGAGGCCCTTGCGGATCATCGCAGTGAGGTCTTCGACGGTGTCGCGGGCGATGCCGAGGAGCCAGGGCGTGCCGCCGCAAGCACGGACCATGGCGGCGACGCTGTAGGCGTTGGCGTCGTAGATGTGGCCGGGCTTCAGCGGTTGGCCCGGTTCGGTCACTTCGTCGCCGGTGGAGAGGATGGCGACGACGGGGCGGCGATAGACGGTCACCTCGGTCAGGCCCATGCTCGCGAGCACGCCGACCTCCGAGGCACGGAGCACACGCCCGGCGGGGATCACCACCTGGCCGGCGTGTACGTCTTCTGCCCGGAAGCGGATGTTGGCCGCGGGGTGGGCGGCTTTGAAGACGCGGACGCTGCCGCCCTTCGTTGGCGCTTCGTTTGGCCCGCGCAGTGGTTCGTCGGTCTCTTCGAAGGGCACGACCGCGTCCGAGCCGGGCGGCATCGGCGCGCCGGTCATGATTCGCACGGCCTCGCCGGGACGCACAGGGGTTTCGAGGATGTAGCCGGCCGCGAGGTCCGCGACCACCCGGAGTTCGCGCGGGGACGCCTCGCTCGCGCCGCTGGTGTCGGCCGCACGGACCGCGTAGCCGTCCATCGCGGTGTTGTCGAGCGGGGGGATGTCGAAGGGGGCGACAACGTCGTCGGCGAGCACCTGGCCGAGGGCGTCGAGCACGCCCTGGCGTTCGCCGGGGAGGCGCGCGAAGAACGCGAGAATCCGCTCGCGCGCTTCGTCGACGCTGATCATGGAGGAAGCGGGGTGAGTCATTCGCGGGCCACGTCCTCGTGCACGAGTGCGTGACCTATTCTACGCGAGGCGGACCGCCAGGCATGTCGTGGTCCGCTGGACCCCCGAGACCTTCTGGACGGCGTCCGTGATCGCGTTGCCGAGGACGTCCAGGTCATCGGCTTCGAGCTGGACGACGACGTCGTAGGGCCCGGTGACGGTGTCGACGGCGGCGACGCGGGCGCCGGGGTACTGGAACTCCTTGATGGCCGCGCCGACGGCCTTTGCCTTCCCGACATCGGTTTCGATAAGGACATAACCGCGGACGGCCATGGCGCCCCCTCCGGAGGTGGTTTAGAGGGTCATCATAGGAAGGGGTGGCCCCGTGTCAAGAAGGCGGGGCGAACCCGCGACACAGCGAGCGCTTCCTGTAAGAATAGGCCACCTTTCCGGAGTGCTGGGAGCGGCCGATTCGTGCGAAAGTGGAGCCTGGTCCTTACGCTTGGTTGCGCGATCGGCGCTCTCCTGGCGAGCGCGCTCATTGCGCTGAGTGGTGTCCTGGCGCAGTCCGGGGAAGCGGTACTCTCGCCAGACGCGGGACCCGCCGGCCTGCAGGGCGTGAAGGTCAGTGTGACCGGCGTCAGCGTCGACGCGAAGACCGCCACCATCTACTGGGGCGCGTTGAGAACCACCCCGATTGGGAACTTCCCCGTCCTCAACGGCAGTGGGACGGGAACGTTCGACATCCCCGGCGACGCGACCCTGGGCGATCACAGCGTCTTCGTGCAGCCGAGTGCGGGATCCGCGGTCGTGGCGGTCTTCACCGTCATCGAACCGCCCACGCCGACGCCAACGAACACACCCACGAACACACCCACGAACACAGCCACGCCGACGGCGACGCCCACGAAGACTCCAACGCCCACCCCAACCCGGACGCCCACGCAGACCCCAACATTGACACCGACTCCGACCCCCACGGCGACGCCAACCGAGCAGACTTTCCCCGGCGGCGGCGCCGATACCCCTACGGCAACAACCACCTCCACGGTCACCCCGACCGCGACGGGGACGCCCAGTCCGGTCCCGACGCCGTCTGCTACCCCGTCTCCCACGGCGACGGCAACGCCGGGCGGGGGCGTGGCAGGACAATCGGACCCCCAGTCGGGCGGCGGTGATGACGACGACGGCGACGAAGATTGCGCCCAGGAGTACTGTCCCCGCCTCGACCACGGTGACGCCCGCGGCGGCGGCGACCTCCCCCACGTCGCCCAGCTCCCCGCGGACGTCGTCACGCCGAACGACGTTTCCTTCAAGTGGAAGGTTGTTTCGACCAACTTCCTCCTGGCGTTGCTGCTTGCGTTGCTCTTCGGGACGACGCAGGCTGCGCTCGACGGCACCGTCGAGTCGCGCGAGTCCGCCCTCGGCCGCTGGATTGGCGGCGTGCGCGACCGCCTCCACCGCCTCACGTCGTGGCACCCGGCAATCCAGCGAGCAGTGCTGGTAGCCCTCATCCCGGTGGTCCTGGCCGCCTACGGCTTCCTCTTCAGCGCGCTGGATTCCGAGCACGGCTTCTTCAGCAAGGAAGCGCTCTTCCTCATCGTCAGCCTCGGTATCTCGCTCGGCCTTGTGGAACTCTCGGACGACCTCGGGCGGCTGCTCTACGCCCTGAAGCTGCGGGCGAAGACAACTTTCCGGATGAACCCGGCGAATTCGGTCTTCGCGATGTTCGCGGCGCTCTCTTCCCGGCTCCTCTCGTTCGTCCCGGGCTTCATCATCGGCGTCCCCGGCGGCGTCGAAGTTGACGAAGAGGAGCTCACGGAGCGCCAGGGGATCCTCCTGTCGGCAATGGGCTGGGTGGGCATCGCCCTGGTGGCGGCCATCGGGTGGTTGGGGGCATGGCTCATCGCCGAAACGCTCGGCGCTGGCGACCACCTGCTCGGCTTTGTCGACGCCCCCTACCTGCAGGACTTTCTCCTCATCCTCTATCTCTCCGGCGTCGAGGTGATGTTCTTCGAGGTCCTGCCGTGGTCGGGGAGCGGCGGGCATGCCCTCTTCCGCTATAGCCGGGTAGCCTGGACGGTGATGTTCGCGGCGACCGCGTTCGTCGCCTGGCACACGCTCTTCAACCCGAACGGCTCGCTGATCGAGGTCTTCAGCCGGGTGAACGTCGTCGCCGTGCTGGTGGCGGTGGCGATCTTCGACGTGCTCCTCTTCCTCGTGTGGAGGTATGCCCGCGAGGCGGCGGCGCCGGCGGCGTCTCCCGCCCCGGGCGGGGAGTAACTCAGGGGCCCGGCGGGAGGGTGTAGGAGAGCGCCAGTTCGCCGCCCGATGCGCCTTTCGCGACCGTCACAGGGAGCGTCAGTTCCACCTGTTGGATGAAGCAGAGGGCCTCTTCGCCGCTCCGGCAGTAGTAGACCGCGCCGAGCGCCGTCAGGGTTGCCGCACCTTCGCCCAACGACACCGGCACCGGGATCGACACCGCCCCCTCGTCGCTCGACCAGGCGATCTCTCGCTCGCCCGGCTCAATGACGGCGTTGTTCGACGACGACAGGGCGAGGCGGGAAGGCGCCAGGCTGTTGAGGTGGAACCCCGCCGGGCTGGTGACGGTTATCCGCAGCGTCGCCGCGCCGGGGGCCACAACCTGTGCCGGCAACGTGGCTTGTTCCGTCCTCGCGCCGGGCGCCCCGGAGGCGTCCGCCAGGTTGGAGAGCCGGACGGTGCCGAGCGTCCCATCCGCCGGGTCGAAGGTGCGCACCAGGTGGTTGTTGGTGTCAGCGATGTACAGCTTCCCGCGGGCGAAGCTCACGCCGGACGGCTCGTCCAGCGCCCCGGCCGCGGCGGTGCCATCCCGCCAGCCGCGGTCGCCGGTCCCTGCGGCGGTGCCCACGCGCCAGTTCGCGGCATCGACCGTGCGGATCTTGTGGTTGTAGGTGTCGCCAACGTAGAGGGTTCCGTTGGCGAAGGCGACGCCCTGGGGGTGCTGGAGCCGCGCGGTCTTCGGGTCACCGTCGACGTCGCCGTAGTCGAAGAGCCCGGTGCCGGCGAGGGTCTCCACGTCGCCCTGCCCGGCGAACGGCACCCGCCGCACGGAACTCGACTCCGGGTCGACCCAGTAGAGGTAGCGGCCGTCCGTGGCGAGGCCGCTGGGCTGGGCGAGCGTCGCCCGCGTCAGACGGTCGCCGTCGTCGATGCCCTCGCGGCTGGTGCCCGCAAAGACGGCGATGTTCCCGGTGGCCAGGTCCAGCGCCCAGATCTGGTGCACTCCCGCCATCGAGACGAAGAGGGTGCCTTCGTGGACGAGCACATCCCAGGGCGAGGCCAGCGCCGTCTCGCGCGCCTTCGCCTCGCCGCGGGGGAGCCGGTCGAGCTGGTGACCCGTGCCGGCGATCGTTGTCACGTTCCCGGTGGCGAGTTCGACGGCGCGGACAGCATGGTTCCGGGTGTCGGCGACGTAGAGCGTTGCGCCGTCATCCGAGAGCGCGAGGCCCTGGGGCTGCCGGAAGGCCGCCTCGGCCGCGCCGCCGTCGGCGAAGCCCTCCCTCCCCGTGCCGATTGCGCGTTCCAGCTTCCCATCGAGCGACGCGACGAGGATGCGATTGTGGCCTGAGTCAGCGATGAAGAGGCGGCCGCCGCGCTCGTCGGCGAGGACTTCCCCGGGGTAGGAAAGCACGGTCGAGGCCGTCGTCGCTTCGAGCGCGAGCGGGAACGGCGCCCGGCTGACCGCGCCCTTCGCTTCGAACTCGGCGACGAGCGAGGCGAGGATCGGTTGGAAGAGCGGATAGACGCCTTCGCCGGCGTGGCCCCCGACCAGGTTGCCCGCGGGGTCGATGAGGACCAGCGTCGGCCACGCATTCGCCCCAAAGGTCCGCCAGAAAACGAAGTCAGGGTCGTTCACCACCGGGTGTTCGAGGCCGTAGCGCTTGATCGCCTCGCGGACGCTGTCGTCGTCGTGCTCGGTCGCGTACTTGCCGGAATGGACGCCGATGACGACGAGGGCGTCGCCGAACTCGGCTTCCAGTCGCTTGAGGTCGGGGATGATGTGCTGGCAGTTGATGCAGCCGAGCGTCCAGAAGTCGAGCAGGACGACCTTGCCTTTCAGCCCGGTGATGGTCGGGGGCTGCTGGACGTTGAACCAGGTCAGCCCGCCCGGGAACTCCGGCGACGGGTCTTTCCCGGCCCAGGAGCGGCCGGAGGCGGGCGTCCCCGGATTCGAATCGGCCAACTCGGACCCTCCCGGTTCCCCGGCCTTCTTCCCGCCCCCGTTGCAGGCGGCGAGGAGCAGCAGCGCGAGGAGCGACAGCACCAGTGTAGCCGCTGGCAGGCGGTGGGACGGGAACCGGAGGTGGGCCACGAAGGCATGGTACGCCGGGCGCCCGGCAACGTTCGGGAAGGGCGGCGCCCCGCGCCTAACCGTCCGCCGAACTATACTCGTGTCTCCATGACCGATTTCGCCGCACTCCAGGAAGAAGCCCTCGCGGAGCTTTCGCAGGCCGCGGAAGACGCCGCGCTTGAAGCCTGGCGGATCCGTTGGCTCGGGCGCCAGGATGGCCGCGCGAGCAGCCTCCTTCGCGGCGTGAAAGACCAGCCAGCCGACGCACGTGCCTCTTATGGGGCCGCCGCCAACGCCCTCAAGCGCGCCCTCGACGACGCCCTCGCCGCCCGCCAGGACGCCATCGCGAAGGCGGCGCTGGACGCGCTCGCGACGACCGCGGCGCTGGACGTGACCCTTCCCGGCCGCCCCCAGCCGCTTGGCCGCCTCCACCCGGTGACCCAGACCATGCGCGACTGCGTGCGAGCGTTCGCCGAGATGGGCTTCCGGGTCGCCGAAGGCCCGGAGGTCGAGTACGCAGCCTACAACTTCGACGCCATGCGGATCCCCGAAGATCACCCGGCGCGCGACATGTGGGACACGATCTGGGTCGACACGCTGATCGACGGCGAACGCGAGATGCTGCTTCGCACCCATACCTCGCCCAACCAGGCGCGGGTGATGGAACGGACGGCGGAGCCCCCGGTCCGGGTCATCGTCCCCGGGAAGTGCTATCGCCAGGAAGCAACCGACGCGACCCACGAATGGATGCTCACCCAGATTGAAGGGCTGGCGGTCGACGAAGGTGTGCGGATGTCGGACCTGAAGGGCACGCTCTACGAATTCGCGCGCAAACTCTTCGGGCAGGACCGCAAGATCATCTTCCACCACAGCTACTTCCCCTTCGTCGAACCGGGCGTGGAGATGGCGATCGACTGCTTCATCTGCCGGGGCGCCGGGGCCGACTGCCGGACCTGCCACGGGACGGGCTGGATCGAGATCCTCGGCGCCGGGATGGTCCACCCGGAGATCATCGAGAACGCCGGCTGGGATTCGAGCCGCTACACCGGCTTCGCCTTCGGGGTGGGCGTGGAGCGCGTCGCCCTGCTCCGCTGGGGCATCGACGACATCCGCCACTTTTACCAGAACGACCTGCGTTTTCTGGGGCAGTTTTGATGGCTATCGGCTGTCGGCTGTCGGCTGTCGGGCTCGGGGCATCCGGTGAGCGGCTACGTCGGGAAACGGGGGCTCAGGGATGAGGCCATTCCGCGACCTCCGCGTTTGGCAAGATGCGCACAGCCTTACGCTGGCAGTCTACAGGGCCACGGAGCCGTTTCCGCGTACCGAGATCTTCGGGCTGACGTCGCAGGCCAGGCGCGCAGCTTCGTCCATCGCCGCGAATATCGTGGAGGGATCCGTCAAAGGACCGCGCGAGTTCCGCCAGCCTCTCGTCGTCGCACTCGGTTCCGCCACAGAATTGGAGTATCACCTGCTCTTGGGTCGTGATCTCGGTTACCTGGACGACGGGCGCTACGACGAGCTCGCCGTCCTCGCGCGCTCCGTCCAGCGGATGTTGGTTACGTTCATGAAGCGTCTCAGTGTTGGCGCGGACGCCCCGAGAGCCGACAGCCGACAGCCGAGAGCCTTGCCATGAAACTTTCCCTGAACTGGCTGCGAGATTACGTCGACGTTGACCTGCCGCCGGCCGAGCTCAAGCGGATCCTCCTCGATGCCACGGCCGAGGTGGAATCGTACGAACTGATCGGCGCCGAATGGGACCCCGAGCGGATAAGGGTAGCCGAGGTGTTGGCGGTCGAGCCGCACCCAAACGCCGACCGCCTGCGGCTGGTCACGGTGGACGCGGGCTCTGGCCGCCAGCAGGTGGTTTGCGGCGCCCCGAACGTCGCCGCGGGCCAGAAGGTGGCTTTCGCGACTGAGGGGGCTACGCTCATCGACGGCCACACGGGCGAGCCGATGAAGCTGAAGCTGCGGCCGATCCGGGGTGTCGACTCGGCCGGGATGGTCCTCAGCGAGAAGGAATTGGGCCTGAGCGAAGACCACGAAGGCATCCTCGTCCTCCCGGCGGAGGCGAGGATCGGGCGGCCGCTGGTCGAAGAGCTCGGCGACGTGGTCTTCGACATCTCCACCTGGGCGAACCGGGCCGACCTCCTCGGGGTGCTCGGCTTCGCGCGCGAGGTTTCGACCCTGACCGGTGCGCCCTTGCGCGAGCCGGACCGCACCTACAGCGAGTCCGCGACGAAGGTAGATGACCGGATCTCCGTGACGGTCGAGGCCCCTGACCTCTGCCGCCGGTTCACCGCCTCGGTCATCGAAGGCGTCACCGTTGGCCCGTCGCCCGCCTGGATGCAGGAACGGCTCCTGCGGCTCGGAATGCGGCCGATCAACAACGTCGTCGACATCACGAACTACGTGATGCTCGAAACCGGGCAGCCGTTGCACGCTTTCGACTACGACCTCGTCCGTGGGCGGCGAATCGTCGCGCGGAGAGCTCGCCCGGGCGAGCGCCTCCAGACCCTCGACGGCGCCGATCGCGAACTCGACCCGGAGATGCTCGTCATCTGTGACGGCGAAGGCCCCGTGGGCGTCGCCGGGATCATGGGCGGCGGCAATAGCGAGGTCAGCGACCGGACGACGACTGTGCTCCTGGAGGTGGCGAACTTCAAGGCGGGCTCCATCCGGAGGTCGTCGGGCATCCTGAAGCTGCGGACGGAAGCTTCGCTGCGCTTCGAAAAAGGCATTGGTCCGGAGATGGCCGAATACGCCCAGCGGCGGGCCCTCCACCTCTTCGAGCGCCTGACCGGCGGCAAGGTCGCCCGCGGGCTGGTCGACGTCTTCCCCGGGAAGCAGCCGCAGCGGACGATCATCCTCGAAGGCGCCCGGATCGAACAGGTGCTGGGCATCGCCGTCCCGGTCGACGAGGTGCGGCGCATCCTCGGCGGGCTCGGGTTCGGATGCCACCACCTGCCGCTGGACCGCTACAGCGTCCAGCCGCCCTACTGGCGCCCTGACGTCGAGATCCCGGACGACGTGATCGAGGACATCGGACGGATCTACGGCTACGACAAGCTCCCGGCGACGATGCTTCGCGGCAACCTCCCGCCCGTCGAGCCGCGGCCGGTGGAGGAGACGCGCGAGAGCCTGCGGGACCTGATGGTGGCGGCGGGCTTCCAGGAGATCATCACGTACACGCTCACTGAGACGGCGAAGCTTGCGCGCGTGGTTGAACCATCCGACGCGCTCCGGATGGCGCCGCTCGCGGTGGTGAACCCGGTCGCGGCCCAGCACACGTATCTCCGGACCTCGATGCGGCCTTCGCTGCTGGAAACCTACGCCGCGAACCGGCGCCACCACGACGGCCCACTGCGGCTCTTCGAGGTTGGGTTCGAATACCTCCCGACGGAGGCCGACCTGCCCCACGAGCGGACCGTCATCTGCGCGCTGCTGGGCGGCGCGCGGGAGACGCGCTGGGGCCGCGGCGGCGGCGACCGCCTCGACTTCTACGACGCCAAGGGCGCGGTCGAATCCGTCTTCGACCGTCTCGGGATCACGCCCGCAATGGCGCCTGCGTCGGTCCACGGGCTCCTCGACGGCCACACGGCGGAGGTCGCGGCGGGCAGGGAGCGCGTCGGTGTCGTCGCCCAGGTCCACCCGGTGACGGCCCGCGCATTCGACATCGACGAGCCGGTGTTCCTGGTGGAACTCTGGGTCGAGGACATTGCCCGGGCGGTCCCTCCGCGGCCGGAGTACACCCCGCCCTCGCGGTTCCCGGAGGTGCGGCAGGACATCGCCCTGCTGGTGGATGCGGCCATCCCGGCCGGGCGGGTGCTCCAGCTTGTGCGGAACCACCGGTCGGGCTCGGTGATGCTCCAGGCCGACGTTTTCGACGAATACCGCGGCGAAGGCGTCCCGGCTGGAAAGAAGTCGCTGGCGGTGAGCATTCGCTACCAGGCGCCGGACCGGACGCTGACGGACGACGACGTGGCGAAGATCCAGGCGGGGCTGCTAAAGCGGCTGGAGAAGGAACTGGGGGCGACGCTGCGCGGCGGGTAGGCCGGGCGCGGCTGCTATACTGGTGGCCGAAGGCAATGACCACCGCGGAACAGCTGTTCACCGCCGCCATGCAACTCTCGCCGGAAGAGCGTGAAGCTCTCGCCGGGCGGCTGCTCGGGAGCCTCGACGAGGACCGCGACCCGGGCTACGAGGAAGCATGGGCTGCCGAGATCGAGCGTCGGCTCAAGGACCACGACGCAGGCGATGGCGACTGGGTCGAATGGGACGAAGCGCTTGCCGCGATGTTCCCTGAACGCCGCCGCTAGTGCGACTCCGCTTCAGACGTGCGGCGTTGGCCGAGGCAGTCGAGGCCCTGGAGTGGTTTCAGGCCTGGGGTGAACAACCCCTGGCTGGCTTTGAGGCAAGCCTGAACGCGGCGCTGTCGTTGGTCCGAGATTTCCCGGCGGCGGGAGCACCGCACATGGGCGGAACTCGCCGGGTTGTCGTGTCTGGGTACCCCTACGTCATCGTCTACAGGTTGCGCGGGGACGAGCTGCTCGTTGTTGCCGTAGCCCACACGAGCCGAAAGCCTGGCTATTGGCGGGCGCGGCTGAGTGACTAGCGCGACCGCGCCTCGGCCGGCTCTTCCCGGGGCTGCCATTCGGTGCCCCAGCGGTACATCGCCTTGATCACGGGTCCCAGGGCCTTGCCCTTCTCCGTCAGCTCGTACTCCGCCCGCGGGGGATGCTCGCTGTAGAGGACGCGGGTGACGATGCCATCCGCCTCCAGCTGCTTCAGGCGTTCGGAGAGCAAGTTCGAGGGGATGCCCCCTAGCGATTCGAGCAGTTCCGAATAGCGGCGCATGCCCCGGCTGAGGTCGCGGAGGATGAGTACCGTCCACCGCTGACCGATGATGTCCATCGTCCGGGCAACGGGGCAGATGTCCTGGCCCCGGTAGACGCGCGGCATTAGCCCCCTCCGCAGTCGAGTCCCGAGGACAAAGCTAGCGAGTCACTTGACTTTTCGCAAGCACTGCGCGAAGTTCTTCGCAGGGCCAGAAGCTTGAGATTATCAAGTGACTGGCGAGAAAGGCCGCCGCAATGCCCGATTCCGCCCGCTCCCGCTGGCTCGTCCTCAGTGCCGCTTGCCTTGGTCTTGGCATGCTCATGATCGACACCTTCGTCGTGAACGTCGCCTTTCCCGCCATCGGGCGCGACCTCAACGCCTCGCTCAGCACGACCGAGTGGACAGTGACGGGCTACGTGCTCGTCGTCGGCGTCTTCCCGGTGGCGATGGGCCGCCTTGGCGACATCTTCGGGCGAAAGCTGATCTACATCTCCGGGCTTGTGGTCTTCGTGCTCGCCTCGGCGGCCTGCGCCACCGCGCAGAGCGTCGAGGTCCTGATTGTCTTTCGTGTGCTCCAGGGCGTTGGCGCCGCGACCATGATGCCGGGGACGCTTTCAATCATCACCCAGGCGTTCCCGCCCCATCAGCGGGGCCTCGCCATCGGGATCTGGGGGGGCGTCTCGGGCCTGGGGCTCATCGCCGGGCCCATCCTCGGCGGCCTCCTCGTCCATGGCGACCAGTGGCGGTGGATCTTCATCGTCAACGTGCCCGTCGGGATCGTTGGCCTGGCGATGGCGTGGCTGTTCGTCCCCGAATCCCGCGACGACCACGCGCCCCGCGTCCTCGACTGGGGCGGGCTTGTGAGCCTCTCGGCGGCCCTCTTCCTGATCGCGTTCGCCATCAGCCGGGGCAACGACGAAGGCTGGTTGTCGCCGGTGATCGTCGGCTGTTTCGCGGCCGGGGTCCTCCTCCTGCCGGTCTTCGTCGCGGTCGAACGCGCCCACCGCGCGCCGCTGGTCGACCTCACGCTCTTTCGCAGCCGGACCTTCGTGATGTCGTGTGTGAGCGCCGGGCTGTTTTCCGCGGCCGTCTTTGGCTCCCAGCCCTATACGAGCATCTTCATGCAGAACTACTGGGGATTCAGCCCGCTGCAGGCTGGTCTGGCCTTCCTCCCGGCGACGGCCCTCGTGGCGATCCTCATGCCCGTATCCGGCATCCTCGGCCAGAAGTTGGGGCACAGGCTCCGCTTCGTCGTGGTGGCCGGGTCCCTGTCCGTCGGCATCTCATTCGTCATCCTGCTCTTCTTCGACCGCGACAGCAGCTACGTGGACTTCCTGCCCGCGTTCCTCTTCCGTGGCCTCGGGATCGGCCTGGTGATGTCGGCGACCTCGCTGGCCGTGGTGAGCGCCATGCCTGTGGCGAAGTCGGGGCTGGCCTCGGGGACGCTCACCATGTCGCGGCAGATTGGCACCTCGCTCGGGGTCGCCCTCTTCGGCGCCGTCTTCCTCTACCACGTCGACGCCACCCTGCCGGACCGCCTGGCCGCGGTTCCACCGGCGCAGTCCGCGGCCGCGGTAGCTGCCGCCGACCACTTTGTCCCCGTCGGCGAAGGGAGCGTGAGGGTCGAGACGGAGGAGGTCATCGTGGAGGGTTTCGTCCGGATCGCCACGGTCGGAGTGGCCGTCTGCGCGCTGGCGACGCTGGCAGCGTTTATGATCCGGCACAGGGCACAGTCGCATGCTCCGGCGCCAGCGCCTGTCGCGGCGGTTCCCCCCGGTGTCCGGCCAGAGCAGGATTCCGCCTGACGCCCTGTGTGGCGAAGTTCACAGAGGCCGGCGGCCGGGCTTGACGCCTTTTCCGGTGTATCGTAATTTTACGATGCATCGTAAATAATCGATGATCCCGAACCGAGGAGACCCCCCATGGCTGCCCGAACCGACGCCCAGATCCGCGAAAACGTCTCGAAGGCTTACGCCGGCCGCGTTCGCCCGGTGCTTGAATCGCTCGACGTCATCCAGGCCGACGCCGGCGCCTGTTGCGCTGCGCCGGCGGCCAGTTCCGGCGCCTCCTGCTGCGGCGACGAGGTCAGCGAAGACAACGTCGCCCTCACGAACATCGCGAAGCTCTACGCCGGCACCGACGTCGACAGCCTGCCATCGAGCGTCAGGGACGTCGCCTTTGGCTGCGGCAACCCAACCGCGATCGAAGCTTTGAAGCCCGGCCAGGTCGTCCTCGACCTCGGGTCCGGGGGCGGGATCGACTGCTTCCTCGCCGCAAAGATGGTCGGGGAGACCGGCAACGTCTACGGCGTCGACATGACCCCGGAGATGATCGCCCTCGCCCGGCGCAACCAGGAGAAGGTTGGCGCCCGGAACGTCGAGTTCCGCCTTGGCGAAATCGAGCACCTCCCGATGGCGGACGCCAGCGTCGACGTCATAATCTCGAACTGCGTCATCAACCTCTCGCCCGACAAGGACCAGGTCTTCCGCGAAGCCTTCCGCGTCCTTCGCCCGGGCGGGCGTCTCCAGGTTTCGGACATCGTCTGGACGAAGTCGGTGCCGGAGTCGGTGAAGGACGACATGGAGAAGTGGGCGGGCTGCATTGCCGGGGCGCTCCTGGAGAGCGACTACCTGGCGAAGATCCGCGCTGCCGGGTTCGTGAACGTCACCTCCGACGCGAAGGAATACCCGGGCGGCGCCGGGATCGCCTCGGCTGCGGTGGTCGCCGAGAGGCCGGCGAGGTAGACGGGCCCGGGCGGCCGAAAGAGCTGACACATGCGCACATTCGGCGACTCAGCGGCTATCGCCTGCTACCTGGACGTATTCGAACCCGCGGAGACCGTGCGCCATCGCGACCTGCTCGCGGAGTTGCGCGGCGCCATCACGGGGGCCGAGGAACTTGTCGACGGATTTGCCTTGCTTCTGGAGGCTCGACCGGGGCTCTACGGCAGGGTTGCCGAGTGGGTCACGCTAGAACGCCGCTGTTGCTCGTTCCTCAACTTTGCCCTCGAGTGGCCGACGGGGGACGGCGCCGCCATCCGGCTTCGTCTTACCGGCCCTGAGGGTGCGAAGGACGTCCTCCGGCCGCTGTTGCCCGACTAAGCAGCGCCCGGTCGCAGGCGGTCAGGCGACGGCAACTTCGATGACCCCGCGGTCGCCGTCGACGGTGACGACCTGGCCGTCCTTCAGGAGGGCGGTGGCGTTGGCGGTCGCGACGACGGCCGGGACGCCGTACTCCCGCGAGATGATCGCCGGGTGCGAGAGGATCCCGCCGGTGTCGGTGACCAGGGCGCCGACGCTGGGGAAGATGATCGACCAGACGGGGGACGTGATCGGGCAGACGAGCACGTCCCCCGCTTCGATCTTGTCGAATTCTTCTTCGCTGAGGATGACACGGACGGGGCCGGTGTAGCGCCCCGGGGCCGCGCCGATGCCCCTGAGGGTCGCGCTGATCACCTGCTTCTGGGCCGCGCGGTCCTCTTCGAACACGCGCTGGGTGGCCCAGAGGATGGCCTTCATCGCCACGGCCGACTCCTTCGGCAGGGCGTCGAACGATGGCGGAGGGCCCGGTGGCGTCCCATATGCGGGTGGGGCTGGATGTTCGAGCGTCCACTTTCGTTCGCCCTTACGATGGGCGACCAGTGCCCGGGCGTCGCCGCTGGACGCCAGGCGCGCGGTCATCTCCTCCCACTCGAGGAAGAAGACGTCGTTCGGGTCAGCGAGTTCCTCGCGGGCGACGAGCCTGCGGCCGGCCTCCAGCCCAGCGTAGCGGGCGAGGGCGAGGGGCACGCTCACGGTCGTGAATTCGTTGTCTTCGCGGACCGGGTAGACGCGCTCCGCCCGGGCAAGGAGGCGGTCGAACCGGGCGAGGTCGGCGGGGCGTGAGTTGAGTGCCGCCCGGGCCTCGGACGCCGTTGCGCCGCGTTTCGCCGCAGCCGCGGCCGCATCGGCCTCGGGGTCGTAGTTGCGGGTCAGTTGATCGCGGATCAGTGTCATCGTGAGGTCGGGGAGTTCCGCGAGCGTCGGATCTGCAACTTCGTAACGGATAGCCCGGCAGGCGAAGTCGTGCTGGTAGGCGTCGAAGGCGGCCGCGAACTCCGCGTCGATCGCCGGGAGGCGGGCGGCAGTGCCGGGCCCACCACGGGAGATCGCGTCGCGCACGGCGGGCCGCCCGGCCGCCATCCGCGTGAGTTCGGCCAGGCGGCGCGCGGGTTCGGTGCTTGTCGTCGAAAGCCCCGTGAGGAGCGAGAGCACGCGGCGCTCGTCCCACTGCAGCATCTCTTCGCAGGCGAAGACCAGCTCGACCATCGGCAGCGCCACCACCGCGAGCTTGAAGTGGATGTTGATGCTCTCGTCGAAGAAGCGGCGGAGTTCTTCGACGTACTGAAGGAAGGCCTTGTCGTCGAGCGCAGCCAGGTCGACCGCGCGGAACCGGGTGATGGCCGCTTCCTGGCCGGGCCGCCACTCGTTGTACCAGCGCTCCACCCACTGGAAGGTGAGGTCACTGCGGATGGCCGCGAGGTTCGTCTTGATCCGCGAGCGGAGACTGGGGACAGTCCGTGCGGCGACCCACATCAACCACTTCGGCGGGGCCTTCCGGTCCTTGCCGCCGAGGGGCACCTGGCGGTTGTAGACCCAGCCGCCGATTTCGCAAAACTCGATCCCCTCGAGCAGCGCCCCGGTTTCGGCGAAGACGCCGCGAAAGGCCTTGTTGATCGGTTCGACCATCAACGACCGCACCATCGGCGAGAGCGGCTGCGGGTAATGGCTCGACTCGCGGCGCCAGTATCCCGGCGGCGGTTCGGTGGAAACGGCGATCGGCGTGATTGGGTCGACCCCGGCGGACATAGTGCGCGCTCCGGCTTTCGGATGAGGGAGCAAGTGTAGCCGACGCGGCCGCGCGGTCGAGCGCAGCCGCCGCCGCACATTCACTGGATGCCGATGATGTGCGCGCTGGCCGCATGTAAGCCAGCCTGGGCGCGGCCGTGGTATGACCGCGGACATTGCTCCGCGCCCTTTCTCCCGCAAGGCTCCCTTCGATGCCGGGGTACTTCGAAAGCAGACCCGCCCTCCGCCCGCTCGCGCGCCGCGACTACCGGCTGCTCCTCGCCGGGTCGGTGCTCGTCGGCATCCTCACACCCTTCCACCTGATGACCCAGGTGTTCTGGGTGAACCACGACTTCCCGGAGCGTGCGGTCGTCTATTCCGGTGTGCTGGCGGCGAGCCGGGGCGCGGCGATGGTCTTGTTCAGCCTCGCCGGGGGCGCGATCGCCGACCGCGTCGAACGGCGGCGGGTGCTGCTTGTCTGCGAATCGCTCTCGCTGGGCGCCCACGCCGTCATCGCCGGGCTCATGATCGCGCAGCCCTTCGGGGAAGCGACGGTCGCCGCCGTCGCCGCCTGGACGTTCCTGGCCGCGGGCGTGCAGTCGATCGACTCGCCCGCCCGGAGCGCGAGCATCCCTGCCGCCGCCGGGCGCGAGAACGTCGGCGCCGCGATCGCGCTGATGTCGGTTGCGGGCCAGCTGACGATGCCGCTCTCGCTGCCGCTGGTGGGGCTCCTCAATGGGGCGATGCCATCGGGCGTGGTCTACGCGGGCTCGCTGCTGGCGTGGTTGGGGATCCTCCCGCTAATCGCCATGCTTCGCTTCCAGAGCCGGGGCGGCGCCACCGCGGTTTCGATGGTCGCCAACATCCGGGCCGGGCTCAGCTACGCCCGGGGCCGGCGGCCGATCCTGGCGACGCTCGCGATCGTGGCCGTCGTCCAGGTGCTGGGGATGCCGATCGCGACACCGCTGGGGCCGATGTTCGAAATCGAGGTGCTGGGCTTCACGGCGGCGCAGGTGGGCCTGATGGGCGCGACCTGGGGGCTTGGTTCGCTGACCGCGTCGGTGGGGTTGGCACGGATGCGCGGGCTGACGCTGCGAGGTTCCACCCTGGTCGCCGTTTCAACGCTGTTCGGCGTCGCGGCCCTCGGGTTCGGATACTCCCGCTTCATTCCCCTGACCGCCGTTTCGGACTACGGAATGGGGTTCGCCTTCACGGGCACGATGCTCGTGGCGAGCACGCTGGTGCAGCACATGGTCGACGACTCGGTCCGCGGGCGGGTGCTCAGCCTCTTCCCGTTCACTCTCGGGCTGGCGCAAGTGGGGACGGCCGTGGCCGGCCTCGTTGGCCAGCGCACGGGCCTTGACGTGCTCCTCCCCGCGCTGGGGTGGGCGGAACTCGCGGGATGCGCAGTCCTCATCCTCGTCTTCCGCGAACTTGTGGGCGCGCGCGCCCGCCCGGCGGCCGCGGTCGCGGCCGTCCCGCCGGCCGCCTGAGTTCTTGTGGGAATCACCCGGGAATGAAGAGAGCCCGGCATGCCGGGCTCTCTTCAGAGGGGGAACCGGGGGAACTATTCCTGGATGACCAGGACGGTGACCAGGCCGAAGAACCCGGCCGGGCTCTCGGCGTGAGAGAGCACGTGGCAGTGGAACGCCCAGAGCCCCGGCTCGTTGCAGTCGATGATGCAGTCAAACCGGTTCCCCGGGGGGACGTCGATCGTGTCGCATTCGTAGGGCGGGTTGATGGGGTAGCCGTCGCGCTGGAAGACGGTCATCGAAAGGCCGTGGAGGTGCATGGGGTGGTATTGCATGCCCTCGTTCATCCAGCGGACGAGGAGCTTCTCGCCCTTCTTCGCCACGAGCGCGTCAGTCGCCGGGAAGCTCTTCCCGTTGAGCGTGAAGCCCAGCGCCGTGTCGTTCATGATCAGGATGGCTTCCTTGTCGTACTTCGGGTACGTCGACTTGTCCTTGGGTTCGACGATGAAGGCGCCGAGCATGCCCCGGTTCACCTGGTCCGACGAGTTGTGGTGGGAGTGGTACATGTGCGAGCCCTGGTTGCGGAGCTGGAACTCGTACGTGAAGGTCTTGCCGGGCTCAATGGGGTCCTGGGTGACATAGGGGACACCGTCCATCTTGTTCGGCAGGCGGATGCCATGCCAGTGGACGGCGGAACTCTCCGTGAGGTTGTTCTTGACATTGATCTTGACCTTGTCGCCTTCGGTCACACGGATGGTCGGGCCCGGGATCATGTTGTTGTAGCCGCGGCCCTTTTCGATGACGCCGGGGGCGACTTCCCATTCGACCTCGTCCATCGTCAGGTCGAAGACCTTCACATCCCCTTCGAGCCTGGGCTGGAGTGCCACCATGCCCTTGCCCCTGGTCAAAGGGGTCGCCTGGTTCTTGAGGAAGTCTTCGACGCCTTTCTTGTGGTCGTTGTCGATCTTCTGCCAGTCGACCTGGGCCGTGACGCCGCCGGTGCTGCCGCCGCCGGCTGGCGTGGCGCCCGACGCAGCGGGACTGCCTTCGGACTTGGCGGTCTCCGGCTCGCTGTAGCAGGCGGCTGCGACCAGCCCGCCCGCCACCGGAAGCGCCGCGCCGACAACGCCGGCCCCCTTGAGGAAGCGGCGGCGGCCGACCCGGATCGAAGAAATGGGCTCCTTGCTCAAGACATTGCACCTCTCTGAATCGCTCGGGGCATCGTGACGCCCTTACCGTCAATGATGCAGGTCATAAGGCCCAACAAAACACGGCCCTGTGGCCGTATTTGTTCGAAAAATCACAGATGTCAGGAATCGAACGCGTCAATCTCCAGGGCGACTTCCGTCACCCCACCCAGGTTGAGCGTCGAGAGCGCATGGAGCCCCGCCCGCCGGAACTCCTCCAGGGTGTGGCCCGTCTCCCTGCAGAGTTGCGTCTCCAGCCGCCGCATACCGGCCGCCCGGGCGTCCCGAGCCGCCGCGCGAAGCAGAGCGACGGTGGTTTCGTCCCGGTGGTGGCCGGCGCGGAGGAGGAGGGTCAGTTCGCCGATGTCTTCGCAGGGGCTTTCCTTGCGGCGCACCCCCGCGAAGCCGGAGAGGTCACCGGGCGGCGACGTCGCGACCAGGACAATGTCTCCCGCCGCGGCGGCCGGGCCGAAAAACGCGCCCGCCGGGTCGTGGTGGGAACTGCAGGCGCCGAGGCAGATGTAGTGAACTCCCGGCGAGGCGCAGAATTGCTGCACCCGGGACTCGTCTTTCCGGGCTACCCGGCTGACTTCGCAGCTGTCCTGCAGGCGTGGCTGATCGGCTGGGGAAACCATTACGGTCCCAGTGTCGCGGACGTGTCAACCCCTTCGCGAGGCCACAAGGGCCGGAAATTGGGGGCCATTGGCCCGTTAGCGGCGGCGGCCCGGCTTCGCGGTCACGAGTTCATGGCTTCGCGCGACCCACTCTGTCGCGATGTCGAACTCCACTCCCTGTTCCACCCGGGCCGTCACCCAGCCGTAGCGGCCCACGTAGGCCGCGACCGAGACGAAAGGGAGCATCAGCGCTGCTTCGGCTTCGTCCGGCGAGAGCTTTACCGTTACCCGCAGAACGCCCTCCGCGTCGTGGCCGGTCATCGCGAAGATCTTCTTGTTCGCGGCCTTGAACACGGGGTCTTCGTGGCCCCAGGGCCAATCCTCGTAGGCGCCCGGGAAGGCGAGCGAAAGCGCTCGCAGGCGTTCGAACAGTTCCGGCATGGCGGGAGTGTACCCCGCCGCGTCTTGCCGCGGTGGTAGCGCAGCCCCGATACTCGCCTCACTTCGCAGCGTGGGTGCAACGATGAGCCAGCCCGCACTCCTCGGGGGGACGCCCGCCGTCACGGCCGCCCTGCCGCCATGGCCGCTGGTCGACGCCGAGGCGCTTGCCGAGATCACGCGCGTCATCACCGAGGAGACGCTCTGCCCGGTCGGCGCCGAGGGCACGCAGGGCGACTTCGAGCGTGCATTCGCTGCGCTCCACGGGCGCAAGTTCGCCCTCGCGGTCAACGGCGGCACGGCCGCCCTGATGCTGGCGCTCCACGGCGCCGGGGTGCAGCCGGGCGACGAGGTCATCTGCTCGCCCTTCACCTGGGGCGCCTCCGTGAGCTGCGTGCTCCAGAACCTGGCCATCCCGATCTTCGCCGACATCGATCGAAACACCTTCACCCTCGACCCGGCCTCGATCGAGGCGAAGATCACGCCCCGGACGAAGGCGATCGTCGTTGTCCACATCTTCGGCTTCCCGGCGGACATGACCCGGATTATGGAGGTCGCGAAGCGCCATAACCTCGCCGTCATCGAAGACTGCGCCCAGGCCCACGGCGGCAAACACGCCGGCCGTCTCGTCGGCTCGTGGGGGACCGTCGGCGCGTTCTCGCTCCAGGCGTCGAAGAACCTGACCGGGGGCGAAGGCGGCATCCTCGTCTGCGACGACCGCGTGGTCTACGAGCGCGCGATGAGCATGGGGACCCACCCCCAACGCCTGTACGCCGAACTGGAACTGCCGGAGTTCCGGGAGAAAATCGACAGCCTCGCCTTCAATTACCGCATGCATTCGATGTCGGCGGCGATGGCGAACGTCCAGCTGAAGTACCTGGAGCAGTGGACGCTCGCCCGGGGACGGAACGCCCGCGACCTCTACGACCAGGTGCGCGACCTGCCCTTCATCGAAATCCCGGCGGAACTCCCTGAGACCGACCGGCACGCCTACTACAACATCCCCTTCGTCTACCGCCCGGGCATCATCCCCCTTTCGCGCACCGAGTTCGTCGAGGCGCTGAAGGCCGAGGGCGTGAACGCCGGGATCTACGTGCGGGTGCCACTCTACCTGCGGCCGCGGTTCCAGAACCACGACTACTTCGGCCGAGGCTACCCCTGGGCGATCGCCGACGAACCTGTCGTCTACCATAAGGGCGACTGCCCCGTCGCCGAAGCGATGGCCCACGTCGAGTTCCAGGTCGGCGGGAACTACTACGTAGACAGCCCGGAACTGATGGCGCAGGTCGCCGCGGCGATGCGGAAAGTGGGAGAACAGGCCCCGGCCCTGCGCGCCTACTTCGACGCGCCGAAGGCGTCCACTTCGCCCTGAGGCCGCAGGCCGCACTCCCCCTCGCCCACGCAGTGGGAGCAGGGGGCCGGGGGGTGAGGGTCAGGGCGCGGCTTCGACGCCCCGGGAGAGGGCCGGAGACGACGGCGCCGGCTCGACGACGGGCGAATCCAGGTCCGCTTCCAGCCGCTTTGCCTCGCGGTAGATGAAGTAGGCGGTCGCCCCCAGGAGCGCGGCGCTGAAGGGCCAGGTCACCACCCGGCTCCAGATGATGTACTCGCCGACGGAGAGGTCGGAGAGCATCAGGGCGCGGGTAAGGCCGAGGAAGAAGTCGAAGATCGCCCAGGCCACGGAGAGCCACATGAAAACCGGCGCGTCCTTCGCCAGCCGCCCCGCGATCTTCGGGAAGAGTTCCTGCGAGATCCCGCCGACGAGGGGCCGCCGCATGATCATGCTTACCCCGAAGAGCGGGACGAAGAGAAACTCGGCGATCGGCCCGGAAGCGAGGTACGCCTTTTCGCTCGACCAGATGATGCCGATGGCGGCGGAAATGGCGACGACGACGAACCCAAAGGCCGTGAGCGATCCGATCAGCCGGTCGCGCCGGTTCGTCGCGAAGACGAGCGTCGAGGCGGCGAACCCGCCGGAAATCGAGACCCAGGGCGGTGCCACGCGGCTCAACCCGAAGAAGACGGCGACGGGGAGGAGGCTGAGGAGGATGCGAAGGTTCATGGTTGGCCGTTCGCTCGAATCGGACGCTGGAGTGTCCGCCAAGTGTAGCCGAAAACGTGGCGTGGTGAAGCCGCCGGTTAAGGAATTAGGCGATTTGAGAAGTTCATCTCAGGGCAATCACCCGGGGTGAGGCACGTCGTCGCGGTCCAGCTCGCGGATGCCCTCGCGGTGTTCGACCGCAAGCCGGGCGTAGCGGCCCGGGTTCCCGGTCACCCACTCCTCGCTGGGCGTTCCGGCGATGGAGCGCTTTACCGTCGCCGGGGTGCCCGCGGCGAGCATGCCCGCCGGGATCACTGCCCCCGCAAGGACGACCGACCCTGCCGCGACGAGCGCGCCCGCCTCGACCACGGCCCCGTCGAGGACCTGGGCGCCGTTGCCGATCAGTGCCCGTTCGCCGATCCGGGCGCCGTGGATGATGGCGTTGTGGGCCACCGATGCCTCGCGTTCGATGATCGCCGGGAGGTCCGCCCGCCCGTGGACGATGGCCCCGTCCTGGACGTTCGCGCCGGGGCCGATGACGGCGTACGAGGTGTCACCACGGACCACGGCCCCATACCAGACGGATGCCCCCGCGTGGACCGTGACGTCGCCGACGATGGTCGCGGTCGGCGCGATGAATGCCTCAGGGTGGATGCTGGGGACCTTGCCGCCGACAGCGTAGATGGGCATGGGAACTCCGGTGCGGCGAAGGGCCGGCGGCCATTATCGCCGGGCACGGTGCCCTCCCGCGAGCGGCCATCCTCGCCACGCGGTACATTCGGGGAGAACGAACAGCAGAGGAGAACGGCGATGGAAATCCAGGGGACGGCGGCCGTCATCAGTGGGGCCGGGTCGGGCATTGGCAGGGCGACGGCGGTCGCGCTGGCGAAACGCGGAGCCCGCGTCATCGTTGCGGACATCAACGAGGCAGGCGGCGCCGAGACCGTGGACCTCGTCGGCGCGGCCGGCGGGATCGCCATCTACCGTCACTGCGACGTGACCCGGACCGAAGACCTCGCCGCCGCCTTCGCCTCGGCCGTGGACCACTTCGGGCGGTTCGACATCGCCTTCAACAACGCCGGCATCGGCGGCGAAGACCTCTTCGGCGACGACTCCGGCGATTGGCAGCGGATCATCGACATCAACCTCACTGCCGTCATCGACGCGACCCGGATTGCCGTGCGTGAGCTTCGCAAGGGCGGCCGCGGGGGGGTCATCGTCAACACCGCCTCGATGGGCGGCCTGCTGCCGATGCCGGTCTCGCCCGTCTATGCCGCCTCGAAGGCGGGCGTCGTGAACTTCAGCCGTTCCCTCGCCTACCTCGCCCCGGAGGCGCGCATCCGCGTCAACGCGATCTGCCCTTCCTACGTGGATACGCCGCTCGTCCACCGCGACGGTAACGAGGAGCGCCTTGAAGAGACGAAGCGCATGCTCGGGGGGATTCTCCAGCCGGAGGACATCGCCGCAGGCGTCGTCGAACTGGTCGAGGACGATTCGCGGGCGGGGGCGATCATGCGCGTGACGGTCCGTGGCGGGCGCGACTACGCCCGGGAAATCCGCCCGTAGCCGGACGGTCTGTTGGGCCCATCACACTGACGGCGCGGGGTAGCATGAGCATCGCCTAGAATGCTCCAGATGCAAGCTCCTGTTCGTCGTCGCGCCGGGGGGCCGCCTTGGCACAGTTAGCCATCGAACTTATCCTCCTCCGCCAGTGGGCGAGCTACCTGGCGCTCCCCGTGTTCATCGCCGGCGCCGACGGCAAGCTCCTCTTCTTCAACGAACCGGCCGAGGCGCTGCTGGGCCACCGGTTCGACGAATTCGACGAAGTGCCCCTGGAGCGGCTCGCCGAGATCTTCGTCACCACGGACGAGGCCGGCGCCCCGGTTTCGCGGACGAAACACCCCCTCGGGGTCGCCCTGCTGCGGCGCCAGCCGGCCCATCGGCGCCTCCACATCCGCGGCTTCGATGGCGTCACCCGCCTGATCGAAGCCACCGCCTTTCCCATCGAGGGTCAGCAGGGCGGCTTCCTCGGGGCCGTGGCCATGTTCTGGGAAGCGCACAAGCGATGAAGGCGACGCTCTGGGGCACGCGGGGTTCGCTCGCCGCGCCCGGCCCTGAGACCGTCCGCTACGGCGGCAACACCTCCTGCGTCGAAGTCCGCTCAGCCGGCGGCGCCGTCCTCGTGCTCGACGCGGGCACGGGTATCCGCCGCCTGGGGGCGTCGTTCGAGCCCGGGCTCAAGCGCGTGGACATCCTCCTCACGCACCTCCACATGGACCACGTCCAGGGGCTTGGGTTCTTCGCGCCGCTCTTCACGCCGGGGATGGAGGTTCACATCTGGGGGCCGTCGTCGGCCACCATGCACCTGCGCGAACGGCTCACCCGCTACCTCTCGCCGCCGCTCTTCCCGGTCCTTCTCCGGGACCTCCCCTGCGACCTCCAGATCCACGACCTGATGCGCGGCGAACTCGCGATCGGCCCCTTCCAGGTTTCCGCGGACCTGATCTCGCACCCCGGGCCCACGCTCGGGTTCCGGGTCAGCGAAGGCGGGCGGAGCCTCACCTATATGCCCGATCACGAACCGGCGCTCGGCATGAAAGACTTCCCCGGCCCGGCCCGCTGGATGTCAGGGTTCGACCTCGCCGCCGGGACCGACCTGCTCATCCACGACACGCAGTACATCGACGCCGAGTACGCCGTGCGGGCGGGCTGGGGCCATTGCACCATCACGCACGCGTTCCGCCTGGCCGAATTGGCCGGGGTGAAGCACCTGGTCGGGTTCCACCACGACCCGTCCCACGCCGACGAGATGCTCGACGCGATGGCGGCCGAGGCCCTTGGCTCCAGGCAGTGGCCCTTCCGCTACAGCCCCGGCCTCGAGGGGGCCACGTTCACCATCGCCTGACTACCCCAGGCGGCCGTGCATCTCCCAGATCAGCACCTCGGCGCCCATGTACCCGGCGGTGAGCGATTGACCCTCGGCGGCGTGGGTCATGCGCGCCGCGTCGCCACGGCCAAGCGTCTCGCCGCCAACCGTCACGTCTCCATCGGCGACGTACAGGTGGACGAACGGCGCGGTGGGCAGGCGGACGGACTCCCGCACCTTGAGCCGCGCCGCCCAGAGGGTCGCGCCTTCCTGGCGGATGGAGATGGCAGCTTCGTGGCCCCGCCCGGAGGCGACAGGTACGAGGCCGCCCTTCGCCAGTTCCTTGCCGATGTCGAGTTCCTGGTAAGCGGGCCGGATGCTTTCCGTGTCAGGCACAACCCACATCTGGACGAAGTGGACGTCACCGCCGCGGGTGGCATTCATCTCCGAGTGCCAGATCCCGGTCCCCGCGCTCATTCGCTGGGCGAGCCCGGGGTGGATGACACCCGTGTGGCCCTCGGAGTCCTTGTGTTCGAGTTCGCCTTCGAGCACCCAGGTGACGATCTCCATGTCACGGTGCGGGTGCGTGGAGAAGCCGGTGTCCGGACGGACGACGTCGTCGTTGCTGACGAGGAGCAGGCCGAAATGGGTGTTCTCAGGGTCATAGTGGTGGCCGAACGAGAACGAATGCCGCGAATCGAGCCACGAGATCTCCGTCTGGAAACGCTCGCCGGCGCGGCGGATGTCGATGGATGGCTGGACGCGAGTGGGCATGGGTCCTCCCTGTCCTTCCAGCTTAGCGGGTCGCCGGACGCCGTTGAAGGCTAAAGGTCTTCCAGTCCGCAGACCGGGCAATCGCCCGGTTCCAGCGCGGCCGCTTTCAGGCGGTCCTCTTCACACTGGTACTGGGGGGTGTCGAACCGCTCCGTCCGGGTGTCGGTGCCGGCCATTCCGTGTTTCCACCTTTCGTCCTCGTCCCAGCGGAAGGGGAGGTGCTTCACCTGGCCGGGCTCGCGGAGGGAGGTGAAGGCATCCAGCGCCTCGAGCATGATCGCCCGCTGGAGGGCGGGTTCGTGGGGCTTTCCGGTGGTGTGGCCCAGGGGGTAGTCGAGGAATGCGGCGCGCGGCGGGTTCACCGCGCGGGTGATGTCGAGGGCGCTGGTCATCGAGAGCGTCGGGATGCCGGCCGCTTCGACTTCGCGGGCAACCAGTCCCACGGACTGGTGACAAACCGGTCAGACGGGCACCAGGAGGGCGATGTCGACCCGTTCGTCCTGGAGGCGCTGGCGGAGGGCCGGGGCAACGTCTTCGCGGACGCGCCGGGCCGAGTAGATCCCGCCCATGAAGGTGTAGGCGTGGCTCGCGAGTTCGCCGATCACTCCCTCGGCGACGAGGTTACGAAGGGTGTCGATCGGGAAGACGACGTTGGGGTCGCTGCGAGCGTCGGTCTGGTCGTAGGCGAAGTGGGCGGTCCGCAGTTCGGCTGTGGGCACGTCGCGGGGGATGGCGCGGATGCCGGTGTCGTCCTTGAAGTGGAAGGCGACCTGTCCCGCGGCGTAGATCCCGCCGGAGGCGATCAGCCCCAGCCGCGATTCCGAAAGCGGCTTGCGGACCGGCGCCCATGGCGGCGGGGTTTCGCTGTGCACCCACTGGTAGGCCGGGTACCCGAGTTTCGCGTAGGTCCGCTTCAGGCGGGCGATGTAGTCCACCGGTTCCATGAGCCCATGGTAGCGGCACCGCCGGGCCGCTGCACCGCCTTTGCGCAATGACGCCGGTGCCCCGGAGGCGGTACGATCGCGGTATGAAAGCCATCGAGGGACTCACGGACGAAGAGGAGCGCGCCTCCGCCGTCTTCCGCGCGCTCGGCAATCCCGCCCGTATCCGCATCGTCACCGAACTCGCTCGCCGGGACGCCTGCATCACCGCCGACCTGGTGGAGGTGCTCCCGCTGGCGCAGTCGACTGTGTCCCAGCACCTGAAGGTGCTTAAGGAGGCCGGCATCGTCCGTGGTTCTTCCGACGGTGACCCCTGCTACTGCCTCGACCCGGAGACGGTGCGCTGGCTGGCGCGCTTCTGCAACGACGTCTGCTGCCCGCCGGAACAGGCCCCCGCGGCCAAAACGAACTGCTGCTGAGCCTTCGCCCGTCACCTTTCCCGCTCCCGGTGCCATCTCGATCGTGAACCGAGGGCGTTTCCCTCCGAGGACCGGGATGTTTCTTCGCAGGCTCTTCTTCTTCCCCCGCAGGCCACTGGGCGCCCGCCGGCGCATCTTCCGCCGCCGCATGCGCCGGATGTAGCGGGCCGAGCCTACCCCCGCAGGTCCCCGAGGAAGTCGATGAGGAGGCGGTTGACCTCCTCCGGCCGTTCCTGCTGGGTCCAATGAGCGCACTTCTTGATGTGCTCGATCCGGAGGTTGGGGATCCACTGCCGCATTGGCTCGGCGGCTTCCGGCCGGAGGATGAGGTCGTTTTCGGCCGTGATCATCATCGCCGGGACACGGATTACGGGGTCCGGCAGGGCGCGGGCGTCTTCCCAGTTCAGGTCGATGGCCCGGTACCAGTTGAAGGCGCCGCGGGAGCCGGAGCGCTCGAAGGCCTTCGCGTAGACGTCGAGGTCCGCCTCCGTCAGGAGCATCTGGTCCGCGGGGGGCGTCGGGATGCGGGTGTACATGCCGCTGCCATCGCCGCCGAGCGTCGCCATCGTCCAGAGGTCCTGCGCCCGCGTGTAGGGGTGCATCACCTTGGCGATGTTCCCGCGGATGTCGGCTTCGAACTCGGCTTCGGGCTGGCCGGGCTTCTGGTTGTAAAGCATGTAGTAGCCGCGGTCGCCTTCGCCGAAGGCCGCGTGCAGGGCCTGTGTCGAGGGGATGGGCGTCGGCGGCGAGTAGGGCGTGTTCAGGCCCACCAGGCGTTCCGTGCGGTCCGGGTAGCGCAGGCCGAACTGCCAGATGTGGTAGCCGCCCCAGTCGTGCCCGACGATGACGGCCTTCTCGATCTCTAGGGCGTCCAGCAGCCCGGCGATGTCAGCGCAGATGACGCTCGTCCGGTATTGGGCCGGGTCGGGCGGGGCGTCGGTGTCGCCGTAGCCGCGCATGTCGGGGGCGATGGCGCGAAAGCCGGCCTCGGAAAGCGCCTTCAGTTGGTGCCGCCACGAATACCAGAGTTCGGGCCAGCCGTGGACCATGACCACCGGGAAGCCTTCGCCTGCTTCGGCGACGTGCATCCGGATGCCGTTTGTCTGGACGAAATGGTGCCGTACGTCGGCCATGGTTCCCTCCCTGCGCAGGCCGGTATTGTCGGGCTTTGCTCGGCCGGCGGGAAGCGGCGGGTCAGCGGGCCGGCGTGGGGGTCGCGTCCGGGCCGACGGCGCCGTTCAGGGCGGCGACGCCGCTCGTGAAGAGGTCGATGCCGTCGTTGAAGGTGCCGGGCAGGATCGCCAGCACCACCGGCGCGGAGTCGAGCAGCGTCCCGGCTACGCTGGAGTCGTCGATTGCGTTGAGCAGGTTCGGCTTCGGGAAGACGACGAGGGCGACGAGCACCACCTGGCAGAGGACTGCAGCCTTCACGAAGCCGAAGACGGCCCCGGCGAGGTGGTCCAGCGGCCCCAGGTTGAGCATCGCCACGCTCTGGCGGAGGAGATGGGCGACGACCTGCCCGCCAACCACGACGGCGATGAGGATCGAGAGAAACGAGATCAGGTTCGCGAGGAAGTCGTTGTCGACGATCGGCTGCACCTTCGGGAACATGTCGTCGTAGAAGATGCCGGCGATCGGCACGGCCAGAATGAGCGTGCCCAGGGAGACGAGTTCGAGGATGAAACCGTTGCGCCATGCCCGGTAGGTCATGACGCCGATCGCCACGACGAGGACGACGTCGAGCCAGTTCATCGGGCTTCGAACCGGGGCGGTCGCGGGGAAGGCCGGGGGTTGTCCATGGCGCTCACGTTCGGGCAGCACCCGGCAAGGTTCAAGTTGGATGTGCGCAGCCGCCCGCGGATGTACGATGGCGCCATGCGACACGACCTGATGGAGATCCTCGTCTGCCCCATGTGCCGGGCCGAGCTGACCCTCACCGCCGACCGCGAAGAAGACGGCGAGGTGGTGGAAGGGAAGCTCGTCTGCAGCGGGTGCCGCGAGACGTACCCGATCGAGGACGGCATCCCCAACCTCCTCCCGCCCGACATGCGCGACTGATGAGCGCCGAGGCCCATCCCGGGACGGCTGGCCACGAGCACGGCCACGAGATGCCTCCGAAGCCCGATTCGGGCGTGCGCGAAGGGCTCATCCCCGAGATGCCGATGCTCTGGCGCGGCCTGGCGTTCGCGGGCGGTGCGCTGCTGGCCCTGCGCATGGCGCGATGGGCGGTGAGGGGCTCGCTCCTCATCGGCAAGCCGGTGGCGCTGGGCTTCCTTGGGGCTGCCGTGCTCTCGGCCTGGGCCTCTGCCATTCACCTCACCGGCGGCGAAAAGTTCGACGACCACGACTGCGTGTAGCTCCACGCCTGACACGACCCTACCGCCCGGAGACCTCACCACCCCGGGCGATGCGTTTGGCTCCCCTCTCCCGCTCCGCGGGCGCGGGGCCGGGGGTGAGGGGCCGCCGCAACGCCACTCCCGTTCGTTTCGCACCCTGGAGGCCAATTCGGTCGAGCAGCTCCACCGCACGCGCGCCGAGCACCGGCAGCGGCCCGGGCACGACTTCCGACAGCGGCACCAGGACGAACGCGCGCTCGGCGATCCGCGGGTGCGGAACGGTCAGTTCGGGCGTGTCCAGCTGCTCGTCGCCGAAGAAGAGGATGTCGAGGTCGATGGGGCGCGGTCCCCAGCGGCGTTCCGGCCGCCGTCCCAGCGCCTGTTCGACCTGCTTGAGGGCGGCCAGCAGACGGTGGGCGTCGCCGTCCCATTTGCCGGTGACGACGGCGTTCAGGTAGGCCGGCTGGTCCGCGGGTATGGGTTCCGTCTCCCAAACTGACGACACGCCATCGACGAGGACGCCTGCCGCCGTTATCAATTCGATGGCGGCCTGGAGGTTCGCCGCGCGGTCGCCCAGGTTCGAACCGAGGGCCACGACGACGCGCGTCATGGCGCCCCGGACCGCCAATTGCCGCGCGCAATCGCATCGGCGACACGCGCCACCCGTGCCATCTCGGCGACATCGTGGACGCGGACGATGTCGGCTCCGGCGGCGATAGAAAGCGCGACTGCTGCGGCCGTGCCCTCCAGCCGCTGGTCGACCTCCGCCTTGAGGATGAGGCCGATCGTTGACTTCCGCGACGGCCCGAGGAGGAGCGGCAGGCCGAAGTCCCAGAGTTCGGGCAGGCGGCGGACCATCTCCAGGTTCTGTTCCGGCGTCCAGCCGAACCCGAAGCCGGGGTCGAGGATGATCTTGCCGCGGTCGATCCCGGCGGCATCGGCGAGGGCGAGGGTCGCTTCGAAGCCGGCGCGGATGTCACCGGCGACGTCGTTGAAGGGGCGGCCGCGCTGGTTGTGCATCGCCACAAGGGGTACGGCCGCTCCTGCCACGACCTCGGCCATCGCGGGGTCGCCCCGGAGCCCGGTGACGTCGTTGACCATCGCCGCCCCTGCTGCCAGCGCCGCGCAGGCTACCTCCGCGTGCCGCGTGTCGATCGAAAGGGGGAGGGCCGTGGCGGCGCGGACGGCCTCGATCGCGGGGATCACCCGGGCCTCCTCGTCCGCGGGCGAAAGCGGTGCTGCGCCCGGCCGGGTGGATTCGCCCCCGATGTCGAGGATGTCCGCGCCCTCAGCCTCGAAGCGTTTCGCCAGCGCTACCGCGGCCTCGACGTCGCCGCCCGTGCCGTCGCCGCTGAAGGAGTCGGGGGTGACGTTGATGATCGCCATGAGGTAGGTCCGCGAACCCCAGGTGAAGTCGCCTCCGCCCACCCGGAGGTAGGGCGCCCGGTAGCTTCGGCGCAGCGGCCAGGGGGTGCGGGGTTCAGTCGACGAGGTCGTAGCTCTGCTCCGTCTTGTCGCCATCCTCGATGTGCCAGGCCCGGACCACGGGGTGGTCGCGGTCCTTCACGCCGATGACGAAGTGGATGAAGGGCGGCGTGAACCCGGCGCCGGTCATCGCGCGGACGTCGGTGGGACTGGGGATGGGGTCCGTGCCGGTGTGGGAGTGGTAGAACCCGGCGACGCTTCCCCCCTCGGCGTCGATCGTGCGCTCCACCTTCAGGTAGTCACGGGGGTCGATGTTGAAGCGATAGGGGCTCGCTTCGGTGTTCCGGGCGCGAAAGATGCCGGAGGTAGTGCCACCGTTGAGCGCGACTACCCCGCAGCATTCGACCGGCGCATCCTCCAGCGCGTGCTGGATCATCGCCTCCAGGTGTTCCTTGCGGAGCTTGATCACTGCGGCCAACGGGACCTCCGGGAAGGTGGTAGGGGTTCGCACTCAGCACTCAGCACTCAGCACTGAGCACTGAGCACTCAGCTCTGAGCACTGAGCACTCAGTCCTCGTCCCTCGGTCCTATTCTACGGGCGACGGCCGGGGACGAACGAAAGCCCCTCACAGGGAGGGGCTTCTCCGGGCCGGGCGCTTGCCGGGCGCGGCTACGGGCAGCTTTCGTAACTGAAGTCCTTGAAGAAGGGGTTATCGACCTTCACTTCCATGATCAGAGCCACACCCGCGGGCGGAGTGAGGGTCAGGATCCCCCCGACTTCGGCCTTGTTCACGTACGCGGGAATGCCCCTGGCGGTGTTGAAGTAGTGCTTCCACTGCTGGTTGGCGGCGTCCCACGAATAGAGCGCCGACCACGACTGGGCGGGGAGGCAGGAGAGCCATGATTCTGGTGTCACCGGTTGGTTGCCGAGCGGCCCGGTGTAGTTCTGGCCGACCACCAGCGGGACCGCCGCGCCGGTAGCATCCCTGCGCCCCTGTCCAGCGGCGATGCCCAGCGAGCTGCCAAGGACGGCCGCGAGCAAGAGCATCCCGGCCGTGAGTGCGAACATCTTGTGGGTGGCAGACTTCATTGTCCCTCCCGGGGCGGCGCGGGAACGGTCCCGGCTGCGTGAACGTTACCGTAGCAAGCGGCCGCTGTACGTGCATTAGGAAAACGCGCGGGAACGCATTCGGGTTGCCAATGCCATGTAAAACGTTCGTAAAACGTCGCGGTTTCCCGCCCACCTCCGCCCCCGCAAACGCCGGGGACGGTAGCCGGAGCGCCCGCTAGACTCGGAACCATGACCACACGCGTCTTCGTCGTCCGCCACGGCCAGACTTACGGGAACATCGAAGGCCGCTTCTGCGGGCATTCGGAGACGGACCTCACGCCGCTTGGCGTCGCCCAGGCACGGGCACTGGGGCGCAGGCTCGCCGGCACGGATTTCGACGGCGTCTACAGCAGCGACCTCTCGCGCGCGGTGAAAACGGGGGAGCACGCGCTCGAATCGCTCGAAGCGCCGCCGATGCAGCTCGACCAGCGCCTCCGCGAGATGTACTACGGCGATTGGGAAGCCCGCCCCGGCAGCGAGATCGGCGAGGCCCACCCGGACCTGATGCGCCAGTTCTTCCTCTGCCGGGCGACAGCGCCGAACGGCGAGGGCTTCGAAGCCATCCGCGCCCGGACCACGGAGGCCGTCCGTGACGCCGTCAGCACCCATCGCGGCGGGACGGTCATGGTCGTCTCCCACGGCAACGCGATCATGGCGATGCTCGCGGAGTTCCTCGCCCTGCCGATCGAGGCGACCTGGTCGTTCGCCGTCGACAACACCTCGTTGACGCGGCTCCAGTTTTCGAAAAGCGGCCGCTTCACGCTCCTCGGGTTCAACGACCACGCCCACATCGAGGGCCTCGCCGAACCGGTCGCCTGAGCCCGGAACTGATAGACAAGAGGAAGCTGTCTGGGTAGCCTAGTTCTCTCGCCTCCTTAGCTCAGCTGGCCAGAGCGGCCGCTTCGTAAGCGGCAGGTCCACGGTTCGAGTCCGTGAGGAGGCTCCAACGAGAAGCCGAAGGCCGGGCAATTTCGCCCGGCCTTTTTCGTGGCGCCGAGTGGCCCCTGCCGCCGATTCGCCCCACCATACGCCCGTGACCGAACCCCGCCGCGTCCTCCTCGTCGCCCTCGACTCCCTCGACTTCAGCCTGCTGGACAAGTTCATGGCCGCGGGGAAGCTGCCGAACCTCGCCGCCTTCGCGGAGGGGACGACCCGGCTGGGCGTGACTTCGAACGGCGCCGACTTCCACGGCTCCATCTGGTCGACGTTCGCGGCCGGCGCCGGCCCCGGCTACCACGGCCGCTACTGGTGGGCACAGTGGATGGCCGGGGAAGACCGGGTCGTCCGCAACGAACACCCGGCCCTCCAGTTCGAGCCGTTCTGGGCGCCGCTGGCCGAAAGTGGGCATCGCGTCGTCCTCGTGGACGTGCCCTACGTGCCTGTAGTGGAGCACCCCGGGGTGCGGACGGTCATGGGCTGGGGCACGCACGACGAACTCACCGCCCGATCTCACCCGGCGCCGCTGCTCAAGTCCATCCGGCGCCAGTACGGTCGCCACCCCCTCGCGTTCGACACCATGCACTCGCTCGCCCCCGCCCAGAAGCTCCGCATGGCCAGGGCGATGCGGGAGGGAACGGCGATGCGCTGCCGCCTGCTCGAAGACTATGCCAGCCGCCGCGACTGGGACCTCTTCGCAATCCACTTCTCCGAAATCCACAAGGCCGGGCACTACCTCGCGCTCCCCCAGCAACTGACCCCGAAGGTCGACAACGAAGGCGCCATGCTCGCCATCCTCCGCCCCTTCGACGCCGCCTGGCCGCGGATTGTGGAAGCCGCCGGCGAAGACTGCGACATCTTCCTGATGGCGCTCCACGGGATGAGCGGCCAGCGCGACTTCACCGACCTCGGCCACCAGATCACCCGCCTGGCGCAGGGCCTCCCCCCTGTCCCGGAAGTGGCGCCGCCCGACCTCATCCGCCGCGTCCGCGACCTCCTCCCGCTCTCCGTCCAGGAAGCTATCTGGCGGTATGTTCCCGCGAAGGTCCGGGCGAACCGCTTCAACGCGCTCGCCATGCGCGGGTTCGGCCCGGATGACCGCGTCCTCATCGTCCCGATCGACGGCGCCACGGCCATACGGCTCCGGCTGCAGGGCCGCGAACGGGGGGGCCTGGTGACCCCGGAGGAGGGCGAGGCGTTGATCGCACGGGTCGCTGAGCTGGCCCGCGGGTTCACCGTCGATGGGGCGGAGCTGGCATTCGAACCGCTCGCCCGGCCCCCGCAGCGGTACCCCGGGCGCAACGCCCACCACCTCCCGGACGCGCTCCTCCCGACGAACCCGGAACTTCCCGCGGCGGACTCGGTCCGCGACGCCGAGGGTCGCATCCTCACGAGCGACAGCGCGGAGATCCGGAACGGGCGGCACACCGGGCGCGGCTTCTGCTTTTTCCGGCCAGGGACCGCGGCGTCTGTACTCCGCGCCGAGGTGGACTGCCTCGACTTCGCGCCCACGCTTCTCAGCCGCTTCGGCGTCGACCCCATGCCCCACTTCGAAGGCCAAAGCTTCCTGGCGTAGCCCTGGGGTTCCCCATCTCCGGCCGAACGGCTTCGCGTGGCGGGCCCTTTGGCCATGGCGGCTCCGTGTCCCCGCGCGACAATCGAGAAGCGGCCGGAGGAACCAATGGTGGCGATGAGCGGGAGCCCCAGGACCGAGGCGGCGGCCGTGGCTATGGTGGCCGCGGCAGACGTCTCGAAGGTGTACGACAGCGACGGCGGCGCCGGCTCGGTGCAGGCCCTCCAGGGCGTTTCGCTTACCGTCGAACGCGGGGAGATGGTCGCCATCATGGGGCCCTCTGGCTGCGGCAAGACGACGCTCCTCAACCGCCTCAGCGGGCTCGACACGATCGACTCGGGGCGCGTGCTGATCGAAGGCGTCGACATCGCCACCTTGAGTGACCACGACCGGACGCTCTACCGCGCGCGGCGGATGGGCTTCGTCTTCCAGACCTACAATCTCCTGCCGGTGCTGTCGGCGGCTGAGAATGTCGAACTGCCGCTGATCGTCTCCGGGGTCGGGGGGCCAGGCGCGCGCGAACGGGCGCTGACGGCGCTCGAGATGGTGGGCCTCCGCGACCGGGCGGAGCACTGGCCCGGGCAGTTGAGCGGCGGCGAACGCCAGCGCGTGACCATTGCCCGCGCGCTCGTGAACAACCCGGCCATCGTCTGGGCGGACGAACCGACGGGGAACCTCGACTCCCAGATGGCCGACGACGTCATGCGGCTCCTCGAACAGCTGAACCGGGAACAGCGCCAGACGTTCGTGATCGTGACCCATGACCCCGCCATCGGCGCCCGCTGCGACCGGATCGTGCGGATGCGGGACGGGCGGATCGTGGGAGAGGACCGGCCGGGATGAGCGAGATCTTCGGCCTCTCGATGAACGTCATCATGGTGGTGCTGGTCGCCAGCTTCGCCGCCTGCGTGGTCGCGGTGCTCGGGATCTACCTCTCCAACCGGATGATGTTTCGCTGGGGCCTTCGCAACATCGGCCGCCGCCGGGCCCAGAGTTCGCTGGTTGTCGCCGGGCTGATGCTGGCGACGGTCATCATCACTGCCGCCTTCAGCACGGGCGACACCATCGACTACAGCGCCACGAACATCGCCTTCGACAACCTCCAGCGGACGGATCTGAGCCTCCACCACTTCCTCCCGGCCGAGGGCGCCGCGGAGATCGCACCGGAGGAGGGCTATGTCGACGAAGGCTTCACGGCCGCGATGGAGAGCGTTTTCGCGGGCGACGCCGACATCGAAGGCTTCGTGCCGTTCCTCTTCGAGCCTGTCCCGTTGTTGAATCCGCGGACGCGCCAGGCGGAGCCGCTCGCCATGCTCGCCGGGATCGACGCTACCAGGCAGGAGCGCTTCGGTGGCCTTCACCTCGTGGGCGGCGGCCGGGCCAGCCTCACGGCGCTCGGCCCGCGCGACACCTTCATCAACCAGACCACGGCGAAGAAGCTCGACGCCCGCACGGGGGACGTCATCCGCGTCTTCGCGCGCGACGCCACCTGGGACCTCACCGTGGTGGGCATCGTGAGGGACGAGCGCGCGAGCGGTTCGCTGGAGTTCGGCGGCGCGCCGATGCTCGGCCTCGTCGTCCCGCTGGCGACGGCGCAGGAGATCGTCGGGCGCGAAGGGCTCATCGACTCGGTGAACGTGGTCCTCTATGGCGACGTCCGGAGCAGCATGAAGCGCTCGGATTCGGCGGCGGGGCGGCTGGAGGCATTCGAAGCCGACCCCGCCGCGAAGGCGGCCGCAGGGCTGGCCCCGGTGGACTTCCAGGTGGAGAAGAACAAGCAGGACGGCGTGGACGGGGCCAAACTCGCCAGCAGCCTCTTCACCACGCTCTTCCTCGTCCTCGGGCTCTTCTCGATCGCGGCCGGGATCATGCTGATTTTCACCCTCTTTGTCATGCTCGCCGCCGAACGCCGCCGCGACATGGGCATCGCCCGGGCCGTGGGGGCCCAGCGCACCAACCTGGTCCAGGCGTTCGTCGCCGAGGGGATGGTCTACGACGTCCTGGCGGGGGTCGTGGGCGTGGTGTTGGGGGTCATCGCCGGCGCCGTGATCATCGTTGGGGGGATACAGCTTGTCGCCGGCGAAGAACTGGGCTGGATCCGCCCGCACGTGACCGCGAGGACGCTGGTCATCAGCTTCACCCTCGGGGCCGTCCTCACATTCGTGACGGTGGTCATCTCATCGCTGCGGATCAGCCTGCTGACCATCGTGGCGGCGGTGCGGGGACAGTCGGAACGGGGCCGTCCTGCCTATCGCCGCCGGACGCGGTGGACGTGGGTTGTGGTCGGCTGCCTGGCCATGGTCATCCCGCCCCTTGGGCTCTACTTCCTTCTGCGAAAGGGACTCGGCATCCCCTGGGCCTGGATCACCGGCCCGGCCGGGCTGCTCGTGGCTATCCCCCTGGTCATCCTCGGGATGGACACGAACCTCGACTTCCCGTTGACCCTGGGCGTCTCCCTGGCGCTGCTTTCCGGGGGCACGATTGTGCGGATGCTCGGCGTGCGCGCCCGCCCGGTCTGGAGCACCACGGGCGCCCTCCTCGCGGTCTACTGGCTGTCGCCGACCGGCTGGCACGAGGCGGTCTTCGGGAAGACCAGCGGGAGCATGGAGATGTTCGTCTTCTCCGGGATCATGATCGTGAGCAGCTTCACGATGGTCATCGTCTTCAACGCCCGCCTGCTGACCACCGTCTTCGCCTCAGGCCCCGGGCGCTTCCGGGCGCCGGCTGCCCTCACGGCCATGGCCGTCGTTACGCTCGCCGCAGGCATCTGGTTCGGGGACGCGGCCGACGGACTCGGGCAGGTCTTCTTCATCCTGGCGGTGGCCTGCGGGGTCTTCGCGGCGACGGGGTTCCTCGCCGCCCGGACGCCCTGGTTCGCCCCCGCCCTGAAGATGGCCATCGCCTACCCGTTGGCCAACCGCTTCCGCACGGGAATGACGATCGCGATGTTTTCGCTCGTCGTCTTCTCGATCACCGTCATGGGGATCCTCAACGCCACCGTGCTGCGGTCGTTCGCCACCGACGAAGGACGTGCGGGCTGGGACGTCGTCGCCACGAGCAACTGGAACAACCCCATCGGAGACCTCCGCGCCGCCCTGGACCTCGAAGGCTCCTTCGACACCTCCCAGATCGCCGCTGTCGGCAGGGCGACGCGCTACGACGACAACGTCCAGCAGGCCCGGCAGGCGGGCAAGGAGGAGTTCAAGGCCTACCCGGTCCAGGCGCTCGACGCCACCTTTCTCGCGGAAGCGAACCTCACCCTGGAGGGGCACGCCCGTTCGTTCCCCAGCGACGAGGCCGCGATCGCCGCCGTCCGTACGCAGCCGAACACCGGCCTGATCGATTCGTCGGCGCTCCAGGCGATGGGATTCGGCGGGAACCCGGAGGGCGTCCACATCACGGGGGTCAAGGTGGAAGAAGGCGAATTCGACGCGTTCGAAGTGGACATCCGCGACGCCGTCAGCGGGAAGACGATCCGGATCACCATCGTCGGCGTGCTCTCGGGGCGAATCCCGGCGAATGTGCTCTGGGGGATCTACACGAACGAGCCGACCTGGGCCGCGGTCTTCGGGACGCCGGAATATGCGATCAGCTACCTGCGCCTGGCGCCGGGGGCCGACGACCGCCAGGCGGCCCACGCCATCGAGGCCGCGCTCGTGACCCAGGGCGTCCAGGCCGATTCGATCAAGGAGACGATCGACGACGCGATCGCCATGTCGGTCGGGTTCCTCCGCATCTTCCAGGCGTTCATGGGCCTCGGGCTGTTCGTGGGGATCGCCTCGCTTGGGGTCATCGCCCTCCGCTCGGTGGTTGAACGCCGCCAGCAGATCGGGATGCTCCGGGCGATCGGCTACCAGCGGGGCTCGGTGGCGATGAGCTTCATGCTCGAGTCGGGCTTCGTCGCCCTCGCAGGGATCGCCTCCGGGGTCGTCGGCGCAACGATCCTGTCGTGGAACCTCATCGACTCGACCTACTTCCAGGGCAACAGCAACGTGGAGTTCTACGTCCCCTGGGGTGAGGTCGTCGTCTACTCCGTGCTTGCCTTCGGCTGCGCGCTGGCGATGTCCTGGTGGCCCAGCCGGCGCGCTGCAGCCGTCCCGATCGCCGAGGCGCTGCGCTACGAATGAGCACTCCACGGGCGCCGTGAGACGCGCCGGCGGCGTCTCGGAAGATAAGGGTAAACCCTTATAGGCAAATCCGATGGTAATCAGAGAATGCCCTCATAACAGCCGTCTGAGCGCGCACTTGAATGGCGCGGCCCTCACCGGCCAGGCAACGAGGCTGGAAACCGCGGCTGGTGGGGCCTGGGAAAGGTGGGAAACACTTTGACAGCATCTTCGGACGCGGCGCCCGGTTCAATCCGCGTCCTCCTGTGTGATGACCACGGGATGCTCCGGACGCCGCTCCGCATCCTCCTGGACGCCCGGCCCGGCATGAAGGTGGTGGGCGAGTGCGCCGACGGCCACGACGCCGTGACGGCGGCGCAGGAGCTCCAGCCGGACGTCGTCCTGATGGACCTCAACATGCCGAACCTCAACGGGATTGAGGCGACGCGCCAGATCCGCCAGCGGGTCCGGGGTGTTCGAGTCCTCGTCCTCAGTTCCTATGCCGACTACGGGCAGGTGCGCGAGGCCCTCCGCGCGGGCGCCTCGGGCTACGTCCTGAAGCGGTCCGACATCGACGAGCTGATTCTCGCGATAACCACCGTCTGCCACGGGAACACCTACTTTTCCGCTTCACTGGCCGAGAGCATGGACGTCAACCAGTTGATTTACGAGTCGAAGCGGCCCGAATCGCCGACAGCCCGGGAAGTGCTCACGGCGCGCGAGCGCGAGATCGTCCAGCTGATCGCGGAAGGCAAGACAGCGCGCGAAATCGCCAGTAAGCTGGTAATCAGCGAAAAGACGGTGGAGGGTCATAAGGCGCGCGCGATGGGAAAGATTGGAGCGAAGAACCGGATCGAGCTGCTGCGTTTCGCGCTCAAGACGGGGATGGTGGCTATGGACGCGGCGGATCAGGCGGGGTAGGCGAGTGCCGGCGGTGCGTCGGAACGGCCGGGCAGAGCCCTCCAGCCGGGGATGCGTGCGAGCCGGATGAGCGACTGGATGGCGTCAAGGGCAACGCGCTCGCGCTGGCTCCTCTGGGCCGGCGTCTCGGCGTTAGTCGTGGCCGTCGCTCTCGCTGGCTGGCTGGTTTACCAGAACGCCGTCACCGCCAGCGAGAACCAGGACCTCGTTGTCCACACGCACCAGGTGATCGAGGAGCTCAACGCCACCCTGCAGGGTCTCACCGACGCAGAGACCGGATCGCGTGGGTTTCTTCTTACGTCCGACCCGAAGTTCCTGGATGTCTACGATCGCGGGGTGGTTGCTGTTGAGAGCCACCTCAGCGCCCTCGAGGCGCTAACGGCGGCCGACCCGGCGGAACAGCCCGAGCTGCCGCTGCTCCGCCAACGCGCTGCCGACAAGCTCGCGAACATCGTGCTTGGCCAGACGCTTTTCCGCGAGCGAGGGAGCGCCGGGGCCGCCGAGCATCTCGCAAGCGGGCTCCCCAAGACCATCATGGACGACGTGCGCGCGATCGTCGGCCGGATGGAGGCGCGGGAGCAAGAACTGCTCGCTGCCCGGCAGGAGAGCTCCGATACCGCCACACTCAGGACGAACCTGGTCATGGGCGGCCTGATGATCGCCGTTGTGCTGTTGCTTGGTACGGTCGGCGTTGTCGTGCAGCGCACCCTCCGCGCCCAGCAGGGCGAGCTGCAGGTAGCCGCGGACCTGCAGGCCGCACAGGAAGGCCTCCGCGCCATCCTGGCAACGGCTCCGGACGCGATCATCACGATTGGAGCCAGCGGGATCGTCGAGAGCTTCAACCCGGCCGCGGAGCGAATGTTCGGCTATGCTCCCGGCGAGGTCATCGGGAAGAACGTCTCGAAGCTGATGCCCCCGCCTCACCGGGATGAACACGACAGCTATCTGCGGAACTACCTGGAGACCGGCGTCGCGAAGCTCATCGGCAGTGGCCGCGAGGTGACCGGGCTGCGCAAGGATGGGACGACCTTCCCGCTGGACCTGGCGGTGGGTGTGACACAGGTAGGGGGCAAACCCGTCTTCTCGGGCATTCTGCGTGACGTGTCGGAGCGGAAGGCCGCGGAAGAAGCACTGCGAACGGCCACGGAAGAAGCCCGCTCCGCAAACCGGGCGAAGAGCGACTTCCTCTCCCGCATGAGCCACGAGCTCCGGACGCCGCTCAATGTCGTGCTTGGTTTTGGCCAGGTGCTGCAGTTGGACCCGCTCACGCCGGGGCAGGACGACTCCGTGACGCACATCCTCACCGCGGGCCGCCACCTCCTCAACCTCATCGACGAAATCCTGGACCTCTCGCGGATCGAGGCCGGCCGCCTGCCGCTCTCCCTCGAGCCAGTACTGGTGGACACCATTCTGACCGAGTCGACCGACCTCGTGCGGCCGCTGGCGGATGGGCGGGGGATCTCGATCGAGCTGGACACGGATGACTGCCAGAGATACGTCTTCGTCGATAGACAGCGCATCAAGCAGGTGCTGCTGAACGTCCTTTCGAATGCGATCAAGTACAACCGTGAAGGAGGCAGCGTCTTCCTGAGTTGCAGCGAGGGCGAGAACGAGCGGTGGCGAATCGCGGTGCGCGACACGGGCCGTGGTATCGCCCCGGAGAGGCTGGCTCGCTGGGGGACAGCGTTCGACCGCCTCGGCGCGGAGACCACCTCGATCGAAGGCACCGGGCTCGGCCTGAGCCTCTCCCGGGGCCTCGTCGAGGCCATGAACGGCGAGATGGGCGCCGAGAGCGTCCTTGGCGAAGGGAGCACCTTCTGGCTGGACCTCCCGGTTGCCCTCGAACCCGGCCCGGCACTGATCGGCGGCTCAGCGGCGGTTGACGCGCTCGCCCTCCCCGCGCCTCACGGCCCCCTCGTCGTCCTCTACATCGAGGACAACCTGGCGAACATCGGGTTGGTAGAACGCCTGATGCAGCGCCGGCCAAACACGCGCCTGATCGTCGCGATGCAAGGTAGCCTCGGGCTCGAACTCGCACGCCAGCACCGCCCCGACGTCATCGTCCTCGACCTTCACCTGCCGGATGTGCCGGGGGACCATGTGCTCGCGGAGCTTCGTGGCGACCCCGCGACGCGCAACATCCCCGTCGTCATTGCAAGCGCCGACGCCACGCCCGGGACCGTCGAACGAATGCTCGCGGGCGGCGCCCGGGCTTACCTCGCGAAGCCGTTTGACGTCCGCCAGTTCCTGGCGACCATCGACGAAGCCGCGGACCAGGGAACGGGGGGCGCCTGAGCGTCAGGCCGGGCGCGCCTCGCCTCCAGGCGCGGTAGCATCGCCGCACTACCCGGGAAGAAGGTGCGTTCATGATCGTGGTTACCGGGGGTTTCGTTGCCCGCCCGGATTCCGTGGACCAGCTCGCGGAGCTCTGCCTGGCGCATGTGCGGCGCTCGCGGACCGAGCCAGGGTGCGTCAGCCACGGCGTCCACCGCGACGTCGAGGACCCGCTCCGGTTTACGTTCGTTGAAGAATGGGCCGACCGCGATGCGCTTGCCGCCCACTTCGCAGTGCCGGCCTCGCGCGAATTCGTCCGGGCCGCGACGGCGCTCTCCGATGGGCAGTCGCGGATGACGGTCTACGAAGCGACCCCGATCCGGGTGCCGTAGCGGCGGCCTACCCCACGGCGAAGGGCTGTTCGATCAGTTCCACCGTTCGCCGCTTGCCCACGAGGGTCCGCATCCGCTTGAGCGATTGGTTCACCAGCGGCCTCTGGTACCAGTGCCGCACCTTCACCACCGGCAGGATGATGGTGACTTCGTGCGGCCATTCCTTCAGACGGTCGGTGACGTAGAGGCTGAGCGGCTCGGCCACGGTCCGGAAGGGCGACTCGATAACCACCAGCGGTACGCCGGGGAACTGCTGGTTCCACTTCTGGATCAGCACCCGCCCGTCCTCGGCGTCGTAGTTCACGTGGACCGCGGTGACGGCCTTCGACCGCTGGCAGGCAGCGTCGATGGCGATGACCGTCGCGAGGTTGATCTCTTCGACCGGGACGAGGACGGGGACGCGGGAGGCGCCCTTTGGCCGAAGTTCGAAGACCGCCTGCTCGGGCACCTTGAG
The DNA here is from genome assembly GCA_016234445.1 of Chloroflexota bacterium. Classification (GTDB taxonomy): domain Bacteria; phylum Chloroflexota; class Dehalococcoidia; order Tepidiformales; family Tepidiformaceae. The sequence goes on along the minus strand of JACRBT010000004.1, from coordinate 593,638 downwards.
CGCGGTCGCCAGGCGCCGGTAGAACCGCCCGATCATCCACAGCCAGACGGTGATGATGGGGAGGAGCACCACGACCATCCAGCCACCTTCGGAGAACTTGGTGATGAGGATGATGAAGAAGACCACACAGGTGGCGACCGCGCCGACGCCGTTGATAATCGCGGACCTCTTCCAGCCACTCTCCTTGATCGTCAGCCAACGCCGAACCATGCCGCTCTGGGCCAGGGTGAAGGAAAGGAAGACGCCGAGGGCGTAGAGCGGGATGAGGCGGGTGGTGCTCGCCCCGAAGGCGATAAGGAGCAGCACCGCGAAGCCGGTGAGGGCGGCGATGCCATAGCTGAAGACAAGCCGGTTGCCGCGCTGGTGGAAGAGCCGGGGCAGGTAGCCGTCGCGCGCGAGGATCGCCCCGAGGAGGGGGAACCCCGCGAAGCTGGTGTTCGCGGCGAGGAAGAGGATCCCGGCGGTGAAGGCCTGGAGCGTGTAGTACACGACGTTGCGGCCGAAGACCTGCTCGCCCATCTGGGACATCACCGTCTCTTTGTCGCCGTGCTGGTAGACGATGCCGAAATGGCGGGCGAGCAGGGTTGTGCCGAGGAAGAGGGCGCCGAGGATGAGCGCCATCGCCGTCATCGTCGTGGCGGCGTTCCTCGCTTCCGGCTTCTTGAAGGCGGCGACGCCGTTGGAAATCGCCTCCACGCCCGTCAGGGCCGTACAGCCCGCCGAGAACGCCCGGAGGATGAGGAACAGCGTCAGCGTCTGGGAAACCTGGTGGATTTCGTGCGACGGTTCTCCGGCGGCGAAGATATTCGGGTCGCTGCTGGTGACGACTTTCATGACGCCCCAGGCGATCGTCCCTGAAAGCACGAAGATGAAGCCGTAGGTGGGGATCGAGAACAGCGTCCCCGATTCCCGGATCCCGCGGAGGTTGCCCATCGCGATCACCGTCGTCAGGCCAACGGCGAGGGGCACAGCGTAGGCATGAACAGAGGGCGCGGCGGAGTAGATCGCTTCGGTGCAGGCAGCGATCGACACCGCGACCGTCAGCACGTAGTCGATCAGGAGCGCCGCTGCCGCCGTGAGCCCCGCCCACACCCCGAGGTTTTCGTGGGCAACGATGTAGGCGCCGCCACCGTTGGGGTAGGCCCGGATGGTCTGGCGGTAACTGGCGACGACAATCGCGAGGAGGACGACGATGGCGGCCGCGATGGGCAAGCTGTAGGTGATCGCGCCGGCCCCGGCGAGCACGAGGATGAGCAGGATCTCCTGGGTCGCGTAGGCAGTCGAGGAAAGCGCGTCGGAGGAGAAGATGGCGAGCGCGACTCGCTTGCTCAGCCGTTCTTCCACCAACCGCGCGTTGGACATGCTCGAGCCAATGACCTTGTCCTTCGCGTTGAGGACGCGGCCACGCCAGCCGGTGCGCTGCTCCGCGTACTCCGTCGCTTCGAAACGGTCCCGGCTGAGGGGGACGATCCCGGCGTGGGGGCGAGCGACACGGTAGGTGCTTATCCGGCGGCTGGTGCCCACCGGCCGGATGTGGGGTTCGTTCTGTCCCTCAGGCATACCAGCGAAGCTTATGCCCCGGCGGGGGTTGGCGCATTCGGCGGGCCCCTTCCGGGCTGAGCGCGGCGATTGGGTTCAACCGAAGGCCAAATTGGTGTACCATTCGCCAACGGGCCTCCCGGCAGAATGGGAGGCCCGGAGTGTGTCTACCATGCCAATCGTCGTCGTTGTCGGCGGGCAGTGGGGCGACGAAGGCAAGGGCCGGATCGTCGACCTCCTCGCTCGCAAAGCCAAAGTCGTCGCCCGCTATTCCGCAGGGAATAACGCGGGCCATACGATCGTGAACGAACGCGGCGAGTTCAAGCTCCACCTCGTCCCCGCCGGCATCTTCTACCCCGAAAAGACCTGCGTCATCGGCAACGGCGTCGCCATCGACCCCGAGGTCCTCCTCGAAGAGATCGACAACCTCGAAGCGAAGGGTGTCAGCACCGCCAGGCTCGTCGTCAGCGACCGTGCCCAGCTGATCATGCCGTGGCACAAGCTCATCGATCAGCTGGACGAAAAGCTGCGGGGCGACGCTGCGATCGGCACCACGGGGAAGGGCGTCGGGCCCTGCTTCGCCGACAAGGTGGCCCGCCGCGGCATCCGGGTCGCCGACCTCCTCCGCACCGACGAATTCGCCGAGCGGATCAAGACGGTCCTCGAATTCGAGAACCGGGTGATCACCGGCGTCTACGGCGGTGACCCCATCGACTTCCGCGACTGCCTCGAAACCTACCGCGAGTTTGGCCGCCGCCTGCACCCCTACGTCACCGACACCCAGGCGGTTGTCCTCGACGCCCACCAGCGGGGCGAGTACGTGCTCCTCGAAGGCGCCCAGGGGTCGCTCCTGGACCTCGACCACGGCACTTACCCGTACGTCACTTCGAGCGTCCCCAGCAGCACCAGCGGCGGCGCGGCGATCGGCATCGGCATCGGCCCCACCGACATCCAGCGCGTCGTCGGCGTCTTCAAGAGCTACTGCACACGCGTTGGCAACGGCTCGTTCCCCACGGAACTCGAAGGCGAGATCGCCAACCGGCTCCGTGATCACGGCAAGGAGTACGGCCGCGGCGAATACGGCACGACCACCGGCCGTCCCCGGCGGATCGGCTGGCTGGATGCGGTGGCCGCGCGCTACAGCGTCCGGTTCAACGGACTCTCCGCGGTCGCCCTCACCCGGCTGGACGTCCTCGACGGGCTCGAAAGCATCAAGATCTGCACCGGCTACGAACTCGACGGCAAGATCGTGAACACGGTCCCGGCGAGCCTCTCGGTGCTCGACCGCTGCAAGCCGATCTACGAAGAGCTCCCCGGCTGGAGGAAGCCGACGACCGAGGTCCGCAACTTCGACGACCTGCCGGAACAGGCGCAGGCCTTCGTCCGCCGCGTCGAGGTGCTGCTTGGTTGCCCGGTGGACCTGATCTCCGTCGGGCCGTCGCGCGAACAGGCGGTCATCGTCAACCCGATCTTCTAGGCCCGGGGATGCCGCCGGCCGTTTCGCCGAATTGTCCGCGAACTGACGGCGCGCTCCCGCGGCGGTAGAATCGCAGCATCGACTCCCCCGAAACACATCCGAGGTAAGCCATGAACTTCCACGACACCGCCGAAGAAGCCGCCTTCCGCAAAGTGGTCCGCGATTTCGTCGCCGCCGAAGCCCCGAAGGCCGCCGACCGCAACGGCGAGGAGATGTACGGCGGCCGGGGCTACCGCGAATTCATGAAGAAGCTCGCGGCGCGGAGCTGGGTGGCCCCGGCCTGGCCGAAGGAGTATGGCGGCGCCGGGATGAGCGTCATGGAACAGTTCATCTTCAACTGCGAACTTGCGGAAGCGCGCGCCCCGCGGCCGGGCGGCATCGCCGTCGGCTTCGCCGGGCCCACCCTCATCGTCCACGGCACCGAGGCCCAGAAGCAGAAGTACCTCCCGGAGATCCTCAACGCCGACGTCACCTGGTGCCAGGGCTATTCCGAGCCGGGCGCCGGCTCCGACCTCGCCTCGCTCCAGACCCGCGCCGTCCGCGATGGCGACGACTACGTGGTCAACGGCCAGAAAATCTGGACCTCTGGCGGCCACATGGCCAAGTGGATGATCCTCCTGACGCGCACGGACCCCGACGCGCCGAAGCACCGCGGCATCAGCTACTTCATCGTCGACATGAAGTCGCCGGGGGTGACGGTGCGCCCGCTGATCAACGCTGCCTACTCGCACGAGTTCAACGAAGTCTTCTTCGAGGACGTGCGCATCCCCAAGGAGAACATGATCGGGGAGGAGAACCGCGGCTGGTACCTCGCCCAGACGACGCTCAGTTTCGAACGTTCGAACATCGGCTCGGCCGTTGGCGCACGCCAGACCGTGGAAGACCTCGCCGAGTTCGCGCGTGAGCACGCGAAGGACGGTTCGAGCACCCTTGGCCACAACGAGGCGGTGCGCACGGAGATCGTCGACCGCTTCATCGAGGCCAACGTGGCGACGATGATGAGCTACAAGATCGTCTCCATCCAGGCGAAGGAAGGCGTCGCCCCCGGCCACGAAGCGAGCGTCGCCAAGATGTTCAGCACCGAACTCAACCAGCGTGTCTATCGCACGGGGATGAAGATCGCCGGCATGTACGGGCAGCTCGACTCCAAGAGCGAAGGCGTGGCCGCTCCGATGAAGGGGCGGATCAAGTACATGTACCTCCGCTCCATCGCCAACACGATCGAAGGCGGCACGAGCGAGATCAACCGCAACATCATCGCCACCCGCGGTCTCGGCCTGCCCCGGGCGTAGCCGTCGGAACAGCGAAGCCGGGGCTGGAGTGCGCCGGCCCCGGCTGGAGTCGCCAGCGCCCGGAGGCTACGGCGTCACCACCACCCTGCCCTTCACCTCGCCGCGCTCCAGGCGCTGGCAGACCTCGTTGATCCGGTCGAGCGTCGCGTACTCGACCTCGATAGGCGTCAGCAGCCCGCTTTCCGCCAGCGCCACTACCTCCCGCAGCTCCTTGACGTTGCCCCAGAGCGTGGCTTCGAAGGCGACCTCCCAGCGGATGCTCTCCCGCACCCGCAGGCGGGCCTCGCCTCCCGCGAGCCCAACCTGCGTGACCTTCCCGCCGCTCCGAGTCGACCCCGCCGCGAGCGCGAGCGTCGCCTCCGAGCCGACGAAGTCGAATGCCGCCGCGACGCCGCCGCCGCTCAGTTCGAGGATGCGAGCCGCCGTCTCCGGGTCCGAGGCGTCGAGGGCATGGGCCGCGCCAAGGCAGATCGCGATCTGGCGCTTCGCCGGGTCGAGGTCCACGGCGATGATCGGGGACCCGGCCAGGATCCTAAGCAGCTTGATCCCGTACTGGCCCAGCCCCCCGCAACCGATGACCAGGACCCCGTGGTCGGGCTGGAAGTAGGGGAGCGCCCGCTTGATCGCGCGATACGGCGTCAAGGCAGCGTCGGTCAGGGGCGCGGCGCCTCGCGGGTCGAGGCCGTGGAGCCTGACCAGGTACTTCTCGTTGGGCACGAGGAGGTACTCCGCATAGCCCCCATCGCAGGCCGAGAGCCCTGCCCAGGACGGTGTCGCGCAGAGTTGGTCGTCCCCGACGACGCAGTAGTCGCAGCGCCCGCACCCCCAGCCGCCGCAGACGGCGACCGCGTCCCCTTCGCGAACCCCCGTCACGCCAGGGCCGGCGGCGGCGACGAACCCGGCATTTTCATGGCCGAGCGTCACGGGCATGCGTGGGAGGATGGGGATCTCGCCGCTCAGCACGTGGAGGTCGCTGCGGCAGATGCCGGCGCCGCGCACCCGCACCAAGACCTGGCCGGGCCGCGGCGCCGGGATTGGGATGTCCTGGAGCACCAGTGGCTGCCCGTAGGCCTGGATCCGCGCCGCCTTCATCTCCTGCCTCCTGCCCCGGTCCCTCCGCTGTCCGGCACGCCCACCTTACCGCCACGATTGCCGCCGCCCAAGGGCCGAGAGGGGCATTCCGAGGGCACCGGGTGTCCCTCGCTTGGCGTCGAAACGAATGGAGGGGACCGGTAGGCGCGGCCGTGGTTCCCCGCGCCGCCCGGAGCGCAGCGAGACGGGAAAATCCTCGCCCATCCCCGGGCCAACCCGCTACCCTAAACAGATGCTCGTCTCTCCTCCCGCCACCATCGACTTCGCCGCGCTCACACCGGCGAGCCTGGCCGCCGCCTGCGAACGCGCCATCCGCGACTGCGACGCAGCCATCGCCTCAATCGTCGCCGCCCCCGCCGGCGGCCGCACGTCCGAGAACACGCTCCTCGCGCTCGAAGAGGCCCTCGAACCGGTAAGGATCGCCTCCGGGCAGCACGCCTTCATGGCCTACGTCGCGGCCGACGACGCCCTGCGCGAGACCGCCCGCGAATGGGACGAGAAGCTCGATACCTACATGGTTGGGCTCTCGTTCCGTGAAGACCTCTACCGGGCGATCAAGGACTTTGCCGCCACCCCGGAAGCGGCCGCCCTCAGCGGCGAAGAGGCGCGCTTCCTCGAACGCGAACTCCGCGGCTACCGCCGCAACGGCTTCGAACTCCCCCCGGCCGAGCGCGCCCGCGTCCAGGAGCTGCAGGAGGAACTCGTCGCCCTTGGCGTCCAGTTCCGCAACGCCATCGACGACTGGGACGACGGAATCGAGGTTCGCCGCGAGGACCTGGCCGGGCTCCCGGAGTCGTACATTGCCAGCCTGAAGACGGTCGAGGCGGACGGCGAGACCCGCTACCGCGTTTCCCTCGACTACCCCGAGTACTTCCCCTTCATGTCCAACGCCGAATCCGAAGCGCTCCGCCGCGAGCTCTTCTCGAAGGAACAGGTGAAGGCGGGGCCGGAGAACGTCCAGCGCCTCGAACGGGCCATCCAGGTCCGGGCCGAGATCGCGCGGCTCCTCGGCTACGACTCCTGGGCTGCGTACACGGTCGAGGTGCGGATGGCAAAGACCCGGGACGCCGTCGACAGCTTTCTCGCCGACCTTCGACAGCGTGTCACCCTCAAGGCCGCGGCCGACATGGACGCCCTGCGCGAGGCGAAGCGAGACCACGCTGGCTCGGACACACTCAACATCTGGGACTGGCGCTTCTACCACAACCGCCTGATGAAGACCCGCTACGCCGTCGACGAGTTCGAGGTTGCCACCTACTTCCCGCTCGACGCCGTCCTCGAAGGGCTCTTCGACGTCACCCAGGGCCTCCTCGGCGTGACGTACCGCGAGGTCCAGGCGCCGGCCTGGCACCGGGACGTGCGCGCCTTCGACGTCTGCGAAGCCGGCGAGGACGCGCCCTTCGCCCGCTTCTACATGGACCTCTTCCCGCGGCCGAGCAAGTACGGCCACGCCGCTGCGTTCACCCTCCGGTCGGGGAGGGAGTTGCCGGACGGGACCTACCAGGCCCCCGTCAGCGCCATCGTCGCGAACTTCACGAAGCCGTCCGCGACGCAGCCTTCGCTGCTCCGCCACACGGAGGTCGAGACGCTCTTCCACGAATTCGGCCACATCCTCCACCAAACCCTCACCCGCGCCCGCCGCGCCCGCTTCAGCGGCACCGCCACCGAGCGTGACTTCGTCGAAGCGCCCTCGCAGATGCTCGAACACTGGGTCTGGGACGAGGGCGTCTTGCGCCGCTTCAGCCGCCAGTTCGAGACGGGCGAGCCCCTGCCCGAGAGGCTCCTCCAGGCGATGCTCGCGGCGCGCCACCTCGACTCCGGCGTGATGACCCTGCGCCAGCTCCTCTTCGCCACGCTGGACTTCGCCTACCACTCCCCCGGGTTCGATGGCGACACGACGGCCGCGCTGCGCCGGCTCCATGACGTCAGCGGCTTCCCCTACACCCCGGGGACGCACTTCCAGTCCGGCTTCGGCCACCTGTTCGGCTACGACGCGGGCTACTACGGCTACCTCTGGTCGAACGTCTTCGGCGACGACATGTTCACCCGCTTCGAACACGCCGGGCTGCTCGATCCCGCGATCGGCGGCGAATACCGGCGGACCGTGCTCGAACGCGGCGGCTCCGTCGACGGTGGGGATATGGTGCGCCAGTTCCTCGGCCGCGAGCCGAACAGCGACGCCTTCCTCCGGGGCCTGGGGCTCGAGGTCTAGCTTTCCCCGGCTGTGACCCAGCCCCGCCCGGCAACGCGGACCACAAGCAGCGCCGCGACAGTGGCCGCTGTGCTCGTGTACAGCGCCAGGGCCGCGGAGTTGCCGGTGCTCGTCCCGCTCGTGATCCCATGGATCAGCGCCAGCACGTAGCAGGGGAAACTCAGGAAGTGGACCCGCCGCCAGGCCGCGTACAGGACGCGGGCTGCCGCCGCGGTGGTCACCAGGACCGCCACCAGGAGCCACTGGGCGATCGTCCCGGCACCCACCTGGAGCGGGCGGTAGCCGCTGGTGAAGGGCACCACCGCATCGACGACGGAGAAGCGCACGACCGGGTCCACCAGCAGGCCGAGGACGTGGGCGGCGGCGAACGCCAGTGCCAGCACCGAGGTCACCCGGTGGAATTCGAGCATCAGGGTCAGCGGCCCGCCAGTCGCCCGGAAGCGCATGTGGACCGCCACGCCGGTCACCGTGGAGGCCCAGAGGAGCAGGTAACTCGCGAACCCGGCGGCCCGGGAGGCGTCCCAGCTGGCCGTGCCCGTCCCCGAATCCTGGAGCAGTCGGGCGACGACGACCGCGCACAGCAAGACCGCCCCCAGGAGGCCGCCGAGCTTCCAGGTCACTAGGACCCCCTGCTGCGGCGAGCGCGGGTTGGCGCCGCTGCCGGCGTAGAAGCGGCGCCTGCGGGGGTGGCTATCGTCTCTGTCGCTGCCGGGGTGGTGCCGGTCGGCGGCGCTGTGGCCGGCTCCGGGTGGCTCCCCGCGAACCCCGCCCAGGTGGCAGCAAACCCCGCGACCGCGAGCACCGAGACCGCGACCTTCGTCCCGCCGTGACGTTCCTTCGTGAAACCGCGCTTGTTGCCTGCCATGCCGCCTCTCACGGGAGTATGGCCCCTCCCGCCCCGGAAGTGCCGCCATGCGGTCGAGGAATTCGGGCGTCGCAGCCGGGTGGACAGCGCGTAAAGATACGGCGGGATCAGGGTGACCCGCCGCGGGCGCCGTCACTTTCCCGCGGGCAACCGCCATAGGATGGCGACACCCCCTCCGAACGGGGCCAAACGGAGCACATCGAATGGACGAAGAAGGACCCGCATTCCCACCCCGCGTCCCCTTCTGGAACCGCCCGGCGACCCGCCGCGCCGTCCTCGCCGGGGCCGCCGCGACCGCGGCCGCGGGCACGGCGGCCGGCATCGTGGGCGTCGCCCGACAGGGAGGCGGCGGCGACGACAGCGCGCCCGCGGAAGAAGACGTCGTCGGCGGGACTGGCAGCACGGGTGCCACCGCCACTGCCGCGGCCCTCGCGGCGAAACCGATCGCCGACCCCCGCCGCCGCGCCGCTCACCTCCTCCGCCGGGCCGGATTCGGCGGCACCCCCGCCGAGGTAGACGCGTTCGCGAAGCTCAGCCGCGAAGAGGCCGCGGACCGGCTCCTGGACTTCCAGTCAGTCGACAACGCGGCCCTCGACGCCCGCATCCAGGCGGCGGGCCTCGACGACCTGTCACGGATGAAGCCAGCCGACGGTAACCGCTGGTGGATCACCCGCATGGCCTACACGGCCCGCCCCCTTGAAGAGCGGATGACCTTCATCTGGCACGGGCTCCTCACGACCCAGGTCAGCAAGATCGGCGGTCAGCGCTTCAAGCTGATGCTGATCCAGAACGCGCTCTTTCGCGAGAACGCCCTGCCGCGGTACGACGACCTCCTCAAGGCCATCAGTAAGGACCCGGCGATGCTGTTCTACCTCGACACGGCCGAGAGCACGAAGGAGCACCCGAACGAGAACTACGCCCGCGAACTGATGGAGCTCTTTTCCATGGGCGTCGGCAACTACACCGAGACCGATGTCCGGGAGAGCGCCCGCGCCTTCACCGGCTGGCGGGTCACCATGCCCGAGCGCCCGGCGGAACCGAAAGCGAACCTGACCGAAGAGGAGCGCCGCAAGCTCCTCGACGACCTTTACGCCGCCTGGGAACCGAAGTTCGTTGTCCAGCAGCGCTTGCACGACAGCGGCGCCAAGACCTTCCTCGGGAGGACCGGCAACTGGGGCGGCGACGACATCGTCGACATCATCATGACCCAGGCCGCCACCGGCCGGTTCATCTGCACGCGGCTGTTCATGGAGTTTGCGAACTACAACCCGGAACCAGGCACGATCGATCGCCTCGTGAGGGTGTGGGACAGCAGCGGCCACCAGGTCCGCGACGTCGTCCGCGAGATCCTTGTCAGCGACGAGTTCTACTCCGAAGCCTCCTACCGCGGATTCGTCCGCAGCCCGATCGAGTTCGTGACCGGCGCGATCCGTGGGCTCGAACTGGACCTCGCCCAGATCCCGGCCGGGGGCGCCGGGGCCAACGCCCGCCAGGCCGACAGCTTCAAGGGCATGGACCAGGTGCTCTTCGAACCGCCAAGCGTTGCGGGCTGGCCCGGCGGCGAAACCTGGCTTTCGTCGAGCACCTTTTTCGCCCGGATGAACTACCTGGACTCGTTCCTCTTCCGCGCCGGGCGGCCCACGAAGATCCCGGTCCTGGCGGCCGCGGCGACGCCCGAAGCGATGGTCGACGCCGCCCTCGACCGGCTCGTCGACGGCAACGTCGCCGACGCCAACCGCCAGGCCATCTACGACTACGCCCGCGGCGTCAAGAACGCCGACGAACGGGCCGCGGGGGTCGCCTACCTGGTCCTCGCCAGCCCCGAATACCAGCTCACCTGAGGAGGAGCGCCATGCTTTCACGCAGAGACTTCGTCAAGGGCGGCGTCGCCCTCGTCTCCATCGGGACCACCGCCAACTCGTTGCTCAAGGGCAGCCTCGCCTTCGCCCAACAGAACCCGGCCTACGTCGCCGCCAACAACGGCAAGATCCTCATCCTCGTCCAGCTGGCCGGCGGTAACGACGGCCTCTCTACCGTCATCCCCGCGTCCGACCCCAACTACAAGTCGGCGCGAAAGGTGCTCGGCGTCAAGGAGGAACTTGCCCTCCCGCTCCAGGACGGCTTCTTCCTCAACCCGAAGCTCACCGGCCTCAAGGGGCTCTGGGACAAGGGCCACATGGCCATCGTGCAGGGCGTGGGCTACCCCGAACAGAACTACAGCCACTTCAAGTCGATGGCGATCTGGCAGTCCGGCGACCCGAAGGGCGCGCTCCAGGACGGCTGGCTCGGGCGGACGCTGGAGAAGCTCGAAAGCGAACAGCACGACCCCTTCCTCGGGTTCAACGTCGGCAGTTCAACCCCGCCCGAGATGCGGGCGGAGAGCATCTCCATCCCCTCCGTCTCGGACCCCGCGGACTACGGCTTCAAGGTCGGCGGGAAACCGGCGGTCGCCAACGACCCCCGCACGGCGACTGTGATGAAGCTCTACGAGCAGTACCCGGGCAACTCGCCCTACGGCGTCCTCCTCGAGACCACGGCCGAAAGCGCGGTCGAGTCGTCCCGGCTGCTGGCGCAGGCGGCGCAAACCTACAAGCCGGCGGTCACCTACCCGAAGACGTCCTTCGGGTCCGGCCTCTCCCTGCTCGCGGAGACCATCGTCGGGAACCTCGGCATGCGGGTGGGGCACATCACTCTCGGCGGCTTCGACACCCACAACAACCAGCAGGCCGAGCACGACGACCTCATGGAGACGCTCGATCAGGGCCTGACCGCGTTTTACCAGGACCTCGAAGCCCAGGGGAAGGCGAATGACGTGCTCGTCATGACCTGGAGCGAATTCGGCCGCCGCGTCCAGGAGAACGCCAACGGCGGCACCGACCACGGTTCGGCGAGCCAGGTGTTCACCCTCGGCGCCCAGGTGCGAAAGGGCCTCTACGGCGAAGCGCCGAAGCTGAATCAGCTCATCGACAACGGCAACCTCGCCTACACGACCGACTTCCGCTCCGTCTACGCCACCGTCATCGAACGCTGGCTGGGCACCCCGGCGGAGGCGCTCCTCGGCCAGCAATGGCCCCAGCTGAACTTCATCGGCGCCGCCTGAGCCGCCAACCCGGGCCCTCCCACGACCGCCGCGTCGTGGGAGGGCTCGTTTCCGGTAGAATCCGGGCCGTGGACCTGAAACCGCTCATCCGCGACGTGCCCGACTTCCCCCAGCCCGGGATCCTCTTTCGCGACATCACGCCACTGCTCGCCCACCCGGCCGCGTTCGCCTTCGTCCTCGACGCGCTCCAGGACGATGCCGGCCCGCGACGCCCCGCGGCCATCGTCGGGATCGAGTCGCGGGGGTTCGTCTTCGGGGCGCCGCTGGCGAACCGCATGGGCCTGCCCTTCGTGCCCGTGCGCAAGCCAGGAAAGCTGCCAGCCGCGCGCATGTCGGTCGAATACTCCCTCGAATACGGGACGAACCAGCTCGACATCCACGAGGACGCCTTCGCTCCCAGGACGAGGGCCTACATCGTCGACGACCTCCTCGCCACCGGCGGCACCGCCCGGGCGGCGGCCAAGCTGGTCGAGCTGATCCGCGGGACGGTCGCGGGCTTCGGCTTCGTCGTCGAACTGCGCGACCTCGGCGGCCGGGCCGAACTCAACGGCTACGACGTGTTCAGCGTCATCCAGTACTGAGGAGAGATCCGATGCCGGCTCTTGTGGACGGGCGCGAAATCCGCCTCGGCGTTTGGTATGACTTCCGCAACCCGGCCCCCTGGGCCCGGCCCTGGAACGAGCTCTACGCCGCCACCCTCGACCACATCGCCTACGCCGAGACCCTCGGCTTCGACGACATCTGGACCAGCGAGCACCACTTCATCGACGACGGCTATTCGCCATCGCTGCTGCCCATCTGCGCCGCCATCGCCGCCCGGACCACGCGCGTCCGCATCGGCACGAACGTCCTCCTCCTGCCGCTCCACGACCCGCTCCGCGTCGCCGAGGACGCCGCCACCGTCGATGCCATCAGCGGCGGCCGGTTGGACCTGGGCGTGGCCGTCGGCTACAAGCGGGAGGAGTTCACCGGCTTCGGCATCGACCGCCGCACCCGCGCCCGCCGCATGGACGAGGCGGTCGAAGTGATCCGCCGGGCCTGGGCGCCGGGGCCGTTCAGCTTCGAAGGCCGCCACTACCGCTACGAGAACATCGATGTCACGCCGAAGCCGGTGCAGGACCCGATGCCCCTCTGGATGGGCGGTTTCGCCGAGCCGGCCATCCGGCGCGCCGCCCGCATCGGCGACGGCCTCCTCGCCGCCGCGAACGTCATCCCGGCCTACCTGGACGAACTGGAGAAGCAAGGGAAGGGGGCCGTCCCCCGGCGGATCGCGCTCAGCCTGCCGTGGGCGCTCATCGCCGAGGACCCGGACGCCGCCTGGGCGAAGGCCGCTCCCCACCTTCTCCACCGCGCCCAGAACTACGCCCGCTGGTTCACCGACGCCGGGATGGGACTGTTCGACTCCATCCCCACATCGGCGGAGGAGATCCGGGCAAGGACGCCCGACATCGTCGTCACCCCCGCCCGGGCCGTGGAGATCGTCGAACGCGTTGTCCGGGAGCTCCCGGTGACGAACCTCTACTGGTGGGGCATTCCCCCGGGGATGGCGCCGAGGGAGACGTATGAGTCTCTCGAACTGTTCGCCCGCCACGTACTCGTCCGATTTCACGCATTCCGGTAGCGAATATCGCTTCAGTTTCGTATACTCCCTGCGTGGGGCACGCCGTCCCCCAAGAAGTTGCGTGTCCCCGGAGAGCGGTGAGCCATGGACGGCAATACACCTGAACTGAACCTCGCGATGGGGCTCTACCGGACCACCAACGCCCTCGTCCGGCAGCTTGACCGGCGGTTGCTCCGCGCCCACGACGTGACCTTCATCCAGGCGCTGACGCTGGTGGCGATAGGGTCGTTCGACCGCCCACAACCGAACCTGGTCGCCACGTTCCTCAGCCAGCAGTCGCAGACCGTTACCGGCGTGCTCGATCGCCTCGAACGGGCCGGCCACGTCCACCGCTTCCGCGACATGGACGACCGTCGCGCGGTCCGCCTCGAACTCACGGCCAGCGGGAAGAGGCTGGCTGCCGGCGCCCAGGAGACCCTCACCCGCCAGGTGTCGCTGCTCCTGGCGGGTGTCCAGGCTCCCCTGGTGGCCGCGGTCACGCGCGACATCGAGACGGTCGAAGCGTCGATCAACGCGTCCAGCGACGACTGACCCGGTACACTTCCCGGGTGGCTGAAGTCGAACCCCTGCGCGTCCTTCCTGGCCGGCGCCTGGAGGTGCTGGACCAGACGCTCCTCCCTTCCGAAGAGCGGTACGTTCACCTCGCCGGGATCGAAGCCGTGTGCGAAGCGATCCGGTCGTTGCGGGTACGGGGGGCGCCGCTCCTCGGGCTGATCGGCGCCTACGGGATGGCCGTCGCCGCATCGACCGATGCGTCTGGCCCGGAGCTACGGGCCGCGGCGGAGGCAATCATCGCCACCCGTCCCACTGCCGCCGACCTCGCGAAAGGCGTCCACCGCGCGCTCGCGGTTGCGGGCGAGGCCGCCGGGGACCCCGCCGGGGCGCTCTGGAAATTCGCCTCCGAATTCGCCCGGCAGCGCGCCGTTGAAGACCGCGCCATGGCCGCGCTCGGGGCGTCCCTGCTCCGCCCCGGAGACGCCGTCCTTACCCACTGCAACACCGGCGCCCTCGCCACCGGCGGCATCGGCACCGCCCTCGGCGTGATCCGCGCGGCCCACGAAGCCGGCGTGCTCTCCCACTGTTACGCGACCGAGACGCGGCCACTCCTCCAGGGCGCCCGGCTGACGATGTGGGAACTGATGAAGCTCGGTATCCCCGCGACACTCCTGCCCGACACCGCCGCGGCTACGCTCATCGCGTCCGGGCGGGTCCAGGCAGTCATCACCGGCGCCGACCGGATCGCCGCCAACGGCGACACCGCCAACAAGGTCGGCACCTATGGCCTGGCGCTCGCCGCCGCCCGCCACGGCATCCCGTTCTTGATCGTCGCCCCCTCGACGACCTTCGACCCTGCCTGCCCCGACGGTTCGGCTATTCCCATCGAATTCCGGGCCGGCGACGAAGTGGGCGGATTCGCGGGCGTGCGCTGGTCCCCTGCCGGCGGCGGCGCCTTCAACCCGGCTTTCGACGTCACTCCCGGCGCCCTCATCACCGCCATCGTCAGCGAACGCGGCATCGCGCGGCCACCTTACGGGGATTCGATCGCGGCCCTGGGGATCGCGCCAGAAGGGCGCCGCACCCCGTAAACTGAAAGAACCCGCCAGGGAGGAGGATTCGTGTGCACCCGGCAATCGACCTCGCGGTCCTTGGCGGGTCCGGCTTCTACGAGATGCCGGGCCTTCTTGAGGTCGACGAAATCGCCGTCGACACGCCCTTCGGGCCCCCCAGCGACAGCATCCGGGTGGGTACGCTCGAAGGGCGCCGCGTCGCATTCCTCGCCCGCCACGGCCGCCACCACAGCCTGCTCCCTTCGGAACTTCCCCAGCGCGCGAACTTCTGGGCGCTGAAGTCCCTCGGGGTGACGCGCGTGCTTGGCGTCTCGGCCGTCGGAAGCCTTCGCGAGGACTACCGCCCGCGCGATTTCGTCGTCCCCGACCAGCTCATCGACCGCACGACCGGCATGCGCCCACCGACCTTCTTTGGCGCGGGCGTCGTCGCCCACATCGGCATGGGTGACCCCTTCTGCCCGGCCCTGCGGCGGCTCGCGGTCGACGCGGGGAGCGCCGCCGATGCCACCACCCACGACGGCGGCGCCTACATCGTCATCGAAGGCCCCGCCTTCGGCACCCGTGCCGAGAGCGAACTCTACCGGGTCTGGGGCGCCAGCGTCGTCGGCATGACGGCCCTCCCCGAGGCGAAGCTCGCCCGCGAAGCCGAGCTCTGCTACGCCGTCATCGCCACCGTGACCGACTACGACTCCTGGCACACCGGCCACGGGGACGTCGATGCCGCCACCGTCTTCGGCGTCCTCCGGGAGAACGTGCGCCGGGGCCAGGACGCCGTCCGCAACCTCGCGGGGAAGCTCGGCACCGTCCCGGCCTGCACATGCGCGACGACGCTCGACGCCGCCCTTGTGACCGCGGCCGCGGCGATCAGCGACGACGCGAGGCAGCGGCTGGCGCCCATCCTCGCCCGCCGTCTCGGTGGCGGTGCAAAATGACGCTCCTCGTCGCCGGCTGGGTCGCCATCGACGAAATCGAGACGCCGTTCGCGAAGGTCTCCGGCGAACTTGGCGGCTCCGCGACCTGCGCCGCCCTCGCTGCCGCCCTCTTCACGGACGTGCGCCTGCTTGCGGCCGTCGGCGCCGACTTCCCAAACGAGCACCGTCGCAAGTTCGAAGGCCGGCGCATCGACCTGGCCGGCCTCACCGTGGAGCCCGGGGTCACCAGCCGCTGGGGCGGCCGCTACCACTTCGACATGAACTCGCGCGACACCGTTTACACCGAACTGGGCGTGAACGCGGGCTGGAGCCCCCGGCTCCCTGACGGCTGGGATGACTCGACCTCCGCCTTTCTCGCCGCGGGCGACCCCGTGCTCCAGCGCCAGCTTATCAACGCCCTTCGCGCCCCCCGCGCGACCATGGTCGACACCATCAAGTTCTTCATTGACGGCGCGCGCGACGAACTCGACGCCACTTTCAGGGCCGCCGACTTCGTCTCCCTGAACGAAAGCGAGGCCCGCGAACTGGCGCGCACGCCAAGCATCGCCCGGGCCGCCCGCGCGCTCCTCGCCGGCGGGCCGAAGGGCGTCATCGTGAAGCTCGGCGAATACGGCGCCGCCTTCGTCAGCGACGAGGATTACTTTGTCGCCGCCGGCTACCCGCTGGAGGAAGTGGTCGACCCAACAGGCGCCGGGGACGCTTTCGCGGGCGGCTTCATGGGCTACCTCGACACCGTTGCCGCCGTGACGCCCGCCGCCATCCGGCAGGCGATCATCTACGGCTCGACGGTCGCCTCCTTCCAGGTCGAGGGCCTGGGACCGTCGCGGCTGCTGGCGCTCACCCGCACCGAAGTTGACGCGCGTTACCGCGAGTTCCGCGCCCTCACCCATTTCGAGGTGGGCGAGTGATGGCCGAGCGAGACGTCCGCTGGCAGGGAGTGGCTCACCACAGGCTGGACTACGTCGTCCAACCGCTGACCGACCTGGCCCGGATCCGGGCGCTGCTCACCCCCCGGCTCGAATACACCGCCTATGCTCTCGGGCAGCTTGAGCCCGGGCTCGCAGAACGCACCCGCTGGTTCCTGGCGAAGGGCGACACCGGGACCGGGCTCGTCCTCCACAGCCGCGGCGGACTCGGCGAGGCGACGTTCCTCATGGGCGATCCGGATGCCGTTGCGGCGGTCCTTTCGATTCAGCCCGGCCCCCCGCAGACGTACGTCACCTGCCAGCCACAGCACCTCGACTCGCTTCGCGCCAGCCACCGGCTCGCGAGCCACCAGGTGATGATCCGGATGGGCGTGCAGCGTGAGCGCTTCCGGCCTGTCTCCGGCGTCGCGACCGTGCGTCTCACCGGCCTCGACATCCGCCGGATCAACGGGCTTTACAGCTCCGAGGCCGGCCCGAGCTACTACGCCCCGGAGCACATCGACGCAGGCGTCTACCGTGGCGTCGTCGTCGAAGGCAGGCTTGTCGCTGTCGCGGGTACCCACGTGGTCTCACCCCAGGAGCGGGTTGCGGTCGTCGGGAACGTCTTCACCCACCCGGGCTACCGCGGGCGGGGATTCGCGACGGCCGCCACCAGCGCCGTCACCGAAGCCCTCTTCGAGCGTTGCGACAACGTCGTCCTGACCGTCGACCCCTCCAACCGGCCCGCCGTCGCCGCCTACGAACGGCTGGGCTACCAGGAGGTCTGCCAGCTGCTGGAGGCGAGTGCCGCCCGCAAGGACCCGTCGGGCATGGGCGCCTGGCTTCGCCGGGCCCGGGCCAACCTCCGGGGTCGGCAGTACGACGGCGCCTTCGTTTCCCTCAAGCGGTAGAAGGCGCGCCGGTTCCCCGATTGACGTAGCCAGCCCGCTCGCGGACGCTGGGTGCTTACCTCCGACTGTTGAGAGCTGCCCCCTATGACCGTGCCCTGCGACATCGCCGACATCAAACTCGCCCCCGAAGGCGTCCGCCGGATTGAGTGGGCCGCCCGGGAGATGCCCGTCCTCAAGCTCATCCGCGAGCGCTTCCTCAGGGACAAGCCGCTCCAGGGCATCCGGATGACCGCCTGTCTCCACGTCACCACCGAGACCGCGAACCTGGCAATCACCCTCCGTGACGGTGGCGCCGACGTACGCATCTGCGCGAGCAACCCGCTCTCCACCCAGGACGACGTCGCCGCCGCCCTGGTCAACGACTTCGGCATCCCGGTCTTCGCCATCTGCGGCGAGGACAACGAAACCTACTACCGCCACATCCATCAGGCCCTCGAACACGGCCCCCAGCTGACCATGGACGACGGCGCCGACGTCGTCGCGACCCTCCACAAGGACCGCCGCGACCTCCTCCCGGGCGTGGTTGGCGGCACCGAAGAGACCACCACCGGCGTTGTCCGCCTGAAGGCGATGGCGGCGGCGGGGGCCCTCGGTTACCCCATCGTCGCGATCAACGAATCCGACACCAAGCACCTCTTCGACAACCGCTACGGCACCGGGCAGTCCACCGTCGACGGGATCATCCGCGCGACGAACGTCCTCCTCGCCGGGAAGAACTTCGTCGTCGCCGGCTACGGCTGGTGCGGCCGCGGCGTGGCCAGCCGTGCGCGCGGGCTCGGCGCCCAGGTCATCGTCACCGAAGTCGACCCCGTGAAGGCGCTTGAAGCGATCATGGACGGCTACCGGGTGATGCCCATGGCCGAGGCTGCCGCGGAGGGGGACTTCTTCGTCACCCTCACTGGCGACTGCAACGTCATCGACCGCCCGCACATGGAGGCGATGAAGGACGGCGCGATCATGGCCAACAGTGGCCATTTCGACAGCGAGATCAACCTTCGCGCCCTCGAAGCGATGAGCGAAGGCAAGCGCCGCGTCCGCGACCACGTGGAGGAATACTGGCTCCAGGACGGCCGCAAGGTCTTCGTCCTGGGCGAAGGCCGTCTCGTGAACCTGGCGGCCGCCGAAGGGCACCCCGCTGCCGTGATGGACATGTCATTCGCGAACCAGGCGCTCGGCGCCGAGTGGATCGCGCTCAATCATTCGAAGCTCGAAAGCAAGGTCTACGAGCTCCCCGACGAGATCGACGAGGAGATCGCGCGGCTCAAGCTGCATGCGATGGGCGTAAAGATCGACTACCTGACGGACGAGCAGAAGCGTTACCTGACGAGCTGGCAAGAGGGCACGTAAGCGGCGCTTTCGCGGCGCGGGGGACTATCCGCGGCGGCTGAGCCAGTACCCCGGCCGCTGCGAACCATGCGACACCGCCAGGATCGTCGCGACGGAAGCTTCCACCCGGTAGACCAATGCGTAGGGGAAACGCTCCAGGAACACGCGGCGCGTCCCCGCCAGGTGCGGCGAACCGGCCATGGGCAGCTCCTGGATCAGCCTCCTGGCCTTGAGATAGTCCTCGTACAGATTTGCAGCGGTGGACGGGTTTCGCGCGCCATACCACGCCCTGGCGTCAGTCAGCTCCTTCGCTGCTGACCGTGTGGCCCGGACCCTCACTGTTCGTTCGTCGTAGGAGGCAGGTCGCCCCACACCTCTGCTTCGAACTCTTCGAGTTCCATCAACTCTTCCGTGCCGTCGTCGATGGCCTTCAGGCGGCGTTCGATTTCGGCCGCCCAGGCCTCGTCGTAGCCGGGTTCCTTCTCGATGCTCAGCGCAAGTTCCACCGCGAGGAGCTCGCGTTCCTCCGGCGGCAGGCCAAGGGCCTCCTGGAGCAGCCGTTCCCGTGTCGTCATGCGTTCGCCCCCGGCCGGATACCCCCAGTATACGCCGAACGGATTCCCTTTCCGGTGCGCTGCCTGCTACCATCATGAGAGCGTTAAGAGGGCGCGGCGGGGAAACTCGCCGCGAACGGCAACCTGGTAGCCTCCAAGGTGCCCCAATCGACGCGGTCCGCGGTTTCGGCCAGCGGGCAACAAAAGGCGGGTCCCATGGCCCGCCCCTCCGTCTGAGGGGCCGCGCGCCGCAGCAAGCAGCGCCCAACCCCTCGCCTCACGAGGGGTTTTTCGTACCCGAGGGACGAAGAACGCAGGAATGCAGGGGATCCGCAGTGCCACGTTGCAGGCGGCGGCCCCACGATTGAGCGCGAGAAAGGCACATCCCTACCCATGAGTGAACGCAAGCTCCTTACCTCCGAATCCGTCACCGAGGGCCACCCGGACAAGGTCTGCGACCAGATCTCCGACGGCGTCCTCGACGCGATCTTCGACCGCGACCCGATGGCCCGCGTCGCCTGCGAGACGGCCATCACCAACGGCCTCGTCCTCGTCACGGGCGAAATCACGACCACCGCCTACGTCGACATCCCCGGCATCGTCCGGGCGACTGTCCGCGCTATCGGCTACACCTCCAGCGACGTCGGCTTCGACGGCTCCACCTGCGGCGTGATCACCGCCATCAGCGAGCAGTCGGCGAACATCCGCGACGCCGTGACCAAGCACGACGAGCTCGAAACCGGCGCCGGCGACCAGGGCATGATGATCGGCTTCGCCTGCGACGAGACCCCGGAGATGATGCCCCTCACGATCGCCCTCGCCCATCGTCTCGCCCGCCGCCTGGCCGAAGCCCGCAAGAGTGGCGAACTCCCCTGGCTCCGCCCCGACGGCAAGTCCCAGGTCACCATCGAATACGACGAGAACTGGAAGCCCGTCCGCTCCGAGGCCATCGTCGTTTCGACCCAGCACGCACCCGACGTCGACAACGAGACGATTGAGACCGGCGTGCGCAAGCACATCATCGGCACCATCATCCCGGACCGGCTGATCGACGCCACCACCAAGGTCTTCGTGAACCCTTCCGGGCGCTTCGAACTTGGCGGCCCCCGCGCCGACGCCGGCCTCACCGGCCGCAAGATCATCGTCGACACCTACGGGGGCATCGCCCGGCACGGCGGCGGCGCCTTCAGCGGCAAGGACCCGACAAAGGTTGACCGCTCCGGCGCCTACGCGGCCCGCTGGGTGGCGAAGAACATCGTTGCCGCCGGGCTCGCCACCCGCTGCGAGTTCATGCTCTCCTACGCGATCGGCGTCGCCGAACCGACCTCGATCGGCGTCGAGACGTTCGGGACCGGGCGCGTCTCCGAGTCCGCTATCCTTGCTTCCGTGAGGAAGCACTTCGACCTCCGCCCGGGCGCGATCATCAGCCAGCTCGACCTCCGCCGGCCGATCTACAAGGCGACCGCCGCCTACGGCCACTTCGGCCGGATCGACCTCGACGTGCCGTGGGAACGGACCGACCGGGCGGCGGACCTTCGCATTGCCGCCGGGCTGACGTAGCGAGCATCGGAGGAGCATGGACGCGATCGTCCTCGTTGGGGGCCAGGGGACCCGGCTCCGGCCGCTGTCCCTGACGCGGCACAAGAGCCTTGTGCCCGTCTGCAACCGCCCGGCCATCGCCTATCTCTTCGAATGGCTGGCCCGTTCGGGGTTCGACCGCGCCGTGCTCGCCATCGGCCGGGACAACGACGACCTCGCCGAGGCATATCCGCCCGGTCGCGCCCACGGCATCGAGATCACCGTTGTCCACGAGACTTCGCGGCTGGAATCGGGCGGCGCCATCCGCAATGCCGTCCAGACCGCCGGTGTCGAGGGCCGCTTCGTCGTCCTCAACGGCGACGTCTTCGTGGACTTCGACTTCGCCGCCGCCCTGCGTGCCCACGCGGAGAAGCAGGCAGACCTGACGCTTGCGCTCTACCCGGTCAGCGACCCGTCCTCCTTCGGCGTGGCGGTGGTCGACGACGAAAGCATGGTCACGGGCTTCGTCGAAAAGCCACCGCGCGGTACCGCCCCGGGGAACCTCGTCAACGCCGGCGTCTGGATCTTCGAGCCGGGCCTCGTCGCGGAGATCCCAACCGGGCCGGTCCGTGTCGAAGAGACACTCTTCCCGTCACTGGTGGCCCGGCGGCGGCGGGTCTTCGGCTACCGTTTCGATGGCACCTGGGCCGACATTGGGACGCCGGCGCGATACCTCTCCCTGAACCGCGAACTGGCCCTTCGCGCGGGCGGTAACTGTATCGGCGAAAACGTCAGCGTCGACGCCTCGGCGCGACTCTCGGCCTCCTCGCTTGGCGCCGGCTGCGTTGTGGGGCCGGGAGCGGTCGTGCGGGAGTCCATCCTCTGGGAGGGAGTCACTATCGGCGCCGGGGCGTCGGTGGACGCATGCATCCTCGCTGACGGTGTCAGCGTGGGCGCGGGGGCGCGGCTCTCCGGGGTCGTCGCTGGCAAGGGTGCGACCATTGGGGAAGCAGCTTCGGTCCCACCCGGTACCAGCCTTGAGCCCGGCGGGCGATATGATGGTCGGGATGACTGAGAACCCGATCAAGTTCGGCACCGATGGCTGGCGCGCCATCATCGGTGACACGTTCACCTTCGACAACGTCCGCGCCTGCATCCAGGCGGTCGCGGGGCACTTCGCCGACACCTACGGCAAGGAGAAGCCGGTCATCGTGGCCTACGACACCCGCTTCCTCTCCGACGAATTCGCGATGACGGCCGCGCGCGTGCTCGCCGGCAACGGCTTCACCGTCCAGCTCGGCGACCGGCCCGTGCCAACGCCCGCCCTGAGCTACCGGATCATCGAAGCCGGGGCCTGTGGCGGCGTGATGGTGACCAGCAGCCACAACCCCTTCCGCTGGAACGGCATCAAGGTGAAGCCCCACTACGGCGGCAGCGCCAGCCCCGAAGTCGTTGCCGACATCGAGCGCCGTGTCCCGGCGATCCTCGAACGGCCGGAGCTGATCAGGATCGCCCCCGCGGACTCGGAAGCGATTACCACCTTCAACCCGGTGCCCGGCTACCTCGCCGCCCTTGAGCGGCAGGTCGACATCCGCCGGATCCGGGCCGCGGGGCTCCGGGTCGCGGTCGATCCCATGTATGGCGCCGGGGCCGGGCTCTTCACCCAGCTGCTCTCCGGCGGCAGCACCACTGTCACCGAGGTGCACCACGAGCGCAATCCGCTCTTCCCGGGGATTCGCGCCCCAGAACCGATCGAGTCGAACCTCGGCGAGTTCATGCTTCTCATGGCTGGCGGCGGCTTCGACATCGGCATCGCCAACGACGGCGACGCCGACCGCGTCGGCCTGGTGGACGAAACCGGCGCCTACGTCGACCAGCTGCGGACCTTCGCCCTGCTTGTGAACTACCTCCTCGGCGAACGCGGCCTCCGTGGGCCTATCGTCCGCTCCGTCACCACCACGAACATGGCCAACATCCTCGCCGACCACTACGGGGTGAAGTGCTTCGAGACACCGGTCGGCTTCAAGCACATCGGCCCCCTGATGATGAGCGAGGACGCCCTCATCGGTGGCGAAGAGAGCGGCGGATACGGCTTCCGTGGACACCTCCCCGAGCGCGACGGCGTCCTCGCGGGGCTGTTCCTCCTCGACTACGTCGCCGCGACCGGGAAGCGCCCCTCCGCGCTGCTCGAAGAGATGTTCGCGATCACCGGGCCCCACTTCTACGAACGCCTCGACTTCGACCTCGAACCTGGCGCGAACGCGGCGGTCAAAGCCACCCTCGATGCGGCGAACCCGGCGGAAATCGCCGGGCGCCCGGTGATTCGCGCCGATCGGACCGATGGCTGGCGCTTCTTCATCGACGAGGGCTGGCTGCTGTTCCGGCTCTCCGGCACCGAACCGCTGCTCCGGATCTACACCGAGGTGCGGGACAGGGCGCTCGTGCGTGACGTTCTCGACGCCGGCAAGGCCATCGCGGGGGTGAGTCGATGATCATCGACCTGGACGACCGTTCACTCTACGAACAGGATCGCTTCGGCATGCTCCGGGCGATTGAGACGCTCGGCGTCGAACTGGACCGCGCCTGGCACCGGACCGCCGACATGGAGGTGCCTGGCGCTGCCGCCGGGGCCGACTCCGTGGTTGTCGCCGGGATGGGAGGCTCCGCCACGGCGGGTGACTTCTTCGCCGCCCTCTGCACCGATGCCGCCGAGATCCCCGTGCACGTCGTCCGCGGCTACAGCCTCCCGAACTACGTCTCCGAACGAACGCTTGTAGTCGTCTCGTCCTACAGCGGCAACACCGAAGAGACGCTGGCCGCCTACGACGACGCCTGGAAGCGTGGCGCCTCGATTCTCGTCATAACGACCGGGGGCAAGCTTGCGCAGCGCGCCCGGGAGGATGGCGTCCCCGTCTACACCATCACGTACCAGTCGAGCCCCCGGGCGGCGATCGCCCATGGGCTCGCCCCCCTGCTCCGGCTCGGCGCCAGCCTTGACCTCTGTGCCGCCGATGGCGAGATTGTCCGCGCGGCGGCCGACGCCCACGAGCGCGTTGTCGTCACCCGCCTCGGCCGCGATGTGCCGACCGCATCGAACGGGGCGAAGCAGGTCGCGGAGGCGCTCCAGGGGCGCGTCCCCTTCGTCCTCGGGGCGGAGCACCTCGCGACCGTTGCCTCCCGCTTCAAGAACCAGCTGGCCGAAAACGGCAAAGTGCTCGGCGCGGCCGACATCCTCCCGGAGGCCGACCACAACCTCATCGTTGGGCTCGAAACGGCCCCGGCCCAGGCGAAGAACCTCGCCCTCGTGACCCTCGAATCCGCCGCCTACGACGAGCGCACGCGGCGCCGGTTCGACGTCACCTGCGACCTCTTCGCGGAGGCTGGCATGCCGGTCTACCGGCTGGCGGTCGAAGGCCACAGCCTCCTCGACCAGCTCATGGTTGGCACGGCTTGGGGCGACTTCGTCTCCGTTTACCTGGCCCTCCTCCAGGGCGTGGACCCGACCCCGGTGCCCCAGATCGACCGGCTCAAGGCCGCGCTCGCCGGATAGCCCCCCCGTCAGTCGTAGTCGTGCAGCCCGGCCATGGCGTGCCGTGCCATCGCCAGGTAGTCGTCCCTCGCGAGCTCGATGGCGCCCATCGCCTCTGTGTGCGGGGACAGCACCTGGACGTCGACGACCTCGATCCCGGTCGCCTCGGCCCATTCCATCATCGCGGCCATCGCCACCTTCGAGGCGTCCGTGACCCGGTGGAACATCGACTCGGCGCCGAAGAGGTTGCCCACGCGGACGCCGTAGAGACCGCCCGCGAGCGCGCCGTCGACGTCCCAGACCTCGATGCTGTGTGCCCAGCCGCGTTCGTTGAGCTGACAGTAGCCTTCGATCAGCGCCGGCGTGATCCAGGTGCCTTCGGGGCGGTCCGCGCAGGCCGTCATCACATCGCGAAAGGCGCGGTCCATCGTCACCCGGAACCGCCCCTGGCGGATGGTCCGTGCCAGCCGCCGGGAGATGTGGAGCCCGCCGACGGGGATGATGGCGCGCGGATCGGGAGAGAACCAGAGGTACTCCTCGTCCCCGTGCGGCCACGGGAAGATGCCCTGGAGGTAGGCCGCGACGACCGTCGCCGGGGCGAAGTCGGCTCCGTAGCCGATGAGCCCGTACGGCTCCGCTCCCGAAGGGTCAGGGAACTCGTAGGCAAACTCCGTTGGCGAGAAGGGTTGCGGCTTCCGTTCCTGGGCGGCCAGCGCGGCGCCGAACCCGAAGCGAACCCGCTCCGCCGCGGGGTTAGCGTCCACCGCTCGCCGGCGGGCGCGAGGCCACGACGAACGTCACCATGCCCTTCGCCACCAGCCGGCCGCGGTCGTCGGTGACCTCCACCTCCGTAAACATCGCCGTCCGCCCCGCCTTGATGACCTTCGCGACCGCGGTCAGTTCGTCCCCCATCGCCGGCGAGAGGTAGCTGACGTGGAGGTCGGTGGTGGCATGGGGCCGGGCCGCAATCTCCTCCGGCGTCCGCACGGAGCGCACCGCCCCGCCCGCGGCCGAATCCACGAGCGACGAGATCACTCCCCCGTGGACCACGTCGTTGTAGTTCAGGTGCTGTTCCGCGAGGTTCACGGTGCAGACGCAGCGCCCCGGCTCCGCCTCCACGAAGGCGATCCCGAGCAGCCCCCAGTACCGCCCCTCGGACGACGACTTCAGGCTGGCGAGGATGTCATGCACCCCGCAAGGGTAGCAGACCAGCCCGGCGACCGAGTCGATTCGCTGAGGGCGACAGCGGGTGTCGCGCGGGGTGGCGTAGAATCCCGGGCAGGGGCATACGGGCCGAGCGTTGGTTGACATGATCTTGGCAGGGAGGCGCGAAGCCGATGCCACTTCCGAGGACCAAACATGAGCCAGCCACCCCCGCGGCCGAAGGTGTATCACATCACCTCGGTGGAAAACCTTGCAGCCATCGTCGCCGAGGGCCGGCTTGTCTGCGATGCCAGTATCGTCGCCCGTGGCGGACCGGCGGTCGCGATCGGCATGTCAGCCATCAAGGACCGCCGGTTGACCCTGCCGGTTGGCTGCCACCCCGGCGACCATGTTGGTGACTACGTTCCCTTCTACTTCTGTCCCCGTTCGGTCATGCTCTACCTCATCCACATGGCGAACCATCCGAACCTCGCGTTCAAAGGGGGCCAAGGATCGATAGTGCACTTGGAGGCGGACCTCCATGACTCTGTGGCCTGGGCGAACCAGAGTGGGCGTCGATGGGCGTTCAGCCTGAGCAACGCTGGGGCTCAGTACACTCAGTTCCGCTCGAACATCAATCAGCTCGCCGAGATCGATTGGGTGTCGGTGCGAGCTACGGACTGGCGGGCCGCCGAGGTGAAGGAGGCCAAGCAGGCAGAGTTCCTCGTCCAAGCGGAGTTCCCGTGGATGCTAGTTCAGAGGGTAGGAGTGCTAACACCCGGCGTGCAGGCCCAGGCCCTCGCGGCGTTGGGGAGCCCATCCCAAAGACCGCCGGTGGAAGTGCTTCCCCGGTGGTACTACTAGAATGGAGCCGATGAGCATGGAGTTACGGTCGGGCGACATCTTGGCGGCGGACACCGATGCGGTCGTCAACACTGTCAACTGTGTCGGCATCATGGGTAGAGGGATCGCTCTCCAGTTCAAGAAGGCCTACCCCGCGAACTTCAAGGCCTACGAAGCCGCGTGCCGACGCAAGGAAGTCGAACCCGGGCGGATGTTCGTCTACGAGACGGGTCAACTCACGCCACCGAGATTCGTCATTAACTTCCCAACCAAGCGTCATTGGAAGGGTAAGAGCCGGATGTCGGACATCGAGGCCGGGCTTACCGCGCTCGTAGCGGAGATCCATCGGCTAGGCATCACTTCGATTGCGATCCCGCCTCTCGGCGCGGGCCTGGGAGGCCTCAACTGGCCTGACGTTCGTGAGCGAATCGCACTGGCCCTCGCCGAAGTGCCGGGCGTGCGCGCTCTCGTCTACGAGCCGGCGGGCGCACCCCCGAGCGAAGACATGGTGAAATCAGACAAGGTCCCCAGTATGACCGCTGGCCGGGCCGCCCTCGTGGGACTGATGGAGCGTTACCTCGGCGGGCTGCTTGACCCATTCATCACGCTACTCGAAGTCCACAAGCTCATGTACTTCCTTCAGGAAGCGGGACCACGGAAGGATCTCGGATACGTTAAGGGGACTTACGGGCCCTACAGCGAGAAGCTTCGCCACGTGTTGAGCGGAATCGAAGGGTACTACATCTCTGGCTACGCCGATGGGGGAGACGCCCCGAACAAGCCTCTGGAACTGATTCCAGGTGCAGTGAACGACGCAGCGGCGGTCCTCGAACACCATCCCGACACATTGGCACGCTTCGATCGCGTCGTAGCTCTTGTCGAGGGCTTCGAGACGCCCTACGGCCTGGAGCTTCTCTCGACGGTCCATTGGGTCGCCACGCACGAGGGCGCAACCACCCCTGAGGCTGCTACTGCGCGCACCTATGCGTGGAACGAACGGAAGCGCGGGTTCACACGCGACCAGATCCAACTGGCGTGGGAAGTGCTGCGAGCGAAGGGCTGGCTCCCCGAGTTCTCAGCTACGGTTTCCACGGCGCAGATGGGGGCCGCGGAGGCTGTCTGACGCACCATCCGGCGATCACGCCTTGAGGGCTATGTTGGTCGTTGCCGGCTGCGGTCTTACTCGCCCGGACCGGGCGTCTCTTCGCGCAGTCAGCAGCCGGGCTCGCCGTCGTTGCCGCAGCAGTTGCCGCGGGTCCGCATCTTCGTCCAGTTGTTCCGGAGGAGCATCTTCAGCTTCGTCGCGAAGGGCGCGTCGTAGCCCTTCCAATTGGCCCGCGAGGCCGCGAAGCTGGGGCGCCGTTCGCCGCTCACGCCGGGATGGTTTCCGGGTAGATGTCCTCGCGCTTCGCTTCGAAGGCGTCGATGGCGTCGGCCTCAAGCAGCGTCAGCCCGATCGCGTCGAGCCCCTCGACGAGCGTGTACTTCACGAACTGGTCGATCTCGAACTTGCGCGCGAAGCTGCCGTCCGCGGTCGCCACCGTCTGCGAGGCGAGGTCGACGACGACCTCCGACTGCGGCAGTTCCTCCGCCCGCGCGATCAGGTGGTCGATGTCCTTCTGCGGTAGCGTCACCGTCAGCAGGCCGATCTTGGCGCAGTTGTTGCGGAAGATGTCGGCGAACGAGGGCGCGATCACCACCCGGATCCCCATGCCTTCGAGCGCCCAGGGCGCGTGTTCGCGGGACGACCCGCAGCCGAAGTTCGGCCCCGCGACGAGGATCGGGGCGCCTTCGTAGGCCGGGTTGTTGGCGACGAAGTCAGGGTCCTTGCGCCACGCCTCGAAGGCGAACTTGCCGTAGCCGGTCCGCTCGATCCGCTTCATGTGCTGGGCCGGGATGATCTGGTCGGTGTCGACGTCCGCGCGGTTGAGCGGGAGCACCTTGCCCTTGACGGTTTCGAACTTGTCCATCATTTCCCCCAGGTGCGAATGTCGACGAAGTGGCCGGCGATCGCGGCGGCGGCGGCCATCTGCGGGCTCACCAGGTGCGTCCGGCCACCCGGGCCCTGGCGGCCTTCGAAGTTGCGGTTCGACGTCGAAGCGCAGCGTTCGCCGGGCAGGAGGATGTCCGGGTTCATCCCCAGGCACATCGAGCAGCCGGCTTCGCGCCATTCAAAGCCCGCTTCTACGAAGATCTTGTCGAGGCCCTCGGCTTCGGCCTGGAGCTTCACCAGCCCGGATCCGGGGACCACGATCGCCTTCACCGTCGACGCCACGCGCTTGCCGCGGACCACCGCCGCCGCGTTCCGGAGGTCCTCGATCCGTGAGTTCGTGCAGGAGCCGAGGAAGACCTTGTCGAGGGCGATGCTCTCGATCGCAGTGCCGGGCTTGAGCGCCATGTAGGTCAGCGAACGTTCGGCCAGTTCCCGCGCCTGGGGCGAACCGGCGTCGTTGGGGTCGGGCACGCGGCCGGCCACGGGGACGCTCTGGGCGGGCGTGGTGCCCCACGTCACGCAGGGCTCGATCTCCGCGCCGTCCAGGGTGACGACCGCGTCGAATTCGGCGCCCTCATCCGTCGGCAGGGAGCGCCAGTGATCGAGCGCGCGTTCCCAGTCGTCGCCTTTGGGGGCGTGGTTCCGCCCTTCGAGGTAGGCGAAGGTCTTGTCGTCGGGGGCGACCAGTCCCGCCCGGGCGCCACCCTCGATCGACATGTTGCAGACGGTCATCCGTCCTTCCATCGAAAGCGCCCGGATGACGTCGCCGCGATATTCGATGACGTGCCCGGTGCCGCCGGAGACGCCGATCTTGCGGATGATCGCGAGGATGACGTCTTTCGCCGTGACGCCGTCGTGGAGCTCGCCGTTGACCTCCACCGACATCGTCTTTGGCGTAGCCTGGGGGAGGGTCTGGGTCGCGAGGACGTGTTCCACTTCCGACGTGCCGATGCCGAAGGCGAGCGCCCCGAAGGCGCCGTGGGTGGAAGTGTGGCTGTCGCCGCAGACGATGGTCATCCCCGGCTGCGTCAGCCCCTGCTCGGGGCCGATCACGTGGACGATCCCCTGCCGCGGGTCGCCGACGCCAAAGTAGGGGACGCCGAACTCCTTGCAGTTGTCCCGCAGCGCATCCACCTGGGTGATCGAAAGCGGGTCGGTCCAGGGCTTGTCGCGGTCGATCGTGGGCACGTTGTGGTCGGCGGTGGCGATGGTGCGGTCGGGACGGCGGACGGGGCGCCCGGCAAGCCTCAGCCCCTCGAAGGCCTGTGGCGACGTCACCTCGTGGACAAGGTGGAGGTCGAGGTAGAGGAGGTCCGGTTTGCCGGCTTCACGGCGGACGAGGTGGTTCTCCCAGATCTTCCGGGCGATGGTTCGGGCCTGGGGCATGCTGGCGCGCTCCGGGGGAAGACCGCGGTTTGAAACGCGGTGGGTGGGACATAAGGTACCCTACCGCCGCGAACGACGCACCGATGGGAGCGCCAGCGCGAGCATCCCGGCGCAGAGGACGGCC
This sequence comes from Chloroflexota bacterium, assembly GCA_016234445.1. Lineage (GTDB taxonomy): Bacteria > Chloroflexota > Dehalococcoidia > Tepidiformales > Tepidiformaceae. The sequence continues at coordinate 563,708 of JACRBT010000004.1, read as the reverse complement.
GTCATCGCCACGCCGGTGCCAGGCCCGGCGGAGACGAGCAGCCGCCCCTGGATCCACGGGAACGCCAGCCCGCCCGCGTTCCCGACGGTGACAAGCGCGGCCGGCGCGCCTTCGGGCGATTCCCGCGACGCCACCGCCATCCCCGAGGGCCAGACAGGCCCGAAACAGAACCCGGTCGCCACCGCCGCGACGGTCGCGATCGCGATGCTGCCGTCGGCGAGCGCGAGGACGACGCTGGCCACGCCGGCCCCGGTGATGACGGCGACGAGCACCAGCCCGGGGTCACGCCCGGCCTCCAGCAGCCGCCCGCTCATGAACCTCCCGGCGGCAAGCGCTCCCCAGTAGCCGGAGGTCAGGAGCGCGCCCCCGGCGATGCTGGCCCCCGCCACGTCCGTCGCGTAACTCGCCACCCAGAGCCCGAGCCCGAACTCGCCACCGACGTAGAGGAAGAGCACCGCCGCCATCCCCCACGCGACGGGCGACATGGGCGCGGGCCGGTGGTGCTCGCTCCGCGGCCGGGGCGCCACCCGCGGGGAGACGAGGGTCAGGGCGACCACGGGCACGATCGCGGCCGCGAGGACCCCGTAGACCACCCCGCGCCCCGCTCCTGCATCGAGTGCGATCCCCGTCCAGGCCGGCCCCGCGACGGCGCCGAAGGTGAACCAGAGGTTCAGCCGGTTGATCGCACCGGCCACGTCGCGCGCGCTCATCGCCACGGAAAGGTGCGTTCCGGCGACGATCAGTCCGTCGCCGGCGCCGATGAGCACGGCCGCGGCCAGCGCCATCCACCAGGCCCCGGCGAGCCCCAGCAGGAGCAGGCCGGCGGTCGCGAGGACGAGCCCGGCGGCGGTCATCGCCCGGGTGTCGCGGAACGTCGTCCGCAGGGCGATCGCCCCGGATGCGCTGATCGACCCGGCGAAGAGGAGCGTCACCAGCAGCCCGGCGCGGTCCAGGGAGACATCGAAGTCCGCGGCGAGGGTCGACGCTGCCGGACCGAACGACGTCCCGTAGAGCCCCACGCAGGCGAGCGCCAGGAACGCCGCGAGGTGAGTGCGCGTCACCGATGGGGCGCCCACAGGACCCGTCACTCCGGCGGGAACACCCGGCGCGCCACCCGCCCGTCCCAGCGCATCCATCCGACCGCCCCGGAGGCATCGCGGAGGAACTCGCAGCCTTCTCCCCGGCGCGGCCCCCGGCCGACGACTGCCCGGTCCGGCGCGACGAAGACGATCGGCTCGGCGGGGGTGTCGAAGGGTACCTGCGCGCCCCGCGCTCTCGCCTTCGCGGGCGGACCTTCGGCGACTTCCAGCCCGTTGTCCCGGACCTGCACGGTCAGGTCGGCGAGTGTGGCCTCGTAGCGGCCGGTGTACTCCGACGGGTCCCGCGGCAGCCCGGCCGCCGGGACGATCTCCGGTGGCCGAAGCCCGGTGAAGTGCTCCCGGAGCGCCTCGGCCACGGTCTGGCGGAGTTCGCGGCCGCTGTCGCTGTTCGTCAACACGGTGACGCCAAAGCCGCGTTCGGGCACGAGTTCGAACGCGGAGAGGTGACCGTTCGTCGCGCCGCCGTGCTTTACGATCCGCACCCCGTCGATCGTGTCGAGCATCCAGGAGACGCCGATGTGGGCGCACATGCTCCCGGCCTCGGCCTGCGGCGTCTGCATCAGTTCGAGCGTCTCGCGGCGGAGGATTCTTGCGCCGCCGGGGGCGGTCCCGTCGCCCATGTGGAAGGCGGCGTAGCGGAGCTGTTCGAGCACGTTGGAGATGACCCCGCCGCCGGGCCCGATGCTGCGCGGCATCCGCCACGGTGTCGCGACCCTGGGCCCGCCCGGCGTCCGGACGTGCCCCGCCGCCGGCGCGTGGACGATCGTGTCCTCGGGGAAGTAGGTCGAGATTTCCATCCCCAGCGGGCGGAAGATGCGCTCCGCGACCACGCTTTCGAACGGTTCGCCCGTCACCGCCTCGATGATCCGCCCGAGCACGTAGAAGCCGGCGTTGTTGTACGAAAACGCCGTTCCCGCAGGGATGAGCTGGGGCGAATTCGCCATCTTCGCGACAATCAGGGCGAGCGCGGCGTCGCCGCGGCCGGTGTCGCGGAAGTAGTCGCCGGCCCAGCCGCCGTGGTGGGTCACCAGGTGCCGGAGCGTCATCCGGGCCGCATCCGCCTCCGACTGGAGCCGGAACTCCGGCAGGTAGTCGCGGACCCGGGCTTCGAGGCTCACGCGGCCCTCCTCGAGGAGCGTCATGAGCACGGTTGCGGTGAACGTCTTCGAGGTCGACCCGACCTGGAACAGCGTCTCGGGCGTTACCGGGAGGGGGTGGTCGACGTTTGTTGCCCCGAAGCCCTGGGCGTAGACGCGTCCGTCGTGGATGGCCGCGGCGGCGACACCCGGCACCTCCAGCCGTTCCATCTCGGCCCGGGCGAACGCGGCGATCTCCGGCGGCAGCGGTTCGTAGTCCATGGCGCGAATCCTACCGGGAAAGCGGGAGAGGCGGGAATCAGGCCCGGAGCGCGTCGACCGTGCGCTGGAGCCCATCCTCCAGGCTGACCGTCGCCTCCCAGCCGAGGGCGTCCTTCGCGAGGGCGGTGGTCAGCCAGAAGTTGCGGACGTCGCCCGGCCGGGGCGGGCCGAACCGCGGCGGGGTCGCGTCGCCGGTGGCCTTCTGGAGCGCCGCGTGGATCTCGTTGACGGAGGTGCCGCGGCCCGTGCCGATGTTGATCGAAAGGCCCGCTCCCTTCGTCAGCGCGAGGACGTTCGCCCGGGCGATGTCGCCGACGTAGAGGTAGTCCTTGCGCTGCTCGCCGTCCCCGTCGATGGTGCAGGGTTCGCCCTTGAGCATGAGGTTGGCGAAGATCGCGCAGACGCCGGCCTCGCCGAAGGGGTCCTGCCGGGGGCCGAAGGCGTTGCCGTAGCGGAGGATGGTGTAGTCGAGCCCGCCGGTCCGGTGCGCGAGCTGGAGGTAGAGCTCGCCCACGTACTTGCTCGTCCCGTAGGGGGAGGTCGGCGCTATCGGGTGGGTCTCGGGGACCGGCAGCTCCATGGGGTCGCCATAGACGGTGCCGCCGGAACTGGCGTAGATGAGCTTTTTCACGCCGTGGGCCAGGCAGAGCGCGGATACCCGGGCGGTGCCGCCGCCGTTGACCTCGAGGTCGTGCACCGGGTCGCCCGTCGAGACCTTCACGGAGGCCTGGGCGGCGAGATGGTTCACCACCTCGGGCCTGAAGTCAGCGAAGATGCTCTCCATCTCGCGGGCGTGGACGTCGACCTCGTGGAGGGTCGCGGCGCGGGGGACGTGGGCTCGCCGCCCGGTCGAGAGGTTGTCGACCACGCGGACCTCGTGGCTCTCGGCGAGGTAGGCTTCGACGACGTGGGAGCCGATGAAGCCGGCGCCCCCGGTGACAAGGATCCTCATGCGGCAACTCCTCCACGGACGAGGATCCAGCGCCCGCGGCGTTGGGACAAGCGGCCCCTACACCTCGCGCAGGCGGGCGAACCCCCAGCCGATGAGCGCGCAGGCCGCCCCGGCGACGAGGCCCCCGATGATGAACGGGCCGACGAACTGTCCCATGGGTGCGCCCGTTGCCATCTGGGCGTACTTCGCTACCGCGACGTTGCCCGCAAACCCTGCCGCGAAGCCCCAGGCCGTCCACTGCACCTGGCGGGCCGACCGCTCGATGCCGATTTCGGCAAGGACTTCGCGGAGGGCGCCCTGCGGCGGCGTTGAGGGCGACCGCGCCTCCGCTTCGAGGGCGGCCAGGAGTTCCGCGAAGATCTCTTCGGGCAGGTCCGGCGGCGCGGAGCGCGCCCGGGCGGGAGCGGGACCGTGGACAAACGTCGCCGCTGGACCCGGCGCATTCCGGCTGCGCGCGCACCCTGAGCAGAGTTCGTAGCCGCTCGACCATTCGTCGAAGCTGAGGATGCGCCGGCAGGACGAACAGCGCGAACGGACCTGGGCGTCGTCGGCCTGGCGGATCGCCATCGCTACCCCTCGCTCGGGGGCGTTGGCCCGGCGGGGGTCGGCTCGGTTGGGATGGTCGGGGCCGGCGTCGGGGTCGAGGTTGGCGTCGGCGACGGTGTGGCCGTTGCCGTTGCGGTCGCGGACGGGCTGGCGGCGGCGGTTGGCGTTGCCGTGGAGCCAGGCGCCGGGGTGGGTGTGCGCGTCGAGGTTGCGGTTGGCAGCGCTCCCTGGCCGCCGACGGGGGTTGTGTTCCCCGTCGCGGTGGCTGTGCGCGAAGGCGTTGCTGTGGGGGTGGTCGAGCCGTTCGTCTTGCCACCGGTGTCCTGGGCGGCGAGGACCTGGGCCTGCGGCGTCGAGTCGAACACCTCGATCGCGGCGCTGCCCGACTGCAGCTGCTGGAGCAGCGTCGGCAGCCGCGATCCGGTGTCTTCCGTGGGTGAAGCCGGGGTCCCGACCGTCCCGGGTGCGTAGCCGAGGCAGGCGGTCCCGAGGAGGGAGGCCAGCCCGGCGAGGGCCATGAGAGACGTGGTCCGGCGGAAGCGATGCATCGCCCATGACCGTAGTCCCGCCGCCTGGCGCGGCCTATCGGGGCATCGCCTGATCGCGGCTCGCGCCTCCCTCAACCTCGGGCCGTGCCTCATCGCACTACCACCGTCGCGAGCGCCGACACGTAGGAAGTGGCGCCGACCGTCGCGCGCGCCTCCACGCTTACCGTGGTGTTGGCGAAGCTCCGGCGGGCGGCCCCGGCGACCGCGAGCGTCCAGGTGCCTTCGGGGGACTCTGCTGCCGCGTTCGCGACCAGCGCCGCCTGCCACTTCGCCTCCGCGCTGTTCCAGTAGCTGCCGTCGGAGACACGCCGCACCACGAGACTCACGGCGGAGGGGTCGAGGGTGCCGTCTGTCGCGGTGAAGGCGAGGCGGCTCCGCGGCACCGCCCCCCCGGGGCTCGTGATCGTCAGCTGCGCCGAGACCGCCGGGGTAGCCGTCGGCGAAGGTGTCGCGGAGGTCGCGGTCGCCGTGGCGGTGACTGTAGCGGTAGCAGTAGCAGTAGCAGTAGCGGTGGGCGTTGCCGTGGGCACGGGCGTGGTCGTCGCGGTGGGCGTGGACGTTGGCGTCGCGGTCGATGTCGATGTCGGTGTTGCGGTTGCCGTTGGCGTGGCCGCCTGGCCGCAGGCGGGCGATGGCGTCACGTTCGGTGTCCCCGCGTCGGTGACGTATTCCACGACCAGCCGGGGGCGGTTGGATTCGACCGCGGCGTTGAAGCTGTGGAAGTCGACGGTGTCGATGACGGCGGGGGCCACCTGGTACACGCGGAAGCCCAGGTTCGGCTCGCCGTTCGCCCACGCCTGGACGATGTCGCGGACGTCGAAGCCGGCGGTCGCGGCCCCGGTTGTGTAGGCGAACCCGGCGGTCGCCTGGGTCCACTGGAGCTGGGCGTAGGGGATGCCCGCGTAGGTCGCGCCGGTGATCGCCCCGGCCGCCGCCAGTCCCGCTGGCTGGCAGACGCGGGCCGCGTGGAGCGTCCTGTCGAGGCCGGGCACCGCGACCGGGAGCACGAGCTGCGCGCTGAGGATGGTCGCCCCGGCGAGGGACGGCGTGTCGGTCAGGTCGAAGCGAAGGATCGCGTCCTGGCGGTCGCTGGCCGAGAGCCCGACCCGGATCTCCGAGAGCGCCCCGTTCGCGGCGGAAGGGGCGCCGAACTGCACATAGGTGTCTTCGAACGAACCGGCTGTGTCCGCGGCGTAGGCCCCGGTGGGCCGGAACAGCGACGTGGCAGTGGTGTAGCTGACCGCCAGTTGGGGGCGATCCGACTCGACTGCGGCTTCGCTTGAGTGGAACCCGACCGCCTCGCTCCCGGTGACCATCCGGAACGCCCAGCCGTTGTTCACGGCCGACCCGCTGACGAACGCCGCCACGTCGCCGGTCACGTCGAAGGCGGCCTCGGTCGCGCCGGTGTCCACGGAGACGGCGGTACCGAGTGTGCCGTTGCTCCAGCCGGCGCTCTCCGAGGTCCACGTGGCCGTCGCGTCCCAGGTCGATGCCGCCGCCAGCCGCATCGGTGAAACGGCCGCGGTGGAGGCGGGCGGCGTCGCCACCTTGAAGGTGAGGGTGGCCGTCACCACCTGCGCGTCCGCCGGGATCGACGAGAGGTCGAAGCGGATGGCGGCGCGGCGCGGGGAGCCGGCGCCGTCCCCGATGATCTCCAGCGTCGCCCCGTCGTGGGTGAGTGCCGATTCGGCGGCGTCGATGTAGGTGTCGACCGCGGCCGTGGCGGGCGACCCGAGGAGCGCGTCTTCGCCCGTGGCGGTCGAGGCGGCGGCGGGCGTTCGTCCGCTCCCCGCGAGCAGCAGCGTGGCGCCCGCAACGAGGAGCAAGGCCGGGCCAGCGGCAGAGAGGATCCCCCGGCGGCGGACCTGGCGTGTTGCCATCGTTAGCCGCCCGTGTAGGCGATGGAGATGCCGCGAAGCTTCGCCCCCGGCCCGCCGAGCAGGTCCACGACCAGGAAGTAGACGTTGACGCTGTTGTCGACGGTGTGGGCGAACGCCTGCGCCGTCTGGGGCGAGGCGCCGGCCGTCGAGAGCGTCTCGGCGAGCTTGAAGACCTGGGCCGCATTGTTGCCGTTGACGATCGGCGTGAAGTCGAGCCGCGCCTGGACGGTCGTGCCCGAGCCTGCGTCGAAGGCGACGGTGATGCTCGTCACGGTCGCGCCCTGGGGCAGCGAGACCGGGGCGTAGTAGCGCTCCGAGGCGGCGTCGGTGCCGGCCGGGTTGAGCTGGTTGAATGTTTTTTCGTAGATCGCCAGGTCGTTTGTCGGGAGGAAGGTGCTGGCCGCGATGGAGATGACTCCGATCGTGGTGGTCGCCAGCTCTGCCCCTTCCGCCGTGACGTTCACCCAGATGGCGTCGCCTTTGTTGAGCGAGGTGATGGTGTTGACGAAGCCCGGCGCGTTGGGGGCGAAGACCTCATAGGCCTTCGTTGTTGCGTTCCAGCGGTAAACAGTGCTGTAGTTCCCGGCCAGGCTCGCCAGCGCTTCGGCAGGCGGCTTCGTGGAGCCGGTGTAGGCGACGTTGTTCCAGCCCTTGACCAGCGCCCCGCCCGCTTCCGCCCCTGGTGCGGCAGTGGCGATCGTGGTGGCAAGGGCGGCGAGCGCCAGGGCTGCGAATGCGGCGGTGCGACGGCTCAGGGTCATGGTGACGCTCCCGTGCGCCCGGGCGGCCGGGCCTATCAGGGAGAGCGTAGGGGTGTCGCCGGGCAGCCTTCATCGGCGGCTCCCCGGGCGCGGGGCGGGGACGTCCCTTATCCCCGGGCGGGGAGATCCCGCGATCACGCGGGGGACGTTACTGGTAGCGTTCGGCGACCACCACGTCGCGGTCCAGGTACTCCCCGGCGCCGTTGGGCTGGGTGGGGAGGAACCGGCCCCCGCAGGTGATGAGCGTGATCCACTCGTTCCCGGCCGGGCGGTTCGTTGGCCAGATCAACTCGCCCATCGGGATCGTGGCCACGTCGTACCGTTCCTTGCGGATCACCCGGTACTTGTACTCCAGCCCGTTCTCCATGACGACGGTGATGTCGTCGCCAAGTTCCGATTGGAAGAGCCGAAAAAAGGGCCCGCGGATGTTCGGGTAGTAGTCGACGTGGGCCGAGAACACCGCGTTCCCGCGGAAGCCCGGTTTGTCGTAGATGTTGTACCAGCCCGTGTTGTAGGGGTCGTGGGGGGTGTCGAGCTGGTTGTTTGGGAGGAGCCCGATTGACTCGATCTTTGAGTCCACCTCGAACCGCGGGATCTTCATCCGCGCGACCTGGCCGTCGAACGGCGTTGGCGTGGCGGTGGCGCTGGGGGCGGTGGTGGCGGTCGAACTCGGCGCGACGGTTGCCTGCGTGGGCGTGGCCACGAGCGGGGTGAAGTCGCTGGCCTGTTCCTCGTCGTCGTCGCCGCCGGCAAACGCGAAGCCGACCACCAGGAACACAAGTCCCGCAATGAACGTGGCAACAGCAAGGGAGCGAAGAATCTTCAACGACAACAACAAATCCAGGGCGCGAAACTGTCCTACCAGTCTATACGACCGGTGTCGTACCGGGGACGAGAGCCGGGCTAGGCTTCTTAACCGGGGGACCGCTTGTGAGCGAGCCACGCGCCCACGCCGGCGCCCACCGCAGCGATGCCCCCGAGCACGACGATGACCATCCCGAGGATCCGAGAGCCGCTCTCGCCGGCGGCGTCTTCGCCCTCGCCGGCTATCTCGCCGCCAGGGGGTCGAATGCCCGGGTCGTCGGTGGGGAGGGCAGAACCCGCCGGCGCCGCCTGGAACTTCGCCGCCGCCGTCCGGGTGGCCGCCGCGCTCTCGGGGGCGACCGCGGTCGCCTGAGGCAGCGGCAGAGTGGTTCCCGTCCCCACGTTCAGGTCGAGCTGGTGGACGCCGTCCTTCCATTCGGCCTGCTGGACCGCCACCCGCCCGCCCACGGTGAAGGTGACGGTCTTCCCGGCACGGCCGCACCCGGCTTCCTGGGATTCGTGCATCACGGAGACGGCGTAGACGCTCACGCCCTGGTCGAGGACGGTCCCTTTCGCCGGCATCTGGCTGCAGTCCTTGCCGTCGACCAGGGCGCGGACGGCCGTGCCCTCAGCCACGGACCGGCCATCGATGGCGGCCGTCCCGTAGAACATCGCCGGGACCGACGGCTGGGCGTGGGCCGTCGCGGTCAGGCCCGCGAGGGCGAACAACACCAGCGCCAGCGTCCGAACCATGCCTGCTCCCTGGCCGGGGGGTGACCTTTTCCCATCCTGGCCCCCCGCTCTCTTCGGGGGCTCCGCTCGCCCGTTTGACGATTCTTGCCTACCTTATGTTTCCACTCCAGCGGGCGAGGTATCGGTGACGGACATCGGCGGGACCCTTCGAGATGCGCGCGTGCGCCGCGGGATGACCGTCGATCAGGTCGCCCAGGACACCCGTATCTCCCCGCGGTTCATCGCCGCGCTCGAGGCCAACTCCTTCGACGAACTCCCCGCGCCGGTCTACGTCCGTGGCTTCTTGCGGTCCTACGCGAACTACCTCCGGCTCGACCCGGCGCCGCTGATGGCCGAACTGGCGACGGTCATGCGCTCGCCAGTCAGCGGCCCGGAGGACTTCGTCAGCGGTCCGGCAGGCCCTGCTCAGCCGCGGGGACCCCGCGACCCCTTCCGTGCTTCGAATCCGCCGACGGTTGGTTCGGCGCCGCCACTTCCGCCGTTGCCCCCGCGCCCGCCCGCTCCGCCGGGCGACGGCACCCCGTTCGACGACGACGGCTGGGACGATGACGGCGAGCCGGCTGCCTACGTCCCGGCTGCGCCCCCCTACCGGCCGTCGCGCGTCGCCGGGGTCCTGGTCGAGCGCGACGAGCCTGTGGGGACCCCGAGCGGCGCCCGCACCGTCCTTCTCGCGGGGCTTGCCGTAGTCGTGGTGATAGCGGTTGCCCTGGTCGCGGTCCTGCTTAGCGGTGGCGGCGGCGACGACAACGTCCCGGCCGCAGACGGCGGCGCGACCGCCACCAGCGGCCCCCGGACGGTGGTGCCCGTCGGCTCGCCCACGGCGAAGGCCACCGGCAGCCCCTCGGCGACGGTCAGCGGCACGCCGTCGACGGCAACCGTCACCGGCACGCCGCCGACAAAGACGCCGACAAACACCGTCGGGCCCGGCACCCCAACCCCCACCCAGCTGCCGACGGAGACCCCGACGCCGACCGCGCTGGCGACCTCGACGCCGACAAGCGCCCCAACCGCGACGCCGTTTCCCCCCACGTCAACGCCCACCGCGGTGCCGACGATGCAGCCGCACCCGTACGGGTTAGCAGAATGCACCAACCTGGGAGCGGGGATCTATGACTGCGGTGCGGCGCCCATTAGGGTGATCTGCGCCCCCGACGACTGGTTCGTCGATGTGGGTTGGGACTACCCCAAGCCCCCGGAGTGGCCCCAACACGAAGTGAACTACCCAGGGGAGGCGCTGAAAGCCTGTCCGGCGGTGTAGGGCTCGCCTGGGCTCCAGCGTCCCTCATCCTCGCGCCACGTTACCCCCCGCTGACCGCCGCCGCTGTCACCGCTGGGCCACCGCGTCTGCGTCTCCCGCTGCCTGCTGCTGCGTCTCTCGCTGTCACCGGGACTCCCAATTGTAACCGCCCTGCCCCCTGCCCCGCCCGGTCTCTGTCACCTTCCGCCGCCGAGTGGAGAGGTAACGCACCGTGCGCCCTCCCGTGGCCCCGGTGTCCCGCTTGGGGAGGCAGGACATGGCAGTTTTCGAATTCGCACGCCCGGCTGTGGTGGCCGAGGCCGTCAGGGAGTTGCGCCCTTCGCGCCACCTGCCGCTCTACCTCGCCGGCATCGCCGCCGGCGCCGCGATTGGTCTGGGGCTGACCTTCAACGCCGGGAGCGGCCGCGAAACCGTGCCTGTGACGGCCGCGCCGCCGGTCTACCAGGCGCCTGCCCGGCCCGCCGCCGCGGCAGAGGCGCCGGCCTCGATCTCGCTCAACGTCCCGGCCACCATCCCGGCTGATCTCGACCAGCTGTTCGCCGCCGCTGCGCTGCCGGCACCGGCCGCTCCCAACGCCGTTCCAGCGGCGCCCGCTGCGGCACAGCCCGTCTCCAACACGCAGCCCGCGCCAGCCTCGGCACCCGCTTCCGCTCCCGCGACCCAGCCGGCGCCGCAACCGGCCGCACAGCCCGCGGCACAGCCGGAAGCTCCCGCCGCAAAGTCCAACTTCTACCTCCCCAGCGTGAGCTCCGGGCCCGCCACCGCACTCGAATCCGGGCTCCTCGCCGGGCTCAACGCGGAGCGCGTGAATGCCGGCCTGGCGCCGCTCGCCTATGATTCGGGCCTCACGATCGTCGCCCGCACGCGTTCGCAGCAGCTGGTCGACCAGAACTACTTCGCCCACGTCGACCCCTACGGCTATTCCATGTACACCGAGCTCCTGGCGCGCTTCGGCTATGGTTACGCCTGGGCGGGGGAGAACCTGGCGCTCAACAATTTCGACGCTTCCGAATCGGCCCAGCGGGCCGTCATCGCCCTCATGAAGAGCCCGTCCCACCGTGCCAACATCCTCGCGACCGACTTCAGCCGCGTGGGCATCGGGGAAGTGACGACCGCGGATGGCCGCCACTACTACACGATGATCTTCCTGGGATAGGGTTCGCGCCGGGTTCGTCGCCCGGGCCGAAGGTCAGTCCTCGAGGTCGCTATTCGCCTTCTTCGCGGCCGCATTCGACCGCGCAAGCGCGAGCCCTGCCCCGCCCCCGATGACGGCCACGCCGCCGAGGACGAGCACGACCACGCCCCAGAACGGGAATCCGCCGTCGCTGCCGCCGTCATCACTGCCGTTCGTGGCAGAGCTGATGACGCCGCCGGAGAGGGTCGCTGTCGCGGTCAGGGCCGCCGGCGGGAGGGTCGCCCCCGGAGTGCCCGCTTCGCTGCCCGGGGTCTGTGCACCCGCGCCCTGGGCCCCAGCGCCGGGCACCGGGGTCGAAGTCCTCGGGACCGGGGTGAACGTCGGGATCACGGCTGGTTGCACGTTGCCGAAGGTCACGTCCAGCTGGACAGGCCCGGCCTTCCAAATGGCCGTCTGGGATGCAAAGCGCTCGCCGATCTTGAATCGGATCTGGGCGCCTTCGAAGCCGCATCCCGGGGTCTGTTCGCGCGAAAACACGTCTGCGTAATAGACCGTGACCTTCGCCGCGCCTTCGCCCGTGAACTCGGTCTTGCCTTTGCCACAGAGCTGCTCGCCGACGTAGGCCTCCACCGGGAGTCCGGCGGCAATCGGCCCCGCTTCGTCGGTCACCGAGCCCCAGACGGTCGATGGCGGCCCGAACTGGGCGGCGACAGTGGCCCAGCCAAGGGCGCTGAGGATGGCGACGCCGACGGCGGCCCTGCGGATGGTTGTTGAAGTGGTCATGGCGGATACCCGATCGTGCGGCTGCGGAGTGCTTCGAGCGTACCCAACGTACGCTGTTCAGGCACCCCTCTGCCGTTAGGCGGGCTTAACCGCGGGGAAAACGAATGTGGCCGCGCCGGCCAGAGCGCGGCCACATCAACGTTCGGGCCGGGAAGGGAGAGGTAGGAGCTATCCCCGGCGGACCAGGCTTGAGCGTCGCCACGCCCACGTCGCCGGGACCAGGGCAACGTGGGCAGCGATCAGGAGAAGGACAAGGACGGCGCCGTTCCCGCTGGTTCCCGGTTCCCCGGCTACGAGGCCGGTCCCGGTGCTGGGAGGGAGCGGGGTGCCGCCCGTCCGGGTGCCGCGTACTTCGTCGATTGGGCCGGCTGGTTCGTCCACCGGCCGGTCGACCGCGAGCGAGGTTGGAGCGTCCGGGCAGAGCTGGAGCGCGAACGTGACGGTCGTTTCGCTGGCACTGAGCTCGACCACGGTGGCCGCTCCCGCAGGGCTGGTGACGGCGTAGAAAAGGCCGGCGGCGCAGGACGTCCCGGTGTCGCCACCGAGCACCTGGCGCACGGTGTAGCGGCCGAACGGCAGCGCCGCGGTTTCGGCGGTCGCGGTGAGCGCGTCGCCGCTCGTGCCAAGGCTGAGTGTTTCGACGACGGCGCCGGAGGGGTCCACCACTTCGTAGCGCCAGGTGCGTGCGGCGGCCCCCGCGTCGGCCGCGAGCGTTGCGGTGACGCGGATGCGCCCGCTGGCGCTGCCAAAGATAGCGGTGCCGGAAGCGACGGGCTGGTCACCGAGGTGGACGGTGAGGGTGGCTTCGCCGGGAGTGCCACGCTGGACGAAGACCACGCCTTCGGCCGCGGCAGGCGCCAGCGAGGCAAGCCCCAGGACGCCAGAGACAGTCCCACCTTCAGCCGTGAAGCGAAGGGCGTCGAACGCGATGTCGCCTTCGGCGTGGACGATGAAGGCGGCGTCGGCTCCGGGCGCGAAGGCTGGTGCCGTCGGGTAGACGAGGACGGAAAGCGGAGTGGCGGCGCGGGTGGTGGTCGCGGCGGTGCCAGCGATGACGCCAACAAGCAGGGCGAGCATGGTGACCGTGGCGAAAGCGCGAATCGTCCTCATTCGTCAGTCCGGGGGCTCCCCGTGTCCTCTCCTGTGCCCCGGCGTCCACCCGGGTGGCTGTGCGGTTAACAGTAGGGGCCGGCGCGGTTGCAGGTCATATGAGCGATGTAAGAACCGGGGGGCGGGCGCGAATTGTCACTCGCGCCGGATCAATGGCCCCGCCGGGACCCCGTCTTGAACCTGGCGAGGTTCGTATTTCCGTTCGCACCAGCGGTCCAGCGTGTCACGATCGCTCACGTACTCCATCCGCGGGACTGCGTAGCCGCATGAGGTCTGCACCTTCTCCACTTCGACGAGGAACGCCTGGCGCACGTAGGGGTGCATTTCGTCCCGGAAGGCGGGCGCGTGGACCGCGAAGCCCGGGTCGTCGAGGTCAACGCTTCGCCCGCGTCCAAAGAGACGGAGGATGCCGGCCGTGGGCCCGAAGTTGCAGAGCATGAGCGTGATCCGGCCGTTTTCGGCGGTGTGTTTGGCGGTTTCGTTTCCGCTCCCCGGGTAGTCCAGGTATCCCACGAGGTTCGGGCCCAGCACCCGGAGCAGCGTCCGCCCTTTCGGCGACAGGTTCGGGAAGCCGTCCTCGGGGTTCGTTGGCGCCGTCGCCACGAAGAACATGTGCTGGCTTTCGATGAACGCCCGCCGCTCGTCGTCGATGTGGTCGAACCATTCAGCCATTCGCGATCTCCCTTCGCCGTGTGGGACGGCAGCCCTTCTTCTTGCTACAGGAATGGATTCGGGGCGGCGGCCATCCCGAAGGTCTCTGCCACCGGCCCCCGCACGAGCCTGCCTTCCCAGGTGCTCAAGGATTGGGCCAGCGCCGGGTCGCGGGCAAGCGCCCCCGCCACGCCGTGGTCCGCCAGTTCCTCGACATAGGGCAGGGTCGCGCTCGTCAGCGCCTGGGTGCTGGTCTGCGGGACCGCCCCGGGCATGTTCGTCACGCAATAGTGGACCACGCCTTCGTCCACGTACCACGGGTCGCTGTGGGTTGTGGGGCGGCTGGTTTCGGCGGCGCCGCCCTGGTCGATGGAGACGTCAACGATCACCGCGCCCGGGCCCATCGAGCGCACCATCTCGCGCGTGACCACCTTTGGTGCAGCCGCGCCGGGGACGAGCACGCCGAGGATGGCGAGGTCCGCGCCGTGCAGTTCCTCCGCGACCGCCTGGGGCGAAGCAGTCCGGGTGGCGATGCGGCCCCCGAAGTTCTCCTGCAGGTAGAGGAGCCGGGCGAGGTCGCGCGACATGACCGTGATCCGCGCGTCGAGCCCCATCAGGGCCCGCGCCGCCGCCGTGGCGACGGTGCCTGACCCGAGAATGACCACGCGCCCGGGCGGTACCCCCGCGACGCCGCCGAGGAGTTTTCCGCGCCCGGGCCCGGGGTGTTTCAGGAGCTGCGCGCCGATCTCCGCCGCCATCCGCCCGGCCACCTGGGACATCGGCGCCAACAACGGTAACGACCCGTCCGGCTTGCGCACGAGTTCATAGGCGAGCGACGGGCAGCCCGCCGCCAGCAGCTGTTCCGTCAGTGGACGGTCGGCGGCGAGATGGAGATAGGTGAAGAGCGCGCAACCGGGGCGCAGGGAGGAGTATTCGGAGGGGACCGGCTCCTTCACCTTCACGACCAGGTCGCATTCGGCCCAGACGGTTTCCGCGTTCGCCACGACACGGGCGCCCGAGGCGGCATAGGCCGTGTCGCCGTGACCGGAGCCCGCTCCCGCGCCCGATTCAACGAAGACGTCGTGCCCTCTCGCCCGGAGCGCGAAGGCGCCTTCCGGGGTCAGCCCCACCCGCGCCTCGCCGTCTTTTCGCTCCCGGACCGTCCCCACGCGCATGTCTTGCCCTCCGCTGGCGCCGCTTTGCACAAGGTTACCGACATTTAACCCAATTAGAGCGGAATTGGACCCCTTCTCACGGTATTTCTCGATAGGTTCTCAGTCGACGGTAAGGACAGCATGGTGATGCGGAGGCGCGTTCCGGGGGCTCATGGTCGTCCCGGGCCCGCCCGCAGGGGAAGGACGCGGCGTGATGGTTGACCGAAGCCACAGTGGTCAGGGCAGGCTCGGGGGCAGGGCGAGGTTCGTTTTCGCACTCCTCTCGCTCGCGTTGTTGCCCTGGGGGGCGGCGCTCTTCGCCTTCAGTGGTCACCCGCAGCACGTGCAGGCCGATTCCGCCGGCGAGTTCGAAGACGTGCACCTCGACCTTGCCGTGGAAAAGGACGGCGAGCTCTACTTCGTGGCCATCCAGCTCCTGGTCTTGAAGGTCCCGGGGGAGGACTTCGAAGCGGCCGCACGGGCGGCGAAGGATGCAATGGTCGCGCGCTTTCCCACAGCCGTGGAGGTCGCCGAGGGCGAAGTCTCGGCTCAGTACGTCCTCAACAGCTACTGGTGGTCCGGGCGCCACCCCAACTGGGCGTACAACAGCACCGGCAAGCCCGCGGGCCTGACCGGGGATTCGAGTGCCGTCGGTGGCGGTTCGAGCGTCTGGGGGACGGTCGGCGCGAACTTCTCGTTTTCCGGCGGCGGGGCCACCACGGCTGGCACCGGCGGCTGCAACAACAGCACCGACGGGAACAACACCGTTGGCTGGGCAGCCCAGAGCGGCAACACCCTCGCCGTCACCTGCACCTGGTACACCACCTCGACGACCCCGGCCAACGCCGTTGAGTTCGACATGCAGATCGACCCGGGCTGGACCTGGACGACCGGCAGCAGCATCACCACCGACCTCCAGAGCGTCGCGACGCACGAATTCGGGCACGCCCTCGGGCTGGGGCACTCGGGAAGCTCGGCGGCGGTGATGTACCCGAGCTACACCCAGGGCACGAACAAGCGCACGCCGGATCAGGACGACATCAACGGCATCCTGGCCATCTACGGTTCGAGCGGCGGCGGCGCCACCAGCACCCCGACGAACACGCCCACCACGGCCCCGGCCACCGCGACGCCGACGAGCACCAACACGCCCGTCCCGCCCACGGCGACGCCGACAAACACGCCGTCGGCGACCGCGACGGGGACCGTCACGCCCACCGCCATCGCCACGGCAACGGCAACGGCGACCGCGACCGCGACGCCGACGAAGACGACAGCCGCGGGGACTGCCACGCCCACCAAGACAACCGCGCCGCCCACGGCCACGGCGACGAAGACTCCCCCTGGCCAGGCTAACCGTAAGGCGAAGCTCTCCAGGGGGGCGAACCTGGTGACCTGGTCCGGGCCCGACACCTCCCCGTCCCAGGCACTCGCGGGGAGCACCGGCGACATCCAGGTTGTCTATGGGTTCGACCGTGTGACCGGCGTCTGGTTGCGCTATGGTCCCGGGCTTCCCGGGGCGCTCAACACACTGACGACCCTCCACGAAGGCCAGGCCTACTGGTTCATGTCCAGCGACGGGGGCGAAATCACCCTCCCCTGATTCCCGGCGACGAAGAACGAGACCGCCAGCGCCCCCGGCATGCCGGGGGCGCTTCGTTTCTGGGAGGTGCGGGGCCAGAGGCAACTGGCGGGTCTCACCGGCGCCCGCTTTGCCTGTATCCCACATGGGAAGAGGGCACTCCCTGCACCCGGCCATGAGATCCCTTGCAAGCGCTCGAACATACGGCCTTTCGCCGCGGGCCAACTAGGGCGTTCCACTATCCGGGCGGTCGTGGGCGCGCCGTACTCTCGTGGTAGATGGGGCCGCGGCCATCGTCACGTCGACTCGGGAGCGGACGAGCCGCCGGTGTCTCGCGGTGACACACAGGGAGAGTGCCGTTTCGATGTCCTGGTTCAACAACCTCAAGATCCAGGTGAAGCTGCTCGCAGCGTTCGCCGTCGTCCTTGTCCTGATGGTCGTCGTGGCCGTCATGGGCATCCAGCGTCTCAGCCAGTCGGCCAGCCGGACCGAGAGGCTCTACCAGGAGAACGTCCTCGGAGTCCAGTACTCCCTCCTGACGAACACCAACATGATCGCCAGCGCCCGCGAGGAGAAGCGTGCCTTTCTCCAGAAGGACCTGACGAAGCGCGCCGACCTCATCCAGCAGTCCCGCGCCGAGATGGCCGCCGCCGCGCAAGCGATGGAGGACTACCACGCCACTTTCGCCGGTCCGGCCGATGCCGAGCAGTGGGCGGCCGTGGAAGAGAAGGTCAAGGCTGTCGCCGATGACCGCCAGGAGGTTCTCTCGCTCCTCGAGCAGGGTAAGGACGCAGAAGCCACCACAGCTGCCGCGGGTATGGCCGATGCCATCACCGCAATGAACACCGCCCTCGACGACGCGGCCCAGCTCAACGCCGATATGGCCCACGCGTCCGACCTCGCCGCCGGCTCGGCCGCATCCTCGGCCCGTACCCTGCTCATCGGCCTGACCGTCGTGGCCGTGATCATCGGGTTCGGCATCGCCTTCTACCTTGCCCGCTCGATCGCGGGCGCCGCCAACAAGGCCGCGTCCGCGGCGAGGTCCATCTCCCGCGGCGACGTGAACGTCTCCGTGGACATCAAGTCGAAGGACGAAATGGGCCAGCTCGCCGACGCCTTCACCGACATGACCACCTACCTCAAGGAGATGGTCGCTGCGTCCGAGTCCGTCGCGAACGGCGACCTGACCGCCGAAGTCACCCCCCGCGGCTCCGATGACGCCCTCGGGAACGCCCTTTCGCGGATGATCGCCAACCTCCGCTCGCTCGTCGGCGGGGTAAAGAGCAACGCGACAGACATCCTCGGGGCAAGCGACCAGCTTCGCGAGTCCTCCGAGCAGATGGCCGCCGCTACCGGCCAGATCGCCTCCGCGATCACCGAAGTCACCCGTTCCGCCGTCTCGCTGTCGTCGCTCTCACAGGAGTCGGCACGGGAAGTGGAGCGCGTCGCCGCCGGTTCCCAGCAGGTGGCCGCCGCTGCCCAGTCGAACGCCGACTCCGCGAACGAGTCGAAGACCGAAGCCAGCCAGATGAACCAGCGGATCCTCGCCGTGGCGACCGCTTCGGAAGAAGTGGCGAAGGCGGCGGAAGAGAGCCGCGGGGCAGCCGTCCAGGGCCAGCAGGCGGTGACGCAGGCTGTCTCCTCGATGGAGGCGATCGCCAAGGCGGTCGAGCGCGCTTCGAAGACCGTGGACCTGCTCGGGGAGTATGGCCAGCAGATCGGCGACATCGTCAAGGTGATCGACGACATTGCCGGGCAGACGAACCTCCTCGCCCTGAACGCGGCCATCGAGGCTGCCCGGGCGGGTGAACAGGGGCGTGGCTTCGCCGTTGTGGCCGAAAACGTGCGGTCGCTCGCGGAGCGGTCGTCGTCGTCGACCAAGGAGATCGCCGACCTGATCGCCAAGGTCCAGCAGGGTACCCGGGAGGCTGTCGAGGCGATGGCGGCGGGAGTGAAGGACGTCCAGGCAGGGCGGGAGATCACTTCGCAGGCCGGGACGGCGCTGGAGACGATCATCGGGTCGGTCCAGCAGTCGGCGATCCAGATGCAGCGCATCGCGACGGACGTCCAGGGTCTTTCGGCCGGCGCCCAGCGGATCGTGGCCTCGGCCGAGACGATCGCCTCGCTGGCGGAAGAGTCGGCGCGCGGCGCCGGCGACATGGCCCAGGGCACCTCGAAGGTGACCGAAGCGATCATCCAGGTGTCGGCGACCAGCGAAGAGACGTCGGCGAGCGCGGAGGAAGTCTCTGCCTCGACGGAACAGATCTCGGCGCAGTCGGAGGAACTGGCGGCGACGGCGGGTCAGATGAAGGACCTTGCGACGGCCTTGAACGAGGCTGCGGCGAAGTTCCGGATCGACACCGCGGCGGTTGCCAGGGCAGGCGCCAGCCGCCGGTAAAGGCAGCGGCCACCGTCAAGAACAAGCGAGCCCCCCGGACTGCTCCGGGGGGCTCGCATCACGTCCGGCTCCTGCCGCGATCTTAGCCGCGGCCGGGGATCGCGAGGTCGTCGGCCGGCGGCGCCGGGTTGACCACGCCAGCCATGAGCTGGGCGGGGACCACCATCCGGAGTTCGTCCAACGTCCACTTCCCGTGCTTGTAAATGTTCTTGAACGGCGGATACATGTCCTGGAGCAGGCCAACGTGCCCGCCGGCCACCTGGAAGATGCGCCCGTTGATGTTCCACGCCTCGTCCAGGAGGAGGTAGACCGTCATCGGGGCCACCATGTCCGGGCCACGCATGGCCGCCGCTTCTTCCGCCGCCCGGTTGGTGGAAGCCGCCGGGGGCGGGCCACCGGCGCCGGCGATACCGCGCTGGGCGCGCAGTTCGCGGGAAGCCTGGGGGACGGTCGCCGTGAGCCGCGTCGACGCCCCGGGGGCGATGCAGTTCACGGTGACACCGTAGCGGCCGAGGTCACGCGCGGCGACCCGGGTGAGGCCGGCGACGCCAGCTTTCGCCGCGCCGTAGTTCGCCTGCCCCGAGTTGCCCTGGAGCCCCGAGACCGAGCTGTAGTTGACGATCCGGCCATAGCGCTGCTGACGCATCAGCACCGCGGCGGGCTTGATCGTCGTGAAGTGGCCCTTCAGGTCCACCCGGATGACGTCGTCCCATTCCTGTTCGGTCAGGTTGAACACCATCCGGTCGCGGAGGATGGCGGCGAGGTTGATGAGCCCGTCGAGCTTCCCATACGTGTCGAGTGCCGTGCGGATCACGCTCTCGCCCCCGTCCATGCTGGAGACGTCGGCGAAGTTCGCGACAGCCTGGCCCCCGGCCTTCTTGATCTCCTCCACCACCTGGGCAGCCGGGCCATCGTCGTGGCCCGAACCGTCAGGGTTGACTCCCGGGTCGTTCACGACCACCCGGGCGCCCTCGGAAGCGGCGAGGAGCGCGCATTCGCGCCCGATTCCCCGGCCCGCGCCGGTCATAGCGACGACTTTGCCTTCGAGTAGTCCTGGCATCGGTTACTTGAACACCACGGTGGCCGAACCGGGGGTTGTCTGCTGGCCCTGCGGGTTCTCGGTCCAGACTTCGAGGTCCACCAGCTTTTCGCCGCCCTGTTCGTACTTCTTGCGGACGACGCCCTTGCAGACGACGTCCTCGTTCGGGAAGTCCATGCCGCGGTAGCTGCAGCCGTACTTCTTGATCCGGCCGTTGTTGCCGACCCAGTCATGGACGAGCTGGCCGAGGAAGGCGTTCTTGAGGGCGCCGTGGACGATCAGTCCCTTGAGGCCGGTGCCGATCGCGAAGTCCTTGTCATAATGAATCTGGTAGAAGTCGCCGGAGCCAGCCGCCCACTGGACCAGCTGCTGGGTGCTGCAGTTCTTCACCAGGGGCCCAATCTCCTGGCCTTCCTTCACGTCGTTCCAGTTCGCTGCCATCGTGTGTGCCTCCTTCGCCTAGTAGCGGATGCCGGTGCCGGTCGAAACGGCCACCAGCTTCCCGTCCTGGTTGGTGTACTCGGTCTTGCTCGTCGTGATCAGCATCTCGCCGAGCCCGCCCTTCCGCTCGACGATGTCGGCGGTGTAGCTGACGGCCGTCAGGACATCCCCGGCGCAGATGTCGCCGAAGTACTCGATCTCGGTGCCGCCGTTGAGGATGCGCGTGAGCGGCCGGCGAGGCTGGGGGCCAGGCCCGCTGCCGCGGCGCCCGCCGAAGGTCGCGTCGCTCGTCGCCGGGTTGTAGACGGGCGTCCCCAGGTAGCCGGGAGGGCAGGGGAGGCTGCGGTAGCCGGCGGCCTTCGCTGCCGCCAGGTCGTAGTAAATGGGGTCGGTGTGGCCGACCGAGCGGGCGAACATGCGGACCTGGAGCTTGTCCACTTCGCAGGTCCAGGGTTGAGAGCGCTTGCCAATCTCGGCCCGCATCTCGTCGGTGATGAGGGATTCTTGAGCCGCGGTGTCGGCCATGTGATGCCTCCGGGGTTTTCTTTGGTGCGGCTGAAACAATATCGGAACCGGGTGAAGGCGTAAACCAGCCTTGGGTTTGGCCCCCAACGAAGCCCGTCACAGCGATCTAGGGGAGTTTCCCCGGCGAATCGCAGCCCCTCGCCCCGGGAATCGGGGTTCGCCCAATGCGCCCCGGCCACCTCCCCCCGGTACGCTCGCCATGGGCAGGCCACACCGGCGCGTGAGGCCGAAGAAGGAGGAGGAATGGGTCCCGGTTCACCGTTCGCCGGAGTCCTGGAGCGCTGGAACGACCTTCCGCGTGGCCGTCAACTTGCGCTCGCCGGGATCGTCGCCGGCACCATCGTCGTCCTCTACTTCGTCTTCGTCGCCTCCAGCTCGCCCAACCTCGTGGTCGCTTTCAGCGGCCTCGCGCCCGAGGACAGCGCCGCGATCGCCGACCAGCTCGAAAAGGACGGCGTCGCCTACGAAATCGGCGGCGGTGGGTCGACGGTGTCGGTGCCGGCGAACAAGGTGGCTGAGGTCCGGATCAAGCTCGCCCAGGCGGGGCTCCCCAAGGGCGGCGCCATCGGCCTCGAGATCTTCGACAAGACCAACTTTGGCGCGACCGACTTCGTCCAGCAGGTGAACTTCCGCCGCGGCCTCGAAGGCGAACTCGCGCGTTCGATTAACACCCTCGACGGCGTCCGCGGCAGCCGGGTCCACATCGTCATGCCGAAAGAGGCCATCTTCAAGGAAGACCAGCAGCCGGCCACCGCGAGCGTCCTCCTGGACCTCAAGCCCGGGGCAAACCTCAGCCAGGACCAGGTCCGTGGCATCACCAACCTGGTCACGAACTCGGTCGAAGGGCTCCACATGGGCGGCGTCACCATCATCGACGAGACCGGGCACGTGCTCTTCGACGGCTCGACGATGGACAGCCCCTTTGCGACGGGCGCCACCTCCAACCAGCTCGAACTCCAGCGCCAGTACGAAGTCGCCCTCCAGCGCGACCTGGAGTCAACCCTGACGAGGGTGGTCGGCCCCGGGCGGAGCGCCATCACCGTGCGCGCCCAGTTGAACTTCGACAAGGTCACCCAGGACCAGGACACGTACGCCGCGGCAGCCTCGGCCGTGCCGCGCAGCAGCACGACGAGCAGCGAGACGTTCTCAGGGGCCGCGGCGACCGCGGGCGGTGTCCCCGGCACCGGCGCCAACAACGGCGCTGCTGCCGCTGGCTCCACGACCGGCGGGAACTCGACCTACACCCGCTCTTCGACCACCGTGAACAACGAGATCGGCCGGACCACCACCACGACGGTGAAGGCGCCGGGCTCCGTCGACCGGCTCAGCGTCTCCGTCGTGCTCGACGAGAGCGTGACGGCGGCCCAGGAGGCAAGCCTCACCGCGGCCATCGCCGCCGCCGTCGGCCTCGATCAAACCCGTGGCGACGCCCTGAGCGTCACCCGTCTCCCCTTCGACGCGAGCGTGAAGGATGCCTTCACGGTGCCCGCCGCCAACGGCCTCGGAGAGTACCTCCAGTACCTGAAGCTGCTCCTGCCGATGCTGGCGATCGTCCTCGCCTTCGTCCTCATCTCCCTGCTCTTGAAGTCGCTGGCGAAGCGCCAGGCCACCGCGCCGTCTTACGCACCTGTCCTCGCGCCGGTCCCGGCGATGGCCGGGCTGGCGCCGGGACCGGCCCTGCCCGCGCTCGAAGCGGCGCCCGATCCGCAGGAAGAGCGTGTCTTCAAGCTTGCCGACGCGAACCCTCGCGCCGTCGCCGACGTCGTCCAAACCTGGATGCGCGAGGAGGACCGCTAAGCCGCCCCCATGATGCGCGAATCTGCCGACAAGCTCTCCGGCCGGCGAAAGGCTGCCGCCCTGCTCATCACCCTGGGCAAGCAGCGCTCGTCCGAAGTCCTTCGCCACCTGAGCGACGAGGACATCGAGCGCCTGACCTGGGAGATCACCGCGATGGGCGAACTCCAGCCCGAGCGCCGCCGCGAGGTCCTCACCGAGTTCCAGGACGCTGCTGTCGGCCGCGACGTCATCTCCCTCGGCGGGCTCGAATATGCCGAGGAGCTCCTCCGTATGGCCCTTGGCGAAGACAAGGCGGCCGAGCTCATCGACCGGCTGTCGGCCACGTCCCCGACCATCCCCTTCGGCTTCCTCCGCCACCTCAACGTCTCCCAGCTGGTCAACTTCCTCAGCAGCGAACACCCCCAGACGATCGCGCTCCTGCTCTCTTTCCTGGCCGGCGAACGCGCTGCCCAGGTGCTTTCGGCGATGGACCCCGAACAGGCGGCCGACGTCGCCCAGCGGATCGCGCTGATGGACCGCGCGAATCCCGAGATCGTCTCCGAGGTCGAAGCCGTCCTCCGCCGCAAGCTGAGCGCGGTCCTCCAGCCGACGCCCATCAGCCAGAACATCGGCGGCATCGAAGTGCTGGTGAACCTCCTCAAACACTCAAGCCGCATGACGGAAAAGACCATCATCGAAGCGCTGGAAGACAACGAGCCGGAACTCGCCGATCAGGTAAAGAAGCGCATGTTCGTCTTCGAAAACATCGGCCAGCTCGACGACCGCTCGATCCAGCGGATCATGCGCGAAGTTGAGGTCAGGGACCTTGCCCTCGCCCTCAAGGCGACGCCCGAGCCGGTCAAGGAGTCCATCCTCCGGAACATGTCCAGCCGCGCCTCGGCGATGCTCCGGGAGGACATGGAGGCCTCCGGTCCCGTCCGTCTCAAGCAGGTCGAAGAAGCGCAGTCGAGGATCGTCGCCATCATCCGGAAGCTCGACGAGGCCGAGGAGATCGTGATCTCCCGCGGAGGCGACGATGAGCTCGTCGGCTAGGCGCCGCGTCCTTCGCGGCTCCGTCGCGGAGGAAGACGTCTTCGTGCTGGGCGAAAGCAGCCGCGAGACGTTCACGATCCCGGGCGCCTTCGCCAGCGCAACCGAGGTCCTCGCCGCCGCCGATGCCCAGGCCGCGCGGATCGTCGCCGAGGCCCGGTCCCAGGCAGCGGCCCTCGTCGCCGAAGCGACCGGCCAGGCCGGCGCCGTCCGCGACGCCGCCCACGCCGAGGGGTTCGAAGCCGGCCGCCAGGAAGCCCTCGAAGACTTCGAGGAAGTGCTCGCCCTGGTCCGCCGCGCCGCCTCCGAAGGCAAGGCCATCCGCGACAACGTCGCCGCCCAGGCAGCGGCCGTCGTCGCGCGGGCTGCCGGGCTCGCCACCCGCCGGATCGTCGGCGAACTCTACGAGGCGGACCCCGGCCGCACCGCGGCGGCCTGCTCCGAAGCCCTCCGCGCCGCCGCCGGCCAGGAAGTGATCTCTATCCGGCTTCACCCCGGAGTCCAGCCGGGCATCCAGGCCGCGCTCGGCGAGGCGGGCCGCTACGTCCGCCCGGACGAGGCGATCGAAGTGGGAGGCTGCATCGTCGACCTCGTCCACGGGACGATCGACGCCACCCTCGAAGCTCGCCTGTCGTTGATGGAACTCGCTCTTGCGCGAGCCGGGGGTGAAGCGTGACCGCCGTTGCCCTCGACGCAATTCTCGACGCCGCCGCCTCGGCCGACGTCCACCTCCGTACCGGCACCATCCTCGACGTAGCCGGAGACGTTGCTGTCGCCGGGGGGATTAACCTCCGCCCGGGCGAACTCGTCAGCGTTGCCGGCCACGGGGGCCGAGGGCTCGCGGCCGAATGCGTGCGCGCGGCCGGCGGCTCCTCCCACCTGGCGCTCCTCGAACGGGGCAAGGTGTCAGCCGGCGCCCGCGTTGTCGCGGAAGGAGCTGCCGTTTCGACCCCGGTTGGCCGGGGCCTCCAGGGCCGCATTCTCGATGGGCTTGGCCGCCCGATCGACGGGAAGGGGCCCCTCGCCGTCAGCCGCCGCGTCGCCGGTCACGCCGAACCACCCCACCCGCTCCACCGCGAGCCGATCGTCCGCGCGCTCCCCTCGGGCGTCCGCGCCATCGACGGCTTCCTCACCCTCGGGCGCGGGCAGCGAGTCGGGATCTTCGCGGGCTCCGGCGTGGGCAAGAGCACGCTCCTCGGGATGCTCGCCCGGGGCACCGCCGCCGACGTCACGGTCATCGCCCTCATTGGCGAACGTGGCCGCGAAGTGCGCGACTTCATCGAGCACGATCTCGGCCTCGACGCCCTGGGCGGCTGCGTCATCGTCGCATCGACCGGCGACAACCCCGCGGCGATGCGCCTCTGCGCCGCCCGCACTGCCACAGCGATCGCCGAGGCCTTCCGCGACGACGGGCTCGACGTCCTCCTCCTCTTCGACAGCCTGACGCGCGTGGCGATGGCCCAGCGCGAAGTAGGCCTCGCCGCCGGGGAGCCCCCAACGACAAAGGGCTACCCGCCCTCGGTATTCAGCCTCTTGCCCCACCTGATGGAGCGCGCGGGTCCCGGGGCCGCCGGCAGCATCACCGCCATCTACACCGTCCTCGTCGACGGCGAAGACATGGACGAACCGATCGCGGACCTCTCGCGGGCGACGCTCGACGGCCACATCGTCCTCCGCCGGTCGCTGGCGGCCGCCGGCCACTACCCGCCGATCGACGTGCTCCAGAGCGTCTCCCGGCTGATGGAACGCGTCGGAAGCCGCGAGCACGTCGAAGCGGCGCGCCGCCTCCGTGGCCTCCTCGCGGCCTACGAGGAAGCGCGCGACCTGATCAGCATCGGCGCCTATGTCCGCGGGAGCGACCCGCTGGTCGACCGCGCCCAGGACCTGCTCCCCCGGCTCCAGGGCTTCCTCCGCCAGCAGGCCATGGACGTCAGCGGCTTCGACGATGCGATCGCCTCCCTGTTGGCCCTCGATGGCCAACACGCCGCCTTGCCCACCCCACTGGAGGAGGATGCCGATGACGCTTACTTCACGCCGCTTGAGGCGACTGGTGGCCCATCGTGAGCGTCTCGAACGTGTCCAGGTGCAGGCGCTCGGTCGCGAACTCCAGCGCGAGCAGACCCGTCGCGAGGCGCTGCTCTCAGTACAGGGGGAACGG
Organism: Chloroflexota bacterium; assembly: GCA_016234445.1. GTDB lineage: Bacteria > Chloroflexota > Dehalococcoidia > Tepidiformales > Tepidiformaceae. Next base: position 537,946 of record JACRBT010000004.1, on the reverse strand, counting down.
GAGGCCTTCTTTGCGGCCGGCGCCCCCGCGAACGGCCCGCTCGAACCCGGCGAGCTGGTGGCGGCTGCCGCCTACGCCCTCCGCATGGAACGCGAAATCGGCGCCCGCGCCGCTGCCCTGGCCCACTCGGGCGCGGCTGTCGCCGTCGAACGCGGCCTCCTCATGGAACGCCGGCGGGACCTTCGCGCGGTCGAGACCCTCCTCGAAAAGCGCGTCGCGGCCGAACGGGACGCCGCGCGCCGCCAGGAGATGCACCGCCTCGACGAACTCGCCGGACAGCGTTGGATCGCTGCCGCCGGCGACAACGCAGACCGGGCATAGGCGCCGCCCGGAAGGAGGAACACCATGGTGAACCCCATCGGCGACCGCGGCCTGGGGACGATTCAATCCTGGTTGCATGGCCTCTCGCAGCGCCAGGAAGCGATCAGCGACAACATCGCCAACATCGACACGCCCGGTTATCGCCGCAAGGAAGTGCCTTTCGAGGCCGAACTTCAGCGGTCGCTTGGCGCCAGCACGGGGACGCGATTGGCCGCGACCGACCCCCGGCACATCTCCTCGGGCAGCACGCTCAGCGGTTCGAATAGCGTCCAGGCGACGCAGGCCCTCGAATCCTCGCGGCTCGACGGGAACAACGTCGACATCGACCAGGAAATGGTCTCCCTTGCCGAAACCCAGATGCGCTACCAGGCCGCCGCCAGCGCCCTCAACACCAAGCTCGACATCCTGCGGAACGTCATCCGCGGGCTCTAGGAGGAAACTCATGGGACTCTTCCGGGCAATCGCCGCCACCGCTTCCGGGCTCGCCGTCCAGCGGGTCCGGATGGACGTTGTCAGCGGCAACGTCGCCAACATCGACAGCACCAGCACCGCCGACGGGCAGGGCGCCTACCGGCGGCACATCGTCCGGGTGAGCTCGGCCTCCGGGGGGCTCCCCTTCGCCGACGTCGCCCGCCAGTTCACCGGGCAGGCGGACGCGGGCGTCGTCACCGGCCAGGTCAGCCTCGACACCACCACGCCGACGCGCCAGCTCTACCAGCCGGCTCACCCCGACGCCGACGAGAACGGGTATGTGGAGCTGCCGAACGTCGACCTCGTGACGGAGATGACCGACCTCACGACCGCGAACCGGTCTTACCAGGCGAACGTCACCGTCCTGAACGCCGTCAAGCAGATGGCGCTCAAGGCCCTCGACATCGGCAGCCGCTAGGTTCTTCACAAAAGGCTACAGCGTTCCCACGCAGGCATTGGGGAAGAGGAGGCACAGACATGGAGATCGGACGGATACAGGGCGCCGGGGCGCTCGCCCAGACTGGTTCGGTAGCCGCGAAACCGGCTGCGGGATTTGCCGGCATGCTGGGGCAGGCCCTTGGCCAGCTCCAGTCCATCAGCAACAACGCCGATGCGAAGGTGCAGGCGCTGGCGACGGGCCAGGATGTGGAGCTTCACGACGTGATGCTCGCCCTGGAATCCGAAAGCCTCGCGATGAACCTCGTCACCCAGGTCCGCAACAAGGCCGTCGAGGCCTACCAGGAAGTCTTCAGGATGCAGATGTGATGGGCTTGACCGTGGTATTGCCCGGGGTGGAACCGGCGGTGGTTGCCGGGGTGGCCGGCACGCCGCCCTCCGCCCCGGTAACGCTGCCCCAGGCCAGCGAATTCGTCGCCCTCCTTGCGGCCCTGTTCCAGCAGGCGGGGGACCATGGCACCCGCGCCCACGGCGTCCCGGGGGACGAAAACAAGGCGGCCGACAAACCCGGCCAGGGCACGGGACCCGAAGGCAAGCCGGACACCGATGCTCCCAACGGGGGCGCTTCGGTCGCCTTCCTGCTCGGGCTCGGGGCCGCCCCCATCCTGGTCACGCTCCCCGAGAAGGCAGCCGCCCCGGCGGTGGCACAGTCGGCCGTTATCGCCCCTCGGCCAGCGCCGGAGACGCTCACGGCCGGCCCAACCATGGACTCGCAACCCCCAACCATGCCCGCCGGGACGACGGAGGAAGCGCCGGCAAACAGCCTGCCCCCGCCGGCGGCCGCTCCTTCACAGGACGTGCCGGTTGACGGCCCCGTCGTCGCGGGCCCGCCTGTCCAGGCGGCCGCCACCGCCGTACCGGATGAACAAGGCGGGGAGCCGGGAGCCGCGCCCGTGGCAACCACCCGGCTCCCCGCCGAAAACCAGCCGCTGGGTGGCGGCGTTCCCATCGACCCGGAGGTCACTCCCGCCGCGGAAGCGCCCAGAGGTGACCTGTCCCCTGACACAGGCATGTCGCCCGGGGACCTCACGGCTTCGCCCCCGACGGAGGCCGGCCCGCCGCCACAACTCGTCCCGCACATCGCAGCCAGCGTGGTCCGCTCCGCCGGGAACGCAATCGAAGCAGATGAACCAGCACCCCTGGTGGTGCCCAGTACGCTGGCGCCGGGCCGCAAGAGCCAGGGCACCGCCGAGGCTGCCGCACCCCAGCCCGTGCAGGCCCAGCCCGCCCCAGCCCCCGCCAACCGCGAGGCGGTGTCCACGCCAGCGCCTGCCGCGCCGGCGCCGCCGCAGCTCCCGGACGTGCCCCCGGCGGTCCAGCAGGTGGGCCGGGCCGTCCTCGAACGGATCGAGCAAGGTGGCGGCGAAGCCCGGCTCCATCTCGAACCAGCCGACCTCGGCTCCGTCACCATCCACGTCCAGGCCCACGGCGACCGCGTCACCATCGACATCCACGCCGAACGCGGGGAGGCGATGCAGATCCTCCGGGACCACACCCAGGACCTCTCGCAGCTCCTCGGCGGCCGCGGACTACATCTCTCGGACGTCTCGGTCGGACTTGGCGGCGGCCACTCGCAATCGCAGCAGCAGGGCGAACAACAAGGGAGCCCCCGGAACGAGCCTTCCCCCGGGGGGTTCGCTTCAGTGCTCGGCATCGAACCGGCGGCCGAAGTCGGCCGTCACAACCGCCTGCGGGCCGCCTACAACCCCGACGGCGCCCACGTCTACCGGGTCTAAGGAGCGAAGGAATGGCTATCAGCACGAATGGGATCGGCGCAGGCCAGGGCTCGTTCATCGCGCCGGCAACGTCCGGCAAGAACGAGCTTGGTTCGCTCGACTTCATGCAGCTCATCATCGCCCAGCTCCGAAACCAGAACCCCCTGGAGCCACAGAAGGACACCGACTTCATGGCCCAAATGGCCCAGTTCGAAGCGCTCAACCAGATGAAGACGGTGGCCGCCGGCCTCAAGGTCCTCCAGGGCGTGAACGAGCTGACCACCGCCTCGTCCATGCTTGGAAAGACGGTAACCGGCGCCCAGGGCGATGCCATCGCCATCACCCGTGACCTCGTTTCGCGCGAGCAGTTCAGCGGGCCGTTCAATCGCCTGCCCGCCTCCCAGCAGATCCAGGTGAACAACGACCAGCGGGTCAAGGACGCAGTTGTGGACGCCGCGAACACCGGCAAGGAAGTCACCGGACGCGTGGACCGCGTCGTCATCGGGCCTGACGGCATCCCGATGCTGCTCGTCGGCACGAAAGTCGTTGACCTCTTCACCGTCGCGGAGGTGCGCTAGCCGTGCGGATCGAAGATGCAGGCGGCCTCCGCGGATTTGCGGCTCCGGGTATCCCGGCCGCGGCTCGAAATCTCCCCGGTGTGCCCGGCGCTCGCCCCTTCGGCGAGGCCCTCCGCGTCGCCAGCGACGACCTTCAGCTCAGCCGGCACGCCCAGAAGCGTGTTGACCGCCGCGACCTCGACCTCGACCCGGCGCGGATGCAGCGGCTCAATTCCGCTGTCGACCGGGCCGCCGAAAAGGGCGCGAAGAACAGCGTTGTCATGCTCGACGACCTTGCGGTTGTCGTTGACGTGCGGGCCCGGACGGTTGTCACCGCCATGGCCCGGGAAGGAGGCAGGGAGCGCGTCTTTACGAACATTGACTCCGTAGTTATCGCCTGAGGCCGCTGGCGCCAGGCGTTGGCATCCCCGACGGGCTGGTCCGCATCGCCGGAAAGCCCGATCCAGCACACCCGGCGGCAGCGCCGCACAGGAAAGGATCGAACCACAGCCATGCGAGCTCTCTTCTCAGCCATCTCCGGTATGCGTTCCCACATGACCTACATGGACGTCATCGGGAACAACATCGCCAACGTCAACACGACCTCCTACAAGACCGCCCGTGTCATCTTTGCGGACGTCCTCGGCCAGACCCTGCGCGAGGCGACGACCCCCACCGTCGGCGGCCGCGGCGGCACCAACCCGGGCCAGATCGGCCTCGGCACCAGCGTCGGCGGGATCAACCTGAACATGGCCCAGGGCAACCTCCTCTCCACGGGAAAGGGGACTGACCTCTCGATCCAGGGCGACGGCTTCTTCGTCGTGAACGACGGCAATTTCGACTACTTCACCCGGGACGGCGCCTTTGACGTGGACGCCACCGGGACGCTCGTGAACATGAACACCGGCATGAAGGTCCAGGGCTGGCCCGCCACCTTCCCCGGCGGTGTCTATACGGCTCCCGTCATCCCTCCGCCTTCCGGTCCCCAGCCAACGAGCAACCTCGTAATCGTGCGTGGGGATGGTAAGGACGGTTCGCCGGCGTCTGCTCCCACCCCCGGCGTCCCGACGCTGGTAGCCTTCTCGATCGGTTCAGACGGCGCCGTGACCGGCGTCTACTCCGACGGTTCCAACCAGGTGCTCGCCCAGATAGCCATCGCCAACGTCGTCAACCCGGCTGGCCTTCTTCGGGCGGGGCAGAACAACTTCCGGAGCAGCCTGAACTCCGGCACCGCCTTCCTCGCCGCCGCCGACACCCCTGGCCGTGGCAGCATCATTTCCGGCACGCTCGAAGGCTCGAACGTCGACCTCGCCTCCGAGTTCGCGAACATCATCATTGCCCAGCGCGGTTTCCAGGCGAACACGCGCGTCATCAGTTCCGCCGACCAGTTGCTCCAGGACCTGGTCAACATCGTCCGCTAAGGAGTCGTTGCCGGGGGCGCGGCCCACGCCCGCCCCCGGTGCCCCACCATGGTTCGCACCGCCCGCTCCGGCAAATTCGCGACAATCGCCACGCTGCCGCTCATGGCCGTGGCAGTTCTTGCGTTCATGCGGGCCGACTTCTCGTCATCGGTGGCTCCCTCGTCGCCACCGAGCGGGATGCTTGTTGTCGCCGGCCTCCGGGGCGACCGGCTCACGATCTACGACTTCGGCGCCGGTGGCGCCCCGCTCGTCCTCGCGCTCCCTGGCCCGCCGCATGAAATCGTCGAGTCCCGGGGGCGGCTGGTCATCACGCTCGGCCGGGGCGATGCGCTCGTCGAAGTCGACCCCCACGCTCCCGGCATCCTCCGCGTCCTCCACCTGGCTGGCGAGCCCCACGGCCTGGCCCAACGCGGCGGGGAGCTCCTGGTCACGCTCGACAAGGCGAACGCGCTCGTGACTGTGGACGCCTCATCCTTCACCGAAAGGGCGCGCTCAGGCACGGGGACCACACCCCACGCCCTCGCCACCGCCGCCGGCGCCGTCTACGTGACCGACTCCGGCGACGGGGTCCTTCGGGAGATGACGACGGGCGCCACGGCCGCCACCGGCGCCCAGCCCGAAAGCGTTGCCATCGCCGGCGCCTACGTGGTCACAGCGAACGCCTGGGGCCGGTCGCTCAGCGTCTTCCGCCGCGATGGGCTCGCCCTCGTCGGCGACGTGGCCCTCGACGGCATCCCGGTACGGGCGGTCACCCTGCCGACCGGCGAGGTTGCGGTGGCCCTCTCCGACGCCGGGAACGTGGCGATCGTGGACCCCGCATCCCTCCGCGTGAGAAGGACGATCCCCGTTGCCGCCCGGCCCGACGGCATCTGCGTCAGCCCTGCAGGCGACTATGCGGCGGTCGCTTCGAACGCCGAGGGACGCGTCGACATCTTCCAGTTGCCCTCCTGGAAGCCGGTGGCGGCCCTGGAAGCGGGGGCTGGCCCCGGGAGCTGCCTCTGGTTTGCTGCCTCCCCCGGGAATTGACCCCTCAGTCGCGGCTTGCAACGATTCCTCGCAGCCAGTGGCAAGGGGCGCGCGATGGCCGTGGCGATCTGCCAGCTCGGGGGCAGGTTTTCCCGTTGCGGGAATGCCTCGCTCCACGCCTGCCAGTACTGCGGGCGGAACTTCTGTGAGCTCCATACCGGCCTCATCGAAGATCACGAGGCCGTGTGCTCCCGCCCTCGCTGCGTGGAGAAAATCCGCGACCTCCGCCACCACCTCGCCTACCGCAGGAGGGTGGACGAGCGGAACCGGGCTGGCCTCTGCGGCGTCGAAGGTTGCGGCCCCCACCCGGGCTCCGTCTGCTCCCTCTGCCACGGGCACTTCTGCCAGCCCCACCTCTCGGACCGGATGTACACCTTTCGCGAGGGACGCTCGTCCGTCGTTCGCCCCGTAAGCATTTGCCGGCATTGCTGGGACCGGCGGAAAGTTTGGCGCTACCGATGACGGATTCCCCTGGAGTCACCGTCGAGGCGATCGAGGAAGCCCGCCGGGCGATGGCAGGGAGCGTGCGCGTCACGCCCCTCTGGCCCTCCCTGACGGCCGGCGACCTGGCTGGGTTCCCCGTCTTCTTCAAGTGCGAACAGATGCAGCTCACGGGTTCGTTCAAGATCCGCGGCGCCACGAACTTCGTCCGCCGCCTCGGGCCTGGCGAGACGGGCCTGGTGGCCGCGAGCGCGGGGAACCATGCCCAGGGCGTCGCACTGGCCGGGAGCCGCCGCGGCCTCGATGTCACCGTCGTGATGCCCGCCGCGGCGCCGCTGGCCAAGATCACTGCCGCCCGTGGCTACGGCGCCCGCGTCGTCCTCCACGGCGCCTCGCTCGAAGAGGCCCGCCAGGAGGCGATGGCAATCGCCACCCGCGAAGGCCGGCTCTATGTCCCCCCCTTCGACGACGACGCGGTCATCGCCGGGCAGGGGACCATTGGCCTCGAACTCCTCGAGCAGTGCCCGGAAGTCAGTGAGGTCATCGTCCCGGCGGGCGGCGGCGGGCTCCTTGCCGGGATCGCCGTCGCGGTCAAGGCGAGGCGGCCGGACGTGCGCGTCGTCGGCGTCCAGGCCGAAGCCATGGATGGCATCTGCCGTTCGTTCGAAGCCCATCGCCCGCTCACCGTCCACCCGGAGCGCACCATCGCCGATGGCGTCGCCGTGGCCGGTCCCTCGTCCCGCACCTTCGCCCTCATCGAACAGCACGTCGACGAGATGGTTTCCGTGGGCGAGGAAGCGATTGCCCACGCCATCGTCCTCCTCATCGAGCGTTCGAAGATGATCGTGGAAGGCGCCGGCGCCCTGGGGATGGCGGCACTGCAGGCGGGCGCCTACCGCCCCCGGGGCACCGCCGTCGTGGTCCTTTCCGGCGGCAACATCGACATCAACCTTGTCGGGAGCATCGTCCGGCGCGGCCTCGTCGACGCGGGCCGCTACCAGCAGTTGGCCGTCGAAGTCTCGGATTCGCCCGGGGAACTGGGCTTGGTCGCGACCACGATCGCCTCAGCGGGCGGAAACATCGTGGAAGTCGAACACAACCGCGAGTCGCCGGGGATGCCGATCGGGGTGGCGGTACTCGAACTGCTGCTCGAATGCAACGGCCCCGCCCACTTCGAGCAGGTGATCCAGGCGCTGCGGGAAAGGGGCCTGCGCGGCGTCCCGGGGAGCCTCGCCCGCCTCGCGACGGAAGACGCCCGCCGCCGCCACGAACACTAATGCCAGGGTCTTGGGGAAAAGCCTACCGCCGAGGGCCGTGACAGGGGGACGGAGCCGGTCCCACCTGCCACGGGTTGATCCCCCGGGGAGCATTTGAGTACCGGCAAGCGGTGAGACTTGCGTCTCTGGGAGGACCGCAGAGCCGGCTCCACTGCTCTGCCCAACACCGTACGGCCATCTGGCCCCCACGGGTGGGGCCATTAGGCCCCCACTTTTGGGTCGATTGGCCGAATCTTCGCTACTCCGGGGGGCCGTGCCGGGTTGTGTCGCGGAGGAGGACGATATCGAGGACCAGCAACACCGCTCCCACCGCGAGGCTGACCACCGCGAGCCGAGCCAACCGGCGAAGCAGGCGCGCAGCCATCCTCGCCATTCCCACCGGGATCGCGCTAAGCCGGGCCAACACGGAGCCGGTCCCGGTAGATCCCCGGGTCGCTGCCGGGGATGGCGGTCGCGTTTGCGGCGCGTTCGTAGAAGGCGGTAGGCCCGGCGGCGCCGATGATTGCGTAGGCGTAGCCCGCGGCTTTCAGGGCCTCCAGGCACTGCCAGAGCAGCACTCCGCCGATCCCGCGACGGCGCTCGGATTCTTCCACGCCGGTGGGCCCGAAATAGTCCGGCCGGGTGGCGTCGAAGGCCGCGAACCCGATGACGCGCCCGTCGCGCGTGGCGATGAAGATCGTCGGCGGCACCCGGGAGAAGCAGGCCAGCGCCTCGTCCCGCCAGTTCGGCCAGCGGTCACTCACGAACGCGAGGACCTGCGACCGCTCGTAGCTCTCCGCCCGCCGGCAGGTGACCCCCTCGGCGAGGAGCCGGCGAAAGTCAGCCTCTGCCGAAGGGAAGTCGTAGAGCTTGACGAGCATGTCGGGCACGAAGCACCCCCGCTAGATCAGCTGGCCGCCGTCGAGGATGAGCGTCTGGCCGGTCGTGAACGACGATGCCGCGCTGGCGAAATAGACGACGGCGCCGGCCATCTCGTCGGGCTGGCCGATCCGCCGCAGCGCGCTCTGGGTGGTGGCCCCGGCGAGGATGTTCGCGTTCTCCCACAGCGCCCGCGAGAACTCCGTCTTGATCAGCCCCGGGGCGATGCCGTTGACCCGGATGCCGTCGGTGCCCCACGCCTTCGCGCACACCTGCGTGACCATGAGCACGGCCGCCTTCGAGATCGAATAGCCGCCGATCACGTCAGACGCCCGGAACCCGCCGGTGGAGCTGACGTTGATGATCGAGCCACCCTGGCCGTGTTCGAGCATCGCCTCCCGTGCGAACTTGCTGAGGAAGAAGAGCGACTTCACGTTCGTGTTCATGATCGCGTCCCAGGCGCGCTCGTCGGTGTTCTGGATGGGGCCGAAGACGGGGTTCGTAGCCGCGTTGTTCACAAGGATGTCCACCCGCCCGAGCTGCTTCTTCGTCTCGTCGATGAGGTTCTGGAGGGCCGGCATCTCGCGGACGTTCGTGGGGACGGCGATGCCCTTCCGGCCGGTCGCCCGGACGGCGGCCACGGCTTCTTCCAGCGCCTCTGGCTTCCGGGCCGCCACGCAGACGTCCGCGCCAGCTTCCGCGAGCGCAATGGCGACGGAGCGCCCGATCCCGCGGCTGCCCCCGGTGACGATGGCGACCTTTCCCTTGAGGCTGAAGTCGGCGATGGCCATGTGTGCTCCCCTGTTCGGATAGCGCCGCGAGGGCGCGAAGAATGGCCCCATTCTACCCGCCCGCGCTGCTATACTCCCCCGGCTCGAATACGGACCTGGGAGGGCGCTGGATGAGCAGGTTGGACATCGCCGCGATCCGTGAACTGGCGGCTACCCTGGCCGCGCGGGAGTCAGTCGATTCGGAGACGTACCCCGCCGCGAACATCGACGACATGAAGCAAGCGGGTGTGCACCGCGGTCCGCTACCACCCGCCCTCGGTGGCCTTGGCTGGTCGCTCCCCGATGCCGTCCGGGCCATCGAGGCGATCTCGGGCGGCTCTGGCTCGGCCGGGCTGCTGGTGGCGATGCCTGCCGGGCTCGCCGGGATCTATGGGAGCGGCATCGAAGCCCCCGCAGCCCACGCCGCCGCCTGGCGAGCGCAGGTCGATGATGTTGCCGCCCGGATCACCCGGGGCGAATGGTACGCGGCCTGCAATTCCGAGCGCGGGGCCGGCGGCTCCCTCGCCGCGACGAAGACGGCCGTGGCCCGCGAATCCGGCGGCGGCTTCCGCATCAGCGGCGAAAAGATCCTGGCCTCCGCCGGCCGCTACGCCGACCACTTCCTCTCCACCGCGAAGGTCCAGCCCGAGGATCTCCCGGGATGCGGCATCGTAGAGTTCTTCTTCGTGAAACCGGACGGGGCCGGCGTCGAGGTCCTGGACGACTGGGACGGCTTTGGCATGCGGTCCACCGAGAGCAATACCGTCCGCTACACCGAAGCGCCGACGGAAGGGCTCATGGGCTTCCCGAACTTCCTCGAAGTGGCCCAGCCGCTGGGGTACTGGTACTGCCTGTTCGCCGCCATCCCACTTGGCTGTGCCGGCGCCATTCTCCGCGCCCTGGCGACGCCCACGCCGCAGTCGCCCGCCCTTCGCGTTCGTTTCAACGACGCGACCATGCGCTACGAGGCCCTCCTCGCCTACCTCCTGGAGACGGCAGCGATGTGGCGCCCCGCCGGGGGACCGAAGCTCGCCGCCCGCGTGCTCCGGACCAAGACCTACGTCACCGCGGAAGCGACGAAGCTGGCAGCCGAACTCTTCGCGCTTGGGGGCGGCCGCCACTATTCTCGCAAGAGCCCGATTGCGCGCGCCTTCGCCGACTCGTTCGCGGGGACGGCCCTCCGCCCTCCACTTCCGCTGGGGCTGGAGATGCTGGCCGAGAACCTCTCCCTGGGCGCTGCCGCCGACGACTGATCGCCGCAGCCGCTCAGTGGCTGAGGAAGCTGCCCTCGGCCGTCTGCAGGTGGTGGACGTCGTTCAACGCGTGCAAAGCCCGCACCCCGTGCCCGGAGGCGATGATATTCACGGAGGTGTGCGCCGGGCGGAAGAACATGTCGAACGGTGAGCCGATCACGTAGGCGAGGTACGAGTTGATGACGCCCCCGTGGCAGGCCACGATCACCCGCTTGCCCTCGTTCTCCGCGATGATCGTCTCGATCGCGTTGATCGTCCGCTTGCGGAAGTCGTAGCTGGGTTCGGAATACGGGTAGACGTCCCACTTCTTCTCCCGGAGCATGCGTTCGCGGATGCCGGTGAGAAGGCCCACACCCAGGAACTCCAGGGCAGACTGGTCCGCGGGGATGTCGCGGAAGACCTCGACTTCACGAAGGTCGTGGAGGATGGTGGGCGCCAGCCGGTGGTGCTTTGCGATGGCGAGGCCGGTGTCCAGCGCCCGCCGCAACGGGCTCGCGTAGACGGCGTCGACCCGGACCGTGGAGAAGCGTTCGCCGACGAGCTGGGCCTGGCGCTGGCCACGTTCGCTCAGCGGCGGGTCTATCGTCTCCCCGAAGGGGCCGTGTCGCGGGTCGGCGATGTACTGCTCGCCGTGGCGGACCAGGACGACCTCCGTCACGTCCTCCACGTCCGTGAGGAAGGCGCGGTCGAAGATCGCCGGGGTGCGGGCTGGGCCGTGGGTCATGCCGGTACTCCTGGGTCCGTCTCTGTAGCCTGACTATGCCGAATCCCCGGCAACCGCGCCATGCCCGCCCGCGCGGTAGAATCCGCCAGGGAGGCGAAGCCTGGAGTCACCGCACGTTTCGGTCATGGTCCGCGGCTGGGATGTCCGCGCCGGCACGACGGGCCCAATGGTGCTCGACGCCGCCCGCCGGGCGGAACGGCTCGGTCTCGACGGGCTGCTCACGGGCGACCACGTCAGCTTCTTCGGCTTCGGCTACGACGGCCTCCAGACGCTCACCGCCCTTGCCGCGGTCACCGAGCGGGTGACCCTGAAGACCGGGGTCTACCTCCTCCCGCTCCGTCACCCCGTGCCCGTGGCGCTCCAGGTGGCCTCGCTCTCGCAGCTCAGCCTCGGGCGCTTCATCTTTGGCGTCGGCATCGGCGGCGAAGACCCGCACGAATTCACCAGCTGCGGCGTCGACCCGCGCACCCGGGGCGCCCGCACGAACGAGGCCCTGCAGATCCTCCGGCGCCTCTGGACCGAGGACCGCGTCAGCTTCGAAGGCAGGCACTTCCAGCTCGACCAGGTGACGGTTTACCCGAAGCCGCTCGGGCCGGTCCCCATCTTCGTCGGCGGCAGGAGCGACGCCGCCCTGCGCCGGGCCGCGCGCTACGGCGATGGCTACACCGGCATCTGGCAGTCGCTCGACCGTTTCCGTCAGCTCCAGGAGGTTGTCGCCGAGACGGCGCTGCAGGCCGGCCGGGACCCCAGGGCGATCGAGTACGGCATGCAGTTTTGGACGACCGTCGCGGATGACCGGGCCTCAGCCCGCGAACTCGTCGCCGCGGGCATGGAAAGCACCTACCACCTGCCCTTCGACCGCTTCGAACGCTACACGCCCTACGGCACGGCCCGGGAAGTGGCCGAATTCATCGTCCCCTACGTCGAAGCGGGGGCGCGGCACATCAACCTCCTGCCCATGCAGGCCTCGCCTGAAGAGAACGTCGAGCGGGCCGCCGAGATCCGGCAGGCCCTCCGCGAACTCTGCGCCGGCGTCTGAGGGGTCAGGCCGCGCTCACCCTCGCGCCGCCGCCGATTGGGGGCACGATGGTCGCGGAGGCCATCTGTTCGGCGGGGCGGGCGAAATCGCGCACGCACTGGCGCAGTTCGAAGGTCCGCAACGGCTTGGCGAGGAATTCGCAGGCGCCCAGCCGGTAGCACTGGACCACCAGCCGGTCGGCGATCGGTTCGCTCAGGATGGCCACCGGGACGCGCTCCAGCCAGCGGGCATGGCGGAGGTCGTTGAGGAAGTCCAGGCCGTTGGCACCGGGCATCGCGTAGTCCAGCAGGACGAGGGAAGGGACGATGCGCCGCTCTTCGAGGAGGCGCATGCCCGGGTTTGCGCCGGCAGCCTGGAGGAGCGTCGCCTGGGGGTAGCTGCGTTCGAGCTGCTGCATCGCCGCCGCACGGTCCGCGTCGTTGTCATCCACCACCAAGAAAACGAGGCTCATCATCGCCACCGCGGGGCAGGTTGCCCGCCATGGGTATCGGCACAACGCCGCCGCTCCTTAACCCCGTGGCCACCGCGCGGCCACCTTCGGAGGAACACCCGCCGTCTCCCTCGCCCCCGAAGGGGGGAGAGGGCCGGGGTGAGGGGGCCCTACGGGATCTCGGTCGAAAGCCGGGCCGGGCGGAACTTCACCAGCGTCGCTTCGGGCGTCACGTCGTCGAACTCCACCACCACCGGCATGCCGATGCTGACCTCTTCCGGGGCGCACCCGACGATGTTGGTGGTGAGGTGCGGGCCTTCTTCGAGCTCGACGATGGCGATGACATACGGTCCGTCTTCGCCCCATTGGGGGGCGGTGGGGCGGCGGGCGACCGTGTAGGCGTAGACCGTCCCCCGGCCCGTCGCCTCCACCCATTCGAGCGTGTCCTCCGGGCCGTAGGGAGAGACCGCGCGCGGGTAGAAGACGTACTTCCCGGTCTTCCGGGAGTGCTGGAGGAAGAGCCGGTGGCGGCGCGCGGCGTCCCAGAACGGCTGCGAAACCGGCGTCGGCTCCGGGAGCGGCTTGAGGTAGGGCGTGGCCGGCGGTTGTGGTTCGGTGGTCATCGTTCTGCCCCCAGGACGAGCGAGACCTGCTCGCTCATGATCCCCCCGTTCCCGTTGACGAAGGCGAACTCGCACTTCTTCACCTGCCGCCCGGCGGCACGGCCCATCACCTGGCGGGCGGCCTCGGTGACGTGGGACATGCCCCCCGCGAGGCCTGCCTGCCCGAAGGAGAGCTGCCCGCCGTGGGGGTTCAGCGGGAAGTCGCCGTCGAACTGGAGGTTGTGCTGGTCGACGAACCGGCCGCCCTGGCCCTTCTTCGCGAAGCCCGCGTCCTCGATCGTGAGCAGCACGGTGATCGTGTAGCAGTCGTAGAGGCTGGCGACGTCGATGTCCTTGCGGCGAATCCCGCCGGTCTTGAAGGCCTGGTCGGCGGCCGCCTTGATGGCAGTGTCCGTGAGGCTCGGCGCGTAGGTCAGGCTGCGGTGGGTGGTGTGTTCGCCGCCACCGAGGATGTAGGCCGGGCGCTTCTTCAGCTTCTTCGCCTTCCGGGCGCTGGTCACCACCAGCGCCGCCGCCCCGGCCACGGGCATCACAATTTCGAGCATGTGCAACGGGTCGACGATGACGGGCGAATTGAGCACGTCCTCCACCGTGATCGGCTGGCCGAAGAAGAGCGCATCCGGGTTGTGGCAGGCGTTGTAGCGCTGGGCGACGGCGATCTTCGCCAGCTGTTCGGGGGTGACGCCGTATTCGTGCCGGTAGCGGTTCGCGATCATGGCGTAGCCGAAGTTCGCGCCGATCGCCCCGTAGGGCATCTCGAACTCGGCGTAGGGGGTGCGGTCGGTCCGGCGCCCGGCCCAACCGCTCCCGGCCGAGCGCTTTGGCCCTTCAGTCGTCCGCCGCTCGCGCCGGGCAGCCGTGGTGCAGATCACCGTCTCGCAGAGCCCGGCGTCGATCGCCATGGCGGCCCGCAGGGCCATCCCCGCGCCGGTCGCCCCGCCGAGGTCGACGACTTCGGCGAACTTCACGTCGAGCCCCAGGTATTCGACGACGGTCGAGGGCGCCATGAAGGGCGATTCGGCGAAGGATTCGGTGATCAGGCCATCGACCTCGCCCAGTTCGATCCCGGCGTCGGCGGCGGCCATGCGCGCGACTTCGGCCAGCATCCCGAGCGTGGTGGCGCCCTCCGTGTACCGCGACGGCCGGAATTCGCCGATCCCGGCGATTGCTGCTTTGCCCCGGAGCGACATGGAAGTGTGTCCGTTGTTCGGTCTTGCGGCCCCGGCCGCAGGGTCCCGATTCTAGGCGGTTTGGGAATGCGGTGCTTGCCTCAGGTCCGCGCGGGCATCACCAGCGCTGGCCCCCGGGAGCTTGCTTGTCGGGCGCGGCCCTCGTCATGTGGGCCGCGGAGGCTCCGGCCCGCCACGGCCAGCTCGTCGCGTCCGGGGCGAAGGCGCCCGGCGGTGCGGCCAGGATGGCCGCTGCCATGTCCAGCGCCCGGCGCGCGCCGGCGGCGTCGTGGACGCGGAAGATGCGCGCTCCCTGGGCGTAGGCGAGGACGGTCGCGGCGTGCGTCTCTGCGTCCCGGTCGGTGGGCGGCCGGCCGGTGACGCTCCCGATGAAGTTCTTTCGGGAATGGGCGAGCAGCACCGGCAGCCCGAGGCTCTCCAGCTCGCCAAGCCGCCGGAGGACCTGGATGTCTTCGTCGTGGCTCTTTCCGAAGGCGATCCCGGGGTCGACGGCGACCTGCGCCCGCGACAGCCCGGCCGCGAACAGTGCCGCCGTCCGCTCGAACATCCACTCCAGCGTCTCGGCGACGACGTCCGCGTAGACCGGTGGCGAATCCGGGCGGCGTTTCGGGACGCTGTAACTGTAGTTGAGCACGTACCCGGCGCCGGCGCGGGCTGCTTCACCGGCGGCGCCGATGCCAAGCGTGAGCCCGCTGATGTCGTTCACGATCTCCGCCCCGGCGTCGAGCGCGGCCCGCGCCACGAGTGGCTTGTAGGTGTCTGCTGAGACGACGTGGCCCTCGCGCACGAGGGCGCCAACCGCAGGCCCGATCAGCGCCGCTTCCGCCTCCGGGTCGACCACCGGGCGGTCCGCACGCGCGGTCTCGGCGCCGACGTCGATGATGTCCGCGCCGTCGCGGCGAAGCTCTTCCGCCCGCTGGAGGGCAGCGTCGACGCCGCGGCCAACCCCGTCGCCCGAAAACGAGTCGTCGGTGAGGTTGACGATGCCCATGACATAAGGCCGGTCGAGCGGGAGCGAACGCGACCGCAGCTGCCAGGCCGGCACAGCGACCAGCGCGTCTTCGAGCAGCTGCCCGAGCGGCGACCTGTTGGCCCGCAGCTCAGCCGCCAGTGCCATCAGGGCAGCCTTTGTCGCCACCACCCGGGTCGCCGTCCCCTCCAACCGGGCGTCGTAGCAGCCCTCGCGCTGAACTCCGGGCCTGGCGGCCAGTTCGCACACGGCGGCGTCCTCGAACCAGGCGACCCATGGTTCGTCGCCCGCCTTGGTACGCTGCCAGGGGGCCGACGGGATAAGCCGGATGGGCGGCGTCACCGCGCCGATTCCGCGAGGGCCAGCACCATCCGCCGCGCCTGCCAGAGGTGTTCCAGGTCGTGCTGGTAGAGCTCCCGCGTCAGGTCGAGCAGCTTTACGGGGCCGCGATAGGGGTGGATCCCCTCCCGGTACCAGTCGTCGGCGTCGACATCCCAGAGCGAGTAGGTGAGCCGCTGCCTGAGGTCGTGGTAGTCCTCCAGCACCTCCTCCGCGTCTTCGCCGTCGTAGTCCTCCAGGAGCGGGACGTCGTCGAGGTCGACCGCGCGGATCTCGGCGTTGCGACGGTGCAGCAGCGTCCTGACCTGGTCGACGACGCCCGCCTCCACCTCGCGGACGTGGACCGCCAGCCCGAGCATCGTCCAACCGTCGTCGGGAGCGGGCGCGGGGACGAGGAGGTCGCGGTAGCGGAGCCCGTGGAACTCGCGCCGGAATTCGCCCGAGGCTTCGCCCAGCGCCTTCAGGAGGAACGAGGGGTCGCTGCCGGCCTGGCGGACGTATCGCATGGGACGATTGTACGGGATGCCGCCAGCCCGGCAGCCAGGGTTCAGGTGATCTTGAGGGGGACGCCGTCGCGGCAGAGCTGGCATTCACCGGGCGCCCATGAGGCCACGTCGACGGTCAGGCAGGCGAACGTCGGCACCCCGAACTGGACCTTTCCGCCGCTCCTGTCGACCAGCAGGCCCAGGCCGGTCACTTCGGCACCGCGCGCCCTGACCGCGTCGAGCACGTCCTGGACGCTGCCGCCCGTGGTGAGCACGTCGTCGACCACGAGGACGCGGTCCCCGGGGCCGATTTCGAAGCCGCGCTTGAATTCGCGGCCCACGCCCGAGTCGGTGCGCTCGGCGATGACCGACCGTAGCCCGAGGTGCCGTGCGGTTTCGTAGCTGAGGATGATCCCGCCGGTGGTGGGGCCGGCGACCAGATTGGCCGTGCCCCGGAAGTGCTCGGCGATCTGGCCGCAGAGCTCGCCGGTGAGGTCCGGCCACTGGAGGATGCGGAACTTTTCGATGTAGGTGTCGGCGTGGCGGCCGCTGGCCAATTGGAAGTGCCCGCGGAGCAGTGCTCCGCGGGCTTCGAGTTCCCGTTCAAGTTCGATGGTCACGGCTGGCAGCGTACGAACCCCGCCGCCAGCCGTCCAGCGCTCAGTCGTCGATGCGCTGGGTGCTCAGGGTTGGCTTCTCTTCGAGGCTGGGAGAGCCGTTGGGCGCGAGCCCGAACTTGTTCCTCGGCCAGTACGAGAGCATCGCCTTGCCGATGATCAGGTCCTTACGGATCAGCCCGACCTGCTGGCTGCGGCTGTCGAGGCTGTTGCCGCGATTGTCCCCGAGCACGTAGTACTCGTCCGCGGGGATGGTCACCTTCGGCTTGTTGTCCGACCAGGCAGTCTTGATGTAAGGCTCGATCAGCAGCTGATCGTTGATGTAGACGTGGCCGTCGCGGATCTCCACGGTCTCACCCGGAAGCCCGATGACGCGCTTGATGAGGTCGACGTCGGGCTTGTGCGGGTCGCGGAGGACGATGATGTCGCCGCGTTCGGGGGCGTGGAAGACGTTGCGCTCAGGGTCCGAACCCGGGTTCACGAAGGGGACGAAGCTGCTCAGCTTGTCCAGGTCCACTTCGGAGTACACAAGCTTGTTCACGATCAGGAACTGGCCGTCTTCCAGGGTCGGCTGCATCGAGATGCCGTCGACCTTGAAGTTCTGGAAACTGGCCCGTACGGAGAGGAAGACGAGCAGGGCGAGCAAGCCCGTTTCGACCAGCTCCCGTACCAGCGTCTTGCTGCGGGACGCCTTGCGGGCGCCATGTTCGCCGGCTGCCGCTTGATCGCCCTCCCATGGGGGAGTGGGCGCGCCTTCGCCTTCGGCGAACGGGTCAGGGTCGGGGCGCGAGGGATCGCTGGGCGGCCGGTTCGCGCCAAGCGCCCAGGCAGGGTCTGCATTCGCCACGGAGGCGACCTCCCGCTGTGGCGCCCAGCCCTGGAGCCGCGAAAGCGAAGGATGATCGTCGGTCAGGATCTCGTCGTCTTCCACCAGCTCGTCGGCGTCGTCGCCAAGGAGGCTCCGGAACGAAGGCCGCGAGAAATCGGGGACGCCGTCGCCGTCGGCCGAGGGGAGGTCTTCATCGATCTCGGTGCTGGCGTGGGCTTCAAAGGCGCGAAGGACGACGTTGTCGTCGCTGGCGGAGGCCCAGAGCCCGGCGGGGTCGGTCTTCGGCGAGGGGCCCCAGTCACGGTCTTCCTCGGAAATCCAGCTTTCCGATGGGACCCTCGGTGCGGCCTCGGCGCCCGGTTCAGGCCCCGGCGCCGCTGCCGGGAGGGCGTCCGTGTAGGTCTCGGCGACGAGGGGGGTGTCGGCGTCGTCGTACCCGCTGGCGGCCATGACGGCCTCCCAGGCGTCGGCGCTTGCTTCCTCTGACGCGACCGGGGCGATGGCGCTTTCGAACGCCGGCGGAAGTTCGGGCTCAGCTTCGGCGGGAACCTCGATCTCAGCGGGAGCTTCGAACTCGGCCGGGGCGGCGGCTTCAACGGCGGCCACAGGTTCGTTGGGCAGGCGCTGGGCGGCCTGGCGCGTCGCAAGGAAGTCGGCCCAGGGGTCGTCCTCCTCGTCCGGCGCTTCCTCGGCAGCTTCGTCCGCGGGCACGGAGGCAGCGGACGCGGCTGCGGTGTCCCCCGTGGGGAAGGCGCTGTCCCAGTCCCAGGTGCTGGTTTCGGGCTCGGCGCCGGCGTCCGCGGCGGGCACGGTTTCGCTGGCGGGGAGCGAGGCAGTGGCGAGTTCGGTCCCTGACCGCTCGCTCACTTCCGCCGCCCAAACGGAGTCGCTGTCGTCTTCGTCCTCGGCGGGCGCGGGGCGTTCCCACCCGCCGTTCTCGTCCGGTTTCGGCGGCTGGAAGGCCGCCGGGATGCCCAGCTTCGCGGACGTCTGCCCGCTCCACTGCTGCTGGGGCGCCGCGTCGGGCGCGGTCAGCCAGGTCGTCGTCGGTTCCTCCGGCGCAGGTTCGGGCCGATGGGCGCGCGACAGTTCCTCGATCTCCGCCTGGCCCAGGGTCCATTCCGAAGGCTCTTCTGGCGTGGCCGCGGCCTGCCACGAGTCTGCCTCTTCCTCTTCTCCCCATGGGGACTTGTAGGCGGCTTCGCTGGCGGCGAGCCGGGCGGCGGCAGCCGCCTTCTCGTCTGCCTTCCGGCCGAAGAGACGGCTCAGGAATCCGCGCTTCCTGGGGCTGGGCGCGGGAATGGACTCTTCGTCCTGCGGTTCGAGGAAATCGCTGATGTCGCCGGGCTCGTCGCCGGCGGCCGCTCCCCACGCCGGGATCGCGGCAACCGGAGCGCTCTCCACTTCCGCGTCGGCGACGGCCTCCGTCTCCGGGACCGCGAACACCACGGGGGCGTCTTCGAACTCGGGCATATCAGCCCGCTCGTCCGGGTCGTCATCGAGCCGCCGGCGCTGCGGCGATGCCCCGGCATCCGGCTGGGTCGTTGCCCACTGGCGCATCCCTTCGATCAGGCTGCCACTGTCGGCAGGGGTGTTCATCATCTCGTCCCAGCGCGTCGATGGCCGCTCGGTCGAAGACGTCCGTCCGGACCCGAGTGCCCATTGGCGCATGCCTTCCACGACATCTGTCTCTTCGGGCGAGGCGTCAGCCCCGGAGGCGTCATCGGCGGGGGGATCGACGGGCGCGGGGGGGTCTACACGGCGGGAGGGCTTCAGGGCGCGGGTCTCGAAGTCTGCGTCCCGGGCAGGGACGTCCCAGGTGCCGTATTTCGGCGGCTCCGGCGGGACGTTCTTCGCCGACGGCGGGTCCGCGGCGAATTCCTGCCGGTGGGCGGCGGGCCGATCGAGGTGGTGTTCCGTGCGCGGAGGGGGCGGCGCCGACCATGAGTCGCGCTCTTCGGCAATGTCGGCCGGCGTGGCGTCGGCGGCGTCGGCGTGGCTGTCGGACCAGGTGCGTTCAGGTTCCGGGTCGTGGACCCAGGCGGGGGTGCGATCGGGGATGGGGGGAGTCTCGGGACGCTTGTCCGAGGGGCTCTTGAGGTTGCTGCGAATCAGGTTGCGAAGGTCGCGGTTCTTGGCTTCCTGCCGTTCCCAGGCGCCTTCCGGGATGTCGAAATACCAGCCCTCGGCGGGGGTTTCCTCGGGGGGAGTTGTCTCGTTCAGAGCGGGCGTCTCTTCTGGCCCGCGCTCTTCAGGTTCCATGGTCATCAGAGTATCACAGCCTCCCTGGCGCACCCTTTCCCCGCCGTTTCGCACTTTACAGGCGATTGACCTACGCTCGCGCCACATGGGTACTGAGCCGGGAACCACCGACGAGGAACTGGCCTTACTATCTAGAAACGGAGATTTGGCGGCGTTCAACAGTCTTGTCGACCGCTACCAGGACGCCGTCTATGGCCTTTGTCTCCGATTGGTGGGCCGCCGCGAAGCCGCCGAGGACGCCACACAGGAGACGTTTCTCTCCGCCTACCGGGCGATTTCCCGGTTCGGCGGGGGGAACTTCCGGGGCTGGCTCCTCCGGATCGCCGCGAACCAGAGCAAGGACGAACTTCGCCGCCGCCGCCGGAAAGACGGCGCCGCTTCCCTCGACGAAGCGGCGGAGGCGGCCGGCGCCCCAATCGAAGTCATCGACCCAGCCGCCGACACCGTCGCCGTCGTCGAACAGGCCGAACTCTCGGCGGCGCTGGGCCAGGCGCTCGCCGAACTGCCCTTCGAACAGCGACAGGCGATCGTCCTCGCGGACCTTTACGATTACCACTACGACGAGGTCGCGGAGATGACGCACGCCTCCGTGGGAACGGTGAAGTCGCGCATCCACCGCGGACGCGAGCGGCTTCGGGGCTACCTTCTCAGCCACCCGGAACTTTTGGCGGGCTACCGGCGTCTAGAAGGAAGAGAAGAATGATGATGTGGCTTCCTTTCTCCGGTCATGGCCGTTGGCGGGAACGGGCGAGCGCCTTTGCCGACGGCGAGTTGCGCCCCCGCGACCGCGAACGTTTCGCCGCCCACCTCGGCCGCTGCGCCGACTGTGCCGCCCTCGTCGACGACCTCCGGCTGCTCAAGGCAGCGGTTGGCTCGCTCCCCGCCACCGAGGCCCCGCGCTCATTTCGGCTGACGCCGGCGATGCTGGCCCAACCCGTGGCTGCGGCTCCCGCGCTGGGGGAACGCCGCCCGGTCGTGGTCGCGCGCAGGGTCTCGCAGTTCGCCTCCGCCACGGCGGTGGTGGCGCTTGCCGTGGTTGGCTTGAGCGCCGTCGACCTCGGAAACGGCAGCGGGGGCGACGACAGTGGTGGCAAGGCCCTCGCCAGCCGCGACGCCGCCGCCGGCGCCGCGGAGTCTGGCGGGCAGGCGGCCGCCAACCCGGTCGCCGGCGCATCGCCGCAAGCGACGAAGACTCTCCCGGGCCTCGGCGGCGTCGCCGTGGGGAGTTCCGGCCTCTCGGCTACTCCCACCGAGGCCGTCCCACCGGAGGTGAAAGCCCAGGACACGGCTTCCAGGGATGGGCCGATCCCGCCCTCCACGTCCGCCCAATACGGTACGGGGGGCGACAACTCCGGTTCGCGAGCGCTGGAATCCCCTGACGATGGCGGTTCGCCGTGGCGGCTGCCCGTGGCGATCGGCCTCGCGGCCGTCGCGTGCATCGCCGGCGGCAGCGCCTGGGCGCTTCGCCGCCGCGATTTCTGAGCAATCCACACGCCGCGTTGGCGGCAGGAGGAAACTATGAACAGCTGGTTGAAGACAGTCCTGCTCGTTTCGCTGGTGACGGTGCCCTTGCTGGGCGCCGTCGCCTGCAAGCCCCAGACAGACGTGGTTGTTCCTGGCGCGGAACAGCCGACAGGCATCAACGCTTCGGGCCATGGCGAAGTCCAGGCCACGCCGGACACCGGCTTCTTTACCGTCGGCGTGGAAGTCTCCGCCACGACGGTCGAAGATGCCCGGGAGAACGCCGCCAAGGCCGCCGATGCCGTCATCAGCGCGGTCAGGAAGAACGGGGTCGAAGACAAGGACATCAAGACGACCCAGTTCTCCATCTACCCGCGCTACGACTACAGCAAGAGCGGGAGCCAGCCGCAAATCACCGGCTACACCGTCACCAATATGCTCCAGGTGAAGGTTCGGAATCTCGACAACTTCAGCAAGGTGATCGACTCCGCCGTGAAGGCCGGGGGGAACGACGCCCGCGTCCAGAGCATCTGGTTCGACATCGAAGACACCACGAAGCTGCTCGAACAGGCCCGCGAAGCGGCGATGAAGGACGCGAAGGCCAAGGCGGAACAGCTTGCCAGGCTCGGCGGTGTCGGCCTCGGGAAGCCGATGCTGATCACCGAAACGGCCGGCACGAACCCGCCGCCGCTGGCCGCTGAAAAGGCCGCGGGGGGAATCGCCACCGACACCGCGACGCCCATCCAGCCCGGGACGGGGACGGTCCAGGTAGACGTGAGCGTGACCTGGAGCATCGCAGACTAAAGACGCCGTCAAGGGGCGGCTTTACGGGCACCCGCTTCCCGCCGAAGCTGGTGACATGACCCGCTGGCCGCTCCTGCTCCCGGTGTTCGCCCTGGCCCTCGTCGGTGCCCTCGCGCTGGCCGTCCTTGCGTCCCGGGGCGAAGACGACCCCGGGGACGGCGGTCTCGCTGCTTCGCCGCAGGGCGACCAGGCCAGCGGCCGTCCACAACTCCAGCCCCAGGGCTCCGTTTGCGAAGGCCTCGTCCGGCGGCCCGACCCGAGCGAGCCGCGCCGCTTCGCCGCCCAGTACACGAAGCAGCGAGAAGTCCTCGGGATCGCCATCATCGGTGGCGACGGCGTCCCGGACGCCGCCTTCGACGAGGCCGAAAAGACGCTCCTCCGCGTCTTTCAGAACAACGACCTCGAAGCGCCGCTCGCCGCCGAGGGCGCCTACATCATCATCCTCGAAAGCGACCAGAAGGTCATCGACCTCCCCGAATTTACCTGCCTCTCGGGGACGGGCACGGAGGCGATCCTCGACCATGCCTGCGGTGTCGCCGACCGCGCGGACTACCCCGTCGCCACCGTGAACGAACTCGACCTTACAGGGAGCCGCAAGGGTCCCTGCGGCGGGCTCAACATCCTCTTCCACGAAGTTGGTCACCTGGTGCAGGGCTGGACGCTGGATCACGCGGACTACATCGATGTCCGCGTCGCCTACCAGCAGGCGCTGGACGCCGGGAAGTACAGCCGCGCCTATGCCGCGACCAACCCGAACGAGTACTTCGCGGAGGCCACGCAGGCCTATTTCCTCCACCAGGACTCGGGCAACCGCGACCGCGACTGGCTCCAGAAGTACGACCCGGACCTCTACGCCATCCTCGCGCGCGTCTACGGCGACTGAACGGCGGCTAGACTTCTCCGCGGGCCCTGAGGACCAGGTAGCGGTCCGCGGCGTCGCTGAACGGGGTTTCGAACTCCGGGTACCGCTGCCGCAGGGTCGCCATGTGCTCGTTGATCGGGAGCCGCCGGCGCTCGAAGGGAGAGTCCGCGGGAACATCCTTCGCGGCCTTCGCCGCCACCGCGTAGAAGGGCACGACCGCCGCTGTTTCCGCCGGGTACCGGGCGTTGTAGCTCGTCGCCTTGCAGTCGAAGTAGCCGATGAGTTCGATCCGCCCGGGGGTGATGCCCCCGGCCTTCGCCAGCGACTTCAGGAACGGTAGAGGCTTCGCATCCCCTTCGGGGCGGCCGCTCAGGGTGCCCCAGACATCTTCGCCCCGGGGACGAAAGACGTAGCCCTTGTCTCCCAGGTAGACGGCCGCGTAGACCTCGATCACCAGCACCCCGCGCGGAAGCTCGTCCGTGTTCTCCCACCGGCCGACCCAGTCGTTGCCCAGCCGCAGTTCCGTGACGCCCCGGTACCGCATCCGGGCGAGGACAGCGCCGATTTCGGCCATGTTTGGTGGTCCGTTGGGGTTGCTCAGCATGCGTTGGTGCTCCGTCGAAGGAATGGCTTTGAAACGATCGTGGCGAGATGCCCGGCAACGTCAAGGGCGGTGCCCGGCGTGGCAGAGCCGCTGTCGACAATCGCGAGGGCGATGGTCGCGTCCAGGGCCGCCGAACGCACGCAAGAGCGCACTTCCCCGGCTACCTGGCCACGAACCCGGACCAGGCTCCCCGCCGCCACCACCTCGTCTGATTCTAAGAGGATTGCACTGAGCATACGCCCTCCGGCGCCACCGGGAATCTCCAGGAGCGCGTCGAGCCCGGCCTGCGCGGGCGTGAGGCCCGTTTCCAGGTCCGGGGAGAACGCCGGGACGCATGCCTCCACGCGCACCACCTCCTGGGCGAGGTCGCCCGCGAGCGGCACCCCGCCGGCCCGGAGCGTCTCGATGGCGTGCTGGGCCACGGCCGGCGCGAACATGAACTCGAACCCGTCTTCGCCCGTGTCGCTCGTCCGGATCGCCAGCGAGCGGAAGCCGTGGAATTCGAAGGTGACGATGTGAAGCGGCTGGAGGCGTGCCGGGAGGGCTTCGGCGAGATTGGCCTCGACCGCTCTCGCCGCGCCCGGTCCAGCCACGCCGATAAGGCAGGTCGTCTCCGTCCGGTCGTCGACCCGCGCGTCCCAGGAGGGCTGGACCGCGACCTGGAGCCGTTCGAAGGTCTCGAAGCGCTGCCCGGGCTCGCCCACGACGAGGTAGGCGATCCCGCCTGTCCGGGCGACGAGGACGACGTCGCGGATCAGGCCCTGCCCGTCGAGCGCCACAGTCCGCACCGCCCGGCCCTCTTCCAGTTCTTCCATGCGTCCCGCGAAGGCCGCCGAAAGGACCTCGCCCGCGTCCGTCCCGCTGACGATGAAGCGGCTCCGGTGCGACCGGTCGAGGATGGCTGCGCCGCCGCGGATCGCCGCCTGCTCCGCCCCCGCGTCGCCGAAGTTCGCGGGCAACGACCAACCCAGCCGGTGCTCGAACCGGGCGCCGGCAGCGGCGTGGAGGTCACGAAGGGCGAGGTGGTAAAGGCGGGCGGGCGTGGTCATTCAGGAACGAAGGTGCGGCGGCCGTCCTGCTGGGTCAACCGCCCGACCCCCGGAAAGGCGTTGTGCACGCAGACGAGCAGCGCCCGCTCGCGGATGGCGCGCTCGATCAGCCGCTTCTTCGTTTCGATGTTCACGAGCGGAAGGATGTCGAACGCTGCGGTCCACACTGGCCTTTCGAACTGGACGGCGTGGTGGACGAGGTCCCCCGTGTAGAACGCGGTTTCGCCCCCGGATGCCACGACGATCGAGGCGTGGTCGTTCGTGTGCCCGGGCGTCGGGAGGAAGTGGACCCCCGGCGCCACCTGGAACTCGTCGTCTACCAGCGTCAACTGCCCCGACCCCTGGAGGGGTTCGAAGTTCTCCGGGAAGTAGGCGCCCTTTGTCCGGTCGTTCGGGTGAGTGGCCGCCTCGAACTCCCCGGCCTGGATGTAGTACCGCGCGTTCGGGAAGGTCGGGACGAGAGCGCCGTCGTCCTTCCGGATGGTGTTCCAGCCGCAGTGGTCGGCGTGAAGGTGGGTGTTGGCGACGGCGGTCACGTCCGCGGGGCGAATCCCCAGCGCCGCGAGGCCGTCGAGCAGGTAGCCGTAGTCGCCCGGGTAGCCGCGCTCGCGGACGGCGGCCGGGACCTTGTTCCCCATGCCGGTGTCGACCAGGACCACGTCGCTCCCGCGGCGGATGACCATGCAGTTCAGCCCGAGGGGGATGCGGTAGCTCTCGTCGATGTTCTCCCGGCCGATGATCGGTTCCCAGAGGATGCGCGGCGTGAGCCCCATAACGGCGCCGCCGTCGAGCCGGATGTGGCCGTCGGAGACCACGGCGATGTCGAATTCGCCGACGCGGTAGCGCGCGGGAGCATCCATTCGAAGAACGATACGGACGCGTGCCGGGGCTCGCAAACCGGCGCGGAGGCGGGATGACACATCACCGCGACTGTGAAACGCGCCACACGAATGCGGCCAGTAGTGGTTGACTTGCAATTGCAATCGATTGCAAGATCGGACAGAGGCGAGCGTTTCGGCTGCCTCTGGAGCCAGGATGCCCCGGTCCAGGATCTTCGTGGTCGCCCTTGCAGCCGCGTTTGCCACGGCCTTCGCTGCTTGCGGCTCCGCCGGCAACGAAGCGGTCGGCGACGGCGCCGCGGGCACCCACGACAACTTCAAGGCGGACGACGGCAGACTCCGGGTGGCGACGACGGTTGCGCCGCTTACCAGCATCGTCCTCAACATCGGCGGCGACCGCGTCCACATCCACGGCCTCATCCCGGACGGCGTCGACTCGCACACCTACGAGCCGCGCCCGAGCGACGCCCAGGTCCTCGCCCGCGCCGACCTCCTGATCATGAACGGCGCCCACCTGGAAGGCACGACCGAGGCCATCGCGAAGGCGAACCTCCGCGACCCGGGGAAGATCTATAAGCTCGCCGACAACACCCTCTCCGGCGACGACGAGAAGACCGGCTTCCTCTACGACTTCAGTTTCCCCAGGGCCGACGGCAATCCAAACCCCCACCTCTGGATGAACCCGAAATACGCCCTCAAGTACGCGGACCTCGTGCGGACCTGGCTGAGCGAGAACGACCCGGAGAACGCCTCCTACTACCAGGGCAACTACGACCGTTTCGCCGCCGTGCTCACACAGCTCGACGCCGCGATCCGCAAGGACAGCGAGACCGTCCCCGCGGAGAACCGCAAGCTCCTGACCTACCACGACAGCTGGGCCTACTGGGCCCGTGAGTACGGCTGGACCGTGATCGGCGCCATCCAGCCTTCGGACTTCAAGGAGCCGAGCGCGAAGGAACTCGCCGACCTCATCACCCAGATCAAGCGCGAGAAGGTGCTGGCTGTCTTTGGCAGCGAAGTCTTCCCCAGCAAGACGATGGAGACCATCGCCCGCGAGACCGGGGCCGTGTTCGAAGACCGCCTGAGCGACGACGCCCCGCCCGGCAAGGAAAGCGAGGCGGGCCACACCTACGTGGGCATGCTCGTGGAAGACATGCGCATCCTGTTCCCTCGCCTCGGGGGCAACGCCGGCGAGACCGCGAAGATCCCGATCACCAACACGTTTGACCGCACGAAGTAGACTGGGCGTCTGCCCCTGCGCCCCGGGGAGGATCAAGGCATGAGCGACATCATCACCATCCACGGCATGAGCGCCGGCTACGAAGGCCGGCCCGTGCTCTCGGATGTCGACCTCCGGGTGGGCGAAGGCGAGTTCGTCGGTATCGTCGGGCCGAGCGGTTCCGGCAAGACCACGCTGATGAAGGTGCTGCTCGGGGCCGTCTCCATCTATGGCGGCAGCGCCGAGGTCGATGGTCAGCCGGTTGGCCCGAACCGGCGCCCCTCCGTCGGCTACGTCCCCCAGCTCGAAACCATCGACTGGAACTTCCCGGTGACCGTCGAGGAAGTCGTCCTCATGGGCCGGGCGATGCAGTCCGGTCCCTGGCCGTGGCCACGCCGGAGCGACCGGGCCGAGATGATGCAGCTCCTCGAGCGGCTGGGGATCGCCCAGTACCGGCGGCAGCACATCCGCAACCTTTCCGGCGGGCAGCAACAGCGGGTCTTCCTCGCCCGTGCGCTCATCCGCAACCCTCGCCTCCTGCTCCTCGACGAACCGACCAGCGGCGTCGACATCAAGACCCGGGACGACATCCTCCACCTCCTCGTGGACCTGAACCGCGACGGTGTCACCGTCGTTCTCAGCACCCACGAACTGAATGCCGTCGCCGCCCACCTTCCCCGCGTCGTCTGCATCAACCGCCGGATCGTCGCGGACGGGCACCCCTCCGAGGTCTTCACGACGGAGGTCCTGCGGCGCACCTACGGCGGCGAGATGGTGGTCGTGAAGCAGGATGGGATGACCCTCGTCGCCGACAGCCCGCACGTCTTCGACCTCTTCAAGGACGCGCCCGCCGGCGAAGCAGAGGGGGTGGCGGTATGACCCTCCTCATCGACCTCACCGAGCCGTTCCAGTTCGACTTCTTCGTCAAGGCACTCATCGCCGCGACGATGGTGGGGGCACTCACCGGCCTCATTGGCGTCTTCGTCGTCCTCCGGCGGATGAGCTACATCGGCCACGGCATGTCGCATTCGGTCTTCGGCGGTGCGGTCGTGGGCTACGTCGCCGGCTTCAACTTCTACCTCGCCGCCGGGATCTGGGGGTTCCTCTCGGCCCTGCTGATCAACCAGACCACCCGCCGCCGCCAGATCGGCGCCGACGCGGCCATCGGCATCATCACAACCGCCAGCTTCGCCTTCGGCGTCGCCCTCATCAGCCGTGCCCGGTCGATCACGCGCAACTTCGACGCAGCCCTCTTCGGCAACATCCTCGGCGTCACCGGCGGCGACCTCTGGGTCATTGCCGGCGTGCTCGCGGTCACCGTCCTCCTGGTCTTCTTCCTCTACAAGCAGCTCCTCTTCCTCACCTTCGACGTCGACGTTGCGCCCATCTACGGGGTCCGCGCCGGGATGGTCGACTCCCTCTTCGCCCTCGTCCTGGCGGCCACGATCATCGCGAGCATCCGGATCATGGGCGTCACCCTGATCGCGGCGTCGCTGGTCATCCCTCCCGTCATCGCCCGCCTGCTTACCGACCGTTTCGCCGTGATGCTCGTGCTCTCGACGGCCATTGGCTCCGCCGCCGGGTTCGCCGGCCTCTTCATCAGCTACTACGTCGACATCGCCTCCGGGGCGAGCATCGTCCTCTTCTCCGCCGGGCTCTTCGCGGTCACGATCGCGGTCGTCAGCGTGAAGGACTGGGTGCGCACCGGCCGCCCGCGACTGGCGACGAAGGACATCCCCTCTGCCGAAGCGCGGGCCGTCTTCGACTAAGCCCAGCCTGAGTCCAACCACCAGCCGGGCCGTATACTGGAAGGCGTGGAAGGCTCGATCCGGGACGACTTCGCCAGTGCCATCGAAGGCCCGTCCGAGGCCGTCGACCTCTTCGGCGCCGCGATGACCATTGCCCGGATTGGCCGCGACAGCATCGATGTCCACGACTACGCGCGCCGGCTGGACCTCGTCGCCGAACAGGCGCTCGACTACGCCGGCGGCGCCACCGACCCGCACCGCCTCGCCAGCGCGATCGACTACCAGCTCTTCTCGATCCTCGGGTTCCACGGCAACGTCTCCGCCTACGACGAGCCCGAGAACAGCTACCTCGACCAGGTGATCGACCGGCGCACGGGCATCCCGATCACCCTCTCGCTCGTCTACATGGAGATTGCCCAGCGGATCGGCCTCCGCTGCGACGGCATCGGCTACCCGGGCCACTTCATCGTCCGCGTCGGCGAACCCGAGGAGCCGATCTTCGTCGACCCGTTTCACCAGGGCGCCAGGCTCGACCCGGCGGAACTGCGGGCGGGCCTCCGCGCCCATGACCTCGGCGCCGCCAACCCCGACTCGGTCCTCGCCGCCGTTACCCGCCGGCAGATCCTCCAGCGGATGTTGAACAACCTCCACGCCGTCTTCCGCGCCCGCCGCGACGTTGAACGCTGGCGCACGGTCGTCGACCTCCAGCTGCGCCTCGAACCATGGAACGCCGCCCTCGTGGGCGAGCGCGGGATGCTCCACTACCGGATGGGGGATCATCTGCTGGCGCTGGAGGACCTGTCACGCTACGTTGACGCCGGCGCCCGCGAAACTGTGCCGGGCGCCGCTGTCCGGCTGTTGGATGAACTGCGACTCCGCTACCCTGAGCGTGAGGGGGAACGATGACACAGGCTTCGACCACGGTGACCGCCCCGGAAACAATGACCCGCCACGGCGCCCGCGGCAGACAGGCGTTCCAGCGTTCCATTGCCTGGTACCTGCGCCAGCTCAGCCGCCTGATGAACGTCCTGAGCGACGAAGAGCTCGACCGGCTCATCCCTCTCCTCACCGAGCGCCGGTTCAAGCCCCGCCAGGTGCTTTTCTCCACCGGTGACCCCGCCGAGCGCGTCTACCTGCTGCTCAAGGGCCGCGTGAAGATCTACCAGGTCGCCGAGAACGGCAAGGAGATCATCCTCGACGTCGTCGGCAAGGGCGGCGTCGTCGGTGACATGGCCATCGTCGAGGAAGGCGAGCGCACCGCCTGCGCCCAGGCCATCGACGACACGGTCGCGGTGAGCATCAGCTGGGAGGACTTCTCCCACCTCCTCCAGCAGTCGCCCCGGCTCGGCTTCGCGATGGTCGAACTCATGGCCCGGCGCCTCTCGGGGATGCAACGCAACTTCATGAACCTCGTCTCGAAGCCTGTCTCCGCCCGCCTCGCCGACACCCTCCTGAGCCGTTCCGAGGACGGCGTCGTCCGCCTCGGCCTCACCCACCAGGAGCTCGCCCAGACCATCGGCACCAGCCGCGAGACGGTGACGGCCCTGCTCAGCCGCTTCGTCGTCCTCGGCGCGCTCGCACCCTCCGGGGACGGCTATGCCATCGCCGACGAAGACCTCCTCGACGACATCGCCAACGGCGACGTCCAGGTGTCGCCCCGCCATCCGCCTGCCGTGCCCCGCCCGAGCAGCGCGGTCCCCTGATGACGGGCCGGGCAACCAGCACCGGCGATGGCCTTGCTCCCGGCCGTCCGGGTCCCGCGGTCATCGCCCACGCCGCCGGCAACACGGTGCAGAGCACCCGCGACGCCATCGCCGACGTCGCCGACTTCCTGGAAGTCGACCTCTTCGTCCACCGGGGACGGTTTGAGGCCCGCCACGAACGCCGCATGTACCCCTTCCCCGTGCTCTTCGAAAAGTGGTACCTGAAGTGGGCGCCCCGAAGCCCCTTCAGCCTGGTCGACCTCCTCCGCGAATCGGCCGGGAAGGTGCGCATCTTCCTGGACCTCAAGAATGGCGGAGAGGCCGCGGGCACGCTCGTGCGCGAGGCGCTGGACGCGGTCCCCGGGGCGGCCCTCGTCGCTTCGTCCCAGCACTGGCCCATCCTGCGGGCGGTCGAACGCGCCTGCCCCGGGATCGACCTCTTCTATTCGATTGACGTGCAGGCGAAGCTGGACCTGATGCTCTCCGTCGCCGGGCGCGACATGCGGCCCCGCGGCGTCTCCTGCAACCACCACCTGCTCACGCCAGCGCGCATTTCCCGGCTCCACGAAGCGGGCCTCCAGGTCGTCTGCTGGACAGTCGACGACATGGACCGCGCCCGCGAACTGATCGCATGGGGCGTCGACGGTATCACCACCCACCGTGTCCGCGAGGTCCGGGCGATGCTCCGGGAGCGGCCGTGAAGCCCATCTCCGTCTACGTCCACATCCCCTTCTGCACCGTAAAGTGCGGCTATTGCGACTTCAACGCCTACGCCGGGATGGACGCCCTCAAGGGCGACTACACCGCCGCGGTCGTGCGCGAACTCTCCGGCTACGCTGCCGTCCTCCGGGAGCGGCGCGTCGTCTCCGTCGGCTTTGGCGGCGGCACCCCGGGTGAAATGGCGCCATCCCAGATCGCCGCGATTGTTGACGCCGTACGATCCGTCGCGGCCCTCGATCCCGGCGCCGAAGTCTCCATGGAGGCAAACCCCGGCACATCGACGCTCGAACAGCTGGCGGGGTTCCGGCGCGCTGGCGTCACCCGGATCTCCTTCGGCGTCCAGAGCTTCGACGCCGCCGAACTCGCCTTCCTCGACCGCATCCATTCGCCCGAGGCGGCGGCGGTCTCGGTCCCCCTGGCGCGCGCGGCGGGGTTCGAAAGCGTCGGTATCGACCTGATCTACGGCCTTCCCGGCCAGGAGGTGGCACAGTGGCGACGGTCGCTGGAGTGCGCGATCGCCCTCGGCCCCGACCATATCTCCGCCTACGCGCTCACGGTCGAGGAGGGCACCACCCTCGGCCGTCGTGTCCGCGAGGGCGAGATTGCTGCCCCGGACCCCGACACAGCCGCCGGGATGTACGACCTCGCCAGCGACCTCCTTGCCGCGGCCGGCTACCGCCAGTACGAGGTCTCGAACTGGGCCCGCCCCGGCCACGAGTCACGCCACAACCAGGTCTACTGGACCGACGGCGACTACCTCGGCATCGGCGCCGGCGCCCACGGCTACCTCGACGGCGAGCGCTACGAGAACATCGCCCACCCTCGCGCCTACGTCGCCGCCGTCGCTTCGGCGCCGGATATCTCCGCCCGCCCCGCCGTCGCCAACCGCTACCGCCCGTCGCCGGCGATGGCCATGGCCGACTGGTTCATGCTCGCGCTCCGGCGGATGGAGGGCTTCGCACCCGCGGCCTTCGAGGCGAAGTTCGGCGTGCCCGTTGACGCGGTCCTCGGCCGGACGCTGGCTGACTGCGAGGCCGCCGGGGTCATCGAACGCGACGACCACATCCGCCTCAGCCACCGTGGACGGCTCCTCCACGGCGAAGTAACAGCCCGGGCGATGGCCGAACTCGGTGCCGCCGGCTAACGAACCGTGGCGCGGGGCCGCCTCCCCTGCGTAGAATGTCGAACAAATGTACGTCATCGGCACCGCCGGCCACGTCGACCACGGGAAAAGCACCCTCGTCCGCGCCCTCACGGGGATCGACCCCGACCGCCTCCGCGAGGAGAAGGAGCGCGGCCTCACCATCGACCTCGGCTTCGCCTGGCTGACCCTGCCCTCCGGCCGCGAAGTCAGCATCGTCGACGTCCCCGGCCACGAGCGCTTCATCAAGAACATGCTCGCCGGCGCCGGCGGCATCGACCTCGCCCTGCTTGTGGTCGCCGCCGACGAAGGCCCGATGCCCCAGACGCGGGAGCACCTCGCGATCCTTGACCTCCTCGACGTCCCCGGCGGCATTGTCGTCATCACCAAGACCGACGCCGTCGAGCCGGACTACGTCGACCTCGTCGAGGCCGAACTCGAAGAGACGCTGGCCGGGAGCCGTCTCGAACATGCCCCCCGGGTGCGAGTGTCGGCGGCGACGGGGGAAGGGCTCGACCGGCTCCTCGCCGCGATCGACGCCGCCCTCGAGACGACCCCCGCCAAGCGCGACCTCGGCCGCCCGCGCCTCCCGATCGACCGGGCCTTCACGATCCAGGGCTTCGGCGTCGTCGTGACCGGCACCCTCGTCGATGGCGCCTTCGAAGTCGGGCAAGAAGTCGAACTCGCGCCCGCCGGGCTTCGGGCGCGCATCCGCGGCCTCCAGCGCCACAAGACGAAGGTCACCCGCCTCGAACCTGGCACCCGCGCCGCCATCAACCTCAGCGGCATCCGCAGCGAGGACGTCGAACGCGGGATGGTCCTCGCCCTCCCGGGCACCCTGCCCGGAGCCCATGCCGTCGATGTCCGCCTCCGCGCGACCGGCATCCTCTCCCACCCCCTCAGCCATGACGCGGGCGTCACCTTCCTCAGTGCCACGGCCGAGTCGGAAGCGAAGCTGCGCCTGCTCGACGTCGACGAGGTCGGGCGCGCTGAGGAAGCCTGGGCACAGCTTGTGCTGGACACCCCCGTGGCGGTCTCGCGCGGCGACCACTGTGTCGTCCGGACCTCCAACGAGACCGTCGCGGGGGGCGTCATCGTCGCGGTCAACCCTCGCCGCCATCGCCGCAAGCACGCCGCCACCATCGACGCGCTGGAGCGCCAGCTGGCCGGCAGCGACGAAGAGCGGCTGGTGGAGCTGCTGATGCGCGCGCCGCTCCCGGCTTCGGGCGTCGCCGCCGCGCTCGGCCTCGAAGCCGATGTCGCCGCCCGGGCCGCGAAATCGGCGCTGGCCGCGGGCATTGTCATCTCCGCGGGGGGCCGCCTCCTCGCCCGCGCCTGGGTCGACAATGCGATCAGCCGGGCTGCCGCGGCGGTGGACGACTTCCTCGCCGCCAATTCCCTTCGCGCCGCCGCCCCGCGCGAGCATGTCCGCAGCGCCCTTCGCCTCGACGGCCCCCTCTTCGACATCGTCGTGCGGGAAGCCGCGGCCGCCGGCGCCTTCGAGGAACGTGGCCCGGGGCTGGCCCGCCCGGGCTACGCGGCCTCGCTCTCGGCGCGCCAGCAGCAGGAGGCGGATGCATTCGTCGCGAGCCTTCGCGCGGGCAGGTACAGCCCCCCCACGGACCGCATCCCCGACCCGCCGCTGCTGGCCTACCTCGCCGAACGGGGCCTCGTTGAGGACACGGGCGCCGGCGTCGTCTTCGACCCCGGCGTCTTCCGCGAGATGGTCGCGAAGGTCGCGGCCCACATCGAGGCGAACGGGAGCATCAGTCTCGCCGAAGTGCGCGACCTCTTCGGCAACAGCCGCAAGTACGCCCAGGCGTTCCTCGAACACCTCGACGCCACGAAGGTCACGCGCCGCGTCGGCGATGCCCGCGTCCTTCGCGGCCGGGCGGAGGTGGCAGGGTGACCCTGAGGATGGAGAAGGCGCTGGGCCAGCTCCCGGATGTCGTGGAGCGCTACGCCCGCGAGGTGGCGACGCTCGACAAGGGGCTCGCGGCCGCCCGGGAGGCGCTCGCCGCATGGGGACGCGACGCCGAGGAAGGCGACCGCGCGGTCATCGCGGCGATGGCCAACAGCCCCGAACCCTACGCCCTTTCCTGCGGCGAGCCCGTCGATGCAACCTATCCCGCGCCGCCCTTCGCCCCCTGCACCGTCATCGGCTCCGACGGTTCCAGCATCGAGCCGGACCGGTTCGCCGCCGTCCCCTGCTACGTCCTCAACACCGGCTTCGTCGTGCTCCCCTACGGCGTTCCGGGCGAGGCGGTGCTCGATTCGAAGCCCGTCATCGGCCCCGAGGAGACGCTGGACGAGGGCGAAGACGACGGCAACGAAGGCTCCGGCCCCGCTGCCTGGGGCGTGAACCTTCGCCGCGACGTCTCCGAATTCGTGACCGGCGCCCGGCTTGCCGTCGAACGCGCGGTCAACGGCGACGTGGTCCTCCTCCTCGATGGCACCTTTTTCCCCTGGGACCTCGACTCCCGCACCGTCGCCGAGCACACCCGCCGCGACCTCGCCTCCCGCCTCGGCGACGAACTCGAACTGCTCTCGTTCTCCGCCGAACGGGTGAGCGTCGGCGCCTACGTTTCCGGCACGCGCTCAGGGGATGTGGCCCGCAGTCTTGGCGCCATCGCCGCCCGGACCGGCCCGGGCTGGCCGGCCAGCGACGCGCTCGTCTTCTCGCGGCTTCTCGGCGACGGCGAACGCTCGGCGCTCTTTCGTGCCCAGAGCGGCCGCCGCGCGACCGTCGAGGAGTTGTTCCCGGCCCACCAGCAGGTGCGCTTCTTCTACTTCCGCAGCGGCGAAGACGTCGCCCGCGTCGAACTGCCGGCCTGGGCGGCGTCCCCGGCCGGGGTGGCGCGGCTCCATGCTGCGCTCGTCGACCAGTGCCGCCGCTGCGGTGGCTACCCTCGCGCCCTCCAGGAGGCGCACGAGCAGGCGGTCATCACCATGGGCGACCGCGCCCAGTTCAGCCGCCTGCTCGAAGGCGAAGCCTCCCGCCAGGGCCTTCGCGCCGGCTCCAACGGCAAGCACGCCAGCAAGAAGAGGAGAGCGATATGAACGAGGCCCCGAGGGTGGTCGCCGCCGGCCTGCGCCAGTTTCAGTGCGCCTACGACGGCTACGTCGAAGCCCCCTACGAACTCGGGCGGATGGTCGCCGTGCGGGAAGGCAGCTGCACCGTCCTCGGCATCGTCGTTGACAGCGCCAGCGGCCCCGAGGACCCGGCCCGCCCGCTCCAGCCACCGTCCGGGGCGGGTGGCCGGACCGCAGCTGAAGTCCTCGCTGACAACCCTCACATCCGTCCGCTCCTGACGACGGCTGTCACGGTCGTCGCCTGCGGGCACATCCAGGGCGAGGACGCGCGGGCGACGCTCCCGCCGATGCCGCCGCCGCTCCTCGCCGAGGTGGCCGAAGCCAACCCCGAAGAGGTGGCCCACCTCGCCCAGGACGCCGCCTTCCTCTCGCTCCTCGTCGCCTCGCCCGCCTGCGACGACTCGGTCATCGCCGCGGCCGTCCGCCTCGCCGCCACCGCCTTCGGGCCCGGCAGCTACGCCTTCACCGTCCGTGCCGGGAAGGAGCTTGCGCGCCTGCTCAAGGCCGAGCCGGCACGGCTCACCAGCATCATCCGGGGGGTGGCACCGTGACCGAAAACCTCGGCGTGGTCGTCGGCGGCTCGCTGACGAAGGGCCTCGAAGTGCGCCTCGACGCCGGCCGGACCGCGGCCCTCGGCCACTACGTGAAGGCGCCCATCGGTGACGGCGCCGAGCTCCTCGGCATGGTCACCGACATCGTCCTCAAGGCGGCCGAATCCGGCCCAACCTCCTGGCCGCCGCCCCTCGACGACGAACCCGGCGGCGCCCTCCTCCGCGAGGTCCTGGCAGACACCGGCGTCTACACCGCCGTCGACGTCCAGCCTTACCTGGAGGTGAACGAAGGCACCGGGGAGACCGCCCGCGCCCGCCGGCTCCCGCGCCACTTCGCCCGCGTCTCCCTCGCCGACCAGGCCGCCCTCGACGCCGCCTTCAGCACCGGCGACAAGACCTCCGTCGCCCTTGGCACCCCCCTCGGGATGGACAGCATCGAAGTATGCGTCGATATCGAGAAGCTCTTCGAACGCTCCGCCGGCATCTTCGGCAAGAGCGGCACCGGCAAGACGATAGCCGCCCTCCAGCTCCTCGATGCGATGGTCGAGAACTCAGCGCGCGCCGCCACCAACCGCGACCGCACCGTCGCCCTCGTCTTCGACATGCACGGCGACTACGGCCAGTACACGAAGTTCGAGGGCGGCGCCCGGCGCTCACTCAAACACCACCACCCCACCGACGTCTGCGTCTACACACTGGAAGCGAACGCCGACGGCACCGATGGCCGCGTCCTCATCGGTACCCGCGACATCGAGCCCGAGGACCTCGAAATCCTCCAGTCGGTGGCCTATTTCACGAACCTCGCCATCGAAGCCGCCCACGGCTGCCGCGAGCGCTTCGGCGAAAGCTGGATCGACGAACTGCTGGCGGATGATCCCTCGCCGGCGGTCATCCGGAAGGCGTGGAAGGACGGCGACGAACCGGACGAGATCAACTGGGCGCGCGTCGCCTCACGGATCGGCTACGCCTCCGGTTCGCTCGCCAACCTCCGCCAGGGGCTGAAGCGCCTCGCCCGCAGGGAGTTCGTCCAGCAGGGCGCCGGGCAGTTCAACGGCGTCGTCCGCCACATCGTCCAGGCGCTGCAGGGCGGCAAGAGCGCCGTCATCCAGTTCGGCCGCCACGGCAACGACCTCGCCAGCTACATGCTCGTCGCGAACATGCTCTCCCGCCAGATCTGGTCCGCCTACCGCGACGACATGGACCGCGCCGCCGGCGACCGGGCGAAGGAGCCGAACCGGCTCGTCATCGTCATCGAAGAGGCGCACAAGTTCATCGACCGCGCCCTCGCCGGCGAGACGATCTTCGGCCAGATCGCGCGCGAACTGCGGAAGTACAACGTCACCCTCCTCGTCATCGACCAGCGGCCCAGCCAGATCGACCCGGAGGTGCTGTCCCAGATCGGCACCCGCTTCTGCTTCCAACTCGACAGCGACGCCGACGTCGAGGCGCTGGTGGGCGGCGTCGCCGGGCGCTCGGGCCTGCGGCAGGTCATCGCCGCGCTCGAAAGCAAGCAGCAGGCGCTGGTCTTCGGTCACGCCCTCCCCATGCCCGTCGTCATCCGCCCCCTGGACCTGAAGCATGACACGCGCGCCGGCGCCACCCTCCGCGACCGCCTCCGTGGGGCCTCCGGGACCGAAACGAAGCCCGTCACCCCCGCCGGCCTCTACGGCGCCCGCCCGTAGCGCTCGCCGCTACGGCTTCCAGGGGTAGACCCACACCCTTTCGGGCAGCTCGTCTGCGAGGTCGGCCAGGCCAACTCCCAACCACCCACCAGAGACGGCAGCTTCCGGCCAAACATAAGGGAAGGCCAGGGCGCCAAAGACCGTTGCCCCGGCGGCGGAGCGCCGAACGAGGAGGACGAAGGCGTCCAACTGCCCCGGGTGCGGTTCACCGCCCATCACGATGACGAACGCGCCGGAGCAGTCGAGCGCCGACGTCTCGGATGCTCGCGCACACCCGATCCCGGCCACCTTGTACGGGCTCGACTGCCAGGCCTTCAGATACGAACGAAAGACTGCCTCGTCGACGAATTGGAAAAGCTTGCTGGCCCAGAAGTAGCCCTCCTGGGGCTTGCCCGCCTTGTCTTTCGAACACTGGGGCTCCGTACCGAACACCCACCGCTCCGCGTCCGGGCAGGTGATCGTCACGGGCGCGAGCGGAAGCTGATCGATAGCGGCGGGACCGATCTGTGAGCGAAGTTGGACGGCCAGGTCGCACACGGCCTGGTCCACCCCTGCGGGACAGCGCCCCACCGAGGGCGGGACGGCGGTAGGCGTAGGCGGTCTCCCGGCCTGGTAGGTGGCTTCGAGCGTGGCCTTCACATCGGGAGACGCTTCGCCACCACCAGGGGCGGTCTGCGCGAAGTCGTCGCACGCACTCGCCAGGAGCATCAGTCCGCCGACCGCGAGCAAGAACGCGCACCTCACCATGCTGTTCATCGACTCACCTCGATCGCCCCGCATGGTAACGGCTCGCCTCTCTCGGAGGACGAGCCACCAGCGGCGCCACCTGTTCCAACGTCAATTTGGCTCCCAAAGGTTCCATCGATGACGAGAGAGAACCGTCCACTCCGCCTTCCGAGTTGGTGGGGTCGGCACGCTGGTCCTCAGCCGCCGCCCACGAAGAAGGGGCCGGCGTTCCCACCGGCCCCTTCCCGAGTAACTACCGTGCCCGACGCTCAGGCCGGCTCCGGCTCCCCCGCCGGCGGCGCCAGTTCCTCTTCCGGGGCGCGACCGCGGAGGCGGCCGAAGAACTTTCCGATGTCGTTGTTCTCCCACGCCACCAGCAACTGGCTGGCGATCCCGATCGAGCTGTACGTCCCGCTGATGATCCCGACGAGCAGCACGATCAAGAAGTTCCGGATCGTGACACCGCCAATCAGCAGCAGCGACAGCACCGTCAGCACCACCACGAACGAGGTGTTGATGGACCGGGCCAGCGTCTCCGTGAGGCTGGCGTTAACGGCCTCTTCGAAGGGGATGTAGGGGTCGTGCAACACCTTCTCCCGGATCCGGTCGAACACGACGATCGTGTCGTGCACGGAGAAGCCGATGACCGTCAGGAGGGCGGTGATGAAGGCCACGTCCACCTCCGTCCCGCGCGTCTTCCCGAGCAGCGAAAAGAGCCCGAGGATCATGAACGCGTCATGGAGGGTGGCGACGATGGCGGCGGCGCCGAACCGGAACGGCTTCGGGGCGTGCCGGAACGCGATCGAAATGTAGATGAAGATCGCCAGCGAGGCCGCGAGGACCGCGTAGGTCGCGTTCCGCGCGATTTCCGTCGAGACCGTGCTGGAGACCGTCGAGAACTCCCGCGGACGGTCCTCCGGTATGGTCGCCCCGAAGCGCTCCTGGAGCCCGGCGAGGATGGTCTGGATCTCGCCCTGGGGCGCTTCCTGCGGCCCCTCGACGGTTTCCGTGGAGGGCGGAGGGCCTTCCAGCTCCTCAGTCCGGATCAGGTAGCTATTGGCGCCGGCGCCCTGGACGCGAGCCTCGGGGTGCCCGAGGTCAGCGAGCGCGCTGCGGAGGGCGCCCTGGTCCACCGGCTGCGCGAACTCGACCGTGAACGACGACCCGGAAGTGAACTCGATGCCCGCCCGCAGGTGGGGCGGGAATGCCAGCACCACGGCCGCGACGATGAAGAGTACCAGCGAAACGCTCAGGTACCACCAGCGCAGCCCGGCGAAGTCGAGGAACTTGTGGCTCTTCGCCGACACTGCCCCCGCTTCGTCAGGTTCCGCCCGGTGCGATTCTTCCGCGTTGAAGAGCCAATGGTTCCGGGCAAAGCGCGTGCCAACCACCATCTTGAGGAAGGTTCGCGTCATCGTGATCGCGGAGAACATGCTCACGGCGACGCCGATGGCCAGCGTCAGCGCGAAGCCCTTCACCACCGTCGCCCCAAACTGGTCGCCGAACCAGTAGAGGATCAGACAGGTGATGAACGTCGAGATATTCGAGTCACGGATCGAAGACCACGCCCGCCGGAAGCCGACGTCGATGGCCGAATTGAGGGTCCGGCCCCGGCGTAACTCCTCTTTCATCCGTTCGAAAATGAGGATGTTCGCGTCCACGGCCATGCCGACCGAGAGGACGAAGGCGGCGATCCCGGAAAGCGTCAGGGTCACCGGCCAGAGCTTGAAGACCATCAGCGTGACGGCCGTGTAGACGCCGAGGGCGATGGCCGCAAGGCCGCCCGGCAGGCGGTAGTAGAGAAGCATGAAGATGGCGACGGCGAGCAACCCGATCTCGCCGGCGTGGACCGAGTCGACCACCGAGTCTTCGCCGAGGGTGGCGCTCACTTCGCTCGACTGGATCGTGGTCATGGGGACGGGGAGCGCGCCGGCGTTCAGCTGCTTCGAGAGCTCTTTCGCCGCGTCGAAGGACTCCTGGCCGGTGATCTGGCCCTGGTTGGAGATGACGCCCTGGACCGTGGCCCGGGAAATCTCCTCTTCGTCGAGGTAGATGAGGAGGTAGCGGCGGGGGTCGGTCTCGGCGAACGAAAGCGCCCGGCTCGTGATCTGCTCCATCAGCTTCGCGCCGGTGCCGGTCGTCTCGAAGTTCACGGCGAAGGTAGTGGCGACGCGGCTAGGGTAGGTGTTGTTCTTGAGGTACTGGCCGCTCATCACGGCGCAGCCTTCAGGGATCGGCGCCCCGGCCGGCTGGAGCGGGCAGGCGGTCTTTCCGTCCTTCGAAAACGTCGCAGGGACAAGCGCTCCGTCGTCGTTCACCACCCGGAACTCGAGCTGGGCGGTGCGCCCGATGAGGTTCTGGGCGTCCTGGAGCGACATGCCGGGGACCTGGACGTCGATCCGGTTGTTCCCGGCCCGGGTGACTTCCGCCTCGGAGACACCGAACGCGTTGACGCGGCGCTCGATCACCTCGCGGGCGGTGTCCATCGCGTCGTCGATGTTGCCTTCGTAGCCCGCGGGCGGCTCCGCCTGGAGGACAAGGTGAGCCCCGCCACGGAGGTCGAGGCCGAGACGCATGGTCTCGCGTTCCCAGCTGCCGAGCTTGATGCCCTTGCCGTGCGGCCAGAAGTCGCCGGGCAGGTAGCGCCCGGGGTCGCTCGGCCAGACCGCGACCAGGCTGAACCCGGCAAGGACGATGATGAAAAGGAAGAGCAGATAGTCCTGGGTCTTACGCACGGGGCTCCGTGGCCTCCTGGGGTCCCGTATCCGCCGCCCGGGTCGCGGGGGCAGGTTCGAGGGTGGTCAGCCGGCGGGAGATCGCGTCCGTCACCGCCCGCACCCGGATCCCGGGCGCGAGTTCGAGGATGATCTCCGTTGGGCCGTCGGGTGGGGTGACGACGTCCTTGACTTCGCCGATGAGGCCGCCGGTAGTGACCACCTCATCGCCTATCTGGAGCAACTGTACAGCTTTCCGCTGTTCGCGCTGGTTCTTCAACACCGGCTGCAAGAGGATGAAGTAGAACGCCGCCACCGCCAGCA
The DNA here is from genome assembly GCA_016234445.1 of Chloroflexota bacterium. Classification (GTDB taxonomy): domain Bacteria; phylum Chloroflexota; class Dehalococcoidia; order Tepidiformales; family Tepidiformaceae. The sequence goes on along the minus strand of JACRBT010000004.1, from coordinate 496,632 downwards.
CGGTGTAAAAGATGACGCTCCACATGACCGCCATGGGGGAAACTCCTACCGGCCCGGCGAGGTGGCTCTGCCCGCGGCCCCGGCCAGGATTGAGCGCGCGAGCAGCAGTGCTTCGTCCCGGCTCGCGATTGCGCCTTCGAGCTGCGCCCGGCGAAGTGATGTTAGGACCGCCCCCAGCAAGCGTCCACCTTCGATATCGAGCTCGGTCATCGCCTCTTCACCCGAAAGCAGGGCCGGCGGCCCCTCTTCCATCACCGCCCACGACCGGGCGACGACGTAATTCAGGAAGTTGCAGTGGCGCCGGAAGTTCTCCCGCGTGTAGCCCGGGCCGCGCGTGGCCATGCCGTCCGCGAGGTTCACCAGCATCAGCGGCAGCACGTGCCCATCGAGCGCCGTGACGAAGCGGCGGACGGCGTGGTCGGTCGGCGGCCACGCCCGGATCAGCTCCCCAGGCCGGAGGTGGTAGCGGACCATCCCGCAGATGAACGCCCTGGCTTCTGGCCCGAACCCCAGCTCCGGCAGGCGCGTCCCCATCATCTCGGCGCCGGTGGGGCCGTGGCGGGGGAATCGCAGCCGCCCTTCGACGATCGTCGCCGTCGCGGGCTTGGCGACGTCGTGGACCAGGCAGGCGAGCCGCACGAGGCTGGCGACGGGGATGCCCTCCACCTCCCGCTCCAGCGACCCGTCGAGGTCGATCCACTCCAGCGATTGGCGCAGCTCCCGCCCGTCGGCCCCGTCGCCCAGCGCGGCCTCGACCGCGGCGACGGCGGCCAGGTTGTGGTCGAGGACGTCGTAGTAGTGCAGTTCCGGCTGGCCGAAGCCCCGGCCAGCTTCGAGCTCGGGAAAGAGGCGGGTGAGATGGCCGCCGTCGTCCAGCTCCCTGAGCGCGTCCGTCGTCGAGGGGGCACTGAGGGCGTCAAGCAGTTCGGAGGGAGGCGGCATCTCCCGAGTCTACCGGACTGCCCCGTTCCCGGCCCGGATCAGGCCCGGGGATGGGCCTTGTCGTACTGGAGTCGCTTCATGTCGTCGGTCAGGTGCGTGTAGATCTGGGTGGTGCTGATGCTGGCGTGGCCAAGCGCGTCCTGAACATTACGAAGCGGCATGCCGCCGGAAAGCATATGCGTGGCGAACGTGTGCCGGAGCGTATGGGGGGTGATCGCCTTGTCGAGCTTCGCCTCGCGGGCGTAGTTCTTCAGGATCAGCCAGAAACCCTGGCGGGTCAGGCGCTCGCCGCGGCGGTTCACGAACAGGGCCGACTCCTTCCGATTCCGGACCAGCCGGGGCCGCACGTGGAAGATGTACTGCCGCAATTCGTCCACCGGCCGCTGGTGCAGCGGCAGGATCCGCTCGCGGTCGCCCTTGCCCACGCAACGGACGGTCACCGGGTCACTTTCGAGGGCAACGTCCGAAAGGTTGAGCGAAACCAGCTCCGTGACGCGGAGTCCGGTGGCGTAGAGCAGTTCGAGCATGCACTTATCGCGGCGAGACTCGGGCGTGTTCCGCCGCGACGGCTGCTCCAGGAGCTCGTCGACTTCCCGCGTGCTGAGCGCCCGCGGGAGCGTTTTCCCAACCTGCGGCGACTTCAACTGCTCGGTTGGGTCCTGGTCCACCATGCCCTCGGCCGAAAGGAAGCCGAAGAACGACTTCACGGCGGCAACCTTCCGGGCGACGGTCGCGTCCTTGTACTGGCGGGCGCGAAGGTCTTCCGTGAAAGCGACGACGGCGGGTCCCTTGACCGCGGTCAGGACCGGGGCCCCGGCGACCCCATCGGTGCTTGTGAGGAACGCCTGGAACTGGGCCAGGTCGTTCCTGTATGCGGCGATGGTGTTCCCGGAGGCATTCTTCTCAACTGCGAGGAAGTTCAAAAACTGGGCGATGCAGTCGTCCATCCAGGTCCACCTCTCCAAGGAGTCGGCATCCAGAGCGGCGCTATCATAGGGGCCGCTTCTCAAGAAAGTCCACAGGATTTGGGGCGCCATTTTGTGAAGATCGTGTGGCATGCCCCGAACACGGGTTGTAATGATTGAAACGCGTCATAACACTCCACAGGGTAGTGCCTGTCCGCCCGAAGGGGCAATGGTCTTCCCTCCCCCGCTTGTGTGCCAGTGGCCTCGAAACGATTTCCTGGCAGGCTCCCATCGGCTGATCCTATAGGCGCCCCCAGGCCTCGCCCGCGCCTCTCCCGGGCGGGCTGCTACCATGGTCCTTACCGAACGGTAGGAGGGTTCCCGTGGTTGCTTTCGAACTCAGCGAGGAAGAGCGTCTCGTCCAGCAGGCCACCCACGAATTCGCGAAGAAGGAGATTCGCCCCGTAGCGGCCTACTACGACGAACACGAGGAGATCCCCTACGACATCATCAAGAAGGCCGCCGGGATTGGCCTTGGCGTCTCCCGCGAAGGCGCCCTCCTCGAGGGCGGCGGGTCGTCCCTCATCCCCTCCATCCTCGCGGAGGAACTCTCCTGGGGGTGCGCCGGCATCGCCCTCGCGATCAACTCTTCCGGCCTCGCCGCGGCCGCGATCATGGGCACCGGTTCCCCGGAGCAGCGCGAACGCTGGCTCCCGGAAATCGCCTCCGACTCGAAGCAGGTGCGTCTCGGCGCCATGTGCCTGACCGAGCCCGACGCCGGTTCCGACGTCGCGAACATCCAGACGACCGCCGTTCGCGACGGCGACGACTACGTCCTGAACGGCGAGAAGCAGTTCATCACCAACGGCGGCGTCGCCGACGTCCATGTCGTCTTCGCGACCGAGGACAGGTCGAAAGGGTGGGGCGGCCTCGCCGCCTTCGTCATCCCGGCAGGGACGCCGGGGCTTTCGGCCGGCACCACCTGGAAGAAGATGGGCATCCGCGCCTCCCACACCGCGAACGTCGTCCTCTCCGATTGCCGCATCCCGGCCGAGAACAAGCTCGGCGCCGCGCCGAAATCTGGCGGCGGTAGCGCCGGGCCGGGCGCGATGGGGGCCCTGATGACGCTCGAACGCACCCGCCCCGTGGTCGGCGCCTACGCCCTCGGCATCGGCCGGGCCGCCTACGAATACGCCCTCGACTATGCGAAAGAGAGGGTCCAGTTCGGGCGGCCGATCATCAAGAACCAGGCCATCAGCTTCATGCTGGCGGACATGGCGATGGCCGTGGATTCGGCCCGCCTGATGGTCTGGCGGGCCGCCTGGATGGCAGGGGCGAACGTCCCCTATCTCCAGGCCGAAGGGTCCATGGCAAAGTGCTTCGCCAGCGACATGGCGATGAAGGTGACCGTCGACGCTGTCCAGGTCCTCGGCGGGCAGGGCTACATGCGCGACCACCCCGTCGAGAAGTGGGTCCGCGACGCCAAGATCTTCCAGATCTTCGAAGGCACCAACCAGATCCAGCGCATGGTCATCGGCCGCGCCCTGGAGGCGTCGCCCCGCCGCGGTTAAGGCCGGCGTCGGCCCCTGCGCCTGCCCGCAGCCTTTCGGGAAACGGCGTGGTAAGGTCGATTCAGATTCGGCGAGGGACGAGCGGGATTGCGCAACCTGGTGTTTGGCGTCGTGGTGGCGGCCGCGCTGCTTGCTTCCGCTGGCGCTGCCTGGGTGGCGGTCGAGGTTCGAAGCTCCGCCGACCCCGCCAGCACTGTCGTCCCGTCCGCTACGCCCACGCCGGAGCCGACTGCGACGCAGCCGCCCACGCCCACGCCCACTCCCACCGCCGTCACGCTCCTTACCGGCGAACCGGTCAGCGCCTCCGTCGAGGCCGCCAGGCGGGGCCTTCGCCCCGTCGCGGTGATGATGGACAACGCCCCCGGGGCTTTCCCGCACGCCGGCCTCGACCGCGCGGACGTCGTCATTGAGGCGCTGGTCGAAGGGGGCATCACGCGGTTCTTCGCCGTCTTCCATTCGAAAGAGGCCCAGCGGATCGAGCCCGTGCGCTCGGCGCGGACGCCGTTCCTCTACTGGGCGCTCGAATACGACGCCATCTACGCCCACGTCGGCAGTTCCGACGCCCCGGGGGATGCGAACGCGTCCGCCCAGATCTACGAATGGGGCGTGGCCGACCTCGACATGGCCGGCGTCGCTCCCGGCGCCTATTTCCGCGACCCTGATCGGCCGGCGCCCCACAACGTCGTCACCAGCACAGGCGAGTTGCGCCTGGCCTCGGAATCACTGGGCTACGACCACGCCCCGAAGATCGAGCCGTGGCGCTACCGGACCGGGTCGGCCGTCGCGGGAGCGATCGTCGTCCCCTCCGTGCAGATACGGCTGGCCGAATGGAGCGGCACCGAGATCCGCTGGGACTGGGACGCTGCCTCCGGGCGCTACCTTCGCTGGCAGGACCGCGAGCCCCATGTCGACGCGGAGACCAACAAGCAACTCGCCTTCGCGAACGTCGCCGTGATTTTCGCGCCCGCCTATGTCGCCGACGAAAGCGGCCACGTGCTGATCGACACGCTCGGCCAGGGCGACGCCGTGATCCTGACCGGCGGGCAGTTCATTCGGGGGACGTGGCGAAAGCAGACCCGCGAAGCCCGCACCCGCTTCTACGGCCCGGATGGTGTCGAAGTTCGCTTCGCCCCCGGCCCCACCTGGATCGAAGTCGTGGACCCGTCGGGGACCGTGCAGCCACGGTAGCTACGCGCCGAGCGTCTCCATGCGCTGCTTCAGCGCAGCCAGGAAGCCCCCCGCCTCAAGCCCGTCCATCGCGCGGTGGTCGAAGCTGAGGCAGAGGTTGACCATCGACCGCACGGCGATCGCATCGCCTGCCACGACAACCGCGCGCTTCACCACCCGTTCCATCGTCACGATGCCAACCTGCGGGTAGTTCACGATCGGCTTCGAGGCGATCGAACCGAACGATCCGGTGTTGTTCACCGTGAAGGTCCCCCCCTCGATGTCCTCGATCCGGAGCTTGCGCTGTCGTGCCCGATCGACGATGTCCGCGATCCGCCGGGCCATCCCCGCCAGGTTGAGGTCGCCCGCGTCGTGGATCACGGGCACAACGAGCCCGGTCTCGGCGGCCACGGCGATCCCGAGGTCCACGGCGTTGTAGCGGCGCAGCTCCTCTCCCTCCCAGCGGGCGTTCAGCATCGGGAACTCCCGCAGCGTCTCGCAGACGGCGACAGCGAAGTACGGGAGCAGCGTCAGGTCCACGCCTTCGCGGCGCTGGAACTCGGCCCGGTCCCGTTCACGAAGGCGCACGAGCGGCGTGACGTCGGCCTCCACCATGGTCCAGGCCTGGGGCGCTTCGAGGTTCGAACGCTTCAGGTTCTCCGCGATCGTCCGGCGCGTCGCCGAAAGCTGGACCACGTCGTAGCGCGCGCCGGCGGCCCGGGGCACCGGGGCACCGGCCGCTGCAGGCGCGGCCACCGTCGTGCCCTGGGCGAGCCGCGCTTCCACGTCCTTGCGGGTGACGCGGCCGCCGACCCCCGTGCCTTTGATCGCCGACAGGTCGACCCCATGCTCGGTCGCCAAGCGCATCACCGCGGGCGAGTAGTAGCGCTCGCGGCTCTCCGGGCTCGTCGCGGCCGGGCGTGCCGGCCGGGGGACGACCGGGCCTGCCGCCCTGGGGACGACCGGGCCGGCCGCCCGGGGGACCGCGGCGCCAGCGCCGTTCGGGGCAGGCACGGGCGCCTCGTCCGGCGGGATCGCCATCGGCCCGCCGCTCCAGCCGCCACCCGCGGTCGCGCCCGCCGCCCGGGGTGGCGCGCCCGCCTCGACCGCGCTCTCGAGCACCGTGCAAAGCGGTTCGCCGACGTTCACGGTCTCGCCTTCGGGGACGAGGATCTCGCCCATGACGCCTTCGAACGGCGACGGCAACTCCGCCGTCACCTTCTCTGTCTCGATCTCGCAAAGAGGGTCGTCCAGGAGGACGGGGTCGCCGGGCTTCTTCAGCCAGGCGAGGATGGTGCCCTCGGTGACGCTTTCGCCGAGCTGGGGCATGGTCACGGTGGTCATCGTGCCCTCCTAGTAGGCGGCGAGGTCGCGCGCGGCGGCGGCGATCTTCGTCCGGTCGGGCATGAAGAAGCTCTCCATGTTGTGGTGGAAGGGCATGGCCGGGATGTCAGGCCCACAGACGCGCCGGATGGGGGCGTCGAGATACTCGAAGGCGTGCTCGGCGATGAGGGCCGCGATCTCGCCGCCGAAACCGCCGGTCAGCGTGTCTTCGTGGACGACGAGCACCTTCCCCGTGGCCTTCGCCGCCTCGAGCACCGTCTCCACGTCCAGCGGCTGGAGGGTCAGGAGGTCGACCACGGTGCATTCGGTCCCTTCGGCGGCGAGTTCGTCCGCGGCTGCGAGCGACTCGTGGAGCATCAGCCCGTAGGCGAAGATCGTAAGGTCGCTGCCCTTGCGGGTGACGCGCGAGCGGCCGATCACCGTCTCACCCGGTTCGCCCGCCTCCTGCTTGATCAGCCGGTAGGTGCGCTTGTGTTCGAGAAAGAGCACCGGGTTGGGGTCGGCGATGGCCGCCTTCAGGAGCGACCGGTAGTCGGATGGGAACGACGGGGCGACCACCTTGATGCCCGGGAGATGGGTGTAGTACGCCTCGATGCTCTGGGAGTGGTGCTGGCCGCCGTGGACGCCGCCGCCCCAGGGGGTGCGGACCACCATCGGCAGGAAGGCGTCGCCCTTTGTCCGGTAGCACCAGCGCGAAGCCTCGCTTGCCATGTGGTCGAAGCCGGCGTGGATGAAGTCAGCGAACTGGATCTCGGCGACGGGCCGGAGGCCGTAGTGTGCGGCGCCGATCGTAATCCCGATGATGGAGGACTCTGCCAGGGGCGAGTCGATGAGGCGGCCGGGGTACTTCGCCGCCAGCCCTTCGGTGACGCGGAAGACGCCGCCCGCCTCCACGTCTTCGCCGAGGATGAAGACGCGGTCGTCGGCCGCCATCTCCTCGTCGAGGGCCGACCGGATCGCTTCGATGACCGTCACCTGTGCCATGGCTACAGCTCCTTGTAGACGAAGCCGAGGGCGTCCTCGGGCGCGGGGTCCGGCTGCATGAGTGCCCATTGGGCCGCCTCACGCACCTCTTCTTCGACCCGCTTCTCGATCTCCTGGAGGTCCTCGGCCGGGAAGACGCCTTCGCTGACGACGCGGTCGCGGAAGGTCGTAACCGGGTCCTTCTTCGTCCATTCCTCCAGTTCGGCTTTGGGGCGATAGCGGGTGTCGTCGTCGTCGCTCGAATGGGGCCAGAGCCGGTAGCACTTCGCCTCGATGAGGTACGGGCCGCCGCCCCGCCGGGCCTGGTCGATGGCCGGCTTCACCGTCTGGTAAACAGCGATGCAGTCCATGCCGTCGACCATCGCGCTCTGGATGCCGTAGCCCCGGGCGCGGTCGGCGACGTTCTCCAGGGGCATCTCCTTGTCGGTTCGCGAAGTGATCGCATAGCCGTTGTTCTGGACGTAGAAGATGACCGGGAGCTTGTGGATGGCGGCGAAGTTGAGCGCTTCGTGGAAGTCTCCCCGGCTGGTGCTGCCTTCGCCGCAGCAGGTGAGCACCACGATCGGGTCCTTCCGCATTTTCGCCGCGAGCCCGATGCCGGCTGCGTGGACCAGCTGGGTGGTGACGACGCTCGATTGGGTGACGATCCGGCGGGCGCTGTTGCCCCAGTGCGACGGCATTTGGCGGCCGAAGCTGTTGGGGTCGTCCCGTTTCGCGAGGAGGTTGAGCATCGCCTCCCGCGCGGTCATGCCGAGGACAAGGTTCATCCCGAGGTCGCGGTAGTAGGGCGCAAGGTAGTCGGTGCCCTTCTGGAGGGCCATCGCGGCGCCAACCTGGGCCGCTTCCTGGCCCGCGCCGGCGATGACGAAAGGCGCGCGGCCCTGGCGGTTGAGCGCCAGCATGCGTTCGTTCAGCCGCCGCGAGAGGAGCATGTAGTAGTACATGTCTTCGAGCTGCTGCTCGCTCAGCAGGTACTCTTCGATGGTCTTCTGGGAGCGGGTGCGGCGGGTGCGGGTCGAAGTCATCCGTGCTGGTCCCTGCCTTCCGTCAGCGGGGCAGTCCGCGGGCCATGCGCGGCTCGCGGCGATCCCCGGCGAAATCGTAGCACAGGGCCGCGAAAAGCTATCCTTCGATAGTGGTAATGGATGATCCGCCGCAGCCGGTTCCGGCCATCGGGTCCGCGTTGAAGGCGACCGGGTTGTCCGTCGGGATCGCTTCCTCCCGGACCGTGTCCTGGATTACCGCCGGAAGCGTTGCCACGGTGTCAGCCTCTGGCGCCGGGCTGCCGGCGAAGAACAGGCTCATCAGCGGCAGGAACGCGAACGGCAGCGGCAGGAGCAAAGTCGCGATGATAGTTGGGCGGCGCATAGGCCATCCCTCCGATCGAGCATCGTTGCGTCTATCCTACGCCAGCCCGTAAGCCCCCGCATAGATGCCAAATCGAGCCCGTCCCCGGCTTCGGCTACCATGCGACGGGGGGCCTGCTCCATGACATCCAGCCGGGTCGTCGCGGTCATCGACGTCGGTTCGAACTCGGTTCGCCTGCTCGTCGCCCGCCAGCTGACCGCCTCCGCATTCGAGGTTGTCGACGAAGAGAAGCTCGAAGCACGGCTGGGCGAAGGGCACGCCGGCGGCCAGTTGACCCCGGCCGGGATGGACCGCGGCCTCCGCGCCCTCCGGATCATGGCACAGGTCGCGGACTCCCACTCGCCCTCGGCCATCGCGGCCGTTGGCACCGAGGCGCTGCGGCGGGCCGAAAACGCCGGGGAGTTCATTGCCCGCGCCCGCCTCGAATCCGGCCTGGCGGTGCGTGTCCTCTCACCTGCGGAAGAAGCCTTCGCCAGCTTCCTCGGCACCATCAACAGCACGGGCCTCCGCGATGGCTACCTGGTCGACGTCGGTGGCGGGTCGCTCGAAGTCATCCGCGTCGAAGGCCGGGGCCTCGCCGATTCGCGCTCAGTGCCCCTCGGCGCCATCTACGCGACCGAACGCTACTTCCGCTCCGATCCTCCCTCTGCGAAGGACGTCCGCGCCCTCCGGAAGGCGGTCCGGGCCTCGATCACCGTCAGCTCCGGGCCGCCCGTCCTCTATGGCGTCGGGGGGGCGGCCCGGAACCTGGCGCGGATCGTTCGTCTCCAACGGCAATACCCCCTGCGGCGGCTCCACGGCTTCACCATCGCCCGGCGGGAACTCTCGCGGCTGACTCGCGCCCTCACGACCCGCTCCGCCGACGAGCGCCGCCGCATCCCCGGCCTCGCCTCGTCGCGGCTGGACATCCTCCCGGCCGCGGCTGTCGTCATCGACGAGGTGATGGAGATGGTGGGCGCGCCCGAGCTCCACATCTCCGGACAGGGACTGCGCGAGGGCATCGCCTGGCAGGAGTTGCGGGGCGATCGCCCGATCCTTGGCGACGTCCGGGGCGCTTCGATCGCGGGGCTGGCCCGGGCCAACGGGGTCGACGAGCTCAGCTCCGAGCCGGTCGTCTCCGCCGCCGCCGCGCTGTTCGAGGCCACCGCCGCCAGGCACCGTCTCGGCCCGGAGTGGCTCGACCTCCTGCTCGCGGGCGCCCGGCTGGCCGGCATCGGCCTCCATGTGGACTACTACAACCGCGACCGTCACGCCGAGTACCTGGTCCATAGCGGCGACCTCCACGGCTTCAGCCACCGGGAGGTTGTGCTCCTCGGCGCCCTGGTGCGGGCCGGTCACGGCGGCAGCGCCGACCTCGCGGCCTACCGCTCGCTCGTCCTTCCGACGGACGCCGCCGACGTCACGCTGCTCGGGGCGATGCTTGGCGTGGCGCGGGCGGTCCGGCGCCGGACGCCCTCACCCGTGCTCCGCTTCGAACCGAGGCTCGACGGCGGCACGCTCCACCTCCAGCTCGCCGGCAAGGGCGGCCTCGACGCGGAGCTGTATGACCTCGAACGGGAAGCCAAGCGCCTGGAGACAGCCTTGAAGCTCCAGGTGGTGCTTCGCCTCAGCGACTGACGGCGGCCTGGCCGGCGGCCCGGAGCATCCCCGGCTGGGCAAGCCATTCGAGCCAGCCGCGGCCCGGGGAGGCCTCGTTTTCGAACACGACCAGCGCCGCCGCGCCCTTCTTGAACGCCGCCCGCATCGCCCCCCGGTCGCCAGTAAGCAGGTAGGAGAGCGCCATCGAGAGGTGCGGTTCGTGGCCGACCGCGATCACGTGCCCGGCGTCGAACCCTTTCAGGTCCTGGAGGAGGCTGTCTTCGTCGCCGGTTGCCAGGGCGTCGGAGACGTGGAGTTCGCGCATCTTGTAGACGTCGAGGAGGAGCTCGGCGGTCTCCCGGGCGCGGACGAGCGGGCTGGTCAGGATGAGTTCGGGGGTGAAGAGCGTGCGCAGCCCGGCGGCCGCCTCCCGCATTCGCTCGCGGCCTCGCGCGGTCAGCGGCCGGAGCGCGTCGTCGTGGTAGCCGGGGGAGCCCCGTTCGACCGCGATCGCGTGCCGGACGAGGCAGAGTTCCATGTCAGGCGGGGGGCGCCGGTTCGAGTGAAACCAGCGAGACGGCGGAGATCTTCCATTGGCCCATCACGGGCTTCCAGGTGATCCCCAGCGTGGCCTTTCCGATGGCCGCATGGAAGGTGACGTCGAAAGTCTCGGTTTCGCCGTCAGCCGCGGAGGGGGCGACGTCGTATCCCGTGATGCCGGGCATCGCCGCCGGGTTCACTCCCCCGGCGGCGGCGCCCATCTGCATCACCTGTGCCAGGGCCTCGGGGGTGATGTCGGCCATCACCTGGGCGAGGTTGCCCGACATAATCGCCTGGGCGTTGCGCTCCGCCGCTTCCCGGGCGCTGCCCCCGGGCATGCTCACTGGCGCTCGACCAGGTCCGCGATCTGCCACTTGCCGGGGCTGGTCTCTTCCCACTTGCTCCAGATGGTGCGGCGGCTGGCGTCGCCGACGTAGGTGATTTCGACTTCGTTGCCGCCGAGGTCCTTCACTTCGATGCTCTTGGCCTGGATGGGGTTTGCGGCGAGGCCCATCGCCTTAGCCATGGCCGCGGGGGTGAGGTCCCCCATGAGGCCGGCCATGTTGCCGTTGACCACGTCCATGCCGTGGCGATTCCAGGTCTCCTTGATGTCTGCCATGTAGCTGGCGTTCCTTTCCGTCCGGTAGGTTCGAAGGAAGGATAGGGGTGGGTCCGTTCAGAAGGCAATCAGAGTGCGACGAGCCGCAGCCAGCGACGCTTCCCCACCTGCACGACCGTCCCCGGCATTGCGGTCGCGTCAAGCCCGGCGGCCTCGGCGTCGACTGACACCGCACTCTGCTCGAAGAGCCGTCGCGCCTCCCGCCGGGAGGGTGCCAGCCCTGCCTCGACGATGACGTCGATCAGCGGCGTCCCCGGCACGACCGCATGCTCGGGGATCTCGCCGGGGGCCTCCCTGCGCTGCACCGTGCGCTCGAACTCCGCCTCCGCTTCCGTCGCTGCCGCCTCACCGTGGAACTCGGTCGCAATCGTCCGCGCGAGGAGCTTCTTCGCCGCCATCGGGTCGCGTCCGAGGAGCGCTTGGACCGATGGCAACTCTGTCCGCGGGAGGTTCGTCGCGAGCACGAAGAAGTCCATCACGGCGCCGTCGGGGATCGACATCGCCTTGCCGTACTGGTCGCTGGCGCTGTCGTTCACGCCGATGTGGTTACCCTTCGACTTCGACATCCGTTCCTTGCCGTCCAGCCCGACGAGGATGGGCAGGGTGACGGGCACGTGGGGCCGCTGCCCCGCGTCTTCCTGGATCTTCCGCCCGGCCATCAGGTTGAAGAGCTGCTCCGTCCCGCCGACCTGGACGTCGCATTCGAGGGCGTAGGCGTCGTACCCCTGCATCAGCGCGTAGAGGAATTCGTGCAGGTAGACCGCGTCGCCGGCATCGAATCGAAGCCGGAAGTTGTCCCGCCGGAGCATCTCGGCCACGGTGAACTTCGACATGAGGGAGATGATGTCCGGGAAACTCAGCTTGCCGAGCCACTCGGAGTTGTGCCGCACCTCGGTCTTCGTCGAGTCGAGGATTCGGGCGGCTTGCGCGAAGTACGTCTGCTCGTTGTGGGCGATGTCCTCCTGGGTGAGCATCGGCCGCAGCTTGTTCTTGTCGCTCGGGTCGCCGATGAGCGCCGTGTAGTCGCCGATCAGGAAGATCGCGTGGTGCCCCAGCGCCTGGAACTGGCGAAGCTTCCGCAGCGGGACCGTGTGTCCCAGGGTCAGCGACGACGCCGTCGGGTCGATCCCGAGGTACACCCGCAGAGGACGGTCCTCCGCCAGCCGCGCCCGGAGCTCGCGTTCCATCTCCTTCCGCAGGCGGTCGTCGCCGTAGTCCACGCCGCTCATCAAGATGGCGACCTGTTCGTCCACGGGCGCCATCTGGCGGCTCACCCGAGCACCTCGCGCACCTGCTCGATGTCCTTGCGGATCTGGGCGGACAGCGCCTCGACGCTCTGGAATTTCACCTCGCCGCGGATGCGATGGACGATCTCCAGCTCCATCCGCTCGCCGTAGATGTCGCCCTCGAAGTCGAGCAGGTGGGTCTCGATGGAGACGTGCCCGGCGTCGAAGGTGGGCCGGCGGCCGATGTTCGTCGCGCCCTTGAGCAGCCGCCCGGCGACCTGCGCCCGCGTCGCATAGACGCCGATCGCCGGCATGGCCCGGTCCGCCGCGACCGAGATGTTGGCGGTAGGGAAGCCGATCGTGCGACCGCGTTCGAAGCCTTTGACCACCGGCCCCGAGAGCTTGTAGTTCCGCCCGAGGAGCGAGGTCACGCGGTCCATGTCGCCCGCCGCGAGGGCGTTCCGGACGGCGGTGCTGCTGTAGCGCTCGTGGTCGTGCATCAGCGGCTCGATCTGCACCACCTCAAAGCCGAGTTCCTCGCCGAGGCGGCGCATGCGCTCGACCGTGTCCTTCGGCGCGCCCCGGCCGAAGGCGGCGTCGGGCCCAAGCACCATCAGCCGCATCCGCAGGATCTCGTAGAACGCAGTGGCGAGCTCCTCTGCCGACACTTCCGAGACCTCACCCGTGAACGTGAGAGGGATGACCCAGTCGGCGCCGGCCTCGCGCATCAGCTCCATGCGGTCTTCGAGGCTGGTCAGGTAGCTGGGCGCAATCTCCGGGCGAAGGACGGTGATCGGGTGAGGGTGGAGCGTGACCACCCCGGGCGCGAGGGCCCGCTTCCGGGCTTCGTCGCGGAGCCGCCCGAGGAGCGCCTGGTGGCCGAGATGGACGCCGTCGAGCACGCCAATCGTGAGCGCGGTCTCCGGTCCGGGAGCGCCCGCTGCCAGCTGGGTGCGCGTAAACGACGGGATGGGCATGTGGTAGTCCCGAGTGGGGAGGCCGAGGCCGAGTGAGGCAAGCGTAGCAATTCCGGGAGCTATACACTCGGCCGATGTGGTGGCGGCTGGCGGCGGTGGGAGCGTGGGCGGGCCTGATCTTCGCCCTGTCGAGCATGTCTGAGCCGCCCGGCGCGCAGGGGGGCGAGTGGCGCTCGCAGGTTGGCCACCTCACCGTTTATGCGGTGCTGGCCTGGCTGTCGTTGCGGTTCGCGACCGTCCGCTGGCCCGGTGCGAAACGCATGGCGCTCCTCGCCGCTTGCTGGGCCTTCGCCGTGCTCTACGGCATCAGCGACGAGTGGCACCAATCGTTCGTCCCCGGCCGCGACGCCGCCATCCTCGACGTGGCCCTCGACGCGGTTGGCGCGGCGCTCGGGCTCTCGGTGCTCCCGGCGGCGGCGCGGGCCTGGCGCGCCCGTACCATCGCCTGACCGCCTGGAAGCGGTTTAGCTCGCTCGCCTTCACGTTCGCGTAAAGGTAGTATTTGGCCATGCCCCGGATCGGCACCGGCCAGACGTTTCGCGCCCTTCGCCACCGCAACTTCCGCCTGCTCTGGTTCGGCCAGACGGGCCACTCGGCCTCCCTCTGGATGGACCAGGTCGCCCGTGCCGTCCTCATCCTCCAGCTCACCGACTCGGCGGTTGCGCTGTCGCTGGTCATCGCCACCCGGCTCGTCCCCATCCTCCTCTTTGGCCTCATCGCCGGTGCCGTGGCCGACCGCTCCGACCGCAAGCGCATCCTCATGTCGACCCAGTTCGTCTCGATGGGCTGCCACCTCTTCCTCGGCGTGATGGCGGTAACGGGGCTGGTCGAAGTCTGGCACGTCTTCGTCACCGCCTTCGTTTCTGGCACGGCGATGGCCTTCAACCAGCCGGTCCGCCAGTCGCTCATCCCTGCCACGGTGCCGAAGGAAGACCTGATGAACGCGCTCGGCCTCAACCAGGCGGCGCTCAGCTTCATGCGCATCGGCGGCGGGAGCCTCGCCGGGCTCCTCCTGATCCCCTTCGACGTCGGCGGGGTCTACCTGATCAACGTCGGCATTTACGCGCTCGTGATCCTCACCACGGTGCTCATGCAATTCCCGAAGCACGAACGGAAAGCGGGCAAGCAGACGAGCCTTTTCGGCGACCTCGCCGAAGGCTTCCGCTACATCCGCTCGAATCCCGACCTGGGCCTGGTGACGATGCTGGCGCTCGTCCTCTTTATCCTCGGGTTCCCCTACCAGCAGGTTTTCGTCCCCCTGTTGGCCAAACGCACACTCGATCTGGGCGACTCCGGGATCGGCTTCCTCGCCGGCGCCACGGGTGTCGGGGCGTTCGCGGGCTCGATGTTCGTCGCATGGAAATCAGGCGTGAAGCGGCCCGGGGTCCAGCTCATGATCAACATGCTCATCTTCGGCGCGGCGCTGGTGGCGATCTCGCTGCAGGAAACGGTGGTCCTCACCGTCGTCCTCCTGGCCGTGGCCGGGAGTATGACCGTCACCTTCATGGCCTTCACGAACGGCATCCTCCTGGAGAACAGCGACCCCGCGATGCACGGCCGCGTGATGTCGCTCCTCAGCCTGGACCGCGGCCTCATCCCGATCGGCGCGATCGGCGCCGGGATGCTGGCCTCTTCCGTCGGCATCCGGCCGGGGCTCTTCAGCATGGGGCTGGCGATCGTGGTTATCAGCGCCGCCGTGCTCCTCCTGGCCGGCAAGCGGCTGGCGACGATCCAGGGTGGGAGACCGTCGGCCGGCCACGGTGCTTCTGTCGGCCCCGAGCCCGCGGCACCGCCGGAACCGGTAGGCCAGGCCGCGGCCGCCAGCCGGTAGGGCTTAACCCGCCGCGGGGACGGGCATCGAGACAACTTCGATGTCGCCCCATGCCCGTGCCTGGACGGCGTCACATTCGCCGGACTTCAGCAGCTCCAGGATGGCGAGGAAGGCCACGACAACTTCGAGCCGCGTCTGGCATTCGCTGATCGCGCGCCGGAACGAGAACTTGCCGTAGCGCCGCAGCCGGTCGCGGAAGATCGCGATCCGCTGCTGGACCGTCATCACCGTGTCCCGGGGGATGGTCGCCCGTGGCGTGGCGGGCTTCTTCGTCATCACCTGGAGCATGATCTTGCGGAGCGCGTCGAGCGTGACGTCTTCCAGCCCCGGGCCTTCGGGGAGCACCGGCGGTGGCGCCGTCCGCTCGTAGTGCCGCAGCCCGGCATCCTGGCGCTCGGCGAGAACGTCGACGACCTCCGCGAAGCGCTTGTACTCGCGGAGGAGGTCGATCAGTTCGCGGCCGACGTCGTCGTCCTCGAAGTCTTCGGCGGCTTCCTCAGGCGCCCTCGGGAGCAGCGCCCGCGACTTCAGGTAGATGAGCTTCGCGCCGATCGCGACGAATTCGGCGAGCGCGTTGGGGCCGAAGCCGCCGCTGCGGACGCTCGCCAGGTACTGGTCGGTGACAGCAACGAGCGAGACGGCCGTGATGTCGAGGTCGTCTCGCTCGATGAGATGGAGGAGCAATGCGAGGGGGCCCTGGAAGACGGGCAGGCTTATTTCGGGCATGTCTCCCGACAGGCTGCTATCTCCCCGCAGAGATGCGCCTGCCCTGGTCTTTCGACCCTTCCCGTTATCGCGCTGCTGCAGACGCTTCCACTCCTGAAAGCGACCGCCCGACCGCAGACGCGATACCGGCGACCGAACGCATCATCCCGGCGAAGCTCTCGTGTGTCAACGATTGGGCGCCGTCGCTGAGAGCATGGTCCGGGCTGGGGTGGACTTCGATCATCAGGCCATCCGCCCCCGCGGCGACGGCGGCCATCGCGATCGGCGCCACCAGCTGGTGCTTGCCGGTCCCGTGGCTGGGGTCCGCGATGATCGGCAGGTGGCTGAGTTCTTTCACGAGCGGGATCGCGTTGATGTCGAAGGTGTTGCGATAGGCCGTTTCGAAGGTGCGGATGCCGCGTTCGCAGAGGATCACGTTCGGGTTCCCCTGGGCGAGGATGTACTCCGCCGCCAGCAGCCATTCTTCGATCTGGCCGCTCATCCCCCGCTTCAGCATGACAGGCTTCCGCTGCTTGCCGACCTCGTCCAGGAGGATGAAGTTCTGCATGTTCCGGGCGCCGATCTGGATGACGTCGGCGTATTCCGCCACGGCGTCGATGTCGCGGATGCTCATGAGCTCGGTGATGACCGGGAGGCCGGTCACCTTCCGGGCGGTGGCCAGGTGGCGGAGCGCCTCTTCGCCCAGCCCGCGGAAGGCGTAGGGCGAACTGCGGGGCTTGAAAGCGCCGCCGCGGAGGATGTTGGCCCCGGCCGCCTTCACGGCGATCGCGGTGTTGACGATGTGGTCCTCGTCCTCGATCGAGCAGGGACCGGCCATGACGGCGAGTTCGTTCCCGCCAACGGTGACGCCGCGGCCGATGTCGATGACGCTTGGCCCACCCCGGAATTCGCGGCTGACCAGCTTGTAGGGCTTCGTGACCCGGTGGACGGACTCCACGTGGGCCATGCTTTCGAACATGTCCTGGAGTTCGGGCGCGTCGGGGCCGATGACGCCGATGATCCGGCGTTCCGTCCCTTCCGAAAGATGCGCTTGCCGACCGGTCTCTTCGATCCGGGCGACGATGTGGCCAATCTCTTCCGGAGTCGCCTCCGGGGATACAACGATGATCACGGGTTCTCCTCCGCTAACGTGCGGTCGAGTGGGTGCTGGATGCAAGATCCGGGCGCAGTGCGCGCGCGCCGCGGATGAAGACGTGGTTGATGTCATGGGTTCCCTTGTCGGTGTTCAGGTGGAGAAGGATGCGCACACAGAGTGGCAGGCTGCCCGGGACGGACATTTCGTGGCCGCACATCAGCGGGACGAAAGTCCACCCCATCTGGCGGGCTGCGACTGCCGGGAATTCGGCGTTCACGTCCGGGGTGGTCGTGAACCAGGCCGATGCCACGTCCTCGGGGACGATGCCGTTGGCTTCGATCATCTCCGTGAGCAGTTCACGGGTCGCTTCCAGGATCTCTTCCCGGGTGTTCTTGCTCACGGTGGTCGCACCGCGGACGCCACGGACGGGCATGCGTGCAGTCCTCCTCCAGGGGGTCAGGTCAGGGTATGGGGTCAGGCCGGGCGGTTGCCAAAGGTACCGGCCGGCGGGCGCCCATAGGCTCGGCCCACGAGGGGCCGGCGCCAACACCATCGGCGCTCGATGCCCGCACGTTGGGCCGAAACCACCTGCCCGTTACCGGCCGGAGACATCCTCCACAAACTCCCTGACGCTCTGCGCGCGGCTCTCAGGCCCTGCGGCGTCTACCACGGCGATTATAGCAGAGCCCATCACAGCCGCATCCGCGACCTTCCCCACGGCCGCCACGTGCTCCTTCGTCGAGACCCCGAAGCCCACCGCGAGCGGCAGCGACGTGTGCCGCCGGACACGCGCGAGGAACTCGGGCAGGTCCGCCGCCATCTGCGCCCGCTGCCCCGTCGTGCCGGTGACGCTGACGCAATAGAGGAACGCGTCCGCCGCCGCCGCGAGGATGTCGATTCGGGGTTCCTTCGTGGTCGGCGCCACGAGGGGGATGAAGCTCTGGTCGTTCGCCCGGCAAGCAGCGAGGAACGAACCCGCCTCTTCCGGCGGCAGGTCGACGACGATCCATCCGTCGACTCCCGCCGCCCGGGCGTCGACCGCGGCGCGCTCCTCCCCGTAGGCGAGGATGGGGTTGTAGTACCCCATCAGGACGACCGGCGCCTTGAGCCCTTGCGCCCGCGCCTCGCGCACGAAGCCGAAGCAGTCCCGGAGCGTGACCCCGTGGTCCACCGCCACGAAGTTCGCGTGCTGGACCGTCGCGCCGTCGGCCATCGGGTCGCTGAAGGGGACGCCAAGTTCGAGCACGTCCGCGCCGCCGGCCTCCATCGCCAGGAGGATCGGCACCGTGTCCTCGCGGGTGACGTAGCCCGCCGTGACGTAGGGGATGAAGAGGGGGCGGCCTTCCGCCCGGCCCTTTGCGAAGGTGTCGCGCAGTCGTTGTGACATGTCAGGTCCCCGCCAGCAGGAGCAAGAAGCTCGTGAGATTGAAGAGAAAGTGAAAGGCGATGCTGTCCCAGAGGCTCCCGCGCGACCAGAACAGCCATGCCATGGCCACGCCAACCCAGAAGAACGGGATCATGCTCCCCGGGTCCAGGTGAGCCAGCGTGAACAGTGCCGCCGAGGCCGTCGCGGCCGGCCAGAATCCCCATTTCAGCAGGCCCCCGAAGACGAGCCCGCGGAAGAACAGTTCCTCCGCGATCGGCGCGGTCACCACCGCCAGTACGCCCGCCAGCGCCAGCGTGTCCCCGTGACGGACGACCTCGGACGGCACCGTGCTCTTCGGTTCGAGGAAGTCGATGCCGATCGCCGTCATCGCCACGGAGTAGATGGCCACGCCAAGGTAGGCAGCGATCACGACCGCCGCCGGCCGCCAGAGGTCGCCGAAGGTGTACTTCCTCAGCCCGAGTGCCCGCGTCACCGCGTCCGACCGCAGTCGCGTCGCCGCGAGGAGTATGAAGACGAAGAACCCCTGGGAGACGAACGTCGCCCCGAGGAGGATGAGCAGGCTGTTCGGGTCCGCCAGCACGCGCGGCGGCTCGGGCAGCTCGCTTCCGTTGGTGGCGGCGGCGAGCCGCTCGTCCCCGTACTTCGCGATGTCGCCCGCCTTGTCGAAGACGTCGCCGGTGTCGTAGGGCACGAAGTCGTGGCCCGCGGCGGCGATTGCGACGATGAGCGCCTGCGTGAACAGGAACACCGCGGCAAAGAGCCCGAGGCCGATGAGGACCTGTTTCGGCCCCCAGGGGACATCCCGCAGTCGGCCGGCCGCCGCCGGGATCGCTGCTGCGGTCAGAGCGAGACTCCAAGCGCGGCCGCCACGGTGTGCATGTCCTTGTCCCCGCGGCCGCTCAGGCCGATCAGCACGTCCTGGTCCGGGCGCATCCCGGCGGCGACCTTCATCGCGTGGTGGATCGCGTGGGAGGGTTCGAGTGCGGGGATGATCCCTTCGCTCCGGGTGAGCGCCTGGAAGCCCTCCAGCGCCTGCTTGTCGTCGACGGCGACGTACTCGGCCCGCTCGCTCGTTTTCAGCCACGAATGCTCGGGGCCGACGCCCGGGTAGTCGAGGCCGGCGGAGATGCTGTGTGTCTCGATGATCTGCCCGGCCGCGTCCTGGAGGAGGTAGGTCTTCGTCCCGTGGAGGACGCCAGGGCGCCCGACGACGAGCGTCGCCGAATGCCGCCCGCTCGCCACGCCTTCGCCCGCCGCTTCGACCCCGATGAACCGCACGGGGTCATCGATGAACGGGTGGAAAAGGCCGATCGCGTTGCTGCCGCCGCCAACACAGGCGATCGCCACGTCAGGAAGCTTGCCAGCCTGTTCGAGCATCTGCTGGCGCGCTTCCTTGCCGATGACCGCCTGGAAGTCGCGGACCATCGTCGGGAAGGGATGCGGCCCGATCGCCGAGCCGATGATGTAGTGCGTCGTCCGGACGTTCGTCACCCAGTCGCGCATCGCTTCGTTGATCGCGTCCTTGAGCGTCTTGCTACCGGTTTCCACCGGGACCAGGGTGGCTCCCAGCATCTTCATCCGGAACGCGTTGAGCGACTGGCGCTTGATGTCCTCGCTGCCCATGTAGACGGTGCATTCGAGGCCCATCATCGCGCAGACGGTGGCGGTCGCGACGCCGTGCTGGCCGGCGCCGGTCTCCGCGATGATCCGCGGCTTCCCGAGGCGTTTCGCCAGCAGCGCCTGGCCGACGGCGTTGTTGATCTTGTGAGCGCCCGTGTGGGCAAGGTCTTCGCGCTTGAGCCAGACTCGCGCCCCGCCGCATTCGCGCGTCATCCGCTCGGCGAAGTAGAGCGGCGTCGGCCGCCCGACGTAGTGGCGGAGCAGGTAGGCCAGTTCCTCGCCGAAGGCGGGGTCGTCCCGCGCCGCCAGGTAGGCCTCTTCCAGTTCCTCGTGGGCGCCCACCAGCGTTTCCGGGATGTAGCGCCCGCCGAATTCCCCAAACCGTGCCGAGATTGCCGGCTTAGCGCCCAACCCGGACCCCCTTCGCCGCGCGGATGAAAGCGCGGATCTTCTCGATGTCTTTGCTGCCGCCGGTCTCGACGCCGCTGGAGACGTCCACCGCCCACGGTTCGACCTGCCCGACCGCAGCCGCGACGTTCTCCGGCGCGAGGCCCCCGGCAAGCATGATCGGCGCCCGCCGGGCCACGGCCGCGGCCACGTCCCAGTCGAACGCCTGGCCGGTGCCGCCGAGGGCGCCCTTCCCGCCGGTGTCGAGGTGGATGCCGGCGGTCGGCACTTCGGCGATCACTTCGAAGATGTCTTCAGCCGTGCTTTCGGGGGCGACGTGAATCGTGCGAATGACCGGATGCTGGATGTTCCGGACGAAGCCGGCCGGCTCGTCGCCGGAAAGCTGGACGATGTCGAGCCCGGCGGTGGCGGCGATGTCGTTGACCTCGTCCGCATCCATCCCTGCGAAGACGCCCACGATGAGCGGACGCCAGCGCGCGATGGCCTGGTCGATCGCGTCGCTCCACGCGCCCAACCAGCTCAGGCCGCGAACCTCGCCGGCGATCGGGCCTTCGAACTCGGCCGGGGGTGGAGTCCGGCGCTCGGCGTTCAAGGCCTCGATGATGTCGTAGCACTGTTGCGGCGTGACCCGGCGCTTCGACTCGGCGAAGACGAGGCCGATGAAGTCGGCGCCGGCTTTCGCAGCCGCGACCGCCGTCTCCGGATCGCGCAGACCGCAGATCTTGACGCGCGTCACGGCCGCACCGCCGCGCGGGGCGTGACCGAGGCCAGCCCGCGGAGTTCGCGGATCTTCGCTCCCGGGTCGTCCGCCACCATCAGCGCCTCGCCGACCAGCACAGCGCCCGCGCCGGCGGCTTCGAAGCGCTCGACGTCGGCCCGCGTGCTGATCCCGCTGAGCGCGGCGAGGAGGACACCTTGCCCGGCCATCGCCGCCAGGCGATCGGTTGTGCCGAGGTCGACGCTGAACGTCCGGAGGTCGCGGTTGTTGACGCCCACCAACGTTGCCCCGGCGGCCAGCGCGCGCCCCATTTCGGCGGCGTTGTTGACCTCCACGAGGGGCTCCATCCCCAGTGCCCGGGAGGCGGCGAGGAGTTCTGCCAGGGCCGCGTCGTCGAGCGAGGCGACGATGAGGAGGACCGCGTCGGCCCCGAAGGCTCGCGCTTCGATGACCTGGTAAGGGTCGACGATGAAGTCCTTGCGGAGCACGCCGGGACGGGCCGCGCCCATCGTTTCCAGCGCCAGCCGCGCCCTGAGCATGTCGTCCAGCGTGCCCTTGAACCATGTCGGCTCCGTCAGGATCGAGATCCCGGCGGCGCCGCCGGCGGCATACCGGAGCGCCTGTTCCGCGGCGTCGATCCCGGGGGCGATGTCCCCCTTGCTCGGCGAGGCCCGCTTCACCTCTGCGATCACGGCCATGGGCGCGTCCGCCCGGAGCCTGGCGACGAAGTCGATCGCTGGCGGCGCCCCGTCCAGCCGGGCTTTGAGGGCAGCCGCGGGCACGTTCGCCTTCGCCTCGGCGACGTCCAGCCGGCGGCGGGCCACGATCCGGTCGAGGATCGTCTCCTCACTCACCGGCCACCTCGTGCGTGAGCCGGATGTAGTGGTCGAGCACGTCTCGCGCCCGCCCGGAGGCGATGGCGTTGTGGGCGACCTCGACCCCGCGGCGAAGATCGTTGGCGGCGCCCGCGGCATAGAGCGCTGCCGAGGCGTTCATCAGGACGAAGTCGGTCATCGGCCCTTCGGCGCCATCCAGCACCGCCAGGAGCGTGCCCGCGTTCTCTTCCGGGGTCCCACCCAGCACCGCCTTCAACGGGTGTTCCGGAAGTCCGAAGTCGGCGGCCGTGAGGTCCCGTTCGGTGATCGCGCCGCGGTCGACAATCCAGGCGTGGGTGACGCCTTCGGGGCTGATCTCGTCCATCCCGTCGGCGGAATGGACGACGACCGCACGCTCAATCTCGCGAAGCGCGAAGGCCTCTGCGATCAGCGGCGCCAGCGCCCCGGCCCCGACGCCAGTGAGTTGGGCGCGGGGCTTCGCGGGGCTTGTTAGCGGGCCAAGGAGGTTGAAGACCGTCCTGACGCCGAGTTCGCGCCGCGGCCCGGCGACATGGCGCATCGCCGGGTGGAAGCGCTGGGCGAAGAGGAAGCCGAACCCGCAGCCTTCGATGACTTTCGCCACCTGCTCCCCGCCAAGGTCGGTGCGCGCGCCCAGGGCTTCGAGCACGTCCGCACTGCCGCACTTCGACGACATTGCCCGGTTACCGTGCTTGGCCACTCGCACGCCCGCGCCAGCCACCACGAAAGCCGCGCAGGTCGATACGTTGAAGGTGTCGATCCCGTCGCCGCCGGTGCCGACGATGTCGATCACGTTGTCGACCGGGACGGGCTCGGCGTGCGCCTGCATGACCCGGGAACAGGCGGCCACAACCTCGGCGGTTTCCCCTCGGATGCGGAGCGCCGCAAGGAAGCCGCCGACCTGGGCAGGGGTGGCACCGCCGGCCATGATCTCTTCCATCGCGCCCGCGGCCTGCTCCCCGGAGAGGGTGCCGCCTTCGACGAGCGAACGGATCGCGTCCTGGATCACCATCGCCCGCCCTCCATCTCCAGGAAGTTCCTGAGCATCTTCTTCCCGTGTTCGGTGCCGATCGACTCCGGGTGGAACTGCACGCCTTCGACGGTCAATTCCTTGTGCCGGACGCCCATGATGACGCCGCTTTCGGATTTCGCCGTCACTTCCAGCACAGGCGGCAACGAATCCGGGGTGCCGGCCAGCGAATGATAGCGGACGGCGTGGAACCCGGCGGGCACGTCCTTGAAGACCCCCCGCGCGTCGTGATCGATCGTCGACACCTTCCCGTGCTTGATTTCGCCTGCGCCTGTCACGGTCCCGCCGAAAACGTCGTAGATGCACTGGTGGCCGAGGCAGACGCCGAGGACCGGCACTTTCCCCGCGAATTCGCGGATCACGTCGCGCGAGATGCCCGCCTCGGTCGGGTCGCCGGGGCCCGGTGAGATGACGACGTGGTCGGGGTGAAGGGCGCGGCACTCCTCCAGCGTCACCTGGTCGTTGCGCCGGACCACGACGTCGGCGCCAAGCTCGGCGAGGTACTGCCAGAGGATGTAGGTGAAGCTGTCGTAGTTGTCGATGAGCAGGGTGGTCATGCGTCGAGTCCTTCCTCCCGCTTCAGGTCCTCGCGTACCAGTTTCAGGGCCGCCGCGAGCTCTTCCGGGGTGTAGCCGTATCCGCGGCGGTCGAGCTTGAACTTCTTCGCCAGGTACTCCGGGTCGTAGGCGCCGGGTGAACGAAGGTCGAGCGGGTAGGCACTCCCCGGTTCGCCCATCAGCGCGACGAGGAAGTAGCCCTCGCCGGCGGAGCGCGCGAACGTCGCCACCTCCTTCACCAGCGGCACGAGGGTGAGGTCGACGCCGCCCACCCGGTAGAAGCGGACGCCGAGGTGGGCGACGTGCTTCGTCACTTCCATGGCCCGGCCTCCTTGCCCCCGTTCAGGCGGACCGCGAGGACCTCGTGCGGGAGCGCGGCGACGTGGTCCGGGGCCGCATCGCGCAGCAGTTCCTCGTCCAGCGTCCCCCAGAGCGCAGCGACCGCGACGCAGCCGGCGTTCCGGGCGGCCCAGACGTCGGCGGGGCTGTCACCCACGAACACCGTCCCGGCGGGGCTGTCCACCATCAGGCGGTCCAGGGCCGCAAACACGGGCTCCGGGTCCGGCTTGTGCAGTTCCGTGTCGTCGTGGCCCACCACCGCCGCGAAGTAGGACAGGATGCCGCCCTGGGCGAGCTCTTCGACCGCGCCCCAGGAGACCTTCGAGGTGACCACGGCCATGGGGATCCCGTCCGCGGCGATCGACTCGAGCGTGGACTCGATCCCGGGGTAGGGGCGAATGTCGCGGGGGTTGCCGTAGTAGTGGTCGCGGAAGGCAGCGACGAACCGCCGCCAGTCATCGCCCAGCAGCCGGACGCCCATCTCTTCGAGCGTCCCGCCCCGGTGGCTCACCCAGAGCGCCCGCGGGTCCGTGCGCTGCCCGAGGCAGGTCTCGTAGGCGTGGGCGAGCGACTTCATCCGGCCGGGCAGCGTCTCCAGCAGAGTGTCGTCCATGTCCCAGAGCACCGCCCTCATGGCGCCACCTCCGGGGTTGGAAGGCCACGTTCGGCGAAAAGCCCCGCCATCACGCCCCAGGCCTCGATCGCGGCCGGGTAGCCGGCATAGGCACCGGCCATCCTCAGCGCCTCAGCCAGCTGTTCCGGGGTGACGCCGTGGAGGAGGGCCGAGGCGATCGCTTCCCGGAGCGCCCGGGGGCGCCCGCCGAGCGCCGCGAGCATCGCCACTGCCGCGATCCCGCGGGAACGGTCGTCGAGGATGTCGTTCTCCCACGCCCGCCCGATCTGTTCACGGAAGGGCGTGTCCCCTGGTTCCTGCCGGGAAGGGTCGCCCCATGCGCCGGAAAGGTCGGCCGTGCCCCGGGCCGCCTGCGCGCTCATGGCGGCAAGGATGTCCTGATCACGGTCGGGCGTCTCCTTCATCCCGAAGGCTTCGAGCAGCGCCTCCCGCAGCCACTCTTCCATGTGGATGGCGTCGAGTTCTTCGAGCCCGAACCAGCCAGCGCCGACGCCAGGTGCGGCCACGGGGTCGCCCGTCCACTCCGAGGCGGCGTAGAGGTTGTAGACGACCTGGCCACCCTCGAAGGGCAGGAACCGTGTCTCCAGGAAGTCGTCCTCGATCGCCGGGGCGCTCACCCCGAAGGCCGCGAGGATCGCGTCCATGGCTGCGTCCGTGTCATCGTGCTCAGGCAGCAGCGCCCCGCCCGGGAGTTCCCACGGTCCCTCCGGCCGCGGCCGCACGAGCCACAGCCGCCCTTCGCGGACCACGATCGCGCCGAGTTCGATGCGCTGGCTCATGTCGTCTTCAGCGCCAGCGTGGCAATCACGCTCAGGAGAAGGATGCGGAGCGACGGCCCGAGCGTGCTCGCCCGGACGTCGTCTTCGTCCAGCCAGCGCCCGGCCTCGTCAGGGACTTCGCCCTCCCAGTCCCAGACGGTGTAGAAGCCCGAGAAGCGCGGGCGGTCGTCCAGCGGGTGGTGGTAGTCGAAGGCTCCCTGGGCCCACGTCGCCCCGGAGAGGATCCCCAGCTGGTCGAGCAGGTGGGCGCGAAGCTCGCCTTTGCGGTCGTCCGCCATGGGGCGAAAGACACCGCCGGGGAGTCCTTCGCCCCGCGGGTAACGGGCGAGGAAGACGCGGTGCTCCCGCACGAGGATCCCGTAGACGCAGTCCGGCCGGTCGTCCCCCATCATCCTAGCCATAGCCGAGGCTCCCGCGGCGCTGCTCGGCGGCGTTGATCTCGGCCTGGTCGATCGCGCGCATCATCGCCCGCGCCTTGTTCCCGGACTCCAGGTACTCCTCCTCCGGGGTGCTGTCGAAGACCACGCCGCCCGCCGCCTGGACGTAGGCGTTGCCGTCCTTCATCCAGATCGTGCGGATGGCGAGGGCGGTATCGCAGTTGCCGGAGAGGTCGAAGTAGCCGACGCAGCCGCCGTAGCCGCCGCGCTGTTCGCCTTCGAGTTCGGCGATGATCTCCATCGTCCGGATCTTGGGGGCGCCGGTGACCGTGCCATGGGGGAAGTAGGCCCGGAGCGCGTCGTAGGTCGACACCTCCGGCCGCAGCTTGCCGACCACGTGCGAGACCAGGTGCATCACGTGCGAATAACGCTCGATCACCATCAGCGAAGTGACCGCGACGGTGCCCGGCTTGCAGACGCGGCCGAGGTCGTTGCGAGCAAGGTCGACGAGCATGATGTGTTCCGCCCGCTCCTTCTCCGACGACTGGAGCTCGGTCGCCATCCGCACTTCGTCTTCGGGGTTGCGGCCGCGACGCCGCGTCCCGGCGATGGGATGCGTCTCGATCTCCCCGTCCTCCACCCGGATCAGCATCTCCGGCGACGCCCCGACCACATGGATGTCGTCGAGTTCGAGGTAGTACATGTACGGCGACGGGTTCACCACCCGCAGCGCCCGGTAGACCTCGAAGGGGTGGATGTCGGTCTTCCGGGTGTGGCGCTGGGAGACCTGGATCTGGTAGGTGTCGCCCTTGTAGATGTACTCCTTCGCCCGCTCCACCTTCGCCATGAAGTCTTCCTTCGTGTGGTTCGAAACGAAGATGTTGTTGGTCGTCCGGGGGAGCTTGATCTCGTAGGGGAGGCGGACGAGCGGCTCCGCCAGCCGGCCGACGAGTTCGTCGATCTTGAACGCGGCTGCCCGGTAGGAAGCGTCGATGTCGCCGTCCAGCCGGACGTGGGCGATGACCTTGATCGTGTGCTGGAGGTGGTCGAAGACGAGGAGGCTGTCGCAGAACATGAAGACCGATTCGGGCAACCCCTGCGGGTCCGCTTCGGGCATCGGCAGGCGCTCGTAGTACCGGGCGACCTCGTAGGCCATGTATCCCACCGCTCCGCCGTGGAAGCGGGGCAGGCCATCGACCTTGATCGGCTTGTAGCGCCGGAGCTCGTCTTCGATCTGGATGAGCGGGTCGCCGCCGGTCTCGCCGGGGCCATCGCCGGTGCGAAGGACGCGGTAGGGCTCCGTTCCGATGAAGCTGTAGCGGGCCAGCCGCTCGCCACCCTCCACCGACTCCAGCAGGAACGAGTACTTCCCCCGCGCCACCTTCAGGTAGGCCGAGACGGGCGTCTCCAGGTCGGCGGTGACGTCGCGGTAGACGGGGACCACGTTGCCGCTGCCCGCCCTGGCCAGTTCTTTCACTTCTTCCAGGGTCGGCCGCAGCATCAGTACTTCCCCAGGTAATTCAGGTCGAGGGCGTCGCGGACCATCTCCATCGTCTCGCGGGCGATCGCCCGGCCGCGAATGGAGCCGTGTTCCAGCGCCTCCCTAACATAACGCATATTGGAGGCATACTGCGCCCGCCGGTCACGGATCGGTTCGAGGAAGGTGTTGAGCGCCACCGCCAGCTTCTGCTTGACCTCGACATCGCCGACCGCCCCCTTGCGGTAGCGCTCCTTCAGGTCTTCCACTTCGTCCCGGTTGGGGTTGAAGGCGTCGTGGTACATGAAGGCGGGCGTGATCTCCGGGTCCCCCGGGTCGGTCCGGTTCATCCGCGGCGTGTACATCGACATCACGCTCTGGGTGACGGTCTTCGCGTCGTCCTTCAAGAAGATGGCGTTGCTCTTGGACTTGCTCATCTTCGCGTTGCCGTCGGTGCCCACAAGCCTGGGGACGCGGCCCAGCAGCGCTTCCGGCTCGGGGAACACCTCCTTGAAGCGGTGGTTGAAGCGCCGGGCCGTCTCCCGCGTCAGTTCGATGTGCGGGAGCTGGTCGTCCCCCACCGGGACCAGGTGCGCCCGGGGCATAAGGATGTTCGCCACCTGCATCACCGGGTAGTTGTAGAAGGCGACCGGGACCGACTTCCGCTCGGCGTTGGGGTCGTCCGGGTTCTCCATCGCTTCCATTTCGGCCTTGAGCGTGGGGTTCCGTTCGAGCATGGCGACGGGCAGGAACCAGCCCAGCCACGTCGCCAGTTCGGCGTGCTCCGGCACCAGGCTTTCGATGACGAAGTGGCTGCCTTCGGGGTCCAACCCCACCGCCAGCCAGTCAAGCGCGACCTCCCAGACGGCCTCGCGGACGCGCGTGATGTCGTCCGCATAGTCGGAAACCTGGTAGTCGGCGATCAGGAAGTAGCAGTTGTACTCCTTCTGAAGCCGCACCCAGTTCTCCAGGGCACCGGCGTAGTGGCCCAGGTGGAGGGCGCCGGTCGGCCGTATGCCTGTGAGGATGCGCTTTCGTTCGGTCATCGAGGGGCTCCTCCACGCGGGGGACCGGCAGGCCGCGGCCCGGGACCGCCGGGAGCGGGACGCATCGGTGGCCGGGCGCCCGCGCCCGCGGGGCCTCCCCGCTCCAGGTTGCGGATGAGGGCGCTCACCTGCCGCGAGGCCTGCTCCGCGAGTTCGAATTCGTTCAGGAAGACGGACTCGTTTTCGTTGGTGACGGCCGCGAGCACATGCAGCCAGGCCCGGCACTGGGCCAGGGCGCCGCGAGCGTCGCGGTAGAGCCCGGCCTGCCCGGGGCCTTCGCGGGTACTGCCCTCGGCGATGAGGGCGACGGCGAGCCCGGCCTGTTCGAACGCGTGCGCCTGGGCGTCGGCCGAGGCCTTCAGGTTCGAACCGATCTTGAGGCGGCCGGTGCTGGCGGCCAGCTTCACGCCCGTGTGCCAGGCCTCGATGTCCTGGTAGGCGAATTCAGGCATGGGGATCCGCCCCCGCCCGGAGAGTACGTGTGGTCATCTGGTGTCCTCCTGGGGCGGAAGCCCCACAGCCGCCGGCTAGTTGATGACGGGGAGGCTCTTCATCGCCTCCTTCACCTTGTCAGCCGGGTATTCGTCGTCGATGAGCTTGCCGCCGAGGTAGTCGTCGTAAGCCTGCATGTCGAGCAGCCCGTGGCCGCTGAGGTTGAAGAGGATGACCCGGGACTTGCCGGCCTGCTTCGCCTCTACCGCCTCGTCGATCGCCGCCCGGATGGCGTGCGAACTTTCCGGCGCCGGGATGATGCCCTCGGTGCGGGCGAAGAGCGTGGCCGCCTCGAAACAGGGGTTCTGGGGATAGGCCCGGGCCTCGATGTAGCCGCCTTCGTAGAGGTGGCAGAGCATCGGCGCCATCGCGTGATAGCGAAGGCCGCCGGCATGAATCCCGGGCGGCATGAACGTGTGCCCGAGCGTGCGCATCTTCATCAGCGGGGTCAGGCCCGCCACGTCGCCGAAGTCGTAGCGGTACTCGCCCTTCGTCAGGCTGGGGCAGGAAGCCGGCTCGACCGCAAGGAAGCGGGCATTGCGAGTCCCGTCGAGCTTGTCTTTGAGGAACGGGAACATCAGCCCGGCCGCGTTCGAACCGCCACCCGCGCAGCCGATGACGACGTCGGGGTAGTCGCCCGCCATCTCCATCTGCTTCATCGCTTCCTGGCCGATCACCGTCTGATGAAGGAGGACGTGGTTGAGGACGCTGCCGAGCGAGTACTTCGTGTCCTCGCGCATGGCCGCGTCTTCCACCGCCTCGCTAATCGCAATCCCGAGCGAGCCGTTGCTGTCGGGATCCTGTTCGAGCACGGCCCGGCCGGCGTTGGTCTCGTTGCTCGGGCTGGCGACAACGCTCCCGCCCCAGATCTGCATCATCGAACGGCGGTAAGGCTTCTGCTGGTAGGAGATCTTGACCATGTAGACCTTGGCTTCGATCCCGAACATGTGGCAGGCGAAGGCGAGCGAGGAGCCCCACTGGCCGGCCCCGGTCTCCGTCGCGATCCGCTTCACGCCTTCCTGCTTGTTGTAGTAGGCCTGGGCGACGGCCGTGTTCGGCTTGTGCGAACCAGACGGCGAGACGCCTTCGTACTTGTAGTAGATCCGGGCAGGGGTATCGAGCGCCTTCTCCAGCGCGGTGGCGCGGATGAGCGGGGCTGGCCGCCAGATCTTGTAGATCTCGCGGACCTCTTCCGGGATGGCGATGTAGCGCTCGGTCGAGACTTCCTGCTTGATCAGCTCCATCGGGAAGAGCGGCGCCAGGGCCTCCGGGCCGATCGGCTCGTGCGTCGCCGGGTGCAGCGGCGGCGGCGGCGGCGTCTTCAGGTCCGCGCCGATGTTGTACCAATGCGTCGGGATCTCTGATTCGTTGAGGAAGAACTTCTTGGTCGCCATTGCCGGTCCTTTCGGGTCGTCACGCGCTTCTGCCCGTGGCGGAATACAAAACACAAAACCCCTCCATCCAAAGGACGAGGGGTCTCTCGCGGTGCCACCTTTGTTCCCCGGTTCCCCGGGGCACTCTGCGTCAGCGACGGCTCACGAAGAGCGATCGCCCGGGCGCTGATAACGGTGCCCATTCCGGCGGGGGCTAGTTGGCCTGCGGCCGTTCGCGCCCGCGGCTCCCGGGTCCATTCACCTGTCGCGCCGCCACCGGGCTCCCACCTTGCCCCGGCTCTCTGGAGGCTCGCCTGACCGGCTACTCTTCCCGATCGTCGCCATTCTTTTCTTCAGTTGTAAGGCCAGAGGGTAGGGTTCCCCGCCCGGCGCTGTCAAGACATCGGCCCGGGCCGACGCCTTGGGACGCCACGCGCAGTTGACGCGCCTCTCCGGGGTGACCACAATGACTGCGCATTTGCCCGGGGCTCCGGGTCCGCCGGAGTGTGCGAGGCCCTGCCCCAGACACGCGCGTGATCTCGAAAGGAGGAGTTCGCATGGCTGAGAATGCAGCAGCACCAGAAGTCCGTCCGCTCGTCCCGCACCTGACGCTGGGGGCAACCCGCGATCAGGACTACCTCAGCGGCAGCAAGTGCACGAAGTGCAAGGCTGTCTACGTCGGCCCCCGCATGTTCTGCGGGAGGTGTTCTGGTGCCGGCCCGTTCGAGGCAATCCGCCTCAGCGACACCGGCGAAGTCTACGTCTGGTCGATCATCCACCAGGCCACGCCCTACGTGAAGGCGCCCTACGCGGTCGCCATCGTCGACCTGCCCGAAGGTGTCGCGGTCAACACGAACATCGAAGGCATCGAGCCGGACCCCAAGAACCTGAAGTTCGGCATGAAAGTCAAGATGTTCACGGAGAAGGTTTCCGAAGATCGGGAAGGCAACTCCTACATCGCCTACAAATTCCGCCCCGTCTAGTCCCGGGCTCGCGCTTACCAAGGAGGCACCATGCGAGAAGTAGCCATCATCGGCGTTTCCATGATCAAGTTCGGGCGCTACCCGGACCGTGATTTTTCCCAGCTCGCCGCCCAGGCGGGCCTTGAGGCCCTGAAAGATGCCGGGGCCGAGATGAAGCAGGTGGAGGCCCTCTACAGCGGCAACCTCTATGCCACTTCCGGCTCGGGCCAGCGCATCCTCCAGCAGATGGGCCAGACGGGCATCCCCGTCGTCAACGTCGCCAACGCCTGCGCGACCGGTTCCACCGCCTTCCGCGAAGCCTACTTCGCCATCGCCTCCGGCGCCTATGACGTCGTCATGGCCGTCGGCAGCGAACAGATGGGCAAGCAGGGCCTTCTCGGCTCCCGCGGCGACCCGGCGACCAGCCTCGAAGGCCGCGTCGGCTCCTACATGATGCCGGCCGTCTTCGGCATGGCGGGCATGGAACACATGCGCGCCTACGGCACTCAGCAGGAGCACTTCGCCCTTGCCAGCGTGAAGAACCACTTCCACAGCACGCAAAACCCCCTGGCTCAGTACCAGAAGGAATCGCCGCTGGATGAAGTGCTCTCCGGCCGGATGATCGCCTACCCGAACACGCTCCTCATGTGCTGCCCCACCGGCGACGGTGCGGCCGCCGCGGTCCTCTGCTCCATGGAGAAGGCCCGCCAGTTCACCACCCAGCCCATCAAGATCGCGGCCAGCGTCCTCACCAGCGATCCCTTCAGCGACCGCGACCTCACGCTCCCCGACATCAACACCCTCACCCGCAACGCCGCGAAGATCGCCTACGAGCAGGCCGGCCTTGGTCCCAAGGACCTCAGCCAGGTCGAACTCCATGACTGCTTCGCGACCGCCGAGTTGCTTCACTACGAAAACCTCGGCCTTTGCGGTGATGGCGAAGCCGGCAAGCACGTCGCCAGCGGCGCACCGTGGGTTGGCAACAAGATCCCGACGAAGTACGCCGAGGACGTCGCGCCCTTCGTCGACAAGACCTACAAGCCGACGACGACGGCCGTGGTGAACGCCAGCGGTGGCCTGCTTTCGAAGGGTCACCCCCTCGGCGCCACCGGGGTCGCCAACATCGCCGAAATCGTCTTCCACCTGCGCGGGCAGGCCGGCGGGCGCCAGGTCGAAGGGTCGAAGGTGGGCCTCGCCCACGTCATCGGCCTCTGCTCGGCCTGCACCATCCACATCGTGACGAAGTAGCCTTCTGGCCTTCGGCGGCACAACCAGCGAAGGGGCGTCCAATCCGGGCGCCCCTTCTGCATTACCGGGGGGCCGCTCAGGAGCTCGCGGCAGCCGCCGGAGTTTGTGCCTGGATCCGTTCCCCGACGATGCGGCCGTCGAGCATCTCGATGATGCGGTCTGCCTGAGCCGCCACTCGCGGGTCGTGCGTTACCACCACGACCGTCAGCCGCCGTTCCTCCCGGAGCCGCTTCAGCAGCTCCAGGATCCGCATGCCCGATTCCGAATCCAGCCGGCCGGTGGGCTCGTCGGCGAGCAGCAGGGCCGGGCTGTTCGCGAGCGCCCGGGCGATGGCCACGCGCTGGCGCTCTCCCCCGGAAAGCTGCGGCGGGCGGGTGTGCGCGCGCCCGGCGAGGCCCACGACGCCGAGGAGCTCCTCTGCCCGCCGATGCCGGGCGCGCCCGGAACGCTGGTGCCCGAACATCGGCACCTGGACGTTCTCGCTCGCGCTCAGCGTCGGCAGGAGGTTGTCCAGCTGGAAGACGATCCCCACGTCCCGGGCACGGTAGTGGTTGAGGTTCGCCCGGCCGGCCAGGTCGTGGCCGCCCACCATGATGCTGCCCTCCGTCGGCCGGTCGAGCGCGGCGATCAGGTGGAGGAGCGTCGACTTGCCGCACCCCGACGGCCCCATGATTGCCACGAATTCCCCCGTGGCCACGTCCAGGTCGACCCCGTCGAGCGCTCGCAGCCGGCCGTCCTCGAACACGCGCGAGACTCCGCGGACGGAAACCGCCGGCGCTTCACTCATAGCGGAGGGCCTCCATCGGCGTGAGGCGGATGGCCCGGTAGGCGGGGTAGGCCGCCCCTACCAGCGCCACGACCACGGCGACACCAAGCGCGCGGACGAAGATGTCCGTCGAGTATTCAGGTTCGAGCAGGCTCTTGACCGCGGGGATGCGCATCACCCCCTCGACCGCCGCGACCCCAAGCGCCGTGCCCGCGATCGCCGCGACCAGGCAGAGCAGCAGCGACTCGGTCACGATCATCCGGAGGACGCGGAACCCGCTCCAGCCCACCGCCCGCAGCACGCCGATCTCCCGTGTCCGTTCGTAGACCGACATCACCATCGTGTTCATCACCCCGATAGCGCCGACGCCCACCGCGATGACGATGATGGCCGCGTTCAGTGCTTCGATGATCCGGAAGCCCTGGTCGACCTTGTCGTAGTCGTCAATGTCCACGATCGACGCCGCCAGCGGGACGGCTTTTTCGATCGCGTCGGCTACCTTGCCGACGTCGGTGCCCGGAACGACGTAGACGTACACCACCGAGAGGGACCCCGGCTTGGCGGCGATCTCCTGGACCGTCGTCAGGCTGGCCTTGCCGCCGTTGTCCTCGAACTTTTCGCCCGTGTGGTAGACCCCAACCACCTGGAACGAGTGATCCGCCAGCTTCAGCGGGTCGCCCGGGGCGACGCCGAGTTGGGCCGCTGCCTCATCCCCGAGAAGGACCTCGTCCGGTGCGCCCTCCGCAATCAGGCGGCCAGCGACCAGCGGGGGCGGGCTCATCGAGATGTCCGACGGCTTCAGCCCGAGGAGGAAGAAGAACGGGTTCGCCCCGGCCCTGGTGATGTGGAAGATGGCCGGGGCCGTTCGTTCGACGCCAGGCTGGGCCGCGATTTCCGATTCGGTGGACTCCGGCAGGGTGCTGAAGCTGAGGTCGGAGGCGCCGTTCTGCGCGACAAAGAAGTCGGCCTCCCCCATCGTCATGATCGCGCCGGACGAGTTCTTGAAGCCTTCCACGATCACCCCCAGCGCGACCACCGTCGTGATCCCGACAGCGATGCCGAGACAGGCGAGGAAGGCCCGCACCGGCTGGCGGAAGAGGTTCTTCGCGACCAGGCTGAGGAAGGACATGCCAAGAGCCTACGAGTTCCGGCGGGGGCGCGGCAACGGCCAATAGGCCCCGCCGCGGCGCCCGCCCGGCCCCGAACCGCCGATGTGACCGTGGGCGGCCCAGCCCGTAGAGTCGGGGACGGTGACAGGCTGGTTCGGCGAGACATTTGCGGCCCTTGCATCGCGCAACTTCAGGACGCTCTGGACGGGGTCCCTCCTGGCGTTCGTCGCCTTCTTCATGTCCACGGTGGTCCAGAGCGTCGTCGCCTTCCACCTGACCGGCGAGAACACGGCCGTGGGCTTCGTCGTCTTCGCCCAGGGGCTTTCGCAGTTCGTCCTCGGGCCGCTCGGTGGGGCCATGGCCGACCGCCTCTCGAAGAAGAAGGTGATCCTCGCCTGCCAGGCGACCATTACTGCCTCGTTCCTGAGCCTCGCGCTGCTGGAGGCCACCGGGCAGATGCGGATCATCTTCTTGGCCGCCGGGTCGTTCGCAATTGGGGCCGGGTTCTCCTTCCTTGGCCCCGCCCGCACCGCGTTCGTCGTCGACCTCGTCGACGCACGCCGGCGGGGAAACGCGATCGCCCTCACCCAGGTGGCGCTCAACGCCTCCCGGATCATTGGCCCGCTGGCGGCGGGGGCGTTGCTGAGCATTCACGTCCTCGGCCCCGCCGGGGCGTTCTTCACCATGACCCTGCTCTACGTCGGGGCCATGCTTTCGACCTGGGTGCTGCCCGACTCCCCGGCCCGCGAGGGCGAACGCAAAGGCGTGCTCAGCGAGATCCTCAGCGGTCTCAACTACGTCTACCACCACCGCTCGCTGGGGACGCTTGTGCTCTCCTACGTGCTGACAATCATGTTCGGGTTCGCCTATGTCACCGTGCTCCCCGGGCTGGTGGAAAACGAACTCCACCGCGGCGCTGGCAGCATCACCCTGCTCCTGGCCGTGAACGCGGTCGGCGGGCTCATCGCCAGCATCTTCGTCGCCTCGCTGGCCGATTCGCCGAAAGCGTCGTTCATTTACGCGGGCGCCTGCGCGGCTTTCGGCGTCGCCCTCATCGGCGTTGGGTTCGCGCCGTCCTACTTCCTCCTCGGCGTGGCGATGTTCTTCGTCGGGGCGGGCAGTGGCGCCTTCCAGACGCTGAACGGCGCCGTCGTCCTCGCCCGCGTCGAGCCATCCTTCTACGGGCGTGTGCTCGCCCTGACGTTCCTCGCCTTCGCCGCGTCGAACCTCGCCGGGCTCCCCATCGGCATGCTCGCGGACGGGGTCGGCGAGCGGCACACCGTCGTCGCGATGGGGGTGGCGGTCTGCTCCGTCTTCCTCGCCTTCCGCCTGCTCGACCGTGCCGTCCGCGAACCCCGCCGCTCCCGGCTGCCGGTTCTCGACTGACGCGAACGCTGGCCCGCCGTCGACCAACGGGCGGCATGACCTGCATCAGGCACGCACCGGGCCACCTGGGGCACAATGGGCGCGCACAACCCAGGAGGAACCGAGATGCCCCAGTCCAACACATGCGTCAAGACCGCCGAAGGCCAGGTCGCCATGGCCACCATCCCCTACCCCGACCAACCCGGCCCCGGTCAGGCCATCATCCGGACAACGCTCAGCACCATCTGCGGGAGCGACATCCACGTCGTCGACGACCTGCCGGTGCCCGCCGGGGTGCCAATGGGCCACGAGGCCGTCGGTGTGGTCGAAGCGGTCGGCGCCGGGGTTACCGCGTTCAAGCCGGGCGACCGCGTCATCAGCAGTTGCCTGCTCTGCTGCGGCACCTGCGGCAACTGCTCGGAGGGCCAGCACTCGGTCTGCAGCTCCTTCAACTCGCCGGGCAACCTCCTCTTCGGGGCGCAGGGCGAATTCTTCCTGGTCAGCGGCGCCCAGACGACGATGGCGAAGATCCCGGACAACCTCGAAGACGAGCAGGTGCTCTTCGCGAGCGACATCATGTCGACGGGCTTCGCGGCCATCGAGCGCGCCGAGATCAAGGCCGGCGACAGCGTTGCCGTCTTCGCCCAGGGGCCGGTGGGGCTTTGCGCAACGGCCGGGGCACGCGCGCTCGGCGCCGGGCTGATCATCGCCGTCGAGTCGATCCCGGAGCGCCAGGCCATGGCGAAGCGGATGGGCGCGGACATCGTCGTCGAACCGGGCGAAGCCGTCGCGCGGATCATGGCGCTGACCGGAAACCGCGGCGTCGACATCGCCGTCGAGGCGCTCGGGCACCAGGTGACCTTCGAAAACGCCTGCGCCGTCGCGCGTCTCGGTGGGACCGTCAGCAGCGTCGGCGTCTACGGGCGCTTCCCCGTGCTCAACCTGCCGACGAGCGGCTCGTTCATCCATCGCAAGCTCGTGACGACGCTCTGCCCGATCGGCACCGAACGCCTGCGGCGCCTCATGGGCATGATCTCCGGCGGCAAGGTAGACCTCCGGCCCCTGCTCACCCACTCGATGAAGATCAGTGAGACGCCGGCGGCCTATGACATGTTCCGGAAGCGTGACGGCGGCGTCCTCAAGATCGCCCTCCGGCCCTAGCAGGAGCGCGGGTCAGGAGACTGCGGAAAGGCCGAGGAGCGCGAATCCCACGGCAAGGACGAGCGGCGAGGCAAGCACCAGCGTCCTGGCGGCGCGCTCAAACCCGAAGCCGTCCGCCTTGCCCGCCCACAACAGTCGAGAGGGAGCCGACCCGGTCCAGGGGCCGCGCCGGGCTGGGTCGGACATCTCGGCGCCTGACAGCGCGGCGCCGCCCGCCAGGAGGGCGATCCCGGCAAGGATGGTGGCGCCGCTGAACCCCGCGGGCCAGCCCCATCCGAGGTACACCGCCGCCGACCATGCCGCTGCGACGGCGAGCGCTGCGAAGACTGCCGCCCCCGCGAGCGTGGGGTGGCGCCGCACCCAGCGCCGGGAACCCGCCTCTTCGCTACCCGGCAATGAAGGATTCCAGCGCCTTCACTGCCTCGGCTTCGACGAGCACCGGCGCGTGCCCCACTCCTGGCACTTCTACCAGCCGCGCGTTCGCATTTTCGGCCAGCATCTTCCGGGCCCCGTCGGCCGAAAGCACGTCGCTCTGCGCGCCCCGGAGGATAAGGATGGGCACTGCGATGGCGCGGTAGGCGGCCCACGGGTCCTGCGCGCCTTGCGGGGCGATCGCCGTCCGGACGGCGGGGTCCATCTTCCAGACGTAGACGCCCACGTCATTGCGGCGGACGTTCCAGCGTGCGAACTCGGCCACCTGGTCCTCCGGGAGCCGCTCCACCATCGGGCCGTAGTGTTCCTTGTAGTACTTGACGACGGCCTTCATGTCGGGGAAGGCGTCGGGGGCCTTGCCCACGTATTCGCGGATCCGCACCAGGCCCGCCGGGTCGATCTCGGGGCCGATGTCGTTGAGGACGACCCGCTCCACCCGCTCCGGGAATCGAGCGGCGTAGTTCATCGAGATGATCCCGCCCATCGAAGTCCCCACGAGGCTGAAACGGTGCAGCCCCAGCCCCTCGCGCACGGCCTCGAGGTCGGCGACGTAGTTGTCGACGTGGTAGCCGTCGGCGGGGCCCCACTCGGATTCGCCGCGGCCGCGGACGTCGAGGCAGTAGACGTGGTACTTCGCGGAGAGCCTGGTTGCGATGTTGTCAAAGACGTGGGCCTGGCCCGCCAGTCCGTGGATCATCATCACGACCGGCGAGCCCGGGTGACCGCGGGCGATGAGGTGGTGCCGGAGGCCGTTGGCCTGGATGAAGATGTCGCGGGTGGATGTGGCTGCGGCCATGGCGGACCCCTGGTGAGTCGGAAGTGCGCGGATTGTAGCAGCCTCCCGCAAGGGGATGGCTATTCCACCGGCTGGCGCCCCGCGAAGCCCGCCGAAAGGGTGTGCCAGAACGCGATTTCGGGTTCGCCCAGCAGGTAACAGAGGTAGACCACCTCGCCCTCGCGTTCCCAGTAGAAGTCAATCAGGCCGCGGGCCGGGTCCTTCACTTCGATCCCCCATCCGTCCAGCTGCCCGACTGCCTCCCGGAGTTGCTCTTCCAGTGCCTCCACCCGATCCTCGCCGCCTTCGGCCCAGGGGTCGGCGAGAGCGTGGCCGTCGCCGGAAGACCCGCGCGCGAGGGCCTGGATGCTCGCCTGGACCGCACGGTACTCGGTCAGCGTCGCCTGCAACCGCCGCAGCACCGGGACGACCCGGGGCAGCAACGCGCGCGCCTCGTCGAGCTGGTAGAGCCGCATGGTCAGACGAAGAGGTGGAGCGGCATCTGTTCCGGGTGGACCGTGGCTCCGCTCTCCAGGTGGCCCGTGTCGACAAGCTCTTGCTCCACCCCGGGCCCGATGACGACGTTCCGGCCGATCTGCAGGCCCGCCGGGACCACGACCCGCTTGCCGATGATCGTGATCCCCGCGTTGACGATGTCGGGCCGCTCCAGGTTCGGTGTGTAGTTGTCGCCGTGCCCGACGATCGAACCCGCGCCCACCGTCACTTCCTTGTCGAGGATCGCGCGGTCGATCACCGTCCCCGCCCGGATGATGCAGCGGTGCTGGATGACGGAGTCGCGGACGATGGCGCCGTCTTCGATGACGACCCCGGGCGAGATGACCGACCGGAGCACCATGCCGTCGATCTGGGCACCGGGGGAGACGAGGCTTTCGTGGACCTCGGCCCGGGGCCCGAACTTCGCCGGGGGCATGATCGAGCCCGCCGTCCGCAGGCGAAGGTCCGGGTCGGCGAGGTCGAGTTGCGGCGTCGGGGCGAGGAGGTCCATGTTCGCCGACCAGTAGGACTCGATGGTGCCGACGTCGCGCCAGTAGGCCTGGTACTGGTAGCCAAACACCCGGTGGGTTTCGAAGATCCGGGGGATGATGTCGCGGCCGAAGTCGTGGCGGCTCTGGTCGCCGAGGTCCGCGTCCGCCTGGAGCTGCTCGACAAGCACGTCCTTGTTGAAGACGTAGACGCCCATCGAAACCCACGGCGAGCGCGGCTTGGCCGGCTTCTCCTGGAAGTCGATCATCCGGCCGTCGCTGTCGAGGTCGAGCACGCCGAAGCGGTGGGCGTCCTCCCGTGGCACGGAGTAGACGGCGACGGTGACATCGGCCTGCTTGGCGCGGTGGTAGGCGATCATGTTGCGGTAGGACGTCAGGTAGATGTGGTCGCCGGCGAGGATGAGGACCTCTTCCGTGCGGGCTTCTTCGACCATGTAGAGGTTCTGGTAGACCGCGTCAGCCGTGCCCTGGTACCAGTCCATGTCGGCCCGCCCCAGGTAGGGCTGAAGGATCTGGATGCCGGCATCGAGGGTGTCGAGACCCCAGGCCCGCCCGGCGCCGATGTGGTTGAAGAGCGAACGTGGCCGGTACTGGGTCGCGACGGCGACGCGGGTGATCCCGCTGTTCGCGCAGTTGCTCAGGGCGAAGTCGATGATGCGGTACTGGCCGCCGAAGATGACGGCAGGCTTGGCGCGCTGGTCGGACAGGACCGAGAGCCGGTCACCCTGCCCGCCCGCCAGGATCATCGCGAGGACATCTTGCATGCTCGCTCCGCTTCAGGCTCTGGCAGTCATTGTATGCGGCCAGGGGCGGCCCCGTCAGATGGCGGACCGGGAGCTCGACTCCGCCGGTTCGCGGCCTCGCTGGCCCGGTCAGTGCCCCGCCCGGGCCGCGCCAGCTTCGGACCGCAGGACCATCGCGAAGGCGCAGTCGCGGCAGATAACCGTTGCGTAGCTGGTGGTGCGCCCGCGTCCTACCGGTTCGACATCCGCCAGGACAAGGCGCGAATGGGCACGCGTCACGCGCCCGCAGAGTGGGCATGGTGGTCGATTCGTGTGGCTCTGAGTCATCTCCCTAACCTCGAGCCCCCGCCATCCACTATCCTCGGGGTTCGGTTGCCCCATGGGAATCGGGCGGAACCCCTACGCGGACTCCCTCGCCCGCAACGACGGGGCGGTCTCGCCCGTAGCCGCGAGTCGAGGAGAATCAGTCCTCATGCCAGGACCAATTGAAGCGGTCATCTTCGACTTCGGTGGCGTCATCGTCCCCGGCAGCCCCTCCGGCGACGCCCCGGACTCGCCCTACGCCATCATCGAACGCCGCCACGGGCTTCCCTCCGGGTTCCTCTGGAAGGCTGTCTACATCGACAACCCTGGCTGGCTCCGGCTGCGCGTGGGCGACGGCAGCGAGGTCGAATGGCTCGGCGCCGCTCACGAAGCCGTCGCCGGGGTCGCTGGGGTAGCAGTCGCGGACGCGGTGATGGCCGCCCTTGAGGAGAACCGTCCCCAGGGGAGGCGTCTTGCCGGCCGCACACCGGAGTTCAACCCCGGGATGATTCCACTCCTCGAACGGCTTCGTCAGCGCTACCGGGTCGGCCTCCTCAGCAACGCCGCACCCGGCCTCGAAGACGAACTCCGCGACCACTACCGCATCGACTCCCTCTTCCACGACATCATCAATTCGGCCACGGTGCGGCTGGCGAAGCCCGACCCGCGCATCTACCACCTCGCCGCCGAGCGGATCGGCGTCACCATCGCGCGCTGCTTCTTCACCGACGACCTTCCCCACAACATCGAAGCCGCCCGTAAGGAAGGCATGACCGCCCACCAGTTCCTCGGGTACGAGGGCCTCCACGCGGCCCTGCGCGAAGCCGGGGTTGCCACGGACGGCTAAATCGACGGGAACTATGCCGTCGAAAGAAAAAGCTTGTGTGGCAGCGGGGCCACGCGGATAATGCGCCAATTCCCCGGCGGGCCCGGCGCGGGCCCCGGTGGTGGCATGGACTGGCGGCTCACCGCCAGCCTGCGGGAGGCGGGCTCCGTCCAGTGTCGCAGTACATCGTCAAGCGCGCGCTCTTTGCCCTGCTCGTGTTGTTGACCATCAGCATCGTCGTCTTCACGGCCGTGCGACTCATCCCCGGGGACGTCTGCGCTATCGTCCTTGCTACGCCCGACGTGGACGAACAGCAGTGCCAGGCCATCCGCGAAGAGCTCGGCCTCGACAAACCCGTCGTTACCCAGTACTTCGTCTACATGGGCAACCTTGCCCGCGGCGACTGGGGCACCACCCTCATCAGCAAACGCGACGTCTGGGGAGAGATCCGGACGAGGATCCCTCTCACCATCGAACTCACTGTGCTCTCGACTGTCTTCGCCATCGCGATCGCCATCCCCGTCGGCGTGGTTTCCGCGATTCGCCAGGATGGCCCCCTGGATTACCTCCTGAGGTTTGTGACCATCGGCTGGCTCAGCATCCCGTCGTTCTGGCTTGGGACAATGCTGATCATCTTCCCGGCGAAGTGGTGGGGCTACAGCCCGCCGATCGGCTACGTCGACTTCTGGCACGACCCTGCGAAGAACCTTGAGCAGCTCTACCTCCCGGCGTTCGCCCTCGGCCTTGCCCTGAGCGCGAGCCTCGCCCGCGTCACCCGTTCGGCGATGCTCGAGGTGCTTCGGCAGGACTACATCCGGACCGCCCGCGCGAAGGGCCTCTCCGGCCAGGTTGTGGTGATCCGCCACGCGCTCAAGAACGCGATGATCCCCGTGATCACCCTCTTCGGGCTCCAGGTCGGCGTGCTCTTCGGCGGCACCGTCGTCCTCGAAAACATCTTCAGCCTTCCTGGCCTCGGGAACCTCACGCTCGGCGCCGCCCTGATCAAGGACTACCCGCAGGTCCAGGGCCTCGTCCTCTTCTTCGCCGCCATCCTCGTGCTGAATAACCTTGTGGTCGACCTCAGCTACGCCTGGTTCGACCCCCGGATCAGGTACCACTGATGGCTGCCACGCCCGCCGTCCGCCCCGTCATCGCAGAAGACTTCCGGCGCCACCTGAACTGGCGGCAGTCGCTCTTGCGCACCGCCCGTTCGAAGCCAGTCGGCACTGCGGCCTGTATCGTCTGCATCCTCCTCGTCCTTG
This sequence comes from Chloroflexota bacterium, assembly GCA_016234445.1. Classification (GTDB taxonomy): domain Bacteria; phylum Chloroflexota; class Dehalococcoidia; order Tepidiformales; family Tepidiformaceae. Next base: position 454,732 of record JACRBT010000004.1, on the reverse strand, counting down.
TCGCGATCTTCGCGAACGAGCTTGCCCCCCAGGCGGCGGACGCCGTGAACCCCACGAAGAACCCGAAGCTCTCTTCGCCGAGCCTCTCTCACCCCTTCGGGACCGACAACCTCTTCCGCGACATGTTCAGCCGGGTGATCATCGGCAGCCGGATCTCCCTGGGGATCGGGTTTGCGGCGGTCTTCTTCGGGACGATCTTCGGCACCGTCTTCGGCCTCGTCTCCGGCTACTTCGGTGGTTGGGTCGACCTCGTCATCAGCCGCATCCTCGACACCGTGCTCGGCTTCCCCCCGCTGATTCTCGCCATCTTCTTCGTCAGCATCTTCGACCCGTCGTTCATCAGCGTGACGATGGCGATCGCCATCATCATCACGCCAACCACCGCCCGCATCGTCCGGGGCTCGGTCTTCGGCATCCGCAACCTGCAATACATCGAGGCAGCCATCTCCATCGGGAACGCCCCGCCGCGGGTGATCGCCCGGCACGTGCTGCCCAACGTCGTCGCACCCATCATCGTCATCGCCAGCATCCAGATCGGGAACGCGATCCTTGCTGAAGCCGCCCTCAGTTTCCTGGGCCTCGGCATCGCAACGAACGCGCACCCGAGCTGGGGCAAGATGCTCCAGGACACCCGCGCCTTCTGGGAACAGGCCTGGTGGACAGCGTTCGTCCCGGGAGCAGCCATCAGCGTCGCCGTGCTTGCGTTCAACCTGTTCGGCGACGCCCTCCGGGACGTACTGGATCCGCGGCTGCGCCAGGCGTCGTAGACTTAGCGAGCCCTTACCCACACGAGGGCACAGAGGGGGAATCATCCATGGACGAACGGACCAACTACTGGTTGCGGCGCAAGGTAAGCCGCCGCACGGCGCTCCAGGGCACCGCCATCGCCGGCGTCGGGGCCGCCAGCATCGCTCTCGTCGGCTGCGGCGACGATGATGACGACACCGGCGGCGGCCAGGGCCTGCTGCCGACTGCCGCCGCGTCGCCCACTGCGGCGAAGCAGCCGAAGCCGGGCGGGTCGTTCTCGTTCCAGATCTCGTCGCCGCCGCCGAGCCTGGACCCGTACACCCAGACCAGCTTCGTCAACGCCTATATGAACGGCCTGAGCTACAGCAAGCTCTACCGGTTCAAGGCGGGCACGCCCGAAGTGGCCCCGGCAGACAACGCGATGGAGCCGGACCTCGCCACGACGATGCCCGAGCAGCCGGACCCGCTCACGCTCATCATAAAGCTGAAGCCGAACGTGAAGTTCCACAACGGCCGCGCGCTCGCCGCCGAAGACGTCCGCTACGCCTTCGACCGCTACATGAACTTCGAGAAGTCCGTCCACAAGTCGGGCCTCTCCTTCGTCGACAAGATCGAGATCCCGGACCCGGCCACGGTCAAGATCACCACGAAGATCCCCTACGCTGACTTCGTCTTCTACACCGGGGGCAACCTGGGAGCCTGGATTTCCCCCAAGGAGCACGCGGAGAGCGCCGACGCCGCCACCAAGATGGTCGGCAGCGGTCCCTTCATCCACACCGAGTTCCAGACCGGGGTCAGCCTCAGCTTCAAGAAGAACCCGGACTACTACGACAAGCCTTACCCCTACTTCGACGACGTCAAGGTCTTCATCACGACCGACCAGGCCAAGCGCGTGGCCGACTTCTCCGCGAAGTCGGTGGACCTCACCTGGCTCTTCCTCCCGGACGAGCGCGACCAGATCAAGAAGAACCGGCCCGACGCCAAGTCGGACGAGACGCAGGGCATCGGTGGCTACATCTACCTTCGCACGGACAAGCCGCCGTTCAACGACAAGCGCGTCCGCCAGGCCATCAGCATGGGCCTCAACCGCAAGGCCATCCGCGACGCCATCTCCAAGGGCGAGGGTGTGCCGGACCAGCTCTACCATGTGGCCTTCCCCTACGCCCGGCAGGTGAAGGATCTGCCCCAGGCCAAGTACTGGGAGTACAACAAGGTCGAAGCCCGGAAGCTGCTTGACGCCGTTATCGGTGAAGGCAAGACGATCGACACCACCTGGGACCACGCCGACGCCGCGATCTACACCCAGGCCTACGTGGACACGGCTACCCTCGCCCAGGCCCAGCTCAAGGAAATCGGCATCAACATCAAGGACCAGACGGCTCCCTACGCCCAGTACATCAGCACCACCTACCAGGGGCAGTACGAAGGCATGGGCCACAGCCCCCGGGCGGTGCCGTACTGGCTCGACTTCGTCACCGAGCGCTTCACCATGAAGCCGAAGCGCGGCCGCATCAACCTCAGCTACGTGAACGACTCGAAGCTCGAGGACCTCATGGACAAGCAGCGTGGGCAGTTCAACATGCAGGAGCGCCTCCAGACCGTGAAGCAGATCGAGGAGCACGTCGCTGAAGAGCAGTACGAAATCTACTTCAGCACCGACACTCGCACCTACTTCTGGAACTCGGACATCGAGAACTACCGCCCGACGGCCTGGTTCCCCTACACCCACATCATGAAGACCTGGCGCGACAAGGCATAAGCCCCGGGCCACGGCCAACAACCAGCGAGGGGGCGCCAATCGGCGCCCCCTCGTTCGTCTCTCGAAATCCCGCCGTGGAGTCCCGCTCGCCTCAGTCCAGCGCCACGAGCAGATCCGCCTTCGTTGTCCCGAGGGCGCTGAAGAACATCGGGCCGGCCTCGCCAGAGGCGATGACCCCGGCGGCGACTTCCCGTGCCCCGATCACCGTCTTCCCGGATTCGGCGAGCAGCCGGGCGGTGGTGTTGAGCGCCTGGCGAGCGGCTGAGCCCCACATCACGTTGTCCGTCAACGTCTCGTCGCCCCGCCCCAGGGTGGCGAGCAGGGCTGCCTTCAGTGCGGCTTCGCCCGGGAGAGCAGCATCGCCGCCGCGATGAAGCACGAGGAGCGCGCCCGCCAGCAGGTGTTCCGCGGCAAGAATGGCGACGTTCGCCTCCCAGCAGAAGCGCTCGGCCTCGCGCAGCGCCCGTTCGCCATCCGGTCCGAGCGTGATCTCCGCGTCCATTACGACCGTTCGAGGCCGCGAGCGTGGGAGCTCGGGGCGATGTCCAGGATCTCCAACTCCACCCGCTCGCTCCGCCATTCGCGCGAAAGGGAATAGACGATGTCGACTTCGTCCGCGAGTTCGGCCTCGGCCTGGCGGAAGGCGATGGCCGGCCAGGTCGCCATCCCGTCCTTCACCGTTACCTTCAGATGGGACCCGTCCGAACCCACCGCCCGGGAGTTCATGAGGCGGACGCCGCGGCTGAGGAGGACCGGCTTCCGGTTCCCCTGCCCGCATGGTTCGAACCGCATCAGCCCCTTGATCTCGAGGCCGCTCAGGGTCGCCAGCGGCGCCTCAGCGTCGATGTCGATGACCGGCCGGAGCGCCTCGCCCGCCAGGGTTTCAGCCGCGTGGTTCACGAGCCTCTCCCGGAGGAGGGCGACATCCTTTGTCGCGACGGTGAAGCCCGCGGCGGCGCGATGCCCACCGTGGCGGAGGAGCAGCGTCTTCTCTTTGCGGATGGCCCCCACGATGTCGAAATCGGGGATGCTGCGGGCACTGGCGCGGCTCTCCTCCGTGCCCTCGGTGTAGACAATCGCGGGGCGGTGGCGGCGCTCGGCCAGCCGCGCCGCCACGATCCCGACGATGCCCGGGTGGAACTCCGGCGCCCCAACCATGATCAGCGGGTCGTCCGCGGCGCCACAGAGCTCCTCGGCGATCGCCATCATCTCCTCGGTCTGTTGCTGGCGCTGGCGGTTGAGGGCATCGAGTTGCTCAGCCAGCGGCCGCGCCGTCAGCGGCGACTCGGCGAGGAGGAGGTCGAGCGCGATGTTCGCGTGTGCCATCCGCCCGGCGGCGTTCATCCGCGGCCCGAGTGCGAACCCGAGCGTCTCGGCGTTGAACCGCTCCGCCGGCGTTCCCGCGACCCGGGCCAGCTCCTCCAGCCCCGGCCGGAGCCCGCCCTGCATCCGCTTCAGCCCCTCGGTGACGATCTGGCGGTTCTCGTCCGCGAGCGGCGCGACGTCAACCACCGTGCCCAACGCCACGAGGTCGAGGAACTCATCCTCCGGCAGCTTCCGGCCATACGACTCGTACAGCACCTGGAGGAAGCGATAAGCGACCCCGACCGCCGCCAGTTCGTCGAAGGGGTAGGGCGAATCCGGCCGCTTGGGGTTGACCGCCGCCACCGCCGCCGGCATCTCCTCCGGCACCGTGTGGTGGTCGAGGATGATGACGTCCATGCCCAGTTCGTTCGAGTAGGCCACCTCGGCGACGGAGCTGATGCCGCAGTCGGCGGTGACGAGGAGCCCGGCGCCGCCCTTCCGGAGTTTCGCCACGGCCCCGACGTTGAGGCCGTAGCCCTCTTCGAAGCGATCCGGGATGTAGTTCACCGTCACGGCGCCCAGCGGCCGCAGGCCCAGGTAGAGCACGGCGACCGAGGTGACGCCGTCGACGTCGAAGTCGCCGTAGAGCGCGATGGTCTCGCGGTCCGCGATCGCCCGGCGGACGCGCTCGATGGCTTCGTGCATCCCCGGCAGTTGGAGAGGGTCGTGGTCGTCCGCGAGTTGGGGCTTGTAGAACAGGTCGGCCTGGGCGCGGGTGGTGATCCCCCGGGCGGCGAGAACCGTCGCGACGATGGGCGGGAAGTTGGCGATGCCCTTCTGGTGGGCCCAGGGGTCGCGCAGCCGCCACCTCGCGCGGGGCCGGCCCACCGACGCTGTCATCGCTTAGGGCTCATAGCGGCGGAAGACGAGGCTCGCGTTGTGGCCGCCAAAGCCCAGCGAGTTCGACATCACCGCTTCCAGCGTCGCCGCGCGTGCCACGTTCGGCACGTAGTCGAGGTCACAGCCGGGGTCCGGCTGCTCGTAGTTCGCCGTCGGCGGGATGATCCCGTGGCGGAGCGCCATCACCGAGACCACCGCCTCCACGGCCCCGGCCGCCCCGAGAAGGTGCCCCGTCATGGACTTGGTTGAGCTGATCGGAAGTTCGTAGGCGTAGTCGCCGAAGACCCGCTTCAGGGCGAGCGTCTCCAGCCGGTCGTTCATCTGGGTCGAGGTGCCATGAGCGTTCACGTAGTCGATGTCGTCGGGCTGGAGGCCAGCCTGGGCGAGGGCGAGCTTCATCGCCCGCGCGGCGCCTTCGCCCTGTTCGTCGGGCTGGGTGATGTGGAAGGCGTCGCTGGTGGCGGCGTAGCCGGCGAGCTCGGCGAGAATGGTGGCGCCGCGTGCCCGGGCGTGGTCTTCGCCCTCCAGCAGCAGCGTCCCGGCGCCTTCGCCCATCACGAAGCCGTCGCGCGTCGCGTCAAACGGCCGCGATGCGCGGGCGGGATCGTCGTTGCGGCTGGCGGTCAGGGCCTTCGCCGCGGAAAAGCCCGCGAACGCGATCGGGGTGATCGCCGCCTCCGTGCCGCCGGCGATGGCCACGTCCGCGTCGCCCCGGCGGATGATGTTCGCCGCCTCGCCGATGCTGTCGGCGCCGCTGGCACAGGCGCTCACGAGGCAGTAGTTCACGCCCTTCGCCCCGAGCTTGATGCTGAGCTGCCCGCTCGACATGTCCGGGAGCATCATCGGCACGAGAAACGGGCTGACCCGGCCCGGGCCCCGGTCGCGCATGGTGTCGTATTCCTGCACCAGGGTCGTGATCCCGCCGATCGCGGTCCCGATGATGATCGCGACGCGCGTCCCGTCCGCGGGGTCGATGACGTAGCCGCTCTGGGCGAGGGCTTCGTTCGCCGCGACGAAGGTGAACTGCGTCGTCCGGTCGGCGCGGCGGGCTTCCTTGCGGTCCATGTACTTCGCCGGGTCGAAGTCCTTGACCTCGCCGGCGACCTGCGACTCATGGCCTTCGGGGTCGAACAGCGAAACCCGCGTAACGCCTGATCGCCCGGCGACGAGAGCCTCCCAGCTGTCACAGGCATTGTGCCCCACGGGGGTGATCATGCCGATGCCGGTGACGACGACGCGACGGGTCACATGCTGCTCGCAGAAAAGGATAACGTTGGCTCACAGTATAGCATCAGGGTGCCGCTATCTCCTTGACGACGCGGGGCAGCCGGTCCGCCAGTTCCCCCGCCAGCAACCCGGCCGAGCCGTAGTCTTCGCGGAGGGCCTCGCCGCTGGCGCCGTGAAGATAGACCCCCAGGCAGGCTGCGGCGAACGGCTCCACTCCCTGGGCGAGGTAGCCGCCGATCATCCCCGCGAGCACGTCGCCGGCGCCGGCCGTCGCCATCAGCGGGTTCGCGAACGGGCTCAGTGCGGTCTGCCCGCCGGGATGGGAGATGACGGAGTGCGCCCCCTTCAGGACGACCGTGCAGCGGTAACGAGCCGCGGCCTCCCGCGTGGCTTCGAGCCGCCGCGCCTGGATGTCCGGCACCGTCGTCCCCAGCAGCCGTGCCAGTTCCCCCGGATGCGGCGTCAGGATGGCGTTGGCCGGCAGCCGGTCCGGGGCGTCTGGCATCGTTGCGAGGGCGTTGAGCGCGTCGGCGTCGATCACGGCGCCCTTCGGGAGGTCGATGGCGATGTCCGGCAGGATTGCCCACGCCAGGGCGCGGGTGTCGTCCGTGTTGCCCATGCCGGGGCCGATGACGGCGGCGTCGAAGCTCCGCCACTCCGTCCGGAGGGCGACGGCGGTTTCGCCGCGGAGACCGCCGTCTTCGGCCGCTTCCTGCGGGAGCCAGGTCGCCTCGGCGAGTGCGGGCGCGAGGGAGGGGACAAGGTTGCCCGGGCAGGCGATCGTGACGAGGCCTGCGCCGGCCCGGTAGGCTGCCGTCGCGGCGAGCCGCACCGCGCCCACGTAGCGCCGGCAGCCGCCGACCACGAGCACGCGGCCGAAGGTGCCCTTGTTCGCATCCTCTGGCCGCGCCGGGAGCGTCTCCCGCGCCCAGCGGGAGGTCAGCAGTTCGAGCTTCACCGCGTCCTGCGCCGCCTTCGGGATACCGATGTCGATGACCTGGACCCGGCCCGTGAAGGCCGCGGCGTTCGCCTGGTACATGCCCACCTTGGGAAGGCCGAAGGTCACCGTGAGGTCGGCCGGCACCGCCAGCGGGTCGGTCGCGCCGGTGTCGGCGTCCATCCCCGTCGGGAGGTCGACCGCCAGCACCTTGGGCGGCGTGTAACCTCGACGAGCGGCGGCGAGGTGGGCGAGGGCTACCGCGAACGGCTCCTCCGGGTCCAACGGCCGCATCTTGCCAATGCCAAGGATGCCGTCGATGACGAGGTCGGCGTCGTTCAGCAGCTGATCGAGCACCGTCGCCTCGGGGTCCGACTCGCCCGCGATGATGGGCACCTCGCGCGCCCGGAGTTCGTCGTAGAGCGATTCGTCGCGGCGCTGGCGGGGGAGGTAGACGGCCACCGTGGCGCCCCAATCGGCCAGGTGGCGCGCCGCCACCAGCCCGTCGCCCCCGTTGTTGCCCGGCCCAACGAGCACCGTGATCCGGCGGCCTTCGAGCGTCCCCAGGAGCATCCATGCTTCCTGCGCGACCGCCAGCCCGGCTTCTTCCATAAGCTGTTCGAACGAGGAACCGGCCTCGACGGCTGCCCGCTCGAGCGCCCGCATCTCCTCGGCCGTGACGAGCTTCATCGGAGCCCCTTCTCGCGGATCAGGCGGAGGGCGTTCTCGCCGCGCCGGGGCGTGTCTTCGATCTCGGTCAGCGCGCGCTCCCCCACGACCGAGGCGATCGCGTACTCCTTCGAATGCGTCAGGCTTACTTCGAGACCGCGTAACTCGATCCGCTCCGCGCGCTCGGCGCCGCGCCCGTAAAGGAAGATCAGCGGCTTCCCCCGCCGGTTCGGGAGGATCTCGATGTCCCTCCAGCCGACGCCGCGGATGCCGGTCCCAAGGGCCTTCATCACGGCTTCCTTGGCGGCGAAACGGGCGGCCAGCTCGCTGACTCGGCCGCGGCAGTGCGCGATCTCGTCCGCCGTGTACACCCGGTTCAGGAAGCGGTCGCCGTGCCGGGCGATGACATCGGCGACGCGGTCGATTTCGATGATGTCGATGCCGACGGCGAACTTGGTGGCCATGAGGGCGAATGGTACCCGACCCCATCTGTAGGTGCGCGGCTTGGCGGTTCCGGCACCGTGGCGGGTACCCTATGGGACATGACCGCTGAACTGATCGACGGGGCCGCGATGGCGGCGAGCATCAAGGCCGACGTTGCTGCCCGCGTGGCCGCCTGCCGGGCGCGTGGCGTGACGCCCGGCCTCGCCGCCGTCCTCGTCGGCGACGACCCCGCCTCCATCAGCTACGTCTCGATGAAGGCGGGGGACTGCGCCGCGGCAGGCATCTTCTCCGAGACCTTTCGCCTCCCGGCGGACACCACTCAGTCGGCGCTCCTCAGGCTCATCGCCGACCTGAACGCCGACGCGCGCTTCCACGGCATCCTCCCCCAGTTGCCCTTGCCGCCGCAGATCAACGAGCGCGACATCATCGACGCCCTCGACCCGGCCAAGGACGTGGATGGCCTCCACCCGGTGAACCTGGGGCGGCTCCTCCGCGGCGAGACCGAGGGGGCGCTCCCCTGCACGCCCCACGGCGTCGTCGAAATGCTGGGCCGCAGCGGCAACGATCCGGGCGGGAAACACGTCGTCGTCGTCGGCCGTTCGACGCTCGTGGGCCGGCCGCTGGCGGTGCTCCTCAGCAACAAGGCGCGCGGCGCCAACGCCACCGTCACCATCTGCCACACGGGGACGCCGGACATCGGGCGGCACACGCGAGAGGCGGACATCGTTGTCATGGCCGCCGGGCGCCCGAACATGCTCACGGCAGAGATGGTGCGCCCGGGGGTTGTCGTCATCGACGTCGGCACCAACCGGATCGACGACGCTTCCCGGAAGCGCGGCTGGCGGCTGGTCGGCGACGCCGACTTCGAGCGCGTGCGCGAGGTGGCCTCCTGGATCACCCCCGTCCCCGGTGGCGTCGGCCCGATGACCCGGGCGATGCTCCTCGTGAACACCGTCCGCGCCGCCGAGCGAACGGCGTAAGGCTGTCGGCTGTCGGCTGTCAGTCCTCTTGGGGGGCGAAGAGCGCGAGTAGCGCCTGCTCCGTCGCAGGATCGCCGATTCCCCGCAACCGTTCCGAGGGCGCGTGGAAGATGCGATTGACCAGCGAGCGGGTGATGGCGTCGAGTGTCTCCGGTGCGACCTCCGGGTGGAGGCGGGCCGAGCGTTCGACCTCCTCCCGGCGAGCCTGCTCGACCAACAGCCGGAGTCTGCCCACCGCCGAAACGCTGTCTTCCGCGGCCAGCGCCAGCCTGTGTTCGAGGATCTCCTTGAGCCGCGAGCGAAGGGCGGCCCGCCGGGGGTCGCCGTGACGGCGAGGGGCCCCGCCCTCCAGCAGGTCGGCGATGGTCACCACCCGGACGTCCGCCGCGGCCGCGAAGTTGCGCGGCGTCCCGAAGTCGGCGATGAGCGCCTCAATGCCGGGAAGATCCCGGGTGGGGTCGAGTTCTGGGGCGGACGAACCCAGGCACCCGGCGGCCACGCTGACCGTCCCGATGCCCGCCATGCCGCCGAGGCCCACAAACTGGAAGCCGCCGTCCCGGAACCAGGCCCCCTCGGGCTTCGTCCGGCCCGCGACGATCACCGCTTCGAACCCGAGCGCCCGGCCCCGGCCGGCAATCAGCCGGCCCATCCATCCCGTGCCCGCGACGAGCAGGCGCCCCGCTGGTTCCGTGCCCGAAAGCCGCAGGGCCCGGTCGAGGAGATGGCCGGCGTGGCTGTCGAAGGCGGTCTCCCGCCGAAGTTCCCGGGCCGTGGCGACCGCCTGCCCCACGAGCGGCCCGAGTGTCGCTGGCGCCTTCGCTCCCGCCGCCCGGACCTGCCCCATGACCTCCGCCTCCCCGAGGACGACGGAATGGATCCCGGCCGCCACTTCGGATAGGTGGAGGAGCGCTTCGAACGCCACCAGCCTGGCTGGTGCGGGGCAATCGCAGGGGGCGGGGCTGTACGCCTCGATGCGCTGACAGCTGGTGAGAAGCATCGCCCCCGGGTGCCGGGCCAGCACCTCTGCCTGGAGCGTCGAGAGGGCGCCGCGGTCAAGCGAGGCGACCGGCCAGCAGCAGGCGGAAAGTGCGTCGAGCCCGGGCAGTGAAGACCTGTCCATGCGTGGGCGGCCGGCGGCTCCCGGCGCGTCTCCTTCCCCGCTGGCGGCGCGCCCTGGCGCTCCCCGGCCACTGCAACATCCGCCCGGCGGTCCTATACTCCTCGTCACTATGCAGTCTACAGTGCCCGCGGGAATCAACTATCAGCGCGTCTCGGAGTTCTTCGCCACGAACGTCCCGGGAGGCGCCGTCGAACTCGACATTCAGCTCCTCAGCGGCGGCCGCTCGAACCTGACCTACATCGTCCGCGGCGGCGGCAACACCTGGGTGCTCCGCCGGCCGCCGCTCGGCCACGTGCTCCCGACAGCCCACGACATGGCCCGCGAATACAAGGTCCTCGCCGGCCTCGCCACGACCGACGTCCCCGCCCCTCGCCCGGTCGCCCTCTGCGAAGACCCCGAAGTGAACGGCTTCCCCTTCTACGTGATGAACTACTGCGAAGGCGTGATCATTGCCGATTCTATCCCGCCCGGGTTTGCGGACACCGAGGACGCCCGCCGCCGGATGAGCATGGCCCTCGTCGACACCCTGGTGAAGCTCCACGCCGTCGACTACAACGCGGTCGGGCTCGCCGACTTCGGCCGCCCCGAAGGCTACCTCGAACGCCAGGTCCGCCGCTGGTCGCAGCAGTGGGAGCGTTCCAAGACCCGCGAAGTCCCCGCGATCGACGAAGTCATCCGCCGCTTGAACAACGCCCTCCCGCCGTCGCCGCCGCCCACGATCGTCCACGGCGACTACCGCCTCGGGAACATGATCCTCGCCCCGGACGACCCCGGCCGCGTTGTCGCCATCCTCGACTGGGAGATGGCCACCCTCGGCGACCCGCTCTCCGACCTGGGCTACACGCTGATTTACTGGGGCGACGTCACCGACAGCCCGGCACGCCTTGCCGTCCGCCCGACGGCCGCGCTCACTGCCCAGCCGGGCTTCTTCACGCGGGACGAAATCGTCGCCGAATACGCCAGGCGCACCGGGCGCAACGTCGAGCACGTCGACTACTACCAGGTGCTCGCCAACTACAAGCTCGCGGTCATCACGGAGGGCATCCACGCCCGGTTCCTGGCCGGCGAGACGGTTGGCGAAGGCTTTGGCGGCATGGGCGAATCGGCTTCGAACCTCATCAACCTGGCGCTTTCCATCGCCGACGCTTCCCACAACCCGAAGCTGCGAGGGGTGGCCTGATGGCGTTCCTGAAGTTCCCCGACGGGTTCCAGTGGGGCGCGGCCACCGCGTCCTACCAGATCGAAGGCGCCGCGTTCGAAGGCGGCAAGGGTCTCTCGATCTGGGACGTCTTCTGTCGCCAGCCGGGTAAGGTCCGCAACGGCGACACCGGCGACGTCGCCTGCGACCACTACCACCGCTACCGCGAAGACGTCGCCCTGATGAAGCACATCGGCCTGGACACCTACCGCTTTTCGATCGGTTGGCCGCGGGTGCATCCCTTCGGCAACGGGCCGGCGAACGAGGAGGGCCTCGCCTTCTACGATCGCCTCGTCGACGAACTCCTGGCCAACGGGATCGAGCCCTGCGCGACCCTCTACCACTGGGACCTGCCCCAGGCGCTCCAGGACCGCGGCGGCTGGGCCGACCGCGACACCGCCTACCGCTTCGCCGAGTACGCCGACACCATGTACCGCCGCCTCGGCGACCGCGTCACTCGCTGGATCACCCACAACGAGCCGTGGGTCACGTCGGTCATGGGGCACCGGATCGGGGTGCTCGCCCCCGGCATCCGCAGCGCGAAGGCGACCTCCCGCTCCATCCATCACCTCCACCTCTCCCACGGCCTCGCGGTCCAGGCCTTCCGTGCGTCGGGCCGCAAGGGGGAGATCGGCCTCGTCAACGCCAACTCCTGGTTCGAACCTGGCGACGACACCCCCGAGGCGCTGGCGGCGACCGAACTCGCCCGCGACTTCGAGACGCGCACCTACCACGGCCCGATCTACGGCAAGGGCTACCCGGGTTCGGTCGTGAAGTACTACGCCGAGCGCGGGGCGCCCTTCCCCATTGAGGCCGGCGACATGGAGATCATCGCCGCCCCCACCGACTTCCTCGGCGTGAACATCTACTCTCGCGGCCGCGTCCTCCCCGATGAAGACGGTACCCGCTATCGCCTTGCCCCCGGCGGCCTGCCTCGCGCCGACAACGGCTGGGAGTTGGCCCCCTGGTGCCTCGAGAACTTCGTCCGCTGGGTGCGCGACGAATACGGCAGCTTCCCCATCTACATCACCGAAAATGGCATGTGCGACAACACTGAACCGGTCGATGGCGTTGTCGATGATGTCCGCCGAGTGGAGCACGTCCGGAACATGCTGGCCGGCCTCCACGGGGCGATCCAGGACGGCGTCGACGTGCGGGCTTACTACCTCTGGTCCCTGCTGGACAACTTCGAATGGGCGGAGGGCTACCGGATGCGCTTCGGGATGGTCTACGTCGACTACGAAACGCAGGAGCGGATACCGAAGGCCAGCGCCCGGATGATGTCGGAGATCATCACGCGAAACGGCTTCGACCACTGACCCCGGCCGCGCCTTAGCCCCGGGCGGCGTTCCTCGCCCGCCGGATCTGGGCCGCATGGTCATGGCCGTGGGCGGCGTAGATCTCGAGCCACGTCTCCACCGAATAGGCGCCGCTTTCGCTGTGCGTTCCGGCCCGCCGCCACTGCTCCTCGCTCAGCCGCTCGACGATTGCCGCGGTCGTCGCCCGTGCCGCCCGCAAGGTGTCGAGGGACGGTTCGATGGGGCGTGAGTCGTAGAAGAGGCGGCGGGCGAACTCCTCCTCGTCGTAGCCGTCGATCCTCGGGTTCTCCTCGGCGATCAGCCGGCGCAGGCGGATGGCGGAGGTCATCTCGCTGTCGGCGAGGTGGTGGACGATCTGGCGCGCGGTCCAGCCATCCGGCGCCGGGGCGTCGAGTTCCCCGGCGGTGACGCCGTCGAGGGCCGCGACCACGGCGTCGTAGCCCTCGCGGTAGCGCTGGAGGAGTGCTTCGCGTTCGGAAGGGGTCATTCCGGGCACCGTTCCTTTCCCTGGTGGCCGGCTATCGTAGCGCGCTCCGGGGTCTCAGCGCCGCGTCCCCACAAACTTCCGGGGCAGCGTCACGGTGAACGTCGCCCCCTTGCCGGGCGCGCTCGCCGCTTCGACGCTGCCCCCGTGGGCGCGCACCAGGTGCTTCACGATCGCGAGCCCGAGGCCGACTCCGCCCGTTGCCCGCGACGTGTCGGCTTTGTAGAAGCGTTCGAACACCCGCGGGAGGTTCTTCTCGGGGATGCCCTCGCCCTCGTCTGCGACGGCCAGGGTCACCACGTCGCCCTCGCCGACGGTGGAGACGTGGATGGCGCCGCCTCGGGGGCTATAGCGAATGGCGTTGTCGAGGAGGTTGGTGACGACCCGGAGGAGCGACGCACGGTCAGCTTCGACGGCGGCCCCATTCGGCCCGGGCCCCTCGATGGTCACGCCTTCCCCCTCGGCCCGGGTCCGCAGCAGGGCGGCGGCCTCCGCGACCAGATCGTGGAGGTTGAGCTCCTCAGGCTTCAGTTCGATCACGCCGGATTCGATTCGCGAAAGGTCGAGCAGTTCGCTGACCAGTACCGTCAGCCGGTCGACCTGCTGGCGGATGCGCGAAAGGAACTGTGCTTCCTCCTCGGCCGTGTCGATCGCCCCGGACTCGATGGTTTCGAGGAGCGCGCTGATGGAAGCGAGCGGGGTGCGAAGCTCGTGGGAGACGTTGCTCAGGAAATCGCGGCGGACCATGTCGGTGCGCTGGACCTCGGTCAGGTCATTCAGCACGAGCAGGATGGCCCAGTCGCCACCGCCCGGAATGGGGACGGCGACCGCCCGCAAGGGGATCCGGTTGGGTCCGTAGGTGATGAGGCTGGTTTCGGGCTGGCCGGTCGCGGTTGCGCGCTTCACCAGCGCGTCGAGTTCGTAGTCGCGGGCGCTCTCGATGAAGGGGTGCCCGATCGCGGTGCCACGGCTTATCGCGAGCACCCTGAGCGCAGCGGCGTTGAGGAACCGGACCTCGGTGGCGGAGGTCACGGCGATCATCGCATCGGTGGCTGCCTCGAGCACCGCTTCGACCCGCGCGTGTTCGGCCGCCATCGTCGCGAACGCGGCCTCGGCCCGTTCGGCCATCGCGTTGAAGTTCGAGACAAGGGTGGCCGTGGGGCCAGAGCCAATCGTGGCGCGGCCCCCAAGGGCGCTTCCCCGCATGCTCGAAGCAGCCTCGGCGACGGAGCGGAGGCTGGCAGCCGGGCCGCTCATGAGGATGACGCCGAGCCCGGCCGCGGCCGCGAGGGCCACGAACACTACCAGCCAGGCCAGGGCATTGCCGGAGGCGAGCGCCAGGCCCGCGGCGCCGCCCCCGATGGCCCCGGCGAAGCCAATCACCGCCCCGCGGACGACAAGCGGGTGCTTCATCGCGGCCTGGTACTTCGCAAAGAAAGTTGGCGCTGGGAGGTTCCACGCGCGACGCGGCTCACTCCCCCTCTCCTCACGAAGTGGGACAGGGGTCCGGCGGGTGAGGGGGCCCCGCAGCGATCGATCGCCAACCTGCGCAAGTCAGTACTAGCCTTCGAAGAGGTAGCCGCTGCCGCGCACCGTCCGGATGCGCACCGGGTTCGCCGCGTCGGGTTCGACCTTCTGGCGCAACCAGCGGACGTGCACGTCCACGGTCCTGGCCCCGCCTTCGAAGTCGTCGCCCCACACCGCATCGAGGATTTGCTCCCGCGTGAACACCCTTCCCGGATGTTCGAGGAAGAATAGCAGGAGTTCGTATTCCTTGGGCTTCAGCTTGAGGGGTTGTCCGTCGCGCGCCACGCTCCGCCGTTGCTGGTCGAACCTGAGGTCGCCGCTGACGACGCTCGGCGCCGCCGCGGGCTCGTCCCGGGGAGCTGAACGGCGGAGGAGCGCACGGATGCGGGCGAGCAGTTCGCGCATTCCGAACGGCTTGGTCACGTAGTCGTCGGCGCCTGTGTCGAGGCCGGCAACCCGCGCGCTTTCGCCTCCGAGCGCGGTGAGCATGATGATTGGCACCGTCGTGTTCCGGCGGAGGAGGCGGCAGACCTGGATCCCGTCCACCCCGGGAAGCATGACGTCGAGGAGGATGAGGTCGGGGTGCTGCTCGCGCGCCAGCCGGAGGCCGTCGTCCCCGCGCGCCGCGGTCAGGACCGTGTAGCCCTCGCGCCTGAGGTTGTGGGCGAGCGAAAAGAGGAGCGGCTCTTCGTCCTCGACCACGAGGACTTTCGGGGCCGCCGGTGGGGTAGTCATCGAGTCGATCCTCTCCAGCTGATGTTAACGCGGCGTGAATGCGCCCGTCTGGTAGGATTGCGTCGTGACCGAAGCCCCGCCCGAACCTGCCCGGCGCCCCATCGCGGGCTATGCCATCCTCGCCGCCGTCATCCTTTTCGCGATTGCCGGGAGTGTCTACCTCTTCGCCTTCGCCGATTCAGATGACGATGGTGGCGACGGCGGCTCCAACCGCCCCGCCGACACCGGCGTCCTCGTCCCCGAGCGGCCCGAGGTCGGCAAGCTCGCGCCCGACTTCGCCCTCGTCGACGTTCGCGACGGGAAGACGGTCCGCAAGCTCTCCGACTATCGGGGCAAGGTCGTGGTCATCAACTGGTTCGCCAGCTGGTGTGACCCCTGCCGGCGGGAGATCCCGGCCTTCCTCGCCGCCGAAGCCGCCCTCGGCGATCAGATCGTCTTCCTGGGCATCGACTACGACGAAACCCGGAGCAAGGCGGCCGGCTTCCTCGCGGGGCTGGGCGCAGGCTACCCTGCGCTGCTCGACGAAGGAAGCGTCGTCGCCGAGCACTACCGCGTCTCCGGGCTGCCGGCGACGTTCTTCGTCGACAAGGACGGGGTGCTCCGCGCGATCGCGGCCGGCGAGGTGACGCCCGTGCGGCTGGAGGAAGGCCTGGCGAAGGTCGGGCTGACCTACAAGGCCCCCTGAGCTACCAGTCCTCCGCCGGGATCGAGCCCGCCGGCGCCATCCGTTCCGTGCCTCCCCACCTTGTGCGCCGGAAGTGTTCCGCGTACTCCAGCCCGTACTTCTTCCCGACGATCGTCGCGGTCGTCCGCACCCGCTGGTCGATGAACGCGCGGTAGTCGTGAGGGTCGAGCGAGGTGATCTCGGGGATGTCGTAGGGCGCGCTCCCGATAGCCATCTGGACATCCGCGAGCGTCAGCACCATCTGGCTGTCGTAGCAGTAGAGCGCCTCAATCTTCTTGCGGATCGCCTCGCCGCCGATGTCGACCACCCGGTTGGTGTCGATGGGGCTCTTCGCGAAGTAGCAGACCTGGGGGACGGTCCACGGCGCCAGCCCGGCGGCCAGCTGCTCAGGGTAGTAGAGGGGGAAGCTGGCGAAGCTCGTTGCCTCCATCGCCGCCCAGGACACGGCGCGGTGGTCCTGGTGGCCCTCGTACGGCGCCCACGGGTCGAACGTGAAGACGATGTCCGGCCGGAGGCGGCGCACAGACTCCATGAACTGCCCCCGGAGCCGGTTCAGCGGCACGTCCGAGAGTTCGCCGTCGGGGTAGTCGAGGCAGGCCACGGAGCGTAGCCCGAGCACCTCCGCGGCGGCCCGTGCCTCCTTCAGCCGCAGCCCGAACATCTGCTCCTTCGTCAGTTCGAACGTGCCCTTGCTGTTGTCGGTGGCCATGACGAGGTGAACGTCGTAGCCGAGCGCGCAGAGCTTCGCGATCGTGCCGCCGGCGAAGAACTCCATGTCGTCGCCGTGGGCGGTGAGTACCAGTACCGTCGGCATCAGCGGACCTCCTTGAGCGCGTCCAGGGCCGCCCGGATGAGCTTCCCGTCGGCTTCGGGCGCAAAGGGCGTCGTCCCCGCCTCGTAGCCTCCCTGGGCGTAGGCCTCGGGCCGGCAGTAGTAGCCCGGGTAGTCGTTCGCGTAGGAGATGACGATGAGGTTGGCCATCCCGCTCGCTGCCCGGATCTCCTCCTGCGTTTCGACGAAGACCTCGCCGGGCAGTCCCACGACGTGGAGCCCGTCGCCCAGCCGGAACGCCTGGACCTCCTGTGGCCGCGTTGGTCCCTTGCCGGCGACGCGCGCCAGCGAGATCTGCTCGCCCCGGGCGGCCGAGAGCTCGGCAGCGATGGCCCGGCGGGATTCGAGGTCTGGCGCGCGGCCAACGGCGGCTTCGAGCTCCTTCACGCGCGCGACGACCGCCTCCACCGGCGGCCCCGAGCGGTAGGGGGCGTCGAACCGGGCGGTCGCGGCGGCGAACTTCCCCTCGACCAGTATCCCGGCGTCCACCGGCTTGTCAGTCAGTTCGTTCCAGCGGATGTTGTGCGCCTGGTGATTCACGCCAAGCGGCCGCAGCTCCTGCGAGAGCGCCGCCGCCTTGCCCCCGACGATCGATCCGAGGCGGTGGACGTCGCTGAACTCCTGCCGGATCCAGGACGGGTTGATGTTGCCGCAGCACCCGTTGAAGTAGGCTGCGGTCGTGCCGCCGCCGATGACCTGCTCGATCACGCGGCAGGCCTCCCCGGGATAGTCGGCGCTGATCTCGAGGTTGTCGCGCTCCATCGTCGTCGGGTGGCAGGCGTAGCGTGCGACGGTGGCGATGTTCGCGCCCTCGAGCGTGTCGGCGGCGAGCACGTCGAGGCGCGTGTCGATCGGCCAGTCCGGGTGCCGCCGGTTCTGAGCGATGCTCGTCAGCCGCGTATGGCCGTACTTGAGCCTGGCCTCCCGCGCCTCCCGGTGGGCGACGCGGACCGCCCCCGCGATCTGCCGGGCGACCGTCTCCGCCAGCACCGGTTCGCCCCGGCCCCGGACGCCGGCCGGCCCCGCGTGCGTGTGGGTTGCGGCGATGAGCACGTTCCCCGGCGGGATCCCGGGTCGCTGCGCGATCAGATCCCGCGCGCGTTCGACGACGAAGCTGCCGACGCCAATGAGGTCGCAGACGACCAGCGCAAGCTGCGTCGTGCCGTCGTCGAGGTAGAGGCAGCGCGCGGAGAGCGGGTCGTGAACGCCGAGCGAGACGTCCGTCCGCCCGCCGTAGCCGTCGAGCGCGGTCCCCACCGGGGGAGTGATGTCGAGAGCGGAAGCGCCAGCGCGCACGTTCGTTCCTCCTGCGGGGCGAAGTCTAATCCGGAATCAGCGGCCGTCCAACCGTGCTACCAACCCCCTCCACTTGACGGCGGCGGCCCCGCGGGCGACTCTTGCGCTGGTAACAACTGAATAGCGCACGGGGTCCTTCGCTTCGGCGAGGGAACGACGGGGGAAGCCGGTGAGATTCCGGCGCTGTCCCGCAACTGTGAGGCCCTTTCCGGGCCGAGCCAGGTCACCCGCCCTTTGCGCACACACCGAAGATCCTTCGCGCGAAAGGGGTCGGCATGATGGCACCGCATCAACCCTAACCCGCCCGCAGAGGCGGGTTTCTTGTTTCCTCGCGTCTCAACGCGGCTTCTCTGCGCACGCCCGCTTCGGGATGTGCTCCACCGCCTCCGGGAGGGGGTTTCATGACACGCGTTTTTCTCGCACTCATCGCGCTTTGCGTTGCACTGCCAGCAGCTCTCGTCAGCGCTGCCACGCCGGCTCAGACCGCCATCGTCCGCGGCGTCGACTTCATCCGCACCACCCAGCAAGCCGACGGCGGCTTCGGCGGCTTCGGCCCCGGGCAGACCATGGACGCCGTCTACGCCCTCCGCGCCGCCGGGATCCAGCCGGAGACCGTGACGCGCGACGGCAAGAGCCCGGCCGACTACCTCCGGGCCAACGCCGCCTCGCTCGACACCCCCGCCGCGGCCGCGAAGGGCGTCCTCGGCGCCGTCGCGATGGGGATGGACCCTCGCGCGGTGGCCGGCGTCGACCTCGTCGGCCGCATCCGCGCCGGCTTCACCGAGTCGACCGGCCGCTACGCCGATGACGACTTCAGCCACGCCGTCGCCATCTTCGGCCTCGCCTGCACGGGGAACTCGGTGCCGGGGACAGCCCTCTTCGCCCTTCGCGCCGCCCAGCTCGACGACGGCAGCTGGGGCTTCGGCGGCTTCGGCGACCCCGATACCACCGCGATCGCCGTCGAGGCACTCGTCGCGGCTGGTGTGGGGCCTGCCGACAGTGACGTCCGCCAGGCCATCGCCTCCCTCCGCGCGACTCAGGCCGCGGACGGCGGCTGGGGGTTCGACCCGGCCGCCTCGAACGCGTCGTCGACGGCTTACGTGATCCAGTCGCTGATCGCCGCGGGCGAAGACGCAGCTTCCGCGACCTACCAGAAGCCCGGCGGCAACCCGATCTCGTTCCTCCTCGGCCAGCAGCAGGCGGACGGTTCCTTCATCGGCTATGACCCCGCCTATTCGACGAACCAGGCCCTGCCCGCGCTCGCCGGGCGGACCTTCTGTCACGCCGTCACGACGCCGGCTGCCCCGGCCCCGCCGGCCGCGACGGCGACCCCGGCTCCCTCCCCCAAGGCATCGCCGACTCCTCGCCCGCCCAGCACCGGCAGCGGGCAGCAGGACGCCACCTCCGGGTCGGGCGGCGAAGCCGTACTCCCGGCGGCCGTGCTGGGAGCGCTCGTGCTGAGGGCTTTCGCGGCCAGCCGGAAGCGCAAGTCGTGATGGCCACTGCTTCAGCAGGGGGAGGTTGAGACGATGCACCCGCTGGCCTGGCTCGCCTGGGTAACGCTGGTGATGGTGGTTTCGCTGACCGCCACAAACCCGCTCTACCTCGTCGTCGTCCTGCTGGCGGTGGTGCTTGTCGGGGTGCTCGCGCCCCGGACATCAACGGCCGTGGCCGGCGTGCGGACGCTGGCCATGGCCGGCACGGCCCTCTTCCTGATGTCGCTGGCGGTCGCGGTCCTCAACGGCGGCTACGGCGAGCACGTCCTCTTCGCGATGCCCGGGCCCGACTTCCCCGGCTGGATGGGCGGGCTCCGGCTTGGCGGGCCGGTGGCGGCGGAGAGCCTCGTCGCCGCCGGCGTGCGCGGGCTCAGTATCTCCTGTGTGCTGCTCGCGTTTGGTGTCTTCAACGGCGCCGTCAGCCCCTACCGCGTGCTCCGCACCGCCCCCGCCGCCCTCTTCCACGCCGGGCTCATTGTCACCGTCGGGCTGACGCTCCTGCCTTCCAGCATCGAAGACATCCGCCGGATCCGCGAGATGCAGGCGCTCCGCGGTGGCGCAACCGGCGTGCGAAACCTGCCGGGCCTCGTCGTCCCCGCCGTGATCGGTGGCCTCGAACGTTCGATGAAGCTGGCGGAGGCGATGGAAGCGCGCGGCTACGCATCCGCGGCCCGCCCGCCGGCGCCGGCGCGACTGGCGGCGTTGTCGTCGGCGCCCTTGCTGCTTCCGTCCGGCTGGGCCTGGTTCTACTACGACTCGGCCCGCTGGTTGGCGGTCGCGGGTGCGGTCGCGGCGGCCGGCGCCTTGCTCTGGTGGGCGACCGCCGCGGCGAAGACCAGCCACGTCACCCGCTTCCGCCGAGAGCCGTTGACGCCCATCGACCGTGCCGCCATCGGGGGGTCGCTCGCGCTGGCGGCGGCGGCGTTCGCCCTGCGTTCCCTCGGCGCCGCCGGCCTGGCCTACAACCCGTTCGCGGGGCTGGCCTGGCCCGAATTCGAACCCGCCGGGGCGCTGCTGGCCCTTGCCGTCGCCTGGCCGGCGGCCCACGCCGTCCTCTTGCCGGGGGCCGCCCGGCACGGCGAACTGCCGGCGTCCGCAGCTCCCGAAGGCACGAACGTCGTCGCGGAGGTGCACCCATGATCGCCACGGCGAGCGGCCTCTCCTACACCTACCCCGCGGGCGACGCCCCCGCCCTTCGCGATGCGTCCTTCCACCTCGAAGCTGGCTCGTTCACACTGCTCGCCGGACCTTCGGCGGGTGGGAAGTCGACCCTCCTCCGCGCGCTCAACGGTCTCGTCCCCCAGTTCCACGGCGGCCGCTACGCAGGGACGGTGACCGTCGCCGGCCTTGACGCCGCCCGCACTCCGGCCCGGCAGATCGCCCTTGCCGCGGGGATGGTGTTCCAGGAACCGGAGGCCCAGGCCGTCGCCGACACCGTCGAGGACGAGGTCGCCTTCGGCATGGAGCAGCACGGGATCGCTCCCGCAGAGATGCACCGCCGGATGGACGAGGTCCTCGCCAGGGTGGGCGTCGAGCACCTGCGAAGGCGGCGGCTTTCGACCCTCTCCGGCGGCGAACGCCAGCGGGTCGCGATCGCCGCCGTCCTCGTCCTGCAGCCGTCACTCCTTCTCCTCGACGAGCCGACTTCGCAGCTCGACCCCGATGGCGCTGCCGCCGTCCTCGCCGCCGTCGAGTCCCTCCACCGCGACCGCGGTCTCACCATCGCCATCGCCGAACACCGGCTGGAACGGCTGTTGCCCCTGGCCGGGGGGGTGCTGGAGGTCGAAGCCGGGCGGGTGACCGCGATGTCCCCCCGGGAGGCGGGTTCGAGGCTGCGTGCGGTCCCGCCGGTCTGTGATCTGGCCCGGCGCCTTGGGCTCGACCCCATGCCCCTCTCGGTTCCCGAAGCAGCGGGGCTTCTCCGCGGGCACGGCCTCTCCTGCGAGGTTGCGCCCGATCCCGCGCCGGCCGGTCCGCCCATCCTCCGGGCCGAGGGCCTGCGCGTCGTCTACGGCGAGCTTGCGGCCCTCGACGGCGTCTCGCTCTCCCTCCACGCCGGGGAGGTTGTCGCCCTTGTGGGGCCGAACGGCAGCGGCAAGACGACGCTCTTCCGCGCCCTCGTGGGGCTCCAGAAGCTCGAGTCCGGGCGCGTGTGTCACTTCGACGACGAGGCCCCCGCCGCCGTCCAGCAGCGCACGGCCTTCACCGGCCTCGTCCCCCAGGACCCCGCGGTCGCCCTCTACCACGACACGCTCCGGGCGGAGTTGGCGGACACTCTCCGGCGGCGAGGGCACCGGGCGGGTGTCTCGACGACCCTCGCGCGCTGGGGATTGGACCCCCTCGCCGGCCGCAACCCGCGAGATCTCAGCGTCGGGCAACAGCAGCGGGTCGCGATCGCGGCGATGCTCGCGCACGAGCCGCCCGTCTGGCTGCTGGACGAACCCACCCGCGGCGCCGACGGGGAGGCGAAGGCGTGGCTCGCGGCGCGGCTCCGCGAACACGCCGCCAGGGGTGGGGCCGCCATCGTCTCCACGCACGACATCGAATCGGCGGCGCGCTACGCCACCCGCGTCGTCGGTCTGCGGGAGGGACGGGTCGCCTTCGACCTCCCCGCGCGCGAGGCGTTCTCAGCGGCCGGCCCGGTCCCGACGCAGGTGGCGCGGCTCGTGCCGGGCGCGATCCTCCCCGAAGAGGTGGTCCGCCGATGACACGCGACCACGTCGCAAGGGAAGTTGGCGCTGGGAGATTCCAGGCGCCCCGCCGCCCATTCCCCCTCTCCCCACGAAGTGGGAGAGGGGGCCGGGGGGTGAGGGGCCCCCGCAGCCATCGAACGGGGAGTTTCGTCACCGACTACTCCCTCGTGATGCTGCTGCTCGCCGGTCTCCTTGGTCTTGTCGTCCGCACCGGGGCCGCCTTCGCCGACGGCGGCGAAGCCGGCCTCGTCATCCAGAACGGCGACGGGACCATCGACACGTACTGCGTCGCCTTCAGTGGCGACGGCATCACCGGCGACCGGCTCCTGGCCCAGGCGGGTGTGACGGTGGTCAGCTGGGGCGGGCTCGTCTGCGCCATCGGCGAATCAGAAGGTTGCTTCCAGCCGAACTCCGTCTCTTCGTGCACCTGCCAGTGCAAGGGCGGCGCCGACTGCACCTACTGGGCCTTCTTTACGCAGAGATACGGCCAGGCTTGGGTCTACGCGAGCATCGGCTACCAGGGCCAGAAGGCGAAGGACGGCGACCTCCAGGGCTGGAAGTGGGGCAAGGGCGGACTCCAGAGCGCGCCGGCGCCGCAAGCGATCACCTTCGAGCAGGTTTGCGGGCACCCGCCGCAGGCTGCGGGAGGTGGTTCCGCGGCGACGGTGACCACTTCACCGGGCGGGCCCTCCCCTGCCGTCGGCTCCGATGCAACCCCGGCGGACGCGTCGCCGGGAGTCGCCGTGGGCCAGCCCAGCACGGCTCTTGCCGGTTCCCCCAGTCCATCGTTCGCGGCCGCCACTGGCGAAAAGCTGGTCACCATCGTCCCCGGCGGCGCCACTCCGCCGCTCGCCAGCTCGCCGGCGCGCGAAGACACCGAGGACAAACGAGGCAGTGGCGGGCTGGTCGGGTTCGGGATCGTCGCCCTCGTCCTCATCCTCGGCGTGGTTGCCGCGTCCGCCTGGAGGTACCGCCGTGACCGCCAGGGTTAGCTCCGCCCGGGCTACACCGCTCCGTCTCCCGGGGATCAGCGACGTCGCCTTCGTCCTTCTGAACGTCATGGGCGTCGCCGCCTACCTCCATCCCTTCATCTTCGCCCGCGCCGGGAACAGCGACCGCGACTGGTTCAGCCACAACGCGGATGGCCCCCTCGTCTTCGCCGGGATTGCGGCACTCTGCATGGTCCTCATCGTGGGCGAACTGACGAGCGGCGGCCTCAACAGCAAGTCGCTCTCCGTGCTCGGCGTGCTCTCGGCCCTGGCGGCGGTGTTGCGGACGGTCACCCTGCCCGCGGGAGCGAACCTCTACTTCTTCGTGGTCATCCTCGGCGGCTACACCTTCGGCCCGCGCCTGGGCTTCCTCCTCGGGGCGCTGTCCTTCTTCCTGAGCGCCGTCGTCACTGGCGGCTTCGGACCCTGGCTGCCCTTCCAGATGTTCGCCGCGGCCTGGATGGGGCTTTCCGCCGGCGGGCTCCGTGCCCTGCTCGGCGGGATGCGGGCGCCGTTCCGGGCGCAGGTGGGTGCGGTCGTCGCCTTTGGGGCCGCGTGGGGGCTACTGTACGGGGCGATAACCAACCTCTGGTTCTGGCCGTTCTGGGTCGGCGGCGAAGACATAACCTACCAGCCCGGGATCGGCGTGGCGGAGGCGCTTCGCCGCTACTGGAACTTCTACCTTGTCACGAGCCTCGGCTGGGACCTCGCGAGCACCGCCTGTAACACCGTCATCCTCGCCATCCTGGGCGCACCGTTGCTCCGCGCCCTCCTTCGCTTCCAGCAGCGCTTCACCTGGGAATGGGGGCCGGACCGCGACCCCGGCCCGGGGTGATTTCGCCGCCCCGGCGCCCCCGTTCCTGATACACTAGGGCCGTCCGGGCGACTGGCGAAACGCGGAGCACCGCGGGGAAGCCCGGGACCAGCAACTCAACTCGTGGCCGCTCGCCTGGGCCAGGACGTGCCTGCGTCCATCCGCGGAGGGCAACCTTCCGGTGGGCACAATCACTCCCGGAGGTTCCCATGCGCGCAATCCTCGGTGTCTACGACAAGACCGGCATCAGCGACTTCGCCCGCGGGCTGGCGGCGCTCGGCTGGCAACTCTCATCCACCGGCGGCACCTTCGCCGCGATCCAGCAGGCCGGGGTCCCGGTTGGAAAAGTCGAAGACCTCACCGGCTTCCCCGAGATGCTCGACGGCCGTGTGAAGACCCTCCATCCCGCGGTCCACGGCGGCATCCTCGCCCGCCGGGACCTGCCCGCCCACCGTGATGCCCTCCGCGACCACGGCATCGAGCCGATCGACCTCGTCGCCTGCAACCTCTACCCGTTCTATGCGACCGTCACCCGGCCGGGTGGAGTCCCCTTCGACGAGGGCATCGAGAACATCGACATCGGCGGGCCCACCATGCTCCGCGCCGCGGCGAAAAACCACCAGGACGTCATCGTCGTCGTCGACCCCGCCGACTACGCGCCCATCCTCGAGATGCTGGCTGCCGGCGGTGTTTCGGCCGAAGAGCGTCGCCGCCTGGCGTGGAAGGCGTTCCAGCACGTCGCCAGCTACGACAGCGCTGTCGGCGAGTGGCTCTACCCCGGCGAGGGCACTGCCCCGTCGCTGACCATCCCGCTCGAACTCGCGTCGTCCCTTCGCTACGGCGAAAACCCCCACCAGGCCGCGGCGTTCTACGTCGACCGCTCGCTGCGGGAGCACGGCCGTGGCGGCATCGCGACGGCGGTCCAGCACCACGGCAAGGAGATGTCCTACAACAACTACCTCGACGCCGACGCTGCCTGGAATGCGGTCAACGACTTCCCCGGCCCGAGCTGTGTCATCGTCAAGCACACGAACCCGTGCGGTGTCGCGACGCGCGAAAGCCTCGTCGAGGCCTACCAGCTGGCCGTCCGGGCCGACCCCACGAGCGCCTTCGGCGGCATCGTCGCCTTCAATCGCCCCGTGGACGAAACGCTGGCGCGCGACCTCCGCGAGTTTCGCAACCCCACCGACGGCGAGACGCGGATGTTCTACGAGATCGTCATCGCGCCGTCGTACACGCCCGAAGGCATGACCATCCTGAAGGGGAAGTCGAAAGACCTGCGGATCCTCGAGGCGCAGGCGCGCAAGCCGGGTGGGACCTCCTTCCGGCAGGTCGGCGGTGGCTGGCTCGTGCAGGACAGCGACGACCGCACGCCGGAGGAGATCGACTTCAAGGTGGTGACGAAGACGGTGCCGACGGCGGCCCAGTGGGACGACCTCAAGTTCGCCTGGCGCTGCGTGAAGCACGTGAAGAGCAACGCCATCACCGTCGCGAAGGACAACCGGCTCCTCGGGATGGGCAGCGGCCAGCCCAACCGCGTGAAGAGCGTCGAAATCGCGATGGAGAAGGCCGGCGGCGAGGTCAAGGGCGCGGCCCTGGCGAGCGATGCCTTCTTCCCCTTCGCCTGGGGCGACTCAATCGAGAAGGCCTGCCAGGCGGGTATCGGCGTCATCGTCCACCCCGGCGGCAGCCTCCGCGACCAGGACGGGATCGACTGCTGCGACCAGTACGGGGTCGCGATGGTGTTCACGGGCACGCGCCACTTCCGGCACTGAGACGCGGCCGGGGCGAGGCTAGACCTTCAGGCCGAAGAGCTCGATGGCGTTGCTGCCCGCGATCTTCTTCGCGTCCTCCACGCTGGTCGCGTCGAAGATCGCCTGGACCGCGCTCCGCGAGTAGCCCAGGGTGCTCTCGTTGTGCGGGTAGTCCGAGGACCAGAGGCAGCGGTCCGCCCCGATCCGGTGGATCATCTCCAGCCCCGCCGGGTCCACCATGAAGGTGGCGTAGCAGTTGTTGAACCAGTAGTGGCTGGGCAGGTGACTGAGCTTCGGCTGGATGTGGCTCGGAAACGACTCGTAGATCATGTCCGCTTCCTGGAGCGCCCCCGGCACCCAGTGAAGCCCGCTCTCCACGAAGATCACCCGGAGCCCGGGGTTGCGGTCGAAAACGCCGCCGAAGGTCAGCCCCGACCAGACGTTTCGCATCCCGCCCATCTGCCCCATCACGAAGATCCCCGCCGCGCCCCTGCCGCCGACCGTGGGGTTCACCGGCCGCTCGCCGATGTGGAAGTTCAGGGGCAGGCCGGCCTCCTCGACCGCGTCCCAGAAGGGGTCCATCCGGGGGCCGTGGTAACTGATCGGCTCGCCGTCGCTGAACTTCCCCGGCTGGATCGGGACCATCGCGGTCTTGAACCCGAGCGCCTTTATCTCGGCGAGGGAGTCGCGGGTCGCTTCCGGGTCCCACCAGTTGAGGATCGCGACCCCGTGGAGGCGGTCCGGCGCCTGGGCGCAGAATTCGGCCAGCGCCTGGTTGTAGGCTCGCGCCACCCACTCCTTCTCTTCGAGGTTTTCGAGGAAGAGCAGGGTGAAGAACTTCTGGGGGAAGATGATCTCCTGCGCTACACCCTCGACGTCCAGATCCTTCAAGCGGACCGGGACGTTGTTGAAGCCCGGGACGCATTCGAACGAGCAGGAAACTGCCGCCGAACCGGGCGGCGTGAGCCGCTTGCCCCCGAGTTCGACCTCCCAGCCGCCGTTTTCGAAGAACACGCGCGGGGCGCGGTGCTTCAGGTGCTCGGGGAACCGGTCAATCCAGATGTCGCCTTCGAGCCAGTGGCTGTCGGCGGAGATGACGACGGTCCCCGCCGGCAGCGGGCGGCCTTCGGACTCGGCGATGCGATTACGGGCGTCGCCGATGCCACGCATCTTCGGGATCTCAAGGACGGTGGGTGATGCCACGAGCTGCTCCTTCGCTTCGTTTAGCACCTTCGTTCTACAACCGGCGATAGAGCGCGTCAATCGGTGCGAGTGACGCGCTCAGTAGGCGAGGCCCTTCTTGCCGTAGAGTTCGCGCGCCAGGGAGACCCGCCCCAGGTGGCCGTTCCCGTGGCCGATGAGCCCGTGGAGCACCGCCTCCATCCGCGGCACCATCCCCCACGGGCGGATGCGCATCGTCTCGGCAAGGTAGGCGTCGCTCATCGCTGCGATCCGCGGGACCACGGCGGCCGAGACGGCGCGCGTGTACTTGCTGAACTCCGCCGGCTCCGGGAACTTCAGACCGTAGGCGGTGTCCGCCTCCATCCCGGTGCCCTGGTCGACGCGCGGCAGGCCCCAGCGCTGGTCGAAGTTGTCGCGAAGCCACACCGGCTGCTCGCGGTCGAAAACGAAGTGGACGATGTTGTCGACCGTCCGGACGACGTGCCAGACGTCCCAGCCGATGGAGTTCGTGAGCCCGCCGCGGGAATCGCTGATCTGCTCGACCGTGAGGCCGTCGAGGCCCCATTCGCAGTACTGGAGGAGCCGTTCCGCCAGCCGCGAGCACTGGGCGGCCATCGTCGGCTCGACGCCGAAACCGGGCAGGTTGGTGACGGGCTCGTCGGGCATGGCGGTTCACCTCGGTAATCCCCGAATCTTACCGGGGAACGCGCCGTCCCGCCGGGCGTATACTTGGCGGCATGGCTGTGGCTGCCCGTGTCTCGCTCGAAGAGTTCCTCGCGATGGAGGAGAGCAAGCCGTACCGCGAACTCATCGACGGGGAGGTCGTCTGCAAGGCGATGCCGAACGACAACCATGGCGCCCTCGTCGCCGAACTCCTCCTGGAGTTGGGGAACTACCTGCGCCGCACCCGCGAAGCCGTCGCCCGCACGGAGGTGCGCCATCTCCAGCGCTCGGAGGGCCGAGTCTTCCTCCCCGATGTCTCCGTGACACTGCGCGGCCGGGCGGAAGTCGACCCGGAAGTCCGGGCGCGCGGGCCTATCGAGGTAGTCCCGGACTTCGCCATCGAGGTCCTTTCCCCCGACGACGCAGCGGGGCGGGTGTTGGAGCGGGCAGACTTCTACATGCGCAGTGGTGTGCGGCTGCTCTGGGTGGTCGACCCGGACACGGAGACCGTGACGGTCTACCGTCCGGGCGCGCCGCAGGAGCTCCACCGGGCGCCGCAGTCGCTCGACGCGTCGCCCGTGCTACACGACTTCCGCCTGGACCTCGCCTCGCTCTTTGCCGCCCTGCACGACGAGGGGGCCAGCGCGCCTTCCTAGAACCCGGCCAGCTGCGGGAATACCTTGTCGTGCATCAGCTCGAAGGTTCGTTCCGACTCGCAGCCGAAGAGATAGCCCATCGCACCCTGGACGCCGGCTTCGGCGAAGCGGCCGAGGGTGTCCACGAGCTCGCCCGCCTTCTCCCCGTCCTTGCCGACGTCGAAACGAGTGACGATGGTCCGCTCAATGTCGCTGTAGGGGCGGCCGACGGCCTCGCAATGTTCGCGCAGCACCTCGAAGCGGTGCCTCACGCCGTCCGGGGTGTCGGCGCGGACGTTGCAGAGGTCGGCGTACTTCGCCACCAGCCGGAGGGTCTTTTTCTCGCCGCTCCCACCGATCATGATCGGCGGCCGCGGGCGGGAGACCGGTTGCGGAGAATTCAACGTCTCGGCCATCTGGTAGTGCTTGCCTTCGAAGGGGCCGTCCTCCCCGCTCCACATCTGGAGGCAGACCTGGATGGCCTCTTCCAACCGCTGGAAGCGCTCACGCAGGGGCGGGAAGGGGATGCCGAAGCCGAGGTGTTCGCGTTCGAACCAGGCGGCGCCGATGCCAAGCCAGGCGCGCCCGCCGGAGAGCACGTCCAGCGTCGTCACCTGCTTGGCGAGGATCCCCGGGTTTCGGTAGGTGACGCCCGTGACGAGCGTGCCGATCTGGACCCTGCTCGTGACCGCCGCCAGGTAGCCAAGCGTGGTGTATGCCTCCAGCATCTCGTTCTGGGCAGGCCCGACGTTCGGGATCTGGAAGAAGTGGTCCATCACGGAGATCCGGGCGAAGCCGGCGCCCTCCGCGGCGCGAGCGACCTCCGCCAGCTTCGGCGCAAGGGCCGGAGCGTCGACTCCCCACGTGAAATTCGCGATGTGCAGTCCAAGCTTCATGGCGGTGCTACCTCAATGATGACGGCGGTCGGGGAGCAGGGGTGGTGGGCGATGCTGGCGGAGAGGGTGGGATTCGAACCCACGAGGGACTTGCACCCCTACACGCTTTCCAGGCGTGCCTGATCGGCCACTCCAGCACCTCTCCGTCTGGGCCACGGAAGATCGTACCAAGACCGGGCGTTGCAGGCTTGCCGGGTCAGCGGTCCTTGCGGCGGCGGTGCTTCGTTTTCGCTTCGAACCGCTCCCAGCCCTCGTCGTAGGCTTCGTGGGCGCCGTCGCGGCCGGCCTGCAGCATCGCCTTCGCCGTGTCGCGGATGCCGAAGAGCACTGCGGTCAGCCAGTCGGTCTCGGGCTCAGGTTGCGTCGAAGTCGCGGCCGGCATTGTCCCAGGGCGCGGGTTCGCGGGCGGCAGGGAGGCGGGAAGCTCGCGTCGTACCCGCGGGGCGTCCTCACGCCGCTTGCCACGTTCGGGGCCGTCCGCTGGCGAACTCACTTCTTGCGGCCCTTCTTCCTGCGTCCCCGGACGAAGCCCGGCAGGTTCGTCACGGCACTGACTCCGGCCCGGACCCCCTTAACCACCGAGTAAACCCGGATGATCGGCGACACTACTGTCTCGCCGGCAAACTCCGCTGTGCCCTTGATCTGGTCGAGGGATTCCTTGAGCGAGTCGACCGCCGGGGTGACGTTTTCGCGCAGCATCTTGCGGATGGTGATCACCAGCAAGAACGCCGCGGTGAGCACCGCCAGCAACATCAGGCCGGAGAGGAGCCAGAAGCCGGCCATGAGGACGAAGGTGATGTCTCGCCACTCGGACCAGCTGTCAGGCGCGGCCCACGCGTCCGGCACGGCCCCGTCGGGGACGATGTTGCCGCCGAAGTAGCCGTCGACCATCCAGCCGGCGAACAGGTAGATCAGCACCAGGAGCAGCGCGGCGGCAAGGACAGTGCCAAGGAATCGCATCGATCTCCCCCGGGTGAGCACCCCGATGATAGTTCGCATTTGTCCGTTGGGGAAACTGGCGCTCAGCCGCCGCCGCCTTCACGATTACCTAGGGGATTCCCCTGATATGACTTTGCAAGACCCCGAAGCAGAATGACCTAGGATCGACGCGGAAGCGGTCTTCAGCGGGCGGCGCGGCCAGTACTCGTGGTACAGCCCCCGGTCAGGGCAACCCCAAGGAGTTTTCGATTTGGCGGCCCTGATTCTGGTTGTGGACGACGACGAGCCGGTGCGCGTGATGTTGGCACGGCTGCTCCGCACCCAGGGGCACACCATCCTCCTCGCCGCCAACGCCATCGAGGCGCGACGTGTGCTTGAAACCCAACAGCCCGACCTCGTCGTAAGCGACATCGTCATGCCCGGCGAAAGCGGCATCGAACTGCGGCGCTGGATCGCCCGCGAATCCCCCTCCCTGCCTGTCCTCCTCATCAGCGGCTACAGCCCCGAAGGTCCCGCGGAATTCGCCGCTCGCACCCCGCTCACCCGCTTCGTCCAGAAACCCTTCGCCGCCGATGACTTCCTCGAACTCGTTGCCGACATCCTTGGCGATCCGAAGCCCTGCGTCCCGTAGGTCAGCGTCCCGGCCCCATCTCGAAGACAACGAGCACGGCGACCATCAGCTCAGGGCTCGTCGCGCGCCCGATCAGCTCGTCCAGGTAGCGCAAGTCGAATGCGGTCCCCGGCGCCATGCCGGCCACCGGCGCAACGCGGGCGACGTAGGCCTCAGCCAGCGCCTCCGCGGGCGACTGGCCCTCGAGCCCGGGGTAGGCCGCCGCCACGAGGTCCGCGAAGGAGGCAGCCGTCGCGCCCGTCCCCGGCAGCGCGCGGGTCACGCCCGGGCTCCGGAGCACTCCCGCTGAC
This sequence comes from Chloroflexota bacterium, assembly GCA_016234445.1. Taxonomy (GTDB): domain Bacteria; phylum Chloroflexota; class Dehalococcoidia; order Tepidiformales; family Tepidiformaceae. Next base: position 423,587 of record JACRBT010000004.1, on the reverse strand, counting down.
TCGGGAACCATCCTCCCACTGTTGATCATCGCGATGACATCGACGTTCAGGTCCCGGGCGAGGGGTGTGTTGGTCGCCACGAGGTCAGGGATGGCGGCCACGAGCTGGAGGTAGAGGAACGTGTCGAACGCGGTCGCCGCAACCTCTTCCGCCGGGCTGTCCTCGTTGTCGCAGTGGATCGCCTCGTGGGCAAGGATGGGCATGAGGTGCTCGATCCGGTCGCCCCGGAGGGCCGGGTTCACGGAGATCACCCGGCGGCCCTGGCGGTCACGGGTCGCCCGCGCGAGCAGTTGGGGCTCGTCTGGCGGCGGCTGAAACAGGATCGCGCCCGCGACCTTCGCCGTGCAGTTCTGTGCGGTGAAGAGCGAATCCAACGCGGGCTCGGCGAAGGTCCCGGTCAGGGCCGCCAGCGCCGCCCGCAGCTTTGGCGCCGGGACGATAGACACCGGGATCGCGTCGAAGCGTTCCAGCGCGCGGCCAACCGTGTCCGCCGCCGACCCCCGGGCCGCGAGGTGCCGTTCGAGAGCAGCTCGCATCGCCACGGGGTCATCGTCATCGGCCGTCGGCGTGGCGACCTGCGCCGGGTCCAGGACGCCAGCCCGCCCCGCCACAAGCGCCTGGCTGGCCAGGATCGCTACTTCCGGGGAGAGGTCGCCCGCGACCGTGGCGGTGATTTCGCCTGTCTCTCCCCCGCGGAACGCCTTTCGGGCGATGTGGACGACGCTCCCCGCGGGCACCACCGCGGCAACCTGGAGCTGGATGCTCAGCCTGTCATCGGCCGCCGTCGCCGTTTGGACCAGCATCCGCCCCGTCCGGGAGCCGGGACTGCTGCTCTCCGGGATCTCCACTTCGAAGTGAGACGCGAGCGGGATCCGTGTCTCGGCCAGCGGGAAGGCACGGCTGAAACGGATGTCGACACGGCTGGCGAGGCCAGGCGCGCCGTCGATGACGAGCCGCTCGGCCCGGGCCTCGTGCACCTGGGGGAGCGGGGCGTCCGGCGTGTCCCCACCACACGCGCCCACCAGGACTGCCAACAACGCGGCTCCCGCTGTCAGCCAACGTCTCATGGTCCGGGTACGACCGTCACCGGCCCTTGTATTCGGGCTTCCGCTTTTCGGCGAACGCCCGCGGCCCTTCCTTCGCGTCGTCAGTCGCCATCAGCCGCCCCAGGACGAGGTCCTCATAGGCGAGGCCGTGGTCGAGCGGCATGTCCATCCCCCGGGTGATCGCTTCCTTCGCGGCGCGCACCGCCAGTGGCCCGCGCTCGCAGATGACGTTCGCGATCTGCATCGCCTTGTCGAGCAATTCCTCGCGCGGGACGATGTGGGAAACGAGGCCGATGCTGCGGGCGGTCTCGGCGTCGATCTGCTCCGCGGTCAGGATCAGGTAGTTCGCCCACGCCTGGGGGATGGCGCGCGGCATGCGCTGCGTGCCGCCGGCCCCCGGCATGATCGCCCAGCGCACTTCGGGCAGGCCGAAGCGGGCTTCCGGCGCGCAAATCCGGATGTCGCAGGCGAGCGCAAGTTCCATGCCCCCCGCCAGGCAGAAGCCGTTGATCGCCGCGATGATCGGCTTGTAGATCGGCATCCGCTTGGTGAAGCCGCCGAATGGAGCCGGGCGGCCGGCGAACTGGTTCTCGCCCTGGGCGGTCGCGACGAGGTCCATGCCCGTCGAAAACGACTTCTCCCCCACCCCTGTCAGGATCGCCACGCGGAGGGCGTCGTCGTCACGGAAGTCCTCCCAGGCGGTCTGCATCTCCCGCGAGGTCTGGGCGTTGATCGCGTTGAGCGCCTTTTCCCGGTTGATCGTGAGGACGGCGACCGCCCCCTTCTTTTCGTAGATGATGTTCTCGAAGGTGAGGCCGGCCATGGCTGATTCTCCTCTTGGTGTGAGTCCTTGATGGATAGCCAGCATACTCCCGGGCGCAACCCGCCCGCGAACGCCCGCCAGGTCGTCGAACGCAAGCTGAAGCCGGACGGCACCGTGCGGGAATACCCCTGCACGCTCCTCCACCTGGAGCCGGGGCTGGCCGTGGTCGCCTTCGTGATGGCTCGCGGCGGAACGATCCCGGGCCTGCCCGTTGTCATCCCGCCGGGCTCTGTCTCCTACGGCTACTTCTGGAAGCGCCGCCCCTACAACCTCTACCGGATGAAGCGCGCCGACGGCTCCCTCATCGCCCACCGGTTCGACGCCGTCGCCGATGTGTCCCTGGGCCCGGAAGTCGTGAGCTACCGCGACCTGATCCTCGACTGGTGGGTGCTCCCCGGCGGCGAGATTGTCGAGGAGGACCGGGACGAACTCGATGCAATGGTCGCGGCCGGCAGCGTGCCCCCGGGAGACTTTGAACGCACCCGCCGCGCGGCCCAGGCGGTCTTCGGCCGCTATCGCCACGTCATCGACGAAGCCGAAGCACTTGAGGCGAAGTTGGGCCTCGCCACGCCCGCGGTGCTTTACAGCGCCCCGGACTCCCGTGATACTCCGCCGCAATGAGAAGGTTTGTCCGCAGGCAACTCACGTACTTCCTGATCGGCTTCGTCATCACCTTCGTCGTCTACCTCTTCGTGCGGTTCGACGCTGACAAGGTCATCCTCGGGGTTGTGATCGGCGCGGTGGGAGGGATCGCCCTGGGCATCGCCCTCTTCTGGCTCGAACACAAGTTCCCGGACGAGCCGGAAGTGCCCCGCACCCACGGCGACTGAGCCAGTCCGGGTACCGGAGCCGCAAGCCCGTGCCGGTGTACCCTTTGGCGATGGAGATCGCAGCCGCCCGGCGGTCGCACCGCGCCTTCTTCCTCTCGCTCGAACCGCACCGCCAGGGCCTCCTCGCGGTCACGCTTGCGGCCGTCCTCTGGAGTTCGGGCGGGCTCCTGATCAAGTGGGTCGACCTCGACGCCTTCGGGATCACGATGTGGCGGTCGGTGTTCGCGGCGCTGACCATCGCCGCGCTGATGCGGCCGGGCTGGGCGGCGCCCTGGAAGGCCGGCTGGCTGGTCGCCGGCCTGGCCGTGAGCTACGCGGCGATGCTTCTCTTCTTCGTGATGGCCACCCGCCTTACCACCGCAGCGAACGCCATCTTCCTCCAGTACACCGCGCCGTTCTACGTGCTCCTCCTCGGGCATTTCCTCCTTCGCGAACGGGCGACCCGGTTGGACGTCGCGACGCTCGTCGCCGCCTTCGGGGGGATGGCCCTGTTCTTCGTTGGCCGCCTGCGGACCGAGGACATCGCCGGGAACGTCTGCGCGGTGACCTCGGGCGCGGCCTTCGCCATCTTCCTCGTCATGCTCCGGCTCCCCGCCTGCGGCCCGAAAACGCGGCCGACCGCAATGGTCTACGGGAACCTCTTGCTGGTCGTGGCGATGGTCGCCGTGAACCTCATCCGTCGGGAGGGTGCCTTCACCCCGGGCGCGGGGGACATGGCCGCGCTCCTCTTCCTCGGGGTCTGCCAGATCGGCCTCGCCTACGTCGTCTTCACCTTCGGGATCATCCGCGTCCACGCCCTCGAAGCCGCCCTCATCGGCATGCTCGAACCCGTCCTTAACCCGATCTGGGTGTTCCTCTTCCTCGGCGAGACCCCCGGTTGGTGGGCGGTCGCTGGCGGGGCCGTGATCGTCGCCGCCGTCGGGGGACGGACCCTGGTCACGGAGCGGCGCCGGCCGGCCGTGGCTGCGATCGAAGCCCAGGCCCTGCATTCCGAAGCATGAACGGACACACACCCGCCCTGATGGAGATCTACGGCCGCCTGGACGCGATGCACGCGCCCCGGGGCTGGCACTGGTGGCCCGACGCCGACCCCTTCGAAGTTTGCGTCGGCTCCATCCTCGTCCAGAACACGTCCTGGACGAACGTCGAAGGCGCGCTCGCCCTTCTGCGAGACGCCGGCGCCCTGAACCCGCCGGCGATGGCCGCCCTCCCGCCCGCGCGCCTCGAGGAACTCGTCCGCCCGAGCGGGCAGTACCGGCAGAAGGCGAGGAAGCTCGGCGCGTTCCTGGCGCTGGTGGAGTCCCACGGCTCGTTGGAGGCGCTGCTGGCCCTCCCTGCGGCGGAACTTCGGGAGCGGCTCCTCGCTACCTGGGGCATCGGCCCGGAGACTGCAGACGCCATGGTCGTCTACGCCGCCTGCCAGCCGGCCTTCGTCGTCGACGCCTACACGCAGCGGATCTTCTCTCGCCTCGCGATAGGACCCACGCATACGGCCGACTACCATGAATGGCAGCACTTCTTCGTCGCCGCCCTTGAACCCGACCGCGACCTCTGGGCACGCTACCACGCGCTGATCGTGATGCACGCCAAGCACCTCTGCCGGAAGCAGCGGCCGCGCTGCGGCGAATGTCTCCTCGCCGGGCGCTGCCCGGGACGCGACCCCGAAGGGAGCACCCCATGACCATCGACGTGACGGCAGGCGCGGCCGGACCGGGTGCCCGCGCGGCCCATCGTTCCGCCATCGACGACATCCTCCCCCGTTACGGGCTGGCCCGCGTCGCCGAACCGGTCGCCGTGGCGGATTCAATACTCAACGACAACTACCGCGTCGAGACCACCGCCGGTCCGCGCTTCGTCCGCGTCCACAAGCCCTCGCGGACGCGGGAGACGGTCGCCGGGGAGGTCCGGATGATGGAGCACGCCGCCGCTCGGGGTATCCCTGTCTGCCTGCCGGTGCGTGCGAACGACGGCGCCATCGTCCACGGTTCCGGGGGCCTCCTGCTTTCGGTCTGGCCCTGGCTGGACGGCCGCACGCTGTCGCGCGGCGCCGTCACACCCCCCGAGGCGGCCGCCCTTGGCGACATGCACGGCCGCCTGGACACGGCGCTCGCGGACTTCCAGGACCCCACTCTTCGTCCCGGCCGCGGTGGCGCGAACTGGGACACGGAGGCGTCGATCGCCATGCTCAGCCGCGTGGACGACCTGATCCGCTACTACGCCGCCGTCCCCGAGATGCAGGTGCGCGTCCAGGAGACCATCCGGTTCCGCTTGCGCTTCCTCGAAGGCGGTGAGGCCCGTCCCAGGGCCGACTTCGCCTCCCTCCCCGTGCAGGCGTCCCACGGCGACTACCACGAGCGCAACGTCATGTTCGCCGCTGATGGTTCCATCCTCGCGGTCGTCGACTGGGAAGGTCGCACCGTCGTCCCGCGGGTGTTCGGGCTGATGCGGGCTGTCGACTTCGGCGGAGTCCTGGGGACGCCGTCGCTCGAGCCCTACCTCGAAGGCTACGGGAAGCAAGTCCGCCTGGCGCCGGAGGTGTGCCGGCTCGGTGTCGAGATGTGGTGGCAGAGCGTCCTTCACGACACCTGGGCGCTCCGCCTGCGCTTCATCGACGGCGACCACCGCGTCGAGCGCTTCTTCGGGGAAGATCCGGAACGCCTGGCGACCCTCTCCGAACCGGGCTTTCGGGACGCGCTCGCCGGGACCCTTGCCCGCCACCTCAGCGGCTGAGGCTACTTCAACATCTCCATCGCGTACTCCATGTTGCTCCGGGCGCTCGGCGCGATGTCCTCCCAGTGGGGGTCGTGGCGCTTGCCCCGCCGATGGAGCATCAGGTTGAACCCGGTGATGACCCCGAACTTGTACGCCGCCAGCGCCCGGAACCAGCGCGTCTCCCCGGGATTCGAGCCCCAGGCTTCGGCGTACATCGCCTCCAGTTCGTCGGCGTGGGGCAACCTGCCGCCGGTTATCGCCCCCGCGTGGGCCCATGCGGCCGGGTCGCTGAAGATGCAGATCCAGCCGAGGTCGTTGAGCGTCGCTCCGATCCCGGTCAGCTCCCAGTCGATCACCGCGTTGAGCTTGCCCTCTGCCGAATACATCAGGTTCGACCACTGAAAGTCGCCGTGATACAGCCCGATCCGCGCGCCGGCCGGGACCTGCGCGATGAGCCGGTCGCGCACGGTTGGCTGGAGGGCGAGCAACTCGGGGTCGGCCGCCCGCTCGGCGAAGCGGTCCCACCGGGAGACGTCGAATTCGAACCCCCAGAATTCGCCGAGGTAGCTCGCCCGCTCGGGCGGAACCCGGTGGATCCCGGCGAGGGCGGTCATCGCCTGGCGGGCCATGTCCCGGAGCTGGTCCGTCGTGAAGCGCTCCAGCCATTCGCCCCGGAGAACGTCGCCTTCGATCCGCGGCACGACGAAGTAGGGGCATCCGAACCACTGGGGGTCGTCGCCGGACCAGACGACGCTGGCGTGGGGGACGGCTGTCCCTTCCAGCGCGTTCAGGGAGGCAACCTGGCGAAGGACGTCCGCGGTGCCCTCGTGCTTCACGTTCGGCGGCGGCAGGCGGAGGAAATAGCGCTGGAGCTTGCCATCGGCCACAACGTCGAACAGGTACGAGAAGCCGGCGTGTCCGGGCCCGGGTTCAAGGTTCATCACCTTCGCCCACGGGTCGCCGGTCTGGGTGCGGACGAATGGGATGAGCCTGTCGTTGAGTTCGTCGAGGTCCATGATGAGCCTGCCGTGTCGAGGTTACCGGCGCATTCTACTGCGGTGGCGTCCGGCCGGTTGAGCCTTGACCCTCCCGGTCGGATGCTGCCTCGATGACATCCTCACGGGCCGTCGCGGTCTACTGCGCTTCCAGCATGGCCGTGCCCGAAGGGTTCCTCCAGCTGGCCGAGGATGCCGGGCGCGCGATCGCGGCCCGTGGCTGGCGCTTGGTCTATGGCGGCGGCTCCGTCGGGATGATGGGCCGCTGTGCCGATGGTGCGCTTTCGGCCGGGGGCGAGGTCGTTGGCGTCATCACCGAGGCGCTGGTCGGGATGGAGGTCGCCCACGCCGGGCTCACCAGGCTCGATGTGGTCGCCACCATGCACGAGCGCAAGCAGCGGATGACCGACGCCTCCGACGCCTTCCTCATCCTCCCCGGCGGCTTCGGCACGCTCGACGAGACCTTTGAAGCGATTACCTGGAAGCAGCTCGGCGTCCACGCGAAGCCGATCGTCGTGCTCAACCACGAAGGCTTCTTCGACCACCTCCTCGCGTTCCTCGCCGCTGCCGCCGAAGGCCGCTTCATCCGGCCCGTGCACCTCGGGCTCATCACAACGGTCGCGACCCTGCAAGACGCCATGGCCGAGCTCGAATCCCCGCTTGCCTGGGAAGGAACGCGCGACAAGTGGTGGTTCGAATCCGCGCCGCCGCGACCGTAACCACCCGCGCCACCTCCCCCTCTCCACCGAACGGTGGAGAGCCGGCGTCCCACGCGTTCCGCAGCCCTCTTGTCCCAGGCCAACTCCCCCTCTCCACCGAAGGGTGGAGAGGGGGCCGGGGGGTGAGGGGCCTAGTGTGAGTGCGCGCTCTCGTCCACCGGGTGGTAGTGGTGGGCATGGTGGTCGCCCCGGCGTCCCTGGAGCCAGCCGCTAACGAGGCCATGGTTCGGCGCCGCGATGAGGGCGGCGAGGAAGGCGGCCGTGGCCGTGAGCACAATCGTCCCCCCCGCGGCGGTGTCGGCATGATAGGAAATGAGGAGCCCTCCGAGGCCACTCGCGATCGCCACGCCCACGCTCAGCACCATCATTCGCCCGAGCCGGTCCGTGAGCAGCCGGGCCGTCGCCGGGGGCGTCACGATCAGCGCGAGGATGAGGATGTTCCCCACCGTCTGGAGGCTGACGACGATCGTCGCCGAGACGAGCAGGAGGAGGAGCGTGTCGAGCAGGAAGACGGGGTAGCCCAGCGACCGCGCCATCGTCGCGTCGAAAGCCACCAGCGTGAACTCCTTCAACAGCACGAAGAGGATCGCCGCGACGACGACGGCCACCACCGCCGTGACGACGATGTCAGTCTGGGAGATCCCGAGGACGTTCCCGAAGAGGAGCGACGCCAGGTCGCGCTTGAAGCCTGACTGGCGGCTGATGAGGACCACGCCAAGCGCGAAGAACGCCGCGAAGATGACCCCGATGGCCGCGTCTTCGCTCACCCGCCGGCTGCGCGAAAGCACGCCGATCCCCAGCGCCGTAAGCAGCCCGAAGATGAATGCCCCGATGATGATGCTTCGCCCCGCCATGTAGGAGAGGACGACGCCCGGGAAGACGGCGTGTGCCAGCGCGTCGCCGATGAAGGACAGCCCCCGGAGCACGACGAAGCACCCGACGAAGCCACAGATCGTCCCCACGATGACGACCTCGATCGCCGCTCGCTGCATGAAGGGGTAGGACCACGGTTCGGTGATGAAGTCGAACATGCTAGGCGAACACCGCCACCTGGCCGCCGAAGGTCGCGCGCAGGATTTCCGGCGTATAGGTCGTCGCCGTTGGCCCGAAGGCCACGAGGCGCCGGTTCAGGCAGCAAACGTGGGAACAGGTCGAAGTCACTTCATCCAGGTCGTGCGTCGCCATCAGGACGATGACGCCGCTGGCCGCGAAGTCGCGGATCGCCTCGTGGAAGACGGCCCGGTTCTCCGCGTCGATCCCGGTGAAGGGCTCGTCGAGGAGGACCACCTGGGGCTCCATGACCATCGCCCGGGCAAGGAAGATCCGCTGCTGCTGGCCGCCCGAGAACTGGCTGATGTGGCGGCCGCCCATTCCTCCCAGGCCAAGCCGTTCCAGCGCCCGCCTGGCCCGCTTGCGGTCGTCGCCGCCCACGCGCCGGAACCAGCCGGCTTCCCGGTAGCGCCCCATCAGGACGACGTCGAGCGCGCTCACCGGGAAGTCCCAGTTCACCTCCTCGCGCTGGGGGACGAAGGCGACCCGCGAGGCCCGGCTGCGGATCCCTTCGCCGCCCAGGAGGATCTCCCCGCTGTGGGGGATGACGCCGGCGATCGCCTTCAGCAGGGTGCTCTTGCCGCTGCCGTTCGGCCCGATGAGGCCAACGATGTCGCCCGGCGAAGCGGCCAGCGAGATCTCGTGCATGTGGAAGACACGGCCGTAGCCGACCCCCACGTCCACGAGTTCGAGGCCCGCTGTCTCCGTCACTTGAGTGCCTCCGCGATTTTCCGGGCGTTCGCCAGCAGCATACCGTGGACGGTCTCGGCGCCGGAGCCGGGCTGGCCCAGTGAGTCGCCGTAGAGGTCGTCGACGATCTTGACGCCCGTGTCCTTCGCGATCTGTTCGGCGACCTTCGGGTCCAGCGAGCTTTCGGCGAATATCGCCTTCACCTGCTCCTTCCGGATCAGGTCCACAAGCGCGGCGATGTCCTTCGCCGACGGTTCGGCCTGGGTCGAGGTGGAGGGGATGACGGCGCCGACAAAGGTCAGCCCGTAGCGCCGGATGAAGTACCCGAAGGCGTCGTGGTTCGTGACCAGCTTGCGGTTCGCCGCGGGGATGCCGTCGATGAGGGCGCGAATCTGGCGGTCGGTCTCGTCCAGCGTCGCCTGGTAGGCAGCGGCGTTCGCGCGGTAGCGGTCGGCGTTCGCGGGGTCGGCGGCAGCCAGCGCCTCGGCGATGTTCGCGACCATGATCCTCGCGTTGAGCGGGTCATGCCAGACGTGCGGGTCCATGTCGCGCGAGGTTCCGTCAACCTCGCCGGCGCCCGGGTGGAGCTCGATCCCGTCGGTTACCGTGACCACCGTTTTCGTCCCGCCCGCGCTCTCGATCGCGGGGGTGAGGAAGTCGTCGAGCCCGATGCCGTTGCGGAGCAGGAGGGTGGCATCGCGGATGGCCTTCAGGTCGCTGGCCGAGGCCTCGAAGTCGTGCGAGTCGACGCCGGGGGGGATGAGCGTGGTGACCCGGGCCATGTCGCCGGCGACTTCCCGGGCGAGCGCCCCGACCTGTGCCGTCGTCGCGACGACTTTGACGCCACCGCTGCCGGTGCCGCCGCCATCCCCGCCGCATGCTGCGAAGGCGGCGGCGACAAATGCAAGCGGGGCGATGGCAGCGAGCCGGCGGATCACGTTGGCGCTCCAATTGGGACTAAGTCTCAATAGATACTACGTCTCAACTGAGGCGATCGCAACACCCCTGAGGACCACTCCCGCCCGCCACGCTGGTAAGATGCCAGCACTCACCCCCGGAGGAATCCCCGTGCGTTTTGGTTTCTGGCCAGGCCCCGCCTCACTCTGGACCGACCTGCTCGACCTCGCCCGCCACGCCGAAGCGACCGGCTGGGACGGCATCTGGTACGCCGACCATTTCATGCCCAACGCCGAGGACACGTCTGGCGCCACCAACGAAGCCTGGACGACCATCGCCGGGCTCGCCGCCGCCGTGCCGCGCGTCCGCATCGGGACGCTGGTCACCGGCAACACCTACCGCCACCCGGCCGTCCTCGCGAAGATGGCCGCGGGCGTCGACAACATCAGCGGCGGCCGCCTGGTCCTCGGGCTCGGCTCCGGCTGGCAGGAAAACGAGCACGCCGCCTACGGGATCCCCTTCTCGACCGTCGGCGGGCGCCTGGGCCGCCTTGAGGAAGCCTGCCAGGTCATCAAGAGTCTCTTCGCCAACGAAAAGACCACCTTCGACGGCAAGTACTACCAGCTGAAGGACGCGCCCCTCGCGCCGAAGCCGCTGCAGTCGCCGCTCCCGCTCCTCATCGGCGGTGGCGGGGAACAGCGGACCCTCCGGATCACGGCCCGGTACGCGGACGAATGGAACGTCTGGGGCACCCCGGAAATCCTTCGCCAGAAGATGGCCATCCTCGACCGCCACTGCGCCGACATCGGCCGCGACCCCAAGGCCATCCAGCGGTCCGCCGTCGCCATGCTCGTCCTGACCGACGACGAGGCGGTGATCGAGCGGAACCGCGCCTCCGGGCGCCCCGTCATCGCCGGCAACACCGAGGGCGTCCGCGCCGTCATCCGCGAATACCGGGACGCGGGGGTCGACGAGGTCATCATCCCCGACTTCAACATGGGCGGCGCCGAACGAAAGAAGGCGACGATGGACGCCTTCATTAACGAAGTGGCGCCGGCCTTCCGGTAGGGCACGATGCCTGCCGCGCCGGTGACGCTCGACCTTGCCGGAAAGACGGTGACCATCACCAACCCGGCGAAGGTCTACTTCCCGGGGCCGGGCTACACAAAGCTCGACCTCGTGAACTACTACCTGGCCGTGGCTGACGGCGCCCTCCGGGGCATCCGCGGCCGCCCGATGATCCTGAAGCGCTATGTGAACGGGGTCGACGCCGAGCCCTTCTTCCAGAAACGCGCGCCCGAACAGCGCCCCGAATGGATCAAGACCGCCCGGATCCACTTCCCCAGCGGGCGGAGCGCCGACGAGGTTGTCTGCGAAGACGAAGCCGACCTCGCCTGGGTGGTGAACCTCGGCTGCGTCGACCTCAACCCCTGGCCCGTGCGCGCGAGCGACGTCGACCATCCCGACGAGCTCCGGATCGACCTCGACCCGACCCCGGAGGCGACCTTCGCGGACGTCCGCGCGGTGGCGATGGTTGCCGGCGAGGTGCTCGACGGGCTCGGCTACCGCGGCTACCCGAAGACGTCGGGCTCGCGCGGGATCCACATCAACGTCCGCATCCAGCCGAAGTGGGACTTCCAGGACGTGCGCCGCTCCGCGCTGGCGATCGGCCGCGAAGTCGAACGCCGCGCGCCGGCCCTCGCCACGACCGCGTGGTGGAAGGAAGAGCGCCACGGCGTCTTCATCGACTACAACCAGAACGCCCGCGACCGCACCGTCGCCTCGGCCTACTCTGTCCGCGCCCGGCCCGACGCACGCGTTTCGATGCCGCTGGAGTGGGCCGAAGTCCCGGACGTGGAGCCGGCCGGCTTCACCCTGGCGACGGTCCCCGGCCTGTTTCGCGAACGCGGCGACCCCCACGCGACGATCGACGACGTCGCCCACTCGCTCGAACCGTTGCTTGAGCTCGTCGCGCGCCACGAACGGGAGGGCCAGGGCGAAGCGCCGCTGCCGCCGCACTACCCCAAGGAGGCCGGCGAACCTCCCCGGGTGCAGCCCAGCAAGCGCCGCAAGACCAGCTGAGGCGTCTTACCGGCGATGCCGTTGGCTCCACCCCACCGGGAGGGCAACCGCGGCGATGAGCAGCGCCACCCCGGCAATCCAGGACCACTCGTAGCTGAAGCTCTGACCGGCATTCGGACGGGCGAGTAGCTCAGGGCCGGAATCGAGCGAAGGAGGCCCCTGGGCCTGGTCCACGTTGAAGCAGCTTTCACTAACCTCGCTGCGAGCATCGTCGGCGATGACCATGAAGCGATAGCAGTACTCACCCGCTTCACCAAACGGGACGTCGCTGATCTCCTGTGTGCCAGCCGGGAGGATGCGGTGGACAAACGACCACCAATCGCCCCCAGGGGTCTTCTTCCAGACAACGATGCACGCGGTACGGGCGCCCGCGATGGCCGGGCTCGCCGTGATGGACGGCCATTGCAGGCGAAGCACCACGAGCTGCCCGCCGAAGGATGCGAACTCCGGTAGCTCTTTGGCGGCGACCTTGCCCAACTCTACGGGGGCGACCCTGACGGCGGGCACATCAGCGCGGGCCTCAAGCGCTGCTAACGGGGGCTGGCCGACGCAGTTCCCCTGGCCCATCTGCGCACTGGCAGGGGACGGGATGGCCAGCGCGCCCACCACCATCGCGGCAAGGACGCTACAAACGGCCAGGGCGCCATGTAGGCGGTTGGCTACATCTCGGAACGACATCCGAGCCCATTGTACGAGCCTGTCAAGCGCTGGCCGGTCATGAGGAGAGCCCAGCAAGCGCCGCAAGCCCAGCTGAGGCGCCTTACCGGCGATGCCGTTGGCCCCACGCGACCGGGAGGGCAACCGCGGCAATGAGCAGCGCCACCCCGGCTATCCACGACCACTCGCGGCCAGATGGCGTTGTGCCAGCGAACCCCTGACCGGCAGCTGGAGCAGCGGGCGTAAGGGCCGAACCGGGCGGCGGAGGTGCCTGATCCTGCTTCAGCGTGAAGCAGCTCTCGCTGACCTCGCTTCGAGCGGTATCGGCGATGGCCATGAAGCGGTAGCAATACTCACCTGCGCTTCCAAGCGAGCTGTCAATGAATTCCGTTGCGCCCGCTGGGAGGATGCGCTCGGTTTGAGACCACCAATCGCCACCGGGAATCTTCTTCCAGACAGCGATACAGGCCGTACTGGCGCTCACAATGGACGGGCTCTGAGCAATAGACGGCCACCGCAGCCGAAGCTCCACACGCCCGGGCGAGGAAGTAGACGGCCCTGACTCTATGGGGCCGAGTTTGACTCCAGGCACATCGGTCCGCGTCTCCATCCGGTCGAGCGGAGGCATGCCGACGCAGTTCCCCTGGCCCATCTGTGCACTGGCAGTGGACTGGATGGCCAGCGCGCCCACCACCATCGCGGCAAGGACGCTACAAACGGCCAGGGCGCCACACACGCGGTTGCTGACAACTCGGAAGAACATCCGAGCCCATTGTACGAGCCTGTCAAGCGCCGGCCGGCCACCAGGAGAGCCCGGCAAGCGGCGGAGGACTCCGTGACCCGTCACCCCAGTTCGCCCAGGCGGTAGCGGCGCTCCAGGTTCGCTGCGATGCGCTGCCAGTCCTCGGAGAACCCGTAGCGGTCGAAGTGGCGGCAGATGTTCCTCAAGTCGCGTTCGAGCAACGTCAGCCACCCCCGGTTCTGGCGCGGGTCCACCGCCTGCGGGAAGTCGATAACTTTCAGCTTTCCGTCGAGGGTGAGCACGTTGAAGGGCGAGAGGTCGGCGTGGACGATGTGGTGGTCGAGGAAGGTCTCGATGTTCCAGAGCAGCCGCTCCAGCGCCGGGCCGGCCTCGTCTGGTTCGAGCCTGGCGTGTTGCAACTGGATCCCGCCTTCGTCCGCGCCGCCGACGTATTCCATCAGGATGGCGCGGTCGGTCGAGAAGAACGGCTCGGGGACGTCGGCCCCGGCGTAGTGCAACTCGCTGAGCACCTCGAACTCGTGGTTCACCCAGATGCTGGCACCGAGCTTACGGCCCACGTCGGTCTTCTTCTCGACCGCGCGCCTGACCTGTCCAACCAGGATTACCCGGCCCTCGGTGTAGCTGCTGTCGCGGCCAAAGTTTCGGAAGGCGCTGTCGTGGTAGACCTTCGCGGCGACGAACTTGTGGCCGACGGAGCGATGCGCCCGGCAGCGGTAGACCGTCGCCTCCTTGCCGCTCTTGACGACGTTGAGGACCTCGGTGACGACGGCTTCGTCGATGAACTCCTGGATGGCTTCCATGTCGGAAAGGTCACTGTTCCGGGAAGCGAAAGGCGCCGGCTCGGTGCCGGGCGGCGATTCGGACATTGGGGACCCCTTGCGGTGTGACAGACGGGCGATGAGGACGCGGGGGTGTCCGTCACGCGGGGCCGCAAACGAAACGGCCGCTCCCATGGTGCGGCCTGAACACTCGTCGCTGCTGGCGAAGGGGTTAGGAGGCGTCCACCGGGAGGCGTGACGGGGCACGGACGGCGACAGTTGCTGCGGTCATGCTCGTGCTCCTCCCGGGGCGTGAGGCCCCCTGGTGTGCGGTCAGAATAGCGCCCCGCCGGTGGCTGTCAACTCACGGATGGCCGGTGTTACCTCGCCGCGTGGAAGACCTGCTCGAGTTCGAAAGGCACCACCGCCGCCAGCTGGTCGAAGTTGCAGGCCTGCGGGGGCTTGTCCGTCCGCCAGCGCTTGAAGGTCGCGGCGTGCCGGAACCGCGGCCCCTGGAGGTAGTCAAAGGTCACTTCGCAGACCAGTTCGGGACGCAGCCGGGTCCAGGCGAGGTCTTTCCCGGCGCTCCAGCGACTCGGCGCTCCCGGCGTCCTCCCCTGGCCGAAGCCGTCGCCGTCGTCGCCGGTCACGTATTGGGCGAGCCGCTCGACGAGTGCGCGCTTCTCCGCCGCGCTGAAGCTCGACGTGTGGCCCACGTGGTGGAAGACCCCGGCGTCGTCGTACAGCCCGAGCAGGAGCGAGCCCACCGACCGACCGGTTTCGCCCTTGTTCCAGCGGAAGCCCCCAACGACGCAGTCCACCGTGCGGAGGTGCTTGATCTTCGCCATCGCCCGGACGCCGGGCTGGTACGGCGCCTCCAGCCGCTTGGCGATGACCCCGTCAAGGCCCGCGCCTTCGAAACGGTCGAACCAGTCGAGGGCGAGCGCCCGGTCGCCAGTCGCGGGCGTGACGAAGGCCGGCGGGCGGGCGTCGCCCAGCAGCGCGGTGAGCCGTTCGCGACGCTGACTGAAGGGCGCGGCGCGCAGGTCAGTGTTCCCTTCGGCGAGGATGTCGAAGGCGACGAAGGCGGCCGGGGTCTCGGCTGCCAGCTTGCGGACGCGCGATTCGGCCGGGTGCAGGCGCAGCTGGAGGGCGTCGAAGTCGAGCCCCTTCGGCCCCATGATGACGAGTTCGCCGTCCAGCACCATCGGGCAAGGGAGCGCCCCCGCCAGTCCCGCGACCACCTCCGGGAAGTAGCGGCCGAGGGGCTTCAGGTCGCGGCTCTGGAGGTAGGGGTCGCCGCCGTCGAAGAAGACGAGCGCCCGGAACCCGTCCCATTTCGGTTCGTAGAGCCAGCCGGGACCGTCCGGGATCTCGGGCGTCGGCTTCGCCAGCATGGGCTCGATCGGTGGCCCGAACGGGAGAGTCATGGCTTCGACTCTACCGCACGGGGGACGTGAAGACTTCCCCTCGTCGAGAACAGGGCTCCGGCGGGCAGCCGTAAGGGGTCGGGCCGTCGCACCGGGGGAGGTCGCCGATAACCATGGCTCACTCCCGGCGCGACGATGGAGATGGGGCAGCGCCGAATCCAGGTTGTCCCGCCGGAGGTCCGATGGCTCGCGAACGTCAGCATCGCGGCGGCCCCCTCCGGGTCGTCCATCTCATCCGCGACGACACCTATGGCCAGCTTCGCCACGCCCAGAACCTCCAGTCCGTGGCGGGCGTCGAGAGCGTCTTCGTCGGCCCTCCCGGCGCCGCCGCCAGGCTTCCCGGATCGCCTGTTGTCGTGTCGGACCTTCCCCGGCGCCCCTCCCTCCGGACCATCACTGAAGCCCGGCGGCTCAGTGGCGAACTCCGGCGGTTTGCCCCTGCGGCGGTGCATGCTCACTCCGTCGCCACCCTTCTCCCGGGGATGCTCATCGCCCGGAGCCTCGGCGTCCCGCTCGTGCATTCGCCTCACGCCCTGCCCGTCCCGGGACTTTCCGGCTCGCGGGCCGAGGTGACGATCGCGGGCGGCATGATCCGCCTCGCGGCCTCGGCCCGCGCCCGCTTCGTTGCCGTCTCGGTGGATGAACACCGGCAGCTTGTTCGGGCGGCCGGCGTGCGGGCGCCGGTCGACCTCGTCCTCAACCCCGTCCCCGAACGCTACCTTGCGCCGTGGCCCGCGGTACGGCCCGGGAATGTCGTCCTCAGCCTGAGCCGGTTCTGGCCGCAGAAAGAACCGGCGCTGACCATTCGCGCCTTCGCCGCGCTCCTCCGGGAAGTCCCGGAAGCGCGCCTGCGCTGGGCCGGCGACGGCCCCCTCCTGGACGGCACGCGGGCGCTGGCCGCCGAGCTCGGCGTCGCTGGTTCCGTGGAGTTCCTCGGCCCCGTTCCGGACCCCCTGCCCCTGCTGCAGGAGGCCTCGCTCCTCGTCTCGTCGAGCCAGTTCGAAGCTATGCCCTATTCGATCCTCGAGGCCATGGCCACGGGCACGGCGATTGTCGCCACCGGCATCACCGCCCACCGCGAGGTGGATGGCGGGACGGGGGCGCTCGCGCTGGTCCCGGCCGAACCGGTGCAGATCGCCCGGCGGATGGCTGACCTCCTCCTCGACCCTGAGGCTCGCGGGACTCAGCAGGCCGCCGCCCGTCGCCGCGTCGAGTCCGCCTATTCGCTGCAGGAATTCGCGGCCCGGATGCGCGAGATCTATACCGCCGTCGCGGCTGCGCGCCCCGCCACCATCTCGGTTCGCTCGGCGGGGGAGGTCCGCTCGTGAGCACAATCCTCATCGACGCGACGACCGCCCAGCACGCCCGCGGCGGCATTGGGGTGGTGACGAACGGGCTCCTCTCCGCCCTCGCCGGACAGCAGTTTGGGCACCAGATCACCGTCGCAGCGGGTCCGTCGACCCCCGTTCCCGCGCCGCTCCACGCCTGGCGGCCGCCGCTCGTCGCGCGCTCGCAGGGTCGCATCCTCTTCCAGAGGATCGCGTTGCCGGCACTCCTTGGGCCGTCGGATCGCCAACCCGACCGCGTCCTCTACCTCGACTCCTACGTCCCCCTCTGGCGATGGCCGGGGAGCACGGCGGCGACTGCCGCCTTTGTCCACGACGTCCTCCCGCTCACCCACCCGTCCTACTTCGGGTCGCGAAAGGACATCTGGAAGCGCCTGGGGTTTCGAGCGATCGCCCGGCAAGCCCCGGAAGTCGTGACCTCCTGCGAATTCACCGCCGCCGAGATCCAGCGCGAGCTCGGGCTGCCGTCGCGGGTGGTCCGCTTCGGCTGCGGCCAGATCAGCGACGCCCAGGCCGAGCGCTTCCTCGCGGAGGCGCCGCCTCGCCGCCGGCGCTATGTGCTCTATGTCGGCGCCATCGAAGCGCGAAAGGACCTTCGCACGCTCGTGCACGCCGTCCTTCGTACCGACCACCCCGGCGGGGAGGACCTGACGCTCGTGATTGTGGGCAACTGGCGTACGGAAGAGGGGCGGGCGTTCAGGCGCTGGGCGCAGGCTGTCGCCCCAGGCCGGGTGCGCTTCCTCGGCCGCCGTGATTCGCCTGAGACGCTGACACTCCTGCGCTCGGCCGGTGCGCTCGTCTATCCCTCCGTCGCCGAAGGCTTCGGACTTCCCGTGCTCGAAGGCCTTGCCGCCGGCACGCCTGTCGTGGCCGCGAACATCCCGGTCATCCGCAGCTGGGCGGGCGACACGGCCCACTACTTCCAGCCGGGCGATGCCGTTTCCCTGGGCGAAGCGATCGAAGAGGCCCTCAGCCCGGCAGCCGAATGGAAGGCGGTGCGCGGCCTGGCGCTGTCGGAGACGTATCGCTGGTCCGGGTTCGCCCGGGGGCTCCTCGCCGCCTGACCTAACCTTGCCCTGGCGCGGCCGTGAACCGGGCACGGCGCACGGCTTCCCGGGCGCCGCGGTGTGCGATGCGGCGCGCCGGCGCGTGCAACGCGGCATAGACAACGGCGGCCGCCACCATCCCGGCGATTCCCTGGGTGCTAAACAGGTAAGCGCTGCGGTAGGAGTCGAGGATGATCATCACCGTCGATGCGTAGAGGACGATGCCCGCGGGCGAAAGCCGGACCGCTGAGCGCCAGGCCAGACCAAAGAACACCCCGTAGACAAGCGCCAGGGCGAACCCGAACTCCCGCGCGTCGAGGTAGAAGGCGCCGGGCATGCTTTCCCCGGTGAACTCGCGGCTCAGGGCCGACCGGTACAGGTCCTGTGCCCCGGCGCCGCCGCCAAGCCCTGGGGGCCCCAGGCTGTTCAACGGTGGTGCGAAGTTCGCCGGAAACGACTGCCCCGGCCATTCGTTGACGATGATGATGCCGTTGTTGATCGCAGTGAAGAGATACTGGCCAAGGCGCGTCTGGCTGTACGAGAGGCTCGAAACGAAGTTCGATACGGTCACGCCGGACGAATCACCAGCGCCGCTGTCGATCCACGAACGCGAGAACTCACCGGCCGACCAGACGAACCAGACGAGCCCGGCGCCACCCGCGGCCCAGAGCGCGACGCGGGACGGCTTGAGGTCGCGGGCGGTGAGCAACAGGGTCACGACGATCGCGGAGAGCACACCCAGCATCGCGAGCCGCTCGGCCATCAGCAGTCCCCGGAAACACCCCACGGCGACGACGGCGATGAAGAGCAGGCGGTCGACCCGGTGCCAGCCGCGTTGGCTTCGCAGGTAGAGGAGGAGGCTCGCCGCAGCCGGCGAAAGGTGGACCATCGTCGTGAACGGCGGGAACTGTGACGGCGTGTAGACGAGGACCTTGAGATCGGCGATCGAGTACCCGGTGAGGAAGAGGTGGAGGAGGTTGGCCGGGCCGCCCACCCGCATGCTGCTCCGGAACAGCCAGAACCCGCCTCCGAGAACGGCCGCCAGCGCGATCAGCCTCGCCGCCAGCACAAGCCCGTCGCCTGCTGGCCGGGGCTGCCGAGCAGGGCGACCGCCGCCGATCGTTCCCGCGGCAACGGCTCCCAGGAGGAACGCGAGGATGCAGGCCGAGAAGAAGAGGAGCGCCTTCGTCGAAGTTGCCCGCTCACCCGAGATCGAGCCCGCCAGGACATCCGGCGAGGCAAACATCCAGGCCGGCACCGCGATCACCCAGACCGCACCGAACAACACCCCGGGATGCAACGCCAGCCTCCGTCGCAAGGAGAGTCCGTCGTTTGCGGCCCCCGGTTCGCGCGCCGGCAGCGGCTTGCCATTCGTGGGCCGCCTTACTGGTTTCTTTGGCAGGGTCGGGACCCGGTGGCGGTTCCTCCTCACGCGGCCACCAGCCTCGAGGCCAGTTCACCCCAGGAACAGATGTCGTCTATCGGGATCGCCCCACGGTCCATCGCCAGCGCCGTCGTCAGCGCCCCGGTGATCGATGCGTCGTCGCCGGGACGGTAATAGACGACGTTCGCCCGGGACGATCGCAGGAAGTCGGGCGCGACGATCGGGAGTTGGCAGTAGGAATACTGGAGCACTTTGAGGCTGTCGCTGAGCGATTCCGCGCCCGGACTGTAGGCGCGGATCTGCAGACCAACGTCGGCGTGCTGGAGGTACGGAATCGTCGCCGCAAACGGCATCTCGCCGTACGTGGTCACATTGGGCAGCGCCGGGATCCCGGCGATTGGCCCGACGATGTGGAACGCCCAGCCCGGCATCAGCCGCGAGGCCCGTTCGAGGAAGTCATGGTCGAAGTGCGAGTTGCCGGCGAAAACGGCAACCGGGCGCGAGTGGTCGCCGTAGGGGTCGCCGCTCGGCGCGTCAAACTGGCCCTTCTCGATGCCGTGGAGGTCAAGACGAACGTTGTCGAGGCCGGTGAACAGCTGCAACATGGCCCGGCTCGGCACGCTCACCAGGTCGAACGCAGGTGCCACCTCGCGCTCGACCTCCAGCACGACCGGGTGACTGTTCAGCAGGCGAAGGTCGTCGGAGACGCGGTAGATGAACCGCGCCCGGGGATTCAACTCCCGGAACTGGCGGCAGAGGAGCAACCCGGGCGTGCTCTCGAAAATGATCACGTCGGCGTTCGCAACGGGCTCTGTGAGTTCGCCGATGCTGGCGCGCCCGTAGCGCCGAAAGAGCGGCGCCGAGAGCCAGTTGAGCGCGCCCAGCCTGAGGTTCGCCGGGTGCCACGGAGTGAAGAGGACGTAGCTTCGCAACCGTTCGCGCACCTCTCGCAGCCGGTTCGCCTCCTCTCGCACGGGGTAGGCGAAGCGATGATCGCGACGCAGTTTCGAAAGCCAGCTGAGCGACGCCGTCACAAACGTGACATCCCATCCCTGCTGCCAGTAGGCCTCCGCCAGCCAGTGGAACCCGGCCTTCCGGTGCGATTCCAGGTAGTGCCCGGAGACGAGCACGACCCGCCTCCCCTCGCGACCGTCGTTCACGCTGCCCACGGCGGCTGGCTCCGATCTCCAGGGGCGGTATGGATTGCGTCCGCCGGCATGGGCTGCGGGAGCTCGCGGATCTTCACCGCCGGCGACCCCGCGACCACGCAGTAGCCCTCAGGGAAGCTCTTCGAAACGACAGAGCCGGCCCCCACGACCGTGTGGTCGCCCAGGGTCACGCCGGGGAGGATGACGCTGTTCATGCCCACCCAGCACTTCTCGCCGATCGTGATGTCCCGGGGCGGCAGATGGGCATCGGGCGCCAGGGGGTCGTGATTCGTCGTGATGAGGCCGACGTTCGGCGCGATGTACGCCCCGCGCCCGATCCGGATCACGCCGCCGCCGTTGTTGCTGAAATAGGTGCCCATCGTCTGGAAGTTGTTGAGGTCGTCGGGGTGGAAGACGATTCCGTCGGGCTCCGAGACGTTGATGAACGGGCTGACCGGCCAGGGGACGTTGCGCCCGAACCCCGCGATCTTCTGGGTGAAGATGGACCGCAGGACCCACGCCCAGCCGGCCCGGGTCTCGCTGAAGTGCCGGCCACGGAGGTAGCGGCGATCGAAGAACAGCGGCCCAATCCAGCGGAGAACGCAGACTGCCAGGCCGGCGGCAAGCCGGCGGGCCAGCGGCTTGCGGTGCCTCGTCATGCCGGGAGCCCCTTCGAAAGCGCGACAGCCGTCCGGTAGTAGAAGCCCAGGAAGAGGAGGTAGGTCGCGAACATGACCGCGCTGTAGGCGATGATCCCGGCGAGCGGGTCACCCGGGGCAAGGCGGTGTGCAACGAGCACGGCCGCGACCACCAGTGCCAGCCGGCCCGAGTCGCCAACGAGCTGCAGGCCCTGCCGCCGCCCGATGAGCGCCACCTGGGAAAGCGGTGATACCACCAGTGCGATCGCGGCGTTGGCTGCGAGGTAGCGCGCGAATTCGCCGGCCTGGCGCCACTCCTCGCCGAACACGACGGTAAATGCCTCTGGAGCCAGCAATGCACCCCCAACACCGGCGACGACGGCAATCAGCCCCAATCTCCGAAGCGTTTCCTTGAACAGCCTGAGCCCGCCACGAGGGTCGTCGTGGGCCAACCGCGCTGCGCGGGCGAGGAAGACCTGGGAGAAGGCGGCTCCCACCATCATCGCCGGGAGGATCACCATCCGTTGTCCCAGGCCCAGCCACCCGGCCACCTCGGTCCCGTAGAGCGCCGCGAAGAGCGGGGCCGGGAGATAGAGCGCCGCCACGTTCATCACCGCCGACAGGGAGCCGACGAGGGGAAACTGCCGGTAGCGCGCCGCAACTGGTCGAATCCCCCCGATGGTGGGCCGCCAGCGCCGGTCGCGGGCCGAGTGGAGGGCCATCCCTCCCAGCGAAACGATGCCCGCGGTCCGGCTGAAAAGGTCGCCGATGACAAGGCCCCCGGCCCCGAGCCCGGCGGCTCCGAAGCTGGCCTGCGTCGCCAGCCCCGCCACGCCCTGGGTAACCTTGGTGCGGGCGATCGTGTTGAACGCCGCCTGGCGGATGTTCCAGTAGCTCAGCGCCTGGTAGGCGGCGCCCCCCGCGACCGCGAACGGGAGGAACCAGAGGATCGGGCCGAGCTCTGGGGTCGCGGTCCAGGTGGCAAGATGCCCGCCCACGAGCGCCACGGCCGCTGCCGCGATGATCGCGCTCGCGCCGCCGAGGAGGAGCGACAGGACCAGCAGGCTGAGGCCGTCTTCGTCCGTCTCCGGGAGGGCGATCGCCGCTTCGTAGCGCAGGCTGGCGAGGACCACCGCCGTCGAAGCGACCGCCGTGTAAATGGCCAGCGCGCCGAATTCCGCCGGGCTGTAGAGACGTGTCAGGACGGGCGTCGCCGCAAGCACGAGGCCCTGCCCCGCTGCGGATGCCCCGGCGAGGACCGCGACGTGACGCAGAAACCCTACGCCCACGAGCGGGGCCGGGAGGGCGGCGGCTCTCTCAGCGCTCGTCATCTAGTTTCTCTCCCCCGGCCCTACCGAGCCCCGCGTGCCGTGAGGACAGCAGCCGGGGTGGCGAGAAGGATCCGGATGTCCATGGCAAGCGACCACTGGCGGGCGTAGTAGCTGTCGAGCATCAGCCGCTCGCGGGGGTCCAGGGTGCTGCGGCCTTTCACCTGCCAGAGTCCGGTGATGCCGGGGCGGACCGTTGCCAGGACGAACCGCTCGGGGCCGCGCCCAGCGAACTCGGCCGGCGAGATCGGCCGCGGCCCGACGATCGACATCTCGCCGCGGAGGACGTTCACCAGCTGCGGGAGCTCGTCGAGGCTGGTCTTGCGGAGGAAGGAGCCGAGAGGAGTCTTACGCGGGTCGTCCCTCAGCTTGCGGCAGGCAATCCACTCCTCCTGCTCTTCGGGATGGGCCGCCAGGTATGCCTCGACAAGCCCGGGCCGGTTGCGCATCGTCCGGAGCTTCCAGCATGGGAAGTGCTTCCCGCCGAGGCCCACGCGCTCGTCGAGATAGAGCGGCCACTGGCGATCGGCCACAGCGATCGCCACGGCGGCGCCCAGCATGACCGGCAGAGCGCCGAAGAACATGAGTGACGCGATGACCATGTCCATTGCCCGCTTGGTCAGCCTGCGGAGTTCGCGCTGCGGCGACTCCCGGACGAGGACGTCGAGGGCGCCCGGGTCGCTCCTCGGGGGAAGCTTCGGAGCTAGCATGTCAGCGCACCCATCCCGGTGTTGGGATCGGAGCCGAGTTTGGACTTCTCATGGCGTCCTCCCACGCGGCGATTGTCGGGATCCCCGGGCGGTGACTGAAGGAGGGGAAACCCCGCTTCTGGTCTTCCAGAGTGCCGTGGGGTCTCGTGCCCCGCTATCAGGGTTCTGCCGACTTCCGCCGTCCCATGAGGCCCACATACGCTGGCCTCCGCGGCGCCTCCCACGACTGGCTTGTGCCGCGCCAAATCCACGAGCTCTTCGAGCAGACCCTGAGGGACCATGACGCTCCGTGACTACATTGGCATTGCTCGCAAGTGGTGGTGGATGGCCGTCCTCGCCTGCGTCCTCGGTGGTGGCGCCGCCTACCTGGTGACGACCCAGATGACACCAGTCTACCGGGCCCGCGCTGTCCTTCTCGTCAACGTGAACCAGGGGCAGACCCCCGGCGGCCAGAGCTACCAGGACATCCTCAGCAGCCAGCAGCTGACCAAGACGTACGCGGAGCTCGTCGGGTCGAACATCAACCTGGGCCGGGCTGTCACCAAACTCAGCGATCCTTCTCTCTCCGTCAGCTCACTTGAAGACAAGGTGAGCGCGACGGCTCTCCGTGACACACAGCTCATCAGTGTCTTCGCCGAGGACCAGAGCCCGAATCGCGCCGCCCTGATCGCCAACACCGTCGTCGAGACGTTCCCCAAGTACATCGAAGAAGCCCAGCTGGCGGGGTCGTCGTCCCTGCCGTCGAAGGGTCTCAATACCGTCTTCGTCGCCGAGTCGGCGCAGCCGCCGGCGGCCCCGGTGCGCCCAAGCAAGACGGTGAACGTGGCACTGGGCATCATGCTCGGGCTTGTTGCCGCCGTGGCCGCAATTGGCATTGTCGAATACCTCGACGACGGGATCGGGTCGCGGGAGGACATCGAAGCGATGGATGTCCCCTTCCTCGGGAGCATCTTCGAAGCTGAGCGGCCACGGGGCCGCCAGAAGGGCTCCTGGGTGCCAAGCATCCTCGACCGCGACCGCGACGAGGCGCTCGTCGAGTCCTATCGCCAGGTCCAGGCGAGCCTTGCCTTCGCACTCGGGGCCACCGAAGCGAAGGTGCTCCTGGTGACCAGTTCGAACGCCGGCGAAGGCAAGAGCACAACCTCCGCGAACCTCGCCGAGGCGCTGGCGGAGTCGTCGAAGAAGGTACTCCTCATCGACGGCGACCTCCGCAAGCCCGACGCTCACCGCTACTTCGGGCTTCCTAACAACTCGGGGCTGACCACGGCCTTCCTTGCGGAGCTCGACTCCGTGCCAACGTTCCTCAAGCAGATCAGCGAGTCGTTCATGGTGCTGACGGGCGGGCCCGTCGCCCCCAACCCGACGGAGATCCTCAGTTCGGGGCGGATGCAGTCAATCGTCAAGATGCTGGGCCGCCCCTTCGATGTGGTGATCATCGACAGTCCCCCGATCCTCGGGCTCGCCGACACATCCCTCTGGACCGCCTTCGCTGATGGTGTGTTGCTCATCGCGAGGAAGGGCAAGACGCGCCGCAGCCAGCTGGAGGAGTCAGTCGCGGCGGTGCGTGCCAGCCACAAGCCGTTGGTCGGGGTCATCCTGAACGGCTCCGACCGCACCAAGGCGGGGGGCTACTACTACCGCTACGGCTACGGTGATTCCCGGCGCGAACAGGCCTGAGATTCCAGGGTGACGGTGGGGTCGAAATCCGGTGGCGATAGGGCCTTTGCCGATACGGAGCGTCTCCCGAGACGCCGTAACCTTCGTGGAATACTAGGCGTAATGGGAGTGCTCCGATGAAGACTCGTTCGATCCTTGCCGGGTTCGCGGCCGTCCTTGCCCTTGGGGCCGGCGTGGCCGTTGCCCAGTACCCCGCCCCTGGCGGGAACATCACGACAACCGTCGCCACCGGCAACCCCGCCACCGGCTCAACCACCGAGGTGACCGTGACGGTCGCCGACTCGGCGGGCGTCGCCGCCGCGGGCGTGGCCTGCACAGCGACCGTGGGGTCACAGCCCGGTTCCGGGGCCTCCGTCTTCCCGGCGGCCTTCACCACGGATGCGGCCGGCCTGGGGGCACTCACCGTAACGACGGGCGACAGCCCCGGCCAGGTCCGGATCGACATCACCTGTGGCCAGATCTCGGCGACGGCGTCGATCCCGGTGGGCGGCCTTACCCCCGGCTTCGTCCCGGCTCCGCCGAACACCGGCACCGGCACAGCCGGTGGCGATGGTGGCTTCCCCTACACCGTTCTCGCGTCGGTGGCCGTGGTGCTCGTGGTGGGGGCTGGCTCGGCTGTCGTTCGCCGGGGCCGTTCCTCCCGCTAGCCTTCGACCACCGCTTACCGGGCATTGGAACTGAAGGACCCGTCGAGGACCGGCGGGCCCTTCGCTGTTGCCGGGGAATCCCGGCCCTGGGGGGCGCGCCGTCCCGGTTCGTGTCCAGAGGGGCACCCGGTGCGGCGGCCTGCGCTGGCTGGGGCTCGCGTCGCTCAGCGGTGCTCCGGCCACCAGGCGTGGATGGTCACGTCCTCGACCAGGCAGGTCCTCCCCCTGGCGTCACGGCGTCCGCCGTCGACCACCAGGCGGGCCGGTGCGGCGCCTTCCCGGGTCAGTTTGAGGTCGATGCACATACCAGCCGTCCCCGCCTGCTTCTGGATGGTGAGGCGGTACTCAGTCGCGGCCGGACCTTCCGCAGCCCCGGGGATTGCCCAGGAGAGGGCGACGTCGGCCTCTTTCCCTGAAGGCAGCGAGAAGAAGGCGCCGAACCAGTCATAGCTCCCGCGTGTGCCGTAGTCCTCCGGGGGGACCGCCGCGCCGTTGACCGCGACCGCGGGATGGACCATCCCGCGCGGCGTGAATGCCCGCAGGTAGCCGCCGTAGAGCCCGCCCAGCATCAGCTGTTTCACGAGCCGCGGGTCCTTGCCCTTCGACCACTCTGGCAGGGTGTTCCGGTAGTGGAGGGCGAGGCTGTGGTGGGCCGTGCCGAAGCGGTCGATCTCCACGTGGTAGACGGCTTCGGGGGCGATGATCAGGTTCAGTTTCGTCGAATTGACGCTGGCTTCGGCCAGGTGGAGGAAGTCGCCCGCCGGCCGGCGAAGGGCACCATCCCAGCCGGCGTCGCGGATGAGGGTCTGTTCTTCCGCGTGGAAGCTGAGCAGCTGAATGTGGCGTTCGGCGCCGAGTGCGCGGATGGCCGTCACCGCCGCCTCCCACTTCTCCGGCGGAAGCGACTGCAGGTCGGAGATGAGGAGCTGGGCGAGGTCTCCGATCACGGACTTGCGGTCGTCGTCCTCTTCGAATCCCTGGCGGGTAAGCCGCTCCAGCTCCAGCACGGCGTTGTCGCCGGTGAAGGTGATGGCGCCGTGCCCTTCGACCTCCAGCGTCCGCGGCCCGGTGATGACGAGCAGCCGCTGGAGCACGGCGAGGTCGACGCCGATGATGCCGTCGACCCGCTGTTCGCCGTGGATCAACTCGTAGAACTCGAGCGCCTGTTGCGACCATGTGGGGAAGTCCGGGTCCCAGTCGGCGACGAGGAGGTTCCAGGTGAAGTCCTGGAGGAGGTAGCGCTTGAGCGGCCCGGGCGGCTCGATGTAGGCGCCTCCCTTCGCCTCCCAGGTGGCCTTCCACCGGGTGGAGTCGGTGAAGTCGACCTCACCGGGTTCGCCGTTGGTGATAGGCATCACGCCGGTAGCTGACACGAGCCCGCCGCCTGGGAAGAGCTCGCCGTTGTTCAGGGCGAGCACCAGGTATCGCCGTTCGCCTTCGAAGCCGAGGAAGACCGGGAGCAGCTCCCGGGTCCGCGCCAGCTGTTCGACGTTGTTGGCGAGGCCCGGGAGTTCGGCGTCGAGCCGGTCCCGGGCGACGGCGAGCGGCCCCGCGAGCTGGCGGTCACCGAGGGCGAGACGGCTCTCCACCAGCTCCTGGGTCAGCCGCTCGATCGCCTGGACCTCCGGCCCGGTGTCGTCCAGCAGCTGGACAAGCGATTGGCTCAGGGGGGTGCCGTCGGCGGGCGACTCGCGGAAGGCGACGACCCGGTCCCCGGCCGCGACGGAGAGCTGGCCGATCTCGGTCAGGGTCGCTGCCATGTCCACAAGCCGTGCGAGCGCGCTCACCTGGGCGCCTACGACCGGCACCGGCCGCGCGGCCCAGAGCAGCGGGTCCCAGCGCAGGTGGCGGCGCGCCGCGGTGATGTGTGCGTCGGCCCGGTCGAGCTGTTCGCGGGTGGCTGCGAGGTCTTCGCGCCGGGCGTCGAAGCCCGCTGTGGAGACGCCATCCCTGGCGGCGAGCAGTTCCGCCTTCGCGTCGGAGAGGTCGTCGTAGAGGGCCCAGTAGTGCCACGCGGCCAACACGGCAAGGACCGCGCCGGCGCAGGCCGCCAGCATCGGGCGCCGGTTCCGCCGGGGTTTCGTGGGTTGCCGCCGCCGCCGCTGCTCGCCTGTTGGCACGTCGATCACCGTACGTCCATCGAGCCCGCTGCCAACAGTCGGCACTACCCTGATAGCCGCCGGAGAAGCCTGTGGGCAGGCTGGGATCGTATGCCTGCCGTCCTCTTCCACTGGTTCGCGCCCCGCCTTGCCGCGGTGTCCTGCGCCCTTGCCGTGGCTGCCGTGGTCGTCATCGCCCTTGTCGCGGGAGTGGCGGCGGGCCCGACGGTCCCCACGGCCGACCGCTATGCGGGCCTCCGCGAGCACCAGGCCGTCCGCGCCGACGTCCGGGCAGAGCCTCCCGCTCCTCCGGTGGGGGCGATGGTCCGGGCAACGGCGACCCCCGTCCGGCCGCCGGCCGCCGTCGACCGCCTTCTCATCCCCCGGATCGGCGTCGATGCGCCGCTGGCGTCGATGAACATCACCCTCGCCGGTGCGCTGGACGTACCCTCGGACCCCCGGACCGTCGCCTGGTACGACTTCACGGGGCGGCCGGGCGCGCCCGGAAACGCCGTCTTCTCCGGGCATCTCGACTGGAAGGACTACGGCCCGGCGGTGTTCTGGCGGCTCAAGGACCTGGTGCCCGGCGACGTCATCGAGGTGGTCCTGAAGGACGGCTCGACCGTTGCCTACACGGTCGCGTCGGCGAAGTCGTACCCGGTGGCCGAGGTGCCGATGGCCGAGGTGGTCGCCCAGACGGTGTCGCGGTCGGCCACGTTCATCACCTGTGGCGGCAGTTTCAGCGCGGGCGAATACAGTCACCGGCTCGTGGTCCGGGCCGAGGCTACGCACTAGCCCGCCCGGCGTTTCTTCGTGAGCTGCCGCGATTCCTCCGGGCCGGCGTAGGGCTGGGCGTACCACGCGTCCGCGACGAGGTCGTGGTAGAGCGTGACCCGGCGCCCGCCTTCGAGTTCGACCGCA
The DNA here is from genome assembly GCA_016234445.1 of Chloroflexota bacterium. GTDB lineage: Bacteria > Chloroflexota > Dehalococcoidia > Tepidiformales > Tepidiformaceae. The sequence continues at coordinate 395,191 of JACRBT010000004.1, read as the reverse complement.
AAGTAGCGCCGCGAGATCTCGTCGCGCCACCATTCGTCGTCGATCCGCCAGCGGTCGTGGATGGTGGTGACGCGGCGATAGGCGCCCCGCCAGAGCATCGCCCGGGGGCTGCCTTCGGGCGATGCCTCGACGGCGGCCGGGACCGGTTCGTTCAGGGTCCGAAGGCCACGAGCGCCAGCTGCCGTTCGGGGATCCGTGACCATGGCTGCACCTCCACAATGCGGAAGACCTGGGGGGCGCCTTCGCGCGTGTTCAACTGGTCGATTGCTTCCTGGAGTTCGCGCTGGCGGCGGGGGCCGATGGGCCAGAGGTTGGACTGGTGGCCGTATTCGCTGCAGAGCCCGGAAAGCGTCAGTCCTATCTCGACCGCGGCCGCCGGCAGCTGGAGCCGCTCGATCCGCTGGCGGGCGAGGAAGAGCATCCGGAGGGCGTCGGTCGTCGGGTCGCGGAAGACGAACCGGCGGCTCAGCTGTTCGCCGTTTTCGAGGCCGAGCCGCCAGTCCATCCGGCGGACGGATTGGCCGCGAAGGGCGGGTTCGGCGAGCGCCCGCTGGAGTAGCCCGCGGGTTGCCGCGACCAGCGGTTCGGACGAGGCGGTGGGCGCGGGCAGTTCGACGTTCGCCTCGATCCGGAGTTCGTCGCGGACGGGGACGATGGCGGTGTCGTCGTGGCCGGTGGCGAGTTCCCAGGCGCGGGCGCCTTCGTGGCCGAACTGGGCCTGGAGCGCGGCGAAGGGGAGTGCGGCAACCTGGCCCAGCGTCTCGACGCCGAACAGCCGCAAGCGCTGGTGCATCTCCGGGGAGAGCGGCAGGGCCTCGACGGGGAGGACGGAGAGGAACGCTCGCGCCTGACCCGGCGGGACGAGGACGGGGCGGGTTTCGCCGCCGCTTGTTCGCGTCATCGCGGCGGCGTGGGCGGCGAAGACCGTTTCCGCGGCCGCGAGCTGCACCGGCAGGCCGCTGCTCAGGGCAACCGAGCCGTGGAGGTCGTGGAGGTAGGTCTCGTCGTCCATCCCCGCGAGCTTCGCGAGGCCGCGGATGTCGAAGTGGGCGTGCCCGGGCGCGATCGGCTCGACGGCGGGGCTGTAGAGGTGGAGGAGGTCGAGGATGCGGGTGGCTTCGGCGGCGGCGTAGCTTTCCTGGAGGGGGAGGAAGACCGCCTTCGGGCAGAGCGCCAGTGCCCGCCGCAAGGTCGTGCCGATGGTGACGCCGGCCTCGGCCGCTTCCCGCGAACAGGCCGTGACGCGCGCGTGCTCTTCCGGCGAGCCGCCGACGACCACCGGGCGGCGCAGCAGAGAGGGGTTGTCCCGCCGGGCCAGCGCCACCACGAAGCCCGGCACGGCAAGGCAGGCGACAAGCGTGTGCGGGGGATGGCTGGTGGCGGGCATGGGGTGGGAGACGTCCATCGTGCTGCTGCCTCAGTGGGGCAGTCAGTATAGAACAAACGTTCTGAAATGACTACATGCGAAGGGCAGCACGGCGGTCGCGGTTTGCGAAGAAATTAAGCTGACGGCGGGGCGACGCCGCTCCCTCGCGGTCGCGGTACGGAGGCGATGGCCCGATCCACCACGCGAAGAAAAAAACGTGGGTTCAACCCACGTCCACGCTCCGTCCGTGGTGCCGATCTGCGCTGCGCGAGAAAAAACACGCGTTGAACGCGTCGGCGGGCAGTTCCGAGGTCCGAGGTCCGAGTTCCGAGTGCGGGAGGACGCAGGCATGGAGCGATGGTCGCGGGGAGGGCGGGGGAGGTGGAAGGGGGAGATGGCAGGGGGGTTCGAGTTCCGAGTTCCGAGTTCCGAGTTCCGAGGTCCGAGGTCCGAGGGGGCGGCCCGCACTGGATCTCGTGTGGCGGGGCATCAGGCTCGTAGCCAAGGCGTTTGTGTCTGAGCCCGACGAGCTTCGTTCAGTCGAGCGGGGGCGCCTCGTGGACAGCTTCGCCGGCGGCGGCCAGTTCGGCCGCGGGGACAAGGCCGGTGGTTTCGAGGACCGCGGTGAAGGAGGCGATGGCGACTTCGATCTGGCCGTCGTCGGGGACCCGGGTGGTGAGGGCCTGGAGGGCGATGTTGGGGATGAACATGGCGTGGACGAAGGCGTTGCCGCCCCAGCGCGCGCCGATGCGGAGGATTTCGTAGCTGAGCCCGGCGATCGGGGGGATGAACACCAGCCGCGAAAGCGTCCGCACGAGGATGCCCTTGTCCACCAGCAGGTCGAAGGCGAAGAAGGTGATGAGGGCAACGAAGACCACCACGAGGAGGAAGCTGGTCCCGCAACGGGTGTGCTCTTTCGGGAACGGCCGCACCCCGGCGATGGTGAGCGGCTGCCCGGCCTCGTAGGCGTGGATGGTCATGTGTTCGGCGCCGTGATACTGGAAGACGCGGCGGATGTCGGGGATGCGGCCGATGGCCCAGACGTAGCCGACGAAGAGCCCCAGGCGGACCACGCCTTCGACCAGGACGATGACGAAGCGGCTGGCGTCGACCATTTCGAGGAGGTTCGCGAGGAGGATTGGGCCGGCGAAGAAGACGCCGACAACGAAGACGAGGGCGATTGCCATCGTCCCCCAGAAGACTTTCTCGGGGAACGGTTCCTCCTCGCCGCTTTCGTTCTCTTCGGCCATGGCGACGCGGGAGGAGAAGGAGAGGGCGCGCATGCCGAGGGCCATGGTCTCCCAGAGGACGAGGACGCCGCGGGCGAGGGGGATGCGCCGGGCGCGGCCGGTGTAGAGCGAACTGAGCTTCTCGGCGTGCTGGACGATGTGGCCCTTGGGGTGGCGGACGGCGACGGCCATGTGCTCGGGGCCGCGGATCATGACGCCTTCGATGACGGCCTGGCCGCCGTAATAGACGTTCGCGGGGCCGGAGGGGGAGTTCGTCATGTTCGCCGCCAAAGGAAAGGGCGCCACGAGGGCGCCCGGTTCGAAATCGACTGGGTGGTGGTGCTCAGCGGCCCGAGCGGCCGGCATAGCGGCGGTTGAAGCGCTCGACGCGGCCGGCCGTGTCGACGATGCGCTGTTCGCCGGTGAAGAAGGGGTGGCATTCGCTGCAGACGTCGAGGTGCATCGTCTTGCGGGTCGAGCGGGTGAGGATGTCCCGGCCACAGCTGCAGTGGATGGTGGCTTCTTCGTATTTGGGGTGGATGGTGGCCTTCATGGATTCCCTGCCTGTGCTTAGGTGGCCGCTGCCGCGGTGTAGACGCTGACCTTCTTGCGGCGGCCCTTGGCGAAGGGTTCGAACTTCACCTGGCCGTCGATGAGCGAATAGATGGTGTAGTCCCTGCCGAGGCCGACGTTTTCGCCGGGATGGAAGCGGGTGCCGCACTGGCGGATGATGATGGAGCCGGGCTTCACGACTTCGCCATCGAAGTGCTTGACGCCGAGGCGCTGGCTGTTGCTGTCGCGCCCGTTCTTGGAGCTGCTAACGCCCTTCTTGTGAGCCATTGCGTTATCCCTTCGAAATCGATTCCACGACGAGGCGGGTGACCGCCTGGCGGTGGCCGAAGATCCGGCGGTACCGGGTCTTGTTCTTGTATTTCATGAACCGGATCTTGGGGGCCTTGCCGTGCTGGGCGATGCGGGCCTTGAGGGCTGCACCGGCCACCACGGGGGTCCCGACGGTGACGTCGACGCCGTCCATGAGCATGAGGACATCGTAGGTCACGGTGTCCCCGGGCTGGCCGTCGAGGCGGCCAACTTCGAATTCCTGCCCCTGCACGAGGCGCATCTGACGCCCGTCGGCGCGTACAATCGCTTCCACAAGACTCTCCCTATGACAGTCGCGAAGCTCTAGTGTAGCCGCCGGGTGGCCCGGTGGTCAACGACGATCGGCTTCGCAAGCGCGTTCTTGGGCCCTCACCCCCTGCCCCCTCTCCCACTGCGGTGGGCGAGGGGGATGCGGGCGTTGACGGGGTTCGCCGAGGTCAGGTCGCAAGGCGCTAGTCGGCGCCGCCGTCGATCCGGGTTTGGCTGCCGCCTTCCCAGGCGAGGCCGGGGGCGGGCTTGGGCTCGTAGGGCGCGCGGCGAGGGGTGTCCTCGGCGGGGGGCGCCTTGGGCGTCGTGTCGTTCTTCGTGGTCAGGTCGGCGGGGGGCCACGGCTCGGCCGGGTCGCTGTTGAGGAGCCGGGTGAGCGTCTCGCCTTCCAGGGTCTCGACTTCGAGGAGGACCGCCGCCAGCTTGTCGAGGAGTGCGCGGTGTTCCTTGAGGACGTCGCGCGCCCGTTCCTGGGCTTCCTCGATGAGGCGCCGGACTTCGTCGTCGATCTCTTCGGCGATCTTTTCGCTGTAGTTCCGGGTCTCGGAGATCTCGCGGCCGAGGAAGACGAGCTCTTCGCTGCGGCCGAAGGTCCGGGGGCCAAGCCGCTCGCTCATGCCCCAGCGGGTGACCATCGCCCGGGCGATGCGGGTGACCTGCTCGATGTCGTTCGAGGGGCCGGTCGAGGCTTCGCCGAAGATGAGTTCCTCCGCGGCGTGGCCGCCGAGGGCGCTGCAGAGCTGGTCGCGGAACATGCTCCGCGTCCGGTAGTGGGTCTCTTCGTCGGGCAGGAAGCGGGTGTAGCCGCCGGCCATGCCGCGCGAGACGATGGTCACCTTGTGCACGGGGTCGTGGTGTTCCATGAAGTGCGCGACGACGGTGTGCCCGCCTTCGTGATAGGCCGTCAGCCGCTTCTCCTTCGGGGACATGACACGGCTCTTGCGTTCGGGGCCGGCGATGACGCGGTCGACCGCCTCTTCGAACTCGCTCATGGTGATGATCTTCTTGTTGCGCCGGGCCGCGAGGATGGCGGCTTCGTTGACCAGGTTCGCGAGGTCGGCGCCGCTGAAGCCGGGCGTCGACTTGGCGAGCGTGTTGACGGTGACGTCGTCGGCGATGGGCTTGCCCTTGGTGTGGACGGCGAGGATGGCTTCGCGGCCCTTGACGTCGGGCGAGTCGAGGACAACCTTGCGGTCGAAGCGGCCGGGGCGCATGAGGGCGGGGTCGAGGATGTCGGGGCGGTTGGTGGCGGCGATGACGATGACGTTGGTGCCGGTGTCGAACCCGTCCATCTCGACGAGGATCTGGTTGAGGGTCTGTTCGCGTTCGTCGTGGCTGCCGCCGAGGCCGGCACCGCGCTGGCGGCCGACCGCGTCGATTTCGTCGACGAAGACGATGCAGGGGGCGTTCTTCTTGGCCTGGTCGAAGAGGTCGCGGACGCGGCTGGCGCCGACGCCGACGAACATTTCGACGAATTCAGAGCCGGAGATGCTGAAGAAGGGGACGCCCGCTTCGCCGGCGACGGCGCGGGAAAGCAGCGTCTTGCCGGTGCCGGGAGGGCCCACGAGGAGCACGCCCTTGGGGATGCGGGCCCCGAGGGCGGCGAACTTTTCGGGGTACTTCAGGAATTCGACGACTTCGGCGAGCTCTTCCTTGGCTTCGTCGACGCCGGCGACGTCGGTGAAGGTGACCGTGACCTTGCTGCCGGTGAACAGGCGGGCGCGGCTCTTGCCGAAACTCATCGCCTGGGAGTTCGAGCCCTGCGCCTGGCGCATGATCAGGAGGAGGAAGAGGCCGAAGAGGAGGAACGGGAGCAGGTTCAGGAGGAGGCTGAACCAGGGCCCGAAGCCGGTGCTGCTGTCGTATTCGAGGACGAGGCCGGGCGACGTCTGGCCGTTGAGGTCGATGCCCTGTTCGATGAGCAAGGTCTCAAGGTCGGTGTTCTTGCCCACCTTGGAGGCATAGACGAGGGGCTTGCCCTGTTCGTCGGCCTTCTTGAGGGTGATCTCGAGGTCCTCGCCATCGACGACGATCTTCTTGATCTCGTCTGCCTTGGCCTTCTGGATGACTTCGCCGAGGGCGATCTGGTCATGGCCGCCGCCGCTGTTGAAGAAGGCAAACACGATCGCGATGACCGCGACGAGAATCAGCAGGTAGATGAAACTGTTACGAAGCCAGCGGGAATACAATACGAAATCTCCGGGTGACCGGCGGGGTGGCCGATCCTGTCGAACCAGTATAGCAGACGGTCCAGCCCTTGCCGCCGGGTTTGGTTAGCCAGCCTATACACCCTACGTCTGCCGAAGCCGCCGCGATGTGGGCCTGCTTATGAGTTCGGCCGGGGGCGCTCGGCCGTGCAGGGGCGAGACGGTTGGAACCGGGGATGGGCCGCGCGAGCGGGTGGAAGGGGCGGCTGCTAGACTGGCCAGACTCGCCGCGGGATAGCCGCGCACCAACTGACACAAGGGGCTCGTTCGCTTCATGAAGCTCGCATTCGTCGGGGGCACCGGCCCCGAAGGACTCGGCCTTGCCATCCGCATGGCTGCCGCCGGCCACGAAGTCGCCATCGGTTCCCGCTCCACCGAGCGCGGGGAAGAGGGCGCCGCGAAGGTGCGTGAGGCTGTCCCGAAGGCCAGCGCGAGCGGGGGCGCCAACGCCGACGTCGTCGCGGCCGCAGATGTCGTCTTCCTCACCTTCCCCTACAGCGGCCAGGAGGCGACGCTCGAAGCGCTGGGGGCTGCGCTGGACGGGAAGATCGTCTGCAACGTGGTGGCGCCGCTGGAGTTCCAGCAGGGCGTCGGGGCGGTGGCCCTGAATGTGGCAGGCGGGAGCGCGCTGCAGGAAGCCGCGGCCCAGCTGCCGAACGCGCGGGTGGTCTCGGCCTTCCAGAACATGAGCGCCGAGAAGCTGATGGAGCTCGACCACGCGATCGACTGCGACGTGCTCGTCTGCGGCCGCGACGCGGAGGCGAAGCAGGTGATCATCGGGCTGGCGAACCAGATTGCGGGTGTTCGCGGGGTCGACGCCGGCGGCGCCTCCCAGAGCCGTTACGTGGAGATGCTGACTTCGCTCCTCATCAACCTCAACCGCAAGCACAAGACCCAGACCAGCATCAAGATCATCGGGATCGACTGAGGAGGGGCGATGGCGACGACGACGAACGGCGGCACAACCATCTGGTACGACGTGGTGGGCAGCGGCCCTCCCCTGGTGATGGTCTATGGCATCGGCGGGAACTCCCGCGGCTGGTGGGACGAATTCCCCCGGCTGCTCGCCCAGCGTTACACCCTGGTGATGCTGGACAACCGCGGCACCGGCAACAGCGACCAGCCCGAAACGCCGTGGACCATGCAGGACATGACCGGCGACGTCGCCGCCGTGGCCGACGCGGCCGGGCTGGACACGTTCCACCTCCTCGGCTGCTCGCTTGGGACGATGATCGCCCGCCACTTCGTGAAGGACCAGGGCGGCGCCCGCCTTCGGTCGCTGAGCCTGCTCTGCCCGCCGAACGGCATCACCGCCACGCCCGAGGACATGCAGCTGGCGATCTTCTGGGATCGGACGAAGCCGCTCGTCGAATCCGCCCGGAAGAGTTGGCCGGTGATCCACCCGGAATCGTGGATCGCGAAACACGAAGAGATCCTGCTGCGGAAGTTCGAGGCGGGGCTGGCCGAACCGACGCCGCCGCGGACGTTCCAGTACCAGCTCAAGGCTGCGCAGGAGGCCGGCGACGCGAATCCGGCCCTTGGGGGTCACCCCTGGCCGGTGCTGATCGCGCACGGGACGGTCGACCGCCTGGTCCCGCCCCAGAACGCACAGACGCTCAAGGAAGCGGTGCCGCGCGCCCGGCTTGAGATGCTCGAAGGCGACAGCCACAACTTCTGGGCACACAACCCCGCCCGGGCGGCGGCGACGGTGATCAATTTTCTCGACGCTGCCGAGGCGGCATGGGGGGGCAAGTAATGGCAGGTCTCCAGGTGTTTGGGATCCCGGGGCTCCCGGAAATCACGGGCGGCAGCGACCTCGCCGGGATGATCGCGGCGGCGGCGTCCCTCGCGGGCACGCCGCTCCAGGACGGGGACGTGGTGGTCGTGACCTCGAAAATCGTCTCCAAGGCCGAGGGCCGTGTGGTCGAGCTGGCGTCGGTCGACGTCTCGCCCTTCGCGCGGCAGTACGCGGAGAAGTGGGAGAAGGAGCCGGCGGTCATCGAACTGGTCCTCCGCGAGGCGCGCCGCGTGGTCCGGCAGGTCGGTCCCGTGCTGATCACGGAGACGCGCCAGGGTTTCGTCTGCGCCAACAGCGGCGTCGACCAGTCGAGCTCCGGTGGCCACGGCCTCGCCGTGCTGTTGCCCGAGGACCCGGATGCGAGCGCGGCCCGCATCCGCCAGGGCATCCGGGCTCACGGCCACGACGTCGCCGTCATCGTCTCGGACACCTTCGGGCGGCCCTGGCGCGAGGCCCAGACCGACATCGCCATCGGCATCGCCGGGATGAACCCGGTGGTGAGCTACATCGGGCAGGTGGACCCCCACGGCCACGAGTTCCGGGTGCAGGCGCTCTGCGTCGCCGACGAGCTCGCCGGGGCGGCGGAACTGGTGAAGGGGAACCTCAGCCGGGTGCCGGTCGCGGTGATCCGCGGCTACCACTGGGAGCACGACAACGAGGCGACGATGCGGCTTGTGATCCGGGAGAGCGAACGAGACCTGTTCCGCTAAGGGTCCGGCGCTGGGCAGTCTCAGAGTTCGCGTCTTTGTTTGCGGATTGCCTCAACCGCCGAGAGCGGGGAGCCCCATTCGCTGCCGATGAGGCCGGCAAGTTCCGATGCCCGGCTCATCTGAGCACGGACGCGTTCGCGGCGAGCTTTGTTCTTGAGCTGGCGGACGCCGACCTTCCGTTCCACTGCGATCGCTCCTTGTGGCTACTGTAGCCACTTCCGGAAGGAAGGCAATGGTGGGCGTGCCGGGGCGCCCGGGGGAACCACTCCTTCACAGTCGTGGCACGGCAACCCGCTGTCGTGTCCGCGGGGCCGTACCGCGACTGCCGCGAGGTTTCCCCGCGATTCCGGCTTCGGGCCGTGGCGTGTAGGCTTCGGACAATCGCAGCCCGGAGTCTCACATGCCCCAACTGATGGACATTCGCGTCGAGCGCAACGTGGCGGTGCCCATGCGTGACGGCACCGTCCTCCGCGCCGACGTCTTTCGCCCCGAACCAGAAGGCGACTACCCGGTGCTCCTCACGCGGACGCCCTACAACAAGTCGTTGAGCAACCTCTCCTACGGCTGGCTCCAGCCGATCCGGCCGGCGAGCGAAGGCTACGTCGTCGTCGTCCAGGACGTGCGCGGGCGGTTCGAATCCGAGGGGACGTTTCAGCCGTTCCATCAGGAGCTAAACGACGGATTCGACACGGTGGAGTGGGCCGCCCGCCAGCCGTGGTCGAACGGGCGCGTCGGGATGTACGGCATCTCCTACCTTGGGGCGACCCAATGGCTCGCCGCGGCGGCGCAGCCCCCGAACCTCCAGGCGATCTTCCCGAGCCTCACGGGCTCTGACTACTACGACGGGTGGACCTACCAGGGCGGCGCCTTCAAGCTCGGCTTCAACCTGACCTGGACCGCGATCTTGCTCGCGCTGCCGGAGATCGCGCGCTCGGGGCTGCCCCCGGCACAGCAGCAGGACCTCCTCGCCGGGCTCTACGGCGTCGTCTGGGACCACTGGCCCTCCACGCGGCACCTCCCCCTCCGGGAGGTGCCGGCCTTCGCTCACGACGTCGTCGCCCCCTATTACAAGGAGTGGCTGGAGCACCCCACGCGGGACGACTTCTGGTCGCGCGTCTGCATCGAAGAGGCCCATCCCCGCATCCACACTCCCGCCTACAACCTGGGCGGCTGGTACGACCTGTTCATCCGGGGGACGCTGCGAAACTTCGCCGGGATGCGGGCGAACGCACCCACGGAGGTCGCCCGGAAGGGCCAGAAGCTGATCGTCGGGCCCTGGTCCCACGGCGCGACGATCAACACCACGGTCGGGCAGGTGAACTTCGGCCAGCCAGCCTCGGTCTTGCTGGAAGAGCTCCACATGCAGTGGTTCGACCGCTGGCTGCGCGACGCGGACAACGGGATCGACCGCGAGCCGCCGGTGCGCGTCTTCCGGATGGGGACGAACGACTGGGCGACCTACGCCGACTGGCCGCCGCCCGAGGCGCGGATGACGCCCTACTACTTCCACGGCAACGGCGCGGCGGCGACTTCTCGGGGCGACGGCGTCCTTTCGACGGATGCCCCCGGGGCCGAGCGCCCGGACCGGTACCTCTACGACCCCCTTCATCCGTGCCCGACGGCGGGCGGATCGCTCTTCCCCTACCCGCTCGACGTCCCGCCCGGGCCGTTCGACCAGTCCACGGTGGAGGCTCGCCCCGACGTCCTCTGTTACACGACGCCGCCGCTCGACCGCGATACGGAGGTGACCGGCCCGGTCAGCATGCGGCTCTGGGCAGCCAGTTCGGCGTTGGACACGGACTTCACCGCCAAGCTCGTCGACGTGCGCCCGGACGGCACGCCCATCAACCTCTGCGATGGGGTCCTCCGGGCTCGGTACCGGGACGGCTTCGCGGCGCCGAAACTGCTGGACCCCGGCGCCCCGGTGGAGCTCGCAATCGACCTCCAGGGCATCTCCAACGTCTTCCGCGCCGGCCATCGCATCCGCGTTGAGGTGAGCAGTTCGAACTTCCCGCGCTTCGACCGGAACACGAACACGGGCGCGCTGATCGCCACCGACACGGACTCCGTCGTGGCGGTGAACACGGTCTTCCACGACTCGGCGCGGCCGAGCCACATCCTCCTGCCGGTGATTCACCCGGCATGAGCGGGCAGGCTGTTGTGCGCGTGAAACTGCTCCGGCCCGGGGCGAAGCTGCCCAGGCGGGCAACCGAGTTCGCCTCCGGGTTCGACCTCCACGCATGTCTCGATGGCGGCACGATCGAGGTCACCCAGCACCCGGTGATGGTGCCCACGGGGATCGCGATCGAGGTGCCGCCGGGCCTCGACGCCCAGTTCCGGCCGAGGAGTGGGCTCGCCCGGCAGGGTGTCCTCAGCACGTTCGGCACGCTCGACGCCGACTACCGGGGCGAATGCCAGGTGACGATGTACACGCTGGCACCGGACATCCGCTACGTGATCCACGATGGCGACCGAATCTCACAACTCGTCATAACGCGACTTGCCGATGTGGTAGTCGAAGTGGCGGAGGAGCTGAGCGATTCCGCCCGGGGTGCCGGGGGCCACGGGAGCACGGGTCGATGACCTACGTCTACATCGTTGCCGGGGCCGCGGTGGGTGCGCCGCTGCGCTACTTCCTCGGCAGCCGGGTGCAATCTGCGCTCGACGGCGGCTTCCCCTGGGGGACCCTCGCGGTGAACGTGACCGGCTGCCTCTTGATTGGGCTCGTCCTGGGGCTGGCGGAAGCGCGCGGTTCGCTCTCGCGGGAGGCGCGGCTGTTGCTGGTGACCGGCTTCCTCGGCAGCTACACCACCTTCAGCGCCTTCGGCTGGGAGACGTACGCCCTTCTCCGCGACAACCACGTCCTCCAGGCCTCAGGGAACGTCGCCCTGAGCCTTTTCGCCGGGATGGCCGGCGTCTGGCTTGGTGTCACCGCCACGAAGGCGCTGTAGGGGAGCGTCAGGCGCGGCCTTTCATGATGGCGCGCCAGTAGAGCATCGGCAGCCCCCACTTCTTCACCCAGTACATCGTCCGGCGCTCCTTCGACTGGTCGATCCGGAAGCTCTCCTGGGGCTTGAGGTCGTAGTCGAACTCGGCCATCACGAGCTTGCCATAGCCGGTCACGAGCGGGCAGGCGGTGTAGCCGTCGTAGACAGCGGTCTGCTCCGTCCCCGCGAGCGCGGCGAGCAGGTTTGCCACCAGCACGGGCGCCTGCTTCCGGACCGCGGCGCCGGTCTTGCTCGTCGGGAGCGAGCTGGCGTCGCCGAGGGCGAAGACGTTCGCGTAGCGGGTGTGCCGCAGCGTGCCGCGATCGATGTCTATCCAGCCGTCCGCGTTGGCGAGCGGGCTCCGGCGGACGAAGTCCGGGGGGCCCTGGGGCGGTGTCACATGGATCATGTCGTAATGGAGGACGAGTTCCTCGTTGGTGTCGAGGTTGACGAAGACCGCCTCTTTGGTGGCGGGCCGCAGTTCGGCAAGGTTGTGGCGGTACTTCACTTCGATGCCCTTGCGCGCGACCACCTTGCGAAGCGTGTTTGCGTACTTTTCGACCTGGAAGATGGAGGCGTTGGCGGTGGCGAGGATGATGGTGGACTTTTCGCGGACGCCCTGCTTGCGGAAGGCCTCGTCGGCCAGGTAGGCGATCTTCTGGGGGGCGCCGCCGCACTTGATGGGCGTGGCCGGGTGCGTGAAGATCGCGGTCCCGCCTTTAAAGGTGCGGATGAACTCCCAGGTCTTGTCGACGGTCTCATAGCTGTAGTTGCTGCAGACGCCGTCGTGGCCGAGTGCCTCGGGCAGGCCCTTGACCCCGCCCCAGTTCAGCTGGATCCCGGGGGCCATGACGAGGAAGTCGTAGGAAACCCGCTGGCCGCCGCGGGTGACGAGCGCGTTCTCGTCGGGGCAGCATTCGGCGACGGCGTCCTTGATCCAGGTGGCGCCCCTGGGGATGACGCTTGCTTCGGTGTGGCAGCTGCGCTCTTTCGGGAAGACGCCGCCGCCGACGAGCGTCCAGAGCGGCTGGTAGTAGTGGACCTCGGAAGGTTCGACGATGGCGACGTCCAGGTTCGCGTCGCGGCGCAGCAGGCGCGCGGCGACGCTGATCCCGGCGTTGCCGCCACCGACGACGACGACGCGATGATGGACTGGCTTCGCGGGAGCAACACCGCCCCCCGCCACGGTTGCCTCGGACATGGGAAACTCTCCTCGGGTGCCAGGTATGGAAGCAGCGTGCGCCCGCCCGCAGCGGTTGACGATGTCCCACGTCATATCGGCCGTGGGGGCAGGCTTTGGCAGTAAGCCCGGGGTTCGCTATCTTTTGAAGGTTACGCCCCGCGAGGATTGAGACGATGGCCTACGAACTCGACGCACTGACCGCGACCCAGCAGCGCACTGACATTCCCGACTTCGGCAGCGGTGACACCGTCCGCGTCCACGCCAAGGTCGTCGAAGGCGACAAAGAGCGCATCCAGGTGTTCGAAGGCGTTGTCATCCGCAAGCGGATGAAGGGCCTGGTCTCCAACTTCACGGTCCGCAAGATCGCGAGCGGGGTGGGCGTCGAGCGGACGTTCCCGATCAACAGCCCTCGCGTGGACAAGGTGGAAGTGATGCGCCGCGGCAAGGTCCGGCGCAAGAACCTGTACTACCTCCGCGGGCTGACCGGCAAGGCTGCCCGGATCAAGGAAAAGCGCTTCTAGGGCCCTCACCCCTGGCCCCTCTCCCACTTCGTGGGCGAGGGGAATGTGGGCGTTGGCTTTTGGCTAGAGTGGGAAGGCGCGGTGGAGTTCGGCGGCGACGGGGTCTGGCTGGCGCCGGCGCGATGGGCGGTCCGCTAGCAGCGCTTCCGGGAGGTCCACCAGCTTCGCGCGGACGTACTCGCCGAAGCTCTTCGCCTGCGGGTCTGCGCGGGTGGACGACGCGACGCCTTCGCCCAGCAAGCCGACGACGACGAAGTTGACCGCCCGCAGGTTGGGGAACTCGTAGCGGCGCACCTCCAGGTTCCGGGCCTCCGCGACCAGTTCCTTGAAGCGCGCGGTGGTCAGGTAGCTGGCGAGCCAGGCGTAGCCAGCATCGCTCCGTGCCCAGAGGCCGACGTTGGCGTTCCCGCCCTTGTCGCCGGAGCGTGCTCCGATGACCGTCCCCAGGGGAGCCCGGACGGTGGGTCCTCCGGGCGGCGGCGGGAGTTCGGGCAGCCATGGCTCGACGTTCGCCTGGAGCGGCGCCGCGGCGGTGTGCGGAACCGGTGCCACGTGGCCCTCGGCGTCGACGACGACCTCGTCGATCGCAGAGACGGGGACGAGGGCGGGCCAGTAGACCCCGTAGGCGTCTTCGCCGCCGGGCCCGGAGGTCATGTGGAAGCCCGGGTAGTTGGCGAGCGCCATCTCCACGACGGCGTTTGAGAACGGACGGCCGGTCTTGCGGGGGTCGCGGTCCTTGACGGTGACCCGAAGGAACGCGCTCGCCTCTTCGTTCGAGCCGGGGTCCTGCCGGTCGGAGCGGGTGAGGGTGACGGTAACGCTGTCGAAGCGCTCCTTGCCGCCGAGGGCCGCGAAGAGCGTCTCTTCGGCGAGCCGGGCCTTCTCTTCGATGTCGAGGCCGGTGAGGACGAAGGTCATCGAGTTGCGGAAGCCGCCGATGTAGTTGATGCAGACCTTCGTCGTGTCCGGGGCCGGTTCGCCGCGAATGCCGAACCCGCGCACGCGGTCCGGCGCTTCGTCCTCGAGGCGGATGGTGTCGAAGCGGGAGACGACGTCCGGGTTGAGGTAGCGTTCGCTGCCGATCTCGTAGAGCAGCTGGGCGGTGACGGTGCCGGTGCTGACGAGGCCGCCCGTGCCTTCGTGCTTGGTGATGACGAAGCTGCCGTCGTCGTGCATTTCGGCGATGGGGAAGCCCGGGTGGTGAAGGTCGGGGACCTCCTGGAAGAAGGCGTAGTTGCCGCCGGTGGCCTGGGCGCCGCATTCGATGATGTGGCCGGCGACGACCGCGCCCGCCAGACGGTCCCAGTCGTCGCGCTTCCAGCCGAAGTTCCACGCCGCGGGCCCGACGACCACGGAGGCATCGGTCACGCGCGGGCAGATGACGACGTCGGCGCCGGTGTCCAGCGCCTGGACGATGCCCCAGCCGCCGAGGTAGGCGTTCGCCGCCACCGCTTCCGCGCCTACCGATGCGAACGGCTTGCCGGTGTCGAGGTGGGCAAGCGGGTTCCCGGCGGCCTGGAGTTCGGGCAGTTTCGCGAGGATGTCGTCGCCTTCGATGTGGGCAATCCGGGCCTGCAAGCCGAGGCGGTCGGCAAGTTCGCGCATCTTCGCCGCGAGGGATGCCGGGTTGAGCCCGCCCGCGTTGGTGACGATCTTGATGCCTTTTTCGAGGCAGGTCCCGAGGACCTCCTCCATCTGGCGGAGGTAGGTGTTCGCGTAACCGGCGCTGGGGTCGCGCTGCTTCCCCTTCCAGAGGATGAGGAGGGTGAGTTCGGCCAGGTAGTCGCCGGTGAGGAAGTCGATGGGGCCGCCTTCGACCATTTCCCGGGCGGCGGAGATGCGGTCGCCATAGAACCCGGAGCAGTTGGCGATGCGAAGGACGGGCTTCGGGTTGGGGTTGCTCATTCGGTCACCGCCCAGGACGGCGGGCGCTTTTCGGCGAAGGCGGTCATGCCCTCGCGGGCCTCCAGCGACGCGAAGAGCACGCCCGAGAGTTTCGCCATCCGCGCGAAGGCGACATCGGTGGCGAGGCCCGGCACTTCCCGGACGAGCCGCTTCGTCTCGGCGAGGGCGTTCGGCCCACCTTTCAGGAGGCTCTCGGTGTAGCGGCCGACGACGGCTTCGAATTCGGCGGGGGCGGCGGCCGCGTTCAAGAGACCGACCTGGACCGCCCGGGCGGCGTCGATGGTGTCGCCGGTAAGCATCAGTTCGAGGCCGTTCGTCAGGCCCATCTTCGGGAGCGTCACCACGGCGATGATCGCGGGGGCCACGCCGATGCGGACTTCGCTGAACGCGAAGGTCGCCGTGTCGACGGCGATGGCGATGTCGCAGGCGGCCATCAGCCCGAGGCCCCCGGCGCGGGCGTGGCCATTGATCCGCCCGACCACCGGCTTCGGCGAGTTCCAGAGCGCCATCACGATTTCGACGAGGCCGCCGGGGCCGGTCTGGCCGCTCCCGCTGACGTTGGCCTCGCGCTGTTCCTTCAGGTCGGCGCCGGAGCAGAAGACCGTCCCGGTGCCGGTGAGGACGACGACGTGGACGCGGTCGTCGGCCATGGCGGCGTTCACGTGGCGGAACAGGTCGGCGAAGAGCTGGCGCGAGAGCGCGTTCCGGTTCGCGGGCGAATCGAGGGTGATTGTCCCGACGCCGCCGGCAATATCGAGGTGGACGAGCTCATCCGTCATTTCGGCGCCGGCTCCTTCGGGAACTCGCCGGGCTGGCGGCCCTGCCCCGGGGGGCCCGCGAACGCCTGGGCGATCTCCATCCACTCGCGGGCGGCGTCGCCTTCGATAACGAGGGTCGTGTCGGCAAGGTGGCGGCGCTGGGTGCAAACGCGGCAGAAGTCGGTGGCCGTGCCGCGGACGACGTTGACCGCGTCGTCTTCGCCGAACACCCAGGCTTCGCCGCCGGGGGATGTGAGTTCGACGCGAACCGGGATCTCGGGCATCGTCCGCCCGCGCGTGGCGTAGGAGAACGGCCGTGCCCGGAACGAGATGAAGGCCACGTGGCGGAGCCGTTCGGTGTCGGTCCGGGGCACGCCCGCCACGTCGACGACGTCGAGGCCGTGCGACCAGCATTCCATCAGGCGCGCGGTCAGGAAGGAGACGCCGCTCATGGCCGGGCCGTACCAAGGGAGCCGTGCCTTCGGGTCCACCAGGCGCGCGGCCGCGACGAGCGAGGAACTGGCGCCCTTCCACCAGTCGAAGAGCGCCGCGTGGGTCATGGCGCGACCTTTGGCGAGGTACTGTTCCTCGACGTTACTGTTGGCGGCGGTCGCCGCGGCGACGGTGGCCGTGAACGCTTCCGGGTCGCGGATGGCCAGTTCGGCGGCTTCGTCGAAATAGGCGAGGTGGGCGACCTGGTCCCGGACCAACCAGCCGGGCGCGTGGCTCGGGAGGTCCCAGGTCGAATCCGGCATCGCCCGCAGGACTCGCTCCAGGGCGGCGTGTTCTTCGGCCAGGTCGTGGATGACGTCTTCGAAGGCGGAACTCATGCGCTCTCTCCCGTGTCGACGACGAGCATGACCTCGTCGCGTTCGACCTGCTGCCCGGGGACGACCCGGACTTCGGTGACGGTGCCGGCGTCGTGGCAGGTGATCCGGTGCTCCATCTTCATCGCCTCGAGGAGGATGAGCACCTGCCCGGCGCTGACGGCGTCTCCGGGCGCGACGGCTACCTGGAGCACCTTGCCCGGCATCGGCGCGGCGTATCCGCCGGCGACCTGTTCCGGCTCGGGCACCGGGAACCTGGGCAGTTCACGGAGCAGGACTTCGGCCCCCGCGCCCTGCATCCACACCTGGTCCCCTGAGGTGGTGATGGTCAGTTGGTGGCGGACGCCGTCGACCTCCACGGCCATGTTTCCGGGACGACCAGGTTCGAACGAAGCCAGCCGGACCGTGCCTCGCGCCTCGCCGCACTCGTAGTCGAAGGCGCCATCGCGGCGAAGGGCGTAGCGGACGGCGAGCGGGCTGCCATCGATGCTGTAGTGCACGGTCTCCATCGTCGAGCGGTTGTTCCGCCACCCGGAGGGGATGGTCCGGAGGAATGGCGCTTCCGCTCGCCGGACGGACTGGGCGGCGAGCGCGGCCCCCAGCGCGGCGGCGCGCGTCTCTTCGGCGGAGGCTGTCCGGGTCCGCGCGGGGTCGAATCGCTCGATGAAGTCGGTGGTGGTGTCGCCGGCGAGGAAAGCCTCGTGGCGGAGGACGTTCACGAGGAAGTCGCGGTTTGTGGTCAGGCCGTGGACACGAAGCTGTTCGAGCGCCCCGGCCAGCTTCCAGGCGGCCTCCGCCCGGGTCGGCGCATGGGCGATGACTTTCGCAAGCATTGGGTCGAAGTGGATGGACACCTGCGACCCGGTCGCCACGCCGGAGTCGATGCGGAGGCCGTGGAAGGCCGGTTCGCCCCAGGCGACGACCGGGCCCGTTGCCGGGAGGAAGTCGTTCGCCGGGCTCTCGGCGTAGACGCGGGCCTCGATCGCACAGCCCCGGATTTCCAGGGCGTGTTGGGAGATCGAGAGGGCGTCGCCTTCCGCCACGCGGATCTGTTCGCGGACGATGTCGAGGCCCGTGATGGCTTCCGTGACCGGGTGCTCGACCTGGAGGCGGGTGTTCACTTCGAGGAAGAAGAAGTCGCCCCGGTTGTCGAGCAGGAACTCCACCGTGCCGGCATTGTCGTAGTGGATGGTGCGGGCGGCGGAGACGGCGGCGGCGCCCATGCGCTCGCGGAGTTCCGCGTCGACGGCCGGCGACGGCGCTTCCTCGATGATCTTCTGGTGGCGCCGCTGGATGGAGCATTCGCGTTCGAAGCAGTGGACGATGTTGCCGTGGCGGTCGCCCATCACCTGGACTTCGACGTGCCGGGCGCCTTCGAGGTAGCGTTCGAGGAAGACGGTGTCGTTGCCGAAGGCACTGCCGGCTTCGCGGCGGGCGCTGGCCACGGCCGCGACGAGGTCGTCCGCGACGCGGACGACACGCATGCCGCGGCCGCCACCGCCCCCCGCCGCCTTGACCAGCAGGGGATAGCCGACTTTCGCGCCCGCGGCGGCGATCGCTTCGGGGGAGCCGTCGGAGAGTTCCTCGCTGGGGAGCGTGGGGACGCCGGCGATGTCCATCAGGCGCTTGGCGGCGAGCTTGTCGCCCATCGCCTCGATCGCCTCAGGGTGGGGGCCGACCCAGGTGAGCCCGGCCGCGATCACGGCCCGGGCGAAGGCGGCGTTTTCGGAGAGGAACCCGTACCCGGGGTGGACCGCATCCGCGCCGGCGCGTCGGGCGGCGTCGATCACCTTGTCGATCGACAGGTAGGTCTCGGTGGCGCTACTGCCGCCGAGGGCGACGCCGAGGTGGGCCTCGCGGACGAAGGGGGCGTCGCGGTCGGGGTCGGCGTAGACGGCGACGGTCGTGATGCCCATTTCGCGGGCCGTGCGGAAGACCCGGCGGGCGATTTCGCCGCGATTCGCCACCAGCAGCCGGGAGATTCGTGGCATCGGCGTTACATCCGGAAGACGCCGAAGCGGTCAGTTCCCCGGACCTCGGCTGAATGGCAGGCGGAGAGGGTGATGCCGAGGACGGTGCGCGTGTCGCGTGGGTCGATGATGCCGTCGTCGGCGACCCGCCCGGTGGCGTAGAGCGCGAGGGACTCCTTTTCGTTGCGGTCGATAATCAGGGCTTGATTGCGCTTGTCGGCTTCTTCGTCGAAGGGCTGGCCGGTGCGGGCGGCGGCGGCGCGCTGGACGATGGACATGACGCCGGCCATCTGGGCGGGCCCCATCACGGCGATCTTGGCGTTGGGCCAGGCGAAGACGAACCGGGTGTCGTAGGCGCGACCGCCCATGCCGTAGTTCCCGGCGCCGTAGCTGGCGCCCAGGATCACGGTCAGGTGGGGGACGGTCGAGTTCGAGACGGCGTTAATCATCTTCGAACCGTCCTTGACGATGCCGCCGCGTTCGTACTCCTTGCCGACCATGTAGCCGGTGATGTTCTGGAGGAAGAGGATGGGCGTGTCGACCTGGTTGCAGAGCTGGATGAACTGGGCCGCCTTCTCTGATTCCTCGGAGAAGAGGACGCCGTTGTTGGCGATGATGCCGAGCGGGAAGCCGTGGATGGAGGCCCAGCCGGTGACGAGCGTGCGCCCGTAGAGCGGCTTGAACTCCTCGAAGCGGGAGCCGTCGACGATGCGGGCGATGACCTCCCGCACGTCGTAGGGGGTGCGGAGGTCGGTCGGCACGATCCCGAGGATGTCTTCGGGGTCGTAGAGCGGCTCGTCGGGGGGGAGCGACGGACCTGGCCCGAGCTTTCGCCAGTTGAGGTGGGCGACGATGTCGCGCGCGAGCCGGAGGCCGTCGATCTCGTCTTCGGCGAGGTAGTCGGCCAGCCCGGAGACGGTGGCATGCATCTCGGCGCCGCCCAACTCTTCGTCGTCCGAATCTTCGCCGGTGGCCATCTTGACGAGCGGGGGGCCGCCGAGAAAGACCTTCGAGCGCCCGCGGATCATGACGATGTAGTCGGAGAGGCCGGGCTGGTAGGCGCCGCCGGCGGTGGAACTGCCGAAGACGACGGCGACGACCGGGATCCGGGCGGCGGAGAGCGCGGTGTAGTCGTGGAAGAGGCGGCCGCTCTCGGCGAAGTGGTTCATCTGGCGGCGGAGTTCGTCTTCCGCGGACTCAGTGGTGCGGCGAAGGTCGGCGCCGGCGGACTCGACGAACTGGATGTAGGGCAGCCGGTTGATCCGGGAGATCTCGAGGAGGCGGTCCGTCTTTTTGCCGGAGATCGGTGTGATCGCCCCGCCGAGCACGGACGGGTCGTTGCCAACGATGGCGCACTCAACGCCGGCGACGGTGCCGATGCCGCTGACCAGCCCCCCGCCGACGGCGTAGTCGGTGCCCCAGCCGCCGAGCGGGCTGAGTTCGAGGAAGGGGGTATCGCGGTCGAGGAGGGTCTCGATGCGCTCGCGGATGGTCATTTTGCCGCGTTCGCGAAGCCGGGCGAGGCTGCGTTCACCGCCCCCGGCCCGGGCGACGCCGAGCCAATGTTCGACCTCGGCGATCTTTGCCAGCATCGCTTCGCGGTTTGCCCGGAACGTCTCCGAGGAAGGGTCGACCGAAGTGCGGAGGATCGCCATGACTTGTGGAAGGGCAATCTACAGTGCCGGGGACGCTCCGTCATTCGCCGGGGCGAAGGCGGGTGGTAAGCCTCCGCGAAGGGCCGCGGCGGGCCGCAACGGAGCCATGGCGAGGCGCAGGTCAACCGAATTGACATTTCGAAAGCGATCGTTATGCTTACGTCAAAGTGGTTGACCAACAGTCCCGGAGGCGACTCGACGGCGCGCTCGACGCGCTTTCCGAAGCTACGCGCGGCCTTTCCGCGGCGCCGGACCGCGTGCTGGCCCGCCTGGGGTTTGGCCGGGCCCATCAGCGCATCCTCTCCTTCCTCGCCCGCCACCCGGATTCGGCGGTTGGGGACGTGATCCGCGGGCTCGGCGTCACGAAGCAGGCGCTGAATCGGCCGCTTCGTGACCTCGTCGACGCGGGCTGGGTCCAGATGCGCCAGGACCCCACGAACCGCCGGGCGAAACGGTTGCGGCTCAGTGCCGGCGGCGCCGACCTCGAATGGAAGCTGACAGGCCCCCAGCACGCACTCCTCGAAGCGGCGTTCGCGGCGGCCGGCCCCGGCGCCGAGGCGACGTGGCTCTGGGTGATGTCCGGACTCGCCGGCAAGAGTCAGAGCAGCTCGCGGTAGATCTCGACGGTCTCCGCCGCGGCGCGTTCCCAGGAGAACCGGGCGGCGTGTTCGAGTCCCTTCCCCCGCCAGTGGTCCCGGAGCCCGGAGCTTCCTGCGAGTTCGGCGACCCTCGCCGCGATGGCCTCGGGGGATCGTGTGGGGACGAACAGGGCCGCGCCTTGGAGGGTTTCGTCCATCGCCGGCGCCCGGGCGGCGATGACCGGCGTCCCGCAGGCCATTGCTTCGAGGGGCGGGATCCCAAAACCCTCTTCGATCGACGGGAAGACGAAGGCGAGCGCCCCGCTGTAGAGGGCCGCAAGGTCGCCGCGGTAGTAGTCGGTGAAGGAAACGATGTCGCCCAGCCCGAGGCGGGCGGCTTCGCGCTGGAGCGCCTCTCCGACTCTCGGGTCCGGCCAGCCGACGAGGACCATCGGCACCGTCAGCCCGCGCTCCCGGAGGAGGACCGCGGCGCGGAGGACGTCGATCGTCCGTTTCCCCCGGTGCCCGATGCCCACGCAGAGGAGGTAGGGCTCGCTGAAACCGAGTTCTTGTCGCACCCGGGCTACCGACTCGGCTGAAGCGGGGCGCATCCCGGCTGTTGGCGCCTCGTAGACGATCCGGACCCGGGCGGCCGGGTAGCCGAACTCCGCGGTGAGCTGCTCGCCGACGTGCCGCGCGGGGACGACGATCCGTTCCGCCGCCAGCGCTGTCTGGAGCATCGCACGCATGTGCCAGCGGCCGCGGTGGTCGAAGAGCTTGCGGAGGTTGCGGAAGAAGAGGTCATGGACGGTGGCGACGCGCGGGACGGGGCTTCGGAGCAGCGAGCCGTACTCGGTGCCGTGGTAGACGTCGTAGCTCTCGCGTGAGAGCAGGCGGGGCAGGACGAGCTGCCGCCAGAGCTGGCGGTGCTTCCGGCTGGGCGGGTGCTGCCGCGTCCCCCGGGGGCCCGCGACCGGGAAGGCGACGCCAACGTCGATGTCCGGCCGCGCAGCGAGTGCCGCCGCCAGCTGAGTGGCGTAGGTTGCGACGCCGGTTGGCGGGTCGGCCAGGGTGACCGCGTCGAGAAGGACGCGAATGCGATTGGCGGTGCTACCGGGCGAGTTCACGGTAGACCTCCAGCGTCTCGCGGGAGGCCCTCTCCCAGGAGTATGTGGCGGATCGGGCAAGTCCCCGGGCGCGCCAGCCGGCGGCCACCGCCGGGTCCGCGAGCAGCGACCGGGCGCGGTCCGCGATCGCAGCCGGCGACCGGACCGGGACGAACATGGCTGCTTCGCCGGCGGTTTCGCGCAGAGCCGGGATGTCGGAGGCGATGACGGGGGTCCCGCATGCCATCGCCTCGAGTGGGGGGAGGCCGAAGCCCTCATCCAGCGAGGGGTAGACCAGTGCCAGGGCTCCGCCGTAGAGCGCTGCCAGGTCGCCCGTGAAGTACCCGGTAAACCGGACCCGGTCGCTGACCCCGAGACGCCGGGCTTCGCGTTCGAGCGCAGCCTGCACGCCCTCCCGGTCCTCCCCGGCGACCAGGAGCGACGGGCGTTGGGGGCCCTCCAGCAATGCCAGCGCCCGGACGACGTCGACCACGCGCTTCCTCCGGTCCGCGAACCCCACACAGAGCAGGTACGGGCGTTCGACGCCGAGACCCCGGAGCGTCGCCGTGACACGTTCTCGGGCTGCCACCTCCATCCCCGGCGGCGGGGCCTCCGGGACGACCCGGATCTTCGCCCGATCCGTGCCGGTCGCGGATGCGAGGGCGCCGGCGACGTGCCGGGAGGGGACGATGATCCGCTCCGCCCGGAGGCCAGTCGCGAGGAGGGCGCGGTAATGTGCCCGCGCCCGCAAGGTGTAGGCGCGCGGGCGGCTGAGGAAGGCGACGTCGTGGACCGTGACCACGCGGGGCACGCGGCAGAGCAGCGGCGCCGCGAACTCCGTGCCGTGGTAGACGTCGATGCCTGCCGCCAGCAGCCGCCGGGGAAGGACGGCCTGGCGCCAGAGCTGGCGATGACGGTCCGGGAGCGGGAACGGCGACGTCCCGGCCGGCCCCGGCGCCGGGAACGCAGTGTGCACGTCCACGTCCCCGGTGCGGGCGAGTGCCGCCGCCAGTTCGGTCGCGTAGACACCGAGCCCGGTGGGCGGCTGCGCCAGGTCCACGGCGTCAATCAGCACGCGCAGGCGGCGCCCGGGGGGAGTCACAGCAGCTGCCGGAAGACATCGGCCGTCTGGGCGGCGGCGCGGTCCCAGCTGAACTGCGTGGCGCGCTCCCGGCCCCGGCCGACCCACTCCTCCCGGGCGGAGGCGCTGGTGAGCAGCGTCATCGCAGCCCCGGCGATGGCGGCCGGATTTCGCGGGGGGACAAGCAAGGCCGCACCCTCCAGGTTCTCCCGGAGCACGGGGATGTCCGCCGCGATCACCGGGGCGCCGCAGGCCATCGCCTCCAGAGGGGGGATGCCGAAGCCCTCCATTATCGAGGGGAACACGAGGGCAACAGCCCCGGCGTAGAGGGCGGCCAGGTCGTCGTCGGGGACATGCCCGAGGAAACGCACGGCTTCGGCGACGCCCAGGCGGCCTGAGGCGCGGTGGTAATGCTCCAGCAGCCCGGTTTCGGTCGGCCCGGCGAGCACGAGTTCGACGTCGCAACCGCGGTCGCGGAGGAGCGCCAGTGCCCGGATCGCGTCGATTGTCCGCTTGTGGCGGTTGAGCACGCCGACACCAAGAAGATAGGGCCGGGCAATCCCCAGGCGTTCGCTGGTTGCGGCGACCGACTCGGGGCTCACCGGTCCGAAACCGGTCCGCGGCGCCTCGGGGACGACATGCACGCGCCCGGCGGGGAAGCCGAGGTAACGGACTACGTCACCGGCGACGGCCGCGGTAGGGACGAGGAGGCGGTCGGCCCGCTTCAGCGTTTCGAAGAGCATCCGCACATGGAGGAGGCCGCCGCGGGTGTAGAGTTTCGGCATGGTGCGGTGGGCAAGGTCATGCACCATCACCACCCTGGGGAGCCGCGTGAACACGGGCGCCGAGTACTCGGTCCCGAGGTAGACGTTCGCGTCCATCGACCGCATGAGGCGGGGGACCTGGAACTGGGTCCACAGCTGGCGATGCTTCAACGGCGGGCGTACGGGGAGTGTCCCCTCGGGCTGCTCTTCCCGCGAAGCGAAGTGGACGGTGGTGTCGTGGCGGCGGGCCAGTGCCGCCGCGATCTCCCTCGCGTAGGCCGGGATCCCCGTCAGGTAGGTTCCGGTGGTGCAGGCGTTGACGAACGCACGGATCTCCGTCGGCATGGGGAGGTTGATGTTACAGGGCGGTGACCGGCTAACGCACCGCGCCCGGCGTCAACGTGGCGGTTAGCTTCGCCTGGTCGACGCGGTAGATGACGTCGTCGCCATGCGTGTACACGGGCGTCAGCGCCTCCATCTTCTGGAACTTCTGGATGCCGGCCGGGGTGCCGGTCGCCCGTTCCGCCCCCCCGACGACGACGTAGCGGACGTCGTACTTCTGGAGGAACTGGGCCGCGGCGATGGTGTCGCTGTCGTGATAGAACCGTTGGGTCTCTCCCCGGCGGAGCTGGACCAGGGCGGTGTAATCCCAGCGCTGCTGGATCTGGTGCCAGTCCCAGCCGATGACGGCCGGGAGACCGGTGTTCGAGCTGATCCTCCCGGTCCAGTGGTACAGGTTCCCCACGGCCTCGACGATGACCGGGCTGCCCTGGACGTTGTCGCGCAGCCACCAGATGAGGGCGGTGTCGTCGGCGAGCTTGAGCGTGCGGTCGTCGGCGGGGTCCGGGGTGCCAAGGTCTTCGACGAAGACGGCGCGTTGCTGGTAGGCGAAGCCGTCGAGGGTCCAGGGAAGGTCGGCGAAGCGAGCCTCCTGGCGCGCGTTCGTCCCCGATATCAGGAAGATCGAAGCACCGAAAAGCAGCGCTGCGGCGGTGATTCCCCACGCCCAGGTTGCGGCGAGCCGGGTCCGGCTGCCTGCAAGCGCCTCGGCCCCGGACGCGCGCAGCCGGGTCGTGACGTACCAGCCCGCATAGGCGCTGGCGAGGGCGAACAGCTGCCACGCCTGGAGCGAGAACTTGAAGACGGTGTTCATCCGTTCGATGTCGTTTTTGACGGTGACGACGTCCACACCGGCGGCGACCCCGAAAGCGGCGGCGTAGAGCACGGTCACAAGGAGACGGGCGAGGTCGCGCGGCTGTCGGCGCCAGTCGAGCCAGGCCAGGTTGGCCAGGAAGAGCAGGATCACGCCGCTGAGGACCATCACGGTCCAGTCGTAGCGCCAGGTGAAGACGGTCAGGCCAGTGACGAAGAGGGCGAGTGCGCCGAGTTCCCAGGGCCCGCGGGTGAGCGCGAGGAACGGGTTTCGCCCCCCTGCGCCGGCCCGCGCGACTTGCTCCTCCCGGTAGCGGACGGCGATGAAGGCGAGCGCGAAGACCACGAAAAGGCCGAAGTGGGCGAAGTACTGGTTCGCCTTCGTGGTCTCCTTCGCCCGCTGGATGCCGCTGTTGAAGACTTCGAAGTGGGCCGTGTAGGGGGCGAAGACGACCGTGAGCACGGCCGCCGCGAGGACGGCGTGCCCGGCGAAGTCCCACCATCGCTGCTGCCAGCGTCCGGGGGCGACCAGTTGCCCCAGGGCGATTGCCCCGGTTGTGAGGAGCACGGCCGTCGGGAAGTCCCAGGTGTGGACGGTCCGCTCAAGGCCCAGCGCCAGGCCCATCGCCAGGGCCAGGAACCAGCACCGGGCGCGGTGGCCGTCGCTCGCGGTCGCCGTGTAGGTCACGCCCAGGGCAATGATCAGGCCGAAGAAGGGAACGCCCATCAGGTGGGGGTGGAGGTCGGCAAAGAGCAGCGACCAGTACGGGAACTCGGTGATGTCGATCGAGCCCATGTGGACCCGGCTGCTTCGCCACCAGTCGAACGGCGGCAGCGGTGCGCCTTCGAAGATCGAGCGGTAGACGCCGGAGAAGAAGCCGACGGCGCCTCCGAGGAAGGGCGTGTCGCTGAAGAGGCTCCAGTGATAGGTGGCGTGGCCGGCGCGGTCGTCGGTGATGACGTTGAGGTACTGGAAGCGCTCGATGGTCTGGTGGGCGCCGTCGAGATTGGCCACGCCGACGAGGAGGAACGCCCCGAGGAAGGCCATCAGCACGAGCGTCCGCCGGGACGGGAGCGACATTCCCCCGCCCGGGCGCAAGGCGACGAGGTTGTGGACGGTCGAGGCGGCGGTGGTCGCCCCGAGGGCGGCGAAGGTCGGGACGGCGAGGTTGAATCCGACTTCCGGGAGGAGGCGGAGGGCGCGCATGGGGACGGCGATGAAGAACCAGCCCATGTAGTAGTAGTTCATCGTGCCGCCGGCGAACCAGGGGTCGTATGGGGGCATGTGGGTCGAGCGCGCGACGGCGGTGAGATAGGCGAGCTCGATCGGCTTTTCGCCTCCCTGGGGGTGATGCCAGAGGTCCGGGTTGGCATAACGCAGCATCAGGAAGCCGGCGAACGCGAGGAGGAACACAGCCTCCATCGCCGCCCACGACACCCAGTGCTCCCGGAAGTCGGCGCGGATCGTGTCCCGCCGCGCGTAGCCGAGGACCACCCCGGCGACCATCGCCGCGGTGAACGCCGTCCAGCAAAGCCCCCACGAGAAGTCTGCGGCGCCCCAGGCGGTGGCGAGCCACGTCGCGAGGACGACGGCGGCGAACCCGCAGAGTTTGGAGAGCCCATAGCCGCGGTCGGGCAGGGCGCGGAAGAGCCAGGTCACCCAGGGGATGGCCGCGAAGGCGGCGAGTTCGAGCCAGGCCAGCCACCAGAGCCAGGGGAGGTGGCTCGCGGGGCCGTCGCGGTCGAAGGCGTCGCTAAAGGTGCCGCCGGCCTGCTGGACCGCGGCCTCTTCGGCCGTGAACTGGAGGCCGTTCGTGCCACCCTGGCGGGGGAGGAGGTTGAGCGCCCGTTCGGGGTGCGCTTCGTTGAGGAGGGCGAGAGCCTTCGCGGGGTCCCATGCCGCCGTCTTGCGGTAGATGCGCACCTCCGGGTGGTCGTAGACGGTGAAGGACTCGTCGGCGCTGGTGTCGTCGATGGAGATCCCGAGGAACGTCGGGTGGAGGGTGAAGGTCTTCACGAGTTCGAAGCCGAGTTCGCCGCTGTCGAGGAGTTCGTAGTAGCGGGCGGTCGCGGGGTATTCGCGCTCGAGCCGGGGGATGGAGTCGCGGACGCGGTTGGAGGAGATGGCGACGTAGTCGGCGTTGTTCAGTCCGAGCTTCGGCGGCGTCCCGGGGCGGCCGTAGACGAGTTCGCGGATTTTCTGGGGCGTGTCCGGGAGGTAGAGCTCCAGTTCGACGAACCGGTAGAGCCCGGCGGACCTGCCCCCGAAGCCGTAGGGGAGGGAGTCGTCCCAGATTTCGGCCGTGATGCCGGAACCGGGCGGGACGTTGTCGTAGATCCACTGGCTGGCGGCGACCCGGGGGTGTTCTTCGTTGTAGACAGCCTGGAAGGCGGCCGCCCACCAGATGGTGGCCCCGAAGACCAGGGCGATGACCCCGCCGGCGGCCCAGCGCATGTGAAGCCGGCTGACGTGGGGCAGGTCGTATCGCCAGCGGGCCAGTTCGAGGGTGAACTTGCTTGCTCGCCAGTTCCCCGCCGCGCGCCAGAGTTCGAGCAGCCCCCAGGCGGCGAACAGGCAGAGCACCGGGTAGAGCGGCACGAAGTAGCGCATGAAGGCGACGAACCGCGGCCCCTGGAAGCCGAACACGGCGGCGGCGAAGACCAGCGGCAGGAGGAAGACGAGTTCCCGGCGGCGGAACATGACCACCGCGGCGGCCACGAGCGAGACGATCGCCGCCACCCCGAGGGCCGGGCCGAGCCCGAAGAGGACGATGTGCCGCAGGGGTGTCAGGAACGGCGTCCGCCCGGCGAACTGGACGAACGGCGGGTAGTCGACGTTGCCATTCTGGAAGTCGCGCTCGCGCTGGATGTCGCTCCACCAGTAGTCGCTGATGCTCATGTCCCAGAAGTGCGGGCCTGTCCAGGCGTAGGGCTGGGCGACGCGAAAGACGACGATCGCCAGCGCCAGGGAGACGCAGACCGCGGAGACGTCGCTGGTCCAGTGGCCGGTGATCCTGGCGCCGGGGGAGTCGCCCCGCTTGCCGCGCCAGGTCAGGCCCAGCCGTGTGAGGTCGCGCAGGCCGACCCGGACCATGACGGCGACCAGCGGGCTGAGGAGGATGGGGAGCGCCGTGACCTTGCTCGCGAGCCCGAGGCCGACGGTCACGCCGGCGGCGGCGAGGAGGACGCCGCTCGAGACGCGCCGTGGCGGCCGAACGGCGAGTGCCGAGAGGAGGAGCGTCGCGGTCGCGAAGAAGACGACGTAGGGGTCCATCGTCCAGAAGTGGGCCAGTTGCGTGGGGAGGACCGAGAGGGCGTAGAGCAGGGCCGCGGCGAGGCCGGCTCGCTTCCCGGCGAGGACGGTGCCAAGGCCGAAGACGAGGGCGATGGTGGCTGTGTCGAAGAGGGCCGTGAGCCGCCGGCCCCAGACCACGGTCTTGTCGTAGCTGTTGTTGGGGCCCGACGGGTCATCCCCCGCGATGGTGCTCACTGCCTTGGCGAGGAAGAGGGGGAAGGTGCCGTAGACGAACGAATGCGTGTCGGGGGTGTTGTAGGGGTTGAGCGGGCTCCGGGCGGTGTCGAAGTACCCGCTGGCGTCTGACGGCCAGTCGACGCGGTCGGCGACGAAGGAAAGGAACCGCTCGTCGGGGTGCATCTGGAGCGGCGCGGAGGCGCCGGCGGGCTGGTCCCAGCGGAGGTCATGGAAGCGCAGGTAGCCGCCGAGGAGGAGGATGAGGGCGAGGGTGACCGGCCACCAGAGGAGCATGGCCCGGGCGCGCACGACCGGCGGGGCCTGCCAGGCTCGCCCTGCGGCACGCTCGAACGGGGTTTCGGCCATGCATCCCCCGCGGGGTGGGGTTGGCGACTATCCTAGCGATTGTTCCTCTTTGGGTCGCCAGCGGGACCGGGCTAGAGGCCCTTTGCCACCAGGAACGAGCAGAGGTCGCTGATCCGGCAGGCATAGCCCCATTCGTTGTCGTACCAGGCGGCAACCTTCACCAGGTTGCCCCCGACGACGTTCGTCGACTGGCCATCGACGATGCTCGAACGCTCGTCGCCCTTCATGTCCATGGAGACGACGGGGTCCATCGTGAACCCAAGGATGCCTTTCATCTTTTCGCCCGCCGTCTCTTCGAGGAGCGCGTTGAGGGCTTCCTTGGTGGTGTCCTTCTCGGTGAGGGCGACGACCTCGACGATCGAAACCGTGGGCGTGGGGACGCGGTAGGAGAGCCCGTCGAGTTTCCCGTCGATCTCGGGGATGACGAGGCGGAGGGCCTTGGCCGCGCCGGTCGAGGTCGGGACGATGTTCAGGGCGCCGGCGCGCATTTCGCGAAGGTCGGTGCCGGCGGCCTTGTCGAGGATCTGCTGGGAGTTCGTGTAGCTGTGGATGGTGGTCATCTGGCCCTTGACCACGCCGAGGTTATCGACGAGCACCTTGACCACCGGGGCGAGCCCGTTCGTGGTGCAGCTGGCGTTCGAAATCACGTGGTGCTTCGCGGGGTCGTACTTTTCGGCGTTCACGCCGAGGACGATGGTAAAGTCCTCGTTCTTCGCGGGGGCGCTGATGATGACCTTCCGGACGCTGTCGCGGCGGTGGGCGGCTGCCTTCGTCGCGTCCGTGAAGAGGCCCGTGGATTCGATGACGATCTCCACGCCGGCGGAGCCCCACGGGATCGCGCCCGGGTCGCGTTCGCTGAACACTTTGACGACGCGGCCATCGACGGAGAGGCCGCCATCGACAGCGCGGATCTCTTTGTCCCAGCGGCCGTAGTTGCTGTCGTACTTGAGGAGGTTCGCGTTGGTTTCGGAGGCGACGAGGTCGTTGATCGCGACGACTTCGAGCTTGCCGGGATAGCGCTCGCTGATCGCCTTGAAGACCTGGCGGCCGATGCGCCCGAACCCGTTGATGCCGACTTTGGTAGCCACGATCCGTTACCCCCGCGTGAAGACGTGTTTGCCCGCCAAGCCTACCGGCTCCGGCTTTACCGGGCCACCGCGGTGGCCTGTCGCCCGGGCGCCTAACTCAGCTTCACCGCGGTGCCGCAGGCGGTGACCATCAGCATCTGGCCGCCGACGGTCTCGTAGTCGATCTTGACGCCGAGCACGGCGTCGGCGCCCATCTCGGTGGCGCGCTGGGCCATCTCTTCGATCGCCGTCTGGCGGCCCTTTCGCAGTTCCTCTTCGTACTTGCCGGAGCGGCCGCCGACGATGTTGCGGAAGCCGGCCGTGATGTCCTTGAAGACGTTGACGCCGAGGATGGTTTCGCCGGCGACGACGCCCAGGTAGCTCACGACCTGCTTGCCTTCGACGGAACCGGTGGTGGTCACGGTGACTGCCATGGGTGGACCTCGCTTTCGGGGATGTGGTCAGTCTAGCACCCCGTCCCCGGCGGGCGAATCATGGCTATCCATCCATAGGTTCAGGCTATTTCTTACGCGTTCCTGATACGAAGATTCCCCTATCACACCGATCCCCGTGGTGTGAACCTCTACACATCAGCCAAGGGAAAGGCCCACCCAGCCATGCGACGAATCGTCAGCTGCCCCTCCTGCGAACTCCGCTTCCTCTCCAGCCGCCCGAAGACGTATTGCCCGGGCTGCCACCTGTTTGTCGAGCCGCGCGAGGAAGGCGCCGCCTAGACCCCTCGGGGCGGCGCCTCCTCCCGGCGACTCGCGAGCAGGTCTCGCAGTCCGCCGGGGTGGATGATAGCTGGAAAGCCGGTCGCGCCGGTGGCCGCCCACGCCGCCTCAAACGCCAGGAAGCCGATCGACGCGGCCATCTCCAGGGCCGTGACTTCACCCGAGACGAAGGCGCAGTCCGAGGCCGGGTATTCCAGGAACCGCAGGCAGCCGGCCAGCCGTTCGGCAACGTCGAACCGCGCGTCTCCGGGCGTGGCCGAAAGGACCGCGAGAAAGCGGTCGAGCCCCGTGGATTGCGCTTGCAGCAGCGCGAGCTGGTGGGGGAAGCGGGAGATGGCGCCGACCTCGGTCGCGTCGCCCCGGAGCACGTCGAGCGCCATCCCGACGCCTTCGTGGACGAGCAGCCGTTTGAGCGCGCTGCGGCCGAACATACTGGCCGAGAGGGCGGCGGCGCGTTCCCGCTCCACGGGCCCGTTGACCACGATCGCCACGGCCTCGCGCCAGTCGCGCCCGCGGTATTCCTCCACGAGCGGCCGGGGGTCGATGCGCTGGCCCGTTACCGCGAGGACAGCCTGCTCAAGTGCGTATTCCCACGCCCGGCGGCTATCGATCAGCGTTTCGTCGAGGTCGAAGATGACCGCCTTTGGGCCCGGGCGGCGGTCAACCCGGATGGCCACGCCGCTAGCCGGCGAGACCGAACGTGCGCCGGGCCGCCTCGTAGTCGTCGGGGGTGTTGACGTCGAGTTCGCAGACGGCGTCGCAGGGGACGCTGGCGATCTCGCCCTCGTGCGCGGCGAGCACGCCCTGGAGCCCGCCGGTCGCGTCGTCGGCGGCCATAAGCTCGTCCCGAAGCCTTCCTGAGACGACCACCGGGTGGCCGTGGCGGCCGGCGAAGGTGGGTTGGGTGGCGGCGCTCTCGGCCCTGTGGGCGTCGATCAGAGCCTTGATCAGGGAGGCGGGCCGGGGCTGGTCGACGTTGATGATGACGATGGCTTCGGCGTCGCGGTTGACGGCCTTCGCCCCGATCCGGAGCGATCCAGCCCGGCCGAACTGGTGGCGGGCGTTGAACATCACCCGGCAGTTCGCGTCCTTCATCTGGCGCTGGATGGCGTCGCTCTGGTGGCCGAGGACGACGATGACCTCGTCGCAGCCTGCTTCGCGAAGCTGGCGCACCTGGTAGTTGATGAGGGGCTCGCCGCCCCAGTCGAGGAGGGCCTTGGGCTGGCCCATGCGGGTCGACATGCCGGCGGCGAGGACGATGCTGGAAATCATCGGGCGAAACCTCTTGCGGCTTCGAGTGTATAAGCGCCCGGGGTTATGGACAGGCTAACGGAGCCGCTTCCGCATGACCGGCTGGCGCCCGCGCTTGACGACCTCCACGAAACCGGCCGGTTCGAAGGCTGGCCGCACCCCCATGTAGGCTCCCGCGAAGGCAAGGTTCTTCTGCCCATCGGCGGCGACCTCTTCCGGGTAGCCCTCGATCACGGTCGCGCCCTGTTCGCGGGCGTAGTCGGCCGCCGCGCCGATGAGCCCGGACATGAGGCCCGTGCCCCGGCGCTCGCGGGCCACGTAGAAGCAGACGATCGACCAGGCGGGTTCGTCGTCGACGGGTTTCAGGGTCCGCGACCGGTTCAGCGATGGGAACGCCGCGCGCGGGCTGACGGAGACCCAGCCTGCGGGGACGCCGTCGACGTAGCCGATGATCCCGGGGACTTCGTCGCGGCCGACAATCGCCTGCATGGACGCCTTGTTCTCCGTGCCCTTCAGGGATTCGTATTCCTTGCGGGTCTGGCGCCAGAACATGCACCAGCAGCCGCCGTAGGCTCCCTGAGGGCCAAAGAGCCGCTCCAGGTCCGGCCCAGCGGTCTGCTGTCACGGGCGCGAAGGTGATGGTCCCTGCCATCCTGGCCCCTCCTTGCTCAGCGGACGCGCAGGCCGCCCTTGAACACCATCCGGACCCGGCCGAGGGCGGCAAGGTCCCGGGTCGGGTCGCCCTCCACCACGAGCACGTCCGCAAGACGTCCCTCCGCGAGGACGCCGCGGTCGGGCAAGCCGAGGCGCTGGGCGGCGGTGCTCGTCGCGAGCTTCAGCACATCGATAGGCGGAATTTTCGCGTATTCGGAGAGCACCTCCATCCCCCCGGCGAGGGCGTCGTGGGGCACCCCGGGGATGCCGCAGTCGGTGCTCATGAGCATTGGGCAGCCGGCTGCGACCATCTCCCGGAGGGCGGCTGCGCGCTGCGACTTGCGGCCGTCGCTGCGCCACGCCCGGTAGCCGATGGAGACGGTGGGCGAGACGACGATGCCCTTGCGGGCGATCCCGGCGACCACCGCCGGGTCGGCGACGATGCCGTGATCGGGGGTGTCGAAGGTGCAGTGCTCCAGCATGTCGACGCCGGCTTCGACGGCGACGGCGATGCCTGCCGAGCCGTGGGCGTGGGCGGCGACCTTCCGGTTGAGCCGGTGGGCCTCGGCCACGCAGGCCCGGAGTTCGTCGACCGTGAACTGCGCTTCGAAGGTGTTCGTGCCCCGGGTCATGTTGCCGCCCGTCGCCATCACCTTTATCCAGTCACAGCCCGCTTTGACGCGCTTTCGGACTTCGCGCCGGACTTCGACCTCGCTGTCGGCCTCGCCCCCCATGAACCAGCAATGGCCGCCGGTGGTCGTGATCGGCGCCCCGGAGACGAGCAACCGGGGCCCGAGGGCGAGGCCGGTGGCGAACGCTTCGCGCATTTCGATGGAGAGCGCGGTTGGGGCGCCGAGGTCGCGGACGGTGGTGATCCCCGCTTCCAGCATCGAGCGCCCGGCGGCGGCCATACGCAACAGCATCCGCGGCGCGGAGTCGGAGTCGTAGACGGCGCGCCAGTCGGTGGCGGCGTTGAAACAGAGGTGCGCGTGGCCTTCGATGAGGCCCGGGATGACGGTGAGCCCGGAGACGTCGACCGAGTCGGGGGCACCGCTGTCCGGCCCGATCGCCGCGATCCTGTCGCCGTCGATGACGACGGTCGCTTCCCGCGGGCCGTCGCCGAGGCCGTCCCATACCATGCCGCCGCGCAGCGCCAGGGTCATCGCACAACCACCCCCAGGGGCGCGAGCGTACGCCCTTCGTACGCCACGGTCTCGCGATTGTGGTTGATGACGAACTCGACGGTCTTGCCGTTCCCGGTCCGCCGCACGACTTCGACATTCGCGGGCGCCGACGACGCCGGCGCGATTTCCGCGGCCACCCGGTCGAGGATGGCGCTCCAGAGGTCGTGGCCGCCGTAGGTCCCGCAGAGCACAACAATCCCCGTGCCCACCCGGTGGACCGTCACGGCGGGCAGTCCATCGAAGGTGCCGCCCGAGTAGAGGGCGAGGACCTCCGCCCCCCGCGCCCCGAGGACGTCTCTCCACGTCCGCGCGGGTACGGCGGCTCCGTCCGCAAAGGTGACCGCGAACGGTTCGCTCGGCGGCGGGGCGTCGTATTCCTCGACGGTGGCGCCGCAGAGGGCGGTGAGGGGTCCCGGCGGCAGCACCCCGCCGGTGGTGTTCTCCGGCGTCTTCGAACCGGCCCGGGGCCCGAGAATGAGCAGGCCGCCGCCCTCGACCCAGGCCGTCAGCCGTTCCGCCATGGCCGCCGTGGCGATGACCATCTGCGGCGCCAGGACGAGCCGGTAGCCGTCGAGGCTGGCGTCGCTGGCGACGATGTCGGCCGTGACATTGCGTTCCCAGAGCGCGCGGTGGGCGGCGAAGTACGACTCCTGCAGCGCCTTGAAGCCTTCGAGGTCACGCGTCTGGGGGTCGAGTTCGAGCGCCCAGCGGTCGTCATAACTGTGGAGGATCGCTGCCAGGGCCTCCGTGGTGGTCCCCGCGAGGCGGTCTTCGACCGCGCGCACCTCCGCGATCAGTGCCCGGATCTCTTCGTAGCCACGGCTGGGGGTGGCGTCGTTGCGGAGGATGGCGGAGTGATACTGTTCCGACCCGAAGCTGACCTGGCGCCAGCGGAAGTAGACCACGCCGTCGGCCCCGCGAGCGATGTCCTGCCATGTCCGGGAACGGATCTCGCCCGGCGCGAAGGCGGGGTTGTAGCGCCACCAGTTGATCTTCCCCATCTGCTGTTCCATCACCCAGAAGGGCTTCCGTTTGAGGCCGCGCATGAGGTCGTGGCTGCTGGCGACGTGCTGGGGGGTGGTCTCGGTCACGTAGTTGTCCCAGGAGATGAAGTCGAGGTCCCCGGCGAGGCGGTAGTAGTCCAGTTCGCCGAACCAGCCCATGTCGTTATGGGTGATCCAGCGGCCGGGGGAGAGCGCGCGGAGGATCTGCACCTGTTCGCCCTGGAAGTCCCGCCAGGCGTCGGAGGTGAAGCGGCGGTAGTCCAGCGAGTGCCCCGGTTGGGGGTCGGCAGGCATGAACTTCGGCGTTTCCACCTGGTCCCAGTTGGTGAAGGTCCCGCTCCAGAAGACCGTCCCCCATGTGTCGTTGAGGGCGTCGAGGCTCTCGTAGCGCGTCCGCAGCCAGTTGCGGAAGCCGGCATCGCAGGCGTCGCAGAAGCAGCGGACCGTGTCGTGGGCGCCGAATTCGTTGTCGATCTGCCAGCCGATGACGCGCGAGTCCCGGCCGAAGCGGCGCCCCATCTCCTCGACGATCCGGCGGCCGAACTCGCGGTAACGCTCGCTGCTGGCGCAGTAGTGGCGACGGCTGCCCGCGCCCCGGACGGCTCCCCGCCGGTCCCGCTGAAGGACGTCCGGATACGCCGACGTCAGCCAACGGGGTGGCGTTGCCGTGGGCGTCCCGAGGATGACGTCGATGCCGTGGCGGCCGAGGGTCTCGACGGCGCGCTCCAGCCAGCCGAAGTCGAAGTGGCCCTCGCGGGGTTCCATCTTGCTCCAGGCGAACTCGGCGATCCGGGCGCAGTCGAGGCCGAGTTCGGCCATCATCCGGGCGTCGGAGTCCCAGCGCTCCTCGGGCCAGTGTTCGGGGTAGTAGCAGACGCCGATGCGGATGGGGTGCTGGCTCACGGGCGGCTCCGGGTGGGTTGCGCGGATTCTACGCGAGGCCGCGGTTGTCCCGGTGTGGCCGGCTTCAGCTGATCGGCTGGGAGCCCCGCCCGTCGAAGGGGTTGGGGATGTGATAGTGGCTCGTCAGGAGCTTGAGGAAGTCGCGGATGGGGGGCGCGAGGATGCGGTTGCGCATGACGTGCACACCCACGTCGCGCTGGGCGGGCTGCTCCATGTCGCGGATGTCTACGCGGACGAGCGTCTTGTTCTCGATGTCGCGGTCGATGGAAACGACGGGGAGGATGGAGATGCCGAGGCCGGCTTCGACCATGTGCTTGGTCGTCTCCATCGAGTCGAGCTCCATCATCGAGATGGGGACGACGCCGACTCGGAGGAACATGCTGTAGATGAGGCTGTGGTAGCTGGAGCTGCGTTCGAAGAAGAGGAACGGTTCGCGGCCCGCTTCGGCGAAGGTGACGCGTCCCCGGCTGGCGAAGGGGTGCGACGGGGCGACGACGAGCGCCAGGTCGTCGTTGTAGAGGTGCAGCGACTCGACCTCGGGGTGCTGGGTAAGGCGGCAGATGGCGACATGGGTGTCGCCGGCGAGGAGCCGCTCGAAGATCTCTTCGGTGTTGCCGGTGCTGAGGTGGACGTGGACGCGCGGCCGGGCTTCGTGGAACGCCTTCAGGATCGCTGGGAGGACATACGTGGCGATGCTCGAACTGGCGCCGATCCGGATGCTGCCGACGTCGCCGTGGCGGACGGCGTCGATCGCGTCGGTCCCTTCCTGGACGGCCGTGAGGGCCCTCTGCGCGTGGGGGATGAAGGCCTGGCCGGCGTCGGTGAGGGTCACGCTCCGGCCCGTCCGTTCGAAGAGCCGTTCGCCGATTTCCCGTTCCAGCGACTGGATGCGGGCGGTGACCGATGGCTGCGTCAGGAAGAGCGCTTCGGCCGCCCGGCTGAAGGAGCGGTGGTGCGCGACCTGCAAGAATGCCTCGAGCTGGGCAAGTTCCACGAATTCTCCCCTGGCCCCGCGGGGCTTCGGTTACTTGAAGAACCCGGCGTTCACCTGGATGTATTGTTTCCAGTCGGCCGGGACATCGTCTTCGTAGTAGATGGCGTTGACCGGGCAGGCCATTTCGCAGGCCGCACAGTCGATGCACTGGTCCGGGTTGATGTAGTACTGCGGAGCTTCGTCGGTCGTATGGATGCAGTCCACCGGGCACACGTCCACGCAGGAGGCGTCCTTCACGCCGATACAGGGCTCCGTGATGACGTAGGGCATCTCTTATCCTTCCAGGTTAGTCGGGGATGACTCCCCGCTTGTAGACGACGACGTCGCCTTCGACGCGCGCCTGGCAGGCAAGGCGGAGGCGAGGGTCTTCGACCGAGCGCGTGCCCCGCTGGCGGAGCAGGTTCTGGCGTTCGTATCGTCCCATCTGGCTCAACCTGCCGAGCCCGGAGACGACCTCCATGGCGCAGTTTGTACATTCGCCGGTCTTTGCGCATCCCACCGGCCAGAAGTAGCCGGCGGCGCAGACCGCGTCCATCACCGTCTCACCCACGGGGGCTTCGATCTCGACGCCAATCGGCTCGACACGGATGCGGGGCACAAACGAAGTGTACAGGAAACGCCGGCGGGGCTACCGGATGCCCGCCGGCGGCTTCGCGGCTGCGTCGCTCCACGAGGCGCCGTTGGGGGCTTCGTTTCGTTGGGGGCGCCGGGGGCCGCGTTCGAGCACCTCGACGACCTCGCTCCACTGGCTGGCGAAGGTAAGCGGCGCGCCGAGCTTCGCCTCGACCTCTTCGATAGTCGTGCTGTCGAGGAACTGGCGGCCGAAGTAGTCGAGGCTGGCCCGCGGGAGGATGAAGCAGTCCGGGGCCGAGCCGGCGAGGCCGTGGACGTAGTCGCCGCCGCAGAGGAGGCCGCTGACGTTCACGCGCTCACCGAAGACGCGATTGGTGATGCCGCGGACCTCGATCGTGGCGCCCGTGCGGGACGAGAGTTCGGCGGCGATCTCCGCGAGGGTGGGTGCGATCAACGTGCCGGCGGCGATGACGACGTGGCGGCCGGCAAAGGGCCGCGTATCCCCGTAGCCGCGGGTGAGCTTCGCGCGGGTTGCGGCGAGGTCTCGGAGCATCGTCCGGACCATGCCGATGCCGTTTTCGTACTGGCCGAAGCCGTCGTAGTCGCGGGCGGGCGGGACGGTGACTCCCGCGGTGACGTAGTACTCGTCGCTGCACTGGACGATGGTCGCGCCGAAACGGGCGCGGGCGGCGGCCTGGTGGGGCCGCAGGAGGGCGATGACCTCGCGGGCGTATTCGCGCGTGGGGCGCTCCAGTTCGATGCCGTCGCGCTGCAGCGACCAGTCTTCCAGCTTCGGGCTCGCGCCGACGGGGACGACGGAGACGCTTTGCACCGTCGGGTAGAGGGCCACGAGGTCACGGACGGAGCGGTCGAGGTGGGGGCCGTCGTTGACGCCCGGGCAGAGGACGATCTGGGTGTGGGCGCGGAGGCCCAGTTCGCCGAGCCGCCGGAGTTGGGCGATGACGTCGGGCGCCGTGGGGTTCCCCAGCATCCGGCGGCGAAGGTCGAGTTCGGTTGCGTGGACGGAGACGTTGAGCGGGCTCAGGCGCTGCTCCGCCAGGCGGTCCCAGTCGGCGTCGGCCAGGTTCGTGAGGGTGACGAAGTTCCCGTGGAGGAAGGAGAGGCGGTAGTCGTCGTCCTTGACGTAGAGCGTGCGACGCATGCCCTTCGGCAGGCCCTTGAGGAAGCAGAAGAAGCAGTTGTTGTTGCAGAGGGTGACGTCGTCCCAGGTGGCGCGCTCGAATTCGAGCCCCAGGTCCTCGTCCACGTCTTTTTCGAAGAGCAGCAGTTCGTCGAGGCCATCGGCCTTGCGGACGTGAACCTCGACTTCGGCCTCGGCCTGGTAGAACTGGAGGTCCACGACGTCCCGGAGGACATGGCCGCCGACGCTGAGGATCGCGTCGCCAGCTTCGATCCCGGCCTCTTCCGCGAGTGACCCGGGCCGCACGCCCGAAACGATGCCGGGGGCCGGCGCCGGCCGCGGTGGCGCCACGCGGCTGCGTTCGCGGACCGCGGTCATCGTGGGGGGGCGGCCGCCGCCACGCCGGCCAGCATCGCCCGGATGCGGGCTTCGACTTCGTCGATCGAATAGTCGGGGGTCGAGGCGCCGGCGGTGAGGCCGATGCGCTGCACGCCCTGGAACCAGGCGGCTTCGAGTTCAGCCGGGCCTTCGATGTGGTAGGCGGGGGTGCCCTGTTCTTCGCAGACTTCGCGGAGGTGGCGGGTGTTGGCGCTCTTGCGGCCGCCGACGACCACCATCACGTCGACCTGGCGGGCGAGCGCGGCCGCTGCTTCCTGCTGGCCGGTGGTGGCGTGGCAAAGGGTGTTCACGACGTGGAGCTCGAAGTTGTGGTCGCGCTGCAAGAGCATCAGGTTCGCGACGAACTTGGAAAAGTCCTCCATCTTGTGGGTGGTCTGGGCCATCACGCCGACCTTGTTTGGGAAGCCGCCGGGGAACTCCTCGACGAGGCGCTGGAGCGTGTCGATCCCGGCGGACTCGACGATCGTCGCCTGGCTGTGGCCGTCCCGGTTGTTGGTCCAGCCCATGATGCCCCGCACTTCCTTGTGGCCGGCGTCGCCAAAGATGATCAAATGCCAGCCTTCGCGGACGATCTTCTGGGCGTAGCGCTGGGCCCGCGTGACGATCGGGCAGGTGGTGTCGACGACGTCGAGGCCGCTGGCTGCGAGTTCCTTGACGACCCGTTCGCCGACGCCGTGGGCGGTGATCGCCACCCTGCCCTGCTTCACCGCCTCGGCCGTGCGGGCGCCGATGTCGCTCTCGACGTCGTCGGGGCCGGGCAACTGGCGGACGCCGGCGGCTTCGAGTTCGCGGACGACGTGGGGGTTGTGGACGATCTCGCCGACGCTGAAGACGGGGATCTCGGGGGTCGCTTCGTCCAGCATGATCTGGACGGCGCGCCGGACGCCCATGCAGAACCCCATCTCAGTCGCCCGGAGTATCTCCACCATCAGCCGCCTGCTCCTCTGATCCAGTATTAGCGGGCAGGTATTTCGGGGGCAACATCGCCGTGATTTCGGCGAAGATGCGGTCCGTCAGCTCGTCCACCTGCTCCTGTGTTGGGCGGCGGACCGCGGTGACGGCGATCGGTTCGCCGATGGTCACGCTGATCTTTGGCTGCCGAAGCACGTTGAAGGGATTGCCAAGCTGTTCCGAACCCACGACGGCGCAGGGCAAGACCGTAGCCCCCGAGCGCAGCGCGATCATGGCGGTGCCCGGGTGGGGGCGGCCGATGAAACCGGTGCGGCTGCGCGTCCCTTCGGGGAACATGCCCAGCACCTGGCCGCGCTTGAGCACGCGTTCGGCGTTCAACATCGCCGCAATGTCCGATTCGAACCGGCGCACCGGGAATGCCCCGTAGAGCCGGGGGACGATCCCGAAGGGCCACTTGAAGAGCTCGATCTTCGCCATGAACCGCACCCGCCGTTTCGCGATGGCGGCCGCGATCAC
Source organism: Chloroflexota bacterium (assembly GCA_016234445.1). Lineage (GTDB taxonomy): Bacteria > Chloroflexota > Dehalococcoidia > Tepidiformales > Tepidiformaceae. The sequence goes on along the minus strand of JACRBT010000004.1, from coordinate 355,075 downwards.
CGGCGGGTCGATGTTGTTGAGATGGTTCGAAACCACGATCAGGGCGCCTTCGCGCGGAACCCGCTCCCGGCCGGTGACTTTCCAGCGGGCGACGATGGTGAGCACCGTCCGCATCGCGTAGGTCGCCCACCAGTAGAAGGCGGGGACCCAGAAGCTCCAGCCGAAGCGGCTGCGCAGGGCGGCTAGCCGGCGGCGCATCGGATCTGCTCCATGGCGGCGGCGATCACCTCGTCGGGGGTCATGCCGGTGGTGTCGATAACAATCGCGCCGGGGGCGATCGCGAGCGGGCTGGCCGGGCGGGTTGAGTCGATCCGGTCGCGGCCGCTGATGTCGCGGCGGGCCTCCGTTTCGCCCTGGGCGGCCTGGGTGCTCCGCCGCCGGGCGCGGGCCTCCGGGGATGCGTCGAGATAGAGCTTCACGGGCGCATCCGGGAGGACGACCGTGCCGATGTCCCGTCCCGCCAGGATTGCCTTGCCGGAAGCGGCGAGCTGGCGCTGGAGCGCCACCATCGCTTCGCGCACGGCGGGGATGGCGCTGTAGGCGCTGACGTTCGCCTCGACGGCGGGCTCGCGGAGGAGATCGGTGACATCGACGTTATCGAGGAAGACCCGGGAGTCGGCGCCCGGCACGACGCGGAGGCGGCCGGCCGCCGCGAGTTCAGCGCACGCCTTGCTGTCAGTCGGCGGCACCTGGCGGAGGATCGCGGCGAGGGTGAAGGCGCGGTACATGCGGCCGGTGTCGAGGAAGGCGTAGCCCAGCCGTTCGGCGAGCGCCTGACCGAGCATGCTCTTGCCGGAGGCGGCAGGGCCGTCGATCGCGATCGTTGCTGGCAGTGAGTCCTTCGCCATCGGCGCGAATTTCCCTTCCCGGCGCTCGGGGCATCGTATGCCAAACCGCCCCAACAACCACCTACCGGGCGGGCGGCGGCTCGGCGCTGGATTCGGCGGACTTGGCGGCCGCATAGAGCGCGGCGACCTCGTCCTCCGTGAGTTCGCGGAACGCCCCCGAGCCGAGCGTCCCGAGCGAGAGCGGCCCGACCCGGAACCGGCGCAGGAAGAGGACCTTCCGCCCGAGGACGATCATCATCCGCCGAATCTCACGGTTCTTGCCTTCGCGCAGCGTCAGCAGGAGCCAGGCAGCGCTCGGGAGCTCCTCGCCGACGCCCGCCGCCGGTGGGACCGTCGGTTTCGCGGACAACGCCCGCATCCGCTCGCCGTCGACCTCGATCCCCCGGACCAGCCGCTGGATGTCGCGTTCGGGAAGGGGCGCATCCAGCCCGACGAGGTACTCCTTCTCGACCTCGTAGCGCGGATGGGTGAGGAGGTCGGTCAGGTGGCCGTCGTTGGTGAGGATGAGGAGGCCTTCGCTCTCCCGGTCGAGGCGTCCAACAGGGTGAAGCTGGACGTCGCCGATGGGGACGAGGTCGAGGACGGTTTCCCGGCCCTGTTCGTCGCTGGCTGTGGTGATGAACCCGGCCGGCTTGTGGAGCATGAAGTAGCGGTAGCGGCCGCGGAGGACGGGCACGCCGTCGAGCGTGATTTCGTCGACTTCGGGGTCCGCGCGGGCGCCAAGGGTGTCCTGGACGACGCCGTTCACGGCCACCCGGCGGGCGAGGATCATCTGTTCGGCAACGCGCCGGCTCGCCACCCCCGCGTTCGAAAGGATCTTCTGAAGCCGTTCAATCGCCACCGCGCACCCGCCCCCTGATCCTCGGCCAGAGCCGCCGCCCGGTGATCCCGGCGCCGGTCAGTCCCGCGACTGCCGCTCCGCCGAGGATCGCCCAGACGGCCGGATTAGGCCCGTCGTCCGTTACCACCGTATCCGAACCGTCCGTTGCGGGCGCGCCTGGGGTCCCGGCCCGGGGCGAACCCGCTGCTGTTGGGGACGGCGAGCGGAAGATGTTGGCCTGCCCCGGGGTTGGACGGAGGGTCGCTGCCCAGTTCGACGCGTCCGGGTCGGCCCCTGCCGCCCGCGTGCCGATCGTTTGCCCGGCGCCCGGGGCTGCGGGGGCGGGGTCAAAGACGGAGGTGTCGTCGCCGAAGGACATGGCATCTGCTTCCGTGCCGTCCGGGGCGACGAGCCGGAGGGCCTCGCCCTTGTTGTTCAGCCCGTTTCCGACGCTACCGTCCGCGGGGCGGACCACGATCACACCGGCCGCGAAGGTGGCGCTCTTCCCGGCCACGACGACGAATCCCCCCGGCGGCACGGTTGCCGCGGGGAGCTGGTCGAGCTCCTGGCCGTCCCCGAATCTCCAGCCGGCGGTCTCCACGGGTTCCGCCCCCGCGTTCACGAGCTCCACCCATTCGAAGGCCGACTCGGTCCCGGTCTCCGTGGGGTCGCTCATCACCTCTGAGATGCGGAGGGTGTTCGGGCCGGTAAGAGACTGGGCCGCGGGCGTTTGCACGCCTCCCGCCGCCGGCGACCCCTGGCCGGGGCGGGCGGTGGCCGCGGCACCCGGCGGTTTCGTGGCCGAAGCGGTCGCGGGCGGCGTCCCCGTCGAAGCCGGCGCTGGCGTGGGCGTCGCCTCTGGCTGGGAGGCGGGAGAGAACGAAGCGTCGTCGAACAGGACCGTGGCGGGGCCGCCGGGCCGGAGCATCAGCCGCACCCGGGCGGAAGTCGCGGTCTCCGGGGCGCGAATTGGCCCTGTCGTCGTCGCTGACCAGCCGGTACCCGTCACCACATTCCCGTCGCTGTTCTCGAACGCGTTGCCGGTGCCATCCGCAGCGGCGTACCAGGCGACCCTCACCCATGCCTCGCCCGAGCCGGCCGCCAACTGTGCGAACGCCGCGGCTTCGTACCATTCTCCGCCCTGCACGGAAACCAGCTGCTGGACCCACTTCGTCGAGCTTGTGTCGGAGGCGAGGGAGACGGCGCGGAGCTCGCGGTAGGCAGCTTCGCTTACCTCCATCGTCCCGCCGAACTTCGACCATCCCGCGGGGCGGCCGTCTTCCACCTCTTCGAAGTTGCCGTTCCGCAGCAGCCCCCCGAACGGCGCCGGGGTGGGGGTAGCCGGCGACGGGGTCACGGTGTTCGCGGACGGCGAGGGCGGGGTCGCGGTGGGCGCTCCTCCGCCGGGCGCTGGCGTGGGCGTCCTGGTCCGGGTCGCTGTGGGCGCCGCCGTGGACGTTGGCGACGGCGTCGCGGTGGGAGTGGCCGTGGGTGGCGGGGGCGTCTCGTCGAGCGACGCGGAGTCGGCGAAGGCAGCGAAGGTGGTGTCCGTGGAGTTCTGGAGCGTGAGGGTCACAAGCACGGCTGTCGTCCCGGCGGGCGCGGTGCCGGTCACGGCGATTCGCTTGTAGCTGTAGCCCGGGGCCAGCACGACGGCCTCCGACGCAACCACGGTTGAGCCCTCCGGGGTGGTGAAGGAGACGGTGAGCACCGCCACCGGTATGCCCGATTCGGCCGCGGCATAGATCGCCGCCGCGTAGATCCCTCCGGGCAGGGCGTCAATCCGCTGGTAGATCCGGAGTTCGTCAGAGCCGGAGAGTTTCGCCGCCTTGCCGGAGATCACGGTGCCGGTCTCCGGTGTGGCCGTCGTCACTGCGCCAAGCAGCCAACCGGACGGACGCGAGGAGTCCCAGGCCTCGAATTCGCCATTGGCGAGTATCTCGCCCGCGCCCGCAGGCCTTGCCGGTGACAGCAGCGAGCACACAGCGAGGCTAACCACCCCGGCCAGCCACAGCGCTCGCGTGCCGCGCACGGGCCGGGATGCTACGCCCACGAGTATGCGATGTATATCCCTCGGTGCTAGCACTCGCTGACGAAAGTCGCCGTTCGATCGTTGCGCGGGCCCTCACCCCCCGGCCCCCTCTCCTCCGCGACGGAGGAGAGGGGGAGCGAGCGCCAACTTTGCTGGCGAAGTACTAGCGGGCGATAAGCGGAGCCGCGCCAAGGTGGGCGCCGGCATCGACGAGGAGGATCTCCGCGGTGATGTGGTCGGCGCCTTCGATGCCCCCTCACCCCTCGGCCCCCGTTCCTCCGTCGCGGAGGAGAGGGGGAGCCAGCGCGGGGCCATGGCGGAAGCAACGTGCCGGGAGCGGTTCGGCGAACCCTGGGCCTGACAGTGCGGCCTCTGCCCGGTCACAAGTACGCGGGGCGACCGCTGCGCGGCTCCTCACCCCCCGGGCCTGTCTCCTCCGTCGGGGAGGAGACGGGGAGCGAGCGCCAACTTTCCTGGCGAAGTACTAGCGGGCGATAAGCGGAGCCGCGCCAAGGTGGGCGCCGGCATCGACGAGGAGGATCTCGCCGGTGATGTGGTCGGCGGCTTCGATGAACCAGACGGCGGCCTGGGCCATGTCTTCGGGGGTGCCGGCCCGGTGGAGGGGCGTCATTCGCTCCTGGGCCGCCTTGGCCGCCTCGTAGGCTTCGTCACCCATGCCGCCGCGGAGCCATCTGCCCTGGATGAACCCCGGGCAGATGGTGTTCACGCGGATCTCCGGGCCGAGGACGCGAGCGAGGGAAAGGGTCATCGTGTTCAGTGCGCCCTTGGAGGCGGTGTAGGCGATCGAGCTGCCCACGCCCATCACGCCCGCTATCGAAGAGACGTTGACGACGGAACCGTGGCCGGCTGCCTTCATGTGGGGCACGACCGCGCGGGTCATCTGGAACGGGCCGATGACGTTGACGGCGTAGATCCGCTGGAAGTCGTCGGCGTCCAGGCCCTCGAGGTTGGCGTGGTTTACGAACTGGGTCGTGCCGGCGTTGTTGATAAGGCCGTCGATCCGGCCCCACTTCGCCATCGCCTCGGCGGCCATCCGACGGCAGTCGGCGTCTTTCGAGACGTCGGCCTGGCAGAGCAGCGTTTCGACGCCGAGGGCGCGGCAGGCGGCCTCCGTCTCGCGCGCTTCCGCTTCGCTCTTTGTGTAGTTGATGACGACGTTGCAGCCCCTGGCCGCGAGCATCTTCACGGCCGCGGCGCCAACGCCGGTGGCCGAACCGGTGACGATCGTGACGCCTCCCCGGATTTCCATCGCATCCCTCCATCGTTTCGTGGCTGAAGTCTAGCGATTTGTCCCGGGAAGTGCCGGGCGCGACAACAGATGTCGCGCTACTTCCGTTAGGCTGTTGGCGTGGATAGCCCGAACAGTATGCCAGCGGCAACGCAAGGTGACGTGGCCGTCTTCGTGGATTGGGAAAACCTGAAGTTCAGCCTCGCCCAGCGAGATCGGCGGCCCAACGTGACGGCCCTGCGGGAGGCCGCCGAGAGGTTCGGGCGCATCGTGTACGCCCGCGCTTACGCCGATTGGCAGGACCCCGTCCACGCCGGCGATCCTGCCAGCCTTTACATGGCGGCCCTCGAACCGGTGTACGTCCTCACCAAACGCTACATCGATGGCAGCGGCGAGATCCGGATCAAGAACTCTGTCGATGTGAAGCTGGCGGCGGACTGCATCGAAGCGAGCCACCAGTTCCCGAACGTCACCACCTACATCATCGTCTCGGGGGACCACGGCTTCCTGCACGTGGTCAACACCCTCCGGCCGCACGGCAAGCAGGTCGTGGTCATCGGGGTATCGTGGACGACCGCCGCACAGCTCACCGACCTCGCGGACGTCGTCCTCTACTACGACCTCGACGTTGAGCCGACCCTGGGGGAACCGGGGGCGGCGCCAGCCACACCTCCGGCCGCCACCAAGAAGCTCGCCCCTGTCCTTGCGGCTGCGGTGCAGACCGCCATCAAGCTGATACGGACCCAGGGGACGAGCCTGGAACTCACGGACCGCGGGGTCGCCGACGCACTGGAGCTTGTGATGGAGGTCGCCCGCGAGTACCGAGGCTCGCAGCGGGATCTCCCCGTGTCTATTCTGGGCCAGGAAATGCAGAAGCGGATGAGCGCCGGGGATTTCCAACGCTACGGGAAGGGCCGGGCGCGGGTCTACAGCCAGGCGGCCGGGGAACATGGGCTCCTCCGGGTGGTATCGCGCGACTTCACGGACTGGATCTTTCTCCCGGACGAGCCTCTCGACCGGACCTCGGCGCCTGTCGCCCTACCGTTCGAAGGTCCGCGGTACGACTACGCGGGATATGTCTGGAGCGACCTTCCCGAAGAGAAGCAGACGGCCGCCATCGTGGCCATCAACGACCTCCGAAACCGGCCTGGGACAGATTGGCTGACGTTCAAGCCCGTCCAGGCCTGTCTAGGCGTCGTCCTGGGGAAAGACGAATACGCCAGCAAGAACCTCACCAACAACATGCTCGCAATCGGCGTGCTCCGGGCGGACGCCAGTCGTGATGGCTTCGACCCGGCCACTGGCGCCACCTACCGGTATAACACCATCGCGCTCGATCTCCAGCATCCGGACGTACGCCGCGCCCTCAAGCTGGGGTGACAGGAACGGCCGAAAGGCCCCGTTTCCGGGCCCCTCGGCGGTTTCCTTAAGGCAGCTCCGCGGCCTACGCTTGCGTCGTGGCTGTGCGTGTTGAAGGGCTGCGAACTTCGTCCTGGACCCCCGCCGCGATTGTCCGTTCCGCCGGGCTCTACGCCGTGGAGATGGCCGGGTTCCTCGTTCTTTTCGGGCTTTACTATTTTGTCCGGGGGCTACCCGCCGACCGGGTGGAGTTGGCCACGCGAAACGCCGACCGGATCATCGACCTCGAGCGGGCCCTGGGAGTATTCCGCGAGCTGTCCTGGCAGCAGGCCGCGCTCGATCGCCAGTGGCTCATGGACCTGGGCAATTTCGTCTACATGTACCTGCACCTGCCGGTGTTGCTCGCGGCGGGTTTCATCTTTTTCCACGTGGACGGGCGGAAGTACCGCGTGTTGCGGAACGCGCTGCTCTTCTCGGGGTTCCTCGCCGGGGTGATCTACTGGCTCCTGCCCGTGACCCCGCCGCGGCTCCTCGCCGAATCCGGCTTCGTTGACACGATCGGCGACATCCGCCGCGCCAAACCCGGCCCCCTCGCCAACAACTACGCGGCCATCCCCTCGTACCACTTCGGCTGGATCCTGCTGATCGTGATCGGCGCCTGGTGGGAGACGAAGTCACTTGCGCCGCGATTCGCCGCGGTGGCCTTCCTCGCCTTAATGACCTGGGCCATCGTCGCGACCGGCAACCACTACTTCCTCGACATGGCCCTCGGCGGGGTGATGGTCATCCTCGCCCTCCTCCTTTCGCTCCGCTTCGAGCGCTGGATGGAGGCGCCGGGAGGCGGGCGCCACTGGCGACCCTGCCTGCGCTTCGGGCCTGTGCGCTTCCCCTTCTGAGTGTTCGGGCCGGGCGGCGGGCGCTTTCCCGGATTGACAGCGGTGCATTGAGCGATGACTATGCCGCTTGCCCCATTTTCAGAGGAGGACCACCACATGAAAGCTGCCGTGATGTACGGCGCGAACCAGCCCCTCGTCATCGAAGACGTCGACGTCGAGGAGCCGCAGGCCGGCGAAGTGCTTGTCAAGACCAGCGCCAGCGGCGTCTGCCACTCCGACCTTCACTTCATGGAAGGCAAGTGGATGTATCCCACGCCCGTCGTGCTCGGCCACGAATCGGCCGGCGTTGTCGAGAAGGTCGGCCCCGGCGTCACGAACGTGAAGGCCGGCGACCGCTGTGTCATCGCCTTCGTCCAGTCTTGCGGCAAGTGTGACCGCTGCATCACCGGCCGCCCGGTCCTCTGCACGAACTCGCAGTCGCTGAACCGGATCGGCCGGATCAAGCTCAAGGGCACGCCGATGCTGCAATTCGCGGGGATGTCGGCCTTCGCCGAATACATGCTCGTGAGCGCGAACGCCTGTGTCCCCGTGCCGGATGCGGTGCCCATGGAAGTCGCGGCGCTCGTCGGCTGTAGCGTGATGACGGGCGTCGGCGCCGTCACCAACACCGCCAAGATCCCGGTAGGTTCCACGGTTGCCGTTGTCGGCGCCGGTGGCGTTGGCCTCAACATCATCCAGGGCGCGAAGCTCGCTGGCGCGTCCCGGATCATCGCTGTCGACCTGCTTGAGAATAAGCTGGCGGCGGCCCGCGAATTCGGCGCGACGGACACCGTCGACGGCTCCAAGGGCGACGCCGTCCAGCAGGTCCAGGCGATGACCGGCGGGGGCGTCGACTTCGCTTTCGAAGCGATCGGGCTGATGAAGACTGCTCAGCAGACCTTCGAGATGATCAAGCGGGGCGGCACGTCCGTCATCGTCGGGATGCTTCCGCTGACGGGGGAACTGACGATCCCCGGCGCGGCGTTGGGCTTCCTCGGCGAGAAGCAGATGATCGGCAGCTACTACGGTTCGACCCGCCAGACGTACGACATGCCCTGGCTGATGGAGCTGTACCGGCAGAAGCGGCTCAAGATCGACGAGCTCATCACCCGGCGCTACAAGCTCGACCAGATCAACGAGGCCTACGAAGCCCTCAAGAACGGGGAAGTGAACCGGAGCGTGATCGTCTTCTAGCCGCTCAAGCTAATGCGCTCGCAGGCCCCTCACCCCCTGCCCCTCTCCCACTGCGGTGGGCGAGGGGAACGCGGGCGTTGGGAGGCTTCATCCGAGGCAAGTTTGCGAGAGGGCGCCCGTGCGGGCGCCCTCTTTTGCGTTTGCCGCCGCTAGTCCTTCGAGCAGGCCAGCACGGGGTCGTAGTCCGGCATGTCGGTGATCTTCTCGGTCCGCTGGATCCAGGCGACGCGGCCGTCTTTCCCGACGACGATGACGACACGGTTGGCGATGCCGCGTCCCTCGATGATGACCCCGTAGTCCCGCGCGGTCTTGCCCTGGGGGAAGACGTCGCTGAGCACCGGGTAGTTGAGCCCAAGCTGTTCCTTCCAGGCCTTCTGCGCCCAGGGTCCGTCGCTCGAAATCGCGACCAGGAGGGCGCCCTGCGATTCGAACTCCGCCCGCTTCTTCTCGATCATCGGGAGCTGGGTGCTGCACGGGGGCGAGAAGGCCGCCGGGACGAAGTTGATGATCACGGCGTTCTTGCCGCGGTAGTCGCTGAGCTTGAACTTTTCGCCGGTGGGGGATGAGGGGAGTTCGAAGTCGGGCGCTTCGTCGCCGACTTTGAGGGTGGCGGTTTCGGACATGGGTTGTCTCCTCGTGGTAGGTGGATCCAGCGTAGAGGGTGGCGCGGGCCGCGGTCACTTCGCGCCCGCATGGCGCCTGACGGCCGTCATGCCGACAGGATTCCCCGGGAGACGTATACTTCGGCCACCACGAAATAGTTGGGAGGGACAGCTGTGCCCAGGCCCGTTCTCCGCACCCCCCTGTGCGACCTCTTCGGCATCGAATACCCGGTCATCCTCGCGGGCATGGGGCCCGTCGCGGGTGGCATCCAGGGTCCAACGGCGACGGCCGAACTCGCCGCTGCCGTCTCCAACGCCGGCGGCCTTGGCGTCCTCGGCGGCGCCGGATACGGCCCCAACCAGCTCCGGGCGGAGATCAACAAGATCCGCTCGATGACGAACAAGCCGTTCGGCGTGGACTTGCTCCTGCCTTCGAACTTCATGGGCGGCGCCGCCAGCGGCGAAATGCCGAAGGACCCGCGCGAGCTCATCCCCGCCGGCACCTACGCGGCCGTCCGGAAGATGGCCGAAGACCTCGGCATCGACTGGAAGACCGCCCCCGAGGAGCCGATGCCGGCTCGTCCCCGGCGGGCCGGCGGCGGCATGTCGGACGACCAGATGGAAGTGGTCATCGAAGAGAAGGTCCCGGTCTTTGCGGCCGGCCTGGGCAGCCCGGGCCCCTTCATGGACCGGCTCAAGGCGAACGGTACGAAGGTCATCTCCCTCGTCGGCAATGTGAAGAACGCGAAGCGCGTGGCCGCGGTTGGCGTCGACGTCGTCGTCGCGCAGGGCACGGAAGCGGGCGGGCACACGGGCCGCGTCGCCACCATGGCCCTCGTCCCCCAGGTGGTGGACGCCGTGAAGCCGACGATGGTGGTCGCCGCCGGCGGCATCGCTGACGGCCGGGGGCTGGTCGCGGCTCTCGCCCTGGGCGCCGTCGGCGTCTGGTGCGGGACCGCCTTCCTGGTCGCGAACGAGGCGAACCAGCCGCCCATCCAGACGCAGCGCATCCTCGCCGCGACGGACGAGGACACCCGGATCACCAAGCTCTACAGCGGTAAGACGATGCGCAACATCACCAACCCGCTGATCGAAGCGTGGGACGCCAGTGGCATCCAGGCGCTGCCCATGGGCCTCCAGGGGTTGCTCATCACGGACCTCGTCTATTCCCTCCGGAAGGCGGGACGGGAGGACCTCCTGATGAACGCGGCCGGCCAGATCTCGGGGCTCCTCTCCCGGACGCGGCCGGCTGCCGAGATCCTCCAGGACATGGTGGCGGAAGCGGCCGACATCATCGCCAACCGGCTGCCGCCCGCCGTCAAAGCCGGGGCCTGACCGGTGACGGATCGCGCCCTCGAAGGGCTTCGAATCGTCGAGTTCTGCGACGAACTCGGTTCCTATTGCGGCCGGCTCCTCGCGGACCTGGGCGCCGAAGTGATCAAGGTCGAACCGCCAGGTGGTGGGCGGCAACGGAACACGCCGCCCTACTACCGCGACGAAGCGACGCCGGACACGAGCCTCGCCTTCTGGGTCCACAACACCTCGAAGAAGTCGGTCCTGATCGACCTCGACTTCCCCGGGGGGAGGGCCGCCGCCCGCAAGCTCATCCTCTCGGGCGACGCGGTCATCGAAGACTTCCCTGCCGGGTATCTCGCTTCTCGCGGGCTTGGCTATGCTGAGCTGGCGGCGGAAAAGCCGTCGCTGGTCTACACCTCGATCACCGGGTTCGGCCAGGACGGCCCCCACGCCGGCTGGGCCTACAGCGACATCGTCGGCCAGGCGATGGGCGGCGTGATGACGCTCGCCGGGGAACCAGCGGACCCGCCAAACATGATCTACGGCAACCAGTCGGACATCTCCGCCAGCATCCAGGCCGCGCAGGGCACCCTGATGGCGTTGCTCCTGGCCGATGCGACCGGCGCCGGCCAGCAGGTCGACGTCTCCGCCCAGGAGGCCATCTCCATGTCGCAGGAAACGGCGATGCAGACGTGGGACCTCCAGAAGCGAAACCGCACCCGCACCGGCGAACGCGGGATGATCCCCGTCCAGCTCCCCGGCGTTGGGGTGTACAAGGCCATCGACGGCTACGTTTCGCTGTTCGTCCTTGCCCCCGGCGGCGCCGACTTCCCTGCGCTCGTCGACTGGATGCGGGAGAACGGCGCTGCCGGCGACCTCGACGAGGAGCCCTACGCCTCGATGTGCAACGGTCTGAACATGGCTCTGCTCACCCAGATCATGGGCGACCCGTCATCGGCCGCTTCGGCGATCCAACGGCTCGCGCACATCAATAGCGTCGTAGCCGCTTTCGTCGGTTCCATGACGGCCGTGCGGGCTTACGAGGAGGGCCAGAAGCGCCGGCTCCTCGTGGGCATCGCCTCAACACCGAAGGATCTCGCCCACAACACGCAGTTGCGCGCCCGCAACTGGTTCACGCAGCTGCAGTTCGACTACCTCAACGCCACCCTCGAGTTCCCGGGCGCCCCCTACCGGCTCTCCGAGACGCCCGTCCGCATCGCCCGCCCGCCACGGCTCGGCGAACACACCGCCGCGGTCCTCGCGGCGTTCGCCTGACCCGAAGGAGACTGAGATGACCAGGCTTCCCCTCGAAGGCATCCGCGTCGCCGACTTCTCCTGGTTCGGGGCCGGCCCAATCGGCGCCCAGACCCTCGCGACTTTCGGCGCCGAGGTGGTCCGCGTCGAATCGGAGGCGAAGGTTGACTCGCTCCGCGTGGTCCATCCCTTCGCGATGAACCCCGACGGCAGCTTCAAGACGGGCTACAACGTCTCCGGCTACTTCAACAACTTCAACGCCTCCAAGCTTTCGATGCTGCTGAACCTGAACAGCGAACGGGGCCAGGAGATCGGCTACCGGATCATCGAAAAGTCCGACATCTTCGTCACCAACTTCACCCCTCGCGTCATCGACAAGTGGAACCTGCGCTACGAGCAGATCGCGAAGGTGAATCCCCGGATCATCGCCGCCTACGCGCCGATGCAGGGCATGGAAGGCCCTCACCGGGACTTCCTCGGGTTCGGGGCCGTCCTCACGCCGGTGACCGGGATTAGCGAGATGTCGGGCTTCCCCAATCGCCCGCCGATCGGCGTCGGCACCAACTACCCGGACTACGTGGTCAACCCCGGTCACACGATCACGGCCGTGCTCGCGGCCCTTCGCTACCGCAACCGCACCGGCAAGGGACAGTGCGTGGAGCTGCCGCAGCTCGAATCGGTCGTCAACGTCCTCGGGACCGCCGTCGCCGACTACCTGGCCAACGGCAACAACCAGACCCGGAACGGCAACCGCCACCCGGCGGCCGCCCCCCACGGCGCCTTCCGCTGCCTCGACGACGCCACCTCGGTTGCGTCTCCGGACCGGTGGGTGGTCATCGCCTGCCGGGACGAACGCCAGTGGGCTGCGCTGTGCGGCGCCTTCGGGCAGCAGGCGAGCGCCACGGACGGCCGCTTCGCCACCCTCGCGGCGCGGAAGGCGAACGAGGATGCGCTCGAAGCCGTCGTCGGCGAGTGGACCGCCGGCCGCCGGGCGGAGGACGTGATGGAGCTGCTCCAGGCCGCAGGCGTGCCGTGCGGGGTCGTCCAGAACTCCCAGGACCTCCTCGACAAGGACGAGCACATCCGCGGGCGAGGCTACTACCGGTACCTTGACCACGCGGAGACGGGGCGGGCGGCCTACGACGGTCCCGGCTTCCGCCTGGTGGCGACGCCGGGCGAGCTCCGGGCGCCGGCGCCGCTCCTTGGCGAACACACCATGGACGTCTGCGAGCGCATCCTCGGGATGACCGCGGACGAAGTGGCGGACCTCCTGGCCGAGGGCGTCCTCGCCTGAGCGCGGGCGGGCCGGGTTCGCCTATCCCCCATTCGTGACAGCGGGTACAATCGCCCCCGCAACTCCAGGCCAAAGGGCTTTTTTCGCATGAGCAACATCGACGCGGTCAACGCGCTCCTCACCGCCATCCACTTCGACCGTTTCGCCGAAATCGAAGCGCGGCACGCCCCCGATGCCGTCTTCCAGTCGTTCCGTGGGCCCACCCTCCGCAACAGCGTCGCCATCTCCGACTGGCACAAGGCGTTCCTCCGGGACTACGCCGACTGCACCTACACCGAGATCGAGTACATCGAGGAAGGCAACACCGTCGTCGTCCGGGCGACGATCGAAGCGAAGGCGCCCGACTGGCGGCCGTTCAGCCAGCGCGTGGTCGAGGTCTTCGAGTTCAGCGAGATGGGCGTCCGGCGCCGCCGCCTCTACGCGATGCTGCCCGACCTCGAATTCGAGAAGCCGGTCCAGCAGGCGCTCGACAACGCCCTCGGCTATCGCGGCGGCAGCGCCGGGGCCACCCGCAAGGCGGTCGAGGAGTGGCTGGCCGCCTACGCCGGGGGCGACATCGACGGCGTCCGCGCGATGATGCACGACAAGCCGGCCCTGATCGACGGCGTCTACGGCGCGGCGGCCGGGTTGGACGCGGCCATGGGAGTCGCCGGCGCGCGCCCGAAGCCGCTCTTCGGCACGGTCCGTCCCACGGGCCTCTACGCTGGCGAACACACGGCCCTCCTGGAGGAAGCCGTCGACCCCGCCCGGCCGCGGCAGGCAGTCCTGTTCCGGCTGGTCGACGGCAAGATCGCCGTCGTCGAGGTTTACTGGATGCTTCGCGAAATCGGCGTGGACCCCTTCGCCGGCCGGCGCGAACGCCACCGCAAGCAAGTCATCCTCCCCATCTAGCAAAGCCCGTTCGAGGGCACTACCGGGCGGTTTCGCCAGCGGCGCCGCCCACCCGCTCCCGCGCAATTTTCCCCGGAGGCGATTCCCCATGGCACAGATGTACTACGAAAAAGACGCCGACCTCTCGCTCCTTTCCGGGCGGAAGGTCGCCATCATCGGCTACGGCTCCCAGGGCCATGCCCACGCCCTCAACCTGAAGGACAGCGGCTGCGACGTGATGGTCGGCCTCTACCCGGGGTCGAAGTCGTGGGACATCGCCGAGAAGGCGGGGCTCAAGGTCGCCAGCGTCGAGCAGGCCGCCAAAGAGGCCGACGTGATCATGATCCTCGTGCCCGACCAGGTGCAGCGGGCGGTGTACGAGCGGGCGATCGAACCGAACCTCAGCGAAGGCAAGATGCTGATGTTCGCGCACGGCTTCAACATCCACTTCCAGCAGATCCAGCCGCCGCCGTTCGTGGACGTGACGATGATCGCGCCCAAGGGTCCCGGCCACCTTGTCCGCCGCGTGTTCAGTGAAGGCGGCGGCGTGCCCTGCCTCGTCGCGGTCCACCAGGATGCCTCGGAGATGGCGATGCAGCTGGCGCTCGCCTACGGCAAGGGCATCGGCGGCGCCCGGGCCGGCATCCTCGAAACCACCTTCCGCGAAGAGTGCGAGACCGACCTCTTCGGCGAGCAGGTCATCCTTTGCGGTGGCCTCTCGTCGCTGATTAAGGCCGCCTTCGAGACGTTGATCGAAGCCGGCTACCAGCCCGAGAGCGCCTTCTTCGAGACCATGCACGAACTGAAGCTGATCGTGGACCTGATCTACGAGGGCGGCCTTTCGAACATGCGCTACTCGATCAGCGACACGGCGGAGTACGGCGACTACACGCGCGGCCCGCGGATCATCACCGACCAGACCAAGGCCGAGATGAAGAAGATCCTCAACGAGATCCAGACCGGGCAGTTCGCGAAGGAGTTCATCCTCGAGAACATGGCCGGCCGGCCCAGCTTCCTCGCGATGCGCCGCCGCGACACCGAACACCAGGTGGAACAGGTTGGTGGCGAGATGCGCGCGATGATGAGCTGGCTCAAGAAGAAGTAGCGCTGGTGCTGACGAACCGCCGCTTCCTCGGGGCCTGGGAACTGGTCTCGTTCGAGTCCCGGCTCCCGGACGGCAGCGTCGTGCGGCCCTGGGGCGACGACCCGGTCGGCATCGTTATCTGGGACGAGACGGGGTACGGGTCGGCCCAGCTTGGACCACGGGACCCCGCCGCCGGGCCTTACGTCGCCTACTTCGGCGTGCTGGAGGCGGGCGATGTGGCCGCCGGGACGATGGTCACCCGGGTCGTCGCCGCCTCCGCCCCGCGGCTGCGCTCCGACCAGGTCCGCGAGTTCCGCTTCCTCAACGACGACGAGATGACGCTCAGCCCGCCGCCCGGGCCCGACGGCGCGGTGAGCACCCTCCTCTGGCGGCGGCTGAAGGCGTAGCGCTCCCTATCGGCAGCAAGAACCCGGCGCTACCCTTGCGGCGTGGACCTCTCGGCCGGCGACGTCATCGGCATCTGCGACCGCGCGGGCATCGTCGCCTTCGCCTTCTCCGGGGTCGAAGTCGGCGTCCAGCGCAAGCTCGACGTCTTCGGGCTGCTGGTCATGGGGGTGGTCACGGCCACCGGCGGCGGCGTCATGCGCGACGTGATCCTCGGCCGGCTCCCGCTCGTCCTCGACCGCGACGACTACCTGCTCTGGGCGCTGGCCGCTTCGGTGCTGGCGATCGTGGTCGTCGCCGCGCGGCAGGAGATCCCCCGGCGTGGGCTCGCCCTGGCCGACGCGGCCGGGCTCGGCGCCTTCGCCGCGGCGGGGACGCTCGCCGCCATTTCCGCGGATCTTGGCCCCCTCCCCGCGGTTCTGCTCGGGATGCTGACCGCGACCGGGGGCGGCGTCCTTCGCGACGTGCTCGCGGCGCGGGTGCCCCTGGTGCTCCGGTCGGAGGTGAATGCGACGGCGGCGGCGGCGGGGGGTGCGGCGGTTTGGCTGGTCGAACCGGCTTCGGCGGGCGCGGCGGCGCTCGCGGGCGTGGCCCTGACCGCGGGAATCAGGCTGCTGAGCCTGGCGTTCCACATCAACCTCCCGGCGCCGGGCTCGGGCAGGGGCCGCCAGGGCCGTCTCTTCTGAGCCTCGTTTGGCGTGGGCGCGCCGGAAGCGCAGAATAGGACGCACCAAACCAGCACGGCGGCGGCCCCCGCGGGAGCCTGCCGGGGAAGGGACTGCATGGAACTCCGTTTCGGTGAAAAAGAGGAGAAGCTGCGCCAGGACGTGCGCGCCTTCTTGAAGGCCAACCTCCCGAACCCCGAAGGCGGCGAAGCCACCCTCGGCAGCCGCACCGACGAGGACTTCGAGGCGGCGAAGAAGTTCAACAGCGAACTCGCCAAGAAGGGCTGGATCGCCCCCGCCTGGCCGAAGGAATACGGCGGCCTTGGCGCATCCATCTACGAGCAGATGGTCTTCAACGAGGAGTTCGGCTACTTCGGCGCGCCCGACACGGGGACGCGCGGCTTCGGCGTCGGCATGATCGGCCCGACCCTGATCATCCACGGCAACGAAGAACAGAAGAAGCGCTACCTCCCCCGGATCACCAGCGGCGAAGACATCTGGTGCCAGGGCTACAGCGAACCGGGCGCCGGCTCCGACCTTGCCAGCCTGACCACCCGGGCCGTCCGCGATGGCGACGAATACGTCATCAACGGCCAGAAGATCTGGACGTCCGGCGGCCACCGCG
Source organism: Chloroflexota bacterium (assembly GCA_016234445.1). Lineage (GTDB taxonomy): Bacteria > Chloroflexota > Dehalococcoidia > Tepidiformales > Tepidiformaceae. The sequence continues at coordinate 338,603 of JACRBT010000004.1, read as the reverse complement.
CGAACCAGATGTTCTGCCTGGTCCGGACCGACCCGGACGCCCCCAAGCACCGGGGGATCAGCTTCCTCCTGATCGACGACATCAAGAACGTGCCCGGGCTCACCCTCCGGCCGCTGATCAACATGGCCAACCGCCACCACTTCAACGAGGTCTTCTTCGAGGACGTCCGCGTGCCCGCCCGCAACCTCGTGGGCGAGGAGAACCGCGGCTGGTACGTCGGGATGACCCTGCTCGACTTCGAACGCTCCGGGATCGGGACCACCGCTTCCCAGAAGCACACGCTCGAAAAGCTGGTGCAGAACCTGAAGGATGGCGACCCCGAGCGCCGCAAGAAGTACCGGACGAAGCTCGCGGATTTCGTCATCGCGAACGGCGTCGGCCGCTTCCTCGGTTATCGGATCGGCTACATGCAGGCAGCGGGGCGGGTCCCCAACTACGAAGCGTCGGTCGTGAAGATCTACCAGTCGGAACTGGGCCAGCGGCTCTACAACTTCGGCGTCAGCATGCTCGGCCTGTCCGGCCAGATGCTGCCGGAGGAGACGCGGGCGCCGATCGACGGTTCCATGCCGGAGTCCTACATGATGGCGGTCCCGTCGAGCATCTACAGCGGCTCGAACGAGATCCAGCGGAACATCATCGCCACGCGCGGCCTGGGCCTCCCCCGGGGGTAGACTCTGCCAACCGGTCATCACGGCGAAAGGGCGTCCTCAAACGGGGCGCCCTTTCCTTGTCCCCGGAGCCTGCCCGGGTGTCCTGCCGTACAATGGCGCCGATGCTGGCGCCACGCAGGTTCGAACGGCGCGTTGGCGCTGCGGGCAACGCCGCCCTCATCGCGGCGCTCGTCTTCTTCGCGACCCTCGCCTACTGGCAGGTCTTCCGGGCGGACCTCGCCGTCCACGCCGGCAACCCCCGCATCCTCGCGAGCTTCAACGACCCTGGCCGGGGGGCAATCCTCGCCCGCGACGGGACGGTCCTCGCCCGGTCGCGGCCCGACGGCACCCGGGAATACACGAGCACCATCTTCGCCCACGCCATCGGCTACCTCGACGCGCGCTACGGGACGCAGGGGACGGAGCTCGCCTTCAACGACGTCCTCACCGGCCAGGCCGGGGGGACGTTCGACGACGCGGTCAACGCCGAACTCACCCGGCGGGCCCGCGAGGGCCTCGACGTCCGCCTGACGCTCGACCCGAAGCTCCAGGCCGTGGCCGCGGCGGCGCTTGGTGACCGCCGCGGCGCCGTCATCGCCATCGACCCCCGCAACGGCGAGGTGCTGGCGATGGCCAACGTCCCCGCCTACGACCCGGCGACGATCGCGACGGACGGCGCAGCGTTGCTCGCCGACGAACGGTCGCCGCTGCTCAACCGGGCCACCCAGGGGAACTACCCACCGGGCTCGACCTTCAAGACCGTCACCGCCATCTCCGCGCTCGAAAACCACATCATCACGCCCGAGACGATGGTCACCTGCCCGGGCGAGATCGTCATCGACGGCTTCCCGATCTCCTGTCGGAACACCGCCCAGGGAGTGGGGACATACACCTTCAAGGACGCCTACGCCCGCTCCGTGAACGCCATCTTCGCGCAGGTTGGGGTCAGCCTCGGCTGGGGCTTCCTCACGCGCACGGCCGAGGCGCTCGGATTCGGCGGCGCCGTCGACTTCACGATCGAGACGGCGCCCACCCAGCTTCACGCCCCGGGATCGGCGGAATCGCAGGTGCTGCTCGCGACTACCGCGTTCGGCCAGGGAGAGCTTCTGGCGACACCGCTGCAGATGGCGATGGTGGCCGCGGCCGTGGCGAATGGGGGAGTCCTGGCCACCCCTCACCTTGGCCTGAGCGCCGGGAAGGGCGGCAAGACGTCGCTCAACCTGGCACCCGGGGGCAGCCGGCGCGTCATCAGCCCATCCGTCGCGGAAACGATGCGCCAGTTCATGGTCGCCGCCGTCGGCGACTCGCAGGCCGCCGGGATCAGCATCCCCGGGGTCACCGTCGCCGGAAAGACGGGGACAGCCGAGGCCGGCTCCGGGACCGCCCACGCGTGGTTCATCGCCTTCGCCCCGGCGGAAGCGCCCACCATCGCCATCGCCGTCATCGTCGAGCACGGCGGCCAGGGAGGCGCTGTCGCCGCGCCGGTTGCCGGGCAGGTCCTCCGGGCGGCGCTCGCGCCATGACCGAAGCGCCGCACCCGCTCGAACGCATCCTCCAGAAGACCGCCCGCAAGGTGAGCGGAGGCGGCCTCCACCCGCTCGAGATCCTCTCCCGCGTCCAGGAGGCCGTTGCGGCCGCCTGCCACGACGGCGTCGCCCCGAACGACATCGTGGTCGAACTCCATCCCGTCGACCACGAACGCTATCGCCCGGCGCTGCCCCGCCTGCGGGACGAGATCGTCAAGGTCCTCGACCAGCACGCCCGGGAGGCCGGGCTCCGGCTCCTGGCCGAACGGCGGCTCCGCGTCGAGTCTTCGGACGAGGTCGCGGAGGGTTCGCTGCGGGTCCAGGCGCGGTTCGTGGGCGAGCAGCCGGTGGCGCTGGCGCCGTCGGGGACGCCCTCGGGGGCGACGCGGAGGCTCGTGCGCCACCGGGGGTCCATCCTCGTCCTCGGCGATGGCACCCGCGTCGCCTTGACGCATACGCCCTTCACGATCGGGCGCGGCCCCGGAAACGACCTCGTCATCCCCAGCCTTGCCGTCTCCCGGCAGCACGCGGAGATCGCCCAGACCGCGGACGGATACGTCATCCGCGACCTCGGCAGCCGCAACGGGATCCTCGTAGACGGCGTCCCGCGGGAGTGGGTCCTGCTCGCGCCGGGCGTCGTGGCCCGACTGGGAGACACCGAAATCCGCCTGGAGCGCGCCTGATGGACGCGGGTTCGAACGAGCTACTCCTCCTCCGGCTCGGGCTGATCGCGATCGTCTTCGCCTTCGTACTGGTGGCCTCGTTCACCCTGCGGACCTCTCTCCGACCGGCGGGCGAACGGCGGCGGCGGGAGGCCGGGGTGGCGGCCCTCGTGGTCCAGGTTGCGGCGGGCACGGGCATCGCCCCCGGTACACGCTTTCCGCTCGCGGGGACCACCCTCATCGGGCGTTCGCCGGAAGCCGGGGTTATCCTCGGCGACCCTTCGGTGTCGGGCGAGCACGCGCTTGTCGAGCGCACCCGCGGTGGCTGGCGGCTCCTCGACCTGGGAAGCACCAACGGCACGGTCGTCAACGGCCGGCCCGTGGATGGCAACGGCGTTGGCCTGCGCGCGGGCGACCTCGTTGGCGTGGGGGCGGTGACGCTCCGCTTTCAGCCCTGACGGGGCGGCGCGGCCGAATGTGAGACGCCGAGGAGCAGCCCGAGCAAGAGGAAGTTCACGACGATACTTGAGCCGCCGTAGCTCACGAATGGCAGCGTGATGCCGGTGGTGGGGATGAGCTGGAGGTTCCCGGCGATGATGACCGCCGCCTGGATCGCGATCAGGAGCACGACCCCCGAGGCGAGGAGGCGGCCGTAGTCGTTTTCGACGCCCATCGCCACGCGGAGACCGGCGAAGAGCAGGACGACGTAGAGCAACACCAGTCCGACGGCCCCCGCCAGGCCCAGCTCCTCGGCCACGGCGCTGAAAATGTAATCGGTCGGCGCCGCCGGGATGACGTCCGGCTCCCCGAGGCCGAGCCCTTCGCCGGTGACGCCGCCGGCCTGGATCGCATAGAGGCTCTGGGTTGCCTGGTAGCCGCTGCCGCCGGGGTCGGCGAAGGGGTCCAGCCAGGTGTCGACGCGGTCCTGGACGTGACCGAAAAGGAAGTAGCCTGCCACTCCCGTCGCGGCGAGGAGGACGAGCCCGCCGGCGACAAAGCGCAGCCGCCCGGTCGCGACGTACAGCATGGCCATGGCCAGCAGCAGGAGCAGCGCGATCGACCCCAGGTCTTTGAGGAGCGCCAGGGCGGCGACGGCCGCGAAGACCGCGCCCCCGAGGGGGATGAGGTAGGGCAGCGTCCCGTAGGTCCGGCCGGCCAGGCGGATGCGTGAGGCCGCCAGCACGTCGGCTTCGCTCGCCAGGTAGCCGGCGAGAAAGAGGAGCATGAAGAGCTTGATCGCCTCGGTCGTCTGGACGCTCTGCCCCGCGACGGTTATCCAGAGCCGGGCGCCGTTGATGGTGTCGCCGAAGAGGCCGGTCAGCACCAGGAGGACAATCGCGGCCAGTGCGGCTGTGTACGTCGACGCCCGGAGGAGGGGGTACCAGCGGGAGGCCGCCGCCGCGACGACCATCACGACGACCCCGAGCGACACCCAGTTCACCTGGTCCTGGGCCACTCCGGGCGCCAGCCGGGTGACGAAGGCGAGGCCCACGGCGACGAGCAAGAGGGCCGTCGCATAGGGCTGGGCGGCCGCCCGGGGCGCTACCAGCCGCAGGGCGAAGTGGCCGAAGAGCGCCATGGACAGGAATTGCGTTACGATCCGGCCCGAGCCGGCCGGCATCACGAAGCCAGCCGTGTCCAACGCCCGCCAGGCGAGCAGGATGAACCCGGCGCTGCCGGCGAGGAGGACCAGTTCGATGTTCCGTTCCCGGGCCGTCAGCCCTTCGCTCGCCGCACGGAGTGCCATGTGACCTTCCAACCCTCCGACCTGCTCGACCAACGATACCGGCTCGAGCGGCTGCTCGGTACCGGCGGGATGTCCGAAGTCTGGCTCGCCGAAGACCAGCGCCTCGGGCGTTGGGTGGCCGCGAAGATCCTTCGCGAGTCGGCCGCCGGGAGCGACGACCTCCTCGGGTCGATCGAACGCGAGGCGCGGGTCGTCGCGCGGCTTTCCCACCCGAACATCGTCGGGGTCTACGACGCGGGCGTGCACGACGGCCATCACTTCCTCGTGATGGAGTACGTCCACGGCTACACCGTGCGCCAGTTGCTCCAGTCGCAGGGCCGCTTCACCGAGGCCGAAGTCTTGCGCTACGGGGTCCAGGTCGCGGCCGCGCTCCAGTACGCCCACGAGCAGGGCGTCGTCCATTGCGACGTGAAGCCCGAGAACATCCTGATCAATGAGAACGGCGTTGCCAAGGTCGCCGACTTCGGAGTGGCGGACACGGTCACGCGCACCCTCGCGCCCGACCAGGCGCGCGAGATCCTCGGAACGATCGCCTATCTCGCCCCCGAGGTGATCCAGGGGGCGCCGGCCGACCCGCGTTCCGACGTCTACTCGCTCGGGCTCACGCTCTACGAGATGGCCGCGGGGCGCCTCCCCTTCGCGGGGACCACGGCCGCGGCTATCGCCGGGCAGCGGCTGGCGGCGCCGGCCCCGCGCCTGCGCTCGCTGGCGATGGGCGCCTCAGCGGAGCTGGAAGCGGCGCTGGCGCGTGCCCTCGCCATCAATCCCCTGGACCGGTTCCCCACGGCCGCGGAGTTCGGCCTTGCGCTGCGCAGGGTCCCGGCCCGGCCCACCGGGGACACCGCGCCGGTCGTCGCGCCCCCGGGGAGGCCACCGCGCGCCCCCGCCGCCGCGGGACGGCACCCCACGGCCCGCGTACGCCCCGTGGCGCCGCCAAGCACGCGTGGACCGGGCACGGCGGCGCTCGTGACCGTCATCATCGCCGCCGTGCTCTTTGCGGTGGGCGCAGGCGCCGTCGCGGCGATCATGCTCACCCGTAACGACGGGGGCGGGTCGCCGCAGCCGACCCCGACGCCCGCGGTCTCGCCCACGGCAGGCGCCACGCCCACGCGTACCCCGACCCCGACGGCGACGGCTTCGCCCTCGGCGACGCCGACAACCTCGCCCACGGCCACCGCGACGCCGACGAAGGGCACGACCCAGACGGCAACCCCCACGCGCACAGGCACCCTTTCGCCGACCGCCCCCACGACGACCACGCCCGCGGCTACCCCCACCCAATAACGCCGGTCCGCGCTCGTGTGGTAGATTGCCCCGGCAAACGAAAAGTTCGAGGTGCGGCAATGAAATTCGGCATCTTCTATGAGATTTCGGTCCCGCGGCCCTGGGAGCGCGAGACCGAGTACGAGGTCTACCAGAACTGCCTGGAGCAGGTGCGGCTCGCCGACGAGCTGGGCTTCGACCAGGTCTGGGCGGTGGAACACCACTTCCTGGAGGAGTACTCGCACTGCTCGGCCCCGGAGATCTTCCTCACGGCCTGCGCGATGCAGACGAAGAACATCCGCATTGGGCGGGGCATCGTCGTCTGCGTTCCCCAGTTCAACAACCCCATCAAGGCCGCCGAAGTGGCCGCAACCATGGACCTCGTCTCCGGCGGGCGGCTGGAGTTCGGCACCGGCCGGTCCGCCACGTGGACCGAACTGGGCGGCATGGGCGCCGACCCGGACGAGACGAAGAAGACCTGGGACGAGTGGGTGCGAATCATCCCGAAGATGTGGACCCAGGAGCGGTTCGGCTACCAGGGCCGCGCCTTCAGCATGCCAACGCGCGCCGTCCTCCCGAAGCCCTACCAGAAGCCCCACCCGCCGATGTGGGTGGCCGTCACGAGCCCCGGGACCGAGCTCGACGCCGCCGACCGGGGCATGGGCAGCCTCGGCCTGACCTTCGGCGGCTTTTCCGAACAGGACAAGAAGATCGCCGAGTACCGGCGGCGGATCAAGTACTGCGACCCCGTCGGCTCCTTCGTGAACGAGCAGGTCAACACCGTCAACTTCCTCTTCTGCCATGAAGACGACGAGTACGGCACGAAGACGGGTCTCCGCCTCTCGGGGACCTTCAACTACCTCGCCGAGCAGCTGCTCGCAGCTCGCCAGGCCTACCCCAGCCGTTCCTACCCCAACCTGGGCCTGTTGCCCGCCTTGCGCCGCGAGGCGACCGCTCCGGCGGTGGGGCAGATCCCCGAGGGGCTCGCGATCGGCAACCCCGACCGGATCATCGAGTGCATCCGCAAGTGGGAGGCCGTCGGCGTCGACCGGATCAACTTCCTCCTCAACGCCGTCGAGACGGTGCCGCAGGAACAGGTGCTGGCCAGCCTGCGGCTCTTTGCGAAGGAAGTGATGCCGAAGTTCCAGAAGCAGCCGGCAGGCGCCTCCGCCGCGGGAGGCGCGTAATGCCCCTCGTCGGCACTCGCGACGTCACCCCCCTCGGCCCGCTTTCGCCGCTCCTGCCCAGCTTCGAAACGCCCCACTGGGAACTTCGGGGCGCGACCGTGCTCCAGGTCATGTACGAACTCGAAGAGGAGGGCATGCTCTCGCTCCTCCCGCCGGCCCTCCACCCGACGATCCCGCCGACGGTGCTCTTCAACGTCACCTCCGTGCCGGACAGCCCGGCGGGACCGTTCACGCTCGCGGAAGTGCGTGTGGGCTGCCGTTCCGCCGCCCGGCCGCGAGCGTTCCTTGTCCGCGGCTACACCGACTCCGCGGGAGCGTCCACGGAACTTCGCACGCACTGGGGCTACCCGGTGGGCGAGGCGGCCGTCGTCCTCCGCAAGGGCTACGACCGCGTCCACGCCATTGTCGAAGTCGATGGACGGACCATCCTTGACGTGGCGCTGATGAACCCCGAACCGATCAGCGGCGGCGACGTGCAGTACCTGGCGAACATGAACCTCGCGCGGGTGGACCGGAACGGGTCGGAGTTGCTGCGGCTGGTGCAGGTCGACCCCGACTTCGTCTTCCACCGCGCCGACCGGGGCACCCCGCGGCTGCTGGCCTTCGAGGCCGACGCATGGGGGATCGACGGGGCTGTGCCTTACTTCCCGATCTCCGCGTCGGTCACCACCTGCGACATAACGATGCCCCAAATCCGCTACCTGGTGGACCCGGCGAAGCCGCCCCTGCAGGCCATCGAAACCGTCGGCCGGAGCTGAGTGGCGGCGGAACGTCCCCGGCTGCTTATCGTCTCCGACACCTCGGGGAACGGTGGGCTGCGTGAGGTCATCGTATCGTTGTCGCGCCAGCTCCCGGCCCTCGGGTGGGAGGTCGTGGTGGTGCTCACGGGTGACAGCGAAAGGGACCGTCTGCCGGAGTGGCTCGATTCCCGGAACCTCGAAGCGATCCTCGCCCCGAACCTGCCCAACGGGTCGTCCCCGGCTACCTGGCTAAGGCGGGCACGGGTCTTTCGCGGCCTGGCCCGGGAACACCGACCGGCGCTCATCAACGTGCATTACGCGTTTCCGCATGTGCCCGCCTGGGACATGATGGGGGTCGCCTCCACGGGGGTCCCGGCCGTGGCGACCCTCCACATCGCGGAGAAGCAGGCATGGCGGCTCCGCCAGTCGAACCGGCTTGGGGCCCGCCTCGCGGCCTCGGTCACGGGTGTCTCGGAGTCGGTTGCGGCCGCGATGCGTGAGTCCGGAATGCCCCCGCGGCGGGTCTGCGTCATTCCGAACGGGATCCCGGTGGCGGTCTTCGAACGGCCGCGCGGCGGGTATGCGCCCGCGGCGAATGGGACGGTCGTCATCGGCTGCGTCGCGCGGCTCGACCACTGGAAGCGAGTCGACGTCCTCATCGACGCCGTAGCGATGCTCGACGACCTCCCGGTCGAGCTTGTCCTGGTTGGTGACGGGCGGGTCCGGGCCGACCTCGAACGCCGGGCCGCGGCGGCCCTTCCGGGCCGGGTACGGTTCCGGGGCCAACGCCAGAACATCGCCGCCGAATACGCCAGCTTCGACATCCTCGCCCTGACGTCCGACCGGGAGGGCCTGCCGCTGGTCCTGCTGGAGGGCGCGGCCGCGGGCCTCCCGGTGGTCGCCACCTCGACACCCGGTTCGGACGAGGCAGTGGCCGACGGCGTGACCGGCATCCTGGCGCCGGCGGGTGATGTCGAGGCGGTCGCCTCAGCGCTCCGGCGGCTGGTGGAAGACCCCGTGCTCCGGGCGCGGATGGGCGCGGCCGGCCGCACCCGGGTCGCCGCAGTATTCAGCGAGGAGCGGATGGCCCGCGACTATGATGCGCTGTTCCGGGAAGTGCTCGGGCGCGGGGGCTCGGCGGCGCAGTAGGGCCGGAAACGAACACCGGGGCGGCCATCAGCCGCCCCGGTGTGGTGTGTCGCCTCTGCGAATCGCAAATCGCGAATCGCAAATCGCAAATCGAAAATGCCTAGACCCGGTGGCACCAGACCCAGTGTTCCTTGTCCGCGGTGCCCACGTTCCGCCATTCCGGGGTGCGCGTCCGGCATTCGTCGATCGCGATCGGGCAGCGGGTGTTGAAGACACAGCCTGGAGGCGGCCGCAGGGGGCTGGGGACGTCGCCAAGAAGGATGATGCGTTCGCGCTTGCGCTCGATTTCCGGGTCCGGGATCGGGACCGCCGAGAGCAGCGCCTTGGTGTACGGGTGGAGGGGGTTCTCGAAGATCGAGTCCCGGTCGGTGAGCTCCATCGCATGGCCCAGGTACATCACGCAGACGCGGTCGCTGATGTGGCGGACCACCGAGAGGTCGTGGGCGATGAAGAGGTAGGTCAGGTTGAACTGTTCCTGGAGGTCCTGGAGCAGGTTGATGATCTGGGCCTGGATCGAGACGTCGAGCGCGGACACGGGCTCGTCGCAGACGATGAAGTCCGGTTCGACGGCGAGGGCGCGGGCGATGCCGATGCGCTGGCGCTGGCCGCCCGAGAACTCGTGGGGGAAGCGGTTCGCGAAGTAGGGGTTGAGGCCAACGGTCTGGAGGAGGTTCTGGACCTTCTCCTTCTTCTCCTTGCCCTTCGCCAGCCCGTGGATGGTGATCGGCTCGCTGATGATGCTACCGACCGACATGCGCGGGTTCAGGCTCGCGTAGGGGTCCTGGAAGATCATCTGCATCTTCCGGCGGAAGCGGCGGAGTTCGCCGCCCTTGATCTTCGTGAGGTCGGTCCCTTCGAACATGACCTTGCCCGAAGTGGGCCGGATGAGCTGGAGGAGGGCCTTGCCGGTGGTGCTCTTGCCGCAGCCGGATTCGCCCACGAGGCCGAGGGTCTCGCCGCGCTTCACCTGGAAGCTGATCTTGTCGACGGCCTTCACGTCGGCGACCTTCCGCTGGAAGATCACGCCCGCCGAGACGGGGAAGAAGACCTGCATGTCCTGGATGTCGACCAGGGTTTCGCCGATGGTGCCGACTCGCTGGCGGCTGGAACTGCTAGTTTGCTGCGCCAACTGGCACCTCCCTTTCGACACGCCCGGATTCCCAGCAGGCGGCGTAGTGGTCTTTCGCCACGAGCGTAAACGGTGGGTATTCCTCCCTGCAGCGATCCTGCCGCCATGCACAGCGGGCATAGAACGAGCAGCCCACGGGCAGGTGGGCGAGGTCGGGGGGCAGGCCCTCGATCGGGATCAGCTTCTCTTTTCGCGTCTCGTCGAGGCGGGGGACGGAATTGAGGAGCCCGACCGTGTAGGGGTGCTTGGGGTTCCCGTAGAGTTCGTGGGCCGAGGCGGTCTCAATCACCTTTCCGGCGTACATGACGTTGACGCGGTCGGCGTAGCGTGCCACCACCCCAAGGTTGTGGGTGATGATGATCACGGCGGTGCCGAATTCGCGGCTCAGGCGGTTCATGACTTCGAGGATCTGCGCCTGGATGGTCACGTCGAGGGCGGTCGTCGGCTCGTCGGCCAGGAGCAGCTTGGGGTTGCAGCTCATCGCCATGGCGATCATGACGCGCTGGCGCATGCCACCGGAGAACTGGTGGGGGTAGTCATCGAGGCGGCCACGCGCCTCTGGGATCCCGACCATTTCGAGAAGCTCGGCTGCCCGGTCGCGGGCGGCCTTGCCATGGAGGTCCATGTGCAATTCGAGCGCCTCGGTCATCTGGCGGCCGATGGTCAACACGGGGTTGAGCGACGTCATCGGCTCCTGGAAGACCATGGCGATGTCGTTGCCGCGGATCTTCCGGATCTCGTCTTCGTCCAGTTTCAGGATGTCCCGGCCCTGGAAAAGGATCTCGCCCGAGACGATTTTGCCTGGGGGTTGGGGGATCAGCCGGAGGATGGAAAGCGCTGAAACGCTCTTCCCGCACCCCGATTCGCCCACGAGTCCCAGCGTTTCGCCCTCTTCCACAACGTAGGAGGTCCCGTCGACAGCCTTGACGGTCCCTTCCTGCGTATAGAAGTAGGTGCGCAGGTCCTTCACCTCAAGAAGCGCCATCCCTCCTCCTTTACCTGCGCCGGGCCTCCGGCGCACAACGATTGCTCGGCGTATTTCTACGCGGAATCGAGTTCGTGGGGAAGAGGAGACTCGAACTCCTACGCCTTTCGGCACATGATCCTAAGTCATGCTCGTCTGCCAGTTCCGACACTTCCCCACAAGTGCCCGGCAGCCCGCCGGAGCGGGCCACCGGTATGGAACAGCGAGTGCTGGTGAGCCGCGAAGGACTCGAACCTTCAACCTAGTGATTAAGAGTCACTTGCTCTGCCAATTGAGCTAGCGGCCCCCCGTTGACCGGGTCGGGCGGGAGTATACAGCCCCACTTGCACCTGCAACAACAGCCCCGGTGCTCTACCCAGTATGGCCAGCCCCGCCCGCTCCGGCAAACGGCCCCTCGGAGCGGCCGCCGCGCCCCTGTTTCGATGCTGCCTCAGGGCTTGCGGGCGGTGACGGTCGTGTTCTGCGGCCCGACCGGGGATTGCCAGGCAGCCACGAACCCTGCGGCGGCCAGCATCGCCGCCACCCGCGATGGCGCCCGGTTTTCGCCTCCCAGCAGCGCCATCGTCAGCCCGCTGGCGGCAGGGTGGTCCGGCCCGGTCGAGTCTTCGCGGAGCATCGGTTCGGTCACGACGATCAGCCCGCCCGGTTCGAGGGCGTTGAAGCAGTGGCGGAGGATCTTTCCGCAGTCTTTCTCGTCCCAGTCGTGGAGGATGCTCGAAAGGAGGAGGGCGTCGTGGCCCCGGGGGAGTGCGTCTTCGAAGAAGGAGCCGCCCTGGAAGCGCACGCGGTCCTCCAGCGGGGCGGCGGCGATGCGCTCCCCGGCCAGCGGCCGCAGCGCCTCGACGTCGAAGATGGTTGCCGAAAGCGAAGGCTGGGCCGCGGCGATCGTGAGCGCGTAGCCGCCTGCGTTCCCGCCGACGTCCAGGAGCCGCCGGACGTTGCCGAAGTCGACCACTTCCAGGAGCGCCTTCGCCCCGTGGACGGCGTTGGCGAACATGCCTTCGGCGAACCAGCGCTGCTCTTCGGCCCCGAACCCGGCGAACATGTCGTGCTGGCCCGCCGGCGTCCATGGTTCGCCGCTCGCCAGCGTGCCGGGCAGGTGGCCGATGGCATCGAAGAAGCCGGCGAAGAGCAGGCCCCGCCCGCCGACGTAGCGCGGGCTGGTCCGGACGAGGAACGCGGACGCGGCGGCGGTGTTGGCGAAGCGCCCTTCGTCGTCCCGCTGGAGGAGGCCTTCGCTGCAGAGGAACGCGAGGAGCGCGGGCAGGACTCGCGGCGCGAGGGATGCTTCCGGGCTCAGTTCGTCGAAGGTGAGCGCGCGGTGCTCCAGCCGGTCGAAAAGCCCGGTGCGAAGGCAGAAGGCGAGGGCCTGGGCACGGACGGCGCCGTCCTCAATCGCGTAGATGCGGAAGCGCGCGGCTTCGAGGTCGTCCACACGGCGATTGTAAGGCGGCGCGGGCGTAGGCTCGGCGCCATGAGCAGCCCGCCGCTGACCGTCACCGTCGCTGGCGTGCCCCGGGTCTTCTGCTGCCACATGGCCACGCTGAGCGGCAGGTTTGCGCCGAACTCACTCCCGGCCGTGAAAGAGTGCGCCGCCGCGAGCGTGCCCCGCCTGGAGATCGACGTCCGCTTCCTTGCGGATGACTCCATGCTCGTCTTCCACGACTCCGGGCTGGCGGCGGCGACGACCGGCTCGGGGAAGGTCGATGCGCTGACGCGACCGGAAGCTCTTGCCCTGCGTTACCGCAGCCACCCGGAGACGCCGCTGTGCTTCCTCGAAGACGTTGTGGATGTGCTCGGCGGGTCGGGGACGTTCCTCCAGGTCGACCTCAAGCTGATGCGCCCGATTTCGCCGCGGCGGGTCGAATTGCTGGCGGCCACGCTCGCGCCGCTCGGGAGGAACACGTTCGTTGGCTCGCAGGCCCACTGGAACCTGCGGCCGTTCGCCGAACTCGGGGCGCCGGTCGCGTTCGACCCCACGCTCCAGTGGCACTACAGCGCCCGGGAGCGGAGCGAAGAGATGACTCCCGCTCGCAGGGGCGTCCACGGCCTCTGGGACGACGCCCCCCTCGCCCATATCCCCCGGACCACGGCCGCGGAGTACACCAGCTCCCGGATCGCGGACCTGGTGGGGCTGCTCCCTGGGGCGGTCGAGTGGATGGTGGACATCGCCACGCTTCGTCACCTTGCCGGCCTGGGGTGCGACCTCGGGCGCGAATTGGAACGCCACGGGATGGCCCTTGCGGCATGGACGATGCGCGACGAAGGGGAGGCCAGGACGCGGGAGACGATGGCCGCGCTGTTCCGCCTTGGCGCCCGGACGATCATCACGGACGATGGGCCGGCGCTCGCCCGGTACGCCGCCAGCGGGGCCTGACGGGGGGACTTCCGGGATTCGTCACCCCCAGGACACTTTCTGTTCCCTCGCCTGCCCGAATGGTCCGGGTGCGGACGGTCGAACTGATTGGTAGGCCAACTTCGGTCTTCCTGGGGGTGAGAGGTATGCAAGAACAAGAGCGAGCACCGGCGCGGCGGCTTTGGCGCCGGTGGATGAGCGGCGAGTCCGGCCAGGGGCTTGCCGAGTATGGGATGATCCTTGCGTTGATCGCCGTCGCCTGCATTGGCGCGGTGCGGATCCTCGGATCCTCGATCAACGGTTCGGTGGCCTGGACTTCGTTCGGCTTCTAGGCGACAACGCAGCCAGGTCTGGTAGAGGCGGCCCGTTGCGAGGCGGGCCGTTTTCGTGTGTTCAACGCCCGCGGTTCAGTCCACGGGCCACTTCGACATGCCCGGGGCGACGGCGCGCCTTGCGCCCGGGGGAGTCGGTGTAGGGGTCCTGGTAGGGGTCTTTGTGGGTGTGGCCGTCGGCGTATTGGTCGCCGTGGTGACGGTGGGTGGGGCGCCGCCGCCGGGCTCGGGGCAGGTTGAGTTCAGGGGGAACTGCGCGAGCACGACCACCCAGGCGACGCGCTTCCCGTCCGCTGAGCGGGCTACCGCCGCGCCCACGCACTTGAACGGGTAGCTCGGGTGAACGTCCCCCACCGTTGCGCCGCTTCCGGGGTACGTCACGCCGTTGTAGGGCGGTCCGTCGACTGCCTCGTCGGGCCCGATGTCCAGCACCTGGCTGGAGGCGAGAGCGTAGACGCCTTCGCCGCTCCCGTACCACCAGTACGAGTCGTAGCCGCAGTCGCGGACGCGATCCTTCCAGTCCCGGCCATAGTTATCCCCGTGCCCGCCCGGGCTGCCGGCGTTCACCTGGTACTCGGCGAACCAGGCGGCGGCTTTGTTGAGCGGCATCGAGGGGGTCAGCGGGGACGAACCGCCTGGCGGATAGAGCGTGTGCGTGTTGCGCCACTGCTGCAGCAGGGCGATGAATTCGGACTCTTCGGCACTCAGCCAGTCGTGGGTCGTACCACAGGGCCCTGTGGCCGCCTCGGCGGAGTGCCCGCCGCCGTTCGAGAGGACGACAACGACCCCGCCCGTGGCAACAAACGCCAGCAACAGCACGGTCAGTAACAGCCTATGCATCCATCAACCGCCATGCCCCGCCCGGGCACCATAACACGGCCCGCGCCGTCAAGGTCAACCCCGTCCGCGGCAGGCGCCAGGGTGGCAAGACCGGGCGCTAACCGCTCTCCGCGATACACTGCCGGCGATGCGCCGCTTGTTTTTCGCCGCTCCCGCCGCCATCGCTGCCCTCGTGGTGGTCACCGCGGTCTTCGCCCACGCCGAACCGGCGACGGTGTTCCCGGGTGACGGCGCCGTCCTTGCCGCCGCCCCCCGCTCGATCATGATGACGATGACCCAGGAGCTCGCCCGTCAGCAGGGGGCCAACGACATCGACGTGGTGGACGCGAAGGGCGTCGAGGTCACCACGGAGGCGGCCGTGATAAGCGACACCAACCGCCGCCTGCTCTCCGTCAACCTGCCCACGAGCCTGCCCGCCGGTGACTACACGGTCCGCTGGAAGACGTTGAGTGCCGAAGACGGCGACGGCGCCACCGGGCAGACGACGTTCCGGATCGACCCGAACGCCATCCCTTCGCCCGGCAAGGAGGTGCTCAAGGCGTCAGTCCTGGGCGAAACGCCAACCCCGGCTCCGGGGCTGGCGGACTTCGCCGAGGGCGGCGGAGGGACCTCCTGGGTGCTCGTCACCGCGGTTGGTCTTGCCGCGCTGGTCGCCGGCGCCGGGGCGATGTACCTCCTCGGGCCGCGGCGGGCGTGAAAGCCGCGCTGCTCTTCCTGCTCGTGGTCGCGGCGGCGCTGTTTGCCGCCAGGCCCGGCCCCGACGCTTCCGCCCATGCCGCCCTTGCCCGCTCCGTCCCGGCTTCGAACGAGTTCCTCCGCCGCGCGCCGGGACAGATCCAGCTCGACTTCACGGAACCGGTGCAGCTGTCGTCGACCAGCGTTGCCCTCCTGGATGGGTCGGGCCGCCCGCTGTCGCTGGGTCCCCTCGCCGCCTCAAACCGCGACACGACCGTCGCGGTCGACCTGCCGGTACTCCAGCCCGGCTTCTACAACGTGCTCTGGAGCAACGTCTCCAAGGTCGACGGGCACGCCTACCGGGGCTCGTTCCCGTTCACGGTCCTGAACGCCGACGGGTCCCTGCCCGCGGGCGAGAACGCGCTCGGCGGCGTGGGCTCAGATCCCGACCCGCCGCCGCTGGCCGAAGGTGTGGCCGTGCGGTTCCTGTCGCTGCTCGGGCTCGCCATGGTGGGGGGCGCGAGCGTGATCCTCCTGCTCTGGCCGGGCGTGCCCGCCGCGACGGAACGGGTGCTCGTCCGGACCCTCCTCTCCGGCGCGGTTGTTCTTGGCGCGGCGACGCTGCTCAACCTGCAGCTGCTGAGCGATGCCTTCGCAGGGACGAGCCTCCAGTCGCTGCTCTTCGAGACGCGTTCGGGGTTGTACTGGCTCAGCCGGATGTCGGCGGTGGTGTTCATCCTGGTCATCGTCGATGCGCGGCTTTCCGCGGGCCGGGGCGCGGCCGCCCTCTCGCTCGCCGCCGCCGCTGCCTACCTCGTCGCCTATTCAGCGACCAGCCACGCCGCTGCCGGGGCCGGGAGCCGCTGGGCCGGCGCGATCGACTTCGGCCACGGGCTGGCGGCGATTGCCTGGGTGGGCGCCGTCCTCGGGCTCGCGGTCGCCAGCCGATCGGCCGGACGGGATGCCGCCTATGCCCGGGTCATGCCGCGGTTTTCGCTCCTGGCCTCGGTTTGTGTGTTCGCACTGATAGGCACGGGCATCTTCAACGCCTTCGTGGAGGTCTCCAACCCGTCGGAGCTGTTCGACACCCGCTACGGGCTGACGATCTTCCGCAAAGTCGTGTTCATGGTCCCCTTGCTTGCGCTGGGGCTCTACAACGCCACCCGCGGCCGCCGCCGGTTCCTTGCGAACCCGGCGAGCGAACACCGGCGGTTCATCGCGACGGTCTCCGGCGAGGCGTTCCTCGGGCTGGTCGTGTTCGTGTTCGCCGCCATGCTCACCCAGACCGGCGTCGCCAAGTCTGTGCCGGACGTGCGGGAGGCGCCGCCGTACGACCACACGGTGCAGGCGGACACGCTGGGAATCCGGCTCCAGGTGGACCCGAACCGGACCGGCCTCAACACCTACCGGGTGACCGTGACCCCGGCCGCGGGCGAACCCGGCGCCGACAGCGTGAAGCTCGTGTTCCGGTACCAGGAGGACCAGGCGGTGGGACCGGCGACGCTTGCCCTGGCCCCGGCGGAAGAGGCGGGACAATTCGTTGGCCAGGGCGCCTTCCTGACGCAAGAGGGCCGCTGGCGGATCGAGGTCGAGGTACGGCGCACGGGGGCCGACGACATCAAGGCCTTCTACGACGTCCGCCCGGCCGGGCCGCCCGTCCAGTACGTCAACCGCGGCGGGCGCTGGGGGAACCCGGCGGCGGGGATGACCGCGAACGAGTTCACGGGCATGTTCCTGCTCTTTGTGGCGCTGGGGATGTTCCTCTGGCGTGGCCAGGTTTCCCGGCGCTGGCGCCGCATCGGCCGGGCGAACCAGTCGCTGGCGGTGGCGGGGTTTGCGGCCGGTTTCTTCCTCGTCTTCGGGACTCACCGGGACCAGCCCCTGCCGGGCCTCCGCAAGAACCCGGTTTTCCCGGACCAGGACTCAATCTCCACCGGCCGTCAGCTCTACACCCAGAACTGCGTCGCCTGCCACGGCGCCACGGGGGTGCCGCCGAAGGGGCTCGACCTGAAACCCTACCCCCTCGACCTCACGGTGCACGTGCCCCAGCACCCGGACGGACAACTCTTCGTGTTCATCAACGACGGGGTGGCGGCCACGGCCATGCGCGCCTGGGGCAGCGGGCCGGACAAGCTGACCGAGGAGCAGATGTGGCACCTCGTGAACTACCTGCGCACCCTCGGGGCCACCGACCAGTAAACGCCCGCGACGCCGGGCCGCCCCGGCAGGCTACTGGTGCTCGTGCGACTCCGCGCCACCGACCTTCGCCTGCCCGGCAAGGTAGAGCCAGACGTCATGCGAGAAGTCGTGCCAGCCATCGTGCGCGTTGGTGACGGCGGTTTCGACCCGCTTCAGGTCAGGGCTGGCGGAGTCGAGTTCTTTCGCCATCTCGCCGAAGAGCGCGGCAAGGGCCTTCGCCTGCTTGTCGAGCTCGCCCGGCCAATCGGTGAGGAGGGTGACGGTCTGGAGACGGATGGCCACGGTCTGGGCGTCTGCCGGGATCTTGCCGGTGTTGACGATGGTTTCGTTCATTTCGTGGAGGCCGGCGCCGTCGATGTAGCTGATCCCGGCGATGACGCCGCTGTCGTTGCTTGAACTGCCGCCGCACGCGGTAAGGGCGAACGCGGCGGCAAATGCGCCGAACGCGAGCGCGAGCACGGTCCCGAATCTCATGGGGTGTTCCTTCCTGTTCGCGGGGCCTCTCGCCGCCCGGCCCCGGGGGTGTCGAACCGCACCGCGTGATCGTTTCGAGGCTACCGCTTGCAGCCCAAACGCTCGACAGGCCCGCCCGGCAGCTACCCCGGCAACGCCCCGGTCAGGGATGCCCGCTGGGAGACCTCGATCCAGTTGCCGCCGGGGTCACGGATGAAGGAGATACGCGCCGTGCTCCCGAGGGTGCGCGGCGGCTGGCCCTCTTCGGCGCCCCGGGCGAGGAACCCGGCGTGTTCGCCGTCGACGTCCCAGACCTGGATCGTCAGGTAGCGATAGCCGCGGGCGCGCATCTCCCCGGCCCGACCGACCCCGGCCTCCTGGATGAAGGAGAGCACGGAGTCCCCGCAGCGGTAGGCGTTCTCCCCGCAGGCTTCGAGTTCGAGGACACGACCGTAGAAGTTGTGGAACGCCGCTGCGTCCGCCACCGCCAGCCGCATGCCGATCCCGGCGACGCCGCCCTCGCCGGGGGGGACGAGCAGGACGGCGTTCCCGTCGGGGTCGTTCAGCCGCCGCGGGGCCGGGAGGCCGGGGCGGGCGATGGTCAGTTCGCGGTAGCCGGCCGGTGGCTCTTCGGGCAAGGGGTCGCGGGCATCGTTGATCTTGAGCACGGAGCCGTTCATGCCGTGGCGCTGCTGGCGCATCCCGCCACCGAGGGGGAGCGTCTCTTCGAAGGGGAGGCCCACTTCCCCCTGCCAGAAGCGCATCATCGCCTCCGCGTTGTTGGTGAACAGGCCGACGTCGACATGTTGTTTGGCGAGCTTCATCGCTTCTCCCCGGCGCCGGGACGGGCGCCCCCGGGTGGGCTACAATGCGGCCATCCGTGGCGCGGCGCCAACCCTCAGCGTGGAGCGAACAATGGTCACCATCGTCGGCAACGTCAAGCCTGAAGACGACTACACCCATCCCCTCGGCCCCGAAGAGAACTTCAACGAATCCGTCTACTTCAACTTCTTCGATCGCGCCCAGAACCTCGGCGGCTTTCTCCGCATCGGCAACCGGGCGAACGAAGGCCACGCCGAGATGACGGTGATCGTCTATCAGCCCGACGGTTCGGCCCTCTTCAACTACAAGCGCCCCCAGATCACCACCAACGACGGCTGGGACGCCGGCGGGCTCAAGGTCGACGTCCTCGTCCCGGGCGAGAAGATCCGGACCACCTACGACGGCTCGGCGGTGTTCCTC
This sequence comes from Chloroflexota bacterium, assembly GCA_016234445.1. Taxonomy (GTDB): domain Bacteria; phylum Chloroflexota; class Dehalococcoidia; order Tepidiformales; family Tepidiformaceae. The sequence continues at coordinate 319,468 of JACRBT010000004.1, read as the reverse complement.
AAGGACCCCCGGGAGATGCGCGAACCCTCCGTCGCCTTCAAGGAGAACCCCCACAAGCGGCTCAAGCTCGACCTCGTCCACGAAGGCGTCGGCCCCATCTATGGCCACGTCGCCGACGAGAAGTCCGGCAACGATTTCGCGCGCGCCCACTACGAGCAGCACATGAAGGTTTCGGGGACGCTCCAGATCGACGACGGCCCGGTGGTCACCCTGACCGGCCACGGGCTCCGCGACCACTCCTGGGGGCCGCGCTACTGGCAGTCGACGCCATCGTACCGCTGGATCACCGGGAACTTTGGCGACGACATGGGAATGGTCATCTCCATCGTTGGCGACCGGGTCGGCGGGGTGTTCCACAAGGGTGACAAGATCGTCCAGATCGTGGACGCGAAGGTGGACACGGGATACGAAGGCAACACCAACTACCACAGCACCCTCAAGGCGAAGGTGAAGCTCGCCGACGGGACCGAGCACACGGTCGATGGCGTCGTGAAGGGCTTCATCCCCCTGCGAAACCGCCGGGCCGGGCAGTTCACCCACATCGGCGAGGGCATGACCGAGTACACCCTCGATGGCGACCGCAAAGGCTACGGCCTGAGCGAATACCTCGACCAGGTGGAGTAAGCCTTGGACGTCGAAACCGTCCGGAACGGCCTGGAGCAGTTCATCCGGGAGAAGGCGCCTGCCTCGGCTGTGCGGGTCACGGACCTGTCGCGGCTGTCTGGCGGCGCTTCTCGCGAGACCTGGACGTTTGACGCCGACGTCGAGAAGGGGTCCGCCACCGAGCACCTGGAAGCGATCTTCCGGGCCGACCCCGGCGAGGGCATGACCTCGCCCGGCCGCCAACTGGAGTACTCGCTGATCAAGGCCGCCTGGGAGAACGGCGTCCGCGCCCCGGAGCCGCTCTGGGACGGCGACATCGGCCGCTTCGGCGTCAACTTCTTCACGATGAAGCGGGTCCCCGGCGAGACGCTGGGCGCCCGCCTGGTCCGGGGCGACCAGTACGCGGCAGCCCGGGAGGTGCTCCCGGCGCAGCTTGGCGAGAGCCTTGCCCGCATCCACCGGATCGACCTGAGCCGCCACCCGGAGCTGCGACGCCTGCCCGCGCCCGCCCCGGGGGTCTCGCCGGCCGAATCGCAAGTGGCCGAATGGGAGGCTACGTTCCGGCTCCAGTCGCGGGACCCTCACCCGGTCTTCGAACTCGTCCTTCGCTGGCTGAAGCAGCGGCTGCCCCCGCCCTCGGTCGATCCCATCCTCGTCCACGGAGACTTCCGCCTGGGGAACGTGATCTTCGGCGAAGAGGGGCTCCGGGCGGTGATCGACTGGGAACTGGCGCATTTCGGCGACCCGATGGAGGACCTTGGCTGGGTGATGTGCCGGGCCTGGCGCTTCGGGGGGACGAAGCCCGTGGCCGGCGTCGGCGACCGCGAGCCGTTCTTCGCCGCCTATGAAGCTGCCGGCGGGTTCCCGGTCGACCCCGAGCGGGTCCGCTTCTGGGAAGTCTTCGCGAACCTGAAGTGGGGCGTCATCACCATCACCCAGGCCGAGCGGTACCTCTCGGGCGTCAGCAAGAGCGTCGAACTCGCGACCATCGGCCGCCGCACCGCCGACATGGAACAGGCGCTGCTCGACATGCTGGAAGGAAGGGGCTAACCGTGCAGGACCATCCCACCGTCGATGAACTGCTTGGCGCTGTCGTTGGGTTCCTGCGCGACGACGTGATGGCGAACACCACCGGGCGGATCAACTTCCACGCCCGCGTCTCCGCCAACGCGCTCGACATCATCCGGCGGGAACTTCAGCACGAAGAAGAGCACCTGGCCGCCGAATGGGAGAGCCTCGATGCGCTTCTCGGCCCCGATTCGCGGCCGGGCACCGTGGCCGAGTGGCGGGAGGCGACCCGCCGCCGCAACGCGGACCTGGCCGCCCGCATCCGCGACGGCCTCGCCGACGAAGAACCGATGCGATCGCGGGTCATGACCCACCTGGGACTGGTGGTGAACAACAAGCTGAAGGTGGACGCGCCCAACCTCGCCCGGTGACGGCGGCAAGCGCGCCAGGCGGCGAGGTCGTCCCCGGGAAAGCCGTCCCCGCCCCCGGAGATGTGCCGCTTCCCAACTTCACGGTATGGTGAGCGTGTGCCGGCCGGGCCCGGCGCCGTACCGGGGCTTCGCATGGACCAGATCCAGCCCGCGATGAACTTCCTGCCGTACACGCTCGAAAGCGTGGTAGCGGACGTCCGCGCCGAGTTCTTCCCCCACCTGACGGTCGAGACGCCCATCGTCTTCACGGAGGGCCGCCCCGTCGCCTGCATCGCCGTGGAAGGCTCGGACAGCCGAGCCATCTCCATCCACCCGGCCCTCAGCCGCCCGGACACGCCGCTCTCTGTACTCAGGTTCATCGTGAAGCACGAACTCATCCACATTGACGTGCCCGCGGTGCGGAGCGGACGGCGGGTGGTCCACCATCCCCCCGCGTTCTGGGAGCGCGAATATGAGATTGCGCCGGAATCCCGCGACTGCTGGGCCTGGATTCGCAAGACGCTCGGGGAGTGGCTTGTCGTGAGCCACGGCACCCAGAGCGCCGAAGTCTCCGTCCGCCGCCGCCGTCCGCGGAAGACGGTCCGGCGGAGCCGCGTGGGCGCCCGGCCGGGGACGCTGGCCCCTCACCCCCTGCCCCTCTCCCACTGCGGTGGGCGAGGGGGGCCTTAGCAGGCTCTGCGACTGCTGTGGGCGAGGGGAACGCGGGCGTTGACAGGCTTCATCCAGGTCTGGTCGGACGGGCACTAGCCTGGCGGCGATTTCTTCCACGGTTGCGGCTCTGGTAGGATTCAGCGTCGCTGGGTCAGCCGAAGCGGAGGCGCCCAAGAGGAGGCACACCCTGGCATCGTCCCAATTCTCCCTCGAAGGCAAGACCGCGATCGTCACCGGCGCCAGCTACGGCCTCGGCGTCACCTTCGCCCACGCGCTTGCCGAAGCCGGCGCCAACATCGTCGCGACCGCCCGCAGCGTTGACAAGCTCGAAGATACGAAGCGGCTCATCGAATCGACCGGACGCAAGTGCCTGGTCGTTGCCTGTGACATCACTGAATACAAGCAGGTCACGGCCCTGATGAAGACGGCCTGGGACCACTTCGGCACGGTCGACATCCTCGTCAACAATGCCGGTGTTTCGGACCCCCGGGGCCTGCGGTCGGAGCATTCCGAGCCGGAGATGTTCGAACAGATCGTCAAGACGGACCTGATCGGCCTCTGGTACTGCGCTCACGCGGCCGCCCAGCACATGCTCCGCCAGGGCCACGGAAACATCATCAACATCAGCTCGATCTTCGGCCACGCAGGCTTCGAAGGGCGCACGCCGGGCTACTTCGCGGCGAAGGGCGGGGTCAACCAGCTCACGCGGCTCATGGCCGTCGAGTGGGCCGACCGCGGCATCCGGGCGAACGCAATCGCCCCGCACTTCTTCGACTCCGAAATGACGCACGACATCCTCGCCGAGAGCGGGATGCTGGCCTACCTGGAGGGCCGCACGCCGATGCGCCGGATCGGCCAGGCCGACGACCTCCCGGGCCCGATCGTCTTTCTCGCCTCGGATGCGTCGAAGTTCGTGAACGGCATCGTCCTTGCCCTCGACGGCGGGCTGACGGCGTCGAGCGGCTTCAGCCCCGGCCCCTTCGTCAGCGACGAATGGGACCCGGACGGCCGCGGCCATCCGCTTATGCCCGGCACCCCCTGGTAGCCGCCATCCACACCAGTAACCAGCAGCGATCCCGGAGGGAACAGTGATGAGTGTCCATGCCAACTGGCGCGAGGAGTACGAGCGCCGCCGCAAGTCGGTCTCCGAAGCGATGGAGCTGGTCAAGGAAGGCGACCTGGTCTACCTCCCGGTCCTTTCGCCCGGGGCGCTCGCGATGGGCTTCTACGAGCGGGCGAAGACACTCGGGCGCGTTGACTTTCGGATGCTCGCCCCCCGGGAACCGTACCTCTACGGCCCAGAGATCCGGGGCGAGAAGGAGATCGAGCTCTTCATCGGCGACGGCCTTCGCCCCGCACACGACGCCCACATCGCGACCTACCTCCCGAACACCTTCATGCTCGGGATGAAGGCGTTCGACGCCGGCCGGCCGGAAGCGCGGATGCCCGACGTCCTCCTCACCCAGTGCAGTGAGCCGAATGAACGCGGCTACGTGCACTTCGGTCCCCACATGTGGAGCCGGAAGGCATACGCCCGCCGCTGCAAGACGACGGTCGCGATCGTCGATCCGAACATCTCGCAGGTCTATGGCGACGTCTGGATGCACGTCAGCGAAATCACCGCCTTCGTCGACGGGGTCATCAAGCCCGTCGACCTCGCCGGGGTCCGCCAGCGGATCGAAACGCTGGCGCCGGAGGCCGAGCGCGGCGAGCGCCTCTCGCTGCTGGGCCGGGCGAGCCCGGACCAGGTGGCCCTCGTGGAAGACCTCTTTCACGCGATGCCCGTCGGCCTGATGCAGCAGGCGTTCGGCCTCAGCGAGGTCGACCCCGCGGCCCAGGGCATCGCCGACAACATCCGCCAGATCATCCGGGATGGCGACACCATCCAGGTGGGCGTGGGCCAGCCGAGTTCGCTGATGTTCAAGGCCGGCGCCTTCGACGACGCGAAGCACCTTGGCCTCCACACGGAGCTCGGTTCGCCCGGCCTTGCGAAACTCTGGCAGCGCGGGATCCTCGACAATTCGCTGAAGACCATCCACCGGGGCAAGTCGGTTGCCGTCGCGTGGACGGGCTGCGACGGCGAGGACCTGAACCTGATCCGGAACAACCCGGCGTTCGAGCTCTACGACCCGGACTTCCTGCTCCACCCGGCCTACATGTCCCAGAACCGGAACATGACGTCCATCAACAGCGCCGTCGCCGTCGACCTCCTCGGCCAGGTGGCGAGCGAAGACCGGTTCGGCGGGCACATGGTCAACGGCACCGGCGGGCAGCCCGACACGCACATGGCGGCGGCGCTCTGCCCCGGCGGCCGGGCGATCACGGTGATGCGGGCCACGGCTCTCGAAGGCACGCTTTCGAAGGTCGTCGCTCAGCACGAAAAGGGGACGCTGGTGACCATCCCCCGTTATCTGACCGACACGGTGGTGACTGAGTTCGGGATCGCGCGGTTGCTGGACAAGAACCACCGGCAGCGGGCAGAGGAACTGATCAGCATCGCCCACCCGGATTTCCGGGCCGAACTGCGCAAGGAAGCGCAGGACCTCTGGGGTTCGCTTAACATCTGAGGCGAGGCGCGGCGGAAGCCCCGTCCGCGCCGTTCACCGAGGAGGCGAAAGGTGGCCGGTTCTCGCAAGCAGGCAATCAACCCGCCGTCGCTGTTCAATGCGCCCGCCTATGGCTTCTCCCATGCGATGCGCATCGGCGACACCGTCTACTGCTCCGGGCAGACCAGCAGCGCCGAGGGGATCGAGGCGCAGACCCGCGAAGCGTTCGCGAACGTCAAGACGCTGCTCTCGCACTCCGGGGCGCGGATGGCGGACATCGTCAAAGCGACCATCTACACCACGGACGAGCAGTTCTGGGCGAAGACCGCGGAGATTCGGGGCGAATTCCTCACGCCGCCCTTCCCGGCGGTGACGATGGTGGTGGTGAAGGCGCTCGCGGCCCCGCAGTGGCTGGTCGAAGTGGACGTGACCGCGGTGATCGGCGCCGGTTAGGGGAGCGCGAGCATCCGTTCGAGCGCGACGAGCGACCACTTCCGGGTCTCGTCGTCCACGCGGACTTCGTTGATCACGTGCCCGGCGACGAGCCCTTCGAGTACCCAGGCGACATAGGCCGGGTGGATCCGGTACATCGTGCTGCAGGGGCAGACCACGGGGTCGAGGCAGAAGATCGTCTTGTCCGGGTTCTCGTGGGCAAGGCGGTTCACCAGGTTGATCTCGGTGCCCACGGCCCAGGCGGTGCCGGCCGGCGCTTCGGTCACGACCCGCACGATCTTCTCGGTCGAGCCGCTGTCGTCGGCGGCCTGGACGACTTCCCAGCGGCATTCGGGGTGGACGATGACGTTGATCCCGGGGTAGTCGCGCCGCGCCTTTTCGATCTGTTCGACGCTGAAGCGCTGGTGGGTGCTGCAGTGGCCCGCCCAGAGGATGACCTTCGCCTTGCGGATCTGGTCCGGCGTGAGGCCCCCGTGGGGGAGGCGCCAGTTCCAGAGGACCATCTGGTCGAGGGGGATGCCCTTCGCGTAGCCGGTGTTGCGGCCAAGGTGCTGGTCGGGGAAGAAGAAGATCTTGTCGCCCCGTTCGAAGGCGTAGTCGAAGGACTTGGGGGCGTTGCTGGAAGTGCAAACGAGGCCGTCGTGTTCGCCGGTGAACGCCTTCAGGCTGGCGGCGCTGTTCATGTAGGTGATGGGGATGACCTTCGACCCGCTGCCCGCGAGGACCTCGTGGATCTCGTCCCAGGCGGCGTAAACGTCGTCCGGGTCGGCCATGTCGGCCATCGAACAGCCCGCCGCCATGTTCGGGAGGATCACCCGCACTTCGGGCCGGGTGAGGATGTCGGCCGATTCGGCCATGAAGTGGACGCCGCAGAAGAGGACGTACTCGGCTTCCTTCTGTTCGGCGGCGTGGCGGGCGAGCTTGAAGCTGTCGCCGGTGAAGTCGGCGTACTGGATGACCTCGTCGCGCTGGTAGTGGTGCCCGAGGATGACCAGCCGCTTGCCGAGGTAGGCCCGCGCCGCCCGGATTCGCTGGTCGAGTTCTTCCGGCGAAACCCGGAGGTATTCGCGGGGGATGTCCTGCTGCCAGGCGACGAAAGCCTGCTCTTCGATGAGGGGGACGGGCTTCAGCCGGTCCGCGGGGCAGGTGTCAGGGTTGCTGTAAAGGGCGAGGAGTTCCTCGTCCCGGGTGCGCGTTGGCGTGGCGACGGCGGTCATGGCTTCCAACCTCCCCGGAACGCTCCCAGGCGCCCCGGATGTACTTAGTGTACCAAGTACACTAAGTCAGGACTAGACAGTGCCACGCCATGCCGCTGCCTGTCAACCGGGAGGCTCAGTGAGTTCGGGGTCCGAGCGCCCGGATCGTCGCCAGTTCGCGGGCCTTGCGGTCGGGCCCGTCGGCCACCACCGGGAAGAGCACCGCGGAGTCGATCCCCAGGTCGAGGAAGCCCTGGACCCTCGCCAGGACCTCCTCCTCCGTCCCGAAAGCGCTGTGTTCGTCCACGAATGCGTCCGAGATGCCGGAAACGGCCGTCGCCCGGTCGCCGGCGCCCCAGCGTTCGAGGGCGATCTTCACTTCGTCGCCGAAGCCGTCGGCGGTGAACACCTTCTGGTAGACCGGCGCCAGCAAGTAGGTCACCAGTTCCCGCCGGAGCACGTTCGCGAGGCCGTCGAAGTCGCCGGTCCCGGCGCGGAAGTTCGCCACGACTTCGAACGACTCGCGGCTGCGGCCGGCCCGCGCCAGGCTGGCATCGAGGACTTCGAGGGCGTGACGCGCGTAGCCGGGCGTCGGGAAGTTGAGGATCACCCCGTCGGCGATTTCGCCCGCGAGCGAGAGCATGCCGTCGTTGAGCGCGGCCAGGTAGACGCGCATCGGGCCGCCCTTTGCCGGCCCACGGAGGGAGGCGCCGCGGATCTCGAAGCGGCCGCTGCTTTTCACGCGCTCGCCCGCAAGCAACTTCCGGAAGAGGTCGACGAATTCACGCGTGGTGGCGAGGGGCCGCTCGAAGGGGATCCCGTGCCAGCCGGTGACGATCGCGGGGGTGCTGGTCCCAAAGCCGGCGGCGACGCGGCCACCCGAGAGGTCGGCCAGCGAATGGAAGGTCATCGCCGCGAGGTAGGGGCTCCGCACGTACGTCGAGACGATTCCGGTGGAGAGCCGGAGGGTGGTCGTGGCGATCGCGGCGGCGGCCATCACGGTCACCGCGTCGGCCCCGGAAACTTCGGTCACCCAGCCGGTTGTGTAGCCGTCCCGTTCGGCTTCGACGGCCGTGCGGACGTGCTCTTCGACGCTTGCGCCCGTGAGCGCGACTCCAGAAAACACCATCGGGGCGCTCCTCGTCCTTATTTTCGCTTTGGCCGCGGCTTCACCCAGCGGCGAGTGATCATCAGCCGGGAAGTGAGCCGCGAGAGCCCGAATCCCAGCAGCAGTGCCGCGGTCACGAACAGGACCAGCGTGGGCGTGCCGTTGCCCGTCTCGGCGTGGACGAAACCGACCAGGTAGCCCGCGTAGACGCCCAGGAACAACCCGAGCGCCCCCGCGAAGTAGACGGGAAACGTCCGCCAGTGCCAGGGGGGCAGGGGCGGCAGTCCGGCCTGGGGCTGGGTCGACCCGGCCGCCGCAGGGGCGTGGGCCGCCCGGGGCGTCTTGCGTTCGCGCCGTTTCGTCGTCATGAGGGGATACCGTAGCGCAAGCGGAAGGCCATGTCGCAGCGCAGGCAAAGGGGCACCACGTCGCGCCCGAGCAGTTGCCGGAAACCGATCACGTGGACACCGCATTTCCGCCCGTCTTCGGCGACGCGCTCGTCGGGGCTGTGGAACCAGGCGCCGCAGTCGGCACAGATGAGCACGCTCGAGCGCCCGGCCGGTTCACCGCATTCGCAGCAGAGGTCACGCATTGCCGCCTTCGCGAAACTCCATCACGTCGCCCCGGGAGAAGAGATAGGTTCCGCTCCCGGTCTTCCGGTGGCGCAGCGCCCCCATCCCGGCCGCCGCTTCGAGGGCACCCGCGGCCACGCCCGCCAGTGCCGCGGCTTCTTCGATGTCGAGCACGTCGTCGAGGCCGCCGGGTTCCAGCGGGGGGTTCAGGCAGGTGTTGCAGGCGAACTCGAGGGCGAGGTGGCCTTCGTCGATCCAGACCTCGCCGCAGTCCTTGCCGGGGATGTCGGCGCGCTGGTTCAGGTGGTAGGGCTCGCCGCAGGAGTTGCAGATCGCCGAGGTGGCCTCGGTGAGGCCTTCGCCACAGACGCTGCATGAATTTTTCGTAGTTGTCATAGGTAAATGGGGGTCTGCCGGGATCATAGCGTTATCCTTGACATCGGCAAAACCCGGTCCATATGATCATGGAACTTTAGCATTTCTTCGTCCCTCGACCGGACAGGGCGATGCTGGCAGGGGGTCCCGTGCCGCTGGCTGAACCCGCGACTCGCGAAGCGCTCATCGAGCGGCTGGGCATCGCCTCGCTCCCGGACGCCCTCCTCCAGCAAGCCCTGACCCACTCCTCTTATCTCAACGAAACGGACGCCGCAGCCATCTCCAACGAACGCCTCGAGTTCCTCGGTGACGCCATCCTTGGGATGGTCGTGGCGGACCAGCTCTTCCGCTGGTTCCCCGACGCCGGCGAAGGCCCGCTGACCCGGATGCGCGCCGGGATCGTCCGCGGCACCACGCTCGCCCGGGCGGCGCACCGCCTCCACCTCGGCGACCACCTCATCCTCGGCCGCGGGGAAGAGGCAGCCGGCGGCCGCCACCGCGAACGCAATCTCGCGGGTGGGCTCGAAGCGATCATCGGCGCCGTGTACACCGGCCAGGGCCTTCGCAAGGCTGGCGCCCTCTGCCGCCGCCTGCTCAAGCCAGAACTCGCGCGGGTCCGCCGGGAGGGAGAGCCGCTGGACCCGAAGTCGAACCTGCAGCACCTGGTTCAGGCGCGGTGGCACGAACCGCCCGAGTATGTGACGGTGGAGGAGGCTGCCGGCGAGGCTGGACGGCGCTTCACGGTCGAGGTGAAGGTCGGGCCGAACCTGCTGGGCAGGGGGAGCGGGGCGAGCAAGCGGGAAGCGCAACAGCAGGCAGCGGGCCACGCCGTCGCCTTGTTGTCGCGGCCCGGCGGGCTGGAGGGCTGACGTGTACCTCAAGAAGCTGTCAATCCAGGGCTTCAAGAGTTTCGCCAACCGGACGACGTTCGAGTACGGCAGCGGGATCACGGCGGTCGTCGGCCCCAACGGCTCGGGCAAGAGCAACGTCTCCGACGCCATCCGCTGGGTCCTCGGCGAACAGAGCATCCGCCTCCTCCGCGCCCGGAAGCAGGAAGACGTCATCTTCTCGGGCACGAGCGGGCGCGCCGCCGTCGGCATGGCCGAAGTCATCCTCACCCTCGACAACGAAGACCGCTGGCTGCCGGTCGAGTTCTCCGAAGTCGAAGTCGGCCGCCGTGTCTACCGCAACGGCGAGTCCGAGTACCTGCTGAACGGCTCCCGCGTCCGCCTTCGCGACGTGATCGACCTCCTGATGAAGGGCGACGTCGGCCAGAACAGCTACACGATCATGGGGCAGGGGCTCGTCGACGAGGTCCTGAGCATGACGCCCGACGAGCGCCGCTCGTTCCTCGACGAAGCCGCCGACGTGAAGCGCTTCCGGGTCAAGATCAAGGAGGCGCAGGACCGTCTGGCCGCCACCCGCGAGAACATGGCGAAGGTCAACATCGTCATCGGGGAGATCGAGCCGCGCCTTGCCCAGTTGAGCCGCCAGGCGGAACGCGCCGCCCAGCATGCCGCCCTCTCCGCCGAACTCGGGGAGGCGCTGCGGACGTTCTACGGTTACCGATGGGCCGAGGCCCAGAACGCGGTCGTCCGGGCTCGCGCGGGGCTGGACCAGCGCGTCGCCGAACAGGCCGCCGCCCAGGACCGCGTCACCCAGCTCAAGGAACAGCTTCGCGCGCTCGGCGAAGAGATCCGCAAGCGCCGCGAAGCCATCTCCCGCCGCGACACCCGCAGCCTCGACATCGACCAGCGGCTTGCCTCGGTGGAGCAGTCGACCGCGCTCGACCGCGAACGCCACGCGATGGTCGCCTCCCGCGGCGAAGAGCTGCGGCTGGAGATTGACGCCCTCGAAGCCGAGAAGATGACGCTTTCGACCACCGACGTGGACGAGGGCCGCCGCGGCCTCGAAGTGGTGGAGGAAGCTGAGCAGGCGAAGGCCCACCTCGCCAGCTGCCGCGATGCCCTGGAGATGTCGGAGCGCGAGTATGCGGCCGTCCGCAGCCGGGTCCACGAACTCCGCGATGGGGCAGAGGCCGACGAACGGCGTGCGGGTGGCGCCGCCGCCGACCGCGAGGCCGCCAGCCGCCGCATCGCCGAACTCGAACGGGAAGGGGAGCAACTGGTTGTCCGCCGCAAGCAGCTCTTGCTCGAACTGATCGCCTACGGCCGCCGCTTCATGGAACTGCGCGAGCGCACCTGGCAGGCGGAGAGCGAGCTGGGCGCCGCCCGCGACGACGCCGAGGACGCCCGTGAACGGCTCCTCCGCGTCCAGGACGAGGTGAGATCGTACGAACAGGCCTCGAACCAGGACCTGCGCGAGCTCGACCACCTCGAAGGCCGCCTCGACGCCCTTCGCCGGGTCCAGGCAGAGCACGACGGCGTCGCCGCGGGCACGCGCAACGTCCTCATCATGGGCCAGGCGTTGATCGAAGGGGTCCAGCCAGGGAGCCTCGGCGAGCCGCCGGAGATCCAGGGGGTCGTCGGCCTCCTCGCGCGCCAGCTGAAGGTACCCGCGGGGATGGAGACCGCTGTCAATGCCGCCCTCGAACAGCGGCTCCACGCGGTCATCGTCGAAAACGAGCAGGTTGCGCTCCAGGCCGTCGAGGCGCTCCAGCACCGCCGCCACGGCCGCGCCCAGTTCCTCCCGCTCGACACGGTCCGCCACGTCTACCCGCTGAACCTCCAGAAGGAGCGCGGGGTCGTCGGCGTCGCCGCGAAGCTCGTGCGTTGCGAAAACAAGTTCCGGCCGCTGGTCGACACGCTCCTCGGCCGCGTGATCATCGTCGAAGACGTCCAGACCGGCCTCAGGATGATCCGCCGGAGCCTGGGCGCGGTGGTCACGCTCGATGGCACCTACATCGAACAGACCGGGGTCATCACGGGTGGGGCGAGCGGGGCCGAGGAGTCGGCGTTTACGCGCCAGCGCGAGATGGAGGAGCTCCCGGAACGCATCACCGAGCTCCGTGACCGCACGGCCGTGAGCGCGCACCAGCTCCAGAACGCCCGCCAGGCGATCGAACAGCTCGCCACGAAGGCTCACGAAGCGGAAGCCGCCTACGACGCCCTCCGCCGGGCCCTCGACGCCGCCCGCACGGAGCTCGAACGCGAACGCGACCGGCTCCACCGCCTTCGCCGCGAGATGGACGCCGTGAACTCCAAGCGCAGCGGCATCGCCCGCGAACGCGAGGGCCGCGAACGTGCCATCGCCCAGGCGACCCAGGCCGAGGCACAGCTCAGCGGACGCAGGGACGAACGCCGGACGACGATGGCGGCCCTCGAAGCCGACCTTACCGCGGCCACCAACCGCCGGGAGAACGCCCTCAAGGCTGTCTCCGAGGCGAGCGGGCGCCTGGCTTCGGTCGAAGGCGAACGGCGCACCCTGCTGCTCATGCGGGAACAGCACGAAAAGGCGATCGAGCGGCTCGCCAACCAGATCGCGGCCCGCCGGCTCCAGGCGCGCAACCTCGAACTCGAAGCGAACGTGATCAGCGAGCGCCTCACGAGGCTCCAATCGCAGCACCAGGCCATCCTCCTCGAACGCGAGCGCTTCTCCGACGACGCCGCCCCCGACCGCGACGAGCTCCACCGCTTCGAAGCCCACGAGCGCCAGGTCCAGGAGGACTACCAGGACGCCCAGTCCAGCCTCCTTGCCATCGAGCGGCGGCGGCTCGACGTCGAGACCGAGGTCGGCCGCGCCCAGGAGCACATCGAGAGCCTTCGCCTGGAGATGGAACGCGAGGGCCTCGCCGCCGACCGCGGGGGCCGGGTGGTCACGGCCGAGGAAGCAGCAGCCGGGATCGAGTCCGCGACCGAAGAGGCGGGTGCGCCCCGCGTCCAGGGCGGCGCGCTGCTGGACGTCGACGAGGCGCGATCGAGGATCGAGGAGCTTCGCCGCCAGATCCGCCGCATCGGCCCGATCAACGAAGAGGCCCCGGAGGACTACCGCGAGAGCCAGGAGCGCTACGAGTTCCTCACCACCCAGATGCGCGACCTTGCCGATGCCGAGACCCAGCTGCGCGAGGTCATCGCCGACCTGAACGAAGAGATCCGGAGCCGCTTCGGGGTCACCTTCGAGCTGGTGAACAAGGCGTTCGGCGAATACTTCGACGCCTTCTTCGGTGGCGGGAGCGCCTCCCTGATGCTCACCGACCCCGACAACCTGGCCGAGGCCGGCATCGAGATCGAAGCGCAGCCGCCGGGCAAGCGGATCAAGAGCCTCAGCCTGCTTTCCGGCGGCGAGCGTTCCCTGACCGCGGTGGCGCTCCTCTTCGCCCTCCTCTCGGCGAACCCCGCCCCCTTCTGCGTGCTGGACGAGGTCGACGCCGCGCTCGACGAGGCGAACGTCGGCCGCTTCACCGCCGCTTTGAAGAAGCTGGCCGAGCGTACCCAGTTCCTGATCGTCACCCACAACCGCCGCACGGTGGAGGTCGCTGACGCCATCTACGGCGTCTCGATGGGCAAGGACGGCGTTTCGAAGGTACTCTCGCTGCGCATCGCCGACCTGCCCCAGAACTGACCGTTACCAGCCAGCCGCCTACCATCCGGGAGACCATTGAGAAGGAGCGCCGCGTGCGGTTCTGGCGTCGGAAAACCACCCTCGAAGCTGAACCGGGAGCCGCGGCCGCCGCGCCAGCCGCCGAAGACCTTGTCCTCGCGCCCGAGGAAGCGGCCGAGGTCCACGAACAGACCGAACGCGCGGTCGAACGCACCCGACGGGGTTGGCGCAGCCGCCTGGGCGGGCTTTTCGAACGCGCCGACTTCACCGAAGACCTCTGGGACGACCTCGAAGAGACGCTTATCGCCTCCGACGCGGGGCTCGCCACGACTGGCGCCATCATCGGGCGGGTGAAGAAGCGGGTGAAGGACGAGGGCATCAAGCAGGGCGACCGCGTCCGCGAGGTCCTCCGCGAAGAACTCCTGGCCACCCTCCACGAGCCCCACGCCAGCGTGCCTGTCTGGGCGCGCGAGGATGTCCCCGTGCCGCTCATCGTCCTTGTGATCGGCGTGAACGGCGCGGGCAAGACGACGAGCATCGCCAAGCTCGCCCACGCCTTCAAGGCCGACGGCGCAACGGTCTTCCTCGCGGCGGCCGACACCTTTCGCGCCGCCGCCAGCGACCAGCTGAAGGTCTGGGGCGAGCGCGCCGGCGTCCGCGTGATCGCCCACCAGCCGGGGGCCGACCCCGGCGCGGTCGTCTTCGACACCCTCTCGGCGGCGGAAAGTGCGCGCGCGGAGATCGTCATCGTCGACACCGCCGGCCGCCTCCACACGAAGACGAACCTGATGGAAGAGCTGAAGAAGATCAACCGCGTCGTCCAGCGCAACTACCCGGACGCGCCCCACGAAACCCTCCTCGTGCTCGACGCGACGACCGGGCAGAACGGGCTCGCCCAGGCACGCACATTCACCGCCGCGGTTGGTGTCAGCGGCATCGTCCTGGCGAAGCTCGACGGCACCGCGAAGGGCGGCATCGCCTTCGCCATCGCCCACGAGCTGGGGATCCCGGTCCGCTTCATCGGCACCGGCGAGAAAATCACCGACCTCGCCCCCTTCGACCCCCACGAGTTCGTCGACTCGCTGTTGGCCGAGGGATAGGAGATGACGGGCGTCCTGGCGTTCTGGGGCGTCTCTCTGCTCACCGGCGCGCTCGCTCTGCCCCTTGCCTTCCGTCTTCTCCGCCGTTTCCCCGACGCCGGCGCCGGGCTGAGCTTCCCTCTTGGGCTTGCGCTTCTCAGCTACGCCTACTTCACCCTCCGGGTGGCCGACGTGCTTCCCGCGGGGCGGGCGGGGTACCTGCTCGTTTTCGGGCTTTTCGCCCTGGTCTCGGTGCTCCTGGCCAGCCGCGACCGCCGCTTCGTCCCCACACTGCGCCGCGGTGGGCCCGCCCTTGTCATGACTGCGGGGCTCTTCACGGTGGCCTTCTTCGGCTACACGTTCTTCCGGTCCTACACCGCCGACATCTCCGGGACCGAGCAGCCGATGGACCTGATGTACCTGAACGCGACGCTGGAATCGCCGGACTACCCCCCGGATGACCCCTGGCTTTCGGGCCACAAGGCGAGCTACTACTACTTCGGCTACCTCCAGACCGGGGTGCTCACCGCGACCGCGGGCGTGCCTGCTTCCGAGGGGTACAACCTCGGGCTCGCTTACACCTTCGCCGCCGCCGCGACCGGCGTGGTGTCG
The DNA here is from genome assembly GCA_016234445.1 of Chloroflexota bacterium. Lineage (GTDB taxonomy): Bacteria > Chloroflexota > Dehalococcoidia > Tepidiformales > Tepidiformaceae. The sequence goes on along the minus strand of JACRBT010000004.1, from coordinate 304,334 downwards.
CTCGCCTTCGCGCTGGCGCGCTGGGTGCTGGGTGGCGCCGCCCAACGCTGGGCCTTCGCCGCCTCGGGGGTGAGCCTCTTCCTCCTGCTGTTCCTCGGGTCGCTCGCGGGGGTGTTCGAACTCGCCGCCGCCCATGACCGCTACAACACGGGCGTCTACGAAGCCTTTGGCGTCGACTTCCTCCTGCCGTGCGCCCCCGGCGTGACGGAGGACTGCTACCGCGGGCCAACGCCGAGATCGACCGCCTGGTACCCGACGGAGTTCTGGTTCTGGTTCCGGGACACGCGAGTCATCCCCGACACGATCACGGAAACGCCGTTCTTCAGCTTCCTCCTCGGCGACCTCCACCCCCACGTCATGTCGATCCCGCTCGTGCTCCTCTCGCTCGGGCTGAGCGCCTCACTCTGGCGAGGGCGCGGGCGGCTCGACTGGCGCCGCCACCGCCGGGCGCCGTTCGAACTCGTGGCCTTCGCCGTCCTCTTCGGCGCGCTCGCCTTCGAAAACGCCTGGGACGTGCTCACCTTCACGGCCGTCTTCGCGGTGGCGGCGCTGCTCCGCAACCTGCGGGCGGCGCCTGTAGTCGACGCGATCGCCGGGGTCGTGACCTTCGTTGTGCCGGTCGCGGTGCTCGGCGTCGCGGCCTACGTGCCCTGGTACTTGGACTTCAGCTCCCAGGCGTCCGGGTTCTTCCCCTACGTCGGCGAAGGGACGCGGCCGGCGCACGCCTTCCTCCAGTTCGGGCCGCTCCTGCTCTGCGCGGCGCTCACGCTGGTCTGGGCGGTCCGGCGGGCGGACCGCGGCGCGCTTGTGTCGGCGGCGGCGTTCACGGCCTGGGTGCCGCTCCTGCCGCTCGTGCTGTGGATCGTCCTCTGCGCCTACCACGGCCAATTCGGCGACGCCACCGAGGCGCGCGGCACGGGCGGCTGGGTGACGCTCGCGATCTACGGGGCGGTCACCTGGGCGCTGACCACCGCCCTCGTCGCCCTCGCCCGGCGGCGAAGCGCGGCCGCGCTCCCGGCGGGGCTCCTCGCCCTTGGGGTGCTCCTGCTCCTGGGGTCCGAGCTGTTCTACATCAAGGATGTCTTCGCGGGCTCGGTGCCGCGGCTGAACACCGTGTTCAAGCTCTCCTACCAGGCATGGATCTTGCTTTCGGTCGGGGGAGGGCCGGCGTTCGTGGCGGCCATCCGGGGAGCCTGGTCGGGCCGGGCACCGGCGGGGTGGGTCGCGGCGCCGGTGGCGGGCGTGCTCGCCCTCGGCGGCGTCTACGCCGTGATCGCGATCCCCAACCGCACCGACGCCTTCAACCGCGAGACTTCCATCGACGGCCTCGCCTTCGTCGCCCGCAGCGATCCCGACGAGTACGCGCTCATCCGCTGGGTCCAGGACAACGTGCCGGCCGGGACGGTCATCGTCGAAGCATCGGGGCGGACGTGGGGCCGCGACGGCAGCGGCAACCCCACGGTGACCAATCCGGGCAGCGACTACAGCGACTCCGGGCGCGTGAGCGCACGCACCGGCCGGCCCACGCCGATCGGCTGGTACTTCCACGAAGTGCAGTGGCGGGGCGAAACTGCAGCGAACCATGCTGAGTTCTCCCGCCGCCAGGATCTCGTCGATAGCGCCTACCTCGCCGCTGACCGGGCCACGGTGGTCCGCGTGATGGCCGAATTCGGCGCCGAGTACCTGGTGGCCGGCCGGATCGAACGGCAGCGCTACCCCGGGAACCTGCTCCAGCCGTTCGACGGCGTCCTCGACCTCGCCTTCGAATCGGGCGACCTTCGTATCTACCGGCTTCCCGTCCGGGACCAGGTGGGGGCGCCATGACCATCGGCGCGGCACCGGTTGACGCCCCCGCCCGCCGCCGGGAGATCCCCCTCTCGGCAGCACTCTGGCTTGGCGTGACGGCGATCTTCCTGGGCTTGCGCCTGGGTCCAACGTGGCAGGCCCCGGTCGGCGGGGCCGAACTCGCCCACCTTTCCGGCGCATGGCAGGCACAAGCGGACATCGGCGACTCCCGGTTCGTCCCGTCGCTGTTCCAGGCCCTGTGTGCCCTCCTGTTCAACTGGACAGCGTCGGAGGTCCCGGCTCGCATCCTTGCCTTCGCGGCGACGGCAACCGTGCCCGCCGCGATTTACTGCCTGCGGCCGCGGCTCGGGGAGGCGGGGGCGCTGCTGACGCTGGTCATCCTTGCCTTCGACGCGCCGGCCATCGTCCTCGGTTCGACGGCCTCGGCGATGGGGTTCGACCTGGCCATCACGGCATGGCTCTTCGTCGCACTTGACCGGCCAGTCCGGGCGCCTTGGGCCTGGGCCGTCCTCGGGTTCCTCGTTGCGTCCGCGGGGCCGCTGGCCTTGCCGCTTGCCGCGGGGGCCGCGACGGTCGCGTTCCTCCGGAGGGAGCAGCCGCCGGGGGCTCTGCTCGGCGCCGGCGCCGTGGGCGTGGCTGCGGCGGTCGCCGCCACCTCCGCCGGGTTCGGGTTCGGCGCCGACGGCCTTGTTGTGGCCCCGTTCCGCCTCCTCGACAGTGGTTCCTCGACGCCGTGGTCGACGGCGACGGCGGCGCAGGTTGTGGCGCTCTACAGCTGGCCGCTGCTCGTGGGTGGCATCGTCGCCGCGGGCTGGTGCGGCCGCCGCCTCCTCTTCGACCGCGCCCCCGACCGCACCAACCTCCTTCTGCTCGCCTGGTGCGGGTTCGCCGCGGCCTGGCTCGTGGCGACCGCGAACGCGCACAGCGCCCTCCCTGTGACGGCGCTCACGCTGCCCCTTGCCCTCCTCCTCGGGCCCGCGCTTTCGGCCGCAATCACGGCCATGACCCGCGCCGACTGGCGGTTCGCGCGCTACCTGGTCCCTGCCGGCGTCGTGGCTGCCTCCCTCGCCGGGGCCGTCGTCGTCGACTGGGCCAGCAACGACCGCACGGGCGGCGCCGACGACTGGCGGCGGGTGCTGGCCTTCGTGGCCGTCGCGGGCGCAGCACTCGTGTTCGCCGGCAACGGCCGCCGCCGCGCCCCGGCGCTCTGGTCTGTCGCCATCGGCGTGGCCGCGCTTCCGCTCCTGGCGGGGGCCATGAACGTCGGGCTGAGCGCGGTCGAGGAGCCGATCCCCTCGCCGGTGAGCCCATCCCAGGCCAGGCTCCTGCGCGACGTCACCTTCGAACTCCAGTCATCCGCCGGCGGCGAAATCGCCATCCACGACAGTTTCCGTAAGGGTGTCGCATGGGCCTTCCGCGACTCCGGTCCCGTCCTGATCGTCTCCCGGGTGCCCGCGGAAGCGAACGTCGCGATCTGGCCGTCGGCGGCTCCGCCTCCCGATGGCTTTACGCGCCTCGAAGGAGAATGGGCCTTCATGCAGGCGATCAAGCCTCCCACGGGGGACGGCCTCGACTACCTGCGCTGGTTCATCGACCGCAACTCGCCTGCCGTCATGGCGGAGAAGGCGATCGTCTACACGAGGGACAAGGAATGACGGCCCGTGCAGCCCGCCTCGCCCCGGAGCGCCCGGGACCGCTCGACCGCCTCCTGGCCGTCCGCATCCCCCTGACCTGGGAGATGGCGATCTACATCGCCCTTTTTGCCGCGGCGATCGCGCTCCGGTTCTGGGACCTCGGTTCCCGCGCCCTGCACCACGACGAAAGCATCCACGCGCAGTGGTCCTGGAAGCTGGCGCAGGGGGACTACACGCACAGCCCGGTCTTCCACGGGCCGCTCTACTATCACCTCCAGGGACTGGCCTTCACCCTCTTCGGCGCCACCGACTACACCGCCCGGCTGACTGCAGCGCTCTTCGGGACGGGCATCGTGGCGCTGCCGCTGCTGCTGCGGCGCCGTTTGGGGCCGGCCGGGACGATGGCAGCGGTCGCGCTGCTCGTTTTTTCGCCCACGCTCGTCTACTTCAGCCGCTTCTTCCGCGAAGACATCTACATGGCGTTCTTCGTCCTGGCGATGGGGGTGGCGATCTGGCGGTACGTCGACAGCGGGCGCGAACGCTGGCTCCTCGGGTTCGCGCTCTGCTTCACCGGGGCGATGCTCACGAAGGAAGGCACGTTCCTCGTCGCCGCCATCCTCCTGGTCTACCTCGACCTCTACCTCGCCGCCGACCTTGCTGGCCAGACGCTTGCCGACCGCGGCCTCGACTCGTCGCGGCGAAGGTTCGTCCTGGCCGGCGCCTACGCTCCCTACGCCTGGGCGGTGGCGGCCTTCTGGCCGTTCCTCGGCGGGATCCGGAAGTCGTTCGGCTGGCGCGACGAACTTCCCCGCCAGGGTGACCTCCTGATCATTCTCGGCACCCTGGTCCTGCCGCTGCTGACGCCACTGCTTCGAATCTACGTGCTCGAGCCGCTCGGGTTCATCGACAAGGACATCAAGTTCGGCGATGGCAAGCTCACCAGCCGCCTGAACTGGGACCAGCACCTTCGCTCCGGCATCACCTCGGCCGACCAGCGCGCCCTGGGCGGGCTTTTCGCGATCACGATCAGCGCCGCCGCCTTCGTGGGCTTGCAGTGGCGGCCGAAGCTCTGGGCGATCCTTTTCGTGGGCTGCGGCGCCATCTACCTCACGCTGATGACTTCGTTCTGGACGAACATGAACGGGCTCGTCAGCGGACCGTGGGGATCGCTCGACTACTGGGCGACCCAGCAGGACGAAACCCGCGGTGATCAGCCCTGGTACTACTACTACATCCTCGTCGGGGCCTACGAATTCCTCCCGGTGGCCCTTGCCCTGGCGGGCACGTGGTGGGCGGTCGTCCGCGGCGACGCCTTCTCCCGCTTCCTCGCCTTCTGGTTCTTCTCGATGCTCCTCATGCTGTCCTGGACCTCCGAGAAGATGCCGTGGAACAACACCCACCTGGCCGTGCCCGCCTGCCTCCTCGCCGCCTGGACCGTGAGCCGTGCCTGGTCCGCCTGGACGGACCGGCCCGAAGCTTCGCGCACGCTTCCGGCGCTGGCGGGGGCAGGCGCCATCGCCGCGGGGGGGCTGATCGTCGTCGCCTTCGCGCCCGGGGGGTCGGCCTACGACGTCGTGCGGGTCGTCGCCGCAGTGGCGGCGGTCGCGGCCGTCGTCATGGCCGCCCGTCCCTTCGGCTTCCGTGCCGCCCCGATGTTCACGGTCGTCGCGATCGCGGCGGCCCTTGCCCTGTTCTCCCTCCGGGCGATGTTCATGGCCGCGTACGAACGCGGTGACGTGCCGAAGGACATGCTCGTCTACACCCAGAGCTCGCCGGACATCGCCCGGATCGCCGACGAGATCGACGCCCTCGCCGCGGCCACGGGGAGAGGCTTCGACCTGCCCATCGCGGTGGACTCGACGGATTCGTTCTCCTGGCCGTGGGCCTGGTACCTCCGCGACTACCGGGCGGTGAGCTACGTCGAGTTCACGAACGGTCCGCCCACGGGCGACTACCCGGTCCTGCTCGTCAATTCTTCGAACGTGAACCGGGTGAACGACGCGCTTGCCGGCCAGGGTGGGGGCATCTACGGCGTCCCCGTCCGCTACCCTCACCGCTGGTGGTTCGACGAAACCTACAAGCAGGCGCTGGACACCGGCAGCGGCCCCTGCATCACCAAGAAAGGCAACTGCGGGCCTACCAACCCCCAGACGTGGAAGATCATCGCCGAGGGGGTGTTCGGCGGGAAATGGCTCGACACCTGGTTCTCCTACTGGCGCGACCACGACCCTGACAAGATTGCCGGCGCCACCGGGGATCGGGCCTGCAACAGCTGCGGGTCGGTCGACGCCTTTGCATTCTTCCCCGCCAACTTCGACACGGCGACCGGCAAGCTCTCGCTCAGGCCGATCGAGCCGCCGAAGCCGACGGCGGACAGCGAAGGACGCCCGATGTTCGGGGGACTTGGCGCCCAGCCGGGCCAGTTCTTCGCGCCGGTGGACATCGAGATCGACGCCGCGGGCAACCTCTACGTTATCGACCGCGCGACGAAGCGGCTCCAGAAGTTCGACGCCGCGGGCAATTTCCTCGCGGCCATCGACGTCCGAAACTCTCCCCAGGAAGGGAGCGAACCGTGGGGCCTGGCCATCGCCCCGGACGGCCGGGTCATCGTCGCGGACACGTTCGGCCATCGCATCCGGGTCTTCGACAAGGACCTGAAGCCGGTGCTCAGCTTCGGCCAGCCGGCGGATCTCTCGAAGGGCGCCCCGGGGCCGCTCGACTTCTTCGGCCCCCGCGACGCCGTTGTGGATGCGAAGGGGCAGCTCTGGGTGACGGACACCGGAAACCACCGCCTCCTCGTATTCAACCTGAACGGCGAGCCGCTCTTCGCCGTCGGCAAGCGCGGCACCGGCATCGGCGAGTTCCAGGAGCCCGTCGGGCTCGCCATCGCCGATGACGGCGCCATCTACGTCGCCGACATGTACAACTCCCGCGTGGTCATCTTGAAGCCCGACGGCACCTATTCCGGCGAATTCACCGTTGCCGGCTGGGGCGGCCAGGGCGTCGAGGACAAACCGTACCTGGAGGCGCTGACCGGCGGGCGGGTCGCGGTCGGTCTCCCCGGGCTGAACCAGGTGCGGACCTACGACCGGAGTGGCCGCCAGGTCGTGGCCGTTGCGCCTTCGGAGCCGTTAAGCCGCCCTTACGGGATTGCTGCGACGGCCGATGGTAAGCTCTGGGTGGTGGAGGGCGGCAGCGGCCGGGTACGCCTCTTCGCTATCCCATAACAACCGGGAGCACCTTCCTCTTGCTCCGTTCCCTCCGCTTCTGGGCCGGCGTGGCCATCAGTGCCGTGTTCATTTACCTGTTCTTCCGCGCAACCGACGCGGGGGAGATTGGTGACGCGCTCAAGGAAGCCAACTACTGGTACATGTTCCCGGCTGTTGGCGTCCTTGGCGTCGCGATCATGGTCCGCTGTTACCGCTGGTCGCTCCTCATGCGCCCGGTCGCGCCGATGAGCCCCTGGCGGCTCTTCCCCTACGCCATCATCGGCTACATGGCGAACAACCTCCTGCCCGCCCGCGCCGGTGAGGTCGTTCGCGCCTACGTCCTCGGCGACCGGGAGAAGGTCTCGCGGACGGGCACCTTCGGCACCATTGCCGTCGAGCGCCTCTTCGATGGCTCGGTGCTCGTCCTGATGCTGCTTATCTCCGGCTCGATCGTCGGCTTCGAGGATCCGAAACTCCGTACCATCGCCGTTGCTTCGAGCATCCTGTTCATCGCCGCGGTAACCGGCTTCTATGTCCTCACGCTCTCCGAAACGCGGGCGAAACGGGTCATCCACCGGCTGATCCGGATCCTCCCGGACCGGTTCGAACCCCGGGCCGAGCACATCGCCGACCAGCTGGTGCTCTCGCTGCGATCGGTGCACAACCCCCGCTCGCTCTTCCTCGTCGTCCTCCTCAGTGCGGTCGCGTGGACGGTAGAGGCATCGTCCTACATGGTCATCGGCCTGGGGTTCGACCTCGGTGTCGGGTTCGGGCACTACTGCCTCCTGCTCTCCGCGGCGAACCTGGCCATCATCATCCCCACCTTTTTTGGCGGCACCGGGCCGTTCGAGTGGGCGGCCAAGCTCGTCCTCGTGGGGGCCGGCGTCTCCGACGGGCTGGCCGGCGCCTATTCCGTCGTCTCCCACGCCGTGATCTTCGTCCCAACCACGATCGTCGGACTCATCCTCCTCTGGAGCTTCGGCGTCTCCTTCGGGCGGATCACACACGTCTCGGTGACGGAAGATCCGGTGCTCCCATGAACGTCGGTATTGTCGGCGCGGGCGTTGGCGGGCTTGCCGCGGCGAAGGTGCTCCAGGAGCGGGGCCACCAGGTCACGATCTTCGAGGCCCGGGACGGTGTCGGCGGCCAGGTGGTGACGTTCGAGGTGGGCGGCGAAAAGCTGGAGTGCTTCTACCACCACATCTTCACGAACGACACCGCCGTCGTCCGCTACATCGAAGAACTCGGCCTCGGGGACCGGCTCCAGTGGATCGAGTCGAAGGTCGCCTTCCTCCGCGGCGGCAAGATGTACCCCTTCGTCACGCCCGTGGACCTCCTCCGCTACAAGCCCGCGCCGCTCCTGGGCCGGGTGCGCCTCGGGCTGGCCGCGGTCTGGCTGCGCCGCCAGAAGGACTGGCGAAAGTACGAGAACGTCACCGCCCGAGCATGGATGGAACGCGCCGTCGGCAAGAAGGCGTTCGCAGCCGTCTGGGGCCCGCTCCTCCGGGGCAAGTTCGCCGACCAGGCCGACCACGTGGGCATGACCTGGCTGTGGGGGAAGGTCTACCTGCGCTTCGCCTCCCGGAAGGGGGCCACCGGCTCCCGCGAGCAGCTCGGATACCTCCAGGGGTCCTTCGAAGCCTACATCGACCGGCTCGCCCAGCGGGTCCGGGACAACGGCGGCCAGATCAACCTGTCCTGCCCCGTCGAGGAGGTCGTGGTCGAGGAAGGCGCCGTCCGCGGCATCCGGGTGAACGGCGAACTCCGGGAGTTCGACCAGGTCCTGATGACCACCCCGAACAGCATCACCATGAAGATCGCGCCGTCGCTGCCGGAGGGCTACAGCGACGTCCTCAAGCGCGTGCGCTACCAGTGGGCGACCTGCCTCATCCTCTCCCTCGACCGCCAGCTCAGCCCCTACTACTGGCTCAACATCGGCGACCCGCTGCCGTTCGTCGCCTGCGTTGAGCACACGAACTTCATCCCCGCCGAGCGCTACGGCGGCAACCACGTGGTCTACTTTTCGAACTACGTGCCGCCCGGCCACCCCGTGCTGGAGATGGACGCCGACGCGGTTCTCGCGAGCTACCTTGAGGGCATCCGGGCCATCAACCCGGCCTTCGACCCGTCGTGGGTGCGGCAGAAGTGGCTCTTCAAGGACCCGGGCGGCCAGCCGGTGATCACGACGAACTACTCCCAGCAGATCCCGGAGATGCGCACCGGCGTGAGCGGGCTCTACCTGGCGAACACCACCCAGGTCTACCCCGAGGATCGTGGCCAGAACTACAGCCTGCTGCTGGGCGAAAAGGTGGCGGGGCTGATGGACGAAGACTGGCGGGCGGTCTCCGCCGCGGCCGGGGCGCGCATATAGGGCCGCTCCCGAGTTATAGTAGTGCCCGATTTCACAAGCCGGGGAGCGGGCATGCAGCCTGAGCCAACACTCGAAGAACTGCGCGGTCTTGTCGCCGATTTCCAGCCGGGACGCGGTCACGTCATGCCCGCGCTCCATCGCGTGCAGGATCGCTACGGGTACATCTCGCGAGCAGCGATCGAGGTCGTCGCCCGCCAGCTGAACACGACCCCGGCGCTCGTCTACGGCACCGTCTCGTTCTACGACGACTTCCGAACCCACCCTCGCCCTGAGACCGAGATCGCCTGGTGCAGCGGCCCCGCCTGCCGCCTGCGCGGCGGTGACCGCATCCGCGAGGCCATCCAGCAGACGCTCGAACTCCCCCTCGGCGGCGAAAGCGAAGACCACCGCTACGGCCTCCACGTGGGCCAGTGCAACGGCACCTGCAGCGAAGCCCCCCAGGTCTGGGTGAACGGCGAGGTCGTCGGGAACCTGAGCGTTTCCGCCGCCATCCGCCTGGCCCGCGAGGTGAAGGGCGAATGACGAACGCGAAGCTCCAGGCGATCATCGACTCGGCGAAGCGCGATTGGGCCGCCTACCAGTCCGACGGCCGCCAGCACGTCCGCATCTGCATCGACACTTCGTCGCTCGCCCGCGGCGGCCAGGCGACGCTCGACGCCCTCCGCGCGGCGGTGGCGGCCCGCGGCCTTAACGTTGACGTCGGCACCGGAGGTTCCTGGGGCTTCTCCTGGATGGAGCCGACCCTGACCGTCCGCTCCGCCGCCGGCACCCGCACCGTCCTCTACGCGAACCTGACGGCCGAGCGGGTGGACGAATTCGTCGACCGCGTCCTCGCCGCCGGCGGCGACATGCCCGAACTCGCCCTTGGGGTCGTTGAAGGCACCTCCACCCCGGAAGTGCCGCTCCTCAGCGACCACCCGTTCATGAAGGGCCAGGTCCGCCGGCTGATGGCGAACATCGGCGTCATCGACCCTGAGAACATCGACCACTACATCGCCCTCGGCGGCTATGAGGGCTTCGGCAAGGCGCTGGAGATGGACGCCGAGGCGATCGTCAAGGAAGTCGTCGACAGCGGTCTCGGCGGTCGCGCCGGGGGCGGCTTCCCGGCCGGGCGAAAGTGGGACTTCCTTCGCAGCGCCACGGCCGAGCCGCGCTACCTTGTCTGCAACGCCGACGAAGGCGACCCCGGCGCCTGGGTGAACCGCGTCCTCATGGAGGGCGACCCCCAGCTGATCGTCGAAGGGATGCTGATCGCGGCGCTGGCCGCCCGCGCCCGCGAAGGCTACATCTACATCCGCTACGAATACCCGCTCGCCTTCGCCAGGATGCAGACCGCGGTGGACCAGGCCTACGCGAAGGGCCTCCTTGGGACGAACATCCTCGGCAGCGGCCTCGACTTCGACCTCGTCGTCTTCCGGGGCGCGGGCTCGTACGTCTGCGGCGAAGAGACCGGCCTGATCAACTCGATCGACGGCTACCGCGGGATGCCGCGGATCAAGCCGCCGTTCCCGGCCCAGGCGGGCCTCTGGAACAAGCCAACCAACGTCAACAACGTCGAGTCGTACGCGAACGCGCCCCTGATCCTGCGCAACGGCGCCGAATGGTGGAGCACCGTCAGCACCGCCAAGGAGAAGGGCACCAAGATGTTCACCTTCTCCGGCAGCGTGAACTGGCAGGGCTGCGTCGAGATCGTCTACGGCCCAACGGTCCGGGAAGCGCTCGAGCAGTACGCCGGTGGGATGAAGGACGGCAAGCGCTGCAAGGGATTCCAGCCCGGCGGCCCCCTCTCTGGCGTCGTCAACGGCGACGAACTCGACCTGACACTCACGCTCGACCCCTACCGCGAGCGCGGGCTCTTCCTCGGCGGCGGCGGCATCGTCTTCTTCGACGAGAGCGCCTGCATCGTCGACCTCTGCACCTACTTCCTCGGGTTCTGCGAGGCGGAGTCGTGCGGGCGCTGCACGACCTGCCACGGGGGCACCCAGCGCGCCGTGGAGATCCTCCGGCGGATCTCCCTTGGCGGTGGCCGCGAGGCCGACCTCGAAAACTTCCAGGAACTCGTCAAGACGCTCGTCTGGTCGAACTGCTTCCACGGGCAGTTCGCGATGACGACGATTAAGACCGCGCTGAAGGCCTTCGCCGGCGAATGGACCGAGCACATCGTCGAGAAGCGCTGCCGCGCCGGCGTCTGTCCCGGGCTTATCGAATACCGCGTCCGCTCCCAGACCGACGCTGCCCTCGCCGAGGCCCGGGCGATTTGCCCGACGGCCGCGTTCGTCGAGGAAGGCGGCCAGTGGCGGGTCGACGACGCGCTCTGCGTCCGCTGCGGCGCCTGCCGGGAGGTCGCGCCCAATGCGATCGAGGTGCGGGATCGGCTGGCCGCGCCGATCGCCGCGGGGGCTGCCGCGGGAGCCTGAAACCGGGGGCGCGGCCGGCCCGGGTGGTACAATAGTGGGGTGAACGAAGACGCCTCGGCGGCCCCGCGCGAGGTGGACGTCCCCGCGGTCCTCGAGGCGGCCCGGTTCGGGACCCTTCGATGGCTTGGCGAAGACCCCGCCGCCTACGACTCGCTCTACCGCGCCGCGACGCGCCTCTTCGACCTCCTCGCTGAGCGCAAGGTGGACTACGTGCTCGTCGGTGGCCTCGCCATGCTCCAGTACGTCGAGGGGCGGAACACCCGGGATGTCGACCTTGTGATGGCGCTGTCCGACCTCCGCCGCCTGCCGGAGCTCCAGGTTCTCACCCGGGACCGGGACTTCGCGAACGCGGACTTTGAGGGCGTCCGCGTCGACATCCTCCTGACCGAGAACACGATCTTTCGCGAGTTCCGGCGAAGGTACGTCGCGAAGGGCAAGATCGCCGGCCGGGCCGACATCGCCTGTGCGACCCCGGAGGGGCTGGTGTTCCTGAAGCTGTTCGCCCTGCCGTCGCTGTATCGCCGCGGCCAGACAGACAAGGCCGCGATCTACGAAGCCGACATCCGCCAGCTCCTCAGCCACTCGGACATCGACAGCGAAGCGCTGCTCGCAGTCCTGTCGACCGACATGCTGGCGTCGGACGTCGCGTCGCTGCGGGTGCTCGTCGCCGAGATCCGGGAGCGGATCACCCGCGGCAACCCGTTCGGCCCCGGCCCCGCCACCGGCCCGCCGGCCTGACCGCCGCACATCCGTTCGCATCAGGGTAGAATGGCCTATCTCCCGCCCCACACGGAGCGCGCTGCGTGCCCACGCCCATCCGCCGCCAGTACCTCGAACTCAAGCAGCGCTTCCCGGAAACCATCCTCTTCTTCCGCCTCGGCGACTTCTACGAAACCTTCGACGACGATGCGAAGCTGGTCGCTTCCGAGCTCCAGATAACCCTCACCTCGAAGCCGATGGGCAAGGACATCCGCGTTCCCCTGGCCGGGGTGCCCTACCACAGCATCGACGGCCACGTGGCGAAGCTCGTCGGCCGCGGCTACCGCGTCGCGATCTGCGAACAGATGGCCGATCCGGCGGAGGTGAAGGGCCTCGTCCCCCGCGACATCGTCCGCGTCGTCACCGCCGGTACGGTCACCGCGGAAAGCTCCCTCGACGCCCACGCGCCGAATTACCTCGCGGCGATGGTCTCCCGCCGCGACGGCACCGCCCTCGCCCTCGCCGACATCACGACCGGGGAGGTCCGCCTCGCGACGGGCGACGAGGCGCTCGACGAGCTCCTTCGCAGCGCCCCGGCGGAGCTGCTGGTCGAAGACGGCGAAGCCCCGGCGGGAGTGACCGTCGCCCTCTGCCGACGGCCGCAGGTGAGCGACTTCCAGGCCGCGAACGAGGTCACGCGCCAGTTCGGCGAGCATGCCCGCGCCGGCCTTGTCCCGGGGGAAGCGGAAGCGGCGGCGCTCGCCCACATCCTCATCTACCTCCGCGAGACTTACCCCGCCGCCCTCGGTTCGCTCCAGCGCGTCCGCCAGGTGGCGGGCGGCCAGGTCCTGACGGTCGACCCCCGCACCCTCCGCAACCTCGACGTGCTCGGCAGCGACGGCCGGGCCTCGCTCTTCTCGGTGCTGAACCTGGCGAAGACGCCCATGGGGGCGCGGCTCCTCCGGACCTGGCTGACCCACCCCCTCCGGGAGGCGCCAGCGCTCGAAGCCCGGCTCGACGCCGTCGGCTGGGCGGTGAGTCACCCGATTGAGCGCGAACAGTGCCAGGCGGTGCTTCGCTCCATGCCGGACGCCGGCCGGCTTGCGGGGAGGGTCGGTTCCCGGGCGGCCGCGCCGCGCGACCTCCATGGGCTGCGGACGGCCCTGCGCGCCACCCTCGACCTCGGGGCGATCCTCGCCCGCCAGGATCTCCCGGCGATGCTCGCGGACGCCCGCCAACGGCTCGCGGGCGCGGCCGAACCGCTCCTCGCCCTCGATGCGGCCCTCGACGACGATCCGCCATCGAGCTTCGACGAAGGCGGCGTCATCAAGCCCGGCTTCCTCGGGGAGATCGACACCCTCCGGGCGATGACTCGCGACGCCCGCGGCTTCCTCCTCGGCCTCGAACGCCTCGAACGCGAGCGGAGCGGGATCAAAACGCTGAAGGTCGGCCACAATCGGGTCTTCGGCTACTACATCGAGATCTCCGCCTCGAACGCGGGCCTTGTCCCGGCCCACTATCAGCGCCGCCAGACGCTCGTCGGCGCGGAACGCTACGTCACCGAGGAGCTGAAGGAGTACGAATCGCGCCTCGTCGGCGCCCGCGACCGCCTGGTCGAACTGGAGAAGCAGGCCTTCGCACAGCTGGTGGAGACCCTCGCCGCGGGGCTCGCCGGGCTCCAGGCGGTGGCCGAGGCCCTCGCCTTCATCGACCTCGCCCTCGGGCTGGGGGAGGCGGCAGCGCTTCGCAACTACGTCCGCCCGGCGTTCAACGACGGCTCGCGGCTGAGCCTGGTGGGGGCGCGCCACCCGGTCGTGGAAGCCGCGCTCGGCGCCGGCCGCTTCGTCCCCAACGACTGCCTCCTCGACGACGGCTGCCAGGTTGTCATCCTCACGGGGCCGAACATGAGCGGGAAGTCGACCTACCTCCGGCAGGTGGCGCTCATCGCCCTGATGGCCCAGGCCGGCTCCTTCGTCCCTGCGGCCGAAGCCGACCTCCCGCTCTTCGACCGCATCTTCACCCGCGTGGGCGCGCAGGACGACCTCGCCGCCGGGCAGTCCACCTTCATGGTGGAGATGGTGGAGACTGCCCAGATCCTGCACCGGGCAACGCCGCAGTCGCTCGTCATCCTCGACGAAGTCGGCCGGGGCACCAGCACCTTCGACGGCATGGCCATTGCCCGGGCCGTGGTCGAATTCCTCCACAATCGCCGCGAGATCGCCGCCCGCACGCTCTTCGCCACCCACTACCACGAACTCACGTCGCTCGAAGGCGTCCTCCCGCGGGTCCGCAACGCCCATGTCTCCGTCCGGGAGGAGGGCAGCGACGTCGTCTTCGAACACCGCATCGTCCCGGGTCCCAGCGACCGTTCCTACGGCATCCATGTCGCCCGCCTCGCCGGGCTGCCGTCAGCCGTCGTGAGCCGCGCCCAGCACCTTCTCGACGAGCTCGAAGCCAGCCGCGACGGTGTCCGTCCGGTCCCGGCCGACACGGCGCCACGGCTCCAGCCGTCGCTCTTCGGGGGGCCGTCCGCGGTGGAGCGAGAGGTAGGCGCGCTCGACGTCGAGGGGATGACGCCGCTGGAGGCGATTCAGCGGCTCTATGAGCTCCGCGCGCTTGCCCGGCGGGGCAACCAGCCGTGACCGGCGCGACCCCCGCCGCAATCCGCGTCCTCCCGCCGGAGGTGGCCGCCAGCATCGCCGCGGGCGAAGTCGTCGAGCGCCCGGTCTCGGTCGTCCGCGAGCTCCTGGACAACGCGATCGACGCCGGCAGCACCCAGGTCTCGGTCGAGATCGAGGACGGCGGCCTCGGGCTCATTCGCGTCGCCGACAACGGCCACGGCATCCCGCCGGAGCAGCTGGAGGTCGCCTTCGAACGCCACGCGACGAGCAAGATCACGATGCTCGACGACCTTGCCCACCTCCACACGCTCGGCTTCCGGGGCGAAGCGCTGCCTTCGATCGCCGCCGCCGGGGACGTGGAGGTGCTTTCGCGCGCCCGGGGGGAGCCGGTCGGCGTCCACGCCGTCTTCATCGAGGCCCGCCCGGCGAGGCGATCGGCCCGGCCTGCCCCGGTGGGCACGAGCATCGCCGTGCGCGATCTCTTTGCCCGGCTGCCGGCCCGGCGGAAGTTCCTCGCGTCCCCGGCCGCCGAGGGGCGACAGGTGACGGTGCTCGTCTCGCACTACGCCCTCGCCTACCCCGGCATCGCCTTCCATCTCTCGATGGGCGGACGCCGGCTGCTGGCCACCCCGGGCGACGGCAACATCCGCCACGCCTTTGCCGCCGTCTATGGGGCCGAGACGGGCGCGGCCATGCTCGACACCGCTTACAACGAGGCTGAGATCGGGGTGACCGGGCTTGCGGGGCCGCCGTCGGTGCACCGCGGCAACCGTTCCGCCATCTCGGTGTTCATCAACGGGCGCTGGGTCCAGAGCCGGCCGCTGACCTTCGCCGTCGCCGACGCCTACCAGTCGCAGCTCCCGATTGGGCGTCACCCCATCGCCGCGCTGTCGATAACGATCCCGGAGGCAGACGTCGACGTGAACGTCCACCCCGCCAAGGCCGAGGTGCGCTTCCGCGACGAGCGGCTGGTAGGCCGGGTCGTGCGCCACGCCGTCCTCGCCGCGCTCGACGCTTCGCGGCCGGCCGCATGGGGAGCCCCGGTGGGCGTCAGCCTCCAGCCAGCGGTAGTCGCGACCGTTGGGGGCGGCACTGTGGCGCTCTCGCCCTTGCGCGACCGTCTCCAGGCCTCCTCCGCGCCCGTGGCGGCCCTTCGCGCGCCGGAGCCGGTGCAAGCCACGCTCTCGTGGCGGACAGCGTCGGGCGCCCCGGTGGCGCCGCTGACCCAGCGCGAGCTGCTCCCGATGCTTCGCGTCGTCGGCCAGGTCGGCGCGACCTACGTGGTCGCGGAAGGCCCCGACGGGATGTATCTCATCGACCAGCACGCTGCCCACGAACGCGTCGTCTACGACCGCCTCCTCGCGCGGACTGGCGACGGCAACGGGGGCGCCGTCCAGCCGCTGCTCGAGCCGGCCCTGCTGGAACTGGACCTTGCCGCCTGTGCGACCCTCGAAGAGCACCACGAGCAGCTGGCGGCGCTCGGGCTCGCGATTGAGGCGTTCGGCGAGCGCAGCTATCTCATCCGGGCGATCCCCCCAGGCCTCGGCGGCACGGATGTCACCGGGGCCATCCGCGCCGTCCTCGATCAGCTGGCGGGCGAGCGGCGCGTGACCGACCCCTTCGCCCGGGCGGCGGCGACCGTGGCCTGCCATTCCAGCGTGCGCGCCGGCACCGCCCTCTCGCTGGAAGAGATGCGCCAGCTGGTGGCCGACCTCGAAGCGACAGCATCGCCGCGGACCTGCCCCCACGGGCGCCCAACCCTGGTGCACCTCAGCACGGACGCCGTCGAGCGCCAGTTCGGCCGGAGATAGGAAGAGCGGCCCCCGGGTTGGAGGCCGCTCTCGAAAGTGCCGTGGGACCCGGTGCCCGGGGGCTAGAACGTCGCGAAGTCCCAGGTGCCGCCCTGGCGGTAGGTGCGAAGCGCGCGGCGCGCCACGACCATTCGGTGCACTTCGTCCGGACCGTCCGCGATGCGGAGGGTGCGGGCGTTCTTGTACATCGCCTGGAGCGGCACGTCCGAGGTGACGCCCATGGCGCCATGCACCTGGATCGCCTTGTCGATGACGTCGCAGGTCACGTTGACGACGAAGAACTTGATCATCGAGACCTCGACGCGGGCCTCGTCGCCCGAGTCGATCTTCAGGGCCGCCTGCATGGTCAGGAGACGCGCTGCCTGGATGTTGACAAGGGCGTCCGCGATCCACGTCTGGATGATGCCCTTGTCGGCCAGCAGGCTCCCGAAGGCCTCGCGGTTGAGGGAACGCTGGCACATGAGGTCGAAGGCGCGCTGGGCCTGGCCGAGGGCGCGCATGCAGTGGTGGATGCGGCCCGGCCCGAGGCGCTTCTGGGAGAGCTTGAAGCCCGCCCCTTGCGGCCCGAGGAGGTTCGTCACGGGAACGCGGACGTTGTCGTAGTGAATCTGGGGATGGTTCGACTCGCGCTCGCCCCAGACCTCGACCCGGCGTTCGATCTTGAAGCCCGGCGTGTCTGTGGGGACGATGATCTGGCTCATCCGGCTGTGCGGCGGCGCCTCGGGGTCGGTGACGCACATGGCGATGGCGAACTTCGCCCCGATCGCGCCCGAGCTGAACCACTTCCGCCCCTGGATGACAAACTCGTCGCCTTCACGGGTGGCCCGCATCTGGAGGCCGGTCGGGTCCGCACCGGAGACGGCGGGCTCCGTCATCGAGAAGCAGGAGCGGATGTCGCCATCGACGAGCGGCTTGAGGTACTTCTCTTTCTGCTCGGGGGTGCCGTACTGGTGGAGGATTTCGGCGTTGCCCGAATCGGGGGCCTGGGAGCCGAAGACCGAGGGGGCGTAAGCGCTGCGCCCGATGATCTCGTTCAGGTAGGCGTAGGGGAGGAAGCCGATGCCCATGCCGCCGGCCTCTTCCGGGAGATGGGGCGCCCAGTAGCCCATCGCCTTGGTCTTTTTCTTGAGGCTCTTCATCAGGTCTTCGGCCTCGGGGCCGCCGTGCTCGAAGAGCCGCTCGTTGGGGTAGATGTGCTCCACCATGAAGTCGCTGACGACCTTCCGGCGTTGCATGGTTTCTTCGCTGATGCTCAGGACGTTGTCCATTGTTCACTCCTTGTCCTGGAATTCACGGTGGACGGCGGCATGCGAAGCGCATGTGCCGGGCCGGGACAGTCTACATCGGGAAGGGAAGGCGATGGAAATGGCGCGGCCGGTTAGCCGTGTGCCCGACGGGAGGGGCCCCCGTGCGCGGCCAGCACGCCCTCAACGAACTCCGACTTGGCCATCGCATAGGCCTCCACGTCGTCCGGGAATCGCCGGGAGAGCGCGACCTTGAGCTCCCAGTACGCCTGCCGGAGCCCGGCGTCGTTCCTAAGGGCGTCGCGGAAGACGAGGTGGCGCACCCATTCCGCGTGGCCCACCGTCCAGGCGTGGACATTGTGCTTCCAGACGTGCCCGTCGCCGTCGACCCACTTCGTGAAGTAGTGGCGCCCGGGGAGGCCGTATTCACCGAGGTACTCGTAGCCGAGGGCGGCCATCGGGTCGATCATCGCCATCGCGTCATCGGCGGCGCGGAGCCCGGGCATCAGGTCCAGGTAGGGCTTGGCGCCAAGGCCCGGCACCGAGGTGCTCCCGATGTGTTCGAGGGCGATGACCACGTTCCCGCAGGCGGCGAGGATCGCGGCTTTCGCCGTTTCGAAGCGGGCCGGCCACTCCGGGTCGTAGGGCAGCAGGACCACGCCCCGCGCGCGTGCGCGGTCACGCAGAGGGTCGCTGCCCGTTGCGCTCATTCGCGCAGGCGTTGCCACTGGAGGAGCTTCGCCAGCGCCCGCCCTGCCCGGTCGATGCTCGGGTAGGTGGCGAGGCCGTTCCGCCAGCAGGCTTCCTGGAACTCGACGGACTGTTCGAACGAATCGCCCGTGGTGGCCGGCCGGATCGCCACGACCACCGGCTTGCCGCCGTCTTCCTGCACCTTCCGGA
Organism: Chloroflexota bacterium; assembly: GCA_016234445.1. Taxonomy (GTDB): domain Bacteria; phylum Chloroflexota; class Dehalococcoidia; order Tepidiformales; family Tepidiformaceae. The sequence continues at coordinate 285,622 of JACRBT010000004.1, read as the reverse complement.
GGCTCTCGGCCTGGCGCTGCATGCGCGGGCGAATGTCAGCGTATCGACCCATCGGGCCCCCGCCGAAGCTGGTGTGGTAGAGGATGACGTCGATGTTCGAAGCCCGGGCGCAGGGCATCAGGGTCGCTTCGAAGCCCTGGTCCTCCCAGAGCGAGGTCGTGTCGATGGGATTGCGGATGCTGGTGCCGGCTTCGTGCGTGACTTTGGCCAGCTCTTCCTGCGTCTCCGGGAGCAGGGGCGGCACCTGGAGCCCGGCGGCGGCGAGGTCGTCGGCAGCGAGGACACTGGCGCCGCCGCCGCCGCCAACGACCACCACGTTCGGCCCGGAAAGGTGTTTGACGAAGCGGAACGTCACCGCCACGTCCACGAGTTCTTCGAGGCTTTCGACCCGCAGCGCCCCCGCCTGCCGGCAGAGCCCGTCGAAGATCTGGAGCGAGCCGGCGAGCGAAGCGGTGTGCGAACTCGCCGCCCGCGAGCCTGCCTCTGTCCGCCCGCTCTTGAGGATGGCCACGGGCTTCGCCGCCCCGGCCTTGCGGATCGCCCGGGCCAGCCGGGGACCGTCCTGGATGCCTTCGAGATAGGCGACGATGATCTCCGTCTCCGGGTCGTCGGCGAGGTAGTCGAAGAAGTCGGCGGCCTTGAGGTCGGCGCCGTTGCCGAAGCTGATGACCTTCGAGCAGCGGATGCCCCGCGGCGTCGCGTAGCGGACGAATTCGCCCGCGTTCATCCCCGACTGCGAGACCATCCCCACGGGACCGGCTTCGGGGAGCTGGCCCTGCATCATCGCCAGCCGGCCGGAGGGAGCGTAGAGGCCCATGCAGTTGGGGCCGATCAGGCGGATGCCGGCCTCCCGCGCGCGGGCGACCACGGCCTGCTCCATCTTCGCGCGCTCGGCGTCGCCCGTTTCCGTGAAGCCGGCGGTGAAGAGGTGCAGGACTCGCACCCCCCTGGTGATGCAGTCTTCCAGGAGCTGGGGGACGAAGCGGGCGGGCACGGAAGAGATGACATAATCAACCATGTCCGGGATGTCGCGGAGGCTCGGATAGCACTTGATCCCGCGGATGGCGGGGGCGCTGGGATGGATCAGGTAGATGGGCCCCCGGAAGCCGATATCCTGCAGCGAGGACACGAATCCGCCGCCACCAAAGCCGGTCCCCTCCTTCGCCGAGACGCCGGCGATGGCGATCGAGCGCGGGTGGAAGATGAAGTCGAGTTCGGGCACAGCAGTGGCCGGAGTGGTCAAGGGCGTCTCCAGTTCCGAGGGAGTGAGCGTGTCGTGGCCCCTTCGTTCATGCTCCCGGGGCAAACGAAGCTTACCAGACAGCCGCCTTCGGAGCGCGTGCGCGGATTGACCCGCGCGACGCCGTTGCCCACGATAGGCGCAGGAAGGCTGGGGGCGCAGGCATGAGATTCTTCCCGATCGCGGCCACCGTCCTCTACGTCCTCGCCGTACCCATCCTCCTCGTCACCTCCAACGTCCGCTTCCTCCTCAGCGACGAGGGGTACTACAAGCGCGGCCTCCGCGAATACGACGCCGTGAAGACCACAGGGATCTCGCAGGCCGAACTCGACATGGCCGCCGGCGAACTGATCGACTACTTCGAGGACGACGCCAGTTCGCTCCGGATCGTCGTCCACGTCGACGGGGAGGAGGTCTCCCTCTTCAACCAGCGTGAGACGGACCACATGCGCGACGTGAAGTCCCTGGTGCGGTTCACCTATCGTCTGAACGAGATCTCGCTGGTGGTGGTGCTCACCTACATCGCTGCCGTCTTCATCTGGGCGCGGGACCGGCAAGTCCGGGCGCTGGCGAAGCAGACGCTCCTGGGTGTGGGGGCGGGGTTCGCAGCGGTTGGCGCGATCGGCGGGCTGGCGGTCGCGGTCGGCTTCGACGAAGTCTGGAACCGCTTCCACAAAGTGGTCTTCCGGAACGACCTCTGGCAGCTCGACCCGGACACGGACCGGCTGATCCAGATGTTCCCGGAGCCGTTCTGGGAGAGCGCGACCTACCTGGTGGTGGGCCTCTCGTTGCTTGAGGTCGCGGTCCTGGTGGTGGTTTCCGTCGCCTACCTGGTGGTCAGCCGCGGGGAGCCGCAACCGCCCACATCAGAACCGCCGCGAGCGACGGCACACAGGGTCCGCGCGCGGCCCTGAGCCTGGCTTAGTTGGAGCAAGCGCAGCCGCCGCCACCGCCGCAACAGCCGCCGCCGGGGCCGGCCTCGAACTCCATCGGGCCAGCGCCTCCGCGGGGGGCCGCGAATGCAGAGACGGTCCGTTCGGCCGCGTGGCCGCGTTCGCAACGGACGGCGACAGCCGCCTGGGACATGGGCCGGCGCTGTTCGAAACGGCTCCGGCAGGTGGGACAGTAGTACTCGTAGATCGCCATGGCTGAAGTATACCGAACGGGCGGCTCAGGCCGCGCGGCGGGCACCCCGGCGGCGCTTCTTCTGCGGCCGACCGTCCGCGGCGGGGGCCTCGGCCGCTGGCGCCTGTTCGACGGCGGTGGGGGCCGCTGCTGGGGCCTCTTCCGGCGGCCACGGCTCGACTTCGACGGCTTCGCCTTCGATGACCGCTTCCGCGGCGGTGAGCGGGGCCGCGAGGGCGGGTGCGTTCTTTGCGGGGGTGATCAGGGTTGCCCGGGCCGGGGCGGGCAGCGCCAGCAACGACGCTTCCACCTGGCGCGTGATCTCGTTCCACGGCTGAACCCAGTGGTCCTGGCGGAAACCGACCCGGGCCCGCACGCTTGAGACAAGCGAATACCATCGCCGGAAAAGGGCGACCATAACCGGTGAACAATAACCTGTGCGTGAGGGCCGGGCAACCGGCCTATCCGGGATTCCCCCCAGGCGCGGCCTTCACGAAGGCGAGGACGACGCGGTTCCACTCCTCGGCGGCTTCGAAAAAGGCGGAGTGCCCGGCGCCCGCGATCTCGTGGACCCGCGACCCTTCGATCAGCCCGTGCGCCTGCCGGATCATCGCCGGCGAGGTGATCATGTCGTGCTCGCCGACCACGAACAGGACGGGCGCGCCGGTCGCCGTGATCGCCTGGTGCATGCTCCCCTTGTAGGTCGCCGGCGGGCGCCCGAGGAGCCCCTTTGGCCGCGGCGGGTTGAGGGCGTTCACCTGGCGGTAAAGCACAGCCAGCCCCGGGTTCGACCGTTCGAATGCAGGCGCGAGCGCATGTTCGCGGAGGCTCCCGTTGCCACGTTCGTCCCGGAGTTCGTCCTGGAGTTCACGCACGCGGTCGTTGGTCGCGCCCGCTGTCGTGCCGCAGAGCACCATCGAACGCACCTTCTGGGGCGCAAGCCGGACCAGCCCGGCCACCGCCCGCCCGCCCATCGACTGGGCGACGACGTGCGCGCGCTCGACGTGGAGGTGCTCCAGAAGGGCGACGAGGTCGGTCCCGAGGGTCCAGCGGCCGGCGCCCATGTCGCCGCGGCTGAGGCCCCAGCCGCGGGCGTCGTAGACGGTGCAGCGGTAGTGGGGGGCGAAGGCGCTCAGTTGCTGCCACCAGGAGAGGTGGTTGCCGCCCGCGCCGTGGAGAAAGACCACGTCGGGGCCAGTCCCGTGCTGTTCGTAGTAGAGGCTGGCGCCGTTGACGCGGGCGTAGGGCATTCCCGAAGTCTACCGGCAGTGCGGGACGCGCTGCCAGCCGGCTACAGGCGCTCGGCGACGAGCGTCCCCATCTTCCGCGTGTCGACGACGGTGGTCCCGGCGCCGGCGATGTCGGGGGTCCGGTAGCCGCCGGCGATGACGCCGTCCACGGCTGACTCGATCGCTGCCGCCTCCGCTTCGAGGCCGAGCGAGAGCCGCAGCATCATCGCGGCGCTGAGGATCATCGCCAGCGGGTTCGCCTTGCCCTGGCCGGTGATGTCCGGGGCGCTCCCATGGATGGGCTCGTAGAGGCCGATGCCGGTGCCATCCTTGCGCCGCCGACCAAGGCTGGCGGATGGCATCATCCCCATCGACCCCGCCAGCATCGCTGCCTCGTCCGTGAGGATGTCGCCGAACATGTTCTCGGTGACGATCACGTCGAAGCTGGCCGGGCGCCGGAGCAGGTGCATCGCGCAGGCGTCGACCAGCAGGTGGTCCAGGGTCACATCCGGGTACTCGCGCCCGACTTCGGTCGCGACCTCCCGCCAGAGTTGGCCGGTGCGGAGGACGTTCGCCTTGTCGACGCTGGTCACCTTCTTTCGCCGCTGCCGCGCCAGCTGGAAGGCGACGTGGCAGATGCGGACGATCTCCTTCTCGCTGTAGCGAAGGGTGTCGACCCCCTGCCGGCCCGCGGCGTTGGTCCAGCGCTTCTTCGGCTTGCCGAAGTAGAGGCCGCCCGTGAGTTCGCGGATGACGACCATGTCCGTGCCCTCAAGCACTTCCGGCTTGAGGGTGCTGTCGCCGAGGAGGAGGGGGTGGACGCGGACGGGCCGCAGATTCGCGAAGAGCCCCAGTTGCTTCCGCATCCCGAGGATCGCGTCTTCGGGGCGGACCGTCGCCTTCGGGTCGTCCCACTTTGGGCCGCCGACCGCGCCGAAGAGCACTGCCGCGGACTGCTTCGCCTTCGCCACTGTCTCGGCGCGAAGGGCGGTCCCGTAGGCGTCGATGGCGGCGCCGCCGAGCTTCTCCTCGTCGTAGACGAATTCGTGGCGGAAGCGGCGCTCGACCCGGCCGAGCACTTTCGTCGCTTCTTCCATCACTTCGGGGCCGATGCCGTCGCCAGGGGTCAGGAGGATGCGGAAGGTTGACATTGCGACACAGTAGACAGCGCCGGGCGAACGGGAAAGTGGCGGGCTACGAGTCAGCCGGCCGCGCCGCCCGCCGGCTGGCGAGCGCAATTCCAGCGAAAGCCACGACCACCGCCGGGACCATCAGCCAGCCGATTGTGAGGGCGGTGAGCCCGGCACTGACCGTGAGCGCGACCGTGGCCGCCCAGGCAGCAGCACGAGCCGGCCCGGGACGCGAGATGCCGGATAGGGCGAGGAGGAGGAAACCCAGCGCCAGCGCGCCAAACCAGACCAGCAGGAAAAGCATTCCTGGGGACACACCCTCGTCGAAGTACGAATGCCGGGTTGCCGCAGTCGCGACGCCGTTGGACCCAATTGACGGGCCTGACTGGACCAGGGGCGCAAAGAGAGCGGCGGCACCGCCGAGCGCAACCGCCAAGCCCGCCAGACTGAGAGCGAACCTGCTGGCCATGGGGGTATCTTCTCACCCGGAGCCGGCCCGTGCCTGTCAGCGGCACGGCTGTCACTTGCGCCGGCGGCCGATTCGGCCCCACCATCCCCCGGATCAACTCCCGGAGGTGCAGCATGTCCGTCGAAGAGAAACTCGCCAGCCTCGGTTCACCCCTGCCGCCGGTCTACCCGCCGGCCGCCAACTACGTCGGCGCCGTGCGCACGGGGAATCTCGTCTTCGTCTCCGGCCACGGCCCCCGGCTCGCCGACGGCTCCTACGTCACGGGAAAGCTCGGGCGCGACCGCACCCTCGAAGAGGGTTACGAAGCCGCTCGCCTCACGATTCTCGCCTGCCTCGCCTCGCTCAAGGCCGAGATCGGCGACCTCGACCGCGTCACCCGCATCGTCAAGCTCCTCGGCCTGGTCAACTGCACCGAAGACTTCCCCGACCAGCCGGCGGTGATCAACGGCGCTTCCGACCTCCTGGTCGCGGCCTTCGGCGACCGTGGCAAGCACGCCCGCTCGGCCGTCGGCATGCAGATGCTCCCGTTCAACATCTCCGTGGAGATCGAAATGGTGGTCGAAGTTGGCTGACGCCGGCGGGATCTCCTTCACGTAACGTTGGTTTCGGGGTACTGTGGGATCCTGCGGCTTACGTCGGAGGGTCCGCGGGCTTACCGGCCCGTCCCTCTTGCCTTCAGCCTCCCGGATACGGCTCCCCTGCCGTCCGGGCGGCAGCCACGACCGAATGGCGTGGCGGGCACCGGCCACCCCTCACCGGGGAAGCGCCGGGTACGAATCTCACGGGGCCGCAAAGAGGTCTTCCCATGGTCCGCATGACTGGCTCCCAAATCCTGCTGGAGTGTCTCCGCAGGGAAGGGATCGACACGATTTTCGGCTACCCCGGCGGCGTCGTCCTCCCGCTCTACGACACGCTGCCCGAGTTCCCCGAACTTCGCCACATCCTCGTCCGGCACGAACAGGGCGCCGCCCACATGGCCGACGGCTACGCCCGTGCCAGTGGCCGCATCGGGGTCTGCCTGGGCACCAGCGGTCCGGGCGCCACGAACCTGGTCACGGGCATCTGCACGGCCTGGATGGACTCGACCCCGATGCTCGTCCTCACGGGTAACGTCTCCCGCACCCTCCTCGGCAAGGACGGGTTCCAGGAAGCCGACATCACCGGCATCACCCACTCGATCACGAAGCACAACTACCTGGTCATGAAGGCCGAGGACATCGCCCTCGCTGTCCGCGAAGCGGTGCACATCGCCACCACGGGGAGGCCAGGCCCCGTCCACATCGACATCCCGAAGGACGTCTTCCAGGAGTCGGCCGAATTCGAGTGGCCCGAGCAGATCAACCTGCGCGGCTACAAGCCGAACACCGAGGGCCACCCCGGGATGATCCGCCGCGCCGCCGAGCTCATCGACCAGGCGAAGAAGCCGATCATCATCTCCGGCCACGGGGTCATCTGGGGCGACGCCCACAACGAACTGGTGGAGCTCGCGGAAAAGGCCCAGATCCCGGTCATCACGACGTTCCTCGGCATCGGCGGCTTCCCTGAAAGTCACACCCTCAGCTACGGCTGGCTGGGCATGCACGGGATGTTCTACGCCAACCGCGCCGCCGACAACGCCGACCTCGTCATCGGCGTCGGCATGCGCTTCGACGACCGCGCCATGGGCCGCTTCTCCGGCTTCAACCCCGGCGTCAAGATCATCCACATCGACATCGACCCCGCCGAGATCGGCAAAAACTTCCCGACCACCGTCCCCATTGTCGGTGACGCAAAGAACGTGCTGCCGCGGCTCGCCGCCCAGGTCCACCCGCAGTCCCGGACCGAGTGGATCAAGTGGATCGACAATGAGCGCGAACTCCACCCCAGCCTCCACATCCGCGAGACCCGGCGCTTGCTGCCGCAGTACGTGATGCGCTCGATCTACGAAGAGACGGAGGGCAACGCCACGATCGTCACGGGCGTCGGCCAGCACCAGATGTTCGCCGGCCAGCACTACTTCTACGAACGCCCGCGCCAGCTCATCAGCTCGGGCGGGCTCGGGACCATGGGCTTCGAACTGCCGGGCGCTATCGGCGCGCAGGTGGCCACCCCCGACGCCGAAGTCTGGGCGATTTGCGGCGACGGCAGCTTCCAGATGACGCTCCACGAACTCGCCGTCCTTGTCGACGAACGCCTGCCCGTGAAGATGGCCATCTTCAACAATGGCTACCTCGGCATGGTCCGCCAGTGGCAGGAGCTCTTCTACGACCGCAACTTCGTCTCTGTCGCGGTCACCCAGCCGGACTTCGTCAAGCTCGCCGACGCCTACGGGATCCGTGCCCTCCGCGTGAACACGAAGGCCGAGGTGCACGACGCCATCCGCATCGCACGCGAATACGACGGCCCCATCCTCATCGACTTCCAGGTCGACCAGGAAGAGAACGTCTGGCCGATGGTCCCGGCGGGCGCATCCCTCTCGGAAACCATCGAGGCCCCGGAAGCGGAGCTGGCGCGATGAGCACGACAACGACCAGCGGCTCCCGGTCCCGTCAGAACCACACCGTCCACACCGTCGTCGCGATCGTCGAAGACAAGCCGGGCGTGCTCATGCGCGTCTCCAGCCTCTTCCGGCGGCGCGGCTTCAACATCGAGTCCCTCACCGTGGGCCCGACCGAGGAGCGCGGTCTCAGCCGGATGACCATTGTTGTCGACGGCGAAAGCGCCCCGGTGGAGCAGGTCGAGAAGCAGCTGTACAAGCTGATCGACGTCGTCAAGGTGAGCGACCTTTCCCAGGAGGACGTCGTCGCCCGGGAACTCGCGCTCATCAAGGTTCGCTGCAACAACGTCAATCGACACGAGCTGCTCGACATCGCGAACGTCTTCCGGGCGGACATCGTCGACATGGCCACGAATTCGATCATCCTCCAGGTGGTGGGAGACGAGGACAAGGTCGACGGGTTGATCAAGATGTGCGAGCCCTACGGCATCCGCGAACTCAGCCGCACCGGGCGAATGGCGATGGTCCGCGGGGCGAAGAGCACCAACGTCCACGACAAGGAGCCCGAGCAGATCGCGAAGATCCATGCCAGCCAGGGCCGCCGGGTCGCGGGGGAACTGCCCTTCAGCAGCGACTGACGACGGCAAGGGACAATCGGCCCCCAAAACGCGAGACCGTTTGGGGGCTGTAATCCTTGGTTGGGCTGGGTACACTGGTCGGGTGGAGCAGCAAGCCCCCGGTGGTCCGGCTCCGGCCCTGGGCGAGGCCGCCGGCAGGTCCCGGCGCCGCGCTGCCCTCGAATTCGGCCGCGAACTGGTTGTGGTGCTCGCCGCTGTCGCGGCCTACTTCCTCGTCCGCGGGCTTACCGAAGGCAGCAGGGACGATGCCCTCCGCAACGCGCGGTGGCTCCTCGATTTCGAGCGCGCGACCTGGACAGCCTGGGAGGATGAAGGTCAGGACCTCATCGTCGGTCACTCGTCCATGGTCACGTTGTTCAACTGGGTCTACATGTACGGCCACTGGCCGGTCATCGCCGTTGCCGGGGCCTGGCTCTACTTGCGGCGGCCGCACACGTTCTTCCTGCTTCGCAATGCCTGCCTGATCTCCGGCACGATCGGCATCGTGGTCTTCGCGACCTTCCCCGTGGCCCCGCCGCGGCTCCTTGACAGCGAGTTCGTCGACACGGTGACGCTCCATTCCCGGGCTTACCGGGTGCTTCAGCCGCCGGCCTTCGTCAACCAGTACGCCGCGATGCCGAGCCTCCACTTCGGCTGGAACCTGCTGGTTGGCTGGGCGCTTGTCCGGGAAGGCCGCTACTGGCCGGTGCGGCTGTTCGGATGGGTGCTGCCGGTGCTCATGGCGCTGGCCATCGTCCTCACGGCGAACCACTTCGTGATCGACGGGATTGCCGGCGCCGCGGTCGCGCTCGCCGGGTTAGCGGTAGCGATCCTCCTCCGCCGGATCGCGCTTCCGCCGCGCATCTCCCCGTGGTTCTGGGGCGATCCCGAGATCCCGCCGGCCCGGGTGGCGGCGTGAACCTGCCGCCACTCTTCGTCGTTGCCCATCGCGCCGGGAACAGCATCGCGGAGCTCAACACCGCCGAGGCGGCGGGCGCCGACATCGTCGAAGCCGACGTCTGGGCCCGGCACGGCGCCCTCGAAGTCCGCCACCTCAAGACCATGGGGCCCATCCCCATCCTCTGGGACCGCTGGAAGCTGTCGCCCGGTTGGACCCGCCGCCTCTCCCTCGCCGAGATCGTCCGCGCCGCCCGGCCCGCGACGGAGTTGCTCCTGGACCTCAAGGGCACGGACCCCCTGCTCCCGGCGATGGTGGTCGAGACGATGGAGAAGGAAGCCCCGGGACGGCCCTACGCGGTCTGTTCCCGCAACTGGGACCTCCTCGAAGAGTTCCGGCATTACCCGGCGGTGCGGGCGCTTCACTCGGTCGGCAGCCCGGCACAGCTGCGGACGGTCTGGGGCCGCCTCACCTGGCACGACAACCACGCGATTTCCATCCATCGCCGCCTTTTGAGCGCTGCCGCGGTCGCCGCACTGAAGGAGAAGGCGTCGGCCGTCGTCACCTGGCCGATCAACACCGTTGGCCACCTGGAGGAGGTCGCGGGGTGGGGTGTCGACGGGGTCACCACCGACAGCCTCGCGCTGCTTCGCGCGGTCCACGCCTTCCGGACCGCCCCGCCGCCCCGCCTGTTGAACTGATCCGTCAGACGCCGAGCGCGCGCGCCAGCGTCTCCAGGGCCTCGCGCGCCTCTTCCGTCGAGCGCAGCATCAAGTCGGCCAGTTCCTCGATGGCCGGTGGCGTCTCCCTGCCGCCGGCCACGCCGATGACCATCGCCGCCACGGCGTCGGACTGGAGCCCCCGGACTGCCCGGAACATCGCCACGTCGGTCTCGTCGTCGCCGATCGCGATCACAGTCTTCGGGCGGTAGTGCTTGACGATGGCGAGGATGGCCCGGTCCTTGCCTCCACGCGCATCCGGCAGCACCTCCAGGACCATGCGGCCTTCGCGCAGCCGCAGCCCCTTTGGCAGGGGGTCGAGGGCCTGGCGCAGCGGCGCTTCCAGCTCGGGGGTCTGGCGGTAGTGGAACGCCGTCGAGATCGCTTTCCGTTCGACGTGGAGGTAGGCGCTGGGGACGGCGGAGACCACTTGCTGTTCGATGCGTTCGAGCGCCGCCGCCAGCCCCAGGCGGTCGACGCCGGGAAGCAACCCGTCGGGGCCGCTTGTCTCCAGGCCATGGCTCCCGACGATCGTGACCCCGTCGCAGGGGACCATCCGTCGCGCCGTGTTGAGGTCGCGCCCGGTGATCACCGCGACCCTGACGGCCGGCGCGAGGCGGTCGAGCACCGCGAGCGTCGATGGCGGCACGCGGGCCTCGGACGGCTGTTCGACGATCGGCGCGAGCGTCCCATCCAGGTCGGTGGCGATGAGGAAGGGGCCGCGCCCGCCGGCAACAGCCCGGAGCCGCTCGATCGTCGCCATCGTCAGCACCGGACACCCTCCAGTTCGGAAAGAAACGCCGACGCCCAGGCCCGCGCGTCTTGCCGGCGCACGTCCCCGATGAGCCGTTCGCTGACTCTCCCCGGCTCCCCCCGGAGCGCGGCTTCCAGGGTCGTGTCCATGCTGGTCGCGTCAAGCGGGTCGACCAGCGTGAGCCCGTCTGCTTGAAATCCCGGGAAGGCCGAGGCCACGCCCGCGTCCATCCCCGCGATAAGCACAGCGCGCTCGGCGGGGGGACGCTGCGCCTGGGCGATGGCGGCCTGGAGGGGGACCAGGTTCATCCCATCGGCCAGCGAAGACGTGAAGACGACATCGGCCTCTCGTTGAAGTGCAACGACGTCGCGCCAGCCGAGCGCTTCCTCGTAGTGGATGACGCTGACCCCCGCCCTGCGCCCCGCGGCCTCCGCGATCCCGGCGGCCGCCCGCAGGTTCGAATCGAACCGCGTGTAGGAGTGGACTCCCCGGCGGGTGGGCGCGGCGACGCCGACGTAGTTGAACCGGGAGCCAGAGTCGAGCAAGCGGGCCACCGACCGCATCCGCTCCGGGATCCCCTTCGTAAAGTCCGCCCGCTCAAGCCCCACCACCAACGGCAGCGAAGGGTCGGCGATCCGGGCCATCGCGACCGGCAGCTCGCCGGTCTCGGCCACAGCGGAGACGTCGTCGCAGTCGATCCCGACCGGGCAAACGAGGACCCGGGAGAGTGCGCCGGGGTATTCAAACCGCCGCGCCGCTTCCAGGAGCCGGTCGCGGTCGCCCGCGGTCTGGACGCCCACGACGTCGGCCGAGAGGATCCCCTGCGTCCACTCCCGGAAGAGGTCGATCCCGCGCGGTTCGAGGACGCTGAAGGCGGTGGTGACATCCGGGTAGGGGGTGTGGAGGAAGAACCCGACCCGCCCGCGGAACCCGTAGCGGCGGAGGAAGGCGGGGACGAGGGCGAGCTGGTAGTCGTGCACCCAGCAGGTCTGCCCGGGCGCTTCCTCAACGGCCGCCGCTGCGAAGAGCTCGTTGACCCAGCGGTAGGCGTCCCACTGGCCGTCGGAAGGCGTCGCCGGGAGGGGATAGTAGTCCGTGACCAGGGGGAATGGCCGCCGGACGAGGTGCACTAGCGGCCAGAGGAAGCTGTTCGCGACGGCCCCGTAGTGGCCCTGCCAGGTCGGGTTGTCGAGGTAGATCCGGCGGTGGCGCAGGGGGCCGCGTGGGGTTGGGACGAATTCGTAGCCACGCTCGTCGGTCCAGGACCGGTCGCAGGCGCCCCGGCCCGCCCCGATCCAGGTCGTGCCTTCGGCGCCGTCCCAAGGGTCGATCAATGGCCGCAGGGCGGCAAGGAGCCCACCCGGCGGCATCCCGGGCGCCGTTCCCCCGCCCGGGGGCGTCGTGTGGTCGACGAAGGCCCGGTTGGCGAGAACGATCCGGGGGCGAGGGTCCATCTTTCTACTATAGGAGATGACCTGTTACCGGCAGGTTTCGCGCCGCGCCCCCGGGCCCGCGTTGTGAGCGGCGTCCCCCGGCGGTAGAGTGACGGGCACATCGCGCGGTCCGCGCAACGGAGGCATCTCATGGGCGAAATGATCAGCTTTCCATCCAACGGCGGCACCACTCCCGGCTACCTCGCGAAGCCCGCGAGCGGCTCCGGCAAAGGTGTCGTCATCTTCCAGGAGTGGTGGGGGCTGAACGCCAACATCAAGGGAATCGCCGACCGCTTCGCCGGCGAGGGTTTTGTCGCCCTGGCGCCGGACATGTACCACGGCAAGCTTACGACGGAGCCGGACGAGGCCGGCAAGCTCCTGATGGCGCTCAACATCGCCCAGGCGGAGAAGGACGCCCGCGGCGCCGTCCAGTACCTCAAGAACCTGACTGGCGGCCCGGTCGGGACCACCGGCTTCTGCATGGGCGGCGCCCTGAGCCTGTTCACCGCCTGCAACAGCGGCAAGGACGTCGGCGCCTGCATCGACTACTACGGCGGCCACCCGGCGGTGAAGTACAACTGGGGGGGCCTCACGGCGCCGGTCCTCGGCTTCTGGGCCGGCCACGACGACTTCGTCAACCCCAACATCCCGAACCTTGAAGCCGGCATCAAGGGCGCGGGCGTCGCCTACGAGGGGATCCACTACCCGGCGACGCAGCACGCCTTCTTCAACGACGACCGGCCCGAGATCTTCAACAAGGAGGCCGCGGACGACACGTGGCGGCGCTCCCTCGCCTTCTTCCGCGCGCACCTTTAGGCCGCCGCGGAGATGGGGAAGCTCGAAGGCAAAGTAGCGATCGTCACCGGCGGCTGCTCGGGAATCGGCAAGCGGACCGCTGAACTGTTCGTCGAGGAGGGCGCTCGCGTCATCATCGGCGACATCAACGCCGACGGCATCGGGGCGATGGTCGGCCAGCTCGGGCACAACTACGTGGACGGCCTCGCGATGGACATCCGCGACGAAGACGGGGTCAAGAAGATGGTCGACCTCGCATTCCGGCGGTTCGGCCGCCTCGACGTCGGCTTCAACAACGCGGGAGTCGGGGGGTTCTCGCCGATCCAGGATTACCCCCTGGCCGAGTTCCAGCGAGTGGTCGAGATCTGCCTCACGGGCACCTTCCTCTGCATCAAGCACGAATCCGCGCGGCTGATCGCCCAGGGGCAGGGGGGCAGCATCATCAACATCGCCAGCCTCAACGCGATCCAGGCGACGGAGGGCTTTGCCGCGTATTGCTCGGCGAAGGCCGGGGTGGCGATGCTGGCGAAGGTCGCCGCCCTGGAACTGGGCCGCCACAAGATCCGCGTGAACGCCATCGGTCCGGGGCTCATCCACACGCCGGCCACGGCCGGGTTCCAGGCGATGCCCGCCGTCTACGAGGGCTTCATCGAAAACACGCCCATGGGCCGCGCCGGCGAGCCCGAGGACGTCGCCCAGCTCGCCCTCTACCTTGCCTCGGATGCGTCGTCGTTGATGACCGGGCAGGCGCTTTACATCGACGGCGGCCAGAGCCTGAAGAAATACCCGGAGCTCTTCCCCGCGTTCGGGGTCGGCCAGGGCTAACCGGGGACGAGGCTGCCGAAGAGGTCGTACTCGCCGGATTCTTCGATCCGGACGAGGACGCGGTCGCCCGGCTGCGCCTGCCCTTCGGCGAAGACGAGGCCGTCGACTTCCGGTGCTTCCCGGTAGGTGCGCCCCGCGACCACGGGCTGGCCCTCGGCGTCGCCGATGCCCTCGACCAGCATCGGCAGGGTCTTCCCGACGAAGCGCGTCGCCTGCTTCGCCGAGATTCGCTGTTGCTGGCGCATGAAGCGGTCACGGCGGTCTTGCTTGACCTCGTCCGGCACCTGCCCGGGCATCTCGTAGGCGCCGGTCCACTGCTGGAGCGAGTAGGTGAAGCAGCCCGCGTGGTCGAAGCGGGTGGCTTTTGCGAAGGCCATCAGTTCGTCGAACTCGGCCTCGGTTTCGCCCGGGAACCCGGCGATGAACGACGTCCGCAGCACGACATCCGGCATCGCCGCGCGGAGCTCACGGACGAAGGCGTGCACGCGCTCGACGTTGTGGGGCCGCTTCATCCGGCGGAGCACCGCTTCGGAGCCGTGCTGGAGGGGCACGTCGAGGTAGTGGACGACGTTGGGCAGCGCCGCCATCGTCTCGATGAGCGCCGGCGTCACGCGGCTGGGGTAGGCATACATCAGGCGCAGCCAGGTGTCCGGCCCCACGGCCTCACTCAGCGCCCGCAGCAGCCCCGGGAGGCCGCTGGCGACGGGCATCCCGAGGTCCTCGCCCCAGGCCGTCGTGTCCTGCCCCACCAGGACCAACTCCTTCGCCCCGGCGGCGACGAGGCGCCGGGCTTCCTTCACGAGCAGCCCCAGCGGCGCCGAGCGGAGCCCGCCCTTGATCCGGGGGATGACGCAGAAGGTGCAGGGCGCGTCGCAGCCGTCGGAGATCTTGAGGTAGGCGCTCGGGCCGGTGACTTTCGCGTTGTGCTCGGGGATGTCGTAGACGGCATCGACGTCGACGCTCAGCAGCCGCGCCACTTCCTGCCACTGGCCGACGCCGAAGACGTGGTCGATCCCCGGCGCTTCGGCGCGCACTTCCCCGGCGTAGAGCTGGGTCATGCAACCGGCGACGATCAGCGTCTGGCCGTCTCGCTTCCCGGCCGCGAGCGCCCGCACGGCGGCCATCGACTGTTCCTGGCTCTGTTCGATGAAGCCGCAGGTGTTGACGATGATCGCGTCGGCGGTTTCCGGCTGGAGCACCGGCAGCAGTTCGCCGCCGACCAGGAGCCGCTCCAGGTGTTCGCTGTCGACATCGTTCTTGGGGCAACCGAGCGTCACCAGGTGGTAGGTGCGGGGGACCGCCACTATGGTCCCCCGCTCACGACGATGGTCACTTCGGAGCCTTCGGCCAGGGTGATGCCGGCCGCGGGCGCCTGCTGCAGGATGAGGCCTTTCGCGGCCGAATCCTTCTGCGTCAGTTCCTTGACCCTGTAGCCGGCCGCCTGGAGGGTCAGCCTCGCCGCCGCGACCTGCTGCCCGGTGACGTTGGGCACGACGCCCTTCGGCACGTCCGGGAGGTCCGCGGCGGCCTGGGTGGGTTGAGAGACGGCGGCTGCGGTTGCAGCGGCGGCGGTCTGGGTGGCGCTTCCCGCCAGCGATCCGCTCTCGGAAGCCGGGCTGCTGCCGCCGCCCAGCTTCGAAATCAGCATGGCCAGGAGGATGACGCCGAGGACCCCGGCCACCGCGATCACGAGCACTGTCAGGGCGCGCGTCTGGGCGGCCGGGTCCGTCTGGATCCTGCGGGCGGGCGAGGGTACCCCGATGTCGATCCCGATGACCGGCTCGGACGGCGCCTGCTGGGGCGTGCGTGGGCGTTGCGGCCCCGGGGCGCCCTGGCGCTCGGCTCGGTCCGGGCGTTGCCACTGCGGCCGCGAAGGGCTCACCGGCGCGAGCGGTTGCTGCCGGGTGGCGCGCGGCTGGCCCACGGTCGCCGGGTAGGCGGCTTCCTCGTCACGCGGGAAGAGGGCGAGCATCTCCTGCGGGTCGAGCCCGAGGTACTGCGAATACGAACGCAGGAAGCCACGCGCGTACACCGGGGCGGGGATCACCTCGAAGTGCTCAGCTTCGAGCGCCTGGAGGTACCGCCTGGAGATGCGCGTGTCGCGTTCTGCGTCTTCGAGGGTCAGGCCGCGGGCTTCGCGTGCCCGCACCAGCCAGGTCCCGAGTTCGCCCATAGAAGATCAAGGGTACAGGGGCGCCCCGCTAGGCACACGGGAGTCAGGCAGAGACCGGCACGTCGAGCCGGTGGCGGCGCAGTTCGGCCATCACCTTCGCCCCCACTGCCGGGTCCGGTTCCACCACCGGCAACCGCGGCGCGCCGATTTCGAAGCCGAGCTGGCGCATCACGTAGCGGATCGTGCTCGGGCTGCCGTTGAGGAAGCAGGCGTCGGTCACGCGGCAGAGCTGGCGGTGGATGGCCGCCCCCTGCGGGAGTTCGCCCGCGAGGATGTGGCGCAGCATCTTCTGCTGCTGGCCGGCCACGACGTGCGAGGTCACGCTGATCGCTCCCCAGGCGCCCATGCACCAGAGGTGGAAGTTGTCGTTGTCGTTCCCGCTCCAGATCTTGAAGCCCGGCGCACCTTCCATCACTGCCGCGGTGTGGGCGAGGTCCCCGTTCGCTTCCTTGTTGCCGACGATGTTCGGGATTTCGGCCAGCCGGAGGATCGTCTCCACGGTCATCCCCATGCCCACGCGGCCGGGGACGTTGTAGACGATGACCGGCAGGCTGGTGCTCTCGGCGATCGCCTTGAAGTGCTGGTAGACGCCCTCCTGGGGCGGTTTCAGGTAGTAGGGGACGACCGCCAGGACCGCGTCGGCGCCGGCCTTCTCCGCCAGCCGGGTCAGGTGGATCGAGTGGCGGGTGTCGTTCGTCCCGGAACCGGCAACGACGGTGGCCCGGTCGCCGAGTTGTTCCTTGACTTCGCCCCAGATCCGCGCCTTCTCGTCGTCGGTCAACAGTGGCGACTCGCCGGTGGTCCCGGTGACGACGACGCCATCGTTCCCGCAGCGGACGAGGTGGTCGGCGAGGCGCCGGGCGTGCTGGTAGTCGACGGCCCCGTCGGCCGTGTAGGGGGTGACCATCGCCGTGAGAAGGCGGCCGAGCTCGTTCATCGTGAAGGCTCCAGCAGGGGGATGTAGCACCGCAGTGTACCAGAGCCGGCCGGGACCCCGCGTAGCGCACGCCTCGCGACCTTCACTGTGCCGCTACCTGGAACACGTGCGCCAGCAACTTCCCGGCGCCGTCTGGGAAGATGCGCCCCAGAAATCGAGGAGTGACTTGAACAGCCGAGAACCCGGCATCCGCCCGGGGATCATGATCCTTACGCTCGCCACCTGCTTGCTGAGCGTCGCTGTGTTGGTGAGCAGCACCTTCGGCAACTGAGCGCCTTCGCCCGGGGCTTCAGGCGAAAAGGTTCTCCCCCTGCATCCCGGGGCCAGCCGGGAGACGCAGGAGCGAGAGGACGCTGGGCGCGAAGTCGAGGTTGTCGATGACGCTGGCGCCCGGCAACGAGCGGCTCCCGCGGTAGAAGCAGAACCCCGTGCCGGTGTGGATGCCGTTTCGCGCCTCGGCTCGCCTGGTCGCGATTTCCACGCCCCCCGGTCCGGAAAGCCGCTGCGTCCGGACTACCGCGGGGTTCGCGACCATCAGGGCGTCGGGCAGCAGGTGTGAGCGGGGGCCCGGAGCGTCCCGGGTGGCGCGCCAGAGGCTGCCGTAGGCCGCGAGCCCGTCTTCCGCGCGCAGGTCGAGGATGAACCGTTCGAGGCCGTCGAGCAGGCGCGGGACTTCGTTGGCGTCCACGAACCCGTCCCGTTCGCGCCCGGCGACGTTCGCCCGCACCCCCGGGTGACCGTCGTGGGTGACCGTGAAGAGCCGGTCGCGGCTGTAGTCCCAACCGGTTGTTGTGATCGCTCCCTGCCTGGCACTCCTCACCCGGGCCGGCAGCCGCTGCCAGATGGCCCTGTGGAGGCTGTCGGGGAGCAGTTCCCGGATGCGCCGGAGCAGGTCGGGTGACGCCTCAGGGTCTTCCGGCTGTTCTCCCGCGAAGGCGCGGAGCACCTGCCGCCCCAGCGAGCTGTACTCTACCTGGCCGCTCATCCCATGGAGCGCGAAAACGAACACCTCGCAGTCGTCGCCCGCCGCCTCGAGGAGCGCCTCGATCCCGTCGTCGAAGGCACGGACGGTGGCGAAGATCGCGTCGTCGTTCGTGTAGCCGCCGCCGAGGTCTTCCGGCAGGGCGAGGTAGTGCCCCATCTTGTGGAATTCGGCGACCGTGCCCAGGAGCAGGTTCCAGTTGCGGCGCCGGGCGATGTCCGTCCACAGGCGCATCCGCATGGCGATGCCCCGCTGCAGTTCCCGGACCATCTTCCGCTTGTCCCTCCCTGACTGTGGCTCGACTGTGTCGAAGTGGAGGGGGTGCTTCCCGTAGCGCTTCCGGACTCGTCGCATGAGCTTCGGCGGGTACGAGGCCTCCTCCATCTCATCATGGAGGCCCCATGCCGCCAGCCCGCGAAACCCCCGCTCCATCACCAGCGGCAGGTATGGCAGGTCGATGACGGTGGCGGTCATCCCGGCCGGGGCGAGGGCAGCCCAGAACGGCGTGATCGCGAAGGCGGGGTGGTTGTTGCGCACATGGCGCATCTCTTCGGCCAGCCACTGCTGCCAGAAGTGGACGCCGTGGACCCCGGGGGGCGCGCCGGTCGCGAACGTCGGCCAGAGGGAGCCGTGGAGCGTGAATCCATCGGAGCGGACCGCGAGCCGGGCGCTGCCTTCCGCGAGCCGGGCGAGGTTCGGGAGGCGGCCCTGGGCGAGGAGCCGGTCGACCCATGAGACCTCGAGCGCGTCCAGGCCGATCATCAAGACGCGAGGCGATCCCGTTCCCAATCGTGGCGTCCCCGGGGCGAAACGGCCCGTCTTGCCATGCTACCGGTTGCCCGGTGTGCGGGCACCCGGGGCGCGGCGAGGCCCCGGCCGGGGTGCCGGGGCCTCGTGTCCAGGGGCGTTCGCGCCCGGTCGCCGTGGCTACGGATTGGGCTGACGGCTCTTGTTCACCAGCTCGGTCATCCGCTCGGGGAGCCCGCTCTTGATCTCGGCGGCCTTTTCTTCGCTGATCCGGCCGTTGGCGACGGCTTCGTCCAGCTTCGCGCTGGCCTGGGCGACGAGGGCGTCGACGACCGTTTGGGGATCGACCCCGTTCGCGCTGGCGACGTCGGCGATGCTCTGGCCGCCCTTGAGAGCCCC
Source organism: Chloroflexota bacterium (assembly GCA_016234445.1). Classification (GTDB taxonomy): domain Bacteria; phylum Chloroflexota; class Dehalococcoidia; order Tepidiformales; family Tepidiformaceae. The sequence goes on along the minus strand of JACRBT010000004.1, from coordinate 266,674 downwards.
GGCGAGTTCCTGCGGTTCGATACCGATGGTCTCGGCGGCGGTCTTGATCGCGCCCCTGAGGGCCTTCGCGATCTTGCCGCGGTGTTCGCCGGGCTGGGGGGTGTGGTCCATCAGCTTCGGCAGGGCGGTCTCCGCGCGGGCGTAGAGGGCGTCAGCCTTCTCCTGGGTGAGGTCGCCCGCGAGGACTTTCTCGTCGAGCTTCGCGTCGAGCGCGGCGAGCACGGCGGCCTGCACGGTGGCGGGGTCGACGCCGTTCTCGGTGAGGATGGTGTTGATGCTCTTGCCGTCCTTGAAGCCCTGATTGAAGACCTCGGGCGAGAGCTCGGAACTCTCCACGATCTGCTTCATGGTCGACTTGAAGATCCGGCCGCGGTGGGCGCCGAGGTGCTGGGCGCTGCTGCCGTCGCCGGGGCTCTGGGCCATCGCCACACCGGCCGCGCCGAGCAGCCCGACCGCCATGACGCCGGCGACGCTCAGGGCCATCAACCGGGACTTCCGTGTGTACTTCATTGCGAGTCACTCCTTCGTTCGTGGTGCGCTGCCGCTCCGCGGGGTTAGCGGCGTCAGCGGCGCCCTTCACGAACAAGATGGCCGCCGTGGCCCCCGGGGTGACGGCCGTGTGCGCGGGGCTGGCACATTTACCGGTGCTTTTCCACCCACCGCCCACGGAAGAGGAGGAGGTCCCCGGAACCGACGCTCACCGTCGCCGGCGTGGTCGCCACTTCGTTGTGGATCCCGAGGGGGCTGAACGCCAGCGTCTTCCGGTCGAGGTCCCACCGCAGGCCGGACGTGGAAACCCCGCGGCATTCGCCGATTGCCACGAGCGACACCACCGTCCCCGGGGGCGCATCGACGACCGCCGTCCCCTCGACGAGGGAGACTTCGAAGAGGTCGTCCACGATCCGGAGGCGGGCCTTGCCACGCGAGAGCGTCAGGAGGGCCAGGTTCGCGAGGGCGTGGTCCGCCCGTCCCCCTCCGGCCGCGGCGATGTCAACTTCGCCGCAGCCGCCTTCGAGGCAGTAGTCGATGGCCTTCTGGAGGTCCGTCCGGTTGGGGTCGGCGCGGAGGAGGACGCGGTCGCCGAGCGACTCTCGCGCTTCGCCGCCCAGCGAGTCGAGGTCGCCCACGGCCATGTCCACGCGGAGGCCGGCCGCCATCGCGGCGTGGGCGCCACCGTCGGCCGCGACGATAAGGTCCGCCGCCGCCCCCAGTTCCCGCAGGAGGCCGGCCGACGGGGGCTCGCCGTTCGCCACGACCAGGGCGCGCGTGTCAGACCGCCCTTCCCGGCATCTTCCGGGCGGAAGAACCGAGGATGCCGTCGTAGTGTCCTGGGGTCATCGCGCGTGTCACTTGCCTTCCCGTCGAGGAGTCGAGCCATTGTGCGCCGCTGGCGCCGGGATGGGAATCGAAGATGGCCGGAACCCCGCCGGTTCGCTAGAGTGAGGGCAATTCGCGGCGTCCTGCCGTGCCCCAGGAGTACCCGTGGCCAGCCAACTTCCCGGCCGCTGCATCCGCTGCTACGCCGTCCTTGCCGGCGCCCCCTACCTCATGGCAGGCCGCCCCTACTGCTGCGCCAGCTGCTCTGTTGGCTCCGCTTGCGAGCACCAGGGCGTCCATCGCGCCGCCTACGTCCGCCGTTACGACACCAACTTCGACCGCTTCCGCCAGGCCGCGCGCGTGGCCACGCCCTACGAGACCAGCAGGTCGCAGGACTGATGGCCGCGCCAGGCGGGTTCTCGGCCCGCTTCCACGAAGGCCAGTCTCTGCCCGAATACCGCGTCGTCGCTCACAACGGCGCCGTCGCCTCCGACAACAAGATCCACGACAACGTCGTCGCGAAGCAGTACGGCTTCAGCGGCGGCCTCGTGCCCGGCGTCACGGGCTACGCCTACATGACCCGGCCGATCATGGACGCCCTCGGCCCGGCCTGGCTCGAACGGGGCACGATGACGGCGCGCTTCATCAAGCCGTTCTACGAAGGCGACCTCGTCACCTGCCGGGCGACGGTGAGCGCCGTCGCCGGGGACCGGGTCGAGTTCGCGCTCGAAGCCCTGAACCAGTCCGGCGAAGTCTGCGCGATCGGGACCGCCGCACTTGGGGACGCCTCTCCGGCCCCGGACCTGGCCCGGTTCCCGAAATCCCCCTTGCCTGCCGCCCGCCCACCGGTTTCGTACGAGGCCCTCGCCGCGGTCGACGTCCTCGGCAGCCTCTCAGAGACCGTGGAGGCGGCCCAGCTGGAGGGATATCTCGACGAGGTCGGCGACGACCTCGCGCTCTATCGCGGCGCCGATGCCGTGGTCCCCTCCGGGTACCTCATCCGCCGGGCGAACACCATCCTCGTCGAGAACGTCGTCCTCGCACCCTGGATCCACGTCTCCAGCGAGGTCACCCACCACTCGATCGCGCGACCGGGCGAGGCGCTCTCCACCCGCGGCCGCGTCACGAGCCTCTTCGACCGCAAGGGCCACCGCTTCGTCGACTACGACGTGCTCATTGTCGCCGGCGAAGCCCGCCCGGTGATGACGATCCACCACACGGCGATCTACGACGTCCGCAAAGTTGGCGCCGCCGGCGGTTGACCCTCGCGCCCGCGCCGCCGACGATCGGCCCATGGCTCTCTATGAATACTCCTGCCCGAAGTGCGGCACGCGCACCGAGAAGCGCATGCCCATGTCTGACGTCCTCCAGTTCATCCCCTGCTCGAAATGCGGGAAGCAGGCCCAGAAAGTCATCGGCGGGTTCGCGGTGACTGGCCGCGCCGCGGAAGGCGTGGGCGACGGCCCTGCGCCCTGGGATTCGGAGGGCGGCGACGATGGCGGAATGGACACCGCCGACTTCGGTGGCCACGGCCACGGCCATTCGCATGGCCCCGGCGGTCACAGCCACGGCCCCGGCGGCCACTCTCACTAGACCGGCGCGCGCTCGATCCTACGGCCAGTCGCCGTCGACCCAGATGCGATAGGAGACGATCCCGGTCCCGCTGGCGGAGACGCTGATGTCGAACGTCCCGGACTGGCCCGGCGCGAGCGTTGTCGGGTCGGTGTAGTCGAAGAAGGCGCGGACAACGTCCCCGGCGCTGTTGTAGAAGCCCGCGTAGGGCTGCACCCACTTGTAGGTGTTGCCGGAGGTGTTCGTCACAGTGCCCACCAGGTGGAGCCAGCCGATCGAGTCCGTGTACTGGTTTGTCACATTCGCCACCAGGCCGGTGACTGGCGGGTAGGACGCCGATGCGGGGTCGGTGTAGCTTGTGACCCCGACGGTCACGTGGTGGATCCCGGCCCATGGGTTGGTCTTGAGGATCGTGAAGACCGAGTCCGCGCCCCCGGGGATGGTCGTGAGCCCCGCGTAGCCGTATTCCGTCCCGAGGAGCTGGTTCGCGGCGTTCCAGTAGCTGGCAGTGACCTTCACGAACGAGATGGGGTGCCCCAGCCCGTTGACGGCTTCGCCGTGGACGTAGATCGAGCCCAGCGAGTTGGTCCACCAGGCGACGTGTTGGAGGGTGACGGCCCCGCCCGGCGGGAGCGTTGACGGGGGCGTCGGCGTCTTCGTGGCTGTCTTCGTGGCGGTCGCGGTGGGGGCGCCGGGGATCGTCGGAGTGGCCGGCGCGGGGCCACCGGAGGTGTCCTTGGCGGCGAGCGGGGCGAGCCCCCGGTTGGCGTAGACGGGATGAGGCGTTGGCGGCGGTTCCGGCACCGACCAGCCCGTCTCTTCGAGAGCGGCCATCGCGATGGCGCCGGGATCGTGGATCGCCTCCGCACGATCGAGCATGGGGGTCATGAGTGAGTTCGGGTCACCGGCCGGGAACGCTGTCTCGTCGAGGTGCCCGATGCTGCTGCCCTCTTCGAAGTAGGTGGGGGCGTAGACCTTCGCGGGGGCGCCTCCGTTTGCCGCCCGGATCTTCGGCCCGTCGAGGAAGAGGTTGTCGCTGGTCAGCTGCGAACCGAGGGCGGTGGTCCCCGTGCCGAAAGAAGTCACCAGCTGTTGCCCGCTGCCGTTGTAGAGCAGGAGGTCATAGACCTTCGGCGCGACCGGCGTGGTGGTCACGTTCCCGTTCTGCCACCGCCCGATCGTGCCGATCATCACCATCGAATCGCTGAAGCCGAGCCCGTGGCCAAGTTCGTGGAGGACGACCGTCACGAGGTCGTGCGTCCCGACCGGGGTGTTGCCGTCGGTGCCGAAGTACCAGTTGCTCTTGGTGCTGTTGAACGAAGCCTCGATGTCCGATTCCGTGTCGTCGATGTCGGTCCCCGCGAACTTGTTGGCGAGGGCGATGGGGTACCAGGTGTTCGTTCTCGGGGCGTTGGTGAAGTTTCGCCGCAAGCTCGCAGCCTTCGCCGACCCGAGCGTCCCCGTCGTCAGGGGCTCCCACGTTGCGTCGACGACTATGGTGACCGGCGAAGTAAGGCGGGCCTTCCAGATGTCGACGGCGTATTGGAACGCCGCCTGCGCCTCGGGAGTGAAGCCGGTGTAGTTCACGACGACCGTCGCTCCCGCGGCCTGTGGAGCCACGCCGGGGGCGGAAGGAGGTGGCTGGGGCGGGATGTACGTCCCCGCCTCGCCGGGGCCTTCCCGCAGGACGAGGACCGTGCCGGGCAGCCGTTCGCCGCCCGCGGCGAAACCATGTCCGCCCGGGCCCGCCACCAGGAGCGTCCCCGCAATGATCGCCAGGGCCACGAGCCCGCCCAGGGAGAATCGCATGACAGCCTCCGCTCAACCTTCCGGCGCCGTGCTCCGGGCGCCTCGCAAGCAACGGTAGGAGGAAGGCTCCCTACACAACGCGGCCGATCGGGGCAGAACCCGCGGGACACCGGGCCCTACATTCCCTTCGCTGTTGCGGGGGCAGACATGAAGAGAGGCGGCAGGGTTCCCGCCGCCTCTCTCGAGTGTCGTTGCGCTGGTCTGGCTTCGCCTACTCGCCGAAGTCGAACTGTGCGGCCTTGCAGTCGGCGTTGTTGTCCGCGAGCTTGCTCAGCCGCTCCTCCACGCCCGCAGGAGGCTCGGGGAACGGGTCCTCGCCCAACGCGTCGAGCGCGTCGAGCCCCTTTGCGTCCTTCAGTGACTTCGCAATGTCCTGGAGCGCTTTCGTGGCGGCCACGTGCCAGTCCTTCATGTCCTTGGGCGGGTTGGCCTTACCAAAGTCCTTCGCGAGCTGATCGAACGGCGCCGCCATCTTCTCCAGGAGCTTGTCGACATCGCCGTTGGACGCGGACGAGAGGTCCTTGGTCGCCGCGTCGAGGCTGGTGGTGAACGTCTTCATGGCCTTGCAGATCTGTCCGACGTATTTCTCGTCGCTGCCGGTCTGGACGTTGCCGCCGGTGTCGCCACCCGACCCGCCGGTGTCGTCGTCGTCGTCATCGCCGCCACATGCGACCAGCGCGAACGCGGCCACGACGGCGAGCATCGCGGGCAGAATCAGCGCCCACCTTCGGAAATGCTTCGTATCCAAGAGTCCCTCCTCGTTGTCTTTGTGAATTAACGGCTATCTGCGTCGGCAAGTAAAGCGAGGCCGCTCACTCTTTCCCGGGCAAAGAAGGAGGCGGCCCTTGCGAGCCGCCTCTTTCGTGGTCTTTCGAGCGCCTGAAACTAGATCTCGAGCATCTGCGCGACGCGCTCGCGGTGGAAGTCGCCGTCGCCCCAGAAGAGTTCCGCCCGCTTCTGGCGGCGGAAGAACAGCTGGATGATGTAGTCCTTGGTGAAGCCGATGCCACCATGGATCTGCTGGCCGTGGGCCACGACCCGGCGGCTGGCGTCGCTGCACCAGGCTTTCGCCATCGCCGTGTCCATGTCCTGCGAATCTTCGTTCTCGCTCGTCGCCCAGGCAGCCTTGTACATGATGAACCGCATGCCATCGACGTCGGTCACCATGTCGGCGGCCTTGTGCTGGATGGCCTGGAACGAGCCGATGGGCCGGCCGAACTGGACGCGCTCCTTGGCGTAGTTCACCGAGATCTCGAAGTCGCGCTGGGCGAGACCGACGAGATAGGCGCACTCCATGTTCATGGCCATGTTCCGGATGTGCGAAACGACCTTCGGGCTGGCGGCGGTCATGACGTCCGCGGCGGCGACCTTCACGTCCTTGAAGACGACCTCGGCCTGCTTGTCGCTGGCGATGGTCTTGAGGACGGTCACCGTGATCCCGGGCTGCGCGCGCGGGACGATGAAGACGGCCGTGCTGCCATCGGGCTTGCGAGCGACGACGTTCAGGTAGTCGGCGACGTGCGCGTCCGGGACGAAGAGCTTCGTGCCGTTGAGGACGAAGTCGCTGCCGCTGGCGGTCGCCTTCATCTGGATGCCGTCCATGTCCCAGCGGCCGCTCGCTTCGGTGACCGCGTAGGTGTGGATGGCGCTGCCGTCGGCGATCTTGGGCAGGTACTTCGCCTTCTGGGCGTCGGTGCCGGCGTTGATGATCTGGGCGGCGGCGAACTGGTTCGGGATGAACGGCCCGGGCAGGAGGGCGCGGCCGCACTCTTCGATGAGGACGCAGAGGTCGAGGAAGGAGAAGCCGGCGCCGCCGTTGGCCTCGGGGATCATGAGGCCCTGCCAGCCGAGGTCGGCCATCTTCTTCCAGAGCGCCGGGCTGTAGCCCTTTTCGTCCTCTTCCATGGCGCGGACGTGTTCTTCGGGGCATTCCTTCTCGAGGAATTCGCGGGCGGAGTTCTTGAGCAGCTCTTGCTCTTCGCTAAGGCCGAGGTCCATGCGGCGTCAGTCCCTTTCGTGGTGGTTCGCCCGCCCCGCGGGCGCTCTTAGATTGCGGCGGGATTGTATCAGGATCTTTCGCGCGGGGCGAACAAGCGGCCCTCCCGGCGCCCGTCACGGCCGGGGCCGAAGCCTGCCGGTGCGCTACACTCCGGGTGCAATCCGCCGGGGAGAACGAGCATGCGCGTGTCGATGATTGGCCAGGCAGCGTTCGGTGAAGCGGCACTCCGCCGCCTCCAGGCCGAGGGAGTCGAGATTGTCGGAATCAGCGCCCCCGCGCCGCGTGACCCGGCCCGCCCCGACCCGCTCTGGAAGGCGGCGGAGGAAGCGGGCATCGCCCTGCTCGACACCGCCTCGTTGAAGTCTCCCGAGGGCCTTTCGCGGTGGGCAGCGCTGGCCGGCGACCTCTGCGTGATGGCCTTCGTCACGGAGATCCTGCCGGACGGGGTCTTTGGACTCCCGCCGAAGGGGACGGTCCAGTACCACCCGAGCCTGCTGCCGCTGCACCGCGGGAGCTCAGCCATCAACTGGGCGATCATCAACGGCGACGCCGAAACCGGCCTGACGATGTTCTGGCCCGACAGGGGCATCGACACCGGGCCGATCCTCCTCCAGAAGCGCTGCCCAATCGGCCCCGACGACACGGTTGGTTCGCTCTACTTTGAGAAGCTTTTCCCGATGGGCATCGACGCCGTGGCCGAGTCGGTTGCGCTTGTGGCGGCCGGGAAAGAGCCGCACGACGCCCAGGACCACGCCATGGCCACCTACGAACCGCCCTGTGCCGACCACCACGGCGAAATTCGCTGGTACGAACCCGCGAACCAGGTCTACGCGCGCATCCGCGGGTGCAACCCGCAGCCGGGCGCCTGGACGACCTTCGGCGGCGCGAAACTGCGGATCTTCGACTCCCGCCTGACGGGCGACCACGCCCCGGGGATGCCCGGCCGCGTCCTCGCCGTGGATGGCGATGGCGTCACGGTCAGGCTCAACGGCGGCGTCCTTCGTGTGCTCCGGGTGCAGCCGGAAGGCGGCAAGAAGACCAGCGCGGGCGAGTGGGCGGCCGCCGCCGGGCTCCAGGAAGGCTTCCGCTTCCGCTAAGGCGTGGGCGTGGCCGATGGTGAGGGCGACGGCGTTATCGTCCCGGTCGGAGTTGGCGTGCCAGGCCCCTTCTTGACGTTGACCGTCACCGACGTGGAGAGGCCCACCACGACCGCGTCCTCGGCCGTCAGCCGGATGGTGTAGACGCCGTCCTTGAGGTCCTTCAGGTCGATCGTGCCGAGGACGACGTTCTGGACGCGTGTGGTCCCGGTGCCGATCGTTTTCCACTCCGTCGGATTGCTCCCGGCGCCGATCTCCAGCTTCCATGCCTTCACGTTGCTCGTCTGGACGCTGCCGACGACGTCCGAGTTGGCCGTGATCGTCTTGCCGTTCGTCGGATTCGTGATCGCGAGCGCCACCTGCCCCGTGCTCTTTTCGGTCGGGACGATGGGGATGTGGGTCTTCTTCGCCAGCTCCTGGGCGAGGTCCGCCTTGAAGCCCGGCAGCTTCACGAACTTCTTGCTGACCCGGAACTGGGCGGGGGTCTGGTCGCTGGCGAGGAGCCCGTTGCGGCTGTCGATGTCCTTGGCTTCGCAGTCGCTCTTGAAGGGGACGTCGGTGCGCACCCATCCCCGCGCGGTCTGTTCACAGAACTTGGGGGGGTCCTTGCCATTGTTCGTGTATATGCGGTCGGTCGCCGGCGTCTCGACATCGGTCAGCGCCACGTTCTTCGGCCTCAGCGAGTCGAAGCCTTCCGGCGTGGTGAAGACTCCCTGCGCTTTGAGCATGGCGTGGTATTCGCCCATCCAGTTCTTGAAGAGGCGGACCGTCGTGTTGGCGGTGGCATAGTCGGCGCCGGGGCCGTCGCGCACTTCATCGTTGTTGGCGTTGCCCACCCAGAGGGCGGTGGCCGCATAGCGGGAGTACCCGTTCGTCCAAGTCTCGAGCGTGGCTGCGGCGCTCTTGAAGCCTTGCTGGGTGCCGGTCTTGACGCCCGTCGGGATCTTGACGCCATCGACAAAGGAGTCGAGGCGGAGGTCGTCGTTGCTACCTCCGCAGCCCCAGATGATGAAACGCGACGTGCAGTCGGAGATGATCGAGTTGAGCAGCCACACCGAGCCCGCGTCCACGACCTGCCGGCGCTGGGGTTCGCCCTGGGTGAAGAGCACGTTGCCGTCGATGTCCTGCACCTGGAGGACGACGATCGGGTCCAGCTCCCGGGTCCCGGGCAGGCGGAGGTGGCCGCGGTTGAAGTCCTGGTACTGCTTGTAGGCGCGGTCGTACTCGGCGCCCTCGGAGTTGAAGAGGCTCTTCAGGTCCTTCGGGTCGATGGTCTTCGCGAGCGTCTCGACCCCCACCATCGCGCCCATGTTGGCGAAGACGGAGTTCATGTAGGCCATGTCGATGGCCCGGATGTTCGCGCCCCCGGTGGCGATCGAAGCGCCGTAGGTCACGTCGGCGTGCGAGCTCCAGGTGGGGTCGAAGTACTGCTGGAGGGTGGTGATGCCCAGCTTCTTCGCCATCTCGATGACGTTATCGACGCCCGCTTCCTGCGCTGCCCGGAAGGCGCCGACGTTCTGCGAGCCGCCAAGGGCAGCCCGCGCGGAGATCAGGCCGGCGCCTTCGTAGCCAACGTCGGAGCGCGGGTTTGTGATCGCGACGCCTTCGATCGTCAACGGGCTCGTGTCCCAGAAGATGTTGAGTGGCGCCTTCCCAAGGACGTCGAACCAGGTGAGGTAGACGGCCGGCTTGAACGACGACCCGGGCTGGTTGATCTCGGTGAGCTGGTCCACGTCCCCGGCGATGCGTTCGTCGAGCACTTCCTTCGGGTTCCGGTTCGGTGCGTAGACGGTCACCTGCCCCGTGCTCGGCTCGATCGTGACGATGGCGGCGTTGTGGCACTCGCACTTCTTGGCCTCGCCGTCCGCTATCCACTCCTGGATGAGCTGGGTCGCGCGCTCGGTGGCCTTCCAGTCGAGCGTGGTGGTCACCCGGTAGCCGGCCGCGTGGACGCTGGCGGAGCAGTCGGTGGAGCCTTCGATCTTGGGCAACCAGCCCGCTTCGCACATGCGCACCAGCCGAGGCTCCACCTGGTTGTCGATGAAGGCGGCGGACTTGATCGGGTTGGTGGTCCCGTAGACACGGATGTCCTCGGACCTGGCGGCGTCTGCTTCTTCTCGGGTGGCGCGGCCGTGGCGCACCATCAGGTCGAGGACGTCCTCCTGGCGCTGCTTGGCCTTGCCGCCCACCACCGTCCGGCCAAGCCCGTCGACGACGCAGGCCTTGCCTTCGGGGTCCTCTTTGTCGATCACGCAGTTGAGCCGGGGATGGTATTCCGTGGGGAAGGCGGGGACTCCGGCGAGCAGGGCCGCTTCGCCGAGGGTCAGGTCGGCGGCGTCTTTGCGGAAGTAGCCCTGGGCAGCGGCCTGGATGCCCACGTAGCGGTCGGCGTAGGAGATCTGGTTCAGGTACCAGGTCAGGATCTCGTCCTTGGTGTAGTCCTTCTCCAGTTCGAGGGCGTAGGTGATTTCGCGGAGCTTGCGGTCGATCGTCCGGGCGGCGGTGACGCAGCGGGTGTGCTCGTCGCCGATGTTGGGGCAGATGTAGACGTTCTTGATGAGCTGCTGGGTGATCGACGAGCCGCCCGTGCCCGAGCCGATCCCGCCCTGGGTGTAGTTTTCCCAGGCCGCGCGCGCGAGCCCCCGGAGGTTGATCCCGGGGTTCGACTCGAAGCTGTTGTCTTCCGTGGAGATCGTCGCCTGGATGACCCACCGGGAGATCTGGTCGAGGGGCACGGGCTCCAGCAGCTGGGCGTCGGAGTTGGTCAGCGAGCCGAGGAGGACGCCGGAGGTTGGGCCGCCGCGGTCATAGATCTCGGTGAGCCCGATGTTCGTCTGGCGGAGCTTGTCCTCGATTGGGACGTAGTCCTTCGCGTAGGACTGGTAGACCGCGAAGACGGCGCCGATGGCGGCCGCGGCGCAGATCGAACCGAGCGCGAAGAGGGCAAGCAGGCCCGTCAGCCACCAGGGCATGCCGCCGCGCCGCCGTTGCGACCGGGCGCGAAGGAGGCGGCGCTTGTAGACACTGTTCACGCGCGGCCCCCGCAGGTGTCATTCCTCAGGGCCGGGGACCACTTCGGTGTGGGGTGATCCATTGCTTCCGAGCGTAGCAAGTCCCGGATCTGCGGGCCATGCGCGCGGTAAAGGGAGAGTCGTTGTACGCTCGTCTGCATGGCTCTCACCCCGGAAGACGTCCTCCACATCGCGAAATTGGCCCGGATTGCGCTCACGGAGGCCGAGGTGGAACGCCTGGCGGACCAGCTCTCCGGCATCCTTGACCACTTCTCCGCGCTTTCGGCGGTCGACACCCGGTCTGTTGAACCCACGGCACATCCTCTCCCTCTCTTCAACGTCATGCGGGCCGACGAAGTTGCATCGTCGCTGCCGCGAGCCGAGATCCTGAAGAACGCGCCCGAGCAGGAGGACGGCTTCTTCCGCGTCCGGGCGGTGCTCGAATGAGCGACCTCTGGCGGCTGACGGCGCACGAAGCCCACGAAGGCCTCCGTTCGAAACAGTTCACCGCAGTGGAGCTCACCGAGTCCGTGCTCGCGCGGATGGAGGCTGTGGAGCCGCGCGTCCACGCCTACATCACGACGACCGCCGAGGTTGCCCTGGAGCAAGCCCACCAGGCCGACGCCCGGTTCGCAGCCGGGACCGCCACGCCCCTGACCGGCGTGCCCGTGGCGGTAAAGGACCTGATCGTGACCGCGGGGGTGCGGACCACGGCAGGTTCGCGCATCCTCGAGAACTTCATCCCGCCCTACGACAGCCACGTCTACGAACAGCTCCTTCGCGCCGGGGCGGTGATGGTCGGCAAGGCGAACATGGACGAATTCGCCATGGGTTCGAGCACGGAGCATTCCGCCTTCGGGCCTTCGCACAATCCATGGAACCTCTCCCTTGTCCCGGGCGGGAGTTCGGGGGGGTCGGCGGCCGCGGTGGCGGCGGGCGAATGCCTCGTCGCACTTGGGAGCGACACCGGCGGGAGCATCCGCCAGCCGGCCGCGCTCTGCGGGGTGGTGGGGATGGATCCGACCTACGGCCGCGTTTCGCGCTTCGGGATCATCGCCTTCGGGAGTTCGCTCGACCAGGTGGGGCCGATCGGGCGCGACGTCGAGGATGTCGTGACGATGGCGGACTGCATCTCCGGGCACGACCCCCGCGACAGCACCAGCAACCCCGAGCCGCTCCCGGACCTTCGCCACTACCTCGGCCGCGACATCAAGGGCCTTCGGATCGGCGTCCCGAAGGAGTACTTCATCGCCGGGATGGAAGAGGGCGTGAAGGCGCGGATCGAGGAAGCGCTGGCCGTTTTCGAAGGCCTCGGCTGCATCGTCGACCGGGACCTCTCGCTGCCGAGCACGGAACACGCGCTTGCGGTCTACTACTTGATCGCCCCGAGCGAGGCGAGCGCGAACCTGGCCCGCTACGACGGCGTCAAGTACGGCTACAGCGACCGTTCCCACGGCACGATGTGGGAGAACATGGAACACACCCGCGCGGGTGGCTTCGGCGCCGAGGTGAAGCGCCGGATCATGCTCGGGACGTACGCCCTCAGCGCCGGGTACTACGACGCCTATTACCTCAAGGCCCAGAAGGTCCGCACCGTCATCAACCAGGAGTTCCAGGAGGCTTTCGGCCGCTACGACGTGCTCGTGACGCCGACCTCGCCGACGGTCGCCTTCCCCATCGGCGCGAAGGTCGACGACCCCTATGCGATGTACTTGAACGACATCTACACGCTGCCGGCGTCGGTCGCGGGCCTGCCGTCGATCAGCGTCCCCTGCGGCCTGAGCGAGGGGCTGCCCGTGGGCCTTCAGATCATCGGGAACTTCTTCGACGAGCCCCGGATCGTGATGGCCGCCCACGCCTTCGAACGTGCCCTCGGCTGGGCGAACCGCCTACCGGAACTCTAACGCCGGCGGTCGCCGCCGATGCCACTCGGTCGCCTGCTCGTAGGCGTGGCCGGCGCGGAGGACCGTGGCTTCGTCGAAGTCGCGGCCGGCGAGCTGGAGACCGATCGGCAGGCCGTCGCGCGTGAAGCCGCAAGGCAGCGAGAGCGCGGGCGATCCGGTGGCGTTGAACGGCTGCGTGAGCCGCACTAACCCTACTCCAACAGGGATCGACTCTCGCCCGCAATCGAGCACGCCCGTGCCGATCTTCGGGGCCGGGCCGGCCATGGTTGGCGTGAGGAGCAGGTCCACGTCCTCAAGGGCCGCACGGACGGCCTCGGTGTAGGCGGCGAGGGCGCGCTGGGACGCGACCAGTTCCAGTGTCGCCGGGGTGGGGGCCGCGAGCCGCTCAGCCACCGAGGCGCCGTAGTCCCCCGGCCGTTCCCGGAACCAGCGCTCATGGTAGTGCTGGGCTTCGGCCCGCTGGACGAGGACGCGCGCTTCCACGAACGGTTCGAAGTCGAGGCCCTCGACGTCCCGGACGTCGGCTCCGAGGCCGCGGAAGACCTCGATCGCGGCCTCGACTGCTGCCCTCACCTCGTCGTGGAGTGGGTCGAAGAAGAAGGCGCGCGGCACGCCGACCCGGAGCCCCTTCACGCCGCCATCGATGCCGTCCCGATAAGCAGGCACGGGCGTGCGGACGGCGCTGGAGTCCGCGGGGTCGTAGCCGGCGACGGCCTCCAGGACGATGGCGGCGTCCTCGACCGTCCGCGTAATTGGGCCGGCGTGGTCGAGTGTCCAGGACAGGGGGATGACGCCCTGCTTGCTCACCCGGCCCCGTGTCGGCTTCAGCCCAACGCATCCCGAAAGCGCCGCCGGGATGCGGATGCTGCCGGCGGTGTCGGTGCCCAAAGTCGCGAGGGCCGTGCGAGCGACGATCGCGGCGGCCGACCCGCCACTGGACCCGCCGGGGATGTGGGCGAGCGCCCAGGGATTGTGGACCGGGCCGTAGTGTTGGTTCTCGGAGGTGGCCCCGTAGGCGAACTCGTGCAGGTTTTGCTTCCCGAGGAGGACGGCGCCCGCTTCCCGCAGCCGGCGGACCACGGTGCCGTCGGCTGCGGGGACGTGGTCCGCAAGGATCTTCGAGCCCGCGGTCGTGCGGATCCCCGCGGTCTCGAAGAGGTCCTTCAGCCCGAAGGGGATGCCGTGGAGCGGCCCCCGGTATTCGCCGCCGGCGACTTCGGTTTCGGCGCGGCGGGCGTCGTCGCGGGCGCGCTCCGCCGTGACCGTGATGTAGGCGTTGAGCCGGGGTTCCAGGCGTTCGATCCGGGCGAGGTAGGCCTCGGTGAGTTCGAGCGGCGAAAGCTGCCGGGAACGGATGGCGGCGGCGGCCTGGGCAAGGGTGAGGTCTGTGGGATCGGGCACGGCTCCCCCGGCGGGCTTTCTTCGATTATAGGGGCGGCCGCCGCTGGACTTCGTATCAATTGCCACTATTGACGCTAGCGAGTCCGTCCGACAGAGTTCATTGCGATGCATGTGACCGCCACTGCCCTTCGCCTCGCCCTTGCTGCTGCCGCGGCGGCTGCTGCGCATGCGCGCGGGTAAGGCTGGCGGTCGCAAGCAAGACTAGCGTCGAGAAGATCCGGGCCGCCTCCAGGGGCGGCTTTTTCTTGTGAGGCTGCCGCGGCGGGGGGACAGGAGGAGCCATGACAGCCGACCCATCAAGCGCCGAGTCGAGCCGATTCGTTTCGCGCCGCATGCAGAGCGTGCCCCCGAGCGGGATACGCAAGTTCTTCGACCTGCTGAGCACGATCGAGGACGTCATCTCGCTTGGCGTTGGGGAACCCGACTACGTCACCCCCGCGCCGATCAGCCGGGCGGCGATCGAAAGCATCGAACGCGGCGACACGCACTACACGAGCAACTATGGGCTGCTCGAACTGCGCGAGAAGCTTGCCGCCCACCTCGAACGGCTCTACGGCGTCCGCTACGACTCGCGCACCGAGATCGTCATCACCAGCGGCTCCTCCGAGGCGCTCGACATCTCCCTCCGGGCTTTGCTGGACCCGGGCGACGAGGTCCTCTGCGCCGACCCCGCCTACGTGGCCTACCTCCCGGCGACGGTGATGGCCGGCGGTTGTTTCCGGCCTGTGCCGACCTACGCCGCGAACGACTTCCGGCTCCTGGCGGGCGACGTTGAAGCCGCGATCACGCCGCGGACGAAGGCGATCTTGCTCGGCTACCCGGCGAACCCAACCGGCGCGGTGATGGGCCGCGAGGACCTGATCGCGATCGGCGAGGTGGCGGCGAAGCACGACGTCGCCGTGATCAGCGACGAGTTGTACGACCGGATGACCTACAGCGGCGAGCACACCTGTTTCGCGGCGCTCCCGGGGATGCACGGGCGGACGGTGCTCCTCGGCGGCTTCAGCAAGGCCTACGCGATGACCGGCTGGCGGCTGGGCTGGGTGGCCGCCCCCGCGCCCCTCGCCGAGGCGCTGATGAAGGTTCACCAGTACGTGATGATGTCGGCGCCGACGGCGGCCCAGTACGCCGGGATCGCGGCCCTGGACCACGGCGAGGCCTTCGTCCGCGAGATGGTGGCCGAATACGACCGGCGGCGGCGGCTGATCGTGGACGGCTTCCGGGCCGTTGGCCTTCCGACGTTCGAACCGCGCGGCGCCTTCTACGCCTTCCCCGACATCACCGTGACCGGCCTGGATAGCGTCACCTTCAGCGAGCGGCTGTTGGCGGAGGAACGCGTGGCGGTGGTCCCGGGCAACGCCTTCGGGGCCGGCGGCGAAGGCCACGTCCGCGCCTGCTACGCCAGCAGTTACGAGAACATCGAGCGCGCCCTCGAACGGATCGGCCGCTTCGTCCAGCGCCGCCGGTAGGGGACGGGCGTTCGCCACGCCAGGCCGACAGGGCATGAGCCGCCACGCGGGTGAGCCGGTTAAGGAGAGGTATGGCCGCCGTGCGGCCGAGAGATGCCTGTGAATCCGTGGGGCAACAAAGGGCCGTAGCAACCACGCGCCAAGCGCAATCCTGGACCCACCAAGGAGCACCTATGGCATTCTCTGTACCCACCCGTTTCACACTTGCCGCCGCAACAGCAGTCATGGTCGCGGCCCTCGGCCTGACTGTCGCATTCGCGCAGTCGGCCCAGAAAGTCGTCACGCTGACTGGCGCCGCCGAGTCCACGCCCGTCACGACGACGGCGACCGGGACCTTCACCTACTCCGTCACAGGCACATCCATTGAATGGAGCCTCCAGGCCACGGGGACGGACTTGACCGCCGCCCATATCCACAACGGGGCCGCCGGGGCCGCCGGTCCAATCGTCGTCAACCTGTTTGCGAACGCCAACGGCACAACCACCATCGACGCCACCGGGACGGCAACCGCAGCCGAGCTCCTGGGGCCGCTCCAGGGCAAGACGTTTGCTGACTTCGTTACGGCGCTCAATGCCGGGAACCTGTACGCCAACGTGCATTCGAAAGCGAATGCGGCCGGCGAGATCCGCGGCCAGCTTGTCGCCGTCTCCCTGCCCGCGGCGCCATCCACTGGGACCGGCCTGGCCGACGACACGAGTTCAGCGGTCCCGTCGTGGTTCCTGGCGGCGGCGGTCGCAATCACCACCCTCGGACTTGCCCTCGGGGCTGTCACCGTGGCCCGACGGCGGGAGTAGCGAAACGGCGCGGCGCTCCCGGAAACTCCGGGGGTAGCGTCTCACCCATGTGATCGACACGACGGCCAGTCCCCGCTGGCCGTCGCGCCGGCACGCTCAAGCGGATCCAGGGTCGCGCTGGGGTTCGAAGTCTCGGCGGACTGCCCGGCGCCGCCTGAACATTCCTCGTGGCTATGGCCGCCCCGCACCCCAGATGTGAGTCTGGTCGCACGACTCCGCCGGGGGCACGACCCATTCCATCGTCCGCCCAGTGATGGCTTCGCTCCCCCCGAGCCCGACGAGCGTCCCCACCCGGTAGGTCGCGCCAGGGATCGTCACGGCCCGCTCCGCCTCGCTCCACGAGGTGCCGTCGGCAGCGAACGCGACAAGGAAGCGCGTGAGCGTCCCCGCGGTGGACGACTCCAGGTACAGGCACTTCCCCTCCAGGACGAGGATGCCTTCCGCCAGCGCGTCATCCCCATTCCACTCGCCCGCGTAGATCGCCAGGGGGCCAGTCGGCAGCGTGTCCTGGGAATCGTCGCCGCCGCAGCCGGCAACGATGAGCGCCAGCAGCAGCCCTGCCACGGTTGCGACAGCCACAACCGTCCACTTCGAAATCCGCACGGCAGGCCTCGCCTACGCCGTGAACACTTCGGCCGCCCACAGCATGCCCACAGTCTACGCCGTCCCCCCACCTCCGCGCCGACCGCCCACGGCGCTTTGGATCCCCGCTGCACCACATCCCCCGGTCGCGTACACTCGAAGGATCATGGGTATGGCTCAGAGCAGAAGAGGTCCCCGGGGCGACGCAACGCACGTCGCCCCTGCCCGCCGATAGCGCCCCCACCCGGCCCTGCCCCCAGCGGGCGCATCCTTCTCTGTCCCCCAGGAGTACCCCTTTGCTATCCATCGAGGCGGCGCGGATCTCTGACGCCGAAGCCATCCATCAACTCGTCACGTTCTGGGCCGACCGCGGCGACATGCTCCACCGGCCCGTCGGCGAAATATTCGAAGCGATCCGCGACTTCAAGGTCGCCCGCGTCGACGGCGCCCTCGCCGGCTGCGGCTCCCTCCACATCATGGGTTCGGATCTCGCCGAGGTGCGGTCCCTTGCCGTCCGCGAAGACCTCCAGGTCAAGGGCATCGGCGCGGCCATCGTCGCCGCCTGCATCGACGACGCGCGCAGCTTCGGCCTCGAGCGCGTCTTCGCCCTCACCTACCGCCCGGGCTTCTTCGAAAAGCAGGGGTTCCGCGTCGCGAACGTGATGGAGTTCCCCCAGAAAGTCTGGAACGAATGCGTCCGCTGCCCGTTTTTCACCAACTGCAAGGAAGTGGCGGTTGTGCTCGACCTCAACCCGCGCGGGGACCTCTCCGTGCCCGTGGCGCGGGGAGGCTAACCGGGTTCAGCTGCACTCCCCGAGCGAATCGAGCGCCGCCATCGGCAGCGTTTCGGCGTTGATCCCGGTGCCCGTCGCCACCGAAACCAGCACCCCCGTGGGCGGCGGCACGATGGACGGCCGGTGAAGCTGGAACGCCAGCCGCGACGCGACCGCACCCGCGGCCGTCGGTCCCGCGCCCTGGAGCACCAGCCCGAACGACGAGCCGGTGAGGCGCCCGACCACGTCCGTGGTCCGCGTGAAGGAGCGGATTCGCCCGGCGATCTCCTGGAGCAGCTCGTCGCCCCGCCGCCAGCCTTCGTCACGGTTCACCGCCGCCAGCCCGTTCACTTTCACGACCACAAGGGAGAGGGGCGCGGACGGGGCCATCGTGCCCACCCGTTCGAGGTGTTCGAACAAGGCCCGGCGAGTCGCCACCTGGCAGAGAGGGTCGCGTTCGAAGGCCCCGAAGAGGCGTTCAGCGCGCGTCCGCGTGTCAGGCGAGGGCGCGCCCGCCTTGCTCTTCGTGGGGACGATCAGGCGCAGGTGGGCGGGCAGCTGGGCGAGAGTCATGCGAGGGCTCCACGGGACGGCTGGTGCGGATTGTCCTATCGGCGGGCCCTCACGGAGATAGGTGCTTCCCCCACGGCCCTGTCAGGAACTCCTGAATTCGCCCGGCGGGGCCGCCGAGGTCGCCAGCGCGATCGCTCGCCGCTTCTGCTGGCGCCGCCGCCGTTCGTAGAAGAAGATGGCGCTCCCGGCGATCCCACCTACCCAGAGCCCGGCCATCGCCAGCGTCACCCGGACGTCCTTCCCCAGGGCGTCCCCGGCAACCACCGCCACGGTCGTCGGGAGGAGCATGCCGAGGAGGCTCGCGGCGAAGAACGGCCAGAAGCGAATCGTCGTGAGGCCCGCGACGAAGCTGATCCAGTCGAAGTTCACCACCGGCAGCATCCGTGCCCAGAAGATCACGCGGCCACCCATCGTCTCCACGAGCACGTCCAGGCGGTCGGCGGCCTTTCGCCCTATCAGCCGGTGGATGTGGCGGCGGCCGAACCACCGGGAGACGTAGAAGGCCATGATGGAGCCGAGCATCATCCCGGCCATCGAATACGCGGTCCCCAGGAACGGACCCCAGATCAGCCCCGCCGCGATGAAGATTGGCGCGTTCGGGATCGGGGCGAAGAGCACCGACACCGCCATGAGGAGGATGAACCCGATAGGCCCGAGGGCGCCCTGGTCCTCGACCCAGTCTCTCAACGGCTGCGCGTCCACGCTGTACGAGAGCCCGTAATACTCCGAGATGGCGAGGTAGCTGGCGACGATCGCCACGAACGCGACGACGATCCCGGCGACCACCCGCTTCCGCATCAGCAGCGGCGTCTCTTCGCCTTCGTAGATGAAGTCGTCCATGGTGGGACGGCCGAGGTGGTGCGGTTCAGGCAAGGGCTGCGGACCGGGGGAAAGCCATGTCCTTATCTTAGGGCAGCCGGGGGTTCGGGCTTGGGCAACGTCTAGAGGACCCGCAACTGGAGGAACACCCAGAGCAGCGGCATCACGAAGAGGACGGAGTCCATCCGGTCGAGGAATCCGCCGTGCCCGGGGAGCAGCCCGGAGGCGTCCTTCACCCCCATCAGGCGCTTCAGCTTGCTTTCGAAGAGGTCGCCAACTTCGGCGAACACCGGCATCGCGATCGCATAGTGGCTGATGGTCATCGCGCTGACCCCGGTGTCGAAGAGCGCGTTCATCCCGAAGACGGCCGCCACGCCGGCGACGTATCCGCCAACCGCGCCTTCCCACGTCTTCTTCGGGCTGATCTTCGGCGCCATCAGGTGGCGGCCGAACAGCCTCCCGACCGCATATGCGCCGGTGTCGACGGCGAACGTCCCGAGGATGCCGAGGAACACCCACTTCCGGCCCTGCTCCAGGTCGCGTGTCAGGACCAGCGTCGAAAAGAGGATGCCGATATAGAGGATGCACCAGCCGTGGACCCGGAGCGGCCGCCGCGGCCCAAAGGCGTTCGTGGGGAAGTAGCCGGCGGCCAGGAGGACCGCCGCCAGCGCCAGCCCCGCCCACGCGAACCGCGCGTCCACGTGCACCCCCACGACGACCATCGCCGAAGCGGCGAAGACCGTGACCTGCGGCGCCACTTCCGGGATCGGCCGTGACGGGATCAGCCAGCCGTGGACGAATTCGGCCGAGGCGAGCAGCGCGATCACCCCGGCGACGAGCGCGAAGGGCCAGCCGCCGACGTAGATGAGCGCGACGACCGCGGGCAGGCCGACGGCAGCGGTCGCCAGCCGCAACTGGAGGTTGGAGGCGGACATCAGCGGCGGTTAGTGGGTGCGGAAGGCATCGAGGTCTTCCTGCAACAGCCCGCCGAACTTGCGCTTCCGGCGGCCGTATTCCGCCAGGGCGATGTCGATGTCCTCGCGGCCGAAGTCGGGCCAGTAGGTGTCGGTGAAGTACAGCTCGGAATAGGCGCACTGCCAGAGCATGAAGTTGGAGACGCGCTGGTCCCCGGCGGTGCGGATGACCATGTCCGGGTCGGGCATCCCGCCCGTGTAGAGCCGGGCGGCGATCGCCTCCTCGGTGACGTCCTCGGCGGGGACGCCCTCGTCGATCAGCTTCCGGACCGCCACCACGACGTCATCGCGGCCGCCGTAGCTGAAGCAGATGTTGAGGTTCAGGGCGGTGTTCCCGGCGGTCAGTTCGATCGCCTCGGAGACCTGGCGCTGGAGGGCCGCCGGGAGGGATTCGAGGTGCCCGAGCAGCCGCAGGCGGACGTTGTTCTTCTGGAAGTTGTCGAGTTCGCGCTTGATGAAGCGGCTCAGCAGGCGGATCAGCGCCTGGACTTCCGGCTGGGGCCGGTTCCAGTTCTCGGTGCTGAACGCATAGAGGGTCAGGTACTGGACGCCGTGGTCGCCGAAGCGTTCGATGATCCGGCGGATGTTCTCCGTCCCGGCGCGATGGCCGGCCGCCCGGGGAAGCCCCCGCTGCGTGGCCCAGCGCCCGTTCCCGTCCATGATGATCGCGACGTGCCGGGGCACCCGCCCCCCGGAAATCGGGGAGATCAGGTCGCCGAGGTGTTCGGCCGCCGGTGTCACCGGCCGCGCGGACGCCCCTTCGGGCTCTTCGGTCCGGGTCCCCCGCCTAAACTTCAAGGAGTTCCGTCTCCTTCTTCTTGCCCTCTGCGTCAATCACGCTGATGTGCTGGTCGGTGATCTTCTGCAATTCTTCTTCGTGGCGCTTGATGTCGTCCTGGGAGATGTGGCCGTCTTTCTCGGCCTTCCGCAATTCATCGTGGGCGTGGCGGCGGACGTTTCGCACGGCCACCCGCGCGTCCTCGCTCTTGTGGTGGACCATCTTCACCATCTCCTTCCGCCGGGCCTCGGTGAGGGGCGGGATGGGGAGGCGGATGGTCTGGCCGTCGATGGCGGGGTTTAGCCCGAGGTCGGAAGACTGGATCGCCTTTTCGATGGCCCGCACGGCGCCGCGGTCCCACACCTGGATGGAGAGCAGCCGCGGCTCGGGGGCGTTGATGGAACCGAGCTGGCGAAGCGGCGTGATCGCGCCGTAGTAGTCGACGGGCAACGTCTCGATCAGGCTGGGATGCGCCCGCCCCGTGCGGACACCGTTCAGTTCACGCTTCAACGCCTGGACCGCGCCGTCCATCTTCTCGTCGGCGGTGAGCAGCGTTTCTTCCGGGTCAACCATGGCCGCGAGTCCTCCTCCGCGAGTCTACAGCGTCCGAACCGGTTCGGACTCAGGGTTTCCTGAGATTACCGTCCCAATCCGGTCGCCGCGAAGTGCGTGGTAAATGGCGTCTGGCCCCTGGACGTCGAAGACGACGATGGGGAGGTGGTTCTCCATGCAGAGGCTGACGGCGGTGCTGTCCATCACCTGGAGCCGCCGCTGGAGGGCGTCGATGTAGGTGAGGTGCTCGAACTTCGTCGCCGTCGGCACCTTTGCCGGGTCCGCGTCATAGACGCCGTCGACGCCGTTCTTGGCCATCAGCAGCGCCTCGCAGTCGACTTCGACAGCGCGCAGGGCCGCCGCCGTGTCGGTCGTCATGTAGGGGTTGCCGATGCCGGCGGCGAAGAGCACGACACGGCCCTTTTCCATGTGCCGGATCGCGCGGCGGCGGATGTAGGGCTCGGCAACCTGGGCCATTGGGAGGGCCGTCTGCGTCCGGACGTCGGCGCCCACCTTCTCCAGTGCGTCCTGGAGCGCGAGCGCGTTCATCACCGTCGCCAGCATCCCGGCGTAGTCCGCGGTTGCGCGGTCCATGCCCGTTTCCGCGACCGACGAACCGCGCCAGAAGTTGCCGCCGCCAACAACGACCGCCACCTGGACGCCGTCGTCGACCGCGCGCTTGATCTGGCTGGCGAGGTCGCGGATCGTCACCGGGTCGATGCCGAAGGCGCGCGAACCCATCAGGGCTTCGCCGCTGAGCTTGACCAGCGCCCGCCGGTAGAGACCAGCCACAGGCTACCTCCGCAGGCTAGCGCCCGAGTTCGAAGCGAACGAAGCGGCTGACGCGGATGTTCTCGCCCGTCTTGGCGATGGTGTCGTTGACGAGGTCGCCGATCGTCCGCGAGCCATCCTTGATGAACGGCTGGCTCAAGAGGCAGATCTCGGCGTCCGGCATCCCGGCGTGGTCGGCGGTGCGGTCGGCGACGGAAGTCACGAGCGGGTTCATCGCGGCCACCTGCATCGAGATGTTCCGCGCCAGCGTCCGGAAGTCGTCCGTGTTGGCGACGAAGTCCGTTTCGCAGTTGAGTTCGACGAGGACGCCGATGCGGCCGCCCGCGTGGATGTAGCTGTCGACGACGCCGTTGCGGGTTTCGCGGTCGGCCCGCTTTGCCGCGGCTGCCATGCCCTTCTCGCGGAGGATCTCGACGGCGCGCTGGGTGTTCCCGGCGGCCTCTTCCAGGGCGCGCTTGGCGTCCATGACGCCGGCGCCGGTCTTCTCCCGGAGTTCCTTGATCATTGCGGTGGTTACTTCTGCCACGGGCGTTCCTACTCCTCGTCGCCGGCGGCAGCGGCCGCCTGTGCTGCAGCGGAAATGATGGTGACCGAAGCCTGGGCGGAACCGGCAGTCTCTTCCTCGGGCGAAGCCGAGTACGAGCCGGTCTCCATGCCTTCTTCGGCGCGAGCTGCGGCGGCGGCCATGTCGTCCCCGTGGACGCCAACGCCAGCCCCGGACTCGCGCGCCGCCCGGCCTTCGATCGCCGCGTCTGCGACCTTGCCCAGGATCAGCTTGATCGCCCGGATGGCGTCGTCGTTGCTGGGGATGGGGTACGACACGGGGTCAGGGTCGCAGTTCGTGTCCACCAGCGAGACGATCGGGATGTTCAGGCGCTGGCATTCGGCGACGGCGATGTTCTCCTTCACCGTGTCGATGATGAAGACGGCCGCCGGGAGCCTGTCCAGCTTCTTGATGCCGCCGAAGTAGCGGTTCAGGCGCTCGATCTCGTTGGAGATGTCGAGCTGTTCCTTCTTCGTCAGGCGCGTGTAGTCGCCCCGGGCCATCGAGGTTTCGAGGTTCGCCATGTGGCGAAGCCGTCCCTGGATGGTCCGGAAGTTGGTCAGGGTGCCGCCCAGCCAGCGGTTGTTGACGAAGGGGATGGCGGCCCGCCGCGCTTCGATCTCGACCGTCTCGCGCGCCTGCTTCTTGGTGCCGATGACGAGGACCTCGCCGCCGGCGGCGACCGTGTCGCGGATGAAATTGATAGCGTCGTCGAGCCGGGTGACGGTCTGCTGGAGGTCGATGATGTGGATGCCGTTGCGCTCGGTGAAGATGAACTGTCGCATCTTCGGGTTCCAGCGCCGGGTCTGGTGGCCGAAGTGGACGCCGGCCTCCAGGAGTTGTTTCATGCTAACCGGGGTAACCAAAGGGGATCCTCCGCCACTGCGGCGCATAGATTTGACCCCGGAGGGGCCACGCGCCGCCGATGCGTGCACAACGTTCCCAGAATAGCAGACGCCCCGGTTCGCGCATCCCGCCTTCGCCCCGACCGGCTTCATCCCCTATCATGACAACCAAGCACTATGTCCTCCGTCCCTCCCCTGCCCGTCCAGCGCAGCCGCGGCATGCGTGACCTTCTTCCTGCTGACATGCGGGCGTTTCGCCGTGTCGAAGACGCCTTCCGCGCCGCCGCCACCCGCTGGGGCTACGAAGAGGTCCGCACCCCCACGATCGAGACCTACAGCCTGTTCACGGCTGCCGGCGCCCTCACGCCGGAGATGCTTTCGCGCGTCTACTCGTTCCTCGACTGGGACGGCTGGAGCGGCGAAAGGGTCGTCCTCCGCCCTGACTCCACCATCCCCGTCGCCCGCGCCGCCGCCGAAGGAAGCCTCGGCCTCCCGGCCCGCCTCTTCTACGTCCAGAACGTCTTCCGTTTCAGCGAAGCCGACGACCGCGAGGACTGGCAGTGCGGGATCGAGTACCTTGGCGCGCCCGACGCCATCGGCGACCTCGAAGTTGCCGCCGTCGCCGCCGAGACCCTTGACGCCCTCGGCCTGAAGGCACAGGTCCGGCTCTCGCACGTCGGTATTGCCCGTGCCGTCGCGGACTCGGTGCAGGCGTCGTCCCGCAACGGCGTCGCCACCCACGGTCTCGCCGCCCTCCGCGGCAGCATCGCCGACCCCCAGGTGGCGGCGTTCCTCGAAGTGGCGCTGCAGCCGGCCGGCGGGCTCGCCCTCCTCGACAATCTCGCCGCCCTCGCGCACTCCAGCGTCCCCGCCTCCCTCCCGGCCATCGCCGAACTCGCCGGGGTGGCGAAGGCCCTTGCCGGCTCCGGCCGCGCGGTCGTGATCGACCTCGGCATGCCGCGCGACTTCGACTACTACACCGGCGTCGTGTTCGAATTCGAATCGCACGGCGAGTCGTGGGGTGGTGGCGGGCGTTACTCCCCCGGCGGCCCGGGCACGGCATCGACGGCCTGCGGGCTTGGCCTCGAAGCCGGGATGCTCGCCTCTCACCTGGCGCCGACCACGCGCGAACGGATGGTCGTCGCGGTCACACCCGCCGCGCCCGACGACATGGGCCGCGCGATCGCCGTCGCCCGCGCCCTCCACCGCGGCGGGATTGCGGCCGCCCTCTCCGGCGAGCCCGGTTCGAGCAAGCTCGGGGTTACGGTCAGCGGTTCGTCGCTCGTCGCCCGGACGCCGGATGGCGAACGGGCCATGTCAGCCCTCGACGACGTCGTTGGGCTCCTCATCCAGTACAAATGACCGTCAAGTTCGCGCTCCCAACCGGCGATCCGCGCCCGGCGGTCGGGGCCATGCTCGAAGGCGCCGGGATCGCCACCAGCGGCTATGAGCCGTCCTCCCGTCAGCTCCGCTCGGTCCTCGACGACGCCGGACTCACCCTCCGTGTCTTCCGCGAAAAGGACATCCCGATCCAGGTGGCGCTCGGGAACTACGACCTCGGGATCTGCGGCGACATCTGGCTCAGCGAGCTCCAGGTCCGCTTCCCGCTCCAGCGCGTCGTCCGGATCGGCTCGCTGCCAGGCCCGCGCCACGAAGTCTGGCTCTGTGCCGCGCCCGAATCCGGGCTCGCCGAGGGCCAGGTCCCGGCGCGGCGGGCGCTCGCCGGCGCCCGAATCGTCTCGGAGCTCCCGAACCTCGCGGACCTCGCCTCCGTCCACCTCCGTATCCAGGCGTACAGGCTCATCACCGTCTACGGCTCGGCCGACGCCTACCCGCCCGAAGACGCCGACCTCGTCCTGATGCCGGCCCGGGACGCGGACGCCGTCCGGGCGAAGGGGCTCGTCCCCCTCCATCGCGTCTTTTCCGGCGGCATCGCCCTCATCGCCAACGCCGACGCCCTCGCCGCTCGCGACCTCGCGCCCATCCTCGGCAACCTCGCACCGCTGTTCATCCCCGACCAGCCCGTGCTTTCGTTCCCGGCCTCCCAGGAGGGAGTCGCGCTCACCACGAGCCGCCCGGACCCGGCGACGCTCCGGCTCGCACTGCCCGATGGCCACGCCCAGCGCCACACCCCGTCGGCCCTTCGCGAGGCCGGGCTCGAATTCGAGGGTTACAACGAGCAGTCCTACGTCCGCCGCCCGATCAGCGGCATCCCGGGGCTCGCGGTCAAGGTCGTCCGCCCCCAGGACATGCCCCAGCTCGTCGCGATGGGCATGTTCGACATCGCCATCAGCGGGCGCGACCTCCTCCACGAGCATCTCAGCAAGTTCCCCGGCTCGCCCGTGGAGATGGCGGTCGACCTGGGCACCAACCGCTACCGCATCGGCCCCGTCGTCGACGCCGCCTTCCCCGCGGAGACGACCGCGGAAGCAGTCACGATCTGGAACCACCTGGGCCGCCGAGTGCGCATCGCCAGCGAATTCCCCGCGACGGCCGAACGCTTCGCCCGCGACCACCATCTCCAGGACACCACGATCATCCCCGTCGCCGGCGCCAGCGAGGGCTTTGTCCCCGAAGATGCCGACTTCCTCGTCGAAGGCACCGAAACCGGCACGAGCATCCGCGCCAACGGGCTCAAGATGCTCGACCCGTTCATGGAGTCGACGGCCTGCGTCATCGTCCGCCGGGACCCGGTGACGAAGCAGACCGCCCTCCTCGCCGACCTCATCCGGCGGTTCCAGCGCGCGGCTGCCGCCGTCCCCGCCGTCTGATGCCTCCAATAACGCTCCACATGGTGCTCGCCCGCGACATTGCCCGCGGCGTGGCCGAAGCGTCGCTCGGGGACTGCCCGGGCACGTACCTGCTCGGCGCCACCACCCCGGACATCCGCGTGCTCACGCGCCAGGACCGCTTCAGCACCCACTTTTTCGACTTGAACGAACCCGGGCACCAGGACTCGGTGAGCACGTTCCTGGCCGAGCACGCCGGCCTCGGGCGGCCTGAGGACCTGAACCCGGCGACCCGCGCCTTCGTCGCCGGCTACATCAGCCACCTGGTGATGGACGAGCAGTACATAACGGGAATCTACCGCCCCTTCTTCGCCCGCCACGATGCGCTCGGTGGGGCCATCCGCGCCAACGTCATGGACCGCCTCCTCCAGTTCGACCTCGACCGCGCCTATGGCAACGACCCGGAACTGAAGCAGGACCTGCTCGGGGCACTGGCCTGCACGGTCGAGAACATCGAAGCGGGGTTCGTCGAATGTGAGACGCTCGAACGCTGGCGGAAGGTGACCGTCGACGTCGCCGCCCGCACGATGGACTGGGACCGCATGCGCGGGATGATTTCGAATCACCTGCGCTACGGCGGCCTCGAAGAGGGCGAGACGCTGACTTCCTTCCTCGACAACCTCCCCGAACTGCTCGACGAGACGATCGCCCATGTGACCAGCGCCGAGGTTAACGCGTTCGTCCAGCGATCGACGGATGCCGCCCGCAAAGCGGTGGAAAGGTACCTGGCATGCGGATAATCAGGAACGCCGAGGAGGGCCGCCGCCTCCTCCTTTCGCGCAAACCACTCGAAACCGACGAGCTCCCGATGGACGTACGGGAGACGATCTTCCGCGCCTTCGGGCAGGAACTCGCGCCTGAAGAGGTCGTCCGCCGGGTCATCCGCGACATCCGCGAAGACGGCGACAACGCGGTCCGTTTCTACAACACGCGGTTCGACAACGCCCAGGCCGGCGACCTGCGTGTCTCCGAAGCAGAGATCCGCGCCGCCTACAACTCCGTGGACGGCGAGATCGTCGACGCCCTCAAGTTCGCCGCCGGGCGCATCCGCCGCTATCACGAACAGCAGATGCGCGGCGCCTGGTTCGACTTCAACCAGAGCGGCCTCGGCCAGCTCACGCGCGCCATCCAGCGGGTTGGCCTCTACATCCCGGGCACGCGCGCCCCGCTCCCGAGCACGGTCCTCATGTGCGCCATCCCCGCGCGGGTCGCCGGCGTCGACGAACTCTACATGACGAGCCCGATCCTCCCCGACGGCTCGGTGCCGCCGGTGAAGCTGGTCGCGGCCGACATTGCCGGCGTTGACGGCGTCTTCCGGGCGGGCGGCGCCCAAGGCGTGGCCGCCTTCGCCTACGGCACCGAATCCATCCCCCGCGTCGACAAGATCTGCGGGCCTGGCGGCCTCTTCGTGACCATCGCCAAGAAGCAGGTCTTCGGCGACGTCGGCATCGACTCCATCTTTGGCCCCACGGAGACGGTGATCATCGCCGACGAAAGCGCGAACCCGGAACTGGTCGCCGCCGACCTCCTCGCCCAGGCGGAGCACGACGCCCTGGCGAGCCCCATCCTCCTGACGCCGTCGCACTTCCTCGCGGACGAGGTCAGCCGCTGCATCGAACGCCAGCTGGGAAAGCTCGAACGGGCGAAGATCGCGCGGGCAGCCCTGGACAACCGCGGCGGCTGTATCCTCGTCAACGACATCGACCACGCCATCGAACTCGCGAATTACTACGCGCCCGAGCACCTCTGCCTGGTCGTGGAACAGCCCATGGCCTACGCGGCGAAGGTGCGCAACGCCGGCGGCCTCTTTCTCGGCGAGGGTTCGCCCGAAGCTGTCGGCGACTACACGGCCGGCCCCAGTCACACGATGCCGACCGGAGGCAGCGCCCGCTGGAGTTCGCCGCTTGGGGTGAGCGACTTCATCAAGACGACGAGCGTGGTCAACCTGCCGGACGAGATCACGGAGGAGCTCGCCCGCGCCGCCAGCATCATCGCCCGGGCGGAAGGGCTCACCGCCCACGCAGCCTCGGTCGAGCGCCGCATCCAGGGCCGCTGAGGTCCCGCCGGGCCGTACCGCGCTCCTACGGTAAAGTAGGGAGATGGACCCGCTGACGCTCCTTCGCCCGGACCTCGACCAGCTCGAGGAATATGTGCCGGTCCAGCCCCTTGACGTGCTCGCGCGCGAGATCGGCCTGCCCGTCGAGCGGCTGGTGAAGCTCGACGCGAACGAGAACCTTTACGGCCCCATCCCGGAAGTCGTCGAAGCGATCACCCACGCCGACCTCCACATCTACCCCGACCCGGGCCAGGCCGCACTCCGCGAGGCGATCGCCGGGTATGCCGGTGTAAGGCCGGAGCAGGTGGTCGGCGGCACGGGCGCGGACGACCTCATCGACATCGTCCTTCGCCTCGTCATGCCGAAGGCGGTGGTGAACGTGACCCCCACCTTCGGGATGTACGGCTTCCTCGCGAAGATCTGCGGCGCCCGGGTGATCGACGTGCCCCGGCTCGAGGGGTTCGCCCCGGACATCCCGGGCATCCGTAAGGCGGTGGAAGCGGGCGCGCGCGTCGTTTTCCTCACTTCGCCGAACAACCCGACGGGCACCTCGCTCTCCGAAGCCGAGGCCGCGGCCGTCTGCGAGCTGCCCGCGCTCGTCGTCATCGACGAGGCCTACGTCGAGTTCTCCGGCCACAGCCTCACGCCGCTGTTGGCCCGCTACCGCAACCTCGTCATCCTCCGGACGTTCAGCAAGTGGGCGGGCCTCGCGGGCCTGCGCGTCGGCTATTCGCTCAGCGACCCCGAACTCGCCACGCGGATGATGGCGATCAAGCAGCCATACAACGTCAACGTCGCCGCCGACGTTGCCGCCCGGACGGCCATCGCCCACCGCGGCGTCATCCGGGAGACGGTCGCCGCCATCGTCGCCGAACGCGAGCGGATGGTGCGCCTGATCGCCGAACTCGGCTGGCTCGAACCGGTCCCCTCGGAGGCGAACTTCGTCCTCTTCCGGGTGCTCGGCCGCCGGGCGAAGGACGTCCGCGACGCCCTCCGCAAGCAGGGTGTCCTCGTCCGCTACTACGATAGGCCCGACCTCGCCAACTACATCCGGATCAGCGCCGGCCGCCCGGAGGACACGGACCGGCTGCTGGCCGCGCTTCGCAACCTGGAGGACGCATGACCGCTCGCATCGCCACCGTCGAACGCAACACCGCCGAGACGAAGATCTCCGTCACCGTGAACCTGGACGGCACCGGGAAGTTCGTGACCGAGACCGGAATCGGCTTCTTCGACCACATGCTCAGCCACATCGCCAAGCACGGCGTCTTCGACATCGAGATCCGCGCCACCGGTGATCTCCACATCGACCAGCATCACACGGTCGAGGACTGTGGCATCGCGCTGGGCGAGGCGTTCGCGCGCGCCCTCGGGGACAAGGCGGGCATCGTCCGCGCCGGCTCCGCTTATATGCCGCTGGACGAAGCCCTCGCCTTCGCCGCCGTCGACCTCAGCGGCCGGCCTTATGCGCAGCTGGACCTGCGCCTGCTCGGCCGCGAAGTCGGCGGCATGCCCCCGGACCTCCTGGACCACTTCCTGGAGTCGTTCGCGTTCACGCTCAAGGCCGCCGTCCACGTGCGCTCACTCTCGGGGACGAACGACCACCACAAGGCCGAGGCCTGCTTCAAGGCCCTTGCCCGCGCCCTCGACGCCGCCTGCCGCATCGACCCCCGCCGCGGCGGCGAAATCCCAAGCACCAAGGGCACGTTGTAGGGCGTTTCTCTGCCCCGTCTCCCGGGCCTCACCCCGCATGCGCGCCGGTTGACCGCGAACGTAGAATGCGCCCGGTACGGGGAAACCGCCGAGCGCAGTTTCCGCGGCCGCACCCGGAAGTTCGCGACGGACCCGTAAAGGCGGATCAGTCGGACGTTTCCGCCGATTCGGACGCCTTCCAATCGCGGAAAGCGGCCAGCAGCGTCTCCTTCGCATCGCTCGCAACATCTTCTTCCCGCAGCGTGCCGGCGAGCTGAATTGTCTGGCGCATCTGGTGAAGGTAGGCGTCGCAGCCCGGGCAGACATCGACGTGCGCCTCGAACCGCTGGCGGTCGCCATCCGGGAGCGCACCTTCGATGTACGCGGTGACGAGTTCGACAAGTTCATGGCAGGTCAGCGCCGGTTCGGCGGATCCGTCACTCTCCAGCGGCGAGGTACGCTTCCAGGCTTCGGCGAACTTTCGAGCGAGCGCGGTGAAGAAGGACACGTTGGTTAGTCTCCGTGATCTGGAGTGTGTTACAGACGTCGCCGGCGGACCAGCCAAGAACGTCGCGCAATTCGATGGCGGCGCGCTGCATTTCCGGCAACGATGCGATTGCCGAGTCGATACAGGCGCGAGTCTCAGCCGAGAGCAGACGCTCTTCCGGAACCGCCTCCCAGTCGTTGGGGACCGACGTCCAGTGACCGGCATGATCGTGACCGCTCGGGAAGAACCGCGAGGGATCCACGGATGAGGGATCTTCGTCTGGGCCGGGGGCAAGCGACGACAAGCTCACCGACCGGTTTTCGCGGCGGCCGCGGGTCCTGGCAACGTTTGTGAGAATGGCAAAGAGCCACGTCCTGATCGAAGAGCGCCCTTCGAACCGGTCGAGGCCCTTGAGGAGACCAAGCCATGCGTCCTGGACCACCTCCTCGGCCACCTGCCGGTCGCGAACGAACGACATCGCAACGCGGACCATCTGGCCGTGGTAGCGGTCCACAAGCTCGGCGAAGGCCGCCTCGTCACGCCGCCGCAGGCGAGCCAGCAGCCCCGCATCGTCGGTTTCTAACTTCGA
Organism: Chloroflexota bacterium; assembly: GCA_016234445.1. GTDB lineage: Bacteria > Chloroflexota > Dehalococcoidia > Tepidiformales > Tepidiformaceae. The sequence goes on along the minus strand of JACRBT010000004.1, from coordinate 235,456 downwards.
CCCCGGAGAGTGTGAAAAGGTCATGGCCTCTCGCAATCATGAACGTCGAAAGCGGGGGGCGCGAGGACCGTCTCGCGGCGACGGCGAGACCGCGCGCTCCCGCGGCGCAGCAAATTGAGCCGGTTGAGGACGTCCGTGACGTCCCTCCTGTGGTTGCTTGCAGCGAGGAGCGGTGGCTGCAACAGTCCCCTTCGCCTCTGAGTGGCGTGCCAGAAGGGAGGAAGGCGACTCGCCCTCCTCCCTTCCAGGTGGTTGATGGTCCCGGATCTACTTCGCGACGAGGCCGGAAGCCGAGGCCGTCGGGAGGTCGGAAGTCGAACCAATGAAGGCAAGAGAGCCGTCGTCGCCGATAGCGAATTCGCTGATCGTGTGCGACGCGCGGCTGATCGCGTAGAGGAAGTGGCCGTCGTTGCTGACCGCGAGGTCCAGCGGGCCACCGATGGTATTGCCCGCGACCGGGAACAGCAGCGTGAGGCTGCCGTCGCCTTCGACCCGGTAGGTCGAGATCGTGGAGTTACCGGCGTTGGCCGAGAAGGCGTAGCGGTCGTCCTTGCTGAGCGCGACCCAGCAGGCTGCGGCCTGTCCGTTCCCCACCGGGCCATCGATCAGGGTCACGGTGCCGTCTTTCGCCAGCTGGTAGGAAGAGAGGTCGCTACCGGGCGCTTCCGAAACGATGGCGTGGTTCTTGTGGTCGATCGCGAATCCGAACGGCACCGGAGCCGCGCTTGCGGTCGCTTGACCGGCGCCGGCTCGCCCTTCGTCGTCGACCTGGAAGGTGACGAGCTGGTTGGTGTTCTTCACGCTGACGACCAACGTGCGGCCACGGCTATCGAAGCTGATCTGGCCCGGTGCTGCCCCCGCGCCGAGCGTCTGCACGGAGCCGGGAATGGCGTGAAGGCTGTCGTCGTCGATGCGGAAGCCGGCGATGTTGTCCGAGCCGTCGTTGACCACGTAGACGATGTCACCGTGAATCGTCACGCTGATGGGGGTTGTGCCCTGCGCTGCGGCGGTGTCGAGCAGTTCGAGCCCTGACGGCCGGACCGCCAGGAGCGAGACACTGTCGCTTCCCGCGTTCACCGCAACGATGTAGCGGCCGTTCCGGCTCAATGCAAGCGCGCCCTGCGAGCCCAGGTTCCCCCCGTTACCGGTTCCGCCGGTGTCGAAGGATCCGGCCGGGGTGAGTGTCCCGTCGTCGGCACGCTGGAAAGCGATGACCTGGTTCCCGGTAGCGGCGTTGCTAAGGGTGTAGACCGCCCCGGAGGCGAGGGGTTTCGCCGAGGCGCTCCCGGCCTGGGAGGTGAGGACCGCGAGGGCCCCGGCGAGAAGCAGTAGCCCCGCGAAGGTCCGGCGGCGAATTGAGAGTGCCGTGAACATGAAGTCTCCTGAGAGTTGGGGAATGGAGAAGCTCCACCCGGTGCGTTCCCCGCGGCTGTGTTTCGCGACGGGGCTTTGGAGGGTGATGGCCATCACTGCACCTTCTGTGTGCCGGGGCGCTCACCCGTTACAGCGGGATCGCCCCGCAAAAGACAGCCAAGGTAAAGAGACATCGTGTCGAATCAGGCTCGGTTCCTGGGGTGACGAACGCGGAGGTCCGCTGACGCTCTCCCGCCCCCCGCGCATGCGCGCCTGGCTACCGCGCCCGTACAATGCGCCCGGGACGCCGTGCCCATCCGGAACCCGGAGGCTGCCCATGAGAGCCCTCGTCATCGTCCTTGGCATCCTGGTCGTCATCACCGTGATGCCCCTCGGGCTCTTCACCGTCGGCGAAATCCCGACGCTGTTCCTCTTCCTCCTTGTGGTCGCGGCCGTCGTGTATGGGTTCATCTGGGGCCGCCGGTTCCTCACGTGGATCACCGCGGCCTTCGGCGTCCTCATCGTCGGCTCCATCCTCTACGGCGGCTACAGCACGCTCAGCCTCCTCAGCGCCCTCGCGAACAACGACGGCCCCGTCGACGCCGCCGACCCGGTCGCCCTCGAATCCGCGACGGCGAAGCTCGACGCCGCCGACGGCTCCGGTGGCTTCCGCGTCGAAATGACCGTCGCAGAACTCGGCGCCGTCCTCCAGGACACGCTCGCCGGCAGCGACAGCAACCCCTTCCGCCGGGTCGACCTGGAGGTTGTCGACGGCAAGGATGGCGGGCAGGGGACGATCAAGTTCAGGGCGCTGTTCAAGAAGGGAGGGGTCACGGCCGACGGCGCCATCAGCGCGAGCGTGAACGCGGGTGAGGTCGACTTCCGCGTCGACCGGGTGCACATGGGGAACTTCACCCTCCCCGGGTTCGCCCGCAGCGCCGTCGAAACCCTCATCGAATCGGCTACCGACGTAAACAAGACGCTGGCTGCCCACGGCGCCGAGGTCCAGTCCGTGGCCATCGGTGAAGGCCGGGTGGTGGTGGTCGGGCTCACGGGCGGCGGCGAACTCGTCACCCTCGGCACACTGATGACCGCCGTCTCGGAGAATGTCGCCGCGCTCGGGGACCGGCTCAAGCCACCGGCCGCAAGGGTGCCCCCCGGCGTCGTCGATGCGCTCGAACACGGCAGCGCGCCCTACTACGTCGCCCTCGGGGACTCGCTCGCGGCCAACGTGGGCGTCGATGCCGCCCGCGATGGGTACGTTTCCCGCTTCCACAACCAGCTCCAGCTTCGCGACGGGAAGGAGTACGGCCTTCGCAACTTCGGCGTCTCCGGGCAGACCTCGGGTGGGCTCATCCGCGACGGTCAGCTCTCCGACGCCATCGCCTTTATGAAGGCCACCGGGGTCGCCTACGTCACCATCGACATCGGGGCGAACGACCTTCTCGGCCACCTCTACTCCCCCGATTGCAGCGAGACCGTCACCACCCCTGCCTGCCAGGAGCGCCTCGAACTGACGCTCGCCGGCTACGAGGGGAACCTCCGGGTCATCTTCCGGCGCGTCAAGGAGGCCGCCCCGGGCGCGACCGTGGTCTTCCTGGGCATGTACAACCCCTTCAGCATCGGCTTCGGGGCGGACGTTGGCCTCGAAGCGGAGACCGACGCGGTGGTCCAACGGGTCAACGCCCTTGCGAGGGGGATCGCCGCGGAGAACGGCGCCCGCTACGCCGACGGATTCGGGGTGATCCAGGGCCGCGCGGGGGCCGTCACCCACATGCTGGACGCCACCCCGGACGTCCACCCCCTCGCAATTGGCTATGACCTCCTCACGCTTGCGCTGGTCGCGGCGCTGGAATAACCGGCCGTCGTTTGACACTCCGTCCGGGCTACGACACGATGCCGCTCGGTGGATGCGACAGCCCTCGAACGCTACATGGAACCCCGGCTCCCCGGGGCAAGCGGACTCAAGGTCACGAACCTCCTTCGCATCCCCGGCGGCGCTTCCCGGGAGACCTGGATGTACGACGCCGAGTGGACGGAAGCCGGGCAGCCGAAGACATCCCCGTTCATCGTCCGCATCGACCCGCCCGCGTCGCTGGTGGAATCCGAACGGGAAGTTGAGTACGCCTTCTATCGTGCCTACGCCGGCACCAGTGTCCCGGTCCCCGGCATGCGCTGGCTCGAACAGGACCCGCAACACCTCGGCGCGGCCTTTTTCATCATGGACCGCATCGTCGGCTGCGACTCCAACCCGCGGGTCATCCTCGAACCCCGCTACGACGCCGCCCGGCCGATGCTCGCCCGGCGCTTCTACGAGATCCTCGGCGAGATCCAGCGCTTCGACTGGCGCGGCTCGCCGATCGAGTCCGCCGTCCCCGTGCCCGCGGCCAACGAATGCTGGAAGCGCGAGCTCGCCTACTGGGAAGGCATGATCGACAAGAACGAGCAGAGCCCCAACCCCATCACCCGGGCCGCCATCCGCTGGCTTCGGGCGAACCCGCCTCCGCCGGCAAAGAAGGTGGTGGTCGTCCATGGGGACTACCGCGTCGGCAACTTCCTCTATACAGACGAAGGCATCCACGGAGTCCTGGACTGGGAGATGGCGCACCTCGGTGACCCAATGGAGGACCTCGCCTGGTCCTGCCACGAAGTCTGGGAATGGGGGCGCGACGGCAAGAAGGGCGGGATCGTCGCCCAGGACGAAGCCATCGCTGTCTACGAAAAGGCCAGCGGGATGAAGGTCGATCGCAAGGCCCTCCGCTGGTGGGACGTCTTCAGCGGGGTCAAGGGGCAGGGAATCTGGCTGACCGGCGCGCGGTCCTATGCCGACGGGCGCACCCAGGAGCTGATCATGGTCACCACCTCCTACTGGCTCCTCAACTTCCAGGAAGAGGTCATCCTGCGGAGCCTCGGGAGGGGCGCATGAGGCCGCAACCGCCGCAGGTGATGATGGGCATGGCCGGCGTCCTGATGCTCAAGCTCGCGCCGGAGCTCCAGACGCCCTTCGCCCAGCAGAACATCGGCAGCGTCGCCGGCATCCTGAGCATGCTCGCCCAGGAGTACGACCGCGCCGCCGCTCGCTTCGCCGAAGAGAACGACGCCATGGTCGCGCTCTTTCGCCGCGCCTCCCGGGCGATGCCCACCGGCGCCATTCGCAGCAAGATGCTCCAGGAGATCGCCGCCAATCCGAACGCCGACCTCCACGTTTCGAAGCTCCAGGCCGAGAACGACCGGCTCCGCCGCATGCTTGTCGAGGTCCAGGCGCTCGTCGAGACTCTCCCCGGCGAGGAAGCGGCCGCCATCAACGAGGAAATCTGGGACGAACTGCGCGAATCCACCCGCCGCCGTCATATCATGTTTGGGTGAAAGACTCGCTCCGCCGGGCACTTGAGGCCTACGAACCCCAGGTCATCGAAGTCGACCCCGGGAAGATGGCCGCCGCCGTCCTTGTCCTTATCTACGACCACGCCGGCGAGCAGCACATCGTCTTTCAGAAGCGCACGGACCGCGTCCAGGATCACAAGGGCCAGATCAGCTTCCCCGGCGGTGGCAGGGACCCCGGCGACCCCGACCTTGTCTTCACGGCGCTGCGCGAAACCCACGAGGAGATCGGCGTCCTCCCCGGGCACGTGGAGATCCTCGGCCGCCTCGACGACATGGTGACCGTCAGCAACTTCCGGGTGACGCCGTTCGTCGGCTGGCTCCAGCAGTACCCCTACGACTGGCGCTTCAGCGACGACGAGGTCGCCTACCTGCTGGAAGTGCCCATCCCTCACCTCCTGCAGCCGGCGACGCTCATCCCCGACCGGCGGCTCGTCAATGGCCGCGAGTACGTCTTCCCCTCTTACCAGTGGCAGGAGGACCTGATCTGGGGCGCGACGGCGCGGATGCTCACCAACTTCCTCGACGTCTGGAACTCGGCCGCGCCCTGAGCTCCAGGCCGGGGCAGGTCAGCCCGCCGCGTCCGCCGGGGCCTCGCCGGCTGGTTCGAGGGCGGCAGGCCGGGCCCCGTCGTCGGTGCCGATGACCGCTGCGATCCAGCGCGTCTCTTCGAACTGTTCCAACACCAGCTTCTTGATCGCGAGGGTGAGCGGCAGCGCCAGGAACGCCCCCGGCGCCCCGAGGATCCATGCCCAGAAGACGACCGCGAGGAAGGTCACGAGCGGCGACAGGTTCAGCCCCCGGCCCAGCATGCGGGGGGCGACGATGTAGTCGATCCCAGAGTTGATGGCGATGTATCCGCCCAGCACCACCAGCGACTTCACCACGCCGAATTCGATGAAGGCGAGGACCGTCGGGGGCACCAGGGCGATGATGAACCCAACGTTCGGGATGAAGCTCATCGCGAAGGACAGGACCCCCCAGAAGACGGCGAAGTCCACCCCCAGCGCCCACAGCAGGATCGCGTCGAAGATCGCGGCGATCAGGCCCAGCCACGCCCGGAGGTTCATGAACTTCCCCAGGTCGCGGGCGAAGTCTTCCAGCGCCCGGTGGAACGGGGCCTGCTCACCGATGGCCCGGTGGAACCGTTTCGAGTACCCCGCCGACTCCGCGAGGAGGTACACGAGCACCACGCCCATCAGCACCGTGCTCGTCAACGTCGATGCCATCCCGAGCGCGAAGTCCACGGCGAACTGGAGGGCGTCGTTACCGTCGAGGTTGTTGTCCTCTTTGAGGGCGGCGACGTCCACGCCCTGCTCTTCCAGCCAGTTCTCGACCGTCTCCTGCCGTTCCGCGAGCTGGTCCTTGTATTCCGGCAGCTTGTCGGAGATCTCCTTCGCGGTGACGACGGTGTAGGTGACCCCCACCGCCCCGACGAGGAGAACGAAGCTGGCGACCGTTGTCACCGCCAGCCAGCCCGGCAGCCCCCGCTCGCGCAGCCAGCGCAACATCGGCACCAGCACGAGGAGGATGAAGAGCGCGAGCAGAAGCGGGTTGAGGATGCCGGCCGCCTGCTTCACCCCGGCGAGCACGATCACGCTCGCGGCGAGCGGCAACAGGAGCCGCGTGATGGAAGCCCGTGTCGGACCCGGCATTGCCCGGATTCTACGGCCCCCGGCCCAGCGCGGCATCAGCGTTTGCCCTGACCGGCTGCTATGCTCGCCTGACCCCACCCGTCCTGGCGGAACATGACCACACTCGGCGTCCTCGACCAGTCACCCATCAGCAAGGGCGGCAGCGCCACCAGCGCCATCCGCGAGACGATCGCCCTGGCCGAGGCCTGCGACCGCCTCGGCTACAGCCGCTACTGGCTGGCCGAACATCACAGCTCCGGCGGGCTCGCCTCGGCCTCCCCGGAGGTGCTCATCGGGCAGGTCGCGGCCCGGACGGAGCGCATCCGCGTGGGTTCCGGCGGCGTCATGCTCCCGCACTACAGCCCGCTCAAGGTCGCCGAACAGTTCCGGATGCTGGAAGCGCTCTATCCCGGCCGCATCGACCTCGGCGTCGGGCGCGCCCCCGGCAGCGACCGCCGGACCGCCGACGCGCTGGCCACCGGCCCCGGCAGGCTCGGTGTCGAACACTACCCGGGCCAGTTGCTCGACCTCTACGGGTTCCTCTCGGGCACCATCCCGCCGGAACATCCCTTTCACGGGATTCGCGCCATGCCCGAAGGCGAGACCATGCCGGAACTCTGGCTGCTCGGTTCGACGCAGACCAGTGCCGACTACGCCGCCGAACTCGGCTGGAGCTTCTGTTTCGCCCACTTCATCAGCCCCGAAGGCGGCGAGGACGTCATCCGCCGCTACCGTGAGCGCTTCGAGCCGTCGCCGTTCTTGAGCGAACCGCGCGCCGCGCTCGCCATATCCGCCACATGCGCAGAGACGGACGAAGAAGCCGAGCACCTCTCCTGGAGCCGCTGGTCGTGGCGCATCGCCAACAACCACGGTCAGCGCGGCGGCATCCCTTCACCCGAAGAAGCGAAGGCGTTCGCCTACACCGAGGCCGAGCTCGACTACATCGGCTACACGCGCCGCCGGTCGATTCACGGCTCGCCCGGCCACTGCCGCGACCGCATGCTCGAACTCGGGGCGGAATTCGGCGGGGTCGACGAATTCATCGTCGTGACCATCACCCACGACTTCGCCGCCCGGGTGCGCTCCTACGAACTGCTCGCAGGGGAGTTCGCCCTCGCCCGCTGACTCTTCGCGACGGAAGCCCGGAGGGACTAGAACCCCTGCGTCCCGTCCAGCCAGCGCAACCCGTCCACCAGCACGCCCCCGGCGGCGAGTTCCCAGTGGAGGTGCGGCCCAGTCGAAAGCCCCGTAGTCCCGGCGTGGCCCAGCACCTGGCCCTTCCCGACCGGCTGGCCGGCGACCACGGCAAGCTGCTGGAGATGGGCGTAGCCCGAAAACACGCCCCCGCCGTGGTCGACGATGACCATGTTCCCGCGCACGGCCATCTCCTCGGCGAGGACGACGACGCCGGCGTTCGTCGCGGCCACGGCGGCGCCTTCGATCGAGGGGCCCGCCGCACGGGAGCCGATGTCGGTGCCGCCGTGGTGGCCGGACACCGGTCCCCCGTTGAACGACCGCTGCTCCCCGAAATAGCCGCTGATGGGGAAGAGGCCGAGGTCCACCGGCGCAACCCAGATCCCTTCCCACCGCACCGCCGTGACGCCGGAGTAGATCGCCCGCAGCCGGTCCTCTTCCGCCTGGATGATCTCCGCGGTCAGGCCACCCCCCACTCCCGGTGGCAGCACGATGTAGTCTACGGTCCACTGCGTCTGCAAGACCTCGACCGCCACGTCGAAGCGGGCGGCTTCCCCCCAGCGGTCGACGATGTCCACCCTCAGCGGCGTTGGGCCGACGGCGTCCTCCGTCCCCACGCCCAGGATCGCCACGAGCGTGCCCTGGCCGCCGTCCAGCAAGGCCGCGGTCCGGCCGAGCATCGTCACCGAACCCGTGGCCGCGGCCGCGACGGAAATGCGGACAGCGCCGCCCTGGTAGACCTGCGTCGTCGAGACGGACGGGTGCGCCGGCAACCCGTCGAGCGCCAGTCCCGCCAGCACCGCCGTCCCCGGGGTATCGGTTGCCGCTGCCCCGACCTCGCCGTGGCTATCTACCGCCGGGAGACCGAAACTCGAAAGAGCGAAGAACGCGGCCAGCACCGGGAAGACCCATCGGCCGGTCCGCCGCGCTGCCATCACACCCCGCGGAGCGCCCGCCGCGCCGCGTCGCGGTGGCGGTCGACGACTCCGAGCACGTCGGCGGGCCGCGGTATCCCCGCGAGGATGAAGTTGGGCTGTTCCGCCGCCGTCTGGCAGCGTACATCGCCGAAGTTGAACATGGTCGGCAGCACGCCTTCCTTGTGGACGCGGATGTCCTCGACGTCGACGAGGTCGGCCGACGCCATCTGGTGGTGGAACCAGTGCCGCCTGATCGAGTCGACGATGCGCTGGTTCGTCACGACCCAGATGTCGTAGTGGTAGCGGAACCAGGTGAAGTACATCCGGACCGCCCAGTAGACCGCCCACGCCGCGATGATCACCCAGACCACCTTCGCGGCTGTCCCGTCCATCCCCGCCGTCTTCGACACGACCAGCGCCAGCAGCACCGGCCCCAGCACGGCCACGAGCGCCATCCCCACCAGCTTCGGGTAGACGTAGAGCCAGTGGCGGCGGCAGAAGACGAGGACGTATTCGCCGTCCTGCAGTTCGAACGGGAGCCGGGGGGGCTTCGCGGGTTTCGGCGCTTCGGCTGGCGGCTGTGTCACTTGCGCTCCCTTCGTCGTGCCTCGCACGCGTCCTGGATGAAGGGGATCATGCGCCCGGTGTCCGCGCAGGCGCCAGCCCCAACTTCCATGAAGCGCCCAAAGGTTTGCCCGGGCCGGTGCGACCAGGCGACCGCCCCGAACCCGTCCCGGAGCGTGTCCTCGTCCGCCGCTGCCGGCTTGAGGATGAGCGAGTCGCCCAGGAGGATCAGGAACATCTTGCCGTCGACCATGTAGCAGTGTGCCCCGAACATCGCCCGCGCGCTCACCCCTGGCAGGGTCATCACCGCCGGGTCGAGGGCGTCGCGAAGGGTCGTCGAATAGGCCATGGGGGCTACCGCGTGACCGCGCCCTCCGAGGCGCTCGATACGCCCCGCGCGTACTTCGCGAACACGCCGCGCTTGTACTTTGGCTCCGGGGCCTTCCAGGTGGCCTTCCGGCGGTCCAACTCAGCCTGCCCTACCTCCAGGTCGAGGCGCCGGTTGGGGATGTCGATGTTGATGATGTCGCCCTCGCGGACGAGCGCGATCGGCCCGCCGACCGCCGCCTCGGGGGCGACGTGCCCGGCCATGAGCCCACGGGTTGCGCCGCTGAAGCGCCCGTCGGTGAGCAACGCGACGGTTTCGCCCAGGCCCTCGCCGACGAGCGCCGCCGTCACCCCGAGCATCTCGCGCATGCCGGGGCCGCCCTTCGGACCCTCGTTCCGGATGACCATCACGTCGCCGGCCCTGATCGTCCGTTCGGAGACTGCGGCGAAGGCGTCCTCTTCCCGTTCGAACACCCGCGCCGGGCCCCGATGTTCGAGCCGTTCGTGCCCGGCGACCTTGATGACGCACCCTTCCGGCGCCAGGTTCCCCTTCAGGATGACGAGGCCGCCGGTCGGCTTCAGGGGCGACTCCACCGGCACGATGACGTCCTGGCCCGGCGTCTCGACCGCGGCCGCCGCTTCCTCGGCGATGGTCTTGCCGGTGACGGTCATGGCGCCGCCGTGGAGCTTGCCGGCGTCCACGAGGCGCTTGGCCAGGAGGGGCGTGCCGCCGGCGCGGTCCATGTCCAGAGCGACGTAACGGCCGCCGGGTCGAAGGTCACCGATCAGGGGCGTCGCGTTGCTCACCCGGTCGTAGTCGTCGACTTCGAGCTTGATCCCGACCTCCGCCGCCATCGCGGTCAGGTGGAGGACGACGTTCGTCGAACCCCCGGTCGCGGCGGCGCAGGCGATCCCGTTTTCGAACGCCTCGCGGGTGAGGATGTCGGAGGGCCTCACGCCGCGCTTGAGCACGTCCATCACGAGTTCGCCGGTGCGGAAGGCGACTTTCTCCTTGCGGGGGTCCGTGGCGCCGACGGTGCCGCTTCCCATCGCTGCCAGCCCGATGAATTCGATCACGGTCGCCATCGTGTTCGCGGTGTACTGGGCGCCGCAGGCCCCCGCCCCCGGGCAGGCGACCCGTTCGAGCGCGTCCAGCTCCGCGTCCGTCATCTTCCCGGCGGCGTGCTGCCCGACGGCCTCGAAGACGTCCTGCACGGTGACGTCGTGCCCCCGGTACGACCCGGGTGCGATCGAACCGCCGTAGAGCATCACCGCCGGGATGTTCAGCCGCGCCGCCGCCATGGCCCCCGCCGGGATGGTCTTGTCGCAGCCGACGATGATCACGGCAGCGTCGAAGGAGTAGCCCACGCCCACGAGTTCGATCGAGTCGGCGATGAGTTCGCGGCTGATGAGCGAGGCCTTCATGCCCTCGGTGCCCATCGACATGCCGTCGCTGATTGAGACGGTGTTCACTTCGAGGGGGGTTCCGCCTGCCGCGCGGACGCCGTCCATCACCTTCGCCGCGAGTTCGCGCTGGTTGAAGTTGCAGGGCATGGTCCCAATCCAGCTGTGGGCGACCATCACGAGGGGCCGGCGGATTTCCTCCGCCTCCAGCCCGATGGCGTAGAGGTAGGAGCGGGCCGGGGCGCGCCCGGGGCCGTCGAGCATGACGCGGCTGTGCTGGCGGGTGTCGTAGGGCATGTGAGTCTCCGGGAAAGGCTGTCCCCGAAGCTTACCGCCTGTCCCGCCCGCGGACGAACCGGCCCTACTTCGCGCCGCTCTTCGCCGCCACTTCCGCCATCGCTTCGCCGAGGCGGTGCATGCCCTCTTCGATCTCTTCCATCGGCACGTAGCTGAAGGCCACCCGGATATGTTGGGTCGCCTTGCCGTCGGCGAAGAACTGGGGTCCCTGGCCGACGAGCACGCCCTTTTCGTTCGCCGCCGCCGCGACGTCGCGCGAGCTCATCCCCGGGCGAAGGAGCAGCCAGAGGAAGAACCCGCCCTCGGGCCGGCTGTAGGTGCAGTAGGGGGCGCAGTAGCGGCGAAGGCCGTCTTCCACGCGTTCGAGCTTGCGGCGGTAGATCCCCCGGAGATTGCCGATGTGGCGGTCGAGGTCGCCGTTGCGGATCGTCTCGGCGATCACCCGCCCGAGGAAGGCGCTCGACCCCATGTCGAAGCGCACCGCCGACATCCGGCTCGTGAGCGAGGCCGGGCCCATCGTCCAGCCCATCCGGAGGCCGGTCGCGAGGATCTTCGAAAAGCTCGAAACCTTGACCGCGTGGTCGCCGCCGCTGAGGGCGAAGAGCGACGGCGGGGGCGGCTGGTCGAACCAGAGTTCCCCGTAGGCGTCGTCTTCGAGGATGAAGGTCTTGTACTGGCGCGCCAGCTCCACCATCTTCTCTCGCCGCGAAACCTGGAGGGTGATCCCGGCCGGGTTCTGGTGGGTGGGGATGCAGTAGATGAACTTGGCGCGCTGCCCTGCGTCCGCCAGCTTCTTCAGTTCCTCTTCGAGGAGGTCGACGCGCAGGCCCAGTTCGTCCATCGGAACCGCCACCTGCCGTGCCCCGAACGAGCGGATCGTCCGCATGCTGCCGGGGAAGTTGGGGCTTTCGACGAGGACGACGTCGCCGGGGTCCAGGAGGGTCTCGCACATCAACCCGATCCCGTGGGCCGACCCGGAGACAATCATGACCTGGTCGACGCTCACGGGGATGCCCTCGAGCCGCGAGGACCGCTCGGCGAGGGCTTCGCGGAGGGGCCGGGGGCCGAAGGTGCCGTTGTATTCGAGCGCCTCTTTCTGTTCGCGGTCGACCACCGTGCGGGCCGCCTTGAGGAGGATCTCGCCGGGCAGCGACGGGATGTCGGGGAGCCCGCCGGCGAAGGAGATGACCGGGCGCGGGTCCGGCGTCGCCGCTGCCCAGACGGACGGGCCGAGGATCTTCGCGCGCTGGCTGACGACCTCTTCCAGGTGGTCGGCGTCCCAATATGGCTGTTCGGTCATGGCACGGCTCCGGGAATTGCGATGCCTTCCAGTATAGGCGCCGGGGGAATAGCGGCGCGCAGGGAATAGGGCGCGGGAATCGCTGCCATCGGATCTGCCGGGCGGCGGCCCGGGGGACTCGACGAGGTTCTTGACGTGACTGCTATACTGAGCTTTCACCAACCCGCGCCCTTGAGTTTGGGAATGTTTTCACAAAGCGGCCCGGTCCCGGCCGGACGCGCAGTGGCTCCGCACATTCCCCGCTCAGCGGCTCCCGGGACACCGATGGGGACTGCGATGGCTCGTCCGGGTCTACCTGCCGCACAGGGTCTCTATACCCCGCAGCACGAACACGACAGCTGCGGAGTGGGCTTCGTCGTCCATCTCAAGGGCAACCGTTCCCACCAGATCATCGACGACGGCCTCACCGCCCTCGAGAATCTCCACCACCGCGGCGCCAGTGGCTCCGAGGTCAACACCGGCGACGGCGCCGGCATCCTCATCCAACTCCCGCACGAGTTCTTCCGCCGCGAATGCGCCGCCCTGGGGATTCGCCTCCCGGAGGACGGCCACTACGCCGCCGGGACGCTCTTCTGCCCCCACGACGCCCGCGCCCGCGCCCAGGGGCAGGCCCTCTTCAGCGCGATCGTCGAAGAAGAAGGCCAGCACCTTCTCGGCTGGCGCGAAGTCCCCACCAACAACGCCGCCGTGGGCGCGACCGCCCTCGCCAGCGAACCGGCCATGTTCCAGGCGTTCGTCGGCCGCGGCGCCGACGTTGCCGACGACGATGCGTTCGAACGCCGCCTCTACGTCATCCGCAAGCGCTTCGAAAAGGCCGTCAGCCGCTGGGGCATCAAGGACCACGAGTACTTCTACTTCGCCAGCCTTTCCTGCCGCACGCTCGTCTACAAGGGCATGCTCACGGCCCGCCAGGTGCGCGGCTACTTCCCCGACCTCTCCGACCAGCGGATGATCGGCGCCCTCGCGATGTTCCATTCGCGGTTCAGCACCAACACCTTCCCGAGCTGGGAACTCGCCCACCCCTACCGCTACGTTTCCCACAACGGCGAAATCAACACGCTTCGCGGCAACGTCAACTGGATGACGGCCCGCGAGTCGCTCTTCGAAACGCCGCTCATCCCTGACATCCACAAGATCCTCCCCATCATCGACGAGCACGGCAGCGACACCGCCTGCCTCGACAACGCCCTCGAAATGCTGGTGCTCACCGGCCGTTCGCTCCCCCACGCGATGATGATGCTCATCCCCGAGGCGTGGAGCGGCCACGAATCCATGAGCCCCGAGAAGAAGGCGTTCTACGAATACCACGGCTGCCTCATGGAGCCATGGGACGGCCCTGCCTCCGTGGCCTTCACCGACGGCAAGTCGATCGGCGCCGTCCTCGACCGCAACGGCCTCCGCCCCTCCCGTTTCTACGTGACGAAGGACGACATCGTCGTCATGGCCTCGGAAGTCGGCGTCCTCCCGATCGAGCCCGAGCGCGTGCTCCACAAGGGCCGCCTGCAGCCGGGCAAGATGTTCCTGGTCAGCCTCGAAGAGGGCCGGATCATCGACGACGCCGAGCTGAAGAACCGCCTCGCCACCGAGAAGCCCTATGCCGAGTGGCTGAAACGCGACCTGCTCCCGCTGGACCAGGTGGCGCCCGCCGAACCGCCGGCCCGGATGGAAGGCGACACCCTCCTCAAGCAGCAGATGGCGTTCGGCTACTCCCTCGAAGACCTGAAGTACATCCTCGGCCCCATGGCCAGGAACAGCGAAGAGGCCATCGGGTCGATGGGTACGGACACGCCGCTCGCGGTCCTTTCGAACCGGCCCCAGCCGCTCTACAACTACTTCCAGCAACTCTTCGCCCAGGTCACGAACCCGCCGCTGGACGCGATCCGCGAAGAGATCGTGACCTCCGTGAAGACGGTGATCGGCCCCGAAGGCAACCTCCTCGACCCCGAGCCGGAGAGCTGCCACCTGATCGCGCTGGAGACCCCCATCCTCTCGAACGAGGACCTCGCGAAGATAAAGACGCTGCGCGACCATGCCCTCCGCGCCACCGTCCTGCCGATGCACTTCCCTGCAAAGGCCGGCCCCGCCGGGCTCGCCCCCGCGATGGCCGCGCTCTGCGAACAGGCCGACGCCGCCATCGGCCACGGCGCCAAGGTCCTCATCCTCTCCGACCGCGGCGTCGACGCCGACAACGCAGCCATCCCCACACTGCTGGCGGTCGCCGGGCTCCACAACCACCTCGTCCGCGAGAAGAAGCGCACCCAGGTGGGCCTCGTCGTCGAAACGGGCGACGCCCGTGAAGTCCACCACTTCGCCCTTCTCATCGGCTATGGGGCGGGCGCTATCAACCCCTACCTCGCCCTCGACACCCTCGAACAGATGCGCGAAGAGGGCTACATCGACAGCGGCATTTCGTCCGAGGAAGCAGCCAAGCACTACCTCAAGGCGATCAAGAAGGGCGTCGTCAAGGTCATGTCGAAGATGGGCATCTCGACGGTCCACAGCTACCGCGGCGCCCAGATCTTCGAAGCCATCGGCCTCTCCGAGCCGCTCGTCGACACCTACTTCACGAAGACGGTCTCGCGCATCGGGGGCATCGGCATCGAAGAGGTGGCGATGGAAGCGCTCGCCCACCACCACCGCGCCTTCCCTTCGCGCGAAGGCGGCCTCCACGAACTCGAATGGGGCGGGCAGTACCAGTGGCGCCGCGACGGCGAGTACCACCTCTTCAACCCCGACACGGTCTTCCGTCTCCAGCACGCCACCCGCACCGGCCAGTACGAGATCTTCCGGGATTACTCCCGCATGGTGAACGACCAGAGCGAGAACATGGCCACGCTTCGCGGCCTTTTCGAACTCAAGCCGGACCGCCCACCGGTCCCGATCGAGGAAGTCGAACCGGCTGAGAACATCTTCCGGCGTTTCGCCACCGGAGCGATGTCGTTCGGTTCTATCAGCGCCGAAGCCCACGAGACCCTCGCGATCGCTATGAACCGCATCGGCGGCCGCAGCAACACCGGCGAGGGCGGCGAAGACCGCCGCCGCTACGTCCCTGACGCCAACGGCGACAGCCGCCGCAGCTCGATCAAGCAGGTCGCATCCGGCCGTTTCGGTGTCACCAGCGAATACCTGGTCAACTCCGACGAGATCCAGATCAAGATGGCCCAGGGCGCCAAGCCCGGCGAGGGTGGTCAGCTCCCGGGGACCAAGGTGTACCCGTGGATCGCCGAAGTGCGGCACGCCATCCCCGGCGTCGGCCTCATCAGCCCGCCGCCCCACCACGACATCTACTCCATCGAGGACCTCGCCCAGCTCATCCATGACCTGAAGAATGCCAACCCCCTCGCCCGGATCAGCGTGAAGCTCGTGGCCGAGATGGGCGTCGGCACCGTCGCGGCCGGGGTCGCCAAAGCCAAGTCCGACGTGATCCTCATCAGCGGACACGACGGCGGCACCGGCGCCAGCCCCCTCACCTCCCTGAAGCACGCCGGTGGGCCGTGGGAGCTCGGCCTCGCCGAGACCCAGCAGACGCTCGTCATCAACAAGCTTCGCGACCGCGTCATCGTCCAGACCGACGGCCAGATGAAGACCGGCCGCGACGTGATCATCGCGGCCCTGCTCGGCGCAGAGGAGTACGGCTTCGCCACCGCCCCGCTCGTGGTCATGGGCTGCGTCATGATGCGCGTCTGCCACCTCGACACGTGCCCGGTCGGCGTCGCCACCCAGAACCCGCAGCTCCGGGAGAAGTTCACCGGCCGGGCCGAACATGTCGTCAACTTCTTCCGCTTCGTTGCGGAGGAAGTGCGCGAACTGCTGGCCCAGCTCGGCTTCCGCAGCCTCGACGAGATGATCGGCCGCAGCGACCTCCTCGACATGCGCCGCGCCGTCAACCACTGGAAGGCCCAGGGCCTCGACTTCTCGGCGATCCTCTATCGCCCCGAGGTCGGGCCGGAAGTCGCAACCCGCTGCGTCACCGCCCAGGACCACGGCCTCGCCCACGCCCTGGACCAGGAGATCCTGCCACTCGTGGCTCCCGCCCTCGAACGGGGCGAAAAGGTCGCCCTGGATCTGCCGATCCGCAACACCAACCGGACCGTCGGCACCATCATCGGCAGCGAACTCACCCGCAAGTACGGCTTCAACGGCCTCCCGGACGACACGATCCACATCAAGTTCAGCGGCTCCGCCGGCCAGAGTTTCGGCGCCTTCGTCCCCTCAGGGATCACGCTCGAACTCGAAGGTGACTCGAACGACTACTTCGGCAAGGGCCTCTCCGGAGGGCGCCTCGTCGTCTATCCGCCCAAGACGGCCACCTTCATCCCCGAAGAGAACATCGTCATCGGCAATGTCGCCCTCTACGGCGCCACCAGCGGCTCCGCCTTCATCCGGGGAGTCGCCGGCGAACGCTTCTGTGTCCGTAATAGCGGCGCGGTCGCTGTCGTCGAAGGCACCGGCGACCACTGCTGCGAATACATGACCGGCGGCCGCGCGGTCATCATCGGGCCGACCGGGCGCAACTTCGGGGCCGGCATGAGTGGCGGCATCGCCTACGTCTACGACGCCGACGGCAGCTTCCCCGCGCGCTGCAACCTCGAGATGGTCAGCCTGGAACCGCTCACGGAAGAGGAAGACCTCGAACTGGTCCACGGCCTCATGGAGCGCCATCGCCAGTACACGGGAAGCACGGTCGCCGGCGGTCTCCTGCAGGATTGGCCGGCCGCCGCTGCCCGCTTCGTGAAGGTCATGCCCATCGAATACCGTCGTGTCCTGGAGGAGCGCCGCCGTGCCGCCACCGCATCGCCGCAGGCATCGCCCGCCAACCCGGTGGGAGCGGCCCGTGGCTAAACCCACCGGGTTCATGGAGTACCGGCGCGCCACGCCGACGCGCAGGCCGGCGGAATCACGCGTCCACGACTGGCTCGAAGTCTACGAAGACTTCCCGGTCGCGAAGCTTCGCGAACAGGCCGCCCGCTGCATGGACTGTGGCATCCCGTTCTGCCACCAGGGCTGCCCCCTCGGGAACATCATCCCCGACTGGAATGACCTCGTGTACCGCGAACGCTGGCAGGAGGCGCTCGAACGGCTCCACGCCACGAACAACTTCCCCGAGTTCACCGGCCGTCTTTGCCCGGCGCCCTGCGAAGCCGCCTGCGTGCTCGGGATCAACAACGACCCCGTCACCATCAAGCAGGTCGAACTCACGATCGTGGAGCGCGGCTGGGACGAAGGCTGGATCAAACCCGAACCCGCGCACTCGCCCACGGGGAAGTCGGTCGCGGTGATTGGCTCGGGCCCGGCCGGCCTCGCCGCCGCCCAACAGCTCGCACGGGCCGGCCACGCCGTCACCGTCTTCGAACGGGACGACCGCATCGGCGGCCTCATGCGCTACGGCATCCCCGACTTCAAGATGGAGAAGCGCTTCCTCGACCGCCGCCTCGCCCAGATGGAGGCGGAAGGGGTGGTCTTCCGCGCCGGCGTCAACGCGGGCGTCGACATCACCGGGGCCGAACTTCGCGCCCAGTTCGACGCCGTCTGCCTCTCCGGCGGCGCCACGCTGCCCCGAAACCTCGACGTCCGCGGACGCGAGCTCAAGGGCGTCTACTTCGCGATGGAGTACCTCCCCCTCCAGAACAAGCGCAACGCCGGCGACGAGATCCCCGGCGACAGCTTCATCGACGCTGCCGGCAAGCGCGTGGTCATCCTCGGCGGCGGTGACACCGGCGCCGACTGTCTCGGGACGGCCCTCCGCCAGGGCGCCCGCGAAGTGCTCCAGTACGAACTGCTGCCCAAACCGCCAGCCACCCGCCCCGACGCGAACCCGTGGCCGACCTACCCCAACGTCTACCGCGTCTCTTCGGCCCACGAAGAGGGCGGCGTCCGCGACTATTCGATCCTGACGCAGCGGCTCTCTGGCGAGAATGGCGTCCTCAAGCGGCTCCACGCGGTGCGCGTCGACTTCGTCGCGGAAAACGGCCGCCAGGTCATGAAAGAAGTCCCCGGTTCCGAGTTCGAGGTCGAGGTCGACCTCCTCTTCCTCGCGATGGGGTTCCTCGGCCCCGAAAAGGGCGGCCTCCTCGAACAGCTTGGCGTCGAGTTCACCGACCGGGGCAACGTCAGGGCGGACGAGGACAAGATGACCAGCGTCCCCGGCGTGTTCACCGCCGGCGACATGACCCGGGGGCAGTCGCTCATCGTCTGGGCCATCGCCGAGGGCCGGACGGCCGCCATCGGCATCGACAAGTACCTTATGGGCGAAACCGCGCTCCCGGAAACCACCCGGGCCTGATACTCCGCGGCGAAGCGGTTCGGGCCGGACCCCCTCAAGCCTCCCGGGAAATCAGGTATTCGCCAACCGCGCGCAGTTCGTCCTTCATCGATGCGGGCAGCGCCACTCGCTCCAGTTCGACTGCGGCCGCGGCGACGAACTCCGCCGCGCGCTCTCGACAGTACGCATCGGAACCCGCCGCTTCGAGTGCCCCGACTACGGCCGCCACGTCTGGCGTAGCGCCCGCATATGCCTCGCGGATGGCGCCCCCGGCCGCCGGGTGGGCCAGCCCGTGGATGATCGGCAGCGTCTTCTTGCGGCGGGCGATGTCGCTGGTGTTGGACTTGCCGGTGAGGGCGCTGTCACCCCAGATCCCAAGGACGTCGTCCTGCACCTGGAAGGCGAGGCCCACCTGGAGACCCCAGCGGCCAAGGGGCGTCGAGACCTCGTCCGGGGCGCCGGCAAGGATGGCCCCGATCTCCAGTGGGGCCGCCAGCATCGCCGCCGTCTTCCCCGCGACCATCGCCAGGTAGTCGTCCGGGGTCACCTCGCCACGGTCTTCGAAGCTCAGGTCGTCCCACTGCCCGCCGATCATCGAAGCTATCGCGCGGTTCAGGACGGCCAGAGCAGCCAGGCGCTGTTGCGCCGGCGCTGCCGACCCCGCGAGGGCGGTGATCGCAAGGGTGTAGAGGAAGTCGCCGACGTTGATCGCCTGGCCTTCTCCGATGAACGACCAGAGCGTCGGGCGGCCATGGCGTTCACGGTCGCGGTCCTGGATGTCGTCGTGCACCAGCGAGAAGTTGTGGATCAGTTCCACTGCCACCGCCCCGGGCAGCGCATCCATGGCCGTGCCCCCCACCGCCTCCGCAGCCATCAGGCAGAGCGAGGGCCGGATGCGCTTGCCCCCGGCGGCGGTGGGCCGGCCGTCGCGGTCCTCCCACCCCATGGCGTAGCGAGCGGAGGCAGCCAGGCCGCCGGGGTCCGTGCCGACCGCGGCCTTCAGCGCCGCTTCGAGTTCAGCCCGGTGGCGAAGCAGTGATGCGGGCGGCGACGCCATCAGCTCAGGCGGGCGCCAGTTCGACCGGCGCCGTGAACGACGGGGCAGCCGCCGGCGCTTCGCCAAGCACTTCCCGCGAGCGTCCGGCGATCCCGGCCGCGTCGAGCCCGTGGAGGTGGCGGAAGGTCGCCTGGGGGCCGTGGTCGACGATGGCGTCGGGCATGGCAAGGATGCCGAGCAGGCGGTCGCCCAGCCCGTGCTCGGCCAGGAGCGCGAGGACTCCTTCCCCGAAGCCGCCGGCCCGGACGTTCTCTTCGGCGGTCACGATCCCGCCGGTCTCCCGGGCGAGCCGAAGGATGAGTTCCTCGTCCAGCGGCTTCGCGAACCGCGCGTTCACGACGGTCGCCTCGATCCCCGTGTCTTCGAGGATGCGGGCCGCCTGCAGGCATTCTGGGACGGGCGTCCCGAAGGCGAGCAGCGTGATGTCACGCCCTTCGCGCAGGACCTCGGCCTGGCCGATGGGGAGCGCCTTCATCGGGAGGTCCGTGGGCGCGCCGGCGCCGGTGCCCCGGGGGAAGCGCAGCGCGAACGGCCCGGCGTGATTCACGCCCGTGTAGAGCAGGTCGCGCATCTCGGTTTCGTCTTTGGGTGCCGCGATCACCATGTTCGGCAGGCAGCGGAGGTAGCTGATGTCGATGAACCCCTGGTGCGTCTTCCCGTCGTCGCCAACGTAGCCGGCGCGGTCCATGGCGAAGACCACCGGGAGGTTCTGCACGACGACGTCGTGGACGATGGAGTCGAATCCGCGCTGGAGGAAGGTCGAGTAGATCGCCGCGATCGGCCGCATGCCCTGCGTCGCCATCCCGGCGGCGAAGGTCACCGCGTGCTGCTCGGCGATACCGACGTCGAAGACCCGGTCCGGGTGCTTCCGATGGACGGGCGCGAGGCCGGTGCCTTCCAGCATCGCCGCAGTCACCGCCACGACGCGGGGGTCCTGTTCGATCAGCTCCTGCGTCGCCTGGGCGAAGACCTGGCTGTACGTCGGCTTCGGGCTCGGCGCGGCCGGGTCGGCCGGCTTCTTCATCCAGTACGTCCCGCTGTGGCTCTTGATCGGGTCCGCCGCGGCCTCAGGGATGCCGTGGCCCTTCTCCGTGAGGAT
Source organism: Chloroflexota bacterium (assembly GCA_016234445.1). GTDB lineage: Bacteria > Chloroflexota > Dehalococcoidia > Tepidiformales > Tepidiformaceae. The sequence goes on along the minus strand of JACRBT010000004.1, from coordinate 214,667 downwards.
ATGGAGCAGCACCGGCTTCGTCCGCACCTTCTTGATCGCGGCCAGCACCGCCTCGAGTTCGCCGATGTCGTGGCCGTCGATCGGGCCGTAATACTCGAACCCGAACTGTTCCCAGAACCGGGCAGGGACGAGCAGGTCGCGCATGCTCGCCTTCACGCGCTTGGCGCCTTCCCACATCTGGCGGCCGAGCGGGAGGTGCTCCACCATGCTGCCGATCTCACGCTTGGCGTTCCGGTAGAGGGGGTCGATCCGCAGCTTGTTCACGTTGCGGCTCATGGCGCCGACGTTCGGCGAAATCGACATGGCGTTGTCGTTCAGGATGACGATGACGTCTTCCTGCAGGTGGCCGGCGTGGTTCATCGCTTCGAGCGACATCCCGGCGGTCATGGCGCCGTCGCCCACCACCGCGACGACGTAGTTGTGCTCGCCTTTGAGGTCGCGGGCGACGGCCATGCCGACCGCGGCGGAGATGGCGGTGCCTGCGTGGCCGGCCCCGAAGGCGTCGTGCTCGCTCTCGTTGCGGTCGGCGAATCCCGAAAGGCCCTGGTACTGGCGGATGGTGTCCATCTGCCCTTTGCGGCCCGTGAGGATCTTGTGGACATAAATCTGGTGACTCACGTCCCAGAGGATCTTGTCGTGGGGCGAGTCGAACAGCCGGTGGAGGGCGATCGAAAGCTCCACCACGCCGAGGTTCGACGCGAGGTGCCCGCCGTCGCCAATGCAATGCACCGTCTCTACCAGGAAGTCGCGGACTTCCCCCGCAAGTTCCTGGAGTTCGCCGTGGGAGAGGGAACGGAGGTCGGCGGGGGAGTCAACGCGGTCGAGGATGCGAGTCAACGGCAACTCCTTGGAGGCGCTTCCCAGCAAAGCACATCCTTCGCGGGGGCGCAGTCGGGCAGCTTACGGCTCGCTGCGAAGGCAGTGGCGAACCTGCGCGATCGCCCTGAAAAGTCAACGTACGGGGGCGCCGCGAGAGGGTCAAGGACGCCGTTCAGGACGGGGTGACCGCTCCGACGCGCGGGCCCCCGAATGCCTGGCGGTGGACCTCGGCGGCGGGCTCCTCGGCGGCCGGGAGGCGCACGGTGAACGTTGTCCCCACCCCGGGCGCGGATTCCACGCCCACGGTCCCGCCCATGCTCTGGACCAGCTCGCGGACGATTGCGAGGCCGAGGCCCGTGCCCCCGTCGCGGCGGCTGCGGCCGCGGTCCACGCGGTAGAACCGGTCGAACACGCGCTCGAGGTCGCCCGGTGCGATCCCTGGCCCATTGTCCGCCACCGCGATCACCGCCGAGGCGCCATCGCGCCTCGATCGCACCGTGACCGTTGCGCCTTCGCCCGAATACTTGATGGCGTTGTCGACCAGGTTGAGGACCGCGCGGTAGAGCAGGTCCGGGGCGGCCTGAGCTTCCAGGGCGGGGTCCCCTTCGGTGAGGAGTTCGACCCCTTTGAGCCCGGCGACGGAGTCGAGCTCGCGGAAGACCTCCCGCACCAGCCGGGACACCTCGACGGGCTCCGGCGCGGGGGCGTCACGCTCGTTTACCGAGAGCAAGAGGAGGTCGTCGCTGAGCCTCGCCAGCCGCTCGGTTTGGCCTTTGATCATCTCGACGAGGCCCCGGTACTCCTCTTTGGTGGCGTCCTCGTCCATTTCGGTGACTTCGATGTTCGTCCGGATCGCCGCCAGCGGGGTGCGGAGCTCGTGGGAGGCATCCTGGACGAACTGCCGCTGTTGTTCGAAGGACACCTCTAGCCGCCCGATCATCGAGTCGAAGGTGTCGGCGAGCGCCTTCAATTCGTCGTCCGGCCCGAGGTGGTTGATCCGGCGGCTGAGGTTGGAGGCGCTGATCTCCGAGGCCGCCTCGGTGATGTCGCGGACGGGCCGCAGCATCATCCCCGAGAAGAGGTAGCCCCCAACCCCGGAAGCCAGGGCCAGCCCGACGATGGCGACCAACGACCAGGTCTGGAGACGCTGGATGTTATCGGCGTAGATCTGGTCTTCGAAGTATTTCACGGTCACGGTGACGGACGGGTCGCCGTTCATCGCCCGGCCAGGTCCCTCCCGCACCGCCTCCCAGCGGACGCCGCTGATCTCGTAGTTGTTCGGGTGGTCGACCCGGGCGGCGACGTTCAACGCGATCACGAAGGCGATGCCAAAAACCAGCAGCAGGCTGGAATACCAGACCGACAGCTTGAATCGCACCGTCCGCGCGAATGCCGGGACGCGAAGCCTAGAGGACGTAACCCTTCCCCCGGATGGTTTCGATCAGTTGTTCGCCAAAGTCCTCATTCAGCTTGCGGCGCAGGTTGTTCATGTGCACCTTCACGGTCTGGGTGAAGGGGTTCGCGTGCTCGTCCCAGATGTGTTCGAGGAGCTCTTCCTGCGGCACCGCCCGGCCTTCGTTGCGCGCCAGGTAGTAGAGGAGCGCGAACTCCTTGGGGGTGAGGTGGATCTCCTTGCCGTCCCGGCGGGCGCGGTTCGTGTTGGGGTCCAGCTCCAGGCCGCGGGTGTTGAGCACGGGCTCGCGGAGGCCGCCTTCGCGGCGTGCCACCGCCCGGATCCGGGCTTCGAGTTCGCTGAACGCGAAGGGCTTCACCAGGTAGTCGTCGGCGCCGTGATCGAGCCCTTCAATCCGTTCCCGGATGGAGCTGCGCGCCGTGAGCATGATGATCCCGCCGGCGAAGCGGTCTTCCCGCAGCCGCCGGCAGACTTCGATCCCGTCGACCCGGGGAAGGTTGAGGTCCAGGCAGACGACGTCGTACGAGTTGACGCTTGCCTTCTCCAGCGCCTGGGCGCCGTCCAGGGCCACGTCGACGGCGTAGCCTTTTTTCACCAGCCCGCGCTCGATGGCGCTGGCGATCGTTTCTTCGTCTTCCACTACGAGGACTCGCATGGGCGGTCCACCTCCAACGGTCTCCTCTCCACCCTAGACCCTGCCCCCCCAAACGAAGGTAAAGACCGAACGTAAAGACACCCTTTTCGCCTCAGCTGCCCACCTTCGGCGGGACAACCTCCACGGGGGCGTGGGTCACGTGCTTCAGGGTCATCTCCTTCAGGTTGTCCGCTTTGAGCTGGCGGATGAGGAAGGTGAACTTGGCCTGCAGCTCCTTCCCGAGCTCGGCCCGGATTCCCTCGGGGATGTCCCACGTCTGGCGCTTGAACGGTCCCCAGGCCTTCTTCCGCGTCTTGTAGAAGAACTGAAGGTCGGTTTCGCCCGGGCTCCGCTCGTCCGCCAGCTTCGTGTCCGAATACGCCCGCATCTCGGCGAGGAGGCCGGCCGGGAAGTGAGGGTGGTCCATCACCTGGTTCTGGAAGCCCGTTGCCAGGTGGATCTCCGCCGTCTCCACTTCGGGGAAGCGATGGAAGAGCTCGTCGGGAAGCGTGCTCGCACCGTGCTGGACCGCGCCCGCCATCCCGTAGCTTTCGCGTCCTACCCGCGACATTTCGCGGAGCGTGTCGAAGTCGATGGCGACTTTCGCGATTGTGCCGTCGGGCAGGGGGATGCCGCCGTGGCTCGTGCCGGTCTGGACGCTCACCTTGGCGAGCTCGGGCCCCCTGGCGTTGACGATCGCGTTGAAACCGTCGACGTAGGCCATCAATTCTTCGACGGTGCTGTTGTGCTTGCCCACTTCGCCGATTTCGCCGCCGACGGAGATGCGGACGCCCTTGGGTTCGAGCTCCCGCACGAGTTTCGCCAGCCGCGCCGTGAGCTTCGCGTTGGGCGCCTGCTGGTCGCTCACCTTCTCGTAGCTGAGGTCCACAAGCGTCGACGAGTCGATGTCGATGCAATAGAACTGGGCCGCGACCGCCTTCCGGATGAGGTCCTCCAGCGCCTTTGTCTCGCCCTCAGGGTCGGTCGCGAACTTCTTGGCGTTGGCCTGGAAGTGGTCGCCCTGGATGAACACGGGCCCCTGGTAGCCTTCGGCAATTGCCGCGGCCAGGACCACGGCCGCAATCTCGGCCGGTTCCTGGAAGGTGTATCCCATCTCCGAGCGCGCCAGTTCGAAGACGGTCGCCGCGCCGCCGGTCTCCTGCATGGCCCGGAAGAGCGCTCGCGACATGTCGTAGGCCATCCCCCGGATGTTCACCGCGGGCACGGTGAACCCGCTCACCTCGCCCCGGCCGCGCGCCTCGTAGAGCGCGGCGATAGACGACGGCACGGCCCCAAGCTGGGGCGCGGCGGCATGGATCGCATACCGGGCCAGCAGCTGCTCCTCCGGGTCGCCGAAGACGGCAAGCCGGACGACGTCGTCGATGGAGGCGCGGACCGCGGCGGCATCACGCAGCGAGGGCCGGCCACCAGTGAGGGTGAGGACCGAGGAGAGCAACGTGTTCATGCCGCCCATTGTACGGCGGCCGGGAAGGGCGAGATAGCTTCGGTGGCGGGCAACAGGACGGGGCGGCGCCGTCGCGCCGCCCCGGAGGTGACTCTGCATCGAGGCAGCGGTCAGGCTGCCTGCTGGATGACTCCCCGGCGGTCGCCGCGGCGCTCAAGCATGTAGCCGAAGCCCCGGACGTTGAGGATGTAGCTCGGTTCCGAGGGGTCCATTTCAATCTTCCGCCGGATCCGCCGGATGTATACCTTGACGATCTCCTGGGCCTCGCGGTCGGAGTACGTGTAGTCCTGGACCGCCCGGAGGATTTCGACCGGGCTGACGACTTTGCCGGCGTTCCGCGCCAGGTAGGCGAGGATCTTGAACTCGGTCGGGGTCAGCGGGATCGTCTCGTTCTCCCGGATCGCCTGGCAGCGATCGAAGTCGAGGACGAGGTCTCGAACGGTGATCGAGGCGGGGCCGTCTTCGACCACCGGTGCCGGCGCCTTGCGGCGGGCGAGCGCGCCCAGCTGGGCCGCCAGCATCTCCACGCCGTCGGTGTCGCGAAGGCAGATGTCCGCCCCCGCTTCGAGCGCCCCGGTCAGGCCGTGGGCGTGCGGCCCGGGCGCGATAACCATGAGGGCCGCGTCGGAACTGCGTGCCACAGACCGCACGAGGGCGAGGTCGGCTTCGTGGCGGGGGTCGATGGCCAGGACCACCAGGTCTGGCTCGAACTGCGCCAGGAGGCGCTCGGTCTCGCGGTCATGTGGCCGCTCAGTCGTCGTGAAGCCGTGGCGCGCCAGCGCGGGCAGCACGTCCGACGATCGGTACTCGCGGGTGTGCGTAACAAAGGCGACCGCGGATCGATAGCCCTGGTCGGAACGGTCTGTCATCGGTGGGGACCCCCATTGATTGCGTCTGGGTTCGGCTGCTGCCGATGGCGGGACCCGCACGCCATCGCGCTGGGCCCCTGTGGACTACTGGTGTTCATTAGGGATCTTCGGCAGGAAGTGCCGCCCTAATAGGGTGCCGGTTCACTCTTTTCGCTCTTTCCCTGTCACTGCCCGGCCACGTCGCCCGCCGGTAAGCAGTCCGGCCGCGGGGCTGCGCTCGGGATGATGCGCGCCAACGCGGCCGGAAAAAGGGGAGGGTGCCAGGAGAAGGGTCAGGCGACTTCGCGAAGGAGGGTCCGGCGCAGCCGTTTCACCGCCTGGGCGTGGAGCTGGCTCACTCGCGTCTCCGAGACGGAAAGGACGTTGGCGATGTCCTTCATCGTCAGGTGTTCGACGTAGTAGAGCGCGACGACGAGGCGCTCGCGTTCCGGCAGAGTCTGGACGGCCTTCGCCAGCTCTTCGTGCAGCTCGCGTTCGTCGAGTCCCTTCGTGAAGTCGATGTCGTCGTCGGCGGTGGGCATCTCGGCGGCGGGGAACGAGTCGCCGTCGTCGTCCTTCTCCAGCATGCGGTCTAGCGACACGGTCACCCAGCGAGCGTTCGAGGCGGCTTCGCGAAACTGGGGGACGCTCAGCCCGAGGTGGTCGGCGGACTCTGATTCCGTCGGCGTCCGCCCGAGCGACATCTCCAGTTCGCTCTGGGCGCGCTGCACGTCGCGGGCCTTCTGGCGCATGGTGCGGCTCAAGCGGTCCATCCGGCGGAACGCGTCAATCATCGAGCCGCGGATCCGGCGGACGGCGTAGGCGTGGAAGTTCGTGCCCTTCGTTGGGTCATAGCGGCGCACTGCTTCGACCAGGCCGCAGGTGCCGTAGCCGACGGCGTCTTCAAACTCCAGCAGCCCGGGGATCTCGAGGGGCAACGATCGCGCCACGCGCCGGACCAGGGGCGCGTATTGCATAACGAGCTGCTGCTGCTCCTCCAGGGACAGGCGCATGCCTGGCTCGGAGTCAGGTGTGTTGTCTATCGACGACAGTTCCATGGACGTTTCCCCCCGCTTTGGACCCCGGGCGCAACCTTGTGTGTTGGTTGTCGCTCCGATGCCTCGATTGTTCAGGGGGGGCCGGTGACAGAACAACGCATGCGAAGTGACCGCTCAGTGGTCCTTCCGTGACATGGGAGGACATAAGGTGGACAGTCCGCGCGGCGGTGGGGTGAGGCTGCCTGACGACCGATTCCGCGGCCGCTGCTAGACTCGATCCATGAAGCGAGCAGCAACGCTGGCAGTCCGGGCCGGCTCTGTCACCATCGGCGGCGGCAACCCCATCGTCGTCCAGTCCATGTGCGCCACCCGCACCCAGGACGTCGAGGCTACGGCCGCACAGGCGAAGATGCTGCACGAAGCCGGCGCCGGCCTGGTCCGCGTCGCCATCGACAGCACCAGGGATGTCGAGGCCCTGGCCGAAGTGCGTGCCCGTGTCCCGGAGGCAAACCTCGTCATCGACCTCCAGGAGAGCTATCGTCTGGTCACCGAAGTTGCGCCCTACGTTGCCAAGGTCCGCTACAACCCCGGCCACCTCTACCACCATGAGAAGCGCAAGCCTGTCCGCGACAAGGTCGCCTTCATCGCTGAGGCCGCCGCCCGGCACGACATCGCCCTCCGCGTTGGCGTGAACTGCGGCTCCGTCGACCCGGCCGTGGCCGCCAAATTCGAAGGTGCAGACGCTCCCGGCCTGGACGGGGTCACGGCGATGGTCGAAAGCGCCCTCGAACACTGCCGCTACCTGGACGACCTCGGCTTCACGCGCTTCGTGGTCTCGCTCAAGGACAGCGACCCGAAGAAGGTGGTCGAGGGCAACCGTCGCTTCGCTGCCGCCCGCCCGGACGTGCCCCTCCACCTTGGCGTGACCGAGGCCGGGATGCTCCCCGACGGCGCCATCAAGACCCGGATCGCGTTCGAACAGCTGCTCTCCGCGGGCATCGGCGACACGTTACGCGTCTCCCTCACCTTGCCTTTCGCCGAGAAGTGGCGGGAAGTGGAAGTCGGCAAGCAGATCCTCGCGGACATTGAAGCGGGCCGCTTCCGTTCGGTCCCGAAGGACTTTGGCCACGGCCTCAACATCATCAGCTGCCCGAGCTGCAGCCGGGTCGAGAACGAGGCCTTCGTCGACCTCGCCTTTAAGGTGAAGGAGATAGCCGCCTATGCCCGGGACTACGACATCACCATCGCCGTGATGGGCTGCCGCGTGAACGGCCCCGGCGAAACTGACGACGCCGACCTCGGTCTCTGGTGTGCGCCCAACTTCGTCAACCTGAAGAAGGGCGAACACGAACTCGGCGCCTTCCCCTACGACACCGTCCTCGACCGGCTCAAAGTCGAACTCGACGCCCTCATCGCGGTGAAGAAGCCCGTCGTCTCCCGGTAGTCCGCCGCTGCGTCCGCGCGTAGGATGCGGGCATGCTTCTTGAAGACGACACCCTTGCCGCCGCCATCGGCGAAGCCCTCGTCGCCCGCGGCGAGAAGGTCGCCGTTTCCGAAACGACCGCCGGCGGGCTGATAAGTGCCCGCATGCTGAGCGTCCCCGGCGCCTCCCGCTGGTTCGAGAGCGCGCTCGTGCCCTATTCCAGCCCGACGAAGTGGGATGTCCTCGGCATGGACCGCGAGATCGCCCGCGAACACGGCGCCGTCAGCCCCATCTGGGTGACCGCCACCGCCGAGGCCATGCGCCGCGCCACGGGCGCCGCCTGGGGCGTGGCAGAAAGCGGCATCGCCGGGCCCCAGGGCAGCCGCCGTTCACCGAAACCCGTGGGGGCGGTCGCCATCGCCGTTGCCGGGCCCGATGGTTCGCGCGCTGAGGAGCACGTCTTCCCCGGTACCCGGGTCCAGGTGATGGAACAGATCACCCAGCGGGCGCTCGAGCTGCTCGCCGAAAGCCTGGGCGTCAGACGATAGTCGGCGACGGCGCGAGGAAGTACGTGCTCCGGCCGCGGTCGGGGAGGACGACCAGGCGCTGGTTCTGGAGGTCCAACTCGAGGCCGAGCCGCTCCAGCGGGATCACGCCGAGCAGCGGTTCCGTCCCTTCCGGCAGCGCGACGCATTCGAAGGTGCCGGTGCGGCCTTCGATCGTGATCTTCGCGTCCTCGTAGATCCGGGCGGTCCGGAGCCCGGCGGCCGTCGAGACCGTCACTTCGCTCACCGGGTGCAGCCCCAACTGGTCGATCATCGACTGGGGCAGACAGAGCGTGGTCGCGCCGGTGTCAACGAGGACATCCTGAAGGGTGACCGATCGCACGCCCGAAGCCGGCCCAAGGCCTCGCTGAGCGACGACTTCGTCCCCACGGTTGGTCACCGTCAGCGTCGTCACGACCTTCCCCACGCGCCGTTTCCGTCCTTCTTGCCGCGAGATGACCGGAGTTGTCATGCCCTTACTATACGCCCGCGCCCGAGGGACCGGGTGCTTCGCCTGTCAGAACACGTCGAACAGGTTGAACCTCGGACCGTCTTTGCAGCAGAGCCTGACGCCGTGCTTCGTGAAGATGGCGCACCCGTAGCACATCCCCCAGCCGCAGGGCATGTTCTCTTCCATCAGGATCTCGGGCCGCTGGCGCCGCCCGTTCTGGCGCAGGACGTTCGCGAGGCTTTCGAACATCGCGCTCGGGCCACAGGCGTACACCCGGCTCGCCCACTCCTGGTACTGCCCCAGGTGTTCGGTCACGAACCCCTTCGGCCGGGCCGAGCCGTCTTCGGTGACCACGACGTACTCCACTTCCTTCGGCCACGCCGACGCAGGGAGGAGATGCGCCGCCGTCCGCGCGCCCATCATCGCCACCACCTGATGCCCGGCGGCGATCGCCCGCTCGGCCGTGTCCACCAGCGGCGCGATCCCCACGCCCCCGCCGATCAGCAGGAGGTTTCCCGCTTGATCCGGCAGGCGCAGGCCGTTCCCGAGGGGGCCGTAGACTCGAACCTGGTCCCCCCGGCCCCGCTCGGCCAGCCAGCCGGTCCCCTTGCCGACAACGTTGTAGAGGATGGCGAAGCGGTCGCCGTCCACCCGGTAGTAGCTGAAGGCGCGCGCGAACATCGGGTCGAGGCCGTCGTGGCTGCAATGGACCATGACGAACTGCCCAGGCTGGACGTTCGCGCTGACCCCGGGGGCATGTAACCAGGCGATCCGCGCCCCCTCATAGGCCGGTTCGTTCGAAAGCAGCGTCGCAGTCTCGATGTTCACCCGTTCACGTACTCCGCGAGGGTGGCAATGTCGTACTCGGCCTGGCGGCTCAGGGCTTCGACGGCTGCCCTTGCCGTGTCGATCGAGGTGAAACAGGGGATGCGCTTCTCGGCCGCCGCCCGGCGAATGTAGAACCCGTCCCTCAGCGTGCCCGTCAGGCGCCCCTCGGGTGTGTTGATGACGCACTGGACCGTCCCGTCGCGGATGACGTCGACGACGTTCGGGTGGTCGCCGGTCAGCACCTTCGTCACCGAAGTGACCGGCAGCCCGAGGGCCTGGATCATCCGGCTGGTTCCCTCGGTGGCGTACAACCGGTAGCCCGCGCCCGCAAGCTGGCGGATGAGCGCCGGTGCGTCCGCCTTGTCTTTGTCGCTCAGGCTGAGGAGGATGGCCGCGTTCGGTTTCAGGGCCATGTCCGACGCGAGCAGGGCCTTTGCCAGCGCCCCTTCGAAGTTCCGGTCGATGCCCATCACCTCGCCCGTGCTCTTCATCTCCGGGCCGAGGTGGGTGTCCACGTCCACCAGCTTCGACATCGAAAAGACCGGGGCCTTGATCGCCACCAGGTTCCGCTCAGGCCAGAGCCCGCCTTCGTAGCCCTGGTCCTTCAGCTTCTTCCCGAGCATCGCGTTCACGGCGAGTTGCACCATCGGGACGCCGGTTACCTTCGAGAGGAAGGGCACGGTCCGGCTCGCCCGCGGGTTCACCTCCAGCACGTAGACCTGCGGCTCCCCTCCGGGCTCGTGGGGCAGGACGACGTACTGGATGTTCGTCAGCCCAATGGCGCCCATCCCCAGGACGATCCGCTCCGTGTAGTCCCGAAGGACTTCGCGTTCGGCCGGGTCGAGGTGTGGCGGCGGGTAGACCGCCATCGAGTCCCCGGAATGGACGCCGGCGCGCTCGATGTGCTCCATGATCCCGGGGATGAGGACGGTCTCGCCGTCGCAGATGGCGTCGACCTCCACTTCCCGCCCTTCGAGATACTTGTCGATGAGGATGGGCTTGCCCTGCGCCACCTCCGCCGCCTGGGCGACGAAGGTAACCAGCTCGTTCGCGTTCTGGACGATCTCCATCGCCCGGCCCCCGAGCACGTAGGACGGCCGCACGAGGACCGGGTAGCCGATCTGCTGAGCGATCTTCATCGCCGCTTCCAGGGTTGTGACAGCGGCTCCTGGTGGCTGGGGGATCCCCCTGTCCTGGAGGAAGCGCTCGAAGAGGTGGCGGTCCTCGGCCGTGTCGATGGCTTCCGCACTCGACCCGATGATTGGCAGCGATGCCCGCCGTAGCGGCTCCGCCAGGCTGATGGCCGTCTGCCCGCCGAACTGGACGATGCTCGCTGGCGGTTCCGCTTCGTTGCCCTGCTCGTTCTCGATGATGTCGCGGACAGCCTCTTCGTCGAGCGGCTCGAAGTAGAGACGGTCGCTGGTGTCGAAGTCGGTGGACACGGTCTCCGGGTTCGAGTTCACCATCACGGCCCGCAGACCTGCCGCCTGGAGCGCCCAGGCCGCGTGCACGCTCGCGTAGTCGAACTCGATTCCCTGGCCGATCCGGATCGGCCCGCTGCCGATGACAACCGCCGCCGGCCCGGGGACAGCCTCGGCCTCGTTCTCCGATTCGTAGGTGCTGTAGAAGTAGGCGGTTTCCGCGTCGAACTCGGCGGCGCAGGTGTCCACCATCTTGTAGACGGGCGTGATGCCCCACTGGTGGCGGCGCTCCCGTACCTGGTCGGGGAGGAGGTCGGCCAGCTGCGCCACCATTTCGTCGCTGAAGGCCAGCCGCTTGGCCGCCCGCAGCAGCTCCGGGTGCAGCGGCTCGGCCAGCAGCCGCTTCTCCATCGCGATGATCGACTGGAGGCGTTCGAGGAACCAGGGGTCGACGCCCGTCTGCCGGGCAACGTCCATCACTGCGGCGCCACGGCGTAGTACCGCCATCAGCGCCCAGAGCCGTTCGTCCGTCGCGTGGAGCGGGAACTCGCCGCCGGCGCGCCATTCCGGCCGCTCCCAGAGGAGGCTTCGGCGGCCGATTTCCAGCGACCGCACCGCCTTGTTGAGCGCGGCCTCGAACGAGCGCTCGATCGCCATGACCTCGCCTGTCGCCTTCATCTGGGTGCCGAGGGTCCGGTCGCCGAGGGCGAACTTGTCGAACGGCCAGCGAGGGATCTTGACGACGCAGTAGTCCAGCGCCGGCTCGAAGGCCGCGGTGGTTTTCCCGGTGACGGCGTTCGGGATCTGGTCCAGTGTCTTCCCGCAGGCGATCTTCGTGGCCACGCGGGCGATCGGGTAGCCGGTTGCCTTCGATGCCAGCGCCGAGGAGCGCGACACGCGCGGGTTCACTTCGATCACGTAGTAGGGCAGCGGGCGGTCGGCGTCGCCCTCCCAGTCGCGGACGTCCTTGCGGGGCGCGAGCGAGAACTGGACGTTGCAGCCGCCTTCGATGCCAAGCTCGCTGATGATCCGTAGGCTCGCCGACCGGAGCATCTGGTAGTCCTTGTCGCTCAGGGTCTGCGACGGCGCGACGACGATAGAGTCGCCCGTGTGGACGCCCATCGGGTCCAGGTTCTCCATGTTGCAGATGGTGATGCAGTTCCCGGCGCCGTCGCGCATCACCTCGTATTCGACTTCCTTCCAGCCTAGGAGGTTCTTTTCGACGAGTACCTGCGTGATCGGGCTGGCGGCCAGGCCGCTCTCGGCGACCGTCCGCAGTTGTTCCGTGGTGAAGGCCATGCCGCCGCCGGTACCGCCGAGCGTGTAGGCCGGGCGAATCACGACCGGGAGCCCGATCGACTCCGCCGCCGCCTCGCATTCCGCCAGCGTGTGGCAGATGTGGCTCTCCAGGACGGGTTCGCCAAGCTTCGCCAGCATGTCCCGGAAGAGCTCCCTGTCCTCCGCCCGGCGGATGGTTTCGAGCGGCGTGCCGAGCAGCCGGACGTTGTACTTCTCCAGGATTCCCGCGGCGGCAAGTTCGACCGCCAGGTTGAGCCCGGTCTGGCCGCCGAGCGTCGGCAAGAGCCCCTCCGGCCGCTCCCGGGCGATGATCCGCTCCAGCACCGGCACCGTCAGCGGTTCGATGTAGACGGCATCGGCGACACCGAGGTCGGTCATGATCGTCGCCGGGTTCGAGTTCACGAGGATGCTGCGGACGCCCTCTTCCCGCATGGCCTTGCAGGCCTGGGTTCCGGCGTAGTCGAACTCGGCAGCCTGCCCGATGACGATGGGACCGGAGCCGATGATGAGCACGCTTGCGGGCTTCATGGCCGATCCCCTTGACCGGCGGCCCGCGAAGGGACAACCCGGGTGTCCTCGCCCCGGCCGTGGAACTTGCCTGTCGTCATCGTTACGCCATCCCCGCCCGTGGCAGATGGAGCAGCCGGGCGAATCCCCGCCGCACCGGCCGGAAGGTGAGAATCAGGAGCGCGAAGGGCGCCAGGAGGAGCTGGTCGGCGGGCCAGAGGAAGATGGCGGCCTCCAGCCCTCCCACCACCAGCCCGAGGAAGACCGGGAAGAGGTAGTGGTCGACGTTTCGGGTTTCGTCCCGCAAGAGGCCGTACCCGAGCAGGCCCAGGAACAGGCCGCTGATCGCGAGCGCACCCGCGAAGATCCGTGCCAGCACCGGGCCGGCGTCGCCCGCGGTCACGTTCTCATCCGTGTACGACGCCACGAAAAAGGCGAGCGCCATCGTCCAGGCCGCGGTCGCAAGCGCGAACAAGAGGTCGGGCACGCTCGTCGCCGGCCGCCGGCGGGGGCGGATTGGCGCGTTGTTCCTGCGCCCCGGCCTCCGGGCGTCGCCCACGGTATCGCGTCGGTGGTCAGAAATGGCTGTCTCCACGCTAGAGCGGTAGCTCGAAGGTCATTTCGGGGTTGCGCAGCGGCACCATTGCGCCGATGGACGAAAGGAAGCTCAAGGCCGGTTCGTTGCCTTCCGGCAGGCGTCCCCGGATGCGGCGGTAGCCGCGTTCGCGGGCGAACTCCAGGAGGTCCTCCGCCAGCTCGGTTGCGAGGCCGCGCCGGCGGTAGTCCGGGTGCACCCAGACGCCGAGGAGGCCAGTCTCGGGCTCGGTCGTGCTGTAGTCGATCGTCCCGAAGGCCACGGGGATGCTCCCGTCGAGCGCGACCACCATGGTGCCCTGGTCCCCGAGGCGGCGGATCCACTCCCGCGCCCTTTCCGGGTTGAACTCCCCGGCAAGCCCGGTGTTCGCGCCAAGGCTGCGGACGATGTCGGCGATCCCCTCGGCGTCGTGTTCCGTCGCGCGACGGCGTTCGGTTGCCCTCGTCATTTCACTCCTCCTTGCACCGCGGCGAGCATCTCCACAAAACGGTCGAAGATAGCCGTGTTATCAAGCGGGCCCGGGCATGCTTCCGAATGATACTGGATAGTGAGGAGCGGCTCAGAGCGCATCGCGATCCCTTCCACCGTCTGGTCGTTCAGGTTCACATGGCTGATATAGGCGGCGCTCGAAAGCCCGCCCGGGTCGACTGCGTAGCCGTGGTTCTGGGCGGTGATCGTCACCTTCCCGGTGAGCACTTCCTGCACGGGGTGGTTGCCTCCCCGGTGGCCGAAGGGCAGCTTGAAGGTGCCTGCCCCCAGCGCTTGGGCGGCGACCTGGTGCCCGAGGCAGATCCCCAGGATCGGCACCCTCCCGATCAGCCGCCCGGCTTCGGCCACCATCGTCTCCAACAGCCGCGGGTCGCCCGGCCCGGGCGAGAGGACGACGCCATCCGGTTTGAAGCCGAGGAGGTCGTCAGCGGTCGCGTTGGCCGGGAAGACCCGCACCGCGCAATCCCGCGCCGCGAGCGACCGCATGATGTTGCGCTTCACGCCGCCGTCCAGGAGCGCGATCCGGCGCTTCCCGGCCGCGTCGGCCCAGTCGTAGACGTGGTCTGTCGTGACCGAGGCGACCCAGTTCGTGTCGTCGTAGCCGGGGAGCGCCCGGACGCGGCGCAGCGCTCCATCCGCCGTCTCGTCGGTCGTGATGGTCCCCAGCATCACCCCGTGGCGGCGGATTCGCCGCGTCACGGCCCGCGTGTCGACGCCGCTGATGGCGATGACGCCCTTCGCCCGCAGGTAGGGCTCGATTTCGCCCTCCGAGCGCAGGTGGCTGGCGAAACGCGCTGCCTCCCGCACGACAAGCCCGCGTGGCTGGATCCGGTCCGACTCCTCGACCTTCGCGTCGACCCCGTAATTCCCGATCATCGGGTAGGTGAGCACGAGGATCTGGCCCGCGTAGGAGGGGTCGGTCAGCATCTCCTGGTAGCCGGTCATCGACGTGTTGAAGACGACTTCGCCGTCGGTGTGCCCCGGCGCGCCACAGGCCGTCCCCGGGAAGACCGAGCCGTCCGCCAGCACGAGCAGTGCCTCAGGCATGCGCGACCTCCTCGGCGAAGGCGAGTTCCCCGGCGACCACCACCGCGCGCACCCGTCCCGTCAGTTCCAAACCATGGAGGGGGCTGTTCTTCCCCTTCGAAGCGAAGCGCTGGACATCGACGACCCACGACTGGTTCGGGTCGAAGACGGTGATGTCGGCGCGGCTTCCCTCGGCGAGACGGCCGGCGCCGGGCGCCTTCGCCGCCAGCGCGAACGCCGCCACCGGGCCGGTGGTCAGCGCCCGGAGGACTGCATGGAGGTCGAGTTCGCCCCGGCCAACCTGGGTGAGGAGCGTCCCCAGGGCCGTCTCGAAGCAGCTGATCCCGAAGGCCGCGTTGTCGAACTCGCAGAGCTTGTCTTCGATCGCGTGGGGGGCGTGGTCGGTGGCGATGGCGTCGATGATCCCCGCGTTCAGCCCCGCGCAGAGAGCCCGGCGGTCGGCTTCGGTCCGAAGCGGCGGGTTGATCTTGGCGTTGGTGTCGTAGGCGGCTTCCTTCCCGCCGCCGAAGACCGCGTCCTCGGTCAGGAAGAGGTGGCTGGGCGTGACTTCGCAGGTGAGCGGCAGGCCCCGCCGCTTCGCATCGGCGACCATCTCCAGCCCCCGGGCGGTGGTCACGTGGGCGATGTGGAGGCGCGTGCCCGTCGCTTCGCAGAGGGCGATGTTCCGGGCGATGGCCGAGATCTCGGCGGTCACGGGCTGCCCGGCGAGCCCGAGGCGCTCGCTCACCCGGCCTTCGTTCATCACCCCGCCGGCGCTGAGGACCGGGTCGTCGCAGTGTTCGGAGACGGGCAGGCCAAGCGAGCCCGCCAGCATCATCGCGTTCCGCATCACCGCCCCGTGCGCCACCGGGTTGCCGTCGTCACTGAAGGCCACGCAGCCCGCGGCCGCCAGTTCGCTCATCTCCGCGACTTCGCTCCCGTTGCGGCCGCGGGTCGTGCAGCCGATCGGCAGCACGCGGACGCGGGCGTCGCGGGCAATCCGCTCCAGGAGCGACTCGACGATGCTCCCGGAGTCCGGGGCCGGGAGCGTGTTCGGCATCGCGCAGATGGTCGTGAACCCGCCCCGCAGGGCCGCCTCGGTCTCTGTCGCAATCGTCCCCTTCTGTTCGAACCCCGGCTCCCGCAGGTGGGCGTGGAGGTCGACGAACCCCGGCGAGACGATGCAGCCGGAGGCGTCCACCCGGCGGGCGCCGTCGCCGCCCAGGCCGGGCCCGATTGCGCGCACGACACCGCCTTCCACGAGGACGTCGAGGAGCGCGTCTGTACCCGAGGCCGAGTCGACAACCCGGCCGCCAACGATGAGGATTCGTTCGCTCACGCTGTCCTCGCTGTCGCCATCAGGTAGAGGATTGCCATCCGCACAGCGACGCCGTTGCTCACCTGCTCTTCGATGACCGAACCGACCCCGTGGGCTATCTCCGGTGAGATTTCGATTCCCTCGTTCATCGGCCCGGGGTGCATCACGAGCGCGCCGGGGGCGGCCAGCGCCAGCCGCCGTGCGTTCACCTGGTAGCCGCGGATGTACTCCCGCAGGGAAGGGATGAGCCCCCGTTCGGCGCGTTCCTTCTGGATGCGCAGCGCCATCACCACGTCGGCGCCTGCGATGGCCTGGTCGAGGTTCGTGGTGACCTTCACGGAGCCGCGTTCGGAGCGCCCGGCGAGGCTCGTGGGCAGGAGCGTGGCCGGCCCGCAGAGGGTGACCTCGGCCCCCGCCGAGACCAGCGTCCAGATGTTCGAGCGCGCCACCCGGCTGTGGAGGATGTCCCCGACGATGAGCACCTTGCGGCCGGCGAGGTCCCCGAGGTGGCGCCGCATCGTGAACAGGTCGAGCAGGGCCTGCGTCGGGTGAGCGTGGGTGCCGTCGCCGCCGTTGATGATGCCCGCTTTCGAATGGCGGGCCGCGAGGTACGGCGCCCCGGACTTGCCGTGGCGCATCACGACGAGGTCGGCGCCGATCGCCTCGAGGGTCCGCACCGTGTCGATGAGGGACTCGCCCTTCTCGACGCTGCTGCCAGAGGCGGTCAGGTTCACCACATCGGCGCCGAGGGCCTTGGCGGCGACTTCGAAGCTGGCGCGCGTGCGGGTGCTCTGTTCGTAGAACAGCGTGACGACGGTTGTGCCCCGGAGCGTGGCCACCTTCGACATCGGCCGCGAGCGCACCTCGCTCATCGCCTCCGCCGTGTCCATCACCAGCTGGATGTCGGCGGGGTCGAGCACGTCGGTGTCGAGGAGGTCCTTCCAGCGCCAGCGGGCTTCCTCAGGGGCGGACTCGAGGGCAACCGGCCTCGACTCCTCTCGCACGTCAAGCATGGGTCGCCTCCTCGTCGAACACGTAGACGCCGTCATCGCCGTCTACTTCCGCCACGCGGACCTGGACGGACTGGAACGCCCCGGTGGGGATGTTCTTGCCAACGAAGTCGGGGCGAATCGGCAGTTCGCGGTGGCCCCGGTCGATAAGCACCGCCAGCCGGACGCGCGCCGGCCGCCCGAAGTCCAGCAGGGCGTCCAGCGCCGCCCGGATGCTCCGTCCCGTGTAGAGCACGTCGTCGACGAGGACGACCGTCTTGCCGTCGATGTCGGCCGGGATCTCGCTCGGGCGAATCCGGGGCGGGGCCGCCCGGCGGGTCACGTCGTCCCGGTAGAGGCCGATGTCGAGCCGGCCCACGGGCACAGTGACGTGCTCGAAGTCTTCGATCGCGGCCGCCAGTCGTTTCGCCAGTGGATAGCCGCGAGAGAGCAGCCCGACGAGGACGAGGTTCTCGGCGCCGCGGTTGTTTTCGATGATCTCGTGGGCCAGCCGGCGCAACGTCCGCCCGACTTCTTCCCGGCCCAGCATTGCCTCGATGCTCATGAAAAACGCCTCCCCCCGTCGGGGCAGGCGTTCGAAAGGCCATGCGGCAAGACACGCGCCATCTGGCGCCTCCTCCCTTGCCAGCCTCACGGGACCGGCTTAAAGGGCAAAACAAATGTACTATCCGGCCGCCCGCCGATCAATCCCTCCCGGCCTGCCAAACGGGGCTTGCGTGGGCGGTTAGAATCTCCCGCGTGGACCCCGCCGCCACGGCGGAGGTCACCCACTCCGGAGGGGACAGCATGGATTGGAAGCAGCGCTACGCGGACCGGCTCAAGACTCCCGAGGAGGCGGCGAAGCTCGTCCGTTCGGGTGACCGCGCCTGGATGGGGATGTTCACGAGCAACCCCGACACCTTCTCCCGCGCCCTTTTCGCCCGCAACGGCGAAGTCGAAGCGGTCAACATCCATCACTACGTGTCGCCCTTCGTCTGGGCCACGCCCGACTCGGCGCGCTCCTTCCACCTGACGACCTGTTTCACCACGCCCGCCGACCGCCAGCAGATTGCCGGCGGCATGGGCGACTACCTCCCCCTGGGCAACTTCAGGCAGTCCTGGATCAAGGACGCGATTGGGCCCTTCGACTTCGCCTGCGTCAAGACCTCGCCGCCCGACGAGAACGGCTACCTGAGCATGGGCACCGCCCTCTGGGCCAACCGCACCGCCCTCGACGTGGCGAAGACCATCGTCTGCGAGGTCGACGAGCGCCTCATCCGGACGTACGGCGAGAACTACATCCACATCTCCGAAGTGGCCGCGCTGCTGGAGCACAACCAGTCCCACGACACGGCGATGCCGGTACCCCCGCGCACCGACGAGGTCATCGCGGCCACCGAGGTTATCGGCACGCTGATCGCCACCGAACTGGTCCGCGACCGGGACACCCTCCAGATTGGCTTCGGAGACGTCACCGCCGCTCTCGCCGTCTACCTCGGCGACAAGCACGACCTGGGCATCCAGACCGAGATCATTCCCGGCGGCGTCGTCGACCTGGTCGAACAGGGCGTCGTCACCGGCCGCTACAAGGACATCGCCCCCGGCAAGGTTATCGGGTCGGCATTCGCCGTCATCCCGCCGGAAGAAGCCGCCCGCGCCCACCTCAACCCGAAGTTCGAACTCTGGGACTTCTGCAACACCGACGACCTGCGCACGCTCATCCGCGAAACCAACTTCGTCGCGATCAACAACGCCCTCCAGGTCGACCTCACCGGCCAGATCACGGCAGAGACGCTCAACGGCCGGGTCTACAGCGGCCCGGGTGGCCAGACCGTCTTCGCCGTCGCCGCGTCCTACAGCGAAGGGGGGCGTTCCGTCATCGCCCTCCCGTCCAGTTCCACCGTCAACGGCGAACGCCAGTCGCGCATTCTCCCGCAGCTTCCTCCCGGCTCCATCGTCACGGTCCCCCGGACGTTTGTGGACTACGTCGTCACCGAGTTCGGGATCGCCAGGGTCGGGGGGAAGACGCTTCGGCAGCGTGCCGACGAACTGATCTCCGTGGCTCACCCCGATTTCCGGGCCGAGCTCCGCAAGGAAGCCCAGCGCCTCTACTCGCTCTGACGGTCGACGTCCGACCCCACGCCATCCGTACCGCGGGTGGTAAGAAAGGCCCGAGGTCCGAGGTCCGAGTTCCGAGGGGATTCGCGCCGCGACCCCATCCGTACCGCGACCGCGACTCCGCAGTGCTCCGCCAGCTGCGCCCGGGCAACAGACGGCGGAGGCAGGTGGGCAACCACTCCTTCACAAGTCGTGGCACGGCGAACCGTGGCATGTGCGACGCCGGGGAGCGCGGGGGCTGAGACCGTGAGACACCGTGCCCCGGCGTTTGACCCATCACTGCGCGCGACCTAATGTCCCACAGTGGCCGCCGCTCGCAGGTGGCCCCACCCCCACGGAGAACCCCGCCGCTGTGTACTCGGCCCCGGCAGGCCGGGGGCTCAGGCGGCTGTCCCGCCCAGGAGGCAACCATGGCCTACAACAAGCCCATCCCGGACCCGGACCCGCTCTCGAAACCGTTCTGGGAGGGCGCCAGGGCCGGCAAGCTCATGCTCCCCCGCTGCACCAGCTGCAACCGCGTCCACTGGTACCCACGGCACATTTGCCCCAACTGCCACGCTCGCGAAATCGAGTGGTTCGAAGCCAGCGGCGAGGGCCGCGTCCACACCTTCGCCGTCCAGCACCGCGCCTTCGGCGGCTGGGCCGAGGAAGTGCCCTTCGTCACCGCCTACATCGACCTGAACGAGGGCGACCGCATGTTCACCGTCCTTCGCGGCGTCGACCCCAACAAGCCCGACCTCAACTGGATTGGTGCCCGCGTCCGCGTCGAGTTCGAACCCGCCAGCGCCGATGTCCACATCGCGTTCTGGCGCGTCATCCAGGGTTAGGGGAGGAAGCATGCCAGGAGAACTTTCCCGCGCGGCGGCCATCGTCGGCGCTGCCGAAGCGAACGAAATCGGATACCCGGAGACGCCGAAGACGGCCCTCCAGCTTCACATCGAGGCGATCAAGAACGTCAGCGACCAGACCGGCATCCCGATCTCCCGGATCGACGGCATCTTCAGCGCCGGCTGGTCGTCGCAGATCGCCGAGCACCTCGGCCTCCACCCCCGCTACATCGACACTACCTCCGTCGGTGGCTGCTCGTTCGAGATGCACGTCCACCATGCGCTCGCCGCCATCCACGCCGGGATCATCGACGTGGCCCTCGTCACGCACGGGGAGAGCGGCTGGTCATCGCGGGCTACGGGCGGCCGCGGCACCGGGCGCCCGCGCGGCTCCGGCGACCCCTGGGACCCGGGCTCCCTCTTCAGCAACCCCTACGGCATATCGGGCGCGCCTTCAAACTACTCCCACGCGATGACGCGCCACAACCACCGCTGGGGCTCGACCCCCGAGGACTTCGCCCACATCGCCGTCGTCACCCGCCAGTGGGCCACGCTCAACCCCCGGGCGATCATGCACTCCCGCGACGTCCACCCCCAGGGCGGGCCGATCACGATCGAGGACGTCCAGACCGCGCGCCTGGTCTCCTGGCCGCTGACGCTCCTCCACTGCTGCCTGGTGACGGACCACGGCGGCGCCGTCCTCATCGCGAAGCCCGAGATCGCCCGCAGCCTCCGGACGAAGCCCGTCTGGATCGCCGGCGCCGGGGAGAGCATGAGCCATTCGAACATGCTCGAAATGGAGGACTTCACCGCCACTTCCGCCGCAGCTTCGTCCGCCGCCGCCTACCGCATGGCCGGCATGGGACCGGAGGACATGGAGATGGCGATGGTCTACGACTCCTTCACGGTCACCGCCGGGATCACGATGGAGATGCTCGGCCTCGCCCCCCGTGGCGAAGGTTTCCGGCTGTGGAAGGACGGCCACGCCGCCCCGGGTGGCAGGTTCCCCATCAACACGAACGGCGGCGGGCTCTCGTTCAACCACTCGGGCATGTACGGCATGCAGCTGCTGGTCGAAGCCTATCGCCAGCTTTCCGGCACGGCCGAGGACGGCATCCACGGCCTCCCCGGCAAGCAGACGAAGGCTCGCTCCTGCATCGTCAACGGCACCGGCGGCAGCCTCTCGACCACTGGCACCCTGGTCCTCGTGGCCGACTGACGGCGGCTACCGGACGACCAGCACCGGCACCGTCGACTGGCGGATGACCGCCTCGGCCACGCTTCCCATGAGGACGTGACGGACGCCCGACCGCCCGTGCGTGGCGATCACCAGGACGTCGGCGCCCTGCTGTGCGGCGAAGGCCGCGATCGCTTCGGCGGCATGCTCGGCCCAGACGACGTGCACCGTCGAGGTGACGCCCTCGAGGTGGGCTGCCTCCGACTTCAGGTAAGACTCTGCGTCCATGCGGGCGCGCTCCAACGCCTGGGTGCGGTCCTCCGCCAGCCGCGCCACGGGCGGCTCGCCCCGCCGTACCAACCCGCCCGGGACCGCGCTCGCCGGGATAGCCGTCGCCGGCTCCGGCGCCCATGGAGTCTCGCGGATGTCTTCCGGGTTGAGCACCTCAAGGAGCAGGACCTCTGCCCGCGCCGCGCGCGCGAGCGGGCCGACCGCCAGCGCCGCGTGCCTCGAAGGTTCGCTCCCATCCAACGCCACCACGAATCGCATGACACACCCCCTGTCGCTGTATTCCCTCTCATGATGCGCTGCCCGCGAACCCGCGTGACCGGCCGACCGGCCCGCCAAACGGGGCCAATGGGTGCGAATTGGCGGGCGACTCGCCGGCGTTCGCCTGCGGGCTTCGGCCTTCTTATCATGCTGCGCACGACCCATCGCATCACTGGAGGGGACCGCATGGACCGGCGGGCAATCGAGCGGGCGGCAAAGCTGGCGGGCCTGGAGCTCAACCCCGGGACCGACGTCACGATCGACGGCGAAGACCCGGTCCTCCCGACGCCCTTTTACCTCGGCGAAGGGGCAGCCGTCGCCCTCGCGCTCGCCGGGCAGGAGGCCAGCCGTCTCTGGGAGCTGCGAGGCGGCCGGCCACAGTCGCTCGCCGTCGATGTCCGTCACGCGGCCGCGTCCCTCAGCAGCTACGCCTTCCTGGAGTTGGTCGAAGGCGAGCCCGTGCCCCCGCGTTCGGTGCCGACGGTGACGGGGATCTTCGAATGCGCCGACGGCCGCTTCATCCACCTCCACGCCAGCTTCACCCACGGCCCCGGCATCCTCGCCGAACTTGGCCTCGAGGTGGGCGCGACCCCGGAAGCGCTCGCGGCCGCCTGCCGGAAGCGCGGCGCCTTCGAACTGGAAGATGCGCTCGCGGCGAAAGGGCTCTGCTGCGCCGTCTGCCGCACCGCCGAGGAGTGGGCCGCGCATCCCCAGGGCGCCCTCCTCGCGACGAAGCCGGTGGTCGAGGTCACGCGCATCGGCGATGGCCCGCCCATCCCCCTGCCGCCGGGCGACCGGCCCCTCAGCGGCATTCGCGTCCTCGACCTCACGCGCGTGCTCGCCGGGCCTACCTGCGCCCGGACGCTTGCCGAACACGGCGCCGACGCGCTCCACATCGCCTCGCCCAACCTCCCCACCATCGACCGCTTCGAGATGGACACCGGGCACGGGAAGCGGCAGGCCTACCTCGACCTGAACGACCCCGGCGAGGCGGCTACTCTCAAGGAGCTGGTCCGCGACGCAGACGTCTTCTCCCAGGGCTTCCAGCACAAGTCGCTCGAACGCCGCGGGTTCGGGGCGGGCCAGCTCGCCGCGGTCCGGCCCGGGATCATCTACGTTTCCGAAAACGCCTTCGGCCACGACGGCCCCTGGCAGGAACGCCCCGGCTGGGAACAGCTCGCCCAGGCCACGACCGGCGTCACCGTTGTCCAGGGCATCGACCGCCCCACCCTCGCCCCCGCTGCGATGAACGACTACACCACCGGCTACTTCGCCGCGCTCGGCACGATGGTGGCGCTGCGCCGCCGGGCTACGGAGGGCGGTTCGTGGTCGGTCCGGGTTTCGCTCTCCCAGACGAGCATGTGGTACTACCGCCTCGGCCACGACCTCGACCGCGCTGCCGCGGCAGCCCCCCAACCCGGTGACGTTTCCCGGTTCATGGAAGAACGCAATACCGGCTACGGCCGGATGAAGCACCTTCGCCCCGCCCTTCGGATGTCGGAGACGCCGCCGCACTGGTCCGTCCCCACCGCCCCTCTCGGGAGCGGCCAGCCGACCTGGCTGTAGCCGCGCCCACCACCTCACGAGACGTCCCGCCGGAGGAACCCATGGACTTCGAACCGACCGAAGGGCAACGTCAGCTTCGGCTCCAGGCCCGGGCACTGGCCGCCCGCTTCGACGACGCCTACTGGCGCCAGTGCGACGCAGGCCACACCTTCCCCTGGGATTTCTACCAGGCCTTCGCCGAGGCCGGCTGGCTGGGCATCGCCATCCCCCCGGAACATGGCGGCGCCGGTCTCGGGATCACGGAAGCGTCGATTCTCCTCGAGGAAGTCGCCGCCTCGGGCGCCGCCATGAACGGAGCCACGGCACTCCACCTCACCATCTTCGGCCTCAACCCCGTCGTCCGGCACGGCTCGGACGACCTCAAGCGCCGGGTGCTCCCCGAAGCCGCGGCCGGCCGCCTCCATGTCGCATTCGGGGTCACCGAACCCACCGCCGGCTCCGACACGCCGTCCATCACCACATTCGCCCATCGCGACGGCGACAACTTTCGCATCCGTGGCCAGAAAGTCTGGACGTCGAAAGCGAAGGAAAGCTCGAAGGTCCTCCTTCTCGCCCGGACGACGCCCCTGGCCGATTCACCCCGCCGCACGGAGGGAATGACCCTCTTCCTCGCCAACCTGGACCCCAACCACGTCACCATCCGCGAAATCGACAAGCTCGGCCGCCATGCCGTCGATTCGAACGAGGTTTTCTACGACGACCTCCCCGTCGAGGCCCGCGACGTGGTCGGCGAAGTCGGCCGAGGCTTCTACCATCTCCTCGACGGACTGAACCCGGAGCGGATCCTCATCGCCGCCGAGGCGCTCGGCACCGGCCGCGCCGCCCTCCGCAAGGCCGTGGCCTACGCGAAGGAACGGGTCGTCTTCGGGCGCCCCAT
Organism: Chloroflexota bacterium; assembly: GCA_016234445.1. Taxonomy (GTDB): domain Bacteria; phylum Chloroflexota; class Dehalococcoidia; order Tepidiformales; family Tepidiformaceae. The sequence continues at coordinate 190,484 of JACRBT010000004.1, read as the reverse complement.
CGGCCAGAACCAGGGCATCCAGTTCCCCCTCGCCGACAGCTACGCCAAGCTCCAAACGGTCGAACTCCTGATCCGCAAAGCGGGCTGGCTCTACGACAACGGCCAGCCCTGCGGCGCCGAGGCGAACATGGCCAAGTACCTCGCGGCCGAGTGGGGCTTCGAGGCTGCCGACCGCGCCCTCCAGGTCCACGGCGGCTTTGGATACGCCCGCGAGTTCGACGTTGAGCGCTACTGGCGTGAGGTGCGGGTGATGAAGATCGCGCCGATCACCCAGGAGATGATCCTCAACTACCTGGGCCAGCACGAACTCGGCCTGCCGCGCTCGTACTGACGGCGGCGAGGGCTGGGGCCGGGCATGTCGGGAAGTGGTGGTACCCCCGGCGGGAATCGAACCTGCGCACATGGTTTAGGAAACCACTGCTCTATCCGCTGAGCTACGGGGGCACGAGCTTCGGTTCAACCGAACCTGCTCTCCCATCGTATCGTCGGCGGCGAATCTGACCAAGGTGTTCGTCAGGCAAGCGGCAACTGTGACACCTGCCTCTTGGGGATCGCGGCCCCCTCGGCCAGGCTCCGGCACATGCTGGCCGGGTCGCTTCCATGAACGTGTTCCGCATCGTCCTCGTCGCCGACTCGCATCTCGGGTTCGACCTGCCTGAGCACCCCAGGCTGGCACGGCGGCGTCGCGGCGACGACTTCTTCGCCAACTACCAGCGCGTCCTTGACCACGCCGTTCTCACGCGTCCGCTCGCGCTCGTCCACGGCGGAGACTTCTTCTTCCGCAGCCGGGTCGCACCAGCGATTGTAGAGCGTGCGTTTCAGGCCCTGGCTGAGGTGGCCGAGGCGGGCATCGACGTGTTCGTCGTCCCCGGTAACCACGACCGATCGCGGCTCCCGCCGTCCTTGTGGCTCGGGCACCGGAACATTCACGTCTTCTGGGAGCCGAGGACCGTCGTGCTGAACGCCGGCGGATGCACGGTCGCCATCGGCGGCTTCCCGTTCGCGCGCGGGGACCTGCGGACGGAGTTCCCGCGACTACTCCACGGCACCGGGGTGAAAGGCGTGCCGGCAGCAGTGCGCCTCCTCTGCATGCACCAGGCGGTCGGCGGGGCCACGGTGGGGCCGGGCGACTTCGTGTTCCAACCCGGGCGCGACGTTGTGCACCCGGCCTCCCTCCCGCGTACACTCACAGCCGTGCTGGCCGGCCACATCCACCGCGCACAGACGCTTGAGGACCGCGGACCACCGGTCTTCTACCCGGGCTCGATCGAGCGCACATCGTTTGCCGAACGGGACGATCCCAAGGGCTACTTCGACCTCACCTTCGCGGTCGACGAAGGTGGCAGAGGGAGCGTCGCGGAAGCCGAGTTCATCACCCTCCCGACGCGGCCGATGGTTGACGTGACGCTGCCATCGGCGATCCACCCGGACGACGTCGGTCCTCTCCTTGCGCTTGCAGCACGCGAATGCCGTCCCGATTCCGTCTTCAGGGTGTCGGCGTCCGACCGCCCTTCCCCTGGCGTGCTGTCGATGCTCACGGCCGGCTTCCTGCGCTCCTGCTTTCCAGCGACAGCCAACGTCCAGCTCGGCCGTTCGCTCTTCAATGCCGTCGGATAGCGCCCAGCGCCCACTCCGCGAGGCCATCTCGCGAGAGGTCCCCTGTGGGCCGGGTGTCTACCTCTGGGCGGGTGAAGACGGCCAGACGCTGTATGTCGGCAAGTCGGTCAACCTCCGCGCCCGCATGCTCTCGTACCTCGTGCCGGCGAAGACCGATCCCCACAGCCGTGTGCGCCATCTCGCCTCCGCGATTCGTTCCTATTCGTTCCGCGAAACCCCGGGCGAATTGGGGGCTCTCCTCCTCGAAGACGCATTGATAAAGCTGATTCGCCCTCGCTACAACGTCCGCCAGCGCGAAGAACTGGAGCGCCGCTACCTGGCGCTCACCGCCGACAGCTACCCCACCTGTCTCGTCGTCGAAGGCGAGACGCCCCGGCCGGCCACGCTCTTCGGGCCGTTCAAGGACCAGTTCTTCGTCTCGGAACTCATCGCCCTGATTTGCGAGGAGTTCGGACTTCGCGCTTGCCAGGACCGCGACCCGTACCGGCGGAGTGCACGCTACGACCTCGGCTTCTGCCCCGGGCCGTGCCGCGGCGCGATCTCGACGAACGACTATTCGCTGATCGTCGAGCGGGTGCGAGCGTTCCTCGAAGGTGACGCTTCGTGGCTTGCAGAGCACCTGACCGCGGGCATGGGTCGGGCCGCGGACGACCTCCGTTTCGAAGAGGCAGCGACGGCCCGGGAGCGGCTTGCCTTCGCGCGACGGTTCGCCGCACGCCAGCGGTTCATCGGTGCCTTCCGCGGAGGCCCACTCACCGTGGACGAGCCTGCACGCGGGCTCAGCTACTCCTTCGAGCGGGGACGACTGGCGCGAGTCGTCACAAAGGACGGAAGCCCGCTTCCGCTGCCGCCCGAGTTGGACTCCCTGCCCGACGACCCCTGTTTCCTCCTCGACCGGGCGAACATCGTCTACCAGTGGGGCCGCCGGCGGACACCGCCGGCAGAGCCGATGCGGCAGTGAGGGCAACGGCCGACGCGCAGGGAGGGCGGGCCGGGGGTGCCGGCCCGCCCTCAAAGGGAGGATGACAGGCTTCTTCTGCCTAGACGCGGGTGAGCTTCACCTTCGCGTCGTAGGTGGCGATGTTCCCGGCGACCAGCTCCACCGTCATCGCCGTTGGGACCTGCGGGTCGGAGGCGACGACGAGGTTCGGGTGAGCCCCCTTCGCACGCCGCGCGTCGCCCTTGATGGTCTCGCCGTCGACCTGGACGTCCCGAGCGCCCCAGGCCCAGTGGCCGTACCCGCCGGCCAGCGCGACGACGCCAGGGCGAATGCCTTCGACCACTTTCACGGGGGCGACGAGGTCGATCTTGCCGCCGTTGCCGACGTCGATCGTCCCGGGCACGGTGCGAGAGCTGAGCTTGACGCGGTCGCCGTCTTCCAGGTGGAGCCGGCCGGCGTCGGCCGAGTTCATGTAGACCAGGCTTTCCGGGAAGGTGGCGAGCATCCAGTACCCGCTCATCGTCCGCGAGTGCCCGACCCCAACCTCCTTGTAGCTGATGAGATTGAAGGTGCCGTCCTCGGCAGGAAGTTCCTTCCCGAGGAGGTCTGCTGGCGGCTGCCAGCGGGCAATGCCGGGGAAGTTCGCGCCGGTCATCGAGTTCTTGGCCTTCGCCACGTTCTCCGCGTAGAAGGCCATGACACCCTTGGGCTGGGCGGTCAGCTGTTCGCTGGCGACGACGCCGGCGTGCCATTCCTCCTCGGAGGCGATGATGTGACCGGGTTCGGTCGCCACCAGGTTCCCCTTCCAGGCGCGTTCGAAGTCTTCGAACCGGCCGCCCCGGTTGAGGACGTAGACAACCTTCTTCCAGAGCTCTGGCTTCACGGCCGCCTGCCACTTTGCCAGGTCGAAGACCGCGGGCGAGAGGTGCCGGCGGCTCTCCGCGAAGAGAGCCAGCTCTTCGGCGGTGGCATCCGGGACCGCGCCCGTACCGTCGGCTGCTTCCCCGAAAGCGATGTTGGCCACGCGCTTCAGGTAGAAGTCCTCCGGCCGCTTGAAGGCCACTCCTTCCGCGAGTCCGTTCGCGCCGAAACCGGGGAGTTGGAGCTGTTCGGCGATGGCGAGGGTGATGGCCTCCACCGAGATCGGCATCTCTTCGCCGAAGACCTTCACAGTTTCAGGAATCGGGGAGATGGTTGGCTGGCGGACTTTGCTCAGCTTCTGCGGGACCTCGGGAATGGCGCCCGGGAAGCCCCAGCGTTCCCAGACGGAGATGTCGGGGAAGATGTAGTCGGCGTACATGGAGGTTTCGCCGATGACGATGTCGCAGGCGAAGAAGAGTGGCAGGACCGCCGGGTCCTTGAGGGCGTTGATGAACGCCTGGCCGCCTGGCGCCTGGGTGACGGTGTTGGCCTTGTAGGTGAAGAGGGCCTTGGCCTTGTAGGGGTAGCCTTCCACCATCGAAGGGTAGATCTCGTGGCGGATGGCGCCGCCGGGGATAGGGATCCAGGGGCGCTTGGCCGGGTAGCTCGTGAAGAGGGTGCTCTCGTCGTACTTGCTCCCCTGCCGGGTAAGCATGAGCCCGAAGGCTGCGACCTTCCCGGGGTGAAGCGAGGCGAGGTTGTAGGGCTGGCCCTTCTTGGCGCCCATGTCGTCCCAGGCTCCGCCGCCGGCGCTGATCCCGCCCCTCCAGCCGACGTTCCCGATGAGCAGGTTCAGGGAGAAGATGGCCTGCGCCGCCGAAAACCCGTTCGAGTGCGCGGTCACGCCCCGGTATTCGCCGGTCCCGGCCTTCTTGCCGTGGCTGGTGAACTCCTTGGCGACGGCCGCGATCTCACGGGCGGCGATGCCGCACGTGGCAGCCCATTCGTCCATGCTCTTGGAGAAGGCCTCCTCCTTCAGGAGCTCGAAAGCGCTCTTGACCCGGACGCCGCCGACCGTCGTATTGACGAGCAAGTCGCCCTGGACCGCGTTCTTGGTGTCGCCCGGGTCGAACGCGACCGGCTTGCCGTTGCTCTGGACGACGAACGGATCGAAGGTCCACTCCCCGCCCGCGGCGGCGGGGCGCTGCTCCTTGGCGGCGAGGCTGATCTCCGAAGCCCGGAGGAACGCGCCGGGGTTGCCTTTGTCGTCGATCCGCACCAGCCAGGTGGCGTTCGACACGGTCGGCTCGTCGTCCGCGTTCGCCGCTGCCTTGTTCGCGTTGAGGAGGTAGCGAAGGTCGAAGCGGTCGTTTTCGATGATCCAGCGGATCATGCCCATTGCGAGGGCGCCGTCGGCGCCAGGCTTCACGGGGAGCCACTTCCAGGCCTTGGCGGCCATTTTCGAAAGCCGCGGGTCAACCACGGCGATCTTCATCCGGCCGGTGGCGAGCCCGTCGGTGATTCGCCCGGCGTAGGGGGCGGTCGCGCGCGCTTCGAAGTAGTTGATCCCGAAGGCGAGCAGGAACTCCGAGTTCAGGGCGTCGACGGCGGCTTCCTTCTTGCCGTTCGTCCACTTCCCTTCGACGAACTCGTTCGTCATCTCCGACCGGGCCTGGTAGACCGACGCCGAGCAGAGGGAACCGCCCGCGTGGTAGAGGTTGACGGAGCCAAAGGCGTTCTTGAAGGCGCGGTCCAGCACTGCCTGGCGCCCGGGCTCCATGCGGCCGCCTTCGAAGACGAACTGGTTGTTCCTGGGACCGAAGTCCGGGTGGTCCGGGTCGATCATGTTCGAGAGGTGCTGGGCGTAGTCGGTCTTGAACTTGTCGACAAGCGCCTTCTTCTTGGTGACGTCCTTTTCGGCGAGGATCTTCTTGACGTCGTCGCCCATCTTCTGGATGACCGTGGCATCGCGGAGCGCCCAGAGGCTCTTCAGGCCTTCCACCTCGCGCGACTCTTCGCCGGCGACGTTCGCGAACAGCTTCCCGCCCTCGACGATCTCCTTGATCGCCTGGTCGAAGGGAACGCTGATCCATTTGCCGGAGCCGCGCGGCCCCGCCCGCTTCAGCACCTTACGAATCCGGTAGGGGTCGTAAATGTACTGGATGGCAGACTGGCCCTTCGGGCAGAGGCGGCCGTCGACGGTTGCCGCGGCCGCGGGCGCCGTCGCGTAGGCGAGCTGCGGGGTCATGTTCTGGGGCGAGTAGCCGCTGCCGTCGATCTTCACGGCGACGCCGTCCCTGACCTTCACCTTGATCGGGCAGTGGACGTTGCACAGGCGGCAGACGCTGTAGATGATGCTCTCCGGCTTCGCGAGCGAATATTCGCTTGTGGCCCTGGCCAGGGAGGGCTCCCCGCCACCGAGCGCGTTCAGCAACCAGGGCAGGGGAGCGGCGACGGCGGCCGCGCCTCCCAGGAAGACCGAAGTCTTGACGAAGTCCCTTCGGCTGATCCCGTTTCCGTTGACTTCCTGTTCGGACATGGTCACTCACCTCCCTGGAGCGCAGCCGGGTGCGGCTCTTCCGCCTCTGCGGGAGCGCCAATCGGCAAGAGTTGATAGCCGGCGTAGAAGAGCAACACCCCCACACTGGCGACGAAGAGGCTGACGAGCCACTCCATGGGGCTCGGGAAGTAGTCGAAGGTGAGGCGCGGGTCCGCGAAGGCACGCTCGATACCTTCGAGCTGGGGAAGCACCTGGCCCGGGATGACGGCGTTCAGCCGGACGCTGAACATCCCCGCACCCGCCAGGAAGGAAGCTCCCGTAAGCCAGCGGGGGGAGGCGCTTCGGAGGGCGAAGATGGCCAGGGGGATGGCCGCGCCGCCAACCAGGTGAAGGATCCAGAAGTTCCACCAGTAGCGTCCCTGGAGGATCTCTTCGTAGGCGTCCTGCTGCGCGGGGATGGATCCGTAGAGGCCCACGCTGTACTGGGCGAACTCCAACACCAGCAGCGCGAGCAGCGCCCCGAGCGTCAGGCGGGCGAGGAAGACCACCCCGTGGCCGTTGGTCCGCGCCCGGCCGGGCAGGAAGAAGGCCCCGAGGACGGTGAGGACGGCGCCGGCCGTGACGATGGCGGAGGCAAGGAAGGCGATGGGGAAGATCGGGCTGTTCCAATAGGCCCGCGAGCCCACGACGCCGAAGAGCGCACCTTCGCCGCCACTGAACCCAATGGCGGGCAGAAGGCCGATGACCAGCAGCACGCGAACAACCTTCATGTCCCGCGCCCGGGCGGCACTGGAGGTGTCGCGGCGGCCGAAGAGCAGCAGTTTGGCGACGCTGGCACGCCAACCGTGGCCGGAGGCGCGTTCGGCAAGCGGCGCGCGGAGACTGAACCAGAGGGCAACCGCTGCCACGATGAGGAAGGCCGTGTAGGCAACCACCACCCAGGCGATGATCGAGCTCCAGTTGGGGTAAAAGATCACTCGCCAGAACCGCTCCATGCGGCCAAGGTCCACCCACACGGTGAGGATCCCCGCGAGGAGCGAGGTGATGGCCAGGAGCAACGAGGCCGGGACGAAACGCTCCATCGGCCGTATCCGGAGCAACGAGATCGCGGCGGCGATCAAGAACGCGCCGGCGGCCATTTCGATGAGGTATTGATAGACCGCGACCCAGAGGCCCCAGGTCAGGTAGCTGCCATAGTCAGCCGCCTGGTGGCCGTTGGAGAGCCGCTCGGCCAGCCCGGCGAGGCCGGCGACAAAGGCGGCAAGCCAGACGACTCCGAGGGCAAGGGTCCATGGGTTCGGGCGAGGCAGGCCCGGGGACAGTGCCCGCGGACCAACGTGGTTAGCGACAGCCATCTCCAGTCCTCCTTAGACCAGGTAGAAGACCTTGGGCTTGGTCCCAAGTTCTTCCTTGAGTCTCACGGCACGGCCCGAAGCGAGGAGTTCGTTGACCAGGCTTTCGGGGTCGTTGCCGTCACCAAAGTAGGTGGCGCCGCCGATGCAGGTGGCAACGCAGGCGGGGAGCATGCCGGCGTTCAGGCGGTGGACGCAGAATTGGCACTTGCGGACGACGCCCTCCACCGACTCGCGGGACCAGTCGCGCTGGTACTCCGGGGCGGGCGATTCTTCATACGGCTGGCGCTCCGGGGTGCCATCGGTGTAGTGCTCGCCGAAGTCGAAGTAGCGGGCCGCGTAGGGGCAGGCCATCATGCAGTAGCGGCAGCCGATGCACTTCGAGTAGTCGATCTCGACCACGCCGTCGGGCCGCTTGTAGGTGGCGCTCACCGGGCAGACGGGCACACAGGGCGGTTCGTCGCACTGCATGCAGGGGCGGGGCGTGAAGCGCCGCGTGACGTTGGGATAAACGCCGGATTCTTCTTCGAGCACCGGTCGGTAGACGACGCCCGGCGGCAGGTGGTTCTCGGCGATACAGGCGACGGTGCAGGCACTACAGCCGATGCACTTCTTCAGGTCGATCGCCATGGTCCAGCGGCGTTCGCCGATCGGCTTCTCCAACGCCCTGGCCAACTCCTCCTGCATCCGCGCGAGCGTGGCGTCGTTGCCGGGCTCGGCGATGAGGGGAAGGATGTCTGCTTCCGGAATGACGGGCACCGAGATGGCGGAAGGGAGGCCAAAGCCCGGCCCGGTCCCGGATGCCCGCTCCTGGAGGGCCCCCAGGAGGTTCTGTTCGCGCAAGGCGGTGAGACTGGCGGGGGAGCCTTCGCTCGCGGCCGTGGCCGGCGCAGCCCTTCCGATTGCGCTCCCGGCCGCGACGGCGGAGAGCCCCGCCGCGCCCGCCAGGAATCTGCGGCGACTTGCCTTGGTCATTCCATCCTCCTCGGCACCACCCCCGGGCCGGCACGCGCACGGCGATGCGAGGACGGTGATTTCCTGATGGACTGATTGTCCGCGCGGGGGCGGGCTGATACAGGCGGGGATCTACCAGTGCCGGTGAAGGAATCCACCCCCGTAATTCCACGGGTGCCGCGCCGGGGAAGCCACCCCCAGCGCGGCCCGGGCGGGTCAGTTCGCCCTCCGGGGGCTACACTGCAGGAGGAGACGCAATGACAACGCCCGGGAACACGAACGCGGTGGTGCCTATCCGCGTGCTGGTCGCCGAGGACCACACGCTGGTCCGGGAAGGCACGATGCGAATCCTCGAGAACTGCCCCGACATCACGGTGGTTGGGGAGGCTGCCGATGGGGTCACGGCGGTCGCCCAGGCGGTGGCCCTCGCCCCGGACGTGGCCATCCTGGACATCCGCATGCCCGGTCTGAACGGCGTCCAGGCAACGCGCGAGATCAAGGAGCGGAACCCGGGGACGGCCGTGCTCATCGTTAGCGCCTTCGACGACGACGACTACGTTCGCGCCCTGTTCGATGCGGGAGCGGCGGGCTACATGCTCAAGACGATCGGCGCCGAGGAGTTGGTCGACGCGATTCGCCGGGTCCACGCCGGGGAGACCGTCATCCACCCGCTCATCGCGCGGAAGGTCGCCCGTCTGCTGGTCCGGCCCGCCCGCGCCGACGAGAGCACCGTCCACCTGACCGAAAAGGAACTCGAGGTCCTGCAGGGAGTCTGCCGGGGGCTGCGGAACAAGGAGATCGCCGTCCGGATGGGGGTGAGCGTGCGCACGGTCGAAGGCCACCTGGAAACGATCTTCGGGCGCCTTGGGCTCCGCTCCCGGACCGAAGCGGCGATGTATGCCGCCAGCCACGGCTGGTTTGTCGAGGGCGAGGGGTGATCGCGGCAGCCGGCGCCATCGAGCGTGTGCGCGGTGTCGCCGCGACGCAGGCAGGCAGATGGGAGACCCGGCTCGGGCGGTGGTCACCACCGGTGCAGAACCCGCGATTCTGGGCGACCCAGGCGCTTGTCGTGGCGATTGCCCTTGTCCATAGCTCCATCGAGGCCTTCGGGTTCCTGCCCTGGCTTGGGCACGCCTACTTCCTGCCCATCTCCATGTTCTTCATTCCCGTGGTCTACGCGGCCCTCTACTTCGGGCTTTCGGGGGCGGTGGCGACGGCGCTCTGGTGCACGTTCCTCTCTGTCCCGAACTGGATTTTTCTCCACCCGGGGACGCAATCCATCGGGGCGATGCTGCAGATGGCGATAATCGACGGCATGGCCGTGTTCGTCGGGGTCCGGGCCGACCAGCAGATGAAGGCCAGGGCCGACGCGGAGACAGCCTGGCACGCCGGCCAGGAGTCCGAGGCCCGGTATCGCGGCCTTTTCGAAACTTCGGGCGAGGGCGTCGTCGTGGTCGACGCGGGGGGGAACGTCATCGACGGCAACCCGGCGGCGGCACGGCTCCTTCAACAACCGCCGGCGGCGCTGGTGGGGAGGCGACTTGACGACATCCTTGCGCCGGCCGGGCCGGATCGTGCCCGCCCGCCGCACGCAGGCACCGGGATGATTCCCCTTTCGGGGTCCACCGGGGAGACGTGGATCGAACCCGTTGAAGCAGCGCTCACCGCCCCCGACGGGGTGCGCCAGGTGGTCCTCCGCGACGTCACCGCGCAGCGGCGGCGGCAGCTCGGCCTCGAAACCTATGCCGCCCACGTGGTGAAGGGGCAAGAAGAGGAACGCCAGCGCATCGCCCAGGAGCTGCACGACGACACCGTACAGTCGCTCGTGCTCCTCTGGAGGACGCTGGACCAGATTGCCGTCGCCGCGGCCCGGAACCCGGAGTCCGCGGTGGCTGCGCTCCTCGAAGCGCGCGACTCGGCGGGGGCCATCGCCGAGGGAGTGCGAGGTTACGCCCGGGGGCTTCGTCCGCCCGTCCTGGATGACCTCGGGCTCACCCCGGCCATCCGCAAGCTGGCAACGGAGCTGACGGCGCGGTCGGGGACCCCGGCGAACATCGTCGTCCAGGGGACGGACAGGAGGCTCTCGCCGGATGTCGAACTTGCGTTGTTCCGGATCGCCCAGGAATCCCTGCGGAACACGGAAAAGCATGCCCGCGCCACCGCCGTCCGCGTCAGCCTGTGCTACCGCCCGGGCTGCACCACGCTGTCAGTCAGGGACGACGGCATGGGGTTCGTCCCGCCGCCGCCGGAGAACATCGACGGACTCGATACGCTGGGGCTCGTCGGGATGAAGGAACGTGCCCGGATGGCGGGGGGCACGGTCAGGATTCGCTCGCGCCCCGGCAAGGGCACGCTTGTCACCGCCCGCATCCCGGACCGTGAGGGTGCCGGGACCTGAGGGGCACCGAGGGGCCCCCGTTCGGGTCAGGTTCTGACAACCTCTCTCAGCGGCTCTCTCCCGGAGCACCGCCCGGCCTCCTCGGCGCGGCGCCCCTTCTACCCGCGCCCGGGCCGGGTCGTGGGCGCGTCTGGCGGGGGCTTCGTGCCGGTGCCCGCTACGGGCCGGTCCGCGGGGGCGGTCGCGTAGGCCCCGCGGAAGTCGCGGAAGGGTGCGTCTCGCCATTCGAGGGCGGCCTTGAGGCCCTGCTCGCGGGAGATGCGGCCGAACTCCCCGGCTTCGGGGCGGTGCTTGCTCATCGCCTCCACGTCGGTGCCCGACATCAGTCCGTTGCGGATGCCCATCGCTTCATACTGCCGGTTGACGGACCGCTTCGAATACATCAGGAGGTTGTTGTCGATGTGGGCCATGCGGCGGGCGAACCGCTCCGTGAAGGCGTCGAGCTCTTCCCGGGGCACCGCGTAGGTCGCCCAGCCCATCGCGGCCATGTCCTTGCCGCTGAAGGCGTCGCCGACATAGGCGAATTCGCGGGCCTTGGTCATCGGCAGGTGCCAGGGCGCCCACATGATGTCCATCGTCCCCATGGCCCGGACGGGCGGGTACCCGACCTGGGCGTCTTCGGCGACGATGCGGAAGTCGCAGAACGACGCCAGTTCCGTCCCCCCGGCGAGACAGTATCCCTGCACCTGGGCAACGACGGGCTTCGAAAGCTCCCAGATGATCCAGTTGCCGAGCAGAACGTGGCGCGACCAGTCGTAGTGGGCCGGGTGGGTCGTGTTCGTGTCGGGCAGTCGCGAGCGCGGGTGGACGTAGGGCGAACCGGCCCCGGCCTGCATGCTCGGTGAGAGGTCGTAGCCGGCGCTGAACGCACGGCCCGCTGCCTTGAGGACGATGACCCCGATGCTCCGGTCGGCCTCCGCCTCCTTCATCGCGTGGAACATCTCGCCGCGGAGGTCGTTCGAAAGCGCGTTGAGCTTCTCCGGGCGGTTCAGCGTGATGGTGGCCAGCCGGCCGTCGGTCTCGTAAAGGATGTTCTCGTACGACATGTGCCGATCCTTTCCCCTGTTGCGATGGTCGATTAGTGGCCGCTGGCGCCCGGTTCGTCAAGCGCCGGGCAGATGAGGCACGGCGGCGCCCCGCCGTCCAGCGCCAGGCTCAGGCAGGAGGGCGGGCGGCGATGGCGCCCAGCGACGCCAGCCGTTCGAGCCGGGCGATGTCGTAGCCGAGCAGCTCCTGGAGGACCTCCGAGTTGTGCTCTCCGAGGCACGGGGCGTCGGCCCAATAGGTTGGCGGCGTGGCGCTCAGATGGATGGGAAGCCCCGGGTACCGGTGGCGGCCGGCGAGCGGGTGTTCGAGGTCGACGAAGAACCCCACTTCGTCCAGGTGGTGGTCCGCGAAGAGCCCCGGCCCATCCAGCACTTCACCGGCGGGGATGCCGCGCGACTGCAGGGCGAGCATGGCTTCGTGCGGCGCCAACTCCCGGGTCCACCGTGAAATCGCCTCGTCGAGCTCGCGCTGGTGATGCTGTCGCCCGGCCGCGGTCGCAAGGCGCGGGTCGGCCGCCAGGCCCGGCCGGCCGATAACGCCCGCCAAAGCGCGCCACGACTCATCCGTGGGAGCGCTGATCGCCACCCAGCGCTCCTGGCCCGCGCACCGGTACACGCCCTGTGGCGCAACGAGCGGGTGGGCATTTCCCATCCGTGCCGGTCGCTCGCCCGTCAGCTGCCAGGCGGTAACGGCGGGCGCCATGAATGCGACGATGGATTCGAACTGCGAGATGTCGACATGCTCGCCAGTTTGGGTGACGTGCCGCCGGAGGAGCGCGGCCATGGCCGCCCCGGCCGCGTGCACGCCGGCGACGTAGTCCGGGAAGGCCACGCCCAGCCGTTCGGGGCCGCCGCCCGCGTAGCCGATGACGCTGGCGGTGCCCGCTTCGGCGTCGATGGTGGTGCCGTAGGCGACGCGGTCGCGCATCGGTCCCGTGAGGCCGTAGCCCGGCATCGAGACCATGACCAGCGCGGGATTGGCGGCGTTCAACGTGTCGAATCCGATGCCCAGGTTCCCCATCACGCGGGGGCTGAAGTTCTCGAAGACGAGGTCGGCCCCTCGCGCGAGTTCGAGGAATGCCTGGCGCGCTTCGAGGACGGAGAGGTCGAGGGCGAGGCTTCGCTTGTTCCGGTTCAGCTCGTTGAAGAGGCCGTTGCGGTTCCAGGCCTGGGCTGCGCCTCCGTCCGGCCCGAGGGGCCCCCGGCTCCCGGGGTGTTCGACCTTGATGACGTCGGCGCCGAGGTCCGCGAGGATCCGCGTGGCCACGGGGCCGGACCAGACCCGGGTCAGGTCGAGCACGCGGACGCCCTCGATCGCCCGGGCGCGCTGCCGCCCACCGCTGCCGCCCGCTCTCCCCGGTCGGGAGCGGAGGGCAGCGAGATCGGACTGGTGTTCCCCCAGGAGAGGGGCGGGACCCGGGCGCCCGGTGCCCTTCGCCACAAACGGCGCGCGCGGCAGCTTCAGGTCCCCCGCCGCCGGGTGGCGAACCGTGCCCCAGAAGTTCCGGGCAGCCAGCTGCGGGTGCTGAAGCAATTCGTCCACTTCGAGCACGGGGGCGGCGGGCACGCGGTAGGCCTGGCACAGTTCCACCGCCTCGTCGCGGGGACGGGCCGCGAACCAGGGGCTGATGATCTCGTCGAAAGCGAGCGAGTTCTCCGCCGTCGTGTTCATTGCATCGAAGCGGCCGTCGCCGACGAGGTTCTCGTGCCCGGTGAGGAGGAAGAGCTGGCTGAGCTGGGCCGGCGAACTCGCGGAGATGGCGATGACCCCGTCGGCGCAGGGGAAGAAGGTGACACCGACGAGCGACGCGTAGCGATTGCCGGTGCGTCCGAGCGTGAGGCCCTGGTACGAATATCGCGGCAGCGTGAACTGGTGGCCCGCGACCAGGCACTCCATCGCGTTGACTTCGACTTCCTGGCCCGGGCCGCCCTCCTGCCGGGCGAGGAGCGCCGCCATCGTCCCGGCGAACGCGTTGGCCCCGGCGATGTACTCAGGGAAGGATTCGGGGCCGGTGAGGGGTTCGCGGCCGGCCTCCCCGGTGATGTAGGTGTAGCCGCCGAGAGCGTGGAGCACGGCCGAGGTCGCGGCGAAGCCGGCGTAGGGGCCGCGTTCCCCGAACGGGGTGATCGACGTCAGGATGAGACCGGGACGGCGTTCGTGGAGCGCATCGAAGGTGAGTCCCGCGTCGGCGAGCGATGAAGCGACATCGGTGAGAACCACGTCGGCCCGGTCGCAGAGCGCGGCGAAGTCTTCCCTCCCCGCCGGGGCCGAGAGGTCGATCACGACGCTTCGCTTGCCGCTCGCGAGGGTGAGGAAGCTGGCGCCGCCGTCGCCTGGCGCCGCCCCTTCGGCGAAGGGAGGGACCGTCCGCAGTGCGCTGCCCGAAGGCGGTTCGACCAGTACGACCTCATGGCCGCTTGCGGCGAACATCCACCCGCAGTAGGCGGCGGCCGGTCCCGCCGACAGCTCCACGACCAGCAACGGCGGGGCGTCGCCATCCGGATTCGGGCCGGGTCCTGTGTTGCTCACGTAGAGGGGATTCTACGGGGTTGCGCCATTGGAAGTGCCGGCCCGGCAGTCTCCCGCGGGCAGTACAATTCGCGCCATGACGACAGAAAACGACAGTGACAGGACGGGGATGGGCACTCGCGCGGCGGGCACGGGCTGGGAGCCCGAAGTGCAGCAGCTCGAGCGCAGGCGTGAGCTGGCCCGGGGCATGGGCGGGCCAGAAGGCATCGCCCGCCAGCATGCAAACGGCAAGCTCACGGTCCGGGAGCGGGTCGATGCGTTCGCGGATCCCGCTACGTTCAGGGAGTTCATGGGCCTCATGGGGAGCGGGACCTACGAGGCGGACGAACTCACCGGCTTTGTCCCCCGGGCGGCGGTGGAGGGGATGTGCGAGATCGACGGCCGCAAGGTGGTCCTGACCGGCGGTGACTTCACCGTCCGGGGGGGTTCCGGCGGCGGGGCGCACGGCGGGCTCGGGATGGAGATGGCCGCGAATCGCCGGGCGCTCGAATGGCGGGTGCCCTTCGTCCGGCTGCTCGACGCGGCGGGCGGCAGTGTCCGCTCCTTCGAAGAGATCGGCCGCACCTACCTGCCCGACGGGAACAGCTTCACCTGGCCCGACGTCCAGCTCCTCCGCACCGTCCCCGTCGTCTCGGCCGTGATGGGGTCCGTGGCGGGCCTGCCGGCGGTGGCGGCCTGCCTGGCGCACTTCAACCTCATGGTGAAAGGCACGAGCCACCTCTTCCCCGGCGGGCCGCCGGTCGTGAAGGCTGCCCTTGGGCTGGACGTGACGAAGGACGAACTCGGCGGCTACGAGCTCCACACCCGCCAGACCGGCGTGATCGACAACCTCGCGGAGACGGAGGAAGAGGCGTTCCTCCTCATTCGCCGCTTCCTCGGCTATCTCCCGCCGAACGTGTGGGAGATGGCCCCCCGCCGCGACTCGGGAGATCCCCCGGACCGTTGCGAGGAAAGCCTCCTTCGAGCCGTCCCCCGCGACCGCCGCAAGGCCTTCGACAGCCACCGGATCGTCGAAGCGGTGGTCGACCGGGGTTCCTTCTTCGAGATCGCCCCGGCGTATGGACGCGCCCGGATCACGGGGCTGGCCCGCCTCGACGGCTACCCGGTGGGAGTCATGGCCAACAACCCGATGCACCTCGGCGGCACCACCGACGTGGCCGCGGGGGAAAAGGTGATGCGTCTCATCCGGCTCTGCGACACCTTCCACCTCCCGCTCATTTCCTTCGCCGACGAGCCCGGGTTTATGGTCGGCCCCGACTCGGAGCGAAGGGGAATCGAACGGGCGGGGGCGCGGATGGTGATGGCGGTGTGCGACAGCAGGATGCCCATGGCCACCGTCGTGATCGGGCGGCTCTTTGGTGTCGCCGGGCAGTGCCACCATCGCCCCACGGGCATGTTCCAGCGCTGGGCCTGGCCGAGTGCGCGCTGGGGATCCATGCACATCCAGGGTGGAGCCTCCGCCGCCTACCGCCGCGAGATTGAGTCTGCTCCCGACCCGGAGGCGAAGCGGCAGGAGATCGAGGCGAGGCTGGAGGCGATCGCCTCTCCGTTCCGTACGGCGGAGGCGACCGGCCAGGACATCATCGACCCGCGCCAGACGCGCCCGCTGCTGTGCGAATTCGTAAAGGACGCTCAGCGCGTGCTCGCCACGCAGCTCGGGCCCTGCCCGAACCCCTACCTGCCGTAGCGTCCTCACGTCCTTGCCGCCGCGGCTGGTAGAATGCCCCCACCTTCGGAGGAGCCTCGCCGCCATGCCTTCGCCAGATTCCCTGCGCGACCCGCGCGATGTCTATGACGGCCCGGGCATGGCCTGGTCGCTCCGGTCCGTCGGTGCCCATCTCCATCCGGGGAGCGAGTCGGCGACCGTGGCCCTCGCGGATCGTGCCGCCGCCCATGGCTTCGCCGCCGGGGGCCGGGTCCTCGAAATGGCCTCCGCCCTCGGCGCTCCGGCGCGGTTCCTGGCCCGACGGTTCGCGGCTACCGTCGTTTGCGTCGACATGGACCGCCGGATGCATGCCGCGGCGGTGGTTGGGCACCGCAGCGAAGGGCTTGGTCTCCGCTGCCAGCCGGTCCTGGGCCGCACGGAGCGGCTCCCCCTCGCCGGCGGCAGCATGGACGCTGCCTGGAGCCAGGACGCGCTCTGCCACATGGACAAGCCCGCGGTCGTCGCGGAGGTGGCGAGGGTGCTGAAGCCCGGCGCCATCTTCGCCTTCAGTGACTGGATAGCCATGTCCGGGTTCACGGCCGGGGACCGGGACAGCCTCTCTCGCCTCTGGGGGTTCCCGTCCCTGCTCCGCATCCCCGAGTACGTTGCCCTGCTCGATGGCGCCGGCTTCGAAGTCCTGCTGGCCGAAGACCGGACGCGGGCGCTGCTCGGGGCCAGGCTGCCGGCGGCGGCGGACCAGGAGCTCTGGCTCGAAAGCTTCGCCGCCCGCTTCGGGAAGGACGCCGTCGCCCGCCAGCGTGAGCCGAGCGAAACCTGGGCGGCGATGATCGAAGGCGGGCGGTCGGGCTACGGGATGTTCGTCGCCCGGCGGCGCTGACGGCTATGCGGCCTTGTGGTGGTTTGCGGGGCCCTCACCCCCTCCCCCCTCTCCCACTGCGGTGGGCGAGGGGAATACGAGCGGTGACCGGCTGCACTATGCGGCCTTCTGGTAGATGCTGGTTGAGGCCGCTCGCAGGCCAAGGTCAGCTGACCGCATGATCATTTCGCTGCCACCGACGAAGAGGAGGCCGCCTGGCCGCAGTGCCCTCGCGAAGCCGTTGTAGATGTGCTGCTTGGCGTCGTCGGTGAAATAGATGACCACGTTCCGGCAGAGGATGATGTCCTGGTCTGCCGGGTAGGGGTCGCTCAACAGGTCGTGGCGGCGGAACGTCACCCGGCGCTTCACCTCGTCCGTTACGCGGTAGGTCCCGGCTTCTTCGACGAAGTATTTCTTCAGGAGCGCCGGTGGCACGCTCCGGACTTCGGCGGCGGGGTATCCCGTGCCGGTGCGGGCGCGATTGAGGATGGGGAGGTCGACGTCGGTGGCGAGGACGCTGTGGGCGCCCTTCGAGTCGACCTCGTTCAGGATCATGCTCAGGGTGTAGGGCTCGCAGCCGACCGAGCAGCCCGCGCTCCAGATCTTCAGCGTCTTCCTCTCGCGTATCAGGGCCGGGATGAAGGTGCGCTGGAGTTCGACGAAGCGGTCGGCCTGGCGGAAGAATTCGCTGACGTTGATGGTTAGCGTGTCCCTGACCTCGGTGAGCAGAGTGCCGTCGCTGGCGATGGCGCGGGCGAACGACGGCCATCCGTCGATCCCCCGGCGGGTCATGACGCTCGCCAGGCGGCGCTTCATCTGGGGTTCCTTGTAGGCGCCCAGGGGCACGCCGATCGCCTTCTCCAGGGCGCCGCGGAACTTCAGCCACTCCGGGTCCAGCACCACGGGTTCGCTCATCGCGAGAGGCCTCTCGGGGCCACGCTCTTGACGACCGCCTCGGCTATCCGGTCCAACGGCAGCTGGCTTGCGTGCTGTGTCCGCTCCTTCGCCACGCGCGGCATCCCGTAGACGACGCAGGTGGCTTCGTCCTGGACGACGATGTGGGCGCCTTCGCGTTCGCACCGGGCTGCGCCGTCGGCGCCGTCCTTGCCCATGCCGGTGAGGATCGCCACGGTCAGCCGCCGGCCGTAGACGCTTGCCGCCGAATCGAGGGTGATGTCGACCGCGGGACGCACCCCGTGCAACGACGGGCCCTGGTCGAGGTGGATCTTCCGCTGCGGGGTCACCACCAGGTGATAGTCGCCGGGTGCGATGAGCACCTTTCCCGCCGAAAGGGAAGCGCCTTCCGTTGCTTCGACCACGTGGAGTGGCGACAGCGAATCGAGCCGCCTCGCGAGGGCCGCCGTGAATCCCGGCGGCATGTGCTGGACGATGACGACGGCGGCGTTGAGGTCCGCCGGCAGGTGGGGCACGACTTCGGTGAGTGCCGGCGGGCCGCCGGTCGAGGAGCCGATCACGACAAGGTGGCCGGCGGGCACGTCGCTGGTCCCGGAGATGGCCTTCGCCGGCGCCGCAGGGAGTGCCGACGTGAGGCGACGGCGGGCGATCACCTGGCGTGCCCGGAGGACCGCGGCCCCGAGTTCCTGGGCCACGTTGGCGAGTTCGTGGCTGAGGCCGCTCGGCTTGGCGACGCAGTCCACCGCCCCGGCCTCGAGTGCGCGGATGGTCGTCTCGGCGCCGGCCGTCGTTCGCGTGCTCAGCATCACGATCGGCGTCGGCACGGTCTGCATGATCTCCGTGACGGCCGCGACGCCGTCCATCCGGGGCATCTCGACGTCCATCGTGATGACGTCGGGGCGGAGTTCGAGCGCCCGTTTGACGGCGTCAACGCCGTCGTTGGCGGTCCCGACCACCACCAGGCCGGCCGTGCGATTGAGGATCCGCTCGATTGAATGCCGCATGAAGGCGGAGTCATCCACAACCAGGACGCGGGCCGACGACTGGGCGGCCAGGACAGGTGATGCCATGAAACAGCCTCGTTAAGCGCAGAGTTTGGAGACGGCAGCGAGGACCCGGTCGCCTTCGCAGGGCTTCACGAGGAAGTCCTTGGCGCCGCTCTTCACTGCTTCGAGGACGATCTGCTGTTGGCCCAGGGCCGTCACCATCGCGATCCGGGCGCTCGGGTCGTGGGCCTTGATCTCCTTGAGCGCGGTCAGGCCGTCCATCTCGGGCATGGTGATGTCCATGAGCACCGCGTCGGGCCGCTGGGCCTTGTACTTCCCCAGCGCGTCGAGGCCGTTTTCGGCCTGGACGACTTCGTACCCTGCTTCGGAAAGGATCTTCGACATACGCATGCGCATGAAGGCCGCGTCGTCGACGACAAGAATCGTTGCCATTGGCTCCTCCTAGAGTTCGTTCGCGGGCGACGCGGCGGTCCGGACGTAGGTCCTGCCTGTCGCGACGTGGAGTTCGAGAGTGCGGCCTTTGGTGCCCCCGATGTCACGGGCCGCCGGGGTCAACCCATGCAGCTTGAGACGCTCCTTGATTGCTTCGGCATTGCGCTCGCCGATCTTGAATTTTTCGGCGTTGGCGGGCCCGAGGACCGCCGCACCGCCCGCGACCTTCACCACGAAGCGGCGCTTCAGCCCCCCGGCGTCAACCAGCGACTTCACCAGGAGGTCCAGGCCGTAGTCCGCGAACCGCGCGGGCTCTTTCGCGTCCTGGGGTTTCCCGTCGGAACCGGGGAGGAGGACGTGGACCAGGCCGGCCACGCCCGCCCCGGGGTCGAACATGCTCACGCCGACACACGAACCGAGCCCGTAGGCGACGAGTACGTCTCTTGGGCTCTTGCTCACGGCGAGCTGGCCGATGCCGACAGCCACACGACGGATGTCCGCAGCCGGTGCTGTCATGCTGCCAGCTCCCGAAGCCGGTCGAGGCAGCTGGGGTCGGGAGCGACGATCAGCAAGCCGGCGGTCCGGCCGCTGGAGTCTTCGAAGACGGTGTCGATCATGACGACGTCGCCGCCCTGGGAGAGGACCTCGGCGTAGACCGACTCGACGAGCGCGATCGCCATGTCGCTCACCACCGAAGGCGGGCTCGGGTGGAGGATCAGGTTCGTCTCGTCGGCCAGCGCGTTTACGAACGCCGAGCCGACGATGTTGCCAAGCTCGCCGACAGCGGAGAACGCCAGCTCGTCCGGTTCGGTCGTCGTGCCCTTTTCCTGCCCGCACATCAGGTCCACGCAGTCGAGAGCCCGCTGGACCGGGAAGAGCAGCATCACATGGCCGGTGATGTCGCCGGCGAGCGAGAGGTAGGCGCCGAGGACGAGCGTTTCGGGCCCGCCGACGGCGTCACAGGCGTCGGCCTTCGTCCCGAGCCGCACGCTGGGGACGTGGATCGTGATCTCCTGGCCCATGAGCCCGGAGAGACCCCGCCCCGCGCGGATCGCGCCATCGCTGGCCACGCGGGTGAGGGTGGTGACAATGGGGGTGCCGGGGGTTGCCATCTGCGTGTGTCTCCTTTTCCTTCGGTCAGGCCGTGGCGGGGTAAGCCTGTTCGCTCACCAGGCTGGCGGTGTCGAGGATGAGCCCGAGGCTCCCGTCCCCCAGGATCGTGGCGCCCGTGAGCCCCTTCCGGTTCCCGATGAGGTCCCCGAGGGACTTCACGACGACGTCCTGTTCGCCGAGGAGGCGGTCCACGAGGAAGGCCACCTGGCGGTCGCTGTGTTTCGCCGCCACGACGAACCGGCTGGCGTCGATCGCCCGGGGCCGGGTCTCCCCGAGTGCCCGGGCGAGGTCGACCACGGGAAGGAGACGGCCGCGCAGCCGGAGCGTGCGGCGGCCGTTCACGGAATGGATGTCGGCGTCATCTTCCGCGAGGGCTTCGGTGACCGAGACCAGCGGGAGCGCATAGACAGTGCCGGCCGCGACGACCATCAGGGCCTTCGTGGTCGCCAGCGTCAGCGGGAGCTGGATGATGAATTCGCTGCCCTTGCCGCGCGTGCTCCGGACCTTGATTTCGCCGTTGAGCCGCTCGATGTTCGTGCGGACGATGTCCATCCCCACGCCGCGGCCCGAAACGTCAGACAGCACCTTCGCCGTGGATAGCCCGGCGAAGAAGATGTACTGGAGCACGGCTTCGTCGGTCGCCGCCTCGGCGACTTCTTTGGGGACGAGCCCGCGCTCAACGGCCTTGCGCCGGAGAGCGTCCACGTCGATGCCCTTCCCGTCGTCCTGGACGGAGAGGTAGATGTAGGTCTCCTGGTTCCACGCGGTCACCCGCACGGTCCCCGTTTCGGGCTTGCCGGCGGCGCGGCGTTCCTCGGGGCTCTCGATGCCGTGGTCGACGGCGTTGCGGAGGATGTGGACGAGCGGGTCCGAGATCTCCTCGATGACGGAGCGGTCGAGTTCGGTCTCTTCGCCCGCGGTCAACAGTTCCACCTTCTTGCCGCACTTGGAAGCGACATCGCGGACGAGCCGCGGGAGGCGTGTGAGCACGGAGCGCACCGGCAGCATCCGGCTCCGCATGATCTCCTCCTGGAGCTCGTCGGTGACACGGGCGAGATGGGCGGTCGTCTCTTCGAAGTTGTCGGTGAGTTCGTTCAGGTTCGCGTCCTTGAGCACGGGGGTGAGCTGCTCGCGGATCTGTTGAAGGCGCGTCCTGTCGATGACGAGCTCGCCGACCAGGTTCATCAGCCCGTCCAGCCGCTCCACGTCGATGCGGACCGACTGGGCTGCCTTGCGGGCGGGGCCGGCCGCCTGGGCGGGTGCGCTTTCGTCGACAACCTGGAGCTTCGGCCGGCCGGCTTCGGCTGGCGGGGCCTTTGCCGGGGCCGGCGCCGCCTGGAGCGGGCCCTCGACTTCTTCGGCCGAAAGCAGTCGGACCTGGAGCTGGACGATGTCGGAGACGGCCGCGAGGGCACCGTGGAGATGTTCTTCCTCGGTGTTGCCCACGAGCACGGCGCTCAGGGCGAACTCCCCGCCGCCGGCTTCGATCGCCGCTCGCTCCGGCCAGGTGTGCGCGACTTCGGCGAGCGCGTCCATTTCCTGGAGAACCTGGAAGCAGCGGATCGAAGGCAGCTGGCAGTCATCGCCGAAGACGACGTCGACCAGGAACGCCGAGCGGCCCTGGTGGAGAGCGGCGAGCGCTGCATTCGTGACAGCTTCGGGCAGGCGGCGCGCTGGCCGGTCGTCGGCCACCGTTGCCGCCTCGGCGTCCGTCTCTTCCAGCAGGGCGAGAAGGTCGGACTGCAGGCGGGCCGTTTCGGTGCCTGAGTCAATCCGCGTCACCACTTCCCGGGCCAGGACGCGGAGGGCGTCCAACGCGGCCAGGAGCGCGTCCACAACATCGGAGGTGGGCGACTTCCGGCCCTGGCGGACGGCGTCGAGCACCGTTTCCATGGCATGGGTGAGGCTCGCCATCTTCTTGTGGCCAATCGTTGCCGACGAGCCCTTGAGCGTGTGCGCCGCCCGGAAGATTTGCTGGACGAGGTCAGGGTCCGGCTCGCCTTCGAGCTGGACCAGGGAGTTGTCGAGCAGCTCCAACTGTTCGTCCGCTTCTTCACAGAAAAGCTTGACGTCGTCGTCATCGAGGTCGAACTGCAGCCTGGTGCCGGTGCTGGTCATGCGCCCACGTCTCCTGCTGGGGTGTGCGGTGGTTTCGTCGACGGCACCGGTCAGGCTGCGAGTTCGTGGGCTGCGTCGCCCAGCCCAACCGTGCCGTGCGACGGCAGGACGCCGTCGAGGTCCATGAGTGACACGAGCCGGTCTTCGAGTTTGGCGATGCCGCGGAGGTAGGTGTTCTCGGGCACGCTGACGATCGTGCTGGGCGGCTCGACCTGCTCGGAGGGAATGCGCATCACTTCCGAGACCGCGTCGACGATCAGGCCGACCATCCCGTTCGGGCTGCTGACGACCACGATCCGCGTTTCGGCCGTCGGTTCGCTGTCCCGAACGCCGCAGCGGCGCCGCAGGTCAATAACGGGGACGACGCGGCCGCGGAGGTTCGTGATGCCCTCGACCCAGGCATCGGAGCCGGGGATCGAGGTGATCGGCTGCATCCGCACGATCTCCTGGACCGCCTGGATGTCGAGTGCGTAGTACTCGTCCGCAAGGCGGAAGATCACGACATGCTGTTCCTGGTTGGTGGGCACGGGGGTGTCCGCGGTCTGTTCCGGGGTCCTGGTTGCCATTACTTGCTCCTCTTCAGTTGGCGGCACACCTGGCTTCGGCATGCGTTCCAAGGCTACGTGTGAAACGGCCCTGCCGGGCATCAGGCGAACCCCGCAAACCGCTGTAAGCGCAGCCCCTAGGCCTGATTCCTTGTCGGGTTTGTCACCGAACCGACCTAGGGAAGCTGCCGATACCGTGCCGACAATCAAACCGGGAGAGTTGTCATCGCCCCTGGAGGGAACACGTGGCCGCAGACAACGCCGTCCTCAGCCAGCGCGAAATCGACGCCTTGCTCAACGCCGACCTCGAAAGCGTCCCGCAGGCAGAGGGCAGCCCTGTGCCCGCAGCCAGGCCGGATGCTGGCCGCAAGATCAAGGCCTACGACTTCCGCCACCCGGAGAAGCTCTCCAAGGAACAGATCCGCGGTCTCCAGATCATCCAGAACAGTGTGGCCGGCGCGCTCGCGGCCTCGTTCTCCGGCCGCCTCCGCTCTCAGGTTGAAGCCCGGCTGAGCGCGCTCGAACGCGGGATCTATGAGGAATACACCGCCCAGATCGGGCCCAACGCGCTTGTCGTCATCATCGACATGAACCCCCTCCACGGCTACGCGGTCGCCGCCTTCGGCCTCGACGTCGCCTTCGGGATCATCGACCGGCTCCTCGGCGGGCGCGGAAAGCGCAACACGCGCGCGCTCAACCGGGACCTCACGGACATCGAAATCGCCCTCATCCGCCACATTGGCATGGACATCGCGCGGTCCCTGGTGGAACCCTGGTCGCGGGTCACCGACCTCATGCCCGATGTCACCGAGCTTGCCCTGGGGCCCCAGGTGCTCCACGCGATCCCGCCGTCGGAATTCGTAATCACCGCCTGGTACGAGATCCGGTTTGCCGACCAGACCGGCGGCATCTCCCTTTGCTTCCCCCTCACCGTCCTCGAACAGATTCTGCCGAAGCTCACGGGCCAGAGCCTTTTCGACAACCGCCCGGGCAGGACGGTCTCGGAAACACGGCGGGTCACCGACGACCAGCTGCTCCCCATGAACGTCCCCCTCCGGGCGATCCTTGGCACCACCCGCGTCAGCGCCGGCGAGATCGCAGACCTCGAACCCGGCGACGTCATCATCCTCGACCGGGAGGTGGAGGACCCCCTCCGCGTCCATGTGGGGAACTGCGAGCGCTTCGCCGGTTTCGCCGGGACGCGCGGCCGGAAATTGGCACTCCAGTTGAGCGGGGTTGTTGACGATGATGGATGGGTGAAGCCCTTCGAGGAGGTTCGCGGATGACCAGCGTCACCCCTATCCGGGCGGTCTTGATGTCGGCGGAGATTCGCGAAGCGGGCAACGGCTTCCACCGTCTCGTCTACAAGGTGGACGGTGGGCGGAACGGCATGAGCACGGTCACCGTCCTCATTTCCCAGGACGCCCACCGGAAGCTCGCCAACCAGCTTGCCCGCGCCCGCCAGCAGCACGTCGAGAAGGCCGCCCTGCTCAAGGCCTGGGCCCGCTGGGAGCTGGCCATGCGGATGGAGGACCTGGGAGTTCTGCCGGGGACCCTCACCATCACCGCGACCGACCTGGACGACTTCGGCGCCTACGCGACGGATTTCGCCCGGACCCTGAAGGCAGGCTAGACGGAGTGCGGCCGTCCTGGAACTGTTCCAATCACCCGCGAAGGAAGAAGCATTGCTAGCGAAAGTGACTGTTGCAGAAGCGGCCCAGGCCGTCGCAAGTGGACCTGAACGCGCCCGCGTCGAACTCGTCGGGCCGTTCGTCGAAGCGGCCGCGCGCGTCCTCATGCAGGAATGCGGCGAGACCGTGGGCAAGGGCCAGCTCTATCGCGTGCGCTCACCCCAGACGACCAACGACATCTCCGCCCTCATCGCCATCACCGGCGCCGTGGCCGGGCTCGTGGTCTATTCGATGAGCATGGACACGGCCCGCAGCCTGGCCGGCAAGATGATGGGCGAAGAGATCGCCGAACTCGACCCCATCGCTCAGAGCGCGATTGCCGAACTGGCGAACATGATCACCGGGCAGGCGGGGATCGGGCTTGAGAAGAACGGGTTCCCCAGCGACATGTCTCCGCCCGTGCTCCTCATGGGCCAGGGAAGCTCGATCGCGACGTTCAATCTCACGCGCCTGGTCGTCCCGCTCGTCGTCAGCTCCGGGGATTTCAGCATCGACGTCGCGATCAAGGAAACGTAGCCACCGACGCGGAGACCTGTTGCTGTACCGTTCCCGGCGCCGCCCGTAGCATGCTCTTGATGACCGCACGCCAGCCTCGCCGTACCCGCCGCCGGGCCGCGCCCCCGACCGCGCTCCCGCGGCCGTCCGCTTCGCTTGATTCGCCCGCGGCGGCGTCGCGCGTCTCGCGGCGGTCTCTCGGCCACCGCGAGCACCACGTGACCACCGACTACCGCTACGTCATCAACGACCTCATGACCGTTGCGGTGGTTGGCGGAGTCGCGGTCGCCTTCATCGTCGGGATGTCGTTCTTCCTCTAGCCGGGCGGCCGCGAAGCCTCAGCGTAGGTTCTGGTAGGCCAGGTACATCCCGATTCCCGCGGCGAGCACGCCGTACTGTGCCGCGCGAAAGTCGGCGAGGGCGAGGATCCCCCAGGCGATGGCGATGCCACCCATCGCGAAGGCCATGACCAGCGGCCCCCGCTTCCGGCCGGTCGACAGCTCCATCATCCGGGTGAACACCCAGCCGAGCCCGGCTCCCACGAAGATGGAGAAGAACCCCACGGTGAACGGGAGCAACACCGCCGCCCAGATCAGCCCCATCACCACGCCGCCAACCAGGGCAGCACCCCCGGCGCGCAGGATGTGGGCGGCCGAGAGCGTGTAGACGGGCGACTTGGTCAGGCGCGCGCAGTCCCGGCAGCGCGCCCCAACCGGGGACTGGATGAGGCACTTCGGGCAAATCGGGGTGTCGCAGCGGCTACAGCGCAGCGCCGTCTCCACACCCGGGTTGCGCGGGCATTCGACCACGGAAGTCACGGCGGCCATCCTACCAACCCCAGCTCTAACAAGCGTAGTTCCAGCCTATCGCGGCGAACGGAAAGCCGGGGTCTGCGCTATTGCTCCGCCGGCGCGGCTCCCAGGTCCACAAGGGCGAACGAGATCGTGCCTTCGGCGGCGAGCTTGCCGTCCACCGTCGCCTTGACGTGGCCCTTGCCCACGGGCCCCCGCATCTTTTCGAGCGTGAACTCCAGGCGCAGCTGGTCGCCGGGCACCACCGGCCGCCGGAACCGCATCTGTTCGATCCCCCCGAAGAGCGGCGTCTTGCCCGCCATTTCCACGCCCTTCAGCAGCGAAATCGCGGCCACCTGGGCCAGCGCCTCGACGATCAGCACCCCCGGCATCACTTTCCGGCCCGGGAAGTGCCCTTCGAAGAACCACTCGTTCGCGGTCACGTTCTTGATCCCGACCGCGCTCTGGCCTTCGACGATCTCCACGATCCGGTCGACCAGGAGGAAGGGGTAGCGGTGCGGGATGATGGCTTCGATCTGGTCTGCGTCGATCACGAAGTGCCTCCTGCGATGCCAGTATCCACCCCGGCCTGCTCCAGGGATGCCACGAAGGCGTCCACGGCGGCGTCCGGGAAAGGGATGTCACCGATCTCGCGGTCGTCGGGGTTGCCAAGCCCGTGATAGTCGCTGCCGCCGGACATGGTCATCCCGAGCCGGCCCGCGAGCCGCTGGTGGGCCGCGACAGTCGCCGCGTCGTAGTGCTTGTAGTACGTCTCGAGCCCGTCCGCGCCCCAGCCTCGTAGCTGCTCGACGGCGGGCACGTAGTCCGTGTCGATGAAGACGGCGTGGGCGATGACCACCACGCCGCCGTTCTCGTGGATCATCTTGATCGCGTCGGGCGGGTCGAGCTTCTCGCGCTGGACGTCGGCGACCTTGCCGTTCCCCAGCCAGAGGTCGAATGCCTCCTGGACGCTGGCCACATGGCCGGCTTCGACAAGGGCCCGGGCGACATGCGGCCGCCCGACCGTCGCTTCGCCGGCGATTTCGAACACCCTCTTCGCCTCGATTGGCATGCCATGGGCGGCGAGGATTTCGACGATCTTCCTGGTCCGCCCGATCCGCCCCTCGCGCTGCCACGACAGGAACTCCTGCAGGGGCTTCGACTCGACGTTGAAGCCGAACCCCAGCAGGTGGACATCCGACTTCCCGAGGTCCGTGCTCAGTTCGATCCCCGGGACGAGGCGCAGCCCGAGTCTCGCCGCCTCGGCCCGCGCTTCCGCGAGCCCTTCCGTCGTGTCGTGGTCGGTGAGGGAGAGGATGCGGACGCCCCTGGCCGCGGCGGTCCGCATCACCCAGGCAGGCGAGCGCACGCCGTCGCTGGCCGTGCTGTGAAGGTGGAAGTCGCCCATCGCCATCAACACACCACCCTGTCGACGCGTGTGATCGAACACGCCAGGCCGCTGCCATCGTCGATTTCCACGAGCACGGCGTTGATCATCGCGAGTCCCTCGGCCGCGGGCAGGCGGGTTGGCATCTGCGTCAGGAACCGCTCGATCACGCTCTCCACCCGGTCGCCGATGACCGAATCGCGGGCGCCGCACATCCCGGCGTCGGTGCAGTAGGCGGTCCCCCGGGGCAACAGGCGGCAGTCCGCCGTCGGCACGTGGGTATGGGTCCCGATGACGGCGCTCACTCTCCCGTCGAGGTACCAGCCGAGCGCCTGCTTCTCGCTCGTCGCCTCGGCGTGGATGTCGACGACCACCACCGTCCCCGGTCCGATGGTTTTGAGGATCTCGTCGGCCGCGCGGAAGGGGTCGTCGTAGGCTGTGCCCATGAACGTCCGGCCGATGAGGTTGACGAGCACGAGGTTGCCGGCGCGGACCACGCCCGTCCCCGGCGCGCCGGGAGGGTAGTTGTGCGGCCGGGCGATCGGCCTGCCGGAGTCGAGGTACGGGTAGACCTCGCGGTGCTGGAAGGTGTGGTTGCCGCCGCTGATGACGTCGATCCCACCGGCCAGGAGTTCTTCGGCGAGCTTGGGGGTGATGCCCTTGCCGCCGGCGACGTTCTCACCGTTGGCGATGACATAATCAAGCGCGAACTCGGCGCGGAGCCCGGGCGTGGACGCAAGTACCGCGTCCCGCCCGCTGCTCCCCACGATGTCGCCGAGGAACAAGACGCGCATCGCTAGCGCGGCTCCAACTTCGCGTCGGCCCTCACCCCCTGCCCCCTCTCCCACTGCGGTGGGCGAGGGGAACGAGGGCGTTGACAGGCTTCATCCAGGTCGAGTTGGAGGGGCACTAGCGCGCGTACTCGGTCGCCCGGGTCTCCCGGACGACGGTGACTTTGATCTGGCCCGGGTACTCCATCGTCTCCTCGATCTTCTGGCTCACGTCCCGGGCGATCCGCATCGCCTCGAGGTCGTCGATCTGCTCCGGCCGGACGATGATCCGGATCTCGCGGCCGGCCTGGATCGCGAACGCCGACTCGACGCCCTTGAAGCCGCGGGCGATCTCCTCCAGCGTCTGCAGGCGGCGGATGTAGTTCTCCAGCGACTCCCGCCGCGCTCCCGGGCGGCCCCCGCTGACGGCGTCGGCCATCATGACGAGGACGGCTTCCACGGAGTGGGGTTCGACCTCTTCGTGGTGGGCTTCGATGCAATGCGCGACCGCTTCCTTCACGCGGAAACGGCGGGCGATGTCGGCGCCGATGAGCGCGTGCGTCCCTTCGACTTCGTGGTCGACGGCCTTCCCCAGGTCGTGGAGGAACCCGCCGGCCCGGGCGATGTCCACGTCCGCGCCGATTTCGCGGGCGAGCATCGCGGCGATGTGCCCCGTCTCGATCGAGTGGCGCATGACGTTCTGCCCGTAGCTCGTCCGGTAGCGCAGCCGCCCGAAGACCTTGAGTACCTCCGGGTGGAGGTTCAGGACCCCGGCTTCGACGGCGGCAGCCTCGGCCGACTCCATCATCGTCGCTTCGACATCGCGGCGGGCTTTGTTGACCGCCTCTTCGATGCGCGTCGGGTGGATGCGGCCATCGTGGACGAGCGTGCTGAGGGCGACCCGGGCGACCTCGCGGCGGACGGGGTCGAAGGCGCTCACCGTCACCGCGTCGGGGGTGTCGTCGATGATGAGGTCCACGCCGGTGGCGGCTTCGATGGCGCGGATGTTGCGGCCCTCGCGGCCGATGATCCGGCCCTTCATGTCCTCGCTCGGGATCGCCACGACCGAGACGGTGCTCTCCGCCGTCACTTCCGAGGTATACCGCTGAATCGCCGTCGCCAGGATCTTCCG
Organism: Chloroflexota bacterium; assembly: GCA_016234445.1. Lineage (GTDB taxonomy): Bacteria > Chloroflexota > Dehalococcoidia > Tepidiformales > Tepidiformaceae. The sequence goes on along the minus strand of JACRBT010000004.1, from coordinate 161,368 downwards.
GGCGCGGACGGAAGCCGTGGCCTCCACTTCCTTCTCGATCTCGCGGACCTTGCGGTTGGCTTCGTCGCGGATTTCGACTTCGACCGCCAGCATGAGCTGGTCCCGCGCCTCGGCTGCGGTCAGTGCCGCCACACGTTCGAGTTCCTGCTGCTGGCGGGCGCGAAGCTGTTCGGCCTCCGCTCTCGCCTGCTCGATCCCGGTCTCGCGGTCCCGGACGGATTGATCGCGGCGGTCGAGCGCCTCGGCCTTGCGGTCGAGGTTCTCTTCCCTCTGTGCGAGCCGCTGTTCGGTGCGGGCCGCTTCGGCGCGGCGCTCCCGGATTTCGGCTTCGATGCTGTTCCTCAGCGAAAGAACCTCTTCTTTCGCCGTGAGCAGCAGTTCTTTCTGCCTGGTGTCGGCCTCAGCGAGTACCCGGCTGGCCTGCTCCTCTGCCTGTTGCAGTGATGTCCCGAGCGTCCGCCGCCGCGCGAAGTACCCTCCCGCGGCGCCGGCCAGCAATCCCGCCAGGCCGACGATCACAAGAATCGCCGGCATTGAATCTCTCCATGTGTTCAGATGAACGTGGGAATGTCAAAGAAAACCACCGCCCGCCTGGGAGCGGGCTGGGAGTTGGGCCGATCGTACGCTCGCCCGGGGCGGCGAGTCAAAGAAAACGTCAAGCCTATGACGGATCGTCAGAAGGCGGCTCTTCGGGCGGCTCGCCGCCGTTCGCCTGCTCCCACGCCGCCCGGGTGGCCTGGCTCGCGACCTGGTAGTCGAAACCGCGCCTCCGGAGGAAGCCGCCAACCTTGCCGGCGAAGACTTCGTAGGTCGCGCCGGCGAGGGTGCGGGCCTTCCTGATCGCGAGTGCCTCCGCCGTGGCGAGATCGTCGATCCCGTCGGTGACGGCGTCCACGGATTCCGGCTCGATCCCGCGGCTGAGGAGTTCGTAGCGCAGCATCCGGCGGCCGCGAGGGGCGCTCTGGCGGCGGTCTTCCACCCAGGCGCGGGCGAACTTCTCGTCGTCGAGCAGGCCCGCGCGGCGCAGCCGCAGGACTTCGTCGTCGATCGCTTCCGGGGCTATCCCCCGCATCGCGAGCCGCGTGCGCATCTCCTGTTCACTCCGGGCGCGGTGCGAAAGCAGACGCAGGGCCGCTTCGTGGGCCACCGATCGCTGCTCCGCCGCTTCGAGGGCGTGGAAGAGGGCTTCCGCAGCCAGGTCGCCCTCGCGCGGGCCCACGCGTTCGCAGGCATGGTCACTGAAGACGAATTCGCGGCCGTCGGTCAGCGTGATCAGCCGCATCCGGCCCTGGCCAGCCGGCCGGATGGTGTGGATGAGCGGGAGACTGGAGGGGTCGTCCATACGGCCCGGTTAGCGCCCTCCCGCCACGACGGCAGTCTTTTCGACCGGCGCGCCCGCCATCGTGGGCAACCCGGCTTCGCGCCGGATTTCGACTTCGATCTCGTTGCGCACGTCGGGGTTGTCTTCGAGGAACTGCTTGGCGTTTTCGCGGCCCTGCCCGATGCGAAGGTCACCGAAGCTGTAGAAGGCACCCGCCTTCGTCAGGATCGCCTGCTCGACGCCGAGGTCCACGATGTCGCCCGTCCGGCTGATCCCTCGCGGGATGCCGAACATGATCTCGAACTCGGCCTGTTTGAACGGCGGGGCGACCTTGTTCTTCACGATCTTCGCCTTGACCCGGTTGCCGACGACGTCCGCGCCCTTCTTCACCGACTCCACGCGCCGGATTTCGATCCGCACCGACGAGTAGAACTTCAGCGCTCGGCCGCCGGGTGTGACTTCGGGGTTGCCGAACACCACGCCGACCTTTTCGCGCAGCTGGTTGATGAAGATGACGGCCGTGCTCGTCGTCGAGATGGTCGGCGTGAGCTTCCGCATCGCTTGCGACATCAACCGGGCCTGGAGGCCCATGTGCGAGTCGCCCATTTCGCCTTCGATCTCCGCCCGGGGGACGAGCGCCGCGACCGAGTCGACGACGATCGCGTCCACTGCGTTCGACCGCACCAGCGCCTCGCAGATCTCCAGCGCCTGTTCACCCGTGTCCGGCTGGCTGACGAGGAGATCTTCGACGCGGATGCCGAGGTCCCGCGCGTAGATGGGGTCCATGGCGTGCTCGACGTCGATGTAGGCGGCGGTCCCACCCGCCTTCTGGGCTTCGGCCATGATGTGCATGGCGAGGGTGCTCTTGCCCGCCGACTCCGGGCCGAAGATCTCGGTGATCCGGCCCCGGGGGATGCCGCCGATCCCGAGGGCGATGTCGAGCGCAAGGGAACCCGTCGAGATGGCCTCGACCGTCATCCGCTCCGTGGCGTCACCCAGGCGCATCACGGCGCCCCGCCCGAATTGCTTCTCGATCTGCCCAAGCGCCAGTTCGAGCGCGCGTGCGCGGTCGTTCTCTGCCATTGCTGTTCCCTGCCGAAGCGGCCTGATTGCGGCCGATGATATCACCGGCCCGGCCTTCCCGGTGCAAATCCTACGCCATGCCAAACAAATGTTCTACTGGTGTCAACCGGGGCGACTACATCCCCGATTCCAGCGGCGCCACCGCGAACAGCGCACTGAACTGCTTGCACCAGACAATCGCGCTCCGGAACTTCGAGACGTCGGTGCCCGCCGGGATCTCGTAGTTGAAGGCGCCGTCGGTTGCCTTCAGCTTTCCGAGGTTCAACGCCCCTTCCTCGAACCCTTTCGCGCTGGGGGAGAGGTAGACGTAGAGGTCGGGGCCATTGCGGACAGAGAACTCCTCGACGCGCAGGACAAAGGTCCCGGGCGCGGTCTCGATGAGCAGGGCCGTGCCGCGGCCGAAGTGGAAGTCGTCTGCGCCGGCGAATTCCCCGGTGCGCCGGAGGAGGGGCTGCGCGGCGGCGCCAGTATCCGGCCGGGCCACCACGGTTGCCCCGGCGGGCGGCGAGGGCTGCCCGTTCTGCTCCGCGGCTGCGAGGGGGCTTGCCTCCTCCAGGTGCGACCGCTCCCAGAGCGGCGAGAGCAGGTAGTTGCCCACCGGCAGCGCCACCGCGATCGCTGGCACCCCGACCATCGCCACCGCGACCCGGTGCGCCCAAACCCAGCGTTGCCAGCCGCGGCGAATCCCGAAGGCCACCAGGCCGACCGCGACCACCGCGCTCACGGCGCCAATGGCCCACCGGTACGGGTATAGCGACGAGACGAAAGACTCCGCGGCTCCGAAAATCTCCATGGCCGTTCCTCCCCGAGCTGTTCCGCCGATCGTAGCCGCGCCGGGATGACGATGCGTTCAGGGTCTTAACCGGTGCCGCCGGGCCGCTGTCGCTGTACCCTCCCTCCGTGACCCGCATCGCCGTCCGCGTGACCCCCCGCGCATCTCGCGACGCTGTCGAGGGGTTCGACGCCGCGGGGGTCCTCCGCGTCCGGGTGACCGCGCCGCCGGCTGAGGGCGCCGCCAACGCGGCCGTCGCGAAGCTGCTCGCGGGCGCGCTGGGACTGCCGGGCCGCGACGTCGTCCTCGTCAGCGGCGCCAGCGCGAGAAACAAGACCTTCGAAGTCCCGTTGGATGGCGATCAGGTCGTCGCCCGCCTCGGTCAGGCCAGCAAGTGACGGTGGCCTTCAGCGGCTCTCAGGCGGTCATCGCCCCGTCGACGATGAACTCGGCCCCGCTGCAGTAGCTGCTGTCGTCGCAGCTGAGGAAGAGCGCCAGCTTCGCCACCTCTTCGGCCCGGGCGATCCGGCCGAGCGGGATTCTCCGGGTGAAGCGTTCCGAGTCCCCGCTTTCGAAGGCCGGGATCTCGTGGAGCATCGGTGTCTCGATGATCCCCGGGTGGATGGAGTTGACGCGGATGCCGTAGCGCCCCAGTTCCTTCGCCGCGCTCTTGGTCATGCCCCGGACGGCCCACTTGCTCGCCCCATAGGCCACGGCCCCGGCCGAGTTCTCCATCCCGGCGATCGAGGAGATGTTCACGATCGCCCCCGACCGGCGCTCCATCATCGGCCGGGCCACCGCCCGCACCCCGAGAAAGACGCCGACCTGGTTCACCTGGATCACGCGCATGTAGTCGTCGAGCGTCGTCGTCGCGAAGGAGCCGACCTTGAAGATCCCGGCGTTGTTGACGAGCACGTCGATCCTCCCGTGCGACCCGAGGACTTCCTGCACCACCTCGTCCCAGCGCGTCTCGCTTGTGACGTCGTGGTGGAGGTAGATCCCGCCGCAAGCGCGCGCCGTCGCCGCGCCGTCGGCGTCGAGCACGTCGGTGATGACGACGGCGGCCCCCTCCGACGCGAACAGCTTCGCCTCCGCGGCGCCCTGGCCTCGCGCCCCGCCGGTGATCAGCGCGACCTGCCCGTCCAGCTTGCCCATGGCATCCCCCGGCGCAAGGATTCCCCGGGCGAGGCCGGGCAGCGCCGAACGCGCGTGAGTATAGCGCCGGCGCCTGCCTGCGTGAGCGCCCTTTCCCTCTATCCCCCGGAGCCGATAGGGTGAATGTCCGCCCGGGGCGCCGCCAGCGTCGCCGGAGCACGCTCAAGGACCGCCCACATGCCCGCACCCGACCTCGACACCATCGTCTCGCTCGCCAAGCGCCGCGGCTTCATCTTCCCGTCCGCCGAGATCTACGGCGGCTTCGCCAACACCTACGACTACGGCCCACTTGGCGTCGAACTGAAGCGCAACATCCGGGAGACGTGGTGGCGCTCCATGGTCCGTGACCGCGACGACGTCGTTGGCCTCGACGCGGCCCTGCTCACGAACCCGAAGGTCTGGGTCGCCAGCGGCCACGTCGCCAACTTCACCGACCCCCTGGTCGACTGCAAGAGCTGCCAGCAGCGCTTCCGCCTCGACCACCTCCTCGAAGGCGCCTACCCGGAAGTCGAAAAGCACGCCGAAGGCTACCGCTGCCCCCGCGGCCGCTGCGAATTCACGGAGCCCCGGCAGTTCAACATGATGTTCCAGACGCAGGTGGGGCCCGTCGCCGACGAGTCGAGCATCGCCTACCTGCCGCCGGAAACCGCCCAGGGCATCTTCATCAACTTCGAAAACGTGGTCGCTTCCATGCGCCGGAAGCTCCCCTTCGGCATCGCCCAGACGCGCGTTAGCTTCCGCAACGAGATCACGCCCGGCAAGTTCGTCTTCCGCACACTCGAATTCGAGCAGATGGAGATGGAATACTTCGCCATGCCCCCGAAGGACCGCGAGAACCCCTCGGAGTACATGGACCTCTACCGCTACTGGGTCAACGAGCGCTTCCAGTGGTACGTCGACAGGGTGGGCATCGACCCCTCGCGCCTGCGCCTCCGCGAACACGCGAAGGAGGAGCTTTCGCACTACAGCGCCGGGACGACCGACGTCGAGTACCTCTTCCCCTGGGGATGGGGCGAACTCGAAGGCATCGCCAGCCGCACCGACTTCGACCTGAAGGCCCACGGCGAACTCAGCGGTCACCCGCTCACCTACTTCGACGAAGAGACGAACCAGCACGTCGTGCCGTGGGTGGTCGAACCCGCCGCCGGCCTGAGCCGCACCCTCGCCGTCACGCTGCTCGAAGCCTACAACGAAGAACCCGACGAGAAGGGCGACAAGCGCATCGTCCTCAAGTTCCGCCCGAACATCGCGCCGATCAAGGTGGCCGTCCTGCCGCTTTCGAAGAACGAAGCCCTGCGGCCGACCGCCCGGCGCGTCTTCGACCTCCTGCGGCCGGTCTTCATGACCCAGTACGACGAGACCCAGTCAATCGGCCGCCGCTACCGGCGCCAGGACGAAATCGGCACGCCGCTCTGTGTCACGGTCGACTTCCAGACCGTCGGCGAAAACGGCGCGGCGGGCGACGACGCGGTCACCATCCGCGAGCGTGACAGCCAGCAGCAAACGCGCGTCCCCATCAGCGGCCTCCTCGAAGCCGTCGGCGAGCGCCTTCCCGGCTGCTAATCCTCCCCACGGGAGTTGCCCTGTTACTTGGCGGCGTGGACCCCGGCTGCCCGGCAGGCCTTGCCAAATTCGGCGATCGCCATGATCAGGGGATCGTGCGCGCCGAGGTCGATCTTGCCGAAGTGGTGCGTCATCGCTTCGTAGATGTGCTCGCCAGCCTTGTGGATGGCCTCGTCGTCGCCTTCGCGGCTGCGCTGGCCGAACTCCGAGATCGCCTTGACGATCGGCTGGTGGGCGCCGAGATCCAGCGGCCCGAACTTGTGCGTGAACGCCTCATAGAGGTGGCCGCTGGCCGTTTTCACCCTTGCCTCGGCGTCCGTCGTTGGTGCTGCCATCGCTGACTCCTGGGATTGTTTTCGTTGATTGTAGCACTCGCGAAACATGGCTGTAACAAAGGTAAAGGAAGCTGCCCATCACTTCCCGGCGCGCTACCATCCCCCGCCTGAGAGGTATCCGCCATGCCCAGCCTGGAAGCCCGCCCCGTTACCGTCGCCGACCGTGCCGCCGTCGCCAGCCTCCTCCGGGAGCGCCATACCCGCGACCTCGCCCGCGTGCCCGGGCTGACCGCCGTCTTCTCCCGCGAGAAGCCGTGCGAGGCCGCCACTGGCCGCCTCTTCGACAACCCCCACGCCGAGGGTGTCGCCGCTGTCCGCGACGGGAGGGTCGTGGGCTACCTCTTCGGCGAGCGCATGCTTCTATCGCCGGCCCACGATGCCTCGCGCTTCATCGAACCGCACTCGATCAGCATCCCCGTCCTCGGGCACGCCGTCGCCACCGGGGAGGACCCGGCGACCGTCTATCGAGCGATGTACGCTGCCCTCGCCGGGGAGTGGGTGCGCGACGGCTTCTTCCTCCACACCACCCACATCGTCCCCGGCGACGCCGAACTCCAGGAGGCGTGGGTCGCGCTTGGCTTCGGCCGCAAGATCACCGCCGCCGTGCGCCCAACCGGCCCTGTCGAGGCGCCGGCGGCCGCGGCCAACCTCGACATCCACCTGGCCGGCCCCGAGGATCTCGACGTCATCCTCCGGCTGGGCGACGTGCTCAACGCCCACCACGCCGGGGCGCCCGTGTTCTGGCCGATCGTCCGCACCGCCGACGCCGCGGCGCGAGAGTCGTTCGTTTCCGCCCTGGCTGACCCCGGCAATCCGCACTTCGTCGCCTATGCGCCCGACGGCCGCGCTCTCGGGATGCAGACCTTCCTCAACCCGGGGTTCACGCCGCCGGTCGCCGAGGAAGACGGGAAGACCATCTACCTCTTCGAAGGGGTGGTCGACACCGGCGTCCGCGGCGGCGGCGTGGGCACGGCCTTGCTCGACGCTTCAATGCGCTGGTGCCGGGAACAGGGCTACGAAGCCTGCTGCCTCCATTACGCCAGCGGCAACCCGAGCGGCGCGCCGTTCTGGCAGGGCCACGGCTTCCTACCGGTCGAATACACGATGCAGCGCCACGTCGACGAACGCGTCGCCTGGGCGAACCGCTGATGGTGGGCGACTTCTACTGCGACGAGGTGTTCAGTGGCCGGACGCCGGTGGAGGTCGTGCATGAAACGGCCGATGTGCTGGCGTTCAAGCACACGCGGCCGCACTGGGCGGGTGCGCACGTCGTTGTCGTGCCGAGGCGGCACATCCCATCATTCATCGAATTCGCCGAGCAGGACGCAACGATCGTCGCGGAGGTGCTCGCGGTCGCCCGGCTGGTCGCGGCCCTCGTGACGGCCGAGCGTGGGGGCGCCCACATCGTCACGAACGTTGGCGCCTACCAGGAGTCGAAGCACCTGCACATCCACGTCGGCGCGGAGTGAGCCGCCTGCCGTACCCTGATTACCCCGGCTAGAGCTTGAGAAACGACTCGGAGTACGCCGCGACTCCCGCCGGGTGTTGTTGGTCGTGGAGTTTCAGCGCTTCCACGATCAATCCCACCAGGTGACGGGTGACAGCGCCGCGTGGCAAGAAGAGGACGCCGAAGTGTGGGAGGTTCCTCTCGTGGAAGGCCACTGTCAGCCGCCGCAGGTCGCGATAGTTCTGGGTGACGAAGCACCGGCCCTCGGCGGCTGCAAAGAGCAGTTGTACCTCATCGCTGGTGCCGTCCCGGCCGGCCTCATGCGATGACACGATGTCGAGTCCGGCCAGCCGCCCTGCCCGCGCGATCTCCGTTGAGGCGAGCTCGTCGAGGTAGTACTTCACTCAGGCGGGGTGGCGGGAAGTCTCTGCGAGAAGTTCGAGGCAAGCGCGTTCGTTGTCCGCAATCGCCTGGTCGACTTCTTCCGGGTATGCCGCGTAATACCGGAAGGCGGCGTCGAGCTGCTCTTCCGTCAGCCAGTCGAGAGCCTGGACGAGCTCCGCACGCCGATGGCCAACGCTCCGGTCCATCTCCACGACTTCCCAGACCGTGATGCCCGTGCCGGCGATGACGGCATCGGGACCCTGCGTCCCCTCGATGAAGTGGATTCCCGGCACCCGGCGCATGCGTTCGCGGATCCAGAGCAAGCGGTCAGCGTCCACCGGCCGCGGAGCCGGGCGGTTTGCGTTCATGTGACAACTCTACCATGCCCCTTCAGGTCCGGGCCGGCTCCCGCGCCCCGGCAGATGCTTTGTTCGCGAGCGTCCACGCTTCCACGAGGGCGGCGCCCTCTTCCCTGCCCATGTACTGGTGGCCGTTGGCGGTTTGCCGGAACCACGCCGGGCTCAGGCGCTCCTGGAGTTCTTCTTTCGGGATAATCCGGTCGCGATTCATGGAGTACACGTGCATGCGGTCGCAGGCCGCCTTCAGGTTCTCCCTGATGTACGCGGCGCGCGCGCGTCCCCGGGCCTGCTGGCGCTTCCCTCGCAAAGGAATGTGGCCCCAGCCTCCAGCCGGCCCTCGCACCACCATCACGATGTCTTCGCGGTGCGCCAGCGCCCGGCGCATGCACGTCTCGACGACGTCCACCACTTCCTCGGGCGTGAAGTAGGTTGCGCCACCGCCGACCGCCCGGGTAAGCAGCCGGCGGCCTGTCTGGAACACCCGGGAATTCGCCAGCCGGGGGTTCTTGCCAACCTTGACGCCGGTTTCCCCCAGCTTCTTCCCGACCCGGCCCAACGCCCGTTCGAACCGTAGCGGGAGGGATTCGTATCCGTACCAGAACCAGTTGACCTTGAAGAAGACGACGTCCGGTTCGTACTCGTCGAGCCAGCGGTCGAAGATGTTGGGGAATTCGGCGCTCGGCCAGCCGCGCTTGAGGATGGTCTCAACGGGCTCCCCGGCGGCCTCCGCCAACATCCGCTCCGCGATCTGGTATCCCCGCTCTCCCGCGGGGACGTCCATCTCCGTGTCTTCGCTCGTGCCGACCCGCAAAATCCGCATGGACGGACTGTACAGCCTCGCGTTTGGCGAATCCATGCGTGCGGAGCTAACTGTTGAACGCCGGGATCACCTCTTCCGCCCAGGCCCGGAGGGCGTCCCAGTCCGCGGGCGGCCGGATGGCGATGTTCACCCGGGCGGCGCCGGCTTCCGCATAGCGCCCCACGAGGTCGATGGCCTGCGCCGGCAGACCGATGACCGCCCCACGGCTGCGCATCGCCTCTGCCGCCGGGCCCCACGTCTCCCGGAACTGCTGGTCGGCCGCGTCCATGTCCCCGGGCGTGGCGGCCATGTGGAAGCTCAGGTTCACGTTTCGCTCGATCGTTTTCGGGTCGCGGCCTTCGCGTTCGCACCATTGGTCGAGGATGCCGGAGAGCCGCGCGAACTCCGCCGGCGACGTGTAGGGCGTGTTCCAGCCGTCGGCGTGCCGCGCCGCGATACGGAGGGTCCGCTTCTCGCCGTTCCCGCCAATCCAGATCCGGGGCCGCGCCTGCACTGGCTTCGGATTGCAGGCGGCATTCGTCAACGTGAAGTACTGGCCTGCGAAATCCGAACGGTCCCGGGTCGTCAGCAGGCGCACCACCTGGACGCCCTCTTCAAGGATGTCCATTCGCTCCTTTATCGGCCGGAACGGGATCCCGTAGGCGCGGTACTCGGGCTCGTGCCAGCCGGCCCCAAGCCCGATTTCCAGCCGCCCGCCGCTCAACTGGTCGATGGTGCAGAGCGCGTTCGCCAGGACCGCCGGATGGCGGTAATTCATCCCCAGCACGAGGACGCCGATGCGCACGTTCTGGGTCTCGCAGGCCATCGCCGCCATGCAGGTGGTGGCCTCGAAGCAGCTGCCGTTGCCGTCCACGGGCGGGGCTTCGTAGAAGTGGTCCCACACGTCCACCCAGTCGAATCCGGCGGTGTCCGCCCAGCGCCAGAGGCGGCGCATCTCTTCCACGCTGAGGTTCTGCTGGCCGATGTGCAGTCCGAACTTCACCTGTCACCCCCATGCTTCGCTGCCGCGTAAGCGCGGCACTTGATTGCCCGTTCGAGTTCGTCGTTGGCCTCGCGCAGCTTCCGGACCAGCGTGGGCAGATCCTCCACCCGCGCCAGCAGCTTCCGGGAACGGTCGAGGATGGCCTCTTCCACCCGGTAGGCCGGGAAGAGCGCCCCGAAGTAGTCGACCGTGAACTCTTTGTCCTTCGTCCGGAAGATCCCTTCCACGGTTTCGAAGAATCGTTCTGCGTAGGGGGAAAGCAGCGCCCGCTGGACGGGCCAGTTGAACCCCCGCATCGCCGACCCCGTGAGATAGAGCGACCCGTAGCCTTCGCCGTGGATCCGCTCCCAGGCGGCCTGCTTCGCCCCGGCCGTCGGCGTCGACGTCTCGGCCGTCAGCTTCGCGCGCGCACCCCGGTCGGTCGGGTCACGGCGCGCCTCTTCCTCCACTCGTGCGGCCGCTCCCGGCATGCCGAAGGCGACGAAGCGGGTGGCGATGCTCCAGCGCATGTCCTGGTCGATGGTCAGCCCGGGCACTGCTTCGGTCCCATCCGCGAGCTGCCCGAGGAGGGCGAGGTCATCCGCCTCGTGGGCGCAGCCAATCAACGCTCGTGCCCAGATGATGAGCGCGTCCGGCTGGCTGGTGGCCGCCAGCGCAGCCCGGATGCCCTCGAAGAGCCTGTGGGCTTCGTCTGTCCGCCGCTCCTCCGGCACGAACCGGCTCAGCGCCAGGAGCGCCTGGTTGAGCGTCGGGTCGAGCAGTTCGAAGGCCGGCTCGACGGGGAGCTTCTCGCGCACCATCTGGAGGTAGTCGATTGAGCTGAACTGCTGGTCCCGGACCATGTTCCAAAGCGTCGACCAGACCAGCTGGCGCAAGAGCAGGTCGTCGATCCGCTCGATGTTGCCCTTCGCCCAGGCAGCCGACTCTTCGTCCAGGGCCACCCTGGCATAGGCGTGGTCGTTGTAGTTTGGGAAGACCATGAGCGGCCGTTCCATGCCCCGCGCGGCGTCCAGCTCCCGCGACTCCCCTGAAAGGGCAACCGGGAGGACGTCCACGTGGATGCCCCGGTCAGCTTCACGTATCAGACCGACTTCGAAGGTGTGCGGCCGGATCGTCGGGTAGTCGGCGGGGGCCGACTGCGTCACCGTGAGGCTGGTGATCCGGTCGCCGTCCGCCTCCCAGCGCGCGGAAATCGTGTTGAGCGACGGCGTTTCGAGCCAGAGCCTCGCCCATGCCTTCAGGTCGCGGCCGCTTCCCGTTTCCAAGGCGGCGAGGAAGTCGGCCAGCGTCGCGTTGCCGTAGGCGTGCCTGCGGAAGTATTCGCGCATGCCTTCGCGGAAGCCGTGCATCCCGATCGTTGCCACGAGCTGCTTGAGCACGGCCGCGCCCTTGCCGTAGGTGATGCCGTCGAAGTTGAGGAACGTCTGGTCCGTGTCGTCCACGCGTCCCGCGATCGGGTGGGTGGTCACCAGCTGGTCGGCGCGGTAGGCCCAGTTCTTCCAGGCGCTGTTGAAGTTTTGCCAGCTGTTCTTGAACCGCGTCGCCGAGTCCATGCAGAGGTAGGACATATAGGTGGCGAAGCTTTCGTTCAGCCAGAGGTCGTTGAACCAGCGCATCGTCACGAGGTCGCCAAACCACATGTGCGCCATCTCATGGAGGATGGTCTCGGCCCGCGTCTGCCGCTGGTTCTCGGTGGGCGGCTCGCGGAAGACCATGTACTCGTTGTGGGTCACGGCGCCGACGTTCTCCATCGCCCCGGAGTTGAACTCCGGTACGAAGATCTGGTCGTACTTCCCGAAGGGATAGGCCACGCCGAAGAACTCCCCGAACCAGTCCAGGCCCTGGCGCGTGATCGTGAAGAGTTCCTCCGTGTCGAGGTGCTTCACCAGCGACTTCCGGCAATAGAGCCCGATCGGCACACCGTGGTGGTCTTCCCGGGCGACGTGGTAGGGCCCGACGATCAAGGCGACGAGGTAGGTGCTGAAACGCCTGGTCTCTTCGAAGTCACGCCGAGTCCGCCCCGCATCCGCCGGCGCTGCGCTCACCTCGCGGCTGTTCGTCACCACCTGCCACTCCGATGGAGCTGTCACGGTCAGCCGGTAGGTGCCTTTGATGTCTGGCTGGTCGAAGCAGGGAAAGAGCCGGTGCGCTTCGTAGGGCTCGAAATTGCTGTAGAGGTATTCTTCGCCGTCCTCGGGGTCCTTGAACTGGTGGAACCCGTCGCCCTCGTGGTCGTAGTCGTTTTCGTAACGCATCCGGACGGTTGTCTTCGGCGTCAACGACGCGCCCGGCAGCGTCAGCCGGTATCCGTCCCACGCGGGAGCCAGGGCGGCGCCGTTGACTTCGAACAGGTCGATCCGCTTTCCCCGGAAGTCGAGGAACGTGTCGCCTTCGCCGGAAACGTCGAACGTGATGGTGACGTCGCCGCGGTAGGTGTCAGCCCCTCGCTGCAGGTCCACGGCGATCACGTAGGCCGGGTTCGAAATGCGGCGAGCGCGAGCCTCGGCGTCGTCCTGCGTCAGGATGTCGCGCACCGGGGTGGCTTCGGTAGTCATGCGAATGCTCGTTTCGGCAATGTCTTCTCCGCTGCGGATGGCGTCCGCTGGCCCCTCGCGGAAAGCCTACAGTTGCTGCTCCCGGCGGTCACGAAGATCCCGGGCACTGCCGCCAGTGCCGCGACAACGTTTCGGCCAGCAGCCCGGGCGCGATGAGCGGGACGTTGTGCCCGGCGCCGGCGAACTCCACCCAGTCGACCGCCGGATTGCGGGCCTGCATCCTGGCCGCGACCGCCGGCCGTACCTCGGTGGAGGCGCCGCCGCGGACGTAGAGCGCAGGGATCCGGAGGCGCTCCCACTCTCGCCAGTAGTTGCGGCTGCGCTGGGTGACCACGGTTTGCTTCAGGGCCTCGCGGTCTGCCAGCCATGTGACCGAGCCATCCGGCAGGGTCCGCAGCCGAGCTGTGGCGATACCGCGGAGCACTTCCGCGGCTGGCCGCGCCGCCACTTCCGCGTCGAGGCTTCCGCCGTCCCGGGTCCGGCCGCTCCCGCCGATTGCGGTCTCGACGTCGGGCCAGCTGACGGGCATCCGCTCGAACGCCGCCACCGTCTGGACGTGGTTCGCCTTCCACTCCTCCGGCCCGATGTCCACGATCGCGACCGATCGGAACCGCTCCGGGTAACGGGCCGCGGCCACCATCGCGACCCGCGCCCCCATCGAGTGCCCGACGAGGTGCGGCTGTTCCAGCCCGAGCGCGTCCATCGCGGCGAGGAGGTCGCCCACGAAATCGCCCACCGCGTATCCCGTCCGTGGCTTCGCGCTGTGGCCATGGCCTCGCTGGTCGAGCGCGAGGCACTCGGGGCGCCCGTCCCCGAGGGCCTCCACGGTCGGCCCCCAGACCTCGGCCACGCCCGTCAGCCCGTGAAGGAAGATCGCACCCGGCTTCCCGCCCGCCCAGGCCAGGCAGCGGAAGCGCCCGGCCGGGAGGTCCAGCCAGCGGACCGCGGGACTGCTCATGCCTCGCCGAGGTAGGCGCGGCGGACGCTGTCGTCCTTCGCCAGTTCCGCGCCCGCACCCTTGAGGGTGATAAGCCCCGACTCGATCACGTAGGCCCGGTCCGCGACTTCGAGCGCCATCAGGGCGTTCTGCTCCACGAGCAGGATCGTCGCGCCCTGCTCCCGGATCTGGCGGATGGTGGCGAAGATTGCGTCGACGAGGATCGGGGAGAGCCCCATCGACGGCTCGTCGAGGAGGAGCAGGCGAGGGCGGGCCATCAACGCCCGCCCCATCGACAGCATCTGTTGTTCGCCGCCGGAAAGGGTCCCCGCGGTCTGCCGCGCGCGCTCCCGGAGCCGCGGGAAGAGCGCGAAGACGCGCTCGTAGTCGCTTGCCACCCCGGCGTCACTTCGCTGGAAGGCCCCCAGTTGGAGGTTTTCGTAGACGGTCAGGCGGTGGAAGATGCCGCGCCCTTCCGGCACCTGCGAGATCCCGGCCTTGACGATCTCGTGCACGGGAAGGCGGTCGATTGCCGCGCCGTCGAAGGCAACCGTCCCGCTCCGTGGCCGCACCAGCCCGGAGATCGCCCGCAGCGTCGTCGACTTCCCGGCGCCGTTCGACCCGATCAGGGTGACGATTTCGCCTTCGTCGACGTCGATGTCGATGCCCTTGATGGCGGTGATGCCGCCGTAGCCGGCGACCAGCCCGCGCAGGCTAAGCAGCGCCATGGCCACCCCCGCTCACCGCCCGCGTGCCGAGGTACGCCTCGATCACCCGCGTGTCGCGCTGGACTTCGGCCGCCGTGCCTTCGGCGATCTTCCGGCCGTAGTCGAGCACGGTGATGTATTCGCAGACGCCCATCACCACCCGCATCTGGTGCTCGATGAGGACGATGGTCGTGCCCAGCTCGTCGCGCACCCGCCGGATGAGCCCGACCATCGAAAGGCTTTCCTGGGGGTTCATGCCGGCGGTGGGCTCGTCAAGCAGCAGCACGCCGGGGGAGGTGGCGAGGGCGCGGGCGATCTCCAGGCGGCGCTGGTCGCCGTAGGGCAGGTTCCGGGCGACGACGTTCTCCCGGCCGGCGAGGCCCAGCGTCGCGAGGAGCTCTCGGGCCCGGGCCACCGCCTCCGCCTCGGCGCGCCGCACCGAAGGCGTCCGGAAGACGGACCCCGCGATTTCCGCCAGGCTTGCCGCGACCGACCGGGGCGCCGTCGCAAGTTCCCCCAGCCCGTCGCGCAGCCGGTTCCCGGTCGGGCGGCGCACGCGCCCGGCCGTGGTCCGCCCCCCCGCCTGGAGGTGGTAGCCGACGAGGACGTTCTCGATCGACGTCATCGTGCTGAACAGCCTGATGTTCTGGAAAGTCCGGGAGACGCCGAGGCCGCTCACCTGGTGCGGGGCCAGCCCGTCGATCCGTTGGTCGTCCAGCCAGAGTTCGCCGGTCGTGGGCCGGTAGAAGCCGGTGACGCAGTTGAAGAGCGTCGTCTTCCCGGCGCCGTTGGGGCCGATGACCCCGTGGATCTGGCCGGCCGGCACAGCGAGGTCGATGTCCGCGAGGGCGGTGAGCCCCTGGAATTGCATGCCGAGCCCGGCCGTCCGGAGGGTGCTGGACGCCATCAGACCGTCCCCCCCGCGGGAAGCTCGGCGTCGGAAGTCTGCGCAAACTCCATCTCCCGCCGGCGCGAGGGGAAGAGCCCGGTGGGCCGGACGATCATGATCGCCACGAGCAATGCCCCGAAGACGATGAACCGGTAGAGAGCCAGCTTCTCACCCCATTCGTCGGCCGGCGGCAGTTTGGCCAGGTTCATGGGCGAAAGGCCGTTCAGCCCGTCGATGGCCGTGTTCATGCCGTCTCGCAGCCAGCCGAGCTTCTCCAGGAGGTTCGCTGTCTCTTCGAACTGGAGCACCTCGGGCACGCCGACGAGGATGAGCGCGCCCGCGATGACTCCCTGGGTACTCCCCATCCCGCCGATGATCACGAGCGCGAGGACGTTGATCGAGACCTGCAGCGTGAACGATTGGGGCGCCACGAAGTCGATGAAGGGTGCGTTGATGGCCCCGCCGAGCGCGCCGATCGAGGCCCCGGTCGCGAATGCCATCAGCTTGTACTTCACGGTGTTGATGCCCATCGCGGCGGCGACGTCTTCGTCTTCGCGGATCGCCTCCCAGGCGCGGCCCACGCGGGAGTCACGCAGGCGCGCGGTCGCGAACCATGCCACGAAAGCCGCGATCACGATCATCACGTAGAACTCACTAACCGCGTCCACGCGGTATCCGGCCACTGCCGGCTTCTCCAGCTCGTAGAGGCCGGAGGAGCCGCGGGTGATGTTGTCCATGTTGAGGAGGAGGATCCGGACGATCTCTCCGAAGCCGAGGGTGACAATAGCCAGGTAGTCGCCGCGGAGGGGGAGCACCGGCAGCCCCAGCAGGACGCCGAAGAGGGCGCCCACGCCCACCGCCGCGGGCAGCAGCACCCAATAGTTCACCGTCCCGTTGACCGCCGGCGACACGGGCGAATCGAAGATCGCGACCAGGTAGGCCCCCAGCGCGAAGAAGGCCACGAACCCCAGGTCGAGGAGCCCCGCCAGGCCAACGACGACGTTGAGCCCGATCCCCAGCGTCACATAGAGCGCGACGAGGAAGAACATCCGCATCCAGACGTCGTCGAAGAAGGGGATAAAGAGCACGACGAGCGACAGGATCAGCCAGGCGAGCGGGCGGGCCGCGGACGGGAGCCGATCCCACGAGGCCGCGCGCGCATCCTTCCACCGGGCTGCGGGACTAGGCACGCTTCGATTCCTTCTGCCCGAAGATCCCGGTGGGCCGGAAGATCAGCACGAGCACCAGGAGCGCGAAGGCGATCACGTCCTTCCACTGGTTCGGGAGATTCACGCCCGGGATCTCGTTGAGCAGCTCGCGCCCCACGGTCTCCGTCAGGCCGAGGAAATAGCCGCCCACAACCGCCCCCGGGATGCTACCGATGCCTCCGAGCACCGCAGCCGTGAACGCTTTCACCCCCGGCAGGAACCCCATGCTCCCGCGGATGCTGCTGAAGAAAAGCCCGTAGAGGACGCCAGCGAACCCGGCCAGCACCGCCCCCAGCGCGAACGTCACCACGATCGTCCGGTTCACGTTGACGCCCATCAGGGCGGCGTTGTCGCGGCTTTCGGCGACGGCCCGGATGGCCCGCCCGGTCTTCGTCTGCTGGACGATCCAGTAGAGGACGCCCATCATGGCCAGCGATGACCCCATGAGGAACAACTGCAGGTAGGTCACCTGGAGCGGGCCCAGTTCGATGTCGCCGTCGGGGAAGATCTGGGGGTAGAACTTCGCCCCGCCGTTGAGGAAGCCGTCGTCCACCAGGTGGCTGAGCAGGACGCTCACCCCGATGGCGCTGATCAACGGCGCCAGCCGGGGCGCGTTCCGGAGCGGCCGGTAGGCGACGCGTTCGACCGCGACCGCCGTCCCAAGGGAGGCGCCGCCCGCGGCCAGGAAGGCAAGGATGAGGGCGACGGCGACCATCCCGCCGGAGAGGTCGTTCCCGCCGAGCGCGACCAGTGTCCCGTAGCCGGCGAACGAACCGAGCATGAAGACCTCGCCGTGGGCGAAGTTAATCAGCTGGAGGACGCCGTAGACCATCGTGTAGCCCAGCGCGATCAGGGCGTAGATGCTGCCGGTCGTCAGCCCGTTCACCAGTTGGTCAAGCCAGACTTCGGTGGAAGCGAGGAAGAGTGGTGTCATTGCCCGGTTTCTACCGCTCCCGGCGCTGCGCTGCAACAAACGAAAACGGGAGAGGCGTCAGCGGCGCCGCGCCTCTCCCGTCGACGACTGGTGGTGAAGAGCCGTTGGCTACTTCGCCGGGAGTTCGACGTACTTGCCGCCTTTGACCTGGAAGAACCGGACGATTGCGCCGGCCCTGTTCCCGTTGGATTCGAACTTGATCACGCCCGAGGCGCCCTCGAAGTTGCTCTTCTTGATTTCTTCGTTGAGCTTCTTCAGGTCGATTTCGAGCTTGCCGCTCTTCTCCACGGCGACTTTTTCCAACGCCTTCAGGATTGCCGTCGCGGCGTCATACGCCTCGGCGCCAAAGGTGACCGTCTCCGCGTCGCCCTTGTACTTGGCGGCGTACTTGGACTTGTAGGCGGCGAACTGGCTGCCCTGGCCGCCGGGGAGCGCGAGGTAAGCGCCCTCGGCCGCGTCCTTGGCACCCGTGAGCAGTTCGTCGTTCTTGACGCCGTCGCCGCCCATGAAGACGAGGGCCTTGGTGTCAGGGTCCGCCCGGAGCTGCTGGAGGAACGGGGTTGCTTCCGCGTAGAAGCCCGCCAGGTAGACGACGTCGGGCTTCGCCGCCTTGATCTTGGTGATGATGGCCTTGAAGTCGGTCGTCTTCTTCTCGTAGCCCTCGGGGGTGCCGACGATCTCGCCACCCTGGGCCTTGAACGAGGTCTGGAAGCTGGCCGCCAGGTCCTTGCCGTAGTCATCCGTGTCGTTGACCACGAAGGCCTTCTTGAGCTTGAGGGTTTCGCGGATGAACTTGGCCTGCGCGGCGGCCTCGTCGGCGTTCAGCACGGGCACGCGGAAGAAGGTCACGTACGGACCTTCGGCGCGGGTTGGGCTGGTCAGGTCGCCCGACGTTGCCGACGGGGAGATGTGGGTGATGCCTTCCTTGTCGAATGCGGCAAGGGAAGCGCGGGTCCCGCCCGAGCAGATCGGGCCGACGGCCGCGACGATCTTCGCTTTGATCAGCCGGTCCGCTGCCGCGGGGCCGCCTTCTGGCGTGCAGAGGTCGTCCTCACGCACCCATTCGATCTTGAAACCCTTGATGGTGACGCCGTCGCCGGCGACTTCGGCCGAATCGGCGATTGGCACGCCGAGGCCCTTCACGTCGCCCGAAAGCGCGCTGGAGATGCCGATCTTGATGGCTGCGCCGCTGTCGATGGTGACGACGCGGGCCTTGTCGAGGCCGGCCGTCTTGTAGCCTGCGTCGCTAAATCCTGCGGTCGAGCCGCCGTCATCGTCGTCGCCGCCGCATGCCGCGGCAAACACGGCGGCCATCGCAACGATGGCCACGAACGCCAGATAAATCCTGGACCGATGTCCCCGTACTCTCACTGTTCCCTCCCGAGAGCGTCTGCACCGCGCGCGGGAGAGTCACTCCCAGCTTCGGCCGCGCGGTCGGAGGGAATCGTAGCCCGATTTACCGATCAGTCAAGAACTTCTTTTCGATCGATAGCCAAGATCGATGACGCCGGCCGGGGCCCGCAGGCTGTCAGTCACCCGTCGGGTAGCCCTGCTTCACCCACTCCACGGTCCCGCCCTCGACGTTGTACAGCGGCAGGTCGGTGAGCCCGGCGGCCGTCGCATATTCCGCAGCCAGGGCGCTCCGCTGCCCGGACCTGCAGATGAAGAGGACTTCCTTGCCCCCCGCCAACTCGCGGATCTGCTTGACTTCGTTGATCACGGTGTTCACCGGGATCAGCCGTACACCGGTGGCGTGGACCTCGACGTATTCGTCCGGGTTGCGGACGTCGACCATCACGGCCTCGCCCTTTTCGAGCTTCTCTTTGGCCTCGGTCACGGTGATCCTTGTGAACGGTTCGCGGGGGTCCCTGGTTGCCAACGGTGGCTCCTTACTTCTGCGTGGAGGGTGGTCTTTCCAGCCTAGCACAGCCGTCACCGAGCTTCTCCCGCTTGCCGCCCCGGTCCCGGTCGCTCACCATGCCCCCATGCCCGACCCCCTTCGCCTGACCGAATCCGAAGCCCTCGCAGCCTGGGCCGCCCGCGTCCGCGCCGACGGTGACCAGGTCGCCCGCCTCCGCGAAGCGCCGGAGAGCACCGACTTCTACGCTCCCGTCGCCGCCCGGTTCCGCGCCGACCCCCATCGCACGGACGAACCGGTTCTCGACATCCTTCGCGGCCTCGTCCAGCCCGGGGAACCCTGGCTCGACATCGGCGCCGGCGGAGGGCGCTATGCCCTCCCCATCGCCCTCCTCGCGAAGGAAGTGATCGCGGTCGAGCCGTCCGGTGGGATGGCGGACGTCCTTCGCGAAGGCATGGCGGCGGAAGGGATCGCCAACATCCGTATCGTCGCCACTCGCTGGCCCGCCGCTGTTGCCGTCGAAGCCGACTGTTCGCTGGTCGCGAACGTCGGCAACGACATCGCCGACATCGGCCCCTTCCTCGACGCGATGGAAGCGGCCACCCGCCGGCTCTGCGTCGCCGTCATGCCCGCGGCGCCGCCAGCCAGCTTCGCCTACCCGTTCTGGCCGCCCATCCACGGGGAGGAGCGAAAGCCGCTCCCGGCGCTGCCGGAGTTCCTCGCGCTGCTGCTCGCTCGCGGCAAGCTCTTCGAAGTCCGCCTTTCCTCGCGCCCGGCCATGGCCTACCCGGATTTCGAGACCGCACTCGGGTTCCTCCGCCAGCAGCTCTTCATCGAGCCCGGCGGCGCGAAGGATCAGCTCCTCCAGCGGCTCGCGGCGGAACGCCTCGCCACCTACGACGGCAAAGTGGCGCTTTCGCCGAAGCCGGTGCCCGTCGCGGTTGTTACGTGGGAGCCCCGCCAGTAGCGGCGACCGCCGTCCGCGCGCACTCCGCGATGTCGCGAAGCTTCGAGCCCGGCCCGAACACCCCGGCGACGCCCGCCTCCCGCAGCTTATCCGCGTCTGCGCGGCTGATGATGCCCCCGACGAGCACCGGCCGGTCCCCGATCCCTCGATCCCGGAGCGCCTCCAGCAGAGCCCCCACGACCTCGACCGGGTCGCGGTCCATCACCCGGTAGGCGACGATCTCCGCGTCTTCGTCCAGCGCCGAGCTGGCAGCCTCAGCCGGCAGTTGGCGGCCGGTCATGATCACTTCGAACCCGGCGTCCCGGAGCCCCCGCGCCACCACGTGGTAGCCCATCGTGTGGCCGGAGGTGTCGCTGGCGAAGACGATCCGGGTGGTCACGGCGACCTCAGCGGTGGCCCGGCGAAGGTCTCCAGGGTCGTGAAATCCTCGACCGGGCGGCGGCGGAGTTTCGTCAGGCCCTCCGAACCGTCCGGGTAGCCGACCATCACGTGGGCGGCCACGGCGTAGTCCGGGGGCAGGTTCAGCAGCGGCCGCAGCTCCGGCTCCCGGGAAATCACCAGCGTCGTCAGCGCCGCCCCGAGGCCCTCGTTCCTGCAGGCGAGCAGCAGGTTCTGCACGAACGGGTAGATACTCCCGCCGCCGACGATGCTCGGCCGGTCGAGGTCCTTGTCGGTGATGGCCAGCGCCGGGAGGTAGGCGCACACCACCAGGTGCACCGGGATCTCGTCCATGCGCTCGGCGAAACGGTCGTTCACCAGCGACCACTGCTTGCGCGCCTTCTCCGACATTGCCGCCGGCTGGCGGTTCGCCGTGTAGGCGCGCCACGGTTCGATGTAGAGGTCCCGCAGCCGCTTTCGCATCGCCGGGTCGCGGACGACGATGACGCGGTGTCCCTGGCGGTTGCCACCCTGCGGGGCATAGCGCGCCTTGTCGAGGACGCGGTAAAGCAGCGCGTCCGGAACGGGGTCGGTCGTGAAGGCCCGGGTCGTGGCGGCCGTCGTCATAACGTCATACAGGTCCATGGCTCCCCCTTCGTTTGTCCTGCTGCCGCTCACGCGGGCTCCGCGTCGACCTGCTTCACGAGCTCCATCAGGCGGCCCAGGTTGTCGAGCCGCTCCTTCAGCGTCGCCCCTTCCGGGGACACCCGGAGCGTGTCCACACCGGCCTTGCGGTGGACGCGGATGCGGTCTTTCACCATCAGTTCGGTGCCGATCAGGTTCGTGTGGAGGACAAGTTCGTCGGGCACGGCGGCGGTGGCTTCGTTGCGCTTCCCCTCAAGCCAGAGCCGCTGTACTTCCAGGGCGACGTCGGCGTAACCGGCGCGCCGGTAGGCGGCGTTGTAGAAGTTGTGGCGCTTCGACCCCATGGCGCCCAGGGTGAAGGCGAGCCCCGGCTTGCGCGGCGGGATCAGCCGCTCGACGTCGTCCGAGAAGGCGATGACGCCGGCCGCGACCTGCTTGTCGATGTCCTTCAACGTCCGCCCGGCGCGCGCCGCCCCCGCCGCGATCGAGTCGAAGAAGACGTTCGCGTGCTCGGGCATGAAGCTGGTGCCCACCCAGCCATCGCCGATCTCGCCGGTCAGCTCCAGGCTCTTCGGGGAAAGGGTCGCGAAGTAGACCGGGATCGGGTCCTGGGGCTTCGCCGACGACCGGATCGGCTTCCCCTCGCCCCCGGGCAGCGGCAGCGTGTAGAGCTTTCCCTGGTACGAACTCCGGCCTCCGGCGACCAGCATGCGCACGATCTCGGTGACTTCGCGCAACCGCTGCACGGTTTGCTCGAACGGCTGCCCGTGCCAGCCCTCCACAACCTGCGGCCCGCTCGCGCCAAGACCCATGAGGAACCGGCCGTGGGACATCGAGTTCAGGGTCATCGCCGTCATCGCCATCATCGCGGGCGTGCGGGCGCTGATCTGCATGATCCCGGAGCCGAGCTTGATCCGCGACGTCTTTGCCGCCAGGTAGGCCAGCGGGGTTACGGCGTCGAATCCCCACGCTTCCGCCGACCACGCCGAGTGGACCCCCATCCGCTCCGCTTCCTGCACGTACGCGGCCGCGTCGGCCCAGTCGTCCGGGCCCGAGCGGTCGAATCCAACAGCGATCTTCATGGTTGCCTCCCCCTTGTTGTGTCTCAGTAGAGCCGGATGACGAAGCCGCCGCGCTTCCGCAGTTCGGCCTCACCGTTCACGGCCGCCAGGGCTTCGCACATCTCGCCGATGCTCATGTATGCCTCCGCCGCTTCCAACGCGGGGCCCACGATGTTCTCCCGGGCCCGGTAGGCGTCGACAAGGCGCTGCCGGGCGGCGGCCCACCGGGCGCCGTCGCGTTCGCGCTTCACCCTGGCGAGCCGGGCCGCCTGCTTGTCCCGCCAGGCCGGGTCGTAGTCCGGCTCCGCCCGGTGCGCGGCTTCGAATTGCAGCTCCGGTTCATCTTCTTCGACAAAGCAGTTCACGCCGACAAGCGGCCGCTCGCCGCTGTCGACGGCGAGTTGCCGCTGATACGCCGCCTCCCGCGACGCTTCGCTGATGAACTTCCACGCCGCCTGGGCAGGGAGCCCCTCCAGCGTCGCGAAGATGGCCATCGCCCGGTCCTCAAGCTCGTTGGTCAGGCTCTCCATGGCGTAGGAACCACCGAAGGGATCGACCACGTTCGTGAGCCCCGACTCCAGCTGGATGATCTGCTGCGTCCGCACCGAGAGCGTCTGGGCAAACTGCGACGGGATCGTGAAGGCTTCATCGAAGGCGTTGACCGACATCGACTGTGCCCCGCCGAGCGCCGCCGCCAGCGCGTGGATGGTCGCCCGGACGATGTTGTTGAGCGGCTGCTGGGCCGTGAGGCTGACCCCGGAGGTCTGGACGTGGAAGCGGAGCTGGCAGGCGCGGTCGTCGGTGGCGCCGAGACGGTCGCGCATCACCCGCGCCCACATCCGGCGCATCGCCCGGAACTTCGCCACCTCTTCCAGCAGGTCGTTCTCCGCGTTGAGGAAGAAGGTCAGGCGTTGGCCGACGCGGTTGACGTCGGCGCCGCGCTCGCGGGCGGTGGCCGCGGCGTAGTAGCCCTCATACACGCCGAAGGCCATCTCCTGGGCCGCGCTGATCCCGGCCTCGCGCGTGTTCCGGACCGAGATGGAGGTGTGGTTCCAGCGCGGCAGGTTCCTCGCGCAGTATTCGATGATGTCGACGTAGTGGTTTCCCGCGTAGGTTGGCGCCTCGCCCCAGGGCAGGACGTAGTTCTGGACGGTCCCGCTCAGCGAATCCAGGGGGATCCCGCGCTTCTTCGCCGCCCCAAGGATCATCACGAACGCCGGGATCGAATTCCCCGTCTGGTTGATGCTCACGCGGTCGATGGGGATGCCCGCGAACACGCCTTCCATGTCCGCCAGCGTGTCCACCCAGACGCCGCCTCGCCCCACCAGCCCAATCGCGCGCGGGTCGCTCGACTCGAACGGCGCATAGCCAAGCCCCGTGAGGCTGATGCCGGTCTGGCCTTCGCGCAGGAGGTGGTGGAGGCGCTGGTTCGTCTCTTCCGCCGTGCCCAGCCCCATCACCTGGCGGACGGTCCACTTTCGCGCCTGGTAGCCCGTCGCCCGCGTTCCCCGGGTGAAGGGAAACGCGCCCGGGTCGCCGATCTCGCGATCGTAGTCCACCCCTGCTGCGTCTTCGGGACCATAGAACGGCCGCAGCTCGATGCCGGAAGTCGTCCGCGCCGGCGCGGCTGGCTGGTCCGGGTTGGGCTCGTCGTCCATGTCGCTCCTCCGGGTGGATACGCGTTCGCCCGCATAGCCTACTCTCGCCGCCGCCAGCCCGCCCACTCCCTGAGCACTCAGCACTCGTCCCTCGTCACCCGGTTGGCACCAGCACCCGCGCGCGGCAGACTGGAGGTCACGAACCCGGGGAGGTCCACCATGGCAACCGTCCGCCCGCCGCAGGTCGGCACCTACGAACTCATCCAGGACTATGACTCGCCCGCTGCGACGGTCCGCGTCTTCCGCATGCGCAACACCGGCGACGCCGTGAAGCCGCACGTCCACGCGAAGTCGGCCCAGATCTACGTTGCCATCGAGGGCGCGCTCGAAGTGGTCATCGACGGCGCCTCGCGGGTCATCCGGCCCTTCGAGACCGCCTACGTCCCGGTCGGCAAGACCCACGGGGCGCGCCCGGCAGGGGACTCCGCGGTCGTGATGAACATCTCGATCCCGCCGCTGGCCGCCGACGACCAGGTCGCCGTGCCCGCCGCTGAGTGACTCCGGCCGCCGGCGCCCCTGTTCCCAGCCGGGGGCCGCCGCTACCATGACCTCGTTCCCGGGCGCCCCACGAGCCGGGATCGGAGCCAGACATGACAGACCGGACGGTCGCCTCCCTTCTCGCTGAACTCCCCGGGGCGTCGCTCGTCCGTGGCGAAGGGGATGCGACGGTCGCCTCCGTCGGGCACGACTCGCGTCGCGTCCAGCCCGGCGGCCTCTTCATCGCGGTGCCAGGGTTCAAGGTCGACGGCCACTCCTTCCTCCCCCAGGTCGCGAACGCGGGCGCGGGCGCGGTCATCGTCCAGCGCGACCGCCGCGCCGCCTGGGAGACCATCCCGCCCGGTCCCGCCGTCGTCGCCGTCGACGACAGCCGCGTGGCGATGGCACAGGCTGCCGCCTGGTTCTACGGCCACCCCGGCCGCGAACTCGCGGTCATCGGCATCACCGGCACAGACGGGAAGACCACCACATCGCACTTCCTGAGCAGCATCCTGGAGGCCGCCGGCGCCCGCGCGGGCCGCCTCGGCACCGTCGACGTCATGATCGCGGGCGAGCGCGGCTCGATGACCAGCCGCATGACCACCCCCGAGGCGCCGGAGGTCCAGCGCATCCTGCGCGAGATGGTCGACGCCGGCTGCGACTACGCCATCGTCGAGTCGACCAGCCACGGCCTCGCCCTCCACCGCCTGGACCTCGTCGAATACGACGTCGCGGTCCTCACCAATGTCACCGGCGACCACCTCGACTTCCACGAGACCTTCGAGGCCTACCGCGAGGCCAAGGGCATGCTCTTCGCCGCGCTCGACACGGCCGCCGACAAGGGCATCGCAAAGTGCGCGGTCGTGAACATGGACGACCCTTCTGCCCACTACATGCTCGGCCGCACGGAGGCCGCCTCCCTCGGCTACGGGATGGAGTCGCGGGACGCCGCCGTCCTCGCCCGCAACGTCCATCTCCGCCCGGATGGCAGTTCCTTCCGGCTGATAACGCCGGTCGGGATGGCCGAGACGAGCATCGCGATCCCCGCCCTCTTCAACGTCGCCAACGCCCTTGCGGCGGCGGCGGCCGGGGTCGCGCTCGGGCTCCCGCTGGCGGCGATCGCGCGGGGTCTCGAACTCTGCCCCGGCGTCCCCGGCCGCATGGAACGCATCGACGCCGGCCAGCCCTTCACCGTCATCGTCGACTACGCCCACACCGGCGACTCCGTTCGCAAGGTCCTCGAAGTGCTCCGGGAAGTGGCCGGCGGCCGGCTCATCATCGTCATCGGTGCCGCCGGCGAACGCGACCCCGGCCGTCGCTTCGGGGTTGGGCGCGCTGCAGCCGCTGGCGCCGACTTCGCGGTCTTTACGAACGAAGACCCCCGCAGCGAGGACCCGGCCAGCATCGTCCGCGAGATCGGCCGCCACGCCGAGGGGGCCGGGAGGGTCCGGGGCCGCGACTTCATCGAAGTGGAAGACCGGCGCCAGGCCATCGCCGAAGCTTTCGCCCGCGCCGTGCCGGGAGACATCGTCCTCATCGCCGGGAAGGGCCACGAACAGTCGATCGTCTACGCCAGCGGGGCCCAGCCCTGGGACGACCGGGAGGCGGCCCGCGAGGAGCTTGCCCGGCTCGGCTTCGCCGGGAGCTAACCGGGCCTTTCGGCGCGCATTGGCCCCTACATGGGCCGTTCGTATACTGCGGACACTGGCCCGTGAAGCGGGCTCCCCACCACCACGAGGTTTCTACGTGCCCAAGCGCAAACGAGGCGAAAAGCAGCACCTGCGCCAGGAGCCTGCTCGCCGCAGCAGTTACACAGTCGGCGGGACCGCCCCCGGCCAGAAATACAAGCCCGGCTTCCCCATGAACCTGCTGGGCAACATCAAGTTCTTCTCGATCGTTGGCGTGATCGTCGCGATCGTGATGGTCGGCAGCGCCGTCTTCGCCGCCAACCGCAACAACAACCAGGTCGACGTTCCCGCCACATCCACGCCCACCGCGACGGCCTCGGCCAGCCCTGAAGGCACCACAACGCCCCAGGCAAGCGAGACCCCCGCCGGTACTGCGACCCCGGACCCGAAGAAGTTCTCGAAGGCCGAGCAGGTCATCGACGCCGAGAAGAACACCTACACCGCCACGATCAAGACCGACAAGGGCGACATTGTCATCGCCCTCTACGCCGACAAGGCGCCGCGGACGGTGAACAACTTCGTCTTCCTCGCCCAAAAGAAGTACTTCGACGGAATCACCTTCCATCGCGTCGTGGCGGACTTCGTCGTCCAGGGCGGAGATCCCACGGGCACCGGCAGCGGCGGACCCGGCTACGTCACCCAGGAAGACCCGAACGACCTCCTCAACAAGAAGGGCATGCTCTCCATGGCCAAGGCGGGGGCCGTCACGAACTTCGGGAGCCAGTTCTTCATCAACCTCAAGGACAACCCGGGCCTCGACACCGACACGCCCACCCAGAAGCGCTTCTACCCCTTCGCCGAGGTCACCACGGGCATGGATGTTGTCGCGAAGATCGCCAAAGGCGACGTCATCCGGTCCGTCACCATCACGACGACGCCGAAGTAACCCGCACGCCGCCAGACGCACAACGAGGGGCCGTCCAGACGGCCCCTCGTTCGTTTCCGGGTGAGCGAGCTGCTACTCCGGGAGGGCGGGCGGCTCCGGGCCGATGAGGCCGTGCTTTGCGGAGTATCGCTCCACCAGCACGATCAGCCCGAAGAACGGGAAGAACGCGAGGGTCGCGCCCAGCCCCCACCACCAGAATCCCCCGACGAAGAAGAGGATCGCCAGCGCGGCCGCCAGCGACATCCCGATGATCGAAAAGATCCGCCCCGCGAGGACGTATGGCGTTACCGGTGTGTTCACGTCTCCGATCTTGCGGTGCCGCCCGCCGACGGTCTACTCCGCGGCTTGACGCTCCCGGGCCGCCCCCGAAGAATGCCGCTACGTCCCCCTGGAGGCACCACATGCCCGTTCCCGGCCAACTGCCATCGTTCGACCAGCTCCCCGCCGTCGATGGCGCCCCGCCCCAGTCTGCCTGGTGGCTCTTTGGCCGCGACGACCAGGTTGGCCTCTTCAACCTCCAGACCCCCGAACGCATCGCCGAGGCAGCGAAACTCGTCCGGCGTGGCGCCATGTTCCCCCTGAACTGGGACCTCGAACTCCCGAGCCCGCCGCTCTACGGCCGGGGCGGGTTGCGCCACACGATTCTCGGTTCGGGCGTCAGCCGCGACGACGTCTACGACAACTTCTTTCCCCAGGCCAGCAGCCAGTGGGACTCCCTCGTCCACGTCGGCCATCCCGCCCACGGCTTCTACAACGGCGTCCGCGAAGAAGAAGTGACCGGCAAGCCCGGCACCCGAGGCGGCATCGAACACTGGGCCCGCCGCGGAATCGCCGGGAGGGCCGTGCTCCTCGACGTTGGCCGCTACCTGGAATCGCAGGGCCGCCCGATCGACTGCGCCACCGACCGCCGCATCACCGTCGACGAGCTCGAAGCCTGCCGCCGCGCCCAGGGTGTGGAGATCCAGGCCGGGGACGTGCTCCTCATTCGCACCGGTTGGATTGAGTGGTACCTGCAGCAGGATGTGCGGGTAAGGGCCGGCCTCGCGAACATGGCCACCTTCCGCGCCCCGGGTCTCCTCGCCGGCGAAGCGATGGCCCGCTACCTCTGGGACCTCCACGTTGTTGCCTCGGCCACCGACTGCCCGGCCCTCGAAGCCTGGCCGCCGACGCCCGAGACGGGCGGCTTCCTCCACTTCTACCTCATCGGCCTCTTCGGCATGGCCATCGGCGAACTCTGGGACCTGAGCAAGCTCGCCGCCGACTGCGCCGCCGACGGCCGCTACGACGCCTTCTTCACCTCTGCGCCGCTCAACAAGCTCGGTGGAGTCGGTTCGCCTCCGAACGCCATCGCCTTCAAGTGACGGTCGAGATGCCGCCCGAGGTCCGCATTTTCCTCGACGAGATGAAGGTGCCTGGCGTCCTCGCCACCCTCCGGCCGGATGGCTCGCCGATCACTTCCGCCGTCTGGTACGCCCTCCACGGCGACGCGATTGTCATTTCCACGCCCGCCGCCCGGCCCAAGGCGCGCAACGTCCGCAACGACGGCCGCGTCTCCTTCGTCGTCGACACGAAGGAGATGCCCTACCGCGGCGTCGCGATCGAAGGGGTCGCCGAGGCGGTGGAGGACCCGGACAAGGAGATCATGTTCGCCATCTCCCGGCGCTACCTTGGCCCGGACCTCCCCGAGCGCATCTACGAGCGCGCCGCCCAGGGCGACCGCACGGTCATCCGCATCCGGCCCACCCGCGTCCGGCCCTGGAACATCCCGCCCGCCCGCTGACGGGCGCCTTCAGCAGGTCCAGTGGCGGAAGACGTCGTTGCGGCCGCCGTCACAGGCGAGCGCGTGCGAGCCCACGTGTCCGAGCACCATCAGCCCGAACATGCTAGCGAAGAACAGCGTCGCGAATGCGAACCCAAGCCCGTTGAGCAGCTTGCCGGCTGCGAACCCCACGACTGTCGCCCCGGTGATGAACCCCAGGTGCATCCACAGGTAGATACTGTCACGTTCGTCGAGAGAGGTGTCGGAGTCGGTGGTCAGCCGGTCGACGGTCAGGTACATGGTCAGCAGGTAGGCCCCGGCCACGACGAGCAGCAGGGCGACTGTGACGGCCGCCTGCGACCACTTCGAACTCAGCCGTCGGCGCCGTTCTCCCACCGAGGCGGAAACTAGCCCCCTCCGGCCGCCAGCGCAACTGCGATGCTGGCCGTGGCGACCTTACTTGCCCTTGAGCTTCCGGCCCACCCACCGCAGCGGGTCGAAGTAGCGGTCGGCGACGCGTTCCTTCAGCGGGATGATCGCGTTGTCGGTGATGTGGATGTTTTCCGGGCAGACTTCCGTGCAGCACTTGGTGATGTTGCAGTAGCCGACGCCGGCGTCGTTCTTCGCCAGGTGCAGCCGGTCGGTCATGTCCAGGGGGTGCATCTCCAGCTCGGCCAGCCGGACGAACCAGCGCGGCCCGAAGAAGTCGGCCTTGTTCTCCGGGTGGTCGCGGATCACGTGGCAGACGTTCTGGCAGAGGTAGCATTCGATGCACTTGCGGAACTCCTGCCCGCGGTCCACGTCTTCCTGCATCATCCGGTGGGAGCCGTCGGCTTCGACGGGCCGGGGGTTGAAGGCGGGGATCTTCTTCGCCACCTCGTAGTTGAAGGAGACGTCGGTGACGAGGTCCTTGACCAGCGGCCACGTCTTCATCGGCGCAACGGTGATCACTTCGCCCGGCTCGAAGAGGTTCATGCGGGTCATGCACATAAGGCGGGGCTTGCCGTTCACTTCCGCGCTGCAGGAACCGCATTTCCCGGCCTTGCAGTTCCAGCGGACGGCGAGGTCGGGGGCGACGCTTCCCTGGATGGTGTGGATGACATCCAGCACGACCTGGCCCTCTTCCACGTCCACGTGATACTCGACCCACTCGCCGCCGTCCTGGTTCCCGCGGAAGACGCGCATCGTGTAGTTCGCCATTAGTGGGCCTCCTGGAAGAGTTCCTGCAGGTCTGCGGGCATCTGCGGCAGCGGTTCGGTCGTGACCTCCATCTGGCCGTCCTTACCCTGCCGGGTCACCGTGTTCACCTTCCCCCATTCCGCGTCGGTGTCGGGGTAGTCCTCGCGCGTGTGGCCGCCGCGGCTCTCCTTGCGGGTGCTCGCCGAGAGGGCGATCGCCTCGGAGACCGTGAGCAGCGACTGCAGGTCCATCGCCAGGTGCCAGCCGGGGTTGTACTGGCGGTTGCCCTCGACGACCGTGTGCTTCGCCCGTTCCCGGTACTGGGCGACATGCGTGAGGGCTTCGTCCAGTTCCGACTGCGTGCGGATGATGCCGACGAGGTTGTGCATCGACTCCTGGAGGTCCCGCTGGATGCCGTAGGGATTCTCGCCGCCTTCGCGTTCGAAGTGCGCGTTCATCTCGTGGCTGACGCGGTCGAGCGCCTCGTCGTCCAGCTTCGGCGCCGCGCCGAGCTTGTTCGCGTATTCGGCGGCGCCCATGCCGGCCCGCCGCCCGAAGACGATCAGGTCCGAGAGCGAGTTCCCGCCGAGGCGGTTCGCGCCGTGCATGCCGCCTGCGCATTCGCCGGCGGCGTAGAGCCCGGGCACCGTCGAGGCAGCCGTGTCCGCGTCGACCCGGATGCCGCCCATGATGTAGTGCGCGGTCGGGCCGACCTCCATCGGCGCCGCCGTGATGTCGACGTCGGCCAGCTGCTTGAACTGGTGGTACATGCTCGGGAGGCGCCGCTTGATGTATTCGGCGCTGCGCCGGCTGGCGATGTCGAGGAAGACCCCGCCGTGGGGGCTGCCGCGGCCCGCTTTCACCTCGGTGTTGATCGCCCGGGCCACTTCGTCGCGGGGGAGGAGGTTCGGCGTCCGCCGGTTGTTCTTCTTGTCCTCGTACCAGCGTTCGGCTTCGTCGATCGTGTCGGCCGTCTCAGCTGCGAAGTAGGGCGTGATGTAGTTGAACATGAACTGCACGCCCTCGGAGTTCACCAGCGTGCCGCCGTCGCCGCGGACGCCCTCGGTCACGAGGATGCCGCGCACGCTCGGGGGCCAGACCATCCCCGTCGGGTGGAACTGGACGCACTCCATGTCGATCAGGTCGGCGCCCGCCCAGTAGGCGAGCGAATGGCCGTCGCCGGTGTACTCCCACGAGTTCGACGTGATCTTGAAGGCCTTGCCGACGCCCCCGGTGGCGAGGACCACGGCCTTGGCCCCGAAGACGACGTTCTTGCCGCTCTCCCGCCAGTAACCGATGGCCCCGGAGACCCGGTCGCCGTCCTTCACCAGGCGGGAGATGGTGCACTCCATGTAGACGTCGATGCCCTTGTGGACCGCGTGCTGCTGGAGCGTCCGGATCATCTCCAGGCCTGTGCGGTCGCCCACATGCGCCAGGCGCGCATAACGATGGCCGCCGAAGTCGCGCTGGCTGATGCGCCCGTCGGCCGTCCGGTCGAAGAGCGCGCCCCAGTGTTCGAGTTCCTTCACCCGGTCGGGTGCTTCCTGGGCATGGAGCTGGGCCATGCGCCAGTTGTTGAGCATCTTGCCGCCGCGCATGGTGTCGCGGAAGTGGACCTTCCAGTTGTCTTCCGGCCAGACGTTCCCGAGCGCGGCCGCGATCCCGCCTTCGGCCATGACGGTATGGGCCTTGCCCAGCAGCGACTTGCAGATCAGCGCGGTCTTCGCGCCCAGTGCCGACGCTTCGATGGCGGCCCGCAGCCCGGCGCCGCCCGCGCCGATGACGATCACGTCGTAGTCGTGGCGTTCGTAGTCGGCCATTTAGAAGCCCTTCCAGGTGTTGAGGTCAGTAATCCTGCCGTCGGCGACGAGGCGGATGTAGAGGTCCGTGCCCACGATCCAGATCAGGCTCGACCAGGCCCAGGCGCGGTGGCGCGTGTTCCAGCGGCTCACGTAGTCGAAGGCCCGCTTTCGGGTCCGCGTCCAGCCCGTGGCGCTGAAGCAGTTCAGCCCGCCCCCGACGAAGTGCCGGAGGGAGTGGCAGGAGAGCGTGTACATCATGAGGAGGAAGGCGTTCACGCAGAGGATGATCGAACCGACGCCGATGCCGAAGCCCCTCTCGATCTCGCCGCCGTGGCTGTTCGTGTTGTAGAAGCTGTGGAACGCGCCGTACCAGAGAATGGGGACGAAGAGGACGGCCATGTACATGAAGTAGCGGTGGAGGTTCTGGATCACGAACGGGAAGATCTTCTCGCCCTTGAAGCTCCGCCCCACGTCACCCACCGCGCAGGCAGGCGGGCTCAGGAAGTACGACCGGTAGTAGGCGCGGCGGTAGTAGTAGCACGTGGCCCGGAACGGCACCGGACCCAGGAGCACCACCAGCGCCGGCGAAATCAGGATCGACTTGTTCGTGTCGAACAGCTTCGGTTCGTAGACCGGCGACAGGTACGGCCCGATCTCGTAGGCCCATCGGTCCAGGAAGATGCTGACTGTGAGCCAGCCGAAGAAGATGCTGATGCTCAGGAAGACCAGCGCCGGTTCGAACCACCAGGCGTCGGTCCGGAGGGTGGAGAGGAACCCGCGACGATGCGGTGCGGCAACGGCCTGCGCCATGGAAACCCCCTGCAAGTCGGAAGAGCGGGCCCCGGGCGCGGACGCTCGAACCCCTCGGAATCCTACCCTTGCCGGAAGGCCCCCCGCAATCCACTCGCGTCCATCGGTGCTATAGAACCTGCCACGCCCTACCGATTGAATGAACGAACGAATCGGAGGATCCCGATGACCGACTTCGCGTCGCAGATCCGCCCTTCGTCGATGGCCGCCAGCGCCTCGTCCACGGTCAGCGCCTCCACTTCGATGTCCTCGTCCTCGTCGCCATCCATCGCGCTTTCCCGGAGGTCACTGCAAACGAAGAGGTGGATGTACTCGCTCGTGTATCCCGGCGCGACATAAAAGCCGCCCATCGACACCACTTTGCCCGGGTGGCGGTCGACCTCTTCCTGCAGCTCGCGTTCGACCGCCGCGGCCGGTTCCTCGCCCGGTTCCAGCGTCCCGGCCGGCAGCTCCAGCAGCCGCCTTCCCGCCGCGTGGCGGTACTGGGTCACGAGGAGCAGCCGCCCGTCTTCATCGACCGGCACCATGCACACGGCGCCGGGGTGGATCAGCGTCTCGCGGCGGGCAATGACGCCGTCGTGCATCCTGAGGGTATCGAGGTTCACGTCGAAGAGGCGGCCGCTGTAGACCACCTCCGAAGAGAGCAGCTGGGGGAGTTCGGGCACGGGCTTCTCCTCCGCCGGCGAGCCGAGCCTGCCTGGCGGTAGGCCCGATGATATCGGCGCGGCCCGGGAGCGTCGCCCCGCCGTATCCTGAGCGGGTGGAAACGCTCCTCTGGCTCGTCGCCGCGTGGGCCGCGGCCTTCCTGGCCAATCTCGCCCCCGCCTTCGCCCCGGCGAACTGGATGGTCCTCTCCTTCTTTCGCATCGCCGGGGAGTCGCCGTTCTGGCCGTTGACCATCGGCGGGGCCGCTGCCGCCGCCGCGGGCCGGCTGTGCCTCGGTCTCCTTGCGCGCCAGGGTTCCCGCTACTTGCCCCGGGCCGAACGCGAAAACGCCGAGGCCCTCGCCCGCTGGTTCGAACGCGGCGGCTTCGGGCGGACGCTGTTCGTCGTCGTCTATACGATTGGCCCGTTTCCCAGCAACCTCCTGTTTATCGCCGCCGGGGCTGGCCGCGCGCGGCTGTTGCCCATCGCCCTGATTTTCTTCGCCGGCCGGGCGGTCACCGACACGTTCTGGGTGTGGGTAACGACCACCACCGCCCGCCGCGCCGCCGACCAGGTGATCGACTCTTCGACCAGCTGGCCCTCCATTCTCCTCCAGTTCGCCTCGCTGCTCCTGGTCGTCGCGGTCTTCCGGCTCCCGTGGGCGAAGTGGCTCCGCCGGGCACGTAAGGGGGGGAAGTAGGCGCGGTCGCCGCCCGGCCGGCTCAGGGGAGGTCCAGCGCCAGCACGCCGTGGCCGGCCTGGCTCCCGGCGTAGATCCGCCGTCCATGCGCCGCCGACGCAAGCCATCCCTGGCCCGCGTCGGGAGACCACGCCGTCGTGCCCGTGACGGGATCGAGAATCCCGATCCCGCCTCCTGTGACCACAACCGCGGAGCCAACAGAAGTTGCGAAGTACTGGCAGTCGCAGTACTCCTGATGCCACTTTTCGGCCCCGGTACGGGCGTCGAACCCCACAATCACGTTCGTGTCTCTCCCCACGACGATGCCGCCAACGATGATTGGGAAGATCGCGGCTGCATCGACGCGCCAGCGGACCGTGCCATTGCGCCGGTCCAGGGCAACCAGGCCGGCCGAGGTCGAAACAAAGATGGCGTCAGTGCCAATCGCCGCGGGGCTGGAGACGCCGTCGGCCGGCTGCCTCCAGCGCTCCGTGCCTGTCGCCGCTGCCAGCGCGAGAACCATCCCGGCGCCGCTGACGTCATAGGCGGCAACAAACACGTCATTGCCATCGACGCTCACGAAGGCGATGTCCATCCCCGTCTCCCGCCGCCAGCGTTCCGCGCCCGTCCGGCTGTCGATGGCGTAGAGCCTCCCGGCCGCGATGCGGTCGAACTGCCCAAGCCCGCTGAAGTCGCCCAGGCCGTAGTACTCCGCGTCCATGTCACCGGCGATGAGCAGGTCGCCGGCGACCACGACCGAAAAGGGCGCGCCCCCGGTGTCCGCGCGCCACCGCTCGTTACCGGTCCGCGCCTCCAGGGCGTAGATGACGCCGTCGTTGCACGGGAAAACCACAAGCTCGCCCACGACGGTCGGCTGGTAGGGAGCGCAGGCCGTGTCACGGCGCCAGCGCTGAGTGCCGTTGGCGGGGTCGAGCGACTCCACGAAACGTGGTCCCTCATCGTCGTCATAGGCTGGGCCCGCAGCCACGAAGACCCCGAGGTCCCCCGCCGCGACCAGCGTATAGCCTTCGGTCGTGTCGGCGTGCCAGGCAATCCGAAGCTGATTGACCGGTGTGGATGTGGGCGCCGCCGTTGTTGGGCTGCCTGTGGCAGGTGTGGCCGGGGGAGCGTCGTCCTCGCCGGGAGCCAGATCGAAGAGGATGGCCACCGTGACCGCGCTCGCCACGACCACCGCCAAACCGACTGCAACCGCGGTCCGCGCCGAGGCAACGGCAACGACCAGGCCCCGAACAGATCGGCGCGCCCGCGTCAGGAAACCATGTTCGCGCGCCCACATGGCCGCCGCGTCCTCGCGCGATTCGACCGACAACTTCGAGAGGATCTCCTTGACGTGCCACTTGGCGCCGTCGAGCGAGACGCCGAGGTGTTCCGCGATCTGACCGTTCGTGTACCCCCGCGCGATAAGTTCGAGCACCTCGCGCTGCCGAGCCGTGAGAGAAGCCAGGCCTGGTTCGGTCGATGTGGACATCGCCCAGCGAGCATAGACCCGGTGCGCGGACGCGTCCCTACTCTATCTCCAAGATAACGATGAGACATACCGCCTCCGCGGCAATAAGAAAGGGCCCCGTCATCGGGGCCCCTTCCGTTGGCACGACTGCTGTCCCGGCGGCTAGTCCAGGTAGTCCTTCAGCTTGCGGCTGCGCGACGGGTGCCGGAGCTTCCGCAGCGCCTTCGCCTCTATCTGGCGGATACGCTCGCGGGTCACCCCGAACTCCCGGCCGACCTCCTCCAGCGTCCGGCTGCGGCCGTCTTCCAGCCCGAACCGAAGCTGCAGGACCCGGCGTTCCCGGCTCGTGAGGCTCGCGAGGACGTCCTCCACCTGCTCCCGGAGCAGCTGCTGGCTGGCAGCCTCCGCCGGGGCGAGGGCGCTCGGGTCTTCGATGAAGTCCCCGAGGTGGCTGTCCTCTTCTTCGCCGATCGGCGTTTCCAGCGACACCGGCTCCTGCGAAACCTTCTGGATCTCGCGGATGCGTTCCGGCGTGTAGGCCGCCGCCGAATCAGGCTTGCCGCTTTCGGTCATCCCCCGGGCGATCTCCTCGCTCGTGGGCTCCCGGCCGTATTCCTGGACCAGCCGGCGGCTGACGCGCACCAGCTTGTTGATCGTCTCCACCATGTGGACCGGGATGCGGATCGTCCGCGCCTGGTCCGCGATAGCACGCGTGATCGCCTGGCGAATCCACCACGTGGCGTAGGTCGAGAACTTATAGCCCTTGCGGTAGTCGAATTTCTCGACGGCGCGGATCAGGCCGATGTTGCCTTCCTGGATCAGGTCCAGGAGCGACATCCCGCGGCCGATGTACTTCTTGGCGACCGAGACCACGAGCCGGAGGTTCGCTTCGGTCAGACGCTTCTCCGCCTTGAAGCCGTTGTGCTTCACGGTTTCGAAGTGGTAGCGAAGCTTGTCTTCGAGCGGGGCGATCTTCTCGACGAGCCCGTCGACGGGCGGCACGAGGTCGTCCTCGGTGCCGGCTTCCTCGCCCATCTGGGCCACGAGGTCCGCCGTCAGGATGTGGGTGACGATGGACAGCTGGACGATGAGCGGATGAGCTTCTTCCTCGGTCCGTTCGAGCGTGTTCGCGATGAACGCCTTGAAGTACGGGTCCATCTCCCCATCGACGAGGCCGCGGTACTGGCTGTCGCCGATGACCTCGGAGAAGCTCATCCCGGCGAGCTTCGGCGTGCCCTCGCGGCGCCACTTCGGGATGCGCTGCGGGACGATGTCGCCGTTCTCGTCGCGCTGGGGCTCCGCGGGCGTCGAGTAGCGCTCGTAGTCGTCGAGGAAGACCTTCGCCGCTTCGTAGACGGGGAGCAGGTCGGACCACTGGTCCAGCAATTCGACCGCCACGCGCGCGGCCGAGGGCGGGTGCCCGTAGTGGGCTACGTAGGTCTCTTCGATGGCGCGGAGGTGGTTGCCCTCCTCCATCTGCCGGGCGAGGTGCTTTTCGTCGTCCGCCGTCAGCAGGTAGACCTTGCCGATTTCGCGGAGGTACATGCGGACGGGGTCGTCGATGCCCTCCGTCTCCTCGGTGAGCAGCGAGATGACTTCTTCTTCGTCTTCTTCTTCGTCGGCGTCGGCGGGGGTCTCTTCTTCGTCGGTGAGGGTATCGGTGGCGGTTTCGTCGTCGTCGGCCACGCTGTCGCCGCCAAAGTCACTCAGGCGGCTGAGCACGCTCCCCAGGACCTCGTCGGCGCTGGTGGTGGAATGCTCGGTCAGGGGGTCTTCACTCATGCAGGATCACGGTCTCCAACTAGCTTGGGAAATCTCCACGTCTCGTTGAGGGCAGACTTCTCCTTTTCCACTATAGCAAGCCTCGAACAAGAAGCGCAAGCTCCAATTTCGCACACACAGGTTCGCCCGGGGCTCGTGCGTTTCGCCTATTCCAGCCAGGCGTCGTCGCCTTCCCGGACCTCCCCGGGCGTGAGCACGGCCGCGTAGGCCCCCGCCGCGGCGCCGTTCGCCTCGGCCGCCGCGCGCAGCACGGCCGGCGACGCGGCCCCGGCCGGGTGCGCGAGCGTCACCATCACGCAGCGCTTGTCGGGCTCCGTGATCGCGATCCGCGCGGTCTCCCCCAGGCGGAGGATCCGTCCCACCCAGCCGTTTTCGGCGAACGGCGGCGCTGCCCCGGTGTCGATGAGGAAGTTCATCCGGAAGCGGAGCGGGTCCGGGGCGGTGCCGCTGGCCTTTGCGATCGCCTCCACGGTCGAGCTCGCGATGACCGACACCGGCGCCACGTCGAAGCTGCCCCGGTAGTTCGGCAGGCAGTGGACCGGCCGCTTCGCCAGCGCCTCCAGTTCCGCCAGCAGGGCCGGGTCGTCGGCCGCGAACTCCGCGCCGGCGGGCGTACGGACGGTCACGACGGGTGGCTTTCCGGGCATAACGGTGGCGCTGTAGAAGAGCATCTCCGGGGCTTCGCGGCCCGTCAGCCATGGGAACACCGACTTCGACCCCGCCTGGACGAAAGCGTACATCCGGTCGAGAGCGACCCCCTGCAGGGTGACCGGCGCCGCCGCCAGCCGTTCGCCGCCCATCGACTTCACCGGGTAGCGGTGGATCGTCGTGATTTGTCCAATTCGTTCCATGGCGGGGCTCCTTCACCCTGGCGACCCTGCCGCGCAGGCCGCGCTGGCCCGCCATTCTGGGGCGCTCCGGCCCTCAGCGCGAGCGCACGGCAGCGCACAGACCGGGAGAGCCGACGCTCTCTCAATGGTCTCCGGAACGAACGGCCGTTCGGCGCACGGTTGCCCGGTCGGCGCCCCCGAGCTAGGCGACGCGCGTTGCGAGGCGCTTGACCAGCACGATCTCATCCTCGGGGAGGTACCCCCGGGAACCGACCAGGGCAAGGCCTTCGGTGTTTTCCTGGTTGACCATCACGTACACGTGCCGCGCGCCCGCGCTCAGCAGGTCCCGCTCCGCCCGTTCCATGAGGTCATGCCCAATACCACGCCGGCGGTGCTGTTCGGCGACGGCCACGTGGTACAGGTAGGCGCGCCATCCATCAAACGACGCGACCGCCACGCCCACGACCTCGCCCACATCGACAGCCACGAGCACCATCGTCGTCGTCCCGGCGGTGAGCGCCTCCCACTCATCGGGAGCGGCGCGGCTGAGGCCAGCTGCTTCCCAGACGCGTTGGATTGCCTCGCGGTCGGCCACTTCCGCGGTCCTAATGCTTACGTTGGCCACGATCACACCTCACGGGCCAAGTTCTAAGGCTGCTCCTCATACTTGAACGATAGCTTGATCCTGGCGCGGTAGAGCATGACCTTGCCACCTTCGACATGCATGTCCAGCTCTACGACTTCGGCCACACGAAGGTCCCGCAAGGTGCTGGATGCGCGTTCGACGGCGGCCGCGGCCGCCCGCTCCCACGACTCGGTGCTCGTGCCGACGAGCTCAATGATCTTGTAGACACTCTCGGCCATGACTTTGACCTCCATGTCATCGAATCCATTTCGATCGTATACCCGGTGTCAACACGGGGAGCTGCCCGGACGGCGTCCATGTCGAAACCCGGCCGGTGCCCGGTGCAGCGTTCAGGGGGCGGTGGAGCCAGCCCGGGAGGGGTCGATGGGAATCTCAGCGGTGACGCGCGTCCCCTCGCCCGGTTTCGAGCGGATCTGGCAACGCCCGCCGACCAGCCGCGCCCGTTCTTGCATGCCCAGCAGCCCCAGGCTCCCCGTGACCAACGCCGTCGATGGCGACACCACGAAACCGGCCCCGTTGTCGACGACTCCGAGCCGGACGGCGTCGCGTTCGAAGGTAAGGCGCAACGACACTCGGGTCGGCGAACCGTGTTGTTCGGCGTTCCGTAACGCCTCCTGTCCAATCCGGAAGAGCACCAGTTCCGTCCCTGCGTCGAGCCGCCGGGCCTGGCCGTGGACTTCGAAGCGCGCCTGCATCTCCGACCGCTCCTGCAGCTCGGTCACGAGCCGCTTGAGGGCAGGCACGAGGCCAAGGTCCTCGAGGATCAGCGGCCTCAGGTCGCGGCTGAACCGGCGGAGTTCGTCCGCCATGGTCTCGGCCGTGTGCCGCGCCTCCGCGATCGAACGCATCGCCGCCGCCGGGTCTTCGCTCTCGACCGCCGCGCTCGCCGAGTCGAGCCGCCTGCAGACGAGGATGGCGGCCTGCACGCTCACATCGTGGAGTTCCTGGGCGATCCGCTTCCGCTCGTCTTCCTGTGCCCGCGTGATCTGCTGGGCATAGTGTTGGAATCCATGGCGGTCGGTCACGTCGCGGAGGAGCACCTGGGTCAATTCCTCCTGTTCGCCGTCTGGCATCGAGGTGAACACCGGCTGCACCCAGATCTCCGACCCATCGACGCGCTGCAGGCTGAAGTCTCCTGGCTCATCGATGTGCCCGCCGAGGAAGTTCCGGATCTCCTGCGCACCCGGCCCCAGCTGTTCGTCAATGCCGCGGCCTCTCTGGTCGAGGTCGATCCCAAGCCGCGCCGCTGCCGCATTTGCCTCCCGGATGGTGCCGGCCTGATCCACGACGAGGATGGGCTCCCCCGCGTTCTCGAAGAGCGCGCGGTACTTCGTCTCCGAAACGGCGCGCTCCCGCTCGGAACGCTCGGAGGCTCGGCGCGCGACGGTTTCCCGGTCGACCCGGGCCGCCACCAGCATCGAGAGCAGGAGGATTGTCGCTATCTGGA
Source organism: Chloroflexota bacterium (assembly GCA_016234445.1). Classification (GTDB taxonomy): domain Bacteria; phylum Chloroflexota; class Dehalococcoidia; order Tepidiformales; family Tepidiformaceae. Next base: position 121,252 of record JACRBT010000004.1, on the reverse strand, counting down.
TCGTTTCGCCCACCCGCGCACCGGCGGCATGCGTCACGAACAGGCCTGGGGTGGCGAGTGCCGCGCAGACGACCGCCGTCGGAAACGCTCCCGCGAAGCCGAAGTAGAAGCTCGCATAGATGACGGGGAAAAGGTAGAGGGACGCAGGGATGAAGTAGGCCGGGCCGAGCAGGTCCGGGTTCAAGTGTTCGAACGCAACGTGGAAGATCGTCACGGCCGCGATCAGCGCCTGGATCTCCCAGAAACGCCGTTGGCGGATGGGCGGCCGCAGCTGCAGCCGTTGGGGGGCAGCCGGCCGCGCCCCGCCGGCCTGGGGCGGAGCCGGGAGCGCGGGGATCGAACGAGAGTTCACGATTTCCCCCTCCCCGGGAAGTTCGCCTGGATGCCCGGCATCTTACGAGGTGTTCGGGATGACCAGCCAACCCCGGGCGGCTGCATGCAGGATCGCCTCCGTCCTCGACCCCACGTTGAACTTGGCGAAGGTGTGGCTCAGGTGCCCCTCCACCGTCCGCTGGCTGAGGTTCAGGCGGCTCGCGATCTCCTTGTTCCGGAGGCCGAGCGCCGCCAGCCGCAGGATCTCCATCTCCCGCTCCGTCAGCTTCTCTTCGTAGTAGTCGGCGCCGGGACGGGCGTTCCCGTGGCTGCGGAGGAACTTCGAAGCCACGGCGGCCTGGAGCACCACCTCGCCGCGCGAAATCGAATGGATGGCACTGACCACCTCTTCGCCGTGAGCCGTTTTCAGCAGGTAGCCTGCGGCCCCGGCGTCCATCGCCGCGAACACGTAGTCGTCGTCGTCGTAGGCGCTCAACACCAGGATCCGCGTGTCCGGCGCGTACGAATCGATCCTTCGTGCCACCTCGATCCCTGTCACCACGGGGAGCCGCAGGTCGAGCACCAGCACGTCCGGTTTCAGCTGCCCCGCGAGTTCCAGTGCCTGCTGGCCGTCCTCCGCTTCCCCCACCACCTCGATGCCAGGGTCGGCCGCGAGGATCTGGCGCGTCCCTTCCCTCACCACCGCGTGGTCTTCGGCGATGAGTACGCGGATGGGAGCCGACGACATGGCACCACCTCCTGGTTGCCCTGATTCTACGCCCCTTCCCCCGCGGGACAGGCGAGCAGAGATACCTGTCGGGACCCGGGTGTTTTCACCTGCGAACAACGCGCGTGTCCACGGATGTAGCGGTCTCCCGCCGCCGCGAAACTACACACGGGAGGGCACTACCTTGGAAACAGAACGAACCTCACCCCAGCCCGCCGGCAAGTCCCCACGACAGCCGCTCTCGCGGCGCCGGTTGCTGGGCGGCATCGGGGCCGCTGCCGCCCTGGGCGCCACGGGCGTCATCCCCCTCGCCAACCACGTCTCCGCTGAACCCGAGGTGAAGGCCTCCGCGTCCACCGGCCCGAAGCGCCAGTGGGCCATGGTCATCGACCTGCGGAAGTGCGAAGGCTGCACCACCATCGACAAGGCCCCCCAGTGCGTTGAGGCCTGCAACGCCGAGCACTTTGTTCCCCCGGGCCAGGAATGGCTGCAGGTCTTCGAAGTCGAAGGCCCCGGCGGGCACCCGCATTTCCTCCCCCGGCTCTGTATGCAGTGCGAAAACGCACCCTGCACCAAGGTCTGTCCCGTCGGGGCCACGTACCACAACGAAGAGGGCATCGTCCTCATCAACCACGACCGCTGCATTGGCTGCCGGATGTGCATGGCAGCCTGCCCCTATGGCGTCCGCCGCTTCAACTGGGGCGAACCTGAGAACCCGCCCGGGGCGGCGCTCGCGAACTACAGCCCCGAATACCCCTTGCCCCACCGCAAGGGCACCGTCGAAAAGTGCATGCTCTGCGCTCACCGCGCCAAGGACGGCAAGATCCCGGCCTGCGCGTCCGGGTGCCCGATGTTCGCGATCTCCCTCGCCGACATGACCGAAGACGTCGCGACCAACGGCAAAGACGTCTTCAAGTTCTCGCGGTTCCTCGCCGACAACTCCGCCTACCGCCTCAAGGAGGACCTGGGGACGAAGCCCCGCGTCTGGTACATCCCCGGGCATGGACAGGAGTACGGCCACCACGTCGACGACAACCTGATCCCCAAGGAGCCGCGCTCATGGCAGGAGCAGGGCATGACGCTCGACAAGCTCGAAGAGAAGCACAAGGCAGAAGAGCACCCGCAGACGGAAGGGGCCAAGTGATGAATGCCTCAGAGCGACAGCAACGACTCGAAGAGCGGGTCCTGGCCCCCCTGACCGGCTTCTCCCAAACCTGGTTCATCTGGACGGGTTGCCTGATTGCGCTTTCCGTCCTTGGCTTCATCGCCTACGCCTACCAGGTCCGTGATGGTCTCGCCGTCACGGGGATGGGCGACGACGTCATCTGGGGCGTCTACATCTCCAACTTCGTCTTCTTCAGCGGCCTGAGCATGGCCGGCACCTTCATCTCCGCCATCCTTCGGCTGACGGGCGCCGAATGGCGGCGCCCGCTCACGCGATTCTCCGAACTCACCACCGTGGCCGCCCTGAGCATGTGCGCGCTGATGCCAGCGATCGACATGGGCCGCCCGGACCGGCTCTGGCACCTCCTGGTCTATGGCCGCCTGGAATCGCCACTCCTCTGGGACATCCTCGTCATCCCCACCTACCTGGCGGCGAGCCTCATCTACCTCTTCCTGTTCCTCATCCCCGATTCAGCCCTGCTGCGTGACCGGACGGGCGTCCGGGTGTCGGGCGCCCGTCATCGGCTGTACTCGATCTTCGGGGTGCGCTGGCGCGGCCTCCCGGAACAGCGCCGAAGGCTCGAACTCGGCGGCACGATCATGATGCTCATGATCATCCCGCTCGGTGTCGCCACCCACTCGGTCGTCTCCTGGATCTTCGGGCTGACCTTCCGGGCCGGCTGGAACAGCACGATCTTCGCCCCCTACTTCGCCGTCGGCGCGCTCTATTCGGGGACGGCAATGCTCATCACGGTCATGTTCATCTTCCGCCGGGTCTACCACCTGGAAGAGTACTTGACCGAGAAGCACTTCCAGTACCTTGCCATCCTCCTCGCCGCCTTCGGGATCATCTATCTCTACTTCACCTTCGCGGAATACCTGACCGTCACCTACAAGCTCGAAGGCGGAGAGGACCTCCTTCTCGGCGAGCTGTTCTTCGGCCGCTACGCTCCACTCGTCTGGTTCGGCTTCTTCGGTGGGCAGCTCCTGCCCGTCGTCATCGCGGCGATCCCGAAGACGAGGACAATCCCGCTCCTGGTGACCGTGTCCGTTCTTGCCAACATCGGCATGTGGATCAAGCGGTTCGTCATCGTCGTGCCGTCGCTGAGCCTGCCGCTGATGCCGTATGCCTGGGGTGTCTACACGCCGACGGCCGCGGAAATCTTCATCACGATCGCATCGTTCGCAGGGTTCGCTCTGCTCATCACCATCTTTGCCAAGCTCTTCCCCATCATCTCCATCTGGGAAATGACGGAGGGATGGGAAGAAGAGCATTCGGCTGCCGAAGTCCCGCCAGCGATGCCGCCAGCGCAGCTTGCCCCACAGGGCTGAGGTTTCAGAAATGAAGAGTCGTCGCCTTGCACTCGCCTCCCTGGCCATCCTCCTGGCCTTCACCGTCATCGCCGGGGTGCACCCCCTCGCTACCCCGGCGGTGGCCCAGGAAGCAACGAAGATCACGGTAAAGGTGACCGATAGCGGGCTCGACCCGGAGACGATCGAGGTGGAGCAAGGCAAGCTCGTCGAGATCACGTTCATCTGGGACCACAAGGCCTATCCAAACGAAGAACACATCATGGTCCTCGAGGGCTACAACGTAGAGTCTGACAAGATCGACGCGCAGCATAAGGAAGCGACCATCAAGATCGTTGCCAACAAGCCCGGCACCTTCACGTTCAAGTGCGACCTGGAGTGCGATCTCCACGACTTTCTCCAGAATGGCGTCCTGAAGGTGAAGACGGGCTCCGGCGGGGGCGGCGCGGCGCTCACGAAGACGAAGATCTCGATTGAGCCTGCCGCGATCTCGATTAAGGACGGGAAGGTGACCGTGAATGCCTCCCTCCTGGACGACAAGGACCAGCCTATCCCGAAGGGCGACATAACTTTCTTCATCAACCAGTCCTTCGCAGGGCGGTCCGGGCTCGTTGAAATTGGCGAGGAGCGGACTGGTCCGGTCGGCCAGGCCAGGTTCGTCTACGAACCCACGCTTACCGGCACCCTCAAGCTCACCGCGAAGTTCGAAGGCATGGGGATCTACGACGCTTCGGAGCTGGCCGTGGATATCCCGGCGAGCAGAGCCTTCCAGGCGGAGTTCGGTGAGAGTGTGCTGCCGGCTTCGGGCCACAGCCAGGAGCTCGTTGAACTCAAGGACTGGGCTCCTGCGGCCCTCATTTCGCTCATCGCCCTCATCTGGGCGGCCTTCATCTTCATCCTCTACCAGGCCTGGCGCGTCTCGCGCGTTGGGGACGGAGGTCCGGGAGGTGATGCCTCGGCGTAACCGAAGCTGCCTCTTGACTCGCCGTAGTAGTCTGCGCGCGAGCGGGAAAGCGGCTCTGGTCATCAGTCTCAGTTATCTAAAACATGGCTCAAAGGGCCAAGGAGGATTCGGAATGTCCAGGAAAGCAGCAGGGAGAGTCGCCGCATTCGGCTTGATCGGTGTACTCGTGGCCATCGCGGTCGCCTGCGGGGGCGGAGGCGTCTCCCAGAGCGACTACGACAAGGTCAAGCAGCAGGCAGAAGACAGCGAAGCCGAGGCAAACCAGCTTCAGACGCAGGTGGCATCGCTCCAGGCGAAGCCGACCACCGCGCCGGAAACCAAGGCCGCCGGGGGGGCAGGCCTCATCGCCGCCGTCTCCGTGACGCCGCGGCCAACGAACACCCCGCTCCCCGCGGGATCAACACCCCCGACCGCCGCCCCGCGGGAAACCGCGCCGGCGTCGTACTACGAAAAGGCCGGCGACTACTTCATCTACGTGGAGACAATCGCCACCACGACAGCGAGCAAGTACAACGTCGCGTCAACACTTGCCTGCACGCCCAGCAGCGTCTTTGCCCGCGGCCAGCGGATCGTGTGGCGCTACGAGATCCTGGACGTCAACACCGGCAAGCGGATCACCGACAAGGACACTGGAGTCACCGTGAAGGTCGTCCTGCCGAACGGCGACGAATCGGCGGGGCGCTTCTCCCAGCGCGCCGGCGGCTCGGTCCCCGGTGCTCCCTTCATGTGGAGCTCCAACTGGGACATCCCGCTCGACTACCCGCTGGGCGGCATCGACTACAAGATCGTCATCACCAAGGATGGCAAGGCCGTCACCTGGAAGCTCCCGTCCCTGGTCTCTCCGACGATCGACACCAAGCCCAAAGTCGTCCAGTAACCCCCTGGGGTTCCGGGCGGTAAGCAAACTCGAACGTGACAGGGCCCGCGGATGGCCGCGGGCCCGAAGGAGCCGGTCATGCACGCTGAATGGTTCTCCGTACCCTTCTCCAGGCACCCTATCCCCAGGTCCTTGATGGCTGGCGCTGCCCTCCTCGCCGCGGCGGCCACCCTCTTCTCCGCCTGTGGAGGCGACTCCGACGGCGCAGGCACACCAACGACATCGGCCACCGGTGTAACGTCCCCCACGGCAGCCTCCGGCAGTCCCGCCGCTTCCGTCACCACTGCGGCGACGCCGGCCGCCGACCTCAAGCTGCTCAAAGTCTCCCCGGACAACGGCGCCATCGGGACCGCCTTCACCATCACAGGAGAAGGACTCCCGGCCGGGAAGGAAATGGAGTTCTTCTGGGCAACGGCTGAAGGGTCATGGAAGCTGACCACAGGGCCGGAGAACATCCAGTTCAACAACAAGGTGTTCGCCCCCAAGCGGCTCAGCCTCGGCAAGGCCACGGTCGGAGCCGACGGCAAGGTGACGGCGCCGGTGGTGGCGCCCTCCGACTACGGCGAAGTCCACGACATCTTCGGTGCGGTCGCTGGCCAGGATGTGGCCAAGGCTGGCTTCCGGGTGATGCGCAAGGTGACGGTCACGCCTGAATCGGGCCCGCTAGGTACGCCGATCACGATCAAGGTGACGGGGCTTGGATACGGGCAGTTCAACAGCACGATCGCGATCCGCTACGACAACATGCCGACCGGAATCGTCACCGCCGTCACCACGCGCGGCACGGCCACGGCGGTGATCCGGGCGGCCGGGAAGGCGGGCCAGCACGTCATCGACGTCGAGCACGGCGCCCGCTCCGTGCCCTATCTCAACAACCAGCAGTCCGGGACCGCGAACATCCCCGACTGGCAGTTCCGGTTCACGGTGACTGATGACAAGACGCTGCCGCCGGCGGTGATCGACTGGCCGGACGACCGCGCCGTGATCAGCGATGCCGCGGCCCCGCGGACGACTTCGAGCGGCAAGGCTGGCTCGGCGAAGCTCACCACCGAACCGAAGTCAGGCCCGATCCTTTCGAACGTGACCGTGAAGGCGACCGGCCTGAAGCCCAACACGGCAGCGGAGCTCTTCTACGTGACCGCGCGCGGGAACCGGGTCAATCCCAGCGGCTGGGCTCTCACCGAAGTCTCGCTCGGGAAAGCAACGAGCGGCGCGGACGGAAGCCTCGAGGCGAAGGTCCAGATCCCGGACGACCTCGGCGGCTGGCATGTGATCCAGGCCGTCGCTGGTGGCGAGCTAGTGGGCGAGGTGCCGTTCTTTGTCGAACGCAGCTTCTACGTGGACGGCATTTCGCCGAAGAAGGTGAAGGCCGGCGACCAGATCGAGATCCGGGTCAAGGGCATCGGCTGGACCGAACTCGACAACGGCTTCGCCATGACCTACGACAACGCCTACATCGGCTTTGCCTGCGGCTTCAGCAGCAACGGCGACGCGACCGTCTACCTGATCGCGACAGGCGAGCCGGGGATCCACCTCATCGACCTCTACCCGATGATCTACCAGGGCCATGGCGAGCCCCCATGGGGCTACCAGCAGGCTATCCTTACCTACCGTGACGACGCGCCGGGGCTTGGCCTTGGCTACCGTCTCCCCGCGATGCGGCTGGCGTTTGAAATCGTCCCCTAGGGTTGGTTGAATTCGCCCCCGGCCCGGCCTCGGGTCCGCTCCGAGGCCGGGCTGACGACATCGTCAAGGGTGAAAGAGGAGACTGCCATGGCCACCGCCCGCGTCTTTCTACTGCTGTCTGCCGCCGCTGTGCTCTCGTCGATCGCCGCGGTTGCCTGTGGAAGCAGCGAGGACAGCAACCCGACAGGTTCGACCGCGGTCCCGACGGCGCCGGCCGCGCCGGAGCGATACGTCGATGAGGTTTGCACCGCCGCGGCGAGGATGTACACCACGTACCAGGCGAGCTTCAAGGAAAACCTGGCCTCAATGAGCGGGATGGACCCCACCGACGCCTACGCGAAGATCGCCCGCGACCCGTTCGCGCTGCTCATCGCCGACCTTGAGAAGATGACCCCGCCGGCTGACGCCGCCGCCGGACACGCCGACACGATCCGGCAGGCGAAGGACGTACTGGACGCGCTCACACGCAGCGACCGGCAGAAGCTTCTCGCTCTGCGAGGCACGCCCGATACCGGGAAGTGGAGGCAGGTGATCGACTTGTCGGCGGACCTGAAGACCCGGTTCGGCCCGGTCTCGGCCGGAGTGAAGTCGTGCCAGGAGCTTGAGGCGAGCGGCGGCGGCAACCCCTTCCGGTAGCGGCCGCCCCTGGCTGCCTGGCTTGCCGCGTGAAACCGTCGGACCCTCGCCGGCGTTAGGACTGGTATGCGGACCAGCCTCGTCGCCGCGATCATCGCCCTCGGCCTCTTCGTCGCGGCCGAGCTTTGGGCCAGCGGCGCGGCCCCTGCCCGGGCCTGCACCATCGTCCGCTTCCATACGCGGGACTTGCCACGCAACGTCGACAGTGCCGAGGTTGTCGCCGTCGGCACGCTGGAGTCGCCTTCCGGTGATGTGATCACGCTGGTGGTCGACGAGGGGCTGAAGGGCGCCTCCGCCGGGGACCGCCTGACGATCAACAACGCCACCAACCTGGACTGCTACGAGACGGTGGAGGAGGGGCGTCAGAACTACGAAGCCGGCTCCCGCGTCCTCGTCTTTCTCATCCCGGACACGTTCGGCGTCGCCCGCTACAAGGTCGCCCGCGCCGGTTACGACATCTTCCGGGTCGACGGAAACGCCCTGGTCTCGTACGGGGGCGGTGCTCCCCGGTCAACTCCGGAGATCCAGGACGTGCGCGCCGCCTTCAGGGACTTCGCCGCGACGCCGAACGCCCCCGCGCTTGATGCGACAACCCCATGCTGGGCCTGGAACGTGCCGCCCCGGGACGCGGCCATATTCGCGGGCATAGCCGAGGCGATCGTCATCGCGACGGTCGTAGACCACCGGGATGGCGCCACCGTACTCCGCATCGGCGAGTCGTTCCGGGGTGACCTCCGTGGCGAAATCACCCTCAACGACCACTACTTCTCCGCGAACGAACAGCATCTCTGCGAACTGAGCATGACCAGCCTCCGCGGATGGTGGCCGACCGGCACCCGCGTGGCCGCACTGGTCGTCCGCGACGAGTTCGGCGTGGCCGGGTGGCGGGGAGTCGCCGCCGGCAGTGCCGTCTGGGAGGTGAGTGACGGACACCCTGTGCGCTACGAGGGCGTCCCGCTCCTGAGCGAAGTTCGTGAAGCGACCATCCTTGCCGGCTTCCAGCCGAGCGTCGCTTCATCGGACGACGGGTGGATCCCCACGTTGCCGGTGCTGGCGGCGCTGCTGGCGGTTGCCCTGCTGGTGCTCGTGGTGTGGCTGCGAGTTCGCAGGTGACGTTCCGCCCTGGCGCGCTCCTGTCCGGCGGACCCAGCCACCAGCCATTACCGAGAACGGGGCGCCCCGAGGTCTGCGTTTGGCCCCGTGCTGGCCGGGTCGAGCCGCACCACCTCGCCCTCGTGGGCCCAGAACGACGACCCTCCAAGGTCTTCGTCGATGGCGAACGGTCCATGGGCGACGGTGATCACACTGCCGAAGTAGACCCGTTTCGCCGCGCGGACCACCGGCCGCTTCCCGCCCGCGCCGGTCCCGACCTCCACGTAGGTCGGTATCGCCTGCACCGACCCGATGACGCCGGTGGTTATTTCGGTCGTTGCCGACAGGTGACCCCCAACGATCCGCCCCCCGCTCGGGACCTCGATACGGCCGGCCTCCACCTGGCTGTGGAGGATCTCCCGCTGCACCTCGACGGAGCCTTTCGCGCTGAGACGGACGTTGTGGAGGTACTGTGCCACGACGTCGTGCCCCGCTTCGATCGAGGAGTGCTCGTCGCCCGTGATCGCCCGCGCCAGGACGTCGCCCCCCGCGATGATGGTCGCGCGGTCGACGATCCCCTGGACCGTCACAGTCCCTGTGGCTCGCACCCGGAACCCCGGGTGGACGTCCCCGTGGATGGTGACGTCGCCCGTGAAGTCGATGTTCCCCACCGAGAAGTCGAGGTCCCGTTTCACGTCGTAGAAAGGGAGCACTTCGACGCGTTCGCCGGCGAGCACCGGTCGACCCGCCTGCGTCGCCACAAGCGTCTCCCCCTCGACCGTCGTGCCCTTCCCCTGGTGCTTGGAAAGCGGGTGGTCGCGAAGCCGGGCGACCACGATCTCGCGCCCCGTCACATCCCGGCCGTTCTTGCCCTCGACCGGCGGCGACCGGCGTGCGACCGGCGTGCCGGCTTCCACCCACCGCTGCACGACAAGCGAGCGGTAATCGACCGAACCGTCTTCGTGCTCGGCGGGGACTATTGAAGGGTTCGTTTCGAAGAGGAACTCAACCTCCGCCTGGCGGCAGTTGACCGCCACGTCGCCCCGCGCCAGCAGCACCGGCGCCGCGATCGGCCGCCCGCCTCCGAACGCCGCCACCGCTTCCTGCAGGACGCCGTGGGTGACTCCGGCTGTCGCCAGTGCCTGGCGGACTTCGACTTCGCTCACCACCGGCGATTCGTCACCGTCCGCCCGGGTCGCTGCTACGGCGTAGGCCGCCATCCGCGAGGGCGAGATCTTCACCGCCCAGTCTTCGCCGTCCCCGACATGCACCGCCCCGACGGGTACGGGCGTGGTCGCCGACTCGCGGACCGCAGTGAAAACGGCCGCCGAGACGATCGTATCCACCGGGCCGTCGTTCAGGGCCGCGAGGATCTCCGCGGCAGAGGGGAGCTCCGCTTCTTCGGCAGCCGCGAGGGTGAGCTCCATGACCGCCCCGGAGAGCGTCAGCTCAAAGCAGGCGCGGCCGCCACCGGCTCGGGTTCCGTGTTCAACCGCGGAGAAGTCGCCCATCGCGCCACCTGGCTCTCATGCACCACATCGATTATCGGCACGTGCGATGGTTCATCCAGCTGGAAGTCACAGGTGCTCGCGCATGCCCGGGGCGCTCTCGCGACGCCGCCGGGGTCGCTCGACGCGAGAGCCCTCCGACCCCCGCGCCCTTGTCGCTACCCCTGCGGCAGCACGATCACCGGGCGCGTGCAGGCTCGCACCACGCGTTCCGCGGTTGAGCCGAAGAAGAGCGCCTCCGCCCGGTTCTGCATCCCGGAACGCCCGATGATGACCGCGTCGACGTCGAATTCCTCAGCCCGGCTCACGATCTCGTAGAACGGGATGCCTTCGGAAACGACGGGCGTCACCTGGACCGGCATCGCCGCCGAGGCCGCCATCTCCTCCAGTTCGCTCGCCGCCCGCTCCCGCATCCGGACCAGGATCTCCCCGCGCGCCCCAAGCCCGTAGGCTTCCGCAAGGTCCGCGAACGACGGGTCGATCACGTGCTGGAGGACGATCGCCGGGGCGTCGCCCCCGACCAGCGTCAAGGCCCGGGCGAACGCCGCCCGGGAAGCGTCGGAGAAGTCGACCGGGACCAGGACCTCGTTCAGATCGAACACACCCTTCCTCCCGGTGAGAAGCTGCCCCGAACGTGCCACGGCCACCGCTGGCCGCCAAGGGGCGAAGGGCCCCAACTCCGGTGCCTTCTCGCCCTTCACGCCCCGCGCCGGCTGCCACGCCGGGCCCGTGTGATACCATCCGGCGTTCATTCAGTGCGGCGAAACAGGGGAGACGCGATGGCTCAAGAAAGGCTTCATCTTCGCGGGGTGGTGCTTCCAGGCGGTGACAGGCGCGACGTCTTCGTTCGCGAGGGGCGCATCACGTTCGACCCCGTCCCCGGCGCGCGTACCGTCTTCGATGGGGGCTATCTCCTCCCGGGACTGGTCGACTGCCACGCCCACCTGGCCCTCGCGAGTCCCGCGCCGGCAGGCGCGTCGCTGGAGGAAGCGGTCCGCGCGAGCGCCCGCCGGCAGCTGGCGGCGGGTGTCCTCGCGATTCGGGAACCCGGTGGGCCGAGCCATCACTCCCACGCGATCGGTCCCCACATCGGCCTTCCGCGCACCTTCGGGGGCGGGCGCTTCCTCGCGCCGCCGGGCCGCTACGTACCCGGGCTGAGCCGCGATGTCGATCCTGGCAGGCTGGCCGAGGCCGCCGTCGAGGAATACCGGGCCTCCGGGTACTGGGCGAAAGTCGTCGGCGACTTCCCCGGCCCGGGCGGACGGATCACGCCCAACTTCACAAGAGATCAGCTGGCAGCCGCTGCCGCGGCGGTCCACGCGGCCGGTGGACGGATCACGATCCATGCCATCATCCCCGCAGTGATTGAGATCGCGATCGACGCCGGGTTCGACGCGATCGAACACGGCACGTCGGCGGGACCCGAGCACGTCGCCGAAATGGGGCGCCGCGGAATGGCGCTGGTCCCGACAATGCTCATCGGGGACGGGATTCTCGGGATGCTGAGCGGGTATGGGGCTTCGCGATCGGAGCTCGAGCGCTGGGAAGCGATCCTCGATCGCCAGGGCGAGGTCGTCCGCCTGGCCGTCGAGGCAGGGGTAACGGTGTTGGCGGGGACGGATGCGGGAATGGTGGACCACGGGCTCATCGCCGCGGAAATCGCCAACCTGCGAGAGGCCGGTCTGAGCGCGGGCCAGGCGCTTGGAGCGGGTTCGTGGGATGCGCGCCGCTTCCTCGGCCTCCCTGGCATCGAAGAAGGCGCCCCGGCGGACATCGTTGCCTATCGCCGCGACCCTCGCGCCGAAACCGCGGCGCTCGACGAACCGGTGGTCCGCATTCTCGACGGCGTCGAAGTCAGGGACTGACCCGGGCGCGGGCTCAGCCGGGCCGCTCCAAATTTGGGTGGCATCTTTCGATATTGGGTATTGACAGATGCTATCCATTAGTTCACCATGCCCTCCATGGCCCGCAACTACGACTCCTCCCGCCGCCAGGACGCCGCCCGCCGCACCCGTGAAGCGATCCTCGCCGCCGCTTTCAAGCTCCACGGGGAGGGCGTCCTCGACCTCGACACCCTCGCTCGCGAAGCCGATGTCTCTGTCGCGACCGTCCGCAAGCATTTCCCCAACCGCGAACTGCTCTTCGAAGGCTGCACCACCTACGGGCTCCACCTGGTGCCCCTGCCAGACTTCGCCGCACTCGCCGCCATAACCGACCCTCGCCAGCGTCTGGCCAGGGCGGTCCACGAGGCTTACGGGTTCCACGAGGCCCTCTTCGGGCAGATCTGGTCCGGCTTCAAGCTGGAAGACGAATCGCCGGCGCTTGCCGCGACCGTGCGCCAGGTCGAGAGCGTCGCCGGCGCCCTGGCCGAGCGCGTGGTCGAGGCCTGGCCAGACCGCGGCGACGAAGCGAGCGAACTTCGAGGCCTTGTTGCCGGGATGCTCAGCCCACTTACCTACCGCGGGTTGCGTCTGCATGGAGGGCTTTCGCCCGAGCAGGCGACACGCGGCACGACGACATTCTTGCTCCAGGCCTTCGAAGCGGGTGGCCTGCCGGCAGGGGAGGAGGTTGCTCACAACTAGCCTCCGCTTCGCATCCTGACCCACCCATTCGCCCACCACACCATCCCAGCTGCCTGCCGGAGGGATCACTGTGTCCACGAGGTCCGGCACCTGACCCACCGCTTCCGCCCGCGGGCCGCCAACCGCAACCCGCGCACACCGGCCCACACAGACACGAATGGAGAACAATCCAATGGTATCCCCGTCCAGCGTCACCCCTGACATCGACGTCCTCACCGCCTACTTCCCCATCCCGGGGCTCGGCCAGCTCCCGATCAACGCCTTCGTCATCAAGGCCCGCGAGCCCATGCTTATCGACACCGGCGCGCCCCTCGACGGCGAGGGCGGCGACGCCACCGAAAGCTTCATGACCGCGCTCCGCAAGGTCATCGACCCTGCCGACCTGAAGTGGATCTGGCTCACTCACGCCGACATGGACCACGTTGGCAGCGTCCACCAGATCCTCGACGAGGCGCCCCAGGCCCGCGTCGTCACGACCTTCCTCACCGTCGGCCGGATGAGCGTCTTCCGCCCGCTGCCGATGGACCGGGTGTACCTGCTCAACCCCGGCCAGAGCCTTGACCTCGGCGACCGGAAAGTCACCTCCATCCAGCCCCCGTCGTTCGACGCCGCCGACACCGCCGGCCTGTACGACAGCAAGTCCAGGACGTTCTTCAGCTCCGACTGCTTCGGCGCCCTCCTCTCAGGCCCGGCCGAGGCTGCTGCCGACATCTCGGCCGCCGACCTCGAGGCTGGCCAGCTGCTCTGGGCAACGGTCGATTCCCCCTGGCTGCACAAGGTCAACGACGCGACCTTCGCGGCCAGCCTGAACCAGGTCCGCAAGATGGAGCCGGAGATGATCCTGAGCAGCCACCTTCCCCCGGCGCGCCGGATGACGGACCGCCTTCTTGGCACGCTCGCCAAGGCCCCGGCCGCGACGCCGTTCATGGGTCCGGACCAGGCCGCCCTTGAACAGATGATGGCCCAGCTCACGGGCGACGCCGCTCGCGCGGCCGTCAGCGTCTAGCCCGCGGGCCTGCTGTGGCTCATCGGCTGCGGGTCGTCGAATCCCTTCGGGGATGGGCGGCGGCCCGCAGCCACGCGGCGCCTTCGAGACCGGCGAGTTGGACCAGCCGCCGGGAGGCCCGACAATGGCGGCTGAGCGGTCGTTCAAGGAGGCACCATGGTCGCTGTCCGCATCGAAAACCGGGCTCAGCTCGTCTATCTCCTCACGGAGGCGGCGGAGCTCGAACACGAAATCCTCTGCTGCTACCTCTTCTGCACCTTCACGATGAAGGACAGCACCGCCGAGGGGCTCACGGAGGCCCAGCTGGAGGCGGTCCGCGGCTGGCGACGGGCGATCAACGGCGTGGCTGTCCAGGAGATGATCCACCTGGCCACCGCCTGCAACCTCCTGACGGCTGTTGGCGGCGCCCCTCAGCTCCGGCGCCCGAACCTCCCGACCTCGTCCCGGGCCTACCCGCCGGCCTTCCGCCTCCAGCTGATCCCGTTCGGCCTCGCCGCCCTCGACGAGTTCATCCAGCTCGAACGGCCCGAGGCCCTCGCCGCGGCGCCTGGCGGCTATCGTGCCGGCGCCGTGTCGCTCGACCGCCTTGGCGACATCTTTTCGAGTGAACGGAACTACGAAACGGTCGGCGAACTGTACCGGGGCATCCAGGACGGCTTCTCCTACCTCGCCCAGAAGCTCGGCGAAGACCGCCTTTTCGTTGGCCCGGCCGAAGCCCAGACCGCTGACCCCTACTTCACCATGCCGGGCCTGATCCCCGTCCGCGACCTCGCCTCCGCTCTCGCCGCGATCAACGTCATCGTCGAGCAGGGCGAAGGCGCCAGCCCCGACTCCGAGCATTCCCACTACAACCGCTTCGTCGCCATCCGCCGGGAATACGATGCCCTCCTCGCCGCCGACCCGGCATTCGAGCCCGCCCGACCCGTCGTCGCCAACCCGTGCACCGTCATGCCCGCCGACCACGCCCTCGACTCGCTCATGAACCGGATCGACGACCCCTTCAGCGCCGACTTCTGTAACCTCGTCGATGGCAGTTATGAACTCATGGTCCAGGTGCTGGCCCGCATGTTCGTCCATGCCGAGGAGTCAGCCGCCGACCTCGCCCTCCTCAGCGACATGACGGTCGGGATGATGATGGACGTGGTCCAACCGCTCGGGAACGCCCTCACCCTCCTCGCCGCGGGGCCGTCGCTTCCCGGCAAGAACGCGGGGCCTAGCTTCCGGCTCTCGCGGGGTGCAGCCATCCCCACGCATCGCTCGTCGGCCTGGCCGGTCTTCCGCGAACGCCTCTCCGAACTCGCCTCTTACTGCCGCTTCCTCCAGGCCGGGGGCGGAACGCCGCCGGTCCTGGCCCAGGTCCGCTCGGTCCTCGAAGGCTTCGCCGCGCGATTCGCCGACGGAGAAGCCGTCGCCTCATAGCCCTCCGCCGGAGTGGGATCGGACTCGCTCCCCCTCGCCCGCGAAGCGGGAGCAGGGGGCCGGGGGGTGAGGGACTACCGCTGGAGCAGCTTCTGGTCGGCCTGCGCCAGCCGCTGCGCGAGGAACTGGATCACCCGCATCGCCAGCTCAGGGTCGCGTCGCAGGTGTGCGAGGAACACCCACCGGTCCATGCCGAGGCAGGTCGTCTCCTCCGCCGCCCGCACCGACGCGCTCCGCTTCCATTCGCCGAGCAGCGCCATCTCACCGAACGGTTCGCCGGCGCCAAGCTCGGCGATGACTTCCTGGCCGCCGCCCGGCGCCTCCTTGGTCACTTCCACGTGCCCGACGAGGACGACAAAGAGGCCGTTGCCGGTGCGCCCTTCCTCCACGATTACTTCGCCCGGCGCGAAGGTGCGCCGGAAGGTGAACTCCTCCAGGGTTTCGAGCGCGGCCGGCTCCAGCCCCGCAAACAACCCCACGTGGGACAGTGCGCCACCATCGGCCTTGCCGCCGTCGCCACCCGTTTCCGCCATGTTCGCCTCCCTCCGCTCTGGCGTGAGTTTCCCGCACGCGGGTGCTAAACGCCACGACATGTGTTGGTACACGCCGAGGCGGAGGTTATGGTTCGACGATACCGGTCAGGGCAGCGCGCCCCGTTGCCGTCAGGCAACTGCCGCGGCGAACATCTCCCGGGCTTTCTCGAGCCCGGCTTCCACGGTGATGGCGGGGACGACCTTCGCGTCGAAGAGGTCTTCCCACTGGGTGAGTGCCTGGATCATGGTGACCGCGTCGTCCGTCTCCGTGATCAGGACGACTTCCGGGTCGTGGTTTGCCAACCAGTACTCGCCGAGGACGTGGATGCCCTCCGGATAGATCCACTCCATCCGGCGAGCCGTCCGCTGGGCGACCGTTGAGTTGGCCTTGGGCGTCATGAACGTGAAGAACAGCATTTTCCCGCTCGCTTTCTCTGGGACATGGGCCATGGACGCGCTGCCACCCCGCACCGTACCCCCACGCTTCCTACGGCGAACGGCCGAATGGGCTGATTCCCCGGCCCGACCGGTCCTGTCTGTCAGCCGGAAACGATGGCGCCGGGCGCCGCCGCGCCGGGCTGCCGCAGCGGCGAAGCTGGGCTCTGGAGCGCGGCCATGATCGCGTCCGCCTGGATGCGGTGGCCGGCAGCCCCTTTGTGAACGCCGTCGGAATGACGGAGCGGCGCCTGGTTCCTGGCTGCCTCGAACCCCGGCACGCAGTCGGCAATGAGGAAGTGATGGCTGCGGCCAACGCCGGTCATGTACTCGCGGTGTTCCCGCAGGCGCTTGTTCGCGCCCTTGTTCTCTCGGTCGATGCGTTCGCCGAGATCAGGCGCATGGAGGATAACCACAATCAGGCCCTCGCGCCGAGCGAGGCCGCGCATGATCTCAAGCTGGATGCCCGTAACTTCTTCCTTCGTGGAAAGGGGTTCGGCGCCGATGATTCGCCGGGCGAGCCACCGGCCCATGTGATTCAGGCGCGCCGGGGCGCCATCCACCTTCGCCGTGGCCCCTTCGAACCGAGTCTCAATCTTCCGGAACGCACGGTAGACGCGCTCCCCGTAGCGCCTGCGTACCCGCTGCCCCACGGTCGCGACGATGTAGTGATAGGGTCCGAAGGCGAACACCACGAGGTCCGGCTCGTGCTTCTGGAGTGCGTCCTCGACTCGCGGGACCGCCTTGGGCCCCACCGGGACCACCGGCACGTTGATCACGTCGACTGTTTCGCCGACGACTTCCCCGAGCTCGGTCCCGACGAGCCGCGGCCAGGCCTCGGAGGGGTCCGCGAGACTCGTCCCGCTGGTGTCGCTTGAACCGATGACGAGCATCCGCACTGCTGTGTCCTCGGGCCGGGAGGCCGGTGTGCCCGGAGTATGCCACATCGTCCCCGCCCAGGAGAGCGACGCTCGCGTGCGCCTAGTCCACCGGCTCCGAGCTGTGCCCGCTGGCGGCGATGAAGATGAACTCCAGGTCGGTGTCGTGCGCCGCGGTGTGCCGGTGTGGGACGCCCCGCGGGATCCACACCACCATTCCCGGGTGGAGCGCGTGCGTCTCGTCGGCTGTGCTCACGGACCCCTCGCCCGCGGTGACGATGATGTACTGGTCGGAGTTGTGGGTGTGGAAGGCCGACACCGTGCCCGCGTAGTAGTGCCCCTTGGAGAGGTGGTTCTTCCCCAGGACGCGGTCAAAGATGGGCTGCAGGGTCGCCTTGCCGATTGTGAAGGGCCGCGCCCTTGGGAGGGGGGGAGCCTTCGCGGAACTGTAAGAAAAGGCCGCCCGCTCGATCCGCTCGGTCAGCATCGCTTCCCCAATACCCAACGCGACGACGTTCTCGGTCGGCCCACCAACCACGATCTCTTCGTGTATCACCCAAAGCCTCCGTCTGCCCTTCGCTTGCCCGGCCGCCCCGAAGCGCGACCTCGCCGCGCCATTATGCCCCAACCGCCCTGTGGTGGCAGCGGCCCGCCGGGGCGCCGCCATGGGGACCTCCGCGTCCCCGGCCACTCGGTGTCTAACCGAGATGCCCCGCGGTGCAGGACGCTGGTGCTACACTTCGCCCGAGACTGGAGAAGCTCCCCGCGGCCTCGGTGTCGCGCGCGGCGCTGGCGGAGGTTTGCGATGGACACATGGAAGAAGCGTAGCGGGGTGGTCCTCGGCGCTGCCTTGCTCCTGGCGGTTGGTGCGTTCGGAATCCTCTCGGTGGCGAGCGCCGAGGACGGCACGAAGGCCGGGTCAGACGCCGCGACGGTGAAGGAAGCCGGCGGGACATCGCTGCAGCCGGAATTGAAGGTCGGCATCCACCAGGTGCTCGACGTCACCGGGATGCGCCCCGAAGTCCTTAAGCAGGGCTTCGGCGAGGGCAAGACCGTCAGTCAGATCCTCACCGAACAGGGTTTCGATCCGGTCGAGGTCACCGCCCGCGCCATAGCCGAAAGTGACCGCCGGATCGACCTGGCGGTGGCCGAAGGGCGGATCGCGGCCGCGGAGTCCTCCAGCCTGAAACTCAGCGTCGCCGGCCAGATCGCGAAGATCATCGGCGCATAGCGAGCGCAGGTTGGCCCGTTCGGGCGGCCCGGGCGCTTCAGCAGGCCCATGCCAGCCCCGGCCGGTCCCCTGAGTCCGGCCGGCATTCCGAGTGCGCTTCGAACGATCCGAGCCAGCCCGGAGGGCGCGCGGCCGGGACGAGGCGGCCGGCTGTAACCGGCCCGTTACCCTGGTGTGAAATCCTCGCAAAAGCGTCAAGATCCAGCGAATTGGGGGTTGCGGGAGCGGAGCGCGGGCCCTAACGCTGGAAGCTGGAAGTGCAGCCGTCGCCCCACGGGCCGCGCCCTGAGAGGAGGTGAGCAATGCACCGAATCGAGCCGACCCCATCCATCCGGGGCCTCACCCGCATCGAGATCGTGCTCCCGGACGAGGTCTGCGCCGCCATTGAACTGGCGGCCCTACACCATCACACGACGTTCGTTGAAATGCTGCGGCGCTGTGTCGACCAGACTCTTGGCACGCCTGGCGTGCCCGTCGCTGGCGCCAGCACGACGCCCGCAGCCTGAGGAGGACCAATATGACAGCATCCCGCCTGTACGTTGACCCCACCGTTGGCGCCCCCGTCTTCACCCGCGATGGCAAGAAAGTCGGCACCGTGAAGGACCTGGCCGGTGGCTCCTTCAAAGTTGGAGTGCACTGGCGCCGCGACTTCTGGCTGAGCACCGATGAGGTGGAGCGAGCCAACCCGTTCGCAGTGCATCTCCTGGTCGACGACAACGAACTTTGGGCGTACAAGCTCGAGCGCCCGGCCGGCGTCGCCCCTGAGGTGGACCCGCACGATGACCAGCTCATCTCGGATCAGGAGCGGATGCTGCAGCGGCAACGCATGGAGCAGGAAATCGCCGAGGCCCGGCAGGACCTCTACAACTGAGCCACCTCCCGCGAGGGCCCACCTTGACCACCCGGGATTCCGGGTCCGGGACATCCAAGAGCCGTCCGCGACAGTCCCGTATGAGTACCACCGGGCTAGCTCCTGACGGCGTCGATGACCGCGTCTGCCACTTTGCGGTGGACGAGCGCCGTCGAGTAGCGCCCACCGGGTTGGAAGGCGTCGTCACCAAGACTCGTGACGATGGCCTGCCGGTCAATCCACTTCAAGCGGTGCTCCCGGGCGAGAGCGGCGAGGCCGGTGTTGAGCTGGACGTGCGGCGCAATGTCGCCGTCGCGGCGGGGTTGGAATGTGCCGAGGACGATCACCTGCATGTCCTCGAAGCGGGCGAGGCGCTTCATGGTCTCCCCGTAGTGGCGGATCGTCTCCTCGACACTGGCAAAGGTGGAAACGCCAATGACCCGGTAGGCGACGGCCCGGGCAGGGTCGCGGAGCGGCGCGAGGATGCCGCCCTTCCGTGCCCTGGCGTCCGCATCCCAGATGCGGCGTTCGAGCCAGCGGCCGGCCTTCCAGCCGAAGATGTGCACCAGTCGCGCCCCGACCGAAGGTGTCGCGAAGGCCATCGAGTGGGCCGCGATGATGGTGACATCCGGCGCACGGTCGCGAACGCTGGATTCGGCGTGCTCTGGGGCCTTGGGAAAGTGGGAGTAGAAGCGCATGTGCGCGACCTCCACGGAGTCATGGAGGAGGGGCGGCAGTTCACGCGCAAGGATGCTGAAGGTCCCTTGCGACGGGTCCGGAAGGTACGTGCCGAGCGTGTCGCTCGCGCCGATCATGAGGACTTTCATGGCGTCACCGCTAGATTACTCTGCTGGGTCCGCTGGATCGCGTTCGGCCGGCCGGGGCGGGTGGCGCCTCGACGGTATGCAATGTTCTCCATCGGGGGTAGACAACCGCCTCACGGAGAATAGCCTGATGCCATGCAGGTGAGACGCGGCTACCACCGCAACGCCGAGGTCGAGCTGACATCGAGACAAAGGGATGTCCTTCGGCTCATCGCGCAGGGCAAGACCAATCCCGAGATCGCAGAGTCGCTTGGCATCGGCTACGAGAGCGTGAAGAGCTATGTCTCCGAGGTGCTCGGGAAGCTGGGCGTCGATCGGCGGGAGGAAGCTGCTGCCTGGTGGCAAGCGGAGCAGTCCCTGCGTCGCCGACTGGCCCGGTTCGGCGCCGGGGTCCTGGTGCTTGTTCCGCGGGGGGCCAGGGCCGTGGCGACCGGCGCCGCGCTGCTCCTGGGTGGAACGCTGCTCGCTTTCATGCTCGTCCTGAGCGGCCGGGACGACGGCACAGTGCTGGTCGCCACGGCCACCGAGACAGTCGCAGCGACGAGCGCGACGCCGCAGCCTTCCGTCACCCAGGCCACAGCCCCCGCGGCCACGGCCACCGTCGCGGTCGTCGCGCCATCCGTTGTGGCCGGCAAGCCGGTGAAGGTTCTCGTGCCCGGTCCGCCCGTGGCGTTCCCGTCAGACATGGTTCTCTACGTGGCCGTTTCGGGGTGCTTTTCCTGCGGCTGGCCACCTGGTGACCTCTGGCGTGTGTACCGTGGTCGCGACGGCCGGCTCGTAGCTGACCACACGAAGCCCGAGGGCAACGTGCCCCTGTATTCGATTTCCGCAGATGGTTCCCTGCTGATCGCGGGCGTGTGCAGCAGCTACTGTGGCGCTGAGGCGGACCCGGACCCGGCCGGCGTCCTGCAGTTCCTTCAGTCCCGCGACGGCGGAATGAGCTGGCAGCCCATTGACGGCGCCGCGTTCAGCGGGACCTACGCCTGGTTTGCGGGCTGGTACCGCGGAGAAGCCGTGGTGAATGCAACGACCCGGTCGCCTAGCGATGGGGGCGGGCCAAGGTACAACAGCTACCTCCTTCCATCGTTCCGGAAACTGGACCCGCCGTCCGGCGTTCCGGCCGCGACTCCCGGGCCGTACGCGATGGTGGGGCCGGATGGGGCGCTTGTGTGGCGCCAGGGAAACAGTGCCATCGATCCGCGATGGTTGGACTCCTTCGCCGCCCTTGGTGCGGTTGTTCCCGGCGTGGAATGGCAAAGCCGCACGTACGGTGAGACGAGCCCTGGCACGTCGAGCGGCGTCTGGCTCGCCACCGGGCTTGGGAACGCCGCCGCCCGGTTCTTCGTTGAGGTGGATGGGGCCGGCGTCCCGGTGGCCGGCTACAGTGCGGCCGTCGACGCCGTGACGTTCGCCGGCCGACTGTCCGCAACATCCTGGCTCGGTACCGCGGTGGTGCCCGTGGAGGAGGATGAGCCGTCAGCCCCGCTCGATTCGAACGTGCGAGCGGTGCTGATCGACGGGACCACAGGCCAGCTTCACCCCATCGCCGAATTGCGCCGGGATGTGACGCCGCTGCCGGGCAACTTCGCCTGGCCCCGGGTCGCGCTCTTCGGTACCTTCTGGCGCGTCTCGAGCGGCAGGGACTGCCTCAACGTGCGCAAGGAACCGTCGACCGCGAGCCCGACGCTCGGCTGCTTTCGCGACGGCGTGTTGCTCCGCGAACGCACTGCCGCCGCGCCGGCCGGCTGGCGCGCGGTGGCCCTGCCCGACGGCCGCCCTGGCTTTGCGGCCGCCGAATACCTGCAGTGACGGCCGCCGCGTCCCCGCTCATGTGCACCAATCTGCCGCCCGAATCGCACATCCTGTGCGGTGTCCGCGCGGACGGGCCGACGCCTGCGGCCGGCGATCCCAACGTCCCCGGCACGGATGAAGGAAAAACCCGACACTATGTGTAGACTAGCTCGGCTGGGCTAACCCCTCTTGGAGCGAGCTTCTGGTGAGTGTCATCAAGCCTAAGTCACGATTCGGGCTAATGACCTTCGTCTTCATCATCGTTCCGGCGGTCATCCTCACCGGCGCCTGCAGGAGCGCTGATTCAGAAGGTCCGACGGCAACTCCAGACCGCCCTCGGTACTCGACCGAGCAGGTGTTGGCGGCGATCAGTAGCCACACCGTCACGTGTGCCTTAGTCAGTTGTGGAGCCGGCATTCGGGGGGGTGATGTCGTTCACGCCGGCTGCGTGCCGAAGTCGTCGCTTGTCTATGTGGGGAACGGGATTTGGCACTGCCGGTTCTGGGCCTTCGACGAGCGAACCGGGTTTGTGTTCAGCCGTCCGTGACGACCCAGCTTGAAGTCGCTGCGCTAAGGCGGTCGTGGCCATTTCTTAGCCCGTCTCGTAAGCTACCGGCGTGCCCAGGCCCGCCCCGAAGACTCTCGCTCGACTCGAAGCCCAACTCTTTCGGGGAAAGCAGTTTAGCGCTCAGGCTGCCGCTCACCAGTTGGCGTTCAGAGTCTTCCATCGCGGTGACCAGCAAGCGTATGAGCTCCTGACCCGGGGCGCGAAATCGACTGTACCTAAGGTCGTTGAGGCGTCCGTGTACGGGCTCGGACTGCTTGGAGCCAGGGCCGCAACGGCGGCGCCGCTAATTGCCGAACACCTCGCAAGCAATGACAAGGAAGTCGTTCTGGAGGCTCTGCGCGCACTTCGCTGGTTGGGACGCCGGGGGGTCGCGGTTACTGAGCCCCTTAAGGCATTGCAGGACCACCAGGATGACGAGATTCAGCGTTACGCCATGCGTTTCTTGGCTGAAATCACCGGTGATCAAGGTTACCGAGACTTGATACGGAACCGACACGGAGTCACGTGGTACGGCGAGACCGCATATGACGACATAATCTACCGTCAGCCGTCGAGGTACACCATAAGTTTCCGCAACTGACCCGGCCTCAGCGGTCGGACCACCACGTCTCCTTGAAGCGCGCGCGGACGGCGGACGGCCGCGGACGCCGATTTCCCCACCTTCGCTATCACCCCACAACGAAGAACCCGCCTCGATTCAGGCGGGTTATCGTTAAGTAGCGGGCTATGGCGACCCCGAGCGGATTCGAGGTCGGGTCAACCCGCTCTCGGAAGTCGTCAGGGTCCACCAAGTGGCCGAGTTCCAAGGCGCCCTGAGCATCTCCTGTGCGTAGGTTGTTGACTATCTGACTGTTGGTGTGGCGATCCTGAGAGAGTTGGGCCACGAACATTCGGCCGGACTCACGTTTTCGTATCACGATTAGGTATGCGGAAATGTGCGCAGACGGGCCGAAGATACCCGCGGGTAGCGCCAGAGCGGCTTCAACGCCGACCCCCAGCCGAGGGAGATCCCTCAAGATGGACTGCGTGGAGAAGAACCTAGGGGCAACGACGAAGAGCCCGATCCCCTGAGGCGCTAGCCTCTGGCACGTTGCGGCGAGAAGGATCGACGCGAGGTCTCGACTCCGCACCGTCGACCCGGCGTCGCCCGGGACCTCAAGAGCCTGGGGCGCACGAACATCGTATGGCAGTACCGACGCGACGATGTCGATTGGGTCGTCGAAGCTTTGGAGGAACGAGAGCGGATCAGCAAAGTCGCCGGACCGCCAGTCCAGCTCCGGTGCCAGCAGTCTGCCGAGTGCGTCGCCGGTTGGCGACTGTGCACACGCGATGGATTGTTGCGCGTGGGTGACATCCTTGACCAGCTCGGCGAGGGCTCCCAGCCCTGCCCACGGATCACATGCGACCTTGGCCGACCGGCCCTCCAGCAGCTGGCGAACGACATCGATGAGAGCCGGCGGGAGGGAGTCCTCGCCGCCGAGCTCCAGACTCCTGAAGAGGTCGACTACAACCTGTTGGGGATCCCCGGGCGGCACGGCGACTCCCAGACCTTGAAGGCGCCCCTTGAGGGACTCTGCATCAGGATGCTGGCGCCCATGTGCGATCTCGTTCCTAAGACGGCGCAGTTCCTGAAGAGCGAACTGGTTCACGCAGAGTCAGCCCTTTGTACAGTATGCGTGGTCATTCCGAGCCCCACGCGCGCCCGCGCGGCGGCCGTACCGACCGCACGAAGCCGTCCTATCAGCCGGAAGTATACGCGGTCCCCCGTTAGGTTGGGTGGATGCCCCACTGATGCTCCTATGGCCCCGACGTGCCCGCCTGGATCGAGGCACACTGGGTACTGCCCTAGGGCGGGCACATCGGTCGGCCGTTTCGACTGACGTTCCAACAGTCCGATCCGGCGGACCCCAGAGTGCGCGGACGACGGACGCCTGCGACCGGCGCGTTCCAGCGCGGACCCCACCACGGATGAACGAAAAACCCGCCTCCAATCGAGCGGGTTATCGTAGAGTAGCGGGCTATGGCGACCCCGAGCGGATTCGAACCGCCGATCTCCACCTTGACAGGGTGGCATGTTAGGCCGCTACACCACGGGGCCGCGCGGCAACATCACTCATCCTATGGGCGCCCCCGCCCTCGGGCAAGCCGATTCGGCCCCCGCGACCGTCCCCCGCGCCTTCCGTATCATGCCCCGCGGAGGAGCCATCCATGCCACAAACGTCCCCCACGCCCGGCCTGTTCGAGACCATCTACACCACCCGCGCACTTCGCCGATTCAAGCCCGACCCTATCCCTGAAGAGGTGCTCTTCCAGCTCTTCGATGCCGCCATCCGGGCGCCTTCCGGCCAGAACGTCCAGGACTGGCGCTTCGTCGTCATCACCGACCCCGCCGTGAAGCGCGAGATGCAGGCCTGGGCCGAAGAAAGCTGGAAGCGCTACCAGCCCCAGTTCGCCGCCGACCCGGCAGCCATCGACGCCCTCCCGCGGACGAAGCGGCTGTCCCTCCGTAGCGTCGAACACCTCTCCCACCACCTCGCGGAAGTGCCGGCGATAATCCTCGTCTGCGGGCTCAAGGGGCGCCATTCGACCCCCGGCGGCAGCACCTTCCCCGCCGTCCAGAACCTGATGCTCGCCGCCCGCGCGCTCGGCCTCGGCGGGTCCGTCTTCAACCTGGCCCTGCGCCGCGACCGCCTCCACGAAATGCTCGCCATCCCCGAGAACAACGAGATCTACTGTCTCCTGCCCATGGGGTATCCCACCGACAAGCAGGGCCCGGTCCGCCGCAAGCCGGTCAAGGACGTGGTCTACTTGGAACGCTTTGGCGCCGCGTGGGAGTTCGCCGCGAAGCAACCCGAGAACGGCTGGCAGGACCGCTGGGTCGCCCGCGACACCCCGCTGAACGGCAGCGCTACCAGCCCTTGAACTGCGGCTCCCGCTTCTCCACGAAAGCCCGCGGACCCTCGCGCGCGTCCTCGGTCGACTGCGCCACGAACATCGCCATCTGGGCGAAGTCGAGGTGGTCGTCGAACGAGATGTTGGCCGAGCGGTAGACCATCTTCTTCGAAAGCTGGACCGCCGTTGCCGGGCCCCGGGCGATCTGTTTCGCGTATTCCTTCACCCGCGGCAGGAGTTCGTCGGGCTCGTAGACGGCCATCAGGTAGCCGATCTCCAGCGCCTCCTGGGCGGTGATCATCTTCCCCGTCCAGATCATGTCCAGGGCACGCTGCGTCCCGACGATCCGCGGGAGGGTGTAGGTCCCGCCGTCGCCGGGGAAGAGTCCCATGCGCACGTAGGTCATGCCCATACGCGCGGTCGTGCTGGCGAAGCGGATGTCGGCCATCGTCGCCATGTCCATCCCGGCGCCCGCCGCCGCCCCGTTGATCGCGGCGATGTAGGGCTTTTCGAGCTGGATCAGCGCCCGCGGGATGGGATGGACCCGGTCGCGAAGGCTATGGCGCCGCGTGGCCACGGTCGCTTCGGTGCGGAGGACGCCGCTACCGCTCACCTCGGCGGCCACGTTCATCCCGCTGCAGAAGCCGCGCCCGGCGCCGGTGATGATGATCGCCCGGACGTCGCCGTCCTGGTCCGCCGCGACGATCGCGTCGTGCCATTCGGTCAGCATCTGGTTGTCGAAGGCGTTGAGCCGCTCGGGCTTGTTCAGGGTGATGGTCGCGACGCCGTCCTCGACGTCGTAAAGGATCGCTTCGTAGGACATGTTCTCTCCGGCCCCATGCGGGTGATGTCCGGCATTCTACGCGGCGAAAGCCTCCGGCGAGATCGCGATGTTCGGGAAGGCCGCGAGGACCTCTTTGTCGAAGGTCACCAGGGGGGCAGAGAGCTGTCTCGCCAGGGCGACGAACTCGAGATCGTAGGCGGTGATCCTGTTGTCGGCGGCGAGCGCGAAGACACGCCGGGTCTCAACCACGTACTCCCGCCCCAGGAACATTCGTTCGGCGGTGGAGAACGCCAGCGTGGCCCGCCGGAACGTCATGTCCTGCCGGCGGACGTGCCCCAGCAAGGCGTTCCGGTACTCGCTCCTCCAGAGCACGGGTGCTGACCAGTCCCGGTCTTTCGCGAACACGCGCCTCGCGAGTTCGGTGTTGGGGCCGCGAATGGTTGCGTACACCGCCAGCTGGGTGTCGGCGATGATCATAGCCGGCCTTCTGTGATGAACCGGCGCGTATCTTCCGGGTTGATCCAGATCCCTTCTTCCTCCTGTTCCGCCAGGAAGGCGGTCAGTTCCTCCACAGTCAGCGGCCGCGCGCGTGAAGTGGTCATCAGGAGTTGAGCGATCGCCTCCTGGTTCAGGCTCCGGCGATGCTCCGCAGCCTGCTTCTTCAGGCGCAGGACCAACTCCTCGGGGACGTTCTTCAACGTGATCGTGGCCATCGACGCCTCCAAAACGCATCCGTTTCGCATCCATTCTAGCACCCGCCCACGGCGCCTGCGCCCGTTCCCCCCGCGCTCAACGCCCCACGCCCTAAACTTGATCCGTGGCCTCCTCCACCATCTCCGAAAAGCTTCGCAAGCAGCTGGGCGCCCTCCCCGCGCGCCCGGGCGTCTACATCATGCGCAACGCGAAGGGCGAGGTGATCTACGTTGGCAAGGCTGCGCGCCTCAAGGATCGCGTCCGCTCCTACTTCGGTTCGGCCCACGGCATGGAGCCCAAGACCCTCGCCCTTCGCAAGCAGGTCGAGGACTTCGAGTACATCGTCGTCGGCAACGCGGGGGAAGCGCTGATCCTCGAAGCGACCCTGATCAAGCGCCACCAGCCGTTCTTCAACATCCGCCTGAAGGACGACAAGCGTTACCCGTACCTCAAGGTCGACATCCAGAACCCCTGGCCGAGAGTCTACATAACGCGGAGAATCGAGAAGGACGGCGCACGCTACTTCGGCCCCTACGCCAGCGCCGGTTCGGTCCGCCACACCCTCGACCTGACGAAGAAGCTCTTCCCCTGGCGCTCCTGCACGAAGGAGATCACGGGCAAGGACCCTCGCCCCTGCCTCGACTACTACATCAAGCGCTGCATCGCCCCCTGCACCGCTTTCTGCACGAAAGACGAGTACGACGAGGTCATCCAGCAGGTCATCCTTTTCCTCGAAGGCAAGTCCGACGACGTCCTCGGCCGCCTCCGCAAGCAGATGGAGGCCGCCGCCGAGCGCATGGAGTTCGAACGCGCCGCGATGATGCGCGACCAGCTCCGGGCGGTCGAACGCACGGTCGAGCGCCAGATGATCTCGACGACGAAGCAGGAGGACCTGGACATCTATGGCCTCGCCCGCAACGGCGACCAGGCCTGCGTCCAGGTGTTCTTTGTCCGCGGCACCCAGATGATCGGCCGCGACAACTTCGTCCTCGAAGGCGTCACCGGCGAGCCCGACAGCGCCGTGCTCTGCAACTTCCTCCTCCAGTTCTACGAGAGCGCCCAGTACGTCCCGAAGCTCGTCGTCGTCCCCACGGAACCCGACGACCGCGACACGATGCAGGAGCTGCTCACGGAAAAGCGCGGCTCGCTGGTCGAGGTTCGCCAGCCCGAACGTGGCGAAAAACGCCGCCTGGTCGAGCTCGCGAACGACAACGCCCGCGAGGCCCTCGAGATGATGCGCGTCCGCTGGCTCGCCGACCGTTCGAAGACCGAGACCGCGCTCGAACAGCTGCGTGAAGAGCTCTCGCTCCCCGACGTTCCGCAACGGATCGAGTGCTACGACAACTCGAACATCCAGGGGACGAGCCCCGTCTCGAGCATGGTGGTCTTCGAAGACGGCCAGCCTGCGCCCGCACAGTACCGCCGCTTCCGCGTCAAGACCGTCGTCGGCGCCGACGACTTCGCCACGATGCAGGAGATCCTCCGCCGCCGCTTCAAGCGTGTTGGCGCGAGGGAGGAGGGAGGAGGGAGAAGGGAGGAGATCCCCGATCCTCAGTCCTCAGTCCTCGGCCCTCAGTCCTCCGACACCTGGGCTCTTCCCGACCTCGTCATCATCGACGGCGGCAAGGGCCAGCTGGCAGCTGCCGTCCAGGTCATGCGCGAGCTCGGCGTCTACGACATCCCCACCGTCGGGCTCGCCAAGCGCTACGAGGAGATCTTCGTCCCCGACGAGGATGAGCCTGTGATCCTGCCGCGCGGGTCCGAGGCCCTCTTCCTGGTCCAACGCGTCCGCGACGAGGCCCACCGCTTCGCCATCACCTTCCACCGCCAGGTCCGCGCCAAGACCGCGATCGCGAGCGCCCTCGACAGCATCCCCGGCATCGGCCCCCGCCGGAAGAAGGCGCTGCTCAAGAAGTTCGGGAGCGTCCGTGCCGTCCGCGAAGCCCCGGTCGAAGAGATCGCCAGCACCGTCGGTTTCACCCGCGCCCTGGCCGAAAAGGTCAAGGAGCAGCTCTAGCCAGCGTCAGCGAAGCTGACTCCCGCAGGACTCCCCCTCACCCGCGAAGCGGGAGCAGGGGGCCGGGGGGTGAGGGTCACCCCGCCTTGAAGAAGTCCGCGTTCACCTTCACGTAGTCCTTCCACTTCTCGGGCAGGTCGTAGTAGGAGAAGATCGCCCCCACGGGGCAGACCAGTTCGCAGGCCCGGCAGTCGATGCAGCCGGAGGCGTCGATGTAGTACTGGCGGGCCTCGTCGGAGGTGTGGATGCACTGCGTCGGGCAGACGTCCATGCACACCCCGTCCTTGACGTCGATGCAGGGTTCAGCGATTACGTAGAACATATCGGGCGATCCTACAGGCGGTGACCCTATGACGCCCCGGCCGCTTCGCTACCTCGCCCTAGGTGACTCCTACACCATCGGCGAAGGCGTGCCCGAGTCCGAACGCTGGCCCGAGGTACTCGCCGGTCTCCTTCGTGCCGGCGGCCTCGACATTGCCGGCCCGGAGGTGATCGCCCAGACCGGCTGGACGACCGACGAGCTCCTTGCCGCCGTCGATGCCCGCCAGCCCGAGGGTCCCTACGACCTCGTGACCGTCCAGGTTGGCGTAAACGACCAGTATCGCGGCCGGGGCCGGGGAGAATTCGCCGTCAGTTTCGCCGCTGTCCTCGACCGCGCCATCGCCCTCGCCGGCGGCGACGCATGGCATGTGGTCGTCGTCAGCATCCCCGACTGGAGCGTCACCCCCTTCGCCGAGGGCCGCGATCGGGCCGCGATCCGCGAGGCGCTCGACGACTTCAACCTCATCGAATTCGGGGTGCTGGTCTCCCGCGAGTTCCCCCACTACGCGAACGTCACGCCGAGTTCAGAGGCGATGGGGACCGACCCCTCGCTCGTCGCCGCCGACGGCCTTCACCCCTCCGGGAAGCTCCACGCCGCCTGGGCCGAACTCGTGTCGCACTCTGCCAACCACCTTCTCCGTCACGGGCCGCCACCACCTCCGGCAGAGGAAGAACTGGACCAGGTGGCCCAGCTCTTCAAAGGCGCCGAACCCGGGCGAAACTAGCCAACCCCGAACTTGCCGCTGGACGTGCCTGCACCGCAGGTCATCTCCCCCTCGCCCGCGAAGCGGGAGCAGGGGGCCGGGGGGTGAGGGGTCAGTCCACCGGGTCCGATGAGTGCCCTGACGCCGTGAAGTAGACGAACTCGAAGTCGGAGCCGTGCGATGCCGCGTGGACGTGCGGCTCGCCCTTCGGGATCCAGACCACCATCCCCGGCGTGAGTGTGAAGGTCTCACCACGCGCCCGGATCTCGCCTTCGCCGCGCGTGATCACCAGCACCTGGTCGCAGTCGTGCTTGTGCAGCACCGAGATGGTCCCGGCCGTGTAGTGCCCCTGCACGACGTGGTTCAGCCCCAGCACCTGGTCCAGGAGCGGCTCCATCTCGGCCTTCCCGATGACGAACGGCCGGGCCGTGGGCAAGGGCGGGCTCATGCTCGGCTGGTAGGTCAGCCGTGCCCGTTCCACCCGGTACTCCAGGTCGCGCTCGGCGATGATAACCAGCCCCGGCGGGTGTCCCTTGCCTGCTTCCGTCAACACAATCTCCGTCACGCGTCCCGCCGTTTCGCTCTGGGGACCCGGCTCCTGATGATACCGCCGCGGCCCGCGCGGGCAATTCGCGTTGGCCGCGGCGGCGAAGGCGCGCACGTAAAGGCCAGTACATCTTCTTGACGGCCGATCCCCCCGTGCGGTACCTTCCGCGCCAAGGAAGGAGGTGATGCGCATGGACTATCACAGTCGTAGTTACGGCCTGACTCTGGCGCTGGAGGTGACCTCTTCCTAGCGTTGAGGTGACCCCGACTCCAGGGTTAGGCCCTGGCTACGAACACGAGGCCCGGCAATCGACCGCCGGGCCTCTCTTTTTGCCTCGAATCCCCAGATCTCGACGGTGATGTAGCCTGAGATCGTGGACCGTTTTTCCGTCGCCAGCTTCGAATCGGCCCTGGCCCCCGGCGCCGTCATCGGCGGGAACCTCGTCTACCGGCGGGTGGTCGTCAGCACGATGGACGTCGCCCGCGAACTTGCCACCGCCGGCGAGCCCCACGGCACCCTCGTCCTCGCGGAGGAGCAGACCGCTGGCCGCGGCCGCCGCGGGCGGAGCTTCCAGAGCCCGGCAGGCGGCAACCTCTACTTCACGCTCGTCCTCCGCCTGCCGGTCGACGTCCACCGCAGGCTCCCTCTCATCGTCCCCCTTGCCGTCGCCAACGCCTGCCGCGAAGAAGGCGCCGACGCCCTGATCAAGTGGCCCAACGACATCTGGGTCGGCCGCCGCAAGCTCTCGGGCATGCTCATCGACGCCGAACTCGCGCCCGAGGGCCCGATCGCCTTCCCCGGCATCGGCATCAACGTCAACTCCGACCCCTCGACGCTCCCCGGCCTCGCGGACGTCGCCACCAGCCTCCGCAACGAACTGGGCCGCGACGTCGACCGCGAAGCGCTCCTCGCCCGCGTCTGCCGCGAACTCGAAACCTGGCTTGCTGCCCCGCCCAAGACGGTAACGGCCGCCTACCGCGCCCTCAGCCTGGTCATCGGCAAGCCCGTGGTCGTCCACCCCACCGGCGGCGAGCCCTACGAAGCT
Source organism: Chloroflexota bacterium (assembly GCA_016234445.1). Taxonomy (GTDB): domain Bacteria; phylum Chloroflexota; class Dehalococcoidia; order Tepidiformales; family Tepidiformaceae. The sequence goes on along the minus strand of JACRBT010000004.1, from coordinate 89,855 downwards.
GTCGCCTCGGCCATCGCCCCCGATGGCGCGCTCGTCGTCACCCTCCCCGGCGGGCGGCTCGAATCCGTGGTCGCCGCCGACGTTTCCGTCCGCCCGGTCGCCGTCTGACCCCCTCCTTACCGGGAGCCCGCTCCCGGGTGTGGTAGCATGGCTGCGAATCCGCGCAGGAGCATGCTCGTGGCCGTCTTGATTACCGTCATCGTTGTCGCCGTCATCCTGCTCATCCTCGTCCTCTTCATCTGGAGCATCTACAACGGCATGGTCCGCGGGCGCATCCGCGTCAAGGAAGCCTGGGCCGGCATCGACGTCCAGCTGAAGCGCCGTTCCAGTCTCATCCCGAACCTCGTCGAGACGGTGAAGGGCTATGCCGCCCACGAGAAAGACGTGCTCGAAAACGTCACGCGCGCCCGCGCCCAGCTCGACACCGCCCGCCAGGGTGGGCACGCGGCCGAAGCGGCCCAGGCCGACAACGTCCTGACCGGCGCCCTTCGCTCGCTCTTCGCCGTCGCCGAGGCCTACCCGGACCTCAAGGCCAACCAGAACTTCCTCGAGCTTCAGCGCGAACTGACCGACACCGAAGACAAGATCGCCTATGCCCGGCAGTTCTATAACACGAACGTCGGCGACTACAACGAAAAGATCGCCATCTTCCCGAACATGATTTTCGCCGGCATGTTCAACTTCCAGCCCGCCGAGTTCTACGAAGCGGAGGCTGGGGCGCGCGAGGACGTCAAGGTCAGCTTCGCGGCGAACTAGGTGGACACTGGTCGCGTCCTCGTCTACGACCGCATCGGCGCGAACAAGCGCGAGACATGGCTCCTCATGTCGCTCTTCGTCATCCTCGGAGGGGGGCTGGTCTCCGCGTTCCTCTTTGCCTGGGGCGTGCCCTCCAGCCAGCTTCCCGGGGTGCTCTCGTTCGTCGGCATCGCCCTGATCCTCTATGCGCTGGCGAGCTACTTCGCATCCACGGCGGTGGTCCTCTCCATCTCCGGCGCCCACGAAGTGACGAAGGAAGAGGAGTGGGAGTTCGTCCGCCGGACCGAGAACCTCTGTATCGGCGCCGGCCTGCCGATGCCGAAGACGTGGGTGCTTGAGGACTCCGCGCCCAATGCCTTCGCCACCGGCCGCGACCCCAAGCACTCGCACGTTGTCGTCACCCGGGGCCTGCTCGACAAGCTCGAGCCGGCCGAACTCGAAGGCGTCATCGCCCACGAGCTTTCCCACGTCGGCAACTACGACATCCGCGTGATGACGCTGGTGACGGTCCTCGTGGGCGTGATCGCGCTCATCTCCGACCTTGCCCTGCGATTCACGTTCTGGGGCGCGGGCAGCCGGCGAGGGAGCAAGGACAAGGGAGGCGGCGCGGCGGCGCTCATCGTCCTGGCGCTCGCGATTCTCGGGGCCATCCTTGCACCCATCATCGCCCAGACCATCCGCTTCGCCGTCAGCCGCCGCCGGGAATACCTCGCCGACGCCAGCGGCGCGCTCCTCTGCCGGAACCCGGAGGCCCTGGCACGCGCCCTCGAGAAGATCTCAGCCGACACCGAACCCCTCGAGGCGGCGAACAAGGCCACCGCACACCTCTACATCTCAAACCCGCTCAAGGACCACTCCAGCTTCCTCAACAACCTCTTCAGCACCCACCCGCCGATCGAGGACCGCATCCGCCTCCTCCGCAGCATGTAGCCGGCGGCGTGCCGGTGTCGTCGATGGGGAAAGGGGGAGGCAGGGGGCCAAGGCCGAAGGCCTATGGTGCCGTGGGACGGTCTCCCGACCGGCGGCGCGCTCACCACTAAGGTGGTGACGTTTCGCCCCCTGCAAGACCAGCATACTCCGCCGGCCCGGCCGTCGAAGGGCCCTTCGGCTCAGGCTGGAGGGCCTTTTGGCCAGAACCTCCCCCCGCGCGGCACACAGAAGGAGGGGGCTCATCTGAGCCCCCTCCTTCGAACGTTCCCCGAGGGGCTGGCTAAAGGGCTTCGATGATGGTGCTGATGCCCATCCCAGCGCCGATGCACTGGGTGGCGAGGCCGTAGCGCCCGCCGCTCCGGCGAAGCTCGTGGGCGACTGTGAGCACCAGGCGGGTGCCGGTGGCGCCGAGCGGGTGGCCGATGGCGATCGAGCCGCCGTTCACGTTCACCTTCTCCATCGAGATGCCCAGCTCCCGGCAGGTCGGGATGACCTGTGCCGCGAAGGCCTCGTTGAACTCGACCCGGTCGATCTGGTCAGCCGTGATCCCGGCGTGGCGCAGCGCCTTCTTCGTCGAAGGCACCGGGCCGAGACCCATCACCTGGGGCTTCACACCGGAAACGCCGAACCCGATGATCCGGGCCAGCGGCTGGAGCCCGAGTTCAAGCGCCCGGGCCTCGCTCATGATGATCGCGGCTGTGATCCCGTCGTTCGTCGGGCACGAGTTGCCGGCGGTGATCCGCAGCTCCTGGCCCATCGGGCTGACAATGCCCTTCACCGGGGCAAGCGCACCCAGCGACTCGATGTTGGTCCCGGGGCGAATGCACTCGTCACGGTCGAAGACGATGGTCTTGCCGCGGCTGTCGGCCACCCAGTTGCCCTGGTCGTCAAAGACGGGCTCTTCCACTTCCAGGGGGATGATCTCGTCCTTGTAGATGCCGCGCTCGTAGGCGGCCACGGCCTTGCGGTGGCTTTCGACCGCGAACTGGTCGAGCTCTTCACGGCTGAGGCCGTAGACTTCGGCCACGTTCTGGGCCGTCTGGGTCATCGAAAGCACGGGCGAGTAGTCCAGTATCTCGTCTTGGAAGGCCACGCTGAAGTCCTGGAAGTGGTTCTTCGCCATGTTGCGCTGGACGGCGTTCTGCTCCAGGCGGCGCTTGTTGAACTCCGTGATCCGGTTCGTTTCCCGGGCGCCACCGCCGCCGCCGAGCTGGCGGCCCATGCGCTCGATGCCGATCGCGACGCCGCATTCGGTCGCGCCCACCATGATCGACTGGGCGACGCGGTGCAGTGTTTCCATGGACGAGCCGCACTGGCGGTTCGTGTCGAACGCCGAGATCTCCGCGGGGAGACCGGCAAGCCGCGCCACGGTGTCGGCGCCGATGCCCGCCAGTTCGGCGGCGCCGGCGACGTTGCCGAGGCCGATGTCCTCGATCATGTCGTCTGTGACCTTCGGGTTGCGGTCCAGCAGCGCCCTGAGGACGGTTGCGCCGGCTTCGTCCAGCCGGGTGGCGACGAGCTTGCCGCGCCCACCGCGGCCGAATGCCGAGCGGGCGCCATCGACGATGACTGCGTTCTGAAGCTTCAAGTTGCCTTCCTTTGGTGCGCCCGGCCCATGCGAGGGGCCCTTGGGGCATGCCACGGAAGAATACCGGAGATCGCGCCCGGATGCGATCACAACTTCCAGCCCCCGCTCGGCGGGGATCAGGCCTCGCGCACCGCCCGCTCCATCGCCGCCGCCACCTCCGCGTAGCTCGTGCCGCGTTCCACCCTCACCGGCGCGCCGACATGGACCCTCACGCGCCCCCGCGGGAACGGGATCCAGCGCCCGTCCCGAAAGCCTGGGCGGAGCAAGTCCACGCGCATCGGCAGGATCTCGACGCCCGCCCGGACCGCCAACCAGCCGATCCCGGGGAGGAAGGGCTGCATCTCCCCGCCCGTCGTGAGCTTGCCTTCGGGGTAGATCATCACGTTCCAGCCCTCGGCCAGCATTGCCGTGACGAACTCCAGGCTTTCGCGGATGCCGCTTCCCTCTTTCGCCAGCGGGAACGCGTTCCCCACGAGGCTGGCGCCGAACCCGCGCACCCGGTTGCCGTAGATGTCCCGCGACGCCGCGCCCACCATCACCCGCCGCCGGAATCGCCCCGGCATCGCCGAAAGCAGCATCGCCCAGTCGAGGTGCATGTTGTGGTTGCTGACCACCAGGCAGGGGCCGGTCACCTCCCGGAAGTGCTCCCTGCCCCGGACCTCGACGTGGTAGAGCACCCGCAAGATCGGTACCCCAACCCCCCGGATCAGCGCCGCGCGGAGCCATCGCACCGCCCGCCATCGCGGCCACGACGACGCCGAAGCTTCCTTCTCGGGGCTACGGCCGAAGCGCCGCCAGAGCCAGGAGATGGGCCGGAACGGGAAGGACGCGAGCCGCATCACAGCGCTCGCTCCCGCCCGCGTTGTCGAAGTGGGGCCACGTTCGCGCGCCTAGCGGCGGCTGTCCCGGCGCCCGCCATAGCTCCCGCCACCCCGTTGCTGCGGTGGGTTCGCCTTGTCGACGGTGATCGTCCGCCCATCGAGCTCCTTGCCGTTCAGGTCGCTGATCGCCTTGCTCGCCTCGGCGCCGGTCGCCATTTCCACGAAGCCGAAGCCCCGCGCCCGGCCGGAGTCGCGATCCTTCGCCACCGCAGCCGATTCTACAACGCCGATCGTCTCGAAGAGCGCCCTGAGTGTGTCATCCGTCGTGTCGTACGAAAGACCGCCAACGTAAAGCTTGCTTGCCAAGATCTGTCTCCTGCTGCAACCCGGCAAACGGCCGGGGACGCCCTCCCGGGACCGACTGCCCTGTGTCTACATCGGGAGGAGCGTATGCAGAGGCAGGCTCCCTCCAGCATACATCCCCCGGCGACGAACCCGCTGTGGCCGCCGGACTCGCCTCAGTGCCCCTCATCCCCTTCGGCCCTCACCCAGAGCTGCTGACCGTCCGTCCGGGTGACACGAAGGCTGGCCCCAGCGGCCGCTGTGGCGTCGCCTTCGAGCCGGGCTTGCCAGCGTTCGCCGTTCACCTGCACCCAGCCGGTGGGTGCCATCTCAACCCCGGCCACGGCGATCTGGCCCACCAGCGCGGCCGGCCCCGTCAGGTAGCCCGGCCCTCGCAGCCGCGCCACCGCGAACGTCATCGTCCCGAAGCCCCCGAGCATGACGACCGCGATCACGGCGAGCAACCACTCCGGCGGGCGAAGGTCGGAGGGGGTGTCGCGGAAGGCGATGACGGCCCCGAGGATGAGGGCGACGGTGCCACTGGCCCCGAGGATCCCGCCCGGCACGAACAGTTCCATGGCGATCATCGCCAGCCCCAGGAGGATGAGGACGAGTCCCGCCGTGTCTACCGGCAAGACGTCGAACCCCAGGAACCCGAGTGTGATCGCTATCACCCCCGCCGTCCCGGGCACGATGAGCCCGGGGTTCCACAGCTCGATGAGGAGCGCCATGAAGCCGAGGGAGATCAAGAGCGAGGCCACGGTCGGGTCGGCGAAGAACCCGACGAAGTGCTCCCAGGCCGTCATCTTCGTGTTCACGCGGCCCGCCTCGGACAGGCCCGAAAGCGTGACGCTCGTCCCCGGCCGCAGTTCGAGCGTCCGCCCGTCCGACTTCTTCAGCAGGTCTGCGAGGTCATTCGCGACGAAGTCCACCACTCCCAGCTCCACTGCCTTCGACTGGTCCACGGCCACGGCTTCCCGCACGGCCTGCTCGGCCCAGTCCGCGTTCCGGCCGCGGAGCTCGGCGATCCCGCGAATGAAGGCGACGGAGTCGTTCTCCACCTTCTTGCCGAGCGTCCCACCGATGTCGCTGCCGTCGCTGTTGATGGCCGCCGCAGCGCCAATCGACGTGTTCGGCGCCATCGCCGCGATGTTGCCCGCCATCGTGATGAACGTCCCCGCGCTCGCCGCCCGCCCGCCGGCGGGGTAGACGTAGACCGCGATCGGCACGGTGCTGCGCTCCATCCGCTGGACGATTTCGCGCATGGACGAGCTCAGCCCGCCGGGCGTGTCCAGCTCGATGACGACGAGGAGCGCGCCGTTGTCCTCGGCCCGCCCGATGGCGCGGTCAAGGAATCGCTCCATCACCGGGTTGATCTCGCCGTCCGCCGTCACGACGTGGACAGCCCCATCCGGCGCGTCGTTCGAACATCCCGTGGAGGCGAAGAGCACGGCGGCGAAAGCCAGCAATGCGGCTGCGGCCCGGTACATCGTCAGGCCAACATACTCGCTCCGGGGCCGGCCCTGCTACCGCTGGACGAGCTGCGTCAGGACCCCGCCGGTCACCGACGGGTGGATGAACACCTGCCCCTTGACGGGGTTTCCGGGGCCGGGGTCGCCCACCAGCCGGATGCCCTTGTCGCGAAGCTCGGCGAGGGTCTTGTCGAGGTCGTCCACCTTCATCGCTACGAGGTGGACGCCTTCGCCCAGGTCGGCCAACCGCTTGGCGATGGGTCCCTGGTCGCCGAGGTTCGACACGAGCTCGATGTAGGAGTCGCCGAAGCGGAAGAAGGCCATCTTCATGCCCGCGGCGGGCACCTCATTCCGCTCGCTCGCGGCCGTCCCGTAGATGGTTTCGTACCGCCCAACGGCGGCGTCGAGATCCTTCACCGCGATAACCACATGGTCCACGCCCTTGAACATGCTTGAGCCCTCACCTGGAAAGATGAGCCAAGGCTACGCGGCCCCCGGGCGCGGCACAAACACGGAACCAGAGCCGCCACCACGTGGCGAGGGGTGCTGGCCGGTGAGTCCCGACAGGCCTGGCGCGCGCTCCCCCTCGCCCACGAAGTGGGAGCAGGGGGCCGGGGGGTGAGGGTCCCGCGGTTAGACCAGGTCCCCACCGCAGGCAGATGCCGTTGTCCCGAACTGCTGGTAGGCCTTGATCACGTTGCGGCCAACCGTCCAGCGGTGCACCTCGTCTGGCCCGTCCACGAGCCGCTGCGAGCGGATCTGCGTGTACCAGCGGGCGAGCGGCGTGTCCTGGCTGTACCCGAGCGCCCCGTGGAGCTGGAGCGACGTGTCCACCACCTTGTGGACCATGTGCGCCAGGAACACCTTCGCGATCGAGTTCTCCTGCCGCAGGTCCATCCCCTTCTCCGCCTTGTAGGCGATGTGGAGGAGCATCAACCGCGCCATGTAGAGCTCGCTCGCGCAGTCCGCCAGCATCCACTGGACGCCCTGGCGGTTCGCGAGCGGCTGCCCGAACGTCGACCGCCCGATGACGTGCTTGGCCGCCATGTCGAGCGCCCGCTGTGCCATCGCGACGTTGTGCATGCCGTGGCGAAGGCGCCCGTAGGCGAGCCGGTGCTGGCCCATGTTGAAGCCCTCGCCCTGCCCGCCGAGCAGGTTCTCGTTGGGGACGACCAGGTCCTGGATGAGGACCTCCGAGTGCCCGCCGCCGAGGACGTGGCTGAGCGCGCCTTCCACCGCCATGGTCTTGATGTCGCGCTGGATCTGGTAGCCCGGGTTCGGGAGCTCCACGATGAACGTGCTGAACTGCTTGTGGCGCGGCGCCTCGGGGTCGGTCTTCGCCATGACGACAGCGATGTCGGCCACACTCGCCGCGCTGCTGAACCACTTCTCGCCATTGATGACCCAGTTGTCGCCGTCGCGGACCGCGCGCGTCTGCATGCCGGTGGCGTCGGCGCCGGCGGCCTTCTCCGTCATCGAATAGCAGATGCGCTTGTCCCCGTTGAGGAGCGGCTTGAGGTACTTCTCCTTCTGGAACGGCGTGCCGTGGATGAGGAGCGTCAGCATCGTCGCGTCGTCCGGCCCCTGGGTGTTGAGCGCGAGCGCGCCCAGGTGGCTTTCGCCGAGTTCCATCTGGACCAGCGCGTTCGCCAGTGGCCCAAGCCCCATCCCGCCGTACTCCTTCGGGATGAACGGGCACCAGAGCCCCTGCGCGCGGGCCTTTGCCCGGAGGTCGCCGAGGACGTCCTTGTAGGGCCGGTGCAGGAGCTCTTCCTCCGCCGGCACGCAGTGCTCCTGGACGAACTTCCGCACGCGTTCGCGCACTTCCTTCGCCTCTGCCGGGACTTCGAAATCGACTGCCATTGGTGTTCGTCCTTTCTCTGGTCGCGAAGGGCCGTGCCCGCCCGCGAGGTGGTGCGCTGTTGGCTAGATCCCGCTCCCGCCGGCCACGGTCAGGAGCGCGCCGGTGGTGTAGCTCGATGCCTCGGAGGCGAAATACAACGCCGCCCCGACGATCTCGTCCGGCCGCCCGCCGCGGTGCAGCGGGATCGTCGTCCGGGCGCGTTCGTTGAACGCCTCTATGTCCCACGCCTTCGAGATGTCCGTCAGGAACGGTCCCGGGATGATGCAGTTTACCCGCACCTTCGGAGCGAACGCGTCGGCGAACCCGATGGTCATCGCGTTCAGGCCGGCCTTGGCCGCGGCGTAGGGGATGATGTTGGCCTTCGGACGCTCGGACGCGGTGCTGGAAACCATGATGATCGACCCGCCGGCGCCATCCGCCATCCGCGTGCCGACGACCGATGTCAGCCGGAAGGCCCCCTTCATGTTCACGTCGAGCACCTTGTCGTAGAGCGCCTCGGTGACGTCCACCACCCGGTCATAGATGGGCGACATCCCGGCGTTGTTCACGAGCACGTCGACGTGGCCGAAGTGGGCGTAGGCCGCCTCTGCAAGCTGTTCCACCTGTCCCCAGTCGCCGACGTGGCAGGAGACGGCCAGCGCTTTCCGGCCGGTCTCGCGGCGCACTTCGTCCGCCAGTTCTTCGCACGAATCCAGCTTCCGGCTGGCGATGACGACGTCGGCCCCTGCGCGGGCGAAGGCGAGCACCATCTCCCGGCCGAGGCCCCGGCTCCCGCCGGTCACGAGGGCCACCTTCCCGGTGAGGTCAAAGAGCCTGTCCTGGTCCATCGTCACAATCCTTCGGGGGCGGTTGCTGCATCCTACGGGAAGCTCCCCGGAGACTCCACGCCCGGGCCGGGACCGTCAGCCTGGCACCGGAGATCAGCCTGCCAGCGGGGCTCCGCATTCGCCGCAGAACTTCGCCCCCGGGGCCGACTTCGCCCCGCACTGGCCACAGAACGCCGCCGCCGCGACAGCCGTTGGCTTGCCGCACCCGGGGCAGAACTTCTTCCCCATCGTCTCGGCGCCGCAGGACTCGCAGTTCCGGGCGACCTCCTTGCCCTTCTCGCTCATCCGGATGTTCTCCTCGAGGAACTGGTCGTTGTTCACCTGCGTTTCGACGAACTGGGCCCGGACGCGGGTTTCGACCTCTTCCGCCACCGGCGCGCACGCCTTGCACATGTTCGCGGACCGGTTCCAGCAGACCTGCTCGCAGAGCCAGTTGCCGCAGTTGCGGCACTGCTTGAAGAGCGGCTTGATCTCCTCGACGGCCTTGCGGAGGGCGGCGTCGTGGGCCTTCCCGCCCACCGCCTGCTGGACCTCGTAGGCCGAGTCGGCGCCGCGGCTGAGGGCCCCGCCGAGGAAGTTCGAGGCCCCGCGGAGGAGGCCGCCGGCGACGCCGAGCTTGTTCTGCTGGTAGCTGCTCATGGAGCCGTTGCTGCACCGTTCGCAGTTGAACTTGAATTGGAACCCCATCGCAGTCGAGAGGTCTTCGTAGTTGCCGGTGAACTCGATGGCGGTGCTCATGTCCGGGCAGTCTCCGCGGTGATGTCGTGCCGCCATCGTAGCGGTGAATCGCGTTCGGCGGGAGCCGTGCCCCCTGCCACTGACGCTGGAAACGCCCGGTAACGAAGGCCCATCGACGATCCCTGCAGATTGGTCTAACGTGGAACCATGGCCGACCGCGTGGAACGTGAGATCGAAGAGATCCTCGCCAAGCTGGACGGGGACGCGCCGCCCGCGAAACAGGATGGCCGCGCCCCGATTTCCCTCGCCTCCCGGCGCAAGCGCCGCCCGCGGTTGGCCCTCACGCTGCCGTCCATCCACCTCTCCCCGGCCGGGCTTCTCTTCGCCGGGGCCGGCATTATGCTCTTGGGGCTCGTCGCCGCCAGCTTCTGGTCGCCGGCGATCTGGCTCTCGTTCGCCGGGGTCGTCGTCTTCCTTGGGGCGTTCGTCTCGTCGTTCTTCCGGGCTCCATCCGCGAAGCCCCAGCCGAAGGGCGTGTTCTGGCGCGACCGCTACATCGAATACGCGCCCGCCAGCGAAAGCGCCTTCGATCGCCTGAAGAAGCGGTTCCGGCGCTGACCCGTTTTCACCCTCTTTACGGCCCGCGGTCTACGGTCGGCGCCATGAAGCCCGCTTTCCCGCTGCTCCTCGCCGTCGCCGTTCTGTTCGCGTCTTGCGGCGGCAGTGCGGGTGGCGCCAGCGATCCCACCGTCTCGGCCAGCGACGCCCGCACTGCCGCCGCGACCACCGCCACGCCGGCGACCGCAGCGACGCCCGGGGCGCCCACACCCCAGGTGGCGACAGGCCCCGCCGAACACGACGGCCAGCGCGCCCTCGCCCATGTCGTCGCCCTCTCCAGCACCATCGGCCCCCGTGTTTCCGGTACCCGGGGCGAAGATGCCGCCGTGGCCTACATCTCCGGCCAGTTCCGTTCGAGCGGCTACGAGGTGGAAGTCATGCAGTTCACCTTCGAGGGTGATCGCTTCACGCCGGCGACGGTCCAGGTCGCCGGCGGCACGTCGCTCGAGGCGATGACGCTCGCCGGAAGCGGTTCCGGGACTGTGTCCGCGCCCGGCGTCTACGTCGGCCTGGCCGATGCATCCGGCATCGCCGGCCGCTCCCTCGCCGGCAAGATCGCCATCGCCGACCGCGGAACCCTCCGTTTCAGCGAGAAGTACGACAACGTCACCGCCGCCGGGGCACTCGGCCTCATCATCGTCAACAACCAGGCCGGGTCGTTCAGCGGAAACCTCGGCAAGGACGTCGCGGAGGTCGTCGTCGCTGTCCCGCAGGAAGCCGGCGCTGCCCTGCGAGCAGCCGCCACGTCGGGCAAGGCTATTTCCATCGAGGCGCAGCCGCGGGACCGCAGCGAGTCCGTCAACGTCATCGCCCGCGCCCCGGGGACGAAGACCTGTGAGGTCGTCGTTGGCGGCCACCACGACACCGTGCCCGACGCTCCCGGGGCCAACGACAACGCCAGCGGTTCGGCCAACGTCATCGAGCTCGCGCGCGCCTTCGCCGCCGACGGCCTCGACGCCGGACTCTGCTTCGTCACCTTCGGGGCCGAGGAATCCGGGCTCTTCGGGAGCAAAGCGTTCGCCGACCGCCTGACCGCGGAGAAGGCGCTTCCCGCCTACATGGTCAACCTCGACGTGACCGGGATCGGGAAGGAAGTCGAGGTCATCGGCACGAACGAGATGAAGGCACGGGCCCTTCGCATCGCGGAGCAGGCCGGCATCTCTGCTCGCGCTTCAAGCCTGCCCGCGAACACCGGCAGCGACCACCAGAGCTTCACCAGCGCAGGCGTCCCCGTCGTCTACTTCTCCTCCGGCGACTTCGGCACCATCCACTCGCCCCTCGACGTTGCTTCCGACATGTCCGCCTCCGAACTCGACCTTGTCGGCGACCTCGCCTACGCGGTCATCCTCGATCTGCTCAAGAATGGTTAGCACGGGTGAAACGTTGGCCCGGCGGGGGTAGTATTCGCCCCATGCTCACACCTGCCGACGAATACCTCATCCACCAGACCCCCTACACCTTCGACACCGTCTTCACCAGCGACCGCAACTTCTACGACCGCTATTTCTACAACGGCTACCGGCGAGATGGCGGGGTCTACTTCGCCCTGGCCATGGGCCTCTATCCCAATCGCGGGGTGATGGACGCGGCGTTCGACGTCGTCCTCGACGGCCGCCAGTACGTCGTCCGCGGTTCGCGTGCGCTCGGCCCCGACCGCATGGACACCCGCGTCGGCCCCATCCGCGTCGAGGTCCAGGTTCCCCTTCGCCGCGTCCGCATCGTGGTCGAACCCAACGCCTACGGCATCACGGCCGACATCGTCTTCGAGGCTCGTTCGGTCCCCTCGGAGGAGCCCCACTTCTTCCGCCGCAGCGGCAACGTCACGATGATGGACTACACCCGGATGACCCAGCACGGCTCCTGGACGGGGAAGATCAGCGTCGACGGCCGCGAATTCGACATCTCCACGGGCACCTGGTGGGGCAGCCGCGACCACTCCTGGGGCGTCCGCCGCGTCGGCGAACCCGCGGGCGGCCGCCCACCTTCCGAAGCTCCACAGTTCTTCTGGAACTGGGCGCCCCTGAACTTCGAGGACCGCTGCACCCTCTTCACCGTCTCCGAGCTCTCCGACGGCTCCCGCTGGCACCAGGCCGGCTCCATCCTCTCGCTCTACCCGGACGCGGTGGAAACGCAGGTCGAGGTCGACCACGACCTCGTCTTCGAACCCGGCACCCGCTGGCTGAAGCGCGGGAAGATAACGCTCGCGCCGGCCGCCGGCGAACCCATGGAGATCACGGTCCAGCCGCTCTACCACTTCCTCATGAAGGGCCTCGGCTATGGCGACCCAAAGTGGGGCCACGGCATGTGGGTCGGCCCGAACGAAGTCGACGGCGTCCAGTACGACCTCGCGAAAGAGAAGCCGATGGAGAACCTCCACGTCCAGACCGTCTCCCTCGTGAAAGCTGGCAACCGCGAAGGCATCGGCATCTACGAGATCATCCTGATGGGCCCCCACAACCGCTACGGCTTCGAGGGCCTGATGGATCCCGCCCGCTAGCAAGACTTCGCGACTTCCATCGGCGCCGGAAGGCCCCACAGTCTCCGCGCTACCTCCCCTCGCCCCCGAAAGGGGGCGAGGGGAGGTAGTGAGGGACTACAGCCCGGCTTCGTACACCTCGGCCATGCCCTCCAGGACGACGTCCGCCAGCGCGAGGATGTTCTCGATCGCCTCGACGGCGTCCTCGGTCGGCAGGCCAGCTTCGCTCGCGATCTGCGAGGCCGTCTCCTCCAGCGACCGGCGCAGGCTGTTGAACGTCGCCACCGCGACGGTCAGCCCCACCCCGGTGGCGACGAGTGTCCGCCCGTACTCCCGGCCGATGGTGCGGGCGTCCTCCGTGAACCGTTCCTTCTTCGAATCCGAGGCGATGTAGCGGGCGAAGAGGTCCACCAGCTGGCGGCCCATCAGCCGCAACCGGTCGCGCGCCTCGGGGTCGAACGTCTCGAACACGGGCATCGAATGCGTCTGGCGGCCCCGCGTCATCCTCCGTTTGACGCGCGCGAGGGCGATGTCGCTGATGTGATCGGTGTCCCGCGAGGCTGCCGCCGGGGCGCCGGAGGCGATGTGCCGCAGGTCGTCTTCCGAAACCCGGCGGTGGCCCCCCGGGGTCTTGTACGAGCGCACGTCGCCCGCGTCGGCCCAGCGCCGGACCGTTGATTCGCTTACGCCCAGCAACTGGGAAGCCGCCCCCAGGGTCAGCCAGTGTTCTTTCGCGGGTAGTTCAGACGACATCGTGCAAATCTCCCAAATCGGGCAAATCATGCACTGGCGGAGGTGGCGCTGTCAACCGGCCCTGACTCAGTAGCCGCGGCTGTCCCAGAGGATGTCCCCGGCGCCGCTCAGCTTCGCCTGGTACCGCGCGGCCACGAAGAGGAGGTCGCTCAGGCGGTTCAGGTAGGGGATGACCTGCTCCCCCACCATCTCTTCTCGCGAAAGCGTGAGCGTGAGCCGCTCAGCCCGGCGGCATACCGTCCGGGCGACGTGGAGCTGGGCCGCGGCCGGGTCGCCCCCTGGGAGGATGAAGCTCTTCAGCGGTTCGAGGTCGTCGTTCCAGCCGTCGATCCACTCCTCGAGCTGGGTCACATGGCGCGGCTCAATCCCCGGCACGGCCCACTTTTTCTTATCCTCTTCGAGGATGCAGAGGTCCGACCCCAGGTTGAACAGCACCTGCTGGATGACGAAGAACGCCGGCCGCATCGACTCGTGGAGCCCCATCGCCACGGCCACGCCGATCACGCTGTTGAGCTCGTCAACGGTCCCGTACGCGTCTATCCGGAGGCTGTCCTTGGCCACCCGTTGGCCGCCGCCGAGCGCGGTCGTGCCGTCGTCGCCGGTGCGGGTGTAGACGCGGGTGATGTGGACCATGCCCCCACAGTAGGGACGCGCGGCCAGAAAGGGAAGGGCTATTCGAGCGGGATGATCCCGCGCGCGTGCAGCGCTGCCGTGTAGACCTCGACATATCGCGTCGCCGAAGCGCGCCAGGAGTGGTCGCGGCTCATCGCCTCTTCCTGGAGGTGCGTCCAGGCTGCCGGGTTGCGGAACGCCCGGACCGCCCGCTCGAACGCGCCCGCAAAGGCGAAGCTGCTGAACTCGTCGAAGAGGAACCCGGTTGCGTGCTCCCCATGCTCGTCCGGGTCGAGGATGGTGTCGGCCAGGCCGCCGGTCTTCCGGCCGACGGGGATGCAGCCGTAGCGCATCGCGATCAGCTGCCCCAGCCCGCAGGGTTCGTACCGCGACGGCATCAGGAGCATGTCCGCGCCGGCGTAGATCCTTCGCGCCAGCCCTTCGTCGAATCGCTGCACGGCGACGACCGTGCCCGGGTGGGCGGCCGACAGCGCGTTCAGGTCCGACTCCAGCGCCTCGTCCCCGTGCCCCAGCACGACAAGCTGCGCGCCCGTCGCCAGCATCTCCGGCAGCGCCTGGATGACCAGGTCCACGCCCTTCTGCTCCGTCAGCCGGGCGACTATCGCCGCCAGCGGCCCGGCCACCGCGTCGAGCCCCAACTCGGTGCGTAGCGCGGCGGTGTTGGCCGGGCGGCTCTCCAGCGACGAAAGGTCGAAGGTCCGGGTGATGTTCGGGTCGGTCCGCGGGTTGTACACATCGAAGTTCAGCCCGTTGATGATCCCGCTGAGTGCCCCCGCACGCAGGCGCAGGAGCCCGTCGAGGCCCTCGCCGAAGTCGCGAGTCAGCACTTCCTGTGCATAGGTCGGGCTCACCGTCGTGATCCGGTCGGCGTAGTAGATCGCCTGGCAGAGGTAGTCGTTGAAGTCGTCGGGGCCGCGGTAGCGCAGGTTGTGGATCGTGAACACCGAGGCGATGCCCCGGAGGCGTGGCTGGCCCCAGGCAAGTCCCCGCAGGGCGAAGGCCAGCGGCGCCGTGTGCCAGTCGTTCAGGTGGAGGATGTCGGGCGTCCACGGCCCCTCCGCCAGCATCTGCACCACCGCCCGGCAGAAGAACTGGTAGCGGAGCAGGTCGTCGGGTTCGCCGTAGACCTCGCCGGCCCCGAAGTACCGCCCGTCGCGGACCAGGTCAACCGGGACCCCGCCTTCGCCCGAGACCGTCGCAACCTCCACGACGAGGTCCTCCCCGAGGAACGGCACCGTCAACCGTCTCCGGGCGGTTGCAGCTTCGAAGGCCTCCATGGCGGTGGCGTGGCAGGGCATGACCACGCGGACGTCGTGCCCCATCTCCAGGAGCCGCGCGGGCAGGGCCGAGGCCACGTCGGCCAGCCCTCCGACCTTGGCCAGCGGGTCCACTTCGGCCGCCGCGTAGAGGATTTTCACGGGGTGCCGTCCAGGAACAGGAGCGCCTCGATCTCCCGCCGCGCCTCGTTCGCCGCGGCCAGCCGCCAGAGCGCTTCCTTCTTGACCCGTCCCGAAGCGGACCCCAGGCGGATAGCCCGGCTCGCGTACAGCGCCACCTCGCTCAGGATCAGGAGGCCGCGGTGGACCATCGTGACGTCCCACATCGGCCGGGCGCTGGCCCACCAGAACTGGCAGCTGTGCAGCGCCGGCTGGAACCGGTCTCCGGCCATCGTCGCGAACTTCCTCGCCTCGTCTGACTCGGCGTAGCGGCCCGCCACCGCCAGCAGTTCCTCACAGTGGCCCACGTATTCCCACTGGAGGTCGTGGAGCCGGTTTCCGGGCGCGCGCCAGAGCGGGTAGGGGTTGTGCGCAGCGACGTCGTCGCGGGTCGTGCTCCAGGACGACGGGTACGGCTCGATCACTTCGCCCGCGGGGAACAGCTTCACGATTTCGCTCGGCTGGACCATGTGGACACGGGTGGTGTGCCGTTCGTGGCGCCCCCGCTGGTGCTTCAGGCCCTCGTACGTCGCCGCCAGGAATTCCCGCTCCCAGCCCTTCACGTGGTGCCCATAGGTCTCGGCGTCCATCGCCGTCACCACGTAGGCCTCTTCCCCAGCGCCCACGCGGGCGAGGTCGTCGATGAAGGCGTGGGGGTTCGTCTCCCGGAACGAGATCCGGTTGCTCCGCGAGTCGTCCCGGAACAGCACCGGCATCGCCTGGCCGTCGAGCGGGACGCGGTGGACGACGTTCGTGGGCCATTCCGCCGTGCACGCCACCCCGCTGATCATCAACCACTCGTGGCCGAGCCCGGCGATCGACGGCAGGATCTCGGGGCTGTAGCACATCTCCGGCGGGAAGAATCCCCGTGGCCGGTAGGCCGGCCCGAACAGCCGCGCGTTCACCTGCGCGTTCTCGGCGATCGCCCGCCGCCGCTCTGGTTCTGGGACCAGCGGCAGGATGGGGTGGTAGCGACCGCTCCCGACGAACTCGACCTGCCCGCGCTCCGCCAGCTCACGCAGCCCCGTCACGACGTCGCCAAGCCCGTGGTCGGCCAGCATTTCGGTAAGCACGGCGTTCATGTTCACCGCGATCTTCGCTTCGGGGTGTTCCCGGAGGACCCCAATCACCGGCCGGTACGACTCCTCCGTGGCCTTTCGCAGGATCTCGTGGGTCTGCGTCGGCGGCTGATAGAAATGGAGGAGTTGGGCCCAGGCGGTCATCGCGATGCGCTGCCAGCTTTCGCAAGATAGGCGGTCGGGTCGATCCGCGGGAAGGGGTTGTCCTGCGCTTCCAGTTCGGCCACGAGGCCATCCAGCCCGGGGTCACGGCGCTCGAGCGCGTCGGCTATCGCGTCGAACCGGTCGCAGTGCGATCGGAACCGCTCGACCGCGTAGTCGTGGGCCTGCCCGGTCGTCATCAGGAACTGCCAGTCCGAAGACTGGAGGAGGAGGAGTTCGCGGGCCAACTGCCGGGTCGCGGGCGTGTCCTCGCGCAGCAGCTTCTCCGCCCGCGTCTGGCGTGTCCGCACTTCCGGCCAGGTCCAGGCGGTGTCAGGGTTGAGCCACGTCCGATGGTCGCCGCCGTTCCCCCAGGAGCCTTCGGGCAGGGCTATCGTCTCCTTGGGCGGTACCGCCGACACGTAGTCCCCGGCCGAGGTCAGGAGGACGTCGGGGTCCGCCGCCAGCCGCCGGATCGTCTCTTCCAGCCAGTCCACGCCTTCCAGCCACCAGTGCCCGAACAGCTCCGTGTCGTAGGCCGAGACCACGATCCCGGGTTCGCCCGCGCCAGCCGAGTAGCTGTCGAGTTCCCCGCGCACCACCTCGTGGAAGTGCCCCGCGTGGCCCCGCGCGACTTCGGCGGCGGCCGTGTGGTCGTACTCCAGCTTGTCGCCGAGGTCCACTTCCGAGCCCGTCACCCGCCAGTAGTGGAGCCCGCTCTCGCCGTCCTTCTTGTGGAATTCGCGGTAGGCCGGGTCGCCCGGGTAGCCATGCGAAGCGGACCAGACCTGCTTCCCCGTGCGTTCGTTCCGGGCGATCACTTCCACGGGCGAGCGCCCCACGGTGTAGGCCCGGAAGGTTGTCCCGTGTGTCGACTCGATCCGGACCGGCGCGGCCACGGGCCGCTTTGCCTCCGGGTAGGGCCCGAGCATCCCGCCCAGCGCTTTCCCTCGCGCCCGGCCGCCCGTGACGAGGTGAGTCTCGACGAAGAAGACGCGGATCCCTTCCGCCGCCAGCACCTGCTCCAGTCCGGGGCGGTAGGCGCACTCCGGCAGCCAGAAGGACCGCGGCCGCCGGCCGAAGTTCGCGACATGCGACCGCACGCCCGAATGCACCTGGAACCGGACCGCGTTCTCGTTCTCCAGCAGCGGGAGGTAGCCATGCGTCGCCGCCGAAGTCGCGACCTCGATGTGCCCGCTCGTCTCGAGGATGCGAAGCGCCTTCAGCGGGTCCGCCTTGATCTCCTCCGTGTAGAAGCCCCGGATCGCCTCGTAGCGGGCGAGGTGGAAGGCCGCCGTCTGGCGGAGGAGCGGGCCCTTCGCCTCCATCCGCGCCACGTCGTCGCGGGCGCGTTCGATGCGGTCGTCGAGGTAGGCGCGGAAGCGCTCGCCCATGAGCGGGTCGGCCATCTGCTCGGCAAGGATGGGCGTGATGTTGATGGTCACCCCCAGCGAGCCGTCGATCTCCCGGGCCAGACGCCGGAAGGCGCGGATCAGCGGCAGATAGCACTCGAGCATCGCCTCGTGGAACCACTCCTCGCCGTGCGGCCACCGCCCCGACTCCCGGCAATAGGGCAGGTGCGTGTGGAGGACGAAAGTCATGCTGCCAGCCGTCATGCGTGTCTCCTTACGACCAGCGTACAAGGCCCGTGGCGAAGGGGTTGTGAAGATCTGCGTGGCCCGGCATCACCCGGATCGCCCAGCCGACCCTGCCGGCCGTGTTGGGTTCGAAGCTCCCGCCATAGGTGGCCACCGTCGCGCCGCCGCGGCTGACGAACTGCAACCGCCGTTCGCCGGTAGGGTGCAGCGTCCCGTCGACCCCGGCCTCGCCGTAGACGACGTCGATCCGGAGGTCGCCGGGTTCGAGCCCGTCCAGCTCCACGTCCGCCGTGACCTCAACTGCGGCGCCAACCTCCAGCTTCCGGCCGTCGTCGCCTTCCGCCCGGACCACCCGCACCCGCGGCCAGGCTGCCTTCACCCGTGCCGTCCAGGCCGCGAGGGTGCGCGCGGGCGCCAGCTGGTCGCTGGTCAGCCTGCGCCAGCTCTCGGCTGCGGGCGCGTAGGCCATGCGGTTGTAGTCGCCAACCATCCGGTTCGTGTTGAATTGCGGGGCGAACGCGGCCACCGACGCCTTCATCCGCGCGATCCACCCCTGGGGCAGGCCGTCGGCGTCGCGCTGGTAAAACAGCGGGCCAACCTCGTTCTCAAGCAGGTCATAGAGCGAGTCAGCGTCAAACGCGTCCTGCACGTCGGGGTCGTCGCCGGGGCGGTTCGCGCCGATCGCCCAGCCGAGGCCCGGCCGGTAGGCCTCCCACCACCAGCCGTCCATCACGCTCATGTGGAGGGCGCCGTTCGCGGTCGCCTTCATCCCGCTCGTCCCGCTCGCCTCAAGCGGCCGCAGGGGCGTGTTCAGCCAGACGTCGCTCCCCTGCACGAGCGAACGCGCCATCGCCAGGTCGTAGCCTTCGAGGACGACGATTCGGTCGCGAAACTCGGGCCTCCGGCTGAACTCCATGACCTCGCGGATGAGCATCTTTCCCGGCTCGTCTCGCGGGTGGGCCTTCCCCGCGAAGACCAGCTGCATCGGGCGTTCCCCGTGGTTGAGGATGCGGTCCAGCCGTGCCGGGTCGCGCATGATCAGGCTGGCGCGCTTGTAGCCCGCGAACCGCCGCGCGAACCCGATCGTCAGCACATGCGGGTCCAGCGCCTGCCCGAGCGTCGTGTCCGTGGCGAGTACCCCTCGCGCCGCCGCGGACTCCCGGCTGGCCGCCCGCGCCATCGACACCAGCCGCTCGCGCTGGCGTTCGTGCGTGTCCCAGAGCTCGCTGGCCGGCACTTCTGCCATCCGCCCCCAGTCCGCTCCGACCGGGTCCTCGCGCCAGCCTGGCCCGACGAACCGGTCGAAAAGCTCCGCAATCTGCGGTGCAACCCAGGTCGGGAGGTGGACGCCGTTGGTGACCGCCGCGATCGGCACTTCCTCCGGCGGCAACTCCGGCCAGGCGGAGGACCACAGATCCCGGGCCACCCGCCCGTTCATCTGCGAAACGCCGTTCCGGAACCCGCTCAGCCGCAGGCCGAGGAGCGCCATCGAAAACGGCTCGTGGCCGTCGCCCTGGTTCGCCCGGCCCAGCCCCAGGAACTGGTCCGTGTCCATGTGCAGGCTTTCGTGGAAGTGGCTGGCGTGGCGGTGCACAAGGTCCGACGGGAAGAGGTCGATCCCCGCCGCCACGGGCGTGTGCGTCGTGAACACTGTCGCCGCAGTGACGGGCAGGGCTGCCTCGTCGAAGCTCACCCCCGCTTCGTCCATCAGCACCCGGATCCGTTCGACGCCCAGCAGCGCCGAGTGCCCTTCGTTCATGTGGCACACCGCCGGCCGCAACCCCAGCGCCCGGAGCACGCGCACCCCGCCGACGCCGAGCACCATCTCCTGCTGGAGCCGCATCTCGAGGTCGCCGCCGTAGAGCCGCGAGGTGATCGCCCGGTCGCCTTCGGAGTTCTCCGGCGTGTTTGTGTCGAGCAGGTAGAGCGGCACCTGCCCCACTTGCACCCGCCAGGCGTGGACGGTCACGTGGCGGTCCTCGATCGGCACCCGCACGGCCAGCGGTCCCCCGCCTTCCCCAAGGACCAGCTCCATCGGCTGCATGGCCAGGTCCACGGGGTGGTATTCCTCGCGTTGCCAGCCGTCGGGCCCCAGCACCTGCTGGAAGTACCCTTCGTTGTAAAGCAGGCCCACCCCCACCAGCGGGAGGCAGAGGTCGCTGGCTGACTTCAGGTGGTCGCCGGCCAGCACGCCAAGGCCCCCCGAGTACATCGGCAGGCTCTCTGTCAGGGCGAATTCGAGCGAGAAGTAGGCGATGACGTCGGCGCTGCTCTCTTCCCCGAAGGGGCCGCGCCGGGGCCGGGCCATGTACGCCGCGAACGTCTCCCGCACGTGTTCCAGGTGGGCGAGGAAGCCGGGGTTGGCCGCCAGTTCGTCCAGTTCCGCCGGCGGCGTGAGTTGCAGGAGCCGCACCGGGTTGTGGCCGCAGGCTTCCCATCGCGCCGTCGACATGCGCTCGAACAGCGCCGCCGCATCGCCGTTCCACGTCCACCAGAGGTTGTGCGCGATCGCCCGCAACGGCTCCAGCGCGCCCGGGAGGCGAGGTTCGATGGTCACGGTCCGGGTCGCGCGCAGTGCCATGTCTGCCATGGTAGCGCGGCTCTCCGCTAGCCTCCCGCGCGGACCCAGCGGCACGGACATCGTCAGCAGTTACACATATGACACCGCGAATCGACTGACGGGGATCAGCCACCTCAAGGGCGGAGGGACTACGATAGCGAGCGTGAGCTACACGCTGGACGCCGTCGGGAACCGGACGCAGCGGGTCGACCAGGCGGGGACGCACACCTACGCCTACGACGACCTCTACCGGCTGACCTCCGTGACCTACCCCGGTCCCGCGACGACGACCTACGCCTTCGACGCCTTCGGCAACCAGACCTCGATGACGAAGCCCGGCAGCCAGGTGACGACCTACGCCTACAACGACGACGACCGGCTGACGACGGTGACCCCGCCGAGCCCGGCGCCCTCCGTGAGCTTACGTGGGACAACAACGGCGACCTGGCGGCCCGGGGCAGCGACAGCGTCTCCTGGGACTACGAGGGCCGGATGGCCTCGGCGACGGTGAACTCGGTGACGACGACGTTTGCCTACCGGGGCGACGGTCTTCGCAACAGCCGGACGACGGGCGGGAACACGACCACCTTCACCTGGGACGTCAACGCCGGGCTGCCTGTGGTCCTCGACGACGGGAACCAGTACCTCTACGGAGCAGGCCTCGAAGCGCAGAAGCAGTCGGGGAGCTGGTACTACTACCTTGAGGACGGGCTCGGCTCGACGATGGCGATCGTGGACGCCAGTGGGGCGGTCCAGGACAGCTACACCTACGACATCTACGGCAAACCCACGAAGACCGGCAGCCTCGCGAACGAGTTTGACTTCGCCGGCCAGCAGACGGACCCGACCGGCCTCCAGTACCTCCGGGCGAGGTATTACGACACCGAAACAGGCACATTCCTGAGCCGGGACCTCCTGGAGGACAAGGGTGGAACCGGGACGGCCCCGTACACCTACGGCAGCGACCGCCCGTCTTCACTCCGCGATCCCTCTGGGCTGGCCCCGTGGAGCGGTCCGGAAGCGGACTGGTGCTCGGTCCGGCCATGGTGGTGGTCGCGATGCGCGGCGGCGGCAGGACTGGCGCTATTCGCGGCCAGGATCACGACATCGCTGTTTGGACCCGAGACCGACACTTCAGACGCGTTTCGTCACTGCCTGTGGTCCGCTTGCCTCACCATCGACATAGGAGCAGGTTCGGCCGAGACGTTGACGAACTTGCACGAACGCTTCGACCTTTCAGGTCACCGTCAGGAACAACGTAAAGACCTCTGGAACAATCGAAAAGGGCGAGAAATCGGAAGCGTAAGTGGTCGCTTGGTGAGTATGGCATGACCAAGTCCATACGAAGCTGCCTGGACGCGATCTCTGCGGGCGACCTAAGCATCGATCCTGCCAGCGCGCCGATATACCCAGGAGAGGAAAAAATATTGCCTGCGCAAAGTGGCGGTGGGTCTTGGTGAGCCGTCGACGAATGCCGCAGATATACTCCAGCATGACTCTTGCTGTCATGTGGTTGGGCATGGCGGCCATCGGGTCATCTGGCTGCGGCGGGCTCTGCGGGCGAGCTGGCGACGCAAGGCTTCGAGACGCGCCAGAGATGGTGAAGGAGGGACGACTGACCGGGTTGGACAGAGATCAATTGAACTCGATCTTGGGCGCCACAGCACAAAAATCCTTTCAATCGTGGGACAGCGCCTACTACATTGGCCCCGACAACGCTTGCGTGGATAGCACGTGGTTGGTGTTGCGCTTTGGACCCGATGGGAGGGTGAGCGAGAGCGCGATAACCAACGACTGAGGGTCGTCACCGGTGCAGTGTTGGCGGCGACGAACTGGCCTGCAACGCCTTCGCGAACCCAAGGGGCAAGACCGATGCGGGCGGGGACGGCAACGCCATCAGCTACGGCTACGACGACGCCAACCGCCTGACCTCGAAGACCCTGCCCAGCGGCACGGACATCGTCAGCAGTTACACATATGACACTGCGAATCGACTGACCGGGATCAGCCACGTCAAGGGCGGAGGGACTACGATAGCGAGCGTGAGTTACACGCTGGATGCAGTCGGGAACCGGACGCAGCGGGTCGACCAGGCGGGGACGCACACCTACGCCTACGACGACCTCTACCGGCTGACGAGCGTGACCTACCCCGGCCCGGCGACGACGACGTACGCCTTCGACGCCTTCGGGAACCGGACCTCGATGACGAAGCCCGGCAGCCAGGTGACCACGTACGCCTACAACGACGGCGACCGGCTGACGACGGTGACCCCGCCGAGCCCCGCGAGCGCCGTCAGCTACACATGGGACAACAACGGCGACCTCACGGCCCGTGGGAGCGACAGCTTCTCCTGGGACTACGAGGACCGGATGGTCTCGGCGACGGTGAACTCGGTGACGACGACGTTTGCCTACCGGGGCGACGGTCTCCGCAACAGCCGGACGACGGGCGGGAACACGACGACCTTCACCTGGGACATCAACGCCGGGCTGCCGGTGGTCCTCGACGACGGGAACCAGTACCTCTACGGCGCCGGGCTCGAAGCGCAGAAGCAGTCGGGGAGCTGGTACTACTACCTGGAGGACGGTCTGGGCTCGACGATGGCAATCGTGGACGCCTCTGGCGCCGTCCAGGACAGCTACACCTACGACATCTACGGCAAACCGACGAAGACCGGCAGCCTTGCGAACGAGTTTGACTTCGCCGGCCAGCAGACGGACGGGACGGGGCTGCAGTACCTCCGCGCGCGTTACATGGACCCTGAGACGGGGACGTTCATCAGCCGCGAGCCGATGGCGGCAGCCCCGCGGTGGATGGGGAACCCTTTCGGATACGGATCGGGCAACCCGTCAAACCTGAGTGATCCGACGGGGCTGTTCGGTTGTGGCTGGTTCAAGAAGATTTGCGGAGGCATTGCCGGCGCTTCTGGGTGGGTTGCGGGGGAAGTAGCCAAGATGGGGAAGGCCACGTACGACTGGGTCAAGTCAGTGGGATGGAATATGGCACGGGCAACGGCCAACGCAGCGTTAACCACCTTCGCACTCGGACTCCTGCCACTCGACAAACTGGGGTCCTGCAAAGTTCGAGCCGACGGAATCATTGGCTGCTTCGGAGTCTTCAAGGGCTTCCTGGACAGTATCGGCTCTAGGGCTATCACCATCGGCAATGTCATCCTCACCAACGAATACAGCTGGGCCGACCTCGGCGACGACACCATCCGACACGAAGTCAACCATGCAGACCAATGGGCGGTGTTTGGCTTGGCGACTTGGCCCAATCCGTTGCTTGGACAATCGGCGATGGCCGGTTCGTATGCCGCGTTTCAAGAGTTCAAGGGCACCTGCGCCAACCCCTTCGAGAAAGACGCCGGAATTGGTCCCGGGACCGGTGTGAGGGAAGACACGTGCCCGGTCGGTTAGCCGCAGGCCTTCTGATCGTGCTCTCTGCCTGGTGGTGGGTAGCATGCGATGACTTCCCCGCGAGCATGGGCTTCTCCCTGACGATGGACGGACACGTGGCGGTTCATCCGATCACTTGTTCCGCCGAGACAACAGTCGTGGAGGTACGTGTCGCTGACACCCACACCAAGAGCGTAGAGAAGCTGGACCGAGCGAAAGAAACGACCATCTGGAAGGTCAACGCTAGCTCGCCGGAGGTCGACCACGAGTCGATCTTCGTGGTTGGGGAACCACCTCCGCCGGGTTGGGTTGTCGAACAGCCAGGAGCAGAGCCAGGGGGCGAGAATTTTTTTCGGGTTTACGTCGTCAAACAACGAAAGGATGGGTCGCGCTACGAGACGCGAGAGTTGCTTCGAATCGCGACCCTCCAGGTTGGGTCGATTCGCGTCAAGGGCAAGAACCTTTCGAGCGCCGAGTTTGAGGAGTACAGTCATGGGTCGGCATGCGCCTGAACACCGGCAGGATCCGGGGCGGAAGCCGCCGGCTCCTGCTGCTGTAGCCCCCCGCCTGACGCGCCGTTCCCCCCGAGACGCATGCCGTCCGCTGTCCGAAGACCCACACTATGACCAGATCGTGTGGGGATCTGCCCTGTGGACGCAGTAGCCGGCGGTCCGGCTCAACACGGCTCCGATGGCCGTCGTCACGTCGGCTCGCCCTCCCCTTACGCCCCGCCGTGTTGTCCCGACAATGCCCCCGTGCCACCATGAATCCCGTCGGGGCCCCGGCACGCTCGTCCCGGGTCATTCATCCCCGCTGAGACGAGATGGCCCTGCGCGCGATCCTCTTCGATATCGGCGACACGCTCTGGGATAGCCGCAACGCTCCCCCGGGCGCCGAATTTCGCCGCCTCGCCGCCGAGCGCGCCGCCCAGGCACTCCGCGAATACGGGGTCCACCACGCCGACCCCGATGCCGTCGCCCGCCGTGCCTGGGACGCGATGGAGGCCGCCATGAGGCAAGCCCGGGCCACCGACCTCATCGAACCCGACTACGGGAGCGTCGCCATGCTCGCGCTCGCCGAACTCGGGCTCGACCTCACCCGCGAACGTGCCGGCCACCTCCTCGAAGCCACCTACATCTCCGGCATCGAGGGCGGCAAGGCGCCTTTCCCCGATGCCTCCGAGACGCTCCTCAAGCTTCGCGGGCGCGGGTTCCGGCTCGGCGTCATCACCAACCGGGCCTTCGGTGGCGAACGCTTCCGCTCCGACCTTCGCGAAGCCGGGCTCGACATCGGCTGGGACGTTGAGGCGGTCTCGGTCGAAGTCGGCTACCTCAAGCCCCACCCGGTCATCTTCCGCTATGCCCTGGAGGCGCTTCACCTGCGGCCGGAGGAGGCCCTGATGGTCGGGAACTCCCTCGCCGAAGACGTCGCCGGCGCCCAGCAACTGGGCATGCTCGCCGCCTGGCGCCGCTCCGCCCCCGACGCCGAATCGGTGACCCCCGACTTCGTGTTCGACGAACTCCACGAACTTCTCGACATCCCCCTCCTGGCGGCCGCGGGATGAGCGCGAACGAACGGCGACAGTGGGGCGGGCGCTTCACCGGCAGCATGTCCGACCTCACCCGCGACTACACCGCCGGCGACGACCGTACGCTCTATGAAGACGACATCGCCGGGTCCGTCGCCCACGCCCGGATGCTCGGGGCCACAGGCATCATCCCGGCCGAAGACGCCGCCCTCATCGTCACCGGCCTGGGGGAGGTGCTCGCCGCCTTCCGCGAAGGCCGGGTTGAATGGCGCCCCGAACTCGAAGACATCCACACCCATGTCGAGGTGCTCCTCCGGGAACGGATCGGCGAAGCCGCCGGGCGCCTCCACACAGCCCGCTCGCGGAACGACCAGGTCGCCCTCCTCAACCGGATACTGGTCCGCCGCCTCTGCGACGACGCCGCCGACGGATGCCAAGCGCTGGTGAGCGTCCTCTGCGACCTGGCCGATACCCACGCCGCGGACCCGATGCCCGGCTACACCCACGTCCAGCGCGCCCAGCCGGTGACCCTCGGCCACCACCTCCTCGCCTATGGGGAGATGCTCCTCCGCGACCGGGACCGCTTCCGCGACTGCCGCAAGCGGGTCAACGTGATGCCGCTCGGCTCCGGGGCCCTCTCCGGTTCGCCCTATCCGCTCGACCGCGAAATGGTCTCCCGCGAACTGGGCTTCGACGGCGTCACCCGCAACAGCATGGACGCCACCGCCGACCGCGATTTCGTCGTCGAATTCACCGCCGCCTGCGCGATCGCCCAGGTCCACCTCTCGCGGCTCGCCGAGGAAGTGGTCCTCTGGGCGAGCGCGGAATTCGGCTTCGTCCGCCTTCCCGACGGTTTCGCCACTGGCTCCAGCATGATGCCGCAGAAGAAGAACGCCGACGTGGCCGAACTCGCGCGGGGCCGAACCGGGCGGGCGATTGGCGAACTGGTGAACGCGCTCGTCATGCAGAAGGGCCTGCCCCTCGCCTACAACCGCGACCTCCAGGAAGACAAGACCGCCGTCCTCAACGCCGCCGGCGCCCTCCTGCCCACGCTGGAGATCTTCGCCGCGATGATGCCCGCCCTCGGCTTCAATCTCCCCGCGATGCGCGCGGCCGCCAGCGCCGGCTTCTCCCTCGCCACCGACGTCGCCGACTACCTGGTGAAGAAGGGCATGCCCTTCCGCGAGGCCCACGGGATCGTCGGGTCACTCGTCCGCGAATGTGAAGCCCGGCGGTGCGAGCTCCACGAACTCCCGCTCGACGTCTACCGCCAGGCCAGCCCGCTCTTCGAAGCCGACATCCTTTCGCTCGACGTCGACTCGGCCCTCGCCGCCCGCGACCTCCCCGGCGGCACCGCGCCCAACCGCGTCCGCCAGGCGGCGAGGGATTTGCGGGCGGAACTGTAAGGGCGTTAGCCCATTGGCTGACCGCCATGCGGTACGATGCAACGTAACCGCGCAGGAGAGTCGCACATGGGAACCTCAGCCGCCTCTATCAAGGATGAAGCGCACCGCCTCATCGACCAGCTGAGCGACGATGCCAGCTGGGAGGATCTGATGTACGCGATCTACGTCCGTGAAGCGGTGGAACGCGGGCTTCAGGACGTGGCGGCGGGTCGCGTGGTGGACCACGCAACTGTTAGGGAGTCATTCGGGCTGAAACGGTGAAGGTCGTCTGGACTGACGTCGCCCGGGCCGACCTCCGAGCAATCCGCGACTACATCGCCAGTGACTCTCCGGTGTTCGGCGCTCGCGTATTCGAGGCGATCATGCGCCGGGTTGACCAGTTGGAGCAGTTCCCCAGGTCCGGGCGCAGTGTGCCGGAGTACGACTCGGTCGAGGTTCGGGAACTGATCGAGGGCGCCTACCGCATCATTTACTTCGCCGGGGAAGAGGAAGTGAGCGTGCTGGGCGTCGTACACGGGGCGCGCTCACTGGATCGCTAGCGAGGGACGCCGCGGGGCTTCGGGTCGCGACTGAGAGGCGCGTGCCGCAGCGTGAGTCCGAGGAGCACCCACTCTTCGAGCACCGAGCGCAGCTCTTCGCGTGCATCCTCCACAGTCCGGCTGGTGGCGTACACGCCATGGAGGCCCGGGAATCTCGGCGTACACGGTCGAGTTTCCGTCGATCAGCTCGTAGCGCGCCTGCCGCATCGCGGCGTCGAGGTAGGTCGAAAGGACGGGAGCGGGCCGCATGGGCGAAGTATACGCCCTCACGCACGGCCGCCCCCGCTTCCTCGCTCAGTCCGTGATCAACTTCACGAGGTCCTTCGTCGCGTTCGCCGCGGCGACGACCTTTTCCTTCTCCTCCGCCGTCAACGGCAGCTCGAAGGTCCGCTGGATGCCGCCTTCGCCGAGCTGGCAGACCGTCCCGCTGAAGACGTCGCGGATCCCGTATTCGCCCTGGTGGTAGACCGAGCACGGCATCAGCCGCCGGTGGTCCAGCAAGACCGACTCCGCCATCGCGATCGTCGCCGTCGAGGGCGCGTAATAGGCGCTGCCGGTCTTGTAGAGCTCGCCGATCTCCGCCCCGCCCCGCATCGCCCGCGCGACCAGTGCCTGGACCTTGTCAGGGGGCAGCAGGTCGGTCAGCGGCACCCCGCCGATGCGCGTCTGCGAAACCACCGGCACCATCGTCGTGTCGGTGTGCCCGCCGATGACATAGCCGTGCACGTCGGCGGGCGACACGCCAAGCGCGTCTGCGACGAAGTAGCGATAGCGGGCGCTGTCGAGCATCCCGCCCTGGCCGAGGACGCGTTCCCGGGGGAAGCCGCTCGCCTTCATTGCCACGTGGCACATCGCGTCCATCGGGTTCGCGAAGATGATGAGGACCGCCTTCGGGGAGTGCTTCGCCGCTTCGCTCACCTTCGCCCGGACGATGGCGGCGTTGCCGTTCAGGAGTTCCTCGCGGCTCATGCCCGGCTTCCTGGGCGCCCCGGCCGTGCAGATGATGACGTCGGAGTTCGCCGTCTCGTCCCAGCCGTCGGTGGCGCTGATCCGGGTGCTGAAGCCTTCCCAGGCCGCCGCCTGGCCTTCGTCCATCGCCTTGCCGAAGTGCATCGTGCCGGCGTACTGGGGGTCGTCCTGGAGGACGACGTCGCAGATGTTCTTCTCGATGAGACGCTGGGCCATTGCCCCGCCGGTCATCCCGGCGCCGATGATCGTGACCTTCTTCCGAGGCATAGGAGGACTCCTCGACGGTAGATTGTTGGGCGAAGAATACCACCGGGCCGGGCTACGGGTTCCCCAATAGCGAGATTCAATGCCACCATTGACCCGGCGAAGCTTCGGCAAACCGGCCCAATGGGAGGACACCGTGACGAATCGCAGAAAGGCCATCCGCCAGTTCGAAGGGCGCGTGGCACTCGTGACTGGAGCATCGAGGGGGGTCGGCGCCAGGGTCGCGGAGGTGCTGGCCGCGCGGGGTGCCAGCGTGGTGGTCAACTACCGGAGCAAGCTTCGCCGCGCCGAGGAGGTTGCCGCCCACGCCCGGGCTCTCGGCGTCGAGGCCATCGCTGTCGCCGCCGACATCACCAGCCGGGTCGAGACCGCCGCGATGTTCCGGCGCGTGCAGGAGCGGTTCGGCAAGCTCGACATCCTGGTGCTCAACGCCAGCGGCGGGCTCGAGAAGGACATGCCCACTTCGTACGCGAGGGACCTCAACCGCGACGCCCAGGAGGATGCGGTGGTCGAGGCCCTGCCGCTAATCCCCGAAGGTGGCCGGGTGGTCTTCGTCACCAGCCACCTCGCTCACTTCCATGGCGAACAACCCGTCCCGGAAATCTACGAACCCGTTGCGGCGAGCAAGAGGGCCGGCGAGGTCGCTCTCCGCGCCCGCATCCCGGAGCTCGCCTCGCGGGGCGTCAGCCTCGTTGTCGTCAGCGGCGACCTGATCGACGGTACCACCACACCGCGGCTCATGGACCGAAAGCTGCCTGGCCTCATCGACCTCCGCCGCGAGCAGGCAGGATACCTCCCGTCCATCGACGACTTCGCGCAGGCGATCGTCGATGCCGCGGACGATCCGGCGCTGCGGTCGGGGGACACCGTGTACGTCGGGACCACGGGATAGATACTGCGCCGCTTCGCCAGCACCAGTTCGTCGAGCGTGCACGGGGGCCACTCAAGCTGAGAACCGGCGTCGATCGGCACCCGGCGGGCGTGTGGCTGCGGTACACTCAATCTCGTCTGGACGAGATTGGAGCCGCCATGAAGTTCCCTGTCACCATCTACCGCGACGAGGACGGCCTCTACATCGCCGAGTGCCCGGTCATTCCTGGCTGTATGAGCCAGGGACGGTCCTCCGCCGAGGCGCTTGAGAACATCAAGGAAGCAATCCAACTCTGTCTCGATGTTCGCCGTGAAGATGGGCTGCCATTGACCGTGCCGCTGGAGACCCACGAGGTCGAAGTAGCGGCAGGTGCCTAAGGTCCCGAGGATGCCGGCCGGGAGGCAGTCCGGGCGTTCCAGCACGCGGGGTGGACTGTCGCCCGGCAGACGGGCAGCCACGTCATCCTGCGGAAACCGGATTCCCCCTTCCGGCTTTCGATCCCCATGCACGACCTGGTGGGGGTCGGCCTCCTTCGGGACCAGATCGCCCGGGCTGGCCTCACCGTCGAAGACTTCATCGCCCTCCTCGATTAACCGGCCCCCCCAGCGCCCCTAACCCCTAACCCCTATACGCTCGATCCGTGGACCAGACGCGCATCCGCAACTTCTGCATCATCGCCCACATCGACCACGGCAAGTCGACCCTCGCCGACCGCCTCCTCGAAACCACGGGCACCGTCTCCAAGCGCGAAATGGCCGAGCAACTCCTCGACTCCATGGACCTCGAACGCGAAAAGGGCATCACCATCAAGGCTGCCGCCGCCCGTATGACCTACCGCGCCGCCGACGGCCAGGAATACGAATACAACCTCATCGACACTCCCGGCCACGTCGACTTCACCTACGAAGTCTCGCGTAGCCTCGCCGCCTGCGAAGGCGCCCTGCTTGTGGTCGACGCCTCCCAGGGCATCGAGGCCCAGACCCTCGCGAACGTCTACCTGGCGATGAACCAGGACCTGAAGCTCATCCCCGTCGTTAACAAGATCGACCTTCCCCACGCCGAGCCCGAACGCGTCGCGGCGGAACTCGAACGCGTCATCGGCTTCGACCAGTCGGAGGTGATCTTCGCCAGCGCCAAGGAAGGCACGGGTATCCCCGAGATCCTCGAAGCGATCGCCAAACGGATCCCGCCCCCCAGCGGCAGCGCCCGCCAGCCCCTCCGGGCGCTCATCTTCGACTCGAAGTACGACGCCTACAAGGGCGTGGTCGCCCACGTCCGCGTCTTTTCTGGCACGCTCGAAGGACGCCAAACGCTCCACCTGATGCAGACAGGCACCACCTTCGAACCGCTCGAATACGGCACCTTCCAGCCCCAGATGCGCCCGCTCCCGGTCCTTGCCTGCGGCGAGGTGGGCTACGTCGCCACGGGCCTGAAGGACGTCGCCGACTGCCGCGTCGGCGACACCATCACGCTCGAGGCCGACCCGGCCGCCGAGCCCCTTCCCGGCTACCGCCAGGCCAAGCCTATGGTCTTCGCGGGCATCTATCCCACCGACTCCGACCAGTACCAGGAGCTGCGCGAGGCCCTTTCCAAGCTCAGCCTGAACGACGCCTCCCTCGTCTACGAACCCGAGTCCTCGGTCGCCCTCGGCTTCGGCTTCCGCTGCGGCTTCCTCGGGCTGCTCCACCTCGAAATCGTCGGCGAACGCCTCGAACGCGAATACAACCTCAGCCTCCTGACGACGGCGCCGAGCGTCGAATACCAGGTCAAGCTCACAAACGCCGAGACGATCCTCATCGACAACCCGGCCGACCTGCCGGACCCCTCGAAGATCGCCGAAATCCAGGAGCCGTGGGCCAAGATCGACGTCATCACCCCCAGCCGCTACATCGGCCAGGTGATGGAACTGGTCACCACCCGCCGCGGGCAGTTCCTGCGCATGGAGTTCCTCGAACCCGAAAGCGAGCTCGCCCCCGGCGAAGCCCGCGTCATGCTCGAATACGACATCCCGATGGCCGAGATCCTGGTCGACTTCTACGACAACCTGAAGGGCTCAACCAGCGGCTACGCCAGCCTCGACTACCACCTCTCGGGCTACCGTCCCGCCAGCCTCGTCAAGGTTGACGTCCTCGTAAACGGCGTCCCGGTCGATGCGCTCTCGCTGATCAGCCACACCTCGAACGCGGCTCGCGAGGGGCGCGTGCTCGTCTCGAAGCTCCGCGAGCTCATCCCCCGCCAGATGTTCGACGTCCCCATCCAGGCGGCGGTCGGCGGCCGCATCGTCGCCCGCGAAACCATTCGCGCCATGCGCAAGAACGTCCTCGCCAAGTGCTACGGCGGCGACATCACCCGCAAGCGCAAGCTCCTCGAAAAGCAGGCCGAAGGCAAGAAGCGGATGAAGCGCGTCGGCAACGTCGAGATCCCCCAGGAGGCCTTCATGGCCGTCCTGAGGCTGCGCGAAGACTGAGCCCGTCTCGCGGCGTCAGGGCATCGCCGGCCCGACGACGAGCACAGGCACCGGAGAGTTCCGGACCACCTCTTCAGCCACACTCCCAAGCATGGCCCGGGCCACGCCGCGCCGACCGTGCGTCCCCATCGCGATCAGCTCGACGCCCAGGTGTGACGCCTGGTTGACGATTTCTTCCGCCGTCTTGTCCGACGCTTCGACGTGCATCGTCGCCTGGACCCCGGGGAGCGTGCTGGCGACCAGTTCCCGTAACCGGGCGGCCGTCTCCTGGGTCACGCGCTCCAGGGCCTGCGTCCGGTCCTCGGCTGCCACGGCGGGCGGTTCCTCGGCCCGAAGGATGGACCCCGACGCCGTCCCCTGCGGTGTCAGGGAATGGCCGAACCCTCGCGACGCCAGGGTCGCGTGGACGTCCTTGGGATGAAGCACTGTCAGAAGGTGTACGTCGGCCGACGTCGCCGCCGCCCACCCCGCGATGGCCGCGAGCACTCGTTCGCTCGTTTCCCCCCCATCAACCGCAACAAGCACTTTCATTACCGTGGCCCCCTCCGTCTTGTGAGCGCCCAGTATAGCCGCAGTATACCCCCGGGATAGAAGTGCCGCGTGGGGAGCATCGACCCGCTCAATCGACTGCCCGCCGTGCGCATTACCGCTCCCGGCGGGTAAGCTCGGCCCATGGTCCTTCAGCTTGCCTTCCATGGCGCGGCCGGCACGGTCACCGGTTCCCGCTTCCTCCTCAGCCACGACGACGGCGAACTCCTGGTCGACTGCGGCCTCTTCCAGGGCCTCAAGGACCTCCGCCTGAGGAACTGGGCGCCGCCCTCGTTCGACGTCCGCCGCCTCGACGCCGTTGTCCTCACCCACGCCCACATCGACCACTCCGGCTACCTCCCCCGCCTCGTCCGCGATGGCTACCGTGGTCCCGTCTATTGCACCCCCGCGACGGCCGAGCTCGCCGAGGTCCTCCTCCTCGATGCCGCCCGCCTCCAGGAAGAAGACGCCGACTACGCCAACCGCAAGGGCTTCAGCAAGCACCATCCCGCCCTTCCCCTGTTCACGGAGCGCGACGCCGAGAACGCTCTCCGTCACCTGCGGCCCGTGTCCTACCACCAGTGGTTCGAACCAGCGGGCTTGCGTGTCCGCTTCCGCCAGGCAGGGCACATCCTCGGCGCCGCCAGTGTGGAAGCGCTCGCGCCCGGGGACGACGGCGCCACCACGATCGTCTTCAGCGGCGACCTCGGCCGCTACGACGCTCCCCTCCACCTCGACCCCGAACCGCTGCCGAAATGCGACACCCTCGTGCTCGACTCAACCTACGGCGACCGTCTCCACGATCCGGCGACCCTCGAAGAGCAGCTTCGCGGCCCCCTCCTCGCCGCCATTCGCCGCCGCGCGACCATCCTCATCCCGGCCTTCGCGGTCGCCCGCGCCCAGGTCGTGACCCTCCTCCTTCGCAAGCTCATGGACGAGCACAAGCTGCCGGAGATCCCCATCCACGTCGACAGCCCCATGGCGGTGGACGTCACCCGCATCTACAACCGCCACCTCGGCCGCCACGAACTCGACGGCGACGCCGCCACCCGGCCCGGCGGCCCGCTTTTCCCCCACACCGTCAGCTTCCACCGCACGGTCGAGGAGTCGCAGCGCCTCAACGACCTCCCGGGCCCCCGGATCATCATCTCCTCGAGCGGCATGCTCACTGGCGGGCGTGTCCTCCACCACCTTCGCCGTCACCTTGCCAATCCGGACAGCCTCATCGTCCTCGTTGGCTACCAGGCGGCCGGCACCCGAGGACGCGCGCTCATGGAAGGCGCACCAACTCTTCGCATGCACGGCGAGGACATCCCCGTCCGCTGCCACTGGGTGTCCATCGAAGGCCTCTCCGCCCACGCCGACCGCGACGGCATCCTCGACTGGGTGCGGACCGCGCCGCGGCCGCCCCAGACGGTCTTCCTCGCTCACGGCGAACCCTCCGCGACGGCGATGCTCGGCGACCGGCTCCGGGCGATGAAGGCCAGGACCATCGCCCCAAAGCTCGGCGACCGCTACGCCTTCGTCCCCGGCTCCCGCACCTGGCGCTCCGCCGGCCGCGACTGACGCGCGCCAACTGTTACGTCTCTGTTTCCGCCATTGCCCGGGTTTTCCCCGCGGGCGGATAATCAACCCGGACCCGGTACGATTCGAACCTCGCCCAGGAGTGAACTTCCATGGCTTCCATCAAGGCGTTTGTGCTCATCGTCGTCGACCCCGCGAAGACCATCGACGTCTTCAACAAGCTCAGCGCCGTCGACGGCATCAGCGAGGTCTACCAGGTCATGGGTCCCTACGACATCGTCGCCGTGGTCGACGTCCCCACGCTGACCGACGTCCCGGCCGTCATCAGCCGCCACATCCGCGCCGTCGAAGGCATCGAAAGCACCACCACCTGCGTGACCTTCCCCGAAGCCGGCTGACGGGATCCGGCTCTCGGCTGTCGGCAGTCGGCCCTGGGTACACTTGCGGTTCTCCCTCTCCCACGAAGTGGGAGAGGGCCGGGGTGAGGGGCTCAGTTCCGCACCAGCTCCAGCTCCCCGTCGCGCTGCCATTTCCGGGCGGGCGTGAGGACGACCGGCGTCAGTTCCGGCGCCTGATATGAGCGCTGCACCTGCTCGGCCGGCGGCGTGCCGTAGGGTGTGCTGCGTTGCCGCGGCACCCGCCCGACCGACCGGATAAGCGCGTCCATTTCCGCCGGTGGCATCTCCTGGCCGTGCTCCGTGCCCGCCGCCCGGGTGATGCTCTCGTTCATCAGCGTCCCGCCGGTGTCGTTGCATCCGGCGTTGAGGCAGGCCTTCACGCCTTCCGGTCCCATCTTCACCCACGAGACCTGGATGTTCGTGATGTGCGGGTGGAGCGCGAGCCGCGCGACGGCGTGCATCAGCACCGCCTCCCGGAAGGTCGGCCCCTTTCGCGCCCGCCCCTTGAGGTAGATGGGCGCCTCCATGTGTACGAACGGCAACGGCACGAACTCGGTGAAGCCGCCCGTCTTCTTCTGCAGGTCGCGCAGCCGCGAGAGGTGGCGCGCCCAGTTCCGGGGGCCGTCCACGTGCCCGTACATGATCGTCGCTGTCGTGCGATAGCCGGCGCGGTGCGCCGCCTCCATCACCTCGAACCACTGCGCCGTCGTCAGCTTGTCCGGGCAAAGGATGGTACGCACCTCGTCGTCGAGCACCTCGGCCGCGGTCCCGGGCAGCGTCCCCAGTCCGGCTTCCTTCAGCCGCCCCAGGTATTCGTCGAGGCCGATCCCGAGGGTCGCTGCTCCCTGCCAGACTTCGAGTGGCGAGAACGCGTGGATGTGCATCCCGGGGACCGCGTCCCGGACCGCCCGGGTGATGGCGAGGTAGGTCTCGCCCGTGTACTCGGGGTGGATGCCGCCTTGCATGCAGACTTCCGTCGCGCCGCGCCCCCAGGCTTCGATAGCGCGCCGTGAGATCTCGTCCGTGCCGAGATCGTAGGGCTGACCGCGCAGGTTCTCGCTCAGCTTGCCCTTCGAAAACGCGCAGAACTGGCAGCGGAAGTAGCAGATGTTCGTGTAGTTGATGTTGCGGTTCACGACGTACGTGACGACATCGCCGTTCACCTGCCGCCGGAGCGAATCGGCCGCCGCACAGACGGCGTCGAACTCGGGGCCGCGTGCCCGGAACAGCCGTTCGATGTCTGCTTCGGTCAGGTCTTCCCCGGCCAGCGCCCGCTCGATAATCGGCGCGACGGCGGTGCCCTTCGGCGAAGCCAGGGGGCCATGCGCGAGCGCCGCGTACCTCGCCGGCACCTCCATCGCGATCCCCGGCGACCATGCCCCGGTCCGGGCGAACCCGTCGCCGTCGATCGCCCGCAGCACCGGCGTCCGCAGCGCCTCGTCCTGCCATCGCGCCAGGTCCTGGTTGTAGGCGGGGTAGACCGCCAGCCGCTCGACCAGTTCCTTCCCGCAGGCGGCCGTGTTCCGGCGAAGGTGGTCGAGGTGCGGCCACGGCGCTTCCGGGTTGACGTGGTCCGGCGTCACCGGCGAGACCCCTCCCCAGTCGTTCAGCCCGGCGGCGACCAGCCGTGGATACTCGTCATAACTCAAGTTGGGCGGCGCCTGGATGTTCATCTCCGCCCCGAAAATGATGCGCGCCACGGCGATCGTCCAGAGGAGGTCGTCGAGGTCCGGTTCCGGCGCCGCGGCCATCTTCGTGCCGTCCTTCGCCCGGAAGTTCTGGACGATGATCTCCTGGATATGGCCGAACTCCTCGTGGAGGCCGCGGAGGGCGAGCAATGCGTCGACCCGTTCCTCGCGCGTCTCCCCGATGCCGATGAGGATGCCCGAGGTGAAGGGCACCGCCAGTTCGCCCGCGTGCCGCATCGTCTCCAGGCGCACCGACGGGCGCTTGTCGGGCGACCCGTAGTGCACGCCCCCCTTCTGGCAGAGGCGCTCGGAGGCGCTCTCCAGCATGATCCCCTGCGAAACGGTCACCTTCCGCAGCGCCGCGATCTCGTCGCGGGTCATCACGCCGGGGTTCGCGTGGGGCAGCAGCCCGGTCTCCTTCAGCACGAGTTCCGCCATCGCTGTGAGGTACGAAATCGTGGTCGGGTGGCCCATCTCCGCCAGTTCGCGCGAGGCCACCTTGTAGCGAAGCTCGGGCTTGTCGCCCAGCGTGAAGAGGGCCTCGTGGCAACCTGCCGCGGCCCCCGCCCGGGCGATCTCCAGCACTTCCTCAGGGGTCATGTAGGCGCGCTGGCCGGGCTTCGGCGGATGCGCGAAGGTGCAGTAGTGGCAGACGTCGCGGCAGAGCTGGGTCAGCGGGATGAAGACCTTGCGCGAGTAGGAGATGAGGTTCCCGTGGCCGCGGTCGCGGAGGGTCGCCGCCGTCTCAAGCAACGGGCCAAGGTCCGTCTCTCTCGCGAGGGTCAGCGCCTGGGCGGGCGCCGGGTTTCGGCCGTCGAGTGCGGCGGCGAGGATGTCGCGGGTTGTGCCGTTCATGCTGGCCTCCGGTGGCCGGGCGTCGCGAGATCCTCATGCGAAGATGGCGGGGTCAGTCCAGAAATTGAACTTACCCCTTCGCGCTGGTAGCATACCCAACACTCCCCAGGGAGGGCAACTGCCAATGTCACGCCGGGTCCGCTGCCCGATCGCCAGCACTCTTGACATCGTCGGGGACCGCTGGTCGCTGCTCATCGTCCGCGACATCCTCCGCGGCCACCATCGCTTCTCCGACCTCCGTGAAACGGTCGAAGGCATCCCCTCCAGCATCCTCTCGGACCGCCTCAAGGTGCTCGAACGCGAAGGCATCGTCGCCCGCCGCCCATACAGCGACCGGCCGCCGCGCTCCGCCTACACCCTCACCGGCAAGGGCCATGCCCTCGGCGTCGTCGTCGGCGCGCTCTCGTCGTGGGGCGAAAGGTACGGCGAACACGACCTCTCGATCGTCGACAACGCCTGCGGCCACGGCGTCAGCCTCGTCTACCACTGCGAAACCTGTAACCGCGCCGCCCCCCGCAACCGCGTCCGCCTCGTGGAGAGCTGAGGGGGCGACGGCGGAGCCGGCACCGAAATGGAACCTCAGCGCGGTTGACCCGCCGACGCCGGTGTAGTCATACTCCCAGTATGAAAGCTGCCATCTCTATCCCCGACGATGTCTTTAATGAGGCAGATCGGCTCGCCCGCCGAATGAAGACGTCCCGAAGTCGCCTCTACAGCCGGGCCGTTCGGGAATTCGTTGCCCGCCACTCGCCCGACGAGGTGACCGAAGCCATGAACCGTGTTTGCGAGGAGATCGAACCGGAGTCGGACGGCTTCGCGCACACCGCTGCACTCCGCGTGCTGGAACGAAGCGAGTGGTGATCTCCCAAGGCGAGGTCTGGTGGTCGGACCTTGCGGAGCCGGTGGGGTCGGCCCCTGGATTCTCTCGGCCGGTCCTGGTCGTGCAGGGCGACTCGTTGAACCGGAGCCGGATCGCGACGGTGGTGTGTGTACCCCTGACCAGCAACCTCAAGTGGGGCGACGCCCCCGGAAACGTCATTCTCGCCGCGAGGGCCACCGGCCTCCCCAAGGATTCAGTGGCCAACGTTTCCCAGATCGTTGCGTTGGACAGGTCGGCGCTCACGGACCGCGTCGGCAAAGTCACGCGCCAGAAGCTCGAGCTGGTACTTGCGGGGATCGACATCGTGCTCGGGAAGTAGCCGGCTGCGCTATGCTCGTCCCGTGCAGCGCACCGTTCACGCCGTCATCCGTCCGGGAGAGCAATCGGGCTACGTTGCCGAATGTCCGGAACTGAACGCCGTCACACAGGGCGAGACCCTGGACGCGGTTGCCGGCAATCTGCGAGAGGTGGTCGCGCTGGCGCTCGAAGGTGAGGATCTGGAGGAGCTCGGTCTCGCCGCATCCCCAGTGATCGTGGTGACCTTCCCACTGGAGCCCGCCGTTGGCTGACTTCCGCCGCCCGTCCATGTCGTTGGCCGCGACCCTTCTTGTGGCCGTGTCGCTCGTTGCCCTGGCCGGGTGCTCGTCCGACCAGCCCCTGGAAGGGACCGCGTGGAAGCTGGTCGGCTCGGCGGCGAGTTCCTTCGATCCCGCGGGCGTGACCATTACCGCGGAGTTCGCCGACGGGCAGGTCAAAGGCAAGAGCGCCGTCAACCACTACGGTGGGCCCTACAAGCTCGGCCCGGGAGACGCGTTCTCGGTGGGGCAGATCGCGTCCACACTAACCGGTGGCTCGGAAGCGCAGCTGCGGGCCGAGTCGGACTACTGGGCGCTCCTCGGGCAGGCCCGGTCCTACAAGGAAGCCGGTGGCAAGCTGACGCTGTACGACGAAGGCGGGAACGAATTGCTGATCTTCGAACGCACGAGCAAGTAGCACCGGGCTTGTCCCCGCCCGGCGCGACATCCGGCCAGGGGAGCCTGATCCCCTTGAGCCCCCACCCCTCCCGTTTGCCGCCCCTTCCCCCCCGGCGGTATCCTTAGCTTTCGACTAACAGCGCCCGCGCTCCGGAGACTCCCTTGCACGTCATTGGCCTGACCGGCGGCATTGCCAGCGGCAAGTCCACGGTCACGAAGTTCTTCCGTGACCGGAATATCCCGGTCCTCGATGCCGACCTCCTCGGCCATCGCACCTACGAACCGGGCACGGACACCTTCCGCGCCGTCGTCGCCACCTTCGGCGATGACCTCGTCGCGCCCGACGGCACCATCGACCGCCGCGTCCTCGGCGGCAAGGTCTTCGGCAAGCCGGACGAGCTGAAGAAGCTCACCGACATCGTCTGGCCCGGCATCCGCAAGCTCGCCACCGCCGAGCTCTCCGAGCTCGAAGTCGGCGGCACCGGGCTCGCCGTCCTCGAAGCTGCCGTCCTCTTCGAAGCCGGCTGGGAAGACCTCGCCGACGAGATCTGGGTCGTCGTGGTCGAACCGGACATCGCCGTCCAACGGCTTGCCACGCGCAACAACATGGACGAAGCCGCGGCCCGCGCCCGGATCGCCTCGCAGCTTTCGAACGCCGAGCGCACCGCTCGCGCCGATGTCGTCATCGAGAACAACAGCACGCTGGCTGGCCTGGAAACGGCCATCCAGCGCGCATGGGAAACACTGCAGCAGCGGCTTAAGGCCGCTGCCGGGAGGTAACTGGTTTGTCTGACACCGCACACCCGGCCGCCACAATCCACGCCGTCGAGGAGTACACCGTCCAGGACGAGCCGTACTACCTGCCCATCGGCGATGAAGTGGCCCTTTTCGAAATGGCTTACGAACAGCGCATCCCGGTCCTCCTCAAGGGCCCCACGGGCGCCGGCAAGACCCGCTTCGTCGAATACATGGCCTACCGGCTCGCCCGCCCCGTTACCCGGGTTTCTACCGCCACGGGCAAGACGGCGGAACATCGCATGCCGCTCATCACCGTCGCCTGCCACGAAGACCTCACCGCCAGCGACCTCGTCGGCCGCTACCTCCTCGATACCGACGGCACCCACTGGGTCGACGGTCCCCTCACCCGCGCGGTCAAGGTCGGCGCCATCTGCTACCTCGACGAAGTTGTGGAAGCCCGCAAGGACACCACCGTCCTCATCCACCCGCTGACCGACTACCGCCGTCTCCTCCCGATCGAGAAGCTCGGCCAGGTGGTGGAAGCCGCCGACGGCTTCCTCCTTGTCATCTCCTACAACCCGGGCTACCAGAGCGCCCTCAAGGACCTCAAGCATTCCACCCGCCAGCGCTTCATCGCCATCGAATTCGGCTACCCGCCGCGCGAACAGGAAGCCGAGATCATCTCCCACGAATCCGGATGCGACCGCGCCCAGGCGCTGGACCTTGCCAAGCTGGGCGAAAAGGTCCGCAACCTCCGCGAACACGGCCTCGGCGAAGGCGTCAGCACCCGCCTGCTCATCTACGCCGGCCGCCTGATGAAGAAGGGCATCCCGGCTCGCCGGGCCTGCCAGGTCGCCATCACCTGGGCTCTCACCGACGACGCCGAGATCCAGCGCAGCATCGAGGAAGTGGCGACGAGCATTTTCGAGTAGTACCGAGTACCGAGTACCGAGTACCGGGTCCCGAGTCCCGAGTCCCACCCGGAGGCGAAATGGCGGCGAACCGGTTCCAGGACCTCATCGTTTGGCAGAGGGCTCGCGAACTGACCGCCGAGGTCTACCGCGCCACCCGGGACGGCGGCCTTGCGCGGGACTTTGGTCTTGCCAGTCAGTTGCAGCGCGCGTCGGTATCTATCATGGCCAACCTTGCCGAGGGGTTCGACCGGAACCGCCCGAACGAGTTCCTACGGTCGGTCGGGATCGCCAAGGGGTCCTGTGCCGAAGTCATGTCCCACCTCTATGTCGCCTCAGACGTGGGCTATCTCCCCACGGAGACGTTCGACGGCCTCTTCGCCCGCTGCGAGGAGATCGGGCGCATGCTCGGGGCGATCCAGTCTCGAGCGCGCCAGGACGCGCCCTCTCGATGACAGGGGCCCTCAGGACTCGGGACTCGCGACTCGGGACTCGGTACCCGCGATGAGAATCGCGATCGTCTCCGACATCCACTGCAACCTCCCCGGGCTGCAGCGCGCCCTCGAACTCATGGCCCCTTACGACGAACTCTGGTGTGCGGGCGACTCGGTCTTCCAATTCCGCTGGTCGAACGAAGTCGTCGAACTCCTCCGCGACACCGGCGCCCGCGTCATCCTTGGGAACCACGAAGAGACCATCCTCGGCCCCGACGGCGAGCGGGCGCGCGCCAACCCGAAGGTTCGCCAGGACCTCGTCGAATGGCTCCGCACCCGCCCCTACCGGATCGAGGCTATCATCGAAGGGAAGCGCGTCGTCATGACGCACGGCTCGCCCTGGGAGCCCTGGAAGGACTACCACTATCCCCACGAAACCATCTGGGCGAAGGCTGCCACCCTCGGCTGCGACACCCTCATCGTCGGGCACACGCACTTCAAGATGGCCCAGCGCTTCGGCGGGACGCTCGTCATCAATCCCGGCTCCGCCGGCGACCCCCGGGACCACCGCAACGGCTTCCAGCTCTCCTGCGCGACCTGGGACACGACAACCGACGAGGTCATCTTTTACGATTACCCTGATCCCACCCGCACGTTCGTTGCGTCATCGGGCCAGCTGTGAACAGGCTGGCGTCCCGGGTGGCTGGCTACAGGTCTGTGGAGGGGTTGTTTGAGCGTCATCAGTGAGTTGATCGCCCGCCATCGCGAGCGTCTGTCCGGGTTCCCGGCGCCCCTCGAACAGCACTTCGAAGCCGCCCTCCGTGCCCTCGCGCCTCGCCTCAGCCCCTCGCAGCTCCAGCAGTGGACCGAGACCGGCGTCGAGCTGACCGGCCTCAGCCTCCGCTCGTGGGAAGCCGCCCTCGAATACTTCCGCGCCTCCGCCGCCTTCCCCGAAAACACCACCTGGGACGCCATCGAGCACCTTGGCCGCGAAGCCGTCTCCATGGCCACGGAGTCCGCGCCGCTCGCCGTCTCCTTCCTCCGCTCCACACCGGGCGTCATCGAGACCATCGGCCCGAACCACCTCCGCCAATGGGCCGACCTCGGCCGCCGCCTCTACAAGGGCAACTGGAAGAGCTCCTCCCTCGCTGCCCAGTTCTACGACCTCGGCCCCGGCGTCTTCAAGGTGCTCCGCCCGTCCCAGGCCGCCCGCCTCGTCCTCTTCATCGACGAGCTCTCCCGGCACAGCTACGAACTCGCCTCGGCCTGCCTCAGTTCGTCTCCCACCGTCCTCGAACGGCTCGACGAAGACGACCGCCTGCCCTACCTCGCCTTCGCGGTCGAACTCGCCCAGTCCAGCTGGGCCGACTCCCGGCTCTACTTCGAACGCGGCGTGCCGCTCATCCACAAGGTCCACGGCCCTGTCCGCGAACGCTACCTCCTGCTCTCTGCCCAGGTCGCCCGCGGCCACAACCGCTCCGCCTTCCAGTACTTCGAGGAAGCCGCCCTCGCCCTCGGGGAGCTCGAACCCGACGACCACCAGCAGGTCGTCGAACTCGCAGAGCAGCTCGCGCCCTACTCCCCCTACGCGGCGATGGACTTCGTCACCAGCGTCCCGCGCGTCCTCGAACGCATCCGGGTCGACGAACTCGAACCGTGGCACGCCGCGGGCCTGAAGATCCTCCAGGCCAGCCACGACGGCGGCGAGGCCTACTTCCGCCTGCAGTCCACCCGCGGCGAAGACATCCTCGACACCCTTTCCGCGCGGGTCGAGCTCAACCGCGTCGGCGAGATCCTGCGCCTCTACTGCAAGGCCCTCACCGCCCGCAACGTCACCGTCCAGACGACCGCCGCACTCGCCGAAAAGGGCATCGGCTGGGTCGACGAACACCGCGCCAGCACCGAAGGCTCGGCCATCTACCTCCCCGAAGTGATGGAGCGCTACCACGACAAGGCCGACAACTTCGCCGCGTTCAAGGTGTTCGCCACCCACCAGGCCGGCCACCTCGAATTCGGAAGCTTTGAGTTCGACTTCGATCGCCCCGGCAACATCTTCGAAACCAGCCGCGTGGCCATCGCCGAAGAGATGGGCGAGTCCAAGGCATTCACCGAGATCGAGCACTTCTTCGACCTCTTCCCCGACCGCGACATGGCCAGCGACCTCTATACCATCGCCGAAGACTCTCGCGTCGACGGCGCCATCCGCCGCGAATACGGCGGCATCCGCAGGCCGCTCCGCTCGATGCAGCGGGAAGAGCTCACGAAGCGCCCGGACGTCACCCGCCTGCCCCTTCGGAACGCCTTCGTCGAGAACCTCGTCCGCTCCAGCCTCGACGGCATCGACGCGGTCCTCTGGCCTCGCAGCCGCGCCGAGGTGATGTCACAGGCGCTCGGTGTCCTCCAGGCGCTCGCCAACGAAGGCGCCCTCGTGGAAGATGCCGCCGAAGCCACGCTCCGTCTCTACAAGCTCGCCGCCTCCATCCCGAACATCTACGAAGACGTGCCCGACTGGGAGTCCGTGGAGCCGATTGAAGGCGCCGAGGGCATGTCCATGGAAGCCGGCGAAATGGGCGGCGAAGGCGGCTCTGCCAAGATGGGCGACGTCGGCGAAGGCGAACAGGACTATGAGAGCCCGCAGGACGTCGACTTCCGCGGCGACTTCAAACCAGAGCTCGTCGAGCTCCTGATGAAGCTCCGTAAGGACGCCCAGGGCGGCGACGCCGGCGAGATGTCGCCCCAGCAGCTGACCCCGGAACAGCTCCAGGAGCTCCTCGAAAAGAGCGCCGACATCGACCTCGACGCGCTCATGGAGGGCGACCTCGACGCCACGACCGGCATGTTCATGTCGAACCTCATGAAGGAGGCCGGCACCCCCCAGACCGACGACGGCCCCCAGAAGGGCGACAAGACCGGCGACGACAGCACCGGCCAGGGCGA
Source organism: Chloroflexota bacterium (assembly GCA_016234445.1). Classification (GTDB taxonomy): domain Bacteria; phylum Chloroflexota; class Dehalococcoidia; order Tepidiformales; family Tepidiformaceae. The sequence continues at coordinate 45,971 of JACRBT010000004.1, read as the reverse complement.
AGGCGACGAAGCCCTCATCCCCATCGTCACCGTCTACTACTACGACGAGTGGGACTTCCGCGCCCAGGACTACAAACCCCGCTGGTGCGCGGTGAAGGAGTCGAAGCTCGAACAGGGCGAAGAGGACTTCTACGAGAACGCCCTTCGCGAACATGCCGGCCTCGTCGCCCAGACTCGCAAGCAGTTCGAGCTGATGAAGCCCGAGCTCTTCCGCAAGATCAAGCGCCTCCCCGACGGCGAAGACTTCGACCTCGATGCTGCCATCGAGTGGATGACCGAGCGCCGGGCGGGGGCCAGCCCCAGCGACAAGATCTACTGGCGCCGGAACAAGATCGAGCGCGACGTCGCCGTCGCCTTCCTCATCGACATGTCGGCCAGCACCGACGAAGAGATCAACAAGCGCGAGAAGAAGTACGACGACGACGACTACGACGACGACCCGCGCAAGTACCTCAGCTGGTGGGTTTCGAAGCGCCGGCAGGAGCTCTCCAGCCCCCCGAAGCGGATCATCGATCTGGAGAAGGAGTCCACCGTCCTCCTCATGACGGCGCTCGAAACCATCGGTGACCAGTACGGCATCTACGGCTTCAGCGGCTACGGGCGCGACAACGTCGAGTTCTTCGTCATCAAGGACTTCGACGAAGGCCTCGACCAGCCCATCAAGCGGCGGCTGGACAAGATCACCCCGATCCGCTCCACGCGCATGGGGCCGGCCATCCGCCACGCGACCCACAAGCTGAACCTGACCGACGCTAAGGTGAAGATCCTCTTCCTTCTCAGCGACGGCCGCCCCCAGGACCACGGCTACGGCCGCGACCGCACCGAGAAGGAATACGCGATCCACGACACCAAGCAGGCGCTGAACGAGGCCAAGCGCGAAGGCATCACCCCCTTTGCCCTCACCGTCGACCGCGCCGGCCACGACTACCTGAAGACGATGTGCGAGGACATGGGCTACGAGGTGGTGGCAGACATCGAATCCCTGCCCAGCCGCCTCCCCGCCCTCTACCGCCGCCTGACGGAGTAAGCTGCCGGGGAGATGTGGCTCCCTTGCGAGTTCCTGGGCGCTCAGGTGGAGCTGACGGCGGAGAGGGAACGTCACATCCGGCGCCGCCATCCCAACGTGGCCATCGTACTCCTCGCGGATGCGCTCGCCGACCCTGACATCGCGATCCGCCGCCCATGGCTGCTGGCCGAGACGCTGCTGGTCCGGCGGGTTGACGATGGTGCCGGAGGGACGCACATTGTGGTGGCGGTCGTGACCGATGAGCCTCAGACCGACTCCGACTCGCCGAGACTCTGGGTCGCAACAGCTTTTCTAAGCGAGGAGCTTCCGCTCGGTACCGTGATATGGGAACGAAGATAACCGTCGAGTACGACGACGTCGGGGACATCCTCTACCTGGATGTCGCGCCGCCTACCGAGGATCAGGTGATGATCGAGGTGGCCCCCGGTACGCTGCTCCGGAAGAACACTCGTACCGGGGTAATCGAAGGGGTCGAGATCCTCGGCTTTCGGCGGCGCTCCGTGCCCAACGAGGGCCTGGAAGTGCCCGTCGGGGTCGACCTCAGACTCCCTGGCCCAGTGTCCGGTTAAGGCCGGTGCGACTGATACTCGTCCGCCACGGCGAATCCATGGGCAACGCCAGCGGCGTCATGCAGGGCCGGATGGACTTCGGCCTCACGCCCCTTGGCCAACGGCAGGCGGCCGCCACCGCCGAGCGTCTCCGCAAGGAACCCATCCATCGGGTCCTTACAAGCCCCCTGAAGCGCGCTGTCACCACCGCCGAGGCGATCGCCACCGCCCTTGGCCTGCCCGTGGAGCCCGAACCCGGGCTCATGGAGTACGACATCGGTGAGGTGAGTGGGCTCACCGGCCCGGAGCTCCGCGAACGCTACCCCGAAGTCACCGCCGCGTGGTCGCGTGGCGAACGCCCTCGCTTCCCCGGGGAAGAGGGCCGGGACGTTTTCGGCGCCCGCGTCGCGGCCGTTCTCGAAACTCTGCGCTCGAGGGAGGAGACCGTCGTCGCCGTCGCCCACGGCGGGGTCAACCAGGCAGTCTGCCGCCTCGTGCTTGGTCTCGAAGTGGCCGCCATCGGGCGGGGCGGCTTCAGCGTCGCGAACTGTTCCATCACCGAAATCGTCCGCGACCGCACCGGCGGCCTCGTCCTCCTCCGCCACAACGACGTCTGCCACCTCGACGGCGTCGCCACCGAGGTCGACCGCGGGTAAGCCTCGCTTCCGGGGGCTCCTACCCCTGCAGTCGCTTCTGCTGTTCGATGATCGTGTTCGCGATCAACCGCGCATGGGGAAACGGCTTCCAGCCCTGGGGAGTGTTGTAATACCGCGTCCCCGCCTGGTACTCGTCCGGTTCGCGCTCGCCGTACTCCACGTCGATGCCGTTCACCCGGATGCTCGGCGAGCCGAGGAAACGCTTGTGCTTCGCGTCCTCGCTGTCGGCCACCTCGGTGTAGGTGACCTCGGCGGCGATCTCCGTCGCTTCGATGGCCTGCGCCAGGGCCTCTTCGGCCTCTTTCCCGCGCCCGGTGGACTTCGAATAAAGGAACTCAATCTTCATTGGGGTCTCTGTCTTCCGTGATTGACGGGCCTGCGTCGCCGCTTGCCCGGAGATTCTCCAGCCGCCGGCCGAGCCCCGGTTCTGCCCCGGTGTCGCCAGGCAGGTAATACTTTCGCCGCTCCAACCCTTCCGGCAAATAGGCTGCGCCGCGGGCGAAATGCCCCGGTTCGTCGTGGGCGTAGCGGTAGCCCTTGCCATAGCCGAACTGCCGCATCATCCCCGTCGCCGCGTTCCTCAGATGGAGCGGCACCGGCAGGTGGGAGGTCGCCGCGGCGTCCTCGCGCGCCCGGCCATAGCTGGTCCCGGCCGAATTGCTCTTCGGCGCCAGCGCCAGGTAGAGGCAGCACTCCGCCATCGCGTAGAACCCCTCGGGCATCCCGATGAAGTGGACCGCCTGCTGGCAGGCCACGGCCACCGTCAGCGCCTGCGGGTCGGCAAGCCCGACGTCCTCCGAGGCCAGGATCACCATCCGCCGGACGATGAACAGCGGGTCTTCGCCGCTTTCGATCATGCGCGCCAGCCAGTAGAGGGCCGCGTCGGGGTCCGACCCCCGCATCGACTTGATGAACGCCGACACCGTGTCGTAGTGGTAGTCCGCCGCCTTGTCGTAGTACGGCCGCCGGTCTTGCAGCGCCTGCTGGACCGCCTCGGCGTCGATCTCGCGTGCCCCGGCGGCGTGCGCCGACTCCGCCGCGATCTCCAGCGCCGAGAGGGCCGCCCGCGCATCGCCGTTCGTGCCCTCCGTCAGCAGCTTTCGCGCGTTCTCCGCGATGGTGAGCCCGTGGGCGCCGACGCCTCGTTCGTGGTCGCTGAGTGCCGCGTCGATGACCCGGTCGAGGTCATCCGGGGTCAGCGCCGTGAGTCGCACGACCCGAGCCCGGCTGAGCAGCGGCGCGACGACTTCGAACGAAGGGTTCTCGGTGGTCGCGCCGATGAGCGTGATCGTCCCGTCCTCGACATAAGGGAGAATCACGTCTTGCTGGGCCTTGTTGAACCGGTGGATCTCGTCGATGAACACCACCGTCCGCCGCCCCATCTGGCGCCGCACCGCTGCCTCGGCCACGACCTTCCGCAACTCGGCCACCCCCGAGGCCACTGCAGAGAGCCCGACGAACTCGGCCGTCAGGTGCTTCGCCAGCAGCCGCGCCAGCGTCGTCTTCCCGCAGCCCGGGGGGCCCCAGAGGATGACCGACGGCAGCTGGCCGCGGTCGACTGCCCCGCGAAGCATCGATCCCCGGCCGATCGCGGCGTCCTGCCCCACGAACTCGTCCAGGTTCCGCGGCCGCATCCGCGCTGCCAGCGGCGAATCGCCTGGCACCGCCGGTTCCGGCATGTCGAATCCAGGCTGCATGGTTATCCCGCCAGCACGGCGATGGTCACGCCTTCGCCGCCTTCGTTCGCCTGCGCGGTCTCGAACCGCCGCACCAGCGGGTGGCCCGTCAGCGTCTCCCGGATGGCCGCCCGCAACGCCCCCGTGCCCTTCCCGTGGATGATCCGGACGAACGGCAGCCCCGCCCGGAAGGCGTCGTCGAGGTAGGTCTCGCAGCGCAGGAGCGCCTCCTCCGCGCGTTGGCCCCTGAGGTCGAGTTCGACCCCGGGACTCGGCCCCAGCGGCACCACCGACGGTTGGGCCGGCGCCCGGGTCACGCCCTCAACCCGGTCGATCCGGTCCACCGAGACCTTCATCCTCAGGCCTCCGAACTGGACCTCGACGCGGCCGTCCTCGCCCTCCGCCGAGAGTGCCTCCCCCGGCTGCGGGATGTCCCGCACGTGGATGGTGTCTCCCGGTTCGATCGCCTTCAGAGCGGCCGGCCGCACCGCCTCCCGCCGCTGGGGGCGCGCCCGGGCAGCCACCTTCGCCAGCTTCGCGTCGAGGGTTCGCAACGTCTCTTCGGCGGCCCTTGCGTCGAACTCCCGGTTCGCGGCCCGTCTCCGCACCTGGTCGAGTTCCCGCCGCACGTCAGCGAGCGCGTCTTCCCCTTCCCGCGTCGCCGTCTGGAGGATGCTTGCCCGCTCCTGCTCGATCCGGTCGCGCCGCTCGGCCAGAGCCAGCCGCAGTTCCTCCGCCTCCCGCCGGGCGAGCTCCTCCCGCTTGCGGGCCTCAGCCGCGGCGGCGCGCTCGTCCCGGATCTCCGCCAGCAGCTGTTCGAACTCGAAGTGCTCCGGAGAAAGCTGCTGGCTGGCCCGTTCGAGCACAGCTTCGTCCAGCCCGAGCCGCCGCGCGATCGCGATCGCGTTCGATTGCCCCGGCAGCCCGATCGTCAGGTGGTAGGTCGGGCTCAGGGTTTCGATGTCGAACTCCACGGAGGCGTTGCGCAGCCGCGGATCGCTGTGGGCGAAGGCCTTCAGTTCGCCGTGGTGGGTCGTTGCCACAAGCGCGCAGCCGCGCTCCAACAGCGTCTCCAGGATCGCCCGAGCCAGGGCCGCGCCCTCGACCGGGTCGGTCCCGGCCCCCAGTTCGTCGAGCAGCACGAGCGTCCCCGGCGCCGCCTTCGTCAGGATCGCCGTGATGTTCCGCATGTGCGACGAAAACGTCGACAGCGACTGCTCGATCGACTGTTCGTCGCCGATGTCGGCGTAGACGCGGGGGTACACCGTGAACTGGCTGCCTTCGTCGCAGGGAACGGGAATCCCGGCCTGGGCCATCAAGGTCAGCAGGCCCACCGTCTTCAGCGCCACCGTCTTCCCGCCCGTGTTCGGGCCCGTGATCAGCACACCCGGCGCGTCCCCGCCGACGTCGATGTCGGTCGGGACCACGTCCCCTCGCAAGAGCGGGTGCCGCCCCCGGACGATGATGCTTCGGCCCGAAGGATGCAGCCAGCTCTCCGCGTCCCCCGGCGGCGGCACCTGGGCCCGGAGCTTCTTCCCCAGTCGCACCTTCGCCACCAGCACGTCGAGCCGCGCCAGCGCCATCACCGTGGCGAGGGCGGCCTCTTCGCGGGCGCCCAGCATCCCGCTGATCCGCTGGAGCACCCGCCGGACCTCGCGCTCCTCCGCCAGCTGGAGTTCGCGCACCTGGTTCCCTGCCTCCACCACACCCATTGGTTCGACGAACACGGTGGCGCCGCTGGACGACACATCGTGGACGATGCCCTGGATCTGGCCCCGGTAGTCGGCCTTGAGGGGGATGACCTTGCGCCCGTTGCGCTCGGTCAGAAGCCCTTCCTGGGCGATCCCGCGCCGCACAGCGTCCGCGAGCGCCGCCTGGGCGCGCTGTTCCAGGCGGTCGTGCGCGACCCTCAGCTCCCTCCGCGTCGTCGCGAGGGCGTCGCTTGCGGAATCCGCCACGTCACCGCGCGCCGTGATCGCCGCGTCCACCTCGTCGGTGAAGTGCCGGAAGTCGCCGATCTCGTCGGTGATCTCGCCGAGCCTCGGCACCCGCGCCCGGATCCGCTCGACCACATTCCGCGCCCGGGCGGCGGTCCGCAGCACCTGCGCGGTGTCGAGGAGGTCACCGGGGTCGAGCGCCTGCCCGATCGCCGCCGAGTGGATGAGCGGCCGGACGTCCTTCGCCCCCGCAAACGGGACGTCGATCCCCATCTGGTCCAGGAGCTTCATCTCCGCCGTGGCCCACTGGGCTTCCAGCGCCGCCGCGAACTCGGTCTCGGGCCGCACCGCCAACGCAAGCTCGCGCCCGATGCTGAAGGCGGCTTCGTCGGCCAGCATCGTCAGCACCTTGTCGAACTCCAGGACGCGGAGCGTATGGTCGTCCATCCGCCAAGCGTATCCGCGAGCCGGTGCCCGTGCCACCGCTCGCCTCTTTGGCCGCTTGGCGCGTATGCTTGGCTCCCATCGACGCAACGTAGAGAAGTATCGTGTTCACCAAAGTGCTCATCGCCAACCGCGGCGAGATCGCCCTCCGCATCGTCCGCGGCCTGCGCGACCTCGGGATCCAGTCGGTCGCCGTCTACTCCGACGTCGACCGGCTCTCCCAGCACGTCCGTTACGCCGACGAAGCCCACCACATCGGCCCGGCCGACGCCCGCGAAAGCTACCTCAACGGCGCGAAGATCATCGAGACGGCCCTGGCCTGCGGGGCTGAGGCCATCCACCCTGGCTACGGTTTCCTCGCCGAAAACGCCGACTTCGCCGAAGCCTGCGAACGCGCGGGCCTCACCTTCATCGGCCCTTCGCCGGCGTCGATGCGCGCCCTCGGCGACAAGATCGCCGCCCGCAAGATCGCGATGGCCGCAGGCATCCCGGTTGTCCCCGGCAGCCTGGAAACGACCTCGATCGACGACGCCTTCGCGGCCGCGAACAGGGTGGGATACCCCTGCATGGTCAAGGCGGCCGCAGGCGGTGGCGGGCGTGGCATCCGCCTTGTCCAGGACCCCGCGGATTTCCACGACGCCGCGATGCGGGCCATGCAGGAAGCCCAGGCCGCTTTCGGAAACGCCACCATCTACGTCGAGCGCAACCTCTCGCCCGTCCGCCACATCGAAGTCCAGATCATCGGCGACAAGTTCGGCAACATCGTCCCTGTCGGCGAACGCGAATGCTCCATCCAGCGCCGCCATCAGAAGCTCATCGAGGAGTGCCCCAGCCCGGTGGTCACCCCCGACCTGCGCCGCTCCCTCGGCCGTGCCGCGACCAAGATCGCCCGCGCCGCCGACTACCACAGCGTCGGCACCGTCGAGTTCCTCCTCACCGAGAACGGCGAGTGGTTCTTCCTGGAGATGAACACCCGCCTCCAGGTCGAACACCCGGTGACCGAGATCGCGACCGGCGTCGACCTCGTCAAGGACCAGATCCTGGTCGCGGCCGGCGAAGAGCTCCCTTACGACGAATACGAGCTCCTCACCCGCGGCTGGGCCATCGAATGCCGGATCGTCGCGGAAGACCCCTTCAACAACTTCCTGCCGTCCGTCGGCCGAGTGGTGCTGGCCCGCGAGCCGGCCGGCCCCGGCATCCGCGTCGAGAGCGCCCTCTACGACGGCGTCGAGGTGACCCCCTACTACGACTCGCTCCTCGCCAAGGTCACCGCCTGGGGCCGCAACCGCGAAGGCGCCCGCACCCGTATGAAGCGCGCCCTCGCCGAGTTCCGGGTCGTCGGCGTCGCCACCAACATGCCCTACCTCCAGCAGATCCTCGACCTGCCCGACTTCATCGAAGGCAGGCTCGACACGGGCTTCCTCGACCGCCATGAAATCGCCACGGAAGAGCATCTCGACAATCAGAAACGCATGGCGGAGATCGCCGCCCTGCTCTTCGTCACGAGCGGCGAACCGCAGGCCCAGAACGGCAACGGCGCTGCCGCCGGGCACAACGGCCGCGCCGCCACCTACGGGCCGTCGGTCTGGCGCGACCGCATGTCAGGCAGCACCGCCGGGAAGGGGATGGGCCGTTGGCCGAAAAGTATCTAGTCCGCCTCGGTGACGAGGAGAGCACACTCGAAGTGCGCCGCGAAGACGGTGTGGTCTTCGTTCGCCGCGAAGGCGAGGAGCACTGGCAGCAGGTCGAACTGGAGCGCGTCGGCGACTCCGGCCTCTGCCTGTTGATGATCGACAACCACCCGGAGGAGCTCTACCTCGAACGGCGCCGGGGTGGCGCGATCGTCACCATCGGCCGCCACGCCTTCAACTACGACGTCGGCCCATGGCGGCCCGGCGGCGCCCGCCCCGCCGGGAAGGCGTCCCTGGCCTCCGGGCTCGTCCGGATCACCGCCCCGATGACTGGCTCCGTCCTCGAAGTGAAGTGCCAGCCCGGCGAGCGCGTGGAGACCGGCGCCACCCTCCTCGTCATCGAGTCCATGAAGATGAACAACGAGCTCCGCTCGCCCGCCGCCGGCGTCGTCGAATCCGTGCCTGTCGCGCCCGGCCAGCGGATCAAGGCGGGCGAGCTCCTCGTTTCCCTCCAGGTCTGACCCGCCGGAAGGCCCTTTACCCGCTTCAAGGCAACCCGTCATATCTGCTGCAAGGCGTATTGACCCGGCGGGAGCCGGTCGGTACGGTAACCCGTGGTCGTGCTAGACGGGGAGCTAGCGGTGCCCTGAACCCGCAATCCGCTACAGCGGGGTTGAATCCCTGCCGGAGGGCTGGTTCATCGGGGACTGTCCTTGTCAAGCGGTGTTGACGATCTGGTCCTGCGCGGCGAAGCGCCATGAACCTGGTCAGGTCCGGAAGGAAGCAGCCATAAGTGGTTAGCTTCGGGTGCCGCAGCCAACCGGGTCCGAGCTAGCTGGCGCAGGACAAGCCCGGTGGCTGGATCGAAGGCAGGTGCACGGCCTGTACTTTCATGTCCGGTGAGCCCGCAGCCAGCGGGCCGCCACAAATCTCGTACCGAGGAGTGGACTTGGCCCAGGCAGTTCGGTCGCCTCGCTACCGCGGGCGCCGGATAGCTGAAGCACAGCACATCACCCGGTCCGACCTCTTCCTGCACCCCCGCCATTTTCGAGGTCGGCATCATGCAGCTGCGATCTTCGTGATCGTAGTGCTGGCTGTCTTCGGCTCCCGGCTGTTCCCGTCCCACAACGTCACCGTCATCCACGACGGTGAGGCGTTTAACGTCCAGGCGACTTTCGACACCCGCAGCGAGGCCCTTGCCGCCGCTGCCGTCGCCCTCAACCCCGGCGACCGCATCTTCCAGGCCACCGGCGGCCAGTACTCCAGCCTGGCTATCCAGCGTGCCCGTCCCGTCACCGTCAACGTCGATGGCCGCCTCGCCCGCCTCAATACCACCGCCGCCACGGTCGGCGGCGTCCTCGCTGCCGCCGGCGTCAACCTCCAGCCCGGCGACAGCGTCTACCTCGACGGGAAGCTCACCACCAGCCGCGGCGCCCTCGCCGGCGTCCCGGCCGCCGCTGCCGGCATCTCCCTCACCGTCGTCCGCGCCCGCCCCGTGACCGTCATGATCGACACCCTCCGCGTCGAGATGATGTCCTCCGCCGCGACGGTCGACGCCCTCCTCCAGGAACTCGGGATGACGGTCCGCGAAGGCGACCTTGTCCGCCCGGCCCTCGCCACACCGCTGTCGTCCGGCCTCACCGTCAGGCTGGCGAAGGCCCGCACCATCACCGTCCGTCTCGATGGCAAAGAACAGAGCCTCTACACCCAGGCCCAGACGGTCGCGGACGTCCTTGCTGTCCTCGGGGTGAACCCCGGCGCCGGGGAAGTACTCGACCCGCCCCGTGACACCTACGTCACCAACGGCCTCGTCATCACCATCGGCCTCACCCGCATTGTCGACGAGGAAGTCGAAGAGAAGATCTCCCCACGCGTCGTCTACGAGACCGACCCGAACCTGACCGCCGGCAGCGTCCGCGAAGTCCCCGGCAGCGACGGCCTCCGCCTCATGAAGTACCGCGTCACCTATAAGAATGGCGAAGAGACCGCGCGTGAACAGCTCGACGGCGGCACAATCCTCGTCGAAGCCGTCCCGACCCGGCACATCACGGGGACCAAGGGCTCCCACCCGAAGCCGATCCTGACGTCGCCCGAGTTCAACGGCACCTACACCCGCAAGGTCACCGTCCGCGCCACCTGGTACAACGCCGCCGGCGGCTGGTGGGCGCCCGGTGACCCGAACTACGGCCGCACCGCCACCGGCGCCTTCGTCGACAAGGGTATCTGCGCCGTCGACCCGGAGTTCATCCCTCTGAACACCCGCTTCTACGTCCCCGGCTACGGCCCCTGCATCGCCGCCGATACCGGGGGCGCGGTCAAGGGCAACGTGATCGACCTCGGCTTTCCCGAGAGCGCCGGGGATCCGGGCTGGGGCAACCAGTACGTCGAGATCTACATCCTCGACTGAGCCCGATCCCGTCACCTACCATCGGAGTGTGCCCCAGATTCGCAGCGGTGGCCCGCGTCCACGTAAGTCCCTCGGCCAGCACTTCCTCCGCGACACCGGCGTCCTCGCCGACATCGCCGCTGCCGTCCGCGTCCCCCCGGGGGGCATCATCCTCGAGATCGGCGCCGGCACCGGCCAGCTCACCGAGTTCCTCCTCGAACGCGGCGTGCCTGTGGTCGCCATCGAACTGGAAGGCCGGCTCCTCGCCCACCTCCGCGACCGCTTCGGGGACAACCCGCTCCTGACCCTGGTCCAGGCCGACGCCCGGGACGTTGACCCTGGCGACCTCGTCGGCGGCAGGCCCTTCGCCGTCGCCGGAAACCTGCCCTACTTCGCTGCCAACCCAATCATTCGCCATTTCCTCGAAGCAGAGGCGAAGCCCACGGAGATGGTGGTCATGGTCCAGCGCGAAGTCGGCCGCGAACTCGCCGCGCCGCCCGGCCAGATGTCGCTCCTCGCGATCTCGGTCCAGGTCTACGCCGAAGCCGAGCACCTCTTCGACGTCCGCCCCGAAGCCTTCGACCCGCCTCCCGCGGTCGTCTCGAGCGTCGTCCGGCTGACGTTGCGGCCACGGCCCCTGGTGGCGCCCGAACGGAACGCTGCCTTCTTCGAACTCGTGGCCCGGACCTTCCGCAACCCTCGCAAGCAGATCCACAACGCCCTCGGCCAGGGCGTCTGGTTACCCAAGGGCGGCGCCGAAGAGGCCCTCGCCGCCGCGGGCATCGACCCCATGCGCCGGGCCGAAACCCTCACCATCCCCGAGTGGCTCGCGCTCCTCGATGCGACGGACTCTATCCGTGCCCGCGCCTGAGACACTGACCGGCCTCGCGCCGGCCAAGGTTAACCTCGTCCTCGAAGTCCTCGGCACGCGCCCCGACGGCTACCACGAACTCGACACTATCCTCCAGACCCTCGCCCTCGCCGACCGTGTGACCATATCGCGCGGCGACGGGCCGCCGGTGCTGGTCCTGGGCCTGATGGCGAACGGCACCCCCGCCGACGGGTCGAACCTCGCCTGGCGCGCGGCTGAGGCGCTGGCCGCAGTCTGCGGCGAGTCGACCGCCGGGCTGACGATCGCGATCGACAAGGAGATTCCTGCCGCCGGCGGCCTCGGCGGCGGGGCTTCCGACGCCGCGACCGTCCTCCGCCTCCTCCAGCAGTGGTGGCCCGCCGCCAGCGAGGACGCCCTCCAGCGCGCGGCGGCAGAAGTGGGGAGCGACGAGTCATTCTTCCTGGACGGGGGCACCGCCCGCGCCCGGGGCAGGGGCGAAGTTGTCACGCCGTTGCCCGCGCTCCCGCCGCACGCCGTCGTCCTCTTCATCCCGCCCGGGACGATCGAGGCCAAGACCCCACGCCTGTTCGCCGCCCTCGCCGGCCAGCCGTTCGATTCCGGCTCGGTCGCAGCCGCGTTTGTGAAGGAACCCCCGCGGCGGTTCGCCAGCGCGGATGTCTACAACGCGTTCGAGCGCGTCGCCTTCGATGTCTTCCCGGGCCTCGCCAGCCTCCACGAGCGCCTTGAATCAGGCGTGGGCGAGCCCATCCGCCTTGCCGGCGCCGGCCCCACCCTCTTCTGGATCGGCACCGAAGCGCGGGCTGGCGCCGTTGCCGCGGCCTCCGCCGGCCTCCCCTGCACCACCATCCGCAGCGCGACGGCAGGCTCACTGTGGAGGCGGTGATCGCCGGCTGGCTTCTCGGCTATGCCATGGCAATCGCTTCCACGGTCGCCCTCACCTTCCTCGTCACCCGCATGCGCGACGCCTCCCTGCTCTCGCGCTGGTTCTCGCCCGATGTCCCGGGGGCGCTGCTCGCCGTGCCCATCTCCATCGGCACCACCCTCGCCTGGACCATGGCTGGCCTCATCCTCGGTTCGCTCTACGAAGTCGGCGGCTTCGAATCGCGGCGGGACGTCCTTGGCAGCCCCAGCGGCGTCTTCACGCTCATCGTCGCCGCCCTGGCCTGGTTCCCCCTGCCACCGCTCGTCATCTTCTTTCGCCGCTACTGGTGGCTCTGGCTGTCGATGTCCGCCATCTTCGTCGCACTCTTCGGCTGGGTGCTGCCTCTGCTGGCGAGCGGGTGATATACTCACCCGGTTCGTGAAACCCTGAACAAACGACGGAGGCGCGAGTGCCGGGCACCATCATCGACATGCACCTGCACACGACGAAGGGCGCTTCCGACTCCATGCTCAACCCCGACGACCTTATCGAAGAGGCCCGGCGGGTCGGGCTCACCGGCGTCAACATCACCGAACACGACCGCATGTGGGAGTCGTGGGACCTCGCTCCCTTCCGCCAGAAGCACGAAGGCATCTTCGTCTCCAACGGCATGGAAGTCTCCACCGACATGGGGCACATCCTCGCCATCGGCCTCAAAGGCTACGAAGGGGGCATCCGCCGCCTCGCCCGCCTGCGTGAAGTCGCCGACGAACAGGGCGCCTTCCTCGTCGTCGCCCACCCGTTCCGCCACTTCTTCGACCCCGTCCACTTCAAGCGCGAAGGCAAGGAGCCGTTCAACCTGACCCCGGAGCAGGCGGCGAAGCTCCCGGTTTTTCAGCTGGTCCACGGGATCGAAGTCCTCAACGGTTGCAACACCCCTCGCGAGAACTACTTCGCCCTCCAGGTCGCGAAGATCCTCGGAAAGCCCGGTACCGGCGGCTCGGACGCGCATTCGACCCAGGGCATCGGCTACTTCACCGCCGTCTTCGAGGAGCAGCTGGAAAGCGCCGGCCAGATGGTGGAGGAGATGCACAAGGGCCGGTTCTACCCTGGCCGGGGCCTCCCCCAAGGCGAGCTCAACAACTTCTGGGAGACCGCCGAGCCAGTCGCCTTCTACGAATGACCGGCAAGACGTTTCGCTAGCCGCTCGGACAGCGGCCCGGTAGACTTAGCCAACCCGCCGGGCCGCCATCGCGCCCGGCATTCCTTTGACCCATACGGTCGCCAGCTGGCGGCGCCAAACAGCAAACCGGGAGAAGCACCCTGGGCGAGCATTCACACACGCCGGCCTCCGAGGGAGGCAGATTTGCATCCTGGCTGGCGATCGGTGCCATGGTCGCCCTTGGCCTCCCCGGCATCGTCCTCCGGCTGACGGGAACCCACCCCGACGAGGTACTTGCGGCCCTCATCTTCGGCGTCGCCATCCTTTCGGCCGCCTTCCTTCTCAGTTGGGCCGCCGAAACGGCCGAGATGGACATCTCCCAGGGCCTCGCGCTCGCCGTGATCGCCATCATCGCAGTCCTCCCCGAATACGCGGTCGACTTCGTCCTCGCCTGGAAGGCCGGCGGAAGCGCCGAAGAAGCCGAAAAGGGCCTTGCCATCGCCAACATGACCGGCGGAAACCGGCTCCTGATTGGTGTCGGCTGGCCGGTCGTCTTCGCCCTTTTCTTCTTCCGGACTCGCCTCAAGGAACTCATCGTCGACCGCCAGCGGAGTCTCGAACTCGCGTTCCTCAGTGTCGCCACTCTCTATGTGCTCCTCATCCCGCTGCGCCACTCAGTGAGCGTTATCGACACCATCGTGCTCGTCTCGCTCTTCGTCATCTATCTCTTCTTCACTTCCCGCGTCGAAGCCGAGGAAGTCGAGCTCGTCGGCCCCGCGAAGGCCATGGGAGCCCTGCCCGACAGGAAGCGCCGCCCCCTTGTCGTGATCGTCCTCGTCTTTTCGGCCGTCGTCATCTTCACCTCGGCCGAGCCCTTCGCCGAGGCCCTCGTCCACATCGGCGAACGTTTCGGCGTGTCCGAATTCCTCCTGATCCAGTGGCTCGCCCCCCTCGCTTCGGAGTCCCCGGAAGTGCTCGTGGCGGGGCTCCTTGCCTGGCGCGGCCGGGCCGCCGCCGGCATGGGCGTCCTCATCTCGTCCAAGGTGAACCAGTGGACGCTCCTGATCGGCACCTTGCCAATCGCCTTCCTCCTGTCGGCGGGCGAATTCTCCTTCACCTCGGGTCTTCCCCTCGACGACCGTCAGCGCGAGGAGATCTTCCTCACGGCCGCCCAGTCCGCCTTCGCCATCGCCGTCTTCGCGAACCTCCGCATGGGCCGCAAGGAAGCGGTCGCCCTCTTCCTCCTCTTCGCCACGCAACTCTTCATTACCGATGAGCGGGCCCGCCTCGTGTATGCCAGCGCCTATACCGCGCTCTGCCTCGTCATTCTCATCGTCAATCGTACCGACATCCCCCACACCGCTCGCGCTGCCTGGGACGTGATGCGCGGCCGCGGCGACGAGGGCCCCCCGGAAAGCAGCACCCACGCCCTCGACTGACGACGGTGTCCCGCCCCCCACCTACCCTGTAGCGCGCCGGTACCGTTGACTACACCCGCCCCCCGGACGGGATGACGCGGAGGACCAACGATGACCGTGGCCGGCCCTGCCCTTACCGACGACACCCGCGACGCCGTGAGGGCCCGATTCGCCCGCGTCGCCTGGTTCGCGCCTCTCGACGCCGACGAGATGGATGAACTGGCCGCTTCGGTCACCGTCCGCGAGTTCGCCGCCGGGGACACCATCGTCCGCGAAGGCGACCCGGGCGACGCCATGTTCGTCATCCTCGAAGGCCAGGTGGAGGTTGCCCACGACGCCAACGGCACTGCCGTCTTCCTCGCAAGACTGGGGGCCGGGGACGTGTTCGGCGAAATGGCCCTTGTCACCGGGGACCCTCGCAACGCCTCTGTGACCAGCGATGGACCCAGCCGCGTCGCCGCCATCTCTCGGGAGCGCTTCGAGGCGCTGGTCCGCGCCCGGCCCGAACTGGACGACGAAATTCGCCGCGTCGTTGCCGTCCGCCTTGCCGAGGCGCCCCGGCCGGCTGGCGGCCGCGCCCTCGCCGTCCTCTCCGGCGACGGCCCCATCCGGATTGGCAGCGAATCGGCCAACGAAGTCGTCCTCGCCGACCCCGGCATCGCCGCCGTCCACGCGACCCTCATCTCGCGCGACGGCCAGTGGGTCGTCGTCGACGGCGGGAGCGCCACCGGGACACTCCTGAATCGAAACCCCATCCACGAAGCCCCCCTGGCCGAGGGGGACACCCTTCGCCTCGCTTCCGTGCGCTTGTACCTGCGCGATCGCGTGCTCTACCGCGCGCCAGCCGGCGTCGGCGTCGCTGTCGAATCCCGCGGCCTTGGCGTCCGGATCGGCGAGCGCGACCTCCTCACGGATGTCGACGTCTCCATCGAGCCCGGCGAGCTCGTCGCTATCGTCGGGCCCTCGGGCGCCGGCAAGAGCACGCTCCTGAACGCGCTGATCGCCCTCGTGCCCCGCTCCGCCGGCGAAGTCCTTTACGGCGGCGTGCCCATCGCCCAGGACCCGGCCCGGCTCCGCTCCATCCTCGGGTACGTGCCGCAATACGACATCGTCCACCAGGAACTCACCGTCCGGGAGTCGCTGAGGTTCGCCGCGGGCCTCAGGCTTCCTCCCGGCACGCTCCGGTCCGATGTCGACCAGCGCATCGCCGGGCTCCTTCACCGGCTTCATCTCGAACTCCAGGCCGACCTCCTGGTAGGCAAGCTCAGTGGCGGCCAGCGGAAGCGCGCCTGCATCGCCGCCGAGCTCCTGACCGATCCCGGCGTCGTCTTCCTCGACGAGCCAACCTCCGGCCTCGACCCCGGCCTCGACGCGGCCCTCATGCTGCAGCTTCGCGAGCTCGCCGACGAAGGCCGCACCATCGTCATCACCACCCACGCCACCCGGAACATCCGTCTCTGCGACCGCGTGATCGCCGTCAACCGAGGCCACGTCGTCTTCGACGGTTCCCCCGGCGAGGCCCTGGACCACTTCAAGGTTGACGACTTCGCCGACGTCTACGCGGCCCTCGGCGGTGACCCCCGGGAGGGTGTGGAACGCTACCGCGAATCGCCCGCTTTCCGCCGCCGGGACGCCCTCCACGCCCTCCACGACCTTCGCCGTGAATCCCGCGACGCCGGCGACAGCTCAGCGCGCCCGCGGACGCTCGGTGCAATCGGCCAGTTCGGCCAGCTCGTCCGCCGGAACGCGCGCCTCCTTTCGCGCGACCGCGTGAACCTGGCCCTCCGCCTCGCCGGCGCCCCGATCCTCGCGGCCATCCTCACCGGGAGCTTCGAAGCCGCCGTCTTCGAGCCCCTTCGCGCCGACGGCGGCAACGCCCAACAGGCGGTGATCCTGCTCTATCTCGCCTGTGCCATCACCCTCTTCCTCGGCGCCTTCACTTCGGCCAACGCGATCACCGGCGAGGCCGGCGTCTTCCGCCGCGAACGGCTCGTCGGGCTGTCCCCCGCGGCCTACGTGTTCTCGAAGGTCGCCGTGGCCGCGGCCTTCGCCATCTTCCAGGGCTTCCTCTTCATTGCCGTGCTTTCGCTGAAGGTGGACTTCCCGTCGCCCACCGGAGAAACCCTGCTCCAGCTGGGGGCGCTCCTCGCCCTCGTCTCCTTCGCCGGCGCAACCATGGGGATGCTCATCTCCGCCGTCAGCGCCAACGCCGACCGCGCCGCCATCCTGGTCATCCTCGCCCTGATCCCCCAGCTCATCTTCGCCGGCGCCACCATCCCCAAGTCGGAGATGAGCCCGGTGTCGAGCGTCGCCTCCCAGTTCACCACCACGAAATGGGGGCTCGAGCTCGGCGGCAGCATCACCGGCCTTGAAGACCGCCTGGCAGCCCAGTCGGTCCAGCGCCTCAAGGTCACCGGCCAGGCCGACCCCGTCGAGGTTCAGCTGGAATACCGCCCGTATGAAGGCGCTTTCGCCATCAGCGAGGCCTCCCGCTGGGCCGTCCTCGCGGGATTTAGCATCCTCTTCAGCGCTGCGACCGTGGTGGTGCAGGTGCGCAAGGACTCCCGCACCTCGCTCTTCCGCCGGCGCCGGCGCTGACTCCCGTCAGGCCTTCGTAACGATCCGGCGGAGGTCCCGCGCTTGCGCCCGGAGTTCTCTGAAGTACTCGGTATCGACGATCTCCGCGACTTGCTTCGCCTGGCGGGCGCTGTCGATTTCGATGCGGAGTTCGAGCACTTCCTGCTTCAGCCGGTACTCCCGCTCGATCATGTGCCCTGCCATCCGCTGGAACGTGCGCGCCAGCTGCCCGAGTTCGTCGCCACGCGCCGCCGTCTCATCCAGCGAGCGCGGGTCAAACGCGTCGGCTTCCACCGCGCCGGCGGCCGCCACCACCCGGTTGACCTGCGCGAGGTACTCCAGCTCGCGCTCCCGCAGGCGGCGCCGCTCTGCGAGTTCGCGTCCCAGGTCAGCGGTCGTCGTTTCCAGTTCAGCGGTCCGCGCCGCGACCCGCTCTTCCAGGTTCCTGTTCTGCGCTTCGACTTCCGCGTACAGCCGGGCCGTCTCGATCGCGGCCGCCACCTGCCTCCCGAGCGTCAGCAGCAGCGACATACTCCCCCGGTCGAGCGTCCGCCCCGTGAGGCCGTTGTCGACGGCGAGCACACCCACATGCCGCCCCTTGGTGATGAGTGGTGTCGCGATGAACGAACTCGCGCCCAGTGCCCGCGCCAGGTTCCGGTTGCCCTCGTGCGGGTCCTGGTCTACGTGTTCGAAAAGCAGCGGTTCTTTCGCATGGAACGCCTGCACCAACTGCGACACGTCGAGCGAGTAGGGCAGTTCCAGCGCGTCGAGCCTCGCCGCCATCTCCTCCGTGCCCCCGACTGCCCGGCAGCGGTGCAGCACCTCCTGCTCGTCGTCGCCAAGCATCGCCAGGGCGCGGTCGAACCCGAGGTGCCGGACGACCGCGGTCAACGCCTGGTCGAGGATCGCATCGACCTCGAGCGTGGTGCTCAGCGTCAGTGCGGCCTCGTGGAGGATGGTGAGCTCAGAGATCCGCTGTGTGAGCTCGACGTTTGCCATCTGCAGGTTCGCATTCGCCTGCTCGCTCTTGTCGTACTCTTCCTCGGCGAGGTCGCGTTCCTCCATCAGCTGCTTCTGGAGCACGTCCCGGTGGGCGCCGACGCGGGCCGTCGAACGGACGTGCCAGGCGACTCCCACGGGGATCAGCGCCCCGCCAAACCCGAGGACGGCGGCCCCGGGCAGCCCCGCTGCTACCGCACCAAGCAGCGCCACGGTCGCCACGCCCCCGCCGAGCAACAGCCACTTGCCCGCGGCCACGTCTGCGTTCACCCAGTCGAAGCGCCACTCGCAGTAGTCCGACCCGTCCGACTGACAACGCAGCTCCTCAACCGCGGCGCCTGGCAGCCCGAAGACGTGCGTGGGAATCGCTGCGTAACCCCCGCGGTAGGCCGCGCAGGCGTATCGGACGTAGGCGTCGCGGTGCGGCGGGGGGACGAACTCCGTCTGGTCGGCGCCGTACCACCGGATCACGGCGGAAGTGGGAGTCGTGTGCACGACTCGCAGGTCGGTCCTCACGAACTTCGCCGTGAACTTCGGCAAGACCGCGTAGGTTCGCTGAATCCCCAGGGGCCGCCCGAGCAGGCTCACCGCCCCCGGGATCGCCCGCGCCCCCGCGTGCTGAAAGAAGGCCGTGTCCCCGGAGATGACCCGGCAGTATTCGGCTACGAACAGGCGGAATTCGTAGGAATAGCGGTTTCGCTCGTTGAGCAGGTAATCCCGGGTGATCCAGTAGCGGGGGTCGTCGATTGCCGCGTTCAACATGACGACCAGCCGTTCGATCGCTCGGTCTTGAGCTTCCTCCACGCGCGTTGCCAGTTCTGGGGCCGGAAGTCCCGGGGGCGCTTCGGCCGCTGCTCTCGCCGCCACGCAGTGCTTCAACCACTCTACCGCGCCAACGATCAGCTTCCCGCTGCCGTGGTCGATCGGCCGGCCCTGCTCGTCGGTCCCAAACGGGCGCCCGAGCATCCGCGTCAGGGCAAGAGGGGCCGGGTCCGCGGGGCTATCCACCATTGGCGCCATTCTACGCGGGTTTCACGCCGAGGCGCTGCTTCAGTTCCGGGTTCTCCGCGAGCCACTGGTCGAGGGCGGCTTTCGTCGCCTCGTAGCCAACCTTCACCAGCCCGTCGTAGTTGCGAAAGTCGAGCAGCCCGGACTTCTCCATCGGCGGGTTGATGAGGAGGTCGGCCATCCCCAGCACCTGTCCCGTCCGCATCCGGTGAATGCTCCCGGCTTCCGTTGTGCGAAGCAGCGTGGTGAAGATCGACGGCGCCTGGATCGGCTTCACCAGCGGGTTGAGCCGGCTCCAGAGAATCCGCCAGCCTGACACGGAGGGTCCCAGGCGGTAGTCGTCCGAGTGCTCCACCTGCGGGCTCAGATTGATCGCGATAACCGGGCCGCGTTCGCACGCGGCCCGCATGGAATCCACGGGGACGTTGTTCATGATGCCCCCGTCCACCAGCAGGTCGCCGTTCGCCCCCGTCACCGGGGCGAACAGCCCCGGGATGGCCGAGCTGGCCCGTGCTGCCCGCCACAGGGGCCCCTCCGAATGCACCACCGGCTCCGCGCGGGTCAGCGATGTCGAGATGCAGAAGAACGGCCGCCAGAGGTCTTCGATCCGCAGGTTCTCGGTGTGCTTCCGAAGCAGCGACGTCAGCTTCCGGGTCTGGAAGAACGAAACCATCGGCAACGTCAGGTCGGTGATGCCGCCTTCGGCGAACGTTCTTCCGAGCCTCTCCATCGCTTCCGCGTCGCGATCGGTGGCGATGCCTGCCGCCACGATTGCGCCCACGCTCGTCCCCCCGATTGTGTCGACCGCGATCCCCGCCTCTTCGAACGCCCGCCACGCGCCGATGTGCGCATACCCGCGCACCCCGCCGCCGCCGAGCACGAGCCCAATCGCCTGCCCGACCAGCCGCCGCGCGAACCTCGCCACGTGCGCCCGCTCGGCAAGGACGACGTTGTGATGCGCCGCCACCTGGCGCGTCCCCAGCCAGCGGCGCGTGTCGTTCGGGTGCGCCTCCGTCGACGGCCGAAGGATCACGAGTTCCCGACGCGCGCTGCCGTTGAGCGCCGCTACCCGCTCCTCGGCCGGCGTCAGCGCGGGCCCCGAGCTCTCGTCGGCGACCAGGGCGATCCGGTCTGCCTGGCGTATGCAGAGGTCTGTCCACTGACCCGGTTCGCGGTCCGCTTCGAACACGACGAACTGGTGCCGGGCCTCCTGCTCGCTCAGCCATGCAAGGAGCTCCCCGTCTTGCGATGGGTCCGCGGTCCGCAGCCGGGGGAACTCGCCCTCGGCCCGATCCCTGCTCACATGCGCGACGGGTCCCAGCGCCGCCAGTTCCTCCACCAGCCGCGCCGCCAGTTCGCGTACCGGCACGCCGGGGCTTAGCCCCACGACCGCCAGCGTCAGCTGCGACGAGCCCGTCCGGTGCCGTGGCGAAAGCTCCACCCGCAGGCGCTGAGCGAGGATGTGGTTGACTCGCAGCAGCATTTGCGGCGATTGGTGCGCCATCCGCAGCACTTCCGCCTGGGGCAGCCGGACCACCTCGCTGTCGCGCATCGCTGTGACGTTGGCCGTCCGCGGTTCCCCGGTCAGGACGCCAATCTCCCCGACGAGCTCTCCCCGCCCAAGGTCGGCGATTACCCGTTGTTCGCGCCCATACCCCGCCGCGACCCTGAGCCTGCCGCTGATGACGAAGTAGAGGTAGTCGGGCTGGTCTCCTTCTCGCATCAGCACCGTCCCGGCCGGCACGCTCAGCCAGTCGAGCGCCGCCTCGGCGTCCCGGAGTGCCTGGTTCTCCAGGTCCCCGTCCTCGGTCACGGCGGCCGCGGTTGGCTCCTCGCGCCCCGGGAGGGCGGCCGCGTCGAGGGCCGCCCCAAAGAGCCGCTGATACGCCTCGCCAACCGCCGGGTCGCCGTAGCCCATCGACTCGAACGACAGCGGCGCCGTCCCCGGTGACACCCCGTAGCGCGCGTTCATGGCCTGGATAACCGCGGCCCGGACTTCCGGCTCCGGCGGCACCAGCGGCCGCCAATGGCGGGCGAACCGCTCGATGTCCTCCACCCGCGGGGCGTCGGCGAAGCGCGCGGTCATCTTCAACGATCGCAGATAGTCGTCGCCAAACGTCCGGGTGAACTCATCTTCGCGCCCGCTGAAGAGCGCCTGCACCGCATGGCGCGTCTCCGTCCGCATGTGGGCGACGCGGGCCTCGACGGTCCCGAGCACGCGCGCCGCCCGCCGCTCCAGGGAAAGGCGGCCCAGGAGAATGTCGGCCCGCGAGACGGAGTTCGAATCAGCCATCTATGCCGTCCCGTCCGGGCCTGTGTCCGTTTCCGCGAGGAGCATCTCCACCACCCCGTCGAGTGCGCGCGTGATCGGGTCGTTCGGGTACTTGTTGGCGAAGACGTCCGCGCTCCCAAGCGTCATCATCTCGTCGCTGTGCGGCAACACTGCCGCCACCGTGCAGTGGAATGTCCCTTCCAGCCGCTCCTTCAACGCCCTGGCGTCGAGCGTCGAGGGCGCCTTGTTCACCACGAGCAGCAGCCGCGGCACCTCCAGCGAGCGAGCAACCTCGACCGCCACGCCCGTGCCCTCGTAGTCCTGCTGGTCCGGGCGAAGCACCATCACGACCGCCGTCGAGATCGCCAGCGAAAACAGCGTCTCCTCGTTCAGCCCCGGGTGCGTGTCGATCAGCATCGCGTCCAGGCTCAGCGTCTCTGTCAGTTCCCGGAACGCCTCCGTCAGCCGGCGGATGTCGTAGCCCTGGCGGAGCACCTGGACGATTTCGTTCGTCTTCATACTCGCCGGGATCAGGTAGACCTCGCCCCCGCCTTCCGCCGAGTAGACCTTCCGCGCTGTGTCTGTGATCGAAGCCCGCCCCCAGAGGTAGTCATTCAGCGAGACCGTGATGTCGTCGCCCCGCAGGCCGAAGAGGACATGGATCCCCGGCGACTGGATGTCCGCGTCGACCACTCCCACGCGGCGGCCCCGGCGCGCCATCAGCACCGCGAGGTTGGCGCAGGTGTTCGACTTCCCGGTCCCCCCGCGGAACGAATGCACGGAAACGATCGTGGCCACAGCTCTCCCCCACCGCTGGATTACCGGACTATTCGGCGCGGACGCCCCGCGGTCAAGGGTCCGGCGACGAATGGCGCCGCATTTCCCGCGCCCGGCCGCGACTTCCGGCCCGCCCACGGGGATCGATCGGCCGTTCCTCCTGCCATCCCCGGGCCTAAGGTTGATGTGGATAGGGGGTGCGGGCGATGAGGTGGCTGGTACTGGTAGTAGCGGTCCTCGGGTCACTGGCGGCGACGGTTGCCGCCTGCGGCGGGGGCGACCCTGACCGCGAGGAACTCGACCGCCTCCGCGCCGAGTCGGAGTTCCTCTTTGATGACGCCGAACGGGAGGCCCTGCTCGTCGACGCCCTCGCGGTTGCAGCCCGGAACGCCGGCAAACCGCTGGGCGACGAAGCCTTCGCGTTTGCTGAAGACGCCTTCCTCGAGTGGTATGTATCCGCGGAAGGCGGCCTCTTCTCGGACCGTGCCCCCGCGCCGGCGAGCGACGTCTCGGACCTCTACCTTGAGACTTACCGCAGCCTCTTTGGCTTCACCGAGGCGACCCCGGCGCCCTACCGTGCCACCGCGGTTGTGGAAAGGTTGCGCGACCGCCTGCTGGAGCGCGCCGGCCACTACCTCTTCCGCCTCGACGAGGCTGTCGCCAACCGCGCGGCCTGGGTGTCTGAGTTGCAGACCGCCGGCACGACGAGTCGATCGTTCCAGGGCCAGGAGTCGGAGGACGGCTTCGCCGAATACGGCGCGAGCCTCCGCTACCTCCGGGATCTCGCCTCCCGAGCGGGCATGTCCGGCGACTTCCTCGTCGGCTGGGACCGTCTGGTCGCCGCCGTCGCCATCGCCGACTACGCCCCGCCTTCGGTCCGTACCGAATACCGCGATGGCAAGATCGTCACCACCTACACAGCCGAAGCCGTCGCCGCCGGCGCCCAGAACGTCAAGGACCTGGGGGCGGCCATCGCCGCCGCGAAGCCGTACTTCCCGGAGGCCGGGAACTGAAGCACCGGCGTCGCTTGGCGGAAGCCGACAGCCGACAGCCGAAAGCCGAAAGCCGGGGCGGGAGGGGGAGGTATGGTACGCCCGGGAGGACTCGAACCTCCGACCTTTTGGTCCGCAACCAAACGCGCTATCCACTGCGCTACGGGCGCCCGCTGAATCCGATGGTGCCGAAGGTGAGATTTGAACTCACACGCCCTAATGGACACTACGCCCTGAACGTAGCGCGTCTGCCATTCCGCCACTCCGGCCCCAGACCTTTCATTATGGGCCCGCCCCCCCACCCATTCAACCGAAGCCGCGGCCAAGGACCTTCGCGCGCGAGTGAACTGGCCGCGGCGAACCTCAATCTGCTGGTAGGCCCGGGGGGATTCGAACCCACGACCAATGGATTAAAAGTCCACTGCTCTACCGCTGAGCTACGGGCCCAACCCAAGCGTATGGCCCCAACCCACTCTCCGCCACCGCTTCCCCGCCTACCCGCCGCGCCCCAGCAAGCGGGCTGCCAGCCGTTCGCCCAGCCCTGCGCCATCGCCTGCCGCGCCGGTCAGCCTGCCGCTCACCAGCTTCCCGTCCAGCTCCACCAGCCCACGAAGCTCCAGCGTCCCGTCGGCGCCTACCGTCGCCAGCGCCGCCGCCGGGAACGAACAGCCGGCCTCCAGCGCCGCCATGAACGCGCGCTCGGCCCCGGTCTCCGCCCGCAGCCGGGGCACGTCGATCGCCGCCAGCGCCGCGACTGTCGTCGCGTCAGCCTCGCGGCATTCCACCGCGATCGCGCCCTGGGCCGGCGCTGGCAGCATCTCGTCGGGGCCAAGGATCTGCCCCGCACGGTGCTCGATGCCAAGGCGTCGCAGCCCGGCGAGCGCCAGCACGGTCGCGTCGTAGTCGCCCCCATCGACCCGGCCGATGCGTGTCTCCACGTTCCCCCGGATGAGCCTGAATTGCAGGTCCGGGCGAAGCGCCCGCAGCTGTGCCTCGCGCCGCGGGCTGCTCGTGCCGATCACCGCACCCACCGCCAGACCGGCGAGTCCCCGTCCGTCGCGGGTTACCACCGCGTCGCGGACATCCTCTCGCACGGGCACCGCGCCGATCACGAGGCCGGCCGGCCGCGCCGTGGGAAGGTCCTTGTAGCTGTGCACCGCCACGTCCGCCCGGCCGTCCAGCAGCGCCTCCTGGATCGCCGAAGTGAACCAACCGGTCCCTTCCCGCAGCGGCGTCGACTGGTCGCGGTCGCCCGCGGTGGTAATCTCGACGACTTCGATCCGAAGCCCGGGGTCTGCCGCGCGGAGGAAAGCCGCCACGAGGTCGACCTGGGCCAGCGCCAGCCGGCTCGCTCGCGTCCCAATCCGGAGCACCCGTCCCGTCACAGGTGCGCCTCGCCCGCCAGTGCGTCATGCGCCGCCTTCACCGTCTGGTCGATGTCCGCCTCCGTGTGCGCCGCCGAAACGAACCACGTCTCGAACTGCGAGGGCGGCAGGAGGATCCCGCGTTCCAGCATCGCCCGGTGGAATCGTCCGAATCGCGCCGTGTCCGACTCCCGGGCCTCGGCGTAGTCCCTCGGCGCCCCTTCGCGGAAGAACAGCGTCAGCATCGACCCCGAACGCACGGCCGCGCCGGGTACTCCCGCCCGGCGGCAGGCGGCGACCAGGCCGTTCTCGAGGTGCCGCGCCAGCTCCTCCGCCCGGGTATAGGCGGCTCCCGAACTCAGGAGGTCCAGCGTCGCGACACCGGCCGCCATCACCAGCGGGTTCCCTGCGAGCGTTCCCGCCTGGTACACCGGCCCCGCGGGCGAAAGCTGGTCCATCAACTCGGCTCGCCCGCCGAAGGCGCCCACCGGCAGCCCCCCGCCGATGATCTTGCCCAGGCAGACGAGGTCCGCGCCGGGCAGCAGGTTCGAAAGCCCGAACCGCAGCCGGAATCCCGTGATCACCTCGTCCGCGATAAGCAGCGCGCCGTGCTCCCGCGGCGCCTCCTGGAGCGCCGCAAGGAACGCCGGCGACGGCTCGACCAGCCCCATGTTCCCCGCCACGGGCTCGACGATCACCGCCGCCGTCTCGGCTCCATGGCTCGCGAACCACTCCCGCAGGGCGCCAGGATCGTTGTAGGGCAGCACCGCCGTCAGCCCCGCGATCTCCGCCGGGACTCCCGCCGAATCGCTCAGCCCGAAGGTCGCGACGCCGCTGCCCGCTTTCACGAGGAGCCCGTCGCTGTGGCCGTGGTAGCAGCCGTCGAACTTGACGATCACTGCCCGGCCCGTCGCTGCCCGGGCCAGTCGGATCGCGGTCATCGTCGCTTCGGTACCTGAGTTCACGAAGCGGACCCGTTCGAGGCCCGTGGCCTGCATCACCCGCCGCCCCAGCTCGACTTCCCCGGGCGTGAGCGCTCCGAATGCCGTCCCCTCGGCGGCTGCAGCCGCTATTGCGTCGACCACCGCCGGGTGCGCGTGGCCCAGGATCAGCGGGCCGAAGGCGGCGATGTAGTCGACGTAACGCTGGCCGTCGGCGTCGAACACGTGGGCGCCGGCCCCCCGCACGATCGGCACCGGCTTCCCGCCAACGGACCGGAACGACCGCACCGGGCTGTTCACTCCCCCCGGGAAGAGCAGCGCGGCCTCGCGGCGAATTTCGTCATTGGTCACGGGTTCGGCTCCTCCGCTGGTTGGTGGCCGCCGAATCGGCGACGCAGGTACGTCTCGCGCAGCTCGTTCCCCGGGTCGTCGAAGGCGGCGAACCCGACCGCGTCCGAGATTGGCTGTGGCGCCGGCGGGTCCGCTTCCCAGAGTGCGGCCTCGCGGCAGAATCCGACAAGCACGCTGCATGCCTCCGGGCATGGGATCGTACCGCCTTCGTTGGGCAGGATGCCTTCCCAGGCGGGGGTCCGGACGCAAGCGGCGCAAACCACCTCCACAGCGATCTCGCGTCCCGCCACTAGAAGGCGGTCTGCTGCCTCGTAGCGGCCTGTTTGCCGCCCCAGCACGGCGTCGAGGGCGGTGGTCCGCAGCGTCGAGGTCGCCGCCTGCTCGATGTGGCGGACCGCCAGGGGGTAGATCACGTCCAGCCCGTCGCGCA
The DNA here is from genome assembly GCA_016234445.1 of Chloroflexota bacterium. GTDB lineage: Bacteria > Chloroflexota > Dehalococcoidia > Tepidiformales > Tepidiformaceae. The sequence goes on along the minus strand of JACRBT010000004.1, from coordinate 19,660 downwards.
ATTCAGCCTCGTTCGCGCACCAGATTTCCCACCCGCCGGGCATCGAACGGGCGCCAGACAGCGGCCGGTAGCGGCCCAACCGGTCCGTTCGCAGCCGGTCCCGGAGCGCCGCGGCGCCTTCGATCCGCGTGATCGCGCGCGAGCCCGCGGGGCCTTGTACTACAAACGAATCCCCCTCCGGCCGGATCGTGACCTCACCCAGGACGAACGGTTCCCGCAGGTTCAACGCCCGCTCCAGCCAGCTCATTGGAGCGCGTCCACCACGGCCTCTACGAGCGCGTCGATCGAGGCAACCCGCGCTTCGGCGTCCATGCGCCCGAATTCGACTTCCACCGCCGACGACGTCTGTGGGCCGATGCTGATCAGCCGTGCCCCGGCTGGCAGAGCGTTCCCGGCGAGGGCCTGCGCCAGGTTGTGGGCTGTCGAGGCGCTGGTGAAGGTGACGGCGTCGGCTTCGACCACCTCCCGCAACCGCTCGGCGTCCAGCGCTTCGAAAACTGTTTCGTAGGCGTCGACACGCTCGACGACAGCGCCCCGTGCCGTCAGGGCCACCTCCAGCCCGTCGTCTGCCAGCGTCGAGGTCGCGAGCACAACACGCTCGCCCGAGGCCAGCGGCAGTTCGTCCGCCAGCGCCGCCGTCGTCGCCCGGTCCGGGACAAAGTCCGCCCGGATGCCATGAGCCCGCAGTTCCGCGCCCGTCGCCTCGCCGATCGCCGCCACCCGCACCCCCGCAAGCGCGCGGGCATCCAGCCCGGCGGCGTCGAGTTCGGCGGCGACCGCCGCGACCCCGTTCTGGCTGGCGACGCAAAGCCACGCGGGTTTGCTCAGCAGCGCCTCCCGGAGCTTCGGGTTCGGGGTCAGCCAGCGAGTCGCGATGACCGGCGCCTCGACCACCAGTGCCCCCAACGCGGTCAGCCGGGCCGCGAGTTCGCTCGACTGCGCGCGGCTCCGGGTTACCACCACCCGCCGCCCAGCCAGCGGTCCCGGGGTGAACCACGCCAGCTGCTCCGACAGGCCCACGACGTCTCCCACGATCGTCACCATCGGCGAGCCCAGCCCGGCTTCGCGCGCCCGGGCCGCTATCGTCTCCAACGTCCCCCGGACGACTGCCTGGTCCGCCCGCGTCCCCCAGCGCACGCAGGCGGCGGGCGTCGCCGGCGGGCGCCCCGCGGCGACAAGCCGGTCCGCGATCCGGTCGAGTGTCCCCGCGCCCATGAGGATGACGAGCGTGTCCACTCGTGCCGCGGCGGACCAGTCGATGGCCGCGTCTTCCTGTTCCGCGCCACTCCCCGTCGCCACCATGAAGCTGCTCGCGAGCCCGCGATGCGTCACCGGGATCCCCGCGTACGCGGCCGCCGCTATCGCGGAGGTGATCCCGGGAACAACCGTGAACGGCGCGCCCGCTTCCCGGCACGCCAACGCTTCCTCGGAGCCACGCCCGAAGACGAAGGGGTCGCCGCCCTTGAGACGGACAACCGTCCTCCCCTGGCTGGAGTGAGCCACGATCGCCGCGTTGATCTCGTCCTGCGTGAGGGCGTGCTGGTTCGCCCGCTTGCCCACATAGACCAGTTCCGCCGTCGGCCGAGCGTGCCGGAGCAGCTGCGGTGTCGCGAGCGCGTCGTAGAGGACGACGTCGGCACGGCCCAGCGCTTCCACGCCAGCGACCGTGATCAGCCCGGGGTCGCCCGGGCCCGCCCCAACGATATACACGTGTCCCATTTGCATGCGGCTCGCCCGGTGGCCCTCGTTCACGACTCCGGGCCGGGGCGTCGGACGCGCGCCGGCAGGCCCGGCGTTGGGCGCTGCCACGGCTGCCTGCCTTCCGAAACCGGGGACCCTGGATTGTTCAGATCATCATAGGGTCCCGTCCCGCTGACCGCCCACCCGGCGGAGAGCGGCGTTCACGGGGCGGAGGCGCCTAGCCGTAGAACGTCTGCGCGATCGCCATCCCGTAAGCCGCCTGTTGCTCCGGCGCGAGGGCGTAGGCCGGGGGCATGAGGCAGGCGGAGTCGGCGTGTTCCCAGATTGCCGCAACCCGCTTCCGCACCTCGTCCGGCGTCCCGCAGACCACGAACGTCTGCGCCATCTCGTCCGTGACCAGGTGTTTCACGTCCACGTAGCTGCCGCCCTTGACGCCCTCCTGGAGAAGCTTTGCCTCCTTCCGGAAGCCGTGCGCCGCGAAGTATTCCTCGTACTGCTCGATCCCGCCGTAGAAGGCGACCGTCGCCCGCGCGTCCTCGATTGCCTGCTTGCGATCGTTGTTCGGCGCCACGAAGAGCCAGATGTTGAACTCGATGTCCGATCGCTTCCGGCCGCCCTTCGCCAGCCCCGCCTCGATGTCGGCCATCACCTTCGTCGTCGCCCACCCGATCGACCAGATGGGGTGCCCGATGACGCCGTCGGCGACCTCGGCGCCCATCCGGAGCAGCGGCTGGCGCAGTCCCGCCACCCAGATGGGGAGGTCCGTCCGCAACGGCGCCGCCAGGGACTGGTACTCGCTGAAGTCGTGGTGATGGTACTTGCCGTCGTACCGGCGCAGCTCGCCCGTGTGGCCTTTCGCAATCACCTGACGGACGATGTCGATCACTTCGCGGAGGTGCTCCACGGGCTTCCCGTACGGCATCCCGAAGAAACCTTCGCTCCACGACCGGACGCTCGAACCCAGTCCCAGCACGAAACGGCCGTTGCTGACCCGATCCATGTCCATCGCCGCGACCGCCGTCTCGAACGGGCTCCGGGCGAATGCCAGCGCGATCCCGGTTGCCAGTTTCACGCGGCTTGTCGCGCCTGCCGCCACCGCCAGCGGGATGAACGGCGGCCCGTAGACCTGGGGGGCGAAGAGCCCCTCCAGCCCCATCGCTTCGTACTGCTGGGCCATGCCCGTGAGCATCGGCGCCGGCATCGGCGAAATCACGCCCCAATACTTCGGCTTGTTCGTCACGGCTCGGTCCCCCCTCCTGGTTGCCTCCATCGTTCGCACTCTCCGGTCGTTGGGAATGACGGCGATCACATCCTTGCCCTGTCGCCACCCCTGCGAGAAGGCTCTGGCGCGCTCTGGTAAGCTGGCCCCGTGGAGCACCTCAACATCACGAGCCAGCCCGACCTGCATGAGCCGGTCGCGGTCATCGCCTTCGCCGGCTGGAACGACGCCGCCAGCGCCGCCACCAATGCCGCGCGCTTCCTCGTCCGCCGCATGGGCGCCCGCAAGTTCGCCAGCGTCGACCCCGAGCCCTTCTACGTCTTCAGCGATACCCGCCCCTCCGTCCGCCTCGACATACGCGGTCAGCGCCAGCTCGACTGGCCGGCGAACGAGTTCTACTACGCCCGCAACCCAACGGGTCCTCACGACATCGTCGTGATGATCGGCGTCGAGCCCAACCTCCGCTGGCGCACTTTCGCCAACCTCTGCCAGTCGCTCTTCACCGACCTTGGCGTGACGATGGCCGTCTCCCTCGGCGCCCTCATGGCCGAAGTCCCCCACACCCTCCCCGTGCGCGTCACCGGCACCGCCGCCGACCCTGATACTGCCGCCAAACTCAGCCTCACGACGTCCCGCTACGAGGGCCCCACAGGCATCGTCGGCGTCCTCCACGACCTCCTCCGCCGCTCCACTCTCCCCGCCGCCAGTCTCTGGGCGAACGTCCCCCACTACCTCACGACGAACCAGAACCCCCCGGCGACGATGGCCCTGCTCGAACGCCTCCGCGGCATGGTCGGCCTCGAATTCGACTTCACCGAGTTGCTCTCCGCCGGCGAGCGCTTCGTCCGCGAGGTAAACACCGCCGTCGAGGCCAATTCCGAGATCGGCGACTACGTCCGCAAACTTGAAGAAGCCGCCGCCCGCGCCGGCATCACCCCCGAAGAGCCCAGCACCCTTCCCGCAGGCCAGGACCTCGTCCTCGACGTCGAGGAGTTCCTCCGCAGCCAGCGCGACGACCGCTAACGCCCCCTCGGAACCGTCACCATCCGTCTCCCTCGCCCCCGAAGGGGGAGCGACCGATCCTTCCACGCCACCATCCGTCTCCCTCGCCCCCGAAGGGGGAGAGGGCCGGGGTGAGGGGTCAGATCGAGAACTGCATCCCCTGCATCCCCTTGAGCGCGTTGATCTCGCCAAGGTGCATGAACCCGTGGGTCATCAACACCTGCCGGAACACCTTCCACTTCGGCATCTCTCCCAGTGGCCGGACCATCTGGATCTCCTCCAGCCACTCCAGCGAGACGCTCTTCAGGAAGGTGGTCACTTCCTTCGCCACGGCGGCGTTGTATTCCCGGAAGAGGCCGATGTCGTCGATCCGCAGCGCCTGCGCGTCCGCCAGGGTCATGCCCGTGCCCTGCTCCACCTTCGGCAGCCCGAACTTCTCCACGTACCCGCCCTCGATCCAGACGGGATTCTTGCGCTGGAAGACGAAGTTGTTCACGTTGTCCTGGGTCCGGACCACGTGCCAGGCGGCGAACGCGGCCGAGACCATCTTCCCGTCAGGGCGCCAGTTGAACTGTTCCGGGGTCAGGTCCTTGATGTTGTCGTCCAGCCATTCGTTGAGCTGGCTGATGCCGTCGATGAGCACGTCGCGGATGTCCATGGTTGCCTCCGGGCGCCGCTTCGGGCGGCGGCTGTTGTGCCCGCAGTCTACTCGCGTCGCAACGGCGGCGGCGAATCTTCACCCGCGACATCCTCAACCCGGAGCGCCGGCTGCAACCCGCGGCGAACCCGGTCCGCGTTCCTGACGAGCGCGTAGAGCGCATCCACCGTTGGGACGGCCACGCCCAGCGCCGCCGCCCGCCGCGACGGCTCGCCCAGGATCGCCTCCACCTCGAGCGGCCGCCCGAGGACGTAGTCGATGACCATGCTCGTCCGGTAGTCCCCCATCATCTTCGTCTGCCCGAACATCCGCGCGACCACGTCCTCCGGGTCCAGCCGGGCCGTGCTCCCCGCTGCCTCGAGGTCCGCGTTCGCCGCCGCCACGACCTCCCGCATCGCCCGTTCGCCCGTAGCCGCCAGCAGCGGGTCCTTCAGGATGCTCTCCGTGCCCAGCCCGCCGCTCGCCACCGAAAGCCCGTTGAAGGGGATGTTCCAGCAGAGCTTCTCCCAGCGGGCGTAGCGCAGGTTCGGCGCCTCCACCACCTCCACCCCGCCGCTCCGCAGCAGCGCCGCCAGTTCCGCCACCTGAGCCGCGTCGTCCCCCGCGTGGCCCACGCTCACCCGGCCGTACTCCAGGTGATGGATGACGCCCCCGTGCCCCCGGTTGATGCAGACGAAGGCCATCCCCCCGAAGACCCTTTCGGCGCCGGCCCAGCCCGCGAACCGCTCCTCTATCCCCAACCCGTTCATCAGCGCCAGGATGCGTGTCTCCGGGCCCACCGCCGGCCGCACCAGCCGTTCGGCCTCGTCGATCGCCGTTGCCTTGAGCGAACACACCACCCAGTCCGCGACGCCCGCCTCCGCCGTCGATGCAACCGCCCCCACGCGAACATGGAAATCCCCGTTCGGGCTGCGGACGTCGAGGCCCTGTTCCCGCACCTCCTCCAGCCCGCTGCGCATCACGAAGGTCACGTCGTGCCCCCCGCGCGCCAGCAGCCCGCCGTAGTACCCGCCGACGGCGCCCGCACCCACCACGACGATCTTGCTCATCCCAAAAGGATACGGACCCGGGCCGCTCTCCGGTAGACGCGCCACAGCGCCGTTCCTCCTGTATCCTCCAACGCCATGCCAGACGCTCGATTCCCCGGGCTTGCGACTGACCACTCCCCCTGGCGGGTAGTCAGATGAGCCAGTCCCCGGCCACCCCGGCCCAGCCGCGCTTCCTGGTCCTGATCGCCGCGCTATTCACCGGCGCCCTCATCGTCTCCAACATCGTCGCCGTCAAGATCGCCAACTTCACCGGCGTCTCAGGCCCCATCGACGACTACTTCCTTCCCGCAGCCGTCATCGTCTTCCCCATCTCCTACATCCTTGGCGACGTCCTCACCGAGGTCTACGGCTTCCGAGCCGCCCGCCGCGTCATCTGGTCGGCGTTCCTCGCCAATGGCCTCGCCGTCCTCGCGATAGTCATCGCCCAGGAAGTCCCGAGCGCCCCCTTCTGGCAGGACCAGGGTGCCTACGAGTCCATCCTCGGCCAGACCTGGCGCATCGTTGGGGGCAGTTTCTCCGCCTTCCTCGTCGGCGAATTCGCCAACTCCATCGTCCTCGCCCGGATGAAAGTCGCCACCCGCGGCCGCTTCCTCTGGGCCCGGACCATCGGCTCCACCATCGTCGGCGAGGGCCTCGACTCGGCCATCTTCATCACGATCGCCTTCGCCGGGAAGAACGGCATCGACCTCTGGCCGCTCATCTGGAAGCAGTGGCTCTTCAAGGTCGGCTTCGAAACCATCGCCACCCCCGTCACCTACGCCGCCGTCATCGCCCTCAAGCGCCTCGAAGGCATCGACACCTACGACCAAGACCTCGACCTGAACCCCATCGCCGTCTGGGAGTAACAGCTCGCGAAGCGGGCCACAGCGCCACGCCGCGGCGCCGCCAGGCGCGCTCCCCCTCGCCCGCGAAGTGGGAGCAGGGGGCCGGTGGGTGAGGGGTTGCCCCCGCCGCCCCGCGAAGGCACCCTATGGCCTATGGCCGAGAACATCTACAAGACCGACGGCACGATCGACAGCTTCGAGAACCCGCGCCCCGGCCGCGAGTACGAGATCGAATTCGTCGCCCCCGAGTTCACCAGCGTCTGCCCCATGACGGGCCTCCCGGACTTCGGCACCCTCACCATCACCTACGTGCCCGGCGCCCGCTGCATCGAGCTCCGCAGCTTCAAGTACTACCTCTTCGCCTTCCGTGACCGGGGCATCTTCTACGAGGACCTTGTCAACCAGGTCCTCGATGACATCGTCGCTGCCATCGCCCCCCGCTCGGCGATGGTCACCGGCGAATTCAACGCCCGCGGCGGCATCACCGCCCGGGTCACCGCCAGCTTCCACGGAGACTGAGCGGCGCTGCCGACGCGTCGTTGGCCCCGGGACACGGCTGTCACAGCGCGAAGGCTGGCGTGCGGGCTCGGCGTGGGGCCGTAAGGCGGTCCAGGAACGCGTCCGCCCAGTCCGCGGCCGTGTTCGCCTGGACCACCTCCCGCATCCGTTCCATGCGGTAGCGGCGCTCCACTGCCGTCATTTCAATCGAACGCAGGATCACCCGGGCCATGCCCTCCACGTCGTACGGGTTGACGATGAGGGCGTCGCTGAGCTGTGTCGCCGCGCCGGCGAATTCGCTCAGCACCAGCACCCCCTCGCCGTCAGCCCGCGAAGCCACGAACTCCTTGGCCACGAGATTCATCCCGTCCCGGAGTGGCGTCACGAGCATCACGTCGGCGGCCTGGTAGAACGCGGCGAGCTGATCGGGCTCCATCGACCCGTAGCTGCATCGGATTGGCACGGTGTTGAAGGTGCCGTGGATGCTGTTGACCCGGCCGACGAGCTCTTCAGCCTGCGCCTTCACTGTCTCGTAAGCGGCGATGTCGCCGCGAGAGAGCACTGCAACCTGGAAAAGCACCACTTCGTCGGCGCGGACACGTCCGCTCGCCAGGAGTTCTTCGAAGGCTGCGAGCCGCCGCAGGATCCCTTTCGTGTAGTCGAGGCGGTCGACGGCGAGGAGAAGCTTCCGGCCCGCCGCCTCCTCCCTGATCGAACGCGCCATCTCCAGCACTTTCGGGTCGCCGGCGCGCTGTTGCCATTCCCGTGCGTTGACGCCCACCGGGAACGCGGCGATCTCGACGTCCCCGGGCGAACGGCTGTCGCCCGGGCCGAGGCCCTGGACCAGGGAAGCCGCGGCCCGGAAGTTCTCCGCGAACTCCTCTGTGTGGAAGCCGACGAGATCGGCCCCGAGCATGCCCGTCACCAGGTCGCGCCACCACGGGAAGGCCCGCAGGATCTCGACTGGGGGGAACGGCACGTGGAAGAAGAACCCGATGCGGGCCCCGGGCAGCCGCCGCCGCACTGCCGCCGGCACCAGCGCCAGCTGGTAGTCGTGGACCCAGACGACGTCGCCCGGTTCGTATTCGTCCGCGACTGCGTCGGCAAACCGCTCGTTCGCCTCCCGGTAGCTTCCCCAGCCGCTGATCCGCAGCGGTAGCTCGTCGAGGCGCGAATGGAGCAGCGGCCAGAGCGCGGCGTTCGACAGCTCCGAGTAGTAGCCCTTGCTTACGGCCTCTTCGAGGAACACGGGAACACATCCCATGTCGTCCAGCCCGGAGCGAATCGCTTCAGCGTGTGGCGCACCCGGCTCCATCGGGGATCCGTTCCAGCCGATCCACCGCGTCCGCGAGGGGCGATGGACAGAAGCCAGGCAGCTGGCGACCCCGCCCGCCGAGGGCCGGGTGCAGGGCTTCCCGTGTTCGATCGAAATCGTGGCGGGCAGGCGGTTCGAGACGATGAGTGTTCGTGTCATGGCTAGGACCTCCCCGCGAACGTGGGCGTGCGCCGGGCAACGTGGGCCCGTGCCCGGCCGTCGCCCTGGGTGAGAAGCTCGTGCAGCCGGTTCTGGTGCATCGCGAGGCGGATCTCGACCATCGCCGCCCGTTCGCTGCACTCCACCACCGCGTGGATGTCGCCGGGCTTCGCTGCCGAAGCGTCCCGGGTGAGGTCGTCGAGTTGCTGCAGGAGCGCAGGGTGTTCCTCGACCTGGCGGCGGAAGGCGCCACTGGCGTCCGCCCGGCGGGCAAGGACTATCTCTGGCCCGTCGCCCTGCTCGATGTGCTCCACGAGGAGCCGCCGGGCACGGGAGACCTGCCGTTCGAACGTTGACCGCCAATGTGCCGGGGCTTCGACGCTCCAGGGAACCTGGCGGGCAAGGCGCAACGCCTCCCACGCCTCGTAGAGTGGGTCGTCCCCGCTTCCGGGGGCGAACACGGGACTGGTAGAAGACAACGTCATGACTATCCCTCCTGAAACAGGGCACTGAAGGTCGATCGTGGGGCGGTGGGCGGTGGGGCTAAGGTTGTGGGATTTCGGCTCGGCCCGTGTGCGGCAACACAACCTGCCACGGACGGGAGACGGGGAGCGCTTGCTTCCGCCTTTGCCATGGCCGCTCCCCTGCGGCGATGTGGTGCCACGCGCCCTTGCACGCTGCGCGGGGCATGGCCGGGACAGTACGCTCCAACATGGGCGCCTCCCACGGCACACGTTCGCGCCCTTGAGATGAGAGGCCGCAAAGGCCTCCGACCGTCTACGAGGTTAGCTGCCGGGTTCGGCGTCGGAAGTCGCCGTTGCGCTGGCCGCGCAATACACCCCTATAGTTGGGTCCCCCGTTCCCGGCACGCCCGGGATTCGACACAGCCACCCTAGCACGGCCCGGCGGTCGTAAATCATGCTTCATGTAAATTCCGTGTAAAACGAAGTCCCGGGGCAAGCCCCCGCATCCCCGCCGGGTACGGGCTACCGCCTACCCGAGGCTTTGCTATCATTCCGCCGCCGACTGCCCCCGGAGCGCCATGGACCCCGTCGACCCCAGCAGCATGCGTTTCAGCCGCCCGCGCCCCCTCGGGATTGCGCCCGGGCGCGCTGCGAGGAATCACCCATGACCTTCAAGGCTGACCCCGGCGGTTTCCCCCAGCGCCGCGTCGCCGACGTCCCGGCGGTTTCCGGCGCCCAGATGCGCGAGATCCAGCGTGCGGCCCAGGAGGAGTACGGCCTCGACATCCTCCAGATCATGGAGAACAGCGGCCGCGCCATCGCCACCCTCACCCTCGCCATGCTCGGCGGACGCGGCCGCGGCCAGCGCGTCGTCGTCCTCGCCGGTGGCGGCAATAACGGCGGCGCCGGCCTCTGCGCTGTCCGCCACCTCCAGAACTGGGGGCTCAACGTCGAACCGGTCTTCGGCGAAGTCGAAAGCGAGATGTCTCTCCCCGCCCGCCGCCAGCTCGACGTCCTCCGCCGCTCCGGCATCGTCGAGCCCCGCGACCAGGAAACCAGCGAGATGACGCTCGAAGAGCACCTTGGCCGCGCCGACCTTGTCATCGACGCCCTCGCCGGGTACGGCCAGGAGGGACCGCCAATGGGCATCGCTGCCGCGATCGTCGAGCTCGCCGTCGCCTCCCGCCGCCCCATCCTCGCGATCGACGTCCCCACGGGCGTGAACGCCACCAGCGGCGTCATCAGTTCGCCCGCGATCAAGGCGACAACGACCATCATCCTCGACCTCCCCAAGCGCGGCCTCCTCGACCCCGTCTCCCGCCCCTGCGTCGGCGAACTCTACCTCGCCGACGTCGGCATCCCCCACGCCGTCCACGAACGCTACGGCGGCGTCTCCGCCCGCGGCCTCTTCGCCGAAGGCCCCATCGTCCGCCTCCGCCGCTAACCGCCGTCTCTCGCTTCCGCTCGGAACCTTTTCCACGCCGCAAGCGTCTCTACGATCGGTCAGGGTGACGGTACCCGCTCGCCCGGGGATTCGGTGGTAGTTCATGACCCATTTGCCTGGCCCCACGCGCAAGACGCTACGGTTGCAGTGCCGTGGAGTCGCATTCGGGCCGAGGCTCGCGACAAGGCTCGGGGCATTCGTGCTGACCAACGCGGGAATCGCGGCCTTCGTCGCGATGGCGGTCAGCTGTTCGGGCGGGTCCGGGCATAACGATGGCAGCATTGGACCCGCGGTCGAAACGCCCACGAGCTCCCCGGTGACTCTTCCCTCAACCAGCACGGCGACCCCTGCCCTAACCAGCACGGTCCCGCCCCTCCCAACGATGTCGTCCACTCCCTTCCCCGGCAAACCAGAGGTTCTCTGGCGGTGGGACAGTGACACCAGGAATCCCTGGGTCTGGATCAGCCTCGGCGACACGACGCTGTTCATCTCCGTTAACCCCCGGGACGAGGGTGACAATCTCCACGGACCCAGCTATGTCGCCGCCCTCGACGCCGCCACGGGAAAGGAACGCTGGCGGTTCGAAACGCCGTCGCTGCCGTTCCCGGTGGAGGCGGGCGGCGGCAGGGTGTTCTTCGGCACGTCGGGCGGGACGGTCTATGCGCTTGATGCCGGGACCGGGCTGTTGGCCTGGGAGCGACAGGTCGGGGGGCTCCCGTTCCAGGTCTTTCGCTCAGGCGCGGTCCTGGTAGTCGCGGACGCTGACCCGAACCTCTGGTCCACCCTCAAGGTCTGGCCGGGACGTCCGGTTCTCAACGTTGACATGGCTCGGCTCGGAGGGCGGCTCGCCGGACTGGATCCGGCCACCGGGGCCACGCTGTGGGAGAAGACCGTCGGCGAGTCTTCGGTGCTGGCTGCGCCCGCCGCGCATGGCCTGGTCGTCGCGAGTTCCCAACCCTCGGGCGATTCCGAAGTCGCGCTCCTGGAAACCACGACCGGCACCGCCCGCTGGCGGGTGGACAGCCCGCCCGTTTCGGCGTCACCCCTGGTCGCGGGCGGTCTGGTAATCGTGCCGGGGCGGACTCTTGCCGCATACGACCTGGAAACCGGGATGCTGACCTGGTCACAGTCCCCACCGCAAGGGGCCACCTTTACGACGCCCATCCTCCTGGTGGACGGCGCCCTCTTCGTTGCCACGACCGGCGGCGCCCTCGAATCCCGCTCCCTCGCCACTGGGCGGGTCCTCGGGGCGAAGGAGTTGCCCAAATGCGGCTCCCTTGTCGTCCTTGACAGTCCGTTCTTCCTTTTCTGCGGACTCATCTGGCACCTGGACGTCGGGCCCGGCGGCGAGTTCAACGCCCAGATCTGGCTGGCACCGCAGGGGGCCGTGGACTCAGCCGCCGCCAGGGATGGCGTCATCTTCCTCACCACGGGCATCGGCGGGCCGAATCCGACGGTGCTGCTTGCCCTTCGTCCCTGAGCACCGACCACGAGCTTCGGCACCGGGCGTACAATCCGGGCATCCCAACGAGGAGTCCCGGCCATGCCGCTCACCCGCTACGTGAAGTCCCCTTCCGAAATCCTCCGCCTCCAGGAAGCGATGGCCACCCCCGCCTTCCTCGACATCCGCTCCCTCGCCATCACCTTCGAATCCGACCCCGCCGTCCTGGCCGAACTCATCCCCGCGCCCCTCAAGCTCGCGGCCGAGCCGCGCGTCTCCGTCTCGGTCAGCGAGATCCGCCGCTCCGATTGCGTCGGGCCCTTCAACGGCTGCTCCGTCAACATCGCCTGCAGCTTCGAAGGCGAAGAGGGCCTCTATTGCCTGGCCATGCCCATGAACACCGACACCGCCGTCATCTTCGGCCGTGAACTCTATGCCGAGCCCAAGAAGCTCGCCGCCATCGAACTCGTCGAGCGCGGCAAGCACGTCCGCGGCACCGTCACCCGCCACGGCATCACCTACATCGAACTCTCGGGCACCTTCGACGACCCGATGACCCCTATCGACCGCGAAAGCACCACCAGCCACTACTACTTCAAGTACCTGCCCTCAGCCGACGGCCGCGGCCTCGCCTTCGACCCCCAGCTCGTCCGGGTCACGCACCGTGGCCGCGCCCACGCCGCCACCCGCGGTACCGGCACGCTCACCTTCCGCGAGTCCACCCACGACCCCATCATCGACCTGCCCGTGATCTCCCTGGGCGCCGCCACCTACAGCGAGACCGAAACCCACACCTCGGCCGAAGTCGTCGCCACGGTCCCGGCCGCGAGCTTCATGCCCCACGCCTTCGCCAAGATGGACAACCTCACCGTCTGGCTCGGAGCCGCCCAGACCGCCGCCGCCCGGTAGCCGCCGGTTCGCCTCCCGTTTGTCACCCCTCTCCACCGAAGGTGGAGAGGGGCCGGGGGTGAGAGGTCACACCGCGACCGCGTCACCCTTGTAGCGCGCAACATCTTCCGCCCGCGCCGGGGCGTGCCGCACGTCTTCTTCCGTGAACCCCGCCGTCGTCCAGGTCGCGAACTCCAGCAGGATCCCGTCCGGGTCCATGAAGTACACCGACCGCACGAACACCCCGGGGTGCATCTCCCGCGCCACCTGGTACTTGCTGTTGTCGTGGTTCATGATCGGCGTCGGGTTCAGCCCCTTCGCCGCCAGCTTCGCGGTGTACTCCTCGAACTTCTCTTCCGGCACGTCGAAGGCCACGTGGTTCATCGAACCGTGCGCCGTCGCGAGGTCGTACTTCCCCGGCACGCCCTTCGGCGAAGACACGCCCGGCGCCGCCTCCGGCGCGTTCGGGAACCAGAAGAACGCCAGCGAATCCCCGTTCCCGATGTCGAAGAAGAAGTGCTGGCCCATGTTGTTCGGCAGCTCGATCGTCTTGACCAGCGGCATCCCCAGCACGTTCGTGTAGAAGTCGACCGTCCGGGACATGTCCTTGCAGACGAGCGCGAGGTGGTTAATCCCCCGCAGTTCGAACTCTGTGTTCTGCTTCTTTGTCAGGCTTTGCTTCGCCATGCCGCGCCTCCCGGCTTGTTGAATTGCCCGATAGCGTACACCTATCCCGCAACCCCGCGCATTCCTATCATCGTCGCCCGGGCCATGCCCACCTCACCCACTGGAGAACGCCATGCCTCGACTCCGCCAGGTCCCCCGCTCCGAAGCCGCCCCCGAAGTACTCGAGATGTACAACCGCCTCTTCGACGACCGCGACCCCGCCTTCCAACCCGGCACCGCCACCGGCACCCCCGGCAACTGGTGGACCGTCTTCGCCCTTGTCCCCGACATCTTCAACTCCGCGACGGCCCAGTTCGCCCTCTTCAACAGCAAGCGCCGCGTCCTCTCGCCTTACCTGCGCGAACTCGGCCTTGCCCGGACCGGGTTCGCCGCCGGCAGCCAGTTCGTCTTCTCGCAGCACTGTAAGGCTGCCCGCGCCGCTGGCATCCCCGAGGACAAGCTCGCCGGCATTCCCGCCTGGGCCAGCAGCGACGTCTTCGACCCCGCCGAGCGCTCCGTCCTCGCCTACACCGACGACCTCATCCTCGCCGACGGACGCGTCCAGGACGCCACCTTCGAGCGCCTCAAGGCCCACCTCCCTGACGAGGCCATCCTCGAACTGACCTTCGCCGTCTGCGTCTACCGCCTCCACGCCACCATGTGCCGCGCCCTTCAGCTCGAATACGACGAAGTCCCCGAGCGCATCGTCGAGATCCCGGTCCCCCAGGGCGCTGGCGCGGCGGTCAACATCATGGAGCAGATCGGCAGGGCGAACCCCGGCCAGTGACCGGCGGCGCCCCGGCGATGGCTTCGGGCTATACTCGGGGTACCTGACGCAGGACCCCGCCGATGCTCTTCCTCGACTCCCCCGAACACGCCGCCTTCCGCGCCGAGCTCCGCGCCTTCCTCGATGCCGAGCTCCCCGCGGACGACTGGGACATGCGCAACGACCGCGACCACCTGCCCCTCGGCGGCAGCGAATTCACCCGCCAGTTCCGCCAGAAGCTCGCCGGCAAGGGCTGGCTCACCATGGGCTGGCCAAGGGAGTTCGGCGGCCAGGGCGCCAGCTACATGACCCAGACCGTCTACATGGAGGAGATGAGCAGCCGCGGCGCGCCCGGCGCCTATGACCAGGGCGTCTGGCTGGCCGGCCCCGCCCTCATGATGTACGGCACGAAGGAGCAGCAGGGCCGTTGGCTTCCCGGCCTCCGCTCCGCCCGCGAAGGCTGGTGCCAGCTCTTCAGCGAACCCGGCGCCGGCTCCGACCTCGCCTCCCTCACCACCCGCGCCACCCGCGACGGCGACGACTACATCATCAACGGCCAGAAGATCTGGAACTCCGGCGCCCAGCACGCCGACTGGGGCATCCTCCTCGCGCGCACCGACCCCGACGCCCCCAAGCACAAGGGCATCAGCTACTTCCTCCTCGACATGAAGACGCCCGGCGTCAACGTCCGGCCTCTCTACAACATGATGGGCACCGACCACTTTAGCGAGGTCTTCCTGGAGGACGTCCGCGTGCCCGCCAGCTGCCTCATCGGCGACGAAAACCGCGGCTGGTATATCTCCACCACCACCCTCGACCAGGAACGCTCGTCCATCAACCGGATCGTCATGAGCCGTAGCACCCTCGCCGAGCTCATCCAGTACGTCCGCGAAACGCCGGCCCTCCGCGCCCGGGACGAGATTCGCCACGAATTGGCCGAACGCCACATGGAGTTCGAAATCGGCCGCTGGCTCTGTTACCGCGTCGCCGAGATGCAGAGCCAGGGCCGCGTCCCCAACTACGAGGCGTCGATCTCCAAGGTCTTCGGGACCGAGCTCCAGCGCCAGATGGGGGTCACCGGCATGCGCGTCCTCGGCATGGCTGGCCAGGTCGAGCCGCCCTCGCCCTACGCCCCCCTCAAGGGACGGATCGAACGCTGGGCACTCGCCGCGCCGAGCTACACGATCGCTGGCGGCACCAGCGAGGTGAACCGCAACATCATCGCCACCCGCGGCCTCGGCCTGCCCCGGGGGTAACACTCGAATGGCCCCAACACGACGCCTGTGGCTGGCACTCACCGCCCTCGCCGTGCTCGCGGCCGTCGCCATCCCCGCAGCCTCCAGCGCCACCCCCGGCCCCCGCCATCCGTACCGCGACCGCGTGGGAGCGGCGCCGGTACTCCAGGCACCCGCCTGGTCGCCGGCACTCCCCCTCCCGCACCGCCAGGTCCTTCCCCTCACCGCCAGGGACGGCTTCGCCACCGACGTCCGCTACATGGTCCGGCCCGGCGACAACCTCTACGCCATCGCCCGCCGCTACGGCACCACCAGCGCGGTCCTCGCCACCCGGAACGGCCTCGCGAACAAGAACGCCATTCGTCCCGGCCAGGAACTGCTGATCTTCCCCGTCGGGCCGGCGCCCGCCCCGCCGCCGGCCCCCGCCTCTGCCGCCGTCATCTCCCGCGGCCCGTCCATCCCCATGGTCGCCTTCTCCTTCGACGCCGGGAGCGATGTCGGCTACACCAGCCTCATCCTCGACGTCCTCAAGGCGAACGGCATCACTGCCAGCTTCGGCATGACCGGCGCCTGGGCCGACCAGAACCCTTCCATGCTTCGCCGCATCGTCAACGAAGGCCACCACCTCATCAACCACTCCTACAACCATCCCGACTTCACCACCCTCACTACCGCCGCCCGCTGGGACCAGCTCGACCGCGCCGACGCGGCCGTCACCGCCCTCACCGGGCTTGGGATGAAGCCTTACTTCCGGCCCCCATTCGGCTCCCAGAACGCCGCGGTCAACGCCGACCTCGCCGCCCGCGGCTACTACTACAACGTCATGTGGACGGTCGACTCCTGGGGATGGATGGGACTCAGCGCGGCGGACATCATCAGCCGATGCCTTTCCCGCGCCGAACCGGGCGCCATCTTCCTCTACCACGTTGGCATCCAGTCCCAGGACGGCCCAGCGCTCCAGGCAATGATCGACGGCTTCCGCGCCCAGGGGTATGCCATCGGCTCAGTGGCCGACGTCCTCGGGCACTGACGGCCGCTCCCGCTCCGGCTCCGACGGGTCCCGGACGAGGTACGTTCGCTGGGCCCACCACGCGGACGGTGCCGTCTGCCGCTCCCGCCGCAAGACAGGCCGCGCATGCACCGTGTAGTGGCCCGGCCGCTCCGGAGTGAACGCGATCGAACCGTCAGGACCCACCGGGAGCCAGGTTAGCCGCGGCTGGGACTCGTCCGTGTACCCCGAAAGATAGGCGATGTCCTCGCTCTCCACCGGCTTGAACCATCCTTCGACCGCGTACTCGATGCCCGCGACTGCCCACGGCGGCTCCGGTTCGTCCACCGCAACCTGGAGGTCCACCGGCGTCCCCGGCGCGACTTCGCGGCCCTCCGGCGCCACGATTGAGAAGCTGGCGCCGCTGCGGCTCAGTCCGGCCAGCCCGTCGTGAATCGCTGCCCGTAGCGCAGGCAGCATCTCGATAACCACGTCGCCCGGGCAGAATGTCTCCTGTAGCTCCCGATGCCCGCAGACGTTCGCCGCCCCATCGTGCCAGGCGTCATCGCTCCGCAGGAAGTCCGTGACCGCAGCCTCGCCATCAGCTCCCAGCGGCCGGATACCTGCGCGCCCGGCTTCGAAGGTGCAGTAGTGGACCAGCGCCTCCCACATCGGCCCCGCCGGCTCCCACATCCCCCAGTCGTCAGCGGTCGCGTCACCCAGCAGCGCAACCCCGATCGTCCCGTACTCGTACTCCGTCGTGTGGCCGCCCGTCACCGCCTGGCTCAGGATCTCCCGTTCCGCGGGCTCGCCCGGGTCGCCGCCGCGCCCGTGACGCCCTTCGTAGATGTTCCCAAAGCGGTCGACGATCGCGTGGTAGCCGATGTCTCCCCAATCGTGCCCGTTGGCGTGGAAGTCGTAGATGTTCCGGATCTCGGCCATCGCCTCTTCCGGCGTCTCGTACGAATTCGGCGTCGCCGTGTGGTGGATCACCAGCAGCTTTGGCGGCACGAACATCTCCCGCCAGCGCTCGGTGCCGTCGTCGTGGAAGCGGAACGACTCGTCGGCGCCCCATGTCTCCCGCGGGATCACCTGTAGCGACCGGCGCGTCGCCACGTCGAACACGTTCCCGTCTTCACCTACCGGCCGGCTATCGCGCGCGACGCCACCCACCACCATCCTGCCCCTTGGGGCCTGCACCGCCGGGACCGCCAGCCGCGCCGGCCACGCCGCTGCCCCGGCCGCGGCGGCGGCCAGCCCCACCACCCGCGCCAGGAACCGGCGCCGGGAGGTTCCACGCCCAGGAGATATCCGCAAGGCATTCTCCCCGGCCCATGCTGACCACCACGCGGGGCCAGGTCAATCAGCCATTGCCCGCCGCTGCTACAATGCGAACAAACATTCGCCATGCCGCACTCTCGTCCCAGCGTCATCCACGTCGACCTCGACGCATTCTTCGTGTCGATGGAGCTTCTCCGCCACCCGGAACTTCGCGGGCAGCCGGTGATCGTCGCCGGCGGTCTCGGGAACCGCGGCGTTGTCAGTACCTGCAGCTACGAAGCTCGCAAGTTCGGCGTCCGCTCGGCCATGCCGGTCTCCCAGGCGCGCCGTCTCTGTCCTGCCGCCGTTTACCTTGAGACCGATTTCTCCTGGTACGCCCCGGCCTCCCGCAAGTTCCATGCCATCCTTCGCGACTACACGCCCGTCGTCGAACCCGCCGGCGCCGACGAAGCCTACCTCGACGTCGCGGGCAGCGAGCGCCTCTTCGGGGACGCGCCAGCCATCGCCGCCGCCATCCGCCAGCGCGTCCGCGACGAAATCGGCATCACCGCCTCCGCCGGCGTGTCGATCAACAAGCTCGTCTCAAAGGTCGCCTCCGATGCCGGCAAGCCCGATGGCCTCGTCGTGGTGCCCGCCGGGGAAGAGGCCGCCTTTTTCGCTCCCCGGCCGATCCGCGAACTGCCAATGGTCGGCCCGAAGACGGCCGCCACGCTCGCCACGCTTGGCATCAAGACCATCGGCGACATCGCCCGGATGCCCCCCGCCGCACTCGTCGCCCGCTTCGGCAGCCACGGCGCCGAACTCGCTGCCCGCGCCCGTGGCGTCTTCGATGCGCCCGTCCTCAGCGGCCACGCCGCCGCGAAGTCTGTCAGCCGGGAGATGACCTTCGACGCCGACGAGCCCTCCCGCGACCGCCTCCGCGCCGTCCTTCGCGGCCAGGCCGAGCGCGTCGCCGCCGACCTCGCCCACCAGGGCCGCAGCGCCCGGACCGTCACGCTGAAGCTGCGTTTTCCCCCGTTCGAGACCCTCACCCGCTCCTGGACCGGCCCCACCAGCGTCGACCTCGCGGACGACCTCTTCGAAGCCGGGGCGAATCTCTTCGAACGTGCCTGGGAGGAACACGGCCGCCGGCCCGTGCGGCTCCTTGGCCTCGGCGCCGCGAACCTCCAGGAACGCGCCCGCCAGCTCCGTCTCGGGGACACAGGTGACACCGACCGCCTGGCCGAGGCCGTCGCCGACCTCCGCGCCCGCTTCGGGGAAGCTTCCGTCCAGCGCGCCGCCGAACTCGGCCAGCACGTGGCCCGCGCCGACGTCCCCGCCTTCCGTCCCTTTGCGGCGCCCGAACCGGCGGACGACGATGTCCCCGAGCGCACGACCCCGCAGGTTCGCGCTACATAACGACGGGAAAGGGACTCGCTACGGGTTCTCGCCCAGCAACACCAACTGCTCGATCGCGTGCACCGGGTGGGACTCGAAGTCGCGGTGCTCCACGTACACGTCCCGGACGATCCGGTCCTTGTCGAGGATGATCGTCGTCCGGCTGTTTACGCCGAAGTCCGGGTTGTAGGTGCCGTAATCCAGGCCGGCCTGGTTCTTCGGGAAGTCGCTGAGCAGCGGGAACTCAAGCCCGAGCTTGTCTTCGAACTCACCCGCGGCGGCGAAGGAATCAACGCTGATGCCCAGGACCTGGGCATTCGCCCTCGCGAACGCATCCGTGTGCGTCCGGAAGGCGGTCATCTCGGCCGTTCAGCCACCGGTGAAGGCCAGCGGGTAGAACGCCAGCACAAGGTGCTTCCCCGGGAAGCTTTCGAGGGTCACCTGCTCCCGCTTCTTGTTCAGGAGGGTGAATGGTGGGGCGGGCTTACCGACTTCGATTGCCATCCGCCAAGCCTACGGAACCCCGGACAAACATGAAAGACGCCGATCTGCCTCAAAGAAGATGTTACCGAAGGGATGGTGGGTGCCTCATAACCCTGTTACCGGCCAGGGAGAGGAGGCAGGATGTCAGAGCAGGCAGCAACGGAGTACGCACAGGCGGTTCAACGGCGCTATCAACAGGCGG
>JACRBT010000014.1 GCA_016234445.1 Chloroflexota bacterium | reverse complement strand
GACGGGGGCGCCGCCGGTGATGGTCATGGTGACGGTGCGGTCGAAGGCTTCCGCGGGGATGGCGCGGAGCCCCAACTTCGGCGGAAGGCCCCTCACCCCCTGCCCCCTCTCCCACTGCGGTGGGCGAGGGGGACGCACTACGTTGCCCGGAGCGAGTCCAGGTGGAGGCGGATGTCGGTGAGGAGGATGCCTTCGACGATGGCGCGGACGGAGACGGGGGTGCCGCCGGTGATGGTCATGGTGACGGTGTGGTCGAAGGCTTCCGCGGGGATGGCGCGGAGGGCGGCGACGGCGGCAGGCCCCTGGGTGGCGAGCGCTTCGAGCACCTTCGCGGCCGGGATGCTGGCGTTGCGGGCGGCCTCGGCGGCGTTGTAGCCGTCGAGCATCTCTTTGGTGAACGACGCCTGGGGGCCTGCTTCGCCCTTTGCCGCGCCGGCGGCGAAGGTGGCGAGGGACAGGTGGAGGACGATGTGGTTGGCGACGGCGGCGGCGGTTCGGCCGTCGCCCGGGACGGTGGCACCCCACTGGGCGGGAGTCATGGCGCGGACGGTCGCGGTCACGTCCTCGAGGAGGGCCTGGAGGTCGGCGGCGCGGAGTTCCGGTTCGTTGGCGGGTGGTGGCATGGAGGTCGCTCCTTGGTTTACGGGTTGCGGCGGACGGCGAGGGTGACGGCGATGCCCTCGAGGTCATGGGGGGCGGTGTGGGCGTCCGGGGGCGCCGCGGCCGCGAGGATGGCTGTCGAGAGCGTCTCCCCCTGGATGTAGGCGGCGTGGGATTGCATGACGCGGGCGATGTCGCCGTCGCCGGTGTACCAGGTGGTGATGCGGTCGGCGAGGTCGAAACCGGCTTCGCGGCGCATGTCCTGGAGGCGGCGGACGATCTCGCGGGCGAGGCCTTCGTCGGCGAGTTCGGGCGTGATGGCGGTGGTGACGGCGACGGTGTAGCCGGCTTCGCTCGAGGCGGCGAAGCCCTCGACGTCTTTCGCATCAAGGAGGATCTCGCCGGGTTCGAGGTCGAAGCCTTCGACGGGGACGGTCTGGCCGCCGCGGACGAGTTCGACCACAGCGGCGGGTGGCATGGCAGCTAGCCCCTGGCGGATGACCTGGAGGTCGGCGGCGTACTTACGGCCGAGGACGGGGAGGTTCGGCCTCACGCCGAAATGGACGACCTCGCGTTCGTCTTCGAGGAGCGTGAGGGTCTTGGCGTTGAGCTCTTCGAGGACGAGCTGTTCGTTCTTGCGGAGGGCGGCGGCCTCTTCGGGCGTGCGGGTCTTGACGAGGACCTCCGCGACGGGGAGGCGCACCTTGATCTGCGCCTTCGCCCGGGCGCCGCGGCCCATGGAGCAGACACGCTTCACGAGCTGGGTCTCGGCGTTCAGGGTCTCGTCGACCCGGCGGCGGTCGACTTCGGGCCAGTCGGCGAGGTGCACGCTCATCGGCGCGTCCCTGTCGACGGAGCGGACCAGGTTCTGCCACAGCTCCTCGGCGACGTAGGGCGTGAAGGGCGCGAGCAGCTTCGAGAGCGTGACGAGGGCGGTGTAGAGCGTGTGGTAGGCGCTCTGCTTGTCTTCGTCCGATTCGCTGACGCCGCGCCAGAAGCGGCGGCGGGAACGGCGGACGTACCAGTTCGAGAGGTCGTCGACGAAGGCGTCGATGGCGCGGCCGGCGTCGGTGGGGTCGTAGGCTTCGAGTTCGTCGGTGACCTTCTGGATGAGGGCGTTGAGTTCGCTCAGGAGCCAGCGGTCGATCTCGGGGGGCGTGCCCTTCGGCGGCGTGCGGGGGTCGACTTCGTCGATGTTGGCGTAGCTGACGAAGAAGCTGTAGGTGTTCCAGAGGGTGAGGAGGAAGCGGCGGACGCCTTCTTCGACGAGCGGCAGGCTGAAGCGGCGCGAGGAGCCGGCGGGGCTGGCGGTGTACATGTACCAGCGGGTGGCGTCGGCGCCGTGCCTGTCGAGGACGGTCCAGGGCTCGGCGGCGTTGCCCTTGGACTTGGACATCTTGTTGCCCTTTTCGTCCTGGATGTGGCCGAGGCAGATGACGTTCTTGAAGCTGATGCTTTCGGGGACGGCCTCGGCGGCGGCGAGGAGGGTGGCCTCGGCGTGGAGGGTGTAGAACCAGCCGCGGGTCTGGTCGATGGCCTCGCAGATGTAGTCGGCGGGGAAGTTGCGTTCGAACTCCTCCACGTTTTCGAAGGGGTAGTGCCACTGGGCGTAGGGCATGGCGCCGCTGTCGAACCAGGCGTCAGCGACTTCGGGGACGCGGCGCATGGTGCCCCCACAGGCGTCGCAACGGAGGGTGACATCGTCGATGAAGGGACGGTGGAAGTCGTCGAGGGCCTGGGCGCGGGCGCGGTCGGTTGCGCGGTCGACGAGTTCGGCCTTCGAACCGATGCAGGCGTCGGCGGCGCAGGATTCGCAGCGCCAGAAGGGCAGGGGCGTGCCCCAGTAGCGCTCGCGGCTGACGGCCCAGTCGATGTTGTTTTCGAGCCAGTTGCCGAAGCGGCCGGCCTGGATGTGTTCGGGGTACCAGTGGATGCGGCTGTTGCCTTCGAGGAGGCTGTCGCGCTGCTTCGTGGTGCGGATGTACCAGCTGGGCTTGGCGTAGTAGAGGAGGGGCGTCTTGCAGCGCCAGCAGAAGGGGTAGGTGTGCTTGATGGTGCCGCTCTTGAGCATGAGACCGCGCGCTTCGAGGTCGCGGATGACGTCCTTGTCGGCGTCCTTGGCGAACTTGCCGGCGCCGGGAAGTCCCTCGGCCATGAGCCCGCGAAGGTCGATCGGCTGGGCGAAGAGGAGCTTGAAAAGCTTGCCCTGTTCGAAGTCCTCGGCGCCGAAGGCGGGGGCGGTGTGGACGATGCCGCTGCCGTCGTCGAGGGAGACGTAGTCGGCGGCGATGACGCGGCGGAGGTTGTCGGTCGACTCCCGCGGAGGGAGGGGACGGAGACGGCCTTCGACATCGAAGCGCTTGACTTCGCTGCCCAGGTCTTCGGGGCGATAGAGGGGTTCGTAGGCGAGGCCGACGAGGATGTCGCCGGTCCCCCAGCGCTCAGGTTCGCTGCCTTCGCCGAGGACGCGGGCACCCAGTTCCTTCGCGACGACGAGGAGTTCGCCGTCGCGGCGATAGAGCCCGTAGTGCGCGTCCACCTTCACCGCCAGGGCGGTGTTCCCTGGCAGCGTCCAGGGCGTTGTGGTCCAGGCGACGAGGCGGACCGGCTCATCACCCGGCAGGCCTGCTGCCTGGCGCAAGCGGTTGGCGGAGTCCGGGGTGAGGGTGAACTTCACAAAGACGCTGGGGTCGGGGGTGTCGTCTTCGTAGCCCTGGGAGACTTCGTGGTCACTGAGGCTGGTGCCGCAGCGGGGGCAATGGGGGGTGACGCGGTAGTCCTGGTAGACCATGCCGTGGTCCCAGAGTTCCTTGAAGATCCACCAGCACGACTCGATGTAGTCGTTGTGGTAGGTCATGTAGGGATGTTCGAGGTCGGCCCAGAAGGCGATGCGTTCGCTCAGCCGGGTCCACTCCTCGACGTAGCGGGTGACGGACTCCTTGCACTTCGCGTTGAAGGCGGCGATGCCGTAGGCCTCGATTTCGGACTTGGACTGGAGGCCGAGTTCCTTCTCGATCTCGAGTTCGACGGGGAGGCCGTGGGTGTCCCAGCCGGCCTTGCGGGGGACACGGTAGCCGCGCATGGTCTTGTAGCGGGGGACGAGGTCCTTGAAGACGCGGGCGAGGACGTGATGGATGCCGGGGCGGGCGTTCGCCGTCGGGGGGCCTTCGTAGAAGACGAAGAGGCCGTCGTTGGGGAGCCCGGGAGCGGGTTCTTTGTCGACGCTGCGGCGGAAAATGGCGTTCTTCTGCCAGAAATCGAGGATGCCTTCTTCGAGCCGGGGAAAGCTGACTTTGGGATCGACTGGCTTGAACATGGTGCATCCTCCTGGTGCGGCATTGTCGTATGGTGGGACAAACCAGTGACGGGACTGGTTCGTACCTTTACCAGATGGCTGCACACCCGGAGTTCGCCGCCGAAACGAAGACGCCCGTCCCCGGAACAGGGACGAGCGTGCATGCCCGCGGTACCACCCTGGTTCCCGCCAATGGCGGGCACTCATCGAGGCGCCAACACGCCCCTGCCCGTGATAACGGTGGGCTTCCGTCCGGGTCTACTCTCAGCGCAGAATGGCCCACGTTGATTTCGGCCGAAAGCTCGGGAGGGATGTTCGCGCTGCCTGCCTGCGCCCCCTTACACCGTGCGGGGCTCGCTGGGCAGGGACGGCAGCGGTACTCGTCTCCGTCGTCGCCTGTGTGGAACAGTGAAGCAGCGTGAAGCAAGCGATGTCAATCCGTGTGGCAGCGCTGGCGGGGTTGGTGGCCGCGGTCCTGGCCGTCGCGGCCTGTGGCGGCGACGACAACGACGTGGCCCCAACGGTCAGCCGGATGCAGTCGAGCACGGTCCTTGTGCCGGCGACGCCGGGGGTCGCGACCGTCCCGGAGCAGCCGACGGAGTTCAAGGTCGCCTTCGTCAACGTGCTCAGCCCGGTGGCGCTGGACTCCGGCGACACGGAGGCCGGGACGACGTTCGACGAGCGCCTGGAGATCCTGATCGCGGAGTTGAACGAACTCCAGCCCGACCTCGTTGCCTTCACGGAAGTGTCGTGGACGAAGGCTCACGGCGGGGCGGCCGAACGGCTGCAGAAGGGTCTGCGGATGGAGTTCACCTATGCCCGGGCGAACCCGTGGTACCCGGGGCAAACGAAGGAACAGAGCGACCAGGTGGCGAAGCTCGCGGGGTTCGACGAAGGCGAGCTGGTGTTGAGCCGCTACCCCATCCTGCGGTCCGAGCGAAGGGCCGTGAACCCGCGCACCTCGGAGACGGAGGGCCGCGTCGTGCTCCACGTGGTCGTGAAGGGGCCGGCGCCGATCGGCGAGCTGGACGTCTACGTGACCCATCTCACCGGGGGGTCGGACAAGACCCGGCAGGCACAGGCGGCCGACGTGATGGCGTATGTCTGGAACACGCGGGGGGAGGGGGCGGCACTGGTGATGGGAGACCTCTCCGACCCCGTGGAGTCGCCCACCTACGAAGCGATCGCCGGGCGCGGATTCCCGGAAGTGGTGCCGCGCCTGGGGCAGCAGCCGGCGATGACCTGCTGCCGCGAGAGTGTGCTCGGGCAGCAGCCCCCGGAGACCGAACGCCACGACTTCATCTTCGCGGCGGAGTGGCAGGCGACCAGCGCGACGATATTCGGGAGCGTCCCGCGGGAACGGGCGGACGGGACGCTGTTGTACGCGAGCGACCACAACGGGGTGTTCGCGGTGTTCCCGCTGACGGCGTCGCCGCCGTAATGGCGCGCCCTGCGGTAAGCTTGGATCAGTGAAAAACGGATACAAGACAACCGCGGTCAACGGCCACCAGCACCCCACGGCCATCTTCTTCGACATGGACGACACGCTCCTGGATGGCGTCACGGCGATGCAGGTGAGCTGGGCGACCGTCTGCGCTGAAGTGGCGCCCGGGCTCGGCTGCGAGGCGGAGGCGCTGCGGCTCGCCATCCGCCGGGAAGCGATGGAGTTCTGGAAGGACGAGTCGCTGGTGGGGCACTGGCGGCTCGACCTGGACGGCGCCCGGGAACACATCGTCCGGACGGCGCTGGCGGCCGAGTCGCTCGACGCATCGCTCGCCCGGAAGATCTCGCTCGGCTACAAGGCCAGCCATCGCGAGAACCTGCGGCTCTTCGACGACGCGATCGAGACATTGGAAGCGGTCCGCGCGGCAGGGCTGGGGATCGGCCTGATCACGAACGGCCCCGCCCCGCTGCAGCGCGACAAGATCGAGCGGTTCGACCTCGCCCGCCACATGGACGTGATCGTCATCGAAGGCGAGTTCGGAGCGGGGAAGCCGGAGCGGGCCGTGTTCGAGCATGCGCTGGCGGCCGTGCGGGCCGAACCGTCGCGGGCCTGGCACGTCGGGGACAACCTCTATGCGGACATCGGCGGGGCCCAGCAGGTGGGGATCCACGCGGTCTGGCTGCACCGGGACCGGCTGGAGATGGGCGAGGACGCGCCGGCGATCCCGGACCGGACGATCGCGCACCTCGGGGAACTGCGGGACGCGCTCGGCGCCTGAGGCCGGGGCGGGGCCTTCGATGCCGGCGGGGGCTAGTGGAAGAAGATCCCTGCGTCGATCACGAGCACCTGGCCGGTCACGGAATCAGCGCGGCAGAAGGTGACCACCTGGGCGGCGATGTCCTCGGCGGAACTGGCGCGCTCGAGCACGGCCCGCTGGCGGGCAGCCGCCGCCACCGCGGGCGGTAGCCGGAGGGCCATCCGGGTGTTTTCGACGAGACCGGGAGCGACGCAGTTCACGGTGATGTCCGGCGCCAGCGCTACCGCGAGGCAACGGGTGAGGTGGATGAGCGCGGCTTTGCTGGTGGCGTAGGCGATGCTGCTTCCGCCCGGGGAGAGCCCCGCGACGGAGGCGATGTTCACGATGCGGCCACCCTTGCCGCCCGCTCGCATCTGCTTGGCCGCCGCCCGGGAAAGGAGAAACGGCCCGCGCGCGTTCGTGTCGTAGATGCGGTCCCAGATGTCGACAGTGAGCGAGTCGAGATCGGGGAAGGGGATGCCGATGTTCCAGGCGGCATTGTTCACGAGGATGTCGAGACGGCCCATCCGCGCTGCCTCGGCCACGGCTGTCTCGACGGAAGCCGGGTCGGCCTGGTCGACCTGGACGGGCATCGCCCGCCGGCCGTGCGCCTCGACGAGCTCGCAGGCGGCCTTCGCGCCGTCGGCGTTGCCAGCGTAACCGACGGCGATGTCGCAGCCAGCCGCGGCCAGCGCGACGGCGATCGCCCGGCCGATGTCGCCTGATGCGCCCGTGACGAGCGCGACCCGTCCTTCCAGTTCCATCGCGAACCTCCTTCGTCCCACGGCGATTCTACGTCCGCGGCGGCGATCAGGGGACGAGGCGGAAGGCTTCGCAGTGGTCGGGCTTGATCGCGCCGAAGTGGCGGCGGTCGAGGGTGAGGAGGGTGGTGACGCCGAGGCGTTCGGCCATGGCGGCGATGAGGGCGTCGACGGTTCCGAGGGGGAAGTCGGCGTAGCGCTCCATGAGAGCAGCGGCGCGCGCGTAGTCGGCGGTCGCCGGCTCTTCGATCACGTCCGAAGCCGCGAGACGCCGGACGAACGCGGCCTCGGCGAGCGGACCCTTCCGGCGGGCGATGAGCTGTGCTGCTTCGAAGACGGCACACGAAGGCACGCGCAGGTCCTCCCGGGGGTTCGCCCGCAGGTAGTCACCAACGATCCGGGCGTAGGGGTCGTCGCTCACCGCCTCCGCGACGAGGACATTAGTGTCGACGAGCAGCAAGGTCTTGGTCGAAGGACGCTTTGGCGGCGGCGTAGTCTGCCTCGAGCGCTGCGGCGATCTCCTCGTCGAGGAGCTCATAGTCGAACGCGGGGCCGTGCGACTCGAACCGGGCCATGTCGGCGGCGAGGTCGAGGAACCAGGCGGTGGACGGCGGCTCGGCGGCGAGGCGTTCGGCCACGGCAGCCCGGATCTCTTCGCTCACGGTGGCTCCGCGGGTCTCAGCCCGGCGCTTCAGGCGCTTGTAGGTTTCGTCGTCGAGGAGGATCGTGGTGCGGTGCGCCATATGCCATATGCTAGCACATTGCGTGTCGTCGGGACCGGCGCCGCTCCCTCGCGGTCGCGGTACGGATGGGGCCGCGAGCCGCGAGCCGCGAGCCGACAGCCGACAGCCGACAGCCGACAGCGGGGAGCCGACCGCCCACGGCCGTAGGGGGATAGGCGACGCCGCTCCGTGCCCGTCGCGGTGCGGATGGGGCGCGGTGAGCCGAAAGCCGACCGCCCAGGGACGTAGGGGACAGGCGACGCCGCTTCCTCGCGGTCGCGGTACGGATGGGGCGCGGTGACCCGAAAGCCGACAGCCGACCGCCACAGCCGTAGGGGGAGAGGCGACGCCGCTCCGTGCCCGTCGCGGTGCGGATGGGGCGCGGTGAGCCGAAAGCCCACAGCCAACAGCCAACAGCCGACCGTCCACAGCCGTAGGGGACAGGCGACGCCGCTCCGTGCCCGTCGCGGTGCGGATGGGGCGCGGTGAGCCGAAAGCCGACAGCCCACAGCCCACGGCCGTAGGGGAGAGTCGACGCCGCTCCGTGCCCGTCGCGGTGCGGATGGGGCGCGGTGACCCGAAAGCCGGGAGCCGAGGGCCGGCAGCCCGGCATTCGCGCATGGGCGCGGCGTCCTATACTCCCGGCACAACCACCGGGGGAATGAACCATGCCGACCTTCGACACCGTCCTATACGACATGCCAGCCCAACACGTTGCCCGCATCACCCAGAACCGTCCCGAGCAACGCAACGCCCAGGACATTCAGCTGACGTACGACCTCAACGCGGCCTTCGACCACGCCGCCCAGGACGACGACGTCAAGGTCATCATCCTCGCGGGGAGCGACCCCCATTTCTCGGCCGGGCACGACCTTCGCGGCGGGAGCGGTAAGACCCACAACGACTTCCCCGTCGTCGGCACCTGGGGTGGCTTCGGCCTCCCCGGCCAGGAAGGGATGATGGCGAACGAGGAAGAGGTGTACCTGGGAATGTGCCGGCGCTGGCGCAACATCCCGAAGCCGACCATCGCCCAGGTGCAGGGCAAGTGCATCGCCGGGGGACTGATGCTCGCCTGGGTGTGCGACTTGATCGTGGCAAGCGAGGACGCGGCGTTCCAGGACCCTGTGGTCGGGTTTGGCGTGTGCGGCGTGGAATACTTCGCCCACCCCTGGGAGTTGGGGGCGCGGAAGGCGAAAGAGATGCTGTTCACAAGCGACTGGATCTCGGCCCAGGAGGCGCACCGGCTGGGGATGGTGAACCACGTGGTCCCGCGCGACCAGCTGGGCGAGTTCACGCTGGAAGTGGCCAAGAAGATCGCGACGAAGCCGTCGTTCGCCCTGAAACTGACGAAGGAAGCCGTGAACCAGAGCCTCGAAGCCCAGGGCCAATGGACGGCGATGCTGTCGGTGTTCAACCTCCATCAGCTCTGTCACAGCCACAATACGCAGCGTTTCGGCATGGCGATCGACCCGAGCGGGGCACCGCAGTTCGGTTCGCGGGCGCGGGGCTAGGACCGCCGCCTCCCCGGCTACGTCATCCGGCGGAGGTCGCCCTGGGTGGCCCAGACGGCGCTCGCGATGACGGCGAGAGTGGTGCCGGAAATCACCATCCAGACGGGGGCGGTGAGCATCGCCGCCATGCTCCCGGCGAGCAGTGAACCGAGCGGCGCGAAGCCCATGAAGCCCAGGGTGTGGACGCTCATCACCCGGCCCATCAGCTCCGAAGGGGTGTTGCCCTGGATCAGGGTCTGGTTGAGGTTGATGAAGAAGCCGCCGCCCATGCCCCAGAGGAGCATCAGCCCGGCGGTTAGCGGGTAGGACGGAGAGATTCCGATGAGGGCGATGAGGACGCCCCCGAGACCGACGGCGACGGTGAACCAGGCACCCTTGTTCGGCATCGACGGCCAGGCGGCGAGGACGAGCGAGGTCGTGAGCGTGCCCACGCCGGTGAAGGTGAAGAGCATGCTGGCGGCGAAGGCATCCTTGCCGAGTTCGTTCTTCGCCACCTGGGGGATGAGGACGGAACTCGGGCCCATCATGAAGATGCCGGTGAGCATGAGCAGCAGCATCAGGAGAGCGATGTTGCGGTGGCCGGTGACGAAGCGGAAGCCTTCGCGGAGCTCTTCCAGGGGCCGGCGGCGTCCGCCCGCGCGCTGGAGCACCGCCGGGATCCGGAGGGGCATGAGGGTCAGCAGGCCAAAGGCAAAGAGCCCGGCCTGGAGGGCGAAGACGCCGCTGAGCCCGGCCGCGCGGATGATGCCGCCGCCCAGCGCGGGGCCGACGATCATCATCACGTTCATGCCGAGGGTGTTGAGGACGATCGCGTTCATCAGGCGGTCGCGGGGGACGAGGGAGGGGAGGATCGCCTGGCGCACGGGCTGGCCGAACGCCGTGGTGGCGCCGACGCCGAGGGCGAGGGCATAGACCACGGGGAGCGTCGCCTTGTCCATGCCGACGACGATTGCGGTCGCCGCCGTGACGGCGATGGCCGCGCCCTGGGAGCCGAAGAGGAGGATGCGCCGGTCCATGCGGTCGGCAAGGACGCCGGCGGGGAGGGCGAGGAAGAAGACGGGGATGCCGAGGGCGAAGCTGACGATCCCGGCCGCGGCGGAGCGGTCAGAGATTTCGAGCACGAGCCAGACGAAGGCGAAGCGCTGAATGCCCTGGATGAGGGCGACGGAGGCGGTGTGTGCCCAGAACCAGCGGAAGGGCGGCGACTGGAGGGCCTCCATCGCGCGAACGGCGCCCTTCGCCTGGCGGGGGGCGGGGATCGCGGCGGGGCCGTCCGGGAGTTCGCGTTCTGCTGTCATGGGGTTCCGTCCCTTCTACGCGCTTTGGCCGGGGGCGGCAACGAAGGGCGGGGGCGGGCTATGGTTAGGCGCCAGGCGCTTTCCCTTACACTGAGTCTGTTGCATCACCAGCGAGGAGTCCCGGAAGTGCAAGACGAGCCGATCTTCGCCCTCGACGCTGGGAGCGCCGCGCCGACAGTGAGGAAGGGCAACGCGCGACCGGCCGTGCCGAAAGACGTTCAGGTGCGCGTCTATTTCAGGGACGGGTGGCTCTGTCGCTATTGCCATCGCCCGGTCGTGTTCGCACCGGCTCTCAAGACGTTGGCGAAGCTGGTGGCTGACGCCGAGTACCCACGCGCCGTGGCTTACTACAACTTGAACTACCGGAGCGACCTCGCCCCGCTGCTGGATTACCAGGCTGCGACCATCGACCACGTCGAGCCATGGTCGAAGGACGGGGAGCACGGCGAGGGCAACTACGTCACCGCCTGCAACAAATGCAATATGAAAAAGAGCAACCGCAGCCCGAAGGCGTTTGCTGACGAGGAGTGCGGGAAGCCCGTCAAGGGGAAGTACGGGCCACCCAAGGACTGGGACGGTTTCGTCAGCGTCTTCCTGGTGCTTGGGAAAGATCCCGGCGCACTTGCCGCCAGCGAGCGGGATTGGCGCAAGGCATTCGAGCGGTATCTCGCCGAGCGAGACGCGATCGGCAGGTAACCTGCCACTGGATTGACGAAACCGGGACGATACGCGGCCGGGTTCGCAAGGCTGTGCGCGCCGCCGCGGTAAAGGGCGACGGCAAGCTTTACATCTTCGCAATACTCATCGGGCGAACCGTCCGGCACGATGGTTGAGGTCAGTTGAGCGGGTGAGCGCGAGCGTGTCCGCCGCTGGGAACACCAACAGAGGGAGCCACGATGGACAACGACGATGCATTGATCGGGAGGCTGCTTACCCGCCGGGAGGTGCTGGCGCTCTTCGGAGCGGTGGGGGTAACGCTCGCCGCGGGCTGCACCGGCGAGAGTAGTCCCCGGCCAACTCCGGCCGCGAACACGCCAGGCACGACCACCACCCCAGCGAGCGGCGCAACCCCGTCCGCATCGCTGGCGGCAGCTTCGACGGCGACGACGGCGGCCGCCGCCGAGGTCCCGTCCTGCGTGGTGGTGCCGGCGCTCACGGAAGGGCCTTACTTCGTCGACGAGAAGCTGAACCGCTCCGACATCCGCACCGACCCCGTGGACGGCACGACCAAGGCGGGGACGCCGCTGGAGCTGGTGCTCCAGGTCTCGGCGATCGGCGCGGGCTGCACGCCGCTGGCGGGGGCGCTTGTCGACGTCTGGCAGTGCGACGCCCTGGGGGTGTATTCGGACGCGCAGGACCCCGGGTTCAACACCAGGGGCAAGAAGTTCCTCCGCGGCTACCAGGTGACCGACAGCGCCGGGCAGGCGAAGTTCACGACCATCTACCCGGGCTGGTACCAGGGCCGGACGGTCCACATCCACTTCAAGGTCCGGACGCAGCGGGCGAACGGGCAGGCCTACGACTTCACTTCGCAGTGGTTCTTCGACGACACGCTGAGCGACGAGGTCTTCAAGCAGGCGCCGTATGCGGCGAAGGGGAACCGGACGACCCGGAACAGCAACGACGGCATCTTCCGGCAGTCCGGCGACCAGCTCGTCCTGAAGCCAGCGAAAGGCGGGGACGGGTACACGGCGACGTTCCCCATCGGGCTCCAGCTGGGCTGACGCCGCCGGGGGCGGGGGCTGCAACATGGGGCGGCCGCTTTGGGCTACACTGAGGCCGCTTTATCACGAACCAGGAGTGCGTCATGCAAGTTGCGCCGATCCCCGACCTCGACCCCGAAATCAACGACGTCCGCACGGCCACGGCGAACATCGTCAACCGCTACATCATCCCCAACGAAGAGAAGCTGGCTGACTACCGGAGCCCGGAGACCCAGCGCCTTCGCCACGAAGTCCAGGAGGCGGTGAAGAAGGCCGGTCTCTGGGCGCCCCACCTCCCGAAGGAGTACGGGGGGATGGGCATCGGCTTCATGAAGCACGCCTACATGAACGAGATCCTGGCCTGGAGCCCGTATTCGAACACCCTCTTCGGCGTCGTCGCGCCGGACTCGGGCAACCAGACGATCCTGATCAAGTACGGGACCGAAGAGCAGAAGAAGAAGTGGCTTGAGCCGAGCATTCGCGGCGAGATCCGCTCCTGCTTTTCGATGACCGAGCCGGACGCGCCGGGTTCGAACCCCTACGCCATCCAGACGCGGGCGAAGCGTGACGGCGACGACTGGGTGATCAACGGCCGGAAGTGGTTCACCTCCGGGGCAAAGGGCTCCGCCTTCGCCATCGTCATGTGCCGCACGGAAGAGGCCGACGGGGAAGGCGGCACACGGGAGAAGATGACCCAGATCATCGTCCCGACCGACACGCCGGGCTTCAACATCATCCGCAGCGTCCAGGTGTGGGGGCACGACAGCAACCACTGCGAGATCGTCTACGACAACGTCCGGGTGCCGGTGACGAACCAGCTGGGACGGACGGGGACGGGCCACCAGGCCGCCCAGGACCGCCTCGGCGCGGGCCGGGTCTTCCACTGCATGAACAGCGTCGGCCAGATGTGGCGCGCCTTCGACCTGATGGTCCGGCGGGCGATGGACCGCGAAGTCCACGGCGGCAAGCTCGAAACGAAGCAGTTCATCCAGGGGTTCATCGCGGACTCGTACATCGACATCCAGGCGGCGCGGCTGATGACCATCCACGCGGCGAAGGTGATCGACAACGGCGTCAGCGACCCGAGGACGGACATCTCGGCGATCAAGATCTTTGTGCCGGCGGCGCTCGAACGGGTGGTGGACCGGGCGATCCAGGTCCACGGGGCCATGGGCGTCTCCGGCGACACGCCGCTTTCGGGGATGTACACCGGCGCCCGGACGCTCCGCATCGCCGACGGCCCGGACGAGGTGCACCGCATCCTGATCGCGAAGAACGTCCTCAAGCGCTACCACGACGGGATGAGCTGGGATTTCGGGGTCTAGGCGATTTCCGATTTTCGATTTCGGATTTCCGATTTAGGCCTGGGGCTTGCGCCCTGCTATCAGCGCGACCGGGATTGTGAAGGCCCAGGGGTCGAGGGTGATCGCGAAGCGTTCCCGGGCGGCCGGGGTGGCGGCGGCGAAGAGGGCGCGGAGGCCGGCGACGCGATCGGGGGGCGTCTGGGCGCGGACGACCCAAGCCTCGGCGTCGAGCTCGAGGTCCATCTGGAAGGGGACGGTCGTGGCGAGCCCGGCCGCCTCGAAGAACCCGGCCCACTCGGAGACGCGGGCGTTGCGGACGTGTGAGTGGTCGCGGGTGATCTCGAAGGCGTTGCAGAAGGTGTCGAGGGCGGGGTCCTCGGGTGCGACGGTGTCGACCAGCAGGAAGCGCCCGCCGGGGCGAAGGACGCGCGCCGCTTCCCGGACGGCCCTAGCCGGGTCGGGGTAGTGGTGGGCGCTGTAGCGGCTGGTGACGACGTCGAATGAGCCTTCCGCGAAGGGCAGTTCGGTGACGTCGCCGCGACGGAACTCGACGTTCGTCAGCCCCTTCGCTTCGGCCAGCGAGGCGGCGACGTCGAGCATCTCCTGGGTGAGGTCGAAGGCGACGACGCGACGGACGAGGGGGGCGACCCGGAGGGCGGCGTGGCCGGCGCCGCAGCCGAGGTCGAGCGCTTCCTCGGTTCCCGCCAGGGCAGCTTCGCTGACGAGCGCATCGAGGTCGGGGCCAGACTGGTGGACGGGGCTGACGGCATAGGCCGCCGCGACCGCGCCGAACTGGCGGCGGACCGGCTCGGTGACTTCGGGCTGGGGCATGGTGGGTGACTCCGGGTGGGGTCGATCCAGCCTACCCCGGTGGGGACCACGGGCCAAACCTGGCCAGCCTCAGCGGCGGAGGAGGAACGGGCGCACCGCCTCGAGGAACCCTTCCGGACGGTCGAGGGGGATCGAGTGGCCGGACCCTGCGACCTCCACGAATTCGCAGCCGCGGATCTCGCGGACCATCCGGGCGGCCGTCTCGGGGGCGAGGACGTCGCTCTCTTCGCCGCGGACGAGAAGGGTTGGGCAGGCGATCTTCGGGAGCAGCGCCCACCCCACGGATGGGTCATCGCGGAGGCGGCCGGGCTGGCGGAGGGCGCGGTCGTAGCGCCAGGTCCAACGGCCGTCCTCCATGAGCATGAGGTTGTTGAGGCCGCGGTGGCGGAGCGCGTCTTCGGGGGCGCGGGGGTTGCCGGCGCGCATCTGGACGAGCGCCTGTTCGGGCGTGTCGAAGACGTCGCCGGCGGCCACGCCCGTCATGATCCGGTGGGAACCGGCGTCGGCGAGGGCCGGGCCGATGTCGACGATGACCAGGCGCTCGACCTCGGCCGGCTTCGAGGCGGCGTAGTGGTAGGCGTTGAAACCGCCCATCGAGAGGCCGAGGAGGGCGAACTTCCGCAGGCCGAGGGCGCGGACGAAGGCGTCGACGTCGGCGACCATGGCGTCGCGCGAATAGTCCGTGGTCCAGCCGGATTCGCCGTGGCCGCGCTGGTCGAGGGCGAGGACGCGGTAGTGGGGCTGAAGCGCCGCCGCGAAGCCATCCCAGGAGCGGGCGTGGCCCGTGAACCCGTGGAGGAGAACGAGCGCCGGGGCACCGGCGTTGGGCCAGTCGCGGTAGTGGAAGCGAATGCCGCCGAGTTCGACGAGTTCATCACGGACGCCGGGGAGTTGGGTCATGGTGGTCCCTCCATGGTGGCGAATGATAACGGAAGCCCTCACCCCCGGCCCCTCTCCACCTTTCGGTGGAGAGGGGGGCTGGGGGTGAGGGCCTTAGCGCCAGTGATCGTAGGTGGATTCGAAGTTGGGATGGGCGGCCTCCCAGAGGTGGCGGGTGAGCTGCATCTGACCGTAGTGCATGGCCGCGTGGTCGAACTCCTCGACGAGGGCGGCGCCGATGGTGCGGTCTTCGCCGGGCTGTGGGCGGGAAAGGGTGTCGCCGGTGATGCCGGTGAGGACGCCCTTGAGGAAGCGGTCGGCGTCGACGATGGCGGTGGCGAGCGTGGCGGGGTCGGCGGAATCGTGCGGGGGCGGGCCGTTGCGGCCGTCCCAGCGGAGGTCTTCGCCGGCAGCGACCCGGCCGGCGAAGCCTTCGACTTCGACGATGTGCTCGGCGAGGCCGGCGAGGCAGGACATTTCCGGGCCGGCCTGCCAGGAGAGTGCGCCCGCGGGCAGGCCCGAGACCAGGTTGAGCATGTCGAAGTGGCGTTCGTGCATGGCCACGAGGAGCCCGGCGAGCAGGGGGGGCGTGTCCGCGGGCGGGGTGTAAACGACTTCGAGCAGCGCCATGCGGGAAGCCTACCAGTCAGGCGCCGAAGCGCACCACGTCGTCCGGGTTGGCGCCGGCGGTGACGCGCTCGCCGGGGGTCACGGACGCGCCGTCCCAGCGGGCCGAGACGCGCATGCCGGCCACCATGCCGGCGACCTCGCGGTGGGTGCCGAGGTCGACGAGGCCGGTCACGGACATCTCCCAGGTCAGGCCCGACTCGCCGGCGGGGGCGCGGAGCATGCCCGGGGGGACCGCGACGGCGCCGCGGCCGCGGGGGAGGATGGTGAAGCCCAGGAAGGCGGCGGTCTCCTGGTCGGCCGGGCGCCGCACCACCTCCGCCTTCGGCCCCGCCGCGTGGACCTTGCCATCGAGGACGACGACGAGGTCTTCGGCCAGGCGAAGGGCTTCTTCGAGTTCGTGCGTGACCAGGAGGGTGGTGGCGGCGAAGTCGCGGAGGAGCCAGGGAAGGTCGAGCAGGAGCTGGCGGCGGACGGGGCCGTCGATGCCGCTAAGGGGCTCGTCGAGGAGGGTGACCGGCGCCCGCAGGGAGAGCGCCCGGGCGAGGTTGGCGCGCTGCCCTTCGCCGCCGGAGAGGTCGTGGGCGTCGCGGTCGAGGAGGTGTTCGATGCCGCAGGCGGCCGCGACCTCGTCGATCCTGCGCCGGCTTGAGCCGCCGTGGACGCCGCGGAGGCGGAGCGCCAAGTGGAAGTTCGAACGGACGGTGCCGCGAAGGAAGACGGGCTGCTGGAAGGCGTAGGCGACGGCGCCCGCCGGGCGGGGGCCGCTGCGGGCGGGCTGGCCACCGATGGAGACGCTGCCGCTCCGGGGCCGTTCGAGGCCGGCGACGGTGCGGAGGAGGGTGCTCTTGCCGGCGCCGTTCGGACCGAGGATGGCGGTGGCCCTCCCCGCTGCGAAGGCGAGCGCCGGGACCACGAGCACTTCGCGGCCACCCCGCACCACCGAGACGTCGTGGAGCGCGACGTCCATCAGCGGACCCGCCGGTGCTGGGCCATCGTCAGGAGGAGGTTCACGGCGAAGGCCATGGCAAGGAGGATGATGCCGAGCGCGATCGCGCGTTCGTTGTCCCCGCGGCTGGTCTCGGTGACGATGGCGGTGGTGAGGACGCGGGTGCTGCCCTGGAGGTTGCCGCCGACGGTCATCGAGGCGCCGACTTCGGAGACGACGGCCCCGAAGCCGGCCATGACCGCCGCAAGAAGGCCGAGCTGCGCTTCGCGCGAGACCAGCCAGAGGGTCCGCAAACGCCCGGCGCCGAGCGTCGCGAGGAGGTCGGGCAGCTCACGCGGGAGGGACTGGACGGCGGCGACCGTGAACCCGGCGACCATTGGCGTCGCGATGAGGAACTGGGCGATGACCATGGCGCGCTTCGTGTAGACGAGTTCGAGGCCACCAAAAGGCCCGCTGCGGACGATGAGGAGCCAGACGACCAGGCCGATGACCACGGGGGGCATGCCCATCCCGGTGTTCACGAGCGCGAGGATGACGGTCCGGCCGGGGAAGCGGGTGCGGGCGAGGACATAGCCAGCGGGCACTCCCAGCGCCATCGCCAGGAGTGTCGCGCAGCCGGAGACGAGGATGGTCCGGAGGGCGACTTCACGGAGGGTGGCATCGCCGGTCGCGATGAGCCTGATCGCCTCGCGGAGGCCGTCCCAGATCGCTTCCACGCCTACTTCCCGATGTCCTCTTCACGCTTGCCCGCGTCGGGGATGAAGAGGGATTCGCCGTATTCAGCCTTCTTGAAGTTCCCGATGAGCACCTGGGTCGCCGGGTCCACCATGAAGGCCACGAATGCGTTCGCCTGGGCGGTTTTCACGTTGGGGTGCTTCGCCTGGCTGACCGCGTAGACATGGTAGATGTTGAGAAGGGAAGGAGCGCCTTCGAAGACGACCACGAGCTTGAGGTTCTTCTTCAGGGCCAGGTAGGTGCCGCGATCGGTGAGCGTGTAGGCCTGCTTCTGGTCGGCGACGTTGAGGGTGGCGCCCATGCCCTGGCCGGTTTCCTCGCGGCTCTTCACGGCCTTCGTGTCGATGGCGGCGGTCTTCCAGAGCTCAAGTTCCTTCGTGTTCGTCCCGGAGGCGTCGCCGCGGGAGATGAACGGTCCGGTCGCGGCGATCGCGACCATCGCGGCGTTGACGTCCTTGAGGCCCTTCACCTTGGCCGGGTCGGAGGCGGGGCCGACGAGGACGTAGTCGTTGTGCATGACGAGCTTGCCGTTGACGAGGTCGCCGCTGTCGACGTAGGGCTTTTCGCTGGAGGGGGCGTGGACGAGGACGGCATCGGCGTCGCCGGCGGCGGCAGTCTTGAGGGCGGCGCCGGTGCCCTGGGCGATGGCCTTGACGTCGATCCCCGTTTGTTCCTTGAAGATGGGAAGCAGGTATTCGAGGAGGCCGGTGTCGACGGTGCTCGTGGTGGTGGCGAGGATCATCGAGCCGCCGATCTTCGTGGGGACGGCGGTGGGGGAGGGGGCCGTGGTGGGGGACGCGGCGGCGGTCGGGGAGGCATCGGTGTCATCGTCGTCGCCGCAGGCCGCGGCGAAGGCGAGTGCGAGGAGGGGGAGGAGGCAGGCGAGGGGGAAGAGTCGTCGTCGCAAGGGGCGGCTCCGGAGTGCGATATGTCCGGCGGAGCATAGCGTCCCGGGAAGGGATGTGCCAGCGGGGGCATAACGCGGGGGCGGGGCAATCGCCGTGCCGCGACCGTGAGGGAGCGGCTGTTGCCCTGCGCACGATGGTCCGGCACCGGGGAGCGATGGTCAGGCGACGGCTCGCGTCCAATGGCGGTGAAGGGGCGGCCGGCGGGACAAACCACTCCTTTACAGTCGTGGCACGGCGAATCGCGGGCCAGCGAGTGCAGCGAAGCGGAGTTACGGAGAGCGCAGTTGGCAAATACACTGCGCGGCGTGAGCCACCTCCCACTGCCTCGGCGCAATGCCCCCGGGAACGGGCCCCTCGCATACTTCATTACCTTCTGTTGCTACGGGCAGAGGCTTCACGGCGATGCTCGGGGGAGCGTGGATCGGCGGACCAATGTTCACGGCGGGGAGCCGCTGCCCCGTGATCCCGATCGAGAAGCGTTTGAATCGTCGCGGCTTCTCCACCCGCCCACGTCCCTCGACACGGCTCGCCGGATCTGCGTGCAAGTCGCCATCGAGGAGGCTTGCGAGCATCGGCCGTGGACGTTGCGCGCCGTGAACGTCCGGACAACCCACGTCCACCTGGTGGTCACCGCGGAAGGGCCGCCTGAGCCTGTCATGAACAGCCTGAAGTCGTGGTGTACGCGGCACCTACGAAGGGAAGGACTTGTCCGCGAGGATGAACGGGTCTGGTCGCGTCATGGCAGTACCCGCTATCTCTGGACCGAGGATGACATCAGTGAGGCGTGCACCTACGTTTCCGAAGGCCAGGGGCCGGACCTCCCCGGCGGAGCCAGGCCACGAACCGGCTAGGAATCGTCGTGCCGCGACCGTGAGGGAGCGGTTGTTGCGCTGCGCACGATGGTGCGGCACCGGGGAGCGGTGGTCATCCGACGGCTCGCGTCCAATGGCGGTGAAGGGGCGGCAAGCGGACGAACCACTCCTCTACACTCGTGGCACGGCGAATCGCGGGCCAGCGAGTGCGGCGAGGCGGAGTTACGGAGAGTGCTGTTCGCTGTTAACCGTGGCAGAGGCGGTGAACGGGCGGCCGGCGCGACAAACCACTCCTTTACAGTCGTGGCACGGCGAATCGCGGGCCAGCGGGTGCCTTGAGACGGAGTTACGGAGATTGCTGTTCGCCGTTAACCCTGGCCGGGGTGGTGAAGGGGCGGCCGGCGGGACAAACCACTCCTTTACAGTCGTGGCACGGCGAATCGCGGGCCAGCGGGTGCGGCGAGGCGGAGTCAGGGAGAGTGCTGTTCGCCGACGCCGTGGCAGAGGCGGCGAAGGGGGGCCGGCGGACCAACCACTCCTTTACTGCCCCGTAATCCCGGCCGTGACATCAGTGAGGCACGCGCCTACGTTCTCGAGACCCAGGGTCCCGACCTCCCCAGAATCGCCGTGCCGCGACCGTGAGGGAGCGGTTATTGCGCTGCATGCCATGGGCCGGCACCGGGGAGCGATGGTCAGGCGACGGCTCGCGTCCAATGGCGGTGAGGGGCGGCCGGCGGGACAAACCACTCCTTTACAGTCGTGGCACGGCGAATCGCGGGCCAGCGGGTGCAGCGAAGCGGAGTCAGGGAGAGTGCTGTTCGCCGACGCCGTGGCAGAGGCGGTGAAGGGGCGGCCGGCGGGACAAACCGTAGCACGTCGCCGCGGGCGCCGGGACGGCCGCGGATCGCGGATTAGCACTCATTGACAGGGAGTGCTAACATGCTCCCTGCACAACTCCTAACCCATCTGAGGTACGCCCTTTCCATGGCCAAGCAGCTCCTCTTCGATGAAGAAGCACGTCACGCCCTCAAGCGTGGCATCGATGCCCTCGCCGACGCGGTGAAAATCACCCTCGGCCCCAAGGGGCGCAACGTCGTCCTCGACAAGAAGTTCGGCGCCCCGACCATCACCAACGACGGCGTCACTATCGCCAAGGACATCGAGCTCGAAGACCCCTTCGAGAACATCGGCGCCCAGCTGGCCAAGGAGATCGCCTCCAAGACCAACGACATCGCCGGTGACGGCACTACCACCGCCACGGTTCTCGGCCAGGCGATCGTCCAGGAAGGCCTGAAGAACGTGGCCGCCGGCGCGAACCCGATGGGCCTCAAGCGCGGCCTCGAAGCCGGCGCCCACTCGCTCGTCGAGACCATCAAGAAGAACAGCATCAAGGTCACCGAGCGCAACCAGATGGCCCAGGTGGCCAGCATCTCGGCGAACAACGACCCCTCCATCGGCAACCTCATCGGCGAATGCATGGAGAAGGTCGGCAAGGACGGCGTCATCACCGTCGAAGAGTCCCGCGGGATCCAGACGGAAGTGGAATACGTCGACGGCATGGCCTTCGACCGCGGCTACATCAGCCCCTACTTCGTGACGAACCCGGACCGCATGGAAGCCGTCATCGAAGATCCTTACCTCCTGATCACCGACAAGAAGATCAGCTCGGTCCAGGAGATCCTGCCGCTGCTCGAGCGCGTGCTCCAGGTGACGAAGAACTTCGTCATCCTCTGCAGCGACATCGAAGGCGAAGCGCTCGCCACCCTCGCCGTGAACCGGCTCCGCGGGACGATCAACGTCCTCGGCGTGAAGGCCCCCGGCTTCGGAGACCGCCAGAAGGACAACCTCGGCGACATCGCCGTCCTCACCGGCGCCACCGTGATCTCCGAAGAGATTGGCCGCACGCTTGAGTCCGTCGAAATCGGCGACCTCGGGCGCGCCCGCCGCATCGTCTCGACCAAGGAAGAGACGACGATCATCGAAGGCAAGGGCCGCAAGAAGGACATCGACGCCCGCATCGGCCAGATTCGCGCCATCCTCGACGAGGCGAAGAGCGACTGGGACAAGGAAAAGGCGAACGAGCGTCTCGGCAAGCTGGCCGGGGCGGTCGCCGTGATCAAGGTCGGCGCGGCGACGGAAGTCGAGCTGAAGGAAAAGAAGCACCGCGTGGAGGACGCCCTCAGCGCGACCCGCGCCGCGGTTGAAGAAGGCATCGTCCCCGGTGGCGGGGTCGCCCTCATCAACGCCCTGCCCGCGCTCGACAAGCTCAAGCTGGAAGGCGACGAACTGACAGGTGCGCGCATCCTCCGCCGGGCGCTCGAAGAGCCCCTTCGCCGCATCGCCATCAACGCCGGCAAGGACGGCTCGGTGGTCGTGGAAGAAGTGAAGAAGCTGAAGAAGGGTGAGGGCTACGACGCCCAGGCCGACGTCTTCGGCGACATGGTTGCGAAGGGCATCATCGACCCGGCCAAGGTGACGCGGTCGGCGATCGAAAACGCGGTCTCGATCGCGGCGATGGTGCTGACGACGAACTGCCTGGTGACGGACAAGCCGGAGGCGGCCGTTGGCGCTCCTTCCGCGCCGCCGATGTACTAGGCCAGGCCCTCACCGGGAAGGCCCAACCGCCAAACCCAGCGTGGGGGCGCATCGCAAGGTGCGCCCCCATGTGTTTCCCGGGGAACTTCAGCAGAGGAGGGCACCGATGCTCACGGAAAACGGGCTCGAAGTGGACATGGCCGCGCTTGAAGACGTGTTGCAGCGCGCGGACGTGCTGACCATCGGCTTCGCGCTCTTCGCCGAACGCCTCCTCATCGACACGCGGACCCGGGAGGGCGAAGGACCGCTGGTTGCGGTCGTCGGCCCGGTGCAGACGGTCCAGGAGCGGTACCTCTGGCTCGGCCAGCATCGCGGCAACTTCGGCGCGCCCGAAGCATTTTCGTTCTTTGTCTGGCCGAAGACGGTGCGGACGCTGATCGACACGGACGTGCTGGCGACGATGCGGGCGCGGCTGGCGGCAGTTTCCCCGGAGGGCGAAAGCGCGCTCCGCGACGTGCTCGACCGGTTCGCGGCCCTTGAACGCGAGGCGATGCGGGCTGCGGTGGTGGGCGACGAGCCCTGGCGGACGGTCTGGCCGCAGGCGGCCTGAGCGCCGGCGGCCGGTGCTACACTGTGTTCATGGCCGCACCGGCACCCACGGACATCGGTTCGCTGCTCGTCGTGAAGAAGGGCTTCCGGCAGGGGCGTCCGTGCCTGCGGGGCACGGGGATCACGGTGCATTCGGTGGCGGCCGCGCACCTGATGGGCTATTCAGGCGAGGAGATCTGCGCGCAGAACCCTGATCTCGACCCCAGCCTCTTCCACGCGGCACTCGCCTATTACTTTGCGAACCGGAAACGGGTGGAGGCGGAACTCTCTTCCGACGACAGGGCTGGGGCCGAGATGGCCGCCCGGCACCCGCGTACCTTCGCATCTTCCTGAACTACGCCTGATGCGGGCGCTGCAGGCTCGCGAGCAGTGCCGCGGTCCCCGGGTCCGGGGCGCCGCGGGCGTCGAGGAAGCACTCGGTGTGGACGAGGGCGCCGACGATCCCGGGGGGAAAGATCGCTTCGGGGTCGCCGCCGGGGAGCTGGGAACGGTGGGCCGCGATGGCCGCGAGCTTCGCCTCCCTGACGCGGGCGATGGAAACGGAGTAGTGCGCTGCGTCCGAGCCGATGGCCGACGCTGGCGGCTCGGGCGGGTCGCCCATCATCCCGATGCACTTTTCGTACTGGGGCAGGAAGAGGCCCCTGGGAAAGGCGGCGAAGAGGAGCGCGGGCCGCGGCGCCGGGCTCGACTCCCAGGCCTCGCGGAGCCAGCGATAGACCGCGATGTGGTCGGGGTGCCCGTAGGCGCCGTCAGGCCCCAGGGCGAGGACAAGGTCCGGCTGGAGCTCCCGGAACAGCCCGAGGATGCGGGCGGCCTGGGAGGGCGCGTCACGGAGGCCGCCGTCGGGGAGGCCCCAGGAGACCGGTGGGGCGGCGCCGAGGAGGGCGCAAGAGGTCGCGAGTTCGTATTCGCGCGCCAGGCCGAGCGCGGCTTCACCCGTGGGGCCGCCGTCGTGGCGCTTACCGCGTTCGCCGCGGGAAGCGCAATGGACCATGCACTCCCAGCCGGCCGCGGCCGCCAGCGCGATCGTCCCGGCGAAGCTGTAGGCCTCGTCGTCCGGGTGGGGGATGACCGCGAGGAGCGTGGGCATGGGGCAATCGTAGCGGCGGTCACGGCTTCGGGCTTCGGGTTTCGGCCGGAGGTGTATAGTCGAGGTGGACGTGAAGACGGATGCACCAACCATGACCACCGCCGAGCCGCGAACTCAGGCCATCCAGGAGCCGGTTGAGGAGACAATTCGCCGTCTCGAGCGATTCGTTGCACGCATGGAGCGGCGCTACGAGTCGCCGTCCGCGGAAGCCACGAAGGCTGTCATTGGCGGGACTCTGAAAGAGACGGCGGAAGTTAGTAGATGGCTGATCTCCTACCGGACCCTCCAACGCCTCCGGGCCCATGGCCGCGAGACTGGCACGTCTACGACGACTACCAGGTAGTCCACGAGAGCAACATGCGGGCCCTCGCGAAGGAGGGCCTCGTCGTCCGCGACACTTTGCGATTCGTTGAAGTCACCCGCCGAGGGACCATCCTCGCCGTGAACCTCCGGGGGCGCGTGGAGACCAGGTCGGGCGCCGTGCTGACCGTGAACAAGTGGTTGGCAACG
Source organism: Chloroflexota bacterium (assembly GCA_016234445.1). Taxonomy (GTDB): domain Bacteria; phylum Chloroflexota; class Dehalococcoidia; order Tepidiformales; family Tepidiformaceae. Next base: position 253,036 of record JACRBT010000014.1, on the reverse strand, counting down.
ACGATACGCCCGGATGGCCGAGTGGCGGTGCTTACGAGCGAGTACGACTACCACGCCTACGTGCGCTTCCCTCGCCACCAACAGAACGTGTTCCGCTACGACAACTGCCACGGCCCGGTGGAGACGCTCCATCGCCATCGCTACGACTTCGACGGCCGCCCGGGGGAGCCCGTGCCCATCGCGCTACCCAACATGCCGCCGCTCAACGTCATCGTCCGCGAGGCCGAGTTCTACGGCCGCCTGCTCCGGGGCGGCGACGCTTAGGCGGGCGCTCGGCAGGCGGTACTCAACCTGCTACATTTCACAGCGCTCAATCTTCTCGGAGGGATATTCGAATGGCAGGAAGACTCGAAGGTCAGGTTGCGATCGTCACGGGCGCCGGGCGCGGGATTGGCCGCGGCGAAGCGCTCCTCCTCGCGGGCGAAGGCGCGCGTGTCGTCGTCAACGACTTCGGCGGCAGCGCGGCCGGCGAAGGCGGGGACACGTCCCCCGCGGACCAGGTCGTCAGCGAGATCAAGAAGGCCGGCGGCGACGCCATCGCCAACTACGACAACGTCGCTTCGATGGAGGGCGGCGAACGGATGGTGAAGCAGGCGCTGGACACCTGGGGCCGCCTCGACGTCCTCATCAACAACGCCGGCATCCTCCGCGACCGGATGATCTTCAACATGAGCGAAGAGGAGTGGGACGCGGTCATCGCCGTTCACCTCAAGGGCCACTTCACGGTGACGAAGCACGCCTCGCTGGTCTTCCGCCAGCAGCGCAGCGGGCGGATCGTGAACACCTCGTCGGAATCGGGCCTTGGCAACATGGGGCAGGGGAACTACAGCGCGGCGAAGGAAGGCATCGTTGGCCTCACCCGGACGCTCGCGCTCGACCTCGGCCGCTACGGCGTGACGGCGAACGCGATTCGCCCGCGGGCGGCGACGCGACTCACCCTGAGCCCGGAACTGCGCGAGGCGATGGAGCGTGCGCGGACGGCGGCGGCAAGGTCGGGCGGCGCCGGGACGGGCCCCGCGGCGAGTGACCCGCTGGCCCAGATGGAGGCGCTGAAGCCGGAACTGGTGGCGCCGCTGGTGGTGTTCCTCTGCACGGAGAAGGCGGCAAACATCAACGGCCGCGACTTCATCGTGGGCGGCAACGAGATCAGCCTGGTCTCGCTGCCGGACCGGGAGCGGACGATCTACCGCGAGGGCGGCTGGACGCTGGACTCGCTGGACCGGGTGTTCCCGACGACGCTGGGGGCGGGCGTGAAGAACCCGATGCCGGCGCAGGCGCCGAAGGAGTAGCGGGGGGCTGATCGGGACGCCGGCGAGGGCGCGTGGCTGCCGCGGGGCGGAGCATGGCATGGCGAAAACCGCTCCCTGACGGTCGCTGCACGGCTACGGGGGCGTCGAGGCGCGCGGTCAGGCGGCGGGGCGCTGGCTGTGGTCGTGGGGCCGGTGACGGGATTCGAAGGGGCGCGGCGCCTCGATGGCGGGCGCCGGGCCGAGCGATTCCCGCAGGGCGCGGAGCCTGGATGCGCGCGCGATCCGTTCGCGGGCTGCTTCAAAGGCGTTCGACGTGATCTGTGCGGTCGGCATGGCTGCTGTCCTTCTCCCTACAGGGTAAAGTTCGGCCGGCCGGCGGCGCTGTGAAGCGCTTCACACAACCGCGGGCGAAATCGTTGACAACGCCGGCCGGCCGCGCCCCGATCTCCGAACCCGACTCTTTGTCCGAATACTGTTCACATATTTGGACTATTGCAATGTGCGCGCCGGCCTCCGATAATCTCCGTGCTCTGGGAGGACTGGAACGAGCCGGCCACCAACGAGCTGCCCGGACGTCAGAGACCCGGCGCTCGGACCTTCCCGCGGGGGAGCCGCCCACCACGGCTCCCCCTTTCACTGCCCGGCGGACCTGCCGCGCCTTCGCCTTGCCCCCACTTGCGCTCGCCGCCCCCTTGTCGCGTACAATCCGCCCCCAACACCCCAAGGACGGACCGGGAAGGCGGCGGTATGGTTTCGGTCGCGCGGAAGAACATGCTCCAGGGGAAGGGCCGCTTCGCCTTCTCCGTCGCGGGCGTGGCCGTGGCGGCGCTGCTGCTGGCCTTCATCCTTGCCCTCTACCGGGGATGGTCCGAGCGGCTGACAAGCTACCTCGACGAGACCGACACCGACCTCTGGGTGGTGCAGAAGGGCAACGAGAGCTTCTTCTCCCCATCGGTGATGCTGCAGAACACGCTCGACCGGCTGGACCCCGTGCCCGGCGTCGAACACATCAGCCAACTCTCGGGGCGCACGCTGCGCCTGCGCTTCGAAGGCGACGACTACGACGCCTACGTGATGGGCTTCCAGGCGCCGGTCGAAGGCAGCCGCTTCGGGGGCAAGGGCGGCCCTATCAAGATGAAGAAGGGGTCCGCCCTCCCGAAGCCGGGGGAGATCATCATCGACGACATCCTTGCCCGGATCGCGGGGATCGAGATTGGCGACGTGGTGACGACAGGTGAGACGGAGCTGACGGTTGTCGGGATCTCCGCGGGCGGGAACCTCGGGGTGAGCATCCTCAACTTCGTCTCCTCATACGACGGCACGCGGCTCGTGAACATGAACGTGGCGCTCGTGAACTACTACCTCCTCGACGTGACGCCGGGGCAGGAGCAGTCGGTCATCGACGCGATCGAAACCAACAACGCCGGGCTGAGCGTCTTCACCAAGGCGGAGTTTTCGGAAAGCAGCAAGCAGGTGCTTCGCCGCTCCCTCCTGCCCGTCCTCGGGCTGGTGGTGATCCTCGTCTTCCTGGTCGGGGCGATCGTCGTGGGCCTCACCATTTACACGAGCACCATCGAAAAGGAGCGCGAATTCGGGGTGATGAAGGCGCTCGGGACGCCGAACCGCGGGCTGATGTCGGTCGTGCTCGAACAGAGCCTGGTCTGCTGTCTCCTCGGGTTCGCGACCGGCACCGTGGCGGTCTTCGGGGCGACCTGGCTCGCGGGGCGGCTGGTGCCCCAGTTCGTGACCCTTATCCGCTGGCAGGACCTCGGCCTCGTCTTCGCGGCGACCGCCGCCATGAGCCTGCTCGCGTCGTGGCTGCCCATCCAGCGCGTGGTCCGCGTCGACCCGCTGACGGTGTTCAAGGCATGAGCGTCATCCTCCGGCTCACCGACGTCGTGAAGGTCTATGGCTCAGGCGACAGCGAAGTCTGCATCCTGAACCACGTGGGCATGGAGCTCGAAGCCGGGGAAGTGGTCGCCGTTATGGGTCCCTCCGGGGCGGGCAAGACGACGATGCTGACGATCGGCGGCGCGCTCCAGCGGCCGACGTCGGGGACAGTGGAAGTGCTCGGCGAGGAGATCCAGGACCTCTCGCAGTCGCAGCTTTCGAAGGTGAGGCGGGAGAAGATCGGATTCGTCTTCCAGGGGTTCAACCTGCTCCAGGCGCTGACCTGCTACGAAAACGTCGAGTATGCGCTGGGGCTGGCGGGGCAGCACGGCAAGCATGCGAAGGAGCGCGCCCGCAACATCCTCGAACTGATGGGGCTCGGCCACCGGATGGACAAGTACCCGAAGCAGCTCAGCGGCGGTGAACAGCAGCGGGTCTCGATCGCCCGGGCGATCGCGAACAACGCCTCGCTGCTGCTGGCCGACGAGCCCACCGCCAGCCTCGACGAGCGCCGGGCGAACGACCTGATGGGCCTCTTCCGGGCCATCGCCCAGGACCAGGGCGTGGGCATCCTGATGGTGACGCACGACCTTCGCGCCCACCGGACGGCGGACCGCATCCTCTGGCTGGAAGGCGGCGACCTCCGGAAGACGACCCACGAAGAGGTCGCCGCGCACCTGGCGTGACCCTCACCCCCCGGCCCCCTGCTCCCACTTCGTGGGCGAGGGGGAGATGGCGCTGTGCCCAGCGCGGGGCGGGCTATCCGGGGCGGTAGACCAGGGCGTCCCAGGGCACAGGTTCTTCGCGGACGTCGAAGCGGACGCGCTCCCACGCCACCCGGACGGCGCCTTCGGCGGAGGCGTCGAGGTCGACCTTCACTTCGAACATGCCGCCGTTCGTCTCTTCCACCGGCCGGGCAAGGACCTGCATGAACGACTCGGCGGCTTCGTAGGTTTCCAGCATGCGCGGTTGCCAGCGGCCGAAGACGCGGGCGTTCTCGGCGTACTCGCCGGTCATGCCGGTTCTCACGAAGGGGTAGAGGACCGAGTAGGCGGAGATCAGGCTCGCGCTCTTGCCGAGGTTGACGGCGAGGACGGCAGGGAGCTGGAGCACGGCCCAGTTCGAGATGGCGTACCCGGGGACGCTGACGCCCGGATCGATGGCCTGGCGGGAGGAGATGTAGACGATCTGGAGGGGCTCGTTGTGGTACACCGCCTCCCCGGCCCAGAGGTGGGTCATGGCGAGGAACCCGTCGATCTTGGTGTCGAGGACCTGGCGTGACTCTTCGAGGTTGTCGATGAAGTGCTGGCGGACGCGCGCACGGCGGACGGCGCGCGGTTCGCCCTCGACTTCGCGCAGCGCCCGGCCGAACTGGTAGCCCTTCTCCGTCAGCCCCGAATTGCAGATCACGAGGTTCGGGGGCAGCCCGCCCATCTGCTCGATGACGTAGCTGCGGGTGGCCCAGAGGTCGCCCATGTTGGTGACGTCGGCCTGGAGGGGGAAGGCGTTGACGCCCTCGGCGCGGAGCTTGTTGACGAGGTCGAAGCCGTCGGCGTAGCTGCGGTGGAAGTGGACGGCGACGCTGGCAGCGCCGTTGAGGCCGGCGGCGAGGGCGAAGGACTGGCCGAGGCCGCCGTCCTTGCCGGCGCCGCTAATGAGGACGCGCTTGCCCTTGACGCCCACCGCCAGCTCTTCGGGGTAGCGGAACCGATCCGCGTCGACGGTGAACGCCATGGGAGACTCCTCGGAGGTGTTTCGCTCATTATGGCAGCGCCGCGGGAACGGGGGTGGGCGCGGCCTGCGGATTCGGGGGTGCTACACTGGTGCCATGGCAGCGACCGAAGGACTCGTCGAGATCGGCTCCATTATCCAGCGCCGCGAAGGCTATCGCGGCGGGCGGCCGTTCATCGCCGGCACCGGGATCACCGTGGACCGGATCGCCGTGCTTACGCTCCAGGGGTCCTCTCCGGAAGAAATCGTGGATGACTACCATCCCGCGCTGAGCCTCGGGCAGGTGTATGCGGCCCTGGCCTTCTACCTGCTGAACAAGGACCGAATCGACGCCGAGATCGTCGCGATGGACGAAGAGACCGAGAGGGACGCCGAGGAATACCGGCGAACCGGCAAACTCCCCGTGTGACACTGCGGTTCTACTTCGACGACGACAGCGGCAGCCTCCCTCTGTTGCGCGCGCTTCGGGGCCGGGCGATCGACGCCGTTCGCGCCGAGGACACGCCTATGGCCGGGATGGACGATGCATCCCATCTCCGGTTCAGCTCGTCGGAAGGACGTGTGCTGGTCACGGCCAACAAACGTGACTTCGCCCGCCTTCACCGCGACCTGATGCGAGCCGGGGGTACGCATGGCGGGATCGTCATCAGGACCCAATTGGTCTCGGTCGGAGAGCTGGCCCGGCGGCTTTCCGAGCTTTCCGCCCGCGTGGCCCCCGAGGACATGACCAACGAAGTCGTCTTTCTGACCGAGGCTCCGCGCCGCCACTGACCGGAGCGCCCGGTCTGCTCAGCAGCTCACCACCGGATCTTGGTTTCCACGTCTTCCGGCTGGTCTTCCCAGTCCCCGGTCCAGAGGTTCGAGCTCAGGTACTTCCAGCCGCCGTCGGCGAGGAGGCAGACGAGGTACTGCTCGCTTTCCATGCGTATCGTCCAGGGAATCCAACTATGGCTGCGGGAGTCACTCACTTGCCCGCAAAGCCGGCCGTTGGCACGATGGCGCCGTGACGGACCGGCCGCAATACGGAACCTGGATCCGCCCCAAAGCGATTGTCGCTTTCGGAGTGTTGACGACCTTCTCCTTTGCCCTTGCCATGCTGAGCTTCTGGAGTCGCTGGGCCCTCGTCTTCCTCGTCCCGGCGGCGCTCTTTGGCTGGATCCTCATGGTCATTGGGTTGACCAGCCATCGCTTCTCGGATCGCGGGGGCGGCTACCAGCATCGAATCCACCGGCTGCTGGTTGAACGAGCTTCGGGGACGACTGTCCTCGACATCGGATGCGGGAACGGTGCCCTGTCTATCGAACTGGCCAAGGTCCACGCAGACCGCCATGTAACAGGCCTGGATTTCTGGGGAAGGGACTGGCAGTACTCGCAGGCTGCATGTGACCGCAATGCAGAGATCGAGGGGGTGGCGGAACGGTGTTCGTTTGTCCAGGGCTCCGCGTCTCGGCTCCCCTTCGACGATGAGCAGTTCGACTGCGTCGTCAGTTGCCTGTGCTTCCACGAAGTTCGCGATGTCCAGGACAAGACAGCGAGTGTGAGCGAGGCCCTCCGCGTACTGCGTCGAGGCGGGCGCTTCGTCTTCTTCGATCTCTTTTCGGATCCGAAGGCCTTTCCCAACAATGACCTTCTGTCGGGGCGCGTTCGCGAGAAAGGCGGAGAGATCGAGGAGGACCGCCCATGCTCGGAGCTGTTGGTGCTCCCGTTCCCGCTAAAAGGAAAGAAGGTCCTCGGCTACGCGAGACTCATCTCCGGTGCCCGGACGAAATAGCGCCTGGCAGGTCGGGCTTCACTCACCACCAGATCTTCGTCTCCACGTCTTCCGGCTGGTCTTCCCAGTCCACGGTCCAGAGGTTCGAACTCAGGTACTTCCAGCCGCCGTCAGCGAGGAGGCAGACGAGGTGCTGTTCGCCCTCCAGCCGTTCCGCCGCCTTGAGCGCCGCGCGCACGACCGAGCCGCAGCTGATCCCGACGAAGAGCCCCTCTTTGTGCGTCAGTTCGCGCGACATGGCGAAGCTCGACTTGCTGTCGACGACGATCTTGCCATCGAGGACGGACTCGTCGAAGACCTCGGGGATGAAGCCTTCTTCCATCGCCCGGAGCCCCTGGACGAGGTCGCCGGGGTGGGGGGCGGCAGCGATGACCTTGACGCCGGGCTTGTGGTCTTTCAGGTAGCGGCCGACGCCGGTGATGGTGCCGCCGGTGCCCAGGCCGGCCACAAAGACGGTGGTCTGGGGGAGGTCGCGGAGGATCTCCGGGCCGGTCGTCTCGTAGTGGGCGCGGGGGTTGGCCTCGTTGCCGTACTGGTAGGGGAAGTAGTACTTGCCGGGGTTCTCGGCGACGATCTCCTTGGCGCGGGCGATGGAGCCGTTCGAACCGAGGTCGCCGGGCGTGTAGATGATCTCGGCCCCGAAGGCGCGAAGGAGCTGGGTGCGCTCTTCGCTGACGGATTCGGGCATGACGCAGATGACGTGGTAGCCCTTCACGCGGCCGATCATGGCGAGGCCGATGCCGGTGTTCCCGGAGGTGGGTTCGAGGATGGTGTCGCCGGGCTTGAGGAGGCCCTTCTTTTCGGCCGCCTCGATCATGTACTTGGCGATGCGGTCCTTGACCGAGCCGGTGGGGTTCTGGCCTTCGAGCTTGGCATAGATGTGGACGCCGGGCCGGGGCGCGAACGAACGCAGCTCGACCATCGGCGTGTTGCCGATCAGGTCCAGCACCGACGAATAGAGCGTCATCGCCGTACTCCGAGGCTCGCGCGGGCAGCCACTCAGGCGCCGCCGGCCAGCGCCGGGAGGATGTCGAGCACGTCCCCCTGCTTGAGGGCGGTGTCGACGCCGCCGGTGTAGCGGATGTCCTCGTCGTTCAGGTAGACGTTGACGAAGCGGTGGAGCTTGCCGTCGCCGCCATACATCTGGGAGCGGAAGCCGGGGTAGCGGCTTTCGATGTCGTCCAGGACCTCGGCGACGGTGGCGCCGCGCGCTTCGACCGTCTTCTGGCCGTTCGTGAACTTCTGAAGCACGGCGGTCACGCGGACCTGGATGGATGGGGTAGTCGCAGCAGTCACGTGGGGTCCTTTCCTGGTCTAGCCGCCGAACGGCGCGGCGGCGTGGGGGATGGGTGCGCCGCAGAACTGTTCGTAGTCGATGAGTTCACTGATCGTCGGGTTGTCGCCGCAAAGCGGGCATTCCGGGTCGCGGCGGACCTTGACGATCCGGGTCTCGAGCGAGAGGGCGTCGTAAAGGAGCAGCCGGTTCACGAGCGGGTCGCCGATCTCAAGGATGAGCTTGAGGACCTCGGTGGCCTGGATGCTGCCGATGGTCGCGCACATGGCGCCGAGGACGCCGGCTTCGGCGCAGCTGGGGACCATGCCGGGGGGAGGCGGCGCCGGGTAGAGGCAGCGGTAGCAGCCCTTGCCGGGGATGTAGGTCGTCGCCTGGCCGTCGAACATCAGGATTGAGCCGTCGACGAGGGGCTTGCGGAGCAGGTAGGCGGCGTCGTTCACCAGGTAGCGGGTGGCGAAGTTGTCGGCGCCGTTCACGACGATGTCGTAGCCCTCGATGATCCGGAAGGCGTTGTCGCTGGTGATCGGCTCTTCGTGGGTCACGACGTCGATGTGCGGGTTGTGGGAGAGGAGCGTCCGGCGGGCGGACTCCACCTTGGGGACGCCGATACTGTCGGTGACGTGGAGGATCTGGCGCTGGAGGTTCGAGCGGTCGACGACGTCGAAGTCGACGATGCCCACCTTGCCGACGCCGGCGAGGGCGAGGTAGAGCGCCACCGGCGAGCCGAGGCCGCCGGCGCCGATGATCAGGACGCTCGCCTCCATGATCCTCCGCTGCCCGACGCTCCCGACCTGGGGCATGATCAGGTGGCGGCTGTAGCGGTCGACCATTTCCGGGGTCATGACTGTCTGGGCGCCGCCGGCGAGGGCAGGGATCACGGCCAGTTCGTCGCCGTTCTTCAGGGGAGTGGACTCGCCCTGGAGGTTTTCGATCTCGACCTGGTTCACGTAGACGTTGATGTGCTGGGCGAGGTGGCCCTGGGGGTCCAGCAATTGGGCGCGGAAGCCGGGGAACTGGCTGTCGAGGTCGGAGATGACGTCGCGCACGGTGTCGCCACGGGCCTTGACGCTGGCCCGGTTGCCCACGAGGTGGCGAAAGGGGGTGGGGATGTAGACGCTGACTGACATGGCTTCCTCCTTGGTGGGGCCGTGCGTTGTTTCGCTTGCCGCCGGCCCCGGTTCGGGGGCGGCGCGGTGGGTGTCCATGGTCACATATTCACGCTCAGGTAGCGTTCGCCGGTATCGCAGAGCATTGTCACTACCGTAGCGCCTTCGCCCAGCCGTTGTGCAACTTTGGCGGCGGCGAAGACGTTGGCCCCGGCGGAGATCCCGACGAGGAGGCCCTCTTCCCGGGCCAGGCGGCGGGTCATGGCGATGGCGTCGCGGTCTTCCACACGGATCACTTCTTCGTAGACGCCGCGGTCGAGCACCCCGGGGACGAAGCTCGCGCCGATGCCCTGGATGCCGTGCATCCCGGCGCGGCCGCCGCTCAGCACGGGCGAACGCGCGGGTTCGACGGCGATAACGTGGACGCGGTCGCCCAGTTCGCGGTGGAGGACGTCGCCGACGCCGGTGATCGTGCCGCCCGTGCCGACGCCGGCGACGAAGGCGTCGAGCTTGCCGCCGGTCGCGTCGATGATCTCGCGGGCGGTGGTGCGCCGGTGGATCTCGGGGTTGGCTTCGTTCTCGAACTGCTGGGGCATGAAGTAGTCTTTGTGCTTTTCGACGAGCTGCTTCGCGGCGAAGACGGCGCCGGTCATGCCTTCGATCGCGGGCGTCAGGTGGAGTTCGGCGCCGTAGCGTTCGAGGAGGCGGCGGCGTTCGAGCGACATGTCCTCGGGCATGGTGAGGATAAGCCGGTAGCCCTTCACGGCGGCGACAAGCGCGAGGCCGATGCCGGTGTTGCCGGAGGTGGGTTCGACAATGGTGGCGCCCGGCTTCAGGCGGCCGGCGCGCTCGGCGTCCTCGATCATGGACAGGGCGATGCGGTCCTTGACGCTGCCGCCGGGGTTCAGGTTTTCGAGCTTGCCGAGGATGGTGGTGCCGGGTGGGTTGACGCGATTGAGGCGCACGAGCGGGGTCGCCCCGATCAGTTCGAGCACCGAGTTCGCAACCAGCGGCCTGGCGGTCGCGGTGGTCATATGGTGTACCTCCCGGTGGTGGCCTGGGGCTCGCGTTCGAGCAGGTCGGCGACCGAATACGAGGCGAGGATTTCGCCGGTGGCGTCGCGGATGCGCTCCCAGATTTCGCGCTGGCCGCAGTGATGGGGGTGGTCGGTCAGTTCGGGGGGCTCGTCGAGCCAGGCCACGGGGGAAAGGCTGCCTTCGAGCGCCGCGATGACTTCGCGGACGCAGACTTCCTGGGGCGGCCTCACGAGTTCGTGGCCGCCGGAGGGCCCCCGGACGGAGCGGATGAACCCGGCCTTGCGGAGGCTGGTGAGGAGCTGGTCGAGGTACTGTTCGGGGATGTGGCGGCGAAGGGCGATCTCGGAGGACTGCAGCGGCCCCCGGCCGTAGTGGCCGGCCAGTTCAATGAGAGCGCGCAGTCCGTAGTCGCTTCGCGTGGAAACCCGCATGATGCCGGGCGGCCGGTGACCGCCCCCTCCAAGAAAGTCGAGTGATTGTGTCAACAATCCTACCGGGTGCGATCGAGGGGCGCAAGCGATCGCCGCCACACAACCACGGCGGGCGCGCGGTTACGTTCCGACGCCGGTTGCTGCTTCGCCCCGTGGCTCCTTGACCCATGCTTTCGTAGGATGACTCTCCCATGGCCACCACAACGAAGCCCGGAGCCGAGGTCTTCGAAGACACGGACACCGGGTTCGCACCGCTCTACCACGTCGTTCTCCTGGACGACGACAGCCACACCTACCAGTACGTGGTGATCATGCTGGGGGCGGTCTTCGGCTACTCCGCCGAGAAGGGCTTCGCGATCGCCTGCGTGGTGGACAGCCAGGGCCGGGCGATCGTGTTCACCGGGGGCGAAGAGGAGGCGCGTTTGAAGCAGGAGCAGATCCACGGCTTCGGCGCCGACCCCCTGATGCCGGAATGTAAAGGAAGCATGTCGGCGATCCTCGAACCGGTGCAATAGAGGCCGTGCGAGGGTAGCGGCATCATCCGAAACGGCCGATGCTACGTATTGCCAGCATAGTACGATGGCTGGTGGTGCCTGCTCGAAGCCGGCGGGCGCTTGCGGAGGAACCTGTGCCCACCCGTCGCCCCATGCCCCCATTCGCGGCGCTGCTTGCCCTGACGCTGCTGACGGTCCTGCTCGCGCTGATGCCCGCGGCCGCCCGGGGAGCCGCCAGCCCGGAAGACGAACTTGCCGCCCAGGTCGCGGCGGGCCGCCTCGACCCGGCGGTCTACGATGCCGTGGTCAACACCGGCTCGGCGCAGGGCATGGTCATCTTCGACGACGCCTCGATCCAGGCGACGGCCGCCGCCCTCCGCGCCAGCTTCGGCCTCCCCTTCGACAACGAGTTCATCTCCGGGTTCGTGCGTTCGTCGCTTTCGGCACGGAAAGCGGATGCCGTCGGTTCGGCCGGGCCCGGCGTGGCGGTGCTCCGCGACTACGACAGCTTCGGGATCCAGTTCGCCGGGTTCGACAGCGCGGCGTCGCTGGCGGCGCTCCTGCGGTCGCCGCTCGTCGCCGGGGTGACGGCGAACCACGTCTATACAGCTACCCTCGCCCAGAGCCTGCCGCTGATCAACCAGCCGGCGGCGGCGGCCCTCGGGAAAACCGGGGCCGGCAAGTCGGTCGCGATCATCGACACGGGCGTTGAATACGGGAACACGGCCTTCGGGGCGTGCAGCGTGCCCGGTGGTTCCTGCAAGGTCGCCTATGCCCAGGACTTCGCGCCGAACGACGGCGCCCGCGATGAGAACGGCCACGGCACGAACGTCGCCGGGATTGCCCTCGGCGTCGCTCCCGGCGCGAAGATCCTTGCGCTGGACGTCTTCGATGGGAACGGGGCCTCCGACAGCGACATCCTGGACGCCCTCAACTGGGTCTACAACAACCGTGCGACGTACAACATCGCCTCCGTGAACATGAGTCTCGGCGGCAGTGCTACGTATTCGTCGCAGTGCAGCACCTTCACCGAGATCTCGTTCACTCCTCCCTACATCTTCACGTACGCGAACCCCTACGTGGGACCGATCGCGAACCTGCGCAACGCCGGCATCCTGACAGCCATCGCCTCCGGGAACGGCGGCTCCACCGGTGGGCTCAGTGCCCCCGCCTGCACCCCCGGCGCGATCAGCGTTGGCGCCGTCTACGACGCGAACATGGGTACGCTCAAGTGGTCCAGCTGTACCGATTCAACAACCGCAGCCGACAAGGTGACCTGCTTCTCGAACTCGGCAAGCTACCTCTCGCTGCTGGCGCCCGGCTCCCAGATCACCGGCCCCTACAAACTCGGTACCGCGACGCTCAGCGGGACCTCCATGGCCGCGCCCCACGTGGCCGGCGCCCTCGCCGTCCTTCGCTCGGCCGCACCGGGCGCGACCGCGGCCCAACTGGAGACCGCGCTCACCACCACCGGCCCGAACGTCACCGACACGCGAAACACCATCACGAAGCACCGCCTGGACGTGTGCGCGGCCCTGACCGCGGTCGGCGTCAGCTGCACCGGCTCGACGCCGCCGTCCAGCACTTGCTACTCGCTGACGACCGGGGTGACCCCGCCCGGGAGCGGGAGCGTCGGGAGAAGCCCGGCCAATTCCTCCGGTTGCCCGACGGGGCAGTACACCCTGAACGCGGCCGTGCAGCTGACCGCCACCGCGGGGTCCGGCAACACCTTTGCGAATTGGTCGGGCGACGCAAGCGGCACAGGCAACCCCGTGAACGTGACGATGAGCGCCAACAAGTCGGTCACCGCCAACTTCAACGTCCCGACGAGCAGCTGTGGCGCGGGAGTCACGAGCCTGGCGAACGGCGTGGCCCTCGGCAGCCAGTCGGTCGGCGTTGGGGCGTGGAAGTACTACTGCGTCACGGTGCCGTCCGGGACGACGAACCTGGCGGTAACGACCACGGGAGGGTCCGGGAACGCGGACCTGTACCTTCGCTTTGACTCGAAACCCACGAGTTCCGTCTACGGCTGCCGGTCGCGTTCGAGCGGGAATGCCGAGTCCTGCAGCCAGTCGAACCCTACCGCGGGTACGTGGTACATCGGCTTGTACGGGAGTTCCTCCGCGTCCGGGATCACCATTACCGCGAGCATGACCTCGTCGCCCGGCGGCTGCTACACGCTGACGAAGACCGTCAACCCCTCCGGGAGCGGGACGATCTCGGCGAGCCCGGCCAATTCGCTCGGTTGCCCGGCGGGACAATACACGGTGAACGCGGTCGTGCAGCTGACCGCCACGCCGGCTTCCGGCAACACCTTTGCGAACTGGTCCGGCGCCGCAAGCGGGACCACCAACCCCGTGAACGTGACGATGAGCGCCAGCAAGTCGGTCACTGCCAACTTCAACGTCCCGGCCGGGATCTGCGGTTCGGGGGTGACGACGCTGACCAGCGGCGCGGCCGTCGCCAGCCAGTCCGTCGCTTTGAACGGGTGGAAGTACTACTGCATCGTGGTGCCGTCCGGGGCGACCCAACTTTCGGTGACGACGTCAGGCGGGACGGGCGACGCGGACCTGTACGTGCGCAACGGGTCGAAGCCGACGCTCTCCATCTACCAGTGCGGGTCCTGGCTGGCCGGCACGAACAACGAGACCTGCACCCTGCCGAACCCGGCCGCGGGCACGTGGTACATCGGGGTGTACGGCTACAAAGCGGCATCCGGGTTCACGCTGACGGCCACGGCAGGTCCCTGATCAGCAGCGCGGCGGGCGGCCATCGCGCATAGCGGCGGCGGCACCGGGGCGCCGTCCGCTGGACAGGGCGCCGCGGCAGCCGCCACACTTTCCGGATGACCGAACCGGCACCCGACACCCGCCCCCAACTCACTCCCGCCTACTGGAACGACCGGTCGCGGCAACACCTCCCCGGCATGGTCGGGGTCGAAGTGACGGAGGTGCGGGCCGGGTTCATGGCCGGGCGAGTCGAAGTTCGCCCCGAACTCTGGGCGCCGAACGGATTCCTCCACGCCGCGACGGTGGTCGCGCTCGCCGACACGCTCTGCGGCTACGGCTGCACCGTCTCCTGGCCCGAAGGCGCGACGGGCTTCACCACCGTCGAGACCAAGACGAACCACCTCGGCACCGTCCGGGCAGGCGCTATCGCCTGCCGGGCGACGATGGTCCACGGCGGCCGGACCACGCAGGTCTGGGACGCGACGGTGAGCGACGAGGCGACGGGCAAGCCGATCGCCCTCTTTCGCTGTACCCAGATGATCCTCTACCCGCGCTGACGTTCCCCCGTCACTGCTTCGCGACCCCGGCCGCGTTGAGACGGAACGGGCCGACATAGGCGGTGCCCGGTAGCCCCACCGGCTCGGGGAGGGCGACGGGCAGGCGGGTATTCATGGTCGCGCGGCGTCCCGTGGCCCAGAAGAAGGGGGCGTACATGTCGGGCGACTCGGGCGGGAGGCGGCTCTGCAGCGCGTAGGCCAGGAGCGAGAAGTAGGCGTAGGCCGCGTCGTCGAAGGGCCGGTCCTGGGTGACGATGTAGGCGACGTCGAACCGTTTCGGCGAGGCGCTGGAGTCCGGGATCCGGGGCCCGCCCGCGCTCGTCATGATCTCCTGGATGGTCCGTGTCTGGACCGACGTGGCGGTGACGCGTTGGGGGTCGCTGAGGTTGGGGTTGGTCAGGACGTGGACCGGAGGGACCTGGTCCGCGGGGATCAGGCCCATGACGTACAGTTCCAACGGGGAATAGGGCTCGTTCGTCGTGTTTGCGACGATCCGCCAGGTGCCGTCACCGTTCGCGGCGAAGTGCCCGATGACGCCGCCCGGACCGAAGTAGTAGGCGCCCAGCTGGCCGCCGATGTCCGACATGTCGTCCCAGTGACCCTGGGCGCCGTCGGTCAATCCCAGGGAGCCGCCTATCCCGGCGCCCCAGGTGTGGGCAACTTCGTGGTCGAAGATCTGGATGTCGCCAAACGATTCGTACACCGTGCTCCGCAGGCGCCCCGCCGACCCGAAAGCGGCCGTGTGGTCGACGATCGGCAGCCCAATGTGCTGGACGCTGTTCGCGACAAGGACGTTGTAGGGGACGTTCTCGCCGAAGCCGTCCGGGCGGAAGAGCGTCTCCCCGGGGGTGACGATGGCCACGTCGAAGGCGTCGGGGAGGACGCTGTAGAGCTGCTGGTAGGCGCGGAAGTTCGTGGTGCCGCAGAACACCGTCGCGACCGGGTAGCCGTCGATGACGTCGTGGGCGGCGTCGTTGATGAAGAACGCGTAGGCCGTCGCGCTCAAGCCCCCGCCAAGGTTCTTGACGGCGAATGCGCCTTCGAAGCGGGAATGGACGAAGCCCAGGCTGTACTGATGCCAGGCCGGGATGCGGGCCGTGCTGGCGAGCGTCACCCAGAACCGCCCGCCATAGGTCGCGGCCGAACGGCCATAGCGGAGCGCGCTTTCGGCGCAGAGCGGGCGCACCCCGGAGCGCGTAAAGACGAGGTCGCCCGCGGTGGCATCGCCATGGGTGCCGTCGTCGTAGAGGTCCACGAGCTGGTTGGAGGCGGTTTCGACTTCGACCTTGACCACGTCTGTGCGGCCGGCGACATGGAACTCCATCGTCGTGGTCGAGGAGGGGTCGTTGCACCAGAGCACGGACGGCGTCGCCCGCCACCAGTGGTTTTCGCGGGGGAAGAGGGCCTCTTCGGCGGGGGCGAGCCCGGTTGTGAGGCCCAGGGCCGAGAGGCCTGCGAGGACGGCCAGGAGAACCTTCGCGACGCGCACGCTTCCGCCTCCGTGGCTCCGCGCCCCGAGTGTACTCCCACCGTCGAGGCGGCGGTAGGATGGGCAGGCCGCTGAACAGTTGGCCGAGGGGGACTGCCCATGAGTTCGTCTGAAGAGGCTATCGCCACCACGCTCGCCACCGGCGAGGCGTTCGCGGCGTTCATCGAGACGCTCTCCGACGAGGCGTTCCACCGGCGGCCCGAGCCCGAGGCGTGGTCGGCGGCGGAGCTGAGCGGGCATGTTGCCGAGTTCCCGGCGACGTTCGCGCGGCAGTGCGCGCTTGTCGCCGCCGAGCCGGGGCGGGCGATTGGCCGCAACCTTGACGACCCGGGCCGCCTGGCCGCGATCAGCACCCTGGAGGGTCGGGGGCCGGTGGAGGCCGCGGCGGCAATCCGGGCGACCATCGCCGCGGCGGTGGAGACGCTCCGGTCAATCCCGGCGGCGGGTTGGGATGCGGTGGGCAGGCAACCGGACGGGAGCGATGTGGCGGTCCGGGTGATCGCCGAATGGCGGATCGCGGGCCACCTGGTGATGCACCTGAAACAGGCGCGAGCGGCGGTGGGGTGACCCCTCACCCCCCGGCCCCCTGCTCCCCGCTTCGCGGGGCGAGGGGGAGCGACGCGTCGTCCCCGCTTCGCGGGGCGAGGGGGCGCCTGGTTCCCGCTTTGCGGGGCGGGGGAGCGGATGTCAGGGGAGGGGGACGGGTTCGAGCATGGCGGCGATTTCGGCGGGGGACTGCTTTGCGGCTTCGCCGGTCTGGACGGTGTACTGGACGCCGTCGCGGGTGAACCGGTGGATGGTCGGGACGGTCGTCGATGGCGCGCCCAGCCCGGCGGTGACGGCGAAGAGGAGCTCGACTGCCTTCGCTTCCGGGTCGAGGCTGCCGCCTTTGAAGGCGGGTCGGTCGGCGAGCCAGTAGACCATGCTGTAGCCGACGCCTTCGGAGGCGGGGTTCCCGTCGTGGACGATGACGTTGTGGAGGATGATTCGGTCGAGGTAGAAGCCGCGGAGCGCCTGCGTGGGGCGAAAAACGATGACGCCGGGGAGCGCTCGCTGGAGGGACGCCTCGGGGAAGATGCTCCCGGGGATCGTGAGGAGCATGCGGATGCCGACCAGGCTGCCCGGGGTAGGGGTCGCCGCCTGGGTCTGGTTGTCGGCCTTGAGGGTGGGGGAGGGGACGCCGAAGAGGGTGCCGATCGAGTCCCAGGTGTCGCCTTCGCTGACCAGGTAGACGGCGAATTCGGCGCTGCGGGCGAGTTGCGTCGCGAGTGGGATCTGGGTGGGCTTCGGTGTCGGCGCCGGGCTCGCGCTGGACGAAGGCGAGGCCGCGGGGGTGCCGCCACCTGGCGTCGGGGTCGCGTCGTCATCGTCGCCGGAGCCGCAGGCGGTGGCGAGCAGGGCAAGGGCGACCGTGGCGAGGAGCAAGGAGATGCGGCGGCAGGACATCGGTCCACCTTCCTTCAGCGCCCGGTGCGGCCACCGGGCGGGATGCCCCCGCCCGTTCAGGGTGCCACAGGCCGCCGCCGCTGGCCACCCCGGGGACGAGTCAGGAAAGCGAGTAGTTCTTTGTGTTCATCATCGCGCCCATCACCATGATGGCGAGGGCGAGGGCGAGGCCGGCGATGCTGAGGGTCATCGAGACCATGCGCGCCGAGCGCGTCCGGGCCGGCGTGCCGGTGCCTTCGGCTTCGGCTTCGATGGCGGTGATCAGCCGCGGGCCGGCCCAGAAGGTGTGGATGGCGAGGACGATGAGCATCACGGCGAGGACGTTCATCTTGATGATGAAGATTACGCCGTAGGGCACGCCGGTGAAGGCCGCATCGTCGGGATAGCTGTAGTAGTCGCGCCAGGTGGCGATGAGGTAGGTGCCGGCGACGAGGATGAGGCCGAGCCCAACGCCGCCGAGGTAGCCGAAACGGCGGGTGACGACGCGCATCGCCCGGATCCGCGTGGGCATGTCGGTGATCTGCCGGGAGGCGGCGACCCAGCCGACGGCGAGAAAGAACTGGGGGCCGACGAAGAGGGCGATCCCGAGGATGTGCATCCAGATCGCGATGATGTGCAGGGTGTTGTCCACGAAGGAACGCTCCGGCGGGCGGGGTGTGGATCGATTAGACAGGAGGGCCGCCGAAGGGCAAAGGGCGGCGAGTAAAGGAAGGCCGCGCTCAGTAGCTCTTGAAGAGCTTGCCCCATTCGGTTTCCAGGAGGCGGTTGATCCGGCGCTTCCCGAAGAGCGGGTACCAGTAGTAGTTGTGGTAGACGTTGCTCGCCCAGAAGCTCCAGGGGACAAGGGGCGTCCGGAGGAGGAACTTCTCGAAGCGGTGGAGCTTGCCCCAGTAGATCTGCTTCTGGCCCCAGCTGGCGAAGGTGTCTTCGTCGCCGCTGAAGCCGAAATTCACGCCCGAGATGTCGAGCCCTTCGACGGTGATCTGGGTGGGGTCGCCGACGCCGAGGCCGGCTTCGTGGGCGAGGCGGATGAACGGCAGGCACATCGGGTCGAAGCCCATCATCTTCGCCGCCACCGCGTCGATGGCGACCTGGTCGGAGCTGGCGAGGATGACGTTCTTGACGT
This sequence comes from Chloroflexota bacterium, assembly GCA_016234445.1. GTDB lineage: Bacteria > Chloroflexota > Dehalococcoidia > Tepidiformales > Tepidiformaceae. The sequence continues at coordinate 234,685 of JACRBT010000014.1, read as the reverse complement.
GCGGGCGCATGGCGCGGGGGCCGGGGCCGTCGCCGGCGATGGTGCCGTCCATGACGGCGAAGATGCCGGTGTGGATCTCCTGCTGGATGCGGAGGAGGTCGACCAGGGTTTCGTTGATGACCGAATGGGTCCAGTGCCGGCGGTTGTTGAGGAGGCCGCCAAAGGCGTTCTTCATCGCGCCGGTCATGGTCGTGAAAACGTGGGTCTTGAGGGTGGGCATGTGGATGATGTTCGTGCCGATGAACATCTCCGGGATCTCGATCCCGTCCGGGAAGATCTTGTCGAGGACGAGCATTTCGCCCTTCGGGGCATAGGGGATCCAGCGGGCGCCCGGGTCCTGGAGGTGGACCGGCTTGAGGCCGTGCTTGTCGAAGACGCGGTCGTGCTTGTTGCCCTTTTCGCCCTCGTGCGAATTGACGACGACGGTGCCGTTCTGGACCGGGCGGATGCGGTCGTAGCCGGCCCTTTCGAGGGTGGTGGCAACGGCGTCGAGCTGCCAGGGGCTGGTGCTGCAGCCCGGGAAGTAGTGCTGCCAGCTGATGTTGACCTTGAGGAGGGTTTCGCTGGCCTGGGGCAGGTGCTGGCGGAAGTGGGCGAGCTCCATGAGCTTGCCGAAGTCTTCGATGACGGTGGGGGCGCTCGTATAGAGGACGGAGACGAGGGCCTCGCGGGTGGGCGGGGTCCAGGCGGCCTGGCCGGTGGTGGGTTCGAGGGTCATGGGATCAGTGTAGCGCAGGGGGCGGTGAGTGCCGAAAAGAAGCCGCTCCGGTGTGACACCCGCTACAGGGGCGAGACCTCCCAGGTGATCAGCATCTCGCGGCTGTCGCGGCGTTGGGCGGGGCGGAAGCCCCGGGGGGTCTCGACGAAGAGGGTGTCGAAGGCGGCTTCGAGGCGCTCGCGGGCGGCTTCGCGGTCGAGCGGGCGGACCTGGGCGATCGTCGCCTCGATCGTCTCTTCGCGGGTGGGGCCACCGCCGGCGCGGCCCGTGAAGGGCTCGGGGAGCACGCGGATGTCGGGGAGGATCCCCATCTCCCAGAGCACGGGCAGGAGCTCCGTGTGGCCGGGATAGAGCTCCTGGGGCTCGCCCGTCATCACCTCGAAGATCGCGGCGTCGCGGTTCGGGGGCGGGACACTCCAGGCGCCGATGACGACGCGACGGCGGGCGGCCGCGGCCAGCTTCTCGACGAACGGGACGATGTCCGCGACGAAGTAGGTGACGTTGAAGGCGAGGACGACGTCGCCGCTCACGCCCTCGGCCTCCTCCCAGCCGGCGCAGACGGCCCTCGCGTTCGTGATCCCCGCCTCCTGGGCCGAGGCGGCGAACTGCTCGCACATGCCCGGCGACGGGTCGACGTTGACGACTTCGCGGCAGCTGAGGGCGAGCGGCAGGCACACACGGCCGGCGCCCCCGCCAACGTCGACGACGACGTCATCCGGTTCGACGAATTCGGCGAGGGCGGCGAGGTTGCGGTCCATTTCCCGCCGGGGGTCGAGGCGAAAGCTCGCCGCCATGCGGTCCCAGGAGGGGCCTTCGGCGGAGGCAGCGAGGCGGGCCTGCTGGGCCGCGACGGCTTCGACGCGGGCGCGGTAGGCGTCGGCGGCGTTCACGAAGCCACCGGGGCGGTCGCGGTGGAGGCGGCCGGGGCCAGCAGGCGCTCCCGGATCCAGCTCGCGGTCAGCCGCGGGCGTTCGATGACGAGCTGGTGGCCGGCCGTGGGGGCGACCGCGAGGTCCCAGCCGTGGCGGCCAGCGAGGGCACGGACGCGGTCGATGGGGGCGGAGTGGTCGCGCGCGCCGTGGAGGGCGGCGATGGGGCTGGATTGTGCGGCGGCGAGCGCCTCCGCGAGGCCGGCGAAGACGATGTTGTCGAAGCTGCCGGAGTGGCTCGCGCGGCTGTGGTCGAAGATGGTCACGAGTACCTCCCGGGGCCGGCGCTTGTCGAACAGGGGCGAGAACGGCCCCCACGCCCGTCGCGCCTGGTGGAGGGCGTCGCAGCCGAAGTGAGTGACGACGTCGGAGTGGAGGAGGGCGCGGAAGAGCGGCCCCCGGCGGTGGAGGTGGGCGAGGCCGTCGCCGCGATCCGAATAGACGGGGAGACCCGCGAGCCCGACGCGCTCGAAGTGGCCGGGCAGCTCCCGCGCGAGGGCGAGGGCGACGATCCCTCCCATCGAGTGGCCGAGGACGTGAGTCGGCCGTTCGCGTTCGACCAGCGGGACCAGGTGCGCGACGACGCGCTCCAGGGTGTAGTCGCCGGCCGGCCGGGGGGAGGCTCCATAGCCGAGGAGGTCCGGCGCGATGACGTCGACGCTCGAGCCGAGTTCGCGGCGCAGGGGCAGCCAGGCGGCGCTGCTCGCCAGGAGGCCGTGGAGGAGGAGGACGCGCGGGGTCACGGGCGGGGCGCCGGGCGGTGGGTCATCTCCTCATTATGCGGGGCTGCGCCGCTGCCGGGATCAATGCCCGGTGTACTTCGGCTGGCGTTTTTCGCGGAAGGCCTCGACCGATTCGCGGGCGTCGTTCGTGGCGCGGCGCGAAAGCTCGATGGCGCGGATCTCGTAGCGCAGCTGGTCTTCGAAGTTGTTGTCGAGGCTGCGCATCACCGAGCGCTTCGAGGCCATCGCCGCCATCGGCGGGTGGGCAGCGACCTGGCGGGCGACCTCCTGGGCCTCGGCGACGAGGCTGGCGGCGGGGACGAGTCGCTGGAGGAGGCCCATCGCCTTCGCCTCCTCGGCGCCGACGGTGCGGCTCGTGAGGATCATGTCCATGGCGTTGCCGGTGCCGACGATGCGGGGGAGGAAGTAGGTCATCCCGGCGTCCGGGGCGAGGGCGCGTTCGATGAACACGGTCTTGAAGCGCGCGTTTTCGCTGCCGACCCGGATGTCGCAGGCGAGCGCGATGGACATGCCCGCCCCGGCGGCGACGCCATTGACGGCCGCGATGGTCGGCTTGTCGATGTAGTAGACCGCGCGGGCCTGGCGGCCGACCCAGCTGTCTTCGTCCAGCATCTCCTGCCAGGAAGGGGTGTGTTCCGCCGGGCGCGGGCCGGTGAGGTCGGCGCCGGAGCAGAAGCCGCGGCCGGCGCCGGTGATGACGACGGCGCGGACGCTGTCGTCGCGCTTGAGTTCGTCGCAGACGGCGAGGATCTCCTGCTGGAGGTCGCGGTTGAGGGCGTTGAGCTTTTCGGGGCGGTTGAGGGTGACGGTGGCGATGCCTTCGGCGCGTTCGAGGGTGAGTTCGTGGTAGTCCATGGCGGGAGTGAAGCGGATCGCGAGGCCGTTGTCGAGTAGGGGCCGTCAGCCGCCGGTGGCCGGCGAGGCGGCGAAGGCCGAGTCGCTCGACGTGAGCCGCGGTGGAGTGCTGGCGAGCGCCACGGCCACGTTCGCCAGGGCGAAGACGCCGAGACAGCCGAAGAGCAGCCGGAACTGGTCACCGCCGGGGTCTGAGCCGAGGACAAGGGCGAGCACCGCCGCGCCTGTGACCGACCCGACGTAGCGCATCATCGAGAGCGTGCCGGAGGCGGAACCGGCCATCTCGCGGGGCCACGCCTGGAGCCCGGCCGACTGGAGCGCGGCCTGCTGGAGCCCGAAGCCGAAGCCGAGGAGGCCCATCAAGAGGACGACGACGACGATTGGCGACGCTTCGAGCCCGAGCGCAATGGCGAGCGTCACGGCCACGAGGATCGAGGCGCCGAAGGCCATCAGGGGGCGGGCGCCCTTGCCGTCGGACCACGCGCCGGAAACCGGCGAGATCGCGACCATCACGAAGCTGAGGGCGAAGAGGACGAACCCGATCGGCGCGTCGCCGAGGCCGCGAAGGTCGCCGAGGTAGACGGGCATGGCGAGGAGGGTGGTGTACATGACGAGGTTCGAAAGGCTCGTCCCGGCGGCGGCGGCCCAGTAGGTCCGGCTGGTGAAGAGGCGAAGGTCGACGACGCCGCCCTTCTGCCGGTACCGCAATGCGTAGGCCAGGACCGCCGCCGGGAAGACGGCGACGCCGAAGGCGACAAGGGTGGGATTGTGGAGGCGCGTCGAGCTGCCGAGGAGAGACATCCCGGCGAAGGCGGCGGCGAGCGTCGCGAGGGAGACGAGGTCGAGGTTGAGGCTCTGACGGCCGCGCCCGGCCACGCCCGGGAGCCCGCCCATCAGCACGAGGGCGAGAAGCGCGAGGGGCACGTTGACGAGAAAGAGGATGCGCCAGCTGCCCAGGCCGAGGAGCAATCCCCCCGCGACGGGGCCAATGGCTGCCCCGAAAGAGGTGGCGGCGCCGTTGAAGCCCAGGGCGGAGCCGAGGTTCTCCGGGGCGACCCGCTTGCGCATGTAGGCGGAGATGTTGGGGGCGACGAGGGCCGCCGCGACGCCCTGCAGCGACCGCAGGACGACGAGGCTCGGGAAGTCCCAGGCGAGGGCGGTGGCGATGGAGGAAGCGGCGAAGACGACGAGGCCCGCGCGCACAACCGTCAGCTGGCCGAAGGCGTCGCCGAGCCGGCCGCCGACGGGCTGGCTGACCGCGACGGCGATGAGGTAGGTGCTGACGAGGACCATGAGCGCCCCGACGCCGACGTGGAACTGGGAACGGATCTCCGGGAGGGCGACGGCGATCATGGTCGAGTTCAGGGGGGCGAGGAGGGAGGCGAGGCCCGGGGGGAAGCGCATCGCCCAGCCGCTATGGGGGCGCACGGGGTCAGCGGAAGGCGCGGCGGCGTGGCCGGGGAAGGTCATCGAAACAGTCTACGCGACGAGGTGCTTCCGCTGCCCCGGTAGCCGCGGCCGACCCTGGCCGCACCGGACGCAACCCATCGCCTCCGCGGGATGCCCCCCCCGCGGCAGGGTGTGCCGGGCGCACCTCCGCCGCTCCGTCCCCGTCGCGGTGCGGATGGGATGGGTGTGCTGGTAGCCGCGGCCGACCCTGGCCGCACCGGACGCAACCCATCCCCCTCGCCTCGCCGCGATGCCCCCGCGGGGCAGGGTGTGCCGGCGCAACGTCGCCGCTCCGTCCCCGTCGCGGTGGGGATGGGATGGGTGTGCTGGTTGCCAAATCGCCGTGCCACGACTGTGAAGGAGTGGTTCCCGCGTGGCCTCCCAGCGCCGGCGGCAGGGAGCTAACGCCGCAACATTGTGGCGGCTCGTGACAACCGCTTCCTCACGGGCGCGGCACGGCTATGGGGGATGAGACCACCCGCTATCCCCCCGCGCGGTGGGGATGGGATGGGTGTGCTGGTTCACACACCCTGCGGTCGTCCCGTGCAGTAGGATCACTCGTCAACCCACCCACCGTTGAGGAGCCCACCCATGACCGCAGCCGGAATGCCCATGCCCACGCCAATCCCGCCGCGCGACGACTTCCCCGTCACATGGGAATCGCCGGAGGAGGCGATGCTGCAGTGGTCCTGGGACCAGCAGCACCTGCCGCTCCCGGTGAGCCCGCTCGCCTTCGACATCGCGGGGACGGCGATCTTTCGCCAGCTAGCTGCGGGGCTCCGCAAGATGGGCGCGCCAATCGCCCACGTCCGCACCCGGCGGATCAACACCTTCCTCTACGCTGCCATGGTCCCCGACTTCAGCCTGATGGAGGGCGTGGAGGAACGGATGCAGGCGTCCGTGAAAGAGCGCGGCTTCACGATGTACCGCACCTGGGAGACCGAGTTCCTGCCGGAAGTCGAGGAAGCGAACGCGCGCCTCATCGATGCCGACTACGCCCGGGCCTCGAACGCGGAGCTCGCGGCCCTCGTGGACTGGGCGGTCGAAAAGATGGATCGCGTCTGGGAGCTCCATTTCGACCTCTTCCCCGGCTTCCAGCTTGCGGGGATCCTGAAGCAGACCTGCGAGAGGCTCTTCGGGATGCAGGGCCTGGACGCTTACGAACTGATGCAGGGCGAGTGGAACCTCTCGGTCGAGTCGGGCAGCAAGCTCTGGCAGCTGGCGCAGGGCGCCTCCCCCGAGGTGAAGCAGGTGATCGCGGGGCACCCCGCGAACGACGCGCTTCGGATGCTCGGGGCGACCGATGGCGGGCGAGAGTTCCTCGCCGGGCTCGGCGGCTACCTCCGCGTCTACGGCTGGCGGAGCGGGAGCTTCGACCTGTACGACCCCTCGTGGGTGGAGAACCCGGCTGCAGCGATCGACAACGTCCGTCTGATGCTGAAGGTCGCGACCGACCCCGCGGACGACCAGCGTAAGGGCGCCGAGAGGGCGGCCGCGCTCGCGGACGGGCTCCGGGCACGGCTGGCCGGGGACCCGGCGGCCCTTGCCGAGTTCGAAGCCGTGCTGGCCGCAGCGCGCGACTACCCGCGGCTGCTGGAGAACCACAACTTCCACATCGACCAGAAGTACCTGGCCGCGGCGCGGTTGCCGTTCGCGGAGATAGGCCGGCGGATGGCCGCCCAGGGCCTGCTCGTCGACGCCACCGACTTCCCCTACCTGGCGCTGGCCGAGGTCCGCCAGTTCCTTGGCGGCGACCGCTCGGATCGGCGGGCAGTGGCCGCGGAGCGGAAGGCGGAGGTAGCCCGCTGGCAGAACGTCATCCCGCCGCGGGACCTCGGTTCGATGCCCCCGCAAGGCGCGGAAGATCCGTTCCGGCGGGATTTCGGGGGCTTCGAGGTCGAGGCCTCGCGCGACCCGAAAGTGGTGAACGGGAACCCGGGGGCACGAGGCGTTGCCACCGGGCGGGCACGCGTGATCCGCACGCTCGCCGACTCCGAGCGGCTGGAGGACGGCGACATCCTCGTCTGTGACACGACGACGCCGGCCTGGACGCCGCTCTTCGCGAGCATCGGCGGGATCGTCGCGGACAGCGGGGGTGCCTTGTCGCACGGCGCCGTGGTGGCGCGCGAATACGGCATCCCGGCGGTCATGGGCACCCGCGTGGGCACGCAGCTGATCCCGGACGGGGCGCTGATCACGATCGACGGGGCGGCCGGCGTCGTCCGGATCGACGGCTGAGGCTTGCCTTCGCCGCCAACCTTTGGCAGATTCGCAACACATCCAATCGCGGCGTACGTTTCACTAACGCCATGCTAGCGCCAGGCGTACTCCTGCCCGGGGGTTTTCGGTGAACAACCCAGTCCTCGTTGCGGACCGGGAACAGCCTTCGGCCGCCCATGGCGCGGTCCGGCTCTTCAACCGGTTCGAGTTGAAGTACATCGCCGACCGCACCCTCGTCGCCCGCGTCCGTGACGAATTCAGCCGCGTCCTCACCCCGGACGCCCACGGGGTCGACGGGTTCTACCCCGTCTGGAGCTGCTACTACGACACGCCCGACCTCCGCTTCTACTGGGAGAAGATCGACGGCGAGCGGTTCCGGCGGAAGCTGCGGATCCGCCATTACGGCCCACCCGAGACGCTCACACCCGACACCCCGGTCTGGGTGGAAATCAAGCAGCGGGTCAACCGCGCCACCCAGAAGCGCCGCGCCCGGCTGCCGTATTCCGAAGCGCTCCGCCTGTGCTCCGGCCTCGAACCCCAGGCCTGCGACCCCGGTGACGAACGCTTCGTCGAAGAGATCCTGGTCCTCGTCGCCCAGCTCCGGCTGATCCCGGTGTCGGTGGTCGGCTATGTGCGCGAGGCCTTCCTCGGCGCCGAGGAGGACGGGCGCCTCCGCGTCACCGTCGACAGCCACATCCGCGGGCGGGACCGCGACCTGGACCTGGGCATGCCTTCGGAGAACCGCTTCGTCGTCCACCCTGAACTCTCCGTGATGGAGCTAAAGGTGAACGAGCGCGTACCCTACTGGCTCACCGAATGCGTGGCGCGCCACAACCTCCAGCTGGTCCGCCTCTCCAAGTACTGCCAGAGCATCGAGGCGTACGGCCGGGCGCCGCGGTCCGCCTCGCACGTCCCCGAGGAATAACCGAAGGAAGGAACCAGACCCGTTGGACATCACCATCTTCGAAGGCTTCGAGGACCTCACCGGCACGTTCACCGTGGCCGACATGGCCCTCGCGATGGTCCTTTCCTTTGCCCTCTGCTCGATCGTCGGGCTGACTTACCGTGCCACCCACCGCGGCATCTCCTACAGCCAGACCTACGTGCAGACCCTCGTCTTCATGGGCATGATCGTCGCCCTGATCATGCTTGTGGTCGGTTCCAACCTCGCCCGCGCCTTCTCCCTCGTCGGGGCGCTCTCCATCATCCGCTTCCGGAACGCGGTGAAAGAGACCCGCGACGTCGGCTTCATCTTCTTCGCGATGGCGATCGGCATGGCCACCGGCACCCGGTTCTACTCGCTCGCCGCCGTCGCCACCGTCGCGATCAGCGGCGTCATCTTCCTCATGGAGCGGCTCGACTGGTTCAAGCTCGACATCCAGAGCCAGATCGCGAAGGTCCAGGTGCCGTCGGGGACCGACTACTCTGCCGCGCTCGACGACGTGTTCCTGCGCTACGCCAGCCGTTCGGACCTCGTCAGCATCGAAAGCATCCGGGCGGGCGCGCTCACCGAACTGATGTATTCCATCCGCCTGAAGTCCGGGACAAAACCGGCCGAGTTGATAAATGCGCTCCAGGAACGGACAGGCGGCCAGAAGGTCACCCTCCTGACCGGCTACGACCGCACGGATCTGTAGGTGCCGCCATGAGATCGCTTCGCTGGAGACGCAACCGCCGCTTCGTGGTTTTGTTCGGGGCCGGGTTCGTCGTCCTGACCCTGGGCTTCGGCAACACGAGGCTCGCGCCCTTCGTCTCCACGGTGCCCGCCGACGACTCAGAGCCCGCCGTCGAGGCTGAGGACATCGAGGGCAGCGCCAGCGTCTTCGACGAAGGGTTCGTCCACGAAATCACGATCAGCTTCGACCAGGCCGCCTACGAGCGCATGGTCGCGGACTACAAGGCGACCGGCGACAAGAGCTTCATCGAGGCTTCGATCACGATCGACGGGACCACCATGAGCAGCGTCGGCATTCGCCTCAAGGGGAACTCGACGTTGCGCGGCCTGGCCGGCGGAGGGCAACGCGGGGGAGCCGGGGGCGGGCTCGCAGCCGCGACCTCCTTCGGGGAACCATCCCGGCTACCATGGCTCGTCAGCTTCGACGAATACGTGAAGGGGCAGCGCTACCAGGGCTACGAAGAACTCGCCCTCCGCCCCGTGACTTCCATCAGCAGCGCCATCAACGAGGCGCTTGCCCTTGAACTCGTGGCCGTCGCCGGGGAGCCGTCGCAGAAGTGGATGTACACGACCGTCAGCGTGAACGGCGCCAACGCCGTCCTCCGGCTCGCCGTCGAGGTCCCCATGGGCGAGTTCGCCGACGACAACTTCGAAAACGACGGCGTGCTCTACAAGTCACTCAGCACGGGGCACTTCACCTATCTCGGCGAAGACCCGCTCGCCTACGACGACGCGTTCACCCAGGTCACCCTCAAGAAGCAGCAGGACCTCAAGCCCCTGATCGACCTCTTGCGATGGGTCTCGGAGGCGTCCGACGAGGAGTTCGCGGCCAACCTCGCCCAGCACGTGGAGGTCGAGTCGCTGGCCAGGTACCTGGCGCTCCAGAGCCTCCTCGGGAACTTCGACGACATGGGCGGGCCGGGCCAGAACTACTACCTCTGGTACGACCGCGAGACGGGCAAGTTCACGATCATCAGCTGGGACATGAACCTTGCCCTGTCCCCCTTCGGCCGCATCCTCGGTGGGGCCGGCGGCGGCGGGCAGGCTGGCGGGCAAGGCGCCGCTCCGGCTGGAGGCAGGCAGGGGGCGCCCGCCGGAGGGGCGCCCGCCGGCGGGGTGCAGAACGGGGTCCCCGTGGCCGGGGGGCCGGCGGGCGGCGGCCCGGCCAACCCGGCCGCGGGGGGCAGGGGACCGCTCGGCGGCAACGCCCTCAAGGACCGGTTCCTCGCCTCCCCCGCGTTCGCGGACCTTTACGCCGCCGCGCGCGCCGAGGTGTATGACGCGATCTACGCCTCCGGCGCCGACGGGAAGGAACTCACCCGCATCCTGGCCCTGCTTGGCACCCGGCCGGAGCTCTACGACCCGGACGTTCTCGACACCCAGGCGAAGAACCTCCGGTCCGCGCTCCAGACCCAGGCCGACACCGCGGGCGTCAGCCTGCCGCGCTGAAGGACGCCCGCGGAGCGGGAAGCGCCGTCGTCAGGCTTCGAGGATGATCGCCATAGCCGGGCAGATCTCGGCCGCGTCTTCGGCTTCCTGGATCTGAGCGCCGGACGGTTCGGCGACCAGCACGACCGGGCGGCCGTCGGGGCCTTCCTGAAGGAGGTCCGGGTGGAGATAGGTGCACTGGCCGCTCTTGAGGCACTTCTTCGTGTCGACGCTGAGGCGAGGCATTGGTCCCTCCGGGGAAGCGGGTTGGCCGCCGACGGTAGTGTAGCGGAAGCGCGTCAGCGGCCGTAGCGGGCGAAGAATTCCGCCGCGGTGATCCCGAGGACGACGCTGTCGTGGTGGCGGCCGGCCGTGAAGATCTGGTCGCGAATCCGGCCCTCGGTGACGAAACCGAACTCTTCGTGCATGCGAAGCGAGCGGTCGTTGAAGGCGTACACGAACGAATTGCACTTGTGGTAGCGCCGTTCGCCGAACATGAACCGGAGCATGAGTTCGATGGCGGCGGGCGCGTAGCCGCGGCCCCAGTGTTCGCGAAAGATCGCGATGCCGTATTCGAAGTTCCCGTTGCGGCGGTCGCAGCCATGGGTGTTTATGGAACCGACGGGACTGCCCTCGGCGTCGGCGATCGCCCAGAACCAGTTGTCGTCGTTGGCTGAAGGCTGGCGGGCCGCCTTCTCTTCGGCCCAGGCCCGGGCCCCGGCCATGCTCCGCGGCATGGGGATGTGCCAGCCGTGGCGGGCGGCTTCGGTGTCCCCATCGGCGGCGAAGAAGGCGGCCCAGTCGGTGGTGTCGACGGCGCGCAGGCGGACGGTCTTGCCCTGCCAACTCGCCGGCGCGGGAGACTCGCTCACTGCAGCACCGACCGGCCGTGGATCGCCGCGAATTCTTCCGCCGTGATCCCGAAGATAACCTCGCCGAAGCTTTCGCCGCCGGTGAAGAACGCGGCCCGCCGCCGCCCCTCTTCGCGGAAACCGAGCCTGCGCTGGAGCCGCAGCGACTGCTCGTTGAAGTCGGCGACGGCGCACTGGGCCTTGCCGTAGCGGCGCTCCTCAAAGTAGTAGCGGAGGAGGACGCGGGCGGCGTCGAAGGCATAGCCGCGGCCGCGATAGGCCGAGAGCAGCCCGACGCCGTAGTCGAAGACGCCGTCTCGAAGGTTGCAGTTCACGGTCATGACCTCGCCCGCCGCCTGGCCCTCGGGGTCTTCGATGATGCCGTGCCACTCGTCGCTCTCGCGGCCGGGAGTGGCGAGGGAGCGTTCTTCGACCCACTTCCGGATCGCTTCGTCGCCGCGGGGCAGCTGGACAAGCCACTGCCGCTGGGCGGCCTCGGTGTCGAGCCAGATGTCGCGGAAGACCGTCCAGTCCGATGGCTCGATGGCGCGGAGGCGCACTGTCTCGCCGTGCCAGGCGTTGTGGGTCATCGGGCGGTCCTTGCGGGCATGGGCGGCATTCTACCGGAGCGGCGGCGTCATCGGTCAGCCCCCGGTGGTTTCGCCCCCGACGGCTTCCACGGTGCCGCCTTCGCGCCAGCGCCGGAACACGGGCTCCGGGTGGACCGTACCCCAGTTTGCCCAGGTCGTGGTGAGCCCGTGTTCGATGTCGAAGTGGTAGAGCGTCTCCCAGTCCATCTTCGGGTAGCCGCAGACCTCGACCGCGCGGGCGCGGATTGCGGCGTCGTCGATTTGGCGGGCGCGGCCGCGGACCAAGAACTCCTCGTTCTGGGGACCGGCGGGGATGGCGTGGAGGGCGTAGGAGCCCCGGTTTGCGAGGTCATGGGCCTTCGAACTGAACTCGACGATGAAGACGTAGAGCCCGCCGTCGACGAGCTGGGGCATCACCGGGTGAAGCTGGGGAGAGCCGTCTTTCCGTACCGTGGCGAGGAAGGCGACGCCGCCGTTTTGCCCCAGGAGCCACTCGCCACGGGCTGCCATCTCCGGGGCGGCGGCGGCGAAGTCGGACCAGGTTGCCATCAGGACCTCCTTCGCACCGCGGGGTCGCGCCATTTCGTGTAGGCCGGGGGCCAGCCGGGGCCCTCCCCGCGCTTCGGGTAGATGGCGAGGAGGGCGCGTTCGATGTCGAATTCGAAGAAGGTTTCGTGGCCCTCGGACGTGGCGCCGGTCGAGAGGTAGGCGGCGAGGACGGCCGCGCGGAGGGCCGCGTCGTCAACCCGGCGGGCGGTGCCGGCCAGATAGAACTCGTCGTCGCTGTCCGGTTTCGGGAAGGAGTGGATGGCGTAGCGGCCGTCGCGGAGGAGGTCGCCCTGCTTTGGCGAGGGGATGATAAGCCCGAAGATGCCCCCTTCGGCGACGGTGGGGCAGAAGGGGTGGAGGCGAGGGCCGCCATCCTTGCGGACGGTGGCGAGATAGCCGAGGCCGGGGCCGAACTGGTAGAGGAGCGCACGGCCGGCGGCGGCCATCTCCGGTGCGGCGGCGGCGAATTCGGCCCAGGTTGCCATGGTGCCCTCCCGTGGCGGCGAGAGTACGGCGGAGGCGCCCGGCTGTCAACACATATGTTCTAACGAACAGCGCCCGCCCGGGGCGCGGTGGCCCGACAGCCGACAGCCGAGAGCCGACAGCCGTAGGGGACCACCGGCGCCGCTCCTTTCCAGTCGCGGTACGGATGACGCACGACGCGCGGTTCGCCGTGCCACGACTGTAAAGGAGTGGTCTTCCCGTGTGCTCACCATGCCGGGCCACCAGGACGACGAGACCGCCGTCGCCGCTACTCGCGGGCGCGGTACGGATGGCGGTGCGTGCTGAGGCGCCGTGGCCCGACAGCCGACAGCCGTAGGGGACTACCGGCGCCGCTCCTTTCCAGTCGCGGTGCGGATGGGGCGCGTGCTGAGGCGCGGTGGCCCGACAGCCGACAGCCGACAGCCGAGAGCCGAGAGCCGAGAGCCGACAGCCGTAGGGGACCACCGGCGCCGCTCCTTTCCAGTCGCGGTGCGGATGGGCCACGGCGAGAACCTCGGACCTCGGACCTCGGACCTCGTTGTGTCGGCGGGGGGCGGGGATGCGCTACACTGAGATCAGCACGCACAGGATGCTTCCGACGCGGCCCTTCGCACTGAAACAACGCAACCAGCTTTCGACAAACCCCTGCACGACCCGGCCCGGCGGCGTGCGGCCGTGGCCTGCCCGCCAATGACGACTTTGCACTCCAACGGACGAAAGACGGTCGGGGTCCTCGCCCTCCAGGGGGACTTCCGTGAGCACCGCGAGATGCTGGAACGGATGGGCCACGAAGTCCGCGAGGTCCGCAAGCCGGCCCAACTCGAAGGGCTCGACGCGCTCATCATCCCCGGCGGCGAAAGCACGACCATCGCCCGGCTTATCCTCAGCAACGGCTTCCAGCAGCCCCTGCGCGACTTCTGCGACAGCGGCCGGCCGGTCTGGGGCACCTGCGCCGGCGCCATCCTCCTCGCCCGCAACGTCGACCGGCTGGACCGGCCGGGGATCGAGATGATGGACATCAGCGTGCGCCGGAACGCCTTCGGGCGGCAGGTGGACAGCTTCGAAGCCGCCCTCGACGTGAAGGGCATCGAAGGCGAACCCTTCCACGCGGTCTTCATCCGCGCCCCCCAGATCGAAGAAGTCAGGGCCCCGGCCGAGGCGATCGCCACCCTCCCCGACGGGACCGTGGTCGCCGCCCGCGAAGGCAACCTCCTCGCGACTTCGTTCCACCCGGAGCTGACGGGGGACACGCGGTTGCACGAACTCTTCCTGACCATCGGGCGAAACGGCCATGAGTGAGTTGCGCGCGGAATCGCTGAGCCCGATCGACGCGGCGACGCTCTGGCCGCAGCTGCGGCGGCTGGACACGGAAGTGATCGCGATGCGCGGCGAAGAGAGCCTGCTGCTCACCTCCGGGCTTGCGGCGACGGGGCTGTCGCACCTGCCGAAGATCTCGCGGACGGCCGTGCTCGGCGTGAAGCGGGGACTGCGCTACCGGGGCGTGCTGACCATCCGCGAACTCTCGGGGGGCGCCTGCTGGGAAGCCGCGTCGCTCCGGATCGCGCGAGAAAAAGACGACGACACCGTGCGCGCGCTCCTCAGCGCGGCCGGGGACGAAGTCGCGCGCCGGGGCGGCCGGAGCGTTTTCCTCCGCTACCCCGAAGGTTCGCCCCACGGGACCGCCGTCCGCCAGGGCGGCTTCATGGCCTACTCCTTCGAACATCTCCACGCCCTGCCACACCCGCCTTCGGGGGGGACCGGCAGTGCCTTCCGTCCGGCCGTCCGCGGCGACCGGGCGGCGCTCTTCCGGCTCTACTGCCGCGCGGTGCCGGAGACGGTCCGGCGCCAGGAGGCGGTCGTCCAGCAGGAGTGGCGCGCTGTCCTGGATTCGTACGATGTCCAGAGGCACTTCGTCCTCGATGGCGCGGGCAGCCTGGCGGGCTGGGCGGGGATCGGCCACCGCGAGGCGCACGTGCTCGTCGACGAAGGGATCGAAGGCGCCGCTAGCGCCGTCCTGGACGTGGTGGAACGCGAGCTCGACGCGAGGGGAGTGCTGGTGATTAAGGGCTTCCAGGGAGAAATCGAACGCAATGCCCGGGCGCGGGGGTACACTGCCCTTGGGACCCGGCTGGTGTGTGCGCGGCGGATGGCCGTGCTGAACCCGAGCCTGGTGAAGGAGGTGGCCACGGTGCCGGCAGACATGCCGCTGGCGCCGCAGTAGACGTGAGCAATATCCAACAGCCGGACCTTATCCCCGGAGAACAGATCGTCACGGACGACCTGGACCTCCTTCTCGAAGCCCTCCCCCCTCGCATCTGCGAAGTCTTTAAGGACGCGGAGCGGCGGGTCGGGCTGCTCGAAGTGGTGATGGACCTTGGGCGGCTCCCGGAAGCGCGCTACCCGGGCCGCGAAGTGGTGCTCAGCCACGACGAAGTGACCGAAGACGACATCCAGTACGTGATCGACCACGTCGGCGAATTCGGGCTGGACAACCGCGCCGGGATCGAACGCACCCTCCACCGGATTTCCTGCATCCGCAACCGCAAGGACAAGATCGTGGGCCTCACCTGCCGGATCGGGCGGGCGGTCTACGGCACCATCCGCGTCATCGACGACCTCGTCCGCGGCGGCAAGAGCATCCTCCTCCTCGGGCGGCCGGGCGTGGGCAAGACGACGATGCTCCGGGAAGTGGCGCGGGTGCTCGCCGACGACGCCAACAAGCGCGTCATCATCGTCGACACCTCGAACGAGATCGGCGGCGACGGCGACATCCCCCACCCGGCGATCGGCGGGGCGCGGCGGATGCAGGTCGCGACGCCGGCGTTGCAGCACGGGGTGATGATCGAGGCGGTGGAGAACCACATGCCCGAGGTCATCGTCATCGACGAGATCGGGACCGAACTCGAAGCGGCGGCGGCCCGGACTATCGCCGAGCGTGGCGTCCAGCTGGTGGGGACGGCCCACGGCACGTCGCTCGAAAACCTGATGATGAACCCGACCCTGGCGGACCTGGTGGGCGGCATCCAGTCGGTGACCCTGGGCGACGAAGAGGCGCGCCGCCGGGGGACGCAGAAGTCGATCCTCGAACGGAAGGCGCCGCCGACCTTCGAGGTGATCGTTGAGATCCAGTCCTGGCAGAAGGTGGCGCTGCACCCGGACGTCGGGGCGACGGTGGACGCGCTCCTCCGCGGCTACCAGGCGCCGCCGGAAGTCCGGCAACTGGGACCGGGCGGCCGGATCGAGATCGTCAAGGAAGAGCGGCCGGCGGAGGAGGGGCGGAGCGGCCGGAACCTCCGGCGCGGCCCCTCGGCGACGCTCGAACTCGGGCTGGCGAGCCCCCGGCGCAACGGCAACGGCAATGGCCACGGGCCAGCCGCCAGCTACCAGCCGCCCGAATTCGACGCCGAGCCCTTCGAGCGCGAGGACCGGGCGCCTTCGCGGCTCCGGGCCATGGGCGAAACCGCCGTGAAGCTCTGCCCCTTCGGGGTTTCCCGGGCGCGGCTGGAACAGGCCATGCGGAGCACGGGCGTGCCCGTGGAACTGGTTTCGGACATCCGCAACGCCGACGCCCTCGTGACGCTCCGCACCTACTACCGGCGCAAGCCCGCGCTCGTCCGGGAGGCGGAGGAGCGGAACATCCCGATCTACGTGGTGAAGGCGAACACGGCCTACCAGATGGAACAGGTGCTGCTGCAGTTTCGCGGGGGCGAACGGGCTGGCGGGCGGCGCGACCCGATGACTGAAGTGTTCAAGGACACGGAGGACGCGATCGCCCAGGTGATGGACAAGGGCCGGGCCGTGGAATTGCCGCCGGCGAACAGCTACGTGCGGCGCGTCCAGCACCAGATCGCGGGGCGCTTCAACCTGGAAAGCACGAGCACGGGCAAGGAACCCCACCGCCGGGTTACTATCCTCCCGTTCCCGCCCGGCGTGCCCTAGCGCGGCAGACCCGGCAGGCGGCGAAGGAGGCCGGCCACGGCGCCACGATTCATCGTCTTCGAAGGCGGCGAGGGCTCCGGAAAGAGCACCCTGGCGGCCGCCATCGCCCGTCGGCTGAACGAGGCCGGGCGCGACTGCGTGCTCACGCGCGAACCCGGCGGCACCGCGGCGGGCGAGAAGATCCGGGAGCTGCTCCACGAACACCTGACCCCCTGGGCGGAGGCGTTCGCCTTCCTCGCCGCCCGGGCCCAGATCGTCCACGAGGTCATCCGGCCGGCGCTGGAACGCGGGGCGATCGTCCTCTGCGACCGCTTTTCCCCAAGCACGCTCGCCTACCAGGGACACGGCCGGGGGCTGGACCTGGCGACGCTGCGGGCGGCCGACCGGGCGGCGACGGGCGGCCTCGAACCCGACCTCGTGGTCTACCTGGAGATCGACCCGGCGCTGGGGCTCGCCCGCAAGCACGGCGAGACGGAGGCGATCCGCACGGGGACGGAGGGCCTCGACTTCCACCGGCGGGTGTGGGCCGGCTACCGGCGGTTGATGGCGGAGGCGAAGGACGGCCACTGGGTGATCGTCGACGCGACGCTGCCACCGGGGCAGGTGGAGGCCGCGGTCTGGCAGGTGCTGGAGGTCAACTGAAAGGCTCCCGATCCGTCAGATGACCTTCGCCGCCTTCCCCCGGAACGGCAGGATGTACGCGAACGGCCGGGTCTCGTTGGCGTCCAGCGTCTGAAGCCAGTCCCAGCGATTGAGCAGCAACTGGAGAGCGCGGTAGGCGGGTTGCTCGCCATTCGCCAGGAAGACGACGCCACAGGATTCCCGGATGAGGGCTTCCCGCTCCACGGGCACGTCGAGGATGTGGCGGTTCTGTGAGATCGCAAGGTAGCCGTTGCGGCCGACGAATTCGAGCCACTCGACATCCGGCGCCCCGGGTAGGATGGGGCCACCGGGCCGCGGAAAGAGGATGTCGGCGTTGGGAGCGCCAACCCCGCGGAGCGCCCTGGGGATGGCGGTACCGTTGTCCTCGTCGAAGAAGACCTTCACGCCGCGGCTCGGAGCGCCGCCTCAATGACTGGTGGTTCGAGTTCGAAGTCCTCCGCGAGCGACGCGATGCCCTGGCCCGCCTTCCAGCGAGCAAGGATCACCGAGGCGCGGAGGTTGCGGCCGGCGATCGTGGGCAGGCCGGAGCCACGCTCCGGGTCGACCACAACGGGGATGTCGCGCCGGTAGAGGAAGAAGCGGCGGGCCATGTGGGCAACCTCGTCGTATTCAAAGCGCCGGAGGACTTCGGAGACCGGCAGCGGAAGGCAGATCTGCCCATGGAGGTTGAGGACAAGGCGGCCGGGACCCGGATGGGAGCGCTCGAAGTCGAGGAGCACATGGCCGCCTTCTGTCGCGATGCGGTCGCTGGCGAACGGGTGGCTGACGCGCAGGACCTCCCGGGCGTACTGGTGGGCGCGCCGTAGCCGCTCCAGCGTGACGGCGTGCTCGGCTCGCCTGAATGCGGCGACCACCGCGAGCTCGCACAGATCAAGGAACGAGACCAGCGGGGCCTGTTCCCGGTCGCGGAGGCCAAGCACTGGCTTCATCCGGTGACCCGGGGCTTCGTACCCAAAGAGCCAACGGCGGACATTCTGTGGGCTCGTCCCGGCAAGCCGGGCGGCTTCGGCAACGGTATAGCGCGGGCCGCTGACGACGGGGTCGGTGGTGGCGTCCATTGGAAACTCCCTGCCTGAACTATACGCCCATGACGCGCCGCCGAGGACCTGGACCATCGCGCGGGATGTGGACGTCGTGCGCGGCGACGCGCAGCCACCATCCGGCTGCCATCGCCTTGACCACAACTGTCCCCGTATGGCCTATGATGCGCCGTTATCCCACCCCCGGAGGCGGCAGATGGCCAGCCAGGAACTTCAGAATCTCATCACCATGTTCAAGTCGCGGCCCGTGGCCGACCCGAATGCGACCATCCAGGAGATGCGCGCAGGCTTCGAGGCGATGGCGGCGATGTTCGGCCCCCTGCCGGCCGACGTCACGGTCACGCCGGTGGACGCGGGCGGCGTCAAGGCCGAATGGGTCGTGGCGGGAAACGCCGACCCCGCGACCGTCATCCTCTACCTCCACGGCGGCGGCTACGTCATCGGGTCGCCGGCTTCGCACCGCGACCTGACCCAGCGGCTCTCCCGGGCCTCGGGGGCGCGTGTCCTCTCGCTCGACTACCGAATGGGGCCGGAGCATCCCTTCCCGGCGGCGGTCGAGGACGCGGTCGCGGCCTATCGCTGGCTGCTGGCGCAGGGAGTCGCTCCCAGCCGCATGGTCATCAGCGGCGACTCGGCTGGTGGCGGGCTGACGCTGGCGACGCTGGTCGCCCTGCGGGGTCAGGGGGTCGCCCTGCCCGCCGCGGCGGCGCCGATTTCGCCGTGGACCGACATGGAGGGGATCGGCGAGTCGATGACGACGAAGGCCGCGGTTGACCCGATGGTCCAGAAGGCCGGTCTGGCCGGGATGGCGGCGATGTACCTGGGTGGCGCCGACCCCCGCAACCCGCTGGCCGCGCCGCTCTACGCCGACTACCGTGGCCTGCCGCCGCTGCTGATCCAGGTCGGAACCTCCGAGACGCTCCTCGACGACTCGACCCGGGTAGCGGCGAAGGCAAAGGCCGCGGGCGTGGAGGTCACCCTGGAGCCGTGGGAGGACATGATCCACGTCTGGCACCTCTTCGCGGCGATGCTCCCGGAAGGGCAGCAGGCGATCGAACGGATCGGCCAGTTCGTCCGCCAGCGCACGGGGCTGGTCGCGGTCTAGGAGCCCCTCACCCCCCGGCCCCCTCTCCCCACGAAGTGGGGGAGAGGGGGAGGGAACGGTGTAACGCCCAGCTTCTCTGAGCGCCGACGCTCTTCGCGATGGATCAGGCGCGGCGCTCAGTCGCCGAAGATCGGGTCTGTGAGGGTGGCGCCGCGTTCAAAGCTGGCGGCGATGAAGCGCGGCTCGGTGATGAGGCCGTGGTAACGGTAGTCCTTGCCGGCCGGGTCGGTGTAGATGGCGAGGAAGCCGCCCGGGACGAGTGCCTGCGTGCACATGACGCCGGGCTTCGACACGCCAAGGCAGCCGTCGGGCCACGTGACCTCGCGGTAGGATTTGAGGGCGATTTCGTCGTCGCGGAGACCGAGGCGGCGGGCGAGGTCGAAGCGCATCTTGCCCTGGAGCTCGATCGCGCGCGGGTCCGGTTCCATGGTGATCTTCCCAAACTCGAAGTCGGTCGCGACGACGCCAAAGGCCGCGCCAACGTGGTAGCGATAGGTCCTGCCGTCGCTGCCGGCGATGAGGATGACGTCGCCGGGGACCAGGTCCGTGGTGCAGGCGTCGACTCCCCTGGGGATGAAGCCGGGGCAGGAGCTGCTGAAGCCGGCCGGGACGATGTTCGTGATGCGAGCAGTGACGATCCTTGCCGGGCTGAGCCGCAGCTGCACGAGTTCGAGGCGGCTGTATTCGGCAAGGACGGCGCCGAAGTCGATCCGCATCTGGTTCGGCAACGGTGAGCCGTCGCTGATGGTCGCACCCTTGATGAAGTCGGTGGCGTAGAAGTCGTTGCCGAATATGTGGTAGCGGTAGCCTTTCCCTTCGGCGCGGAAGCTGGCGATGATCCCCGCCCCGAAGAGTTCGCGGCAGGCCTTGCCGGGGAGGCCAACGCCGGCGCAGCTGTCCCAGCCTGCCCCGCGGAGCTGGCGAAGTTGGACGTCGACCGGAGCGATGCGGAGACGCCCGGCGAGGTCGAGGCGGGCGGCGAAGAGGGCCGATTCCCCGGCGACGGGGGCGGTGGGCGTCGCGGTCACGGGGGTGTCGCCGTCCTTGGCGCTGCAGGCCAGGAAGAAGACCGCGGCAAGGGCCGCGAGGGCGAGGCAGACGGCCGGGGCGCCACGGGGCGAGCGGATGCTCATCGTCCTTCCAGTATCGTCCAATTCGGAGGCGCGTGGGGGCGGCCCCGATCGCCGGGACTGCGTATACTTCGGCGGCGTGAGCGCCTACCGGGACATTCGCATCATCGACTTTACGCAGGGCGTCGCCGGGCCGATGGCGACCATGCTCCTGGCCGACTTCGAGGCCGACGTGGTGAAGGTTGAGCCACCCGCCGGCGACCGGATGAAGGACCACCCCGGCTATCTCTGCTGGAACCGGAACAAACGGCGCATGGTCCTGGACCTCCATCGCTACGAGGGCCTGCACGCCGCCCGCGAGCTGATCGCCGGGGCGGACGTGGCCGTCTTCGACGCGGCGCCGGGCGAACTGGAACGGCTCGGATTGGACGCGGCGACGGTCTGTGCGGCGAACCCGCGGCTCATCCACGCCTGGCTCCCGCCCTACGGCACGACCGGCCGCTGGAGCCAGCTCCCCCCGGACGACGGTCTCCTGACCGCGGTTTCGGGGTGTTCGTTCCTGCAGTTCAGCTATGCGGGGACGCCGGTGCACCTGATCACGCCGCAGGTGAGCTATGGCCACGCCACGATCTCGGCGAACGCGATCGCGGCGGCGCTCATCGAACGGACCCGGAGCGGGATCGGGCAGGCGGTGACGGTGAGCGGCCTGAACGCGGTCGCGTCGGTGCAGAGTGCGGGCGCCACGAAGATGGAAGGGATCATGCGGCAGGGGCGCGTCGGCAGCCGCGGCGGCTGGCCCCACTACCGGCTCTATGAATGCGCCGACGGCAAGTGGTTCTTCCTCGGTTCGCTGACGGCGCCCTTCTTCTTCAAGGCGCTGGAGGCCGTAGGGCTCATCGACATCCTGGGCATGGAGGGGGTCGAGGGCGAGTTCACGAACCTGCTCCAGCCGGCGATCGCGAAAGTGGTGCTGGAACGGATGGAGGCGCGGTTCAAAGAGAAGCCGCGCGAGGAGTGGATGCAGATACTCCAGGACGCGGGCGTCCCCAAGGGGCCGGTGGGCATACGCGAGGAGTGGTTCGCCGGGGAGACCGTCGCCGCGAACCAGATGCGGGTGGAATTGGAGCACCCGAAGCTGGGGACCGTCGCCGTGACGGGGGTGAGCGCGAAACTCGCGGCGACGCCGGGCTCGGTCCGCCACCTGATGAAGGATGCGCAGCCGGCAGAGATCGCGGCCCTGCCCGCCAGCGCACCGTCGTCCCCCGCGGACACGGCCGCGGCCCCGGGCGGGCCGCTCGCGGGGATCAAAGTGATCGACCTCGGCGCCTTCATCGCGGGGACATTCGCGCCGGCGATCCTGGCGAACCTCGGGGCGACGGTCATCAAGATTGAGCCGCTCGACGGGGACCCCTTCCGTCCTTACGGGCTCAGTTTCTTCGGCCACAACCAGGGCAAACGCAGCCTCGCCCTCGACATGAAGACGGACGAAGGGCGCGAGGTCTTCTACGAACTGGTGCTCAAGTGCGACGTCGTCCTGGACAACTACCGGGTGGGCGTGCGCGAACGCCTGGGTGTCGACTACGCCAGCCTGGCCGCGATCAACCCCCGGATCATCACCTGTTCGGTCACGGGCTACGGCCCCGAAGGCGAACTTTCGCGCGACCCCGGCTTCGACCCCCTGATGCAGGCGCGGAGCGGGATGATGGCTGCCCAGGGCGGCGACGACGAGCCGATCTTCCACCAGATCGCGGTGAACGACTCGGCCAGCGCGATGATGGCCGCCTTCGCGATGCAGACGGCGCTCTATGCCCGCGAACGGACGGGCCTGGGGCAGGAAGTGCAGACGTGCCTGGCGAGCCAGAGCGTCCTGTTCCAGTCGGGCGAAGTGACCTGGTACGAAGGCCGGCCGCCGGCGCCGGTCGGGGGGCTGGACTTCATCGGGCCGCGCGCGCTTCAACGTCACTACGAATGCAGCGACGGCTGGCTGGCGGTTTCGTGTTCGACACCGGAGCAGTACCAGCACCTTTGCGTTGGGCTCGGGCACGGCGAATGGGCGGGCCGGATGACGGCGGAACAGGCGCTTCGCGAGCCGGGCAAGGGGGCGTTGGCGGACCTGATCGCGGGGGCGCTGGCGGGGTTCACCCGCGACGACGCGCTCGACCGGCTGCTCGCGCGGGGAGTGCCGGCGGCGCCGACGACCCGGGTGGAAGAGATCTTCACGGACCCCTGGATCGCCGCCAACAACTTCTTGCGGGACTACGTCCACCCGGAACTCGGCGTGGTGACCGCGATCCGGGGGTACGCCGACTACAGCCGGACGCCGGGCGGGTTCGCCTACCGGGCGCCGCTCATCGGCGAGCAGAGCGCGGAGATCCTGGCCGAATTCGGGTTTTCGGACGAACGAATCCGCCACCTGGTCGCGGAGGGGATCGTCCGCCAGGCATAGCGGCCGGGGGGTTTGCCGCGTCTGGTAGCATTCCTGTCGTGACCCTGATCGACGCTCACACCCACATCTTCGCGCCAGCGCAGCGGGAGGGCCGGGAGCGGCTCGCCGCCCGCGACGCAACCTTCGCGGAGATGTACGGCTCGCCGGAGGCGAAGATAGCCGACGCCGGCGGCCTCCTCCGGGCGATGGACGAGGCCGGCATGGACCGCGCGGTGGCAGCGGGGTTCGCGTTCAGGGCCGAGGCGGACATCCGGGAGCAGGGCGAATACATCGTCGCGGCCGCGGCGGAAGAGCCACGGCTGATCCCGCTTGCGCCGGTGAACCCGGCGCTCCCCGGCTGGGAGGCCTGGGCGGGCGAGGCGCTGGCGCGGGGAGTGCGGGGGTTCGGGGAACTGCGGCCCCAGGACCAGGGCTGGGACCCCCTGGGGGCGGCGGGCGACCGGCTCTGCGCGCTGGCCGCCGAAGCGGGGGCGGTGTTGCTCTGGCACGTGAGCGAACCCGTCGGCCACGCCTACCCGGGCAAGGCCGGGGGAATCACGCCGGTGGAACTCTGCCTGCTGGCGGCGAAGCACCCGGGGACGAAGATGATCGCGGCGCACCTCGGCGGAGGGTTGTCGTTCTATCTGCAAATGCCGGAGGTAAGGGCCACACTTCAGAATGTCTGGTTCGATACCGCGGCCTCGGAATTGTTGTATGATGATGACAGTGTTTCGCGGCTGGTGGACCTTGCCGGTCCCGGGCGCGTGCTCTTCGGCTCGGATTACCCGCTGCAATCGCCCCGGCGCCAGCTCCAACGCCTCCAGGCGCTCCTGCCCGGCAAGGTCGCGTTCGCAGTGTGTGGCGGAAACGCCGATACCCTGTTTTCGGATAGACATCATTCATGAGTGAGATCGCACCAGACCACGTCAGGCTGTTCGTCGCCTGCGAAGTGCCCGACGACGTGAAAGCCTCGATCGGCGAGGTCATTGAGACGTTGCGTTCGCGCAGCGGCGCCGACGTCCGCTGGATCCGGGCCGAGGGCGTGCATGTCACCCTCAAGTTCCTCGGCGAAGTCCCGGTGAAGAAGCTCCCGGCGATCAAGCTCGGCATCCAGGAAGCGGTGGTGGGCCATTCGCCGTTCGAACTCGAGTTTTCGAACATCGGCACCTTCGGCGGGCGTGAAGGGCTGCGGCTCATGTGGGTCGGCATCGCCGGCGACGTGCTGCGGCTGGAAGCGCTGGTTCGGGCCGTCAACGCCGCCCTCGCCGTGGTCGGATTCGAACCCGAGCGGCGCCCGTTCCGCCCCCACCTGACCCTCGGCCGCGTGCGCGACGAAGTGCCGACCCGCCGCCGGGCCGAGATCGAAGTCGCGGTCGGGAAGATGGACGTGCCCGGCGTTTCCTGGCGGACGGCGCACGTCTCGCTGATGCGAAGCCGCCTGACGATGCAGGGCGCGGCCTACGAAGTCCTCGCGACCTTCCCGCTCCGGGTCGCCGTCCCCGCCCCCGGCTAACACTCCCCAGAGAGGGTGTCCCGATGGAGTTCGACGAGTTCAACGCGTTCCTGGCCCGCCAGCGGGCGGTACGAAAGTTCACCGGCCAGCCGATCGAAGATTCGCTGATCACGAAGGTGCTCGCGGCGGCAACGCGCGCCCCGAGCGCCCGCAACGTCCAGCCGTGGCGCTTCATCGTCATCCGGGACGCGGCAACGAAGCAGCAACTGGGGGCGATCTTCGACGAACTCGGTGGCCAGCTGTATGGCGCGACCGCCCCGGACCGCACCCCCTGGAAGGACGTCCCCGTCCTTATCGCCGTCTGTTCCGAGCAGCCCTTCGGCACGGGCGAGTCGGCCTCGGCGGCGCTTGGGGCGTCGATCTACCCCGCGGTCCAGAACCTTCTCCTGGCGGCACAGGCGCTCGGCCTCGGGACCGTGCTCACCACGCGCTGGAAGAGCCGGGAAGCTGAGATTCGCCCGGTGCTTGGCCTCCCCGAATCGGTATCGGTGCACGCGATCATCCCCATGGGATGGCCGGAGCGCCCGGCGGGACGCAACAAGCGGCGGCCCGTAGCCGAAGTCACCTACCGGGAGCGTTTCGGCGAACCCTGGGCCTGAGGAGGCAGCCCCTCACCCCCCGGCCCCCTCTCCTACTTGCGTAGGAGAGGGGGAGTTGGCCGCGTAGCGGGTGGAGTCTCCCAGATCCAACTGTCTCCGGCGATGCACTACGGCAGCGGGTGCTCCTTGAAGAACGCCCAGGCGATCTCGCTGGCGTCGATGTCGTGGGTGGCGCGGCCGATGACAATCTGTGGCGAATACTGCGGGCCACCGGGCCAGACGTGGCCGCCACCCTCCATGACATAGAGGAGCACATCCGCCCCGGCGCGGCAGCCGGAATAGGCCTCCCGGCGGATGCGGACGCCGTCGCTCTTGTCGTTGTCGGGGAGCGACGAGAAGGCGACGGCGGCCCGGTTGCAGCCGTTGTTCGTGGCCCAGAAGTGGGCGGTGGCCTGCGCCGAGAGGATGACGCTGGAGCGTTCGCGCCCCAGGCCGAGCTGGACGTGGCCGCCTTCGTAGGGCACCAGCGGGTCGGCGTCGCCCACGAACATGACGACCGGGACGGCGCGCCCGGGACGGCAGTCCAGCGCCTCCGGCAGCGTGGCGACGATTGGGCCGATGGCGGCGATGCGGCCAGAGAGTTCACAGCCGAGCCGGTGGGACATGAAGCCGCCGTTCGAGATGCCCATCGCGTAGACGCGTCGGGGGTCGACCGCGTAGTCGCCGGAGACGTCGTCGATGATGGCGGTGATGAAGCCGACGTCGTCGACCTTGAGGCGTTGGGCGGGCACGTCCGGGTCCTCGCGGCCGTCGTTCCACGACCCCTCGACGCCTTCCGGGTAGACGACGATGAAGCCTTCGCGGTCGCCGAGGCGGGAGAGGCCGCTGAGGGGGGCAATCCCCTTCGCTTCGCCACCGCCGCCGTGGAGGGCGAAAACAAGCGGCATGGGCCGGGCGGCGCTGTAAATGGCCGGGACGTGGAGGATGTAACCGCGGTCGCGGCCGCCGTGCTTGAGGCGGCGGACGAACTCGCCGGGTCTGCCGGAGGGGGAAGCGGACGCGATCGCACCCGGCGAGGCCCCGGCCGTCCTGGGCGCGGTTCGCGACGCGGCCGCCGCGGGGGTGTTCGTGGGGACGTTGTCGTCGTTCCCGCCGCGGCAACCCACGGATGCGGCCAGGGCAACGAGCAGGAACAGCGCGACGGCGATGGCTCGCATGGCATGGAGCGTGGGCCAATCGGGCAGAGCCTGCAAGCGCGGGGCGACCGGATGGCCCGGAAACCGTACGATCCGCCGCAATGGCGGAGACCGCCGCGGACCTGGAAACGAACGGACCCCCGTCACGAGCGGGCGGGCTGGCTATCGCCGCCGCCATCGTCGCCTTCGGGTTCCTCGGGTCGCGGCTGCTCGGCGTCCTTCGCACCGTGGTCATCGCCGACGCGTTCGGGTCGCAGCCAGAACTCGGCGCCTACTGGGTCGCGTTCCGGGTTCCGGACCTCATCTTCCAGGTGCTGGCGGGGGCGACGCTGGGGAGCGCCTTCATCCCGGTCTTCGCGCGGATCTACCGGCGGGAAGGCACCGAGCAGGCCTGGCGGCTGGCGAGCAACATCCTCACGCTGGTCACGGCGGCGACGGCGGCGCTTTGCGCGGTGGCGTTCGTCTTCGCGCCGCTGCTCGTGCCACTGCTGGCGCCCGGCCTGGGGAAAGACGTCGGCCGCCACGACGAGCTGACGGACAAGGCGGTCGAACTGACGCGGCTGATGCTGCTCTCGCCGCTGTTCTTCTCGGTCAGCGGGATGGTGACGGGGATCCTCAACGGGCGGCAGCAGTTCTTGCTCCCGGCGATCGCGCCAATGCTCTACAACCTCGCGATCATCTTCGGGGCGGTGGCCCTTTCGGGGCCATGGGGAGTGGAAGGGCTGGCGGCGGGGGTGGTCATCGGCTCGGCGCTCCACCTGGTGGTGCAGTTGCCGGGGCTGGTGCGCGAACGGATGCGCTTCCGGGTGAGCTTCGCCTGGGCGGCCTCGACGCGGGAGGTGGCACGGCTGATGGGGCCGCGGGTGGTTGGCCTCGCGGCGGCGCAAGTCAACTTCCTGATAACGATGTTCTTCGCGACGAAGCTCGGCTCGGCCGAGATTTCGGACATGACCTACGCATGGCTGCTGGCCGGGTTGCCGCTGGCGATCTTCGGGATGGCGATCTCGACGGCCGTGTTCCCGCGGCTGGCGGAACACGCGGCCGACGACGACCACCTGGCGCTCCGGGAGGCGGTTTCGCGGGCGCTGCGGGTGATCATGTTCCTGACGATCCCGGCGGCACTGGGCCTGGCGCTGCTGCGCGAACCGGTGACGGCCCTGCTGCTCCAACGGGGCGAGTTCGCCGCCAGCGACACGGCCATCGTGGCGGCGGCGCTGGCGTTCTACTGCCTCGGCATCGTCCCCCAGGCGGGCATCGAAATCCACAGCCGCGGCTTCTATGCGGTCGGCGACACGCGGACGCCGGTGATGCTGGCGGTCGTCGCGGTAGCGGTGAACCTGGCGCTGAGCGCGCTGTTCTGGGACCGGTTCGAGCACCGGGGGCTGGCGTTCGCGGTGTCGGCGGCAGCGTGGGCGGAATGGCTGTTGCTCTACCGGGCCTACCTGCGGCGGCTGGGCGGGGACGCGGCGGCCGACCTCGGGGCGATCGGGCGGTTCGCGGTCGCCGGCGGGGTGATGGCGCTGGTCCTGGCGGTTGGGTTCGGCGCCGCGGATAACGAGGCGCTGCTGGAGCGGGCGGTCACGGCCGTGGCGGGGGCGGGGGCGGGGGCGCTCGCGTACGCGGGGATGGCCAACCTGCTGCGTGTGGAGGAGATGGGCGAAGCGATGCGACGGCTGCGCGGCAGGCTGGGGCGAGGGGCGAGGACGGCAACCCCCGACGAGGTGCTCCCGGAGCTGAGCGAAGCCGAGACAGACCTCTTCGACCTGACAGGGGGGCCGTCGCCGTGAGGGTGGTGTATACTGCCGCACAAATGTTCGCACGGCTGAGAACCCATGGCCGCTGACCTTCGCGAAAAGCTGCGCGCGGCGCTGAACCAGCCCGCCCACGGCATCCCCGCTGCGCGGACCGACAGCGTGACCGAGATGGCGGACCTCTCGGCGCTGGGCGGGCGCTGGTTCCAATCGCCGCACGGGCCGGGTTACGTGGTTGAAAGTGTCTACGAAGCGGGCCACGAGCATGGTTCGGTGGCCCTGCACCGGGCGCTATCGGTCGACCCCAGGAAGCTGGCGGGACAGACGAAGGACCCGCGCATCGGCGACTGCTCGCCGCGCGACTTCCTCTACGTGGACACGGAGACGACCGGGCTCGGGGGCGCCGGCTCAATGGTCTTCATGGCCGGCGTGGCGCGATTCGACGGCTCGCTGCTGAAGCTGCGGCAATACCTGCTCCCGGCGCCGCAATACGAAGGCGGCCTTCTCGGCGGGATCGCGGAGGAACTGGCGGGCGCCGGGGCGCTCGTGAGCTACAACGGGAAGTCGTTCGACCTGCCGCTGTTGGAGTCGCGCTACATCCTTTCGCGGATGAAGCCGAAGTTCCGCGAGCTGCCGCACCTTGACCTGTTGCACCCGAACCGGCGGCTGTTCCGGGGGACGTTCGATTCGCACAAGCTGACGCGGATGGAGGTGGAGCTGCTGGAGTTCGAGCGAGACGACGACTGCCCCTCGCACGAAGCCCCCGAGCGTTATTTCCGCTTCCAGCGCAGCAGCGACCCGACCCACATCCTCCCGGTGCTCCGCCACAACGCCTGGGACGTGCTTTCGCTGGTGGCGTTGGCGGCGCAACTGGCGGCGGTCTGCGACGAGGAGGGGAGCTACCCGCTGCAGTCGGCCCGGGCGGCCGAATACGAAGGGGACCTGGCGGCGGCGGCGCGCCGGTACGAAGCGGTGCTGGCGGCCAACCCTGGGCGGGCCGAACGGCTGGAGGCGATGGAGCGGTTGGCACGCTGCCTGGTGCGGCTTGGCGATTGGGACGCGGCGGCGCGGGCCTGGCGAAGCCTGGTCGACGACCCCCGGAGCCGGCGTCTGACGCCCTACGTGGAGCTGGCGAAGATCGAGGAGCACCGGCGGAAGGACGTCGCGGCGGCCTGGGTGCTCGTCTCGGAGGCGGTGGCGCTGGTCGAACGCGGGCTGATCCGCCCCGGGGCGACCGGTGGTGAGACCGGGATCGAGGCGATCCGCAAGCGGCGGGCGCGGCTCGAGGCGCGGCTCGCGCGGGCGTGACGCGGCTGACCCCTTGCCTGAGTGTGCTAGGATTCCGCGGACACCAACTGGGAGGGCATCGGGTATGAAAAGCTGGCTCACGAACGCGATCGCAAACGGCGAGGAAGGGCACGTTCCGGTGGCGTTGCCGGCGCTGGTTGCCGGAGCGGGGATGATCACCCTGGGATATGCTGCCGCGGACGGGAGCGACCGGTGGATGATCATCGGCGGCTTCGCGGCGGGCATTGGGATCATCGTCGGGGCGTTCTGGCGCCACAGGGCGATCGACTGGCCCATCTGGAAGGACCTGGCCGGCAAGAAGTAACCCGCGGGTGAGCTACGCCGGCGGGGTATACTGGGCCGAACCCCGCGGGAAGGCAGCCCCATGCGCACGGTCTTCGTGGTCACCCGGCACCCGGACGTCGCCCGCCTCGGGCCGGCGCTGGAGCGTGCCGGGCTGACCGCGCCGGTGGTGACCCCGGAGCGATTGGCCGCAGACGAAGGCGGCTCGGCTGACGTCGTCCTCCTCGACCTGCGCGACATCCCGCCCGCGGCCTTCGCCATCCTCCAGGAGACGTACGCCGAGCGCGGGGTCGTCCAGATCGCCATCGCCGCCGACGAACAGCTGGCACGGGTGACGGCCGACCTGGCGGTGGACGACTTCGTGAGCCTGGCGGCCTCGGCAGCGGAGGTGGCGCGGCGGATCGAGCGGGCGCTCTGGCGGCGGCACGGGATCGACAGCGAGAACTTCGTCAACTGCGGGGCGCTGACGCTCGACCTTTCGAACTACCGGGTGACGGTGGACGGCGAAGCGCTGGTCATGACCTTCAAGGAGTACGAACTCCTCCGCTTCCTGGCGATGAACGCCGGGCGCGTGTTCACGCGGGAGCAGTTGCTCAACCGCGTCTGGGGCTACGACTACTTCGGCGGGGCGCGGACGGTGGACGTCCACATCCGGCGGATACGGTCGAAGATCGAGATCCGGGGGCACTCGTTCATCGAGACGGTGCGAAACGTGGGCTACCGGCTGGTGGCGGAGGCGCGGCAGGAAGCGGCGGACGAGTAGCGGCGGGTGGCTCCCCTGGGATGCGGGATGCCGGCGGTGGGCGGGAGTGTGAGGGGAATCACCCCGCCAGGAATGCGCGACAGAAACGACAACTCCGGCAATTTTCGTGGTGAACTCGGTGACAACTGAGCCGCGCCGGCCGGCGAACTTTGCAGAGAGTTTACTTGCCGCGTTGCTTTGCGCGGTCTAGGCTCGACTCGTCCGAACAGTCGACGGTTCGATGACGACGCTCCCTTGGCGTCCACATCGAATCGGCCGGAGGTGTGCTGATGTTCACTCTGAAAACGGTGTCCTGGCGAGTGGTGGCGGCCGCCGCAGTCTTGGCGGCGGTCCTTGCTGGCGCGGTGACGATTGCGCTCGCGGGCGACCGCGGAGGCAACCCCGCGCACCGCTCCCCGGCGGAACTGGCCGCCGAACGGTTGGGCGAGACCACCCCTTCGCAGGCTGCCATCCTGGCGGACGGGGTCGTCACACGGGAGGAGTACCTCTCGGCGGTCCAGGCGACCGTGGGCTGCCTGGCCGAGCGCGGGTTCACGGTCTCCCCGGAGGACCGGGGCGACGGCTGGCTGCGGCTGACCTTTGCGACCGCGGATACCGCTGAAGGCGCGCGGTACAAGGCCGCCTACCAGGAGTGCCACATCGCCAACGAACGGGACGTGGCCCTCGTCTACGCCGTGGCGCTCGGGGAGGCCCGGCAGGCCGACCTGGCAACCGTCGAACAGTCGCGGTCCGCGATCGCCCAGTGCCTTGTGGGCCGCGGCGTGCAAGGCGTTGCCGAAGACGCGCCCCTGCTGAAGATGCTTGATGCCGTCGCGAAAGCCGGTCAGGCGAGCAGCTCGTTCTACCAATGCGCGGGCATGGCCTCGGAGAAGTACGGGGTTGTCCCCAACGAGTGACCCGGGCGGTCGCTCGGGGCTCCAGGCGGCGGCGGATGTGGCCGCCGCCTGCCGGTGGAGGCTGAATGACGACGAACCGCCGCACGGTCTCCTGGCCTGCGACAGCAGTGGCGGCGGTCCTCGCCGCGGCGCTGGCGGGAGCGATCGCCTTCGCCGTCGCGGGCCTGTTGAGCGGTGATTCTACCCGGCCTTCCGCCGGGGAGCTTCCCACCGAGGAGCCGGGCGGGACACCCGCACTCCAGGCCGCCATCCTCGCGGACGGCGTCGTGACGCGGGCAGAGGATGAGTCCTCGGTCCAGGCAACGGTGGGCTGCCTGGCTGAACGCGGGTTCGAGGTCACCCCGAGAGACCAGGGAGACGGCTGGCTGACGTGGTCATTCACCACCAGCAGCAGTTCGGAAGGCTCGCGCTACCAGGCCGCGGCGAGGGAGTGCCGCAAGGCTTTCGCCGATGAGGTCAATGCCGCCTACCTCGCCGCCCGCGCCACCGGCCCGAGCAAGGCCGACCAGGCGCGGGCCGAGATCGCCAGGTGCCTCACGCGCCGCGGCGTCAGCGGCGTCCCCACGGACGCGCCGATCCGCCGCATGCTCGACCTCCTCGAAGCCGCGGGGCTGCCAGGCAGCGTGTTCGACGAATGCCGGCAGGCGGCCCTCGACACGTTCGGAGTCGTCCCGGCACAGTGACCGATCGCCGGGGCTGTCGGGTGACATGGCCGCCTTGGAAGTGAGGTGGGCGCGCGGCACCGTACGGGGCATGACGACGCTTTCTGACATCCGGACGAAACTCCGCAAGGACCTCCACGACACCGACGCCGGCGCCTACCGCTGGACCGACTCGCAGCTGGACCGCCACATCGAACGCGCCCTCGGCGAAGTCAGCCAGGCGATCCCGTCGGAGAAGTCGGCGACGATCGCGACCACCTCGGGCAGCCGCGACATCTCGCTGGCGTCGCTGACGGGGCTGCTTGGGGTCGACGCGGTCGAGTTCCCGACGGGGGACTTCCCGCCGGCCTACGTGGCCTTTTCGCAGTGGGGCACGGCGCTCACGCTCGACGTCGACACGGCGCCGACTGGCCAGAACGCGAAGGTCTTCTACACGGCCCGGCACACGCTCGACGGCTCCGGGACGACCCTGGGCCCGCAGCTGGAGGACGTCGTTGCCACGGGGGCGGCGGCCTATGCGGCGCTGGAACTGGCGAACTACCTCATCGACAAGGTGAACAGCGCCGGGGATGAGGTGAGCGAACGGTATGGGAGCTGGGGGCGGGCCTGGATGATGGCCTACCGGGAGCTGATCCGGGTCCAGGCGCGGCGTGGCTCTGTGCGGCCGCGGCGGCTGTTTGTGCCGGCGTGACCCTCACCCCCCGGCCCCCTGCTCCCGCTTCGCGGGCGAGGGGGAGTTCGCCTGCGGCGAGGGCTGCGCTTCGGCGGCGAAGGGGAGTGACTTCGGCGGTGTTACGGGGCGAGCGGTTCGGGGACGGGCGCGCCGAGTGCCAGGCGTTCGCGGAGGCGGGGGAGTTCGAGGAGTGCGACCGTGGTGAGCGCGAGGGCGCCGACGACGGCCAGGGTCAGGCGGGGGCCGCCCACGTCGGTGCCGAAGCCGGCGGCCATGAGCGGCAGGGCGATGACAGCCTCTGTGAGCGTGAACTTCACGGCGAAGACGCGAGCCTGTTGGCCCGACGGCGCGGTCTCGGTGAGGGCCACGCGGGCGCCGAGGAGGGAGCCGGCGACGGAGAGCCCGAAGATGAAGGCGGCGACGACGGCAACCAGGACGGTAGGGGTGATCCCGTGGCCGGGAGCGAGCCCGGTGAGACGGCTCACCTCGACCGCTTCGGTAACGCCGAGGTCGAGGCCCGCGAGGGCGAGGCCGGCGACGCCCATGCCGACGAGGGAGAGGCGCATGGTCTGGCCAGCGACGGCCATGGTGAGCGAACGCGCCGCCCAGCCAAGCCCAAGGAGGACTCCGGCGATGCCCGGGACGGCGAGGAGGGCGATGCCCCCGGCGCCGAGGCGAAGGTCCTGGCTCAGGTAGAGGGGCACGACGACGACGGCCGTCTTGACGACGAGGACCTTGAACGAGAAGGCGGCGATGGCGTAGCGGGCGAGGTGCTCGCGCTGAAAGAAGCGGCAGGTTTCGGCGAAGCTGAAGGCGTGCTGCGCCGGCTTCGGGGCAGCCGGCGAACCGCGCAGGGCGAGCGCGAGGGCGATGCTGAAAACGACGACGAGGGCGAGGTTCGCGACGGCGCCGGCCATCATCGCGGCGGGCCCGCCGAGGAAGTAGAGCGCGGGCGCGAGGACGACGGCGCCGAGGCCGTTGCCGGAATACTGGAGGGCTACGAGGGCGGCGTGGCCCCGGCCGGCATGGTTGCTCTGGAGGACGCGGACCATCGCCATTTCGGCGGGCGCGAAGACCTGGGACCCGGTGGCGTACACCGCGGCGACCATCCAGGCCCAGGTGGGGCCGCCGATGAAGAAGGCGCCGACGAGCGGGGGGAGCAGCCGGAGGACGGCGCCAACGGCGTAGGCACGGGGCGGGCCGAGGCGGTCGGCAACGGCACCGCCGAGGAGCCCGAAGATCACGCCTGGGAGGACGGTGGCAACGAGCACGCTGCTCAGGCCGACGGCTGAGTCCGAACTCTTGCCGGCCACGACGATGAGCGCCGCGAGCATCAGGTTCTGCCCGGACTGGCCAAAGAAACGGGCTGTGTAGTACAGCCCTCGCTGGGTCATCAGAGCCCGGTGTTCGCCCGTCGCTCCAGTCACAACCACCTCCACGCCGTTCGACAGGCGCAAGCAACCCCGGGGCTGCCCTAAAGGCGGCCCTGTTCCGGCGCCCGAGTGTTTGCTGGCTCCCGCCGGGCTTCGTCCCCCAAGACGAACCGCCTGGCGGATCTAGCGTACCACGGTCATGGTTACCAGATCGGCACGAAGCGGCGGTCTTTACAGTCCACGTTCAGAAATCCGGGTGTTCCCTTACCGCTAGTGGGAGTGGTCCATCGCCGCGTGGTCCACGGCGTCGACGCCGACGCCGAAGAGGGGGTCGGTGGCGCGTTCGGCGCCTTCGAACACGGGCCCAGGGTAGACGCCGATGAAGATGACGCCGAGGGTCAGGGCGGCGCCCGTCACCCAGAGCACCGGGCCCACGGAGAAGCGGCTCATCCCGGGTTCGGGGTCGAACAGGTACACCTGGCGGAGGACCATCAGGTAGTAGTAGAGGCTGACGAAGCTGTTCGCGACGGCGAGGGCGACGAGCCAGAGGAGGCCGTCGGTGACAGAGCCCTGGAACATGAAGAGCTTGGTCGTGAAGCCCGCGAAGAAGGGGAGGCCGGCGAAGGAGAAGAGGGAGACGGTGACGATCGTGGCGAGGAACGGCTGGGTTTCGGCCATGCCGCGGAGGCCGGCGATCGTGTCCTTGCCGGTGCGGTTGTAGTAGGCGGTGAGGGCCGTGAAAAGCGCCAGGGTCGAGCAGACGTAGCCGACCATGTGGAGGAGGAGGCCGGTGGAGGCGTTCTGGGCCGTGTCGCGGTCGCCGTAACCGATGGCCGCGATGACCACGAGCATGTAGCCGACCTGGCCGATGGAGCTGTAGGCCACCAGGCGCTTCAGGTTCTTCTGCTGGATGGCGATGAGGTTGCCGGCGGTCATCGTGATGGCGGCGAGGGCGGCGATAGCCCACTTCCAGTCGTCGGCGTTGGCGGCGAGAGGGCCCGTGAAGAGCCGGAGGATGAGGGCGAACCCGGCCGCCTTCGACGCGGTCGAAAGGAAGGCGGTGATCGGCAGGGGGGCGCCTTCGTAGGCGTCGGGGGCCCACATGTGGAAGGGCGCGGCCGAGACTTTGAATCCGACCCCGGCGAGGATGAGCATGAAGCCGACCACGGCGGCGGTGTCGGTGTCGCCGCTGCGGTCGGCGAGGGCGGCGCCGATGCCGTCGTAGTAGGTGGTGCCGGTGATGCCGTACACCAGGCTCATGCCGTAGAGGAACATGGCGCTGGAGAAGGCGCCAAGGAGGATGTACTTGAGGCTGGCCTCGGTGCTGAGGTTGTCTTTCGTCAGGTAGCCGACGAGGACGTAGAGGGAGAAGCTGAGGAGTTCGAGGGCGATGTAGGCAGTGATCAGTTCGCGGGCGGCGGCCATGTAGACCATGCCGATGCCGGCGAGGAGGAGGAGGCCATAGTACTCGCCCGCGGTCTTCGTCCGCCTGTTCATGTACTGGGCGGAGAGCAGGGCGACGACGAAGACGATCCCCGAGCCGAGGAGGCGGAAGAAGGTCGTGAAGTTGTCGGTCTGGATGACGCCCTGGAAGTTCCCGACCGTGTTGCCGATGTAGAAGAGCGCCGAGATGCCCCAGGCGAGCGCGACGGCGGCGGTGAAGTAGGCCAGGTAGTCCTTGCGGACCTTCGGGTAGATAAGCTCGGCGGCGAGGACGAGGACGGCGCCACCGGCGGCGATGAACTCGGGGATGAAGAGGGTGTAGTCGCGTTCCATCAGCTCGTCATCCCGGGAAGGAGGGTTACGGTCGCGGCGACGCGGTCGGTGAAGGGAGCCCACCAGACGCCCATCACGACCATGGAGCCGATGAGGAGCGCCCCGGCCATGTATTCATGGGGCGTCATGTCCTTGAGGCTGGACCAGCGGGGGTTGAAGGGACCGAAGAAGACGATGGCGAACATCCGGAGCATGTAGGCGGCGGCAAGGGCGGCGGCGAAGATCGCGAGGCCGCCGAAGAGCGGGTAGGTCTTGAAGGTGCCGACGAAGATGTGGAATTCGGCCGTGAAGCCGCTAAGGGCGGGGAGGCCGACGTTCGCGAGCCCGGCGATGCTGTAGAAGACCACCCACATCGGCATGACTTTGCCGATGCCGCCGAAATCCTTGAGGTCGCGGGTGTGGGCCTGGTCGTAAAGGGCGCCGATGAGGAGGAAGACGAGGGCCGTCATGACCCCGTGGGAGAACATCTGGAGGACGGCGCCGGTGATTCCGATCGAGTTCATCGTCGCCAGACCCATCAGCACGTAGCCCATGTGGCTGACGGAGCTGTAGCCGGAGATGAGCTTGAAGTCACGCTGGGTGAGTGCGGCGACGGCCCCGTAGACCGCGCCGACCGTGCCCAGGACCATGAGGGCGGGCATCCAGTAGTCGGCGCCGTCGGGCATGAGCTGGATGCCGAGGCGGATGATGCCGAAGGCCCCGAGCTTCATGAGGACGCCGGCGTGGACCATCGAGACGGCGGTAGGGGCCGACATGTGGCCGTCGGGGGACCACGTGTGGAGGGGCCAGAGGGCGGCGAGGACGCCGCAGCCGATGACCATGAAGGGGAAGAACGTCTTCTGGAACTCGGGGCTGAGGGTGCCGTTGGCGCCGGCCGCCCAGAGGGTGGGCATGTCGAAGGTGCCGAGGCCGGCTTCGTTGAAGACCGCGAAGATGCCGATCCAGACGAGGGCGGAGCCACCCACCAGCATCAGGGTCAGCTTCATGGCGCCGTATTCCTTGCGGGTCGAGCCCCAGACGCCGATCAGGAGGTAGAGGGGGACGACGGCAAGTTCGTAGAAGAAGAACCAGAAGAAGAGGTCGAGCGAGAAGAAGGTGCCGTAGACACCGGCGACGAGCATCCAGAAGAGGAGGAAGAAGTCCTTCGTCCGATAGTCGAGCTTCCAGGAGACGAGGGTGCCGGCGAAGGCGACGACGCCGGTGAGGAGGACAAGCAGGGCGGAGATGCCGTCGACGCCGAGGCGGAGGGTGATGCCGCCGGGGCCAAGGAAGGCGGTGTTTTCGACCCAGGCGCGCTTGAACTCCATCTGGATGCCGTGGCCTTCGACGCTGAAGGCGGGGCCCTCGAACTGGTAGGCGACGAAGATGTAGACGGAGGCGCCCAGCATGAGCGTGGCGAAAAAGAGGGAGATGTAACGGACGGCCGTCTTTTGTTCGCCGGGGACGAAGAAGAGGATGAGCATGGCCGCCAGCGGTGCGATCAGGGTGGCGAGGACCACATAGCCCTGGGCCTCATCAAAGGTCATTGGGTTAGCCCCTCAGCCAGAGACCGGCCAGCGCCAGTCCAATCACGCCGACGGCAATCGCCATCGCGTAGTTGGGCAAGCGGCCAGTCTGGAATAGTTTGAGAACGGAACCGGCGTACCCGGTGACTTCGGCGGAACCGTTGACGCCGGTATCGTTGACGACGTAGCGGTCGAACCACGAGGTGAGGTAGCTGAAGCCGAGGACGCCGCGGTCGATGACGTACTGGTAGGCCTCGTCGAAGTAGAACTTGTTGCGGATGAGGTCGTAGGCGCGGGGCTGAGCGTTCGCCAGCGCCGTCGAGCGGCGGAGGTCGTTGCCCCAGTAGACGAACGCACCGATGGCCACCCCGGCGAGGGCGACGAGGACGGAGGGGATGGCCAGCGCCCAGTCGATCTCGTACCGGTGGGGTTCGTGCTGGAAGACGAACTCGGAGATGCCGCCAGGGAAGCCGAGGGCCGTGCCGACGCCATGGAAGACGACGAGGCCGGAGAGCACGGAGAGCACGCAGAGGAAGACAAGCGGGCCGGTCATGACGGCCGGCGTTTCGCGGGTGTGCTCGTAGACGTGGGGGTCGCGCGGCTGGCCAGTGAAGGTGCGAATGAAAAGCCGGACCATGAAGATGCCGGTGGCGAAAACGGCGAGCATGGCGAGGGCCAGTGCCCAGAGGCCCCATTCGTCCTTGGCGGCGGCGAAGAGCTCGTCTTCGCTCCAGAACATGGCGAGCGGCGGAAGCCCGGCGAGGGCGAGCGTGGCGACGAAGAACGTGGTCCCGGTGATCGGCATCTTTTTCCAGATGCCGCCGAGCTTGTCCATCTCCTGGTTGTGGTGGGTGCCGAGGATGACGGAGCCACTGCCGAGGAAGAGGAGCGCCTTGACGAAAGCGTGGGTCATGAGGAGGAACATGGCCGCCGTGACGGAGCCGGACCCGAGGGCGACGAACATCAGGCCGAGCTTCCCGACCGTTGAGTAGGCGAGGACTTTCTTGATGTCCGTCTGGGCGAAGGCGATGGCGGAGGTGAGCAGGGCGGTCGTGAGGCCGACGATCGTGATGATCAGGAGCATGTGGTCGGCCACTGCAAAGACCGGGAGCATGCGGGCGGTCAGGTAGACGCCGGCGACGACCATCGTGGCGGCGTGGATGAGGGCGCTGACCGGGGTCGGGCCCTCCATCGCGTCCGGGAGCCAGACGTGGAAGGGCACCTGGGCGCTCTTGCCCATGGCGCCGAGGAACATGCAGATGGAGCCGACGAAGAGGTAGGTTTCACTTATCTGCCCCCCCTCCGCCATGTGGATGATCTCCTGGATGTTGAAGGTGTTCGTCTCCTTCCAGAAGACGAGGATGCCAATGAGAAGGCCGACGTCGCCGACGCGGGTGGTGATGAACGCCTTCTTCGCCGCCTCGGTGGCGCTCCGCTTTTCCCAGTAGAAGCCGATGAGGAGGAAGGAACAGACGCCAACCAGCTCCCAGGAGATGTAGAGGAGGAGGAGGTTGTCGGCCATGACGAGCATGAGCATGGAGGCGACGAAGAGCTGGAGGACCGCGAAGAACCAGTAGTAGCGGGGCTCACCCTTCATGTAGCCGATGGAGAAGATGTTCACCATCAGGGCGACGGTGGTGACCACTGCGAACATGACGACCGTGACCGGGTCGACGAAGACGCCCATCCGGAGTTCGAAGTCGCCGATGGTGGACCACTCGATCGAGCCCGCCACCGCGAGCACGTGGGCTTCGGCATCGAAGACGTCGAGGAAGTCGGGGAGGAGGGCGAAGAAGAGGACGAAGGAAGCGCCAGTGGCGGCGACGCCGAGGTAGTCCCCGCCGCGGGGGAGGTAGCGCCCTGCGAAGGCGATGACAAAGAACATCGCCGCCGGGATCGCCGCAAGCAGCCAGGAGTATTCGGGATTCATGAGCGTGCGGCTGCCCCTTCTACCACTTCATGGTCGCCGCTTCGTC
Source organism: Chloroflexota bacterium (assembly GCA_016234445.1). Taxonomy (GTDB): domain Bacteria; phylum Chloroflexota; class Dehalococcoidia; order Tepidiformales; family Tepidiformaceae. The sequence continues at coordinate 195,740 of JACRBT010000014.1, read as the reverse complement.
CACGTTCGAAGTGGCGCGATTGCGGAACAGGCGGATGACGATGGCCAACGCCAGGCCGACTTCGGCCGCGGCGACGGTGATGACGAAGATGGCGAAGATGGCGCCGGTGATCTTGTCCGGGTCGAGGTAGGCGGCGAAGGCGACGAAGTTGAGGCTGACGGCGTTCAGCATCAGTTCGACGCTCATGAGGATGAGCACCGCGTTGCGCCGGGCAAGCACGCCATAGACACCGAGAGAGAAAAGGATGGCGCTGAGGACGAGGTAGTTTTCGAGCGGCACCACGGCTAGTCGTCCTCCTGGCGGGCAAGGATGATGGCCCCGACGAGGGCGACCAGGAGGACGACGGAGGCGATCACGAAGGGCGCGCCGAAGTCCATGAAGAGCCCTTCGCTGATGGGCGTGACCGTGATCATGTCCGGGAGGTCGTCGGTGTCGCCGGGCCAGGCCGTGTCGATGGCGACGGTGGTGAGGATGAGGAGGAGGGCCACCCCGGCCGCTGCCGCGAAGGGCGCCTGGGGTCCGTTGAGCTTCTCGGTCACGGTGCCGCCGCCGCGCGTGAGCATGAGCGCGAGGAGGATGAGGACCGTGACCGCGCCGCCGTAGATGAGGAACTGGACGAGGGCGAGGAATTCCACCGTGAGGAAGATGTACATCGCCCCCACGCCGCAGAGGCTGAGGATGAGGAAGATGGCGGAGTGAATGACCGTGCGGGCCGTGACGACCCCGACGGAGACCGCGACGATCGCGGAGGCGAAGATCCACCAGAGGACTTCGGTCGCCATTAGCCCTGCCCCCCAGAAGCCATCGGGCTCCCCAGCTCGACGAGCGTGGCCATCACGTCGTCGGGGATGGCCTCGCCGGCGGCGGTTGCTTCTGTCGCCTTGCGCTCGGCCCGCATGCGGCGGGCGCGGACCTTTTCGTAGGAGTTGGGGTCGCCCTTGGGGCCGATGCCGATGCCGGGTGGGAAGACCATGCCACCGGCGCCGGCCTCTGCCGCGGGGGCAGCGGCGCCGCCAGCGGCTTCGGCGGCGGGAGCGGCCCCGGCGAGGGTCGCCCAGATGGTGCCGCCGGGCGCGAGGTCGCTGCCGAGGTCGTAGAGCGTCTTCGCGAGGTCGTCGGGGATGGCGTCGCCGGCGGCGCTGAGTTCCTTGAACTGGCGCTCTGCGCGCATCCGGCGGGCACGGACCTTCTCGGCGGAGTTGGGGTCGCCTTTGGGGCCGTCACCGACACCGGGCGGGAAGCGCATGCTGCCGTCGGGGTTCGTGCCGGTCAGGGGTACTCCGCCGCCAGCGCCGGCACCCGCCGCGCCACCGGCCGCGGCAGCACCGCCAGCAGCTTCTCCCGGCTTCATCGCGCGGTACTTCGCAACGGCGTCGAGGATCTCCTGGGGGACGGGTTCGCCGCGGTCTTCGTATTCCTTCGCCTGGCGCTCGGCGCGCATCCGCTTGGCCCGGATCTTGGACTCGGAGAGGACTTCCTCGCCTTCGCCGGCGGCAGCGCCAGCGGCCGCGGCGGCCTTCGGCGCTTCCTTCGGGGCCTCGACTTCACGTTCCTTGATCCCGGCGGGAAGGCCGTGGGCGACGCGGTCGAGGGCGGCGGCGCGGGCTTCGGGGCGGGCGCCAAGCATGCGCGGCACCGGCGCTTCCTTGCCCTCCACCTTCGCGACGTTCGCGTCGAGGTCGTCGGCGGGGTGGTAGGGGGCGGGGAGGAGGCCGCTGTGCGAAACCTTCAGCAGGTCGTCGATGTCCTTGTGGAGGTCGCGGCGGTCGTAGGCGACCTGTTCGAAGCCCGCCCAGGTGTTGTCCATGACGATGGCTTCGAAGTTGCAGACTTCGACGCAGATGTTGCAGCGCATACAGCGGCCGTAGTCGATCCAGAACTTCTGGATGCTCTTGCGGCGGTTGCTTTCGCCGGTCGCGTACTTGGGGTTGTCGCCCATCACCGCGGTCATGCAGTCGACCGGGCAGTTGCGGACGCAGAGCATGCAGCCCGTGCAGAAGGGCTCGTCGTGTTCGAAGTCCCAGGTCAGGACGGGGAAGCTGCGCTGGCGGACGGGCAGGGGATGGCGCTCGTCCGGGTACTGGATCGTCACCGGCTTGCGCATGGCGACGGAGAAGGTGGTGGCGAGGCCTTTGAGGATACCTTTCATCGGACGGGCACCTGGACCTGGCGGTAGGCGCCGACGAGGCTCTGCTTCGGGCGGCGGAGGGCGCGGGTGATGATGATGGCGATGAGCACGACCGCGCCGATGCCACTCGTGACGGTGAGCAGCTCTTCCGGCCACTCGTACACGAGGATGAAGCCGTTGGCGATGATCTGGACGATGCTCATGGGGAGGAGCACCTTCCAGCAGAAGTTCATCAGCTGGTCGATCCGGAGGCGGGGCACCGTGGTCCGCACCCAGAAGATGACGAGGATGAGGAAGAAACTCTTGCCGAGGGTGAGGGCGAGCTGCCAGCCCCAGCCGATGTCTTGGCCGCCGGGCCATTCCCAGCCGCCGAGGAAGACGATGGAGCCGAAGATGCTGAAGGCCCACATCGCCGCGTATTCCGTCAGCTGGAACATGGACCAGCGGATGCCGGAGTACTCGACGAAGTAGCCGCCGACGATTTCGGATTCGGCGACCGGGATGTCGAAGGGGGCGCGGTGGAGTTCGGAGAGCATGGCCGTGAAGAAGATGAGGAAGGCAAGGGGCTGGAGGACGATGAAGGGCCGGTCCTCCTGGAGCGTTGAGATGACGTTGAGGTTGAGGGCGTTGTCGCCGGTGGCGTGGGCTCCGGCGACCATGGCCACGGCCAGGAGGCTGAGGACTAGCGGGATCTCGTAGCTGATCATCTGGGCGGCGGCGCGGACGCCACCGAGGAGGGCGTACTTATTCCCGGAACCGAGGCCGGCCATCATGATCCCGACGATGTTCAGGCCGAGGACGGCGAAGACAAAGAACATCCCGAGAGCGAGGTTGCGGACGCCCCAATTCTCCGCGAAGGGCAGGGTGACGAGGACCATGAGGACGGGGATGAAGGTGGCGAAGGGGGCGGATTCGAAGACCCAGCGGTCGGCGCCGGTGGGGCGGATGTCTTCCTTGCCGACGAGCTTGATGGCGTCGGCGAAGCTCTGCCAGAGGCCGTAGGGGCCGGTGCGCATGGGGCCGAGGCGCTGCTGCATCCGGGCGACGACCTTGCGTTCGCCATAAATGAGGTACATGACCACAACCGTCATGACCGTCACGAGGAGGACCGTGCGGACGACCACGTCAAGCCAGTTCCAGATGCCAAAGATCGGGTCGCCGAATGCAACGTAGGGGCTCACTTGTCCACCTCGCCCAGGACGATGTCGAGCGAGCCGAGGATGATGATCGCGTCGGCGACGTAGTTGCCGACGACCATCTCCCGGAGGCCCGCCAGGTTGCAGAAGGAAGGCGACCGCAGCTTCATCCGGTAGGGCTTGTTGCCGCCGCGGGCGAGCGCGTAGACGCCGTATTCGCCCTTGGTGCCTTCGTTGCGGACGTAGCATTCGCCGTTGTCGATGCGAAGGTTCTTGGGCAGCTTCGGGTTGAGGACGAGGCCGGGCTCGATCTGCTCGAGGCACTGCTCGACGATCCTGGCGCTCTGGTACATCTCGGCGAGGCGGACGAAGTAGCGGTCGAAGATGTCGCCCTGGCGGCCGGTGGGGATGTCGAAGGCGATCCGCGGGTAGATGGAGTAGGGCTCGGCCTTGCGGAGGTCCCAGGGGAGGCCGGTGGCGCGGAGGACGGGGCCGGTGACGCCCATGTTGATGGCGCGGTCCGTTGCCAGCGGGCTGAGGCCGGTGCAGCGTTCGACGAAGATCTCGTTCCCGGTGAGGAGGCGGTCGAGGTCTTCGATGCCCTGGCGGATGGAGCCAAGGAGCCAGCGGACGCGGGGCTCGAAGTTCTCCGGGAGGTCCATGGCGACGCCGCCGGGGCGGAAGTAGGTGGGGAACATTCGGTCGCCGGTGACCTCTTCGAAGAGGTCGTAGATGCGTTCGCGTTCGCGCCAGGCGTAGACGAAGCTGGTGCCGAAGGAGCCGACGTCGGCCCCGAAAGCGCCCAGGAACATGAAGTGGGAGTTGATCCGCGAGAGTTCCATCAGCATGACGCGGATGTACTCGGCGCGTTCGGGGACTTCAATCCCGGCGAGCTTTTCGACGGCCATGCAGTAGGCGCCTTCGCAGGCCATGCCGGCGAGGTAGTCGGTGCGGTCCCAGAAGCCCATGGCCTGGCGGTAGTCGTTGTTCTCGGTGAGCTTTTCGAGCCCGCGGTGGAGGTAGCCGATGTAGGGTTCGCAGTCGACCACCATCTCGCCGTCGACGGTGAGGACCATGCGGAAGACCCCGTGCGTGGCGGGGTGCTGGGGGCCGATGTTGATGGTCATGTCGACCGTCTCGAAGCCATCGGCGTGGGTGTAGGTGCGCTCTTCGGGCCAAATCGACATTAGAACTTGAACCCCGGCGGGCCTTCTTCGATGCCCTGGAGGATCTCCACCTTCTGGAGAGGGTGCGCCTTGAGGAGCGGGTGGATGCGGAGGTCTTCTTCGAGGAGCAGGTTCTTGGGGTTGGGGTGTCCTTCGAAGATGAGCCCGAACATCTCGGCGGCTTCGCGCTCGTGCCAGTCGGCGGCGGCGTAAAGGCCAGTGAGGCTGGGAAGGCGGGGGTTGTCCGGCGGGCAGGCGACGGTGATCTGGAGGGCATGCCCGTGCTTGAAGGAATAGAGCTGGTACTTGCAAACGAGGCCTTCCGCCTCCATGTCGACGCCGGCGATGTTGCGGAGGAAGTCGAAGGCGAGTTCCTTGCGCGTCTTCAGGCCGGTGACGAGGGCGAGCAGGTGTTCGGGGGCCACGGCCAGGTCGGTGTCGGTCGCGGTCTGGCCCTCCGCGAAGGGGACGTGGGGAAGGTTGCGGCGGATCGCTTCGACGATCGTCTCGGCGGGAGACTGGGAGGCGGCGGGGACGGGCGGCAGGGTGCTGCTCATCCGACCATCCTCTTTTCTTCGATGATCTTCCGCTGGAGCGCGAGGAAGCCTTCGAGGAGCGCTTCCGGCCGGGGCGGGCACCCGGGGACGTAGACATCGACCGGGATGATCTTGTCGACGCCCTGGAGGACGCGGTCGTATTCGGTGTAGGGGCCGCCGTTGGTGGCGCAGGCGCCCATGGAGATGACGTACTTCGGGTTCGGCATCTGTTCGTAGAGGAGCTTGATCGCGGGGGCCATCTTCTTGGTGACGGTGCCGGAAACGATCATGACGTCGCTCTGGCGGGGGCTTGGCCAGGGGACGATGCCGAAGCGGTCGAGGTCGTGGTTGGCCATGAAGGTGCCGATCATCTCAATGGCGCAGCAGGCGAGGCCGAAAGTCATCGGCCAGAGGGAACTCTTCCGGCCCACGGCGAGGAGGGTGTCGGCGCCGACCTGGATGACCCCGGGGAGGACGATCTTGTAGACCGCGCGGGCATTCGGGGGCGCGACGGGCAGGAGGCGTTCAGCTTCGCTGCCGAAGTCGGGCAGGTAGGGTGGTGGCGTCGCCGCCGGGAGGTTGTCGCTCATCGCCACTCCAACACGCCGCGGCGCCACGCGTAGGCCAGGCCAAGAACGAGGACGCCGATGAACACGAGCATTTCGTAGAAGACGAACATCGGGAGGTCGATGAAGGTGACCGCCCAGGGGAAGATGAAGACGGTTTCAACGTCGAAGATGAGGAAGAGGATGGCGATGAGGTAGTAGCGGACGTGGACCTGGGCCCAGTTGCGGCCGATGGGGAGCATGCCGCATTCGTAGGAGACGGCCTTGCCGCGTTCGCGGGCGAAGGGAGCGAGGAGGCGGGTGGCGATGAGGGCGGTGCCTACGAGGATGAAGCCCGCGATCACGGCGACCATGATGGCGGACCAGGAGTCGTAGAAGCTCATCCAGACGCCTCCATGCGAGCAAGCCGCACGATACACGGCTGCCGCGATTCGCTGAAGTGCGATGCGGCAAACGAGGTCATTGCAGCCGTGGCTCCGAATCTGGACAGCAGCTTGCAGGGGGCGCGCTGCCGGGTTGTGATTTGCGGTACAAACACTAGCACCGGGTAAGGGGCCGGGCAAGGGAAGGGAAAGGGGGTTCGGGGGCGCCGATCCTCGTTCGCAGTTCCGCGCAGGTCATTGGTTGACAAACAGCCCGCGATAGAATATTTGTTCTGCCATGCCCCCCAACAGACGCCGCCCGTCGCAAGAGTTCATCAAGGACATCACGGTCGTCGATGACGGCATACGGCCCGTTCGGCACGCACATGACTGGACCCGGGACAAGCTCGGCATCCTCACCTCCTACCTCGGAGCTTACGGGCGGGCATGCCAGCGCGCTGGCGAGTTCTACTTCGTCGATGCGATGGCCGGCCCGGGGCTTTACCGGATCGAGGAGACCGGAGAGTGGCTTCTCGGATCAACTCCAATCGCTTTGAAGTCGGCGCCACCGTTCGCTCAATGCCTGGCCATGGACGTGGACGAACGAAACGTGCTGGCGCTCCGCCGGCGCATCGACCAGTTCGGTCCCCGAGCCACCGTCCTCCAGGGAGACGCCAACAGTGATCTGGTCGGAGCGATGGGAGAGTTCGTGCCACGGAACCGCCCCTCGTTCATCTTGCTCGATCCTGAGGGCGCTGAGCTCCACTGGGAGACGGTGCGCGGCGTCGCCGCCCACCGGCAGGGTGCACTCAAGTCCGAGCTTCTGATCCTGTTCGCGACCGAGGGGGTGAATCGGATGCTTCCCGTGGAGGCGGATATCGAACTCCACAACGAGATGGCCTTGAACATCCTGTTTCCGCCGCAAAGCCGGTGGAGGGAAACGTGGCAGAGGCGGCGCAGCGGGGAGATCTCGCCCGCTGAGGCGCGGGTTGAATACGTTGCAGGCTACGTTCGAGGCCTGGAGGCGGCGGGGTACGCCAGCGTGTTACCCAGGGAGATCCGTCGGCCTAATGGTTCGCTGGTGTACCACTTGATCTTCGCCTCAGACCACCCGGCCGGAGAGCGAATCATGCGGGATGTCTTCGGGACGATGAATCCTAACGACCCACAGCAGCGACTATTCCTGTAGGCATACCGTCCCAGGTGCGGCCGTGGAGCTCGCGGCCGGCGCGGCCTTTGCCAACTCGCTTGCCGTCGCAGTTGTAAGCGCCCCACTGCTTGAAGAAGAAGGGGACGCCGGCCGCTTCACACTGTTCCTTGATGCCCTCGGCCCATGCGGCCTTCATCGGGCGGGCGCGCGGACCGGACTCCCCACCGACGATGACCCAGCTGATCCCAGCCAGGTCCAGCTTGAGCGGGCCGAGGAGCGGTTCGCAGGAGAGGAAGCGGATGCGCGCCGGGACGCGGCGGAGGTCGTCGACGCGGGTGGTCCAACGCTGGTTCTCGACCGAGGTCCCGATCCAGACGTTGTCGGGCCATGGGAGGGTATCCGCTAGCTCGGCAACCCGTTCTGGCCGCTTGGTGAGCACCTGGAATGTGTGCTGACTGGCCTCGGCCATCGTCTCGAAGACGCTCCGGATGAATGCGGCCGGCACCTCGGCGTGGAAGAGATCGCTCATGCTGTTGACGAAAACCAGCCGCGGCCTGGCCCACTCGAGAGGGAGGCGCAGGCGCTCGGGCCGAAGCTGGAGATCAAAACCGTTCTCGTAAGGATGGCCCGGGACTCCCCGGAAGCGCTCTGCGAACGTCTCGGCATAGCAGTGCGCGCACCCCGGGCTGACCTTCGTACACCCGGTAACCGGGTTCCACGTTGCCTGCGTCCATTCGATGGTCGAACCGTCGCTCATCGGTCTTGCCCCCCGGAACGAAGCGTTCTGCCGACATCATAGCGGCATCGCCGGCTCCTTCGACGCTTCGCGAAGCCGAAATGCCTGTCCTTCGGGTAATCGGAGTCTAGAACATATGTTCTCGCTTGTCACGGGGGTCAAGTTACTTGTTTAATCGACATTCTTCAAGTAACCCGCGGGACGGCGGTGTTGCCCCGGGCGGGGAGCGTCGTCGCTCCACCCATCCCATAGCCAATGACCGGGGTGCCGCCTACGCTACGGCGGTGGACGTGATCGGGCATGGGGGGATCCTCCGGGAGCTGGCGGCGCTGGCCGCGAGCGCCGAGCCGCCCCATGCGTTGCTCTTCGCGGGGCCAGAGGGGACGGGGCGGACGATGCTCGCGCGGCACTGGGCCCAGCTGCTGAACTGCGAGCGCCGGGCGGGGGGCGAGGGTCAGCCGCCTTCGCTCTTTGGGGCCGACGCGGCCATGGCCCCGGGCAGCGCGGAGGTGCCCTGCGGCGAGTGCCGCCCCTGCCGCCACATCGCCGAGCGGAACCACCCGGACATCATCATCCTCGGGCCGGGGGACACGCTTTGCCGGCCGCGCCCGAGTGACAGCGGGCACGCTTCCCACGCCATTTCGCGCGACATCCGCATCTGCCAGGTGCGGGGCGTCATCGAACTGGTGGCGCGCTACCCCTTCGAGGCGACGAACCGGGTGATCGTGGTCGAGCCTTCGGACCGCCTCGGGCGCGATGCGTCGCATACGATCCTGAAGACGCTGGAGGAACCGCCGGGCCACACCTACTTCGTCCTCGTAACGGCCGCGCCCGAGGCGATGCTGGAGACGATCAGCAGCCGCTGCCGGAGGATCGACGTCCGCCCGGTGCCGCGCGCCGAGATTGAAGAAGGGCTGCTGGCGCGGGGGACGGAACCTGCGCTCGCCGCCCGGGCCGCCGCGGAGAGCCGTGGACGCCCGGCCCGCGCCCTCGCCGTCGCCGCCCACCCGGACCTGATGGGCGACCGCGCCCGCATCCTGGCGCGGTGCGCGAAGGTGGCCTCGGGGCGGCTGACGGAGCGGTTCACCTACGCGAACGACCTGACCGAGCGCTGGCGGCGGGACCGGGCGCCCGTGCTGACGGAACTCGACGCCTGGGAAGCCTTCTGGGAGACGCAGCTGCGGGAGAGCGCGGCGCCCGGGGCAAGTGCGGCGGGCGCGCAGGCGGGCTTCGTCGAGGCGTTGAAGGCGGTGACCCGCGCCCGCGCCGACCTCCAGGCCAACGTCGTCCCCCGGGGGGCGTTCGAACTCATGCTCCTTTGCTTCCCGAGAGTTACACTGGCTGAATCCCCCGGGGAAGAATCCGAGGAACATGCCTGAACGGCCCAGCGTTGCCGGCGTACGCTTTCGAAACGCCGGGAAGATCTTCTACTTCCATACCGCCGGGATGCGACTCGATCCCGGCGAATACGTCGTCGTCGAAACGACGCGCGGCCCCGAAGTCGCCCGGGTTGTCATCGCCCCCGACCAGGTGGTGGTGAACGAACTCGGCGACGAGCCCCTCAAGCCGATCCTCCGGCTGGCGACAGACGAGGACATTCGCCGGGCGGACGCGCAGAAGACCCGGGCAGAGGAGGTCCTTCCTGAGGCGCGGCGCCTCGCGGAGGAAACCGGGTTTCCCGCCCACATCGACGGAGCCGAATTCACCCTCGACGGGAAGCGGCTGACGATTTCGTTTTCGAGCGAAGAGCGCCTGGACTACCGCGACTTCATCCGCCGCGCGGGCGACAGGTTCGGGGCGAGGGTGGAGATGCGGCAGCTCGGCGCGCGCGACCGGGCGAAACTGGCCGGCGGTTACGGCGTCTGTGGGCGGGAACTCTGCTGCGCGAGCTGGCTCACCACCTTCCCGTCGATTTCGATCCGGATGGCGAAGGACCAGGAACTGCCGTTGAACCCGCAGAAGATCAGCGGACTCTGCGGGCGGCTGCTGTGCTGCCTTTCGTACGAAGACGAGGGCTACCGCGAGATGCGCAAGACGCTGCCGAAGATCGGCCAGCGCTGCAGCACGCCGACGGGCGAAGGCAAGGTCATCGCCATCAACATCCTCCGGCGGCAGGTGACGCTTCTGGTCGAAGGCCAGCGGGTGGAAGTGGGCGACCGCGACCTGGGGACGGTGGTGCGCTGGGACACGAGCAGCAAGAGCGCCCCGCCGCCACCGAGCATCAGCCGCGCGGACGCGATCGAACAGGGGCTGATCGAGGCGACGGAGGAGGACCTGGCGCCTCCCGTGCCTGCGCTTGAGCCGGACTGGATCACGCAGCAGGCGCCCGTGCGCGAAGAACCGGGCCCGGGCCGCGGGCGGCTCCCCGGCGGCGGACCACGGCGAAATGTCCCCCCGAAGCGGGACGAAGCGAAGCGCGGCGAGGGGCGGGAGCCGAGGGGCGGGACCGGGCAACAGCCCCAGCCCGGGCAGCAGCGCGGGGGACGGCCGGCCGGCGAACCGCGACGGGGACGGCCCGGTGAGCCTCGCGGCGGCCGTAACGAGCCGCCAGCCAACCTCCCGGGCGGCCGCGTCTTCCAGCGCTCGACGGAAGGCCCGCCGCCGCCCGAACGCCGCGAACCTCCCTCGCCGGGGGCCGCCGGCGAAGGCGAACAGGCCGCCCGAAGGCGTCGTGGCCGGCGCGGTGGGCGCGGCCGGGGGCCCGGTGGGGGCGAGTCCGCACCCGAATAGGCCGGCCCTTCAGCGGAAGGCGGGCATCACTTCGTGGGCAAAGAGTTCCATGGAGCGCGTCGCCTGGCCGTGGCTGATGTCGCCCCACTGGAAGGCGCCCACGAAATAGTTGCAGTTGCTTTCGGCGGCGTAGCGGGCGATGTAGTCGCGCACGGTCTCGGGGCTGCCGTAGATCGCTGCTTCGACGGCCCGGGCGCGGTCGAAGTCGCCGCTGAGGGTGGGGTCGGCGGCGGGGGACGCCTGGCCCGCGTGGGTGCCGAAGAGGTCGCGGCCGACCTTCGTGAGGTTGTGGTGGTAGGCGGCCCAGGCACGGCGGGCGACCTGGTCCGCTTCGTGGTCGGTGTCGGCGACGAAGACGTGGGCGACCTTGCCGATCATCGGTTCCGCGACCGGGCCGAGACGCGAGGGCCCGGTGCGGGCGGCGAAGATGGCGCGGTATTCGGTGGCGACCGTGGCCATCCGGGCGATGGGGCCGCCGCCGAGGAAGTGCATCCCGTAGCGGGCGGCGTGGTCGTGATTGCCCGCGTACCAGAACGGCGGATGGGGTTGCTGGAGCGGCTGGAGCTGGATGGGGACGTCGCGGAAGGCGTAGTGGCGGCCTTCGTGGGTGAGGCGGCTGGCGCCAAGGCCCGCGAGGACGACAGCGAGGCTCTCTTCGAAAACCTCCCAGTTGGTGGCCTCGTCGTGGCCCCAGTGGGCGTGTTCGGCGGCGTTGATGCCCTTGCCGACGCCGACCAGCAGTCGGCCGCCGCTGATCGCGTCGAGCATGCAGATCTCGTCGATCAGGCGGAGGGGGTGATAGAAGGGGAGACAGTAGACGAGGGAGCCGAGGCGGATCTGCTTCGTTTCGCGGGCGGCGGCGGCGAGGAAGACGTTCTGGGAGGGAGCCATGCCGAGGACAGCCTGGTGGTGCTCGGCGACGTGGTAGCCCCAGAAGCCGGCGCGGTCGGCCTGGGCGATGAGCCCGAGCCGTTCCTCGTAGAGACGCTGGAGGGGGATGCCCTCGCGGCGTTCCACGTGGTCGAAGATCCCGAAGCGAAGCGGCATGGCTGAACCCTCCCCGTCGCGGCTGGCCCGGCGGCGGTCGTTGGCGATCCTAGGCGGTCAGCGGACTGAAGGCCATTACCACAACTATCCGGCGGCCCCCCCACCGGGCGGTGGGCGCTGCGAACGCATCTCTTCGACGACGGCGTCCAGGCGCGCTTCGATGCCCCGGAGCCGCTCGAGTTCGCGCATGACGTCGGCCATCTGCACGTCTTCGCGGTCGCGCACGAGGAAGGCGGCGATGGTCGCGGTGAGGACGGAAAGGGCGGCTATCCCGAAGAGCATCAGGGCGACAGCGATGCCCCGGCCGGCGGGAGTCGTCGGGTAGAGGTCGCCGTAGCCGACGGTCGTCATGGTCGTCGCAGCCCACCAGAGGGCGTCGCCGTAGGTGTGGATGTTGGCGCCATCGGCGTCGCGTTCGGCGAGGAGGACCATCCCGGCGCCGGTGGCCAGGATTGTGAGGACCGCCACGAGGGTGAACTGGGTGCCTTTCTCGGAGGCGATGCGGCGGACGAGGGTCTCGTTGTAGCCAACCGCGGTGGCCAGGCGGGCGAATCGGAGGAGACGGAGGAGACGGATCGGCCGGAGGAGCGGAAGGGCGACCATCGCCACTTCCAGCCAGTTTGCGCGGACGTAGCGAAGGCGGCTTGGGGCGACAGCCAGCTTCAGCCCGAAGGCGGTGGCGAAGGCGGCCCAGATGAACCAGTCGGCGACGAGGAAGCTGGTTTCGACCGCGTCGGAGAGGTCGAAGAGGACCGGCCCGAGGAGCAGGGGCACCATCGCGAAGGCGAGGATGAGAAGGGGGACTTCGGTGGCCTGTTCGACCCGGCGCAGGCGCTCGTCGCTTTGCATGGCCGGGATTCTACGCGAGTCCTTCGCCCGGGCGGGGGTGGCCGGTCGTGTGTAGACTCCGGGCAGAGGAGCGGCAAGGGAGGGAGCCGGTGGCGCTGGAAGGCACGGATGGGGTGCGCGTGCCCGGTCCGGGGGCGGCCGTCGAGGAACGCCGGGCCGGCATCTACTACGGTTACTGGCTCATCGGCGCGGCCTTTGTCGCCCAGTTCGTCTCCGTCGGGTCACAGAACTACGCGATCGGCGCCTTCCTGGGGCCGATGACGCGCGACCTCGGCTGGACGCGGTCGGAGTTCACCCTGTCGCGGACGCTGGCGCAGTTCGTGATGGCCTTCACCGGCTTCTTCATCGGCACCCAGGTGGACCGCCATGGTGGGCGGAGGCTGATGTTCGCCGGGACCGCCGTGCTCTCCACCTCCATGTTCCTGCTCAGCTTCACGCAGACGCTCTGGCAATGGGTGATCCTGAACGGGCTCGTGCTCACGGCCGGCGCGGCGATGATGGGCAACCTTGTGGTGAACGTCACGCTCTCGAAGTGGTTCGTCGAACAGCGAGGGCGGGCGGTGGGCCTGGCGTCGATGGGGGTCTCCTTCGCCGGGGTGGCGCTGACGCCGGTCATGACGGAGGTGGTGGACGAATGGGGCTGGCGGGCGGCGTGGCGGGTGATGGCGGTGAGCGCGGCGGTGCTCGTCCTGCCCGTGGCGCTGGCGATGCGGCGGGCTCCCGAAGATCACGGCCTCTTCCCGGACGGCAAGTCGGCGGCGCAGATCGCGGCGGGCGGCGGGCTTCGCGCCTCGGCCGACTTCGCCTCGTCACTCACCCGCCATGACGCCCTGCGGACGTGGGCGTTCTATCTCCTGGTCGTCGCTTTCGGGATGTTCGGCGTGACGATCGGGGTGATGCTGCTCCAGACGATCCCGTTCATGACCGACGCCGGCTACAGCCGGGGCACGGCGGCGCTGATGATCACGGTGGCCTCGATCCCGGCGTTGGTCTCGAAACCGTTCTGGGGCTACCTCATCGACAAGACCGACCCGAAACGGCTGGCGTCGATCAGCGCCGCCCTCACGGGGGTGGCCATGCTGGTGATCACCGCCAGCGTGGGGGCGAACGCCGACAGGATGGTCTACTTCGGCTTCTTCCTTCTTGGCTGCGGCTGGGGCGGGATGATCCCGCTGCAGGAAGTGATCTGGGCCACCTACTTCGGCCGCAGGTACCTCGGCGCGGTGCGGAGCGCGGGGCTGCCGTTCCCGCTCTTCCTCGGGGCCGGGGCGCCGCTGCTGGCGTCGATGTACTTCGACCGGGTGGGCAACTACGACGGAGCCTTCTATACGATCGCGGGCATGAACATGGCCTCGGCGGTGCTGGTGCTCTTCATCCGCAAGCCGCGACGGAAGCACGCACCGTCGACTCCATGAGGACTAAGAGGCGAGCGCGGCCGGGAAGGGCGTGCCGGCTTCGGCGCCGAGGGCGGTGAGTTGTTCGATCGTCTCGGCGTCGAGGGGGATGCCGTTGGCGGTGCGGTCGGCGCGGGCGATTGCTTCGGGGTCGCCGGCGACGAGGACGGCGTCGCGGCCGGCCGCGGGCCTCGTGGCACGGATGGTATCGACGAGGCGGCGCATGTCGGCCTTGAACTCGGCGGGGTCGCGGAAGGCGTCGATCCGCCAGGCGGCGAACCAGAAGCCCTGTTCCAGCCGCTGGCGGTCGGAGAAGAGCCCCGACGCGCCGGCGCCGAGGATGCCGCTGAGGATGTCGACCATGAGGCCGAGGCCGTAGCCCTTGTAGGAACTCGTCTCCATCCGCGAACCGAGGGGGAGGAGGGCGCCGTTCTTGCGGAGGATCGCCGGGTCGGCGGAGTCGTTGCCTTCCGCGTCGACGGCCCAGCCGAAGGGGATGGGCTTGCCCTGGCGCATGGCGATCTCGAGTTTCCCGCCGGCGACGGCGGTGGTCGCCATGTCGAGGAGGAAGGCGTGCTGGCCTTCGACCGGCGCCCCGAAGGCGATCGGGTTCGTGCCGTAGACGCGCTCGGCGCCGCCCGCGGCAAGGCCAATCGGGGGGACGTTGCACATGGCCATAGCGACCATGTCCTGCTTCGCCGCCATGTGGGCGTAGTAGCCCGCGGCGCCGAAGTGGCGGCCGTTGCGGACGGTGATCATCCCCAGACCGGTTGCCGCTGCTTTCGCCATGCAGGCGTCCATCGCCTGTTTCGCGACGATCACGCCCACCCCGCCGTCGGCGTCCCAGGAGGCGGCGACGGGGCTGTCGCGGAGGACCTTGATGGACGGCTTCGGGTTGACGATCCCGCGCTTGAGGCCGGGGGCGTAGCCGGGATGCCAGGGGAGGTGGGCGATGCCGTGGGATTCGATGCCCGCGAGGTCGGCGTCGACGAGGACCTCGGCGCCGGTGGCGGCGTCGGCCGCGGACACGCCGTAGTGCTGGAAGACGGCGGCGGTGAAGGCACGGAGGCGGGCGTCGTTGTAGCGAGGGCGGGAGTCGATGGCCATGGGGCACCTGCGGAGGGATGTGTGGCAACCCGGAGTATAGCGGCCGCGGGGCGAGGCTCGTCCCGGCGACGAAAGTCCCCATTCGATCGCTGCCGGGCCCCCTCACCCCCCGGCCCCCTCTCCTCCCCGCGGGAGGAGAGGGGGAGGCAGCGCCGGACCAGTTGACTCTCCCGGCACCAACTTTCCTTGCCACGTACCAGTGTGGCCGGCGACAGGATGGTGCCAGCCCTGCCTGCACGTTGACCTTTCTCACGGCATGCTGAGAGGGATGAGCGGCGCCCCCCGACTGCCCTGGTTGCCCCTGCTTGCCACGGCATGCCTCTCGGCCGGGCTGCTCCTGGTGGCCTGCGGCGGCGGGCCGGCTCCCTCACCGGAGCCCACGGCGACAGTCGCACCGCCAGACGCGACGCCGACCGCTCCTTCGGGGCCCGTGGCGCTGGAGGAGGTGGCGGCGGGCTTCAAGCGGCCGACGTTCGTCACCCATGCCGGCGACGGCAGTGGCAGGCTCTTCGTGGTCGAAAAGAGCGGCATCATCCGCGTGATCCGCAACGGCGCCGTCGAAGCCGAGCCGTTCCTCAACATGACGTCGTTTGTCTGGAGCACGGGCAACGAGCAGGGGCTTCTCGGGCTCGCGTTCCACCCGAAGTTCAAGGAGAACGGCCGCTTCTTCGTGGCCTTCACCGCCCAGGACGGCGCCAACTCGGTGGCCGAATACCGTGTGCCGGCGGGGAGCACGCGGGCGGACCCGGCGACGGCGCGGCGGCTCCTCGCCATCCCCGACGACCGCGAGAACCACAACGGTGGGATGCTGGCCTTCGGGCCGGACGGCTATCTCTACATCGGGACCGGGGACGGTGGCGGCGCCGGCGACACACGGGGGACCGGCCAGTCCTTGAACACGCTCCTCGGCAAGATCCTCCGGGTAGACGTGGACTCGGGGACGACGCCGTACGGGATCCCGCCGGACAACCCGTTCGCCGGCCGGAGCGGCGCCCGGCCGGAGATCTGGGCCTACGGGCTCCGAAACCCGTGGCGGTTCAGCTTCGACCGCGCCACCGGCGACCTCTGGATTGGGGACGTCGGGCAGGACGCGCGAGAGGAAGTGGACTTCCAGCCGGCGGGGAGCAAGGGCGGCGAGAACTACGGCTGGAACGCGATGGAGGCGAGCGCCTGTTTCAGGCCGTCAACGGGATGTGCCCGGGATGGCAAGGTGCCGCCCGCGTCCGAATACAGCCACGCCGGCGGCGCCTGTTCGGTGACCGGCGGCTACGTCTACCGGGGCAGCCGTGTCCCGGCGATCGCGGGCGCCTACGTCTTTATCGACTATTGCGACGGTCAGCTGCGGTCGCTCCGGCCCGACGGGAACAGGTGGCGGCCCGGCGTCCTCCTCGAAACGAGCCTCAACGTGAGCTCGTTCGGGGAGGACGAGGCGGGCGAACTGTACGTCGTCGACGACACCGGCGGGCGCGTCTACCGGCTGGTCGCAGGTGCCCCGTGAGGCGCCGTCGCTAGCGGCGGCGGGCGGCGACGAAGGCGAACGCCCCGGAAGCGGCGACCAGCGCGGCCCCGGCGGCGAACAGCGGCAGGAACAGGGAGCTGCCGCCGGCGTCGTCCGCGGCGAGGCCCGTGCCCGTCTTCGGCACCGCCGGGGTGGCCGCGGCCGCGGCCTGCACCACGATTGTCGCCTGCATGCCGGGGTGGATGGTGCAGTGGTAGGCGAAGGTCCCGGCCTGGCTGAAGGTCACCGCGGAGGAGGTCGCGCCGCCGGAGATGCCGCCGGTGTCGAAGGCCGGGCTGACGCCGGCGTCCGACGAGGCGGTGTGGGTGAGGTTGGCGTCGTTGTTCTGCCAGGTCACCTTGTCGCCCACGGAGATTGTGAGCGTGGCCGGCGAAAACGCCGCGCCCGAGATGCTCACCTGCTGGTTGGCGGCCCTCGCGGGGGTGTCCCAAAGGGCGAGCGACCCCGCGAGGACGATGGCGGCGAGCGCGCCGATGACGAAGGTTGCGAGCGAACGGTGGTGGGTCACGTGCCTCTCCCTCAAGAGCAGTCTCCAACGGCGATAGCCGCGGGGGTGTCAGGGGCGGTACGAGCCCGGGTACAGGGGCGGATGGCCCCAATCGTGAAGGCGGCTTAACGCGCCTCCACGACTTCGAAGGTCATCTCCATGCCAAGGGCGCGGTGGCCTTCGATCGTGCACCAGGCCTGGAGCGAGCTGTCGAAGGGCCCGATCGTGATGACTTCGGAGAAGCCCGGCGGGAGCACCTGGCTGCCGCTCTTGCCCTGGAGCTTGAGGTCGTGGGAAGTGAGGCCCTTGTTCACGACCTTGATCCGCACCTCCTGGCCTCTTTCGAGCTGCACCAGGGGCGGCACCATCCTGAAGTCGCGGAGTTCGATGGTGATCGTACCGTCGCCCCCGCCGCGAGTCGCGAGGAGGGCGACCGCGACAATCGCGACGCTCGCAAGGATTCCGGCCACCAGGATGATCCGCGAGCGCGAAGAGAGCTTCACAGCCCCAGTTTCGTGCCCGTCCATGCTCCCGTCACGGCCGTTGGTCCCAATCCGGGGCGACGGCAGGCCCGAGATTCGCCTCGGAAAGGCCGGGGCCGCGCTAGACTGGGGTATGCGCCGCACGAAGATCGTCTGCACGCTCGGGCCGGCATCGCTCGACCCGGCGGTCATCGCCGCCATGATCCGGGCGGGGATGGACGTCGCCCGCTTGAACACCAGTCACGGGACGATGGAGGAGCACCTCGGGGCGATCCGGATGGTCCGCGCGGTCGCCGAGGCCGAGGGCCGGCCGATCGGGGTGCTGATGGACCTCGCCGGGCCGAAGCTCCGGACCGGCCCCACCCGCAGCGGGCTCGCCATCGACCTCGTCCAGGGCGCGACCGTGACCCTGACCGCCGACCACGTCGAGGGCACGCCCGAACGCTTCACCGTGGAATACCCGCACCTCACCGACGACATCGGGGTTGGCGAACATGTCCTCATCAACGACGGGAACATCGAACTCCAGGTGGAGTCCGTGAGCCGCGACGGGCTCCTCTGCCGCGTACTCGTCGGGGGGCCGCTGGGGCCGCGCAAGGGGGTCAACTTCCCTTCGTCGGCGCTGACCCTCCCTTCGCTGACGGACGAAGACCGGCTGGCCGTGCGGGCGGGGGTCGAAGGGCAGGTCGACTTCTTCGCCCTCAGCTTCGTCCGCGACGCCCACGACATCACGCGGACGCGGGCGCTGATCAGCTCGCTGGGCGCCGACACGCCGATCATCGCCAAGATCGAACGGCGGCAGGCGGTGGCGAACCTCGACTCGATCCTCGCTGAGGCGGATGGGGCGATGGTGGCGCGCGGCGACCTGGGGGTGGAATTGCCCCCGGAACAGGTGCCCGTGGAGCAGCGGCGGATCATCAACTCCGCCTCCCAGCACATGATCCCGGTGATCACGGCGACCCAGATGCTGGAGTCGATGGTGGATTCGCCGCGGCCGACGCGGGCCGAGAGCAGCGACGTTGCCAACGCCACCTGGGACCTGTCGGACGCGCTCATGCTGAGCCAGGAGACGGCGGTCGGCCGCTACCCGGTGGAGGCCGTGGCGATGATGGACCGCATCATCCGCACGGCCGAAGCGGCGGCGCTCCCCGACCACGACCGTCCCCCGGCGGTGGGGGCCGACGACCACTCCTACGTCGTCGCCCTGGCCGCCCGCCGGATCGTCGAATCGGACGCGAACATGAAGGCGATCGTCTGCTTCACGCGGAGCGGGTATACGGCCTTCCTCCAGAGCAAGGTGCACCCAAACGCCACCATCTTCGCGGTGACGCCGGTGGAGGCGGTCTTCCGGCGGCTCTCGCTGGCGCGCGGGGTGGTGCCTCTCCTCGGCCCGCTCGTGGATTCTTCCGAAAAGATGCTGCGGCTCGTGGACGAACTGCTCATCGGCGGGGGGCACCTGGGCCGCGGCGAAGAGGTCGTCGTCGTCGCCAGCCTGCCGGTGCAGGCGCGGGGCACGACGAACTTCCTGAAGCTCCACCGGGCCGGCGAATCCGAAGGTTACGGCTCGTGACCGGCCCCAGGCGCGTCGTCGTCGCCGAAGCGAGCGACCCCGTCCAGGCCGCGATCTGGATCGATGCGCTCCACGCGGCGGGGATCGAAGCGTCCTCGTTCGAGCGCGGCGTCGGGGCGGCCCTGGGCGGGGCAGCGACCCCGGGGTGGGCGGTCTACCCGGTGCTCGTCGCATCGACGGACATTGGGGCGGCGCGCAACGTCGTGGCCGAACTGGCCGGGGGCGCCGCGCTCGCGCCGATACCCGACCACGGCGCTGCGAGGGAACGGTCGCAACAGGCGTTGCGCGTTGCCGGTGGGGCAGTGCTGCTGGTGATCGTCCTGGCGCTGTTGGCGCGAAGCCTGGGCGGCTGAGGCAGGGTCAGGCGGCCTCGGTCCAGTGGCGCTCTTGCTGTTCCTTGCGGCGAAGGGGCTGGGCATCCTCGACTTCGCGGAGCACGTCCGTCGCGTAGAGCGACTCCATGTCGTATTCGTGGATTCGGGCCGAGACGGGCACTTCGAACATGCGGTGGCCGTCGCTGACGGCGATGGTGCCGGGCACCCTGCGAAGGTATTTCCAGACGTCGTCCTGCGAGCATTCATTGAGGACGACACAGAAGCGGCCGTCTTCGAGGTGCGCGATGAAGTCGGAAGTGCGAGTGATCCGGCGAAGGAGGTCGACCATGGAATGGAGGGCGCGCTCGGAGAAGTCGTTGCCGCGGCGGCCGCGGATCTCGGCAAGGCTGTCGAGCGAAATCATGATGAGCATGAAGGGGCGGGCGGCGGCGCGGGCCCTCGGCATTTCGCGCCGCAGTTCGGCGAGCAGGTAGTTGCGGTTCGGGAGGCTGTGGAGATCGCTGATGTAGGAGGAGCCGCGCAGCTTGACAGCCAGCGAGCGCCAGTGGCGACGGGAGGCCCACTGGACGACCAGCATCTGGAGGTTCACGGCGACGAAGAGAAGCAGGAACATCCCGACGGTGATGTAGTTGCCGAGCGAGGGGTTGCGGATGGCGCCCGCGACCTGGATTGCGATCACGGCGCCCCAAAGGATGAAGCTCAGGACGCGGACGAGTCTGCGCTTGCCGCCGCCAACCTGCTCGGGTTCTTGATCCAGGAGATCAGTTTCTCGTTCCATCCCAGGCCCTCTAGGGAATACATCGGACGTTCTGACCCCCGCCATCAGGCCGCGCCACGTACAGCTTCGTCGTCGGACGCCGTTTCCTTCGGCTCTTCGGCGGCGTGGGTGGCGTACCAGCGGGGGGTGCGAGCCGTGACGTGGAGGAGGAACGCGCGCGCCTTTTCCTCGATCGTCCGCATCCCACCAGGGGTCCTGGCGATCGCCTCATCGACCTTCCGGGGGAGGGCGAGCACCGGCTTCCGGTCGGGGTGCTGGGTCCAGTCGAAGCCACAGGCCAGCCCCTCCCGGTTACAGGCGAGGTTGGCCGCGGCAACGATGTCGGCGAGGGTCTCCACCCGGGAGACGCCCTTCTCCGGGTGGTGGTTGCGGATCGCGTCGACGAGGGGCTCGGGGAACCTCCAGCGCTGTGCGAGGCGGAAGCCGACGATTTCATGGCTGACGCCGAAGACGGCACTCTCGGCTTCGTGGTAGCGAAGGCCCTCGGTCGTGACCAGGTCCACCACTTCCGCGAAGAGCTCGGGCTCGGTGAGCATCATCGCGAGCTTGCCGACGTCGTGGAGCACCCCGGCCGTGAAGGCGTCTTCCGGGCGGGCCGCACGCGTCTCCCGGGCGATCGCCTCGGCCGTGAGACCGGTGCAGACGCTGTGGGCCCAGAAGAGGTCCTGGTCGAACTCGCGGTCCTCCGGCACCTTCAGGGCGTCGATGATCGCCGAGGCGATGGCGACGGAGCGCACCGTCCGCATCCCGAGGAGGATGACCGCCTCGCGGACGTTGCTGATCCGGCGGGCATAGCCGTAGTAGGCGGAGTTTGAAAGGCGGAGGAGCTTGGCGGTGAGGGCCTGGTCGGAACTGATGACGGTGGCGAGGTCCATTGCCGCGGTGCGCTCGTCTTCGGCAAGCGAAATGGCCTTGGTGGCGACGGCCTTGAGGGGGGTGAGCTCGGTGGTACGGCTGACGATCAGGCGGAGGCGGTTCCGCGCTTCGAATTCGACCGGCATCTCTCCCGTCACCGTGTGCCCCCTCTTTCGTTCAGGCGGCCTCCTGGCCGGCCTCCATGATGTCAACGCCAACGACGCGGTTGCGGCCCGACCGCTTCGCGAGGTAGAGCCGGTTGTCGGCCACGCGGATGGCCTCGCGAAGGTTATCGGCACAAGTCGGGATTGCCGCAGCCCCGGCGGAGACGGTGGTGTGCACCGTCACTTCGCCGCCGACAACGACCGCCGCCGCTTCGATCGCGAGGCGGACGCGCTCGGCGAAGCCGACCACGGCCGCGAGGTCGGCGCCCGGGAGGAAGGCAACGAATTCCTCGCCGCCGAAACGCCCGACAATGTCGCCGTGGCGGGCGGTCGCCCGGAGGACGGCGGCGAGCGCGGCCAACACTTCGTCGCCGACGAGGTGGCCGTAGCTGTCGTTGACCGCCTTGAACTGGTCGAGGTCGAAGACCGCGACGCCGAACTGGCGGTCCTGGATGCCGGCGGCAAGGATCGCCTGGCGGGCCGCCTCCATGGCGCTGGCGCGGTTGAGGAGGCCGGTCATCTGATCGTGCCGGGCGACGTGGTCAAGCTTGCCAACGGCTTCCTGGAGACGCTCGTTGTTGTCGCGGAGAGCCGCTTCGATGGCCTGGACGTTCGTGTGGTCTCGGACGTAAAGCACGAGCCCCGAGGTGTTGCCGTAACGGTCGCTGAGCCGCGAGGCGGAGACCGCGGCGGAAAAGGCGTGGCCGCCCTTGCGTGCCGCCAGCATGACCAGGCTGACGACGCGGCCGTTGTCGTCGAGGAGGGTGAGGAACTCGGGGTACTGCAGCGGGTCGGCGAAGAGGCGGCTGACATCCTTATGCAGGACGTCGATCGGTTCGAACCCGAAGAGCTGTTCGCTGGCGCCGGTATAGAGGACGACCTTGTGGTCCTGGTCGGTGGCGACCACACCATCGGGACAGTTCAGCAGCATGAGCTGAAGCAGGTCAGCATCCGCCAGCAGGTCGATGAAGTCTGGTGTGCGCGCCATGTCCGTCCCTTCCCCACGGTAGGTATCGGCGGGCGGGGGCCGGTCGTTAAGGCAGCGGGGCAACGCGGCGGGGATCTCGCGAGAATGTCATGGAGAACCCCGAGATCCGGGCTGGCTGGAGCCTGGCCCGGCCCCGCCGGTCACGCTGTTCACGTGGCTCGGCACCGGCGCAGGCGCCCGCCCGGGTTACTGTTCGCGGTCCGGCGCGCGCTGAATCTCGACCGCGAGCTTTCCCCGGGTGTGTCCGCCCGCGATCTGCCTGAGGGCGGAGGGAACCTCTCCAAGCGCGTAGATCTTGTCGACCACGGGGGTGACCGCACCGGAGTCGACGAGTTCGGCGAGTGCCTGGAGGTCGTGCCGGTTCGGGGAGGCGAAGAACGGGACGAACGACTGGCTGACGAACCTGGAAGCCAGCTTTTTTCGCACCATCGAACTAAGAGGGCCTAACAAGACGTTCCCTTTGGGCCCGCCGACGATGACGCACCGCCCGGCGGGGGTCAGCGCCCGCCGGAGTGCCCAGAACCCGTGATTGCCGACGTTGTCGACGATGAGGTCATACCGCTTCCCTGCGGCCGTGAAGTCGTCCCGGGTGTAGTCGATCACGTGCTCGGCCCCGAGGGAGTGCACGAGCTCAACGTTGCGAGTGCTACAGACACCGGTGACCTGCGCGCCCATTGCCCTGGCGATTTGGACCGCGAAGGTACCGACGCCGCCGCCGGCCCCGTTGATGAGCACCGCCTGGCCGGCCTGCAGCCCTCCCTTGTCGCGCAGCGCCTGGAGGGCGGTGAGGCCCGCGACGGGGACGCACGCTGCCTGGGCGTGGGTCAGGGTCTTCGGCATGTGGACCACCGCGTTTCCCGGGACCAGCGCATACTCGGCGAAGGTGGCCTCGCCGACGCCGAAGACCTCGTCGCCGGGTTGGACATGGGTAACCGTCGCACCCACCGCTTCGACGCGACCGGCGACATCCGCGCCCCGGATCCGGCTCCTGGGGCGCCGGACCCCCGCTGACACGCGCATCAGGAGGGGCCTGCCGGTCAGCATGTGCCAGTCCAGTGGGTTCACCGAGGCGGCGCAGACACGGATGAGCACACTCTTGTCATCGAGTGAAGGGGTGTCCACCTCTCGAAGTTCGAGGACGTCGGGGGAGCCGAAGCGGTCGTGAACGAGTGCCTGCATGGTTGCTGAACTCTCCTTGGGCGTGACCGGGAAACTTACGCCGTAAGCCACTGTACGATTTACACTGTAAGTTGGTCAACGCCTCCGGCCGCTCGGGAGAGTCCTGGGCCGGGAAGGGGCCAGGCGCTCAGTTCGCGGGCGGGCTTCCCAGCTCGGCGAGCAGCTTCCGGGTGGCGTCGGCCACGTTGGCGACGGCGGCGTCGAAAGCGGCCGCGTTCTTCTGGGACGGCTTGCGGTAGCCGCTGATCTTGCGGACGAACTGGAGCGCGGCGGCCACCACCTCGTCGTCGGTCGGGGGCGGCTCCTGGCCGCGAAGGGTCTTGATGCTGCGGCACATCTCAGCGCCCCCTCGGGCGGGGCAGCGACGCCGTCGAGGGTGGGCGGCGGCGCTCCAGGGTGACGCCCCGGGTGGCCATCCACTCTTCGTGCGGGGGCACCGGTTCGCCAACTACGTAGAGGAGGTAGTAGGCGGCCAGGTCGCCGACGAACTTGAAGCGCTTCTTCAGGTCGGCGGCGGTCGCGTCGAAGCCGCCGTGGGCGCGGAGGTAGTTCGCGAAGCCGCCGTACTCACGGTCGACCGCCAGCATCGTCTCGGCGTTGGCGACCGTGGCCTCGACCTTGCGCCGGTTGCGGATGATCCGGGGGTCGGCGCAGAGGCGGTCGACGTCGTCGGGGCTGAAACCGGCGACGGTGGCGGGGTCGAAGTCGTGGAAGGCAGCGCGGAAGCCGGGCCACTTCGCTTCGACCACCTTCCAGCTCATGCCCGACTGGAAGACGGCCTTCGTCAGGACCTCGAAGTAGTCGGCGAGCTTCGATGGTTGGACCTGTTGTGGCGCTTCCATGGTGGCCTCCTGTCTACGCTTCCGGGCTGAGGGCGTCCATCACCAGGAGCCACGGCTTTACGGTCACCTGGAGAAGGCGGCGGCGGACGGCAGGGTCGCCAGACGCGATCGTGCGGGCGGCTTCGAGGGAGGCGGCCCGGAGGACCATCATCCCGCCGGAGTTGTCGAGGAATGGCCCGCCGAGGACGAGGTTGCCCTTCTCCAGTTGCTCTTTCATGAAGGCGACATGGACCTCGACCCCGTCCTGGTCGCCGAAGGGGACACCCTCCGCCCAGTTTGGGCCGGGCTGGTGGAAGACGGCGAAATAGAGCGGCGGCTGTTCTTCGGGCACGGGGCTTCCCGGTGGATGGTTACGCCGGGCATTGTAGCCTTCGGGGTACAATCGTCGCGCGCGGGCCGGGGGCCGGCAGTCGCAGGAGGCAGCAGGGGTGGCGTCAGCGAAAGCGTACGAACGGAAGGTCTCCAAGGAAGAGGCGAAGGAAAGCTACCTGCTCATCGAAAAGGCGAAGCTCGGGTACTTCCCGCCGGAAGGGCAGCCGTTCGCGATCCGCTTCGAAGGCGTGGGGTTGCCTGCCCGGATCGAGTCGTACGCCTGCGAATGCCGGGGGCCGGAGCTGCCGCACCGGCACTGGTTCCTCCGCCTCCCGGCCCTGACGGCGGGGAAGCGGGCGCGCGTCGAACTCCAGCAGGGCGCGCGGTACGTCTACGAAGTAACGCTCTCCTGAGGGCGCCGGGCCGCCTCTCTTCGTTTGCGCCGGGGTGCGGCGTCACTGAGAATCCCGTGACACCCCACGGAGGAAGCCATGCTCTTCGAACTGCGCCAGTACACCATCGTCCCCGGCTACCGCGAGGAATGGGTCCGCCTGATGGAGGAGGAGATCATCCCGCTCCAGGTCGCGAAGGGGATGGTGATCCTCGGGAGCTGGGTTTCGGAGCAGGATGAGACCACCTACATCTGGCTGCGGCGGTTCAAGGACGAAGAGGAGCGGAAAGCGCTCTACGAGGCCGTCTACCAGTGCGACGAGTGGAAGAACAGCATCGGCCCGCGCATCCCGGCGATGATGGAGCGCGAGAAGATGCAGGTGACGCGGATGATCGCGACGCCGAAGTCGCCGATCCAGTAGCGGGGAAGGGGTAGCCGCGCCCCACCGTGGGCGCATCGCCGGGCGCGACTCTTCCGCATCGAGACACACCCTGTCGAAGTCCGGTCGCCCGGAACGCCGCCGGGTGTGCCGCGAGAGACGGCGCCGCTCCCTCGCGGTCGCGGTACGGATGGGGCTCGTGGAGGGTCTCGCATCGCCGTGCCGCGACTGTTAAGGAGCGGGTTCCCGCGTGTGCACACCTGTGCGGGCCACGGGCTGCCATCCTTCGCGCTTGGGCGGAGGTTCGAACAACCACTCCCTTACGGTCGCGGCACGGCCAGGGATTGCGGCTGGCGCGCCGCCGGGTGTGCCGCGCGCGGAGACACCGCTCCCTCGCGGTCGCGGTACGGATGGCGTGGGGCCGCGGCCGCTACCCCAGGAAGGCCTTGACCTCGGCGGCGAAGGCGGGCGTGTTCTCGAGCGGGACCATGTGACCGGCGCCTTTGATCATCGCCACCTGGGAGTTGCGGATCTTCGAATGGAAGAGGTCCGCGTAGGCGGGCGGTGTGAGGCGGTCCTGGTCGCCCCAGACGATGAGCGTGGGGGCGGAAAGGCGGTGGATGCGCTTCTTCAGTCCCTTGTCGGGGATGGGCCAGATGAACTTGCCGGCGGCCGAGAAGTTCGTCAGCTGCAGGTACATCATCTGGGCCATCTCGTCTTCGTCCTTCGGCGGCTGGAAGAGCGTCGGGATCACGGGGTTCGTGAGGTCGCCGAAGATGACGCCGGGGAGCTCGTTCGGGAGGAGGATGAAGAGGTCGGTAACAGGGGTCTCGGGGATCCAGAAGCCGACGGGGCAGGTGAGGACGAGCTTCTTCACCATGTCGGGGCGGGCGGCAGCGAGTTCGGCGGCGAAGAGCCCGCCGATCGAGTGGCCGGCGAGGTTGAACGACTTCAGCCCGAGGGCGTCGGCCAGGTCCTGGAGGTAGACGACCATGTCGTGGATGTCGTCGATCTTGTCGAGGCCGGCGGTGTCGTCCCAGCCGGGATGGACGGGGACGATGACGTCGTAGGACTCGGCGAGAGCGGCGAGCTCGGGCGTCCAGCCGCGGCCCATGCCGCCGGCGGCGTGGAGATAGAGCAGGGGTTCGCCGCGGCCGGCGCGATAGACGGGCGGGTTGAACATCCCTCCGCGGACGGAGACGGTTGTGGGTGCGACAGACATGCGGGTTCCTCGATTCCTGGGTGACGGGCCCGGCGACGTGGACCGCGCGGCGCCCGGTGTGGGTGATCGGGGATTCTACCGGGCTTGAGCCAGGGCTGCACAAGCGCGCTGGCCGCGGTCAGAAGCCGCGCGCTTCCGGGTTCCGGCGGGCGAGGATCGACTCCATGCGGGCGCGGATCGCGGGGTCGTATTCGTCGTGGGTGAGGATCCAGAACTGCTCGTTGCGGATCGCTTCGAAGACGAGGCCGGCGACCTCTTCCGGGGTCATGCCGGGGGCGCCGGGGCGGGTCGCCCATTCCTGTTCGCGGCGTTCGAGGTCTTCGCGCGAAGGGGGCTGTTCGCCGGGTTCGTACATCTCGCCGGGCTTGTTCCGGCTGGCGAGGGCGATCCGGGTGGTCACGCGGCCGGGACAGAGGACCGACGCCCTGAGCTTCGACCCCGCCTCCGCGAGCTGGGCATGGAGCGCCTCGCTGACGCGGACGACGGCGTGCTTCGACGCCCCGTAGATGGGCAGGCCCGGCCCGGAAGTGAGCCCGGCGATGGAAGCGGTGTTGACGATGTGGCCCTCTTCGCCGTGGGCGACCATCCCCGGGACGAAGGCGTGGATGCCGTTGACGACGCCGAAGAAGTTGACGCCCATCACCCAGTGCCAATCCTTGAGCGACTGGTCCCAGATCGCCTTGCCCTGGCCCCAGCCGAGGCGGCCCAGTTCGCTGTCGGCGACGACCCCTGCGTTGTTGCAGAGGATGTGGACCTTGCCGTAGGCGTCGACGGTCCGGCGGGCGAGTTCTTCCACCGCGACCGCGCTGGAGACGTCGGCGACGACGCCCATGACTTCGAACTCCCGCTGGCGGAGGTCGAGCACGGCCTTTTCCAGCGGCGCTTCCTCGTAGTCGGCGAGGACGACCTTCATGCCTTCGAGGGCGAACTTTTCGGCGAACGCGCGCCCCATGCCGCTGGCGGCGCCGGTGACGACCGCCACTTTCCCTTCGAAATCGCGCACCTCGACACCCTCCGGTGGGATGGGCGCAACTATACGGCGAGGAGCGAACCCGCGGCGGGGGACCGCTCGCGGCGCGCGATTACCGTTGGCCGCCCTTGAGGGTCGCGGTGAGCGCGGAGGCGAGGTCGGGCTGCTGGAACTGGTAGCCGGCGGCCTCCAGCCTGGCCGGGAGGACGCGCTGGCCCTGGAGGAGCAGCTCCTCGGCCGATTCGCCGATGAGCAACTTCAGGGCGAAGCCGGGGACGGGGAAGACGGCGGGGCGCCGGAGCACCTTCGCCAGCGCCGAGGTGAGCTGCCGGTTGGTGACGGGGTTCGGGGCGACGACGTTCACGGGGCCGGCGATGTCGCGCGCGAGGAGGTCGGCGAGCACGCCAGTCACATCGGGCAGCGAGATCCACGAGAGCCACTGCCGGCCGTTGCCGATTCTGCCGCCGGCCCCGAAGCGGAAGGGCAGGATCATCTTCGGCAGCGCGCCGCCTTCCTTCGCCAGGACGACGCCCGTCCGCGCGAGGACCACGCGGAGGCCGAGGTCGCCGGCCCTGGCCGCCTCCGCCTCCCAGTCGCGGACGAGGTCGGCGAGGAAGCCGCTGCCGCCTGTGGAGTCTTCTGTGAGGGGTTCGTCCCCGCGGTTGCCGTAGAAGCCGGTGCCGCTGGCGGTGACGAGCACCCGGGGGCGGTTCGCAAGCGTGCCCAGGTGACGGACGAGCAGGGCCGTCGCCTCTACCCTGCTGGCGCGAATCTCCTGCTTCCGAGCCGCCGACCAGCGCCCCTCGCCGATGGAAGCGCCGGCGAGGTGGACGACAGCGTCGATGCCATCGAGGGCGCCTTCGCGGAACCAGCCCGAGGCCGGGTCCCAGTGGGCTGCCGGGTCTGTTGGGGGGCCGCGCCGCACGGGGGTGACGGTGTGTCCCGCGGCTTCAAGCTGCTGGCGCAGGGCCGTGCCGATGAGCCCGCTGCAACCGGTGATCGCGACCTGCATGGTGTGTACGCCTCCGCGATCGACTTTCGCACGGGAGGGCGAAGGGGGATGTAAGCGCGCAGTCGGGGGCGGGCGGATCCTATGCCGCGGCGGTCAGGCGGGCCGAGCGGCGGGGGACGTAGTCCGGGTCGGCGGGGACTTCCCAGAGGTTCCAGAGGCCCTTCTCCCACTGGTCGCGGCCCAGGCCCCACTGGCGGTAGCGCCAGCGGCGGCGCTCGGCCAGGGCGCGCTGGACGTCCCAGGGGAGCTCGCTCAGCGGCGCGGCCGGCAGCGGCGAAAGCGACGACATGCTGCCGGAACCGGTGCGGAGCTCGCGGTCGAGTTCGCGCTGGAGCGCCCAGATGACGAGCCGGACGTGGTCGTCGGTCACGGGGTCGATGCCCTGGTCGATGCCGGGGTACCAGGCGTGGGGGTTGTCGAGCGATTCGAGGGCCTCGCGGATGTCTTCGTTGATCTCGTCGCCGAGGTCCTGGAGGGCCGAATGGAGGTCCGGGTCGCGGTTCGACCGCTGGGGCGACTCCGGCAAGTCCCGGATCAGGGGACCGTAGTCGCCGATCCGGAGGGGGAGCTCGGAGAGGGCGCCGCGGAGCCGGCCGAGGTCGGGGTCGCGTTGGACGAGGCCGAGAAGCTCGCCGTAGGTCACGTCGCGGTCGGGCCAGACGAGGAGCTGCTCGCCGCGGGCCGTGGGGGCGAGGACGATGCCGCATTCGCCGCGGCAAATCAGGGCGGCGAAGGCGCGCAGGCGGCGTCCGGGGCTGGCGTCGATGCCGGCGGGGTCGAAGCGGTTGACTACGCGGTCCGCGAGCGGCCGGGGGCCCTCTGCCGTTCGGTCCTGGCCGGGGTCGTAGGCGTGTTCGGACCAGAAGGCGGCCATCTCAAGGCTCCACGTCCGGCGAGGCCCCTTCGCGCCGCTGCTGCGGGCAGATGCGGGCCGGGTCGGTGTAGCGTTCGGGCCAGGGCGACTCGTTCGGGTTCGTGGTGGGGGTGACGACGGGGGTGGTGGTGGGTGCGGGCATCTCAGGCACTCCTCTTGCCGCGGCGGCGGCGTTTCCATTGGTCCAGCTTCGTGAGCAGTTCGTCGTGCGAAGGGGCTTCGGGTTCGGCGTTCGACGGCGCCCAGCGGCTCGCGATCTCCGAGCGCGCCCGGAACGACTTCAACAGGACCTGCTTGCCGATGGGCAGCCCCGCCGGCGACTTCGCGGCCTGGGGGACGCAGAAGTCGATGGCGAGGCAATCGGCAATGCTGAGAAGGACGGCGGCTTCGGCCTGGTCGTGGTCGTGGCAGAGGACGAGCGCTTCAGCGACCTGGTCGTTGAGGGAGGCGCTGACAGGCGGGGCCTTCCATTGCTCGGGCTGAGCCATTTCGTGGCGAATCACGGACTGCAGGAGCCAGAGTTCGTCGGCGGTGAAGATAACGCTGGTGGCTGGTTCGCTCATGGCGACCTCCAGGCGTTCGGCTCGGGTCAGTGGGCCTCGCGTCTATGTCTAGAATCTAATACGGCAATCGTTGAGGAAAAGTGAAGACCCTCGGCATAGGACGAACTCCGTATCTGGACCGCGTGGGACACCTGATTGTTGGGATGGGGCCGGGGATGTGGCCCGGCCTCCGGGGAGCGCCCCGGCTTCACAGATACAAACGTTTATGTCTGCTCAAAGGTTACCGACCGGCGGGTATTTTTCTGTGACACCTTTACTTTCCCGCCGCGACCCCCGCGCCGCCCTCCTCCTGGACGCGCGCCCACTCCGCTTCCGGATCGTCGGCGCCGAGATGGGCGGCGGCCGTGCGCCGCGAGGTGATGCCCGCCTGCACCAGTGTCCGCTCGTCGGCGACCTGCCGGGAGCGATCCACGGGAAGGACGGGACCCCAGTGCATGACCGGGCGGAGGCCTTCGATGTCGAGGCCGGTGTACCGGGCGAGCAGCCGGAGGATCAGCCCCGAGCGGCGTTCGTAGACGGTCGTCCGGATGAGCCGCTTGCGGGCGACCTTCTTCGCCAGCGGGTCGAGTTCGGTGTTGAGGGCGATGCCGCTCAGGCCCTGGGGGTTGTGCCCGAAAGCGGTCCGCGGCGATTCGCCGAGGTCGTGGAGCGTCCGGTAGATGAGGTCAATGTAGTCGCGATGGAGGGCGACGCCGCCACCCTTGAGGAGGTCGAGGAGGTAGGCCTTGGCGTTCTCGGGCACTTCCCAGACCGCGCCGGGCTCGACGGCGATGTCCTGGGAGCCGTTCACCCCTTCGAGCACGGCGATCGGGTTGCCGGAGAGTTCGAGGATCTGGCTCAGCTGGCTGTAGGCGCGGTTCAGTTCGCGGCTGGAGGGCACCAGCGCGGGGACGTCGCTCGCGCCCCAGGTCTGTTTCGGCTCGCGCACGTTCGGGAAAAGGACGAAGGGGACGAAGCCGTAGGGGTTGGGCGCCTGCTGGACGAGGTCGTTGCCCTGCCAGGATTCGTAGCTGTCCACGGTCCAGCGCTCGGTGACCAGCGACTCGCCGCCGGGCGCCCCCGAGGGTGAGGCGTCGCCGACGCGGTACTGGCTGGCGACCGTCACCACCCGGGCGGGGTCATCGGGGACGCGCCAGGCGAAGATGCCCTGGACGTCGGGAGCGGTGACCCGGACGGTGCCGTCGGCCGCGTCCCAGGTCACGCGGTAGGCGGCGTCGCCGAGGACGGCGCAATCGAGCTCGGTCTCGAAGTCGAGCTGGGCGAGGCCGTTTGCGGATTCGACTTCGCGGAGGGCGGTCTCGGCGGCGCGGGCGCGGGCGCGGCCTTCGGGGGAGTCGCCGTCGCGGGCTTCGACCTGGATCGAGGCGCCTTCGAGAAGGTAGCTGGTGATCTTGTCGACGAAGGCGCGGGCATAGTTGAAGGTGAGGCGGCGTTCGCCCCGGCGGGCACGGCCCTGCCACTGGCGGCCTTCGTAGAAGTCGAGGTTGTCGCGGTAGCGGCGGAGGCGGTCTTCGTCCATGCGCTGGAGGGTGACGGGGAAGGGCGGTTCCGGCCGGCGGCGGGCAGTGGTCATGGCGAAGCTCCGGGAAGGGTGTGGAGCGACTGTCCGGGGTGCGGCGGGCGAGCTCAGAGGGGCTGTTGGCGCGGCATCAATCCGCTTGTTCAATTGCTCACATAGACTACTTGTATTCCTCTTTGCTCTTCGGCATACTCGACGCCGCACGGGGGTTGCCGCTCCCGGCTTGTCATGATCGAAGGGAGCGAACGACATGGCGTGGAACATGAAAGGCGCCTGGTACGAATCCTGCAGCTGCAAGGCCAACTGCCGCTGCGTCCTCGGGCCGGCGGAGCCAGACCAGGGCTGGTGCTCCGCCATCCAGCTTTACGAAATCGAGCGCGGCTCGGCCGACGGGGTTGACCTGAGCGGCGCGAAAATGGCGGTGGCGCTCCAGCTTCCGGGAGACTTCTTCGGCGGGATCGAAAAAGGCCGGATCTACTTCGACACGGCCCTCAGCGCCCAGCAACGGGGACACCTCGAAGCGATCTTCCAGGGCAACCGGGGCGGGGTCTGGGCCGGGCTGAAAGACGCCGTTGCCGCGTGGCTTCCGTCGAAGGTCGCGGCCATTTCCGTCACCGCCGACGAAAACGAGGTCAAGGGGTCAATCGCGGGCGCCGGGACCATCCAGATGACCTGGTTCAAGACGTCCAACGGTCAGCGCGCGAGGCTGCTCGACGCGCCGGTGATGGAGGCCTTCGCAACGCCCGAAGCGGAATTGGCCAACGGGGTGGGGTCCGGCGGGAGCGACCCGGAACTGCGGCGCTGGGAGAGCCTGGGTGCGGCGATGCGTGTCCCGTTCGCGTGGAGCGCCTGAAACGGGCGGAAGGACGCGATAACCGATGAACGCAGCCACCTTGCAGCGGCATGTCCAACTGGACCGGGTCTCGCTGACCATCGGGGCTGCCCTGCTCGCGGTCACCGTCGGGGCGTGGGCGATCGTCCTCACGAACAACGCGGCGATGGACGACGAGCCCGCCACGGGCAGTGGCATGCCCGCGATGGACGACGGCGCCATGGACGGGGCGGCCACCGAAGAACACATGATGCCCGACGGCGAAATGACGGGCATGGACACGATGTCGCCGCGCGAAGACCTCCGAATGCGCATCGGTGTCTCCCAGCAGATGGACTCATGGCCCTGGCCGGCGACGTTCGCGGTCTTTTCCGGGGCGTGGGTGGCGATGATGGCGGGGATGATGTTCCCGGCTGCGGTGCCGATGGCAGCAACCTACACGCGGACCGCGAGGAAGACGAACGGAAAGGGCAGGGCTGGGCTGCTTGTGGGACTGTTCGTGACCAGCTACATCCTCGTCTGGGGGGTGTTCGGGGTCGCGGTCTACGGGCTGAATGAGCTCGCCGGGGAGGCCGCCGCACGCTGGGACGCGGTGACGGACGCCGGACCCTACATCGGCGGGACGCTGCTGATCGGCGCCGGGATCTACCAGTTCACGGGGTTCAAGGGCTTCTGCCTCTCGAAGTGCCGGTCGCCGCTCGGGTTCATGCTCAAGGAGTGGCGCGACGGCCCCGCCGGGGCCCTGCGGATGGGCGTGAAGCATGGCCTCTGGTGCCTGGGATGCTGCGTGGGCCTGATGGTCGGCCTGATCGTCGCCGGGGTCATGAGCATCGGCTGGATGGTCACGCTCGGAGTGCTCATCTTCACGGAGAAGGTGACGAAGTGGGGCCCGCAGGTCGCGCGGGTGACGGCGGTGGTGATGGCCGCCGCGGGCATCGCACTGATCGTCTACGGTGACGGGCTCCCGGGGATGGCGTAGACGCTACGCGAGGCCGAGGCGGGCGAGCTGGTCGTCGGGGGCTTCGATCGACTGGAGGGCCTGGCGGAGGAGGTCGGCCATGTCGCGTTCGAGCGGGTGGCCGGCGCGGTTCTCGTCCTCCGTCGGGTCGATGCCGAGGTCGTAGAGGTGGTTGCCGGTGAAGCGGCCGCCCGCCCAGTAGGGCAGCATGTCGCCCGGCTGGAAGGGCTGGCGGATGACGGGGATGCGGGTCCCCGGCATGTGGTCCAGCCAGGCGCGGTCGTCCGGCGGCGGCAGGTTCAGCTTCGTTGGCCCCGCGGGCATCGTCGACCAGCGGTTCGACCAGACGGAGATCGGGGAGTTCTCGCCCTGGGGTGCGCGGGCGTATTTGTGGCGACCGTCGACGAGGTGGACTTCGCGGCCCCAGACGCCGGAGAGGGCGTAGTCGCGCACGGATGCGACCTGGCCCGTGACCAGCGGGACGAGGGAGACGCCGTGGGTCCGGTGGCGGGCGGCGACCCCGAAGATCTCCCGCAGGGTCGCGTGGATGTCGACCGAAGTCGTGAGCGCGGTGACGTCGCGGGGGGCCTGGCCCGGCCAGGAGATCATCAGCGGGATGTGGCCAAGCGGTTCGTACACAGGCACCGCCGGCTTGCCAAAGATGTCCTTCTCGCCGAGGTAGTGGCCGTGGTCCGTGCAGACGATGACGGCCGTGTCCTCCCAGGCGTTGGTCCGGTCGAGCGCTTCCATGACGCGGCCGAACCAGTGGTCGATCATCGTCAGTTTGCCGCCGTAGCAGGAGCGGACCTGGTGAGCCTGGCGCGGCGTGAGGACGCCCTTGCTGGTGGTGGCGGCGTGGTAGGGCGGCCAGATCAGGTGCGGCCCTTCCCAGGTGTCGTCGTACATGCGGGCGTAGTGCTCGGGCGTGTCGAAGGGCTCGTGCGGGTCGAATTCGTCGACGAAGAGGAAGTAGCGGTCGGCGTAGGACGAATCCTCTTCGAGCCAGCGGGCCGAGGCGGCCATCGTCCGGGGGCCGGGGAAGTCGGCTTCGTCGCGGAAGTAGCCGCGTGAGTTTTCGTAGGCGAACTTCACCCCGGCCCAGTGGGGCGCGCCAATCCAGCTCGGGTCGGGGCGGGTCTTCCAGGGGTCGCTTTCGTGGCCGCGTTCGTACTCCCAGGCAGTGAAGTCGGTGTGGTAGTTTTCGCCGCCGACTTCGAAGAGGTGGGGGTGGTCGGAGAGGAGCATCGACGTGATCCCGGCCTGGCGGAGGGCGACGGTGATGGCGTCTTCCCAGACTTCGATCGAGCCCCAGGGCTTCCAGAGGAAGTCGAGGGCGCCGCAGAGGAGGTCGTGGCGGGCGGGCATGCAGGGGAGCGAGCCGGTGTAGTGGTTCTGGAAACGGACGCTGCGGGCGGCGAAGCGGTCGAGGTTCGGGGTGGCGAACTCGCGCCCTCCGTAAGCGCCGAGCATGTGGCGGTTGAGGCTGTCGAGGAGGATGACGACGGCGTTGCGGGGAAGGGACGGGGCCGGTTCGGGCGAGTCGGGCATGGGGGAATCCTACGCCGCCGGGGACGATGGCGGGGAGTGACACCAGGGGATTTGGGCTCCCGGGCGAAGGGCCAAGGCTGGCGGCATGTGCCCTCACCCCGAGGAAGAACACCAGCGCGTCTTCGAAGGCCGCCCCCTGCCACTGCCCGGCCGGATGCTTTGCGGCCTCTGCGGGGAGCTCCTCTACCTTCCCCCGGCGGCGGCCCCGGCCGCGGCGGTGGTGGCGGCGATCGCCCCCCGGCCCCGTGTGGAGCGAGCGGCCGCCAGCCGAGAATAGGGTGAGTGAAGATCTTCGCGCGCGCCCGCCCACACCATCCGCCTGCCCGGCCGTCGTTCGGGGCGTGGGTGCTTCGCCAGTTCCTGGGCGACCGTGACCTCGCCTCCCTGAGCTTCGCCGAACTCGAACGGACCTGCGCGAGCGCCGGCTCCATCCTCTGCGGCGCCGCCTACGCGAACCCCGGCGCGGCGCGGGGAAGGCTCGGCGCCGCCCCGGCGACCATCGAAGAGGCGGCGCTGGTGGCACGGCGGACGGCTGATGGCTTCCAGGCGGCACTGTCGGACCGCGAGCACGTCGTGGTGACCTGGCCCTGGGACCACCTTGCGACCAGGCTGGCGTGGCTGGCCCAGGAGCGGGGCACGCCGGAGCTCGACCGCCTCGGCCGGGACCTCGAGACGATAGCCTCGGCCTACGCGATCTACCATCGCGAGCAGCTGGCGCAGGTGATCGGGCTCTGGCGCGAGATTGCCGGGGCCGTCACAGAGAATACCGGCGGACGCGGCCTCGACGAGATGGGGAGCATCATGGAGCGGGCGTTCGCGGAAGAGGCAGGCGCCCCGGCCCCGGTGGGCTGAGCGCTCTTAGTTTTCGCCGCCGGGGAGGGAGGGACCTTCGCCGCCGCCGCCGAACTGCTCCATGATCCGGCGGGTGAGGTCGTCCAGCTGCTCCCGGCTGATGCCCATGCGCTCCATCGTGTTCTGCATCAGCCGCTGGACTTCTTCCATGTCCTCGCGGATGAGGGCGTCGGCCATCTCCAGCTGGGTTTCGATGGCGAAGAAGCGTTCGCGGCGCTGGCTCTCGTTCTCGGTGGCAAGGATGGTGGACATGAGCCGCGTGAAGAGCGTCGTCGTCCGGGCGATGCGGACGCGGTCGTCCGGGTGCGGCGGGAATTCGCCCGTGACGGCGACTTCGAGCCCGGTGCGCTTGTCGGTTGCGACGTACTGTTCGGCCACCTCCGCAGGATAGCGGAAGGAGACCCCGGGCGCGCCCTGTGCCCCACGGCACGTAAGGGTTTACCCCGAATTCGAGCCGCCGATCCCCTGAAGCCGCGAACGATGTGTATGACAATTTGACCGCAGCCGGTAGGCTTCGCCTGTGTGGGAGACGGCCAGCCGTCCCTACGGACGTGACGGACGTGACGGACGGGAAGCGATTGAAGCCAGGAGTCTGCATCACGGCGCCGGCCGGGTCCCCGCCGGACCCCCGTCTCGCTGCCCTGGCGGAGGCGGCGGGCTTTGCCGCGCACAGGCCGGGGCAGGACAGTCCCGGGGAAGCTGCCCTCCGGATCCACGACTTCCGGGGCGAATGGGACGCGGCCGCTGCGGCCGAAGCGCGGCTGAAGAGCTCTGGTGCGCTGCTGGTGGCGGCCGGGCTGGCGGGGGCAGCGCTGGCGGAAGTCGCCGCCGCCGGCTGGGATGACTACCTGGAGTCGCCGCTGGAGGAAGAGCGCGCGCTCACCCGCCTGAAGCTGCTCCGGCGGAGGGTGGACCGCCGGGCGGTTTCGGGAGCCACCAATGGGCCGTCGGCCGCGCTCTCGAGGCTGTTCAACGCCTCCCCCGTGGCAGGCTGCTGGACGGACGAAAGCGGCTGCTACGTGGGCGTGAATCGCGCTTACTGCGAACTCTACGGCTATCGCGCCGAGGACCTCGTTGGCCGTCATTTCACCGTTGTCCTCCGCCCGGAGGACGCGGAGGAGGCGCGCGAAACGTATGCCCGGTTCCTCGCCGGGGGGGAGCCCCAAACCGCGCACGGGATCGTGGTCCGGGGCGATGGCGAGCAGCTCCACGTCAAATGGACGCTCTGGTCGGCGGGAGTGTTCGACGGCCGCCGGCTGATTTCCACGAGCGTCGAAGACGTCACGGCCCAGTACGAGGCCGAGAGGCAGCACCGGGAAAGCGAACGCCGGTTCCACACCATCCTCGACACCTCGCCCGACCTCGTCTCCATCACCGACCTCCAGGGGCGGTTCCTCTTCGCGAACGGCGCCTTCACGACCATGCTCGGCTACCGTCCCGAAGACCTCCTGGGGCGGTCCGTCGCCTCCATCCTCCACCCGGACGATGCCGGCCTGGTGCTCGCCGCGATGGCCGGGCTCTTCACCGGGACCCGCGGCCAAAACGCGGTCTTCCGGGCGGTCCGCGCCGACGGCCGCTTCGTCACCCTTGAAGCGTCGGGGCGAGCCCTCAGGGGAGACGAATGGCCGGAACCCGCAGTCATCGCGATCTCCCGCGACGTCACGGCCCGCGAGGAGGCCGGGGAAGAGCGGCGCCGTCTCGCGACGATTCTCTCCGTGGAACAAGGGGCCTCCCGCGACGCGATCCTGGTGGTGGATCCAGATGGCGAGGCGGTCTCCTGGAACCGGCGGTTCCTTGACCTCTGGGGGATGGACGAAGCCACCGTGCGGGCGGGGAGGGCGGCACGGTCGGAGGCGATCTCCCGCTTGCTGAAAGACCCGGAAGGATTCGTGGGGCGCGTCCAGGAACTCTACCGAACGCCCCTGGCGACGTACGGCAGCGAACGGATCCTGCGTGACGGCCGGGTGATCGACACGTACTCGGCGCCGCTCCTCGGCGACAACGGCGAAAACTACGGCCGCGTCTGGTACTACCGGGACATCACCGAGCGGCGCCACGCGGAGGAGACGTTGCGGGAAAGCGAGGAGCGGTTCCGGAGCCTTGCCAATGCGACTCCGCTCTACGTCTGGGTGGCGGACCCGGAAGGAGGCTGCCTCTTTGTCAACCAGTCGTGGCTCGCCCTCACCGGCAGCACCCTCGAACGCGAACTCGGGGAAGGCTGGAAAGCACACGTGCATCCCGCCGACCTGGGGCCGCTGGACCGCGTCTACACGCTTGCCACCCAGGCCCGGGCGCCCTACACCACCGAATACCGTGTCCGCCGGCGCGATGGCGACTACCGCTGGGTCCTCGACACCGGGGTCCCTCGGTTCGAACCGAACGGGGAGTTCGCCGGCTACATCGGCTCGTCGGTGGACATCACCGCCACCCGCCAGGCCGCCGAAGAGAACCGCCGGCTCACCGCGATCCTGAAAGTCAGCCAGGAAGCGTCGCCCGACGGGATCCTGGTGGTCGGCCTCGCTGGCGAGGTGCTGAGCCACAACCGCCGGTACCGCGACATGTGGGGGCTCTCCGAGGAGGTGGTCGTCGGTTCGCGAGCAGAGCGCCGGGCGGCGCCCTACCGGCTGGTCGAAAACGCCGAAGAGATGCGCGCCCTCGTGGCCGACGCGCTCGCCCGGCCCAACGCTTCCCTCTCGGGCGAGATCTCCCTGCGCGATGGCCGCGTCTTCGACGCGCACAGCGCCCCGCTGGTCGGCGACGACGGCGAGCCCTTCGGGCGGCTCTGGCAGTTCCGCGACATCAGCGTCCGCAAGGCCGCGGAGGAGGCCATCCGGGCCTCGGAAGAAAAGTACCGTTCGCTCTTCGAACGCGTCCCCGAGGGCCTCTACCAGTCGACCATCGAAGGCCGCTTACTCACCGCCAATCCCGCCCTGGTACGGCTTTTCGGCTTCGAATCCGAAGAAGAGCTGCTTGCCGTGAACGACATCGGGCAGTTGTACGCGGACCCGGACGACCGCCAGGACATGCTCCAGCGGCTCCGTGACGGCGGCGGCAGCTTCAACGGCGAGCTCCGCCTCCGCCGCCGGGACGGCAGCGAGATCATCGTCCTCGAGAACTCCCGGTGGGTGCAGGGCGAAAACGGGCAGGTGCTTTACCTGGAGGGCACTCTCACCGACATTACCGCCCGGAAGCAGGCGGAAGACGCGCTGAGCAAGTCGGAAGAGCGTTTTTCCCGGGCGTTCCACGCCAGCCCGGCGGCCACCCGCATCGTCAACTTCGCCGACGGGCGGTTCATCGACGCCAACCAGGCCTTCCTTGAAATCATCGGCTACGACCTTGACGAGGTGGTCGGCAAGACGGCCCACGAGCTCGGCCTCTGGTCCGACACGACGGTGCGGGACCGGGTCGCCGCGGAATTGAGCCACCAGGGTTCGGTCACCGGGCTCGAACGCCAGCTTCGGCACAAGGATGGCGAAACACGCGACGTCGTCGACTTCTATGAGCTGATCGAGATCGCCGGCCAGCCCTGCATCCTCGCCACCTCGGTCGACATCACCGGCCGGAAGCGCGCCGAAGAGGCGCTGCGCAAGTCTGAGGAGCGGTTCTCTCGCGCCTTCCACGCCAGCCCCGCGGCGACGAGCATCCTGACCTACCGCGATGGGATCTTCGTCGACGTCAACCCGGCATACGAAGAGCTCTCCGGGTACGGCCGGGAGGAAGTCCTCGGAAAGAAGGAGCAGGACCTCGACATCTGGCAGCGCCGGGACGAGATCCGCGCCCTGGCCCGCACCCTCCGGCAGACGGGCACCATCGCCAGCAACGAGCGCCAGCTGCGGCGGAAAGACGGCGAACTGCGCGAAGTCCTGGAGTCCTACGCGCTGATCGAAGTCGACGGCGAACTCTGCGTCCTGACTGCCTCGCTCGACATCACCGAACGCAAGCGAGCGGAGACGGAGCGGCTCGACCTCGAACGGAAGCTGCTGGAGACCCAGAAGCTGGAGAGCCTCGGCGTGCTCGCGGGCGGCATCGCCCACGACTTCAACAACCTCCTCGTCGCGATCATGGGCAACGCCAACCTCGCGATGATGGAGTTGCCGCCTTCATCCCCCGTGAGGCCCTACCTCGAAGAGGTCGAGACCGCCTCCGAGCGTGCCGCCGACCTCGCCCGCCAGATGCTCGCCTATTCCGGCAAGGGCCGCTTCGTCGTCGAACGGGTGGAGCTTTCGGCGATGGTGCAGGAGATGGGGAACCTGCTCCACGTCTCGCTCCCGAAGAAGGTGGCGCTCTACTACAACCTCACCGCCGGCCTCCCGCCCGTGGAAGCGGACCCGACCCAGCTTCGCCAGGTGATCATGAACCTGGTCATCAACGGGGCCGAGTCGATCGGCGACAACCCGGGGCGGGTGACCGTCTCCACCGGCGTCCTCCACGCCAACCGGGCCGCCCTCGCCAGCGCCTACCTCTCGCCCGACCTCGACGAAGGCGACTACGTCTACGTCGACGTCAGCGACACCGGCAGCGGGATGGACGCGGCGACGAAGGCGCGCATCTTCGAACCGTTCTTCACGACGAAGTTCACCGGCCGGGGCCTGGGGCTGTCTGCGGTCCTCGGGATCGTCCGGCGCCACGGCGGGGCCATCAAGGTGGAAAGCGAACCGGGCGAGGGGACGACCTTCCGGCTCCTGCTCCCGGCGGCGCCACCGGAGGCGCCCGGCCCGTCGAAGGAAGCGCCAGCAACCGGCGCCGCCGGGAGGACCGGCTGTGTGCTCATCGCCGACGACGAGCCGACCGTCCGGACCGTGACGGCGCGAATGCTCGAACGGATGGGCTTCCGCGTCATCGCCGCGGCCGACGGCGAGGAGGCGCTGGAGCTGTTCGCCGCCAACCGGGACGAGGTGACGCTCGTGCTCCTCGACATGACGATGCCCCGGCTTGACGGCCGGGAGACGGTCCGGGCGCTGCACGAACTTGCTCCGGGCCTGCCGGTCGTCCTGATGAGCGGCTATTCGGAACAGGAAGCGGCCGCGAGCTTCGCCGAGGGCGGCCTCGCGGGCTTCATCCAGAAGCCCTTCACCTTCGACGACGTCAAGGCGCTGGTCGCCAAAGTGCTGGCGGGCTAGACGTCGAGGTTCTTCACCTGGGTCGCATGGGCCTGGATGAACTTCCGCCGGGGCGCCACTTCTTCGCCCATCAGTTCGTAGAAGACCATGTCCGCGTCCGCGGCGTCCTTCACCATCACCTGGAGCATGGTCCGGGTGTCGGGGCGCATCGTCGTTTCCCAGAGTTGCTCGGCGTTCATTTCGCCGAGGCCCTTGAAGCGCTGGACGCTGACGTTCTTCTTGCCCTTCGAAAACAGCTCCAGCTCCTGGTCGCTGTAGAGGTAGTTCACGTTCTTCCCGACGGCGGCCCGGTAGAGCGGCGGCTGGGCGATGTAGAGGTGCCCGCCTTCGATCAGCTGGGGCATGTTGCGATAGAAGAAGGTCAGCCAGAGCGTCCGGATGTGGGCGCCGTCGACGTCCGCGTCCGACATGATGATGACCTTGTGGTAGCGGAGCTTGGCGAGGTCGAAGGTTTCGCGGATGCCCGTGCCGAGGGCGCTGATGATCAGGCGGATGGCTTCGTGGCCGAGCATCTTGTCGGGGCGGGCTTTTTCCACGTTCAGGATCTTCCCGAAGAGGGGGAGGATCGCCTGGAAGCGGCGGTCGCGCCCGCCCTTGGCCGAGCCCCCGGCGCTGTCGCCCTCGACGATGAAGAGTTCGGCTTCTTCCGGGTCCCGGGTGGAACAGTCCGCGAGCTTGCCGGGGAGGGAGCCGCTTTCGAGGGCGCTCTTGCGCTGGACGAGGTCGCGGGCCTTGCGGGCGGCTTCCCGGGCGCGGGAGGCGGTGATGCACTTTTCGATGATCTTGCGGCCGTCGCTCGGGTTCTCTTCCAGGTGCTGGGAGAGCGCCTCGGCGAGGACCTGCTGGACCTGTGCGGCGACTTCCGGGTTGCCGAGGCGCGTCTTGGTCTGGCCTTCGAACTGGGGCTCGGGCAGCTTCACCGAGACGATCGCGACAAGGCCCTCACGGACGTCGTCGCCGGTCAGGTTCGGGTCCTGGTCCTTGAGGATCTTGGCCTTGCGGGCGTAGTCGTTGAGGACGCGGGTGAGCGCCGTCCGGAAGCCGGTGAGGTGGCTGCCGCCGTCGATCGTGTTGATCGAGTTGGCGAAGGTGAAGACGGCCTCGTTGTAGCCGTCGTTGTACTGGATGGCGACTTCGACGGCGTTGCCGTCCACCTCGCGGTCGACGTAGATGGGCTCGAAGTTGAGCGCCTCGCGTTCGCGGTTCAGGTGGCGGACGAAGCTCTTGATGCCGCCTTCGAAGTAGTAGTTGGTCTCGTTGCCGTCGCGTTCGTCGAAGAGGTGGAACCAGACGCCCTTCGTGAGGTAGGCGTACTGGCGGAGGCGCTCGGCTTCGATCTTGAAGTCGAAGTCGACGCTTTCGAAGATCGTGTGGTCGGGCTTGAAGCTGACGATCGTGCCGCTGTGGCGCTCGCCGATGTAGGGCGTTCCGGTCAGTTCCGTCTGGGGCACGCCCTTGGCGTACTGCTGCCGGTAGACCTTGCCGCGGTGCTGCGTCCCCTGCGCTTCTTCGCTGGGGACGACTTCCACCCACATGTCCTCGGAAAGCGCGTTGACGACGCTCGCGCCGACGCCGTGGAGGCCGCCGGAAACCTTATAGCCGCCGCCGCCGAACTTGCCGCCGGCGTGGAGGACGGTCATGACGGTTTCGACCGCGGTCCGGCCGGTCTGCTTCTGGATGTCGACGGGGATGCCGCGGCCGTTGTCGGTGACCGTGCACCAGCCGTCGGCGCGGATGATGACCTCGACGCGGTCGCAGTAGCCGGCCATCGCTTCGTCGACGGCGTTGTCGACGAGTTCCTTGATGAGGTGGTGGAGGCCGGCCTTGTCGGTGGTGCCGATGTACATGCCGGGCCGGCGGCGGACCGCCTCGAGCCCTTCGAGGACCTGGATGTTTTCAGCGGTGTAGGAGCCCTGGGGAGCCGGTTGGTTGGTCATAAACGGGAAACTAACGCCTCGCGCGCAGGTTCCGCCGGTGATGGGATATCGTGCGGTAACCTTCACAATTCTACCACGGATGGGGGCCTAGACGCCACCTCCGGGAGTCTCGGACAGCCGCCTACGGGCACTCAACGGGGGCGAAGAGGTCGCTGCCCTGGCGCCGGCTGCAGAGCCGCTTCGAGACGTCCACGGAGAGGCGCCCGTCGGCTCGGAGCGTCACCGGGTGGCGGTCGAGGTTCGGCCCTTCGCCGTCGAGCCGGAGGCCGGTGATGTCGTAGACGGCGCCGTTGCAGCCTTCGCGGAAAAGCACCGTCGTGCCGACGGCCACGGGGTTGAGCCGCGATGCATAGCGCGTCAGCAACTCCGGGAGGGCGGGGTCGTCGGTGGGGAGGGGGGCGACCCGGCAGCGCCCACTGGCGGCGGCGCGATTGGCGGCGTCGAGCGTGTTCAAGGCCACGAACTCGCCGTCGATCGTTCGGATGAAGTAGAAGCCGCGCTGGGGGTTGAGTTCGAACGAACCCCGCGCGTAGGCCTCCGGGGCTTCGAGCACCGTCGCACCGCTGTCGGCGCCGGACTCGAGGAAGGCGGCCGCGAGGATGACGAAGAAGACGAGGAAGCCCACCGCGAAGACGACCATCGCGCAGCCGAAGAAGACAGGGCGCGGGGCGCGGGAGACAGGGGCTTTGTCAGCCATGTCCCCAAGGGTGTGGCGCGGCGGGGGCGGTGTCCAGCGCGGCGGAGGCCTGATTCCCCACGCCGGGCAGGCCCCCCACAATGACGCGAATGGCGACACCGTTTCTGAAGTGGGCCGGGGGCAAGGGGAAGCTGGCGCCGCTGATCGCCGCTCGCGTCCCGCGCGCCTGCGGCCGCTTCCATGAGCCGTTCGTGGGCGGCGGCGCCGTGTTCTTCGCGGTCCGGGCGGCTCACCCCGGGCTCCCCGCGGCGATCTCCGACGCGAACGGAGCGCTGGTGGACTGCTACCTCGCCGTCCAGGGCGCCGTCGAAGGTCTGATCGCGGCGCTTCGGCCCCTCGCCGCCGAATACCTGGCCCGGGACCACGACGGCCGCCGCGACTTCTACTACCGTGTGCGCGCCGCCGAACCCAGAGACAAAACCGAGCGCGCCGCCCGCCTCATCTTCCTCAACCGCACCTGCTACAACGGGCTCTACCGGGTCAACGCCAACGGCGGCTTCAACGTCCCCCACGGCCGCTACGCGAACCCCCGCATCCTCGACGAGGCCGGGCTGCGGGCCTGCTCGGCGGCGCTCGCCGGCGTGGAGATCCGCTGCGAGGACTTCGAAGCCGCCTGCGACCGGGCCAGGCCCGGCGACTTCGTCTACCTCGACCCGCCCTACCAGCCGCTCACGCGGACGGCGAACTTCACCGCCTACACCGCCGCCAGTTTCGGCCCCCGCGAGCAGGAGCGGCTCCGGGACGCATTCGAAGCGATGACCCGGCGCGGGGTCTTCGCCGTGCTTTCGAACTCGGACCACCCGGCCGTCCGCGACCTCTACGACGGCCGTGGCTATCGCTTCGACGTCGTCCCCATGTCGCGGGCGATCAACTCGGCGGGGCACGGGCGGGCCCCCGTGCCGGAACTGCTCATCGACAACTTCGCGCGGGCCGCGGAGAGTGGGGGACCCTGAGTGCGGCCCTTAGCCCGTCGAGCGCAGGTCTACCCGATGGGGATTCTCCGTACCCTCGC
Organism: Chloroflexota bacterium; assembly: GCA_016234445.1. Taxonomy (GTDB): domain Bacteria; phylum Chloroflexota; class Dehalococcoidia; order Tepidiformales; family Tepidiformaceae. The sequence goes on along the minus strand of JACRBT010000014.1, from coordinate 151,436 downwards.
TCGCCTGCTTGAAGACTTCGCCCACCACCCCACCAGTGACCTTGAACGCCCCGGGTGCGGGCCCGGCGGCCCGGGCGATGGCGGCCTGCCGGATGAACTCGGATGTGGTGATGCCGGCACGTGCCGCGGCCGCGCGGATCTCACGGAGCTCTTCGAGGCCGAAGCGCACCGATTGAACCGCACTTCCACCGCCGCGACTACCGCGCCGCAACTGGCCTTCGCCCTCCCAGTCAGCGCGTTCAGCCTCGTCAGCTTCTTTCATCACTAACGCACTCCTTGCTTGCGAGCCTTCGTGACCTCGCCTTTCTTGCTCGGCCACGCGGTCCGCGGGCGCCAAACCCGGGGATCGCCCGGGGTTGGCTGGATGATAACCGTCACGTAGCGGCCGTTGAAGTCGCGCCCAATGAGCGGCCCCTCCTTCCCGCCTTCACGTACACTCCAGTCATGCGCATGCGCCCCAAGCCCAACGCGACCCCGGACGACCTCGCCTTCGGGATCAACGCCTGTTCCATGGCCCTCGCCGCCGGCATGGTCCGGTCCCTCCACTACTTCGGCGACACCCGCAACGACCGCGTGCTCGAACTCGTGGCGAAAGCCCGCGCGGCGAGCGTCCCGGTCGTCGCCGTCGACATCCCCCGGCTGGACGAACTGACCGGCGACGGTGTCCACCAGGGCCTCCTCGTGCGCCTGAAGGACCAGGAGCCGGTGGACCTCGAAGCCGTCGCAAAACGGAGCACCGGCCACTCGCTCGTGCTCCTGCTCGACCGCGTCACCGACCCGCAGAACCTCGGGGCCGTGCTCCGGACCGCCGTCGCCGTGGGCGCGGACGCGATCGTCCTGCCGCGGCGGCGGGGGGCGCTACTGACGCCGGGGGTGCATCGCGCCAGCGCCGGGCTCAGCTTCATCGCGCCGGTCGCCGCCCCCCAGAACCTGGCGATGGCGGTACGGACGCTGAAGGAGCACGGCTACTGGGTGGTCGCGGCGGACACGGGCGAGCGATCGCAGCCGGCGACAGCCTTCGACTGGCCCGCGAAGACGGCGCTCATCCTGGGGAGCGAAGGCGAGGGGATCGGGGAGCTGTTGCGGAAGGAGAGCGACTTCGTTGTCGCCCTGCCGATGAACCCGCGGGTGGAGTCGCTGAACGTGGGGGTGGCCTGCGGCGCGCTCAGCTACCTCTGGCGGCGGCAATGGCCGGCGGCGCCAGGGGCTGAGGCTGAGGCGGCGGAACCGCCTACTTGAAGCGGTAGGTGATCCGGCCGCGGGTGAGGTCGTAGGGCGAAAGCTCCACGAGGACGCGGTCGCCCATCAGGATCTTGATGTAGTTCTTGCGAATCTTGCCGCTGATGTGGGCGAGAACCTCGTGGCCGTTCGCCAGTTCCACCTTGAACATGGCGTTCGGGAGGGGTTGGGTGACCGTCCCCTCCACTTCGATTCCCTCTTTCTTGGTCATCGGGTCCTCCCCATATTGGCGGGCTGGTAACGCGGGCCCTGGGACGGCCGGTCGTCCCGGCGATCCTGGCGCGGCCGATCCCCGGCAGCGACAGGCGCGTCGCGACGTGGCTGCGAACCCCAGCGCCCCTGCTGAGGCGGGCGTGGGCCGCGGTTCTGGTAGCCGCCGCGCTGTCCGCCACCGCCGTTGCGGCGATAGGTCGCGGTGCCGCCACCGTTCCCGTTGGCGCTGCCGGTTCGTTCATGTTCAGAATCCTGCGGCGGCGTCCACCCGGCAAGGTCGCTGAGGCGAAGGTCGCCCGGGATCATCGGCACAACCGATTCGCGGACGCCGGTTTCGCGGCGAAGGATGTTCACCGCGCGCAGCTGGTCAGGCCCGACGAGGGTGACGACGAGGCCCGAGGCGCCGGCGCGGGCCGTGCGCCCGGAACGGTGCAGGTAGGTCTTCGAGTCTTCCGGCGGGTCGTGGTGGATGACGATGTCGACGCCGTCGACGTGGATGCCGCGGGCGGCGATGTTCGTCGCGACGAGCACGGGCACGGTGCCCCGCGCGAACGACTGGAGGGCGCGTTCACGCTTGGGCTGGCTGAGGCCGCCGTGGATGGCCCCGGCGGCGACGCCTTCGGTCGCGAGCTGCTTCACCAGCCGGTCGGCGCCACGCTGCGTGCGCACGAAGAGGAGCGTGCGTTCCGGGCCGGCACAGATGTCGGCGGCGACTTTCACCTTTTCGTCTTCGGCCACGGCGAGGAAGCGGTGCTTCATCTCCAGGGGGCTTTCCTCTTCGCTCACGGCTTCGTGGAAGACCGGATTGTCCTGGTACTTGCGGACCAGGCGGTCGATGTCGCCATCGAGCGTGGCCGAAAAGAGGAGCGTCTGGTGCTGGTGTTCGATCTGGTCGAGGATGCGTTCGACCTGCGGAAGGAAGCCGAGGTCGGCCATCTGGTCCGCTTCGTCGATGACGGCGAGGGTGACGTCGGCAACGGAAACGTCGCCGCGCTGGAGGAGGTCGTTGAGGCGCCCGGGGGTGGCGACGACGATTTCGACGCCGGCGCGCATGGCCTGGGCCTGGCGGAAGAGCGACATCCCGCCATAGACGGCGGCGATGCGGAGTTCGCGGACGGCGGCGAGCGGCGCCAGTTCGTTCGTGACCTGGCTGGCGAGTTCACGCGTCGGGACGAGGACCAGGGCCTGGGGCCGGCGCGGCTTGCAGCGGGTCGTGCGTTCGATCATTGGCAGGCCGAAGGCGAGCGTCTTGCCCGAGCCGGTGCGGGCCTTGCCGCAAACGTCGCGGCCCGCGAGCGCGTCGGGGATGGTGAGCGCCTGCACGGGGAAGGGCTCGGTGATGCCGCGGCGGGCAAGCATGGCGACCAGGCCGCGGGAGACGCCGAGGTCAGCAAAGGTGGCGGCTTTGGTGGGGGCGGGGCGATCGCCGGTTGGCTGATCGCTGGTCTGGGGGTTCAGGGTAAGCAGGTAAGTTGTTCTCCGTCTGTTATTCGTGGTGAGCGAGGTCCAACCCTCTCGGGACACCTCAACCACCGCTTCAACAGAGCCTGAGGAGACATCCGCGGCACGGCATGTGCGTGCGCTCCCATCCACCATAGCACAGAAACGGATCTGTGGTGTGGGCGCGAACCCTCAGGCCCCGTGGCGGGCGACGAACGACCGGATGGCCTGGAAGTAGGGCGCGATCCCCAGCCAGAGGAGGTCGTTGTGGCCGGCCCCGGGGATGACCACGAGTTCGCGCTCCGTCCCGGCGAGGAGGTCGTAGAGGAGGCGCGCGTGGGCGACGGGGATGAGCTCGTCCTGTTCGCCGTGGATGAGGAGCACGGGCAGGCGGATCGCGGCGATCTTGGCTTCGTGGGCCGCTATCAGCGCCGCCGCCTCCCCTGAGCTGGCGTCCACGCCCATGCGGTCCGCGAGCCGCCGCAAGTTCGCCGCCCCGCTTTCGATGACCAGCCCGAGGAACCGTCCCGGGCAGCGCGCCGCGATTTCGAGCGCCGGGTGGCTGCCCAGGCTGCGCCCCATGACGAAACGGCGGTCGCTGAACCCGGCTTCGTCAAGGATGGCGTGGAAGCGCGCGGCCGCGGCCGGGCCGTCGGAGACGAGCGTCGCGAAGGAAGGCATGCCGCCGCTCCGCCCATAGCCGCGAAAGTCGACGACGAAGAGGTTGGCGGCGGCGAAGTCGTGGTAGAGCGGGGCGATGTCGTCGTGGTCTCCCGCGACTTCGCCGTTGCCGTGGAAGTAGAGGATGGTGGGCAGCGCCGGGTCCGTGGCGTAGAACCGCGCCCCCAGGGTGACGCCTGGCGCCACCTCCAACAGGAGGTCGGTCGCGCCGGCCGGGGCGGGCGAGGAATCGCGCCGGGGATAGAAGATCCCGGCGCCCGGGCCGGCGCGGTCGATGAGGCCGTAGTCTGGGGTGGATTCGCTCACGGGCGGAATCTACCAGAGCGGAGGCAAGCCTGTTTCGGCGCCGGACGAGAGATCGATAGCGCCAACCGATACGAGACGACGTTCGTATCAGCGAAACTGTACGTCCGCCCCGTCTCTCCGGTATTCTCTTCCGGACGTAACTCGCTGTTGCCGGAGGAAGGGACCTTGACCACGGAAACACTGCCAGCCGTACGGCTCGAAAAGGTCGTCGTGCTTGGCGCGAATGGGGCGATGGGCGCCGGATCGGGCGCGCTCTTCGCCTCCGGGGGGTGCGAAGTCACCCTCGTCGCCCGCGACATCGGCAAGGCCGAACAGGCCCTCGGCCAGATCCAGGGCATCGCGAAGTCGGAAACGATCATCAACTCCGTCAGCTGCGCGACCTATGACGACCTCGCCACCGTCCTCGCCGGCGCCGACCTCATCTTCGAATGCCTGGCCGAAGAACTCTCCCTCAAGAAGGACATCTTCGCCCGCGTTGATGCCGTCCGGCCGCCCAACGCGCTGGTCGCCACCGTCTCCTCGGGTCTTTCGATCCGGGAGATGTCGGCGGGCCTGAGTCAGGGCTTCCAGTCGCACTTCGCCGGCATCCACCTCTACAACCCGCCGCACGTCATGACGGGCGTCGAAGTCATCCCCCACCCGGCGATGGACCGGGGCCTCGTGGCGGCGGTCGAAGATCTCCTCGCCAACCGCTTCGGGCGCGCCGTCATCACCTGCACCGACACCCCGGCCTTCGCGGGCAACCGGATCGGCTTCAAGGTCCTGAACGAAGTCGCCCAGCTCGCCGAAAAGCACGGCGTCCAGCTCATGGACACGCTCGTCGGCCCCTACACGGGCCGGGCGATGGCCCCCCTGGCGACCGTCGACCTCGTCGGCTGGGATGTCCACCAGGCGATCGTCGACAACGTCGCCGCCAACGCGACGGACGAGGCGATCGGTTCGTTCACCATGCCGAAGTACATGGGCGACCTCATCCACCACGGCCACCTCGGCGACAAGACGCCCGAACTCGGCGGCTTCTACCGCAAGTTCACCCTCGACGGGAAGCTTCGCAGCGAAGTCCTCGACCCCGCGTCCGGCAAGTACGTCGCCGTGGACCCCGGGCTCAAGGTGCCGTTCGTCGAACAGGTCCGCGCCTACCACCGCAGCGGCCGCTACCAGCAGGGCATCGACTGCTTCATGGAGGCAGAGGGTGCCCAGGCCGACATCGCCCGCAAGGTCATCCTTGGCTACGTCAGCTACGCCCTCAACCGCGTCGGCAAGGACGAAGTGGTCGCCACGTATGCCGACGCAGACCGGATCATGACGGCCGGGTTCAACTGGGCGCCGCCGAGCGGCCTCGTCGACCTCATCGGCCTGAAGCGGACAGCGGCAATGCTGAAGCGCTACGATTTGCCCTCGGCCCCGGTGCTCGACGCCGCCCTTCGCGGCGAGATCCCCACGCCGTTGTTCAACCTGCCGTACGTCACGCCCGGCCGCTATTTCGCCGGTTAGTCAAAGGGAGGAATTTGCACCATGACCGAGCCAGTTTTCATCCTTGGCGGCTACCAGACCGACTTCGCCCGCAACTGGACGAAGGAGAACAAGCACATCTCCGCGATGTTCAACGAGGTCGTGACGGGCGCGCTCCAGGCGACGCAGATCCCGCCGGAAGACGTCGAGGTCGGGCACGTCGGCAACTTCGCGGCCGAGCTTTACACCATGCAGGGACACCTCGGGGCCTTCCTCGTGGAGACGCACCCGGCGTTTTCGGGCCTGCCCACGGGCCGCCACGAAGCCGCCTGCGCCTCCGGTTCCATCGCCCTCCTCGCCGCTTCGGCCGAAATCGAAGCCGGGCGCTACGACCTCTCGATGGTCGTCGGCGTCGAGCAGATGAAGTCGGTGGATTCGGCCCGGGGCGGCGACTTCCTCGGCACGGCCGCCTGGTACGAAAAGGAAGCGGCGGGCATCAGCTACCCCTTCCCGAAGCTCTTCGGCCGCCTTGGCGACGAATACGACAAGCGTTTCGGCCTGAAGGACGAGCACCTGGCCCACATCGCCGCGATCAACTACGCGAACGCCAAGAAGAACCCCCTCGCCCAGACCCGCGGCTGGTACATGAGCGAAGAGCACGCGAAGAGCCAGGACCGCTTCAATTCGAACATCGGCGGCCGGATCAAGATCTCCGACTGCTCGCAGGTGACCGACGGCGCGATCTGCGTCTTCCTCGCCAGCAAGCGCTACACCGAGAAGTATGCGAAGGCGCGCGGGCTCGACATCAACAAGATCCCTCGCATCCTCGGCTGGGGGCACCACACCGCCCCGCTTGGCTTCGACGAGAAGGTCGCCGAGAGCCGCGACAACCCCTACGTCCTCCCGCACACGCGCCAGGCGATCCTTGACGCCTTCAACCGGGCGAAGGTCGCCGACGTCTGGGCGGTAGACGCAATCGAGACGCACGACTGCTTCACGACCTCGGAGTACATGGCCATCGACCACTTCGGGCTGACCGCGCCGGGCAAGTCCTGGCAGGCGATCGAAGAGGGCGTCATCGAACTCGACGGCCAGCTGCCGATCAACCCGAGCGGCGGCCTCATCGGCTGCGGCCACCCGGTGGGCGGCACGGGCGTGCGCCAGGTGCTGGACGCCTACCGCCAGGTGACGGGCACGGCCGGCGGCTACCAGGTGGAAGGCGCGAAGAAGGTTGCGACGCTGAATATCGGCGGCAGCGGCACCACCAGCTGCACGTTCGTGGTCGGCGTCAACTAACCGGCGCTTCCCCGGAGACGGGACACCAAAGACGCCTGCCGCGCGGGGAACCGATGCGGCAGGCGTCCTTGCGTTCTCAGTCGCTGCTCACGCCCGGCGGAGGCGCGAGAAAGCCCGTCTCTGCCTCAAACTCGAGCGCGCACTGGCCGTACGTCTGCTGTTCACCGGCCCGCACCACGACCGCGCGGGGAGTCCAGTCCTGGTAAATGCCGTAGGCGTAGCCGCCCCCCACCGCCACCGTTTCCGCAGGCCCGCCCGCCCTCACACACCCCTCCAGCCGATCAAGAGCTTGATCCAACTTCACGGGGTCACGGTCGAGCTGGGCCTGCCAGGCGTCGTCCGCGGCATCGAGATATTGCCGGCCGCAAGCCATGTATACCGCGTCGGCGGAGCGGACCGCGGTCGGAGAGTCAGGAGGAGCATAGAAATGGCCCAGGATCCTGGTTGGGCGAAGGCCCTTACCAGGGGCGAAGTCCACCCCCCAGCCGGCTGCTTCCAGGCACGCCGCCATGTTGCGCACCGCCTGTTCGTGCTCCTCGTAGCTTATGGCGCTCCCGGGGAGCAACGTGACCGCCTGCTCGACGTCTGGGCCAGGCACGGAACCGCGAACGTCCGCGGTTCGCCACCCTGCGGCCAGGCCTGCCGCGGAGGCTACGAGCGCCACCGCGCCGGCAGCCGCTATCAGTCGGACTCTGAAGGATCGATTATGAATCATCTGATCTGCTCCGTTCCCGTTGGAATGCCCACTACTGGGCGTGAGTCTCGATGGTGGGGCTGTCCGATCCTGGCGGCTTCTGGATCCTCCTCTGCCTGCCGCATGGCTTCGAGGTTAGGCCGCCCCGCGCGGCGGAATCCACCCCCCGCCGGGGGTGAAAATCCGCCACTCCGAATCTGGGCCGCCGCGAGGCGCGACAGTAGTTCGGCGCCCGGAGCCATTCGAGGCCGGGGGAGTGTCTAGCTGATGACGCCGGGAGCTGGTGCCGGGAGCCCCGTCTCGGGCTCGACCCGGACCGCGCATGGGCTGGACGTGTCCCGGGCAGCGGCCCCGGCCATCGCGTCTGCGAAGGTCAGCTCCGTGGAGTACACGAAGAAGGAGCCGCCCGCGTCCGCACAGACCGCCACCCGCGACCCCCCCTGGCGGACTCCGTCGAAAGATTGCACCGCCTCAAGGGGCGCAATCACCGTCGAGTCGCTTGCCGCCGGTGAGGCGCTGACCGCGGTGCCATCGCCGGTCTCGTCGCGGCCCTGGCCGTAGGCAATCGCGATCGCGACCACAAGGAGGAGCAGCGGGAGAGCGAAGAGCGCCCCGGTGGTCAGTCCCATCCGGGCCAGCGCGCGGCGCCGCTGCCCCGGGCCGCCAGCCAGCGGATGGGTGCCGGCGGCCTCGCGCAACCGGGGACGCCGCGTCCGGGCGCGCCGGTTGGCCTTCGTCGCCCGGCGCAAAGCCGGCCGGCGCCGGGCTCCCGCCGGGGTCTCCGCGCCCGCCCGGGCAGCAACCTGCCGCGCCCACGCGCTGCGGTGCTCCAGCCACCAGCTGCCAAGTTCGCCCATGTCGGCGGAGCCAGTCAGTTGTTCGAGCTGGCGGACGTAGTCCCGGACCGTCTCGCGCGGCACACCGGAACGCTTCGTAATCTCTGCCTGGGTGTGGCCTTCCGCCACGAACCGCAGCACGGCCGCCATCCGCACGGAGATGGCGTCGAGCGTCCGCTCAAGGCTAGCATCCGATGACTCTGGCTCGCTCTCCCCGGTGGACACGCCCCGAGGATACCACCACATCGCCAGCATCTTTACGTTTTGCGATCACGCCGCCGCTTGGGGCACGGCCACACCCTGGCCGCGCGGGCGCGCGACGAGCAGGAGGAGGGCGCCGCCGAAGAGGGCGCTGGTGAGGACGATCGCCACCCGGTAGCCCCCGGTGGCGTCGACCGTCAGGCCCATCAGCATCGGGCCGGTGGCCGAGACGAGGCTGACTATGAGCGACTGGATGCCCATGAGCGTGCCGATCCGGCGCTCACCGTAGACATCGGCGGCATAGAGCCCGTGGAGGGGCGAAATCGTCCCGAAGGCGAGGCCGGTGACGACGAGAAAGGCGAGGAGCCACCAGATTTCGCCGCCGATCGCCAGCGGCAGGGTGCCAACGGCCATAAGGACATAGGTCAGCCCCATGGTCCGGGGGACGCCAAACCGCGACACCACCGGCCCCATCAGCGCCCGGCCGGGAAGGGAAAGGAGCCCCCGCACGGAGGCGACGGCGGTAGCCGCCCCGAGGGACGCCCCCGCCGCCGTCATCGCCGGGACGTGCAGCACCTGGATCGCCCCGAAGGCCATCGAAGCCAGCGAGAACATCGCGATCATCACGAGGACCTCCGGGGTGCGGAAGGCCCCGAGCACGCTCGGCCGGTTGCCGGGAGTGGTCGCGTGGGCGGCGGCCGGACCCCTCGCCGCCGCGCCCCCGCGCACCAGCAACGCTGCCGGGAGCACGTGCAGGACCAGCAACACGAGGAGCACGCGCAGGGCCACCCGCCAGTCCATCAGGTCCACCAGCAAGCCGGCGAAAGGGAAGTAGAGGACGGCCGCGAACCCGCCGACGAAGGTCAGGATCGAGAACGCGCGCACGCGGTTGTCCGGGAAGAGGCGCGTCGTCAGCGCCATCGTGATGTTATAGAAGAGCCCGGCCGAGATGATCCCGCCGCCGGCGCCCCAGGCGATGACGAAGACCTCCACGCTCTCGGCGGTGGAGGCAAGGAAGAGCAGCGCCGTCCCGATCGCCAGCGAGCCGAGCATGACCGGCCTGCCGCCGAGACGGTCGAGGAGCCAGCCGCTGCCCACCGCGCCCACGCCCCCGGCCAGCGAACTGAGCGTGAACGCCCCCGAGAGCGCCCCCACCGACCAGCCCGTGTCGTCGTGGATGGGGCCGATGAAGACGCCAAAGGAATACACGGCGATCCCGTAAGAGCCGACCGTGAGGATGCCGAGGAGGATGACCCGCCACCACTTCTCGATGGCGCCGGCGGACGCCCTCAGCACGTGGACGGCCCGGCGGAACCTTCGGCTGCGGCGCCACAGGAGGCGGCTTCGGGCCACTGCGAGGGGTCGCCGCTGGCCGCGAGGACGCGTTCCATCGCCGGGAGGAAGCGGGCCCAGGCGGCAAGCCCGACCTGGAGCGCCTCGCGGCCGTCAGCGGTGAGGCTGCAGACCCTCCGCCCGCGGGTGTTGGAGGCGGCTTCGCAGGCGATCAGCCCGGCAGCTTCGAGTTCGTGGATGGCGGGGTAGATCATCGCCGCGGAGGGGTTGCACCAGGCGCCGCAGAGGCTGGAGAGACGCCGGGCGATGTCGTAGCCGTGGCCGGGGCGCTCGTCGAAGGCGGCGAGCATCAGCAATCGGCCGGCCGCGCGGAGGATGGCGGTGTCCCAGTAATCGGGGTCTTTCATGTCGGCCATGGCCATCTCCGGGGAGCGTTTCGGCCATGATAGTCAGGATACCGATGTATCGCAATCCGATACGTCCGTGGACAAAGCCCGCGGTATGGCCGTTCGGGCCGGCCGCCGAGTCGTGGGGAGCGGAACCTCGGTCACGGGCGTAAGCGGGAGCGGCGTCACGCAGGCCTCTCTCTCCCGGGACAGCGAGGCATCGGCCGCTCCAGCGACGGCGCCGGACGAAGCCGCCTCGACCAGCGCGGACTCCAGCGGCGCGGCGATGCCGTTCGCAATCGGGACGGCCAGCGGCGCCCTTGGTGCTCTCATCCTGGCCGGTTTCGGGGCCGCCGCCTGGAAGCGCCGCCGCCGGTAACCGCTACTCGCCGCCCGTCGAGGCGGCGGGCAGGTCCGGAAGCGGAGCGGAGACGGCAGCCGGTTCCCCGACGGGCCGCGCGAAGAGGACGGCGATGGCGGCGACGTAGTTGCACATCGCCAGCACCGTGAAGGGCACGCCGTAGCCGTCGAACTGGTCGTGGAGAAAGCCAACGCCGATCGGCCCGATCCCGCTCCCCACCTGCCCGGCCAGCATGATCAGCCCGAAGATCGACCCGAAGGAAACGAGCCCAAAGATCTCGCCCACAAGCAGCGACTGCATCATGTAGATGTTGCCGATGGTGAAGCCGAAGACGAGCGTGATCGCCCAGGTCGCGGGCACGCTTTCCGTGTGGACGACCAGGAGGATGCAGGTCGCCTGGACGACGAAAAGGATGATCGTCAGGAGCCGTTTGTCGACGCCGTCGGCGAAGATGCCCACGGCCAGCCGGGCGACGATGCTGCCGACGGCGGTGACGCTGATCGTGAAGGCCGCCGCGCTCCGCGAGCCCAGCCGCTCTTCAAGGAACGTCACCTGGTGGACGATGTAGCCGGTCTGGGAGATGAGGACGAGGAGGAAGGCGGTGAAGATCGCCCAGAACGAGAGCGTGTGCATCGCCTGGGAGCGAGACCATGTGCGCATCTGGACTTCGCGGCTCAGGACCCCGGCCAGCGGCCTTGGCGGCCCGGCGGGAGGGTCGTTGTCTGGCGTTAGCGCCATCTCCGCCGGTTCCGAAGAGACGACGAGAAGCACCACCGGCAGCCCGACAATGAGCACCAGCGCCCCGAGGATAGGGGTCGCCAGCTCGAGGCCGCCGGCGTCGATGAGCTTGCTCGCGACCGGAGCCAGGATCGCCCCGCCCAGCGAGACGCCGGTCGAGGAAATGCTCATCGCGAGGGCGCGCTTGCGGATGAACCACCGCGCCATGATGGCGCTGATCGCGACCGAGCTCGACATCCCGAAGGCGACGGCGAAGACGAAGTAGACCACGTAGAGCTGCCAGAGGGACGAGACGAGGCCAATCAGCGCGGCGCTGATCCCGTTGACCAGCATCCCCGTCGCCATGAAGACGCGCGGTCCCCGGCGGTCGATGAACGGCCCGACGATGGCCGAGGCGAGCCCTGAAACGCAGAAGTAGATGGCCGGCGCCCAGCTGACCTGGGTGGTGGACCAGCCGTGCTCGTCGCGAAGGGGCTTGAGGAAGATGGGCAGCCCGTAGTAGCCAACACCAACGCCTACGAACATCAGGAGCGCGCAGGCGATCGCCACATACCAGCCGTAGAAGACGCGCGAGGGGAGCACCCGTGCCGCGAACGGGGTGTGCCGGGGGACGGTGGAGGTCATCGTTCGGGCAAGTCTAAGGGTGGCGGCGGAACGGTGTCGAAACGGGAGGAAGAGCGGGCTAGGAAGCGTCCTCGCCATCGTGGAGGACCGCGAACAGCTCCGCAAGATCAGCTTCGAACGAAGCCAGCACGGGGCGGGCGTCGAGCTTTTCCGGCGCCCGGTGCTCTTCCGGCGCAGCGCCCGGACGGTACACCGTCACCGTCTCGCGCTCGGGGTCGACGATCCAGGTGAGCTGGACGCCGGCGCGGAGGTAGAACTGGACCCGATCGATGATGTCGCCGGCGCGGTCGTCGGGGGAAAGGACCTCAATGGCGAAGTCCGGGGCGATCTCCACCGGGCCTCGGCCGGCTTCAGCCGGTGAGGGACCTTTCAGCGTCACCGCAACATCCGGGAGATAGACGCGCTCCTCGCGGGTGTCGACGTGCCGGAGCTCCGTTTCTCCCCGGCCCTCGCGGGTATCGTGCAGGTAGTTCCCGATGCGACGGTTGAGTTCCCAGACCAGGGCGCTATGGGCGGCGTTTGGCATGGATTTCTGGAGCACCTCTCCGTCCACGAGTTCGAGGTAGGGTTTGCACTCCTCCATCGCGAGGAACTCGGAGAGGCTGACCCGCGTCTTCGTCACCATGACATCAATATACCCCATCCGCCGGGCGTCCCGGCCGAACCCGGGCGGCTATCCGCCGCTTCGGTTCGGCAGACCGAGCATCGCCGCCGCCTCGTCACATGTGGCAACCGGGCGGCCAAGCGATTCCGCGAGCGCCACCACTTCGGCGACCAGCTCGACGTTCGTGGGCTGCCGCGGGCCGGCGTAGTCTTCCAGCCCGACCCGGACGTGGCCGCCGCGTTCGAGGGCGTGCCGTGCAAGCCCGCTGGCGACGACGTCTCCGCCGAGCACCGCCACCGACCACGGCAGCCCCGTGCCGTCGAGCATCGAGAGGTAGGCTTCGAGTGCCGGGAGCGTAGGCGGCAGCCCGAAGTTCGACCGTTCGCCGCCGAAGTAGAGCTTTACGAGCGCCCCGGCGGGCATGACGCCCTGGCGGTGGTAGGCCAGCGCCACCCGGAGGAAGCCGGGCTCGAAGATGGAGATGCTTGGCCCGAGGGCCAGGTCCCGGCAGGTCGCGAACATGTGGCGGGCGTCGGCGAAGCTGTTCAGGTAGGTGCCGCTCCCGGCCGGGATGCCCTCCGCGTCGGCCGGGCCGACGTTCACCGAACCGGGGTCCACGAGCCCGATGCGGAGGACGCCCGCCTTGGCGAGCGCCAGGATGTGGGCGTAGCGCTCGGCGATGGTGGTGTGGGGACCGCCGCTGGCCATCGTCGGGTAGAGGAGCGTGTCCGGCCGCTCGCGAAGGATCGCCCGCCAGGCCTCGATGTAGGGTTGGGGGTCATGGACCCCGCTGGCGCCGCCGACCACGGGCTCGTCGTTGTGGTTGTGGACGATGGCCGCCCCGGCCGCCAGGCAGCGAAGCCCGTCGGCCGCGACTTCTTCTGGGATTCGCGGCACGTGGGGGTTCGCCCGCTTCGGGGTAGCGCCGTTAAGGGCGGCTTCGATGATGACCGGAGCGGGCTGGGTCATGGGCGGAAGCCTACCACCGGCGACCGCGCGCTCGCACCCCGCGCCTACTGCTTGACGTCGACGACGATCCGGGTCGGGTTCGTCAGCGTCGTCACTTTGAAGTTCTGCTTGCCCTTGAGGCCGAGCGCCACGGTGACGACGCCCTCGAAGTCACAGGTGCCGGTCGCCTGGAGGATGGTTGTGCCGGGGCCCTTGACCGTCGCCGAGTCGATGGTCGGCTTGCCGGCTTCGTCGTGGGCGGCAGCCTGGCTGATGCGCACCTGGAGCACGGCTGTCCCCGGCAGGGCCACGGCCTGGCCCGACCCGCAGGCCACGGCCTGGTTCACGTATTCAATGACCGCGGCGGGGCGGTTCGTCCCCTTGAACTCGAAGACGATGCGCTCCCAGCCGCCCTCTTCCGGGTGGACACCGATCCGGACGTCGTCGAGGATGGCGGGTGGGGTGAACGTCTCAGGGAGCGCCTTCACCGTCCAGGGCGTCGTCTGGCCCGCGCCCAGGGGGTCGATGGTGCCGTCCGCGGGTGGCGTCGCGGCCTTCGTTGGCGTGGCCGTGGCGGCGGGCTTCGTCGCGGTGGCCGCGGGCTGGGTGCCTGGGGAAGTTGCCGCAGCCGTGGCGCTGGCGGCTGGCGTTGGGGAGGCATCGTTGCTGTCGTCGTCCCCACAGGCTGCAAATGCGAGCGTGGCCATGATCGCGCCGAGAACCAGGAACCGGTTGAACATCCGTAGCCCCCTTGCGTCCCCCCGGCTTTCGGCCCCGGGCCGGGCAGCGGGGGGAGGTATGGTGCCCGGCCCGGGGTTCACTCCAGGATTGCCGGGGAGGGCGGAAAAGTGCCGGGAAGCCCCCGGTGAGCAACAAGAAAGCGGCAAGAACCTCAGTGGGCGCCGGTCGCCCACGCCACGTAGGTTACGCCATCGATGCTGCCGCCACGCACCTGGGCGTCCATCTCCTTCTGGTTCAGGTAGCTGCCCACCATGACCGCCACCGGCCGCCAGTCGCCGCCGGGCTGCTTCGCAAACCAAACGCTGACCGCCCGCCGCACCGGTTGCCCGGCCGAGAGCGCGAGACGGCTCAGTTCCGCCCGGTAGCAGTCGCGGCAGCCGTCGTCCGAAACGGCGGCTATCGAAACGACCCGGAGGAGGCCGCTGCCGTAGGCGTCGGAGCGCTGAGGCTGTTCCTCGATGCGCGCCTGGAGGAGGAACTTCTGGAAGTCTTCGCGCGAGTAGGCAAACACGGTCCCCCGCCGCACCCCGGCCGAGTAGCCCGTTACCTGTTCGCCTGCGGCCTTCCCGACGCAGAGGCTGGCCGGCAGGCCCGGCGCCGGCGCAGCCGGAGCGGGACAGGCGACGGTCCGCTCGACCGCGAAGGTGGCGAACTGGTCGAAGCTGAGGCCCACGAGCAGTTGTTCGACGCGCGCGGCGGCGGTGCAGATGCCCTTGTCGTCGAAGGGACATGCCGGGACCGCGGACGTCGGGCTGGACGATGCCTTTGTCGCGGTCGTCGCAGTCGGCGCCGGCTCAGTGGGAAGCGTGCTGGTCGCGGTGGGGGCCATATCGGCGGGAGAATCGCCGCCGCAGGCCATCGCGCCGGCCGCCAGCAACAGCGCAGCGAAGGCGACGCCGAGTGCCTGCCTCATGCGCGGGCGTGGTGGCGGTGTTCGACCATCGTGCAGCGGTCCTCCGTGGCGACGATCCCGGCGGCGCGAGCCTTCGCCAGCCCCTCGTCGTTGCGGATGCCCTGCTGGAGCCAGATCGCGCCCACGCCCGCCGCGATCGCGTCGTCGATGACCGGGTCCGTCTGCTCCGAACGGACGAAGACGTCGACGAGGTCGATGTGCTCGGGGATGTCGACGAGCCGCTTGTAGGCCTTCTCGCCGAGGACTTCCTCGGCCGGTTCCTGGAAGGGCACGGGGATGACGCGGTAGCCGGCGCGCTGGAGGTAGACGGCGATCCGGTAGGCGGTGCGGAAGGTGCGGTTGTCGAGCCCGACGACGGCGATCGTTTTCGCCTTCAAGAGCGCTTCGAGTGCGTCGTCCATGCTGCCTCCCGGGCCGTGCTTGCCCACGAACAAGGATGGAGGGCCGCCGGGTCATTGCCAACCTCAACGGCGCGAACGTTTCGTCCGGGGCTTCGCCGGGGCGGGCTTCGGCGCCGGTTCGCCCGTCGCGGTGTCGATTTCGACGAGTTCCCAGCCCTCGGGCAGCATCACCGTCGTCCCCGCGATCTCCGCGATGGCGTTGCCCACGGCGAGGGTGCGGTCCATGCCATCGGTCTGCCCCGAAGGCGGCACCGGCACATTCGCCATCAACAGCCGCTTGCCGCTCTTCTTCACGAGGACGAGGGCGAACTGGCGCATGGAGTCGGTTTCGCCGCGCCAGCGGTCCGGCTGGTCGCCCTCGATCGTCACCTCCAGGTGGTCAATGCGGTCGAAGGGGACCAGTTCCTTCGTCCCGATGCCCATCCCGAGGTAGCCCTGCTGCCAGGTGATCGATCCCTTGCGCGCGTCCGCGATCACCTCGGCGCCGGCGATCGAGCCGATCAGGCTCATCACCGCCAGGGGGACGGCGAAGAGGCAGAAAAGGAGCATCCCCACCAGCGCCCAGAACGGGATCGCGCCCCCCTTCATCGCCATCACGGTCCCGGCCGTCCCCGCCAGGGCAAGGGCGATGACCGGCAGGATGATGGTGCTCCGCGCCCCGCGAATCTCCACCCGCGCCGGGGAGATGACCGCCATCGAGCGGTGGAGGAAGACCTCCTTGCGGCCGTCGCGCCGTTCGACCACCACATGCGCCGGGAGACGGTCCATCAAGGACAGGCTAGAACGAGCGGGGCCGAGGGGCGAGCGGCAGTCGCCTCAGGGGGCGAGGAGGCGGGCGCGGGCTTCGGGGGTGAAGGCTTCGGGCGGGGCGATCTCCGGGCCGACGAACGGCACCAGGAGCAGCGGGAAGAAGGCGGGGTCGCGCGTCCAGCGTTCGCGGCCGCTCTTGCGGCGCTCACGGGCGGCGGCGTCGAATTCGCACTCCAGGGTCGCGCTCACCGAAGCCCGGAACCGCAGCCGCCGCATCCGTTCGGCCCGCTCCTCGGCGTAGGGCGCGAAGAGCGACGGCTTCCAGTCGCTGGCGCTCTTGAGGAGGTCGCTGACGATCCGGACGTCGCGCATGGCGATGCTCAGGCCCTGGCCGGTGATCGGGTCGTTCCAGCCGGCAGCGTCGCCGACAAGGACGAGGCCCTCGACGAACGGCACGTCGGTCCAGCTGTCGGCGTTGGGGAACGAGTTGCAGGGGCCCGCCGGCTTCGCCTCCGCGATGGCTTCGATCCCGGGGACGCACTTTAGCCGGAAGGCGTCGAGGAAGCGCTGCTGCGCATCCGGGCCGGCCAGCCGGTCCTTCTGTTCGAGGCTGTAGCCGAGGTAGAGGCGGATGCGGCCGTCGAGCTGGGGGAAGATGAACCAGTTGACGTCGCCTTCGACGCCTATCGCCTCGGTGTCCTGAGCCCACCCGGTCGCGCCTTCGACCAGCATCCCGGAGAAAAGATGGTGGGCCGGGTCGCGGTGGAGCGCGATCGTCGTCTGGGGGCGGACGGCGGAGTTGCGGCCGTCGGCCCCGACAATCAGGCGGCAAGCGGCGTCATGGGTCGCGCCCTCATGGACGTAACTGACCGACGGCGCCGCGCCGAGGTGGACCTTCACGTCGGTGACGCCGCGAAGGACGGTGGCGCCGGAATCGCGTGACGAGCGGTCGAGGATGGCGCAGGTCGCCGGGTGGCCAAGGGTCAGCGGGCCCGGCACACCGGGGACAAAGGCGCTCAGGGGCATCGTCCCGGCCTCCGCTTCGGCGGGGTCGACGCCTTCGCTGTAGGGGACGTGGCGGGCGATGTGGAGGCCGCCGCCCTGGAGAAGCATGTCATAGAGGCCGAGCTTCGTCGCTTCGACCACGCCCCAGGGGGCCATCCACTCGCCGCGGACGTTGTCGCGGTATTCGGTCGTCCGTTCGAGGACGAGGACGCGCTGGCCTTCGCGCGCCATGACCGTTGCCAGCGCACCGCCGGCGATGCCGCCGCCCACGACGATCAGATCGTACCGTTCAGTCATACCAGGGAGCCTCCGTCAGCGCCCCCGGTAGGTAATGGGAAGGGAGCGTACCCCGCGCATGATAAAGGTAGGCACGCGCGGAAGGGGGCCGTCGTCAGCGCGGCGGAAGCGCTGAATGTGGGCGAGGAACGCGCCGAGGGCGATCCGGGCCTCCATCCGGGCGAGGGGCGCCCCCAGGCAGAAGTGGATGCCGAGCCCGAAGGCCAGGTGCCGGTTCGGCGCCCGGCCGACGTCGAAGGTGTCGGGGTCGGGGAAGGCTCGCGCATCGCGGTTCGCGGCAGCGAGCCAGGTGACGGCCTGCTGCCCGGCGCGGACGGTTCGCCCGCTGACTTCGGTGTCGCGCATTGCGACTCGCGCCGTCGCCTGCACCGGCGAGGAGAACCGGAGCACCTCTTCGATCGCCGAGGGGAGGAGCGAGGGGTCGTTGTAGATACGGTGGAGCTGGTCGGGGTGCTCCATTAAGGCGAGGACAGCGTTGCCGATCAGGTTCGTCGTCGTCTCGTTCCCCGCCACCAGGAGGAGCACCAGCATCTGGAGAAGTTCGTCGAAGCTGAGCCGCGCCCCATCGATCTCCGCCCGGACGAGTCCGCTGATCAGGTCGGCGCGAGGTTCCGCCCGGCGAGCGTCGGCCATCCGGGTGAAGTACTCGCGCATCGCCTCGAACGTCGCGTCGGGCACCTGGCCGGCCTGGCCGTCGAAACCGCCACCGAGCGTCGAAACCACCTCGTCCGACCACTTCTTGAACATTGCCCGGTCTTCGGCCGGTACCCCGAGGATCTCGGCAATGACAATGACCGGCAGCGGGTAGGCAAGTTCCTCCACGAGGTCGCAGGCGCTTTTCTGCGCCATAGCGCTGACCAGTTCGTCCGCAATGGCGGCGATCCGGGGTTCAAGTTGCTCGATCATCCGGGGAGTGAAGGCCTGTGAGACGAGCGAACGGAGGCGCGTATGCCGGGGAGGGTCACTGAAGAGCATCCCCGGCGGCGGCGCATCCTCCGGGATGGCGTCCATAGCCCCGCCGCCCGAGGACCACGTCGCGTGGTCCTTGAGGATCGCCGTGATCTCGTCGTAGCCGAAGGCCAGCCAGATACCGGGCTGTTCAACCCAGATCGGGCCTATCGCCTGGCCCATCTTGTAGAAGGGATATGGGTCTTCGAGGAACTCGGGGCTCCCCGGGTTGAAAGCGGGTGCGGGTGCGGTCATGGCCGGCTCCGGGCGCAAGGATGCCGGTCAGTGTAGCAGCCGTGCCCCCGCGCGACGGGAGACTTTGCCCCGGGTGGCCCCTCCCAGCAGCGACTGTTGGCCCTGTCGCCACGCCGCCGGAACGGCCAGACTGGCCCCATGCGAGTGGTGAACTTCATCGCGACCGGGTGCGCGATCGTCATCATCTTCTGGATCTGGCTGGCGACGCTGGTCAGTATCAGCGTGAGCAGCGGGGCGCCAGGGGCCGTAGTCTTCCTCGTGGTCACCGGCTTCCTCGCCGGGCTGGTTGCGACGCAGATCTGGGGGAAGAAGCCGCCGGCCATCGCACCCGCCGCCGCCGTGCCCGCGGGCCACAACGCCCTCCTCCGGCCACTTGGCTGGATCGACGCGAAGGTACTCCGCCTCGCAAACGAAAGTGCCGCCGGATCGCGCGCGACCAGCGCCGAAGTGCGGACCGACGCGACCACGTTCTGGATGGCCTCCGGCAAGTCCATGCCCACCCTCGCGCCGGGCGCCGCCGCCGACATCGGCGGCTTTGTGGTCGTCCACCAGCCCACGGCCGGCCCCCCTCGCGTGGCTGGCGACTACCCCATGGCGAACGTCTCCTGGGAGAACCCGGACGGCACCACCGGCCACAGCGGCTGGCAGCCGATTCCAGCTGTTAGCTGTTAGCTGTTAGCTGTTAGCGAGTGTGCTCGGGCCTCGGTACTCGGTACTCGGTACTCCCCGGAGTGACCCTTCCCGGGCGGCGGGATACCATAACCCCACCCACACATCCTCCCCCGGGAGCACTGCCCTGGACGCCTACAACATCACGGTAGTCGGCGGCGCTGGCATCGTCGGCCGCGAGTTCCTCAAGCTCCTCGATTCCCGCAACGTCCCCGTCAAGCGCCTGCGGCTGCTCGCCACCGCGCGCTCGGCCGGCAAGACCATCGACTTCCGGGGCAAGCCGATCACCATCGAAGAGACCAGCGAGGCCAGCTTCACGGCCCAGGACCAGGTCGTCTTCCTCTCCGCCTCCGGGGCGGCCTCGAAGCAGTACGCGCCCATCGCCCAGGCCAACGGCAGCTTCGTCGTCGACGACTCCAGCGCCTACCGGATGGACCCGGCCGTGCCGCTGGTCATCCCCGAGATCAACGCCGAAGACCTCGAATGGCACCGCGGCATCGTCAGCCAGCCGAACTGCACGACGACGCCGATGGTCCTCGCCCTCGCGCCGATCCACCGGGTCAACCCCCTCAAGCGCGTCATCGTCAGCACCTACCAGGCGGTGGCGGGCGCGGGCGGGGCAGCGGTCGATGGCCTCGCCGCCGAGTCACGGGCCGCCCTCGAAGGCCGCCACGAGCCGTCGGGCACCCAGAAGCGCGAGATCGCCTTCAACGCCGTCCCCCAGATCGACCTCTTCGCCGAGGACGGCTACACGAAGGAAGAGATCAAGATGGCGAACGAGACGCGCAAGATCCTCCACGCGCCCGATGTGGCCGTGAGCGCGACCTGCGTCCGCATCCCCACCTTCTTCGGCCACGCCATGACCGTCTGGGCCGAGTTCGAGCGCCCGATCGACCCGGCGGAGGCGCGCAGGCTCATCGCATCCGCCCCGGGGGTCACCCTGATGGACGACCCCGCGACCGAGCAGTACCCGACGCCGATGGACGCCGCCGGCCGCGACGACGCCCTCGTCGGCCGGATCCGGGCGGACTCGTCCCTCCCCGGCGCCATCACCTTCTGGACCGTCACCGACAGCATCCGCAAGGGCGCGGCGACGAACGTCGTCCAGGTGATCGAAGAAGCCGCGCGGCGGGGGCTCATCGGCCGGCGGGCCTGAGGGCGGCGCTCGCCCGCACCAACACGGCCCGTACAATTCGACCCACACCAGCACCCCAGGACACGCCGATGCCTACCGCGCCCATTCGCGACTTGATGATGTACTACGAAGAGAAGGGAAGCGGCGACCCGCTCGTCCTCGTCATGGGCCTCGGCGGCGACCTCCAGGGCTGGGCCTTCCAGGTCCCGGCGCTGGCCGCGACCTTCCGGGTCATCACCTTCGACAATCGTGGCGCCGGCCGCACGAGCGCGCCCGACCGCCCCTGCACCATCGCCCAGATGGCCGACGACCTGGCCGGGCTGCTGGACCACCTGAAGCTGCCGAAGGCCCACATCCTCGGGTTCAGCATGGGCGGCGCCATCGCCCAGGAATTC
The DNA here is from genome assembly GCA_016234445.1 of Chloroflexota bacterium. Taxonomy (GTDB): domain Bacteria; phylum Chloroflexota; class Dehalococcoidia; order Tepidiformales; family Tepidiformaceae. Next base: position 130,615 of record JACRBT010000014.1, on the reverse strand, counting down.
GCGCTCAAGTACCCGGCGCGGGTGAACAAGCTCATCCTCGTCTCCACCGCTGCTTCCTTCGCCGGGGCGACCGCGAACCTGGTGCGAAGCTGGGTCGACGTCCGCCGTTCGAACATGAGCCGCGAGCAGCAGGTGCGGTTGACCGCAAACTGGCTCTACAGCGCCGACTTGCTGGACGACGCCGCCCGCTTCGAAGGCTCGATCAAGAACTCGCTCGCGAACCCCTATCCCCAGCCGGACCACGCCTTCATCCGCCAGGCCGAGGCCGTCCTCGCCTTCGACACCCGCGACCGGGCGGCCGGGATCAAGGCGCCCACCCTCGTCCTCGCGGGCAAGGAAGACATGCTCGTGGCGCCGCGCCGGACCGAGAAGCTGGCGGCGCTGATCCCCGGGGCGTCCTGCCAGTCGCTCTCCGGCGGCCATGTCGGGATCATCGAATTCGCCCCAGAGTACAACGAAGCGATCCTCGCCTTCCTGAAGTAGCTCTCGGCTGTCGGCGTTCGGGCGGCCGGCGTGGCCATCCGTACCGCGACCGCGAGGGAGCGGCGCCGGTGGTCTCATCCCCTGTAGCCGTGCGATAGCCGCCAGCGTCGCCATCCGTACCGCGACGGGCACGGAGCGGCGCCGGTGGTCTCACAGGCGGCCTTCGCGGCTTGGACTCCCCCCGCGGATGATTCCCCGGGAACGCCCGCTTGTGTGAACTAGTTCACTTGACTTCCCCAGAAAAATAACTGAACATTCAGTTACTGAACGCCGATTCAGTTAGTAGACCCCAGGAGGATCACCCACGATGATTGAGCTCGACATGGCAAGAGCCCGCGAACGCGAACTCACCGCCCAGGCCCGGACGATCGACTTCCGCCTCGAATGGGACCGCATCAGCACCGTCGAACGGCTGGAGCGCGCCCTCAAGACCGCAAAGCGCCGCGTCTTCGCCAGCAGCAACACCCCGGCCCACGCCTGACATGCCGAAAGTCCCGGAAGCCCACCTGGAAGCGCGGCGGCGCAGCATCCTCGAAGCTGCCAGCCGCGTCTTTTCCAGGGAGGGCATCCAGGACGCCACCATGGCCGCCGTCGCCCGGGAAGCGGGCATCTCCCCCGGCGCCATCTACCGTTACTTCGCCAGCAAAGATGAACTCGCCCACGTCTGCTTCCTCGGCGGCAGCGCCGAAGTAGCCGCCCGCTGGGCGCCCGTCGCCGAAGGCACCGTCGACCCGATGGCCGACCTCGAAGCCCTTGCCGCCGACTCCTTCGGCCGCATCGTCGACCCCGCGGAGCGCACCTACACCATCCTCGCCCTCGAACACATGCTCGACCTGGCGCGTTCGAACGACGCCGCCGGTCTCCTCGCCGCGAAGGACTCCGAGGCGGCGGTCACCATCGTCCTCCGCAACCTCCTCGCCCGCGCCCGCGCCGAGGGAGACCTCCCCAGTTCCATCGACCCGAAGCATCTCGCCCACGCCCTCATGGCGTTCTACTGGGGCAGCCGTCTCACCCTGCTGGTCGACCCGGACGCCGACGTCCAGGGAGCGCTGCAGCAGGTCATCAACCTGATGCGGATCGCGGCAGGGAAGCCCGTCCGCTAGCTCTACGGCCTTCCCGCTTGACCTGAACGAAGCCCGTCGACGCCCGCGTCCCCCTCGCCCGCCGCAGCGGGAGAGATGGGATGAGGGCCCGGCTAGTTCATCGTCACCGCGACGGGCCCGGGCGCCGTCACATACACCCAATACACCTGCAGCTTCAGCAGCGCCCCGAAGTCGTTGAGATAACGGGGCGCGCCGGCGGCGTAAGTCAGCCAGCGGGAAGCACTGTTGTCGTAGCGGAGGACGGCGCTGTACTGGCCCACGATCCCCGACAGCGCATCGACCACCGAGCGGTTCGTGCCCGTGTAGACAAAGTTGTTCCAGCCGGGCTGGAACGTCACCGTCCGGCCGAGAGGCGGATTCGGGTTCAGGACGCCCAGGCTCGCTGCCGGCGCCTTGACCCAGTAGGCCTGGTAGGCGGCGACGTAGCTCCAGTTGTTGACGTAGGCGGGGGCCTCCTTCAGGTAGCGGCGGTAGGCCCCCGGCGAATCGGCTCCCGGCAGGACGGGGTCCCAGGCGTAGGTCTCGGACCACGGGTTCGGCAGGTACCCCAGCGCCCCCGGGATCTCACCCGTCGCTTCCAGGTGGCCGACATTGCTCCAGGTGGAGCCGTAGACCTGCACCACGACCGTCCCCGGCGGCGGCGAGACGCTGCTGTAGTCCTGGGCCGGCTGGTTGAGGTCCTTGTTGCGGCCGGGCCACTGCACAAGCGGGGTCGCCGGCCGGTTCGCCACATACACCTGGACGTTCTTGCCCGGGGAGCCGCAGCCCGCGACTTCCGCCGCCGGCTTGACCGGCAACGAAAAGGTCGCGAGCAACCCCGCCGAGGCCGTGACGCTGCCGCAGGCGTTCCCCTCGACCACCGCCCGCACCTCGGCGCCGAGTTCGTCCTTCCAGTCGTGGAGGGCGCTGCCGGTCACGGTCAGGGGCAGGCGTTGGAGGGCGGCCCCGACATTGATGATCCCCGACCCGGCCCAGTTGCCCCCGTGAGGCGCGAGCGCGGGGGGGGTCGCGGCGGCCCGGGCAATGGCGATGTAGTCCGCCGCCGTCAGCCCGGAATTGCGCGACTTCATCAGCGCGAACATCCCCGCCGCGAGCGGCGCCGCGAAGCTCGTCCCCTTGGGCTCGCTCCCATAGGGCTGGGCGAGGCCAAGGTCGGAACGCAGCGTCCCCACGATGTTGCTCCCCGGCGCCGCGAAGTCGAGGGCCGGCCCGTAGCTGCTGTAGTTGGCCCACGTGTACCCCGCCAGGTTGTCGGCCGCGCCCACGGCGATGATGTTCTCGTACTGCGTGTAGGCCGCGGGGTAACCGGGGCCCGGCTGGGTGGGGTTCGTCCCGAAATTCCCGGCGGCACAGACGATGATGATGCCCTCGGCCTCGGCCGCCTGGATGGCGTCGCGGAGCACCTGGATGTCCGCCTGCTGGTGGGGCGGGCTGCTGGCCAGGCTGAGGTTGATGACGTCGGCGCCCATCCTCCGGGCGTAGTCGATCCCGTGAGCGACGTTCGCCATGTCGCCGCTCGGTTGCCCGAGATGCGACGGCGTCCCGCAGTCGAGCACTTTCACGGGCATGAGCCGGACGTCCCATGCAACCCCGGAGATGCCTACGCCGTTACTCCCGGCGGCCCCGATGATCCCGGAGACGATCGTCCCGTGCGAGTGGTTGCTGCCGCCGTTGTCGTCCTGGACTTCGCCGCGGGCGCTGCCGGGGACCGAAGAATAGGTGTACCCGCAACCGGACTGCCGGTCGGCGGTGAGGTTGATGAAGCGGCAGCCGTTGACGTCGTCCGTGCAACCGTTGCCGTCGTCGTCGATGCCGTTGCCGGGGACCTCCCCCGTGTTCACCCAGAGCCGCCCGGCGAGATCGGGATGGTTGAGGTCGATGCCGGAGTCGAGCACCGCCACGACGACGGTGTTGCTGCCGCCGTGGAGGTCCCACGCCGCCGGGGCGCCAATCGCCGCCAGGTAGGGCGACTGGCTGCCGGCATAGAACGGGTCGTCCGGGGTTTCTGCGGCGAAGACCTCGGCGTCGGCCTCCGCGGAGAGCACTCCGGGCATCGAACGGAGCCGCGCGAGGAAGTGTTCCCGGGATTCGCCCGCTGGCACCGGCACGGAGCGGTAGCCCAGTTCGCCCAGGGAAGCCCCGGCGCGGGCGGCACTTACGCCAGTCGCCACGCCGTATTGGACGACCACGTACGATTCCGGCGCGGTGGGCGGCGCTGCTTCCACCCCGCCCGTTCCGGGGGCAGCCGCCAGCACGGCAGCGCAGGCCGCCAGGATAGCTAGAGTCCGCTTCCGCACAGCCCCTCCCCGGCCAAGCGCCGGCTAGTTCTTCCCCACCGGCGTGGGGGGGCCTCCACGTGTGTCGGGAGTCGGTTCATCATTGACGCGCTTACCCAGCGCGTGCTCGTCCATGATAACCGCGACGGCGCGCGCTTGTTCAATAGTCATGAATGGCACGCCACCGAACGTCCTCACGATCGCGACAAGGTTGCCCCGGCGGAACATGAAACTGTGGAAGACGGCGTTGACGGTGGAGTTCCCGAGGGTGCCGCTTTCAATCTTGAAGGCGGCCGATTGGTTCGCGAGACCCTGGGCGTCGGCCACAGCCACGGAGCCCGTCGCCGCCGCGTAGTAGGCGGCGTAGGTGTCGAAAGCCTTGCGGGCGCCGTCGGTCGTCTTGAAGAGATGGGTCTCGGTGGTCACGAAGAAGCGCCCCTGGACCGCCGCCGCCAGGAGGCCGACCGGCTCGTAGGTCGCCTGGTAGCCGTCGACATAGCCCCAGTCTCCGATCAATTGGGCCGCTTCCGCCGCCGAATGGAACGGTCCCGACCCCGCGTAGAGTTGCTCGGTGAAGCCGTAGGTGCCGGAGGGGTTGGCCTCGAATTCGCCACGGAGTTCGTTCAGGTAGGGAGCGTACCGGGAGGCCGGCCCCTGGAGGTTGGGCGAGGGCCCACCCAGCCCGCTCGCGTCAGTGTCATCGCCGGCAGCGTCATCCCCGCCACAGGTCGCCGTAGCCAGCGCCAGCGCCAGCGCGACCACAGCCGCCGCCAGTCCGAGCCGCCGCGTCACTGTTTCGCCGTTGGCGTGGGCGCGAGTGCGGGCTTCTCGCCGGTCGCCTTCTCGTCAATCAGCACCGCCACCGCCCGGGCGATGTCCACCCGCATGAACGGCTCGGCCCCGGAGGTGAGGACGACGGTGACCAGGTTCCCCCGCCGGAAAATGAAGCGATGGTAGACGGCGGTCACCTGCGAACCGGCGATCTTGTCCCCGACGGTAAGCCAGGCCGCGTACTCGTTCCCGACCGAGACCGTCGTGACCGCCTGGTTCGACTTGACCGTGGCAAGGCGCCCGTTGAAGTACTTGAACGCCTTCGACGCGCCGTCGGCGGTCTTGAAGAGGTGGCTCTCGACTGCGAGGTAGAAGCCGCCGTTGAGCATCGCCGTCTGGCGTCCCTCAGGTTCGAATGACGCTTCGAAGCCGCCGGCATAGCCCCACTCGGTGAGCAGTGCCTCGCCGTTGGTCCCGGCCGGGAAGGTCTTGGTGGCGCCGTAGCTCTTGGCGTCGAGCACGAAGGTGCCCTTGAAGTCGATGAGGAAGTTGGCCCCGAGGTCGTCCTGGAGGATGCCGTACTTGCTCGCGGGGCCGTCGAGGGCGGGCTCGGCCTTCGTATCGCGCGGCAGGACGGCGGTGGCCGTGGCCTGCGGGGTGGCCGATGTGCCGGCCGGCGGGGTGCTCGCGGCGCCGCCACCGCCACCGCAGGCAACAAGGAGCAAAGCGGGAAGCAGGCTGGAACCGAGGGCCAGCCAAAGCCTGCGTGACATGGGAACTCCGGGCCGGGCGACTTCCTCGTGAGTGTACGGGCGGCCATGTCTTGACGGAAGAAAGACGGGAAAGGGATGGGGAAGGAGCGGCCGGCGGGCAGGTTCCACGACGGCGGACGATGGCTGCTAAGCCGGCGCCGACCCTATACTCGGCATGCGGGCCGCGAGTGCAGGGCCCCGTCCGGGAATCGCCGCATGCAAGCCGCCGCCACCTTTGACCGTTACCGCCGGGCCGCAACCTACAGGCTCCTGCTGCTCAATTACCGCCGCGCCCGCCGCTGGTACTGGGAGCTTCGCACCCCCGACCTCCACCGCCAGTGGAACGAAGATCGCTCGGACTTCGCGGTCCTCCGCCAGATCATCAAGGATCGGGAAGTCCAAAGCCTCCTGGACCTTGGCTGCGGTTCCGGCCGGCTCTTCCCCGTCTACGAAGAAGCGGGCCTGAAGGAAGTCCTCGGCGTCGACATCGCCGGCCGCGCCCTCGCCCTCGCCAACAGGCTCCACCCCGGCATCCCGACCCTCCGGAGCAAAGCCGAGGACCTTGACCCCGGCCGCCGGTTCGACCTTGTCGTCGTCCATCGCGTCCTCCAGCACCTGCCCGAAGAAACGCTCCCGACCGTCGTCGAGCGGATGACCCAGATCGCCCGCAAGGCGATCTACATCAACGAGATCAGCGAGAGCGACCACGCCAACCTCAAGGGCGCCCGCTACATCTTCGAACACGACTATATTCCCCTCTTTAGCGCCCGGGGCTGGCTGCTGGCGGAACGCGGGATCGTGCCGGCGACCCGCCAGACCTACCTGGTGTTCACCCCCGGCCCGCACGCCGCGGCGGCTGTCGCCGCGCCGTCCACCCAGAGGGGCACGAACGGGCTGGCAAACATCCGGCCCCTGCTCCGGCCGGTGGGACGCCCCCTCAACCGCTTCTTCTTCAACGGCACCCGCCTCCGGCTTCGCTGGATCTATCTCCGCGAAGACATCGACGGTGTCCAGGCCGAGCTTCGGCGGATGCGCTCTGGGCACGCCGCGGCGCTCCGCCAGTTTGGTGCCTGCGTTTCCAGCGACGCCCGCATCGTCGGACCGATCAGCATCGTCAACGCCAGCCGGGACTTCTCCAACCTCACCATCGGCGACAGGACGCACATCGGCAGCGAGGTTTTCATCGACCTCGCCGAGCGCGTCACCATCGAAGAAGGCGCCACGATCTCGATGCGGGCGGTGTTCATCAGCCACCTCGACGTGGGCCGCGGCCCCCTCGCAGCCGAACGGCCCCGCCTCGTCGGCCCGGTGACGGTCGGGGCGGGCGCGTTCATCGGTACCGGCAGCATCATCCTCCACGGGGTGACGATCGGCGCTCGGGCAGTGGTGGCGGCCGGGGCCGTCGTCACGAAGGACGTGCCACCCGGGGCCATCGTCAACCGTGAAGGCCGCAGCCATCCCCCCATCCGCCCCCGGCAGGACGCCTAGTGGACCTGGCGCGCGGAAGCCTCCTGGCTCTCGTCTACCGCGCAACGGGCATGGCCTTCTGGGTGGCGCTGGGCATCATCACCGCCCGTGCGCTTTCCCTGAGCGACCTCGGCGTCTACGTCTCGACGGTCGTCGTTATCCAGTCGGTCGGGGCCGTCGTCGCGAGCTTCGCCTCGGCCTCCGGGTATTTCGTGACCCGCCGCCATCGCCCACCCGGGGAAGTGGCCTCGAACGCCCTCCTCCTCGCCCTCCTCATGGGCGGCGGGGTCTTCGTCCTCGGTCTCATGGGCTGGGTCGTCTACCAGGGCGAATACCGCTCGCTTCTCCTGCTCTCGGGGCTTGCGCTCCTCCCCATCGTTGGCCGCCACGCGCTCGGTGGAGTCTTCCTCGGGACCAACCGCCTCTGGCAGTACAACTTCAGCATCCACGGTCCGGCCTATGCGGCGGTCGTCCTTCTCCTTGTTTGGGTGGTCGCCCTCGACCATCGCACCACCGAGGGCGCCCTCGCCGCCTGGATCGGCGGGCAGTACGTCTCCTTCGCCGTGCTCCTCCTCATGGGGCGAAGCTGGTGGGCGTGGTTCGCTCACCACCAGCCCGACTGGCGGCTGATCGGCGGCTTCGTCAGCTTCGGCGCTGTGACCGGCCTCGCGGGGTTCGTCAGCTTCTTCAACTACCGCGTCGACCAGCTCCTTGTCGCCGGTCTCGATGGCAGCACGGGGGCCGGCATCTATTCCCGGGCGGTCGCGGCGGCAGAGGCCCTCTGGCTCTTCTCCACCTCGATCGCCGTTGCGTCCTATTCCAGCATCGGTTCCCTGACTCGCCAGGAAGCCGCGGCCCTCACCAGCCGGAGCGTCCGTCACACGCTCTTCATCGTGAGCAGCGGGGCGGTCGTCCTCTTCCTCCTCGCGCCGTTCCTGCTCTCCCTGATGTTCGGGCCCCGCTACGAAGCGGCGGCGACATCGCTCCGCATCCTCTGCGTGGGCACGGCCCTCTTCGCGCCCCAGACGCTCCTTGCGAACTACTTCACCGTGCAGATGGGGCGGCCGTGGATCTCGCTTTCGATCGCGGCCGTCTCCTGCCTGATCAACATCGGCGTCAGCATGATCCTCATCCCCCGGGTCGGCTACGTCGGCGGCGCCTGGGCCACCACCATCAGCTACGTCGCCGTCGCCGCCATGGCCGTGGTCATCTTCCTCCGGACCTCCGACGCGCGCTTCAGCGACCTCTGGCGAATCCGGCGCGACGACATCGCCACCTACGGGCGGCTGGCCGGGCGGCTCTGGTCGCAAAATCCCCTCCGGCGGCAGGCCACCGGCCCCGGATCGGCGCCGTGAGCCCCAGGATCGCCGTCGTCGGCCTCCCTTTCTTCGCCGAACGGGTGGCGGAGTCGCTCCGGGACGCCGGCTACCGCGCCTTCCACCTTCCACGACCGGGCCGCTCCCCCCGGGCCTGGGCGCGGCTTGTCACCGGGCTCCTACGGGCCGACCTGGTTTACGCCATCGGCAGCAGCATCCGGGTGAACTCACCCGTTGACCTCGCCGCCCGGCGGGGCAAGCCGGTGCTGCTCCACTGGGTGGGCACGGACGTCCTCGCCGCCCTGGAAGAACACCGGGCCGGGCGAGCGAGCCGGCGGCTGGTCGACGGCGCCGCCCACTGGGCGGATGCACCATGGTGCGCGGAGGAACTCGCCCCAATCGGGATCCGCGCTGAACACCACCCCCTGCCGATCCCGACCGTCCTCGGCTCCCCCGTCCCCTTCCCTGACACCTTCCGCGTCCTCCTCTATCTCTCGGCCTCTCCCCATGCCGCCTACGACGTGGATGGCACGCTTGCCGTGGTCAGGGCGCTCCCCGAGATCCCCTTCGTCGTCGTTGGCGGCTACAGGCCGCCGGAGCCCATTGCGAACCTGGACGCCCGCGGCTTCGTCACGGACATGCCCTCGCTTTACCGCGAGACCACCGTCTTCGTCCGGCTGGTGAAGCACGACGGCATGTCGCACTCGGTCATCGAAGCGATGAGCTTCGGCCGGCACGTGCTCTGGAACTACGCCTACCCCGGTGTCACCCGCGTGGCAGACGCCAACGAGGCCGTCGAGGCCCTTCGCGACCTCCATGCGAGGTTCGCCGCGGGCTCACTTGGGCTGAACGAAGAAGGCGCCCGGGAAGTGACCCAACGATACCGCTGGGGTACGCTCCTGAGTGAAATCCGCACGGGGATCGACCGGCTCCTTTCGTGATCACCCTCCTCCGAAGGCACCTTTTCGACTTCGAACACAGCGAAGCCCGGCGGCACGCATTCGTCGCGCTGCTGGCGGTCGCGTTCCTTTCGCCCGACATCCCGATGCCCTCGCCGGCGCCGGCGCTGCGGCTCGAACAGGTCCTCCTCGGACTCCTCCTGCCGTCGCTCTTCCTCTATTACCGGCGCCACCCGGCGCTCCGCCGCCCGATGGCGGTCGACTATGCGTTCGTCGCCCTCGGGGCGGCCATGACGCTGTCGATCATCGCCGCCCCGATCATCGTCTCCCAGGCGAGCTACTCGCCGCGTGACCCCTTCGAAGTCGCCCGGGTGGTCGAATACTGGCTGATGTTCCGGATCGCCTACATTGCCCCGCCGATCGAGGCGACGGGTGAAGGCGGCGGGAAAGTGCTCCTCTGGGCGGGCGTCGGGACCGGGGCGTTCTCCGCGATCCAGTATCTGAATATCGGCTCCTTCAACAGCGTCGTCACCGACGTCTGGGCCGAGGGCCACAACCTCGACGGGGTGATCAAACAGGGCCGGGCCGTCGGCTTCGTCGGCAACGCGAACTACATGGGCATCTTCTCGGGGATGCTCCTCGCCTTCGCCCTCGCGCTCATCCTCTTGCGCCACCCGCTCAGCCGGAACCTCCGCTGGCTCGTGCTCGCCAGCGTGCTCCTGGCCACACTCGGTGTCGTGACCTCGCAGTCGCGCACGGCGGCGTTTTCGGCCCTCGGGGCAATGTTCCTCGGGCTGAGCTGGATCGCGATGACCTGGCGGACCCGCCCCAACTACCTCGGCACAATCGGCGCCTTGCTTGCGGCGATCGTCCTCTCCGTCACCTTCGTCCAGGCGAACCCGCCCGAGCACGGCAGCTTCGCCGACCGCTTCAACCTGACCGCCCTCAACAACGACTCCTCCGTGACCATCCGGATCTCGAAGCTCCGCTCGCTCTTCGCCGGGTTCTTTGGTGACGAGCCTGCGTACTGCAACGGCGAAAACCTCGACGACAAGATCACCAAAGGCCACGAGCCTGTTGGCGCGGCAAGCGGCGCAACCGTGCCGGCCGACGTCCTCGCCCGCGACACGACACGCAAGGGGGACGTCAGGTCGATCACGCGCGGAATCCTCGACTACTACTGCGAGAACAGCCGCTGGCCCTACCGGGAAGCATCCCTGGCCGAGGCCCTCGTCCCCACGTTCATGGACGCCGTCCCCAAGGACCCGGCCACCGGCAAGGACTACGCGTCGTACATCCGCCGCGACGGGTTTGCCGTGGGGGCACAACTGGAGAATCCGGCCGACACGACCGGGCCTGTGTTCGCCCTCGGCACCGTCCCGAACATCGTCGGAAACTCCAGCTTCGAAACCGGGAAGTCATCGCCCAGTCAGTGGGCCACCTTCGACGAGGTGGACGAGGCGGCGGTCGTCGTCTCGACCGCGGACGGGCTCTTCGGGCGGCGGGCGGCGGTTGCCGGGGTCAAGCCCACCGGCCTCTTCTACCACCTGGTGGTCTACGAATTCCCGCTCGACGAACAGTGGACGGCCTCCGTCTGGGCGCGGTCAGCGTCAGGCGAAGACGAGATCGTCGACCTCTACCTCATCGCCCGCATCGCCGACGGCACCAACTACGACCCGATGGTGGAGAAGACCGCGACCCTGCCCGCGAACGGGGACTGGGTGCCCCTTTCCCTGACCTTCCAAACGCCCGCCCCGAACCGCATGTTCATCCTCGAATTCGCGATCATCGCCCCCAGGAGCGATCCGGAGATCAAGGTCGCGCTCGATGGTGCCGCACTGAGCCCGGGCCCGTTCACGCTCTCCTACCCGTGGGCCATCGACGTCGACCCCGCGCGGCTGAAGCCCATCGACCTGCCGGGCTTCGTCGATTCGCCATTGCTGGGCGTCGGCCCGCGCAAGGACCTCCAGACGGGGGCATTCGACAACGAGTACGCGCTCTTCCTCGACCGCTATGGGGCGGTGGGGACGCTTGCCTACCTCGCCCTTTTCACCTCCGCCTTCATTGTCGCCTTCCAGGCCCGCAAGAGCGGCGCGCCCATCGTGGTCGTCCTCAGCCTCGCGATGATGGTCTCCACTTTCGCCCTGGCGAGCTTCAACATCGCCGCCGGCAGCTACTATCACTTCCAGATCATGGCGATCTACTGGCTGCTCGCGGGCCTCCTCGCCCGCGGCCGCCCCCGGGATGCCGCCTACGAGGCAACCAGTGACGCATCCTGAAGCGCGCCGCACCCGCCTCTGCGTGCTGACGTCGGTCCACCCGCCGTTCGACACGCGCGTCTTCCACCGCCAGGCGAAGTCGATGGCCGCCGCCGGCTTCGACGTGCTCCTGATCGCCCCCGGCGCGCCCGCGAAACCGATTGACGGCGTCCGCTTCGCGAGCCTGCCCACCTGGGGAGGGCGCGCGGGCCGGCCCCTGCGCTGGCCCATACTCTTTCTCAAAGCGCTCCGAGCCAAGGCAGACGTCTACCATTTCCATGACCCGGAGCTCCTACCCTGGGGGCTGCTCCTCCACTGGGTCACACGGAAGCCCGTCATCTACGACGCTCACGAATACCTGCCGGAAGACATCCGCCAGAAGCACTGGATCCCAGGCCCGCTGCGGCGGCCGCTCTCCACGGTGGCAGCCTTCGTCGAACGCCGGATCGCCGCGGGCCTGAGCGCCGTCGTCACCGTCACCCCGGACATGGCCGAGCGGTTTTCGAAGGTGCAGCGCCGGACGGTTCTCGTCAGGAACTTCCCGCCCGCGCCCACGGAACAGCCCCCCGCGGGGGAGCGCCAGCCAACCGTCATCTACGCCGGGTTCATGGACGCCGGCCGGGGCCTCCGCATCCTCGAAGACACAGCGCGGCTCGTGCGCGAGTCCCACGCCGGCGCCGCCTTCCTCATCCTCGGCCCGGTGGAATGGCACGGGATGCCCCCGGAAGCCGCCCGCCGGACCAAAGCCGAATGGGAAGCGCGCGGCATCCGCTTCCTCGGCGTGGTGCCCCACGCCGAGATTCCCGGCTATCTCGCTTCCGCCACGGTTGGCTGGCTCCCGCTCGATCCCGCGAACGAAAACTACGTCCGCGCCTGGCCGGTGAAGCTGGCGGAGTACATGATGGCCGCCCTCCCGATCGTCGCCTCGCGCCTGCCCATCCCGGGGAAGGTGATCGACGACGAAGGCTGTGGCTTCGCGGTGGAGCCGATGTCGGCGCCCGCTCACGCCGCCGCCATTATCAGCCTGCTCGACGACCCGGCGCGGGCGAAGGCGATCGGAGCGGCCGGGCGGGCCGCTGCGACGAGGAGGTACACTTGGGAGTCGGAAGCGCAGAGATTACAGACGCTTTACACGGATCTCGCGCGCTCGTGGTGACGCCGCGTTGACGGAACATCTCAACCATTCCTACCATGCGATAGCCCCTGATGGGGCAGGAGGCCTGTGCCTGTGAAACGCCTGTCCACGAAAGCACGCATTTTCGCCACCGGGGCGGTGAGCCTCCTGGCTGTCGCCGCCACGCTCCCGCTCGTCGTCCTTGCCGCCAGTCCCGGCGCGGTCTCACTCCCGACCGGGGCCGAAAACACCGTCATCAACGTCCAGAACGTTGGCACCGCCAGCGCGACCATCGCCGTCGACTACTACAACCCTGACGGCACGCTGGTTTGCAGCAAGGCCTTCGACGGCGTGCCCGCCGGCGCCATCCGGAGCTTCTACCAGGCCACCGAACCCTGCCTTCCCGCAGGCTTCCGCGGCGTCGGCGTCGCTTCCTCCGACCAGCCGATCGTCGCCCTCGAAGAGCGCGACATCCTCAGCAGCGCCGGCAAGAAGAGCTACTCGATCGCCAACGCTTCCGCGGCCGGCGGCCACAAGCTCGCCATCCCGCTCGCCCTCAACGAACTCCTCACGAACCAGTGGAACAGCCGCATCGCCGTGGTCAACGCCGGCAGCACCACCGCCTGCATCAAGAACACCTACTACCTCCAGCCGAACGTTGGCGGCGCCACCGTCGGCTCCGTCCAGACGATCGTCGATAGCCCAACCGGCCAGCCCGGCTGCCCCGGCGGCGGCTATGCGGTCCCCGCCGGGGGCCAGGTGACGTTCGGCCGCGCCGGCGCCGGTTTCACCCGCTTCCCCGCCAGCACCGACAACAACCAGATGGCCATCCTCATCGAAGTGCTGAACCCCGGCGACAACAAGATCGTCGCCAACGTCGACATCTATCGGAGCGACGGGAACCGCCTCCTCGGCTCCTACAGCGCCAACGTCATCGACGCCGCCTCGCCCGCTACCGACGACGTGGGCACCGACGTCCTCATCCCCTTCACGATCAAGAGCGCCAGCGGCCACTACACCGAGATCGGTGCGATGGTCGTGGCCGGGGGCCCCGCCGACGTCACCATCCAGTACGTTGGGGTCATTGAGGGCACGAGCACTGCGGTGAACAAGACCGTCGTCCTGCCCAACGTCGCCAACGTCGCCTCGCACAGCATTTACTCCTCTCTCGACATCCCGGTGGGCTTCATCGGCTATGCCCGGATCACCTCCACTGCGACGGTCGCCGGGCTCCTCCTCCGGGGCAAGCAGACCACCTACTACAGCGGAGTGGACGAAGACATCTACGCCGCCGCCGGTGGCGTGCCGGCCGATGGGGCGGGCACCAAGTGGAGCGTGCCGATGGTCCTCCGCCGCTTCGCCCCCGAACCTCCCTACATCGGCTACAACAGCGAAATCCAGGTCATGGTCGCCGATGGCTCAACCGCCAGCGTCACCATCAAGATGGTGGGCGACCCGGCCAACGGCTGCCCCAACGGCCCCTACGAGCACACCTTCAGCGTCACCGGCAGCCAGAACTTCTACATGAACCTCGAAAGCGCCGTTGGCCCGAACGGGTTCCCGCCCGGGAACGCGCCCTCCTGCTTCTTCGGGGGCGCGACAATCACGGCCACGAAACCGATCATCGTCCTCAGCAACCTGACCAGCGACAAGACCCCCGGCGACAACGACGCCATGTTCAACGCGTTCAAGACGCCGTAGCCGAGGCCCAATGGCACAGTCCCCAAGCGAGCGCACCCACCCGGGTGCGCTCGCCTCACTTCCCCCACTGCCACCCCTGCCCTTCGTCTCCGTGGTCATCCCCACCTTGAACGAAGAGCGCTACATCGGCGCGCTCCTCGACTCGCTCCAGGGCCAGACCTACCCCGCCGAAGCCATGGAGGTCATCGTCGCCGACGGCGGCAGCACCGACGCCACCCGCCAGATCGTCGCGGCGGCCGCGGCCCGCTGGGAACAGACGCCCCTGGTCCTCGTCGAGAACCCCGCGCGGAGGACGCCAGAGGGCCGCAACGCCGGTTTCGCGGTCTCCCGGGGAGAGGTCATCCTCACGCTCGTCGCCCACACGACCCTGGACTCCCGCTTCGTCGAAGAGAGCGTGCGCGCCCTCCGGGAGACCGGCGCGGCCGTCGCCGGCGGGCCAATTGAAGCCCGCGGCGAGAGCCCGATCGCGGCCGCCATCGCCGCCGCGGTTTCGCACCCGTTCGGCGTCGGCGACGCCCGCTTCCGCTTCGCCACCGAGCCCGGCTACGTCGACACCATCGCCTTCGCCGCCTACCGCCGCGAGTGTTTCGACATCCTCGGCGGGTTCGCCACCGACCGCGACCTTGCCGAGGACGACTTCTTCAACTACCAGGTGCGCGCCGCCGGCGGGAAGCTCTACCTCACGCCCGCCGTGAAGAGTGTCTACTACTCCCGCTCCGGCCTGCGCCCCCTCGCCCGCCAGTATTTCGGTTACGGCAAGGCGAAAGGCCGGGCGTCGGTGGAAGTGCCCTCGTCCATCCTCCCGCGCCACCTCGTGCCGGGGGCGACGGTCGCGGGGGGCGCGCTGTTGCTGGCGGCCTCGCTCGTCTCCCAGCCCGCCCGCTGGCTCCTGGCAATCGGCGGGCTTGCCTACGCCGGCCTCGCCGCCTACTCGGCGAACAGCGCCGCTTCCCGCCGCGACGACCCCGCCCTGGCGCCGCGCGTGGCCCTCGTCTTCCCCGTCCTCCACGCAAGCTACGGCCTGGGGACGATCGTCGGTGCGGTCCGGACCCTCTGGGCACGCCGCCCGAGATAAGGCCCCGCCCCTACGCCAGCCCTTCGATCGCCGCGAGGATGCGTTCGGCGGCGTGGCCGTCCCCGTAGACCGGCGGATGCGTCTCCCCCCGTGGCGGCCGGGCGATCGCCGCCCGGATCGCCCCCGTCGAGGCGCCCACAAGCACGTTCCAGCCCAGCTCCAGGGTCTCCGTCCACTCCGTGTTGTCGCGAAGGGTGACGCACGGTGTCTCCAGCAAGTAGGCCTCTTTCTGGAGCCCGCCGGAGTCGGTGACGACCGCCGTGGCCTCCCGGGCGAGCGAAACCGTGTCGAGGTACCCCAGCGGCTCCACCGCCTGAACGTTGGCGGGCAGGGAAACCCCAGTCGCCGCCATCGCCGCACGCGTCCGCGGGTGCACGGGGAAGACCGCGGTCCCCGCCCCGCTGAGCCCGGCGAGGATCCCCGCCAGCCGGGACGGGTCGTCCGTGTTCGCCGCCCGGTGCACGGTGAGGAGGCAGAACGGCCCCGGGGCCACGCCCAGGCCAGCTAGCACTTCCCCGGCGGGCCGGGCCCGGTCGCGGGCGGCGAAGAGCGCATCGACCATGATGTCGCCGGTCACGACCGCCTTCGCCCCCAGCCCTTCCCCCTCGAGGTTGCGCCGGGCCGCTTCGTTGGGCGCGAGGAGCAGGTCGCAACAGTGGTCGGCGACGATCCGGTTGATCTCCTCCGGCATCGACCGGTCGAAGCTGCGAAGGCCGGCCTCGACGTGCGCCGAGCGGACGCCGAGCTTCGCCGCGGCCAGCGCCCCCGCGAGGGTCGAGTTCGTGTCCCCGAACACCACCACCACGTCCGGCTTCCGGCGGGCGATCTCCGCTTCGATGCCCTCGAGGGCGCGGGCCGTCATCGCCCCGTGCGACCCGGACCCCACCTGGAGGTTCACGTCGGGCTCGGGGATGCCGAGTTCGTCGAAGAAGCGGGCGGACATGCCTTCGTCGTAGTGCTGGCCGGTGTGGAGGATGGTCTCGCGGTGGCCCCGGCGGCGGGCTTCGGCGGAGAAGGGTGCAAGCTTGATGAACTGCGGGCGGGCGCCCACGACGGTGAGCAGGTGCATCTCTGGAGGATACGCGGGCGCCCCTGTCCCGGCCATCGGGCTGCCCCTGGCGCCGAAGAGGGCGTCCACCAGCTCTCCACCCAAACTTCCTCCCGGTTTCTAACGGGTTTCTAGGGGATCTCCCTGATCCCTTCGCCGCAACCGCTGGTAGGATGCGAAGTGGAGGCAGAGAACAATGCTTGGATTCAGCTGGGGCGCTTTCGCCGTGTACCTTGCGACCCTCACCCTGATGGTGGGCGGCGGCCTCTATGGCCTCATCGAAGACCGCCAGCCTGCCTTCCTCGCCCCCATCCTCATGGGGCTCTTCTTCTTCTACCTCACCTGGGAGGCCGTGGTCCGCGACAACGACACGCCCCCCCGCGGGCACAGCAAGGGCCGCTAAGCCTCCCCCGGGGGCCCTTCACCGTTCCTCTCCCCCGGGCCGTATACACTGGGGATGATGCGACCGTTCAAGATCGGTGCCCTCCTCGGCATTCCCATCCTGGTCAGCCCCAGCTGGCTGTTCCTGTTCGGCGGCCTCAGCTGGGTGCTCGCCACGCAGCTCTACCCGGCCGCCCTGCGTCATTCGAGCACCACGACCCACTTTCTCATGGCCGGCAGCAGCGTCCTCCTCTTCTTCGCCAGCATCATCCTCCACGAACTCGCCCATTCCGCCGTCGCGAAGGCCTACCGCATCCCGGTCAAGAGCATCACCCTCTTCCTCTTCGGCGGCGTCGCCCAGATCACCCGTGAAGCGTCGAAGCCGATGGGCGAATTCCTCATGGCCATCGCCGGCCCGGCCACCAGCCTCGTCCTCGGCGTCCTCTTTGCGGTGACGTGGTTCGCCCTCGGCGCCACTAACGGAGGGCCGCTCGACGTCGTCCTCTTCTGGCTCGCGTGGATGAATGGCATCCTCGCCCTCTTCAACCTCCTCCCGGCCTTCCCGATGGATGGCGGCCGCGTCTTCCGTTCCCTCATCTGGATGTTCACCGGCAACTATTACCGCGCCACGAACGTCGCCAGCTGGGCCGGGCGTGGCATCGCCTGGAGCATGATGGCCACCGGCGCCCTCGCCGCGGGCGGCTTCAACCTCTACATCGCCGAAGGCACCTTCGGCGGGCTCTGGCTCATCCTCGTCGGCCTCTTCCTCGAAAACGCCGCCCGCCAGGGGCTCCTCCAGAACCGCCTCGTCCACGCCCTGCGCCAGTACAGCGCCGGGGACCTGATGATCGCCGACCCGCCCGTGGTCGAACCCGCAATGAGCGTTGCCTCCCTCGCCCGCGGCGTCCTCGAACTCAACCCCCGCGTCTGCTATTTCGTCGAAGACCACGGCAAGCTCGCCGGCATCGTCAGCGCCTACCAGATGCGGGCCGTCCCCGAGGGGCTCTGGGAGCGAACCACCGCCGGCGAGGCGATGATCCCCAGCAGCCGCCTCCGCGCCACCCCCGCCGACCGCCCAGTCCACGAAGTGCTCATCGAGATGGAGAGCGAAAACCTCCTCCACATGCCGGTCGTGACCGACGGCCGCGTCGTCGGCGTCATCGGCCGCGACCGGATCATCACCCTCCTCCGCCAGGCCGGCCTCCTCCCCGCCCCGCGGTAGCCGCCGGCTCCCGGCTTTCGGCTCTCGGCCATCGGCCATCGCCGTGCCGCGACCGTCAGGGAGCGGTTGATTCGAACCCCCAACCTGGTCCGGCTTCGGCCGCCCACGTCGCGCCCCAGCGTTTGTCCGCCGACAGCCGACAGCCCGCAGCTAACAGCTAACAGCTAACAGCTAAGAGCTAGACTGTCCCCCATGGACCTTCGCCTCGCCGCCGCCGTGAACGCCGGGAAAGCCGCGGGCATGGCCACCCGCCTCCTCGGGCGCGGTGGTGGCACCGCTCTTCCCGGCCTCGTGGCCTTGCGGGCCGACCCCGGCGCCCTCCGCAAGCTCGGCCGCCAGCTTGGCCGGGGACGCGTCCTCGTCACCGGGACGAACGGCAAGACCACCACCTCCCGCATCCTCGCCTCCATCCTCGCCGAGGCCGGGGTGCCCGTCGTCCACAACCGTGAAGGTTCGAACCTCGCCCGCGGCATGGCGAGCACCCTCCTCGCCGCCGCCGGCCCCACCGGGCGCCTCAAGGTCCGGGGCGGCGCGGACCACGCCCTCGGCCTCTTCGAAACCGACGAGGCGAGCCTCCCCGCCGCCGCCCGTGACCTCGCCCCGAAAGCGATCGCCTTCACCAACCTCTTCCGCGACCAGCTCGACCGCTACGGCGAAGTCGACACCGTCGCCGCCCTCTGGCGCGAGGCGCTCGCCGCCCCGCCCCCCGCCGCCACCCTCGTCCTCAACGCCGACGACCCCTCCGTCGCCGAACTCGCGACGGGCTGGCCCGGCCCTGTCCACTGGTTCGGCCTCGACGACCCCGCCTTCGCGACCACCGATCCCGGCGCCGTCGACGCCCGCTGGTGCCGCGCCTGTGGGGGGACCTTCGCCTACGACCGCCGCTACTTCGCCCACATCGGCTACTGGCGCTGCACTGGCTGCGAGCGCGCCCGGCCGGCGCCTGACACGGCGGCCGAAAGCGTCTCCCTCTGGCCGGAATCGGCGCGCTTCACTGTGCCCGGCCTGGGCGAACTGGAGATGCCCCTCACCGGCGTCTACAACGTCTCGAACGCGCTCGCCGCCGTCGCCCTTGCCCGGGTCCTCGGGGTCGACGCGGGCGCCATCGCCCGTGGCGTCGCCGGGGTGAAGGCGGCCTTCGGGCGCCAGGAGTCGGTCGAATTCGAGGGCCGGCGGCTGCGAATCTTCCTCTGCAAGAACCCCGCGGGGGCGAACCAGGTCATTCGCCTGCTCCAGGCGACGACCGCGGGGACGTCCCTCAACGCCGCGACCCTCCTCAGCGACCGCTTCGCCGACGGCCAGGACGTCAGCTGGACCTGGGACGTCGACTACGAACTCCTCGCCCCGCTGGTGGCGAAGTGCTGGGCGGGAGGCACCCGCGCCGAGGACATGGCCCTCCGCCTGAAGTACGCCGGCTGGCCCGCGCCCACCGCCGTCGAACCGGACCCGGTGCGGCTGCTCGACGCCGTCCTCGCCGCCACCACTCCCGGGGACGAAGTGGCGATCGTCCCCACCTACACGGCGATGATCGACCTTCGCGCCGAGCTCACCCGCCGCGGCGCTGCCACCCGTTTCGGCGAGGACGAATAGCCCCCGCGGTTACTGGTTCTTCGCGCCCTCCGCCCGGATCCCCGCGACGATGACTCGCGCCAGCGCCCGCACCTGGAGGCTCAGTTCGATCCCGTCGTCGCGGAAGATGACGATCGTTGCCACCACGTTCTGGACGCGGAAGACGGCGGCCGTGACCATGGTGTGCTCGGTGTCGTCGCCGAAGACGATGCCGTGAAACTCGTCGCCGATGTCCTTCGCCTCGAAGCGCGACGAGCCCCCGCCGCCGGAGGTGAGCCCGGCCGCCACCGCGAGGAAGACCGCGTGCGCGTCCGCCGGCTTCGCGAAGAGGACGACCGTCATGTACCCACCCGCGGTGGTGTCCTCCGGCGCGCCCGATGCCCCCGCCCGGAAGAGGGCGAAGTAGGTGCCCCCGACCAGCCGCGTGGACATGTCGATGCCTTCGAATTCCTGCCCGAGGTCCCGGAAGCTGCCCTGGTAGCCCTCGATCGGGAAGCCCAGCGCCTCGCTCGCCTTCGGGATGTCGGGGAGCATCGCCGGGAGGTCCTTCGGGAGCACCTTGATGACCGAGGGGGTCGCCGTCGGCCTCGGCGTGGGCGCGGGAGCGTCGTCCCCGCCACAGGAGGTCTGGAGCGCGGCCAGCGCCAGCAACAGCGGCGTCACCCACCCGGCCACGGCGCGCATGCTCATCGCCCCTCCTGTTTCCCGGCCAGCCGGGCGGCTACAGTGTAGACGAAAGCCATGCCGCTCCCCGCGAATCCCGCCCTCCGCCTCGCCCATCTCTACCCGGACGTCATGAACATCTACGGCGACCGCGGGAACGTCATCGCCCTGCGCTTTCGCTGCGAGGCGCGCGGGATCGCCCTCGAAGTCGCCGAAGTCAACGCCGGCGACGCCTTCGACCCCGCGAACTACGACCTCGTCCTCATGGGCGGCGGCCAGGACCGCGAACAGCGGCGCATCGCCGAAGATCTCGTGGCGAAGGGCCCGGCCCTCCGGGAAGCGATCGACGGCGGCCTCCCCGCGCTGGCGGTCTGCGGCGGCTTCCAGCTCTTCGGTCATCGTTATGTGGACCACGAGGGCGGCGTCATCCCCGGGATCGGCGTCTTCGACCTCGAAACCCGCCACCCGGGGCCGCGCGCCGACCGCTGCATCGGCGACGTCGTCCTCGCGACCGAATACGGCGAAGTGGTGGGCTTCGAAAACCACGGCGGGCGTACCTACCTCGCCGAAGGGCAGGAGCCGTTCGGGCGCGTCCGCAGGGGCTTCGGCAACAACGCGGAGGATGGCGCCGAGGGGGCGCGCACGAAGAACGCCATCGGCACCTACCTCCACGGCAGCCTCCTCCCCAAGAACCCGGCCATCGCCGACGCGCTCATCCTCGCCGCCCTTCGCCGCCGCTACGGCGATGACGTCGAACTGCCGCCCCTCGACGACGCCGCCGAGACCGCCGCCCACCGCGCCGCCGCTCGCACGGCCGAACGCCGCAGCCGCGCCGCCGCGGAGTAGCGCCTCCCGCCCGCTGCGCTATAGTTCGCGCCCAACCGGGAGGCACCAATGACCGAAACCACCACTTCGCCGACCCTCGCCCGCCTGGCGCCAGCGCTGGAGCTGCTCCGCGCCAACACCGCCGAGGCCGACCGCACCGGCATCTTCCCCCCGGAGAACATGGAGGCCCTGCGCAAGGCCGGCGCCTTCGAGTGGTCCCTGGCGAAGCGGCTGGGCGGCCAGGAGCTCGGGGCCGTCGAACGCATGGGCGCAATCGAAGCCCTTGGCGCGGCCGACCTCGCGACCATCTGGATCTTCGCCAATTACGACAGCCAGACGTGGGACCTCAGCTGCCGCCTGCTCGCCGACGGCTTCCCGGAGGCGGAGACGGTGCTCCGCGAAGGCCAGGCCTGCTCGGGCACCGCGGCGCCGCTCCCCGGCAGCTTCCTCGAAGGAGAGGAGATCGTCGTCAACGGGCGCTTCCAGTTCACGACCGGTTGGAAGATGGCGCGGTGGCTCCGGGGGATGGTCCTCGTGCCCGGCCCCTCGCCGGAGCTTCCCGCGCCCGCCGAGCCCCCCAAGTTCCACGCCCGCGTCGTCATGATCCCCATGGGCCGGCCGGAGGTGCAGCCCGAGGAGACGTGGGACGCCACCGGCCTCCGCGCCACCCAGACCGACACGATCGAGGTGAAAAGCCTCCGCCTGCCGCGCTCCTACTCGGCCCCGTTCATCACCGACATGCAGCGCCAGGACCCGGCCTACCCGGTGCCGTCGCCGTATTACCGCGAACCCGGCTGGACACACGCGAACGCGCGGGTTGGCCTCAGCCTCCTCGGGTGCGCCGGCGAAGCCTTCCGGCTGGCCCGGGAGTACACCTCCGGCACGGCGGCGAAGTTCAGCGGCCAGCCCGCCGCGCGCTTTCCCGGCGTCCGCTACGCCATGACCGAGGCCTGGGTGGAGATCACGACCGCGCTCGCGGCCTTCCATGGGATCGCCGCCGCCAGCGATGCCCGTGTGGCCACCAGCGCCACCTGGGCTCCCGCGGACGAAATGGCCGCCTGGGCCACCGGGATGCACGGCGCCCGGGCCGCCCTCCGCGCCGTGGACCACATCTCGATGGCGCTCGGCGCGACCGGGACGCAGAAGGCTCTCCCCTTCGAGCGCCACTTCCGCGACATCCGCTCAGGCGCTCTCCACCTCGGCGTCCATCCCAGCCTCGTCGGCGACCGCATCGCCGCCCACCTCTTCCCCGCCTTCGCGCGGTAGGGGGAGACGGGCCTCCATCGTACCGGGCTGCCGCAACGTTCAGGGATACGCTTCGACAAACCGCGCCCACTCGTCGAGGGCCGGCATCACCGTGTCCGCCGGTTCCGAGGGGGCCACGAACGCGATGCTGTCAACTCCCAGCCGGACGAGTTGCTCGATCCGTGCCGGTTCAGGAACCGGGGCTCCAACCGCGATCGTGAAGTCGCTGAACGGCCGGTCAGCCCGCTCGGCGCTCTCCCTCAGCAACTCCTTGCCTTGCTCGGGCGTGATGAACTCGGGGATGAAGGAGGCGTCGATCGCCAGCCATCCATCGCAATAGTCGGCTATGCGGTCGAAGGTCCACCGGGAGTTCGCTCCCAGGAGGACCTTCGGCCCGCCGGGTTGCACCGGCTTCGGCCACGACCAGAGCGGACCGAAGTCCACGTGATCGCCGTGGAACTCTGGCTCGTCCTGCGTCCATATGTTCCGCATCGCCAGTACCCGCTCGCGCGTCACCGCCCAGCGGTCGTTGAACGCGACCCCGTGGTCGGCCATCTCTTCGGCGTTCCAGCCGGCCCCGATCCCGAAAACGAAGCGTCCTCCGGACACAAAGTCGAGGGACGCAACTTGCTTGGCGAGCGTAATGGGGCTGTGCTCGGACACGAGGCAGACACCGGTGCCGAGCTTGAGTCTTGTCGTGGCGGTCGCCGCGAGCGTCAGGGCGACGAACGGGTCGTAGGCGTGGAGGTAGTCCTTTGGCAGTTCCCCGGGGAGGTAGAACGGGGTCTCGCGGCAGACGGGGATGTGGGTATGTTCGGTGACGAACATCGCCTCGAAGCCGCGGTCCTCGAGCGCCCTCGCGAGGTGAGCAGGCTGTATCGAGTAGTGAGTCGGAATGATGGAAACGATGAAACGCACGATGCACTCCTTCCGGCAGCCAGCGACGGCTGCTGGGGCACCATGGAAGCTGGGTGGGCCAAATGCAAGGGCCCAATGGGACCTATCGCAAGGGCCTATCGACCGTCGACTGCCCGGGCATTCCATCCACAGCTCGCCGCCGACCGCTCTGAGTGCCGATCTCGCCAGGCGCCCCCGGTCATCGCCCCGCCCGTGCTACCCTTCCGCCCATGACCTACTCCATCGTTGCCCGCGACCCCGCCACCGGCGACATCGGCATCGGCGTCCAGACCCACCAGCCAACCTGCTTCCCCGTCGTCTGGGTGAAGGCAGGCGTCGGCGCCGTCGCCACCCAGGCGTCCACCAACATCGGCTTCGGGCCACAGGGCCTCGCCCTCATGGAAAACGGCCTCGACGCCCGGCACACCCTCGATGCGCTCCTCGCCAGCGACGCGGAGTCCGCCGTGCGCCAGGTCTCGGTGATGGACGCGAAAGGCGGCTCGGCCGTCCACACCGGCGCCCGCTGCATCCCCTATGCCAGCCACCTCACCGGCACGGACTACACCGTCCAGTCGAACATGATGCTCAACGAAGGCGTCCCCGAAGCGATGGCGGCGGCCTTCGAATCAGCGAAGGGGCTGCTCCCGGTCCGCATCCTCGCGGCCCTCGAAGCGGCGGAGGCGAAGGGCGGCGACATCCGCGGCAGCCTCTCGGCGGTGCTCCAGGTGAAGCGCCCGGGGACGATCATGGAGAGCATTGCCTGGGACCTCCGCATCGACAACCACCCGGACGCGCTTGTCCCCCTGCGGCGGATGGTCGAGGTCCGCCTGGCGATGCTTGAGCTGCTCACACCGGGGGCGGTCGACCCCAACGACAGGGACGCCCTCCTCGCCGACGCCTTCGCCCGTTTCGAACGCGCGCAGGCGCTCGCCCCCGGCGACGAGCAGGCGTTCTGGTTCGCGGTCACCGGCCTCGCCGGGCAACTGAAGAACGTGGAGAAGGCCGCCGAGGTGCTCGCTCCGCTCTTCGCCCGGGCGCCACGCTGGCGCGAACTCCTACTTCGCCTCCCGACGGAGGGGCTGGACGACCTCAAGGCGCGCTTCGCGAAGCCCTGACACCCACCGCCCAAGCTCCGCGGCAGCGAAGAGCGCCCCGCCCGCGACGAGCAGCGCCAACCCCACAGGCGGCACCGTCAGCCCCGACCGCGACGCACCCAGGGCAATCGCAAGCGCCGCGAAACCGGCGACGTACCAGCCGCTGATCGCGTAGACCGGGTGCCAGCGATGGGCCGGTGCGAGCGCGCATTGCCAGGCCGCCGCCACCGCCACCCCCAGCACCAGCAGCCTCGCCGCGAGGAGGGCGCCGCTTTGGGCCGGGGCGAGGTCCAGCGCCTGGAGCCGCCCTGCGAATCCCACGAGCCCGAACCCCGAGAACGACGTCGCCGCCAGCGGTCCCGGGCCCTGCGCCCACGGCAGGAAGAACCCCGCGAGCGCCAGCGGCCCCGCGCAGATCCGCGCGATCGTGAAGGCCCGCCGCTCGCCGTTGCCGCTCATGTCACTTCCCGATCGAGACCGCGCCCGAGAGCCGGACGACGTCCCGTTCGCTCACCAGGTTGATGATAAGCCCGTCGAGGACGCGCGTGGCTTCGTCGAGTTGCTCCGGCACGCCGTTGTCCCGCAGCCGGAGGAGCGCATTCAGGTTGAAGTACGCGTACGTCCCCAGCGACGTCTCAATCTGGGCCACGGAGGCGCGGTAGCCCTTCATCTCCGCCAGCATCGGCCCCTTCCGTTCGAGTGTCGTCCGCACACCTTCGACCGTCCCGATGAGCAGCGAGCCGTCCGTGATCGCATAGGCGGCCGGGCTGCCGTCCCGGTCGTCGACGGTGACCATGTCGACGCCGTTCACCTGCTCGGTGCGGGTCTTCGCCTTGCCTTCCCGGACCAGCGCCTCGACCACGTCCCGGGCCTGGTTCTCGTCCTTCACCTGGGCCAGGAGGAGTCCCGCGGGGGCGTTGCTGTCGCCCGTGGGGAACCAAACGGCGATGGCCGTCTCGCCCGAGAACAGCTCGATGACATCCCTGGCGCTGCCCAGCCCGAGCGGCCGTCCCGCGTCACGCAACGCATCCTCGAGGCTCGAATAGGGGCTGCCCGCGGCGAGGGCGTCGTCGATCTCCTCGCGGGCGGCCTTCACGACCTCGTCGAAGGTCTGCGCGAGGCCCGCCGTCGAGATGAACACCGCCGTGTCCCCGGGGACGATCTTCGCGAACCGAGATTCGCGCGGCGCCAGCATCGGTGAAAGCACGCCCGGCTTGCCGAGCGACGCTTCGTGCACTTCGAAGCCCGCGTCCTTCGCCCCGAAAACGACCGCCATCGGCTTGAAGGCGAGGTCGCCGGCGCCGGCCTGGTTGATCGCCGTTCGAAAGGTTTCGTCGTCGCCGAAGAAGTCGCCGGCGAACTGCTCCGAATTAAAGTAGAGGAAGCCGATGAAGTTCTTCGTCAATTCGTCGCGGAGGGACTTGAAGTCCTGGCTATCCGCGAGTGACTTCGTCCGGCCCTGGGCGGCGTCGAGGACGTCGAACATCGACTGCTCGTCGCTCGTGACGACAAGGTGGCCGTCGACGTTCGCCGCGTACAGATCCGAGCCGCTGCCGATGTAGTACTGCTGGCCGTGATAGTCGTCCTTGTCGAAGTCGTCCCCCGACTGGTCCATGAAGATCTCGAGGGCCTTCTTCGCGTCCTTGCAGCGGACGATGACGCCGCCCTGGAAGTCGAACGTGTTGACGTCGGCCGCCTTCAGGAAGACCGCGGCGTTGCCCCCAAGGAAGGGCACGACGTCGTCCTCCCAGTCGAACCCTCCCTCGTCCTCGACGCTGCGCTCCAGTTCGTCGCGCGGGTCTTCCTCGCCGAGCCGCTCGATGAGGTCGAACATCGCCACCCACTGGCTGGAGGAAAGGTCCGTGTTGAGGGCGAAGTAGACGCCCGCGTCGCCCGGGGTGAGCTTCGCCGTCGTGAGGTCGACGTCGCTCGCCTTGCCAGAGGTGAAGAGCACGGCGCCCGCAACAGCCGCGCCGATGACGGCGATGGCGATCGTGACGATGACGCCATACTGGCGCCGGGGAAGCGTGGACATGAAGACCCCTCCGCATGGGCGGCGAACGCACGCCCGGACCGGTGACAGGGTAACTATCGGCGGCACTCAGCGGGAAGGGCAGGCCCGGCCGCCAGTGTGAACTCCCCCACACATCCCCCGCGCGATGGGGAGCATGCCGCCAGTTCGACGGAGTATCATGCCGCGCCATGGTCAGCGAACGGATCCAGCGCCGCATCGATGCCCTTCTCGACGAAGCGGAAGAGGCCTTCGCGCAGCGCGACTGGGCGCGCTTGCGGGACCTCGCCGATGACGTGCTGAAGCTCGACCCCGAGAACGCCGACGCGCTGGTGTTTGGCGACGCCGCGATCAAGGGCCTCGACGTTCCCACGGCCGGGGCGACAGGAGCGGGAACTGTGCCCCAGCCCGCGCAGCCGCCCTTACCCACGTCCTTCGCGGGCGGGCGCTACGCCGTGCGGCGATTCCTCGGCGAAGGCGGCCGCAAGCGAGTCTTCCTCGCCCACGACAATCGCCTCGACCGGGACGTCGCCTTCTGCCTTATCCGTGCGGAGGGGCTCGACGCGACCGGCCACCAGCGCGTCCTCCGCGAAGCGCAGTCAGTCGCCCGCCTCGGCCAGCACCCCAACCTGGTCACGGTGCACGACATCGGCGAAGACGACGGCAATCCCTACATCGTCCAGGAGTACATGGCCGGCGGCGACGTCGCCGGCCTGATCAGTGCGGCCGACGACCGCCGGCTACCGGTCGAGCGGATCCTCGCGGTGGCGAAGGACGTCTGCCGGGGCCTCAGCTTCATCCACGCCGGCGGGATGGTGCACCGCGATTTGAAACCCGCGAACATCTTCCTCTCCACCGGCGGCGCGGCGCGGATCGGGGACTTCGGCCTGGCCGTCGCCCTCGACCGCTCCCGAATCACCCAGTACGGCCTGATGCTTGGCACCGTCAGTTACATGCCCCCGGAACAGGCCCTCGGCGGCGAGTCCACCCCCCAGGCTGACCTCTATTCCCTCGGGGCAATGCTCTATGAGATGGTCACGGGGCGGCCCCCATTCATCGGCGATGACCCGACGGCGGTGATTTCGCAGCACATCAACACCCCGCCCGTGGCGCCGAGCTGGCTGACGGACCACTGCCCCCCGCAGCTGGAAGACGTCATCCTCCAACTGCTCGCGAAGGCACCGGTCGACCGGCTGAAGTCTGCGGACGCGGTGCTGGCCGCGCTGGAGAAGGTGGACCCGGCGCAGAAGTCCGCGAGCCATAGCGACTCGAACGTCCTCGACCGGCTGGCCCGCGGCGTCTTCGTCGGGCGCGATCGGGAACTGGAGAAGCTGCGCAAGGCGTTCGACGAGGCCTTCGCCGGCCGGGGGGGGCTGGTGATGCTCGTGGGCGAACCGGGCATCGGCAAGACCCGCGCAGCCCAGGAGCTCGAAACCTACGCGAAGATGCGCGGCGCCCAGGTGCTCTGGGGCCGCGCCCATGAGGCCTCCGGCGCCCCACCCTACTGGCCGTGGGTGCAGGCAGGCCGCCAGTGGGGCGCCAACGGCGACCAGCCGCTCCTCGCACGGGCGATGGCCGCGGGGAGTTGGGAACTCGTCCGGCTCTTTCCCGAAGCACGGCAACAGCCCGGGTTCGTCGAACCGCCAGCGACGCCCGACCCGGCGTACGCCCAGTTCCTGCTCTTCGATGCCTATGCCGCCTTCATCAGCACCATCAGCGAAGCGCACCCCGTCGTCATCCTGCTCGACGACGTGCACTGGACCGACAAGCCGACACTGCTATTGCTCCAGCATTTCGCCCGCAGCCTGTCCGGCGCGCGCGTCCTGGTCGTCTGCACCTACCGCGACACCGATCTGAGCCGCACACATCCCTTAAGCGACGCGCTGGCCGGACTCAACCGCGACCCCGGATTCGAACGCATCGTGCTCCGCGGGTTGAACAAGGCGGAGGTGCGCGCATATATCGCCAGCGTCGCGAACCTCGAACCGTCGCCGGCGCTCCTCGACCGCATCTTCGAAGAGACTGAGGGCAACCCCTTCTTCCTGGCGGAGGTCGTGAACCTGCTCACCGAGGAGGGCACCCTCGGCCACCACTCCGTCTCCGACATCCGAATCCCAGACGGGGTCAAGGAGGCGCTCGGGAGGCGCCTGGATCGCCTCAGCAGCGAGGCGAACGCGCTCCTCCAGGTCGCCGCCGTCGTCGGCCGTGAATTCAACTACGACACGCTTCGGCATCTCGGCGATCAAGGCGAAGACACCCTGCTGCGGCTGGTCGAAGAGGGCCTCGGCGCCCGGGTCATCGAGGAAATGGAGCGCGCAGGCTCGTACCGGTTCACCCACGCCCTCATGCAGGAGACATTGCTGAGCGAGCTCTCAACGACCCGCCGTGTGCGGCTGCACGGCCAGGTGGGCGAAGCGCTCGAGCGCCGCTGGGGTGACCGCGCGTTCGACTACGCGAGCCGGCTGGCAACCCACTTCGTTGAATCAAGCACCCTGGCCCCGGCGCATGCCGACAAGGCCTTCCGTTACGCCCGGGTCGCGGCCGAGCAGTCCGAGGCACGGTACGCGTGGGCCGAGGCCGCCCGATGGCACACGGCGGCGCTCACCATCGCTTCCAACTCCTCGTTCGCCGGGACCGCGGAGGAGGTTGACACCTACATCGCCCTTGGCCGCTGCGAGGTGTCCGAGAACCGGCTGCGCGACGGCTTCCGGACCTACATGCGCGGCATCACCGTCGCACGCCAGTCGGGCCTCCCGGTAAAGGCGGCTCAGGTGGCTCTCCAGGCGGTGGGCCTCTACATGCTCCCGGAAAGAGCACTGCGCCTCATCGAACAGGGCCTCATCGATGTCGGGGACAATGACCCTCACCTCCGCTGCGGACTGCTGGCGGTCGGCGCCGGGCTCCCCGGCGGGGCCGGGGCACGCATGCTCGAAGAGGCCGAGACCCTCCTCCAGGGCAACGATTGGCCGGAGGTCGCGGTCACCCTGGCATTCGTCCGGGGCAACGACTCCGCGAAACGGGGAAAACTGGATGACGCGGAGGCTCAATACCGGCGCGCCCACGATGTCGCCGTGGCCCACGGCGGGCTCCATGCCGCGGCGGGCGCTCTCCGGGGCATTAGCGCGCTGCGCAGTTTTCAGGGCAACCTCGCGGGCACGCTCGAATGTGCACGCCAGAGCCTGGCAATCGCGGAGCGCGGCCGGCTTCGCCCGCCGGCCCTCCAGTCGCACACCGTCCAGGCGGCCGTTTACTACGCATGGGGCGAACACGAAGAGTCAGAGCGGCATATCGAGGCTGCGAGCGGCGTTGAATGGGATAGGCTGGTGACCGCGGCCCGCGCCCGCGCCGAACACCGCCCCGCCGATGCCCTCGCAACCGTACCCGCACCGGACCCCAGCATCATCCCCGTTTACTGGGGTCACTACTGGGCCGAGCGCGCCTGTGCCCTCGCGCTGCTTGGGGAAACGGCCCAGGCCAACCTGGAGTTTGACAACGCCTGGACTCTCCTGCCGCCGGCGGGTGACCGGCTCGCGGCGGAGGTTTCAGCAATCCCGGCGCTGGTTGAGGCCGCGATTCTCCTTCACCGTCGTACGGAGGCTCGGGAGCTCTACCACCTGCATGCGACGTGGCCCCTGTTTTCCCACGTGCCGGTGTTCAGCTTCGACCGCGTCCGCGGCGACCTCGCCCTGTTCCTCGGCGAGACTGCGAAAGCGGCAGCCTGGTTTACGGCGGGAGCACAGGTGTGTGAGCGCGAGCGCTGCCACCTCGATGCTGCCCGCTGCTACCTGGGACTGGCCGAAGTCGCCGCCCTGAACGGCGATGGAAGCCGCGCACTCGAGTACCTGGGCAAGGCGGCGCCGGTGTTCCAGGAGTATGGGGCAGCGCTGTTCCTCGAACGCGCGATCGCCCGGAGGCTTGAACTCCAGGGCGTCGCGAGCGGGAACGCCGGCGCCTCCATCGATACTGTCTACCGGTCGGTCCATGCTGAACGCCCCGACCTCAGCCTCCATGCCTCCCCCGACGGCACGGTCACGCTCATGTTCACCGACATTGAGAACTCCACCGCCCTGACCGAGCAGCACGGCGACGCGAAGTGGCTCGAACTCCTTCGCTACCACAATGCCGTCGTCGAACGCGAGGTGCGGGGGCACGGCGGCCGGGTCGTGAAGAATCGGGGAGACGGCTACATGCTCACCTTCGCGAACCCCGCGCGCGGCCTCGACTGCGCCCTCGCCATCCAGCAGGCCCTCGCCGGCCACGAGGTCATCCGCGTCCGCATCGGCATCCACACCGGCAACCCGGCCCGCGAAGGCGACGACTTCTTCGGCACCGACGTCAACCTCGCCGCCCGCGTCGCCGACAGTGCCCGCGGCGGCCAGGTCCTCGTTTCGGAGCGCGTCCACGGCCTCCTCGCCCCAACCCACCCAGGGCGATTCGGCGAGCCCGTCGAAGCCGGGCTCAAGGGCCTCTCAGGACAACACCGGCTCTACCCGGTTCCCCCCCGGGACTAGACGCCGGTTAGCCGGTGGTAGCGCGCAGTCAGGTCTGTCATCATCGGCGGGCACATGGACGGATCTTCCCGGCTCCCGGCAGGCATCGTCACCTTCGTGTTCTCCGACATCGAGGGTTCCACGCGCCTCATCCGCCGGCTCGGCGACCGCTACCCCGGCATCCTCGACCGTCACCGCGCCCTCCTGCGGTCGGCATGGACAATGCACGGCGGTGAGGAAGTCGGCACGGAAGGCGACAGCTTCTTCGTCGCCTTCACGGACACGGGCGCGGCCCTGCGCGCCTGCGCCGAGGGCCAGCGGCTGCTCGCCGCCGAGCCGTGGCCCCCCGACGGCGTCGTCCGCGTACGGATGGGCGTCCACAGCGGTCTCGCCGCCCCCCACAACGGTGACTACCTCGCCCTCGCGGTGAACCAGGCGGCGCGCGTCATCAACGCTGCCCACGGCGGCCAGGTCATCGTCTCCCAGGACGCGGCCGGGCGCGCCAGCCTCGCCGACGGCCTCGGGCTCGTCGACGTTGGCTGCTTCCGCCTCCGCGATTTCGACGACACCGTCCGCCTCTTCCAGCTCACCGGCCCCGGCCTCGACCCCCACTTCCCCGGGGTCCGCGCCTTGCCCGCCGACGGCCACAACCTCGTCCGGCCCGCAAACGCCTTCATCGGCCGCGACAACGACGTCGCCCGGGTTGCGTCGCTCCTGAAGCCCGGTGCCGTCGTCACCATCGTCGGCCCCGGCGGCGTGGGCAAGACACGGCTGGCGACGGAGGTCGGCATCCAGGTCGCGAGCGATTGGACGGACGGGCTCTGGGCGGTCGACCTGGCCGCCATCGAAGACCCCTCGCTCGCCGCCGATGCGGTGGCGGCGGCCGTCGGCGCGCCCGCCAGCGGCGCCAACCGCTGGATCGACGTCCTCGAACACCTCCGCCCGCGCTCGGCCCTGCTCCTCCTCGACAACGCCGAACAGTACGTCGAGCAGTGCGCCAGGATGGTGCCGGAACTGCTGCGGCGTTGCCACCGCGTCGGCGTCCTCGTCACCAGCCGGGAACGGCTCCGCGTCGATGGCGAGGAGATCGTCCGGCTCGCCCCCCTGCCCGTACCGGATGCGGCCGCCACCGCCGCCCAGGCAGAGAAATCGGCAGCCGTCAGCCTCTTCCTCGACAGGGCACACGCCGCCCGCCCCGGGCTCGCACTCGAACCCGCGACCGTCGCCCCCATCGTTGGCATCTGCCGCCGGCTCGACGGCCTCCCCCTCGCGATCGAGATCGCCGCTGCACGGTGCGCCGTCCTCGACCCGGCCGCCATCCTCGCCGGCCTCGACGACATGTACCGCCTCCTCCGCACCTCCGACCGCTCCCTCCCCGAACGGCAGCGGACCCTCCGGGCGCTCCTCGACTGGAGCTACCGGCTCCTCAGCGCCGACGAACAGGCAGCCTTCCGGCGGCTTTCCGCCTTCGGGGACGGCTTCTCGCTCGAAGGCGCCCGTGCCGCCGTCGCCGACGACGGGCTCGCCGGCGACGAGGTCGCCGAGCTCGTCTGGTCACTCGTCGACCAGTCGCTCCTCGCCGCCGACCTTGCCGCCAACGGCACCCGCTACCGCTTCCTCGAGACTGTCCGCCAGTACGGGCGCCGCGCCCTCGACGAAGCCTCCGAGACAGACGCGGTCGCCGGGAGGCTCGCGGCCTGGTTCCTCGACCGGCTGGGGCCGTGGCATTCGACCGACCGTGCCTGGATCAGCGACGCCTCGCTCGAACTCGAAAACCTCCGGGCTCTCATCCCCCTCGTGGCGCCGGTAGACGCCGAGGCGGCCCAGCAGCTTGCCTGCTCGATTGGGCGTTTCCGCGATTCGGTGCAGTCGATCCACCCCGGGATTGAGGAACTCAGCCGCCTCGCCGCCCAGCTCCCCTTCGAATCGCCGAGCCGGGTGTCGCTCCTCACCACCCTCGGGTTTCTCCACATGCGCGTCAACGACGTCGATGCCGCGAAGCGAGTGCTGACCGAGGCCAGTGAGCTCCGCGCCCGTGTTGGTCCCGCCCCCTGGGACGACGCGGGCGTGGAGCGGACCGCCGGCGAGATCGCCATGCGCAACGGGGAGTTCGAGGCGGCGGCGGCGATCGCCCGGGAAGCCCTCGGCCGCAGCCTTTCCCCGCGCGGGCGCGCCCGCATGTGGAACCTGATCGGCCTCGCGAGGTCTTCCGCCGGGGACCTCCCCGGGGCAATCGAGGCCTTCGGCGAAGAACGCGCCGAGCACATCGCCGTCGGGCACGAGGCATCCCTCGCCGGCGCCGAGGGCAACCTCGCCGAGATCTCGCTCAGGCTCGGCGACTTCGCGTCGGCAGCCCGCCACCAGCACGCCTGCCTCCAGCTGGCCATCGAACTGGGCCAGCCCGTGATGATCGCCAACTCGCTCATCGTGGCGTCAGGCCTCGCCGCCGCGGCCGGGGAGTGGGCGACCGCCACCCGCCTCCACGCCAGGGCCCTTGCCATGCTCGAGGCGACCGGCTGGAGCCTCTACGACGACGACCTCCGGGCGAGCCTCCAGCTCCGCGCCGATGCCCGCGCCCAACTCGGCGACGCGAACTTCGAGCAAGCGGTGGCGGCCGGCACCGCGATGGAGGCGCCGGCCGCGGCCTCCCTCGCCGACGAAGTGCTCGTAGCCACCCGAAGCGCCCACGACTGACTATCCGGCACCCCGCTTGACGACATGCGTACTATCGTCTTGCCACAAATGTCAGGATGGAGAGAACCCCCATGAGCGCCCCTGATGGATCCAACCGAGGCTGGGAAGGCCGCGTCGAATACGCCAACGACCCGGAAGGAGGCTTCTTCTACCGGCCGAGGCAGATTATTGCCCGCGACGGCCTGGGCGGAAGATTTCCTGTGAAGGAATGGCTTGACGACGAGCGCCACATTACCAGGGACGAGAACGACAGGCCGCTTTATGAGCACCTCTACGACTTCGACGGGAACCACGTCTACCTGCTTACCGGCCCTGAGAACGTGCTGAGCGTTGTCGCCGCGCTGAAGCGGGATGGTTTCCAGGCGGAGCCCAACTACGTACTGTTCGCCTCCGACATGGCCGGCAACCCGCTCTACGGGAATCCCCTTTACGGCAACCCGCTGTATGGCAACCCGCTCTACGGGAACCCCCTCTACGGCAACCCCCTGTACGGGAATCCGCTCTACGGCAACCCACTTTACGGGAACCCGCTGTATGGCAACCCCCTCTACGGCAACCCGCTCTATGGGAATCCCCTGTACGGGAACCCGCTTTACGGCAACCCGTTCGGTTATCCCATGAAAAAGACCGGGCACCACTTGAACAGCGCCCACTCCACCAGGACGCCAAAGGCGGCGCCGAACGCCGCGGCAGCGAAGCGCGCGGCCGCGGCCAAGCTGAACAGAGGGGAGGTGTTCATCTTCGACAGCGGTTTCCCGCCCGACAGCTACAAGAAGACCGTGGCCGGGGCCAACAAGGATCCGCGCCCGTTGCTCCTGAAGGAGAAGTTCACGGCTTCCAAGCTGAGCTCCAAAGGCTACCAGCTCACCGGGCCCAACACCTGGACCGAAAACGGGGGGGTCGATGCTCTCGACGAGGACGGCGACAAAGCCCTCGACCCTGTTGCTGGCCACGGCACGTTCATTGCCGGCATCGTCGAGTTGCTGGCTCCGCACCACCAGCTGAACGAAGTCAAGGTTTTCTTCCCCGAAGGCGACGTCGACATCGGAGCCCTGGGGGCTGCCCTGGAGATGGAGGCGGTGAAGGCCAAGGCCCCGGATCTCCTGAAGT
Source organism: Chloroflexota bacterium (assembly GCA_016234445.1). GTDB lineage: Bacteria > Chloroflexota > Dehalococcoidia > Tepidiformales > Tepidiformaceae. The sequence continues at coordinate 96,151 of JACRBT010000014.1, read as the reverse complement.
ACACCATCTTCAACCTCTCGTTCAGCGGCTATGCACAAGCCGAGATAGACAGCCTCAAGGGCATCATCACCAGGTTGCAGGACCTCGGCGCGGTGGTTGTCGCCTCAGCCGGCAACGACGGGACCTGGCGCCGTGCCTACCCGGCCTGCCTCCCCGACGTTGTCAGCGTTGGCGCACTTGGACCGCTCGGGCCGGCCCCGTTCACCAACTTCGGTCCGTGGGTACGGGCCTGCGCCCCCGGCACCGAAGTCATCAGCACCTTCTTCAGGGAGTGGGACGGTTTCGCCCCGGGCCTGAGCACACGCACCGAGGACGACCCGGACGACTTCGAGGGCTGGGCTCGCTGGAGCGGCACATCCTTCGCCGCCCCGGTCGTCGTCGCCGCGCTCCTCAGGGAGATGGACCGGACCGGCTGCACCGCGAAGGAGGCCGTCAAGGCCGTGGTCGACGCTCCCGGGCTCCTGCGCATCCCCGGCCTCGGCACCGTCATCAACATCGCCTGGCCGCCCGCGGAGGACTGACGGCAGCACCCGGGGCCCGGAGCAACGTCAGGCCAGCGGAGGACGGTTGAGCTGGAGCGCCACAGTCAGCCCGCGTTCGACGCGGCTCATCGTTCCCGGGGAGAGCGAGCCGAGGAGCCGGAGCAGCCGGTGCTTGCCGATGGTACGGACCTGTTCGCAAAGCACAATCGAGTCCTGCGGGAGGCCGCCCTCCGGGGCACGAGCGACGACCTGCTGCGGATAGACACTCTTTCCCTCCCGCAGAGTCGTGCAAGGGACCACGATGAGCGTCGAGATGGTCTCGTTCAGGGAGTCGCGGCTGACGATGACCACGGGCCGCACTCCGGCCTGCTCGGACCCTTCGCTGGGGTCGAGTCGGGCGAGGTAGACGTCGCCTCGCTTCACCGGCGCGCCGGCTCCCGCCCCTCCGCGAGCTGGAACGCCTCCCAGTCGGACCGCTCGAACTCGCCTGCCACCCGGGTCTCCTCCGCCAGCGCCTCAGGGTCGTCCGCCATCGCGCGGATCTGGCGGTCGATCTCCTCGTCCTCCAGCCGCAGGATCTCCCGGCGAAGGGCGGCCTCCAGGAGTTCGCCCCGGCTCCGGAAGCGTCCCGTCCTGACGATCCGGTCTGCCGCCGCGAGAAGGCTCGCGTCTATGCCGACCGTCGTCCGGACTGTTGGGTTGTGTGTGCCCATGCTCAGCCTCCCCAGACCAGCGCCGCCGACGGCGGCTCTGATGCTCACGCAGGCATCATATCACGCATCAACTTCGATGCGCCGTGTCCTCACTCCGCCCAGAGCGGCGACGACGCCTTCATGAACCGCAACAGCATTCGCATCTCGCAGATCCGCTTGCCGTCCTGGTCGTCGGCGAACGTTTCGAACCAGAAGAATTCCGTCTTCGGGCTCTGGCCGACCGCGATCACCCGGCCGCTCACCTGGTAGGGCGTCTCCAGCAGCGCCGGGCCGTTGATGTTCCGCAGTTCGATCGCCCCGAAGAGCCCGACCGCGTTCTTGATCTGCTTGCGCAGCGTCGCGACCGGCTGCGCGTAGAGCAGCCCGACCATCTCCGCCGGGCTCAGGACCGTGCCGCCCCACGGCGACTCCGGCCCGTACCACGACAGCTTCTCCGTGATGATCGCCATCCGGTCCGCGTGCTGCTTTTCGGAGAAGATGACGCCCCCCGCCGGGATCTCGTCGCCCACCTTCATCTCCCGGAGGATGCGGCAGCCGTTGGGGTCGATGTCTTCGAGGGGGATGCGCTGGAGGGCCGGCGGCTCGCCCGGGTCACCCACCGCCAGGCTCCCTTCCGCGACCCGCATCCCGTCCTCACGGTCGATCCAGGCGTCGACCTGGACGTCGGTCGCGCCCGCGGCGGGCTGGCGGATGGAGGCGCGCACGGGTTCGCGGTCGATGGTGGCGTTGCGGAAGAAGAGCGAGAGCGAGCCGCGTTCGAACCAGCGCTGCCCGAAGGCGGCGAGGGCGAGCGGCGGGAAGAGGTCCATGTGGTTCGAGCCGGCGACGGTGCCGCCGCGGAAGCCGAGCTTCGTCGCCGTCGCCTGATCATGGATGCTGCCGGCACCGGCCGCGGCGTTGGGGTTGATGACGTTGCGGTAGGGCGTCGAGAGGACCCCCTCAACGAGGCTGAGTTCAGTTTCGGAGACACGGGTCACGGCAGACCTCCAGGCACGAAAGTGCCGCCAGTCTACACCCGCCGGGGCAGGGACGTGGGGGTGACGCGGGGCCGAAGGCCACCGAACTGCCGCCTATGTTTCGTAGAAGGCCTGAAACATGACTTCGACACCCACGGCATCTGCTTCGTCGATGATTGCGTAGCCAAGTGCCGTGTCCGTGACCTCTCCCCATTTGAAGGCGACGACCGTCAGATGCCGCCCGTCCCCCAACGGGACCGTCGCCGGCAGGTCTGCTGCTCGGACTATCTGCTCATGGGGCGTCAGAAAACGCATCGAGCGGAGCTTTCCGGGGAGGGGGATGCCAGTCTCACCCCCTTCCGTCACGAACCGGACAGTCTGGCCGTCCACACGCGTGGCGGGGGTGTTCCAGGCACGCGGCGGGTAGGTGCGGATGGCAACTTCCGTGTGCGAACGGTCAGGAGGCTCGGGGCGCGGCGCGAGCGGTTGGCTCTCATCGCCACCTTGTGTGCCCGCGCCGGCAATGACCTCACCCGAAAGGATCGGCCCATCCTGAGAAGAAGGCGGCCTGACCGCCATGTCGACTTGTCCGGTGATGCGTTGTGGTGGATGCATCGCCAACAACCATAAGTCCACTCGCGTGCGTGCACGTTCGGCGTCTTGCGCGGTACGCCGGTGTTCCTCGACGAGGGCGACCAACTCTGGAATGTCCTTGCCGCCGAAGTCGCTGAACATGTCCGGATGAGTATTCACATACTGAGTGGCTGTTTGTCTCGCGCCATCCCTCGTCCGTCTGTTCCTCCATTCTGCGTTGAAGCGGTCTAGGACTGGGTCTCCCGTGCTCAGCTGAACTACTTCCTTAACTTCTTCCCCCCCGACCCCGGAGGGGTGCTTGGAAAGCTCCGGCCTCGCTTGGCGCTTTGTGATCGGCCATCGAATCGGCGACCGCCAAGCCATCTCCTTTTCGTTCATCGCTGCGATCATCCACGCAGTCCCCCAGACCGCGGCGATGGCCCAAATTGGAATGGAGAACCACCAACTCTGCAGCGGGCTCACTTCGAATCCTATCCCGACGAGGAACCCGATCCCCGCACCGCTGCCACCAACGATCGCTTTTCGCATGGGAAGCCCCTCCGGTGCTCTTACACTCGAGTGCGAGGCACCTTAATCATAACCGGCGCCTCGCCACTGCTTCTCAGCGCCCGCGAGGAATTCCCCATAGGGGGAATTGCTGCGCTGCTCACCGCCACCCCGCCCCTACCCCCGCAGCAGCGTCTTCACCAGGTCCAGTTCCCCCAGGTGGCCGCGGACGTGGCCGATCGCGGGCCGCGCGAACAGATCCCAGGCCGGCCAGCCCTCCATGTGCGAGCACTGCTGCCGGTAGGCCGCGATCTCGCTGTAGCCGGTCCGGTTCGACCCCGGCGGCACCGCGTCCAGCGCCCCCGGCCCCGCCACCGTAAGCCACGCGATCGAATGCTTCAGCACCGCCTCCGAGTAGGCCACGACGTCCGCGGGGGTCGTCGCCAGCGCCAGCGCGTCGGCCTCGGCGGCGGGCATCCCGAAGGGCACGTGGCAGATGCCCACCCCCCGCGCCACCCACTCCGGCCCCGAAGCGACCATCGGCAGACCCTGGAGCGCGACCCGCACCACCCAGTCCTGGGTGGCCACCATGTGCCAGGCGACGAACCCGAAGAGGTTCTGTCCCGGCGCCGCCCGCGACCGCCACTCGGCCTCGGTCACGTCCGAAAGCAGCCCTTTGAGCAGGTTGGCCGCGTTCTCGATCTGGGCGGCGATGTAGGTGGTGGTTTCCATGGCGACTCCTGGGGTGGTGAGTTCCGAGGCCCGAGTTCCGAGGCCCGAGTACGCCGCATTCTACCCGACCGCGCAGTACCGAGTACCGAGTCCAGAGTCCCGACCGCCGAAAGCCGCCAGCCGACTCAGTCCTCCGCCCTCAGTCCTCAGTCCTCCATCCTCCGTCCTCCGTCCTCCGTCCTTGACGCCAGTGGTACGGTTGTCCCGTCATGAAATGGTCACATGCGTGGCTTTACGCCCTTGCGGTTCTCGTGGTCTCCGCGGGATGCGTCCCGCAGTCCGACTCCGGCATTGCGGATCTCGCCCACGAGAGCTACCGGCAGCGCGTGGCCGCGGAGCCGGGGTGCGAGCGGTGGGGCCCCTACGAGACGCCCGCCACCTACCTCTTCTTCCCCACTCCCTCCCCGATGCCGTTCCCGACCCCGGCCGGCGCCTCCGTGAAGCCGAAGGAGAAGGACCTCCCCGTCTTCCCGGGCGCGGAACTGCTCGACAGCTTCGTCCCCAAAGAGCTGCCGGACCGGCTGGATGACCGCGACCGGACCGTCCAGCTCTACCGGACGACCGCGCCCATCGCGGATGTCTTCATCTACTTCGACCGCATCCTCATCGCCGGCGACTGGATGCGCGGCAGCGCCGTGGTCGGCGTTGCAGGAGTCAGCTGTGGTTGGAGGCTCTGGGCCGACCGTGACAACCCCGCGGGCGGGAAGCGCTACATCCAGGTGACGACCCAGTTCGTCGACCGGGAGCCCCGAGACCTCATGACACCCCCACCCGGCTTCCAGGGCAAAGCCGTCCGCTTCGCCGAACCCGAGCCCGGCTACACCTGGTTCTGGGTCATCACGCCAAGGTAGGACCGAGTGCTGGGTTCTGAGTTCTGAGTTCTGAGTGCCCGCACCCGACTCAGTCCTGAGCACTCAGCACTCGCACCTCAATACGGTTCCGCCGCCTCCGCGCTCTCCTTCTCCTCGATCGTGTCCCAGTCCTCGGCCCGGAGAGGGGCGAGTTCGCCCTTACGGTAGGAGTCGTAGAGGCGGAAGAGGGCGTCCTTGTGGGGGCGGACCCGGCCGATCGGGCAGGCTTCCCAGTCCTTTTCGGATTCGTCGCAATACCCCATCCGGAGTTCGCCGCACTTCGGCTGGAGGTACTTGCCCAGCTCCGGCACGGCCTTCATCACCTCCGATCGCATCAGCGCCGCCACCTTCCGGAACTCCCACTGGGCACGCGTGCAGAGCCGCAGGTCGCAGATGTGAAGGAGCGCCTGGAAGTTCACCGTGATCTTGAAGTTCGTGTTCGTTGCGTTCGGCAAAAGGAAGCGCGCGTCCTCGGCGGGCACCCCGGCGGCGACCATCTTTTCGTAAAGCTCGCCCACTTCGCGGAAGTGCCCGGCCATCTCGTCCGCCAGCCCCGCCTTCCGCACCGTCTCCGGGACCGTGTAGGGGAACTCGCCGTCCTTATAGGTGACGTAGCGCTGGCTCTGTTGTTCGAAGGAGATCCCGACGCGGTGGCGGACGAACTGGTGGCTGAAGGCGCGCGAGACGCCGCTGATCGCGAATTCGAAGGAGACCTGCTCCAGCGGGCTCGCGTGGCCCGTCTTCAGGCGCTCTTCGATGAAGTGCTTCATCTCGGCGTCCGTGATCCGGTCGTCGCCGATGCGCTTGAGCACCTGTTGCGGTGTCAGCTGGCTGTAGCAGGTGCGATAGGCCATGTAGAGCGACCGCATGGGGTCTTCGCTGTGGGAGATGAGGGTGACCTGGATGGACATTGGCGAAGTTCCGAGTTCCGAGTTCCGAGTCCCGAGTCCGCGTGGCCTCGGTGGCGGTTCCCGCCATTGTCGCACGCCGGGAGTCCCGAGTACCGGGTCCCGGGTCCCGGGTCCCGAGTCCCGGCAGCCGAGTGCCGACAGCCGAAAGCCGACAGCCGTACCGCCCCCTTCCCTCTCCCCCGCCGCCTCTCTACCCTTACGACCATGAACGACACACTTCGCTCGCGCACCCGCGTCGTCGTCACCGGCCTTGGGGCCATCACCCCGGCGGGGCAGAGCGTCGCCGAGTTCTGGGACAACCTCGTCGCCGGCCGCTCCGGCATCGCACCCATGACCCTCGCCGACACCTCCGGCTTCGCCTGCAAAGTCGCCGGCGAAGTGAAGGACTGGGAGCCCGGGAACTACATCGAACGCAAGGCCGCCCGCCGGATGGCCCGCTTCGCCCAGTTCATGGTCGCCGCCGCCGGCCAGGCCATCGAAGACGCCGGCCTCGACTTCGACAACGAAGACCGCGACCGCGTCGGCGTGCTCGTCGGCAACGGCGGCGGCGGCTACCCCGACATCCAGGAGGCGGTCGAAATCCTCCACAGTCGCGGCGGGATGAAGGTCGACCCCCTCTACCTTGCAAAGAGCCTCGGGAACATGGCCGGCGCCCAGGTGGCCCTCCAGTACGGGCTTCGCGGATACAACGGCACCATCGTCACCGCCTGCGCGGCCGGCACCCAGGCCATCGGCGAGGCTGGCTTCCTCATCCGCACCGGCCGCGCCGAGATCGTCCTCACCGGGGGCTGCGAAGCGGGGATCAGCGAACTCGGACTCGCCGGGTTCAGCGTCATGCGCGCCCTCACCGCCTACGAAGGCGACCCCGCGAAAGCCAGCCGCCCCTTCGACAACAAGCGCGACGGCTTCGTCCCCTGCGAAGGCTCCGGCGCCCTCATCCTCGAAAGCGAAGCCCACGCCAACGCCCGCGGCGCCCGGATCTACGCCGAACTGGCCGGCTTCGGCTGCACCAGCGACGCCTTCCACGTCGTCGCCCCGCCGGAAGACGGCGATGGCGCCGCCCGGGCCATGGCCGCCGCCCTCCGCGACGCCGCGATCGACCCATCGTTGGTCGACCACGTGAACGCCCACGCCACCAGCACCCCCATCGGCGACATCGCCGAGACGAACGCCCTCAAGAAGGTCTTCGGCGAGCGGGCCTACCAGCTCGCGATCAGCGCGACCAAGAGCGTCATCGGCCACGGCCTCGGCGCCAGCGGCGGCATGGAGACGATCGCCGCCGTGAAGACGATCGAGACCGGCTGGGTGCACCCGACCCTCAACCAGGAAGAGCCCGACCCCGCCTGCGACCTCGACTACGTCCCCAACGTCGCCCGCCAGCTGCCGGTGCGCGTCGCGATCAAGAACAGCTTCGGCTTCGGCGGCCAGAACAGCTGCCTCGTCCTCACCCGCTACGAACCGTAGGCGATAGGCAGCCCATCCATCCGTACCGCGACCGCGAGGGAGCGGCGTCGCTACTCCCTACGGCGTTCGGCTCTCGGCCAACCTCCACCTCCGTACCCCCGTAGCCGCGGCCGACCCTGGCCGCACCGCCTGCCGTCCGGATCCGCGCCAGCCCCCACCCATCGCTACCGCCCCCGGTAGCCGCGGCCCCCCGTGGCCGCATCGCCTGCCCGCCCCGATCCGCGCCAGCCTCACACCCATCAGTACCGCGCCCCCCGTAGCCGCGGCCGACCCTGCCCGCCGATGCCCCACCCCCAACACACCCCCACCCGCACCGCGACGGGCACGGAGCGGCGTCGGTGCTCCCTACGGCCCTCTCCACGCTCGCGGCGACCTTCCGCCACCCGGCCCTGTCCCGCTCGCCGGAGTAGGAACGCCGCGCCGCCCGCCTCTCCTATACTGATCGCATGCGCATCCTCGCCATCGACATGGGCACCGGCACCCAGGACATCCTCCTCTTCGACTCCAGCCGCCACGTCGAGAACTGCGTGAAGATGGTGCTCCCCTCCGCCACCGAGGTCGCCGCCCGCCGCATCCGCCGGGCCACGCGCGACCGCCAGCCGCTCGTGCTCACCGGCGTCGTTGCCGGAGGAGGCCCCTGCGGCTGGGCCCTCGAAGACCACCTCAAGTCCGGCGCCCGCGCCTTCGCCACCCCCGAAGCCGCCCAAACCTTCAACGACGACCTCGACGAGGTCCGCGCCATGGGCGTCGAAGTCGTCTCCGATGACGAAGCGGGCCTCATCCCCGGCGAGCACGTCGTTATGCGCGACCTCGACCTCGACGCCATCCGCGCCGCCCTCGCCGCCTTCGAAGAGCCCGGAGACTTCGACGGCCTCGCCCTCGGTTGCCTCGACCACGGCGCCGCCCCGCCCGGCGTCTCCGACCGCGTCTTCCGCTTCGACCACCTCCGCGCGATCGTCCAGCACCGCAACGACCTCCTCGCCTTCGCCTACCGGCCCGCTGACCTGCCGATCTACCTCACCCGCGCCCGGGCGATGGTCGCCTCGGCCGGCGAAGCGGCGCCGGTCGCGTTCATGGACACCGGTCCCGCGGCGGCGCTCGGCGCCCTCCACGACGAGCGCGTGGCGGCCGGCGGCGACGAACGCGTCGTCCTCAACCTCGGGAACATGCACCTCCTCGGGTTCCACCTCCGCGGGCGGAAGGTCGCCAGCCTCTTCGAACACCACACCGGCGAACTCGCCCCCGAACGCATCGTCGCCTTCACCGAAGGCATGGCCGCGGGCGAACTGACGAACGAGGACGTCTTCTCCTCGAAGGGCCACGGCGCCTACCACGCCGACCGCGGCCTCGTCTCGCCCCGGCTGCCGGCGATGGTCGCGGTCACGGGTCCCCAGCGCGCGAAGATCGCCGCCACCGAGCTCCGTCCCTGCTTCGCCGCGCCCTTCGGCGACATGATGATCAGCGGCTGTTTCGGGCTCCTCCGGGGCTACGCCGAGGTCTACCCGGGCGCGCGGGACGCGGTCGAATCGCGCCTCGGGCCGCTGCCCTAGGACGCCCGCGCCAGCTTGCGCCGCGGGGGCGTCGAGAAGATGAAGAAAGTGCTCCCGAGCGCCGCCAGCACCGCCAGCACCGTGAACCCGGCCTCGTAGCTCCCCGTGCGGTCGGCAAGGATGCCGGCGAGGATAGGCCCCCCCGTGAGCCCGATCATGATGACCGGCTGCGACGCCCCGAGGATCTTCCCGAAGTCGGAGCGCCCGAAGTAGTCGGCCCGGATCGCGGCCATCAGGGGCCCCCGGATGCCCCATGCCATCCCGTGGGCGACCGCGAACACGAGCACCATCCACGTCGCCGTGGCGTTCGCGACCATCAGGAGCGCCCCCGCGTGGACGAACATGCAGGACGCGGTGATCGCGCGCTTGCTGAAACGATCGCCGAGCCAGCCGCCGGCGATACCACCGCCCACCTGCGCGAACGTCAGCACCGTCACCACCAGCGAGGCCGCCCCAAGCGAGTAGCCGAGGTTGTCGTGGAGGTGCGAGACGAGGTGGACCGTCACGGCGCCAACCACCAGGAGCGCGGCCCCGTGCCCACCAGCGATCAGCCAGAACTGGCGCGTCCGGATCGCTTCCGCCAGGGTGTAGTCGGCCGTGATCGTCGTCGCCTGCGAGCCCCGGGCGGACGCGTCCACGGGCGGTGCGCCGTCCACCGTGAGGCCGTGGTCCTCCGGGCGGGCGCGCATCACCTGCGCCAGCGGCAGCCCCAGCACAAGGATGATCACGCCCGAGAAGAACGCCGTCGTCCGCCAGCCCCAGGCTTCGAGCGCGAGGGTCACGCCGGGGACCATCAGACCGCCGATCGCCACGCCGACCGCGGTCATCCCGAGCGCCGTCGCCCGTCGCCGCTGGAACCAGTTCACGATCGCGACCGTGATCGACATGTAGCCGCCGAGGCTCATCCCCACGGCCATCACGAAGAAGAAGAGGTAGAAGGTGAGCACCGAGTTCACCTGGCTGAAGAGCATGAACCCGGCGGCAAAGATGACCACCCCCGTCCGCAGCACCGCCCGCGGGCCGAAACGGTCGGTCAGCCAGCCCTGGACCGGCCCGGTGATCCCGCTTTCGGCCTGGGCCATGGAATAGGCGCCGGAAAGCAGCGTCTTACTCCAGCCGAACTGGTCGCGGAGGAGGACGACGTAGGCGCCGTAGGCCTGCGAGAGGAGCCCTGCCTGGAGCGCCTGCAATCCGACCCCGGCGGCGACAATCCACCAGCCGTAGAAGACCGGGCTTGCGCCATCGCGGCGAAACACCCCGCGCGCCGGCCTTGCCAACCCGGTATCGGTCACGCTCGTCTCCGCCCCCGCAGCCTCGATCTTGGGGGCATTCTACCGGGTCGCCGGGGTTCGGTTCGCCGCCGGCTTACAGCTTCGCCAGCCGCTCGCGCAGGCCCTCCACCTTCGTCCGCGTCTCCGCCAGCGTCGTCTCCATCCCCGCGATGACGGCCGCGGGCGCCTTCGCCCGGAACTGCTCGTTGCCAAGCTGCTTTTCGAGGCGGCTGGCGTGGGCCTCCGCCTCGGACGCCTCCTTCTCCAGCCGGGCACGTTCGGCGTCGGCGTCGACCTGGGGCAGCGCCACGGCCACCTCCGTGTCGACGACCCGGGCGAAGGCGTGTTCGCCGGCGGGCAGCGGTGCGTCCGCCGCCACGACGTTGGGTTCGACGCGCGAGGTGAACGCCGTCGCCGCGGCCGTTTCCCGCAGCGCCGCCGCGTAGTCGCCGGCGCGAAGGTAGACCGCCTGGCGTTCGCCCGCGGGCAGCTTCTTCTCCGCCTTGATGTTTCGGATCGCGCGGTTCACCTCGATGACGTGGCCCATCGCTGCCTCCGCCGCCGCGTCCTTCCAGGTCCCGCCCGGCTGCGGGTACCAGGCGACGATCAGCGCCGCAGCCATGTCGCCTTCGATCCGGCCCCGCAGCGCCTGCCACAGTTCCTCCGTCACGAACGGCATGAAGGGGTGCAGCAAGCGGAGGCCGTGGTCGAGCACGTGCGCGAGCACTCCCAGCGGCCGCTCGTCCCCCGCGTTCAGGCGCACCTTCGACATCTCGATGTACCAGTCGCAGAAGTCGTTGCGGAGGAACTCTTCGAGGCCCTTCGCCGCCTCGCCCAGCTGGTAGTCGCGCAGCAGCTGGCCCGTGTCGGCCTCGGTCTGTTCGAGCCGCGAGAGGATCCAGCGGTCCTCCAGCGCGAACGACCCGCGGTCCAGCGGGTGGGGGCGCTTCACCTGGCGTTCGCCCACCTTCATCAACACGTAGCGGGCGCTGTTCCAGAGCTTGTTTGCGAAATTGCGCGCGGCCGTCAGGCGTTCGTCGCTGTAGCGCTGGTCCGAACCCATGGCCGCACCGGCGAGGATCCCAAAGCGGAAGGCGTCGGCCCCGTACTGCCCCACCGAGACCAGCGGGTCGACCACGTTCCCCCGCGACTTCGTCATCTTCTCGTTGTTGGCGTCGCGGATGAGCCCGTGGAACAGCACCGTCCGGAAGGGAAGCTCTCCTTCGGGCCCACGCTCGCGCATGTTGTAGAGGGCGAACATGATCATCCGGGCGCACCAGAAGAACATGATGTCGTAGCCCATCTGCATGTCGGACGTCGGGTAGAAGTAGGCGAGGTCGTCCGTCTCGTCCGGCCAGCCGAGGTCGGCGTGGGTGGCGAGCCCGGACGAGAACCAGGTGTCGAGCACGTCCTCGTCCTGGCGGAGCGAACCGCTCCCGCACTCGCGGCAGGCCGTGGGGTCGTCGACAGCGACCGTCATGTGGCCGTCCGGGCAGTACCACACGGGGATCTGGTGGCCCCACCACAGCTGGCGGCTGATGCACCAGTCGCGGATGTTATCCATCCAGTTCAGGTACACCTTCGTGAAGCGCTCGGGGACCATCCGGATGCGGCCATCGCGCACCACCGCCGCGGCCGCGCTGGCGATAGAACGGCCCGCCTCGTACTCCTTGTGGACGTCCAGCCACCACTGTTCGCTCGGGATCGGCTGGAGTTCGGTCTTGCAGCGGCTGCAATGGCCCACGCTGTGGACGTAGTCTTCGGTGTGGTCGAGGAAGCCCTCGTCTTCGAGGTCGCGAAGGATGGCTGCCCGGGCTTCGAGCGCGGGCATCCCCGCGTACGGGCCTGCCTCGTCGTTCATCACCGCCTGGCGGTCCATCGCCACAATCACGTCGAGGTCGTGGCGCTGGCCGATGTCCCAGTCGTTCGGGTCGTGGCCGGGAGTGACCTTGACGGCGCCGGTGCCGAACTCGGGCTTCACCGCCTCGTCGGCCACCACGGGGATCTCGCGGCCCATGATCGGCAGCATCAGCATCCGGCCGATGCGCTCCTCGTAGCGGGGGTCCTCCGGGTTCACGGCGACGCCGGTGTCGGCGACCATCGTTTCCGGCCGGGTGGTGGCGACGACCACGTAGTCCGGCAGCGGCATGCCCCCTTCGCCGACGATGGGGTAGCGGATGTACCAGAGCTTCGAAGGCACCTCCACGAAGTCGACTTCGAGGTCGCTCAGGGCCGTTTCGCAGCGGGGGCACCAGTTGATCATCCGCAGGCCGCGGTAGATGAGCCCGTCCTTATGCAGGTTCACGAAGGTCGTGCGGACCGCCTTGACCACGCGGGGATCGAGCGTGAAGACGCTGCGCGACCAGTCGGCGCTCGCCCCGAGCTTGCGGTGCTGGTCGGAGATGCGGCTGCGGTACTTTCGCACCCACATCCAGGTGCGTTCGACGAAGGCCTCGCGCCCCATGTCGTGGCGGCTGAGCCCTTCCTTCGCGATCTCGCGTTCGATGACGTTCTGGGTGGCGATGCCCGCGTGGTCTTCGCCCGGGAGCCAGAGCGTCGGGTCGCCCTGCATCCGGTGCCAGCGGACGAGCGCGTCGGTGATCGCGTCTTCGAGCCCGTGACCGAGGTGCAGTTCGCCGGTCACGTTCGGCGGCGGCATGACGATGGTGTAAGGCGCCGTCCCCGGGGCGATGCGCGGCTGGAAGTAGCCAGCCTCCTCCCACATCTGGTAGATGCGGCCTTCAACGCTCGCCGGCTCGTAGGCAGGGGGCAGTTCCTTGCGAGCCGGCGCGCTGGTCATGGCGAATCCTCGGGTCCGGGAGTGGACAGAAATCGGCGGTTCGCCCGCCGTGGCATCCAGTGTAACGGGCACGGCAGGTAGCTACAGCAACGCGGCGAAAAGGGGACGACACGGGGCCCCAACCCCCCCGCACACCGCTCGCCCATCGCTCCGCTCGCTTCCAGCCATAGCTTCTGCGAAGCGTTTGACAGCGTCCCGGGCCAGCGGTAACGTGCGGCCATCTCGTCCCCACGTTCACATACACCCTTAGCGAGCGTGGGCTCGGATGGAGGGAAGAACATGGCCAACGAAGAGCGTCCTTACTGGCAGCGGCTGAACGCACGGAAAATCAGCCGTCGCCGCACCATCCAGGGCTTCGGCATTGCCGGCGCCGGATTGAGCGCCGCCGCCCTTGTGGGCTGCGGCGGCGATGACGACGACGACGACACCGGCGGACCCGGGGGCGAGGCCACCGCCACCGCTACCTCGATCGCTCCCGGAGCTGGTCAGCAGGTGAAGAAGGGCGGCCACTTCACCGTCCACATGGGCGGTTCCCCCCGCACCCTCGACCCCCACTACGACACCTTCCCCTACAACACCGCCATCACCACCAACACCAACAACGGGCTCCTCCAGTTCACGCCGGACCTCAGCAAGGTCGAAGGCGACCTCGCCCTCACCCTACCAGAGCAGCCCGACCCCCTGAGCTACGTCTTCAAGATCCCGCCGGGCGTCAAGTTCCATGACGTTGACCCGGTCAACGGGCGCGAGTTTACCGCCCAGGACATCAAGTACAGCATCGAACGGCAGATGACGGACAAGGCAGGCGTCTTCCAGCACGCTTACTTCTTCCTGAACAAGGTCACGAAGATCGAAGTCATCGACAACACGACGGTGAAGTTCACCCTGAACAAGCCGTTCGCGCCCTTCATCAGCTACATGGCCAGCCCCTGGACGCTGATGGTCTGCCGCGAAGTGGTGGAGAAAGACGGCGACCTCACCCAGCGCGCCATCGGCACCGGGCCATTCATCTTCAAGGAATGGCAGAAGGACGTGAAGTTCGAGCTCGTCAAGAACCCGAACTACTACAAGAAGGAACTCCCCAACATCGACCAGTTCACGATCCTCCTGGCGACGGACCCGGATACCTCCGCCTCCATGTTCATCGACAAGAAGGTCGACGCGATCGTCTCCGGGGTTGCGCAGTTGAAGCGCATCCAGGATGCCCGCAAGGACGTGAACTACCAGCCGATGCCCAGCCAGTTCTGGAAGCAGATGCGCATGCCCCCGACCACGAAGGACCAGCCCTACCCGGCGCCCTTCAACGACAAGCGGGTGCGCGAGGCCATCGTCCGCGCGATCAACAAGCAGCAGGTGCTGGACCTCGTCTACAACGGCGACGGCGCCATCGCCAAGGGCCCGATCCTCCCGCAGTACTCCAACTGGGCACTGAAGGAGGAACCCGTCGGCTTCGACCTCAACAAGGCCAAGGCCCTGATGGGCGAGGCGGCACAGACCGCCGGGTTCAGCGGCGAGATGATCTGGGCCACCGGCAGCCCCCAGCAGGACCAGATCGCCGAGGTCCTGAAGCAGCAGCTCAAGGAGATCAAGGTCAACCTCGAGCTCAAGCCGATGGAACTGGCCGCCTACTACAACCAGACGTACTCCTACAAGTACACCTTCTCCCACCACACGCCGCTCAACAACCCGGATCCGGACGAGAACCTCGCTTCCTACTTCGGCCGCAGCGCGACCTTCTTCAAGTACTACAACGAAGCCGTCTGGGACAAGATCGACCAGCAGGCAGCGGAACTGGACACGGAGAAGCGCAAGGCGATCGTCCAGGAGGTCCAGAAGACCATCGCCCTCGATTTCCCGATGGCCTTCATGCACACGACGAACAACCACAACTTCACCGATAAGAAGGTGAAGGGCTGGTTCTACTCGCCAGATCTCTACAACGGCCGCATCCACAAGGTCTGGCTCGACGTCTAACCCCGGCCAGGAGTCCCGGGGCCACGATCGATGACGAACCGGAAGGAGGAGGAGCAACTCGCATGACGCAGTACCTTGTGAGGCGGTTGCTCCTCGCCTTCCCAACCATCTTCCTCGTGATTTTCGCGACGTTCCTGATCGTCCGCCTCGTTCCCGGCGACGTCGTCTCAATCATGATGGCCGAGCGGCCGTACGCCTCCCCGGAGGACCGCGAGGAGCTCCGCAAGGAGCTCGGCGTGGACAAGCCAATTCCGGTTCAATTCGTCATCTACCTCGGAAAAGTCGCCCGCGGCGACCTCGGCCAGTCACCCTGGACCCAGGCGGCCGTGACCGACGAGCTCGGTAAGCGGCTGCCCGTCACAGCCCAACTCGGCCTCTTCGCCATTGTCCTGGGGCTGGTGATCGCCGTACCCATCGGCATCCTCTCCGCCGTCAGGCAGGACACGATGCGGGACTACGTGGCCCGGAGCTTCGCTATCTTCGCGCTGTCCGTGCCCTCGTTCTTCACCGCGACCCTCCTGATCGTCTTCCCCCTCAAATGGTTCGGCTGGTCCCCCCCGCTGATCTACAAAGGCTGGACCGACGGGCCGGCGGGCCATGTCTACTACTTCTTCTTCCCGGCGCTCCTCCTCGGCATCGGCCTTGCCGGGGGCGTCATGCGCCTCACCAGGACGATGATGCTCGAAGTACTGCGGCAGGACTACATCCGAACGGCCTGGTCGAAGGGGTTGCGCGAGCGCTCCGTCATCTTCCGGCATGTCCTGAAGAACGCCCTCATCCCCGTCGTCACCTTCGTCGGCCTCCAGGTTGGAGTCGCGGTCAGCGGTTCGATCATCATCGAAAGCATCTTCAACATGCCCGGCGTCGGGAAGTTCTTCGTCGGCGCCATCCTCCAACGGGACTACCCCTCTGTGCAGGGCGTCGTCCTCGTCCTCGCGACCGTCATCGTGTTCGTGAACCTCCTGGTCGACCTTACCTATGCCTACCTGGACCCGCGGATCCGGTACTCCTGAAGAGATGAAGCGATGATGGAGGGCTACTGACCATGGCAGAGTCTGCCACGCTGAATTTGCCAACCGTCGGCGAGAACGAGCGGCGGCGCCCGTTCTATGTCGACGTTCTCGTGCGACTGATCAAGGACAAGCCGCTCGGCTTCGTCGGCGGCATCTTTGTCGTGGGATTCTTGATCATGGCGATCGCGGCGCCGCTCATCGCTCCCTACGGCCACGCCGAACTGGGCGCAGGCGCCAGGCTTGACTCGCCATCCGCTTCCCACATCTTCGGGACAGACAACCTCGGCCGCGACGTCTTCAGCCGCGTTGTCTATGGGGCCAGGGTCTCGATGACCATCGGCTTCCTCGCGGTTTTCACCTCGACCCTCGTCGCCCTCACCATCGGCATCCTCAGCGGCTACTTCGGCGGCGTCCTCGACATCCTTTCCCAGCGGCTGGTCGACGCCTTCATGGCCTTCCCGGCGCTGGTGTTCCTCATCGCAGTCGGAGGCATGTTCACCGAGGCCAAGATCCCGGGGCTCCCGGACCAGGGCCTCTTCAGCACGCGCGTCGTCGTCCTGATCATCTCCCTCGGGATACTGTTTGGCGTGGGCAGTTCGCGGATCATTCGCAGCGCCACGCTTTCGGTGAAGAGTTCCACCTACGTCGAAGCCGCCCGCTCCACGGGCGCGACCCACACCCGGCTGATCTTCGTCCACGTCCTCCCCAACGTCATGGCCCCCACGATCACCCTCGCCACGCTCAGCCTTGGCGGCGTCATCCTCGCTGAGTCCGGCCTCAGCTTCCTTGGCCTCAGCGTCCCGCCCGACCAGGTCACATGGGGCGGCATGCTCAAGAGCGAAGGCCGCTCCTTCATGGTGGAGGCGCCCTGGCTGGCCATCTTCCCCGGCCTCGCCCTCAGCCTCGCCGTCTTTGGCTTCAACATGCTCGGCGACGCCCTCCGCGACCTGCTCGACCCGCGCCTCCGTCAGCAGTAGGCTCGCCTCCACGCGTCGCCCGGTCCGGTCACTTCCCCGGCGGCAGGTTCTCCGCGCGCGCGACCGGGAAGTAGCGGTGGTGGTGGGCGCCCGTGATCTCGTAAGCGGCGGTCCCTCGGCGGCCGTCGTCCGTGCGCACCAGCATCTCAAGCTGGCCGCCGCCCATGGGCCCATAGCGCGAATGGAACCGTCCCTCGGCCTCGATCGCGACCGTCCTCCCGCCCTCCAGGACGATTTCGACACCGCCCTTCATCCCCTGGACGTTCTCACCATCGCGTCCGTAGCTCGCCGGGGCGCCATTCGCGTCCGTCCAGTCGAGGGCGTGGCGGAAGTCGATCACCGGCACCGGCTCGCTGCCATCGGCCGGCGCCCAGCAGCCGTCGGTGTAAACGCGCGCGCCGTTCGCGTACTCCCAGTGCCAGACCGAGAACATCCCATCCGGGAGCTGGATCGCCAGCCACATCCACATCGGGCAGCGGCGGTGGTCGCGGATGCCCCAGGAGTGGTCGCGCTGCCCCCACCAGTCGCGCATCTCGTGGGTCTCGCCCTTGTACGTATAGCTGCCGTTGAAGCGGCCGGACTGGATCATGTGGCTCTGGTCCCAGATCAGCTCGTGGCCCGCCTTCATCGTCCCCCGGCGGAGGGCGTGGGCCTGCGTCCGGGCCGTGAACGTCAGATCGAGCCCCACCGGCGACGCGGCCGGGTCGACCGACATCCGCACGGTCTCGAAGGGCTTGACGATGTCGATGGCCACCGGCCCCACCCTCATCGTGTGGGGGTCGCCGTCATAGGGGCGCGAATGCCGGGCCATGACGAACTCGCCGCCGATTCGTCCCAGCTGGAGCGAGTCCATCTCCTCGCGCTTCGGGAAGTGCGCCAGCGTGAGCACCACCACGTCGTCCAGGCGTTCCGGGTTGTGGGCGACGAAGAAGAGGCTCTCGCGCCAGGAGTCGTGGTGGACCGCGACGTTGGGCAGCGGCTCCGGGATCTGGTGGTAGAAGTACTCGTCGGCGGGCGTCAGTCGTGGCATGCGTGTCCCTCCGGGCTCTCCAGGCCCGATGAAGATGGTGCCCCGGCCAACCGCGCCGCCTCTGCCGGCCGGGCGAAGCGAGCATACCCGTTCGCCGCGATCTCCGCGCCTCGCGCTACTTCGGCGGGGTGTAGGTGTTCCTGTAGACGGTTATCACAGTCCGCGTGGGCCGGGCCTCGGACACCTTCACCTCGGTCCAGCCCGTGTCGCTTTCGTCTACGGTCCAGGTCGCGTCGCGGCCGCGCAGGGTCCCCTGTTCCGTCTCAATGCCGGGGTCGTCGAAGGTGTCCCGGTACCACGCCGCGACCGTCGCCCATGGTTCGTCCACGGAGAAATCGTGCGACTCACGGTCGTAGGATCTGCCGCCGATGACCACGATGTGCGCGGTTATCTCCCCGGCCGGCGGGGGGTCGTACTCCGCGCCGGGGTAGATCGGCGCGCCGAAGCCCAGGTTGTAGGGCGTGGGATAGGGAGCCGGGCTGCCCCCGCCATCCTCGCCGCCACCACTGCCACCGCAGCCCGACCCCACAAGCAGAACCGCGACAACCGCCACTCCCAGGAATCCCCGCCGATGCCGCGTCGCGCTCCACATGCCCCTACGATCGCAGCCCCCGCGACTGTGATCGCCGTCCGAACGGGCAGTAAGTCAGGGCCAAAGGTCGCTTCCCGGATCGGACGCACCACCGTGGCCGCAGTGCGACTCATCCGTACCGCGAGCGCCAGGGAGCGGCGTCGTCGCTCCCAGCCGCGCTGCCGACCGTGCACGGCCCGCGGTCCGCCGTGCCACGACTGTGAAGGACTGGTTCGCCGCGTGAACGGCAACGATCCACCTCCACACCTCATCTCCAGGCCACCTGTTACCCATGTCCCCGGTCTGTTCCGTTACCCATGTTTCCGGTTCGTACCCCCTCGTCTCCCTCTCCCACGAAGTGGGAGAGGGCCGGGGTGAGGGCCCCCGCCGCGAAGCTGGGACCACATTCAGACCACCTGTTACCCATGTACCCGGTCTGTCCTGTTACCCATCTTGCCGGTTCGTACCCCCCGTCTCCCTCTCCCACGAAGTGGGAGAGGGCCGGGGTGAGGGCCCTAGCTCGCCGCGCGCAGCAACATCTGCCGGGCCCGACGCACTGGCGGCGGCTCGGCAGCCCGCGACATCCTTGCCGCGGCCATCGGTGCTCCCCCGCGCACGCGGACATCGGGGGCAAGCGCTCCCAGCGTCAGCCGCACGGCCTTCGCCTCCGTGACGCCTGCAGCAGCCGAGAGCCGAGGGCCAACCAGCGCGAGCGCCTCGGCGACGCTGTGCAGCGGCTGCAACGGGGCCGCGCGGAGGGCGAAAGTCCCCTCCGGGGTGGTGACTTCGACCTCGACCCGGCGGAAGCTGCGCCCGCCGAGGAGGATGTCGGTCCGGCGCGCGAAGGCGCCGAGGGCGGTGTCGAGATGCTCAACCGCCAGGGGCGCCGGCAGTTTCGTCGACGCGGTAAGCGATTCCGGCGCCGCCCGGAACGCGGGCAGCGGCGGTTCGGCGTCTGCCGCCTGGTCGTCGACCAGGGGGTAACGGTGGGCGCAGCGGGCGGCACGGAGGGCCAGCGCCCGGGAACTCCCCACCCCCGCGCGGACGTCGCTCCCGGCCCAGGCGCGGGCCCGGGTGGCGATGCGGGCCGCGGCTGTCGACTCGTCGCCGAAGCGCGCTTCGAGACCGTCGAGGGAGACGAAGAGGTGGTCGCGCCCGCCGGCTGCGACAAGCGGTGTCGCGTAGGTTGCGACAATACCGGCAAGGCGTTCGATTTCGTCGAGGCTGGCGGCGGCGTTGTCCGGGAGAAAGGCGGCGTTCGGGCAGCGGCGGCGGGCCTCGCCGGCGGCCATCCCGGGGATGAGCCCGGCGGCGGCGGCTTCGCTCGAAACCGCGCTCACCAGGGCGTCGGCCCCGGTCCCGGCGAGCAGGGCCACCGGGAGCCCCTCGGCCTGGGGACGCTGCCGCACGGCGAGGCTGGTGGCGAGACGGGGAAGATAGAGGCAGAGGGTTCGCATCTGGCGCCTCCCGGCTGTTGGATGTCGAATATAGAACATCTGTTCTAATTCCGTCAAGACCTGCCGCGTCACCTCCTGTCGCCGGGGATCAATTGATCACCTGCTCGATCTCATGATCGGCACGTCCGCCAGCGGTCACTACCGGTGATTGCCCCTACACTCCCATGAGGAACCCGACGGAGGGCGGCCGGTGCACATCCTCTCGCTCGAACAGGTCGGCGACGGCGACCGCGCGCTGGCCGGCGGCAAGGGACTCAGCCTCGCCCGCCTGGCGCGCGCCGGCTTCCCGGTGCCGCCCGCGTTCGTCCT
The DNA here is from genome assembly GCA_016234445.1 of Chloroflexota bacterium. Taxonomy (GTDB): domain Bacteria; phylum Chloroflexota; class Dehalococcoidia; order Tepidiformales; family Tepidiformaceae. The sequence goes on along the minus strand of JACRBT010000014.1, from coordinate 76,010 downwards.
CACCACCACCGCCACGGCCGCAAGCGACGCCAGCGGCGCCATCCCCCCCGATCTCCGCGACGAAGTCGTGGCGGCCTGGCAAGCCCTCGTCCCCGGCGGCGAACCCGTCGCCGTGCGCTCCTCCGCGGTCGCCGAAGACAGTGCCGGGGCTTCCTTCGCCGGCCAGCACGAGACCATCCTCAACGTCACCGGCGAACCCGCCCTCTTCGCCGCCATCGAAGCCTGCGCCGCCTCCCTCCACTCCGAGGCCGCCGTCGCCTATCGCGCCCGCGCCGGCCAACCCCACGACGAAGCCCGCATCGCCGTCGTCGTCCAGCGCATGGTCCCCGCGACCGCGGCCGGCGTCGCCTTCAGTGCCGACCCCGTCACCGGCGACGCCGGCCGCGCCATCGTTGAGGCGGTCGCAGGCACCGGCGAGGCCCTCGTGGCCGGGACCGCGGAGGCCGACCGCTGGGTGTTCGAACGGCCCTCGCTTGCCCTTCTCGAATCGCACCACCCGGCCGGCCCGGTGCTCGGCGACGGCGCCGCCCGCGAGGCCGCCGCCGCCGCAATCCGCGCCGAACACGCCTTCGCGGCCCCCCAGGACATCGAGTTCGCCTTCGAAAGCAACACCTTCTGGATGCTCCAGTCGCGGCCGATCACGACCAGCGGCGCGCCCTCAACCACCGTCACCAGCGAGTTCGACTCCGAGACGACCCCGGACGAGCTCTGGACCAGCGCCAACATCCAGGAGGTGCTTCCCGGCCTCCTCACGCCGCTTTCGATGACCCTCTTCGCCGCCAGCGCCCACCGCGCCTACACCGCCACCTACCAGCGCTTCAAACTCCTCGACAAGGACGAATGGCCGCGCTTCGTCGGCATGTTTTCGAACCGCGCCTTCGTCAACGTCAACGCCACCCGCGCCGTCGCCGAACGCAGCTTCGGGGGCGACCCTGACGCCGTCGAGCACCGTTTCCTCGGCGGCGAATACCAGGAAAAGCCGAAGATCCGCTGGTCGTGGAAGCTCCTCCGCCACCGCCTGCGCTCTGCACTCCCTCTCACGCGATTTCTCTTCACGGCCCAAAGGCGCGGCGACGAATGCACCCGCATCTCCTTCGAGTGGCAACGCCGCGTCAACGGCGACGACCCCGCGGCGATGACAGACGCCGCCATCCAGCAGCGACGCGACGAACTCCTCGGCGCCGCGGCCGATATTGTCGGCGTACACCTGGCGATCAGCGGGGTGGCCGCCAGCGGCTTCGAACTCATCTCCCGGACCGTCCAGCCCCTTCTCGGGGACGAAACCGAAGGCCGGGTGCCCGCCCTCTTCACCGGCATGAGCGGGGTCGAGAGTGCCCAGATCGGCCTCGACATGTGGGCTCTCTCCCGCGCCGCGCTTGCCGCCGGGCTGGGCGAAGCGATCCGCCACCCGGGGTTCGATCCGGCCGCGAATGACCTCCCCGCAAGTTGGCGCGACGCCTTCGCCCGCTTCATCGACCGCCACGGCCACCGCGGCCTCAACGAGATGGAAGCGTCCGCGCCCTCGTGGCGGCTGGACCCCGCGCCCGTCGTCGCGATGGCCGCCAGCTACCTCGACATCGCCGAGGACCATTCGCCGCCAAGGACCCTCGAACGCCAGGCGAAGGAGCGCCAGCAGCTCACGGACGACCTCGCCGCCCGGATGAACCCCGTCAAGCGCCGCGTCTTCCGCTGGATGCTCGGCAAGGCCCAGGGCTGGGTGGCCCTCCGGGAGCAGTCGAAGTCCGCCGTCGTCCGCACGGTCCGCCTCGGCGACCACTACGTGCCCGAAATCCAGCGGCGCCTGGTCGAGCGCGGCATCATCGACCGCCCCGACGACATCTTCTTCCTCGCCGAAGCCGAGCTGTCGGCGGCCCTGCTCGGGACGGACAGGACTCCCCGGCAGGACGCTATCGCCCGCCGCCGCCGCGAGTTCGAGCGCAACCGCCACGTCGTCCTGCCCGAGCGCTTCCAGGGCTACCCCGTGCCGATCGAGCCTGCCGAGGCGGGGCACGTCGGCGACGTCCTCCGGGGCACGCCCGTCAGCCCCGGGATGGTCACCGGCCGGGCGCGCGTCATCTTCGACCCCGGCCGCGACGGACCCCTCCTCCCCGGCGAAGTGCTGGTCGCGCCCGTGACAGACGCCGGCTGGACGCCGCTCTTCGCCCTCGCCTCCGCCCTCGTCGTCGACATCGGCAGCACCCTGAGCCACGGCAGCACCGTCGCCCGCGAATACGGCCTCCCCGCCGTCGCCAACGTCCGCACCGGCACCCGCACCATCCGTACCGGCGACCTCGTCAGCGTGAACGGCAGCAAAGGCACGGTGACGGTGCTGGAGCGCGCGCCGGAAGCGGGGTAGCACAGGCACCCCCCTCCTTGCCACCCGGCCCCCGCGGGTGTTCAATCCGGCGGCGAGGTAACCACCATGGACGCTCTCCACTGGCTCACGCTCACCGAACTTGCCGGGCGGATCAAGGCCCGCGAAGTCAGCCCCCTCGAAGCGACGCGCGCCCAGCTCGACCGCATCGCCGCGCTCGACTCCAAACTCCACGCCTACGTCACGGTCACCGCCGAGCGCGCCCTTGCCCATGCCCTCGGCGCGGAAGCCGAGATCACCGCCGGGCGCTACCGCGGCCCCCTCCACGGCGTCCCCATCGCCGTCAAGGACCTCTACTGGACGAAGGGCGTCCGCACCACCTGGGGCACCGCCGTCATGGGCGACCACGTCCCCACCGAGTCCGCCACCGTGGTCGAACGCCTCGAAGCGGCGGGCGCCGTCATCCTCGGCAAGCTCGCCCTCACCGAAGGCGCCTACGCGACCCACCATCCCTCGGTCACACCCCCCGTCAATCCCTGGAACGCTGAGCGCTGGACCGGCGTCTCATCCAGCGGCTCCGGCGTCGCGACCTCGGCGGCGATGTGCTACGGCTCCCTCGGCAGCGACACTGGCGGCTCGATCCGCTTCCCTTCCGCGGCCTGTGGTGTCGTCGGGATCAAGCCCACCTGGGGCCGCGTCTCCCGCTACGGCGTCTTCGCCCTCGGCGCCTCCCTCGACCACGTCGGCCCGATGACCCGCGACGTCGCCGATGCGGCCGCGATGCTCGGCGTCATCGCCGGGCACGACCCGAAGGACCCGACGTCGCTCCGCGCCCCCGTGCCCGACTACGCGGCCGCCGTCCACCAGGGCGCCCGCGGCCTCCGCGTCGGCCTCGACGAGCAGTTCGTCACCGAATACATGGACCCCGAAGTCGCCGGGCTCGTCCTCGCCTGCGCTGCCGTCCTTCGCGACGCCGGCGCCACCGTCGTCCCCGTGAAGGTGCCGAAAGTCGACGACGTCGTGAACTCCTGGACGCTCGTCTGCGCCGCCGAAGCCGCCGCCGCCCACGAGGGCCTCTACCCCGAGCGCGCAGCCGAATACGGTCCCGCTTTCGCCGCCTTCCTCGACATCGGGCGCTCGGCCACGGCCGTCGCCTACGCCAAAGCCCACGACGCCCGCCTCCAGTTCAGCGGCGCCCTCGCCGGGCTGTTCGAAGACGTGGACATGCTCCTCTGCCCGTCGCTGGGGGTGCAGACGCCGCCGCTCAACATGCTGGGCGCGAACCCGCCGGGCGGGGTGAACGCTATCATGCGGTTCACGGCGCCGTTCGACTTCTCCGGCAGCCCGACGATCTCGGTCCCCTGCGGCTTCACCGCCGACGGCATGCCCGCCAGCCTCCAGCTCGTCGGCCGCCACCTCGGCGAAGCCCCCCTCATCGCCGCCGCCGCCGCCTACCAGCGAGCGACCACCTGGCAGTCCCGCCGCCCACCCCTGGCGGTGTAAGGACGAAGGACTTGGGACTTAGACTCGGGCCTCGGACCTCGGACCTCGGGCCTTCGCCTCCCTAACTCGCCCGCGCCATCACCGACTGCAACCACGCGATGTCTGCCTGGAGGTGCGCGATCCGCCGTTCCCGGCCAGCCGTCCGCCACGTCTCTTCCACTCCCTCGGTGAAGCCGAGCGCCCGTTCCTCTTCCGTCAGGCGGCGGGCGGCCGTGCCCATTCGCCGCCGCAGCGTCCCGGCCACGTCTTCTACGTCGACGGCACCGGCGCACCCCACGGCCAGGGCGAAGAGCGGCGACTCCAGCGGTTCGATTTGCAGCACGCGGGCGACCATCCCGGCGAGCGCATCCCGCCCGGCCGCAGTCACCACCAGGCTCCGGCGGAGGTGCCCGCGCGGCCCTTTCACCTCGGTCGCCTCCAGCAGCCCCATCGCCGTCAGCGTTTCGACGCGCCGGTAGAGCGTGCTCCGGGTCGCCTTCACCCCCATCGCCTGGAGATGGTCCAACAGCTGGTAGGAATGGGCCGGGTTGGCGGCGACGGCGGCGAGGATCGGGAAGTCATCGCTGATCATGGTGCCGAATATGCGCCTACCGCGTGGCCCGCTCCATCGGGGAGCACCCCTATTTGGCCGCGTCCTCTTCCCAACCGGGAACATCCCGGGTGGGGGCCGCCTGGCCCGTCACCCCCTGTCGCTTTGGCCCATCCGGGCGCAAGTTGCCGGTTGATTCCTTAGAACATCCGTTCTAATCTGACTTCCCAAGACGGGGCTCCCCGCGGCCACGGGGAGGATGGAGGCAACCGCATGGACACGCCGCTCGAACTTCCCTCCCGCATCGACGCGCTCCCCGAATACGTGGACTACGCCGACAAAGGGTGCAGCCTCTACCCCTCCTGCCTCAGCTGCCAGTTGCCCCGCTGCCGCTACGACGACCCCGGCGGCGCCGCCGCGATGCTCCGCACCGGCCGCGATGCCAGCATCCTTCGCCTCGCCCGCCAGGACGGCGTCACCGTCGACGGCCTCGCCCAGATGTTCGGCCTCTCCCGGCGCACCATCTTCCGCGTCCTCCGCCACGCCCGCGACTAGGGAGTGCTGAGTGCTGAGTGCTGAGGACTCAGGACTTGGGACTTAGGCCTCAAGACTCGGACCTCGGTACTCGGTACTCGGTACTCGGTACTTCGCACTGAGCACTGAGCACTCAGCACTCGTATCCTTGGCTGCGATGGAAACCTGGTCGTGCGTCGACGGCCATTGGGCGGCAGGTGACCTCCCCGGCGCCACCCTGCGCTGGTTCGACCTCGTGGGCAACGGCACCGGCGAACTCGAAACCCTCGCCCGGCGGCTTGAACTCCACCACCTCGCCGTGGAGGACTGCCTTTCGACCCTCGTCCACGCCCCCAAGATCGACGACTTCGGCAGCTACCTCTTCATCGTCCTCCACGCCCTCGTTCCCGGTGAGGACGGTCCCAGCCCGGAAGAACTCGACATCTTCCTCGGCCACGACTTCCTCATCACCTACGCCGACCACCGCGTCCCTGCCATCGAGAGCGTCGCCGCCGCCATCCGCCAGGGCATCGGCATGCGCCCCGGCGCCGACGGCCTCTGCTACGAAGTCGCCGACCGCGCCGTCGATGAGATCCTCCCCCAGGTGAACACCCTCGCGGAACGCCTCGACGCCATCGAAGACCGGGTGATCACAAGCCCCGACGCCTTCCCCGACCAGCGCGCCATCCTCGCCCTTCGCGCCACGGCCGGCCGCATCAGGCGGCTGTTGACTCCCCAGCTGACCGTCGTCCAGCGCCTCAGCCGCGGCGAATTCCCCCAGGTCGCCGAATCCAACCGTATCTACTTCCGCGACGTCTACGACCACCTCGTCCGGGTCGACCTCGCCCTCGAAGGCCTCCGCGAAGACACCGAAGTCGCCCTCAGCACCTACCTCAGCGCCGTCAACAACCGCATGAACGAGATCATGAAGGTCCTTTCCGTCGTGAGCGCCGTCGCCCTCCCGGCCGTCGTCATCGCCGGGATCTTCGGGACGAACTTCGACAACGTCCCCGGCCTCCACAGCAACTTCGGGTTCGCCGTCATGCTGGCGACGATGGCGGCGCTCGCCGGGGGCATGGCCGTCTATTTCCGCCGCCGCCACTGGTGGTAGCGCTGCTCCCGGCGACCGTACTGGCCGAACCAGAAATCAGGGTTTTCGCCTACGGAATCCCCTCACCTGTTTTCCGTACGATCGCACGTGGCCAGGCCGTCGCGGCAGCGAGCCGGGATGATCCTGTCTGTCGGAGGACCCGCGCCAGTGAAGATACTCGCCGCCGTCGACGACAACGCCCAACGTGACGCGTGGGTATCGCTCGCCGCCGGGTGCAGCCACGACGTCCAGTGCCACGACCCGGCAGTGCCGCTCGCGGCCGCCGCGGCCGGGTTCCCGGTCGTCATCATCGCCTGCCGCGACGCCGCCGCCACCAGCGCCCTCTGCCGCGAGTTCCTGGCGCATGGCGGATTCGGCCCGGCCGTCCTCGCAGTCGCCGCGGACGACGAACACTCCCTCGCCCTCGCCGAGGCCGGAGCCAGCCATGTCCTCCCCGCCGACGCCAATGCTGCCAGCCGCCGCGTCGCCCTCCTCCTCGCCCTTCGCACCGCGGCCCTCGCCGAACGCGCCCGCGAAGCCGAAGCCCGCGTCAACGACCTCGTCGAAGACGCCAACGACCTTATCTATACCCACGACCTGGCGGGGACCATCACCTCGGGCAACCGCGCCGCTCAGTCCATCACCGGTTATCCCCCTGCCGAGCTGATCGGCACCAACATTGCCGCGCTCGTCGCTCCCGAACACCTCCCGCTTGCCCGGGAGATGACCCGCCGCAAGGTCGCCGGCGCCGCGGACCAGACCGCCTACGAACTCGACATCATCCGCAAGGACGGTGTCCGCGCCCCCCTCGAAGTCAACACCCGCATCATCTTCAAGGACGGCCGCCCCTTCGCCGTCCAGGGGATTGGCCGCGACATCTCCGAACGGAAGCGCCAGGAAGAGGCCCTCCACGCCAGCGAACAACGCTTCTCCGTCCTCTTCAAACAGAGCCCCGACCAGCTCGGGCTCATCCGCACCGAAGACCGCACCTTCGTTGACGTAAACGACCGGCTGCTTGAGTACTCGGGCTACACCCGCGAAGAAGTCATTGGCAGGACCGCCACCGAACTCGGGATGTGGCCGAAGCCCGAAGATGGCGACGCCCTCATCGCCCGCCTCGCCGCCACCGGGAAGGTTGGAAACTGGGAAGGGCGCATCAGCAAGAAAGGCGGCGAAGAGGCGACGGTCCTTCTTTCGCTGGAAGTCATCCAGATCGCCGGCGAAGGCTTCATCTTCTTCACCGCTCGCGACATCTCCGAACGGAAGCACCAGGAAGACGCCATCGCCCGGCTCGCCGCCATCGTCGACTCCGCCGAGGACGCGATCATCGCCCGCGACCTCGAAGGGCGTGTCATCAGTTGGAACCGCGGCGCCGAACGCCTCTATGGCTATCGCGCCGACGAGGTGCTCGGCCGCACCCTCGACTTCCTCGAACCACCGGAAGTGGCGGGACAACTGGAAGGCGGCTTGCCCCGCCTGCTCGCCGGAGAGCCCGTCCAGGCCACCGAAACCCGGCGACTCACGAAGGACGGCCGCACCCTCGACATTTCCCTCAACATCTTCCCCGTCCGCAATAGCGCCGGCGAACTCATCGCCGTTGCCGGCACCGGCCGCGACATCACCGCGCGTAAGCAGGCAGAGGCCCGCACCGCCCGCCAGCTCGCGGAGATGCGCATCCTCTTCCAGCTCGGGCAGGCCCTGGACGAGGCGGACACACTCGAAGACATGCTCGAAGCTGGCGTCGCCGCGATGGTCGACAGCCTCGGGTCCCCCCGGGCCTCGGCACGGATGTACGATGCTGACGGGCGCCTTCGCTTCATCATCCGCCGGGGGCTTTCGGACACTTTCTGTTCCGCGATGGAAGCGATCCCGGCCTGGGTCGCCGGGCGCCAGCCGCTGGAACCGTGGGCCCACGACAGCGTCCTCGTCGCCAGCATCCCGGACCGCATGAGGGAAGCGTTGGAGGCGGAGCGCATCCGCGCCAGGCTGGTGGTGCCGCTCCAGGTTTCCGGGCGGGAAGCCGGGCTGCTCACCGTCTTTGAAGATGCACCTCGCGAATGGCAGGCCCACGAAGTCGAGTTCGCCCAGGCCGTCGCCAGCGCCGTCGGCCTCGCCATCCACCGCCTCCAGGCGGAAACCGCCCTCCGCGAAAGCGAAGCCCGCACCCGCCTCATCATCGACACTGCTCTCGACGCCGTCATCACCATCGACACGGCAGGCGCCATCACCGCCTGGAACACCCGGGCCGAGGCGATCTTCGGCTGGCCCGCCGCCGAAGTCATGGGCCGCGAACTCGCCGCCACCATCGTCCGCCCGGGCGAGCGTGACCTTCACCGCGCGGGCCTCCTTCGGTTCCTCCAGACCGGCGAAGCCAACATCCTCGGCCAGCGCCGCGAAGTCATCGCCATGCGCCGCGACGGCAGCGAATTTCCCGCCGAACTTGCGGTCACTCCAATCGGCTCCGGCGGCCGTCCAACCGCCTTTAGCGCCTTCATCCGCGACATCACCGCGCGCAAGCGCTCCGAAGAGGCGCTCCGGCTGTCGGAAGCGAACTACCGCGCCGTCGTCGATGGCACTTCCGATGCCATCTTCGTGATGGACCGCGACGAACACGGCGAGTTCCGCTGCACCCTCGTGAACACGGCCTTCGAAGATCTCACCCGCCTCAGCGGGCCGGCCATCGTCGGCCGCACTGTTCGCGAAGCGCTCCCCCCGAAGGATGCTGAGTGGGCCGAGTCCCGCTACGCTCTCGCCGCCGCGGCGGGTTCGACGATCGAGTACGAAGAAAGCTTCATGCTGGGCCGGCGGGAAGTCCACCTCATCACCACCCTGACCCCCGTCTATGGCGAAGACGGCGCCTGCCGCCGTCTCATCGGCAGCAGCCGCGACGTCACCGCCCGCAAGGCCGCCGAGGCCGCCCTTCGCGCCAGCGAGGCCAACTACCGGGCCATCTTCGACAGCATTTCCGACGGCCTCTACGTGATGGAGCGCGGCCCCGACGGCCAGTTCCGCTGCACCACCATCAACGACGCCTACTGCGACCTCCTCGACCGCACCCCCGGGATGGTCCTCGACAAGACGCTCGAAGAGTCGCTGGGACCCAACGCCCCGGGCGTCCAGCGCCACTACGACGACGCCATCGCGGCGGGCGGGCCGGTCCAATGGGAATGGAGCCGCGAGGACCGCGACGGCCGCATCCGCCACGCCATCACCCAGGTCACCCCGCTCTTCGATGCCGAAGGCGCCTGCTACCGGCTCATCGGCAGCCTCCGCGAGGTGACCGGCCTCCGCCAGGCCGAAGAGGCCCAGGAGCGCGCCGAACAACACCTCCGCACCGTCGCCACGAACTCGCCGGTCATCCTTTACGCCACCGACTGCGACGGGGTCATCACCCTGAGCGAAGGCCGCGGTCTCGAAAAGCTCGGGTTCGCCGGCGGTGCACTGGTAGGCCGCAACGTCCGCGACGTTTACCCGGCAAACGCCGGCCTCGTCGAGGGCATCCTGCGCGCCGCCGCCGGCGAAACCATTCTCGCGACAGGAGACCTCGGCGACGCCACCTGGGAGACCTTCATGGCGCCCCTCCGCGGTCCCGGCGGCGAAATCGTCGGCACCATTGGCGTTGCCAACGACATCTCCGACCGCCGCCGCGCCGAGGCCCTTGCCAGCCGCCTCGGCCGCCTCCTCGACGAATCAGCCAGCGAAGTCTACGTCCTCGAAGCGGGGACCCTCCGCTTCCTCCAGGTGAACCGCGGCGCCCGCGAGAACCTCGGCTACACCCAGGCGGAACTGGACACGATGACCGCACCGCAGATCAACCCTGAGTTCACCGCCGCCGGCTGGGCTCGCTTTGTCGCCCCCCTCCTCGCCGGCGATCGCGACACCGTCCACGCCGAGACCGCCATCCGCCGCAAGGACGGCTCCACCTACGTCGCCGACCTCAGCCTCAGCCTCTCCCGGAGCGAGTCGCCGCCGGTCTTCCTCGCCGTCGTCCAGGACATCACCGACCGCAAGCGCCAGGAGGAGGCGCTCCTCCAGGCCCAGAAGCTCGAAAGCCTCGGCGTCCTCGCCGGCGGCATCGCCCACGACTTCAACAACCTCCTCGTCGGCATCCTCGGGAACGCCGGCCTCGCCCTCCTCGAACTTCCCCCCGCCTCGCCCGCCCGCGACACCATCCAGCAGATCGAGACCGCCGGCAAACACGCCGCCGACCTCGCCCGCCAGATGCTCGCCTATTCCGGCAAGGGCCGCTTCGTCATCCAGCCGGTGGATCTGAATTCCCTCGTCGAAGAGATGACCCATCTCCTCCGCGTCTCCATCAACAAGGGCGTCAGCCTCCACTACGACCTCGGCGCCAGCCTCCCGGCGGTCGAAGGCGACCTCACCCAGTTGCGCCAGGTCGTCATGAACCTCGTCGTCAACGCTTCCGACGCCATCGGCCAGGAAAGCGGCGTCATCACCATCGCCACCGAAGTCGTCCACGCGACCCGCGAAGACCTCGCCGCCACCTACCTCTCCCCCGATCTTCCCACCGGCGACTACGTCTCCCTCGTCATCCGCGACACCGGCGCCGGGATGGACGCCGGCACCCGCGCGAAGATCTTCGACCCCTTCTTCACGACCAAGTTCACCGGGCGTGGACTGGGCCTCGCCGCCGTCCTCGGGATCGTCCGGGGCCACCGCGGCGCCATCCGGATCGACAGCACGCCCGGCGCCGGCTCCACCTTCACCCTCCTCCTCCCGCGCGCCGCCGCAGCCATGGAAGCCGGCAGCAGCGTCCAGTCGCCCGCGGCCGAATGGAAGCCGTCCGGCTCGATCCTCGTCGTCGACGACGAGGACACGGTCCGGCGGGTCACCGCCAGGGCACTCTCTTCCCTCGGGCTCGCCGTCCTCACCGCCGCCGACGGGCTCGAAGCCCTGGCGACCTTCCGTGAGCACCAGGACGAGATCCGCTGCACCCTCCTCGACATGACGATGCCCGGGATGGACGGCGAAGAGACCTTCCGCGCCCTCCGCGAAGTGGACCCGGCCACCCCCGTCGTCCTCATGAGCGGCTATACCGAACAGGACGCCACCGCCCGCTTCGCCACGGATGGCCTCGCCGGGTTCATCCAGAAGCCCTACGAGATTTCCACGCTCCGCGAGGTCATCCGCCAGGTCATCGAAACGGCGAGCTGACTACGGCTTCTTGCCCTTGGCCTTCCCCGAACCTCCCACGCTGACGTCCACGGTGGCGGCGCCATCCGCAGTCGCGGTGGCCCCGTCGTCAGGGGTGCCTGCGTCCGTGCCACCCTGCCCGTTCTTCCGGTGGTCGCCGCTGTTCCCAACGGTGCAATCCACGGGGCCGCCCGGCGCCGGCGTGCCGCTGATCACCGCAGGGTTCACGTCGTCGCAGCCCTTGCCGTTCGCGTGGGCTTCGGCGCTGGCCCCGGCGCCAAGGCCCACGCCAGCGCCAATCCCCACGCCCGCCCCGGCGTCCACCTCAGCCGTCGCCCCGGCGTCCACCGCGGCGCCAGCGCCGTTCTTCCGGTGGTCACCGCTGTTCCCAACCGCGCAATCCACGGGACCGCCAGGCGTTGGCGTGCCGCTGATCACCGCGGGGTTCACATCGTCGCAGCCGTGGCCGTTCGCGTGCGCTTCCGCGGCGGCCTCTGCCCCGGCGCCGACGGAGGCTCCCGCCGCGGCCCCGTTCTTGCGATGCTCGCCGCTGCTGCCCACGCTGCAGTCCGCCGGGCCACCCGGCACCGGCGTGCCGGTGGTCACCGCGGGGTTCACGTCGTCACAGCCGTTGCCGTCGGCATGGGCCGCCACCGCCGCCTCTGCCGCCGCTTTCGCCTCAAGGGACGCGGCCGCGCCGGCGCTATCCGTCTTCACCGCCGCGATCGACTGCACACTGGCCGCCACTTCGCCCCCGGCCGAGGCCAGCAGCGCAACCGGCGCGCCGAGCGTCCCCGGCTCGGTCAGGGCGCCCACCGCCGAGACCGCCAGGAGCGGCAACCCGACCCCCGCGCCGACGAACAGCCGCCGGGCGAAAAACCCGCGGCGCGTTGGCGCGGGCCGCACCGTCGAAGCGCGGACGAGAGCGGCTCGGGCGCGCACCGCCGCCTCCGCGGCCGGTGCCGCCGTATGCAGCGGCGCCAGCAGATCGCGCACGTCTTGTTCCGTCTGCTCTTCCATCATGGTCCCTCTCATCGGTTCTCCCTCCTCGTCGCTGTTTCATCAAGTTCCACCCGAAGGCGGTCAAGGGCGCGGTGCTGGAGCGACTTCACCGCCCCCACGCTTCGGCCCGTCAGCCCGGCCACTTCTTCCAGCTGGTATCCCTCCACAAAGCGGAGGTGCACCACTTCCCGCTGGTCCGGGGTGAGCGCCGCCATGGCATCGAGTGCCGGCGTCAGCGCCTCTTCCGGCCCCGGCGTCGGGACGTCGACCTCGCGGTGCTCTTCCCTCCCGCCACGGCGATACCAGTCGTGCGCGCGGTTCCGGCCGATCCGCAGCAGCCAGGCGCGAATCGGTTTCCCCCGGTCGCGGTAGCGGCCGATCCCGGCCAGCGCCTCAAGGAATACCTGCTGGGCGATGTCCTCCGCCACGGCCCGGTTGCCCGTCTGGGCAAGCAGGTTCCGGAAGACGAACAGGTACTCGCGTTCAAACAGCGCCGCCCAGGCCCCTTCCTCCCGGGCCTGTAGCTGCTGGATCTCGGTGGGCCGGGGAAAGACCAGGGCGCCGGCGTTCCCGGTGGCTGGTGCAACAGTCACAAGTGCTCCTCTTGGGGGCGTCTCACAGTAGTAAGCGTCCGGGGGCCCCCGGAAGATACGGCGCGTTGTTTACCGCTTCGTAAATTCCCGGTGACAATCTGGCGACGCAGTCACGGCCGGTGCCCGGTTGCCCTTCCCCGCCCGCTGGTGCCTACTACGCGCATGGACCCCGACGACCGCCTCGTGGCCCCCACCGCCGGCGTGGACGACGCCGAAGTCGAACGCTCCCTTCGCCCCCGCCTCCTCGCCGACTTCCCCGGCCAGGACAAGGTGAAGGAGAACCTCTCGATCGCCATCGCCGCCGCCCGCCAGCGCGGCGACGCCCTCGATCACATCCTTCTCTACGGCCCCCCAGGCCTCGGCAAGACCACCCTCGCCAACATCGTCGCGCACGAAATGGACGTCGCCATCCGCACCACCAGCGGCCCCGCGATCGAGCGCCCGGGCGACCTCGCCGCCATCCTCACGAACCTGAAGCAGCACGACATCCTCTTCATCGACGAGATCCACCGCCTCTCCCGCGCCGTCGAAGAGATCCTCTACCCGGCGATGGAGGACTACGCCCTCGACCTCGTCATCGGCAAAGGCCCCGGCGCCCGCTCCGTCCGCCTCGCCATGCCGAAGTTCACCCTCGTTGGCGCCACCACCCGCTACGCCATGGTCAGCGCCCCCATGCGCGACCGCTTCGGCTCCGTTTACCGCCTGGACTTCTACGACCCGCCGACCCTGGCTGTCATCGTCCGAAGGTCGGCCAGCATCCTCGGCCTCGCCCTGCCGGATGACGCCGCTTTCGAAATCGCCCGCCGCTCCCGTGGCACACCACGCATCGCCAACCGCATCCTCCGCCGCGTGCGCGACTATTCGGAAGTGCGCGGCACGGGCGTCATCACCCTCGAAGACACGCGCGCCGCTCTGAAGCTGCTCGAAATCGACGACCTCGGCCTCGACGAAACCGACCGCAGCGTCCTCCGCGCCATCATCGAGAAGTTCGGCGGCGGCCCCGTCGGCCTCGAAACGATCGCCGCCTCGATCAGCGAAGAGGCCGACACGATCATGGACGTCTACGAACCCTTCCTCCTCCAGTGCGGCTTCCTCCAGCGGACCCCGCGTGGCCGGGTTGCCACCGCCAGCGCCTATCGCCACCTCGGCCTCATCCCGCCCACCCGCGACCTCGCCCAGCCCGCCCTCTGGGACAGCCCCGCCGAACCCGCCGGCCCGGAGTGACCGCCGCCCTCAGAACCCGTTCGTGCCGTCGGTGAACCGGAGGGCGTCCACGAGGATGCCCCCGACGGCCATCTCCCAGTGCAGGTGCGCGGCCGTCGAAAGCCCCGTGTTCCCCACGTAGCCGATCAGGTCGCCCTGCTTCACCTCCTGCCCCTCGCCCGCGGCAAAGGCGCTCATGTGCGCATAGCCCGAAAGCACCCCACCGCCGTGGTCGACGATCACCATGTTCCCCCGGAGCTGCAGCTGACGGGCCATCACCACTTTCCCCGAATTCGTCGCCACCACTGGCGTCCCCACGATCGCGCCGATGTCCGTGCCGCCGTGATGCCCGGACGGCGCCGACCCGTTGATCGACCGCATCTCGCCGAACCGCGCCGTCAGCGCACCCTCCGTGGGCACGATCCACCCGCCGCTCCAGAGCTTCTCCTTCGTCCGCGTCGCGTAGTACCCGTCGAGGACGGCAAGTTCGCTGGCGACCGTCTTCGGGTCCAGCAGGGCCGCCGTCTGTTCGGGCGTGAAGGTCAGTGAGTCGACCGTCCATTCGGTCGCCAACACGGTGATGTCGGCCGAAAGGGTCCCCTTCGATCCGTTCTTCTGGGTCACTTCGACCTTGAGCTGATGCACCCCCGGGGCCACGTCAGTGCCCGTCCCGGTGAACGTGAACATGCTCTGGGAGCCCTGGATGAGCGGGTACTGCTTGTCGAGCCAGGTCGCGGTCCCGCCCGCGACTCCGCCGGTCACCGAGACCAGCACCGCTCCCGCCTGGTAGACCTCTTCCGTGGAGAGCACCAGTTCCGGCGCAGGGAGGGCCGTCGCCGTTGCGCCCGGCGAAGTCGCCCCGGGGGGCACGGTCGGCGCCACGGTGAGGATTCGCACCACCGCCCCGTCGCCGTCGTCGCCCGAAGAACCGCCGCAGCCGACCAGCACCAGCCCTCCGGCCCCAAGGAGAAACGTCCGCCGCGACATGCGCCCCATCCCCCGTAGGGTGCCCCGCGCAGGCGGTAGGGGGTAGGGAGAGGAAAGGTCGCCAGCAAGCGGTGGAGGCTGGCGCGGGTCGGAGTTACCCGGCGATACGCCCACGGTCGGGCGCGGCTACCATCGCCCCCTCAGGGGGTGACGTCGAACTCCCAGGCGACGATCTGCCGCGGGCTCGCCGTGCTGCTCCGCGGGTCGGTGACCGTCACCGCCGCGTTGTGGCGGCCAACCGTCAGCCCCTCGGCCGGGATGTGGCAGACGGTCCCGCCCGTGGGAGCGGCCACGTCGCTCACAAACCAGTAGAGCTTCGGCGTCACTTCCACGCCATCGACCGCCATCCGGAACCACTGCGCGTTAGCGGTGGTGATCCCGTCGAAGTTCACGTCCGCGCAGACCCCGGACTTGCTGTTGCCGCGCAGTTTCGTCCCCGCCTGGGCGACGCTCGTCGCGTGGGCGGGGTAGATCACCGTGACGTTCCCCCCGAGCTTCGGGGCCGCGCTGAAGCTCCCGGGCACGGACGTCGCTACGCGCGTCGCGGCATAGGTCGGCGTCGCGGCGGGCTTGTCCGGGCCGTCGCCACAGGCAGCGACGACGACGCCCCCGGCGAGGACGATGGCAACGAGACCGAATCGGAGCTTCATTTCGTGCCCTCAGGCTAGCACCCGCCGGGCGAAGGCGGGAGCGCCGGTACGGAGCCCGCGGAAAGGGAATGGAAAAGACGATGGCGACACCCGGGGCTTGGCGCTCTCGCGGCCGCGGGAAAGGCTGGCGCCATCACCACTACGGGAGACCAAACCATGGACGAACTCGAACAGCCCGCCGAAAGCGACGACGCCACCGCGACCGCAGACGCGCCCTCCAGCGACGACACAACACCCCTGGAGGAAGCCCTCGCCGCCGCCGAATCCGCCGCCCGGGACGCCATCGAACGCCTTCGCACCGCCCTCCTCGCCTCCGACCCGGACGTCGCGCCGGAGATGGTCGCGGGCGAAACCGCGGCCGAAGTCGAAGCCAGCTTCGCCGTCGCCCGCGAAGTCGTGGACCGCCTCCGGGAGAAGGCCCGCCGGGATGCGGCAGTCGCCGTGCCGGCCGGGGCGCCGGGCCGCGCGACGAGGGCGCCCGCCTCCGCACTGGAAAAGATCCGGGCCGGGCTGGGACGCATGTAGGGCCGGCGGGCCGTGGGCGGGAAACACGAGCAGCCGCTCGTCGCGTAGACTGCCGGGATGGAAGATGCCGGCTTTCTCTCCCGCCACCCTTCGCTGAAGGTCTTCGGCTACCGCGACTACCGGCTGCTGCTCCTGGGCACGACCCTCGTCCACATGGTTATGCCCTTCCACTTCCTCACCCAGGTCTTCTGGATCCAGGAACACTACCCCGGCCGCGGCGTCCTCTATGTCTCGCTGATCGCCGCCAGCCGGGGCCTCGCGGGACTGATCTTCAGCCTGGCCGGGGGCGCACTCGCCGACCGCTTCGAACGCCGCCGCGTCCTTCTCGCCTGCGAATCCGCCTCGCTGGTCATCCAGGGCATGGTCGCCCTCCTCATGATCACGATGCCCTTCGGCGACGCGACCATCTTCGCCGTGGTCACCTGCACTTTCTTCGCCTCGGGGGTGATGTCGATCGACGCCCCGGCCCGGTCCGCCGCGATCCCCTCGATCGTCGGGCGCGAAAACATCGCCGCCGCGATCAGCCTGAACACCCTCGCCCAGCAGATGACCCTGCCGCTGACCCTCCCCCTCGTCGGCGTCCTCAACGGACTCTTCTCGCCCGGGCCGCTTTACGCCTGGTCGCTCCTCATCTGGGCCGCGATCCTCCCCGCCATCGCCGCCCTTCGCTTCCGTAGCCATGGCGGCGCCGACCGCCGCGCCGGCATGCTCGCGAACATCGGCCAGGGCCTGCGGTACACGTGGCGAAACACCACCATCCTCGCCATCATCGCCATGGTCGCCCTCATCCAGGTCGTCGGCATGCCCGGCGTCGCCAACCCCCTCGGCCCCGTCTGGATGACCCAGATCCTCGGCCTCAGCAAGGCCCAGTTCGGCTTCATGGCCATGACCTGGGGCCTCGGCGCCATGCTCGCCTCCGCCACCATCGCCCGTTTCCGGCCGCTCGCCCAGCACGGCTCGACCATCTGGTTCGCGGCCCTCCTCTTTTCGGTCTCGGTGCTGGTCTTCGGCTACTCGCGCTCGGTCCCCCTGACCGCCGTCGCCAACTTCACCCTCGGGGCCGCGTTTTCGCTGCTCCTCGTCACCTCGACGACGATCATCCAGGGCATCGTCGTCGACGACATGCGCGGCCGGGTCATGGCCCTCTTCCCCCTGGTGATGGGGTTCGCCCAGCTGAACACGGCCCCCGTCGGGGCGATCGGCCAGGCCATCGGCTTGCCCGCGCTGGTCCCCGCCCTCGGCTGGCTGACGCTCGCGCTCTGTCTCGCGCTCATCCTCCTTCGGCCGTCCCTCCGCCGCGTCCGTCCCGGCTATGCCGCCGTCCACATCCAGACGAAGTCCGCCGCCGACGCCGCCGGCTGAGAGGGGCCGCCATGTACACCCCGAAGCACTTCCTCGAAGACCGGACCCCGGTCCTCCATGAGATCATGCGGTCGAATTCGTTCGCCACGCTGGTGACGCACGGCCCAGGCAGGATGATGGCCTCGCACCTCCCGTTCCTCGTCGACGACACGCGCGGCGAACTCGGCACGCTTCGCGCACACATGGCCCACGCGAATCCCCAGTGGCAGGACTTCGCGGGCGGCACCGAGGCGCTTGTCATCTTCGCCGGTCCCCACGCCTACATTTCCCCCAGCTGGTACGGCCCCGGGCCGCGCACGCCCACCTGGGACTACCTCGCCGTCCACGCCTACGGCACGGCCGTCATCCTCGACCCGCCCGCGACGATGACGCTGCTCCACGACCTCGTGTCGACCTACGAATCCAGCTTCCCGCGGCCGTGGACGCTCGACACCCAGTCAGCGGGCCACATCGAGGCCCTCGCGAAGGGGATCGTCGCCTTCGAAATCGAAATTTCGCGCCTCGAAGGCAAGGCGAAGATGAGCCAGAACCGCCCGGCGGACCAGCCGGGAGTGGCGGCGGCGCTGGATGCCAGCGGCGATCCGGTGGCAGCCGCGGTCGCCCGGGAGATCCGCGCCCGCACCCCGTAAACCTCAGTCTTCGCGCGGTGGCCCCTGCCGAATGCGGGCGCGGACAGCCTCAAACCCCGCCTCATCCCGCTGCGCCATCCAGCGCGTCTCCACCCACCAGGTCGCGCCCGCGTCCGCCCACTCCCGCACCGTCGCCGCCGCCGCGGGGTCGTCCCCTGGGGTCTCGCCGTCGACGACGATGTCGAAAGGCTCACCCGGCGGCCGGTTCGCGTCGACCCATGCCTTTGCCTCGCGCACGTCGTCCGTCCGCGCCGCCGCCACATTCCCCTCCTCGTCCATCCGCGCCGGGAGGAGGCCGTCCCAGCGCAGTGCCCGCCGCATCGACTTCATCCGCGGCCAAACGCCGACCACCCAGACCGGGATCCGCGGCTGCTGCACCGGCGGGGGCGGCAGATTGAAGTCCGTCGGCTCCAGGCGGTAGTGCTTCCCCTCGTAAGCGAACGGCTGGCCCTTCCAGAGCCCCTCGAGGATGTCGAGCCCTTCGTCCAGCAGTTCCGCCTTCGTCTTCCGATCGGTGACCGCGCCGAAGCGCCCCGCACCCGTGTCGTTCGCGCCGAGCCCCACGGAAAGGATGACCCGCCCGCCCGAAAGGTTGTCGACCGCCGCGGCCTCGCCGGCGAGCTTCCATGGCCGGACCCAGGGCAGCGGCGTCAGCATCGTCCCCAGGCGGATACGGCTCGTCGTCATCGCCGCCGCGGCAAGCTGGACCCATGCGTCGACTCCCCAGACCGGTTCCCAAACGAAAAAGCCGTCCCAGCCGGCCTCCTCCGCTTGGCGGGCAAGGTCGGCGGCCATGCGGGCGTCGCCGAAGGGCAGGACGAACCCGTACTTCACGATCCCCTACTTCAGCGGTGAGAAGTCGGTGGGCCGCATGAACTGGTTCGTCATGTGGTGCACCAGGGGCCCGTCCTTTTCCGACTCCGCGGCGGCCGCCTGCCACTCCGGGTCCTTCGCGAAGTTTGCCCACGCCTGGTCCCGCTGCCCCATGTCCTCGAAGCCGACCATGTACCACAATTCGTCGCTCCGGCCGCCGACCGCGTTCGTCCAGTAGCCGACGTTCTTGATCCCGTGCTTTTCGAAGAGCCGGCAGGTGTGGTCGCGGAAGCGCGCTTGCAGGGCGCGCATCTTCCCCGGGTTCGCCGTGTAAATCCGCAGCTCGTAAATCACTTCACAGCCTCCTCAGCAGTCCGCGCATTCTACGCCGCAACCCGTCACGGGCGCGCTCGACACCACGTCCGCGGCCCGTACGATACGGCTGATGCCCCCTCCCCCTCCCCCCGGCGGACGCGAAGCGACCATCCGTTCGCTGGGGCTGCCGGTCTACGCGCCGACGCTGCTCTTCGCCATCGGCCAGGGCGCCGTCATCCCGATCGTCGCCCTCGCCGCCCGTGACCTCGGCGCCTCACTCGCCCTCGCCGGCTTCGTCGTCGCCCTCCGCGGCATCGGCATCCTCGTTTTCGACGTCCCGGCGGGCTGGCTGGTCACGCGCTTCGGCGAACGCCGGGCGATGGTCGCCGCCACCATCCTCGTCGCCGTCTCGCTCGCCGGCAGCATCTGGAGCCCGTCGATCTGGGTGTTCGCAGCCTTCACCTTCCTGATGGGCTGCGGCTGGGCCGTCTGGCTCCTCGCCCGCCTCACCTACGTCACCGAAGTGATGCCGATCCATCTCCGCGGGCGGGCCCTCTCCACCCTCGGCGGCGTGAACCGCGTCGGCAACTTCATCGGCCCGTTCCTCGGGGCGGGGGTGGCCGCCACCGCCGGCCTCGACGGCGCCTACTACATCCACCTCGTCACCGCCATCGCCGCCTGCGCCATGCTCATCGCCCTCGTCCGCGACGACGGGAGCAGCTCTGTCGCCCACCACGAGCCGGTCAACTTTACCCGCGTCGTCCGCGACCACGCCGGGGTCTTCCTCACGGCCGGGCTCGGGGTGACCGCGATCTCGGTCCTCCGCGCCAGCCGCCAGAGCGTCCTCCCCCTCTGGGCGGACCACATCGGCCTCGAACCCGAAGCGGTCAGCCTGATCTTCGGCATCTCGCTGGGGATGGAGATGCTGCTCTTCTACCCCGCGGGCAGCGCGATGGACCGCTGGGGCCGGAAGTCCGTGGCCCTCCCCTGCCTTGGCATTATGTCGCTCGGGATGCTGCTCCTGCCCCTCACCGGCGGCTTCGGGACGATGGTCATCGTCGCCCTCGTCATCGGCTTCGGGAACGGCCTCGGCAGCGGCATTGTCATGACCCTCGGCGCCGACTTCTCACCCGCGGCCGGGCGCGCCCAGTTCCTCGGGGCCTGGCGCGTCTGCAGCGACATCGGCACCGCCGGCGGCCCCCTCCTCGCGGCGGGTGTCACGGCGGTGGTCTCGCTCGCTGCCTCGTCCCTCCTCATGGGCGGGATCGGCGCCGCCGGGGCGATGCTCATCCTCTTCCGCATGCCTGAGACCCTGCAGCGCGCCGCCGTCGGCCGCCGCCACGAATCCCAGGCCGCGGACGAATCACTGCCGTAGGCTCCGGGACAATGCCCTTCCAACTTGACTCGGGTGAAGCCTGTCAACGCCCGCGTTCCCCTCGCCCACGAAGTGGGAGAGGGGCCAGGGGTGAGGGGCCTACTTCGCGTCGGCCACCGCGATCAGTTCGAGCTCGAAGACAAGATCCGAGTTCGCCGGGATGCTCGGCCGCGCCGTCGCACCATAGGCCAGGGCCGCCGGGATCAGGATCGTCCGCTTCCCGCCGACCTTCATCGTCGAAAGCCCTTCCGCGAACCCCTTGATCACGCCGCTCATCGCGAAGGTCGCCGGCTGGCCGCGGTCGTAGGAGCTGTCGAACTGCGCCCCCGTGGCGGCGAGCGTGCCGCGATAGTGCACGGTCACCACCTGGTCGGCGCGGGGCGAGGCGCCGGTCCCGACCACCTCGTCGGTGTACTTCAGGCCGCTGGCGGTGACGATCGGGTTCTTCAACTGGATGGGTCCTTTCACGGCTGTGGGCGAATCGGGCGTGGTCGTGGCGTCGGGGCCGTCACCGCAACCGGCAGCCGCGACAGCGAAAAGCGCGACCACGGCGACGGCCGCGCCCAGGACGAAGGTGCGTGTACGTGTCATGCGCCGATCGTATCGCAAGCGCCGGTTAGGGGGAGGAAACGAAGAGCCGCCCCCGCCCGCGCCGGCGCCCTACATCCGCTTGAACTCCAGCCCCGCAAGGTTCCCTTCCTCGCGCCACTCCTCGACGATCCGCGAGAACGCCATGATCCCCGGCGCAAAGGTCCCGTTGCGCCGGATCAGCGCGCCGTTCGGCTGCCCTTCGTTGTTGTAGTAGCCCGGCGTGCACGACTCCAGGTAGTTGATGTTCGCCAGCGACGCGTCCATCACCTTCTGCACCCAGGCCGCCTCCGCCTCTTCCGCCACGTCCATCGTGAGGACCTCGTGTTCGCGGGCGTGCTGGATGAGGTGCGAGATGTGCGAACTCTGGACTTCGAGGACGTGCGTGATGTTCGCGCTCGCGCCAACCTGGGCGAGGCCGACGATGAAGCAGTTCGGGAAGCCGCGCGTTTGCATGCCGTACAGCGTCGAGACGCCGTCCCGCCACTTCTCGCTGAGAGCCAGGCCGCCCTCACCGTAAACCTGGTAGCCGGCCCGCCGTTCCAGCGCCGTGCCCACTTCGAACCCGCTCGCGTAGATGATGCAGTCGACCTCGTACTCGACGCCGTTCGCGACCACGCCCTTTTCGGTGATCCGCTCGACGCCGCGGCCCTGCGTGTCGACGAGGGTCACGTTCGGCCGGTTGTAGGTCAGCAGGTACTCGTCGTGGAAGCACGGCCGCTTGCAGAACTGGCGATACCACGGCTTCAGGGCGTCGGCTGTGGCGCGGTCGTGGACCGTCGCGTCGCACCGGGCGCGGATCTGGTTCATCTTCTCGTAGTCGGCCATTTCGATGACGCGCCCGGCCGCCTCCGGGTCCGGGGTGCCGCCGAAGCCACCGAGCGCGTCCCCGCCGATCCTGCCCCGCAGCAGCTTGCCGATGATCTCCGTCCACCCGTCGCTGACGAGGTCCTCCTCGGCATAGCCCCCGGAAGTGAGCGTCGAGAAGTTCTCCTGGCGGTGCCGCTGCCAGCCCGGCTGGAGCGACTGCGCCCAGTCCGCCTCGGTCGGCCGGTTGGCGCGCACGTCGACAGACGACGGCGTCCGCTGGAAGACGTAGAGCTCCCCCGCGCTCGCGCCCAGGTGGGGGACGCACTGGATCGCCGTCGCCCCGGTCCCGATGACCGCCACCCGCTTGTCGGCGAGGCCCGTCATGTTCCCGTAGCTGTCGCCACCCGTGTAGGCGTAGTCCCAGCGGCTCGTGTGGAAGGAATGGCCCTTGAACGACTCGATCCCGGGGACTCCCGGCAGCTTCGGGCGGTTCAGCGGCCCGTTCGCCATGCAGACGAAGCGCGCGTGGAAGTTGTCGCCACGGTCGGTGCGGACGTTCCAGGCCGCCTTCGCCTCGTCCCAGCGCAGCTCCGTGATCTGCGTCTGGAAGAGGGCGTCGCGGTAAAGGTCGAAGTGCTTCCCGATCCGCTGGCAGTGGGCGAGGATCTCCGGCGCCTTCGCATACTTCTCGGTCGGGACGTAGCCAGTCTCTTCGAGCAGCGGCATGTAGATGTAGGCTTCCGTGTCACAGGCGGCGCCGGGATAGCGGTTCCAGTACCAGGTGCCGCCGAAGTCGCCGCCCTTCTCGATGTAGCGGATGCTCTCGACGCCGGCCTTGCGGAGCTTCGCGCCGATGAGCAGCCCCCCGTGGCCACCGCCGATGACCGCCACTTCGACCTCGTCCGTGCACGGCTCGCGCCTGATCGGCGAGACGTAGGGGTCGTCGAGGTAGTGGGCGAAGCCGTCCGTGACCTCGAGGTACTGGTTGTTGCCGTCGGCCCGGAGCCGCTTGTCGCGCTCGATCCGGTACTTCTCGCGCAGGGCGTCGGGGTCGAAATCCAACGTGGGAGCCGCTTCCTGGGCCATGGCCATCCTCCTCGGTCGCGCTTGCCCCGTCGCCGCAAGCCGCGGGCGACAGGCGGTGGGAGCGCGCAGCGCATACTAGATAGTTAGCCTCGGGCTATGCAAGTGCCAGCCGGGCGCCATCGGCCGGACCTCACATCCCCGCGAGCCGTTTCGCCGCTTCCGCCAGCGTCTCCTGCGACTTCGAGAACGTGAACCGGACGAAGTGGCTTCCCGCTTCCTTGCTCCGGTAAAAGCTCGAACCCGGCACCGGCGCCACGCCCACCTTTTCGATCAGGTGCCGGGCGAAGGCCGCGTCGTCGCCTTCGAACCCCAGCGCCGTGAAGTCGGCCATGATGTAGTAGGCCCCTTCCGGGACGTGGCAGCCGAACCCGGATTCGCGCAGCGCCGTCAGCAGTTGGGCGCGCTTCTCCTGGTACATCTTCCGGAGCCCCGGGTAGTAGCTGTCCGACTGTTCGATCGCGACCGCCCCCGCTTCCTGTAGCGGCGCCGGCGCCCCCACCGTGAGGAAGTCGTGAACCTTGCGGATCGGCTCGCTCAGCACCGGCGGCGCGAGGACGTAGCCCAGCCGCCACCCCGTCACGCTGAACGTCTTCGAAAGCCCGCTGATCGTCACGGTGCGGTCGTACATGCCGGGGAGCGTCGCCATCGGGATGTGCTGGCGGCCGTCGTAGAGGATGTGCTCGTAGATCTCGTCGGTGATGGCCAGGCAGTCGAACTCCTGGCAAAGGGCCGCCACCTGCGTCAGTTCGTCCCGCGTGAAGACCTTGCCGCTCGGGTTGTTCGGCGTGTTCACGATGATCGCGCGAGTCTTCGAACTGAACGCCGCCCGCAGCTCCGCCGGGTCGAAGCGGAAGCCCGCTCCCTTCAGGGTCACGAACACGAGCTTCGCCCCGCTCATCGCCGCGTCCGGGACGTAGTTTTCGTAGAAGGGTTCGAAAACGATGACCTCGTCGCCCGGCTCCACCACGGCGAGCAGGACCGCCATCATCGCCTCGGTCGCGCCGCAGGTGACGGTGATCTCGCGGTCTGGGTCGAAGTCGAGCCCGTAGAAGCGCTTCGTCTTGTCCGCGATCGCCCGCCGCAGCCGGGGCGAACCCCACGTGATCGCGTACTGGTTGATGTCGGCGTTGATCGCCTCGACCGCGGCGCGCTTGATGAAGTCCGGCGCGGGGAAGTCCGGGTAGCCCTGGGCGAGGTTCATCGCCCCATGGAGCATGGCAAGGCGGGTCATTTCGCGGATGACCGACTCGGTGAAGACGCTTGTCCTGGCGGCGACGTGGCTACGGGGCATAGCCACGATTGTAGGGCCGCCGCCGGGGCCGGGCTATGACGTTGCCTCCCCGATAATCGGGTGCTCCTCCGAATACCACATCGGCGAACGGGCGAGGTCGATGAAGTTGCGCTCGTCCTCAAGCAGCAACTGCCCCGCGGCCCGCCCCTCCGGCGTCGAACCCGCGGCCGCCAGGTCTTCGGCGCTGTCCCACCAGAGTTCGGCGACTCCGTCGAACGGTTCGAAGGAGAACCCCTGCCGGGCCTCGATCCCCGCCTGGTTCCCCATCTCTGTCGAGTGCGACTGGACGTAGCGCCGGATCCGCAGGACCCCCTGCACCGAAGCGACGAGCGGCCCATGCGTCCCCCGCCAGTAGGCCTGGAACTCCTCGCGCGACATCCCCGGCTTGCGATGGAGCGGATAGATGAGCTTGATCACGGCTTCCTCCCGGCGCGGCCGACCGCCGCTTCGAATCGCCCCATCCTACTCCGCCCGCCCGGCCGCGTGGCACCGCCTCGCCCGCCGCCCTACAATCCCCCTCACCCACAGGAGGCACCCACCATGGATGAACAGGCAAAGAAGTTCGCGCTCCGGATGATTCCCTACGGGCTCTTCGGGCTCGGCGCCGGCACCGGCAACGAAGCCACTATCTCCAGCGTCAACTGGCTCACCCAGGCGTCCTTCGCCCCGCCCCTCGTCGCCGTCGGCGTGCGGAAGGACTCCGGCGCCTACGCCCTCATCCAGAGCGAGCGCAAGTTCGCCGTCAGCGTCTTCGCCAGCGGCCAGAAGGACCTCGCCTTCGCCTTCTTCAAGCACGTCACCCCCGAAGGCGGGAAGATCGCCGGCTACGGCTTCGAGACGGGTGCCACCGGCGCGCCCATCCTCCTCGACGCCCCCGCCTGGTTCGAATGCAACGTCACCGAGATCGTCGCCGGCGGCGACCACGCGATCGTCGTCGGCGAAGTCATCGGCGCCGGCGTCCGCGAAACCCGCGACGCCCTCACCCTCAAGGAATGCGGCGTCAACTACGGCGGCTAACCGGCGGCCCCACCGCGCCCCATCCGCACCGCGACGGGCACGGAGCGGCGTCGCTGGTCCCCTACGCATCTCCGCTCTCGGCACACCACCGGTAGCCGCGGCCCCTGTGGCCGCATCCGCTGCCCCCCTCGCCCCGCGCCAGCCTCCACTCATCCCTAACGCCCCCGGTAGCCGCCGCCGACCCTGGCCGCATCGCCTGCCCGCCCCGATCCGCACCCGCCGCGCATCATCCGTACCGCGACCGCGAGGGAGCGGCGGAGGTTCCGGAGGCACACGCTGTGCACGGCAGGCACCACCATTGTGGCCGACGCTACCTTTGCAGCGCTGCCCCCACCACCATCCCCACCCCTACTTCAGCGCCCCCGCCTTGACGTCGAACATGTAGAACGCGGCCGTGCCGTTCGCCAGCCGCCCCACGAGCACGAGCATGTAGTCGTGGGCCGTGTCCGGGAAGGTCAGCGACAGTCCGTGCCGTTCGACCGTCGTGTCACCACCGGCGGGGGCGGTCTCGTTGGAAATGCTGACCGGGGTGTAGACGCACCCCGCCTGCGGAGGAGCGCAGCCCGCCGGCCGGGCGAGAAGCACGATCCCGGCCTGGGTCGTTTCGTTCGGCGCCGGCCGGAGATTTACCCAGCTGACATCAGCCCCCCGGTTCGCCAGCATCGTCAGCTTCGGCGCGTCCGCCCCCCGGCCCCAGAACTGGGTGCCGACCACCGCCCCCGACTCCAGCGTCGCCGTCGCCTTTTTCGCGCTCGCGTCGCGCACCTCCACGGTATAGGCCACGTCCTTCGACGCGGTCGGCGCCGTGATGACGTGCAGCGTCGCCGCCGCTGTCGTGGTCTGCGCCGGGAAGCCCGCGTCTTCGCCAACGCCGGCGAACGCCGTCAGCTGGGCCAGGGTCGGGACGTCGGTGGCGATGCGGATCGTCGCCGTTCCCCCGCTGCGCTCCTCGATCATCCAGAGCACGCGCGGCGAAGGCCCGGCCGGGAACGCCACCGCCGTTGGGCTGGCCACCGGCGACGCGCTCGCGGCGGCGCTCGGCGAGGCTGGCGGCGAAGGCGAAGCCGACGGCTGCGGCTGGGGCGTGGATCCCCCCGAATCGTCGTCGCCGCAGGCCGCCGTGGCCGCGGCGAGAAGCACGACCGCCAGCGCCGCGACTACCCCTCGAAACGCGCGTCCCCGCATGGCGCCATTCTAGAAGGAACGCCCCCACGCTGTCCCGCGCCGTACCGCGACAAGAGCGGCGCGGCGCGTCTGGTCTCGTCCCCCGGATCGCCCTGCGACTCCCGCGAGGAAACAAGACGTGGCCCCGCGCGCCGGGGACGTGTAGGCTTTGGCCCCGGCGCTTTCGCCAAGACCACCCTCGAGGGCACCACCTTTGACCCCTCCCCTGACCGGGATCCGCGTCGTGGACCTCGCCGATACGCGGGCCGAACTCGCTGGCCGCCTCCTCGCCGACCTCGGCGCCGAAGTCATCAAGGTCGAACCGCCCGGGGGCGCCGCCGCCCGTCGCCTGCCACCCTTCGACCACGACCGGGAGGGAGACCCCGAAGCCTCGCTCTACTGGGCCGCCGTCGCCCTCGGCAAGCGCAGCGTCGTCCTCGACGTCACCACCCCCGAAGGCCGCGACGCGGTCAGGCGCCTCGCCGCCGGGGCCGACATCCTCGTCGAGTCCTTCGCCCCCGGGAGGATGAAAGACCTGGGGCTGGGATACGAAGACCTCGCTCCCCTGAACCCGGCCCTCATCTACGTCTCCGTCAGCGCCTTCGGCCAGGACGGCCCGATGGCCAACGTCCCCGCGACCGACCTCACCGTCGAAGCCGCCGGCGGGCTCATCGGACTCCAGGGCGACCGCGACCGCCCGCCCGTGCCCGTCGGCTACCCCCAGGCGTTCTTCCATGCCGGCGCCCAGGCCGCCGCTGATGCCGTCATCGCCCTCAACGAACGCGCCGCCTCCGGCCTCGGGCAGTACCTCGACGTCGCCGCCCAGCCGGCCATGGTCTGGACGCTGATGAATGCGGCCGGCTTCCCTCCGACCACCGGCGGCGACCCCCCCGGCCAGGGCGAGGCCCGCGGCGGCCCACCCGCCGACCTCGTCCCCGGGGTGGCCCCGCGCAACAACTGGCCCTGCGCCGACGGCTTCGTCGTCTGCCCCATCGGCCTCGGCGGGATGGGCGCCCGCACTTTCGACCGCGTTGTCCGCTGGCTCGAAGCCGAAGACGCCCTCGACCCCGCCCTCCGCGGCCGCAGCTGGCTGACCTGGAGCGTCGACGTCGTCGAAGGCCAGCTGACCGCCGAAACCATCAACGCCGTCTTCGATGCCGTCGGCCGCTTCTTCGCCACCAAGACCAAGCGCGACCTCTTCGCCCGCGCCGTCCGCGACGACATCCTCCTCGCGCCCGTCTACACCCCCGCCGACATCGCCAGCGACCCGCAGCTCGAAGCCCGCGACTACTGGCGGACGCTCGGCGGGCGCAGGCACCCGGGGCTGTTCGTCAAGATGTCGCGCACCCCTGCCGCCGTCGAACGCCCGGCCCCGCGGCTGGGCGAACACCAGGCGCTCCTCGACGCCCCCCCGAAGCCGATGCCGGCCGC
Organism: Chloroflexota bacterium; assembly: GCA_016234445.1. Lineage (GTDB taxonomy): Bacteria > Chloroflexota > Dehalococcoidia > Tepidiformales > Tepidiformaceae. Next base: position 48,066 of record JACRBT010000014.1, on the reverse strand, counting down.
CGTCCAGGGCCGGGCACGCACCCTCGCCTTCGAAGGCGTCAGGGTCGCCGACTTCGCCTGGGTCGGCGTCGGCCCCATGACCAGCAAGGCGCTCGCCGACCACGGCGCCACTGCCATCCACGTCGAGTCGGCCACTCGCCCCGACATCCTCCGGATCGGTGGCCCCTTCCGGGACGGCATCGCCGGCATCGACCGCAGCCAGTTCATGGCGAACTTCAACACCTCGAAGCTTGGCCTCGCGCTCAACATCGCCACGGAGACCGGCCAGGCCATCGCCCGCCGCCTCATCGCCTGGGCGGATGTTGTCGTCGAAAGCTTCACCCCGGGGACGATGCAGCGGGCGGGGCTCGACTACGCCTCCGTGAGCAAGGAACGCCCCGAACTCATCTACGTGAGCACCTGCCTCCGCGGCCAGACCGGCCCCGAACGCACTTATGGCGGCTTCGGCGGACAGGGCGCCGCGCTCGCCGGGCCCCACGGCCTCACCGGCTGGCCCGACCGCGCCCCCGCCGGCACCTGGGGCGCCTACACCGACTTCATCGCCCCCCGCTACGGCATCGCCGCCCTCGGTTCGGCCATCCTCGAACGCCGCCGGAGCGGTCTGGGGCAATACATCGACCTTGGCCAGGTCGAAGCCGCAATCCACTTCGTCGAACCGCTCATCCTCGACTACACCGTGAACGGCCGCGACCACGGCCCCGCCGGCCACGACTCCGCCCGCGCCTGCCCCCACGGCGTCTACGCGACCGCGGGCAAAGAACGCTACGTCGCCATCGCCGTCGAAACCGCCGGGCAGTGGCAGGCGCTCCGCGCGATCGCCCCGCTCGACGCCTTCGCCGGGAGCGAATGCGACACCCTCCCCGGGCGCGTGGCCCGGCGGACCGCCATCGACGCGGCCGTCCGCTCCTGGGCCGCCGACCAGGAGCCGTTCGCCTTCGCCGCCCGCCTCCGCGATGCCGGCGTCCCGGCCTACGTGGTCCTCCGCCCGACCGACCTCTACAACGACCCCCAGCTCAGCCACCGCGGCCACTTCGTCACCCTCGACCACACGGTCATGGGTCCCACCCCCTACGACGGCCTCGTGACGAAGTTTTCGGCGACGCCGGGCCGGCTGCGTTCGGCCGCCCCCTGCCTCGGCGAACACACCCACCACGTCCTCCACGAAATCCTCGGCTACAGCGAGGACGAAATCGTGGAGTTCGCCGCCGCCGGCATCCTGACGTAGCGCCCTTCCAACTTGACCTGAGCGAAGCCGGTCAACGTCCGCGTTCCCCTCGCCCACCGCAGTGGGAGAGGGGGCAGGGGGTGAGGGGCCCCCGCCACAGCGAGCTCGATTCCCCGATCTCAAGTTGGATTCGGCCCCAGGCACCAGAGGGAGCACGTAGCCGCGGGAGCAGCAGCGCGAAGAATTGCTAAACCAGCTGATCGAATGAAACCATTCTTTCAACCCCGCCTTAGCAATTAAAGCAAATCGCCAAAACCTTTCATTCCGCGCCGGCGGGCGTCGCGGGAGCCCTTGGCGGCCGGGCGGATTCGATCAGTTCCCGGAGCTCGCGCGCCATGTAGAGACGCCCCCAGGAACGGCCCGTGTACTCCTCAAGGATCCCGGCTCGCTCCAGGGTGGCGATCGCGCTGTAAGCAGTCTGGGCGGACTTGAGTCCCAGCATCCGCGCCGCGGTTGAAGCGTCAACGGCAATGTGCGCATGGACAAGGTCCGCCAGGCGATGGGCCGTTTGCGAAGCCTTGATGTTCGTGAGCTGCTCGTGCCACTCCTGCCCGATGGCGATAATCGCCCGCGCCAGCTCCGTCGCACTCGCCGACTGCTCCACCACCGCCTCAAGGAAGAAGCGGAGCCATGCTGCCCACTCGCTGCGGGCGCTCACGCCGAGGAGCCGGTCGTAGTACGCGCCTCGCCGCTGCTCGAAGTAGGCGCTGAGGTAGAGCAGCGGTTGTGAGAGCCGGCCCCGCCAGGCCAGGAGGAGTGGGATCAACAACCTGCCGACCCTGCCATTACCGTCACGGAACGGGTGGATTGTCTCGAACTGGTAGTGCATCCAGGCCGCTTCAACCAGCACCGGGGTGCCTGAAGCCGGGGCATGGAGGTAGTCGAAGAGCGCGGACATGGCCGTCTCCATCTCATCCGGCGGCGGTGGCACGAACCTCGCGTCCGCAGGATCGCCTGTGTCTCCGATATGGTTCTGGACGTGGCGAAACTCACCCGGGGTCGCGAACGCCGCGTCCCGGGTCGCCGTCATCAACCGCCGATGGAGATCGCGCACCAGTCCAGGCGTGATCCCCGTCCGCCGGACCTCGTGAAGCCCTGCATCGAGCGCCACAACGTAGTTAAGGACCTCCCGGGCGTCGGGTTCCGCCGGGGAGCGCTGGGCCGCCTCAAAGGCAAGCAGTTCGGCGAATGAGGTCCTGGTCCCCTCGATTCGCGAGCTCAGCACGGCCTCCCGACGCATGTATGGCCGCACCAGCAGGTCCGGGTTCGGGAGGATCTGTCCGAGGCCGTCCAGCCGGCCCAGTGCCAGACTCGCATCCGAGATGAGCGAGACGAGGCCCCCAAGCTCGGCCGGGTCGAGCACCGGCGGCAGCCCGTCGGGGACGAAACTCCAGTACTCCCGGCCGTTTGGCGAGCGGGCCGAGAGGAGCCGGCCGGCGGGGTTCGTGAACAGCAAGGGGTCCATCGAACAATTATGATTTGCCGGTCATTTTTTGAAAAGCTACCCGGGAACCTCTAGCGCTCTTGAAAAGCCTTCCAGTCTTTTCTAATTTCTCGCTTCACATTAGAAAAGCCCCGCCCGCTTTTCAAGCCCGCTAGAATTGTCCCGCCGCCCCTCCGCGGCCCTGGAGTAGCCATGACCGACATCCGCGAACTCTCCGAAGCCCTCTGGAACGGCACCAGGACCACCCACGAAATCCACCCCGTCGGGTCCCGCTTCCCCGACGCCCAGGAGATCGCACCCGGCCTCCTCTATTACAAGGGCATCGCCAGCGCCAACACCATCGACACCGGCGACGGCCTCGTCATGCTCGACACTGGCTCCCTCCAGGACACCCTCGCCCTCCACGCCGCCGTCCGTGCCTGGCGCCCCGACGCCCGCCTCGCCGCGGCGGTCTTTTCCCACCACCACGTCGACCACATCTTCGGCGTCGGCCCTTTCGAACAGGAGGCAGCCGAGAAGCGCTGGTCCCGCCCGCTTGTCTACGGCCACGAAGACCTCGCCTGGAACTTCGACCGCTACAAGCGCACCCTCGGCTGGAACGCCGCGATCAACGTCCGCCAGTTCGCCCTCCCCATCGAGCGCTTCCGCTGGCCCGCCGAATACCGCTACCCCGACGTCGCCTATCGCGACGCCATCACCTTCCGCGCCGGCGAACTCACCTTCCACCTTCGCCACGCCCGCGGCGAAACCGAAGACGCCACCTGGACCTGGGTGCCCGAGCGCAAACTCCTCGCCCCCGGCGACCTCTTCATCTGGGCCGTCCCCAACGCCGGCAACCCTCAGAAGGTCCAGCGCTATGTCGGCGAATGGGCCGCCGCCCTCCGCCAGATGGCCGCCCTCGGGCCGGAGATCATGCTCCCCGGCCACGGGCTCCCCATCTTCGGCGCCGATCGCATCCAGGCCGCGCTGACCGACACCGCCGACCTCCTCGACTCCATCGAGGGCCAGGCCCTCGCAATCATGAACACCGGCGCCCCCCTCGACCGCGTCCTCCACGAAGTCCAGTTCCCCAGGCACCTGCTCGACAAGCCCTACCTCCACGGCGTCTACGACGACCCCCAGTTCATCATCCGGAACGTCTGGCGGCTCTACGGCGGCTGGTACGATGGCGAACCCGACAACCTCCTCCCGGCGCCGCGCGTCGAGCAGGCCAGGGAGTGGGTCGCCCTCGCCGGCGGCCTCGACCGCGTCCTCGCCCGGGTGGAGGAGCTGACGAACGCCGGCGACCACCGTCTCGCCTGCCACCTGGTGGAGTTCGCCGTCATCTCCCAGCCCGCGTCGAAGGAGGCGCATGCCCTCCGCGCCCGGGTCTACCGCGCCCGTTCCCAGGAGCAGGTCTCGTCGATGGGGCGCAACATCCTCAACCACGCCGCCCTCGCCAGCGACCAGGGCAAGCGCGACCTCGCCGGCGAGTACGAATAGGCGATAGACGGCGGGGAGGGCTACCGGTTCGGCGCCAAAGCAACGGCGGCCGGCGTGGTAACCAGTTGCGACCGCTCCCCCGGCCTGGTGCAGGCCGGCGATTCGACAACCGAGGAGACAGAGAGCGCGCCGAGCGCGAGACGGACGGTAAACGTGCCCGGGCTGCCGCACCAGTTCTCCCAGGCGAGCGCCCTCGTCATCAGCTGCCCGTCGAGGTCAGCCTCGACGGAAACATCGACGGGGTTCCCCAGGGCGCCAACGACTACGAAGCCGGACCGGTCCAGCAGCTCCATCGAGAGGTTGCCCCGGAGGAGGCAGGGTGCGGCGTTGTTGACAACGCGCACCGCGAACTCCAGGCGCTGTGCCGTGGGGACAAGAACACTCCCCAGGGCGAGCTGAGACGTGCGGCAGGAAGGGAGTCCCCCGCGGACCTTCTCAGCCGGGAAGAGCGCATCGCCCTCCCCCGGGACGCAGCCCCGGGCCGGGACGTCGCGTAACGTTGCGTCCGCATACTCATAGCGCACCTGGATGTCGAACAGGCGGCCAACGGCCGCGCAGCCCCCACGCCAAATCACCTGCACGGCGGGCTGTTCCCCGGACCGTATCGGCGGACTCAACGGCAACCCGATCCACGAGGTGCCCGGCGGCGAGGGAAGGAGCTGGATCCCGACCCCGCTGACATGCCCGCATTCGCCTCCGTTGTTGACGCTTTCCACGGTGATCAGGTTGTCGCCAAACCACGGCTCGGCGCGAACGCTCACCGTGAAGTCCGCCGCGTCGCACGGTGGAACCAGCACCCCCGCCGGCGTTGCCTCGGCCACGGCCCCGGCGCCGGATGCCGGGGGCGCATCCGTTTGGGGGCCGCCCGAGTCGCCCCTGATGACGAGCACTGTCCCGAGCGCCACGACACCGGCGGCCAAAGCCCCGATCGCCAGTACCCGTGCGACCGCCGCGGGGATTGCCGGTCCGAAGAGCATCCGTCGCAGTTGGCTGGCAGCGCCCTTCCGTTCGCGCCAAACGGCCGCGGCCTCTTCGCGTGACCCGACCTCCAGCTTCGTGAGGATCTCGCGGATGTGCCACTTCACCCCGTCGAGCGTGATCCCCAGCGCCTCGGCGATCTCGCCGTTCGTGCGTCCCCGCGCCACAAGCTCCAGCACCTCACACTGCCTTGGGCTCAGGTCGAACCGGTAGCGGGCGCTGTAGTGGGGAGGACGCGACGACATGCGCGCAGGATAGACGCCCGCTCCCCCGAAAGAACTACCCCATGGATACCATGCCATTCGGTCATGGCATGGCGGCGGGCGCGGAAGCGGCCGTGGATACGCGAGACCGCGAGCATGACCCGCAGCGCGGCTGCCAGGACCGGTAGGGGTGGCGATGGGCATTGGGCGACAAGGGGCGGGAGCGGAGCCGGGCAGGCAGTCGTCCTCAAAGGGCCGCCCTGCACCGTGCTACAGTGCGTCAACGTCCATGCAGCCCGAACAACAACCCCTTCTCGCACGACTTATCGAACGGCTCCAAAGCAGGGAGTCGCTAGACCTCGAATACAAGGCGGCAAAGGGCGGCCTGCCAAAGAGCATGTGGGAAACCGTCAGCGCGTTCGCAAACACCAACGGCGGGTGGATACTCCTTGGCGTCTCGGATGAGGGTGAGGTAGAAGGAGTCGGCGACGGCCACAAGCTCCTGAAGGACTTCCTCGACCTAACCCGCAACGGTGGCAAAGTCAGCCATCCAGTCTGCGGCGCCAGCGACGCCTCGGTGGAGACGATTGCCGGGCGAGACGTTGTGGTCATCAGGGTTCCAGCGGCGTCGAGGCGAAACCGACCGGTCTACATCGTCGGGAACCCTTATGTAGGCACGTTCGTCCGGCGCGGGGAAGGTGACTACCGGTGCACCAAACCCGAAGTGGACCGGATGATGCGCGAGGCCTCCGACATCGCTGCCGACTCGTCGGTGCTGACCGCTCACGGCATCGACGACATCGACAGCGAGTCCCTTGCCGGCTTTCGGCGCCGTTACCAAACCCAGCACCCGGCCTCCCCAAACAACGGCCTCGATGACATCGGCTTCATGCGAGCTATTGGGGCATGGGACCGAAATCGCGAGATCTCCCGGGAAGGTCCCACGGTGGCCGGCCTGCTTATGCTCGGCAAGGCCGATTCCATCAGGAGTTGGAGAGGCAGGCACCTCATCGACTACAGGCAGTTGGACGAGGGCGAGCCTGAGGAGCGCTGGCGCGATCGCGTTACATGGGAGGGAAATCTGCTAGGAGCTGTGGAGGCCATCTTCCCACGTCTCATCGAGGGCTCCGAGGTTCCTTTCCGGCTGGCAGGAGCAGTTCGTCGCGACGAAACGCCAATCCAGACGGCTCTGAGGGAGTCTTTCGTCAACCTGCTGGCGCATGCCGACTATGCGGAGCCGGATGCGTCGCTCATCCTCCGGTCGCCTCACGAGTTCGTGTTCCGAAATCCCGGCAGCTCTCGGGTGCCAGAGGTCGACCTCTACAGTGGCGTCAGGTCAGACCCTCGCAACCCTGCGCTGATCCGCATGTTCAGGCTGATTGGCCTGGCTGAAGAGGCCGGAACTGGCATTCCAAGCATCCTGAACGCATGGAGGAGCCTCGGCTTTCGCGTGCCGGAGATTGAATCCCGGAGTGAGCGTTACGAGTTCAAGCTCAGACTCAGATATGTTCACATGTTCTCGGCCGAGGACCGCGCCTGGCTCAATATGCTCGACCCTGACCTGAGCGAACCCGAACAGGTGGCCCTCGTCGCGACTCTCCACGATGGGGAAACCGACAACGTAACGCTCAGGCGGCTCACAGGACTGCATCCGGCCGACGCCACCAAGGTGCTCGTAGGACTCAGAGACCGCCGAATCCTCGTCATGCTGGGTGATCGTCGGGGCGCGCGCTATCAGCTGAGTGAAGGTGCCTTGCAGGACGCCGCGTCTGCGATGGCCGACGAGCCAGGACTGGACTCACCTCGCCCAGCGAGCGAGTCCCAGCCCACGTTCTGGCCCGTGGCCAGCATAGATGATTCCGAGACTAGCTCGGGTAGTTCCACTCCCAGCTTGGACAGTTTCGCCTCGGCCCTGGATAGTTTCCGAGACGGCCTTGGCAGTCTGGCAAGTCAGTTTCTGCTCATCGCAGAACCAACTCGCCAAAAGCGCCACGTTGACGCCGGAACACGGGATGCTGTCATCGAGGCGCTCTGTGCCGTGACGCCGCTCTCTATCCGCGAACTCGCCCTGATTACTCAACGCAGCGAGCCTACGGTGAAGGCCTCTGTCCGGGCGCTCAGCAGGAGCTCGCGTCTCCGCCTCATGTATCCCGCCCACCCCACTCACCCCGCCCAGCGTTACTTGGCCCCCAACGATTGATTCTCGACAGCGAGCAGAGGTGCCGCCTTTGGCGCCGTCCCAACAACCGCCAGGCCGCCAACACCTCGCACGATCGAATCGCTACTACCCCCGCCCCGGCGGCTCGTGCACCCGTTCGCCGAACTCCCAGAGGCCGCACATTGTCTCCGTGTCGTCGAGGAAGGGGCCGACACACTCCATCCCGTCGCGGACGACGTGCCGGCAAAGGTTCACGAGGTGCCCGCCGGGGTTCGAACCAAGCGTCACCTGGACGAAGCGGCAGCGGGCGGCGTAGCGGGGCGGGCCTGGAGGCAGCGATCCCGGGCGCAAGTGGCTGGTCACGGGCGGCGTCCGGGCGCGGTCATCCCCCCGATTGTGCCATGAGCGTCGCCTGCAGGCTTGTATACTCGACTGGCCGTGATCCGACGCCCAACCACCGCGCCCGCCGCCGCCAGCGCCGCCCGATTCGGCCACAGTGCCGGCTGACGCTGCCCAGCGCCCACCTCCCGAGGCCCCCCCGCCGGGGGAATCCGGGCTTTCCGCCACCGAAGCCCGCGCCCTTCTTCGCAGCCACGGCCCCAACCGGCTCCTGCCCGAAGCCCGCCGTCTCCCCGCCCTCCTCCGCTTCGTCCGCCCCCTCGTGGATTCGATGGCGATCCTCCTCCTCCTCGCCGCGCCCATCTACATCGCCCTCGGCAACTACCTCGACGCCGTCGTCACCCTCACCGCCATCATCCCGATCGCCGGGGTCAACTACCTCCTCGAAGCCCGCTCGGAGCGCGCCCTGGCCGAGCTGCGCCAGCTCACGGCCCCACTCGCAACAGCCTGGCGCGACGGCCGCGCCGCCTCCATCCCCGCCGTCGAGATCGTTCCCGGCGACCTCCTCCTGGTCCGCGAAGGCGACGTGATCCCCGCCGACGGGACGCTCGTGGGGGTGGCGCGACTGATGGTCGACGAGTCGTCCCTCACCGGCGAATCCCACCCCGTGGCAAAGGCCAACTCCGGCGCCGGCGACGACGATGACGCCCTCTACGCCGGCACCAACGTCCTCTCCGGCCGCGGCTTCTTCCGCGTGGGAGCGACCGGCCCCGCCACCCGTTTCGGCCAGGTCGGCACCCTCGTCGCGACCATCGAGCAGAAGGCGACGCCGCTCCAGGCGCTCATCAACCGCCTCGTCCGCCAGTTCGCGGCGATTGGCGGGGTCGTCTGCGTCGTCGTCGTGGGGACGCAGCTCGCCTATGGCGAAGGCACCGGGGCGGCGCTGATCGCCGGGGTCAGCCTCGCCATCGCCGCCATCCCGGAAGAGTTCCCGATGGTGTTCACGCTCTATCTCGGTCTCGGGGCGTGGCGGCTGGCGAAGGAAAACGCCCTCGTCCGGCGGCTCGTTGGGGTCGAAACCCTCGGCGCGACGACCGTCATCTGCACCGACAAGACCGGCACGCTCACCCTCGGCCACCTGGAAGTCGCGGCCCTCGCCGCCGGGACCGAGGTCACTCGCGGCGGCGAAGCCCCCGGCGCGGCCGCGAAAGCCCTCCTCGAATCCGCCATGCTCGCCTCCGAGCCCCAGCCCTTCGACCCGCTCGAAGTCGCCATCGTCCGCTACGCCGGGACCGCCGGCCTCGCCCTCCCGGGGGGTCTCGTGTCCGTCGCCGAGCACCCCTTCGACCCCGCCGCGAAGTACCTCTCGCGCGTCTGGCAGCGGGACGGGCGCCACGAGGTCTTCGCGAAGGGCGCCCTCGAAGGCATCCTCGCGGTGGCGGCACTCTCCGAGCCGGACCGCCGGACCGCGGAGGAGACGAATGCCGCCCTGGCGTCGGAAGGGATGCGCGTCATCGCCGTGGCCGCGGGCGAACTCCCGGGTGGGCCGCAGGGGCGAACCGAAGACGAACGTCACCTCCGCTTCCTCGGGCTCGTCGCCTTCTCCGACCCCGTGCGCCCGGGGGTTCTCGACGCGCTCGAGGAGTGCCGCGCCGCCGGGATCCGGGTCGTGATGATCACCGGCGACCACCCGATCACGGCGATGGCGGTCGCCAACAGCCTCCATCTTCCCGCGGCCGAAGACGACATCATCACCGGGGCGGAACTGGACGCGCTCAGCCACGGCGGGCGGGCCGAGCGCATCGCCAACGCCACCGTCTTCGCGCGCACCCAGCCGGCCCAGAAGTACGAGATCGTCCGGGCGCTGCGGGCCGCCGGCGAAACCGTGGCCATGACCGGCGACGGGATCAACGACGCCCCGGCTCTGCGGGAGGCCGACATCGGCATCGCCATGGGGCGCCGCGGGACGCAGGTCGCCCGCGAGGCGGCGACCCTCGTCCTCATCGACGACGACTTCTCGACCATCGTCGGCGCCATCCGGGACGGGCGCCGGATTTTCGAAAACCTTCGCCGCGCCGTGGCCTACCTCGTCGGCTTCCACGTGCCGCTGCTCCTGGTGGCGATGGCCGTCCCCCTCACCGGCGAACCGCTCCTCCTCCTCCCGGTCCACCTCGTCATCCTCGAGCTGATCCTCCACCCGACCGTCGCGCTCGTCTTCGAAGGCGACCCGCCCCCGCCTGGCCTCATGCAAAGGCCGCCGCGAAGCCCATCGGAGCCCCTCGTCAGCCGCCGCCACGCTGCCCGCCCCCTGGCGACTGGCTTCACCCTCGCGGCCGCGACAGTCGCCCTCTACCTCGCACGGCTGGCGGCGGATGTCCCCGAAGAGCACGCCCGGGGCATGGCCTTCACGGCGATGGTCCTGGGGCAAACGATCATGGTGCTGGTCGAACGCTCACCCGATGCGCCGGTCTGGCGGGCGAAGTACCGCGGCAGCAAGACGCTCCTGCCGGTCGTCGCCGCGACCCTCGCCCTGCTCGTCGCCATCGTCTACCTCCCCGGCCTGAACGACGCCATGCGCCTGGAAGGCCCGAGCCCGGCCGAACTCGGCGTCGCCCTCCTCGTCGCCGCCGCGACAACGCTCTGGCTGGAGCCCTGGAAGGGCAGAAAGCCGACCCCCGCCGCCGCGTAGCGCCCCTTAAGTGCAGCGGTCCGTTCGCGCCTTCGTCATCCCCCTCGCCGTGCCACGACTGTGAAGGAGTGGTCGCCCCACCTGCTTCCCCATTCGGCGTCCCGGAGCCTCCCCCTCGCCGTGCCACGACTGTGAAGGAGTGGTCGCCCCGCCTACCTCCGCATTCGGCGTCCCGCAGCACGCCGCGTCGTTCGTTCCCTACCACCCCCTCGCCCGCCGCAGCGGGCCTGCAGGAGCCGCCGCCCCCTCGCCGTGCCACGACTGTGAAGGAGTGGTTGCCCAGCCTGCCTTCGCATTCGGCGTCCCGCAGCCCACCTCCCGCAGCACGCTGCGTCGTTCGCTCCGTACCACCCCCTCGCCCACCGCAGTGGGAGAGGGGGCAGGGGGTGAGGGCCCCCTCGCCGTGCCACGACTGTGAAGGAGTGGTTGCCCCGCCTGCCTTCGCATTCGGCGTCCCGGAGCCCACCTCTCGCAGCACGCCGCGTCGTTCGTTCCCTACCACCCCCTCGCCCGCCGCAGCGGGAGAGGGGGCAGGGGGTGAGGGGCCCCCTCACGCGCGCGGATCCGGGCGCGGGCCGGGAGCGTGGTGCGGCCGCCGGTGGTACATCGGTTTCGCCGTCCCCCCGCGCCGAAGCATGATCACCTCGGCCATGATCGCGATCGCGATCTCCTCCGGCGTCTCCGCCCCGATGTCGAGCCCTATTGGCGTCCGCACCTTCGCCAGCTCTTCGGGGTCGAACCCGTCGTCACGGAGGTGCTGGAGGACCGCGCCCGTCCGCCGCTTCGAACCGATCATCCCGAGGTACGCCGCCCCCCGGCCGAGGCAGTGGCGCAGCGAAAGCTCGTCCTGCTTGTGGCCGCGCGTCACCAGCACAATGGTCGTATTGGAGTTGATCGGGAAGCGGTCCAGCGCCTCCTCGTAATCCGCGCAGATGACCTCGTCGGCCTCGGGGAAGCGTTCCGCGTTCGCCATGTCGTCGCGGTCGTCGACCACCGCCACCTGGAAGTTGAGCATCGAGGCAAGGTGCGCCAGCGACCGCCCAATGTGCCCGGCGCCGACGACAAGGAACACCGGCCGCGCCTCCACTACCTCTATATAGACGGCAGTCGCGCCCTGCCTGAAGCGCGGGGCGAGCGCCGTGCCGTCGAAGTACGTGGTCTCGGCGGCGTGACGTTCGAAGGCCGAGGCGGCGTAGGCGGCAGCGGCCTCGTCGAGCGCGGCCATCCCCAGCGAGCCCATCCGCGTGCCGTCCGCTTCAATCAGCATCCGCGCGCCCGGGGTCACCGCCTCCGCCCCCGCTTCGATGACCGAAGCGAGGACGACCGCGTCGCCCCCCTCCGCCGCCCGGAGCAGCCGCTGTGTTAGTTCCAGCATATCGATAGCGTACAGGGGCGAGCGGTCAGCTGGGAGATTCCTCTCATAGGCGTTCGGCGAACTTCTAGTTTCTGAACGCTTGGTGGGATCCGTCTACACGCCCACGCGGCCATGAACAGCATCGTACGACCGGCGGAGCAGTCGCTCGGCGGCGTCCACGTCGGCGTCGGAAGCCACTGTGAACCAGTGATTGAGGGTCCAAATGTACCTGTCCGAGACGCGAGTAACCCGCAACCCCTCCACTTCCATTGTTCCGCTCTCAGGGATGGTGAATCCTTCCGGCCGGACGTATACACGCAGGCCGGCCTTCATGTGGTGAATCTCCCCGAAGTTGCGACCGGCTACGAACTTGAGATAGAGCGCAGTCGCGCCTGACTGAACATCATCGCCGAAGGCCCGCACTCGCCGCTTCAGTTCCCCGTAGAGCACCTGGGCCGCCCCGGACATCTGGTCGACGAACTCCTCCTCCGTTGGCGCCGAGGCCCGGACCTTACGGGGCCCCTCCGGCGCAGGGGCTTCGTCCCGCCTCACAATCTCACGGAAATCGAGAAACAGTTGGCCGTCCGCTGTGCGAAAGCACTCGTACTGGATACAGGCAATGTCGATGCCCCTGCGGAGCAACCATCTGGACGTCAATTCGACTTTTTGCTCTATTGCTTCGGCGACAATGAAGATACGCTGTTGCTGATTGAACCGCGACTCGTCGACCTCCCCCGGTAAGACTCCGAAGATCTCTTCGAAAGCTCCCGAGAGGGATTCATACTGAAGTCCCTTGCTTCGGAAGTAGTTGATCGCTCGGGCGTTGAGCTGCTGGTAATCCCAAGTTTCGACATCCGAACAATATTCCAAAGCTTGTGCGATTACGTCGCGAGGTGTCTGGCCTCGCTTGATCTCAATTACGACCAGATCGCCCTTCTGATCAACGGCAAGAATATCAACCAGGTTCTCGAATGACGTTGCCTGTGATATCACAAACGCTCGCTCTTCCTCGGGCAACACAGCATGCGGGTTGGCGGCAAGCCACTCCTCCATCGCCTTCTCTTTGAGACCCTGCGCGGCCATGGTCGTGGGCATCAGCCGCACAAACGTCGTGGCGGCTTCGACCTGCTTCAGCATGTACAGCAACTATGCGCCTCCCAACGTGACGGCCGCTACGGCGCCGCGCAGAGATCGCGACAGCACAAACGAGCGGAGAGGCCGGGCAGAGCCCTTGAGGCCCGGCTTAGTCTAACGCTTGGGGGCGATCGTGGTTGCAATTGCTCCAGTGCCTGACCCCCAGCTCCTCCTCCTGTACCCTGTACCCTGCTAGCTCTCGCATACCCCCGGAGGCTCTATGTCCGTCCTCGCCCGAACCGATCCCGCCGTCGCCGCAATCATCGCCCGCGAAGAGGTGCGGCAGGTCGAGACGCTGGAGATGATCGCCAGCGAGAACTACGCCTCCGCCGCCGTCCTTGAAGCGACCGGCTCCGTCTTCACCAACAAGTACGCCGAGGGCTACCCGGGCAAGCGCTACTACGCCGGCAACGAGTTCAGCGACCAGGTCGAACAACTCGCCATCGACCGCGCGAAGGAGCTTTTCGGGGCCGACCACGCCAACGTCCAGCCGACGAGCGGCGCCGAAGTGAACATGGCCGCGTACTTCGCCGTCGCCGAACCGGGCGACACGATCATGGGCATGGAACTCACCCAGGGCGGGCATCTCACCCACGGCTCGCCGGTCAACTTCAGCGGCCGCCTCTACAACTTCGTCCCCTACACCGTCGACCGCGAGACCGAGGCCATCGACATGGCTGCCGTCCGCGCCGTTGCCATGGCCGCGAAGCCGAAGGTCATCGTCGCCGGCGCCACCGCCTATCCCCGCGCGATCGATTTCGCCGCCTTCCGCGAAGTGGCGACGGCTTGCAGCGCCCTCCTCATGGTCGACATGTCGCACATCGCCGGCCTCGTCGCCGGCGGCGTCCACGCGTCGCCCGTGAAGCACGCCGACATCGTCACGACCACGACCCACAAGACCCTCCGCGGCCCCCGCGGCGCCCTCGCGCTGACCACGGCCGATCTCGCGGACGCGATCGACAAGGCCGTCTTCCCCGGCACCCAGGGCGGCCCCCATCTCCATTCGATCGCCGCGAAGGCCGTCGCGTTTGGCGAAGCGCTGCAGCCAGGGTTCCGGGCCTACGCCGCGAAGATCGTCGAAAACGCCGCCACGCTGGCCGAGGGGCTCAAGTCGGGCGGTCTCCGCCTCGTCTCCGACGGCACCGACAACCACCTCATCCTCATCGACTGCAACTCGGTGAACATCAGCGGTCTGAAGGCCCAGAACGCCCTCCAGGGGGCTGGCATCATCGCCAACAAGAACACCATCCCCTGGGACCAGCGCTCGCCCTTCATCACCAGCGGGCTCCGCATGGGCACCCCGGCCCTGACCTCCCGGGGCATGGGCAAGGACGAAATGCACCGCGTCGCCGCCTGGATCTGCCGCGTGATGAAAGACCCCGACGGCGACGGCGTCCGCGAGACCGTCCGCCACGAAGTCGCCGAGTTCGCCCGCGCCTACCCGGTCCCGGGGATCACCGACCGCCAGGGGCGCTGAGCGCGTCTGCTATGCTGGGGGCGATATGAACAACGGGAACGGCTGCGGCCTGAGCATCGACGAGATGCAGAGAGAATTCCACGGGGGGTGGGTCCTCATCGTGGATCCGGAGCTCGACGCCCACTATGAGATTGTCCGCGGCCGGGTGGCGTTTCACGCGAATCGACGCGAAGCGGTCGACCTGAAAGTCCGCGAACTTCGGCCGGGCAGGTGGTCGGTCCGGTTCATGGGCGCATGGCCAGAGGGCGTGGGCTACCTCCTCTGACGCCAGGCGCGTCTGCTATGCTGGGCCGGTGAAGTCCGCAACCTACCTCGCAGACCTGGAACGCCGTTGGCCCGAAGAATGGGTGCTCATCCTCGACCCTGAGTACGACGACCGAGAACAGCTGGTCTCGGGGCGGGTGGCGGCGCACAACCGGGATCGCGCGGCGGTTTGGGCGAAGGGCGCTGAGTTGCGACCGGGCTCCGCTGCCATCCTCTACCTTGGGCGGATCCCTGCCGGCAGCCACTACATCCTGTCGTGCGCTTCGGTCTGATCCCGCCCCCTACGCCTCCGCGTCCAGCCCGTCCTTCGCCCACTTGTAGTGCCCCCGGCCGTGGTCCGCGTTCGCCGCGAGCACCCCGCCGACCGTCCCGTCGGCCCAGGGAGCGCCCGGCAGCCGCGCCGCCAGCTGCTCGTCCGTCAGTTCCGAAAGCAGCTGCAGGGTCTCGGCCCGGGCGTGCTGGCCCACGGCGACGAGCGCGTCAAACGGCTTGCCCTCGTGCTTGCGCTTCCATTCCTCGGTCATCGCGTGGACCATCGCCATCACCTCGGCGGTGGTGCGCTCGGAGCCGTCGGCCTTCGTCCGCAGCCCCACAGGGTTCGCGTCGCCGGCGACGAACTTGCGGACCATCGCGTTGAAGTTGTGCTCGATGAGGGCAAGGTGGACAAAGTGGTCCGCCATCGACCACATCGTGGCGGGGTCGTGCTCGCTCGGCGTGGCCGGGCGGTTCAATTCCTCCGGGGGCATCGCCGCGAGCGTTTCGAGGAGCCAGGCGCGGTCCCGGCTGAGCTTGATTTCGATCTCTGTCCGGTTCATGCCCCGCACGGTACCACAACCCCGCCCCCTTATCCCCGCAGCGCTCGCTCCATCCGTGCCACGACCGTTTCGATGACCTGCACGCGCGCGAAGAGCTTGTCCTCGCTCGGGACGACGTGCCACGGCGCCACTTTCGGCCGGTCCGTGAGGTCGAGCACGTCGTTCACGGCTTCGTGGTAGGCCGGCCACTTCTCCCGGTTCCGCCAGTCTTCGCTCGTCACCTTGTGCCGCTTGTATGGCGTCTCCGAACGGTCGTCGAAGCGCCGCAGCTGCTCCTCGGGGCTCAGGTGGAGCCAGAACTTCGTCACCGTCGTCCCGTGCGAAACGAGGTTCTCTTCGAAGTCGTTGATCTCGTCGTAGGCCCGGCGCCACTCGGCCTCGGTCGCGAACCCTTCGACGCGCTCGACGAGGACGCGGCCGTACCACGAGCGGTCGAAGATAGCGGTCTGGCCGTCGCGGGGGACGTTGCGCCAGAACCGCCAGAGGTAGTGCCGCTGGAGTTCGTCAGGCGTGGGCGCTGCGATCGGGATCACGCGGACGTTGCGCGCGTCGATCGCTTCGACCAGCCGGCGGATGGTGCCGCCCTTGCCCGCCGCGTCCCAGCCTTCGAACACGAGCACATGCGCCTTCCGGGCCTGGTAGGAGAGCCGCGAGAGCCGCGACAGCCTCGCCTGGGCGGCCGCCATCCGGTCCTCGTATTCCTCCTCCGAGAGCTTGCTGCCGAGGTCGGCCCGGCTCAGGCGGTCGGGCGCCTCCCCGCGGGGCTCGGCCACGACCACAGCCTCCGCGGTGGGCGCGGACTCCGTCAGCCGCCCGGTCATGCCGCCGAGGACCGCCTGCCCGGCCATGTAATGGCTGTAACGGTCATCGGTCGCGTCGATCAGCACCCAGGGGGCGTGCGCCGTGTGCGTGGCCGCGAAGATGTCGTCGCGAACAGTCGCGAGCCGGGTGTAGACATCGAGCCGCTTCCAGTCGTCCGCGGAGACCTTCCAGGCCGTGCGGGGGTCGCTCGAGAGTTTCTTCAGCCGCTTGCGCTGGGACTCCTCGTCGAGGTGGAGCCAGATCTTGATGATCAGCACCCCGGCGTCCGTCAGCATCTTTTCGAAGAAGGCGATGCGTTCGAGCTCGGCCTTCGCCCGCGCCCGGCTGATGTCACGCCGGATGCGGCCCGACCCGACCGGGGAGTACCAGGACCCGCAGAAGAGCGCGATGCTGCCGCGCGGGGGCAGTGCTTCGTGGAACGGCGCGAAGTGCGGGCGCAGCGGGTCGGGGTTGAACTCCGGCCCGAAGGTGTGCGTCATCACGCCCCGGGGGTCCATCCACGAATTCAGCGCGTTCACCGTGTCCGACTTCACGGCGTCGGCCCCCGCGACCACGATGACGACCGGTACCCCCGCCTCCCGGAGCGCGCGCTGAGCGTCGAGCAGGCCGAAGCGGAGGGCCGGGAGATACTGGTGGTATTCGGCGCCGGAGAGCGATGTCCTCCCTCCCGCCTCGGACGCGGGTGCGGGCGCCTTGCCCTGGTGCTTCTTCCCTGGCTTCGGCATCGATGCCGCTCCCCTTTCGCCCGCGGTGACGCTACAAGGGTTCGGGCGAAGGCAGGCCCCTGTCAATAAGGGAGCCCACCCAGGCGGCCCGCCCGCGCTTGACCGCGCGCTTTCCCCGGCGCGGTATAGTCGAAAGATGGGGTACGAGTAGTGAGCGCCGAGCGGGCAATCCCGGCAGAGTTGCTGACGCGAGCACACCTCGGCTTCGTCGATGCCTTTCGCCTGCTTGGGCGAAGCGCCCCCGGCGGCGCCGTCGACGAAGCCGAAGGGGCCACCTGCGCCGCCTCGGGCATCCCAACCCCGTCGTTCAACCGGCTCTTCCTTGTCGAACCCCCGCCAAATCCGGCCGTGACCCTGGCAAGGGCGCGAGCATTCTTCACAGGCCTCGGGTTGCCCTGGTCCGTGATCGCCACGCCGGAAGCCGCCGCCGCCATCGCCGGCGAAGCGAGGGGGGCGAGGCTGCAGCGATCGTCGCCGGTGCCGGGGATGCTCCTTCCCCAGATGTCGCTGACGGAACGCCCGATCCCCGGGTTCGAAATCCGCGTCGTCGACGGGCCCGCCATCGCCGAAGACTTCGTCCTCACCGCCTCCGAGGGGTTCGGTGCCCCCCGCCGGATCTTCGACGTCTTTTGCCATCCGGCTGTGGCGAAGGACCCCGACATGACCCTCTACGTCGGTTACGCCGCCGGCATCCCCGTGGCGACCGCGACGCGCGTGTCGGCGCGGCGGGTCGCGGGCGTCTACAACATCAGCACCCTGCGCAGCCACCGCGGCCGCGGCTACGGCGAGGCGATCACCGCGCGGGCCGTCCTCGGCGGCGTGGCGGAGGGCTGCGTCGCCAGCTTCCTCCAGGCGACCCAGATGGGCTACCCCGTCTACGAACGGATGGGCTTCCGCCAGGTCGTGGAATACCAGGTCTGGGAGGCCCGGTAGCCGCGGCCGCCCCTGGCCGCATCACCTGCCCGCCCCGTCCCGCGCCAGCCTCCACCGCCCCCGTGGCCGCGCCGCCCCTGGCCGCATCGCACGCAACCCATCCCTCTCGCCCCGCCCCGACACCCGCTCCATCCGCACCGCGACTGGAAAGGAGCGGCGTCGGCGCTGCCCCACGGCTTTCGGCGGCTGGGCCCGTAGCCGCCTCCGACCCTCCCCGCACCACCTGCCACCCTCCATCCGTACCGCGACCGCCAGGGAGCGGCGCCGGCACACCGACAGCCGACAGCCCACAGCCGACACCCCCCCAACACCCCCCACACCCCCTTTCCCCCTCCCTCCCCGTTTCGGCGTATCATGCCGGGTCATCACACGGCTCATTGGAGGAGCATCCAGATGAAGGCGGCCATCTTCCACGGCGCACACCAGCCACTCACCATCGAAGAAGTCCACGTCGACAAGCCCATGGCTCACGAGGTCCTCGTCAAAACCATGGCCTCGGGCGTATGCCACAGCGACCTCCACTTCGTCGACGGCTTCTATTCCATGCCAACCCCCGCCATCCTCGGCCACGAAGCCGCCGGCATCGTCGAAGCCGTCGGCTCCCAGGTCAACTACGTCAAGCCCGGCGACCACGTCATCCTCTGCCTCTCCGTCTTCTGCGGGCACTGCGAACGCTGCCTCAGCGGCGAACCCTTCCTCTGCCGGAGCCCCGAAGTCCGGCGCGGCCCCGGCGACCCCCCGAAGTACACCCTCAACGGCCAGCCCGTGACCCAGTTCGCGAACCTCTCCAGCTACGCCGAAAAGATGCTCGTCCACGAAAACGCCCTCGTGAAGATGGCCGACGACATGCCTTTCGACGCGGCCGCCCTCATCGGCTGCGGCGTCACCACCGGCGTCGGCGCAGCCCTCAACACGGCCGCCGTGAAGCCCGGCTCCACCGTTGCCGTGTATGGCACCGGCGGCGTCGGCCTCGCGGCGATCCAGGGCGCCCGTATCGCCGGCGCCCGCCAGATCATCGCCGTCGACATCTTCGAAGATAAGCTCAAGCGGGCGAAGGACCTCGGCGCCACCCACGTCGTCGACGCCTCCTCCCACGACCCCGTCCAGGCGATCCGCGAAATGACCGGCGGCGGCGTCGACTACGCCTTCGAATGCATCGGCCTCAAGCGCGCCGCCGAACAGGCCTTCGAATGCATCCGCGAAGGCGGCACGGCGACGGTCGTGGGGATGATCCCCGTCGGCCAGAAGGTCGAACTCGACGGCCCGTCCTTCCTCCGCGAAAAGAAGATCATCGGCAGCTCGATGGGCTCGAACCGCTTCCGCGTCGACATGCCCCGCTACATCGAGTTCTACCGCCAGGGCCGCCTGAAGCTCGACGAGATGATCACCCGCCGGGGTAAGCTCGAAGACGTGAACGAGGCCTTCCGGGCGATGAAGGCCGGCGAAGTCGCCCGCACGGTCCTGATGTTCGACTGATCGATCGGTGAGGGGGCGGCGGCAGCCCGCCGCCGCCCCCGCTATCGCACCAGCCCGGCTGCCTTGCGGAGGTACGCCTCCGCCTCTGCCGCCACCTCCGCGACGATCGCCGCCGCCGGCATCACCGCCGAGACGAGGCCCGAGGATTCGCCCGCCCAGTTCAGGACGCGGTCAGGCTCCTGCAGCGCCGCCAGGAACGCGTCCGGCGTCGCCCCGGCGGCGACTTCCGCCCGCAGTGCATCCTCGCGGCCGTGCCATTCAGCCGTGAACCGGTTCGCAAGGATTCGGCCCGCGATCCCCGCCGGCCACGTGAAGGGGAAGGGGATGTCCACCACCTCGCCGTAGTAGGTGTGGTCGCCGTCGCTCGCCACCACCGCTTCCTTGAGCGCGGGCGCGCAGCCAAACTCGTCGCTCGCCTTGAACCGCGTCCCCATCACCGCCCCCGCCGCGCCCATCGCCAGTACGCCCGCAAGCGCCCGCCCCGTCGCGATCCCGCCCGCCACGACGATCGGCACGTCGCCCGCGATTTCCAGCGCCTGCGCTGCGAAGCCGAGTGTCCCCCGGCGGCCCGTGTGCCCGCCTGCTTCCGTCCCCTGGACGATGACGGCGTCGGCACGCCCGGCCAATGCGCGCCGCAGCCCGTCCATGTCCTGGACCTGGACGGTGGTGGTGATGCCCGCGGCCTTCGCTTGCGCCAGCGCCGCGTCGAAGCGTCCGAAGGAAAGTGTGATCACCGGGACCGCCGCCTTCACCGCGACGTCCACCAGCTCTCGCGCGAACGGGGCCCAGTCGAAGGTCGGGATGTTCACGGCAAAGGGCCGCGAGGTCAGGCCGCGGCAGGCGGCGATCTCCGCGGCGAAGCTCGCCGGGTCGCGGCCGATGCCCCCCAGGCTCCCCAGGGCGCCCGCGTTGGAGACAGCCGAAGCCAGCGCCGCCCCCGCTTCGCTCGCCATGCCGGCCTGGATGATGGGGTGCTCGATGCCGAGCATCCGGGTGAGTGCGGTGCTGATCATGGCGCGTCCTCCGAAGAAATGACGCCTATCCTAGCGCCTTCCAACGTAAGCTGGATGCAGCCTCTCAGCGCCCGCCTTCCCCTCGCCCACCGCAGTGGGAGAGGGGGCAGGGGGTGAGGGGCGCCCATCCTAACACCTCAGCGCCCCGCCACCTTCTCAATCCCCACGCGGGTGCCGCGCATCACCGCCGAGGGCTGCCACTCCGTTACCCAGTAGCGGAGGTGGCCGTAGCCGCCTGCCATGTGCAGCCACTTGATCATCCCCGGCTCCACGTCGTTCGGGCCTGCCCAGTTCGGGAACTGGTAGGGCTCGAAGCCGTTGTACATCGTCACCTGGCCGGGGTAGGCGCTGGCGGAGACCAGCGCCGGCACCACGAACTCCCCCTGGTCGTTGTACACGCGCACCCGGCTGTCGTCTGCGATCCCCAGGCGGGCGGCGTCGCGGTTGTTCATCACCAGGTGGGGCGTCCCCCGGTGGGTTTCGAGCATCAGGCTGCTGGCCGTGTTCAGCGAATGGATGCTCCAGCGGTTGTGCCCGCTCGTGATCCGGAAGGGGTAGTTGCCCCCGGCGGCCGGCGCTTCTTTAAAGGTAGGCAGGTGCTCGTCCGCTTCGATGAACCACTCGTGTTCGATCAGGAACTGCGCCCGCCGGGTCAGCGTCGGGTAGGGCTCCCCCTTCTCGACGTGGTTTCGGAAGGGGACGAAGGTCTCGTCGTTCCGCGGCTCCGTCGCCTGGGCGATGCTCCGCGGCGACATCCCGAGGCTCTGGAAGCGGTAGAACCCGCGCTTGCGGATCTCGTCGAGGCTCGCCCCCTCCTCGATGCAGCCCGTGATTGAGCTGTCGCGCAGCATCTCGTCGGCCATCATCTCGATGTCCACGAACTGGCCCGCGCGGGTGTAGGCCGTGTGCGCGCCGGAAAGGTCGTGGGGCCCGCCGCGTGCGTCTTTATATGGTGCGACGCCGCGCGCCTTCGCCCGTTCCTCCAGCTTCTCCGCCAGCCGCCGGAACGCCTCCCACTCGTCGACCGCTTCCGCCGGCGGCTCCACCGCCTTGTCGCAGAAGGTCAGGTGCATCGTGTGCGTCGTCGGCGTGCTGAAGGCGATCTTCTCGTACTGGTGCGCGATCGGGAGGACGATGTCGGACTGGAGGGCCGTGCTGCTCATCCGCACGTCGAGGGTGACCACGAGCTTCAGCTTCGGCCAGAGGTTCTCCAGCAGCATCCGCCCGCCGCCGCGCGTCCGCCGGATGACGTTGCCGCCGCATTCGACCAGCACCCGCGGGGTCTGCTCCTTGCGGGGATAGTCGACGCCCTGCCACCAGCCTTTGCCCACCGCCTCGTCGAAGTAGTCCGCGAAGGGCCGCGTCATCGCCGGGTCCGACCAC
The DNA here is from genome assembly GCA_016234445.1 of Chloroflexota bacterium. GTDB lineage: Bacteria > Chloroflexota > Dehalococcoidia > Tepidiformales > Tepidiformaceae. The sequence continues at coordinate 26,152 of JACRBT010000014.1, read as the reverse complement.
TCCGGGCGCTCCCATGCTTTCGCGTTTCCGGCATGGTTGTACCAGAAGAACAGGGGCGGGAACATCCCCCCGCCGCCGCGAGCCGAGGCCGCTTTCGCCTGTTCGATGCCCACCATTGCCGGAGTGAGGGTCGGGTCTTCCGCCAGCCGCGCCTGGAGTGCCTTCTCGCGCGAATCCAGCATCGCGACCACGTCCTCGGGGCCGGGCTTCGTCTTCGCGGCCACCGTGAAGGAGCCGTCGAAGAGCCCCGTCATCCAGCCGCGGACGCCGGTGCCCTGCCGCCCCCAGTTCCCCGTGAGCGCCAGGAGGAGGATCTCGGCGCGTTCGACCAGGTCGCCGTGGTAGTACTTGCCGTTCCCCAGCGAGCCGATGATGTTCGTCCGCTTGCTCGCGACCTTCCGGGCCAGGGTGCGGATGGTCTCCGCGTTCACACCGGTGATCGTGGCGGCGCGGTCGGGGGTGTAGTCCGCCAGCCGCTGCCGCATCAGTTCGAAGACAGTGGTCACCCGGCGCGGTCCCGCCAGCGCCTGCACGGTGTACGCGCCCTCGATCGCCGGCCAGGCGCCGTCCCAGAGCAGCGTCCCCCGCGGCGCCGGGATCGCCGCCCCGGTCCGGGTGTCCCACGCGTAGAACTGCTCCTCGTTCCCGCCTTCGACCATCTCCGACCCGCGCAGGAAGCGCTTCGTCACCGGGTCCACCAGCAGGGGCAGGTCGGTCTGTTCGACCACGAACCGTTCGTCCACCAGCCCTTCGTCGACGATGACCTTGCACATCGCGAGGGCGAGCGCGGCGTCGGTCTCCGGGCGGATCGGCACGTAGAGGTCGGCATGGATGGCCGAAGGCGAAACGTCGGGCGCGATCGTGACTATCTCGGCGCCGGCGTAGCGCGCTTCGTTCAGGTAGTGGACGTAGGGGATGCGCGTGTAGTTCGGGTTCCCGTACCAGATCAACACGAGCTCCGAGTGGAACCAGTCGTCGACGCTGCTCACGGGGTCGAAGGTGCCGTAGGTGAGGTAGTGCCCCGGCGCGAAGTCGTTGATCTCGCCGTTGATGTCGGTCGTGATCCCACCGATGATCCCGAAGAAGCGCCCGCGTCCGGCGCCGCCCCAGGTGCCCACGTTCCCGCCCGAGGGGGCGATGACCGACTCCGGCCCGAGTTCCTCCACCGCGTCGAGGACCGCGTCGGCGACTTCCGTTGCCGCTTCGTCCCAGGTGATCCGCTCCCACTTGCCCGAACCGCGGGCCCCCACCCGCCGCAACGGGTAGATGACCCGCTCCTGGCCGTCGAGCATCTGCGACCAGCCGGCGCCCTTCTGGCAGCCCATCGGGTTCATGTCCGGGACGCCCTGCTGGATGGTGGCGAAGGTGCCCGCCTGTTCCTCGCGGACCACCACGCCGTCCTTCACGTAGACGCGGATGGGGCAGTTCCCGGGGTAACAGTTGATGCAGTGCGACGCCCAGGCGACCGAGTCCCACTCCCAGCGTTCGCGGTAGCGGTCGAGCGTGGCCTCGCCGGGGCGCGTCCGAAGTCCGTCTTCCATCAGGCACCATCCCCCGGCCGGCCGGGCTCACCGCCGGTGGCGAAAGGCTCGCCGGGCTGGCCCGACTCTCCCGCCGGGCGCCGCCACGGGCAATGATGCCGGTCATACGGCCGCTGACCGCTACCCCCCGCCATGCTACATTCGGTCTACACCCCCAACGCCGACCGTGCAGGGAGCAGCCTTCGTGTACAACGACCTCGCCATCTTCTCCGGCCGGGCCCACCCCGAACTCGCGAAGGCTATCTGCGACCGCCTCGGCCGCCAGCTTGGCCGCGTCGACGTCTTCGAATTCGCCAACGAGAACATCTTCGTCCAGTACCAGGAGAACATCCGCATGCGCGATGTCTACCTGGTCCAGCCCTTCAGCAGCCCGGTCAACACCTCGATCATGGAACTCCTGATCATGATCGACGCCGCCAAGCGCGCCTCCGCCGGCCGGATCACCGCCGTCATCCCCTACTTCGCCTATGGCCGAAGCGATAAGAAGGACCAGCCGCGCGTCCCCATCACCGCCCGCCTCGTCGCCAACATGCTCGAAACCGCCGGCTGCGACCGCGTGCTCACCGTCAACCTCCACGCCGGCCAGATCCAGGGGTTCTTCAACATCCCCCTCGACGAACTCAACGCCCTCTACCCCGTCAGCAACCACTTCCGCAGCGAACGCCTCCAGGACTACAACGTCGTCGCCACCGACGTCGGTGACGAAAAGCGCGCCCGTGACATGGCCGCCCGCCTCGACATGCCCCTCGCAATCATCGACAAGCGCCGCGTCGGCAACACCGGCCGCACCGAGGCCATGCACGTCATCGGCGAAGTCGAAGGCCGCAACGTCCTCATCCTCGACGACGAGATCGACACCGGCGGCACGATCATCGAGGCCATCCGCGTACTCCGCGAAAACGGCTGCAAGGACGTCATCGTCAGCGGCTACCACGCCATCCTCAGCGGGCCCGCGATCGAACGCCTCAAGGGCGCCGACGTCCGCGAGATCGTCGTCACCGATTCCGTCCCCATCCCCGAACACAAGCGCCTGCCGAACATGACCGTGATCCCGATCGCCCCCCTCCTCGGCGACGCCATCGGCCGCATCCACTCCGGCCAGAGCGTCGGCGCCCTCTTCCAGTAAGCACGCGCCACCCCCTCCTCACGTAACCCCCGGCTGATCCATAATCCCCAACCGGCTTCCCCACGGCTGCCGCCAAACCCACCGGAGACAGCGCATGCTTTCGCCCTACCGCGTCCTTGACCTCGCCGACGACTGGGGCGACTTCTGCTCCCGCATCCTCGCCGACCTCGGCGCCGACGTCGTCAAGGTGGAACCGCCCGGGGGCGCCACCGGCCGCCTCATCGGCCCCTTCCTCGACGACGTCCCCCACCCCGAACGCTCCCTCAGCTGGTGGGCGGCGAACCGCGGCAAGCGCAGTGTCACCCTCGACGTCACCACCGCCGAAGGCCGCGACCGTGTCCGCGCCCTCGCCGCCGGGGCCGACGTCTTCGTCGAATCCGCCGCGCCCGGCGCGATGGCCGCCCTCGGCCTCGGCTACGACGACCTCAAGGCGATCAACCCCGCCCTCGTCTACGTCTCCATCACCCCCTATGGCCAGGACGGCCCCAAGGCCGGCTGGGCCGCCACCGACCTCACCGTCCTCGCCAGCGGCGGCCCCCTCATCCTCACCGGCGACGACGACCGCGCGCCCGTCCGCGTCGGCGTCCCCCAGGGCTTCCTCCAGGCGGCCGGCGACGCCGCCGGCGGCGCCCTCCTCGCCCTCCTCGAACGCGCCCGCTCCGGCCTCGGCCAGCACGTCGACGTCTCCGCCCAGCAGTCGGTGGCGCAGGCGACCCAGTCGCACATCCTCGCCGGCGCCATCGGCGAAGTGGAGCTGCGGCGGATGGCCGGCGGCCTCAAGCTCGGCCCCCTCAACGTCCAGCTCACCTGGCCCGCGAAGGAGGGCCACGTCTCCATCGTCTTCCTCTTCGGCACCGCGATCGGCCCCTTCACCCGCCGCCTGATGGAACTGGTCTACGAAGAGGGGTTCTGTGACGAAGCCACCCGCGACAAGGACTGGAACGCCTACACGATGCTCCTCCTCACGGGCGCCGAGCCCGTCTCCGAGTACGAGCGCGTCAAGAAGACGGTCGAAGCCTTCACCCGGACGAAGTCCCGCGGCGAACTCTTCGCCATCGCCCAGGAACGGCGGCTCCTCATCGCGCCCGTCACGACCATGCGCGACGTGGTCGAAAGCGACCAGCTGAAGTCCCGCGGCTACTGGCAGGAAGTCGCCCACCCCGAAATCGGCCGCAACCTCAGCTACCCCGGCGCCTTCGCGAAGCTCTCCGCCACGCCCCTGTCCCCGACGCCCCGCGCCCCGCTGCCCGGCGAACACACTGCCGCCATCCTGAACGAACCTCCCCGCCGTCCGGCTGTTTCGGGCAGTCCCACCGGCGCCGCTACCGGGACGCTCCCTCTCTCCGGCCTCAAGCTCCTCGACTTCACCTGGGTCATGGCCGGCCCCGCCGTCACGCGTGTCCTTGCCGACTACGGCGCCACCGTCGTCCGCGTCGAATCCGCCAGCCGCGTCGAGACCGGGCGCACCCTCCAGCCGTTCCACAACGGCGCCGGCGGCCCCGAGAACTCCGGCCTCTTCCAGAACCTCAACGCCAACAAGCTCGGCCTCGCCATCGACCTCGCGAACCCGGCCAGCCGCGACGTCGTCCTCGACCTCGTCCGCTGGGCCGACGTCGTCACCGAGTCCTTCTCCCCGAGGGCGATGAAGGCCTGGGGTTTCGACTACGAGTCGCTCCGCCAGGTGAACCCGAACCTGGTGATGATGAGCAGCTGCCTCATGGGACAGTCCGGCCCGTTGTCATCCTTCGCCGGGTTCGGCAACCTCGCCGCCGCCATCTCCGGCTTCTTTCACATCACCGGCTGGCCCGACCGCGGCCCCGCCGGGCCGTTCGGCGCCTACACCGACTACGTCTCCCCGCGCCTTGCCATCGCCGCCCTCCTCGCTGCCCTCGACCACCGCCGCCGCACCGGCCAGGGACAGTACATCGACTTCTCCCAGGCCGAAGCCGCCCTCCACTTCCTCGCCCCCGCGATCCTCGACTACACCGTCAACGGGCAGGTGATGGGCCGCAACGGTAACGACGACCCCGCGATGGCGCCCCACGGCGTCTACCCCCTCGCCGGCGCCGATAACTGGGTCGCCATCGTCTGCCCTGACGACCCCCAATGGCTCGCGCTTTGCCAGGTGATCGGCCGCGACGACCTTGCCCGCGACCCCGGTCTTGCCACGAACGAAGGCCGCGTCGCCCGCCGCGCCGAACTCGACGCCGCTGTCTCGGCATGGACCTCCGGCCGCGACCCGAAGTCGGTCGAGGACTCGCTCCAGGCGGCCGGCGTCCCCGTCTCCCGCCTCCAGAACAGCCTCGCCTGCCTCGCCGACCCCCAGCTCCAGCACCGCGGCCACTTCGTCACGCTCGACCACCCCATCCACGGCAAGACCGTGGTCGAAGGCTCGCGCCACCGGCTCTCCCGGACGCCGGCCGTCGTCCACACCTGCGCCCCGACCCTCGGCCGCGACACCTTCGAAGTGCTCGGGACGATCCTCGGCTACGACGCCGATCGCATCGCCGAACTCGCCGCCGCCGGCGCCCTCGAGTAGCGCGCCCGTCCAACTGGACTCCGATGGGCCCCGTCGTTCGTTCCCCTCGCCCGCCGCAGCGGGGCTGCCCGAGTCGAGCCCCAATCGCCGAGCCACGACTGTGAAGGAGTGGTCGCCCCGCGCGCTTCCGCATCCAGCGCCCCGGAGACCGCCTCCCGCAGCATGCCGCGCCGTTCGCTCCGTACCACCCCCTCGCCCGCCGCAGCGGGAGAGGGGGCAGGGGGTGAGGGCCCTCACTCCCCGGCCGTCACCACTGGCCGCCGATGCCGCCGCGGTTGCCGAAGAATCCCGCCGGCCAGTTGCGCCCCGTGATCATCGCCTTGTCGATGTCCTCTTTCGTCGCGATCCCCGCCTCGACGATCGCTACCGCTTCCCGCCGCGCCGCCCCGAAAATCCGGTTCAGGAGGAAGCCGTAGGTCCCCGGCGCGTCCTTCACCATCGAGACCGCCTTCCCGGAGGCCTCGGCCAGCCCCCTGATCGTCGCGATCGTCTCTTCGCTCGTCTCCGGCGTGTAGATCACCTCGCACATCCGCATCGTGGGCACGGGGTTCGAAAAGTGCATCCCGATGAACCGCTCCTTGCGCGAAGCTGGCAGGTCGCGGGCGAGGTCCGCGATGCAGAACCCGGAGGTGTTGGAGGCAAAGATCGCCCCGGGCTTCACGATCCGGTCGAGTTCCTTGAAGACTTCCTGCTTCAGTTCCAGCCGCTCGGGGATCGCCTCGATGATGACGTCGCAGTCCGCCAGCTCGTCCAGCTTCGTCGTGAAGCTGATCTTGGCCATCGCCGCGATGGCGTCGTCGAACTTCAGCTTGCCCAGCTCGACCGCGCGCTTGATCCCCCACTTGCCGTCGAACACGGACTCCCGCGTGGCGTCGATGACCTCGTCGTTGATGTCGCGGATGAGCACGGGGTAGCCGGCGATGGCGAGCACCTGGGCGATGCCGCCGCCCATCACGCCGCCGCCAAGCTGCCCGACCTTCCTGACCTCTTCCAGCTTCATGGTTCACGTCTCCCGGAGATTTGTTTGCAGGCGAATGGTACCCGCTCGCCGGGCGGGGCGCCGCAGGACCCCGGAAATTCGCGAAGGATGCGACAACACATGTCGCGGTCTTTGCGGTAGAGTCGCGCCAGCACCATCTCGCGAGCGCCCGACGGCTGAGCGTTCGCCAGGAGCTTTCCCGTGACCCACGAAGCCCCTCAGGACACCCACAAGACCTCGAAGGCTGCCCCCACCGTGCCGAAGTGGGAAACCGACGCACGCGAGCGGATCAAGGCCGAGCTCCGCCAGGCGGGCAAGATCCTTCCCGCCCTCATCGAAGGAGACGCCGTAGAAGCGAATACCCGCGTCTTCGTCCACAAGTTCCTTTGTGACGGCCTCGGCTTCGACCCCTTCGCGGACCTCACAGGCGAGTACCAGGTGAAGGGCGAGTTTGCGGACTACGGCGTAAGGATCGACAAGCAGCTTGTCGCCTTCGTCGAGATCAAGCGCGTCACCACGAAGCTCGCCGAGAAGCACCTCGCCCAGGTCAAGGCATACGCCATCAACGAGGGCGTCGAGTGGGCGATCCTGACCAACGGCCAGCACTGGCAGGTCTACCACCTCGAGCCAAAGAACGCCGCAGCCATAGTCGGAGGGCCACTCGTCGACGTGACGCTAACCATCGAAGTGGACCTACTCGGCGATGAGACTCCCTCGAAGAAAACCGACAAGCTCCTCCTGATCACGAAGGACTCGTGGAGAAAGCACCAGATCGATGAACTCTGGAAAGCCCGGCGGGCAACATCGCCGCGGTCACTGGCGCGGGTACTCTGCTCCGAAGCCGTCTTGGATGCTCTCCGGAAGGAGTTGAAGAAGCAGACCGGGCACACTTCGACGCCAGCCGAACTCGCTAGCCTGCTGCGGACGACCGTCATTCGCCCCGACAGCTTGGCCTAGTCAAAGCCCGCATTCCCCTCGCCCACCGCAGTGGGAGAGGGGGAAGGGGGTGAGGGGCCTCGCGCCGCTAGAACCCGCCTCGCCGCACCTTGTCCGCCCCACGCGTCCCCGGATCTTCCAGTGCCTCCGAAAGCTCAGGCTCCGAAGCTGGCCCCACCTTCTGATGAATAGCCAGCAGGCGCGCCGCGGCAGCAGTGTGCTTCTTGCTCATTCCATGGGAAGCCTATCACACCCTCTATCGGTGGACCGTTCCGCCTGCTCACCCTCAGTGCGCGCGGCCGTACAGTTCCGCACACTCCCGCAGGAAGGCACCGTGGTCGTGGTGGACCTGCGACCACCGGAACCGCCAACTCCAGTTGCCGCCGGCCACCCCGGGCACGTTCATCCGGGCTTCGTTCCCCAGCCGCAGCACGTCCTGCATCGGCACCATCGCCATCTTCGCGACGCTCGCGTAGGCCGCCCGGATCAGCCCCGTGACGATGTCGCCGGCGTCGGCACCGCCCGTGTAGGCGAGCACCCGCTGCCGCTGCCAACCGGGGAGCGACGCCGCCCAGCTCGCCGTCGTGTCGTTGTCGTGGGTGCCCGTGTAGATCAACGCGTTCGCCTCGATGTTGTGGGGCAGGTAGGGGTTCCGGGCGTCGTCCCCGAAGGCGAACTGGAGCACCTTCATCCCCGGGTAACCCAGTTCGTCCCGCAGCTGGCGGACATCCGCGGTGATCACGCCGAGGTCCTCGACCACGATCGGCAGCCGCCCGAGCCGTGCCTCCAGGGCCGCGAACACCTCCCGCCCCGGGCCCGGCGCCCAGCGGCCGCGCACCGCCGTCTCCTCCGCGTAGGGCACTTCCCAGGCGGCGACGAACCCCCGGAAGTGGTCCAGCCGCACGAGGTCGACCATCTCCAGCGTCTTCTCCAGCCGCCGCGTCCACCAGCCGTAGCCGTCGGCCCGGAGCACTTCCCAGTCGTAGAGGGGGTTCCCCCAGAGCTGCCCCGTTGCCGAAAACGCGTCCGGGGGCACGCCGGCCACGACCTCCGGAAGCCCCTCTCCGTCGAGCTTGAAGATCCCCCGGTTCGCCCAGGTGTCGGCGCTGTCCCGCGCGACGAAGATCGGGATGTCGCCGACGATGCGGACGCCGCGTTGGCCCGCGTGGTTGCGGACCGATTGCCACTGCCGCGCGAACAACCACTGGCCGAAGACCTGGTACCGCATCTCCCCTGCGAGGCGTGCGCGTGCCGCCGCCAGCGCTCCCGGGTCTCGTCCCGCGATCGCGGCCGGCCACTCCCACCAGGCCCGGGGGTCCTCGCCACGGAGCGCCTCGTAGAGGGCGTAGTCAGGGAGCCAATCGGCGTTCTCGGCTTCGAAGGCGGCCACGTCGTCCCATGCCCCGGCCCGGGAGAACCGCCGGAACGCCGTCCGCAGGAGGCCGTCCTTCCACGCCGCGACCGCCGGGAAGTCGACCAGGCCGCCGTCGTTGCCGGGCCCGCCCACTATCTCGGCGGGCTCCAGCAGTCCCTCGGTCACCAGCTTTTCGGGCGAAACCAGGAGCGTGTTCCCCGCGAACGCCGACCGCGCCGAGTAGGGTGAGTCACCAAGCCCCGGCGGCCCAAGCGGCAACACCTGCCACAGCGACTGCCCCGCCGAGGCCAGCCATTCGACGAAGCTGTGGGCCTCGGGGCCGAGGTCGCCGATCCCGAAACGTCCCGGCAGCGAGGTCGGGTGGAGGAGGACGCCGGCATGGCGGTCCGGCCAGGGCAGCTCGCCTTCCGCGTCGGGGTCGTATTCCGGTTCCACCCGCCCATCGTGCCGAAGCGTCCGCCTACCAGCTATCGCCCGCCGCTCAGGGCAGGCTTCGCACCGGCCGCAGGAACGTCAGCGCCAGGAGCCCGATGGCCGTACAGGCGACACCGCTGATCGTGATCGCCACCTGCGGCCCGAACGCGCTCGCCAGCAGGCCCGACTGGAGCAGCCCCAGCGGCGTTGCGATCGCGAAGGCCAGGTTCGACATGCTCATCACCCGCCCGATCATCGGCCGCGACGACGTCTCCTGGATCAGCGGCGTCGCCAGGTTGATGAAGATCGCGGCGCCAAGCCCCCAGAACACCAGGATCACCATCGAAAGCGTCACCATCTCGCTCGCCGCGTAGGCGATGAACGTCAGGCCTCCGAGGATCGGGGCGCCGCAGAGCACCTTCCCCCGGTTCGGGATTGCCCGCAGCGTCATCAGGAAGGAGCCCGCCAGCACGCCGATGCCGAAGCAGGCCGAGAAGAGGCCCACGAACTTGTCGGCTTCGTCCAGGACGTCGTTCACCACCAGCACCGCGGTCACCCGGAAGGGCCCGATGAGGAAGAGCCCCGGCACCATCTGGAAGAGCAGCAGCCACCTCAGCGCCGGCGCCCCCCGCACGTAGCGAAGGCCGTCCGCGAGGTCCCCGCGGATTGTCTTTCCCGTCGGCACCGGCTTGTCCGCCCCGATCCGCGTCGAAAGCACCGCCGCGATGAGCAGGAACATGACTTCGGCCGAAAACGCCACCGTCAGCCCGAAGCCGTCGGCGAGGAGTCCGCCGACCGCAGGCCCCATGAACATCCCCGCGGCCATGAACGCCACCGTGCTCAGGATGAGCCCGTTCTGGAGCTGCGCCTGCGGCAGGATCTGCGGCGCCATGCTGATCCTCGCCGGCTGCCCGAAGGCGTCCACCGACCCGATCACCGCCCCCAGGAAGAACACCGGCCAGACGCCGCTGAAGTCGGCCTTCGACAGGAAGACGTACACGCAGGAGATCGCCGCCGCGACGATGTAGACGCGGATCATGATCCGCCGCCGTTCGACGCGGTCCGCGATCACGCCTCCCACCAGCAACAGCACCGCCGAAGGCAACATCTGGCAGACCAGCGCGAGCGAAATGGCGATGGCGCGGTGGTCCTCGCTCACGCGGTCGCGGACGAAGAGCGGCACGGTGACCAGCTGGATGCCGACGCCCATCGCGCCGATGACGGTCATCGCCCACCAGGCGCGGTAGCGCGCCGTCCGGAAGGGGTTGCGGCTCGCTCCCGCCTGGGCGGGAGCTGCGTGGGCAGGCAGGGTGGCGGCGTCTTCAGTCACAGGCTTTGGATTCTAAAGCCACCCGGGGACTGCTGTCGCCCCGCTCGCCCTTACTCGACCGCGCCGCTGGCCATGACTTCCGCCGCCGCTTCGCTCGACATCCCGAGCACCTCCGTCAGCACTTCGAAGCTGTGCTGGCCCAGGAGCGGCGCCGGGAACCGTGGCCCGCTCTCGTACCCGCGGATGTTGAACTGGTGGCCCTCGTAGGGAACCAGCCCCATCTCCGGGTGCTCCAGCGGGTGGAAGAAGTGGCGGTGCGCCATCTGGGGGTCGCGGAGGAGGTCGCTCGAACGTTGGACCGCCCCCGCCGGCACCCCGTGGCGCTGGAGCAGGGCCATCACTTCGTACCGGTCCCGCGTGGCCGTGAAAGCCGCAATCTCGGCGTCGATCGCCTTGCGCGCGGCGATGCGGCCGGCGGCGGTGGCGTAGGCGGGGTCGCGCGCCCATTCCGGGTCCCCGAGCGCCGTCCGGAAGGCCCGCCACTGTTCGTCCGTCTCGACGGCGATCGCGACCCACTGGTCCTTCCCCGCCGAGGGGTAGGCGCCGTGGGGCGCGGCCGTCGCCGACGCGTTCCCCATTCGCCGCGGGTTGCGCCCCGACACCTGGCAGTCGAGCAGCTCCGGCGCGAGGAAGTAGAGGGCCGACTCCATCTGCGCCTGTTCGATGTACTGGCCCTCCCCCGTCCGGCGGCGGTGGTCGAGCGCGGCCATCACCGTCGCCCCGAGGAAGTGCGGCGCGATGACGTCGGTGTAGGCGTTGAACGGGCCCCCCGGTGGGCGGTCGTCCCAGCCGGTGACCTCGTAGAACCCGGAGATGGCGGCGGCGTGGTAGCCATAGCCCGCGAGCGAAGAGGCTGGCCCGGTCTGCCCCATCAGGCAGGTGCTGACCATGATGATCCCGGGGTTCAGCTCTTTCGCCACCTCGTAGCCGAGCCCGAGGTCGGCCATCGTCCCCGGGGTGAACGACTCGAGGGCGACGTCGCACCAGGCTAGCAGCCGTTTCGCGACCTCGCGCGCCTCGGGCCGCTTCAGGTTCATGTTCAGCCCGAGCTTCGATGTGTTGAAGGCCCCGTAGAACTGCGACCGGTTCGTCCCCGGGATGCCGTCTTTGTGGGGGCCGGCCCCGCGAAGGCGGTCCACCGGGTTCCCGGCCTCGATCCGGACGACCGTCGCGCCGTGGTCGCCAAGGTACTTCGCGGTGATCGGCCCGACGCCGATCCAGGAGAAGTCGGCCACCTTCAGCCCGGCGAACGGCAGCCCGCCGTGGAGTGTCGCGTTGCCTGCCGGCGCCGGCGTGCGCGGCTGGCCGAGCATCGCGGCGTTGTCCTGTCCGGGCGCCGGCGCCGGCCGCTGGGGACCGATCGGCGCCTTCGCCAGGCGCACGAACGGCCCCGGCATCTTCACCGTGCCGTCCCCGGGGAGGGCGTAGTCCTGCCAGTAGCCCCGTTCGTGGAGGTGGTCGAACGCCAGCACGTCCGCGGTCGTCGTCACCGGCGCGACCGTCGTCCCTTCGCGAATCCCGCGCTGGAAGAGGTCGCCCTTCGTGTGGCGCGGCGTGTATTCCTGGAGCTTGCCGATGACCGTGTCCACCGGGATCTTCAGCGGTTGCCCGGTGAGGAAACGGAGGTCGTAGGTCGCCCACTCCTCGTCCGTCAGCCACGACGGCGGGATGACGCCGTCCTCGATCATCCAGTTGAGGAGCTTCCGCATCGTCACCCCCGTCGGGGCGATGACGGCCTCGCCGTCGGCGCAGCGGTAGACCAGCGGCATGTCGATGATCCCGAGCTGGAGCAGCGTCCCCGCGCGCTGGATGTCCTTGTCGATGGCGGCGGCGATCATCGCGTTCAGGCCAGTCCAGAACACCGAAGCCTGCACCGAGAGGTCGACGTACTGGCCCTCCCCCGTCGCCAGCCGCCGGAAGTGGGCGACCAGCGCCGCGAGCGCGCTTTCGGCGGCGGCGTGGCTCCAGCACTGGGGCACGCTCACCCGCACCGGGGCGCGGTCGGGGTCGCCGTTGAGCGCCATCATCCCGCCCATCGCGGCCAGGATGAGGTCGGTCGTGGCGTGGCTGGCATACGGCCCGTCCTGCCCGAACGGCGTGATCGCCACGTAGACGAGCCCCGGGTTCACCTTCGCCAGGTCGTCGAAGCCGAGGCCGCGGGCCGCCATCGCCCCCGGCTCGCCGTTCTCCACCAGGAAGTCGGCGCCGCGCACCAGGTCGAGGAAGGCGGCCCTGCCTTCGGGCCCGTCGAGGTCGAGGGTGACGCTCCGCTTGCCCCGGTTGAAGGCGTGGAAGCGGAGGCTGGCCATCCCCTCCGGCGCCCCGGCGACGAGCGGCTCGGCCCGGCGCGACTCGCCGCCGCCCGGCGGTTCCACCTTCACTACCTCGGCGCCGAGGTCGGCGAGGATCATCGGCCCGAGCTCGGCACGCGTGTCCGTGAGGTCGAGGACGCGGTAGGGCGAGAGCATGGCACGCTCCATCGGGAGGGGTGGCCGCCTATTCTACGTCCCGGCCGTCAGCAGACGACCCCCGTCTCGTAGAGCGAGGCGATGTCGGTGTCGCTGAGGCCGGCTTCGCGGAGCACCGCGTCCGTGTCGGCCCCCAGCACCGGGCTCGGCCCCTGCGGCGCGATCGGCGTCTTCGACATCTGGAAGGCCGGGCCGACCATCCGGTGATGGCCAAGCAGCGGGTGCTCCAGTTCGGCGACCAGCCCGTTTTCCACCGCCTGCGGGTGCTCGAACAGCTCTTCGATGAAGTGCACCGGCCCCGAGGGCACGCCTTCCGCCTCCAGCAGCGCCCCCCACTCCGCCGTCGTCTTCGTCAGGTAGAGCTGCTCCACCTCCGCCACCAGCTTCGGGCCGTCGACTTCCCAGCCTTCCGGGTTCTGGACGAAGCTGCCGTCGGGCTGGACGCGCGGGTCGACAATCCCGGTCGCCGCCCGGACCTTCGCCCACAGCGCCGCGCTCAACGCGCCAACGGCGATAAAGCCGTCGCTCGTCTGGTAGACGCGGTAGTAGATGTTCCCGGCGCCGACGGGGCGGAACTGGCGATGGACGCCCTGCTGCTGGAGGAAGTCGTCCTGCCGGGCGCGCGCCGCCTTCAGCCCGTCGAGGAGCGGCGGGATGATCGCGTCGTCGAAGGCGTCGATCCAGGTGAACTGCGAGGTCTGCATGGCGATCGCCGTGCCCAGCAGGGTGCAGTCGATGCGCTGGCCTTCGCCCGTCTTTTCGCGCGAATAGAGGGCCGCGCAGATCGCGTTCGAGATCATGATCCCGGTCGCGTAGTCGGCCACGGCCGGGTAGATGTAGGTGGGGACGTCGCCCTGGAGCTTGCCTTCGCCCGCCATCAGCCCGCTCATCGCCTGGACGATGAGGTCGTAGCCGCCGCGGTGGGAGAGCGGCCCCTTGCGCCCGAAGGCGGTGTTCTCGCAGTAGATCAGCTTCGGGTTCACCGCCCGCAGCGTCTCGTAGTCGATCCCCAGCTTCTCGGCGACGCCCGGGCGGTAGTTGATGATGACGGCGTCGCTGTGGCGCACGAGCCGGTGGATGATGTCGCGCGCCTCCGGGCGGCTCATGTCGATGGCGACGTCGCGCTTGCCGCGGTTCAGGCTCAGGAACGTCCGCGATTCCTTCGGCACCAGTTCGACGAAGACGCGCCACGGTTCGCCTTCCAACGGTTCGAACTTCGTAACCTGCGCCCCCATGTCGGCGAGGAGCATGCCCGCGAAGGGGCCGGCGATGATTTGGCTGAACTCAAGGATGCGCACTCCGGCGAGGGGACCCGGCATGGAAGACTCCGATGGGCAACTAGCGTCCGCGGCCTCGCCGGGCTCCTCGGCACGGGCGGCGGCAAGCGCCGATTCTACGTGGTTCCCATCGCAAGCGCCGGACGGTCAGGGCCTTGGGTGCGCCTTGAAGAACTCCCAGATCAGTTCGCTGGCGTTGATTTCGTGGGTGGTTGGCCCGGCGCCGCCGGCGTCGTCCTCGGCGCCCGGCCAGGTGTGCCCGCCGCCGTCGACGACGTAAAGCACCACCGGCGCCGTCCCGCAGCCCCCGTAGGACTCGCGGGTCACGTGCTCGGCGACCTGCTCAACCTCGACCCCGCCGTCGGTGGCGCAGCCGTTGTGGGCGGCCCAGTCGGCCATCGCCGGCGGGGTGAATTCGAAGGGCACGTTCCAGTCTTCGGTACCGTGAAAGGAGATGACCCCCACCGGGCGGCCGTCGCAGCCCTGGTAGACGACCCCGGCCACCGGCGCCACGGCGGCAAAGCGCTGGGGCAGCGTGCAGGCCAGCTGGGCCGCCATCTCTGCCCCGTTCGAAAGGCCGGTCGCATAGACGCGGGCCGGGTCGACGCAGAGCCGTGCTTCGAGCGCGTCCAACAGCTCCCCGACGAAGGCCACGTCGTCGATCCCGTTCTCCGCGTACAGGCCGACGATGTCCCACCCCTGCGGGTCGCCGCTCCCCTCCGGCGTCACGAGGATGAACGTCTCCCGGTCGGCGATCGGCACCAGTTGGCTGTAGATCTCCTGTTCCTCCGCCGTCCGCGCGTAGCCGTGGAAGCTGAGGACGAGGGGGGTGGAGCGGTTCGAACGGTACTTCGGCGGGATGTGGAGCCGGTAGCCGCGCTCGTCCCCCGCGCTGGTCAGGAGTGATTCGACGAAGTCGCCGGTCGCCGGGTTCCCACCACAGCCGCTGACCCTGGCCGTCCCGGCCGGCATCTGCGGGATCGGCGTCCCCCGGGCCGCCCGGGTGGCTGCCGCCGCGCTGGAGATTCCCCGGGTGATCCGCGCCACCGTCCGCGAAGGCGACGCCGCCGGCAGGGCGGTCGTGTCCGAAGCCAGGGCGTGGGTGGTCGCTTCGCCGGACGCCTCCGGTACGGGATCGTCGCGCTCGGTGGCGACACAGGCCCCTAGCGCGACCATCGCCACCGCGACCCCGAAGAGAAAGAAGCCCATCCCGCGCATCGATTCCAGTATCGACGCTGCCCCCCGCCCCCGGCAGGAACTGGCTCACACAGGAAAAGAAGAGGGAAAGGCCGCGAACCGACCCCGCCCGCATTCCCCTCGCCCACGAAGTGGGAGCGCCTGGCAACGCCTGCGTTCCCCTCGCCCACCGCAGTGGGAGAGGGGGCAGGGGGTGAGGGGCCCTCAGCGCGCGGCGGTGGCCGCTCCGGGGACAGGCTGTGCCGCCTCCTCCAGCGCCCGGAGGATGGTCGCGCAGACCAGGTCGGCCGCCCGCTCGTGCCAGCGCGCGTTCCCGTGCAGCCCGTCGCCCACCCTGTTCGCGCCGAGGACGGGGTCAGTCTCCCAGATGGGGACGACGCTGTTGTCGTAGGTTACGTGGTGCTGGGCGCAGAACGCCTCCAGGCGGCCGTGGACCATGAGGCGGCGCGCTTCCTGGCGCTGGCGGCCGCGCTTCGAATGCGAATAGTCGTTCCGGCCGTCGGGACCCTGGATGGCAAGGACAACCCCTTCGTGGCGGAGCGCCAGCCGGATGACCTCCGTGATCCGCTCGACGATCTCGTCGGCGGTGAAATGGGGGTCGCCGCCGATGGTGCGCTGGAACAGCGACCGCACCCCCCGGAAGGCCGCGTTGTGGCTCCAGCGGCGGCTGTCCGCCAGTTTGAACCCGGCGTCCGACACCCGCGGCCCCATCCGGCCCAGGAAGCGGCGGACCCGCAGCGGCACTGACGGGTAGTTGAACCAGTAGTTCACGGTCGTCAGGTAGACCACGTCCGGCTCGTGCTTCTCGATCCAGCCTTCGACCGCGCGGGGCATGCCCGCGTTCGGCCAGGTCCCCTTCGCGATCACCTCCACCGGCCCGCCGTAAAGGGCCGAGAGCCGTTCCTGGACGATCTCGTGGCGCTTGCGGCCGCCTTCGAACCACTGGCCGCCGTCGTTGCTGTTGCCGAGAAGGAGTATCCGCACCGCGCCAGTATACCGGAGACCGCGAGGGACTCACTCGGGCGCGGTCACCCCGCTGGAGCCTTCCGCCTCCGCCAGCGCCGCCTCGAACCGCTCCCGCGGGACCACCACCATCAGCAGCCAGAGCGCCAGGACGATCACCAGTACGTCGTCGGCCTGCCCGAGCACGGGGACGAAGTCGGGGATGAGGTCGAAGGGCATGGCCAGGTAGCCCACCAGCAACACCAGCACCGCCTTCGCCATCCAGCCCGTCCGCCGGTCGCCAAGGAGCGCCCGCCCGAACCGCAGCTTCGCCCGCGTCGGAAGCGCCAGGAACCGCCGCCCTCGCCGCGTCAGCCGCAGCGTCCGGATCCCGATCGCTGCGAGCGCGAACGTCGCCCCCACCGCCAGCAACAGCCAGAGGTACCATGCCACGCCCGCGAGGATAGGGCATCGCCAAGCAGAAGCGCTCGCGCGGCGCTACGATGCCCGGTGCACATCACCCGGAGGAGCCTCACCATGGAATACAAGAACCTCGGACGCTCGGGCCTGCAGGTCTCGGTCGTCGGCATCGGCTGCAACAACTTCGGCCGCCGTTGCGACCAGGAGGCGACCGAAAAGGTCGTCAACGCCGCCCTCGACGCCGGCATCAACCTCTTCGACACCGCCGACGTCTACGGCCCCCTCGGCATGTCGGAGGAGTACCTGGGCAAGGCCCTCGGCGCCCGCCGCCACGACATCGTCCTCGCCAGCAAGTTCGGGATGAAGATGGGCGAAGGCAAGCAGGGCGCCTCCCGCCGCTACATCATGAAGGCCGTCGAAGACAGCCTCCGCCGCCTCGGCACCGACTACATCGACCTCTACCAGGTCCACGCGCCCGACGTGAAGACGCCGGTCGACGAGACCCTCCGCGCCCTCGACGACCTCGTCACCCAGGGCAAGGTCCGCTACATCGGCCATTCGAACTTCGCCGGCTGGCAGACCGCCGAGGCCCACTTCGTCGCCCAGCGGGAGCACCTGGCGCCGTTCATCAGCGCCCAGAACGAGTACAGCCTCCTCAATCGCTCGGTCGAAGCCGAACTCGTGCCCGCCTGCAACGCCTACGGCCTCGGCATCCTTCCCTACTTCCCCCTCGCCAGCGGCTTCCTCACCGGCAAGTACCGCCGCGGCGAACCGATCCCCGAAGGCACCCGCTTCGCCGTGATGGGCCCGATGGCCTCGCGCACGATGACCGACCGCAACTGGGACATGCTCGAAAAGCTCGAAGCCTTCGCCACTGCCCGCGGCCACAGCATGCTCGAACTCGCCATCGGCTGGCTCGCCTCCCAGAAGCACGTCGCCAGCGTCATCGCCGGGGCGACGAAGCCAGAGCAGGTGGAAGCGAACGCGAAAGCCGGCGACTGGAAGCTGACCCCCGAAGAACTCGCCGAGATCGACGGCATCACCAGGTAGGCAAAAGTGCTCAGTGCTGAGTTCTGAGTTCTGAGCACTGAGCACTCAGAACTCGGAACTCCGTCCTCGCTTACACTCGACGGGTGAACCCGGACAGCTACTTCGGTCGCCGCCCCGCCCTCCGCGCGCTCGCCTTCCGCGACTTCCGCTTCCTCATCACTGCGACCTCGCTCCAGAACCTCCTCATGCCCCTCCAGTTCCTCACCATGATCTTCTGGATGCAGGAGGAGTTCCCCGACCGCGACGTCGTCTACGTCAGCGTCCTCGGCGCCTGCCGCGGGGTGGCCCTGCTGACCTTCGGCTTCATTGGCGGGGCCATCGCCGACCGCGCCGAACGCCGCCGGACCCTCATCATCTGCGAGTCCTTCGCCGCCACCGCCACCGTCGCCACCGGGCTCCTGATGCTGACGATGCCGCTCGGCGGCGCGACCATCATCCCGGTGCTGGCGCTGGGTTTCGCCATGTCCGCGAACATGGCCGTCGACATCCCCTCCCGGTCCGCCAGCTCCCCCGCCGTCGTCGGCATGGAGAACCTGACCAGCGCGATCAGCCTCACGAACGTCGCCGCCCAGGTCACCTTCCCCGCCACCTTCCTCGCCTCGGGCCTGCTCAACGACCGCTTCGGGCCCGGATGGGTGTACCTCTGTTCCGCCGGGGTCTACGGCGCCATCCTCCCGCTGCTCCTGTCGATGCGCTTCCGGAGCTTCGGCGGCAGCGACCGCGCCCGCGGCGTCCTCGGCAACATCCGCGACGGCCTCGCCTACACCCGCCGCGACACCACCATCTTCGCCGTGCTCCTCCTCCTCCTGGTCATGCAGGGCCTCGGGATGCCCGGCGTCGGCACCCTCGGCATCCTCTGGATGACCGAAGTGCTCCACCTCACCCGGACCCAGTACGCCTTCCTCGGGACGATCTGGGGGTTTGGGGCGCTCGCCGCCTCGCTCTTCTTCGCCTACAACCAGGGCCTCGCCCGGCGCGGCAGCATCCTCTGCCTGAACGTCGCCGCCTTCGGGATCGCCGCAATCGTCTTCGGCCACTCGCGGTTCATCCCCCTGACCCTGGTCGCGAACTTCACCCTCGGGTTCTCGATGGTCGGCGCCGGGATGACCGCCTCCACGATGGTCCAGTACCTGGTCAGCGACGAGATGCGCGGCCGGGTGATGGGGCTCTTCCCGCTGGCGATGGGGCTGGCGATGGTGAACACCTTCCCGGTGGGGGCGCTGGCCCAGGCCACCAGCCTCGAGCTCGTGATGCCGCTGATGGGCTGGCTGACCCTGTTCGTCTCGATGCTGATCATCGTTGGCCAGCCCGGCCTCCGCCGCGCCCGCCCCTCGCCCGCCCAACCGCCCCCCGCGACCATCCTCCCCGTCCCCGAATCCTCCAGCCCCTGACCGAGGCCCGAGGCCCGAGATCCGAGGTCCGAGTGGTAGCCGCGTCCCCTGGCCTGGGGCCCTCATCGTCTATACTCGCCGCACCGTGGGCGAATGACGTGGCACCAGGGAGGGCTTCCGGAGTGAAGGTCCGGGATGTTATCGTCATCCTCGAACGCGATGGCTGGTACCTCCATTCGACGAGGGGTAGCCATCGCCAGTACAAGCATCCGCTGAAGCAGGGGCGGGTCACGGTCCCGGGGCACCCATCGAAGGACCTCGCGCCCGGGACCCTTGCCAGCATCTGGAAGCAGGCGGCCATCCGCCGAGGAGAAGGTTGATGCGATACGCCGTGGTCATCGAGCCTGCTGAGTCGAACTACTCGGCCTATGTCCCGGACCTGCCCGGGTGTGTGGCCGTCGGAGACACCATCGAGGAAGCCGAACGGGAGATCCGCGAAGCCATCCTCTTTCATATCGAAGGGCTGAAGGAGGATGGGCTGCCGATCCCGGAGCCGGTCACCGTGGTGGAGTACGTCGCCGCCTGAGCGAGTGGTAGCCGCGTCCTACCGTGGGCGCATCGCCCGCAACCTCCGCCCCGCGCCAGGCTCCACGACGTCCATCCCGCCCCGGGGCGGGTTCTGCGGTGTGATAGACTCCGGGCATGAGGCTCACGCTCGCAGTCGAACGCGAAACCGACGGGCGCTGGATCGCCGAAGTCGTCGAACTCCCCGGTGTGCTGGCATACGGGGCGACGGAGCAGGAAGCGACCGGCGCCGCCCAGGCCCTGGCCCTCAGGGTCATCGCCGACCGCATCGAGCACGGCGAACTCGCGCCGGGCATCCTCAAACGCTGACACTACTGCCGCGCAGGTAGCCGCACCGGCGACGACTTCAGCGTCCCCCCCTCGGTTACTCCTGGCCCGGACCCCGACACGGGCCCAGTGCCCTCGCTGCGGGGCCTTCTTCGTCCTCCAGGGGCGCTCCGTCGCGACTCTCAGCGATCGACAGAACGCGCCGCCGCCATCTGCGTGCCGAGGCCCGATGGGGTATAACAGCAGGGTGGCAATCCCGCCGGTGAGCCACCACCCGTTGCGCCCGAGGTCGCAGATGAGTCCGCTCTCCACCGACGAAGTGTCCAGAAAGATTCGCGACTTCGTGAGCGAACCCAATGCCGTCTGTTTCGCGGGGGCTGGCGTTGGCGCCCGAGCGGGCCTGCCGACCTGGCACCGGTACTTGGAGGGGTTGGCCGTGGCGGCGGAGCGGTACGACCCAGAGCTTGCTACGGTGATGAGGTCTAGAATTGCCTCGAACAGGCTCCCTGAGGCGGCAGAGTTCTTCAAGCTGGCCGACATGCCCGACGGTGTGAAGTACGACGAGCTAAAGGCGCCGTTCGCGAGCAACAAGTATGACCACAAGGCCTTGAAGGCACTTGCCTCATTACCATTCACAGCATTCGTGACCACCAACTATGACAGGGCAATTCATGATGCATGGGCGGATGTTCGCGGACGCACGTTGGTGTGTGCCGAACTTGGTGACTCTACTCTTAGTCGCGCGATTCATTGGACGGATGTCTACATAGCGAGAATTCACGGCCGTGCGGAGCTGCCGGCCTCCATGGTACTGTCATCTAGCGACTACCGGCGACTGTTAGAGGATCGCGAATACGAGGATTTTTTAGTCCACGTTCTGGAGAACCAACGATGTCTGTTCGTCGGCTTTTCGTTCATGGATCCTGCCCTCCGGGCGGTCCTGTCATTTTACAAGACCAAGTTAGGGCCAGATTTCCCGAGTCGTCACCTGGCGCTGATTCCGTCGGGTGCTGCCAGCCTGCAGAGTGAGCTCGCCTCATTCAACATAGAGACCGCGACCTACGAACCTGACGCCCTTGAAGGGTCCCGGGGCCACCCGTCTGTTTGGGCAGCGATCGCGAAAGCCGCCCGAAGCGTGCGTGGCCCTAACGCAACGCAGCGACCCGCTCCGTTCCCCGCGGCGTTGGAGGACGCACGGTCCCTCTTCCTTTCGGCGTACGTGCATCGGAGCTTCGGCACTGAGCTACTGCCGATGCGGACGAGAGTCGTGGAGGGCCTAATCCTCGGGATCGTGTCAGACCAAGCGGAGGGCATGAGCAAGGCCCAGGTGGTGGTGCGACTGCGGGAACACATCCGGCTCAGCGTCGAGGAGGCGCAGGGCGTCGTGGATGAGGCTCTGGCGCAACTCCTCGTCGCCGGTCGTTGTCACATGTCTGGGGACCGCATTGTCGCGGAGCCCCAAGAACAGACGTTGGACCGCGATCTCGCTCGCCTCACGTCGGGCGCCCAAGCACGGCTCAAGGTGAGGGAAGGAGCATCGTTCGACATGGCGACCCCCGGGCGACATGTCCTAGAAGAAGTCTTGCTAATGCGAGGCTGGGACATTGGTGCTCACTTCGCCGGGGTGAATGTCAGCGGATCGGTCAACGTGCGAGTTCTGGAAGAAGCCGTGGAGCGCCACTGCGTGGCCGTCTCGCGATTCCACAGGAGCCAGATCGTGGCGGCGATACACCACCTGCTCACTCGTCCGGACGATGAGGAGGCAGCGATCCTCAGTGACTTCGGTCGTCTGGCCTTCGCTGTGGACATGGTGCTGCAGCATGGGCGCAGCGCCCTCTTGCATCCCAGCACGCTTCCGGTAAAGGTCTACTTGGACGCAAGCGTGCTGATGCCTGCGCTGGTCAATGGCCACCCCCTGCGTCCCGTTTATGCGGACGCCATAAGACGTTGGCGCACTGCGGCCACCAGCGCCGGTCTGCGCCCTCAGGTGTTCGTGGCGGAGGAATTTCTGGAGGAAATCATTCGGCATCGCGAGCTGGGGATAGCCTCCGTGGAGCGGTCGAATCTGGAAGACCCAGAAGCATTGTCTAAATATGTGCTATTCTACGGAGCGGACAAGGTCAACGTGTTCGTCGGGGCCTATGCTAGCTGGGTTGGGCGCTTCAAGAGCGACATTGCATTCCGCCCATGGCTGGCCGAGCACGCTCCTTACGATAACGTGGCAGCGCTAAGACGCTACCTCTCGAACGCCGAGTTCCAAACCGTGGGCCTCACGATAACGGCTGGTCAAGATGAGCGCTTGCTGTACCGGGCAATGGCTGCGGAACTGGAAGACGCCTATGATGCGATGCATGACCGGCATCCCAAGCCGGCTGTTCTGATACGCCATGAGGCTGCCCAGTTGGCGCGGATCGCCTCCGACCTCAGGCGCTCCGCGCGTTCAGTGTTTGTCTCCGCCGACTACCGGCTCCGACGGGCTGCCACGGGACCCGTCCTCGGTGAGGCTGGGGCCTCGATCTTGTCGCACGTAGGTTTCGTCGCGCTCGTCGACTTCCTTGTCGGCTTGGAGCCCGAGCCGCGGTCACTGACGCGGCTTATGTGGGGCGTCCGTCTCGTCGACGAAGATGGAGGGCACCGATCGAGCCTTCGGGCGTACTTCACCGATCGAGCTCTGCAGCGTTACGACGCCGCGGCCATGCTCGCGCTTTCAGAAGTCATTGACCGGGTGCTGGACGATGCCGTCGGAGCCGCACAGAGAGAGGATCTTAATTTCAACTCCCTCGAGGATCAGGCGCGGGTCGCCACCTTCCTAGATCGGTTCGAGGTGGGCTTCTTCGAGACAATGGACGCGGCGATGGCTCGCGAGCGCAGGCGGCCCTGACGGGGTAGTGGTCGGACTTCGCCCGCCCCCCTGCCACCTCCCCCTTCCACCTCCCCCGCCCTCCCCGCGACCATCGTTGTATGGCGGCGCCTGCCCGGACCCGGGACCCGGTACCCGGTACTCCGAAAAGGCGCCCGAGGTGGGTTCAACCCACGTTTTTTTCTTCCGGAGGCCACCCACATGCCCCAGTGTCAGGCGATCAACGAAAAAGGTTTGCGCTGCCGCGTCCCGGCCCTCCGCTCTTCCGACCACTGTCTCAACCACGATGCCGCCTACCATGAAAAGCAACAGGCCAACTCGGTCGCCGGTGGCCGCGCCTCGGGGGTTGCTCGCCGCCTCCAGCCCATCGACCTCGACTTCGTCTCCCTCGCCGAACGCACCTCCATCCAGGGCCTCCTCGACACCCTCTTCCGCATGGAACTCCTCGGCACACTCCCGCCCGCCCGCGCCCGCCTCCTCGTCCGCATCCTCTCCCTCGCCATCCGCAACTTCGATCGCCCCGCCCGCACGAGCCCCGGCGACGCCGCCAGGGCCACCCACGAACCCGTGACCTACGACCGCACCCGCAACGACTTCGCCGAAACCGTCGCCGCGGTCGTCCGCGCCCTCGCCGACAACGACGACCTCACACTCGCCCACCAGCTCTCCGCCGAATCCGCCCGCCGCCGCCAGAAATGGACCGACGAAGAAGCCTTCGACCGCGTCCCCCGCGCGCTGGACGGGCGCTCGGCCGTCGGCCATCGGCCATCGGCAACCCCCAGGCAACAGTCAGCCCCCCGGCCGTCAGCAACCATCCGACAGCCGACCGCCGATAGCCGATGGCCATCGGAGCCCGACCCCATGCCGATCCTCGAAAGGCTCCTCAAAGGGCACATCCCGGATGTGTAGGGGAGCTGTTAGCTGTTAGCTGTTAGTCCTGAGCACTCGGCACTCAGCACTCAGCACTCAGCACTCAGCACTCCCTACAGCCAGCGGCGGAGCCAGTACTGTTCGAAGCCGATCTTGGCGGCGTGCCAGGTGCGGCGAGGGCGGTGCATCGCGACTCGGGGCAGGGGCGACGCGTAGAAGTCCCCGCGCGCGAGGCCCGACTTCCCGCCGCCGGTCTCCAGGAAGCAGGTGCCATGGCCGTCGAACGCGTCTTCGCGCAGGTCGCCGTGGACCCGCCGGGCGATGTTCGCGGCGACGACTTCGGCTTCCCCGTGGGCAAAGACGCCGGCCTTCGGCAGCAGCATCCCGTTCTCGAGCGGGATGGCCGTGTTGTCGCCGATGGCATAGACGTTGCTGGCCCGGGTGCGAAGGGTGGAGCGGTCGACCGGGATCCAGCCGTTGGGGCCGGCAAGCCCGCTGGCGGCGATCACCGCTGGCGGCCGGTGCGGCGGGATGACGACGGCGAGGTCGTGCGGGACGAGTTCACCCCCCAGGCGGAGGGCGGAGGGCTCGACCGCTTCGAGCTGGGTGCGCGGGTGGAAGGTGATCCCCCGGGCGGCCAGCTCCGCGGCGACGCTGTAGCCGGCATGCGGCCCGGCGACGGGAAGGGGGAGCGGCTCAGGGGTGTAGAGGTCGATCCGGGAGGCGTCGTGGAGGCCGCGCTCGCGGAGGTAGCCGTCGATCAGCATGGCCGTCTCGTAGGGCGCGGCGGGGCACTTGTAGGGCAGCGATGCGATCGCCACCGTCACCCGCCCGCCCCGGAACGCGGCGAGGGCGTCGCGGAGGCGTTCGGCCGAGGGGAGGTCGTAGGGATGGTGGGTGTGCTCGGCGAGGCCGGGGATGCGGCCGAGGTCGAGCGCGGCCCCAAGGGCGACGACCAGGTAGTCGTAGCCGATCGTGCCACCTTCGGTCTGGACTTCGGCCGCGGCGGTGTCGATGCCGGTCACGCTGGCGTGGACGACTTCGACGCCGCGCCGCGAGAGGCCCGAGTAGTCGCGGGTGATGGTGCGAGGCTGGCGCTTGCCGACCATCAGCCAGAGCAGTGAGGGGGCGAAGGTGAACGTCGTCGACCGTTCGACGAGGATGACGCGGGCGTCGGCGCCGAGCTTCGCCTTGAGCCGGGTCGCCGCGACCTGGCCGCCAATCCCTCCTCCGAGGACGACGACGCGCTGGGGAGCGGGAGAAGTCATGACAGCCTCCTAGAAGACGACGACGCGGTCGCTGCCGGTGATCCAGGCGGCGAGGTCGGCCATGGTGGCCATGATCGCCTCGGGGATGACCTCGCCCTGGCCGATGCCGCAGCGGTTGATGCAGGTGGTGCAGATCTTGATCCGGCCGCCCCGGGGAAGGAGGTCGCGAAGCATCGCCTGGAGGTCGAACTCGGCGCCTTCGGGGACGGCGCCCTTGCGGATGACGTCGATGGCGTCGTTCATGACGAAGATCCGGACCGGCGACTTCTGGTCGAGGAGGGTGGAGGCGAGGCGGAGGGCGTTCCAGGTGGCGTCGCCGTCGAACGGCGCCTGGCTGAGGATGATGAGGACCGACGGCGGGGGTGCGGTCCGGGCGCGGCCGGGGATCCGGGCCGGGAGAGACTTCAGGGTGCCGAGCATCGAGGTTCCTTTCAGGCGGCCTGGACCGGGAGGCCGGCCGCTTTCCATTCGGGGAAGCCGTCTTCGAGGCGGAGGGCGGCGAACCCGGAGGCCCGGAGTTCGCGGACGGCGTCGAAGGAGAGCATGCAGTAGGGTCCCCGGCAGTAGGCGACGACGACTTTGTCCGCGGGCAACGCGGCCAGGCGGGCGTCGAGTTCGTCGATGGGGATGGAGAGGGCGCCGGGGATGTGGCCGGCGCGGTATTCCGGCCCGGGGCGGACGTCGAGGAGGACGACGTCGCCGGCCTTCATGCGGGCGGCCAGCTCTTCGCGGCTCAGAGGCTGCAGGGGGTCGGTGCCCGTAACCAGTTCCGCGACGATGCGGTCGAGTTCGGCGAGCTGGTCCCTGGCGAGGCCGCGAAGGGAGAACCAGAAGGCGACGACGGCGTCGTTCGCGACCCGGTAGTAGACGCGCGGGGGGTCCCGGCGGGCCGTGGCGAGGCCGCATTCGGCGAGCATGCGGAGCTGGCGGGAGGCGTTCGAGACGCCCAGGCCGGCCGCGTCGGCGAGCTGTTCGACGGTCTGTTCGCCCTGGCAGAGGCGGTCGAGCAGCTTGAGGCGGCTGGGGGAGGCGAGGGCGGTGGTGATCCTGGCGAACTGATGGAAGATGGCGTCGGCGGGGTCTATTTGCATAGTTACGCAAGTATGCAGATGACGAGGGGCGGGGTCAAGCGTTCCGTTGGGGCCAGGGGAGGCCGGAAGCACATCGCTCGCCTTTGCCACGACTGTGAAGGAGTGGTTGCCGCTACCGGCACGGAACGCCGGGCGATGGGAGGCCGGTCCGGCTCCATGGGATGCCGTTGGGGGAGACGCCGCTCCTTACCAGTCGCGGTACGGATGGCGGCGGTTCACCGCAGGCGCCGCGAACGGATCTGGTTTTCCGGCGGGGGCGGCGGTACGGATGAGAGAGCGGTGGAGG